>NZ_CP147019.1:0-51249 GCF_037126295.1 Bernardetia sp. Wsw4-3y2 | reverse complement strand
GTTCTTCAGAAATAGAAGGAGCTAAAGCCATTTTATCTTTTTCTTTTATTTGTTCTTCCGTTTTTTTCAATGGAGGATTAAGAGGAACTCTATCTAAAAATTCTTCTAAAGGATCTTTTTTAGGATCACCTGGAGGTAATTCAAATTTTACTGGGTCTTTTTCATATATGTAACCTTCAATAACTTCCTCATCTGTAATTTCATCAACTATATCTCTTGGTTTGACATAGATTACATGCTTAGCAATATGTTTTGCGTCTCCATTGAGCATAAGCCAAACCGTTTTTTTACCAGGAGATGAAAAGGTATATACAGGTCTTCCACTTGTGTCATCTACTCTACCAGACTCACCAAAACCCCATTCCCAAGCAAATACTTCTCCTTTGTACTTGTATTTGAATTGAACAGGAGTTCCTACCTGTATATTTTTGGGAGTAACAATTTCAGGTACTCTAGCTTGGTTGAGTATTTCACCTAGACTTTTAATTTCTATTTGTCTTTCTAATTTACAAGAGCCATTAATAGTGAGGCTTACTGTAAATACTCCTGGACTAGTATATTTATGTAATGTTTGCTTTCTATGTTCTTTAGGAGAATTATCTCCAAAATCCCATTCCCAGTCTTTAGCATTTTCTACTTCTACATCAAATTGAATGACTTCACCAACTGCAAACCTTTCTGCAATGATGAAAAATTTAGCATCATCACAATCTACATAATCATCTAATTTAAGTAAAAAGAATAAAATCCCTATTACAAATAATAAACAAAATGCAACTACTACACGAAGGTCAAAATTTGAGAAAACTGTTAATGTTTTTTTTTTATTCATTTTTATTCTTTTTGTATAAAGATATTTTTTTTATCCGAAAGTGAAGAGATTCTTCAAAATTAATTACAAGGTTACTAAATTTTGTGCAAAAAAATTAATCTTTTTATATAAGTCTTATAAATAGTTGATTATCCAAAAAAATAAATCTAATTTCGCCATTTAGTTATATTAGTAATACTTCTATGAAAAGATTCGTTTTTCTGTCTCTATTATTTCTCACATTACTGCTTAACGGTTGCAAAAGTAAGAAGTATATCAATGAAATACCGTACAAATTTAAGTTTAATAAAGATAAGATAGAAAATTACCTTTCTATTAATCAGCAAACTAATGCTGATTCTTCTTTGTATGAATACCAAGAAGAACTAACAGATAGGGAGGTTTACTTGAAGGAAAAATATTCTATATTACTTCATGTAAAGCCTAATGAGATTCTAAATTATCCTTTTTATGACTTTATTGATCAAAAAATAGGCTATCCTTATGTATCAGGAACTGATAAAGACGGTATAACTATGGCCTCTTTTGTTCAAGATTTATTTATATACACTTATGATATTGAATTACCTAATCAATCATTGGATATATTCAATTCTGATAAAATTAAATTGTTCTTAGGAAGAGATTACTTGGAAGAAGGAGACTTAATTTTTTTTAGATATAGTAAAGATAATCCTATATCAGATGTAGCTGTTTATTTGCGTAATGGTAAAATTGTAACAACTACACAAAAAGGAAAATTAGCAGTTTATAATTTTTCAGATGATTATTTTCAAAAAAGATACCTTGTTTCTGGTAGATTAAAAGCAATAACAAATGATTCAAAAAATAGAAAATGATATACAAGATTTGCTAGATATAGTTGATCCATTTCATTTTGATATTAAAGTGGAAGCTCTTGTATCAGCATTACTTTCTGAACATCCACAATTTGCAAATCGTTTTTTAATAAGCAATAAAGGACAATTTGCTAGAACGTACAGAAGAGAAATCCTTAATTATGAAATAATTGATTTTAAATCTGATAACCTTCCTTATTTACGATTTAATGTTGCAAAAGATAGTATTTATGACACTTTACCCGAAGGCATATTTCATTACCCTAAAAGTAATAAGATAGGTAAAGAGGTTATGGAGATGACCAAAGATTATCGCAAACAAAAAAAAGAAGAGGATAATGCACGAAAGTTTTTTATGCCTTTTGAAAATGAGTTTTGGATAAGTGCTATCAATAGAGATGTTGTAGAAAATGATATTTTACACTCTCTTAGTACAGTCAAACCATTTGATTTTTTTTATGAATTTTGGAAATTAGATAAAAATATACCTACTATTTTTGTAGCCAAATTAATCAAATTATTGCCTTATGTGTACCAAATAGTAGGAGACTTAAATCTTACTGCACAATGTTTAAGCTATATTTTGGAAGAAGAGGTAGAATATAGAGAAGTAGGATATAAAGAATTATCAGAATCAGAACAAAACTCATTGTTAGGAGAAACTAATTTAGGTTTAAATATGATTTTGGGTAGTTCTTATATGGATTATTCATTGTATGTAGAGTTTAAAATTGGTGCTATCAAGAATGGTAATTCAAGAGCTTATTTTTACAATGGACAAATCAAAAAGTTTATAGATTTATTTTACGAATATTTTCTTCCATTAGAAGTAGAATCTAAAACTACTATAATTCTTTTGAAAGAAGAAGAAGAATTTTTTATATCTCACCCTAATATGATGTTAGGAATAACCACTAGAATTTAAAGTATGATTCGCAAACCCAGTTTTCATTTTAATTCTTTAATAGATACAACTTTAATCTTTTTTATCTCCATACTGCTTATAGTTGTGGTTATCTTAACCATGCTTTTTGCAGATAAAGTCAAGAATTTTAAAAAAGAATATCGTTTCAAGTTTTTTGTATATATTTTTTCAATGGTATTTGTGACTGCTCTCATTTGTTTTATGGGAACGACCAGAACCATTAATGACTTGTTAAATGAATTTGTCTTTTATCAATCACTAATATTTGTATTAGGTATAATACACGCATTACTCTACCGAACCTATTTTGAAAAGTTTGATAGTAAGAATATGTGGATGGAAATATGGTTCTTATTCATTGTACTACTCTATTTAGTAATACCGTTTTTGGTTGTATATACTATCTTTCATGGCAATACATTTTCATTTAATATGGTTTTTTCATTACTACCATTTTTGATTCCTACTTTGTTGTATGCCACTTTTATTAAAGCTGTTGCTATTCCTGCCAAAATTTATCATACTTGGGCTGTTGATTTAATAGATGGAGAATATCCTGAAATTAGTGATGAAGAATACAAAGAGTTAATTGTAATTACTTTAATATTCCAAAAAGACAATGGTTCATTGAACAGAACTGAATTTAGAGCGAGAGCTCCAATCCGTATCGATTTCGGACGTATGTTTTACTTCTTTGTAAATGATTACAATCTTAGAAACATAGATAGTCCAATTAATATGCTTGATGAGAGTGGAACACCTCAAAACTGGGTATTCTATTTAAAACCTGAGTGGTATGGAACTTCTAAATATGTAGATCCTGCTTTACCTCTTTATATGAATGGAGTAGAAGAAAATAGCGTTATCGTTTGTGAACGTGTAGATGCCTCTATTGGTAAAAAGGAAGAAGCAGATAAAGAAGGATGGGAAAATGAACAAGATAAGGACGAATAAATTAACTAAAATTACACCACACTAATCTATTCAGGTATGCAAGGAACATTTTATAAAACGCCTCTTGATTTTAGTAAGATTTTTCAAAAACAAGAGCTACCAAAAAGTAGCATAGAAGATTCTATTGCTCAATATATAAATATTGTTGCTACTTCTTCTTTTGGTGAGTGTAAATTTGATGAGTCATTTGGATCTAAATTTTGGGAAACCGATTTCGATTTGTTAGTTGATTATTCTATACTTAAAAATAGAATAGCTCAAGATTTGACTGATAGTATCAGCAAACACGAAACAAGATTGAAACTCACAGAAGTAATTGTTCAAATTAGGGAAGGTAGTATTGACTCACCTTCAGCCTCAATGCGAATGAAAAAGAAAGTACTTATTCAAATAAAGGGGTTTATTATCAAAACAGATAGACCATTTCAATTTCAAGGATTTTTCTTCTTAGGTCCTTTGTCGTATTTATAAACTATTTAGCATTTAATGGAATCTAAGCAAAAAATAAAAGATCGTATATTACGTCGTGCTGCTAACTTATGGGGCTATGCAGATAGTGAAATAGAAACTAATTTTGACCCAATTGTTGCTATGTTATTAGAGGCATGTGGAGCAGAATTGGAGAAATTATCTATAGAAATAGATAGTTCTAGAAGCAGAGTTGTCGAAAGATTGATCGATATAATGTCTCCTGAATCGTATACTGGAAATTCTCCTTCGCACTCTATTGTCTATGGTTTGCCTGTTGAAAACAATACACTTATTTCTCAAATAAATCAGTTTTTGGTCAAAAAAAGTATTGCAAATATATATGACCCTACTCAACCTATTAGTAAGGATGTATATTTTGGTGCTACAGCTGATTTTGAACTGACAAATGCAAGAATAAATTATCTTGCTTTTTCGAATACTATATATGAAGTCAAAGATGCCCTTTATAGAGAATTACTAAAAAAATCTCCAGCTAGTTTGCCTTCTTCTGAGCTTTGGTTAGGAATTAGAGTAAAAGAGGATACAGAGGTTTTAAAAAAGTTATTATTTTACACTGATACACGCAACAACTATCATAGAGATTTTTATCTGCACAATATTCGACAAGCCAAAATTTATATAGGAGAAAAAAGAATACGTTTTAAAGAAGGTTTCAACAACTCACAAGACAGCTTAGATGTAGAGGAAATACTTACCAGTAATTATAATAAAATTACAAATATCAGTAAAGAGGTAAATGATTTTTATTCAGAAAAATTCTTTCATTTAGAGGAAAATATCATTCTGAATCAAGAGAATAAAGGCATTCCAGAAGAAATTGAAAAATTATTTGGCAAAGAAATTATAGAAGAAAAAGAAAATGTAGTGTGGTTAAAAATAGAGTTTCCACAAGTTATGTTTGGTGAAGTGTTGGAAGAAGTTCAAATTTCTCTGAATTGTTTTCCTGTAATAAATAAACAGCTTTTAAAGATTTCTCAAAATATCAATTCATTTGTCAATTATATTCCATTAGAAACAGATGATTTTTTCTTAGATATAGAAACAATATCAGATTCCCAAGGCAATTTATATCACCTCAACGCTTATAATCAACAAAATTTAGAGGGTGGAGAAGCCATTGTTAGACAAGGAGGAGTTGCCCGATTTGGACAAAGAAGTGCCTCTGAGCATATTCAATATTTGTTAGATTTATTGAAAGACGAAGCAGCTTCTTTTTCTGTAATAGGAAATGATTTTGTAAATAATCAGCTCAAACAACTTCATCAATTAATTGCAGCTTTAGAACAACAAGCTAATGAAAAGCAATGGACAAAAAGCGATTATCCTTATGTAATGATAAAGCCAAAAATATCAAAAACAGAGTTACATAATGACTTTTTTTCTATTGAATTTTGGGCTACTGTAGGAGAATACGCCAATGATATAAAATCAGGTACAAAACTGAGTGCCTTACAAAGAAGTGCTTTTGAAGATAGTTCGGTTTCATTTGTATTGCCCACAGTAGGAGGAAAGGCAAAAGTTACCTATCAAGAAAAAATAGCTTCGTATAGAGAGGCTTTACTATCAAAAGGACGTATTGTTACAGCTGCTGACATTAAAGTTTTTGCATATAGTCACTTTCGTCAGAACATAAAATCTATTGAAGTAAAGAAAGGAACAGAAAAGGATAAATCTTTAAAACAAGGTTTTGTACGTACATTAGAAATAATCTTGGAAAGAGATTATGACAGAGAACCTCAATTAGTAGAAAGTGAATGGAACTACCTGTTAGACAGTTTTTTACACAAACTTAAAAAACGCTCCTCAAATGTTTATCCTTATAAAATTAAGGAGAGAATGTAGTTTACTAAACGATTTTTAAAAAAGTTATGTAATTAAAGAAGTAATAATACTTTGACTATCTCAAATAAAATACAAAAACTTAAAAATTAATTCTAGATATTGTACTATTAAATTTGTAATTCTATAAAATTAAAGTATTTTTACAATTAAAATACAAGAGTACCTTTTTTTAATACTATTACAAAATGAGTTTAGTAGCAAAACTTTATCTAGAAGATAAAGAAATCAATATTTTAGATTTCAAATTTCGTTTTACTCGTTCGACAGACGAACATGGAAAACCGATGGGAAAACCTAGAGGGACATTATTCGAAATTATCTTCGAAACCACCTCTGACCAAAGTTTTATGGCGTGGTCAATTGCTACCGATATGACTAAGCCTGTCAAAATTGTAGTCTCTCCAGTAACAGCAACCAGTAAAAGTAGAATCATAGAACTCTATGATGTCCATTGCGTGTATTTCAAAAATAATTTTAATGCTCAAAATGGAGAACCGATGACTACCCTTATTCATCTCACTCCTGCAATTATGATTGATGATGGATACAAAGTATTGGATCATTATTGGAAAAAAACAGATTTGAGTGCAAATGCGCCTATTACTACTGTAGAGCCTGAGAAGCCACCTGTTTTCGTAGAAAGTTATTATGAAAATAAGCAAGGAGAACGCATTCCTGATGAAGAAGTAAAAATAGGAGATGAGGTAAATCTCGTACTCAAAACTAAAGATGCTGTAAATAAAAAAATTACTGTCAGCCTTCAAGATGAAGCAAAAGACTTTGAATATGAAGGTAAACGTTTAGAAAACGATTTACTAGAAAATATCACTATTTCTGCTGATGTGCAGCGTATTCCATTAAAAATACTTCCTCAAGAAGAAACTCAAACTACTAACTAAAAACTTATTATTACCATGGGAACAGCTTGGTTTAACGAAGATCCAGATATCAGAACAGAATTTAAGAATCTAAACATAATCACTCCTCACATAGAAGCTGCATATTTTGCCAAAAAAGTCGTTACTCGGCAGGAGAATAATGAACTTTCTGTTAGTTTTGAGCGAATCCCACGTACTTTTTTGGGTAGGGATACGTATGTCATCATAAAAATGGCGAATACCTCACAAGTTCGTAATGAAGTATTTAAGTTGAGTATACTTACTGAGAATAAGAATTTAACAGGAACAGCCGATCAAGTACTGACTTTGGAAGAAACAGACCAATCTGATGGTAACGCTTATAGCACTCGCTTGAGTACAGACCCAGAAGTCTTGCGTAATCCTACTAATCCAAACTCTCCAGTAATAGCAAGTCTCTACAACAATCTAGATGATTTTGAGGATACACTTATTTATAAAATACCTCTTCGTCCTCGTGATAGAGCTACTTTTGATACGTGGGCTACGAACATATACAAAAATAATCTAGTTCATTTGCAGTTTCGTTTGGAATCAGATGCGTATATGTTACATAAGAAAACAGAAATTGCATATTCTACTTTACTTGCTGCTAAGAGTTTGACTTTTAAGCCTGATACAGATACTAGCACTAGTTTGACAAGTCACTTTACCCTACAAAATAGTATTGTCTATGAGATTTATCATCCTGATAATGTGTTTAATCCTCTTGGAACACATACTCACAATGGTGAAGTCGTTAATAAGAGAATTGGTAAAGTAGATAATAATGAAGCCACACAGGCTACATATATTTTTCATAATTTAATTGATAATGAATATGAAATTTGTACCTGCGACATTTCTAAAGTTAGACGACGTGATGATGGTGAAAAAGTAAACCCAAGTTCTTTAGAAACAAATGTTCCATTAGGATACGCTGAGTCTCGTCCAGCTGCTGGAGGAGATGCGATGACTAATTATTATTATAATCACAACAATGAATCTACAATACAAGCTAATCTTCAAGATTACTATTACATATTGACACGAGATGATCCTAACGGAATCAACAAAGACTATGGTATTAGAAGATATAAGCTTCTTAATCCTAATAATTCTAACGATTTAGTTAGTTTAGTTAGGATGCCTGATGATTTGAATTTTGACGAAGCAGTAGGAGAAGATAGAGTTTATGCAGCATTTACATATAGAAATACGCAACGTAGGTTTTGTCATGTAGATTGTTTTGCAGGCTTTATAGGAGTACTCATACAATTGCATAGAGATGATATTATATGCACAGGTATGTGTTTTGGTGATTCTACAAGTTATCCTAGTGTTACACATCCAAATGGAGATAGTGTTGATACGACATATTTAGCCAATTTACAGCGTGAACAATTGAAAGTGAATGCGTTCAGAGATCACTATTTTACCAATATATTGAGAGGTTCAGCTAGTTGGTATCCTAATCTTGTAGGTACTCGCCTTTCGGCTGGACATAATGATCATCTTCATGCAGGAGATTTCAGTTCAAACTCAGTAGTAATTTTGAATGGAGAGGAGCAACAAGATGAATAATTTATATCTTCTTTTGCTTTTAACTCTACTGAACCTATGCGTAGCTTGTAAACCGTCTACTAATGTAAAAGTAGATAATAAACTAGAAAAGAAAGACACTATTAGTCTAGTTCGTATTGAACCAAAATTAGATTCTATTTTTACAAAAAATGAAACCATAACAGAGGTAAATAATTTACCTCTGCCTTTTGGAGATTCAAGCACT
The DNA here is from genome assembly GCF_037126295.1 of Bernardetia sp. Wsw4-3y2. NCBI lineage: Bacteria > Pseudomonadati > Bacteroidota > Cytophagia > Cytophagales > Bernardetiaceae > Bernardetia > Bernardetia sp. Wsw4-3y2. The sequence continues at coordinate 42,680 of NZ_CP147019.1, read as the reverse complement.
CTGAATTTTAACGCAGTGCCTTTTAATACTGTAATGATATTTGAAGAGAAAAATGTAAAATTAGCAGAAAATATATATAGCTTTAATACATATTATGACTTTAGTATGAATACATCTTTTAGGAATAAAAGAGTAGTTCCTACTTTTGATTCTAGTTGGATTCCCTTCTTGTCTTACTATGATGTAGAAATAAATTCAAAGTCTGTTGATGTAGCCTATGATTCTATAGTTGTTCTAAAAAGAATAGAATTACCAAATCAAATCATATACTTAGGATATTGTGGTTTAAAACAGGAAAAAGAAAAAATGATACATCAAACATATAATTTGTATAGTTACGACAGTAGTGAAAATAAGATAGTTAATAGTATGAACATCTACTATAGTATAAGTATAAAATATGTTCATAGAAAGTACAAAGATTTCACTCAAGGTTTTGTTAAAAAGTTCTTTTATATTTCTAAATCAGGAATAATAAGCATTTATTATTTTGACTATATGTATGCAGGAGAGGGGGAGGAATACAAGTATCTTCGTAAAGAAGACTGGATAGTAAAAAAGAATGGTAAGTTTGTTCGTTTTTACGAAAAGAATGGTTCTTTTAAAAATGAAGAAGAACAAGGAACAGTAAAAAACTCTATGCGAGAAGGAAAATGGATAGAGAAAAAGCCAAATGCCTTAGTAAACAAACCTACTTACTTAGAATCTTATTTTAAAGAAGGAGAACCTATAAACGAATGGAAATTTTATAAAGCTGATTATGATACTTTAGTTTATAAAGATGGATTATATACAAGAGAAAAATATACGTTTAGTAACAAAAGTAAACTACTTTACACTGAATCGTATGAAAATGGGGAATTAGTAGAAAGGAAATTTGTAGAGAAATAAACGAATAAAACATGTACTTATACCTATTTAATTTTTTATGCACGTTGATATTAGTTTCTTGTGGTTCTAATAATTACAGTGAATCAAAAGAAGAAAACAAGCATGTAATTCAAAAAAAAGATACATTAGAAATACCTTCTAAAGTTCTAGTGAATAAAGACTCTATCTATCATCTTCCCATAACATAAGGACTGGAAGAAATAAACCTATGAATATAGATTCTTTGTTGAATATGGAAATTATATCTGCTTCAGAGTTTAATGCACTACCTACAATTTCTAATTCATTTATTTCTGAAAAATTAGTCAACTATAAAAAAGAGGATAAATTAGTTTTACCTATTGATTCAAATAAAGTAGTTGAATTTAAAGATTTTCCCTCTAGAGAAGGAGGCTGTTCGGATACATTTTATGAATACTACGGAGAAATAGAGAAGGTTAATAGTTACCTAATAGGAGCTATGTCTTGTGATGTATATGAATATACCTTAGTAGATAAGAACACAGGAAAAGATAAACATTATTTTGAAGGCTTTCCTTTTCTGTCTCCCAAAGGTAAACATCTTGTTTCAGTTGCTACTATAGGATATGATTATGAGACAAGACTTACTATTTGTGATATAGATAATAGAGGAATTAAAAAATATGCTACATTTCATTTTTTTTCGTGGGCAGTTAATGACCAAAATATAAGAATAAAATGGATAGATGAGAATACCTTTGCTTTAAGAGCAGTACATCCTTTATATTTATGGAGAGAGCAAGAAGAGAAATTTGCTCAGTATATCAAAGTCAAAATTTTAAGGTAAATACAAAAACTCAAAAATTAATTCTAGGTATTATACTATTAAATTTGTAATTCTATAAAATTAAAGCATTTTTATAATTAAAATACAAGAATGCCTTTTTTTAATACTATTATAAAATGAGTTTAGTAGCAAAACTTTATCTAGAAGATAAAGAAATCAATATTTTAGATTTCAAATTTCGTTTTACTCGTTCGACAGACGAACATGGAAAACCGATGGGAAAGCCTAGAGGAACACTATTCGAAATTATCTTCGAAACTACATCTGACCAAAGTTTTATGGCGTGGTCAATTGCTACCGATATGACTAAGCCTGTCAAAATTGTAGTCTCTCCAGTAACAGCAACCAGTAAAAGTAGAATCATAGAACTCTATGATGTCCATTGCGTGTATTTCAAAAATAATTTTAATGCTCAAAATGGAGAACCGATGACTACCCTTATTCATCTCACTCCTGCAATTATGATTGATGATGGATACAAAGTATTGGATCATTATTGGAAAAAAACAGATTTGAGTGCAAATGCGCCTATTACTACTGTAGAGCCTGAGAAGCAAAAACAACTTATTGCTGCTCATTTTGAAGATGAGAACAATAAGAAGATAGAGCAAGAAGAAATAGGAAATCAAACTGTCTATTTGGTACTTACTACTAAAGATACAGTAGGAAAACCTATTAGTATAAATATTGATAATGATCATCATTACTTTAAGTATAAAGGTAGTCTTTTGGAAGAGGGGGTTATTGAAAACCTCAATATAACAGCCGATACAATGCGAGTAGAACTTGAAACACTACTCAAATCTTAATCTTACCTAACTTTAACATCACTACTTAATCTATTTATATTATGTTTTTCTATGACCCACAAGATACTAGTAACTCAGTAGCTATAAAACCCCTCACTCCTCTAGAACTCAAAATTATCAAAGTAATAGATAAAGATTCTAAATCTGTTACATCTATTAATGCCAATGAAGAATATACTTATATAGCTTCTCAAAAAGGTAATGATATTACACAGCTAAAATGGTGTTTTTGGATAGATAAAAGAGATGATGACTTTGATAAAGAATATACTATTGAAATCACTGCTACGGCAGATAAAGCAGATATGGAAACTGACTTCTTTCTGACTTCTAAAGTTGAAGGCGATGAGGATAAAAAAAAGGAAAATACAAAGTTATTGAAAGAGAATGCTATTCTTTCAGCTACTATAACAACAGAAACGCATGATATAGGTGGTAAACAACAAGAAGTAGCTGTTTTAAAAGTAAAATATTCTAAGTGGCTAGATGGAGAAAAAATTAGAGTGGAAATCTACAAGTACAACGATAAAAACAAAAAACCTACACGAAATAGTAGTAAAGAAGCTGTTTGTAGTCGTACTGTAATTGCCAAACCAGAAGTAGCAGAAGTCTATTGGATGGCTGCTGATGGAGAAAAGCTAGAAGAAACAGGTTATAGTGAAGATATTTATCTTTACATCAAAACGCTTGGCTTAAAAGACAAAACACTTGAGTTGAATATATATGATGATGATATCACTCCAAAGCCTATTGTTATGGAAAATGAAGATGATTATGTGGCTTGGTCTGGAAATAAAATTAAAGTAGAAGAAAGAGATTCTATCAAGCAGTTTAAAGTAGGAAGCAAAGAAAGGTATGAGAATGCCCGAAAGGATGAAATAGAAGATGAAAAACCAAAGGAAAATGATTTTCTACAGGTAAATTTTGACTTTAATAAAATTAATGATTCTGGACAAAAACAAGACCCTGAAATATTAGAACTATATGTAGCTGTCAATAATGCTACTGATTTAAAACTTAACTCAATAACATATCAAACCAAATTTGGAAAGCTAAAACTCACTCCAAAAGAGCAAGTTGTAGATGCTTTTTTTGCTAAACCTAAAAAAGAAAGTGTCATTGCTGATTTACCTTTAGGAAAAGATAAAAATAAGCAAGACACTAACAAAAAAACAGAAGTAAATCACTATGAAAAACTAGAAAAAGGAGTAATTGGTCAAAAGATTACTTTAGTAGCTGAGTGTGATAACTTAGAAGGAAAAGATGTAGCTATTTACATCTATGAAAAGAAACCACTTTTGGAAGCAAAAGACACAAAACTCAAAGTCATTCAGAATGACAAAGAAGTAGAAAAAGTCTGTGCTACTGTGAAAGATGGATATGCTGTGGCTGAGATTCAGTTGCAAAAACCAGATTCAGCTAAATACAAAGCGTGGGATAAAAAACTAGACCCTGATACTGGAGATGAAAAGTCTAGTGAGTTGTATCTAAAAGTAGTCGTAGAAGGAGTAGACAGTCCTGCTACAAATAAAGAGTTCTTGAAAACTGGGAAAGAGAAGTTTGAATTGCGTTCTGTACTTGTTCAACATATTTATCATAATGGGGAAATTAGTAAGGAAGAATATGAAGGTGTAAGAAAGATAAAATATGTTTATCACGATGCAAATGATAAAAAATACGATATTTGTAAATGTGATATATTAGAAGTAGATACTCGTTTAACAGGAATTGTTGTAGATACAGTTAAGGAGCAAACTCCTAAAACGGGATATGATGCTACTAAAATAGGAACTTATTCACACGCAGCAAGTAGAAAAAAATATGTATATCCTAATGGAACTATAATTACGTATGGAAAATTTACCAACGATGATAAAGGAACAAGTTATAGATCAGTTACTTATAATAAAGGAGTTGGTAAGAGTTTAATTGTTAAGATGCCAAAAAGTCTCCAAGTGGCTATAGATAATGAAAAATTTGTGCAATATAAATTTACAAAAACTCAACGTACTTATTGCAAACCTGAATTATTTGCAGGATTTATTGGGGCATTAGCTGAAGTAGGCTATACTGATATTGTATCAGGTGGAATGTGTGAAGAAGATGCAACTTGTTATCCTAGCACCACTCATATTAATGGAGAAAGTGTAGATACGAACTACATTGATAATGAGCGTCAGCAGAAATTTATAAATGCTATGTATAAATTTGGCTTTTCAACTATTCTGAGAGGTTCAGCTAAGAAAAAGTTTGACCATACCAAAGATGGAAAGGCTCTTCACAATAATCACTTACATTCAGGTGGTTTTAAAGGTAATTTTAGATAAATTCCAAAATAATGAAAATATTATTTTTTCTGTTCTTATTAGTATTGTTATCTTGTAATATGAGTCTTACTTCTAATCAAGAGAATAAGCAAAACAATATTGATTATCGCAAAAATGATGATCAACAAGATACAATTACTAATATAGACGTACAACAGCTTTTAGGAAGTAGTTTTATTCTTAAATTAATTCCTAATAAAATGTACGAATATTCTGAAATAGAAGATAGTATATTTAATAAATATGATATTTTGTATCATGACATTGAATCTTCAAAAAACCATGTATATAATACTTCTAAATTATATAAAGACGAATCCCATTTATTTATTAGTCTTAAACACTATAATTTTAAACCGGTCTATATATATCAAGATGAAAACAATATTTATGAAAAAGTAATAATGTATGCCGATAGTGCTATTCGTAAAAACCAAGAAAAAGTCTTCTTTCCTCGCTTAGATATAGTTATTTTTGACAAAACAGGAAAAAAAATAGATGAAGTTAATATATATTATAACTTTTCTAATGATTTATTAGCTGTTGATAAATTATTTTTTATCAATAAAGAAAATGATTTTATATATACCATTATCGGACGCACAGATGAAGAGAAAACTGCATTTGTAGAAGGTGAATACAAAGAATACTGGGCATTTGATAAAATCAAAAAATATACTATCACGAAGGAAGGAAAATTTCATCTAGATGATTAGACTTTTCAATAAAAGAAAAATAATGAAAGTGTATCTACTGTTTTTATTTTGTACCCTTTCTTTCCACCCAAGTACTAAAAATAATGCTACTTTAGATACCATGACATACTTATCTTCTACAGTAGAAGTTATTGTATCAGATACTCAAGTAAAGCTACAAGACACTACAAATTTATGTCGTTTCTTTAATAAGAAAGGAAAAGAGTGTAGTTATTCTTCCATAACAAAGGAAATGGATTTTACAGAATTTTACATAATAAAAAACATTTCTCCAAAGCAAGTTTATAGGATATTGCAAAAAGAAAAATATGATCTTTATGATTCTAGTTTTATTCCATTAGGGTTTGAATTACAAAACTATAATGAATTTCAAAATACTACTTATTCAAGGTTTTCTCAACGAGTAGTCAGAAATAAGGAAAAAATAGATAGTCTCTTACTTAATTTTTCTTTTGATGGGGGAGAGACATATATATAATTCACACCTTTAAATAGTAATGATACAAAAATAGTTATTCTTTCTTCTGCTGATTGATACTCCAAAAGAGCAAGTTGTAAATGCGTTTTTTGCTAAATCTAAAAAGAAAATATTTTTGTTGGCTTACCTCTTTGCAAGGACAAAATGAAAAAGATACTAATCCGAAAAAACCAGTATTTTAAAGTTAAAAATGCAAATAAAGTGTAAAAACTCCAAATATAATTCTAAGTATTGTACTATATAGTTTGCTATTCTATTAAAAAGAAGTATTTTTACAATTAAGACCTTAAATTACCCTTTTTAAATACTATTGCAAGATGAGTTTAGTAAGCAAACTTTACGTTGAAGATAAAGAAATCAATATTTTAGATTTCAAATTTCGTTTTACCCGTTCGACAGACGAACATGGAAAACCAATGGGAAAACCTAGAGGAACAATATTCGAAATTATATTTGAAACTACATCAGATCAAAGTTTTATGAGTTGGGCAGTAGCTACTGATATGACAAAAAATGTCAAAATTGTAGTCTCTCCTGTTACTGCAGCAAGTAAGAGCCGAGTTATAGAACTCTACGATGTACATTGTGTACATTTTAGAAATAATTTTAATGCAAAAAATGGAGAGCCAATGACTACTCTTATTCATCTAACTCCTGCTATAATGATAGATGATGGTTACAAAATCTTAGATCATTACTGGAAAAAAACTGATTTGAGCATGAATAATGTTGCACCAACAGTAATCAAGCAAGATGAAGAACTAGAAATTATTTCTCTACATTTTGAAGATGCAGATAAGAAGAAAATAAATGAGATAGAAGAAGGAATATTGTATTTAGTTGTCGAAACACAAAATGGTATTGGTAAAAAAATAGATATTGACTTATCAAATCAATTACACAATTTTAAATATGAAGGAAAAGTGCTTACTAATGATGTACTTAAAAATATATCAATAACTAAGGACATTATGCCTATAGAACTAGAAATTGTAGTTGAAGAAGATTAAATAATTTATTTAGAACTTCCTTTAGTTAAAATCTCGTCCCATCTAAAAACAAATATTTTATTTACTATTATCATTTCTTATTATGTCTAACACATCCAACAAAAATAGTCTAGTCGCTACAATTTTTCCATCAGGACAACCCAATGATTCAGGTGCGCAGACTGCAAAATTAAATGTCGTTCTGCCTAAAGATATTGTTATGTTTGTGCCAGGTACAACTGATCCAATAAATACTACAGCTCTACGACATCAAGCAAATAAGGAATATTGGAGAAATGTAAAAGAAGATCAAAAAAATCTTTGGAAAAGTGTAAAAGAACTCAAACCTCAATATTTAGACTTACATATTGAAGATACTTTCTTTAGTTGGTCAGGAGATAATAATCACGATGAGCGTGTTGTAGCTGCTGAACGTTTATTAGATTTGTTTATGCGTGTGTATCCAAATTGGACAGAAAAAACTGTACACTTACACCTTATTGGACATTCACATGGAGGAAATGTTATTAATGAATTTACAAATACTATTGCAAACTCTTCTAACTTTCCTGATAAGTGGAAAATAAAATCGCTTACTTATCTATCAACTCCATTTTTTCAACAGCAACATCAATTAAATCACAGCAAACTACATTCAAAGTGTAAAATCATTAATGTCAGAAATGAATATGATCTCACACAAAGAGTAGTAGCTGATTTTTCATTAAAAAACCTAGAGTTGCTAATACAAAATTTTAGTGGCGAAGATTTAGAAAAAGCATTAGATAGAGTAAAAGAAACAGATACTGCTGCCTTTGATCACCTGACAGATTTAGTCATAAATAATCATACAGAAGGTCCTTTTTTATGGAGAGAAACAGCTGTTATGTTAGATGGAGTTCGAATGGTTGTGCAAGTTGTCATAGATATGATAGAGAAAGTAGGAGATACAGGTATTTTATCTAGTCAAAAACGTCTTCTTATAACTAGACTAACTGCAATAAGAGATTGGGCTGCTACACAAGGACGAATTTTTGAAAATAATAGAATAAATAGAGATGGGGGATATGGAAGATCTGAATTTGTAGAAGATTTGAATCCTACAGAGGCACTAAGACAAATAAATATTTTACTAGCTATTCAAACAGGCATAGCTGATAGTTTTCTTCTTAATCTACTTGCTTCTATAGCTGAACCAAATGCTTCAGGTATTTCAGATATAATTGATGATACTGTAACTAGCCCTCAACAACAAGTTAAAGGTGCATTCAAAATTGTCGATATTCCAATTTTTACTAAAGATCCTTATCATACAAGAAATAAAAAAGCAAACTTTGATAGATTTGTAAATGGTCTAGAAAATTGTGTAAGAGCTAAAAGACCTGATATGTTACAAGAAATACTAATGAGATTGATTAGTCAGTTTACAACAGCTGAATCATTACGAGATGTAGCTACTAAATTAGGCTATTTAGAATATATTGTAACAGGAAACTTAGATACACAAGTAAAAAGATTAAAAGCTAATATTACTGTTTATAGTAATTTAGTTGCTAGATTTAATGCTGATTTGGTAACTCCTGCAGACAGAGATAATAATGAACTTACAGAAAAACCAGGAAGTGTGCCTTATTTAGCTATGGTATCTCATAGTCTTAGTCATACCAAATTATTTGATGAAGTAAAAGATGCGCTGACTTCTTCTTTTAGTTCAGGAAAAAATCCAGGTTACAAACCTAAATAATAAACCTTATCACGGTTTGTATTAAGGTAGTTCAGAATTCCAGTCTGAACATCAAAAACAGCATTTTACCAAATTCAACAGTCTGTAAGACTGTTATAAAAAATAACCGTGATAAACTTTAATAATGAAATATATTAAATATCTAATTTGGTTAATTATTGCCATTGCTTTAGGAATGGCAATATCTTATTTATACACAGGTTGGCCAATTATAGCTGTGGCAATAGGAATTCCTTCTGGAATAGTTACAGCTGTTCTATTCTTTTTGATAGATAGTAAACTTACTAATTTAGTTAAGAATACCTCTTTACTATTTTTTGTTAGATTAATACTAATGGTCATTCTTTCTATTGGGGTATTTGCCCTTTTTTCATTTTTCAAATAAAAAAATTATTTTAAAATAAAAGAATAGAGTTTCAAAAACGAAGCTCTATTTTTTTTGTGTCTAGCTATTTTATTTTTCAGTAAAAAAGTATAAATTGCTACGTACAAACGCAATAATGTAAATGCGTTTGTGTGTTTTTAAATTAAATCATTTACTTTTCCATTCAAAACGATGACTAAAATAATTGCCTTTACAAATCAAGCTGGAGGCGTAGGCAAAAGTACAAGTGTAGTAAACATTGCTGCTTTTTTGTCAAAAAAATACAAAGTATTAGTAGTAGATGCTGACGGACAGCAAACAGCTACTATGAATTTGGGTATTAATCCTTATCAGTTAGAGTATTCACTCTATCATTCTTTAGTACAACCTGAAAAATATCCATTCAAAAAAGTAATGGTTCATACAGATTATGGAGTAGATTTACTTCCTGCTACTGAAGATTTATATATGATTGAATTGGATTTGGCAAGTGCCATAGGTAGAGAAGCCAGACTAAAAAAGTTACTCAAAATAGCCAGTTTGAGTTATGACTATATTTTGATAGATATGCCTCCTAGTTTGGGTTTGATGCAAATCAATGGACTTAATGCAGCTGATGAAGTAGTCATTGTTTGTCAGTCACAGCCAAAAAGTGCAAATGGTTTGGGAATGCTTCTTTCCAGTATTGAGCGTGTACGTGAGCATCTCAATGCAGAATTAGAAATAAAAGGAGTATTGATTACGCTCTACGAAAAAAATACTCGTGTAGCTAACAAAACTATTGAACGTATTACAAGTCATGAAGCTGTAAAAGATAGTATTTTCAAAACTTTTATTCGTAAAAATGTCACTCTAGCTGAAGCAGGTCATAGAAAAGAAATAGAAACTGACAAAGGCATTGCCATTTTGGGAGAACCTATTTTGTTTTTTGATGAAGAAGGAAAATCGAATGGCTATCAAGATTATGAAGCACTTACAAAGGAATTTATTAGCTAATTTTACATAACATTACAAAAACATAAAAGTATAATTGTGTTTTTGTGTAAATAACTACCAGAATACTATGTCAGATAAAAAAACAACTCCTAAAACTTCAAAACAAAGTTCTGCAACAGATAGATTATTTTCTTCTACTCAAAACACAGAAAGCAAAGCTAACCAAAATAAAGAAATAGAATCTACTGAAATGGTTCGTAAAAATTTTTATATTCCATTAGAATATGGAGACTGGTTAGAAGAATTTTGTTTTACACTCAAACGAACTTCAGGCTTACGTCTTAGTCAAAGTCAAGTTATAAGTAAACTTATAGAAATACTTCACTACAAAGATTTAGATCTTTCTACTATAAAAGATATTTCAGATTTAGAATACCACTTTTCAAATACAGAGAAAAATAAATAGTTTCTTTTAAAAAAAATTTAGATTGTAAATAAAAACACATAAATTTAATTAAATAATTAAGTTTGTGCGTTTTTATTTAATTACGTCTATATGTAATGATTTAATTGTGTTTTTATGTTTAAATATTAAAGGTTATCACAATTATTTTTTTATAACAGTCTGGAAGACTGTTGAATTTGATAAAATACAGTTTTTAATTTCAGACTGGAAACTATCTTAATAGAAACCGTAATAAGGTTTATTTTTGTAGTTTCAACAACATTTTAATTTGTAGCATTGAGGACATTTTTCATAAAAAACAAAATTATATTTTTATATGTATTCAATAAATTAGGTGTAATAACATAAATGTGCATTTGTGTTATTATGCTAAATATTTTCTCATCTAAGTAGTAAGCTCGTTTTCACTACTTCTAAAAAGTACATTAAATTTATGGAATGTATCTTGTATTTCATCTTAAAAACTATAGAAATCACTAGCTAATCAGTTCTAATAGTTTTTTACGTATTGACACACAAACACAATTAAAACATTACGTTTATGTGTCATTTTTTTAGATAAGTAATTGAGCTAAATTATTTACAGCTTATTTATTGAGCATCTTTTTTAGAATGAAACTCATAACTTTAGTTATGGGATAGTTGGAGGGTATTTTCCACCTTTCTGTTCCTCTTTTCCCACGATTTTAATCGTGGGTTTTGTTATATGTAATTCTGCCCAATTATTTAATAAGCATAAAAACACAAGTATTTATTTATGCTTTTATGCCAATTTATTATACTAGTTATGTAAATTTTCTTTGTGTAATTATACAAAAACACAATTAAACTTTTATGCTATTGCTTCTTTTTCTTAATTAATTTTCTTGCTTCACTGTTTATTCTTCTCTTTACTTTTTTTGCATCTTCGGCTGCTGGTAATTCCTCTGGAACAATTCCACGACGAATAAGTAATTGTCTTACTTCATCATTATTTATTGTATGTTCTTCTGCTATTTGGTTTGTTCCTTCCAAATTTTTGTTTTCTATGTTATGGTTTGTAATTCCTGTTGCTAATCCTTTTCCCCAAATAGTAACAGTAGGTAAATAATCAGCTAGAGGTCTTCCTTTTGGTACAACCAATTTATTTTTCATAGCTTGTGTATTATTCCCACCAAAAAAGGCTTCATCTCCTTTTGCTCTAATAAAAGCAAAACCTGCACTATCTACTCCACGCTCAAAAGAAAGCTGAGATAATAGTTTTTCAGAAAGTGTCAATTTATCTCGTTCTCTTACTCGTTCAATTTCTGCAATTCTTTTTTCTACAAGTTCCTGTTTGCGAGTTTGTGTTGCAAAATAACTTTGAGCAAATGCAATCTCTTCTTTATTGGGATCACCATTTTGGGCTATCAAATAACAAGCATAACGAGTAAGAGCATAATCTTTAAGTTTTCTTGTTGTTTTGCTACCTATTTCGACCATTTTGTTGGACTCAACAAAATGGTTTTCTACTTTCTCTGAAGCAGTTTCACAAGAAATCATTGCTTTTTGGATAGCTTTTTCAAAATTTCTCCATTCTTGGTAAGAGAATAATTCTTGCAAGTCTCTTGCAGACCAATATTCTATATTTTCAATTTCATTACGAATACTTTCCAATTTTTCGAAAAGCTCATTTGATTGTGATTTTTTCATTGTAATTAAGATTTTAGAGTAAAAAAATAAACCGTTTTAGAAATGATTGTAAGATAATTAATTTTACATAAAAACGTAAATATTTAATTGTGTTTTTGTGTTTTGATATTTTAGTAACTTCAAAAAGTCATCAAATTACAGCATTAGAAGCATTTTTTAAACTTATTATACACAAGTGTAATTATGCTTTTATGCTTAAATATGATATTTTATATAATAGGATTAGGCATAATAACGTAAATGTTTAATTGTGTTTTTGTGTTTATTATATTTCAGTAAGAAATCGTTCATTATTTAAAAACACACAAACATAACTATACTTGTATGTTTTTATAGCTTATTATTTGTCATAATAACACAAAATCGTAGTTATGTTTTTATGTTAAAATAATATTTATACCAAAATGAAAATTACTTTTCATAGATAGACACAAGATGGAATTTTGCTCTAATAAAAGAGCTTGTTTTTAATACTGCTAAAAATTGTCACTCTGATTATTTTTTTCTTATTATATAACAACATAAAAACACAATTCAATAATTACGTTATTAAATTTATGCGTTACTTTTAGTAAAAAGCAGCTTTAAACCACTCAAAAACAATTATTTTTGAAAATTTCAATTATTAGAAAATTCTAATCTTTCAAAACGATATGTATTTATTCTTTTTTGCTTTATTATGGATATGAATTAGGGTTAATTTGTTATAGGTAAATTAGTCTAATCTATGTCCTTTTCAATCAAAATAAGGTTCTCCTAAAAGTTCTGAAATGGTTGTTTTATAGTCCTTTTCGCCACTATAAGCATAGAAATAAGTTTTCTTTCCCTGTTCAACTATTGCCGTTCTTTCAACTTGACAAAGCAGCTGTACCAGTTCTAAACATTTCCGTTTTGAATATCTTTTTTTCTGATGTTGGAAACGATTAATGGCTTCTGTTATTTCTTCTGCTGTCCGTAGTTTTCCTTTTAGTTCTTTAAAAATTTTAATTACTCTTTTAAACTCTTCTACTTGTAGTGATTCGGAAACTCCCATTCTTTTACTTGTTTTTCTTCTAAGTAGTAGCCAGTAAGTGATAAATGCCATTTTTCGTTTTCTCAAATCGTTTGTCTTTCGAAGAGTTAATTTTTCTGTATCTACCAAAATAGATTTTAAAGCAGAAAATTCTGTAATTCTTTTTTCGTTACTTGTTTTGAGTAAATACAAATAGTGTTTCAAAAGCTGTTCGGCTATTACAAGCTGTACAGGAGTTAGCAAAATAGGGTCTTCTGTAGAAGCAAAGTTTAGTTTGGCTTTCAGTTTTACATCTTGAGTATATTTTTCTACTGAAATAACCAGTTTTTCAAAGTCATTGACAAATAAATGTGTTATTTCCTGAGCTGCTTTGTCTTTTTCTGCTTTTTGAAACTCTTGGTACTGACTCACTCCTTCATTAACAGATTGCTCATAAAACAAAATTTCTTTAGGATTTTCAAAATAAGGACTTCCTTGTTTATTTTTTTCGTGAGTGTATTCAGCAAATATTTCTTGGTAATTAATTTGAAAATTTCCTTTGTCATTATCAAAGTAGAGATATTTAGAAACTTCTGTTTTTAGTTTTTCGGTTTCAAAGTTGTGAAACTCTTCTCCATATTCTTTTTGAGAATTTTGGTATCTTTTGTTGTGAATAATTAAACTTTCAGTAGCAAATTCGATAGTTCTTTCATAATCATAGTGTAAAACTAAATTCTCATTAGGCAAGAAATGAGCATAGTTTTGTGTTACAATAATATTTTTCACTTCTTTTTCACAGTAGTTTCTGACTCTAGCAATAAATTGCCGGTATGAAGTGGTATCAAATCCTGCTCTTGTTTTATTGAGATAAATATTTGTCGTTTTTCTATCTGTTTCAATATTAAATCCAGCTTCTAAAACAGAAGTAGTTATGATTATTGGCTTTTTATCATTCCAATTAAAAGTAGACTTGCTTTGAATACTATCAAAATTTTCTTTCTCTGTTGGAGTAAGTCCAGTAGAAGCCAAAAAGTGAACACCTATTTTTTCTTTTAGCAATAAATTTTGGAGCAAGCGAGCTTGTTCGATACTATTAATATGAATAATCGCCCTTTCATTATTTTCTACAATAGTTTTGCATTTTTCAAAAGCAAAAGAAGTCATTTTTTTATCTTGACAGAAAATAAGTGAAGGCGCAGCATATTCTTTTTTATTTTTTGCAAGAACTTCAAAATGATTTATTTCTGAGTTTGGCAAATAGAGTTTGGTAGGAGTAGCACTCATCAATAAATTAGTATCATTTTTAAGTAAAGTATTTAATAAATTACCAATTACTTTGGGTCTAAAAGTACTATCAATTGTGATTAAATGTCCTTCATCGATTACTAAGAATACTTTTTTATTGTAAAATTGGGTCAGAACATGATAAGCATCTGGCAATTTGTCAAAATTGGTATAAACAATATCATGCTGTTCAGTTTTTAGTCTTTCAATAGCTTGTGAAGCTGTATCTGCTGTAAAAACAATCTTATTTTCACTTCCATTTTCTCCTACTTCTAAGGCTTGTTGTTTTGCAATGGCATTTCTAGGCGCAGCAAAAAGGACTACAAAATCTTTTTCATTTAGAAATTTAGTTAAATGATGTTTTACAAAATAACTCTTTCCAATCCCTGTTGGAGCTTGTAAATAGGTAAATTTTGATTTTTCTAATGAATCTAAAAACGATTGATTTTCTAAAAGTTGATTTCCCAAAAAACCATTTATTTCAATTTGTTGGATTTTTTCTACTTCTTTTTTACTAGCAAAAAATGCTTTTTGAAGAGCAAAAAACGCTTGATTATCTGTTTTTTGTGTATCTAATCTAAAATGATAGAATAAATGATTGTGAGTTATTGTTTGTGTGAGTTTTTTTCGAATTTCAAAAGTAGAATAATCTTTACTCAAATCATCTAATCCTTTTGCTTTTGAATTTGGATTAATAACTGAAAAAGTAAAACCTAGATTTTGATTTTTAGCTGCAAAAAAAGCTTTTTTAACGGCTGTAAAAAATTGAAGGTGACGAGTTTTTTTACTTTCATTTTCAAATGTATCTGCATCGAAAATAAGGTGAATATTTTGATAACCTAATTTTTCTAAAACAGACTTTGTATGTTTATCAAAAGTAGCTGTCTGATAGTCTGTCTGTCCATTTTGATTTTTTTGTGCTATTGCTGCAAGTGAAATACCACCAATTCCAATAAAAGGTAAACCAAGTTTTTGTACTCCAAAAAAGGCTTTAAATTCTCCTTCTGTGATAAAAAGTGTTCTTTGTTCTTGTGTCGTTTCAGGTGCATGCGCAAGAGCTGTGAGATATGGATAGGTTTTAGCTCCTTTTGGACTTAAATACTTAGTTGTTTTTCCTTCTTTGTTAAAATAGGGTTTTGCTAGACGAATACGTTCGAAAACTTGTTTTTCACCTTCAATTGTATCAAAAATAGTCTTTCCTTCAATATCTGTATATCGAATGCTAATACCTTTGTGTTTTCCAAGAGCAGGAGAAAAATAGGTTTGTGCTTCTTCTTTTGAAATTCCTAATTCTTTGTATATACGAGAACGGAAATAAGTCAGAACCTCATTTTCTACTTCTTGATTGGTTTGTTGCTGCTCAAAATAATTAGTTTGATTTTTTTCTCCAATAGTATACTCTGTAAAACCATATAGATTAGCTACAAATTCAAAGGCTTTTTGCTCTGAATAATTTTTTTCATTTTGTAGAAAATCAAAAACACTTCCTTTTTCTCCAGTATAGAAGTCGTGAAAATAACCATTTGCCGAAATAGCAAAGGATTTTTTGTTTTTATGAGGTCGTGAAGGACTTTTATGATAGGAAGATTTGTCTGCCAAGTGTGAAAAACCGAGTATTTCCCACACTTTGGCATATTGGTCTGTGTAGTAAGCCAGACCTTTAATGTAACTGTAATAGGTATTTAATGAAGAAAAGTTACTTATAGTAGGAGTAAAGTTTGAACATAGCAAACTTTTTGCTATCTTTGTTGTTGTATTAATTGACATAGTTATAGTGATATGTGGCTTTGTCGTGGTACTGATTGACGCTTTTGTTAGTGTTAATTCCTTAATGAGCAATACAAGTATAAACATGGTCGTCTAAACCTCGCTCGTTAAAAATATTATAAACCTTTTGATGTTGGTCGCATCAAAAGGTTTTTTTATGTGTTTACTGCACTAGAGAATTATTTTAAAATAATTTAGTTAGTAATATTTGCAGTTTTCCTGTTTATAAGTTTATATATAAAATTGGAATTTTTGCAAATGGCATCAGCAAAGATAATTAAAAAAGTTAAAGTTTTCGAATGCTTTATTTTGTTTGACATTTTATTAACTTTTTATTTTTTAAAACCTTACTAAGTTTTTTGAATTATTATTTCTAACTACCAGTTATAAATAATTTTTTTTATTAAATAAATTTGAATTTAAAAGCATATTGATTTTATATTTAATGAATTTTACTAGTTTCTCTCCAAATGTAGTGAGAATTTTTTTGACTTATGTTTTTCTCTTAATTTCTTTATTGTTGCGTTTAATAAAAACTAACTTCCTCTAAATGTTTCTTTATAGGAATTGTTGAGAGTATTTAAGATAAATAAATTATTTTTTTATTTTGCTGTACTACTTCTTTTATTTTAGATTTTCGCTTTATCAAATTGATTTTGACGATAGGAGTTAGCTTCAAAAATTTTTCTCGGTATAAAATATCTCCAATAAATTTTTGTCCTTGTATTACATAAAAAAGATAATCAATAGATGTATTTGTAAATACAATATTTTGAGTTACACCAGCTACTAAATATGCTGTACTCTGCTTTTGGTTTAAAGTATAATATAAAGAATCTTTTTTAAGTGTTTTATACTTATTAGCAGTAAAAATTTCTATATTTTCTTTATCTGGTTCGAAGGCTACCATTGGCATAGATATTCCTTCTTTAGCAAAAAACGTTTTACCAAAAATAGATATACCACCTACTTTTTTCTTTTGTAATTCTGTACTCAGAAAATTATCTCTAGTTACTTCATAAATAGATGTTTCATCAGTTAATGTATCTGTTAGCAACATTTTATAAGTAGGTAACATAATTTTTTGACCAGTTTCCCATAATTGATTATCGACAGGTACTTCAAATTCTCCAATCTGCTCTTCTGAAATCGTAATATTGATAGTATGTTGATTCATTTGTGAATCAAAAGAAGCCATTTTTTCTCGTTCTCCATGTCCAGTATATAGAGGAGAGCCATGATTATCTGTAATGGATAAAGATAGTTTTAGATTTGGTAAAGGCATAACTAAAATTTATAATTCTTTAAAAGTATAATATCATTCTGAATACTTTGAGCAGCTTTTTCTGTAATGTGAAAAGTATAATCTTTTTGAAAAGTAAATATCATAAAACTTTTTATTTTTCCTTCTGTAAGCATTTTTCTCTGTTTTCTTCTTAGCCTCATAACAATGATTCCATCACAATTAACAGGATATTTATTTTTCTTTAAAGATTTTATAGAGCCATCTTCAAATATAAACTCAACCACTTTTCCATCTCTAATACAAACATTGTGGGAAAATACTTTTATATACAAAAAAATCTTATTCCTTTTTCTTTTTCCGAGTTGTAAAGCCATATATTCTTTATCAGAATTATATACTCTAAAATAATAAGGACTTACATAGACGTATGGTTTTTTGGCTAATTTATCATTAAGGCTATCTATAATACCTTGTTTACGATAAGAAAGATTTTCTTTTAGATTAGGGTCAGTTACTATAGTAGAGTCAGATTGAGCATAACTTATTCCTGTTATGCAATATATCATAAGACAAAATATAGAAGTAATAAATATTTTTTTCATTTTCATAAAAAAGGGGATTTGAATCCCCTTTTTTTTATAATTAGCTATTAATTAAAAATCAGATTAGTTTTGAGCATATTCACTATCCCACTCAGTACCATCATCTCCTTTTTGTCCTTCCAATTTAATAAGGAAATTCTTTGCAGGAAAATAAGGTTTTAAGTGAATGTCCATATAGATTTTATCTTTCTGAACTTTATCTTGCTCAAATCTTCTTATTTCAAAGTTTTCGATAAGTTTGTCATGACCTGTAATTCCATCTAAGAATCTAACTACTTGTGCCATAATTTCTTTACGAGTTTTACCTGTAAAGTTTTCAAAAGCTCTACGATTTAAGAAATCCATAAGCACTTTTGTTACATGGTCAAATACACGAACAACAGAATAAGTCTGTAATCCGAGGTTGTCTCCATTGAAAAGAGTTTTTCCAGAGAAAGCCATTACTTTTCCATACTCATTTACCATAGGAATAAGTCCAAGGTTTTCTAAGTTAGCAATTTCACTTTTCTTGAGATCAAAAGTAACTCCATCTACTTCATTGATTCCACCATGCTTTTTACCAGCAGTAACCTGAGACATTAATGTTCTGTATATTTTTCCTGCTAATGCACCTGAAGGAGGAACAAATAAGTCTTCTTGTTCATTTACTTGATCAAATCGTCCACGTCCTACTAACCAGTTACAAGTCATTAATACATTTGAACGATAAATATCTCCTCCTGTTAAATTAGCAGCTTCAAACATTTCCATTACATCATCTGGCTGCTCTAAATGAGCAAAATCTGTAACAAGCATTACTTTGTTTTCATGAGCTATTTTTGCCCATTTTTCTACTACTGTATTGCTGCCCAAATAACCTGGAATAACTAATAAACTATAGTTATTTCTCAAATCTAAACGATCATAATTAGCCACCAATTCTTCATGAATAGTATCAATGAATCGTGTATTATCTAGGTCTTGAAGCTGTTCTAATTCAGCATTGATGATAGTAACATTTTTGACCTTAGATTGCTCTGTGTTTTTATAGAAAAGAGCTACTGAACGATAGGCTTGTTCTAATTCTCTAGTTTCTTTGACAGCATTTGCCAAGTTCTTATCTAGATTTTGTTGTGAGATATGATAGTTGTCTTCGCAGTCTGCTACCATATCAGTTAAGTTATCTTTACTCTCAAGGACACTTTTCCATATCTCTAAAGATTTTTTCAATTCTTCTCTTTCAGCCTTTTTACTAGCGTCATTTAGAAATATTTGTTTACGTGCTTTTCTACTAGGATTAAGATTTTGAGAACCTTCAATAGACATTTCAAGTAAATCAAAACCACCATATTTAGCTAATAAATCTACTTGACTCTCAAGACTTTTTCCTTTTCCTTTCTGTACTTCTGTACTGGTGCTTTGCTGCACTTTTTTTTCAGCTGTTGCCATATAACTATTATGATTTATTGATTGTCTAATTCTTGAATTAAATTATTAATTGTTTCTAAAAGAACACCTTTAGCATCTGCATCTTCCAGTGCTGCTTTAAGTATTTTGTTAGTTTTGAGTTGCTTAATAATTTTTTGATATTGTTGTTTTTCAACTTCTAAATTATTTAGATAAGCACTCTGAGCAGTAATGCCTTTGACACCGAAGTCACCTAAATTTTTAAATTTTAATTCTTCAGGGCGTGTTCCTCCTTCTTTGTCTTCAAAATTTACTTTAACAGTAGGTTTGAAGTGTTCGAATACTTGTTCTGTAGTTTGTAAACCTTCTACAGTTTCAGGTCTAATGGGAGTGTCAGCAGTAAGTTTTTGGGCTATTAATGTTTTATTCAAAGGTATTTCACTAATTGCTTCACTAGCATCTTGCTTTACCTCATTCCCGCCTATTCCATAATTTGATAGCATAATATAAAGATAAGTTTATGATAAATTTTGGCTAAAGATACATATTTTTTGTTTTTACTAAACATTTTTTTTAAAAAAACTAGAATCTTTCAACAGATAGTTGTACATTTGATATTGCAATAATAAAATTTTCATTTCTAATTTTATTATTTTTTTATATAAAAAATAAATAAAATTATATCAACTTATATTTTGAAATAAAAATATAAGTCAAATAAATTGTTATATAATAATAGAAATATAATTTCATTAAGTTATTGAACAATAAATCTAAATTGACAATTTTTTAGAATTATAATCTTACATTGTATAGTTATTAGTTATCAAATTTAACTCATGATCGAACGTTCTCAACATTTTCCAATCAACTGGGTAGATGGCATGAAAATTAATAAAAATCATTTTCTTGCTACTCAAGATTATTCTCATGAGATGGTAAGAGATGCTATTGGTATTTCTACTTCTCCTATTTCATATGGATTGTTGCCCTCTAAAGTTATTGAAGAATCTGTAAAAATATCTTTAGTAATAGATAATCATAAATTATTACGTGTCAAATTAGAAGAGTGTCATGCTATCACTCCTAATGGAAGTCGAATAGAAATCAGTTCTAAGAACTCACAGATGTTGAGTTTAGAAGAAGCTTATCCTGAGGTAGCCTTTCAACTCAAAGAAAGTAACCAAGGAGAAATGGTATTACTTGCTAATGTTACAGTAAATCCAGAAAAGATACCTTTTGGAGAGCCTGACCCTGAGGAAAATCCTCCTCGTTATCCTTATCTTCTTCCTACTTATAAATTAAACTTAATTCCTGAAGGAAAATTTTTAGAACAAACACATAGTGGATACGAACTGACTATTGGGAAAATTATTGTTACTCCTACCGAAACGTATTTATTAGATGATTATATTCCACCTTCTACCACAGTAAGTAGTCATCAACATCTAATTAATATTTATGATCAAATAGATAAATTTTTGGGGCAGATAGAACTTTTTGCTGTGCAAATAGCTCAAAAAATCAATCATAAAAATCAAAATAGTGATTTAGGTATAATATTACTCCAACTCTGTGAGCGTATTATAGACTTTACAGGTAAAGAAATTAATTCTTTTCGTTGGTTTGCTCTGCATCAATCTCCTGCCTATATGTTTGATAAAATAGTTTCATTGGCTCGCCTAATGAAAAATTTTATAGACTCTAAATCAGGTTCAGGAAAAGAAGATTTATTGAATTATTTTGCCGAATGGTGTAGCATTAGTCAAGGAGGTTTTGAAGTATTATTTACCGAGGTGGTTAATACGGGCTATAAGCATAACCAAATAGACAAAACAGCTATTTCTACAGTCAATTTTATGAGAACCATGAGTGATTTATTTTCAGCTCTCAATCGTCTTGACTTTATTGGCAAACGTAAAGACACAGGTATTTTTGTCAAAGAGAGAGAAGAAAATTCATCATTAAATAGAACACAACGTAATCGTACATTTTTAGCAGATTAATTTTAGTTATCAACTATGGAAGTTTTAAATAAAAAAGAAAGAGCTTACTCTTTTTTACTTTTTCTACTTGTTTTTTTTATAACAGTAGGAGTTATTCTTTTAGCTGTTTTTTTTGATTATCAGATTCCTCGTAAGGAGTTGAGTCATTTGAGAAACGAGAATAGAAAAATGGCAGAAGAGTTTCAAATTCAAGAACAATTTGCCTTTAAATTGGAAGAATTAAAATCTTATACAGATTCTCTTAATGTAAAAGGAGAAGATTTTTACTTCAATCAACAAAGTGCTATTAATACAATTATTGCTATGCAGTATATTATACCTAATAGAGATAGTTTGGAGCTAAAAAGAGATAATATGTACGATAATATATTACTTGCTTACAGGCAACTCATCAATGCCAAGAAAACTATCAATACTTTAGGAGCATCTAAAGAAGAAATAGATTTGCTTTTACAACAGTTAGAAACCTATAAAAGCGAATTAGAGATAGTAAAACGAGATTTAGAAGTCTGTAGACAGATAAATAGAGCAAGATAAATTGATTTATTTGAATAAAAAATAAAATTTTTTTATTTGCTAAATTTCGAAATTTAAAAAAAAGACATTGTATAGTTTTTTTTAAAAAAAACAGGAAAATTTTAAAAACTATTTTTGTGTTTATAGAAAAAATCATATATTGCACCTCTAAACATATTGTTTTATATATTTAATTTATCAACCCTAATTTTTATTATTATGTCTTTTAAAGTAAAACTTGAATTTAATGGCGTAGAATACAACGTTCTTGGCGTAGAGTATGGTTCATATCAAGCAACAGATGCTGCTGGTCGTCCTTCTTCTGTTGTAAGAGCAGGTAAAATTACTGTTAGTGTAGAATCTACAGGAAGTAGTGACTTATTAGCAGCAGCAACAGATAGCTTCTTTCGTGGAGATGGAAAAATTACTTTTCTCAAAAGAGACAGTAATGCAACTCTCAAAGAAATAATTTTCAAAGATGCTTATATCGTAGAATATACTGAGTCGTTTACTGGTGGTGGAGTAATAGGTGCTAATAAGTTTGATAATGCTAGTGATGAAAATCCTGCTACAGAAACTGTTGTTTTCTCAGCTCAAACAATACAAAAGGGGGAGGTTGAATTTAGCAATGATTGGCCATCACTTACTTAAAATATAGGCTCCTGCTTATTTAATATCTTTTTACAAAAAGGAGCTGTGTAATGCTATGCAGTTCCTTTTTTTGCAAATAAAAATAATTCTGTTTTTTATTCTAACAATTATAATTTTACTATGTCTTTTTTAGCTCAATTAGAAATCGACAACGAAATATATACTGTACTAGATTGTATTTATAACTTCAATCAAAGTATAGATAAAAATAATAAACCTTCTAGTATTTCTAGAGGAGGGCAAATTACATTCATAATAGAATCAAGAGGTAAGGAAAATTTTCTTAAATGGATGACAGAATATACACATGCCAAAGATGGAAAAATTACTTTTTATAAACTAGACCAAATGTCTCGTTTATTCGAGTTATCTTTTACTAAAGCCTACTGCATAGATTACCAAGAACATTTTGAACATAAATCAGATGAACCTATGCAAATAAAAATGACTATTTCTACTAAAGATATGAAAGCAGATAATGCTCTTTTTGGAAACAAATGGGCAGTAGCTTAACTATACAATAAATTATCTTTCAATTATCTTTATTATCACCCTTATTTATTTTATATCATGGCTAAACCTGTTAATACCCAAATCCTTCTTGATGGACAAGCTATTCTTGTTAATAGTAGCTATACCATTACTTTAGAACAAAAAGTAGTAAGTCATCATCAGCTCATCATTACTTGCCCAACAGAATCTATTGAAGATCCATCAGGTGATTTTGCTAGTAAAGCAAAAGAATATATGGGAAAACGTTTGACTTTATTAGTTAATGAAGATCAACTCGTTTTTATAGGAGTTGTGGAAAACGTCAATATTCATAAATATGATGGTGGTCAAGGATTATTTGTGATTACAGTGTATAGTCCTACCTTATTAATGGCTCATGGAAAAGATTCCCAAAGCTATGAAAAGAAAAATTTAGTAGATATTATAAAAGAGGCAACGCAAGAATATCCTAGTGATAGTTTAAAGATAGTTTCTAAACCTGTCTTTAAAGAGGCTATTCCTTATACAGTACAGTATAAAGAAAGTGATTTTGATTTTATGTGTCGTCTTGCTAAAAGATATGGAGAATGGTTCTATTATGATGGTGAAGAAGTAAAGTTTGGAGGACATGATAATACTTCTCAGCCACTTATTTTTGGAGAGGATTTGTCAGAGTTTAATTTTGTGATGAAAGTCAGACCTCAAAATCATACCTACTTAGCTTATGATTCTTTAGAAGCAAAAACACATGATTCTTCTAGTTCAGACCATAAGCAGAACGTATCAAATCCATATATAAGTAGTACAACACAAGCATCAAGTAAGTTATTTGCTAAGAAACCCACCTCTCTCTATAATCATACACTTTTAGAGAATGGAAAATCAGAATTAGATTCTGTACTTAAATTAAAAGCTCAGCACGCACTTAATACTCTAGTTTTTAATGGAAAGAGTGATGAACCTAAAGTAGCAATAGGAAGTGTAATAGAAGTAACAGGAAAAAACACAGAAGTTGCAGGACAAACAGATACGTATGGAAGTTACATCATTACCTCAATTACACATTCAATTAATAACAGTGGAGAATATATCAATTCATTTGAAGGTGTACCAGTAGATATTAAAGTTCCAATTTATTTTGATGAAGATGCAGTACCTGTTTGTGAAGAACAATATGCTATTGTAAAAGATAATAATGACCCACAAGGATTAGGACGTGTTCGTGTACAATTTCCGTGGCAAGCTATAAAAAATCAACTTTCACCTTGGATTAGCTTAACAACCCCTCATGCAGGAAGTGAGAAAGGTATGTATTTTATTCCCGAAATAGGAGAAGAAGTTTTAGTAGGTTTTGAAAACAAAAGTGCTGAAAAGCCATTTGTAATGGGTTCTCGCTATAATGGAGGTGAAAAAACACCTCGTAAAGATCCTGAACAAAAAATTATTCAGACCAAAAGTGGTTGTACGATTATCTTAAATGATACAGAAGGAAGTATTACTATAATAGATAAAGATGGAAGTGTTATCAATATGGATGGTGCTGGAGGAATGACTATGAAAAGTAGTAAAACAATTGTACTTCAATCAGACTCTATAGGATTATCAGCTAATACGATAGCCATAACAGGTACTAAACAAGTTTCTATAGGCTCTGATAAAGTAGTAGCAATTAGTAGTAAGAAAGATATAGTTACAAATGCTAAAAATGTAAATACTACAGCAGATGTAAAATTTGAGCTTGGAGGAAAGCAAATTGTTACCAATTCTACTGCTGATACACTTATTTCAGGCGCATTAGTCAAAATCAATTCCTAAATAGTTAAGTTAATTACAGTAAGATATGTCTGAAGCATCTGCAGCACAAGAATTTAATAAAGTCAGAAATGAATGGCGTACCATTGATAAAAAACAATGGGAAATGGCTATATGGATATCTGAATACCAAGATTTAGATATTTTGGATAAATTTATGGATACTGAAGCCTCTCCTATAGGAATTTTTGATGATATTTTCTTTCGATTTAATACATTTTTTGAAAATCCAGAACAGTACGAACAAGGACTTTGGAACGAATTTTTAGCGTGGTTTGAAACTCCAAATGAAAAAAAATATGATATTATTGGAGCTTTAAAAGAAGATGGGTTTCTTCCTCAAGACTATAAAGTTGATTCTGATTTACCTCCTATTTTTATAAGTGTACTCAAAGAATTAAAACGATTAAAAAATACACTTAAACTAGAAGATATAAATTTCATCTTATATTTTCCTCCTGCCAAAATGCACCAAAAAAATTGGGCAAAATGGTTTGAGAGTAAATTAGGAAGTGGAAAAATACCAAAAGATATTCGTTTTGCTGCTATTGATTTACGCCAAGAAAGAGTATTAAAAGATGTACAATCTACTTATGGAAAACAAAGAGTAAGAGAATTGTATGTTGATTTGGATATGCTTGCAGCTATGAACAACGAAATGGATAAAGATAGTGAAGCAGGCAAACCAAATAGTCCAGTAGGCAAGTTTCAAAAGCAAGTACGAAAAGTTATGGAAGCTACTGCCAATAATAAAATTGATTTAGACAAAGAAACTACAAGACTCAAAACACTTGGCTACAGACTTAACTTGCTAAATACAAAATCTTCTGCACATTTAATTTGTGCTATTGCATTTTCTAGTAAACAAAAAACAGAAAAATCATTTCAAGAAGTAAATGCTGCCATTAAACTGACAGAAAGAGGAATGATGGAAAATGTAGAAGGAGCTTATCCTGTGTGGCGTGCAGCCATGCTATTGAAAGCAGCTTTATACATGACTGATAAAGATAATGAACAAGCTATTTTTTGTTATAGAAAACTAACAGAAAAATCAAAAGAGCAAAAAGATGTCTTTTATACTATGGAAGGTTTCCGACAAAGTGCCTTCTTGTTCGCACAAATGAAAAGATGGAAAGAAGCTTGGACAGACTGTATGCTTTCTTTAGAAGCAGGTTCTTTATTAGAACAAGAAATGAGAAGAAGTTCTACCTATTTATTTAGTGCTGAATTAGCACTAGAAATAGCTAAACAATCAAAACGTCCTTTATCTGATATACAAATACTGCACGATGCATTCACGACATTAATAGGAGAAGATTGGCAAAATCTCTTGGAAGGAAAAGAAGCACTCACACAAGATTATCTTCAACAAGAAGTAGAGCAAAACGTCGAAAATGCTTTAAGTAAACAAAACGTTTAAAATTTTAACCCTATTATGAGTACAGGAATAACACCAAGCAAAGTAACTAAAGAAGTAGCTAATTCATCTAAAGATGCTCTTCAAGGCAAAACCTTCTCAGCTATTGCTTCAAAATTATTTGGAGAAGCACAGACTCAATTACATAGCTTACAAGCTGCATTAGGAGGTTTTTTGCCTTCTATACCTGGACAGCCAGCAGGAAAGTTTCAAGATATTGCTATTGGTATAGACGGACACCCTACAGTTTTTCCTCCTTCTCCTATGTTACCTGTTCCTCATGTAGGAATGGTATTCGATATTATAGCTGCTATATTTGCTGCTATTGATATGGCAATTCCACCAGCTCCAGAACCAGCTCCTGTACCTGAAGGGGAAGAACCACCACCAGAACCTATTAGTGTTACTTCAGTAGCTCGGGCTATTGTAGCCATGATGAAGCCTAGTGTTCAGGTAAATAACAAATGGATTGCCAATGCAGGTACTCCTATTCAGCATCTTCCAGGTATTATTTTACATGCTCTTCCAGTAGTTGCTCCTATGTCTTCTTCTGAAATGTTTATGGGAAGTGCTACTGTATTAGCTGATGGAGCTCCGTTTTCATTCCAGTTTTTGCCTGCGTTATCTTGTAATCTAGTAGGTATTCCTGCTCCATTTAGACCTAAAAAACCGTCAAAACCCAAAACAAGTTTGATGGCTCCTACTTCAGCACTTCTTAATGTAATTCCTGCTGGAAAACCTGTATTAGTTGGAGGACCTCCTATGATAGATTTGTTTGCTCTTGCTGTTAATCTAGGATTGAAAGGACTAGGAAAGTTATGGAAAAGAGTAGGAGATAAATTTCAAGGCTTAATTGATAAAATCAAGAAAAAACATCCTAAAACAGGTAAAATATTACAATTTTCTAAGTGTAAAATGTTTGGTGAACCTGTAGATGCTGCAACAGGTAGAGTATATGCCAATAATGAAGACTTTAGTTTGCCTGGTCCTATTCCTTTGGTTTGGGAACGTACCTATTATAGCGATGTAGAAATGAAAACCAATTTAGGTTACAACTGGCATCTTAGCTGCGATATGGGACTTTGGCAAGTAGATCAAGGATTCTTTTGTGTGCGCCTCAAAGATGCTAGAGAAATTATATTACCACCTCTTCAAGTTGGTGATCAGTTTCATCAACGCCAAGACAAAATGCTTTGGTTTAGAGATGAAAAAGGGTATGGTTTGCGTACTGAAGAAGGACTTACACATCGTTTTGCTACTCAATCTTATAAAGGTGGATTCCGTCCAATTCGTTTTATAGAAAATGATTTAGGATTCCGTATTGTCTTTGAATACAATGGACAAGGACACCTTAACCGAATTATAGACAGTGCAGGACGCAATATTTATGTAGAAACTGATTTTGAAGGAAGAGTAAAAGCTGTTCATACACAAAATCAAAATGAAACAATATATTTGATTCGTTATGACTATGATGAAGAAGGAAATTTAGCTCATGTAACAGATGCCAATGGTGTAACCAAGCATTTTGAGTACCAAGGAAGATTACTCAGCAAACTCACTAACCAAAGTGGACTTAGTTTTTATTGGGAATACGACCGAAAAGATGAAGATGCCAAATGTATTCATACGTGGGGTGATGAAGGTATTTTGGAATATTGGACAAAATATGAAGAAGGAAAAACAACTACAACCAACTCATTAGGACAAACGACAACCTATTTTTATGATGCTAAGTCATTGATTTATAGAATTACAGATGCTAAGAAAGGAGATACCTATCAAACTTATAATCTCTATGATGAACTTTCTGTATTGACTGACCCTGATGGAAATACAACAAAGTACGAATACGATAAATTTGGAAATATTGCCAAGCTCACAGATGCCAATCAAAAAATAAGCACTTTTGAGTATGATGATCAGTATCGTCTTTTAAATTATAGCTCAGCAGGAGGAACAACCTTAGAATGGGAATACGATGAAAAAGGTAGACTTATAAAACGTATTTTTCCAAATGATGCAAGTCTTGACTTTGAATATGATGGAAAGCTCTTGCATAAAATGATAGACCACAAAGGCAAAACGACACAGTTTTGGTGGGACGAATATGCAAATTTGAGTACAGTAGAACATTTTGATGGCACAAAAAGCCATTGGAAATACGATGAATTAGGCAATTTATTGAGTAGTATTGATCCTAAAGCTAACGTAACTCGTTTTAGATATGATAAGATGAGTAATGTAATAGAACTTTATGAAGCAGATGGCAATCATCATATCTTTGAGTATGATGAAGCAGGAAATATTATCCGAGCTAAAGACGATAATCGTGAAGTAACTTTTACCTATTGGGGCTTAGGTCTTTTGAAAAGCCGTTCAGAAAACGGACATACTGTTATTTTTGATTACGACAAAGAAGAACAGCTCAAAACTATTACCAATGAAAAAGGCGAATCCTATCGTTTTACCCGAGATGGTGTAGGCGATGTGATTGGTGAATGGGGTTTTGATGGCTTACAACGCCGTTATCACCGTACTTTGGGAGGACGAGTAACAAGAGTTTTGCGTCCTGCTCAACGTTGGACAAGCTACCATTATGATGGAGTAGGAAATATCTTGACTTCGGAACAATACGACGGTTATACGGAGTTTTTTACGTATAACGACGATGGTATTTTGGTAGAAGCAGCCAATCCAACTTCTACGGTACAATACAAACGAGATGATTTGGGTAGAGTGATTGAAGAATCCCAAAACGAACACAGCATAAAAAGTAAATATGACGATGAAGGCAACCGTATTTTAGTTACTTCTTCGTTGGGTGCATCGATTCAAAACTCGTTTAATAGTGATGGTTCGTTGTCTCAAATCAATACCAAAGAAGGCTGGCAAAGTCGTTTCGAAAGAGATAGCTTAGGCTTAGAACTGGCTCGTTACACAACTGGAAATGTAGAAGTTCATACGCAACGAGATAATTTAGGACGTGTAACGCTTCAAAACATTCAAGGCAAGAATGTAGAAGGCAGTCGTAAACGTTATTTTTGGAGCAAAGGCAATCGTTTGGACAAAATCTTAAACGAAGGCACAGGACAAAAAACAGAATTTGACTACGATGTAGAAGGAAATCTACTAAGTGCAGACTACAATGGTGTAGAAACGATTTATAAAATGCCTGATGCAATCGGTAATTTATTCAAAAGTCCTACCCGTTCGGATAGAAAATACAATAAAGGGGGCAAATTAGTAGAAGATGAAGCGTATTTTTATGAGTACGATGAAGAAGGCAATCTTCAATACAAAACAGCACGTAAAGCAGCCAAACCAAAAGTAGTCCGTAGTTTGTTGGCAGAAGACCACGAACGAGCAGTAAAAGAAGCTCCAAGTAGTTTGCAGCGATGGACATATCACTGGTATGGCAACGGAATGCTAAAAGGCGTTGTCAAACCAAGTGGTGAACATATTTCTTTTGAATATGATGCCTTAGGCAGACGAACAGCCAAAATAAATCATACAGCCAAAAGTATGTATAGGTATGTTTGGGACGGAAATGTAATTTTGCACGAATGGAAATACGCTTTATCCGAACGCCCTAGCTTAAGTATCAATGAAAAAGGAGAACTTTCTAGTGCAGAACCAGAACCTACTGAAAATGTAGTAACTTGGGTGTATGAAGAAGGTAGTTTTGTTCCTTCTGCTAAACTGGTAGGTAAAGAAAAGTATTCTATTATTTCCAACTATTTAGGCACACCAGAATCAGCTTATGACTCTCTAGGGAATAAGGTTTGGAGTTGTGAACTAGATATTTATGGCAAAATAAAACGCTTAGAAGGCGATGCTCATTTTGTACCTTTCCGTTATCAAGGTCAGTACCACGATACAGAGATTGATTTGTATTATAATCGTTTTAGGTATTATTCGCCTGAGAGTGGAATGTATGTAAGTCAAGATCCGATTAGATTAAGTGGAGGATTATCTATGTATGCCTATGCTTTCGATGTTAATACAAGATTAGATATTTTTGGTTTATTTCATCATACTGATCCTGGACATAATGTATATGGATTATATGATGTGGTGGGTGTAGATGCTAATGGTAATAAAATACTTGCTGATAAACCCTATTATATTGGTATTACTAATGATACAAAAGCACGAACTAATCAACATAAGGATTCAACACGTTTAACTAAAGATGGCACAACACAAATGGTTGTGTTGGAAAATAATGTTTCTTATGGACAAGCAAGAGGATATGAACAAGCTTACATAGAACATCATGGTACTAAAACAGGTACTGTAGGAGAAGCTATATCACAGACTAATCGTGGTAACAAAATCAACTCTTTTGATGTTGATAATGTAACACGAGATAGAATACGACAAGCTGATTTTGATCAAAATCGTACATCGAAACTTAATGAACTTGGTGGACATCATTAAAAAAATATATGGCAAAGAAAAGAAAAGAAAAATTAGAAATAGGTGACTTATTTAGCATTGATTTACAAAATGGTAAATATGCCTTTGGTAGAGCAGTTGCTTTAATGGATTTAGGACCTGTTATAGAGGTATTTTCCTATATAGGCAATTCTGCTGAAGAACATACAAAAGTTGATATTAACAAACGTTTGTTTCCCCAATGGCAAATTTTGGATGCTCATAGCATCTTTTGGATAGGGAATGAAGGAAACTGGAACATTCAAAGAAAAGAAATGGAAGGTTTACAAGCTTATAATTTAAAGGATATTAAATTCAAAATTGGTTCAAAGGGACATGAAAAGTTGATAAATGCTAATGGAGAGCAAGAACCTTTAGATCAAGATAAAGTTAATAATTATACTTATTATGGTCCAAGCGATGATATTACAATAAGAAATCTTATTGAATTTTGGATTAATAAACGTAAAAATGAAACTAACTAATTATGGGAACTTGGGGTATCAAACATACAGAAAATGATTTGGCTTCTGATTGGTTAATAGGTTTAGAAAAAACTTTGACAGTATCTTATCTTTCTGAGCCTATTATGAGTTTCAGTTCTAACAAAAATGTAGATAATAGTGATGCCATCCAACTTTTTCTAGCTGCTAGTGAGATTATAGCCTATTTATTGGATAGAGATGAATCTAAACTTCCTACATTTTCTTATATTGATGAGGATGAACTAGATGAACTTACTGTATCTGAAGAACTCAAACAATCTACTCTAAAGGGATTAGATTATATTCTTACTGACACTACAAATGAATTGTATCATCTGTATTCTCAAGAAAATGCAGCTTCTTTGTGGTTAGAAGAAGTGAATAAAACTAAACAACGTATTACTTCTACCAATTAAAAATAGTTAGACCATTAATAGTCAGTAAATTATATTTTAGAACTTAATATAACAAAATCTTCAGTTACCTCAACTGAGGATTTTGTTATTTTATCAATAGGCGATTTAGTTTGGTCTGCCGAATATGACATTTATGGAGATTTACGTAATTTTGAAGGAGATAAACATTTTATTCCTTTCCGTCAATTAGGGCAGTACGAAGATACAGAAACAGGGCTTTACTATAATAGATTTAGGTATTATAGTCCTGATAGTGGTACTTATATTAGTCAAGATCCGATTGGGTTATTTGGTGGAGATAAGTTTTATTCCTACGTTAGTGATACTAATACTTGGGTAGATATATGTGGTTTAAGTTTTAGTGATACTCTCGGAGGATTTACGGGTGATCAAATGCAAGCACATCATATTATTCCAGAAGAAATTTGGAAAGTAAACAAAGATTTTCTTGATGAAATAGGTCTTGATGGACAGATGGATAAAGCTACAAATGGAATATTATTACCAGATAAAGCAACTGGGGTTGTATCAGGAGGTCCTCAGATTGTACATAGAGGTTCTCACCCAGAATATAGCATAGAAGTTGGAGGTAGAGTTACAAATATATTCAATGCGTATGATGGTGGATTTATTGATAAAGATATGGCTAAGGCTCAAATTATTCAATTGCAAGGGGAGTATAGAACCAAATTATTCAATGGAGATGTTCCAAATAAAGTAGTTGATGGAAAAAAGAAATTACATTAAACAATAAAATTTTATGAATTACTATATTCTATTAAATAACAGAAATCTTAAAGGGATTTCTACTCCAGTTAATGCAGTATTAGCAGAGACATATAAAAAAGAAGATCCCTTTCCAGCAATGAAATATGAATGGACAAAACCTCGTGATTTTGATCGAAATTATCCTTCTAACCTTTTTTTTATAGTTAAAGGAGAAAAGAAATTTGTCTTGGATTATACCTTTTATTGGAATGGTTTTATTATTAGTCAAAAATTTAAAGATCTTCTAGATAAGTGCAACGTTCCTAATTATAAGCAAAGTAAGTTAACAGTTGTCAATATAAAGGGAGAAGATATCTCAAATTCCACTGATTATTACTTTATTGAGATGAGAGGAAATACAGTTGATGCGATTGATTATAATAAATCAGATTTTATATTGGATACCAATATGATTGAAATGAGAGGCTTAACTATTGATGAGGTAGAAAAATCAGATAATTATTATGGTCATATAAAAAAGTATGAAAAAATATCGTTGAAGGATACTAATGTTGAATTTGATATCTTTCCCTTAAAAGATATTATACTTCATGATTTAGTATGCAATGAAGATGTGAAAACAATAATAGATGAGAGATTTCCATCGATAAAAGTGATAAGTCTTGATAATGTAGAGGAGTATAGAAAATAAAGATATAGTCGTCAGACGTGTATGAAAAAGTATGTAATCTAAACACAATGAAAAGAGTTTTCAGTTAAATAAACTGAAAACTCTTTTTGTTTATTGACTTAAATCAGCTTATGACTCACAAGGGAATAAGATTTGGAGTTGTGAGCTAGATATTTATGGCAAGATAAAACGCTTAGAAGGTAATGCTCATTTTGTTCCTTTCCGTTATCAAGGTCAATATTTTGATAGTGAAACAGAGTTAGCTTATAATCGCTTTAGGTATTATAGTCCTGAAACGGGTACTTATATTTCTCAAGATCCGATTAGATTAGCAGGAGGAATGCCAACTCTATATTCTTATGTATCTGATTCTAATGGTGAGTTAGATCCTTTTGGATTAGTAAGAGCTCCTAAGAGTGTTCCAAATACATCAGGTATATACTCGTTATCTAATAAGACATTAAACCAAGCCTATGTAGGTTCAGGTCTGAACGTGAATGATAGAATGTCTTTAACAACTCATACAAAGGCACAAGATTTATTGAAGCATCCTGATACAAAAATTGAATTTACTCCTGTAGATTTAGGGGATGCTGATACTTGGACAGATCAGAACAGAATTTTGAGACATTTTGAACAAAAAGAGAAAATGAGATTAGAAAATGCTGGTTTTGATATGAAAAATTCGAATAACCCTGAAGCTGCTATTAAAAATAAGCGAAACAAGGGTATTGTTGATGACAAAAATGCCTCAAGTGGTAAACGTATAAGCTGTAAAAATAAAAGTTAAAATTATGCAGACATTTTATAGTAAACTAAGAGTAAATTTTCTCAAATTTAGAAATGGTAGATGGTCTTTTTCTTTTGTCGAAGATGAAAGAGAAGAAAATGGAGTAGTTTATCAACAATTTAACAATTTTCCCAATAAAGAATCTTATTCAGATATAAAGTCAATTAGTTTTCTAGTTTTTGATGACGAACTAAAAAAAGTGCAAAGAATACCTAATTTTTTAAACGAACTGCCTAATTTGGAAGTTGTAAGCGTTCCAATAGCTTGGTTATGTAGCATAAAAACTCCTCTTAATATTAAAGCTATAACGCTTATCAACACATTACGTTTACAAGATAAATATTCTTGGTGTGAAGGTTTGTTCTTAGAGAATTTGCTCTATTTAGAGATTCCTGAACTAATCAAACCTTTTGACATTGATTTTAATAATGTCCCTCATCTTAAATGGATTAAAATTGATCTAAAAGCTGAGAAGAAAGATACTAAATTAACTCAATTAGCCCAACTAAAAAACTTGAAACATTTGAGTTTTGGGCAGGCTAAGAATTTTGATGTTTTTATGCCTTTTAAAGATCATCAAATTGAGAGTTTAGAATTATTTGCTTGTAAAGGTAAAAGTTTTCCGATCGAAAATATCCAGTTACTCAAATCCTTGAAATATATCAGAATTAATAATATTTCTGTTGAATTTGATTGCTCTCTTATCTTAGAGTTGCCTAATCTCTTAGAAATAGAATTACTCAATATCAAAAATGTAACTAACATTGAAAAGTTACTAGAACATAAAACACTAAAAAGTTTAGTGATTACAGATTGTAAAAATCCTTTTAAAGAGGTAGGGAAGGATATTTTTAAAAATAAAGGCTACAAGTTACTTAGAATAGATTACGCTTAGTAGTTTTGTGCCAAGTGCAAAACTGGTAGGAAAAGAGAAGTATTCTATTATTTCAGATTATATTGGAAAACCTACTCACGCTTATAATTCAATAGGCAATTTAGTTTGGTCTGTTGAATATGACATTTATGGAGATTTACGTAATTTTACTGGAGACAAGCATTTCATTCCTTTTCGTCAGTTAGGACAGTATGAAGATGTAGAAACAGGACTTTATTATAATAGATTTAGATACTATAATCCTAAGAGTGGAATGTATGTAAGTCGTGACCCAATTGGACTTATGGGTGGCTTTCAAGTTTACGGTTATGTGTATGATGCTAATAATCAAGTTGATATATTTGGTTTAAGTAAAGGTAGTGGTACTCTAGGCAATCGATTAGTGAGATCAGGAAAAACTGTTGGTAATAACTTTGTGAAAAGCAACTTTCAAGCTCATCACGTTATTCCTCATGAAATATGGACAAATAACCAAGACTTTTTTGATGATATTGGTTTAGCCAAAAGTGGAAGATTTAATCCTAAAGATGCAGTAGCCAATGGTATATTTATGCCTAACAATCAAAACTTAGCAAATAGTCTTGACTTAGAGTATTTCCATTCTGGTAGTCATTCATCTTACAATAGGTACGTGGAAGCAGAGGTAGATCGTATTAAGACAGCATATGATAATGGACAACTTACCAAAACGAAGACAAGAAAACAAATTAGTAAATTACAAAAGGATTTAAAGAAAGAGTTAGGAGCTAAAAGACAAGGTACTAATTCTCGTAATTTAAATACTCACTAAATAATATATAAAATGAAAAATTGGTTAGTTGGCATGAACAAAACATACTATGATCTCTTCTTGGGTGAAGAATTTAACACTCAAGTTCCAGATCAACCTATTGTACACAGTAAATGGAAAACATTTAATCCTATAAAACATGGCACTCCTATCTTAAATGAATATAGCTTGCCTAAAAAAACAATAGCTGTAATTGCAGGAGGTAAAAAAAGTATTGTCAGTTTATATTTAGACATCAAAAACTACTGGGTATTAACTAAATCTTTATATGAAGATTTATCTAAAAGAAAAATTCTCCCTTTGCATGAATCTTCAGACTTGTCAATATATAATTATAAACAAAGCCTTATTTCAGAGGACTATCAGTTATTAAGATTTTATAGTGATCAATCTGATTGGATAGACACTAAACATACTAAAATAGAAAAGGCAGAGTCATCTATACCTAAGGTTTATTATGAGCTTTATTCAGATGTTCATTTAAAAAATGATGCTTCCTTTTTTATGTTAATTAATAATGTCATTTATAAAAAAACTTTCTTTTGTGAAGATGAACTTCGAAACACTATTTTTAGTGAATGCAAAGATATAGAATATCATTCATTCGAAGATTATAATGCTTGGTACAGACAAAGACACAGTCGTGCTTTTGCAAAAAAATAGCTAATCATTTACAGTAGAAATTAATATTTTACCCTTACTTTTCAAAAAGTGAGGGTAATTTTTGTGATTATTTGCCTATGACTCACAAGGAAATAAAGTTTGGAGTTGTGAGTTAGATATTTATGGCAAGATAAAACGCTTAGAAGGTGATGCTCATTTTGTGCCTTTTCGTTATCAAGGTCAGTACCACGATACCGAGATTGATTTGTATTATAATCGCTTTAGGTATTATAGTCCTGAGACAGGTACTTATATTTCTCAAGATCCGATTGGGTTAATAGGAGAAAACCCAAATTTTTATGGGTACGTCTATGATTCTAACAGCTTTGTTGATATATTTGGCTTAACAGTAAATAACCTTGTTAGATATAAACCTAATAAAGTAACTCCTAGAGGAGGTGGAAGATCAACAGCTATAAATAGAGCTTGGAAAGAAGAACAAGCTCTCATTAGAAGAACAGGACAAGGTTCTAGAGATTGGACTCAAGCAGAGATCTCATAAATAGTAGTAATTCAGGAAGCTGTCTGACTAGTGTTATGTCAAATGCTGGATATACAGGTCATCATATCAATAATGTGGCTGACTTTCCTACTTGGCAAGGTGATCCAAAAAATATTATTTTCTTACAAAATGCAAATCATCCTTCAGGAATTGATGAACATTTATTATCAAATCAAGGACATAGAGGAGCATATACTAATCAAACTAATGGACGTTTGATTGATAGAAACAGATCTACTCACTAAAACTATATTAAAAAATGACTCTAAAAGAATCTCTTAAACTATTTTCAACGGTTTTTTCTCGTCAAGAGATTAACATGGGTACTCTTAACTATAATGATATTTTAGTAGATTCTAATGAATCTATAGAACAAGTATATGAATTACTATCTTTCAATCAAGCATTAACTATTGGAGGAGAAATGTTTATTACTATTAAGGCAGACCTTGCTAAAGCTCAAGAAGGATGGTATCTTATAAAAAACAAGCAGGGAGAATGGGAAAAGAATGATGCCTCTTGGAATAAAGATTGGATTGTATTTGCAGATCGTTCAGGAGATGCTATATTTTACGACAAGGAAAGCAAAACTATAAAGGGAACAATAAATGGAAAAATATTTTTCCCACTATCTCCAAGTTTAGCTACGTTTTTTCAAGTTTTATCTGAATGTATGATTTTAGAAGAAGAAAAATACGATTTTATTACCCGAGATGAAGAAGAAGATGAGTTACTTCCTGATTACTTAGATGATATTTCTTCTGTGTTAGAACGTAATTTAGATGAGGATTACCAACAAGGTTACATGCAATTTTTCTTTGGATAGGTATAATTAATCATAACAATATATTCCCCTTATTTAATAAAGAATAAGGGGAATTTTTTGCTTATTCTTATTTTACTTTATGAAGAAGGTAGTTTTGTGCCGAGTGCTAAACTGGTAGGGAAAGAGAAGTATTCTATTATTTCCAATTATTTAGGCACACCTGAATCAGCTTATGACTCACAAGGGAATAAGATTTGGAGTTGTGAGCTAGATATTTATGGCAAGATAAAACGTTTAGAAGGTGATGCTCATTTTGTACCTTTCCGTTATCAAGGTCAGTACCACGATACCGAGATTGATTTGTATTATAATCGCTTTAGGTATTATAGTCCTGAGACAGGTACTTATATTTCTCAAGATCCTATTAGTTTACTTGGTGGAGATAGATTTTATGCCTATGTTCATAATACTAATAAATGTGTTGATGTTTTTGGATTATATAATGGTGAAGGGGTTAGAGACTTAGATGCATATAATTCCTTTCATAATCATCAACTAGCCAATAATGAATTTCTACTAAAAGATACAGAACATTTTTCAAAGGCTAATGAATCATTACATAATAAATTTCAAAATCATCCTGAATTTGCTGCCAAAATGGAGGCTAAGTATCCTGGAATAACAAAACATGTGGCTCCTACTAGAAGAGGCACTCATAGAGGAACAGCTCCAAAGGGAACGACATGGCATCACGCTACATCATCTCAGGCAGGAGGAAAACGAGGAATATTACAACTTGTAGACATGTCAGACCATGCTAAATATCACAAAATATATCATCCTGAAAATATTGGGGGTAGAAATGAATGGGGTGGTGGAACATCTTGTCGTAAATAACTAATAAAAAAATGAAAGAACCTGTATTACCAATAAAAACAATAGGAGAGACTAATTGGACAACAAAATTAACTGTATTCTTAGAGGAATATGATGTAGAAGTTGTTGGCTTAGAATCTTTATCTAGTAAGTTTGAATTACCTAAGTTAATGGATATGTATTTCAGAAATTTTGGGGGCATTGATAGTCATGACTTTATGTATAATCTCTATACCCCTAATAAATTTATAAAGTTATCTGAATCCTCTTGGAGTTTCGTAAAGGATAAATTTTCTTTGAAGGAAATGGATGAGTACATTGTATTTGCTGAAAGCCCTAGTAATGATCCTATCTGTTTTCACAAAACCAATAATTCAATATATCTTTTTTCTCATGATCCTATAAAAAAAGCTAAAGTTTTTGAAGATTTTAATCAATATTTATTATACGAAATTATTGAATTACAGAAGCTAATGGGAGATATTGAATGGAGTGAAGAAGAGGAAATTGAGTATAAAAAAGAGAATTTTAGAGGAAAAGATATTGATTATGAATTTAGATATATGAAATTGTAATAGGATTGACCTCCTAAACTATTTTTTCTTACCAATCATACAGCCAAAAGTATGTATAGGTATGTTTGGGATGGAAATGTAATTTTGCACGAATGGAAATACGCTTTATCTGAATGCCCTATTTTAAGTGTCAATGAAAAAGGAGAACTTTCTAGTGAGCAGCCAGAACCTACGGAAAATGTAGTTTTGTACCTATTTTCATAACATTGTTAGATAGATTTATAAGGAAATGATAGATTCAGGTGTACCAAGAAGTCAAGTTAAGAAAACTATGAAAGATTCTTACAAGTATTTCAATGAGTTAAGAGGGCAAAATTTAAACAATTCATTTTTTGATGTTATAAAATATGAAGACAATTAATGAATTAGAGGAATATATAACTTATAGATTTCCTTCACTCTATAGAAGTTTTCTAATAAAGCTCAATAAGGAAGAGTCTTTAGAAATAGAAAATACAGGAATAAATCTTTATGGCATTTCTACTTTAATTGAAAGAAATACTACGTATGAAGTAATGGAATATGAACCTGATTATTTTCTTATAGGTCAAGAGGGAGATCTAGCTTTTTTTATCAAAAAAAATAATGAAGAAAATATTTTTTCAAATGATTTAGGAGCACTAGGTTCTTTAGATATGGAATTTGAGGCTGATAATATTGAGAATTTTATCCAGCAAAATAGCTAGTTTTTTAATTGAGGATTTTGTTGTTATACTGATTTAATTTTACTCTGTGGTTTCTTCTAAATTGGTAGGGAAAGAGAAAAATTCTATTATTTCGAATTATTTAGGAATACCTGAATCAGCTTATGACTCACAAGGAAATAAAGTTTAGAGTTGTGAACTAGATATTTATGGCAATATAAAGACTCTAATTACTTAAGTTATTATCTCTATCAAGAATTTATAAATACTTGATAGAGATAATTTCAATTCAAATAATAGATAATCTAATTTATTGACCAAACTAGTTTATTATCCTCTAAAGTAACCTTCACTTTATCTTTTGCATTTACTTCATTGGCAATGATTTTTCTAGCTAATGGTCTTCTAAGTTCAGAGCGAATGATTCCTTTCAAAGGACGTGCACCATAAGTAGCATTAAAACCACTTTCTACTAAAAATTGTAGCGCATCATCATCTATTTCCAAACTAATCTCTAATGGTTCTAACAAACTAAGCAACTCTTTTTTCAAGTGAATAGTAAAAATGTTAGTTGCATTTGCTAAAGTTATCGGACTAAATGGAATAATTTCTGTCAAACGACCCAAAAATTCAGGTCTGAAATTATTTGTCATTATTTCCATTAATTGATTTGAAGATGGAGGAGGATTTCCTGAATTTACAGTATCAACAATGTATTTTGCACCAATATTTGAAGTAAACAGTACGAGGGCATTCGAAAAATCACCTTCTTTGCCCAATCTATCATGTAATTTTCCTTCATCCATAATTTGTAGAAAGACATCAAAGACAGAACTATGTGCTTTTTCAATCTCATCAAACAAAACAATAGAATACGGTTTTTGACGAATTTTATTCACTAAAAGTCCTCCTTCTTCATAACCTACATAACCAGGAGGCGCACCATAGAGTAAGGCTGCTGAATGCTCTTCCTTAAATTCTGACATATCAAAACGGATAATAGCATTTTCATCTTGAAACAAGAATTCAGCTAAGGCTTTTGCAAGCTCTGTTTTACCTGTTCCTGTTGGTCCTAAGAAGAAAAATGAGCCAATAGGTTGTCCAGCCTTTGTAAGCCCAGCACGAGACTCTAAAATCGATTCTGTGATAGTTTGAATAGCTATGTCTTGTCCTATGACACGTTTTTGAAGAATACTTTCCATCTGTTGAAGGCGTTCTTGTTCTCCAGATTGTAATTTTCCTATTGGAATACCTGTTTTTTGGGCAACAATAGCACAAACATCAACAGGTTCTAGTTTTTCTTTCTTGACTTGAGCAATTTTTTCTAAACGCTCTACTAATTCAACCAAATCATTGGTTTGATATTCAGTAGTTAAATTATTTTTTTCTGAGCTAGATTCTGTATCTTCTTCTTGAGTAAGTAAATAATGTGCTTTTCTCTGTAAATCCTCATAAAACCACAGGATTTCTTGTGGTGTAGATTTTTCTTCTAGTTTTTCTATACTTTTTAGTATTGCTTTTTTTTCTTTTAAGAAAGATTCTCCAGAAGTCTTGATAACAGACATCGTACGGTCAAGTAATGTAAGAGCAGATTCAGGCAAACTTTTTTCTTTCAAAAAACGCTGAGATAATCGAATTGCTTCTAAAATGGTTGCATCGTCTACTTTTATTTTATGATGTTCGACATAGCTTTCCAATGTCGTTTTTATCATTCTAAAAGATTGGTCTTCGTTGGGTTCTTGTATTTCAATAACCTCAAACAAACTCGCTAATCCTTCGTCTTTTTCTATTTTTTTTGTGTATTCATCTATGGTAGTCGTTACCAAAAAAGTAATTCCTTTGTGAGAGGCTTCTTTTAGCAAATTAGAAATACCTGCATTATCATTATTTTTATCTAAAATGCCATGAATACCATCAATTACTAGAATTGCTTTTTGATAACCTTCCAACTCTTGCAAAACTTTTTTCAGACGGTCGTCAATTTCTCCTTTGTAGGAAGCCCCTGTAATTAAAGCTCCTAAATTTAACTCAAAAATAGATGTGTTTTTTAGTTTTTCAGGCAGTTTTTCCTCTACTAAAAGTTTTACAAATGCTTTTATAAGAGCTGATTTTCCTACCCCTGAATATCCTTTCATAGCTACATTTGGCTTTGAGAAACGACAAATAATTTCGACAAGCTCTTTTAGTTCTTTTTCTCTTCCAACAATAGCTGTCTTATGATTTTTGGCTTGAGAAACCAAATCTGTACAGTATTTATAGACAAACTTTGCTGCTGATTTTTGAGTAGGTAATTCTGTTAGTTCTTGATGCATATTGATTCCATTGCGTTCGTGAAGTAATTCAGAACGATTAACAGGAAACGTTTTCATTTGATCAAAATTAAACCCTACCCCTGGAGTAGCAATAGCAACCATCACACAAAACAAATCAATTTCTTCTCTATCAAGAAGCTCTTTAATTTGGTCTGCTTCATTGATTATTTCATCTATTGACTCATCTGCTTCTGGAAAGGTGCGATGCATAGCTTTTTTATGCTCTTCAATTCTCACTTCTGCCCATTCTTCTATAAAATAGACATCTTTACCTGCATTTTCTAATTCTTTTAAAAGAGATAAATCTCTATTTAAAATTGCTTTTAAGAGATGAGAAGCACCATATTCTACATGTTGAAATTGCTCTGCTATTTTTTTTGCTATTTCAAGAGCTTGTATTAGCTCTGAATTAAGAATAATATCTAGATTGGCTTTAGTATCCATATTTATTTTTTTGTATAAGAAATAATGTAGCTAAAAATAGAACTTGAGTTAGTCATTATCTTTTCCCCAACGTAAGAATTTTTTGACTTTATATTCTATCGTAAATCCGTCAATACAATTTAGATTGTCTCTTGTTAGGCGAAGAATATCAATTCTGATTTCTTTTCCTTGTATAGATTTACAGAACTCTGCAAAGGAGATAATCTTTTCTCCATTTTTTACAACAGGGATTTCAAAATCTTCACAGACAAATGAAGAAAAGTCTTCTTTTGTTTTGCTCTGATTTGCTACTTGAAGTAATAGAAGCTCAAACT
>NZ_CP147018.1:0-601782 GCF_037126295.1 Bernardetia sp. Wsw4-3y2 | reverse complement strand
AAAATAAGTAAAGCACCAAATCCAATTTTAATTTTATATCACTATGGCAATTAGTAGAGTCAAACTTATATCTTTATCATCAATAGCAGTTGTTTTGCTTCTTTTCTTTGGAGTAGGCAGTTTTTATTATTTCGGTTCGTTTAGTACAGGCGACAGAGCAGGTGTAGTAATAAAAATAAGCCAAAGAGGATACGTTTTCAAAACATGGGAAGGTGAAATGAATCTAAATGACCAAGGAAATACAATAGAAAAATTTGAGTTTTCAGTTGAAGAAGAGGAAACTAAAGTTATTGAAGACCTAAAAGATGCAGCCCTTACAGGTGAACGTATCAGAATTTCGTATGTAGAAAGATACCGTACTTTTGCTTGGCGTGGAGACACAAAATACTTCATTACAGAAGTAGTTAGACAGAAAAACAATGAATTAAGAAACGAAAAAGAAGATAGTAGAGATAATTCTTCAAATCAAAATGAGAATACAGATGATGAAAAGAATGATGAACCAATAAGTACAGATACAACTACTCGTGACATGTAGAAATACTTTTAATACTTCTTAGTGCAAAATAAAAAATCCTTTACTTTATTTAGAAAAGTAAAGGATTTTTCATTGGCAGTTCATTTACCACTTATCATTAGCCACTTTTTCATTTTCTCCATTCTCATTTTCTTCTGTATCAACATGTTTGGGTAAGAAAATGCTAAAATCTGTATATTCTCCTTCTTTCGAATCTACTTGAATTTCTCCTTTATGAATATTTCTGACAATATCATAACAAATGGAAAGCCCTAAACCTGTTCCTTCTCCTGCTGGTTTGGTTGTAAAGAATGGATTAAAAATCTTGTCCATCATTTCTTGTGGAATTCCTGTTCCATTATCTCTAAATATAATCTCAACATTATCATCATGATTGATAGTTCGGACAGTCAGCATAGGTTCAAAATTTTCTCCTAATTTTCGCTTTTTATTATAGAGAGCATACAACGAATTACTAACAACATTCAAAAACACACGCCCCAAATCTTGTGGAATAATCTTTACATTTTCTACATTTGCATCAAGGTTTGTTTCTATTTTAGCAGCAAAACCTTTATAATTATTAATTGTGCTATGATAAGCCAAGCTAATATATTCTTGCAACATCGTATTGATGTGTGTATCTTGATAAACTCCTTTTCGGTCTTGTGAGTGCATCAACATATTATTAATGATGCTATCAGCACGTTTTCCATGTTCATGGATTTTTTCTGAGTTTTCATTCAGGTTCTGCAAAATATCTTTAATATTGTCTACATCATCTGGCGTAATATCTTTTAAACTTCCTTCAACAATATCTTTTCCAACGTTAGCAAAAGTATCATTAAGTTCGACAATCATTTCTTTTGAAAGCTCTGAAAAATTAATGATAAAATTCAGTGGATTTTTTATTTCATGTGCAATTCCTGCTGTCAGCTCTCCTAGAGAGGCTAATTTTTCTTGTGCAATGACTTGCTTTTGAGCATTTTTGAGTTTGCTAAGTGTTGTTTCTAATTTAAAATTAGTTTCTTTTATCTGAGAAAGAGCTTTTTTAAGTTCAGAAGTTCTTTCTTCTACTCGGCGTTCTAATTCTGATTTATGATTTTTTTCTAGCTTAATAATACTCAAATAAGCATTTATACGGCTAGTAAGCTGATAATCATCAATCGGTTTGGTAAGATAATCAGTTGCTCCTAATGAAAAACCTTTTTCTTTGAA
Organism: Bernardetia sp. Wsw4-3y2; assembly: GCF_037126295.1. Classification (NCBI taxonomy): domain Bacteria; kingdom Pseudomonadati; phylum Bacteroidota; class Cytophagia; order Cytophagales; family Bernardetiaceae; genus Bernardetia; species Bernardetia sp. Wsw4-3y2. Next base: position 600,047 of record NZ_CP147018.1, on the reverse strand, counting down.
CTCTTCAGATTTGTAGGCTGCTGTAAGAAAAACAATAGGAATATTTCTGGTCTTTTTACGGCTACGAATCAGTTTTGCCGTTTGAAAACCATCCATTTCAGGCATTTGAATATCCAAAATGATAAGGTCAATCGACTCACGCATCAAAACCTCTAAGGCTTCAATACCCGAATTTGCCTCTACAATTTCAATTTCTTCAAAATGTTCTTCCAATAATGCACGAAGAGTAAATAAATTACTCGGAACATCATCTACAATAAGTACCTGAATGCGAGATAGTTGCTCAGACATGCGTCTTTTTTTAGTTGATTAAGTTGAAATTTGTCTTTTTGCTTTAAACGTATTTATATACTAAATATAAACTTTCTATTTTCAATAAACAAACTCTTTAAAAAATGGAATCTGTAAAAACAATCCTAAATATACAATTTTATAAACACCTTTACAATTTTACATCATTCTTTGCAATAATACAACCGTATTGAACTACAATTTTGCTTAACTGTCACTTTTTAGACAAAAACAGAGTTTGCTTCTATGAATGAAAGTAAATAGAAGTTATTTATTTGAAAATGCTTTGGTTCTATTTTGGTGGATAATCATCAAAAAGGTAAAAAATTAGGCTTTTTTTGGTGGATAAACTTTTACTATTTCCCAAATTTCACCTGTTTCTAAATCAATTTGAACTCTAACTTCTGCTATTTTGTTACAGTTTGGGCAAGTTGCATTCCCTCCTGTTTCTATTCATTCATAATCTCCTCCATGAGAAGGATAATTATATGAAACATTGGATAAGCTAGGCAAAACACTTTACTTACAATAAGGACAATTCATTTTTAATGGATTTTTCATAAAATAGATTTGATAAAAACTGAATTTCAAAAAAACAATCCTAAAATAAGAAAAAATACTCAATGCAAGAAAGACCAAAATTTTTAGTTGTCTGTGGTAAAAACAAAAAACGCAGCCGAACAGCCGAATTTATTTTTAAAAATGATGAGCGTTTTGATATTCGTTCTGTTGGCGTAAGTCCGAAAAGCAACCGAAAAATTACTGAAAAAGATATTGAATGGGCAGATTTGATTTTGGTAATGGAAAATGACCACAAACAAAAAATCAAGAAAATCTATTCTCATTTAGAAATCCCAACGATTGAAATTCTGAATATTCCAGATGAATATGAATTTATGGATGAAGAACTTATCGAAATTCTGACTGAAAAAATTGATTTATTTTTATAAATAACTCCAATTCTGTATAACAACTTACTATTCTGTATAGAAGCAAAAACTAAATTTTAACTGTGTATTCGTTTCTAGAACTGAACATACCTTGAATTAATCAATTAAAATATGAAAACAAATTTCGAAATTGAAGAAAACTATGCTGTTCAGTTAAACGGAATCCATATTGATTTACACAATAATTTTGAATTTAAGGAAATTTTAGAAGTTGATAATAGTGTACAAATTAAATTTATCAAATCAAAAGGAGATTGGATTCATAAAAACGAATTTGAACGATTGAGATTTGTTCACCATAATATAAATTTTATTGAGTCATTTAATGGGGATAATTCAGAATTCCCAGAAGATGAAAACACATTGAGTGTAATTGCATTTTCACCAAAAACTATACGTGATACTAAGGATGGGTTTATGCTAAACAGTAAACCTAATGAAAATGACGATATAATTTACATCTTTCAGAATGATAAAATATTTCGCATAAATTGTGAATGGATAGAGTTAATTGCAGAAAAATGACCACACAAATTAGGCAAATATCAAAAAATAGGTAACTTTGCCATTGTATAAATCTAAAATGTTCTAACATTTTTTTGCATTTATGCGTTAGCCTTTTATATTCTCCCTTTTCTATATAGTTAAAATAGCGATTAAAACTGGTATCATTTCGTATTGGTTTATACGAATTGAGTTTGCCAAATCATCTAGCATAGCCAAAATTTATAAAAAAAATATGTCAAAAAATCTCGTCATTGTAGAATCTCCTGCCAAAGCAAAAACCATTGAAAATTATCTTGGAAAAGACTTTACGGTTACTTCAAGTTTCGGACACGTTCGGGATTTAGTTAAATCTAATGATGCCATTGATGTGGAAAATAATTTTGCTCCTACTTATGTTATTTCAAAAGACAAAGAAGAAGTCATTCGCTCGCTTCGAAAACTTGCAAAAGGTGTAGAAACTGTATGGCTCGCAACGGATGATGACCGAGAAGGAGAAGCTATTTCTTGGCACTTAAAAGAAGCATTGAATCTGGATGAGAAAAATATAAAACGTATTATTTTTAGAGAAATTACAAAAACGGCTATCTTAAATGCTATCCAGAACCCAAGAACTATTGATGATGATTTGGTAAATGCACAACAGGCAAGACGTATTTTGGATAGATTAGTAGGTTTTGAACTTTCTCCAGTGCTTTGGAAAAAGGTAAAATATGGTCTTTCAGCAGGGCGTGTACAGTCGGCAGCTGTCCGTGTTGTAGTAGAAAGAGAGCGAGAAATAGATAAATTTAATGCAAAAGGATTCTATAAAGTAGATGCTGCTTTTGATGTAGAAGACTCAAAAAAATTAAATGCAGAATTATCAAAACGTTTAGATGAAAAAACAAAAGCACAAGAGTTTTTAGAAAGTTGTGTAGCTGCAAGTTTCAAAATTGATAATTTAGAGAAAAAACCAGCTAAAAAGTCACCTGCTGCTCCTTTTACAACCTCAACTCTACAACAAGAAGCAAGTAGAAAATTAGGTTTTTCGGTTTCTCAAACAATGATGGTTGCTCAAAGATTGTATGAAGCAGGTCATATTTCATATATGCGTACTGACTCTGTCAACCTTTCAGAAGAGTCTCGTCAAAATGCAGCCAATGAAATAATAGCTTCGTACGGAAAAGAATATGCTAAAAACCGTACTTATAAAACAAAATCAAGTTCGGCACAAGAAGCTCACGAGGCTATCAAACCAACTAATTTTGCTAATCGTAATCCCGTTTCTGATAATCAACAGCAACGACTTTATGAACTTATTTGGAAACGTGCTATTGCTTCTCAAATGTCAGATGCCAAATTAGAAAGAACGCTTGTAACAATAGGAATTACAAAAGATGGCAAAAAACTAAATGAGACACTCAAAGCAACAGGCGAAATAATTATATTTGAAGGGTTTTTGAAAGTTTATTTAGAGTCAAAAGATGATGATGATGAGGACGACGAAAACAGTGAAACAAAAGGAGTTTTGCCTCCTTTGAAGGTTGGACAAGAATTAAATTTAGAACTCATGACAGCTACCGAACGTTTTACTCGTCCGAAAGCTCGTTATACAGAAGCATCACTGGTAAAGGAATTAGAGGAAAAGGGAATTGGTCGTCCTTCTACTTATGCACCAACTATTTCGACTATTCAAAAACGAGAATATGTAGTTAAAGAAGCTAGAGATGGAACAATAAGAGAATATTCTGTTTTGACTTTAAAAAACAATAAAATTACAAGTAAAACCAAAACTGAAAATACAGGAGCAGAAAAAAACAAACTATTTCCGACTAATATGGGAATGGTTGTAAATGATTTTTTGGTAGGAAATTTTCCAGATATTGTTGATTTAACTTTTACAGCACAAGTAGAAGCTGAGTTTGACAAAATTGCTGATGGAAGTTTAGAATGGGAAAAGATGCTAAAATCTTTTTATGGACAATTTCACCCACAAGTAATAAAGGTAGCAGAAGATGGAGAATATGCCAGTACAGCTAGAGAATTAGGAAAAGATCCAAAAACAGGAAGAGTAATACAAGCAAGAATGGGACGTTATGGTGCTATTGTAGAAAAATTACCATTAGACCCAGAAGATAAAGAACAAAAATCTGAATTTGCGTCTCTTCTTAAAGGACAGTATTTGGATAAAATAACACTAGAAGATGCCCTTGAATTATTTAAACTTCCTCGTGATGTAGGAATGTTTGAGAATAAAAAAGTAGTTGCTGCTATTGGTCGTTTTGGTCCTTATATTCGTCATGATAGCAAATTTGTTTCTATTCCTAAGGAAGAAGACCCACTTACAATAAATGAAGAGCGAGCTATTGAACTCATTAAGGAAAAACGAGAAAAAGATGCTAAGAAAATAATCAAAGTTTTTCCTGAAAACGAAGAAGTGCGTGTTCTGAATGGACGTTGGGGAGCTTATATTGCTGTTGGAAAGCAAAATGTCAAAATACCTAAAGACTTAGACATCGAACCTGTTGATTTGACACTAGAAAAATGCTTAGAACTTGCCGAAGCTGCACCAGAGAAAAAAGGTAGATATGCCAAAAAAACAGCTACCACTACTAAAAAAGCTCCTGCAAAAAAGGCAACAACTAAGAAAGTAACAGCTAAAAAGCCAGCAGCTAAAAAAGCTACAACAGCTAAAAAAACGACAGTTAAAAAATCTGCTGCTAAAAAGACAACTACCAAAAAGAAAACAGATTAATTTGTAATAGTCTTTTTGTAGATTATACTAGAAAAACCATCTTCAAAACTTACTTTTAATTTTTGAAGATGGTTTTAATTTTAAAGATTGAAATACTTAGTCGTTTGCCGAAAACCACAAAGGTCCTACAGCCAATAACAAGACTATACTATTAAAAAAAGTATTGGATGTATTTCCAGAAGCAATAGAACCTGAACTATCTAAAATAAACCAGCACAAAAGACTTATAACTATTGTCTTTCTTACCTCTTCAGGTGCTTTGTCATAAATCCATATATACATACACCAAATCATTACTCCCCAACCCAAAAGAAAACCTCCTGTAAGTGCTGACAAAAAATGAATATCAGCAGATTGATAAGTTGTTGTTCCATCCATTGACCAACTTAATATATTTAATGTTAGACGAGCTGGTTCAGAAGTAGAATCCATCGTTCCTAAAAAGAAAATTGGAGCAAAAGAACCTACAACTATCGCTGTTACTTTTAACCAAAACTTATGAAATTTTTGAGAACGTATTTTGCTATTATGTGATGTTTTCATACTAAATTTGTGTTTAAATAAATGATTTATAATACAAATTTAGAAATAGAGTCTCTTGATTTTTAGACACTACCGTCTAATTTGGGAATGGTTACTCTATTTGTTCTTTTAAACTCTCTTACTAATAGCTTTAATTCGTTGAAATAATTATTCAACCAATCATGATTTAATGTTTCATCTGTAATTTGGAGATAAAAGTTTTCAAGACTTAGTTTGAGCATTAGTTCAGATAAATGAGAGTTGCTTTTTAGATCAAGTATTTCAGACCAAACTCCCAGTATTGCAGGTATTGTCATTCGATTAGTTTTAAGAAAACATTTTTCAAAATCCTCATTCTGCCTGTGGATGCGTAATTGTCGATTAAAAAGAAGATCTGTTTTATGTTCTACTATAATCTCAATTAGCTCTTCTAATGATAAGCAGTTAGCTTCTTTTTCTGCCATAATCTTGGCTTGAAGCACATGATAATCTAGCAAAACACTTATAAATAGTTCTAAATCTGCAAAATGATGATAAAAAGAAGATTTGTTTTTACCAATATCTTTTGACAATCGTTCAATTTTCAATCCTTGAGGTGCTTCATAAGCAAATACTTTATACCCTTTTTCAATCCAAGGTTGTTGAGTTTTATTCATTACTTACAAATTATGTTATCAAATTTATTTGATAATGGATTTTAAAAGAAGTTATTCTAAGAATAAGTTTAATATACTAAAATATCAAATGGATTATTTTACCAATCTCCATTGCTTTCATCAAAGAAGTCTAGCTCGTTTTTTTGTTTTTCTTTCCTTCCACTTTTATTTATGTAATAACGTTCACCATCTTTTTCTACTAGAGCTTGCTGAGTTGTTCCGAAGGCTTCTGCTGCATCATAAATAAGAGGAATAATTATTTTTCCTGCTTTATCTACATACCCCCATTTATTTCCTTTTCTGACAGCAATAGGACTTTCTTCTGTTGTTCCTACATCATCATATTCGGTACTGATCACTTCTTCTGCATCTTCATTTACAAATCCTTTTTTACCATTTTTGGCTACTTCCAAAAGCCCACTAATAAAGACTGAACTAACAGAAGAATAACGATTTGTATTTATTTTTTGATTTCCATTTGTACGCAAATCTAAGAAGCTATAACTCATAATTCCATTTATATTTTCTGAGACAATTATAATATTATCATTATTAGTAAAACGAATTTGGTCATAACTGATAGGTACAATTTCCTCTCCTTTATGATTAATAATTCCCCATTTTCCTTTTTTCTTTACCTCAGCTCTTCCATTTTTAAAATTACCAGCTTGCTCAAATTCAATAGGTAAAATAATTTTTGCATCTGTACTGACATATCCATTTTTTCCATTCAAAGTAACTTTTGCAAATCCTTCTGAGAAGTTATCAATTTGGTCATAAATAATGGGAATAAGCATTTTTCCTTCCATATCAATAATTCCCCATTTGCCATTTTTTTCTACCTTTGCGTAGCCAGCAAGAGGCTCTACATCTTCTCCAAAACCAGAACTTTGAGGGTAAATATAAAAGAAAGATTCTGCATTATCGTATTTTATTGGAATGACAATCGTTTCAGTTTTTGTATTAAAATAGCCATATTTTCCTTCTTTTTTTACTCGTTTCAAGATAGCATTATTTGCCATTAACATATAATCAACATCATCAAAATTGTATTCGATGATTTCATTTTTGCTATTGAGATAATTCCAATGTTCACCTCTTTCTAAAAAAATTCTATTTCTTCCTACTGTTGAGCTTATTTTCTCATACGCAAAAGGCATTACATTCTCATTTTCAACATGAAGCCCCATTTTGCCGTTTGTTTCATCTTCTGTCCACATAAAAGGTATTTCATCCATATCAATAAAAATATCAGAAGCTGAAGCCACTTGCAAATAACGATTTCCAAATTTATCAATAGATTGCCAATCGTCACCATATTTGACCCAACCTTGTTCATCTAAAAATGGCAATGCACCATCATAATTAAATTCTATAAATGGACTTCCACTGATTGAAATATATCCCCATTTTCCATCTTGCTTGACGGCTGCAAAACCTTCAGAAAAGGAATAGGCTTCTTCAAATTTTGGTGGAATAAGCCAATTTCCATCTGCTGATAAATATCCATATTTTGACTTTTCTTCTTTTTCATATTCTTGAGCCAATGCAAGTCCATTTTGAAACGATTCTACCATTTTATATTTTGGCTCTATCAACCACTTTCCTTTTTTATCAATAAATCCCCACTTACCATCTTGCTTAACGGCTGCAAATCCCGAAGAAAAAGGTTTTGCATCTTCATACTTTTTCTTCATTTTTTTTCCTTTTTCATTGATGTAAGTGTATGTTCCATCATGATATTTGGCTAATAAAAAACCATCTGAATAGGAGTAAATATAATCCCATCTAAACTTGGTCAGGGGTTTTCCTTCTCGTTTTATTATACCAAAATTTCCATTGATACGAGCTACTGCATCTCCTCTAAAAAACTTTCCTATTTCGTCATAGGTAACAGGAACAGTAATTTTGCCTTTCGAATCCATTAAACCTGTTTTCCCATCTTGATATACTTTTAGATAATCATTGCTTAGTTTGTCTATCTTATCAAAAACAGGTGGTTGCAAAATCTTTCCAGTCGGACTGATTGCTCCCCAATGTTTGTTTTTCTTGACCAAAATAAGGTTGTTTTTATAAAAAATATCTACTTCATCATACTGAGTTGGAGCGATAATTTTTCCATTTTCTCCCATAAAACCATATTTATTTAACTTTCTTATCCAAGCTAAATTTTCTGTGATAAAATGTATTTCATCATATTCTAAAGGCACGATAAGTTCTCCTTGCTTGTTAATTACGCCCCAATGGTCATTCTTTTTAACGTGTGCAATGCCATTTTCAAAATCATCTATTTCTTGATAAATAATAGGAGTAACTAATTTTCCTTCTTTGTCCATTAATCCAAATAGATTGTCTTGATGAACTTTAGCTAATCCATCAATGAAAGGCTCATAAATTGGATAAGAAGACTTTAAAACTTGATTTCCTTTTTTATCAATAAAAAACCATTCTTTGTCTTTTCTTACTGCTCCTAATCCTTCTGAAAAATACTTTGCTTCATCATAAATAAAATCTACAATGGTTTCACCTTTTTCGTTGATATAGCCCCACTTATTCGTATTATTTTTTGAGCTTTCTTCTGTTCTGACTTCTGCCACTCCTTCATAAAAAAAGGGAATATCTTTATAAATTATCTTCACTACTTCTTTTCCTTCTTTGTCTATTTTGCCCCACAGGTTATTTTTTTGAACTAATGCTGTTCCTTTTTCAAAGTCTTTTGCATTTTCATAAACAAATGGAATAATCTCTTCACCTTTTTTATTAATAAAGCCATATTTTCCATTTTTTCTGACATAGGCTAAGTCTTCTGAAAAGTTATAGGCATCATCATATATCAAATCAATTACTAAGTTTCCTTCTATATCTACAAAACCAACCCGATTATTTTTTTGAACTCTTGCCATTCCATCTTTAAAAGGATAAGCATACGAATATTCAAAAGGTACAATAGAGACATTCTGAACATCAATAAAGCCAGCTCTTCCTTCTAAACGAGCCACTGCTCTTCCTTGCTTAAATGCTCCTAATTCTTGATAAATAATTGGCACAAACTGTTCTCCATCTTCGGTAATATATCCCCAACGACCATTTTTCTGAACTCTAGCTACTTTGATAGGTTGATTTTCTGCATTCTTGATTTGCTCAAAATCTATTGCTTGAGTATAATGAGCAGGAATAAGAATCATTCCTGTTTTTTTGTCTTTGTAGCCATATTTTTGTGTTTCTCCATCGTCGTTACTTTGATGAAAAGGTACTAAATCTTGACTATATACATTATTAGAAAAACAGAAAGTAAATAAAGTCAAAGCCGTAATCAGTTGGCAGACAGAAGAAAGACGAATTAGATAAATATTCATGCAAAGTAGTGGTTAGGCTTAAAACAATTTTCCCATTTTGAAACTATACAAAACTATAAGTAGAATAGAAAAAAAAGCAAGGTAAGTCAAATTTAGGACTTCATAAAACTAATTTATAGTAGTTTGAGCAAAGAAACAAATCAAAATCCTTTTTTACTTTTTTATTTAATGATAGTTTGTGTTTTTATTCCTACATTCAAAGCAAAATAGTACATTTATCTTCTTACTTTTAGACTATAAAGCTGTACCTTTGTAGTAAGGAATGATTACGAAGCGTTTTGTAGTGAAATAAAAAAACTTCGTCCTTCAAAATTTTGTTAGAAAACAATAAAGTGTAGTTCTTTGTAGCTACACTTTTTTTATTCAAAATCATTTTACAAATAATAGATTCAATCAAAATGGGAAAAATAGCCTTAGAAGAATTAGAGTTTTTTGCCAAACATGGCGTGCTTAAAGAAGAACAAATTATTGGAAATCGCTATCGAATTGATGTCGAAGTAGAAGCAGACTTAGAAAAAGCCTCAAAAAGTGATAATGTAAAAGATACAGTAGATTATGGACATCTATACAGAATTGTAGAACGAGAAGTAAATACACCAGCAAAACTTTTAGAACACTTAGCAGGAAATATCCTAAATGGAATATTAGAGGAAATTCCGAAAGTAGATAGCGCAAAAGTAGTTGTTCACAAATATAATGCACCAATTGGAGGTGTTTGTAAATGGTCAAAGGTTACTTTAGAAAGAAATAGAAAAAAATAATCAAAAGTCTAACTCTTCTTATTATCTATAAAAAGAGCTGCTTTATGAAGCATTTTACAAAAATCATTTTCAAAATCTTTATTTTTTTGGTCTTGAATTTCTATTTCTGCATCAGTTAAACTTTCTATATTTTCATACATTGTTTTGGGAAAATAAACGTGACGAATACGCTTGAGAGAAAGAGATTGCTGAGCAAAGAAATTTTCTTTATCTTCCAAATGTATTCCATCCATAAAACCAATGATTAGATTTTCTTTTGTAGGGCGAAGATAAAGCAATGGCTTTTTTTGATAATCATAGAAAGGCATTCTCCATTTTATAGATTCCTTTATAGTTGGAAATTCTCTAAAAATGAGCTTACGCAAATAAAAAAGTTCGTTTTGATACTTTTCTTGTTTGAAAATATATTCGCTTACTGCTTCTGATGTTTGCATTTTTGTTTATTATCAAAAAGCCTTTTCCAAACAAATTTAGAAAAGGCTTTTTAAGTTTTATAATTTCAGAAAAATAATTTCTAAAATCTAACTCTTTACCAAAGAACACAAATTAAATAAACTACTATTTTTGAATTACTAATTTATTAATAGTCAATAATTTACATTCGTAATTTTTAATTCGTAATTGATCTTAAACTGTTGTAATATCTTTTTCTTTAGCTTCTAAAAGTTCATCAATTTTTTTAGTATAATCATCAGTAAGTGTTTGGACTCTGTTTTCTGCTCCTTTTATCATGTCTTCTGGCGCACCATCGATAGCACGTAGTGCATTATTTGTATTCTTACGAACATTACGAATTCCTATTTTACCTTCTTCTGCTTCGTTTTTGGCACGCTTTACAAGTTCCTGACGGCGTTCTCCTGAAAGAGCTGGTACATTGATACGAACCAAATCAGCTTCTCCCATTGGATTAAAACCTAAATTACTATCACGAATAGCACGAGTAATTTCGGCTACCATGCTTTTTTCCCAAGGCTTAATCATTACTGTTTTTACATCAGGAATAGAAATATTTGCTACCTGAGCAAGTGGTGTTTGAGCTCCATAATAATCTACCATAACACCATCAAACATAGAAGCTGTTGGCTTGCCTGCACGAATTTTACTAAACTCTGAAATAGTATGTTTAACAGCTTTGTCCATTTGTTCTTTTGCATCATCAAGATACATATTGATTTCCTCTTGCATAATTTCTATTGATTTGAATGATTTTGAATAAAATTTATATTCAGATTGAATTTCTAGTAAATTAAATACCAAAACTACTAAATTACTCTAAAAACATGCTAACTATTTTGAGAAAAATTAGTTTTGTAATTATTTTTCTGTTCAATCAATTATAAAATAATGCTAGAAAAAGTCTATCTTGTTTGACAAATATTGATTCTATTAAATAGAAGTTTTACTTTTTAGATAACTTCAACTTGCTTATATCTTATTTTTAGTTTTATTTTTTCACTTTTGCCTTATTTTTTATGTTAGAATTTAGAGTTATCGAACACAATTCAAAAGATTATTGGGATACTGTTCATTTGAGAGAGTTAGTTTTGCGTCAACCTTTAGGAATGCGTTTCTCCTCAGAGGAGTTAGAGTTAGAAAACAATAGTTATCATATTGCAGTCTATGACGAAACCAAAAAAATAATTGGTGCTGCTATGTTTGTTCCTTTATCTTCTACAAAACTCAAAATGCGACAGGTAGTAGTTGCAGAAGATTGGCAAGGAAGAGGAATTGGAAAAGAACTGATTGAATTTGCAGAAAATTTTGCTCAATCAAAAGACTATCACCTCATTGAAGCAAATGTAAGACAAACAGCAATGGGATTTTATGAAAGTATGAACTATCAAAAACAAGGAAAAGAATTCACCGAAGTTGGTATTCCTCATATGAAAGTAGAGAAAAAATTGAATTCATAATTTCTGAGCATTTTTGTAGTGCGACAAAAGCGTAGCTAATTGAGACACCATAGCTGTAAGGCTATTAATATTTTTTTCTTCTACTCAGTTAGGAGTTTCATATTGGTAGATAAAAATAGAAAAATTAAAATTCATGTACTTCGTAGGAGTTGTATATTGGTCGCATTTTGCACTAAAAATCTTGAAATCTACCAATATGTAGTTCCTAAGGGAACAGAAAGACAAATAAATTTTTAACCTTACGGCTATGGTATCTCCACCAACGAGCATCAAAATTCGAATAAAATCAATAAGGTGCAAAAATTGTCAAAAAAACATTTAAATTATCGCTCAAAACATAACACTACCCAAAAAAACACTAATTTGTCATATCTTGCTTTCCCAAAGTAAAAAATACCTGTTCAACTTTAACTACTCAAAAACACAATGCAAACAAACTTTTCAAAACTCTGCTTTACTACGGCAGTTATAGGTTCTTCACTTCTTTTTAGTTGTGGAGAAAATTCTAAAAAAGATAATTCAACTGAAACTATGACAATTACAGACACACTTACGCCTCCAATGGCTCAAAAAGTTCCTCAAAAATTAGAAGAACACGGATTTACACGCATCGACAATTATTACTGGCTTCGTGATGATAGCCGTACAAAACCTGAAATGTTGACTTATCTAAATGCCGAAAATGACTATGTAACAAAATCATTAGCACATACAGACGAGTTACAAACAAAAATTTATAAAGAAATTAGAGGAAGAATAAAAGAAGATGATGCTTCTGTTCCTTATAAATATCAAAATTATTGGTATTACACTCGTTATGAAGAAGGAAAGGAGTATCCAATTTATGGACGTAAGAAAGAAACTTTAGATGGAAAAGAAGAAATTTTATTGAATGGAAACGAACGTGCTGAAGGAAATGATTTTTATTCAGGCAAAATTAGTGTCAGTACAGGCGAGAATATGATGGCTTTTGCAGAAGACACAACAGGAAGAAGACAATATACTGTTCGTTTCAAAAACCTAGCAACAGGAGAGATATTAGCAGAAACTATTCGAAATGTAGAACCTTCAATAGTTTGGGCAAATGATAGCAAAACTCTTTTTTATGTAAAAAAAGATCCTGAAACATTGCGTTCGCATCAAGTTTGGAGCCATACATTGGGAACAAATCCTGAAACTGACAAACTAATTTATGAAGAAAAAGACGAATCGTACTATACATATATTGGAAAATCAAAATCCAAAAAATATGTAATGATTTATCTGAGCAGCACCCTAAATACAGAAGTTCATTTAATTGATGCTGATAAGCCAACAGCAAAACCAACTGTATTTTTGAAACGAGAAGCAAAGCACGAATATAGTGTAGAGCATCAAGACGACCATTTTTACGTAGTTACAAACTGGGAAGCTCAAAATTTTCGTTTGATGAAAGTAAAAGTAGGTCAGCAAAACGATAAGAGCAAGTGGGAAGAAGTAATTGCTCATCGCCAAGATGTTTTGTTAGAAGATATTGAAGTTTTCAATGATTTTATGGTTTTGAGTGAGCGCAATGAAGGACTTTTACAACTTCGTGTCAGAAATCAAAAAGATAATACTGAACATTATATGGAATTTGAAGACCCTGCATACATGGCTTATACTTCTCAAAACTTTGAGTTTGATACAAAAACACTTCGTTTTGGTTATACTTCCATGACTACTCCAAATTCTGTCTATGATTACGATATGGAAACCAAAGAAAAAACACTCAAAAAACAACAAGAAGTAGTTGGAGGTTATAAAACTACTGACTTCGTTTCAGAACGTGTTTATGCAACTGCAAAAGATGGAACAAAAATTCCTATTTCATTAGTCTATAAAAAAGGAACAAATAAAGATGGAAAAAATCCATTAGTTGTTTATGGTTATGGTTCGTATGGTGCTTCGATGGACGCTTATTTTAGTGTTTCAAGATTGAGCCTTTTAGAACGTGGTTTTGTGTATGCGATTGTGCATATTCGTGGTGGACAAGAAATGGGAAGACAATGGTATGAAGACGGAAAACTTCTAAAAAAGAAAAATACCTTTGAAGATTTTATCGCTTGTACAGAGTTTTTACAAAAAGAAGGTTTTGGAAATCCTCAAACTACTTTTGCTGCTGGTGGTAGTGCTGGGGGACTTTTGGTAGGAGCAGTTGCCAATATGCGACCAGATTTGTATAAAGGAATTATTGCTGCCGTTCCTTTTGTTGATGTAGTTACGACAATGCTAGACGAGTCTATTCCACTCACAACAAACGAGTTTGACGAATGGGGAAATCCTAAAGATAAGGAATATTACGATTATATGATGAGCTATTCACCGTATGATAATGTAGTTGCACAAGATTATCCAAATATGTTGGTTACAACAGGTTTGCACGATTCGCAAGTTCAGTATTGGGAACCTGCAAAATGGGTCGCAAAACTTCGTGAATTCAAAACAGATAAAAACAAACTTTATTTCAAAACTAATATGGATGCTGGACACGGTGGAGCATCTGGGCGTTTCGAAGCTCTCAAAGAAACAGCTTTAGAATATGCTTTTATGTTAGATTTGGTGGGTAAAAAATCGTAATTTATTAAACAACTGTTTCAAGCGTCGACGCTTGAAACAGTTGTTTAATAATAGAAATTCCTGTTTTATTTTATGCAAAACAGGAGTTTTTGCCTTTTATTCAAAACTACATTCTATTTTTCTCGTTAGAAAAAATATTTCCATTCCCAAATAACAAAAACATGGTAGGAGATATAATTGTAGGTTTGATAGAGGGCATATTTAAAATCCTAATAAAATTAATTTTTAGAATTTTCTTCAATTCAATAGGAGCTGCAATTCGTTGGTTATTTTTTTTAGGAAAATATTCATACAGTCATTTATTTGGACACTTTACAAGAAATATCACAACTACTATTTTGACTTGTATTATGATTGTTGTAGGTGGAATTTATCTAAATGAAAATTCTAAAAAAGAAATACAAGAACAGGAAAACACTATTAATTTATCAAATTCAAATCATGAACAATATATTACAGTCAGATTCAGAAAATATTGAATCAATTCTACAAAAAGTAGCTTCTCAAGGAACAGATTATCTAAAAAACATCAATGAGAGAGCAACTTCTAGTAAGTTTGACTCAACAGAACAACTACATCTTAATCAGCAAGGTTTAGGAACAATGCAAGCCCTAGAAATATTTAATCAACGATTTGAATCTACTATGGTCGCTTCTTCGGGTTCAAGGTTTTGGGGATATGTAACAGGAGGTTCTACACCTGCCTCTCTTGTAGGCGATTGGTTGGCAAGTATCTACGATCAAAACACAAAATCTACAGAAGGAAATGGAGATATTTCTGCAAACATTGAATTCGAAACTATCAATTTATTATTAGATTTATTTGAACTTCCTAAAGAGTTTCTAGGTGGTTTTGTGACAGGTGCAACCATGTCTAATTTTACGTGTTTGGCAGTAGCAAGGCAATGGATAGGCAAAAATAATAGAGATAGTCAAGGAAACAATGTCTCAAAAGATATAGCTAAAGAAGGAGTTAGAGAAGAAATTGCAGTTTTGTCAGCCACTCCACATTCATCTGCCATAAAAGCCATTTCTTTGTTAGGAATGGGAAGCACAAAAATTATTTCTATCAAAACACTAGAAGGAAACAGAGAAGCTATTTCAATTTCAGATTTAGAAAAAGTCATTGAATCTCTACATGGAAAACCTTTTATTTTGCTTTCAAGTGGAGGAACAGTAAATACAGTTGATTTTGATGATTTTGAAGCAATAACCAAACTAAAAACTAAATATAATTTTTGGTGGCATATTGATGCTGCCTTTGGGGGATTTGCAGCTTGTTCAGAGAAGACAAAACATTTGGTAAAAGGTTGGGAAAATGCAGATAGCATCACTATAGATTGTCATAAATGGCTAAATGTTCCTTATGAAAGTGCTATTTTTTTAGTCAAAAAAGAATATAGCATTTTACAAACTGAAACATTCCAAAATTCGAATGCCCCTTATTTAGGAAATCCATTTGAGAATTTTAGTTATCTCAATGTATTGCCTGAAAACTCTAGGCGTTTGAAAGCTCTTCCTGCTTGGTTTACACTTATGGCGTATGGAAAAGAAGGGTACAGAGATATTGTAGAGAATTGTATTGATTTAGCAAACTATTTTGGTCAGAAAATTACTAAAAGCAATGATTTTGAATTATTAGCACCAATTCATTTGAATAATATTTGTTTTTCATTGAAGCAAAATAATAATGAAGATAATCAAGAAGAAGTTACACTATTTTTAAAAAAGCTAAATGATACAGGAAAAGTATTTATGACTCCTACTTTTTATGAAGGCAGAAAAGGAATTAGAGCTTCTTTTGTAAATTGGAGAACAAAAAAAGAAGATGTAGACTTGGTTTTTGAGGAAATGAATCAGATTATTTAATCATTCTACTTTATGAAAAAACGAAATTGCTATTTACTATTTTTCGTAGGTTTTATTCTTCTAAGTTTTCAATTCTATCAAAAAAATGAAGTCGATGATTTTGATAAAGAACGAAAGCTCAGAGAAGTAATTTCTAAAACTCAAATTTTAGAATTGCCCTTATTTCTAAATGTTTATGAAGAAGAAAAATCTGCAAAATTGATTGGTTTATCACAATTAATTAATCCAAATTCTAGAACTGATTTAATACCTATTTTAGGCATTTTACCTGACACAACAAATTATTTTACGTTTTTAGCTTACAAAGCTGGAGATATTTTGTACCCTACATTTGTTACTTTCAATAAAAAAGGAAATTTGATAGATGACAAACCAATTCTTTTCCATGAAAACTTTAATATTTTTGAAGAAGTAGATTTAAGTTATCAAACAAGCACAGTAAATTTATCAAAAACTAAAAGAGGTCTTGAAATAACACTTTTGGAAATAATTAAAGGCAAAAGATACAGAGAATTTGAATTAAATACAGAAAATACAAATCTAACAGATAGTCTTTTTTGTCAGCAAGTTATACAAACAGGATTTTTAAACGAGAATGGAAAAATTATTTTTGATGATAAAATCATAGAGGATTGTAGATAGATTTAATCCTTCCACAAAGTCTCAATAATTTCTTGTGCTTGTTTTAGTTTTTCTGAATTGAAGCCTACAAGTAGACTTGTTTGAACCCAATATTTTTTATATTTTTCATCCAAATTATGCAAACTAGAGTCATCATCTAAAATTAGAAAGTTATTTATTGGCTCATGTGATAGAAAGGCTTCTATTTCTTTCCGTCTTGAAATTTGATAATCTCCATTTGGCAAAAATCCTTTTATTTCTGTCTTTATATTACGATTAATGAATATTTCTCTAAATTCTTGTAGCGTTTTATTCATTCTTCTTGTTGAGGAAAGCCATAATTCACATTCTAAGTCTTCGGTTAGTTTATTAAAATTTTCCACACATTTTTTATTGAATACAGAATAACCATCAAAATCCATTTCATCGGCTTTCCAAGTAGGAGTTGTAATCAAAACACCATCTAAATCTAAAATAATTACGTTTTTCATAACAATTGCTTATACAAAATATTACTTCAATAAATTTGCTGTAATAGAAGTGTGTGAAGCATTACGAGCAGGAACAAAAGAAGCTAAAATAGTAACTACAATCACTGTAACACACACCCAAATAACATCTAAATACTCTAACTCAACAGGATAAGATTCCACAATCGAATTTCCACTTCCTAGAGGAACAAAACCCCATTGCTGTTGTGCCAAAACCATTGAAATGCTTAAAAAAATTCCGACTACTGCTCCAATAAAAGCAATGATAGAGCCTTCAAAATAAAAAAGCCTTCGTATCATTGATTTTGAAGCTCCAATAGAAAAGAGAAGTGAAATATCATAACGTTTTTCTACAGCAAGCATCGCCAAAGAAAAGAAAATATTAAAACTTGCAAGCGCAAGTACAAACGAAAAAGCAATGTAGGCAAAAAAACGTTCAATCTTAAAAGCTCTCAAGATACTTGCCTGCTGTTGTTCGGCATTTTCTACCAAAAATTTTCCTTTAAACTTTCCATCAGTTTCTATTTTGGCATCTTTTACTAAAAGTCCAGACTTATCTTCTAATTCTCGTTTTAATTCTCTTTGAACTTTATTGATTGAAAAACCCTCTTTCACTTTGATTTCTAAAGAAGTTCGCCTTTTATTATAATCTGTCAATTTTTGGGCGAAAGAAAGAGGAACAATAACATGATTTTGGTCAAATTGCTGTTCGATAAAAAGAACTCCACCTGTCATAATTGCCTCTTGATTAAAGGCATTTAATGGATTGGTTGGCGAGATATTTTTCACTCCTTTTTTGGGATACCACACTTGCAAGGGTGTAATTTCATCATTCATAGCGACAGAAAGCATGGTATAGACTCCATATCCTAAAAGAGCAAAATCTAAATTTCCTTCTTTTATTTTAAATTTTCCATCAATAATTTGGTCTTTGAGTTGATACTGTTCTGAAAAATTATCACTTACACCTTTCAAATGGACAGCCATTCGTGTGCCTTTATATTGAATGAGCGCATTATCTTCAATTACTTCTGTAACAGTTTTAACTCCTTCTATGCTTTTAATGGTCTGCATTAGAGAATCACTCAAAACAAATGATTTTCCTTCTTTAGCAGAAATTTTTAGTTCAGCATTATAGGCTGTATGTAGTTTTCGTGTTAAATCTTCTAATCCATTGAAGACTGAAAGTACAATAATAAGTGCTGCTGTTCCGATAGCCACACCAATCATAGACATAAAAGTCAAAAGATTAATAAAATTTCGTTTTTTCTTGGCAAAAAAATAGCGACGAGCAATAAAAAGAGCTGTATTCATAAAAATTATTCTAATTCAAATCAAAATGAATTTTATTCGATATTCTGTAATTAAAAAACCTTATAAAATTATCTTATTAAAGTATAAGGAAATTTTATAAGGTTTAAAAGTAGGTTTGTTTACTTGATGATATGTAAAGTTTAGGCAAGTAACCAGTTGAGAGCTTCATCTTCTGTTTTGAAATTTTTAGATTCTTCAGAATAATCGCCTTCATTTCTCATTGTATCTAATTGCTTCAAAGACATTTGATTATAAATATCTTCTGCTACAATACGAGCTACTTTAAAAAACTTAGTGTTTGAAACTTCATAAGCCTTCGGAAAATAATTTTCTTTGAGCCAATCTCTGTTCTCTTCTGCAATTACTTTGCTCTGACTCATATCTACTAAAAGTTTATTGGTTTGATATTTTTCTATCAAATCTAATACTTCTAACCAACAAGGTTGATATTTTTCTAATACCAAAAAGCCTTTCATTTCTACTTTGATGTAATTGCCTTTTGAATCTTCTACATGATTTACTTGATAAGAGCCAGCCATACGAATAAAAATTAGTTTTATATAGGGAAAATAATGTGTGAAATATAACAACTAATTTGATAAAACAAAAGGCTATTTGGTCAAATAGAAAAAAAACATATTTTTTTATTGATTATGCAACATTGTTGATTTAGCAAATCAGAGCCATCAGTTTTTCATCAAACAAAATATATTTTGTAGGAGAAAAATGTGTTCTGTCGTGGTCTTTCATTTTATTGAAAATCGCACGAATTTTATGTTGTTTATTGCGTTTTGTATCATTAACAGCCGTTTTCAGAATTTTTACAAAGCTAATAACATGTTCGCAATGTTCTTTTCCCATTAATCTAATTTGACGCTGAATACTACTTATAAGTTGATTAAATAAGTCATACTCTTTCATGATTGCATACTCTAAAGCCAAGATAGACTTTATTTCTAATTGAGCATATGGGTATTTTTTTAAATTTACGTTATTTAAAAGATTATTTAACCAACGAGAAGCCTCTTCATACTTATCAGCATAATGACAAGAGATAGCACGATAGGTAATATATTCAATATATTTTGGCATGTCATCTTCATCTGCTTCATAATCAGTAAACAACATTTCATTTTCTGCATGCATATATGCCTGTTCGCCTGCACGAATACAGCGTTCAATTTTTGTATGTAAAAACTGTGAAGGATACGTATACCAGCTATAATTTGTCAATAAATCACCTATTGCTTCGTTTACATCTTCATAATATTTTTCTGCTTTACGATATACTTTATAGTAATTGTAGTATTCCAAACGCAAAAATTCGAATAATAAACGGAAGTGATAATAAATTGTATCTTTTTCGTAAGTAGCAAATATCTTATTTACTTTTATCAAAATATCTTCAATTGGTTCTTCATCATCAGTAATGCCTTCATCACCTTCAACAAATAACCTATGAAAAATATTAATACAACTTTGATAAACAAATAGACGATGTGATTCATAAAGACGAGCTACATTTTCAATCTCGTTTTTAAGTAAAGTAAGTCCTAAACGTTCTACTTCATCACCTGTCATGGAATATACTCCAAATTTTTTGAAATAGTCTGACAAAATATCCTCTGCTCTATCAATAGCTAACATGTAAGCTACATGTTTGTTATAGAGTTGAGAATATTCGTAATGTTCTTGAGTATGAACGTGAAGTTTTTTGAGAGCCTTGTAAACAAGAGTAAGTTCGTTGGAAAGATCATAGTCTAGTAATTCCTTTTCCAATTTTTTGATAGTAGCAATAGAAATCGTTTTCTTTTTTGTAAATAGAACTTCATTAATATTAGCTACTTTTTTGAGCAAATCAGTACGAGGACTTTCCATTTGCTGAAGTAAATACTCTTCTATTTTTTGGTTCAGACGAGAACGCAGTGTATAATACGCATTCGTATTTACATCTAGCTCTTCCATTACTTTTCCATCTGCAAGACTTCTTTCTCGTAAGGCTTTAAGTAAAAAAGCAGATTTATCAGCATTACTGACAACTAATGAATCATGTATTGCTTGGTAATCTTTTTCAGATAATTGCTTTATTATATTTGTGAGTTTTGCCATAATAGTTTCTTGAATGTACGTTTTAGGGGTACTGCTTTTTAGTGTAGCTTGAAAAGTAACGCTGAAAAATTTAAGGGATTTTATTAGTCAAAGATGTATTTTAAACATCTACTATATCGTTTTTCCCTTAAAATTAAGAAAAACTACAATTTTATAGCAACTTTTAGGTCTTTTTTTTTCAAAAAAAGTAAAATTTGTACTTTGTTAATACAATTTTTGGTTATTCTTCCTCTTTTGAGCCTTGATATCTTGCTCTTAAGACGGATAAACTAATTTTGTCAGGAACTAAAATAGCTTCTGGAAAATCATCTTTTATAGCTACAAGTTGTCTTTGTGCTTCTAACTGACTAATGAAATATCCTGCCTTTATTTTAAATAAAGGTTGTTCATAAACAGATTCTGCTCTAAGACCATGTCTAGAAAGTGTATAACTTGCTTTATTTTTTACTGCGTTTGCTTTATCGCTATCCGAACCTGTATAAAGTTGAATACGATAACCAGGTAAAGATTTGAGATCAGAATTTTTTTCAACCAAACGAGAAAGCATTGCATCTACTGCCATTGCATCAGAAGTAGGTGGTGTGCCATTGGTTTGATTTGATGTATTTGTAGTTTCGGTATTTTCTACTTTTGTAATTTCCTTTGTAGGTGCTTTATAAGTTGCTAAAGCTATTCTAAATGCCCCTAAATCTTCATTATAAACAGATGTTGAAGAGGAAGTAGGTTTTGTAGTTGTACAGCCAAACAAACTCATTAGAAAAACTAATGAAATTGAGAAGAGCAAAAAGCGATATTTTATAATTTTGTTCACTAATTTTATACTTTTAGTTTTAGCTTAATTACTTTTTTTTAATAATGATAAATCAAACTTTCCAATAAAAAGGAAAATTTGATTTACCAAACTAATCTTTTATTTGCAGACAAGCAAATGACTATACAAACACAGTTCCTATCAAATCAGCAAATTTACGTTCACGTTGTGCAATTTCTTTTGAAGAAAGATTTTCCAAACGCTCTGTTCCAAATTTTTCTACACAAAAAGAAGCCATTGCCGAACCTTTAATTACTGCTTTTGACATTGTTTGGAAATCAATTGTTCCTTGTTGTGCCATATAACCAATAAAACCTGCTGCAAAAGTATCTCCTGCACCAGTTGGGTCAAATACTTCTTCTAAAGGCAGAGCTGGAGCATAATAAATTTTATCATCCTCTTTAGTTAACTCAAAAAGAAGTGCACCATGTTCTCCTTTTTTAATTATTACATATTTAGGTCCCATTGCATGAATCTTACGAGCAGCCTTTACAAGCGAATATTCTCCTGATAATTGTCTTGCTTCTTCGTCGTTAATCGAAAGAACATCAACAAGTTTTAATGTTTTTTTCAATTCTTCTAAAGCTACATCCATCCAAAAATTCATTGTATCCATAACAATAAGTTTAGGACGTTTTTTCAATCTTTCGATAACTGTACGCTGAACTTGTGGCGCAAGATTACCCAACATTAAATACTCACAATCTTGATACGATTCTGGGATGATTGGATCAAAGTTTTCTAAAACATTCAATTCTGTGATAAGTGTATCTCTAGAATTCATGTCGTTGTTATACTTTCCTTTCCAAAAAAATGATTTCTCATCTTCTTTAATTTGTAGTCCTTCGGTATTTACGCCATGCGACTCTAACATTTTGATTTTGTCTTTTGGAAAATCGCCACCTACTACAGCTACCAAATTAATAGGTTTAGTAAAATAAGAAGCGCAAAGGCTAATAAACGTGGCTGCACCACCAATAATTTTGTCTGTACTACCAAAAGGAGTTTCGATGGCATCAAAGGCAACCGAACCGACTACTAATAAACTCATATATACAAAGTGTGAATTATGAATTGTGAATTATGAATAAATACTAATGCTTCGTAATTCTAAATTCAATTATTTCTAAAAAAATTAAAGTGCAAATTTACGAATAAATTTAGATTTTAGAAGTTTGATTTAGAAGTAGATCCAAATCATACTAAAGATAGCCTACAAATCATTTGTTTTAAAAGTATCACCTTGACGAATATCTCCTGTTTGATAGCCTTTCATAAACCATTTTTTACGCTGTGCAGACGTTCCATGAGTGAAAGATTCTGGAACAGTATAACCTTGTGATTGTTTCTGCAAACGGTCGTCTCCAATGGCATTGGCAGCATTCATAGCTTCTTCTATATCACCTGCTTCCAAAACACCTTTCCATTTGTCAGCATAATGCGCCCAAACTCCTGCATAAAAATCGGCTTGTAGTTCTAACCTGACAGAAAGTTCATTTTGTTTAGTTTTGGAAACTCTTCCTCTATGATCATTTACATAATCACTAGCACCAAGTTGTTTTTGGATATGATGTCCTACTTCGTGAGCAATTACATAGGCTGCTGCAAAATCTCCTCCTGCACCAAAACGATTTTGTAATTCTTCGAAAAAGGTAAGGTCAATATAAATATCTTGGTCGGCTGGACAATAAAAAGGACCTGTTGCCGATTGACCTGTTCCACAAGCAGTATTTGTTACTCCACTAAAAAGAACTAATTTAGGTTCTGGATAATCAGCATTGAGTTCTTCTTGAAAAATTTTATTCCAAACATCTTCTGTATCTTTCAGAACAACAGATGCAAACTGTCCCATATCATCAGTTGGTTGTCCATTTTCATCACTTGTACTTACTCTATTTTCAGTTTGTACAGCACCTCCACCAGAAGCTCCTCCCAAAATAGCTGAAGGGTCTCCCCCCAAAAGCATCACAATAATAACAATGATAACACCACCAATGCCTAGCCCAGCTTTACCTACTCCACCACCCATTCCACCAAAACTAGAACCACCACTTCCACGACGGTCTTCTACATTACCACTTCCTTGTCTTCCTTTCCAACGCATAATTAAAAAATTTAAGATTAAAAAATTGAATAAAATTGATTTATTAATATTGATAACTCTAAAATAAGAAAATTGTGTTTAAAACTCTCGTTTTTTATTAGACTTTTATAAATAAATTTCTTAGTAGTAGCTGTCGTTGAAACTTTATCATCAAACGAAGTTTATTAATTTTTTGCTTTCAAACTAACTTTAATTTCTAGTTCGTTAAGTTGTTTATCATTTAAGACCTAATTGTGATTTGAGTATCTTTTCAATTTTCTTCATCTCTTCAGTATCTAATACTCCTATTTTATTGACAAATCTTTTTTCACTAGCTGTCGTTATTTGGTCTGCAAGAGCCTTTGATTCTTTATTTTCAAACTTAACCTTCACTTCTGCAGGATATATTTTTGTTACATTCGAACTCAAAGGAACAACTTGATACCTTTTCAAAAATCTATTCGAAATATTATTACTTACAATTACAGCAGGTCTTTTTTTCTTAATTTCTTGACCAACAGAAGGGTCAAAGTTTACCCACCAAATTTCGCCTCTTTTTTTCATAATTTGAGTTTTGTATTAGAATTATTCAGTTTCAAAAGTACCTTCAATCCATTCGTCAGCTTCTTCTTCCCTTTCTAAATCTTCTGACATAGCTTTATAGCCGTGTTCAAGAACTTCATTTAATTCAGCTTCTTTTTTTTCTTGAAATTCTTTTATGAGATTGTACATTTCTTGAAGTAATTCATCTTCATAGCTATCTATAATTCTAAACAATTCTAATTTTATTGCTGCTTCTTCCATAGTATTTTATGTTTTAATTTCTATAAAAATACAAAAAAACTGTTCAATAATAAAAATTATCAAACAGTCTTTTAAATGCAACCGTCGTTGAGGTCTGAACCGTCAACGAGGATTTTATTAATTTTTTTCTTTCAAATCAACTTTAATTTCTAGTTCATTAAGTTGTTTTTCATCAATTTTAGCTGGTGCATCAATCATCAAATCTTTTCCTGCGTTATTTTTAGGGAAAGCGATAAAATCTCTAATACTCTGCTCACCACCAAAAAGTGCACACAGACGGTCAAAACCAAGTGCAATTCCACCGTGAGGAGGCGCACCATATTCGAAAGCGTCCATTAAGAAACCAAATTGAGCCTTTGCTTCTTCATCAGAAAAACCTAAAAATGCCAACATTTTTTCCTGTAAAGCTCTATCATAAATACGAATCGAACCACCACCAATCTCAACACCATTCAAGACCAAATCATAAGCATCTGCACGAACAGCAGCAGGATTTGTGTTTAGTTTTTCTAAATCTTCTTTCTTTGGCGAAGTAAAAGGGTGGTGCATTGCAAACCAACGGTTTTCTTCTTCTCCCCATTCTAATAAAGGAAAATCAAGAACCCAAAGAGGTTTGTAATCGTCAGCTTTACGGAGTCCTAATTGATTGCCCATTTCTAAACGCAATTCGCTCATAGCTTTTCTAGTTTTGTCTGCATTTCCTGCCAAAACTAAAATTAAATCTCCTGCTTTTGCATCAAAAAGGTTTGCCCATTTCTTCAAATCCTCTTCATTGAAAAATTTATCTACTGAAGATTTTAATGTTCCATCAGCATTAACTTTCAAATAAATAAGTCCTGTTGCACCAATTTGTGGCTTTTTGACAAAATTAGTAAGAGCATCTAATTGTTTTCTTGAATAATCAGCACAACCTGTGGCATTTATTCCTACGACTAATTCAGCATCATCAAAAACTTTAAAATCTTTTCCTTTTGTAACGGCATTCATTTCCTTAAACTTCATTTCGAAACGAATATCTGGCTTATCATTACCATACGTTTTCATCGCTTCATCGTAGGTCATTCTAGGAAAATCATTTTCGATATTGATTCCTTTGAGTTCTTTGAAAAGATATTTCAAAAGTCCTTCAAAATTATTCAAAATATCTTCTTGGGAAACAAACGACATTTCGCAGTCAATTTGAGTAAACTCTGGCTGACGGTCTGCTCTCAAATCTTCATCTCTAAAACAACGAACAATTTGGAAATACTTATCATAACCCGAAACCATCAAAATCTGCTTAAATGTCTGTGGACTTTGTGGCAAGGCATAAAATTCCCCTGGGTGCATACGACTAGGAACTACAAAATCTCGTGCGCCTTCAGGAGTAGATTTTATCAAAAATGGCGTTTCGATTTCCATAAAATCTTTTGCATCCAAATATCTACGCATTGCTTGTGCCATTTTGTGGCGAAGCATCATATTATTTTGAAGTTTTGGACGACGTAAATCCAAATAACGATATTTCATACGCAGCTCATCTCCTCCGTCTGTATCATCTTCTACTAAAAAAGGAGGCGTTTTAGATTCATTCAGAATCTCAAGGCTTGTAACTTTCAATTCTACTTCTCCTGTCGGAATATCTAAGTTTTTAGAAGTGCGCTCAATTAGCTTTCCTGTTGCCTTGATGACACATTCTCTACCCATTTTTTCTCTAACAAGTTCTAGAAGTTTGGGGTCTGTGCTGTCTTCTTCTAAAAAAAGCTGAGTAATTCCGTATCTATCACGAAGGTCAATCCAAAGTAATTTTCCTTTATCACGAATACGACGTACCCAACCACAAAGGATTATTTCCTGTTCTTTTTCTACGTCTGAAAGGCGAAGTTCTCCACAAGTATGCGTTCTTAACATAAATCTATTTTTAAGGCTTTAATTTTATATCTTTTTTTACGCACCTTAAAAGGTACGGAACAAAATAATTGCATACTAAAGTGTGCACTATATTTGTATATTCTGCAAAGGTAAAATTTTTTTATTACTTCATGTATTTTTTAATCTCTGTTTCGTAATCTGTGGGATTTATTTTGATAGGCTCATCAGTTCCATTAAATAAAATAACTTGCCAAGCATTTTGAGATAAATCCAACTCAAAAACTTCATTTTTAGAACTCTGAAATTTCAAATTTCCTTGTGCTTCTGTATCTACTATAGAAATTTCTTGAGAAGTTAAATATTCTCTTGTTAAATCTAAATAAGACATGTTTTCATTTAAGATAACATCATAATTATCAGCATCTGTTTTTTGTAACTCTTCTATCATTTCAATCGTTGGCATGACAAAAATGGCACAAGGCTTAGATATAGTTTCATCTAGTTTATTTTTTTTAATAAAAAAAGAACTGAAACTAAAAATAATACTAGTAAAAAATAGAGATAGGATTATTGTTTTCATATAATTAAAATTAATTAGTTATCGTTTTTACTTAAATTGCAAAACCAAATATATAAAATTTTAACTACATATTTTCAAATAAAAACATGAACCTACCTTCTTATAATGATATTGAAAAAATCCACTTTTGGGTTCCTCCCCAACCTTGTAGTTTAATGTTGACTTTATTTGACAGAGAAGGACAAGAAATAAAAGTAAATATGTTTCCCACAGATGAAGGTCTTGAGATGCTTGAAAAAGAAGAATATACTCCACCACCAAATCTAAATATACCTAGAAGACTTTATATTAATGAAGAACTAGTTGAACATAATGCTTCATTAGAAAAGGAAGTTATCAATATTTTATCAAATTTGATAAGAGATAATCGTTTAGGGCATCCAGAAGGACTTACTGTTATAATGGCTCAAGAAATGATTGATTATTTTAAGTAAGAATAAATTGTTATAAATATACATTG
Organism: Bernardetia sp. Wsw4-3y2; assembly: GCF_037126295.1. Lineage (NCBI taxonomy): Bacteria > Pseudomonadati > Bacteroidota > Cytophagia > Cytophagales > Bernardetiaceae > Bernardetia > Bernardetia sp. Wsw4-3y2. Next base: position 572,769 of record NZ_CP147018.1, on the reverse strand, counting down.
CATTTTTATCTGTAAGTCGTAATAATGTTTCCTGATTTCACAAAAAAATACTCAAATTATTATTGTATATTTGTACTCAATTTTCAAAAAGTGATTTTACATTTACTTAAAAAATATACGCCCTTACATTCAAGAATTAAATCAATATGGTAGATAAATTAGAAGAAATTAGAAAACGTTTTCATGATGTTCGTGAGGAAATGATGAATCCTGACTTGATGAACGACATGGACAATTATGCAAAACTAAGTAAAGAATACAAAGACTTAGAAAAAATTGATTTGAAATATGAAGAATATGAGAAAATACTAAGCAATATCGAAGGCGCAAAATCTGTTTTGAGAGAAGAAAAAGATGAGGATTTTAGAGAAATGGCAAAACAGGAGCTTGAAGAGCTAGAGCCAAAACAGGAAAAAATAGAAAACGAAATCAAGACCCTACTTATTCCTAAAGACCCAGATGATGACAAAAATGCCATTCTTGAAATTCGTGCAGGCGCAGGAGGAGATGAAGCTGGTATTTTTGCAGGAGATTTGTATAGAATGTATCAGCGTTTTGCTGAGGTTCAGAAATGGACTTGGGATATTATCTCATTTAGTGAAGCCACAGCAGGTGGTTATAAAGAAATTATTGTTTCTGTTACTGGAAATGAAGCCTACGGAAAACTTAAATACGAATCAGGCGTTCATCGTGTTCAGCGTGTTCCAGATACAGAAAGTCAAGGACGTGTTCATACTTCGGCTGCATCAGTTGCTGTTTTGCCAGAAACAGATGCCGTAGAAATCAATCTTGATATGGGCGATGTCAAAAAAGATACGTTTAGAGCATCAGGAGCAGGTGGACAGCACGTAAATAAGACAGAATCGGCTATTCGTTTGACTCACCTTCCATCAGGATTAGTAGTAGAATGTCAAGATGGACGTTCACAAATTCAAAACTTTGAACAGGCTTTGAAAGTATTGAAAGCTCGTTTGTATGATATGGAACTACAAAAGCAAAATGCTGAAACTTCAGAAACTCGTCGCTCAATGGTAGGACGTGGTGACCGTTCAGACAAAATTCGTACATACAACTACTCACAAGGACGTGTAACCGACCATAGAATAAACTTTAGTGTCTTTAATTTGCCTAACGTAATGGATGGAGATATTGGTTCTTTTATCGAAGAATTGAAATTGGCTGAGAATGCAGAGCGTTTGTCGGCTGCTGCTAGTGGAGAGTAAACTAATTTAGAAGTCTGAATTTAGATTTTAGAATTAAATACGAATGAAATGAAAAAGTTATTGCTTGTTATTTTATCTATTTTCCTTATTCAAATTGGAACTTATTTTCTGATTGGAAAAGATAGTTTACCTTTAGAAGTAGCTAAAAATAGGCGTAATTTTGCAGGAGAGTTTGTAGAAAATATCTATTTCTCATTTCAACCTAAACTTTCAATGTCAGATTCTCAACGTGTAAAATCGTATTTTGAAGATGAATTAAATCATAAAGTTATTGGAAGTAGAGCAGAGCATAAAGACAAAAAAATGTGTGAGTATAAGGTCAGGATAAAACATAAATTTTATTTTATATCTGATGTAAATTCTGCTAATGGGTTCTTTGTTGCTAATGATAATGAGGTTTATGTAGAAGTATTTGAAAGCAAATACATTTGGATTCTCTTCAAGTGGTTTAAATTGCAAGATGAGAATACTGCACAATCTTAGAAAGAAAAAAAGGAATTTGAACTCAATCAAATTCCTTTTTTATGTTTATGAAATAAATAAGAACTAAATAAACTACTATTTTCAAACATTCAGTTAGCTGGTAATCAATGAATTAAATTCGTAATTGCTCCTATATTATTGTCCTTGTCCTAAAGAATAAGAACGAACACCATCAAACGTACAAAGGTTTTCTGTTTTGATAATATCAAATCCTTCTTGATTTAATTTATTCATCAATTTCAAGACTTCTTTGTAATCAATAGCTTCTTCATTTTGTGTTTGGAAGCGACAACGCCAATGATCTGTACAGAAAGTTTCAGGGAATCCATTTGGATACACTTTTACTCCTCTATTTGTAATCATTTGCAGTTCTAGATGTGTGTTGCTTTCTAATGCAGCTTTAGAAAGTGAATCTCCCAATGTATTTGCATTGCGTTTTTTCCCTGTTGGGTCTGCTGTGTCGTTCCAATGCAAGAAAATATCTACTCCTACAAGTTCTTTTTTAGCTATTTTGGTAGGCTCAACATTAATACTAATTGATTTTCCTCTTCCGTACTCAACAGGCTTTAAAGTAGTAGGTTTTTGTCCCAATCTTTCGATGACAGCTTCTCCAAATTCTTTTGTGCCTACTTTTTTCGTACTAGTTTCTGGGTTGTAAATATCTCCTGTATGAATGCCATCTTCAATTGTTTTGAGCCACGCATTTTGTACTTTTTCAGCAATATCAGCTTGTCCGATATAAACTAACATTTGAACAGCTCCTAATAAAAGACCTGATGGATTTGCAATTCCTTTTCCTGCAATATCAGGCGCAGAACCGTGAATGGCTTCAAACATAGCAAAATCATCACCTATATTTGCCGAACCTGCAAGACCTACCGAACCTGTAATCTCAGCAGCTACATCAGAAAGAATATCACCATACAAGTTTGGCATTACAATTACATCAAACTGTTCTGGTTTTGTTGCTAATTTGGCAGCCCCTATATCCACAATCCAATGTTCTTTTTCTATTTCTGGATATTCTGCGCCTATTCTATCAAATGTTTTGTGGAAAAGTCCATCAGTAATTTTCATGATATTATCCTTCGAAAAACAAGTAACTTTCTTACGATTATATACTTTTGCATATTCGAAAGCATAACGGATAATTTTTTCTGTTCCTACACTTGTAATCAGTTTCAAACATTGTGTTACTTCGTCAGTCTGTTGGTGTTCGATTCCTGCATACAAATCTTCTTCATTTTCTCTTATAATAACGGTATCCATTTTGGGATGCTTTGTCTGTACATAAGGATTATACGAAACACAAGGACGAACATTTGAATAAAGTCCCAAAGTTTTGCGTATCGTAACATTCAAACTTTTGAAACCACCACCTTGAGGAGTAGTAATTGGAGCTTTCAAAAATACTTTCGTTTTGCGTAAAGATTTCCAAGTTTCAGGTGTTATTCCTGCTGAATGTCCATTTTTGTATACTTTTTCACCTATTTCTACTTCTTCAAAATCTATTCTCGCCTTAGCTGCTTCCAAAATTGAAAGCGTTGCATTCATAATTTCTTCGCCTATTCCATCGCCTTTAGCAACAGTAACTAAAGTTTTCTTGTGAGTAGGTTTCTGTGCAAATGTTGTGTCTTGTGTGTCTGTGTAATTTCCGTTGGATACTAGCATAAGAGAAGTATTTTAAAAATTTGTTAAACGAGAAAATGATTATTTATTGGTTATTCACAACTACCAATTAATTTTATTAATGATTGTTTAATTAACAATATTGATAGTATTACTTACTAACACAAAAGTAGCACAATAGTTTTGTTTAAGCAAATTTTTTAAAAGGTTTAACAATTTGACAGGATTTTCTTATGAATTCATCCTATCTGAGGTAGTATATTCATTTCCTTTTTTAAATGTAAAACATGAAATTATTTTCTATAAATCGTATAACTTCAAGAACACAAAACAATTCCTTGAATTTCTTTACTACAAACAAATTTTTCATACAGGCAAGTTATTATCAATAAAATGTTTTAAAAAAGACATTATTTTTAGATAATTTAATACAAATAGAATAAACGTTAATAAAACATTGTACCTACAACTATAATTTAGGGAAAACGTATAAATAACTGATGTTACGCAAAAGGCTGCTCTGTGTGCCACAGAGCAGGGTTGAAAAAAACTAAATCCGTGTTCTGTGGCACACAGAACACTAAACTGCGTAACATCAGTAAATAAATATATTAAACTAAAACAAACGATGAAAAGTCCATTTTTTAAACTGTTTAGTTTTGTGTGTTTTTCTATCTTATTTTTTTTCAATAATTCTGTTGAAGTATTTTCTCAATCAGATTATAAAAACAATTCAAAAAACACAATTTATATAGAGGGTGCTGGTGCTGGAGGATATGGTTCTATTAACTATGAATATATTTATTTTTTACCTCGTACTTTTTCTAATAATCAAACTTCAAAAATTGCTTTTGCTTTTCGCTTAGGTGCAAGTACATATTATCTTAATGATTATACAGATACATTCAATCCTGAAATTATTGTACCTGTGGCTATTCATTTTTTATATGGAAAAAATCATAAGCTAGAAGTTGGAGCAGGACAAACAATCACTTCTTTTGTGAGAGCTAGTTCGTCAAACTTTCAACCCAAACGAGATATACGAAATCACACTCATTTTATATTGGGCTATCGCTATCAAAAAAATAAAGGTGGTTTAATGTTCAGAATTGCCTACACACCTATTCTTGAATTCAATACAGATTATCAACATTGGGGGGGACTTGCAGTTGGTTATGCTTTTTAAGCTCATTTTCAAACTATTATTTTAAATCTATTTTACATTTTAAGTCGTGAAAAAATTATTACTACAATCATTTCAAATATTAACTTTGGTTCTATTTTTTATTTTCTCTTTTAGTTCTTGTAAACAAGAAGATATTAACATTAATTTATCTGAAAGAGACATTAAAGTAATTGGACACGGAGGAATGGGCATTGGGCAGGTTTATCCAATGAATAGTTATGAATCAATTATGTATGCCTTAACTTTAGGAAGTGATGGAGTAGAAATTGATGTACAAATGACAAAAGATGGCGTTTTGGTAGCTTTTCATGATGAAGAATTAGATATCAAAACCAATAAAAAAGGAAAAATCCATGAGCAAAACTGGAATGAAATAAAAAATGCTCAGTATACAAGTTCTGCACCTTATACAAAATACAGAGTCATTCGCTTGGAAGATATTTTCGAACATCTACCTAACCTTGAAAACTATGTCTTTTCTTTAGATATTAAAAGTTTTAGTTCTTCTACTTCTCCAGTTTATTATAATCAACTCAATACAGCACTTATTTCTTTGCTAGAAAAATATGAACAAAAACGTAATCTTAATTTGAATAAAGTATATATAGAACTAAAAAGAACCGATTTGATAGAATCTTTACAAAAAGAACGTCCCAATTATCAAATTTTTGCTTATGAAGATTTTGAAATAGCTATGGAAAAAGCTAGAAAATATAATTTAAGAGGAATTACCGTTCAAACAGATAACTTAACCAAAGAAAATGTAGAGCAAGCTCATCAAGAAGGTTTTTTAGTGGCTACTCTTAACACACATTCGAATAATAAAAATATAGAAGCTATCAATAAAGGAGTAGATTATATTCAGACTGATAAAGTCAAGCATTTACTTAAAGTCTTGAAATAATAAAAATAATGATGAAAAATAGAAATAAAATCAAATTTTTCGTTAAAAATGATTCAAATGAATAGAGAAGAGAGAAAAAATCATTAAACTTGGTTATATTTTTACTGATAAATAGCTACTGATAATATAAACTATGCTTTCTCTACAAAACATTCACAAATCCTACCATACGACAGCCCAAAGTATGCATGTTTTAAAAGGAATTGATATGACTATCAATGAAGGCGAACTTGTTTCGATAATGGGTTCTTCAGGTTCTGGAAAATCTACGCTACTAAATATTTTGGGAATGCTAGATAACTATGATAAAGGAGAATATTGGTTAGATAAAGTATTAATAAAAAATCTTTCTGAAAAACAAGCAGCTATTTATCGTAATAAATTTTTAGGTTTTGTTTTTCAATCTTTTAATTTACTTTCTTTCAAAACAGCAGCCGAAAATGTGGCTCTACCACTTTATTATCAAAAAGTAGGACGTAAAGAAAGACAGATTCTGGCAGAAAAATACTTAGAACGTGTTGGACTACGTCAATGGGCGCATCATTTGCCTTCTGAACTTTCAGGGGGACAAAAACAGCGTGTTGCCATTGCTAGAGCTTTAATTACAGACCCAAAAGTAATTTTGGCAGATGAACCAACAGGAGCATTAGACACAACTACCTCTTATGAAGTAATGGAACTTTTCAAACAAGTACATGAAAGTGGCAAAACTATCGTCATTGTAACTCATGAAGATGATATTGCTGCAAAAACAGAACGAGTAATCCGTCTAAGAGATGGAAATATAGAAACACCAACACAACAGAAAATCAACTTAAATAAGTAATAAATTACAGTAGAAAAAGAAATTGTAAAAGTGTTGGGAATGATTTAAAAGACTTTTAAAGTTTTTCAAAATCTATTTTATTGAATAATTTAACTAATAAATTATCTTTTAAAAAGATTTATCAACAAAATAAGACTATATTTAATTCTTCCTCTGTATTTATGGCATATTTTGTATTATTTTGCCTTAGAAGTAGGCACACTTATTGCAAAATTGCTAAATAAGTGCGAATACAAACAATGAATGACTATTTTTTTAAGACTTTTTGCTTAGTTAATCAAATAGCATCATAATTTAGAGTCTAAATACAACATCGCCTTTACCATTTGCCTTTAACTTTATCTATAAAATAAAATATAGCCTTAGCGTATGAAAATCTTAACTTTCTGTATTGCAGCAGCCTTATCTATCAGTTCTACTGTTTCATTTTCTGCTCCTTTCTTAAATCCTACAAAAAATATTGATCCTGTTACTACTACATTAGAAATAGACTCCTACAATAAAACCAACAAACTTGCTTACAAATCAGTAGGAGACAAAGGTTTTGATGCTGCAAATAGTATAATCAAATGTAAGGATGGAAATTTTATACTTTTAGGGCGTACAGATTCGTATGGTGCTGGTGATATGAATATGAGCGCAATAAAAGTAGATGCAAGTGGAAATATTATTTGGAATAAAAACTATGGCGCAGAAGAAAGCGAAGAAGGATATGCAGGTTTAGAAACATCTGATGGAGGTTTTATTTTTGCAGGTTATTCAGATTCGTATGGTGCTGGTTCGGATATAAAAGATGGTTGGATAGTTCGTACAGATTCAAAAGGAATTCGTATTTGGGACAAAACATTTGGCTCTAATCAAAGCATAGACGAAATTTATAGTATTGTTGCTACTGATGAAGGAAATTATATGATTTTGATGAATAGTATTCCTATTGAAACAGGAAAAAGCGATATTATGCTTTTAGAAATAGATGATAAAGGAGAAACGATTTGGAAAAAAAGTTTTGGAGGAAAAAGTAGCGAACAAGGACACTCTTTAGCCAAAACAGAAAGTGGATATTTGATTGCTGGTCATGTAGAGGGAGAAATGATGACAAAATGGGATATGCTTTTAATCCACGTAGATAAAAGTGGAAATAAGAAATGGGAAAAAACATACGGTGGTGGAGATAATGAAATGGCAAATGTAGTAAAAATAATGCCTTCTGGAAATATCTTAATTGCTGGTTATTCGTATACTTATGCAGAAGGAAGTCACGATGCTTGGATTGTTTGTGCTGATAAAAATGGAAAAAAACTTTGGGATAAAAACTTTGGTGGATTAAGTACAGATGAAGCCTTCGATATTTTGGTTACTGATAATTCTGAAATTATTCTGATTGGTTATACTGACATTTATAAAGCTGATGAATATGGTAATAATGTAAGTGTTCTTTCTAATGAGATAATGATTAATAAATTAGACTCAAAAGGAACAGAAATTTGGACAAGAACATTAGGAGGAGAAAAAGATCAAGTAGCCAAAGCTGGAGCAATTGCAGACGATGGAAGCTTTATTTTAGCTGGTTATACCAATGAAAATATGGACACAAAAAATGTAGATATGCTTATCTTAAAAGTATCTGCTGACGGAAAATAGATAGCAAACTAGAATTTATTTTGTCGTCAAAAAAAATAGATTAACCGAATTTCTCATTTTATTAGTATGAGAGGTTCGGTTTTTGTTTATTTTTTATAAATTGCTATATTTCTCCTATATCAAGATGAATTTTAAGCGAAAATAGTTAAAAGATATTTTTGAGAAACAAATAAAATTATTTAGTTCTATAAATTAGCACGCAGAAAGAAGAGATGAGAAATAAAAAAATGAGAAAACAAAAAAAACAACACACTACAAATTCATTTTATCTATCTAACAGCAAAGACAAAACTTTGATTGTTTTTTTGTCTATTTTACTAATTAGTATAATTACTATAGGAGTAAATAATTCCTTTGCACAAGATTTTGATTCTCCTACAACTACTTTAAATACGCATCTTCTTGCTCCTACTTCTACTATTGTAAAAGGAAAATTATTTGCATATCATTACAAAAATCCTCAAGCAAAAAATAATACTAAAAAAGAAAAACTAGAAATAAATCTAACTGTCAAAAACCTTCGTACACAAGAAGAACAATTGAGAGTTTTCTCGCCTGATACCTTAACTGGAAACTATTTTATATTTCTACTCCCGGATGAGCGTTACGAAATTAGTGTTCAAGTAAAAGATTTTCGCCCTTATGTAATCGTTATCTTTATTCCTCCACAAACATTTATTTATGAACTTAATCGTGAGATTGTTTTCGAACCTATTTTACTTTTAGATACACAAATAGGACAACACAACTTTTTTGAAACTCGCTCTCAGCAACTACTCAGTTATTATGATTCAGCAGCTTTTCACAACTACGACAGAGATAGATTTGAGGTATTGAAAGAATTGGTAGATTATACAATCAATAAAGGAAGCATAGAAGCTCTTGATAGTTTAGAAAAAATTACGGTAGAGGAAGTTGAGCCAATTATTCCTACCCAATATGTCTCTTCGCAGTTAAATCCGATGGATAAATTCAAACCTATTTTTGATAAAATAGAAGAGAGTTTTTCTCATGGATCTTGGGAATATATAGATAAACTTTATGCAAAGCAAAGTACAGGAAATACCTATTATTCACAAGCAAGCAGCATATCAACTATTGAAAAAGAAAATAAAAAAACAATTATAACTCATTTTGTCCTTTTTGATGGCAAAAATGCTAAAAAACTAACTAGAGAACAGAAAAACAAATTAAAAGAGATTGCTCTATTTCTAAATAATGATGCCAATTTAATAATAGAAATTTTTGGAAGAACCTATTCAGATAATAAGGAAAGCAAAAAGGAAAATAGTTTAGATAACGACGCACAAAAACGTCTTTATATGTCAGCAAAGCGTACAAAACAGGTTTTCAAATACTTAAAAAGACGAGTAGATGACAAAAGTAAATTTCATTATATCGTCTATGGAATGAGCGAAAAACTTGACGATGCTGTTTTGAAAGAGTCTCTACCTATAAATGAGAATCAAAAAGAAAATAATCAAGAAAAAGAAAATTTGATTCTAACACAACTTCCCCCAAAATCACCACGAGTGGAACTTGTAATTAGCGTACAATAAAAAATGTATTGCTTGAAATCGTTTAGCTTCGCTGAGGACTATGTCGTGCTCCGAACTGAACACACATATTTTCAGATAACTTAAAGTTATATTAACTGATTATCAATGCCATTTCATTTATCAAGTAATTTTTGAATGGAGTTGAAAATTGTCAGTGAGATACCAACAATAGAGATAGGTGTATTGTAAAATGCTTCTTTTTTACTGTTGTTACTGTCTCACTGAAAATATATGATTTTCTCTAATAGTAGATAAAAACAACTATTTTTACCCAAATTCATAAAGAGCTTTTCAAAAAGAAAAATAACAAAATTAGCCTTCTTAGAAAATTAAATTCTAGGAGGCTAATTTTTTTAATACTTACTAAAAAGTCTCTGAAATGAAATAAATAAGAATCAGTTTTTAGTTATTAGCTAAAACCTGCTTTTAATAAGCAATCAGATTAAAACCTATATCAACATCTTCGGCATACTCTTCTCCACTTTCAAGCATATCAACATCATCTTTCTCATAGTACCAATTGACAGTAACATTGCCACCCTTAGACTTATTATAGTCTTCAAGTAAGTCAAAAATCTCTAAGAAACGACGAGAAGAAGAGGTATTAAAATACGTCATTCTAAAATTGAATGTAAAAGTTCTACCCTCTTCTTCTAGATATTTATTGAGCCATTCAAAAATAGGTTGAAAAAATTCAATAGTGTATTCATGGTATGATTCACCAGAGATTTCTAAAACTCCTTCTTCAGGATTAAAATTAACAGTAGGGATGTAGTTTTCACCTTCGATTTGGAAGTTTTCCATACGAATTTATATTTTTTTTAAAGTTTATTTATCTAATCTGACAGTAATAGTTAAAAATGACTGGCTTGGATAATCAGGATGTGGATAAGCTTCTCCAATTAAAGGGTTATTGGATTTGCGAACCATATCGATTAAACCAATGTTAGCACCTGGTTTGTTCGCACGTTGAGGTGCACGACGTTGTTCTTTATAATACGTTTTTAATTCATCATCATCTAAAGAATTAATATATTGACAACGTTCCATTACGTGGTCTAGTATAGAATTTTCGATTAGATTAGAGGAAGAAATTAAAAAATGATCATCAGCTTCACTTACCAAAAGATAACCTACACCAATAGGTTTATCTTCTTTTATAGAGTATGATTTTTCTATAGAATGAAGACTGACATTTTGAGAAAGCTCAATGAAAATTGCAAATATTTTGCGTCCAATATTAGGGTCTTCTTGCGAACTCTTGCGCTTTAAACTACTCGCCAAACGAGAGAGCAAATCTTGAGAAACTACTCCTTGAAAAGCTAGTAACGTTTGATGTTTACGCATCTGGTCGTAAAAATCATATATGACGAAATCGTTATCCATACGCTTGAAATTAAATATAATTTTTTAAAAACAAAGTAAAAGCAAAAATTAACTTGATTTTACTCTACATAATTCAAATATACTTTAATATAGTATCAAATACTCTATCTTTTATCAAAGATGTCAATAAATCTGATAAAATTCAATATTTTTTCGACAAAACACTATATATACTCATTATAAGACCTATCACTATATAATTCATACAATGAAAGTTAGATTATCAATAGCGAAACTAAACAAAAATTAACAGAAATAAAATCTATATATCAGTTTTTTTTTGATTTATTTAATTTTACTCAAAATTCATCAAATCTTGCTATCTTTTTGATAACTAGGTTTTAAAGTACATATTTTTATTCAAAAGAAAAAGTAAAATACTCGCCTATTCATTGTTTAGTCAAAAAACATTCAAAAACATAAAAACCTATTCCATCAAATGAAATAGGTTTTATAAATACTATGAGTAGCGTAATTGTTTGATGTTATCTCTTTTCTACAAACTCTGAAATGATAGGCTTTATCTTGTCTGTCTGTGTTTTTTCTAAAGGGAAAAGATGCATAAATAATGGTTTTTTATCAACCACACCTTTTAGTTTTAAGTCTTTATTTTTAGCAAAAACAGCATTCCATTCTGCTCTAGCAACAGCCCAAAAATCTTTGTTTTCTTTCCACCAACCTTGAGCAGATTTACAACGAGAATCATCTACCTTTTTATAGATATTGATTCCTTTTTCACTAGCAATCTTAAAATCTGCTTTATTATCTTGACGCAAAACTTTGTCATTATCTTGCTCGTGCAACCAGCCTTCATTTGTAATTTCATGGCGATTAGTACGAGTCATTACATTATAATCTTTGCGCTTTGTATATTCTCTTCTAGGAAGTGGACTATCCGTCGTGTTTTCCCAATACTGACGACCATCTACATGCACCCAACTTGCAGAACCTTCATAACGTGGACTGTCATCTACCTGAAATACTTTCTGTGTCCATTGTCCAGCTACTTCTGACTTTGGTTTTTTGACAAATTTCCACTGATTATCCTTATCATACATATAAAAATCTGTATTTTCATAGCTCCAATCTTGTCGCCAATGCTTAATAATCATAGTATCATTGGCAATCAAAAGATGTTGCATCGATACAAAAGTAGGTGTTTCTTCCACTAGCTCAACCCACTCCAAAGCACTTGCCGTATAATTGTCATGAAACTGGTAGTTTGTATCTGATGCAAACGTTTCAGCAAAGTCAAAACTTATTTCATAACATCCACACATAGATTTGATAGCCTGTTTGTCCTTCGGATTTGGGTCATTATCAGAAGGAGAAATAAATGCCATTCCTAAAAGACCACAAGCAAATAAGCATAAAAACAGAACCGTCGAAAAGAGAGATTTCTTTTTCATAAAAGTATTTTTTTTAAATAAAATAAATAAACCTGATTAAGTATACAAACAAACCCTATTAGTTGCTGTTTGATGATGCAAATTTATCCTTATTTAGATTAAATAAAAATTATTTTGCTAAATTTTTCGTTTTTTATTTGGAATTAGTCTAAATAGCTTTAATTTTGCATCATCAAAAGTGCTCTAAAAGTCTTTAAAGGCAATTACAGTTCTGCATACCAAGACTTTATCCTATTTTGCTCAGGTTTGCTAGAAAAAACAAATCTTACTGATATGTTTTCACAACTATAAACTACTACTGATATTTTTCAATAGCCATGAAAAAATTTACTCTTTATATTCTTTTATATTTAATTATTTTAACATTTTTTACACATAATTTGTATGCTCAAAAAAATAATAAAAAGCAGTTAAAAATAGAGGCAGATACTTTAGAAAATAATGCAAAAAACAATGAGGAAAACATCAAAACAGAAGACTTGGAGCAGGTTGTCATAACAGCTACTCGTAGTGAAAAACTGCTTTCAGAAATTCCTATTCCCATGACAATCATTGATAAAGAACAAATCTCACAAATGGGAAGTTTGCGATTGAGTGATGTTTTGCAAGAACAAACAGGACTTACACTTATTCAAGAACACGGACAAGGAATTCAATTGCAAGGTTTTGACCCAGATTATACACTTATTTTGATTGATGGCGAACCAATCATCGGACGAACAGCAGGAACTTTGGAGCTTTCACGCATTGCAGTAGGAAATATCGAACGCATCGAAATTATTAAAGGAGCAAGTTCTAGTTTGTATGGCTCAGAGGCGTTGGCAGGAGTTATTAATATAATCACAAAAAATCCGAAAGGTACAGAAGGGAGCATTTCGGCTCGTTATGGAACAAATCAAACCAGCGATTTGACTCTTTCCTTTCAGACCAAAAAAGACAAATTAGCCATTACAGCTTTTGCTAATCGCTATGGAAGTAATGGATATGATTTTACACCAAATAGTTATGGAAAAACTGTTGAACCATTTGATAATTACACTTTTCAAAGTAAAATTTCTTATCGTTTTACAGATAAAATAAATCTTTCTGTTTCGGGAAGGTATTTTGAAGAAAATCAAAAATCAAGATTTGGTGCAAGCACAGAAGTAGGAGAAGAACAAGTTTCGGGTGATGGAAAAGTTAATGATTACAATGTCTTGACCAATTTGGATTGGAGAATTACACAAAAATGGCGCACCTATTTTAGATTTTATTATTCAAAGTACAAAACAGATTCAAAACTTCTTTATGAGAATGATAATTCTGTCTATGATGAAACATTTTTTGACCAAACTTTTTTCCGTCCAGAATTTCAAAGTGTTTATTCCTTCAATGAAAAGCATTTTCTTACGGCAGGAATTGGAAGCGTCAATGAATCGGTAAGTTCTACTCGTTACACCGATAAAAAACGCCTTCAAACCAACTATATTTTTGCCCAACACGAATTTTTTATTACTGATAAAGCTAATATCACGTTAGGAGCTAGGTTTGATTCACATTCTATTTATGGTAATCAATTAAGTCCGAAAATAGCCTCTTATTATCAAATTTCGCCTAAAATTCGTCTGACAGCTTCGGCAGGAATGGGTTTCAAAACACCTGATTTTAGACAACTTTATCTCAATTTTACAAATAATGTGGTGGGTTATTCTGTTTTTGGAACAGAAGAAATAAAACAAGGCGTTGCAGATTTACAGCAAGCAGGGCAAATAGCAGAAGTTGTATTAAATCCTGATGATATTCAAGAAATAAAAGCTGAAAGTTCTGTTTCTTATAATCTTGGAATAAAATATACGCCAACAGCAAAATTACTTTTGAAAGCTAATTTTTTCAGAAATGATGTCGATAATTTGATAGAAACCCAAGTGGTGGCTCGCAAAACAAATGGACAGAATTTATTTAGCTATACAAATCTCAACAGCATTTTTACACAAGGAATGGAAACAGAACTGAATTATTCAATTCTTTCTCCTTCTTCAAACTCTAGTTCTTCTCTTACTTTTTCGGCAGGTTATCAATACTTAGAAGCCAAAGACAAAACGGTTTTGGAGGAAATAAAAAACGGAAATTATTTTGCTAGAAACCCTGAAACATTAGAAACAAAGCGTCTTTCAAAATCAGATTATGGTGGACTGATGGGAAGAAGCAATCACATGGCAAATGCAAAATTATTTTATCAAAATTCAAAACATGGTTTTTCGGCAAATATCAGAGCCATTTATAGAAGCAAATACGGTTTTGGCGACCGAAATGGAAATTTGATTTTAGATGCTCAAAATGAATATGTCGACGGCTATACAACAGTTAATATTTCAACAGGAAAACAATTTTTAAAACAAAAACTCAATCTGCAAATCGGGGCAGATAATCTATTCAATTATAAAGACGAAAATTTTATTCCAACACTTGCAGGGCGTTTGTTGTGGGTAAGAATGCAGTTTTTAATTCAAAAAAAATAAATCAATTATTTAATTCAACCCTCAACGAGGCGTTGCCGTTGTTGAGGTATTTAATTTCAAACCTCGTTGACGGCAGAGCCTCAACGACGGTTAATAAAAACAGCTAAATCAAAAAAACAATGAACTCAAAAACTATCAAAAACATCTTTTTCATAACTATTCGTCTGATTTTGGGAGGAATAATGCTCTATGGTGGCTATCAAAAATTTGCAAAACCATTGCCAGAACCTACTCAAATGATTACTCAAATTGAGAAAGAAGGCAGCCAAAAACTTAGAGAAAAGCCAAATATACTTGTCATCAAAAACTACATTTTCGGAATGAAACAAACAGGTTATTTTTGGCAGCTTTTAGGAATCTGTGAAATCGTTTTTGGTTTAATGATTCTGAGCCAATATTTGAGCTTTGTCGGTGCGCTGATGCTCATTCCGATTACGTTACATATTTTCTTATTTCATCTTTTTCTTGAACCTGATGATACAGCCGAACTCTTCCAAACAGGTGGTTTTTTGGTAATCAATATTTTATTAATCGCTAAAGAATACAAAAAATTCAAACCTCTTTTGTGGATAAAACCCTAACCCTTCCGTACCACAGACATCCCTGTCTGTGAAAAATAAATAAATTTCAAATTCAAACAGACAGACAGAGATGTCTGTTTTACTTAATTCAATCAACTCAAATTTTAATAAGCCATGAAAAATCTTTCTTTAAACGTAATCTTGCTTTTAGCAACTTGTCTTTTTATTTTTTCTTCTTGTAAAGATGATGATAATGAAGACCCAACTCCAGAACCATTGACAGTAGAAACGGCAAGTAATATTATTGCAGACCCAATTCAGATTGACCCAACAACAGGAATGCCAACAGGTACAACTGGAAATTTTACGCTTTTCAGTTTGCGTGAAAATAAAATTATTGCCAATACAGATAGTGCTTCCACAAAATGGGATATTGGTTTTAGAGGCTCTACAATTATTGTAAACGGTGGCGCAATCCGAACAGGAAAAGGAGGCGCATATATTTTTGATGGTCTTTTTACTGAATTACAAGAAATTCCTGAAAGCCAAACATTCAAACAGGATAATTCTGAAACTGATTTGGCAATCACAACAGGTTCTGGAAAAGGTTGGTACAACTACGACCCAACTACTCATGTAATTAGTCCGATTGCAGGAAAAATTTTGGTTATTCGTACTGCTGACGAAAAATATGCAAAAGTAGAAATTGTAAGTTATTACAAAAATGCTCCTGCCGACCCAACTACTGCACCTATGGAAGATTCAAGACATTATACATTGCGTTATGTAGTGCAAACTGATGGTTCTAAAAAGTTCTAAGAAAATGTAAATCTTTAAAAATCAAATCTTTGATTTTTTCATTTTGAATATAGACAAAACCTATTTCTTGTAGAGATAGGTTTTTTTGGTTTAAACCTATAAGGTTTTGGAAACCTTATAGGTTTGAGTATAGCATTTAGTTTTGTATCTTGTTTTCTATTGCTAAAACGCTACTTCTTACTCAAAAAACTACTATGGAACTCCTTTATCTTTGGATTGAAGATTATAAAAATATTTACCGACAAGGATTTAATTTTAGTCCTTTATATAAATTTGAGTTTACTCCTACAAAAGAAGAAAATGGAAAAGTCATTGAGGGAACTTTAAAAGATAATATAACAAAAGAAGAACGAGAAACTAAGGAAACATTTTATAAGGATTTTTTCAATGTAAAAAATGAAAAAGATGATGATAAAACTCAAAAAGGAAAAATAACGAATGTTACGGCTATTGTGGGAGAAAATGGAGCTGGGAAGAGTAGCCTAATTGAAATTCTTGCAAACTATAATATTAATAAAGCAGAGTATTATAATTTGATTTTTGTCTATAAAAAAAATTGTAAGATTAAAATATTATCACATATTGAAATCAATAGGTATCCAAAGACAAGTAACCTTACTGAAAAAATATTTACTGTTTTATATTCTTCTAACTCACATAGATATGTATTAGATATTGATAACAATAGGGTTAAAAACAATAATAATCTTATTGATTTATCTCCCTATAAAGTTTTTGATGATTACTCACATCTTCTTAGACATCCTAATAAGAACATAATAGATTATATAGAAAGCCAAAATCTTTCAAATATAATGTGTAATTATAGTAGTATTCAAAAGGTATTAAAACCATTTATATTGCTTCCTTCTATCATAGAAATTAGTTTAAATTATAGTCAGAACCACGTAATACAAAATCACAATAATACAAAACCAGTAAAACTAGACTTTATCACAAGGTTTGGACATGATTTAAAAGAAGTTAGTCTTGAGAAAAAAAAGAATGTATTCATAATCAACTTTTTCAGAGCTTATATTATTTCAATTACTGAAATAGCTTCAAAGTCATCTACTATTTATTTAAAATTGATAAAGCTTATAGAAGATAGCAATGTCTTTTCATCTTTAGATGATGCCTATGTAGATAATTTGAGCTTATTCACTAAAAATTTAGAAAAGTTATTTGATGCTATATGGGAAGATAAAATTTTAAAAAAATATTTTGCTGTTTTCGGTCATGGAAATTCTTATAAAGTTGATAAAATATGTCAGTATTTATATGAAGCTCCTATAGTTTTTGATGATATTTTATTTTCTAAAGTATATTTGAACTTAAAAGAATTAGAAAAAAATAAAGATTTTTCTGACTTCTTCACTTTCACTTTAACATCTATGATACCAATAATACAGTTAAAATTGGTACAACAAGTTCATAAAATTAGTAATATATATAAGCACTTAAGCTCTGGAGAAAACAATTTAGTTCATCTTATAGCGTGTATATACATGGCTAAAAACGTCTCAAGAAAAGGAGGACAAATTGAATATAATGCAAAAAATGCTGATTCTATTTCCATTCTCATCGACGAAGGCGAACTAGGTTTACACCCCCAATGGCAAAAGCAGTATTTAAAAATCTTGCTTGAAACGCTGCCAAAGATATTCCCAAAAAAACAAATCCAACTTATTCTTACTTCTCACTCTCCTTTTTTGGTTTCTGATTTGCCGAAAGAGAATGTTATTTTTTTGGAGAAAGAAGAGAGTACAGGTTTGTGTAAAGTATCCAAACTAGACAATATGAAAGAGACTTTTGGAGCAAATATTCATACGCTTCTAACAGATTCGTTTTTTATGAAAGGTGGTTTGGTGGGAGAGTTTGCCAAATCGAAAATCAACTGGGCAATGGAATTATTATTGGAGAAAAAGGAAATTGACCCAAAAGACAAAGAGAAAATTCGTTATATTATTTCTTGTATTGGCGAACCTGTCATACGACACAAATTAATGCAGCTTTATGATGAAAAAGTGAAGTTTTCGGTAGAAGATAGAATAAAACAACTTGAAGAAGAGCTGAAAAAATTAAAAGGATAATATAATGATACAAATACGACGAAATAACTTAGAAGAATTAGCCAATCGGTTTTTTGAAAAATTGAATCCCAAAACGAAAAAAGGAGATAGATTTAACTTGACCGAAGCATTAATCCCAAAACTAAAAAATGCAACTCCTAAAAGTTACTTTACTTTTCTAATTGATGAAAGAAATAATTTTTCAAGATTAAAAACACTTATTACAAGTTCGCCAAAGGATTTGAAAAAAGAATTTATAGATGGTAAAGTAGGCGAAAAGTATAATCAGTTGTCTCAAAAGAACAAAAATGAAGTGAAAAATTTCTTCAAAAATCAGTATGAAAATTTAAGAGGAAATGAAACAGGTTATTGGCTTGGAAGTAATTTGAATGTAAAAACTTGTCCTTATTGCAATAGAGAATATACATTTACTTACCGTACAGCAGAAAACAAACCTAAATTACTTTATGATTTTGACCATTTTTTTGATAAAGGAACTTATCCTTATTTGGCTTTATCATTCTATAATCTTATTCCTTCTTGTTCCATTTGCAATAGTCGTTTCAAACATTCAGAAAAATTTGATATTGATAAGCATTTCCATCCTTATTTTGAAGGTTTTTCGAAAGAAGCATTATTTACAACACAACTAATATGTAAATCTGATGTAGAAAAAGAAGAAGATTTTGGAATGGCTTTTTTTGAAGGAAATCTAAATAGTTTTGAAGTAAATTTGAATGATAATGATTGTGAGAAAACTAAAAGACATAAAAAAGTATTTCAGATTGAACAAGTTTATAATGAACACAAAGATTATATTTATGAAATGATTCAAAAATCACAAGTCTATAATGAATCTTATCTAAACGAACTTTTTCAAAGTTATGAGGGCACTTTATTCAGAAATAGAGAAGATGTTTTGAAATTAGCTTTAGGAAATTATTTAGAATTAGAAGATTTTGAAAAACGCCCCCTCTCCAAACTTACCCACGACATCGCCAAAGAATTAGGGTTGTTAGATTAGTTTCTACCGATTTACCGAACTTTACCGAACGGTTCGCTTTGAGCGAACTGTTCGGTGGTATAAAAACCCTAATTATCAGTATCTCCACCGACGACTTTTGTTAATGTTTTTTAACACAATTTCACACTAAAAACTTAAACTTAAAAGATTAAGAAACGTTAGTAACTCTGAAAACTCAGGAAACTTTCATAATAGAAATAGTTTCCGTAGTTTTGCAAGTGTAAACTCAAGAATAGAATTTTAAGACTATTCAAACTAACAAATAAATAAGAAGTGAAATAACAAATGGATATATCCAACTCACATAACGAGCAAGAAGAAAATGCAAAAAAAACCATTTCTGAAGAATTTAAAGCGATTAAACAACATATTGTTGAGGGAGCGCAAGAGCTTTTTTGGACGTACGGACTTCGTAGTGTAACAATGGACGATATTGCAAACAAACTTGCCATGTCTAAAAAAACAGTCTATCAATATATTCAAGATAAAGCAGAATTAGTTTATTTATGTGCCGAACATCAGCTTGAAAATGAATTTTGTAATAAACAAGAAGTATCTCAATACGCTGAAAATGCGATTGCAGAAGTTTTGAAAATTATGGAATACAATAGAAAGTTTTTTCTCAATTTTCATCCTTCCTTAATTTTGGATTTGCAACGAAGCTATCCAAAGGCGTGGAAAATGTTTTTAAGACACAAAGAAGAAAAAATTATTAAAGGCATTCAAGAAAATATGGAAAGAGGAATAAAAGAAGGATTATATAGAGCTGATATCGAACCAGAGGTAATTGCAAGAATGCGAATGGCACAAGTAGAAGCTATCTTTAATCCTCAAATATTTTCTCCAAAATCACATAATATTGGTGAAGTTCAGTTCCAAGTTTTTAGGCATTTTTTATATGGGCTTGTAACTCTTGAAGGACATCAGGTACTAACAGAAGCAATTGCCCAAATAGAATTTAATAAATAAACAGCGTAATTAAAGACAACATTTCATTATTTTCAATTCAATTATTTTTTCAAAAACTACTTAATTATAATGCATCGATTTTTAACTTTATTTTCTGTCTTATTTTTCTTACTTCTTTTTGGAAGTCAGTTAAAGGCACAAGGAAATACACAAACCACTTCTACCAAAGACTTGGAAAACTATACACTAGAACAATGTATAGAATATGCCATCGAAAACCGTGTAGAAGTAAAAAATGCACAATTAGACAATCAAATTGCTAAAGCAAAAGTAGGAGAAGTAAGAGCGCAAGGCTTGCCCCAGCTAGAAGCTTCCCTCTCTTTAGTAGATAACTACAAAGTACCTGTAAACTTTCTACCTGCTCAAATTCTGAATCCACAAGCTCCAGAAGGAGAGTTTGTAGGTGTTGAATTTCAACCTCAATATGTAGGACAATCAAAAATAGAACTCCAACAGCTTGTTTTTAGTGGTTCATATATTTTAGGTTTGAAGGCTGCTGCTACTTATACAGAGCTTTCTAAAAAACAAATTATCCAATCTAAAATTGACATTGCAGAATCGGTCAGTAAAGCCTATTATACTCTTCTTATCAATAGAGAACGTTTAGAGCTTTTAAAGCAAAATTATAACCGACTAGATACAGTTTATCAACAAACAAAGGCATTGTATGAAAATGGTTTTGCTGAAAAAATTGATGCTGACAGGTTGAAAGTTTCTTCAAATAACATTAAAATGGAGATTCAGAATTTTGAGCGTTTGATAGAACTTAGTAATATGCTTCTAAAATTTCAAATGGGATTACAACAAGAAGACAAACTGACTGTTAGTGGTTCATTAGAAAAATTAGAAATCGATGCCTCAGAGGCTTTAGTGGCTCAAATTAATCCAGAACAGCGCATTGAATTTTCGTTACTCCAAACTCAAAAAGATCTTAATTTACTTCAAATCAGAGAATACAAAGCTCGTTACTTGCCTACTTTAGCCTTTTTTGCTAATTATGGTGCAAATATGGGTTCGCCAGAAGCAAAAGATTTGATTCCTTTTTCAAGCGATAGATGGGTAGCAAATGGTTCTTTCGGACTTAGTTTGAATATTCCTGTTTTTGATTCTTTCCAAAAGCATTATCTAATTCAGCAAGAAAAATTTAGATTGTTGAAAACAGAAAATCAAATGCGTGATTTTTCAAGAATAGTAGATTTACAAGTTTCTCAATCAAGTATTACTCTACAAAACAGCATTGATAAACTCAAATTTCAAGAAGAAAATATGGAATTGGCTCAAGA
Source organism: Bernardetia sp. Wsw4-3y2 (assembly GCF_037126295.1). Lineage (NCBI taxonomy): Bacteria > Pseudomonadati > Bacteroidota > Cytophagia > Cytophagales > Bernardetiaceae > Bernardetia > Bernardetia sp. Wsw4-3y2. The sequence continues at coordinate 551,337 of NZ_CP147018.1, read as the reverse complement.
AATTTTTAGAGTAACCAAAATCAAATATGAAGAGGGTGTAGGTTCAAATTTGGAAGTTGTGGAAGCTGAAACAGCATACAAAGAAGCTCAAACCAATTACTATTCAGCTTTATATGATGCAATGGTTGCCAAAATAGACTTGCAAAAATCCCAAGGAACTTTATATACAGTTACCACTAAAGAGTAATCAAAAATACAGTAGGTCAAAGGCTTGCCTTTGACAGAAACAAGACATCTTCTAGCAAATTATAAAATACAAATAAGTCAAAGGCAAGCCTTTAACCTACAACTATTTTATTTTACAATATATCAAAAAATAAAAAACCGTAATTTTTAATTCATAATTCAATGAAAAAATATTCTAATAAAATCAGTTACCTATTTTTCTTTGTAGCTATTCTCTCTCTTTCTTTCCTTTCTTCTTGTGGAGAAAAAGAACCAAAAACGCCTGAAGAAAAAAAGGCTGCTTTAGAGAAAAAACGTAGTGAACTAATGGAACTTCAAGGCGAAATTGCTCAACTTGAAGATGCACTAGGAGAAGCAGCAAAAAAAGAAAATCCTTCAAAATTGGTAGAATCAATGCCAGTAAAATCTGAAACTTTCAACCATTATATTGAAGTACAGGGAACAGTAGAGTCTGATAAAAATGTCACTATTTTGCCTGAAATGCCAGCAACAATTATGTCTTTGAAAGTAAAAGAAGGCGATAGAGTTTCGGCAGGACAAGTAATTGCAACCCTTGATGCAGGAACTTTTAACAAACAAGTAGCAGAACTTGAAACACAACTTTCACTTGCTACAACAGTTTATGAGAAAAGAAAACGCCTTTGGGAACAAAAAATAGGTTCAGAAATCGAATACCTACAATCTCAAAATCAAAAAGAAAGTTTGGAAAACAGCATTGCAACACTCAAACAACAGATGCGTAAAAGTGTAGTTACATCTCCTATTTCGGGAACGATTGATGAAGTCTATGCAAAACAAGGTGAACTAGCAAATCCTGCTATGCCAATTGCTCGTGTTATCAATGTTTCTGATGTGCAGCTTGTAGCTGATGTTTCTGAAAATTATCTTTCTGCTGTCAAAAAAGGTGATAAAGTAAAAATCTTCTTTAGTGCTTTAGGAACAGAAATGGAACAAAAAGTAACTTTTGTAGGACAAACAATCAATACTGCAAACCGTACTTTTAAAGTTCAGATTGACCTTCCAAATAAAAATGGAGCTATCAAACCAAATCTTGTTGGAACAGTTAAAATCAATGATTTTCAAGCAGAAGGAGCAATTACAGTTCCTACTAATTTGATTCAGATTGGAACAGATGGAAGCAAATTTTTATATGTTGTTAAAGAGGAAGCTGGAAAAAAAGTAGCTAAAAAAGTAGTCGTAAAAACAGGAATGTCGTATGAAGGTTCAACTGTTGTAACTGAAGGACTTTCTGCCAATGACCAAGTAATCATCAAAGGGTATAATGAAGTAGTGGACGGAGAAAATGTTCGTTTCATTAAATCATAAAAATAAAAAAATGTAACCTCGTTGACGGCTTCATTTGAGTCTCAACGACGGTTAATCAAATAAAATTCAAACTCATTAACAACCAAAAACAATGAGCGAAACAAAACCAGACTTAAATAAAAAACCAGAACCTCAGCAAGACCCAAAATTCGAAATTTTTGGCTTGTCGAAGTTCTCTCTCAAAAACTCTACAAGTGTATTTATTATCACTATCCTTTTTGTAGTAGCAGGGATTTTCTCATACATTGTTATGCCCAAAGAGCAGTTTCCAGAAATTGTTATGCCGACGGTTTACGTCCAGACAGTTTATCCAGGTAACTCTCCTATTGATATAGAAAACCTTATTACTCGTCCGATAGAAAAAGAATTAAAATCTCTAAAAGGAGTAAAGAAAATTTCTTCTACTTCGGTTCAAGATGCTTCGGCTGTCATTATTGAATTTAATGAAGATGTAGAAGTTTCGGATGCAGTCTTGGATGTAAAAGATGCTGTTGATAAAGCTAAAAAGGATTTGCCTAAAGATTTAGACCAAGATCCAAATGTTTTGGAAGTAGATTTTTCTGAAATTCCGATTATGGAAATCAATCTCTCAGGAGATTTCGAACAAGCAAAACTCAAAGAATACGCAGAATACTTACAAGACGAATTAGAAGAGCTTTCACAAGTTTCAGAAGCTGTAATTACAGGTGATAGAGATAGAGAAGTTCAAATCAATGCAGATATTTATAAAATGGCTGCTCGTAAAGTGTCTTTTCAAGATATAGAAAATGCTATTATTTCTGAAAACCTAACGGCTTCGGGTGGCGATGTTCTGACGGAAGGTTATCGTCGTTCTCTTCGTGTAGTTGGTGAGTTTAAAGATGTAAGTCAGCTGAATGGAATTATTGTAAAATCTGAGAATAATGAACCTATTTATTTGAAGGAAGTTGCAGAAGTAAAAGATTCGTATGTTGAACGCTCTAGTTATGCTCGTCTTGCAACAGGAAATAATTTTGAAGAAAAAGGAAGTCTTCCAGTAATTTCTTTAAAAGTAAAAAAGCGTAGTGGCGAAAACTTAATTGATGCTGCTTATGAAATTAAAGAAATTTTGAAAAAAGCACAAGGTTCTCATTTTCCATCTACATTAGATGTTACGATTGTAAATGACCAATCTGAAAATATGGAAATGCAGATTGCCAACCTTCAAAACAACATTATTTCAGGTGTTATTTTGGTAGTTGTGGTATTACTTTTCTTTATGGGACTTCGCAATGCGCTTTTAGTAGGTGTTGCCATTCCACTATCAATGCTTATTTCCTTTATGATTCTGAATCTAGTAGGAATTAGTATCAATATTGTTGTTTTGTTTGCGCTTATTTTGGCTCTCGGAATGCTTGTAGATAATGCCATTGTAGTAATTGAGAATACTTTCAGATTTATGGAAGAAGGTTATTCTGCTAAAAAAGCTGCTGTTATGGGTGTGAGTGAAGTAGCTTGGCCAATCATTAGCTCTACAGCTACAACATTAGCAGCCTTTGTTCCTCTTGCTTTTTGGGGTGGAATTATGGGAGAATTTTTGAAATATATGCCTATTACACTTATTGTTGTTCTATCTTCTTCACTTTTTGTAGGATTAGTTATTAATCCTGTTTTCTCGGCTTACTTTATGAAAGTAGAAGGAGTAAATAAAAAAGGGATAAAAGTATGGCTAATTGTGGGTATTGTTACAATGATTTTAGCTGCTATCGGATACGTATTTGTTGTTTCAACAAGTGCTACTAATTATACACTTCCTAACTTACTTGTTACTTTTGGCTCAATCATTTTCTTAAATATCTATTTCCTTACACCTGCATCAGATTGGTTTCAGAACAAATTATTAGTTCGTTTGGAAAGAATCTATATGCGTATTTTGCGTTACCTTTTAAAAGGCTCTCGTCCTTACCTTCTCACCATAGGAATGTTTCTTTTATTAGTATTCAGTTTTGTTTTGGTAGGAAATGTTGGACTTAAAACAAGTCTATTCCCTAGTAGTGACCCTCTTTTTGTTTATATGTATGTAGAAGCTCCTTTGGGAACAGACATCAAAACAACAAATGAGTTTGCTGAAACAATTGAAAAGAAAGCCTATAAAGTTCTTGCTCCTTATGATGAAATAATTAAATCAATTGGTGTAAATGTAGGTGAAGAGTCGGGTGACCCTCAAGATAACTTTGGTAGAAGTGGTGCAACACCTCATAAAGCACGTATTGCAGTTGCTTTTTATGAATTCCAATACAGAAAAGGAATCAGCACTTCGGATATTATGAAAGAACTTTCTACTGAAATGAAAACAATTCCAGGGGTAAAAATCAAAACGGACAAAAACCGTGAAGGACCTCCTGTTGGAAAGCCTGTAAATATCGAAATTTCGGGAGTAGAATATGATGTTTTGGTAAAAGAAGCCGAAAAAGTAAAACAAATGATTGAAGATGCAGGCATCCAAGGACTTGACAATCTTGTTGTTGAAGCTGAAACTGGAAAACCTGAACTTATCCTTACCATTGATAGAGAAAAAGCTCGTTTGTTTGGTCTTTCTACAAGTCAAGTAGCTATGACACTCAGAACAGCTATTTTTGGAAAAGAAATTTCGAAATACAAAGATGGTGATGATGATTTTCCTATTCAACTTCGCTTACAAGACAAATACCGTTATAATATTTCAGCTCTGATGAATCAGGTAATTACGTTTAGAGATAATCGTGGTACATATCATCAAATTCCAATTTCTGCGATTGCTAAGATTGATTATAGTTCGTCGTATGGCTCGGTTCGTCGTAAAGACCTTGACCGTATGGTAGCTGTAAGTTCTGGAGTTGTGGAAGGATATAATGCAAATGAAATTGTAGCACAAATCAAATTGCTTATCAAAAGTCATAAATTACCAGAAGGGTATAGCATTAAACTTACAGGAGAGCAAGAAGAGCAAGCCAAATCAATGGCATTTTTGGCAAAAGCGATGCTAATTGCCGTTTCTGCTATTTCGCTTATCTTGGTTTCTCAGTTCAACTCTATCATCAAGCCATTTATTATTATGGGTTCTGTACTCTTTAGTATGACAGGTGTAATGTTAGGTTTGGTAATTTTCCAAATGGATTTCATTATCATCATGACAGGAATCGGTATTATTTCATTGGCTGGTGTTGTTGTAAATAATGCGATTGTACTGATTGATTATACCGACCAAGTTCGTGCAAAACGAAAAGAAGAACTAGGACTTGATGAAGAAGAACATTTGCCTGCTGCTGAATTTTTGGAATGTATCATTAAAGCAGGTTATACTCGTCTTCGCCCTGTACTTCTGACAGCAATTACAACTGTTTTGGGACTTATTCCATTAGCAACAGGTATGAACATAGATTTTGCAAAACTCTATGCGAATTTTAATCCTGATTTTTATATGGGAGGCGATAATGCAACTTTTTGGGGACCAATGGCGTGGGCTGTTATCTTCGGTTTGGTATTCGCAACTTTCCTTACACTTGTAGTTGTGCCTGCAATGTATTTGATGGCTGACCAACTTTCTGAAAAGATTAGTCCAAGCGCAAAATCTACCGTTATTGCAGAACGAAAAGAGGATTAAGAATAATTGATTTTCTATAAAATTTAAAAGCCTATTCATTTTTAGAAATGGATAGGCTTTGTTTGTGTTAAGGCTACTTAATTTATTTTTTTCTAAATTCGAATAACTATCAAACCTATTGTATTCAAAATCTCAATAAACATAATAATATGGAAGAGCTTCGTACCTACTTAAATCAATACTTCAAAATAAATGAATCAGAATGGAATCTATTACAGGCTATCATTCAAAATCAAAAGTTTGACACAAAACAATTACTTGTTCAATCAGGACAAGTTTCAAAATATATTTACTTTATTAGAAGTGGGCTTCTGCGTGTTTTTCACTTAAATAAAGGAAAAGAAATATCTACTTATTTTGCTTGTGATGGACAATTCATTTCCACATTTGAAAGTCTAATTACTCAAAAACCTTCTACTGAATATTTGGAAACCATTGAAGCCACAGAGGTATATGCTATTTCATATAAAAAACTGATTGATTTATATGAGCAAAATCCTAAATTTGAAAAAATTGGACGCATGTTAGCAGAACAAAATTATTTGTGTATAAAAAACAGAACCTATAATTTTCAAACCCAAACAGCTAAAGAAAGATATTTGGAGTTTATAAATACCTATCATCAAAAAATTATTCAACGTGTTCCTCAAAAACAATTAGCCAGCTATTTAGGAATTGAAGCCGAATCGTTAAGCCGAATTAGGGGTCAGTTTCTCATTACTTAACAAATGTCAATGCAAATGAAAATTTAAAGAGAGAAGTTTGTAATTCTATTATTTACTTCATTCAACTTTAAATCATTTGTATTATGAACAAGAAAAAAATTATTTTTAGCCTCCCTGTTGTACTATTATTACTCTTTTTAGTCAATTTTATTTTTCAAGCCTGTTCTCTAAACCCCAATGCTTGGAAACCTGCCAAAGTTCCTGATTTTGAAGGAAAACTTGCCAAAAATGAAATTTTACAATCTACTCAATGGATAGATTTAGACGGTTGGTATGGCTCAGAAGATATTGCAGTTGATAAAGAAGGGAATTTATATTGTGGCGTACATCGCAAAAAAACAGACTTTTCTGATGGTGCAATTCTAAAAATAGATACTACTGGAAAAGTAGCCATTTTTTGTAAAACAAATTCTTGGATTACGGGCTTGCACTTTGATAAAAATGAAAATTTGATAGCTTGTGATATAGAAAGAGGTTTAATTAGTGTCGATAAAGAAGGTAAAATAACTGTTTTGGCTTCTAAAAATGAAAAAGGAGAGCCTTTTTTGATTCCCAATGATGTAGATATTGCTGATGACGGAATTATTTATTTTTCCAATACCTCTTCTAAAACACATTTTTCGCCTCGTAATGTTCGTAAAATCATATTAGAAATGCAACCTGATGGAGGATTATATTCCTACAATCCTAAAACTAAAACAGTCCAAACATTAATAGATGGAGCTTTTTTTGGAAATGGAGTAGCTCTTTCAAAAGATAATGATTTTGTATTGATGGTTGATTTAGCCAAATACAGAATAGTCCGTTATTGGTTGAAAGGAGAAAAACAAGGAACAATAGATATTTTTATAGATAATTTGATAGGATTTCCTAACGGAATTGCAAGACGAAAAGATGGTTCGTTTTGGTTAGGATTTACAACCAAACGAAATGAGCTTTTAGATAATTTGCATCCTTATACAGGAAAGAAAAAAATGCTTTATGGTGTTCCTTTATGGCTTCAACCCAAACAAGAGCCTTTTGGAATTGTGATGAATATAAGTGAAGAAGGCAAAATTCTGAGTGTGTTTTATGATACAACGGGCGAAAAAGTCTCAGAAGCAAGTTCTGTTGAAGAACATAATGGTTATTTATATTTGGGAGGAGATTTGGTAAATCATATTGGGAAATTTAAGTTACCTAAATAGTGATAAATAGTTTTCATAGTTAAAATGAAAGTCTATTTATTTTTTTTAGATGACTAGGCTTTTTTGTTTGACTATTTCTATAAATAAATCATTTATTCAAAACACTTTCTATTAAATATCTTTATGTACTTGCTTTCGATGTATGAAGCAGTATAATAAAAAAGTAATGAAACTAGAAATACTGGAGGTGCATAACTCATAAAAAACAGTATTATCATTATTATATCAACTGGAATAAGGGCAAGAGATACCCAATATATGTATCTCTTTTTCCGATAAAAGTTATGTCCTTTTATTAAATGTGAAGCGTTATCATGATAAATATTAAATATAGCAGCAAAATTAGACCAATGCCAATTTGAAGTGGGACTACTGTAAATTGGTGCTATTTTACTGTGTAGTTCATCTTGTATATCCGAACAAGTTTTGCAGCTTTCTTTCTCTATATAATGATTAAGTATAATCATAAATTTTGCTATCCGACGATAACCCCTTATGCTAGTACCCTTCTTATTTGAGGCTTTCTGAACTTCATTTAATTTGTGTAAGATATATTCGTGCTTTTCCATAATTTAATTTAATAAAGATATTTTGCTCTTTATTGTTTTTTGCTCATAATATTAAGATGATTTTTCTGTATAAATGATTGTTGTATAAGAGATAGATAGGATAATAATTTTAAGACAAAAGACTAAGCTCCCATACTGCTGCTCAGAAAGCTTCAGAAGGATAGGAAGATTACTCAACAAAAAACTTATATAGATTAGAATGAAATAATTTATGAGTTTGAATTTTGTAACATACTTCAGAGAAACCAAAAAAAAGAGAACACACAAATCAAAGGTGAATATAATGCCAATACTTAACCCTACTCCTAAAAGCGAAGTAAAAAGATAGACTATTCCAGAGTTTGCATAGCCAAGCATTATACCAATTACTGGTAAAATATATGTGGAAGCTAAAATTAAAATTATTGTGAATAACAATAATAGTAGATTTTCTAAAGTGCGTAGTTTTTTTAAAATATTCATACTCAATCAGCTATTTATAGGTAAATTTTCAAAACAAATTCCCTCCAAAAATAATTTCTTTCTGACGCTCAGAAGCATAATTCCAGTCTATTCTTGAAGGAGGATTTTTAAAGTTTTTGTAAGCAAGTTGCATTTGTCTAGCAGCTTCTTCTTCTAGAACTTTTCCTGTGGCTGTTCCTAATCCACAACAAGCTATTGTATTTATTTTAATGTTATTTTCTTTATTGTTGTTATGCTGATGAACACTCAAAAGTAGTGCAAACATGGCTTTATAAACATTATCAGTTCTAGAAATAGTTAGTGGAACTCTCATTGTAGGTGTATGAGCAATAAATGGATGTTTATTGTGATTAGTTTCCACAATCATTGATGTTCCAACAGGTTGTTCGTCTCTATATTCTTTTATGATTCTTTGCTGAACTCGTTTTTCTAAATCTTGTCCAAAATATTTTATTATAGCATAATCTACTCCTCCATCCATTAGACCAAACGAATTGGCAGCACTAACCATACAATCAAATTCTTCTAACACTTCAAAATATCCATTTATAATTTCTACTTCTTCATAACTTTCGAATGATTTTTTCCATTCGTTACAAAGAACAGGATTTGGGTCAATTAGAATTAGTTTTTTCATAGAATTAAAAGATAAATTAGTTACTAAAAAAGCAACTCCATTTATTGAAGTTGCTTTTTTATATTTAAAATGTAAATGTTAGAGTATAAATACAAAATACGCTAAAGCATATTCTACATTAAATTATTACGCATTCTCCATTGCGTACATCACTCATTACACTTTTATATTTTCCTTGTTTTACTTGTCCATTTTTATAACGAACTGTAACAACATCATTTCTTCCAGGTTCTTGTGAAACTGTTCTTGGAGCAGTAGGAGCTATATTTTGCTGCGTTCCGTGCGCTCTTTGATTGTCGCTTGTTGTATCAACTTCTTCTGCACGATTTACAGCCATCTGTTGTTTCGCTTCTTGTTCTCTACGCATCTGCATTTCTAACTGACGACGTTGAGCATTTTGAAGAGCTTGTAATTCTTCTGGATCAGGTTCATGAAGTTTTGCACGAGAAAGGAAAGACGTGATTTCTTGGTTAATTTCATCTAAAAGTGACCTAAATAATTGGAAGGCTTCCATTTTATAGATAACCAATGGATCTTTTTGTTCGAAACGAGCCATTTGTACTTGCTGTCTCAAATCATCCATGTTTCTCAAATGTTCTTTCCAAAGATTATCAATGATAGAAAGTACCATTGTTTGTTCTAAAGTAGCAACAAGATTTGCACCTTTTTTCTCAATTGTTTCCTCAATATTGACAGGCATCTGAACCATTCTACGTTGGTCAGTAATAGGAATAATTATATCTCTTGCATTTCCTCCACGTTCTGCAAATATGTTTTCTAAAGTAGGAACTACCTTTGCTGCAATATCTTTATTTTTCTGACGATACGCATTATAGGCTTCTTCATAAAGACGTTGAGAAAGAGTTTGATCATTTAGAGATTGGAATTCAGATTTTGTAATTTCTGTCTGGATTCCTAAAAGAGAAAATACTTCTAAATGGAATGATTCAAAATCTCCTTTATAAATCTGTACTAATTGATCTGATACTTTTGCAAAAATAAGCATAATATCTAATTCCAAACGCTCACCAAAAAGAGCATTACGACGACGTTTGTAAATAACTTCTCTTTGCTGATTCATTACATCATCATACTCAAGAAGGTTTTTACGAGAGCCAAAGTGATTTTCTTCTACTTTACGCTGTGCATTTTCAATAGATTTGGTAATCATAGAATGCTGAATTACTTCACCTTCTTCTAATCCCAATCTATCCATAATTTTGGCAATTCTGTCAGAACCAAACATACGCATCAATGGATCTTCCAAAGAAACAAAAAACTGCGAGATACCAACATCACCCTGACGACCAGCACGACCACGTAACTGTCTATCAACACGACGAGAATCATGACGCTCTGTTCCAATAATAGCTAGTCCACCTGCTTTTTTAGACTCTGGAGAAAGTTTAATATCCGTTCCACGTCCTGCCATGTTAGTTGCAATCGTAACATTTCCTGAAATACCTGCTTTTGCAACAATTTCAGATTCTTTTTGGTGTTGTTTTGCATTCAGAACTTCATGTGGAATCTTACGCATTTGAAGCATTCTACTCAAAATTTCCGAATTTTCTACTGAAGTTGTACCTACAAGAACAGGTCTTCCTTGTTGTACAGAATGCTGAATTTCATCAGCTACAGCATTATATTTTTCACGAACTGAACGGAAAATTTTATCCTGTCTGTCATCTCTTTGGATAGGACGGTTGGTAGGAACAATCACAACATCAAGTTTATAGATTTCCCAAAACTCTGTTGCCTCTGTTTCGGCTGTACCTGTCATACCAGAAAGACGGTAGTACATACGGAAATAGTTTTGAAGTGTAACTGTTGCATAGGTTTGTGTTGCATCTTCAATTTCTACACTTTCTTTTGCTTCTAAGGCTTGATGCAGACCGTCAGAATAACGACGACCATCCATAATACGCCCTGTTTTTTCATCTACAATTTTTACTTTATCTTCCATCACTACATAATCAACATCTTTTTCAAAAAGCGTATAGGCTTTCAAAAGTTGTGTTACAGTATGAATACGTGATGTTTTGATAGAGTAATCAGTAAGTAATCTCTCTTTGGTTTCTAGCTTTTCTTTATCTGTGAGGTCTTTATCATTGTCTATACGAGCAATTTTTGTAGCAACATCAGGAAGAATAAAGAAACGAGGGTCTTCTCCATCTCTTGTAATGGCTTGAGTTCCTTTTTCTGTAAGCTGAACCTTATTTTGTTTTTTCTCCACAAAGAAATATAAAGGTTCATCAGCTTCAGGCATACGACGAGCATTATCTGCTAAATATTCGTTTTCCGTTTTTTGAAGTAAAGCCTTCATTCCTGCTTCACTCAAAAACTTAATCAAAGGCTTATATTCAGGAAGACCTCTAAAGGCTCTAAAAAGCGATAAGCCACCTTCTTTCTCATTTCCTGCTTTTATTTTTTGTTTAGCATCTTGCAAGAAATCTTGAGCTAACTTACGTTGAAGTCCAACTAATTTTTCAATACGAGGTTTGAAAATATCATATTCTTGTGTTCCTGCATCTTGAACAGGACCAGAAATAATAAGAGGGGTACGAGCATCATCAATCAACACAGAGTCTACCTCATCAATCATGGCAAAGTAATGTCCACGTTGAACAAGTTCTTCAGTTTCACGAGCCATATTATCACGCAAATAATCAAAACCAAATTCGTTATTTGTACCATAAGTGATATCTGCTGCGTAAGCTCTTCTTCTTGCTTCAGTGTTTGGCTGATGTTTGTCGATACAATCAACCATCATTTCATGAAACTCAAAAATAGGTGCAACCCATTCAGAATCTCGTTTTGCAAGATAATCATTTACTGTAATTACATGAACTCCTTTTCCTGACAAAGCACGCAAGAAAGCTGGAAGAGTAGCCACTAATGTTTTACCTTCTCCAGTTGCCATTTCCGAAATTCTGCCTTCATAAAGCACCACACCACCCATAATTTGGACATCGTAATGAACCATATTCCACTCAATTTCTTGCCCCATGGCTGTCCATTTGTTGTGCCATGTAACAGTTGCATTATCTCCTTCTCCTGTAATTTCAATTTCGTTATTATAACGTCCTTCTTGTTGTCTTTTTTGTATAATTCTACGGTCGTGGTCAGTTGCTTTTACAGTAATTTTCTTATTTTCTGTAAAACGTCTAGCTGTATCCTTTACGATAGCAAAAACAGTTGGCAAAACTTTATCTAATACTTCATCTAACTTAACATTTCTATCTTTTTCTAATTTATCTATTTGTACAAATATTTTTTCTTTTGCGTTGATGTCCATTTCTGGGTCATCTGCAATTTGCTTTTTAAATTCTGTAATTTCAGCATCTATTTTTGATACGTATTCATTTATCTCTGCTCTCACATCACGAGTTTTTGCTCTTAACTGATCGTCTGTCAATCCATGAAGTTGTTTGTATTCTTGGTTTACTTGTTCTACGTAAGGAATGAGTTTTTTGCGATCTCGTTCCGATTTTGTACCGAATACTTTTGCGACCACATTTGTAATTGAGTTAAACATAATATTTTATATAGTTCGTATTGATTGCTTATTAATATAGCTGCTGTTAAATAGCTCTTTTGTGTTTTGCCGTTTTGCAGATGCTTTTCTATCTAAGTCAAAAATTAAGCAAAGGCGTTTTTTTGTCCAAATTTTACTCATTTTTTATTTAAAATGAATAAAAAAGGGTAAATGATAAACTAAGACCGACAAAATGGCAGAATCTATTGATTTATAATAACATACAAAGTTACGAATCTGAAAGGGAATTTGCAATTTTGAAAGAAGTATCAATTCAAGTGAATTTTCTCTAATAACCTAGTTATTTTTCTTAAAAAAAGACGCTATTAAATGTCCCTGTAAAGCAATTATAAGTATTTTCAATAAAATGTCTTTTACAAAAAAATTATAATCAGCTAAATAAAGGAAAACAAAAAATTGATTTTGTTTGTTGAATCTCAATACTTACGTAATTACGTTCTCTAAAATTATTCGTATGTTCGATAAAACATCGGAACAAGAACGTTTGAATATTCTGAATAAATATCAAATATTAGATACTCCTGCTGATAGTGCATTTGACAGAATTACTAAACTTGCCGTTCAACTATTTAATGTTCCTATTTCTATTATTTCTTTAGTCGATAAAGATAGAATTTGGTTTAAATCAATTGAAGGGTTAGATATAAAAGAAATTCCAAGAAAAAAAGGACTCTGTAGCTCAGCTATTCTTTCAGATGAAATTTATGAAATCCAAGATACAGCCACCCACCCAAATACGATAAATAATTCTTTGGTTTGTGGTGATTTTGGATTGCGTTTTTATGCTGCTGTACCTCTAAGAGTTGAAGGAAAGTATAATTTAGGTACAATTTGTATTTTGGATAAAACACCTCGTGTACTTACTACTAAAGAAAAGGAAATTCTCCAGTCTCTTGCCGATTTAGTTATTGAGCAACTTAAAACTCATTTATCAGCAAAAAAAGCTATCCAAATACAAGAATATACACTCAACATGCTTGATTCTCTTTATGAGAGTAGTAATTATTCAAAAAGCTTTATTGGTAAAGATTTAAGAATTATTCATACAAATCAAGTTACAAAAAATATATGTAAAATCGTTTTTGGAAAAGAACCAAAAAAAGGAGACTTTTTGCTAGATTTTATATTACCAGTATTTCAAGATGAATTTAAGCAATATTATGAAAGAGTATTAGCTGGAGAAACTATTGAAGTGGAGAAACATGAAGGAGAAAATTGGTGGCAGTTTAGATTACTTCCTGTCTATGATAAAAATACCGATATTATTGGAATTTCTCATAATTTAGAAGACATAACAAAATATAAAAATATAACTTCTCAAGCCAAAAAACTACAACATGATTTAGATATTCTTGCACAAAATTTTCCTGATGGTTCTATTTCATTAATAGATAAAAATATGATTGTTCTATATACAGGAGGACAAGGCTATAAGATGTATGATATTAATCCAAGGAACTTTTTTGGTAAACATGCAAGTGAAATGCTTCTTCCTCAGTTATATCGTAAATTACAAGAAGCTATTCCCAAAATTTGGCGAGGTCTTACCGTTTCGTATGAAGTAGATTATAAAGAGCAAGTATACTTAACAAAAATATCTCCTATACAGAATGAAGATAATCAAATAGAAACATTTGTGCTTGCTGTAACAGATATTACGGATCAAAAGCGAAAAGAGATTAGAATACAAAAGCAAAATGAGCGTTTGAAAGAAATAGCTTGGCAACAGTCTCACGAAGTTAGAAGACCTGTTGCAACTATTTTGGGATTAATGAATTTGATGAAAATGGAAAGTAATCAAGAAAACAAATTACTTTATTTAAGTTACTTGCAACATGAAGTCGAATTACTTGACAAAATCATTCAAAAAATAGTAGCTGTTACCAATGAAGAGTAAGAAACCAACTATCATTAATAAGAAATTAATCATTCTTTTTTAAAAAGATGCGTATTTTTACAGAAAATAATTATCTGTTATAACAAATCCCTTATCTAATGAACTTTTGTCAAAACACATCTCATAGAAAGCTGTTTTCTTTAACTTATTTGTCAATCGTATTTGCAATTATCTTTTCTACATCCTCTTTTGCTCAAGAAGAAGTTAAAAGTGCTTTAAAAACTGAATTTGTACAGTCAGGTCCTATGGTTGGGTATTCTGAAATGAGTGAAATTGGTCTTTGGGTACAAACCAAAAAAGCTGCAAAAGTACATATTGCTTATCGTCCAAAATTAAATCTAGCAACAGAAAAAGCTATTTCAGATGTACCCTTCCAATTTACAGAACCTATCCAAACGAACTCTCTAACAGCTTTTGTTGCAAAACCAGTTTTGAGAAATCTTGAGCATTCTACAAAATATGAATATAAAGTATTCATAAATGATAAAGAAGTTCCTTTTGAGTATGATTTGAAATGCCAAACTCAACTACTTTGGCAATACCGAACTGACCCACCAAAAATTAAATTTGCTTTTGGCTCTTGTGTGTATGTAAACGAACCTGAAGCTGACCGTCCTGGAAAAGGATATGGAAGTGAGTACGAAATTTTCACTTCTCTTTATAAAGAAAATGTTGATTTTATGGTTTGGGGTGGAGATAATACTTATTTACGTGACCCAGACTGGGGCAGTCGTTCGGGAATTATGCACCGTTATACACATACTCGTTCGCTTCCAGAAATGCAACCTCTTTTAGCAGGTATTCATAATTATGCTACTTGGGATGACCACGATTTTGGTCCTAATGACTCTGACTATACATTTGCTAATAAAGATATTACTACAGAAGCCTTTCAACTTTTTTGGCACAGCCAAAATACAAGTATTATAGAAGGGGCAAATAATGTAGTAAGCACTTTTACGTGGGGAGATGCACAGTTTTTTATGTTAGATAATCGTACTTTCAGACAAGCACAAGATTATGAAGCTGAAAATAAAAGTTATTTTGGCGAAAAACAGGTGCAGTGGCTTATTGAGTCTTTAGTTTCTAGTAAAGCTCCTTTTAAATTTGTGGTAGCTGGTGGACAGGTTTTAAATGAAAGTGCAATCTTTGAAAACTATGCAACCTACAAAGAAGAACGTCAGAAAGTATTGGATGCCATTCAAAAACAAAATATTGAAGGTGTAATTTTCCTGACAGGTGACCGTCATCATAGTGTAATTACTAAAATGGAACGTGAAAATGATTATCCTTTGTATGATATTACTTCTTCTTCCATTACAGCAGGTTCTGCCACACCAAAAGAAGACGAAAATCCGACAGCCATTAAAGAGTCATTTATTGTAGGAAAACACAATTACGCAGTCATTGAAATTGATGGAAAACGTAAAGAACGTATCCTGACAATTACTTATAAAGACAAAGATGGAAAAGATTTGTATTCACTTACCATCAAAGAAGACGAACTAAAACGAGCAAAGAAATAATTATTTGATTGTTTGTGTCGCTTCGCTAAAATACTAACAAGGGCATGGTGGCAGTTTGTAACATCACCAAATAATTAAGTAAAAATCAAAAATCCTGTAAAACGTAAACGATTTTACAGGATTTTTTTGTTCAAATAAATTATATTCAAAACAGTTTTTTCTTTGATTTAAAGACTAATTCTCTTTTTTAAAGTCTTCATTTATTTTATCTTCTTTTAAATCATTTTCTCCTGCTACAAAGATAGTTGTATCTTCATCAGATGTATCAGATATTTTATCTTCTTCTGTATTACTTGAGTTGTCTGTTCTAATTTCATCTTCTAAAGATTTTTCCACTTCTATTTCAACCACTTCTTCTTTTGGAAAGAAACGTTTTTGCCAAATCAAGATAATACAAACTCCTATAAAAATAGCTGCATCAGCGATATTAAAAATTGGAAAAAATGAGTAATGGTCGCCACCAACAAAAGGCAAATTATCAGGAAAATAGCCTGAAGCAATATCAAAATAAAACATATCGATTACTTGCCCATGAAACCAAGGATAAAAACTTGGTTCATTTTCGTACATAGCAACAGCATTTCCTTCTATAAAAACACCATAAAAAGTAGAATCTACAATATTTCCAAATGCTCCTCCTAAAATAAGAGCCATACTAAAAACAAAACCTTTTGGAGCATCACGCAATGCAGCACGAGCCATCACATAAGCAATTCCTATTCCTGCAAAAATTCTAAATACAGTCAGGATAAGTTTTCCATAATCAGAACCCAACGTAATACCAAATGCCATTCCAGGGTTGAGTGTATAATGAAGTTTGAACCAGTCGCCAAAAATCAGAATGTCTTCACCTAGAGAAAGTGTAGAATGAATATATAATTTGAGAGCTTGGTCAATAAGAATTACGCCTAGCGCAATAAGAAAATAAGGTAGGTATTTCATGTAATTTTTAGAAAATCAAAAAGTAATTTGGCGTGTATTAAAATCTAATTGATAGGCTACACGATCAGATTTGCAAAACGTAACTACAAATTTATTAAAAATGAAGCGTTTAATTAGTAAGACTTAACAAGTTTTAGCGACTAGAGTTATTAATTCTTATAAAAAAGCTAAAAAATACTGAAAAAATAAAGAAAGAATCTCTAAAAAAACTTTTTTACAGCATTTCAAAATGACTAATCTGTCTAAAAAGTCAAAAATTTCTTACTTTTGCAGCCTTGTAACATACACTTCGTATGTAAAATAAAAAAATAGTTTATTCAAAATAAAATCTATCATGAAATTTAAACATACATATCCTTATTTTCTATCAAAACTATTTTATACAGGAAGTTTTGTAGGGCTCGTTTTTTTGAGTAGCTGTTCTAGTTCTTCTAAATTAGAGGGCGAATGGGTGCGTTCAGATTACAAAAGTACACTTCAAGTTACAGATGAAAAAATAACTTTTGATAACATTACTGAAAGAGACTATGAAATTAATGAAAATACATTAAAAGTAATGGCTTATGGAATTGCTGATAGTTATCAATTTGATTTTAAAGGAGATACACTTTTTCTGACTAAAGGAAATTCAGTTCAAAAATTTATTCCAAAAGACAAAGCAAAATCAGATGAAGAACAAATAAAAGAGTTTTTAAAACCAGAAATTGAAAAAGCATTCAATCAAAAAATAACTGACTTACAACTAGAAAAAAAGCATTGGGGAGATATAAAACAAACTATTCATTTAGAAAAAACACCTTCTATTACTGATGATGAGTGGGTTTATCTAGCCAAAACTACTTTTGAAGATGCTGCAATGCCAACAGCAACTATTTTTGTGCGAGTTGGAAAAGATAAAATAGGTCTTTTAAAACCTATTTGGAAAGAGATTTTAGAGTCAAGTACAAAGCGTTATCTAATCCGATCAATGGGGATTCCTACTGAAAAAGTAAAACTTATTCCTACTGTAGGAAATGGATTTGATGTCATTGTTACAACTGACAATGGAAGTGAACTTCCTTTAACTCTTGATCCACAAACAGGTGTGTTTCCAAAGCAAGATAAAGCAGCAGTTTCAAGCTACTTTCAATATGTAATGAGAAAAAAATATGGCGTTAAAACAATAGAAAAGTTAAGTTTTGAAAAAGCAGAACAGAATAATTACGAAGGAAAAATGCTTCTTGAAAATGGAAATGAAGTAACTATTACATACACACAACAAGCAGGAATACAATTTCCTGACGTGAATGAAACAAATAAAAAACTACTCGCTCAACGCTTTTTAGAGAATGATTTGGAAACAAAACTACAAGTTGAAAGCGCACAAATAGTGAATAATTTTGTTCAACTTACTGTTAAAACTGAAAAAAATGAAAACTTGGTTGCTTTTGTGGATATAATTCGTGGTTGGTATCCTGAAAATACTTCTACTTCCCTTGCAACAACACTCCGTTATCGCATTGAGAAACATATAACAAATGGACTAAAAGTTAATTCCGTTTTGCTCAATCAGAAAGAAGAAAATAAATATGAAGGAACAGTCGATTATTCATCTGGTGCTGTAAACAAAATTGTTGTCGAACACAAAGGAACTAATTTTGCTTGGGAATTTGTAAAGTAAAAAGTCAATAAAAAACCCTCAAAATTCGATTTCTATAATCAGATTTTGAGGGTTTTTAGTTACTTAAAGTCTATATAAACAGGATTAAAATTCTTTTTAATTGATAAGACCTCGTTTAAATTAATTTGCCAATTCAACAGCTTTTCCAAACAGCGTAGCCGAAGTACAATCATTTACATGTACATTTACATACTGTCCTTTTTCATAATTTTCTCTAGGAAAAACAATTACTTTATTGTCTGTCGTTCTGCCTTGCAAATCTTTATCAGAGCGTTTTGATTCTCCTTCTACCAAAACTTTATGAGTTCTTCCAATCAATCTTTGATTACGAGCCAATGAATGCTTCGATTGAAGTTCAATAATTTCACTTAGGCGTTTTTTCTTTACATCCATCGGAATATCATCCAAATATTTCTTTGCTGCCAACGTTCCAGGGCGTTCAGAATAGAAAAACATATACGAATAATCGTAATTTACATAGTCCATCAAAGTCAATGTTTCTTGGTGTTCTTCTTCTGTTTCAGTACAAAAACCTGAAATCATATCCGAACTAATGGCACAATCTTCTCCCAAAATCCTACGAATTGCATCTACTCTGTCAATATACCATTCCCGAGTGTAAGTACGATTCATAAGTTTCAAAACTCTACTATTTCCACTCTGAACAGGCAAGTGAATATACTTACAAATATTTTCATACTTCGCCATTACATGCAAAACATCATCCGTCATATCTTTTGGATGCGAAGTAGTAAAACGAACTCTTAGATTTGGGTCAATTTGAGCCACCATTTCTAAAAGTGTAGCAAAGTTTTCATTTCTTACTTTTTCTCCTGTTTCTTTTTCAAAATTTTCGGCTCTTATCGTTCTTGGAACATTTGTCCATTTATAGGAGTCTACATTTTGTCCTAATAAAGTAACTTCTTTATAACCTTGAGCTACCAAATCTTTAATTTCTTGTACAATCGAATCAGCAGGACGGCTGCGCTCACGACCACGAGTAAATGGCACAACACAAAAACTACAAACATTATCACAACCACGCATAATTGAAACAAAAGCAGAAATTCCATTACTATTCAAACGAATAGGCGAAATGTCAGCATAGGTTTCTTCTCTTGAAAGAAGAACATTGACAGCTTTTTGTCCATCATCTACCGAACCGACCAGTTTTGGCAAATCACGATAGGCATCTGGACCAGCTACTAAATCTACAATTTTCTCTTCGTCTAAAAATTTGTGTTTCAAACGCTCTGCCATACAACCCAAAACACCAACCATCATTTCAGGCTTACGTTTTTTGAGTCCGTTGATATGAACTAAGCGTTTGCGAACGGTTTGTTCGGCTTTTTCACGAATTGAACAGGTATTTAGGAAAATCAAATCAGCATCTTCTGCCGAATCTGTCGTTCCAAAACCGTGTTCTTGCATTACGGCAGCCACAATTTCGCTATCAGCAAAATTCATCTGACAGCCATAACTTTCGATGTAGAGTTTTCGCTCTCCTTCTTTGGCATTGTTGGCTGTTTTTTTGACAGTTTCGCAAGGTTCGTGTATAGCTTCACTTGCTTTATCTACAATGTCTATATCAGCAATTAATTTATTCATTTTGAATTTTTCTTTATGTATTTATCCAAATTCGTTTATTTAAAATTCGGATTTTTGTTTTTTCTATCAACTTACAAAGTTAATGAATTAGTTTTTATTTTTTGGAATAAAATTCTAGTCAAGTTTATAAAACTTTGTTAGTAATTTTTTGGTAATCCAAAATAAATCTGACAATAGTTAAAATGTAAACGTATATTTTGAACTATTGACAGCCTTCTGAAAGGACTGTCAAAGTTTTTTTATTCCAACCCTATCAAAAACACGTAAAATTAGTTAGGGCTTTGCTTTTTTTGGCTAATTTTCTTTGAGTCATCTATTTTTATTTGAATACTCTATAATAAAAACTTATACTGATTTTATGTTGTAAAATAATAATAGAAAAATAAGAACAGGTTCAAAAGAAATTTTCTCTTACTTAGGAGGTTTATTTAAGCAAAAAAATCAGAAAACAGCTATTTAAGCTGTAGAAGAGAATGCAAAAGATGAAAAAGCAGCTACAAAATTAGAAGTTGTTCTAGAAAATGCTATTGAAGATGAAGAAATAGAAATTTCAGCTTTAAAAACAGAAATAGAAAAATTCAAGGCTCTTTTAGCAGAACATCAGCCTACTACAAATTCGAATGTTCAGACAAGAATTGTTAATAGCAAAAACGTAATAAACAACTCTAACTTTGGAAATATTGGAGGAAGTGTTAGAGTAGGAGATACCAATGGCAAATAGATTTTTACATATTCAAAAATCCTCAACGACGGCAACGCCTCGTTGACGGTTGCTCTAAAAAGTAAAATTTTCCACCGTCGTTGAGATTCAAATGAAATCGTCAACGAGGATAAAAAAGAAACTTCAAAAAAATTGAGGTGTCTTTTTGTTTTCCAAATTTTTAAGAAAAGAAGTATTCCAAAAAATCGTAACTTTACAAACTATTTTATCAATCAAAAACTTGATAATCAGCATCATATAGCTCAAAATACTTCCAGCTCTACTAATTTATATAAAAAATAAGTTTTATGAATCTTCATACATCAAAATATATTCAGTATTCCTTTTTTCTTCTTCTTACTTTTTTCTTTGCTTTTAGTGGTTTCGCTCAAAATTCAGTTCTTTCAGAGGGACAAATTTTGAAGTTGAAAATAGAAAAAAAATGGAGTACATAAAGTTACTTTTCAAGACCTTCAAACAGCAGGTCTGAATCCTTCTACTATCAATCCAAATAACATTCAAATTTTTGGAAACGGTGGTGGAATGCTCCCACAAGCCAATTCAGTTTCACGTATTTCAGATTTGAAGGAAAATGCCATTTTTATAGAGTTGGGAAGTGATAATGTTTTTAATGCAGGAGATTATATTTTGTGGTTTCTTCATTTCTACTTCCACATTTTTAAATACTTCTGGTTTCTTGTTTGAGTACTTCAATACATCTACTACAAGTTCTTTGCTAAGATTAAAAGACATCATTTCTTTAAACATATACCAAACAGTTTTACCAACCTCTTCAAGATATATTAGTCTGAGCAAAAAATTACTCAATCACAAAACTTGAAAAATACAATATCTCCATTATCTAGTTGTGAAACAAAGCTATTTTTTATAAACAAAGTTTTTTTATTTATAAGACCTTTCTTTATACCGTCCAACGTAATTCCCTCTTTATAATAATATACTCTTTTTTCTTCTATTCTACCTATCAAACCTCTTATTGATACAAATTCAGAATTATAAAAATCATAATCGTATGGGTATGATACTAGATCATTAGAAAATGTTGTTTTGTTGAATTTAATTATGAATCCTCCATAAAAGGAAGGATTTAATATAATACTATCTTGTAGTGTATCTAAATATTTGATAGATCTGTATACTTCTTCATTATATTTATACATATTTATTTTTGCTATACTATATTCTTTATCCTTATTTAATAAAGAATCAAATGTAATTATATGACTTTTACCTTTCCTATCTTTTATATGACTATCGTATAGTAAAATGAAGGGGTTACCATTTTTACAAGAACCTACAGTATAGAAATTGTATTCTATTTTCATTAAACTACTCTTGTATATATCTTGTCCATTATGTTTTACTATACAAATACTACCTCCCTTTCTTTCTACATAAAAAAGATAGTTATTAGTGTAAGAAGGTGCGACATTAAAAGATAAATATAAACTATCAAAATGAAGTCTATTTATTTCTTCATAACAAAGTGTATCTTGTGCTTTTATTTGGAATGAAAAGGTAAAAAGAAGGCAAACGATGAAAGAGATTAGCGAAATATTCATAATTAATCAATTTTAAAATTAGGTTTTACATTCTCAAAAAACACTAATATTAAAGAATAAAAATCTAATCACAATATCTATAAAAAACTACCTCTCTGCTGCTGCTCGGCTATAGGTTCTCTTCCTACTAGATGAATTCTTAAATACAAGATAAGAAATTACATCTATTTTATCTACTACAAACCTAAAAGCTTGGCTTTGCCAAGTGACTTATATGTATTCGGCATTCCTGCCGTATATTTGTATTAAAAAATATAATGTTGCAGCTAAATAGGTGTTTTTTCACAGTTTATGTGCTGCTAGAACAACAAATACAAAAACCACGGCTACAGCCGAATACATATAAATCACTCGTTAAAAACGAGCGATAGCCACAAAAAACCGAGCAAGGACAGGGGGAAAACGAATTTCTAGTTTTTCGCCTGCTTCTTCTGCAATTTTATTCATAACAGGTACAATTTGAGCAGCATCTCCACACCAACTCTCTGTCAAAACGATCCAATAATATTTTTCATTTGATGAAATAGTAGCTAAAGCATTTTTGACATTCTCGTTTACTTTTGTTGTCTTGTCAAGCCTGTTCATACGATACATATTGGTATTTGTATATTCCAAAATTTCTGGACGATTATCTCTGTTTGTGGTGGTTGCTTTTTCTAAAAGTTCTTGTCCAAGTGTTCTGTACTCTTGGTAAGAAAGAGATTTTTCTAAATAGTCTTTATCTAAATAATCCATAATGAGTAACGTATTTTTATCTTATATGAATAAATGTTGATATGTTTGTGTATGAAGTAACACGGAAAAACAGTGTATTTTGTTTTGATAAATTTTACTGTCTTTTTTTCAGCAAAAGGGAATTATTTTGTACCTTATAAGTCCTAAAATATCAAAATTAAAAAAACAGGAAATCAATATTCAAGATAGCTAATCACCAACTATAAATTTACAGATGAATAATGACCAACAAAGACAAAGAGAGTTTATAGAAAAATTGTTAGCTGTTCAGCAAAAACGACAAGATAAACCTCTTTCTAAAAATGAACAACAAGAAATAGCTGCTCAAATTGGTCTTTCAGATGCAGATTGGCAGGCTGTGCAAGAAACCTACAAAGCTCATTTGTTGCGTGGACGTGGTTTTTTATCACATCAAAATTATGATGATGCCATTGCAGAGCTTGAGCAAGCCAATGTTTTGGATTATAATTCGATAGATACAACAGCTACTTTGGCGCAGGCACATTTTGAGCGTTTTAGAGAATATGCTGATAAAAAAGACAAAGAAGCTGCTATTTCATATAGCAAAATTTGTTTGAATCAAAATCCTAGTCATAACCAATCGCTCAAGATAATTTCGGATTTGAAGCGCAAGCCACGAAAAATAAACACTCAAATAGTTACTAAAAGAAAATCTTATATTGAGAGAAATCTATTTATAATTCTTCCTTTAATTATTGTATTTGGCATTTTAGCTTTCTTTTTTCTCAATTCTCCTAATAGAGTCAAACAAGAAGAATTTCCTGTTGCAGAATCAACTGAAGAAATAAATATAAATATTGATGAAGAAATAAAAAAAGTAGCATCAGATTATCCTCCAAATAAAAATATAGATTTTAATGCAAATGAATATGAAATCCCTATAGAAATTACAGACCCAAAACTAAAAAACTTAGAATGGCAGACAGAAAGTGCGCTTGTTACAAAATATAATGAGAGTTATAAGGTAGAATTAATTGGTGATTTTTTAGTCAAAAATGCTGAAATTAATCAGTTAAAAATAAAATTAGAACTCTTTGATGATAAAGGAGAAATAATCAGAACAACCTATGAAGAGGTGGTAAAGGAGTCAGATTTGACATTACGAAAAGATGATTTGATTCCATTTCAAGTTATGAAATATGAAAAAACAATAGCTCCAAATATTGCAAAAGTAGTAATCTCGTCTTCGGTGATAGAGCAAGAGGAGTTAAATGAAGCACTAACTTATGAACCTTCACCAAAAATCCCAGTAACTTGGGCGCAAAAACGACCTCAAAATACAGATATTCAGCTTAGAGAAAGACAAAGCAACTTTTCAGAGGGTATACTTGGAAATGGATTTCATCGCATCACTTTAGAAATCGAAAATACAGGAAATGCGTCTATTTCTCTTCTCAAATTTCAATTTAGTTGGTTTAATTCTGCTAAAAAATTATTAGGAACAGAAGTCAGATATGGTGTTTCGGGTTCTACTTCTAAGCTCAAACGCAATCAAATACGTGTTTTGAGTACAACTATGGCTGTTCCAAAAGTAAAAGAAGAAGAATTATCAAAACTGACCTATCAAGTTGAAGTTATAGAAGTGAAATGATAAAAAAACGGCAATTCGTAAAAATTGCCGTTTTTTGTTTTTATCAAAATAAAGAAAACTTAGTCTCTTCTCCTTCTTTGTAGCGTTTTCGTTCTTTTATCTTGCCATTTTTATCATAGAAACGCCATTTTCCATCTCGCTTATCATTCTTATAATAACCTTCAATAATAAGTTTTCCAGCTTTAAATTCACGATAAACTCCATCTTTTATACTTCCTTTTACTTCATATTCGTAACGAGTATCTTCTTGACTTCTGACAATCAAACGACGCTCAGCATTATCTTTATCTAATTCAATCAATTCAGATTCTGGAATAGTTTGGAGCTGTTCGAAAAGGTCTATTTTTTCTTCTGTTCCAAACACTTTTTCTAAAATATTCTTGCTATTGAGTTGTTCTAGCAGTTTTTTACGGTTTTCTTGTGCTAGTTTATAATCATTTCTCACCTTTTCAGGATTTTCATAAACCGTAACTAAGCGAGTATCATAAAAATTGGTTTCATCTCTACGAAGCTGAAAACCCCAGTGTGGTTGAGAAATCACATAATTTGCATTTTGTTGAACTGTCTTCCAAGTTTCTGGACTCATCGAACGCTTTAGAGTTTTGAGAGCAACAGGCATATTTATGTAAGCAAAAAAGTTTGAATTATCAGCTTCAAATTCTTTAAAGAAATTTTGAAAAGAAGGTGATTTTGCCAAAGTAAGTCCCATTTCATAATCATCAATCAAGTTTTTGAGTGTTTTAGGACTATTACTAAAAATGACATAATCTTCAATAAAAGTAAAATAGGGTTTATCAATTTTTTCAAAATATTTTCCCATTACCAATTTGAAGAATCCCTTTACAGCAAGCATGCTTATTTTGTGTCCTTTGTGTTCGGAAACTACCACTTTTACAGGTGTGCGTTTACGAATTTTTTCTCCAATAAACTCTAATTGAGCTGTTGCTTCCGAAATAGATTTTGCCTTCAAAACAAGTGCATATTCATCATTTTTATCAATCGACTCTGTTGCTTCACTCTGAATAACTGCCATTTCTGAACCAATCCAAGAAAAAAAATTGTCCCTAACGCTAATATCTAAAAGTCTTTCGACAGTTCTAATTTGATTTTGATATTCTTGATAGGCTTCTTCATCTCGCTGCAAAACCTCAGTAAACTTATCATAATAGCTCAAAAAATCATCAAAATTGACACTAAAATAAAATGCAGAACGCTGTGGAACAACCCGAGCAGCCGTAATATCACTACTTCCAGAACGCAACAACGCACGTACATGAGAAGGCACAGAATCATTAATTCCTGTCGTTCCTATCATCCTAACTAGTGTAGAAGCATTTTCATCGTCATCGTCGCCTATTTGTTCCAAATCTAAATTTAGTCCAGAAAAAAATAGAGCTTCTGAAATATCATTCAGATATTCATTTGATTCGTCCATATAAAGACCAAAAAATTCATCTGCCAAATCATAGTTGATAAATAAGTTTCCTAAATTTCTAGAGGAAGTTTTTGAAACAACTTTTTTAAAACGACGGTTATTTTCAAAATTATTTGGATTTTCTCGCTCATCTAAAGCAGCTTCAATCAAGGCAGGAGTTTGAGAACATAAAAGCAGATGTTGGCGAATAGAAATTGCCCATTGAGAATTATCTGATGTATTTTTTATTAAATAAATACGATTTCCTTTGTATTCATATTTAGAAGAATCTTCAACACTACTCATAAATGTTCCAATATTTTTTTCTAAAAATGATGGAATTTCTCGCTTCAAATCAACAATAAATAAAAAATCATAATCTCCTTGTTTGTGAATGTGTGAAGAAACCAAAACTTTTCTTTTACCAAGAAAGTCAAAAACTTCTCTATTTTGATGAATCATTGTGTCTAATGAAGCTGCATCTTTTGTCAATTCGCCAAAATAAGGTTGTGTTTGTAGATGTTTCCAAAGCTGAGAACTACTAATCTCTTCCCAACTATCAACAGGTTCGTCAGTTTCTAAGATATACATTGCACTTGAAGGCACATAACTAAAGGGATCAAGAGAAATAATAGGAATCCCTTTGTACATCCAAAATAGTAAAAGACCTAAAATGAGAATGGCAAAAAAACCAAGTACATATAAGAAACGACGAAAAAATATTTTAAAAGTATCCATAATTAAAAAAAAATAGCGATTGATTGATAAATTCTAGTTGTATAAAAATACAAAAATCAAATTTGTTTTAAAGAATTAATAACCAAACTCTACTTTTTTTACTACTAATTTTCAATAATTAATCTAACAACCATTTTTTGGCAACTTTCTCATTATCGAAATAATTTAATGCTTTATAATTTTTACCTTCATTTTCTGTCATTACTTGTTCGACCGATAACTCTACCATTAAATCTTGTGGTAAAACAAAAGCAATTTTTTGTACGATTTTATTTGCGTGAATAGCTATATTTTCATCTACCCAAACTTGAACTTGAGGGACAATAGTAAAATTGAACTCTTGAAGATTAATCAAAGCATGAGATACAGCATGTTTTTGAACAAAACCTAAGTAGTTTCGCATTTCTTTTTTGTAATCATCTTCTGTCATATCATCACTTTCATTTGTCCATAACTGAGTGAGAAATTTATTTGTATTATCATAATAGTAAGTACAAAATTGATTTTCTAGTAGTTTCTTTTCCATAAAATTGAGGGGATATTAAATTGTTTTTTACAGACATATAATGCTGCTTACAGTGAATTAAATATAAATACAAATTTTATTCTTAAAAACTTAATTTTTAAAATTTAAACACAATCAAAAACCTATCCTAAACCAAATATAATATAAGTTTGAAATTGCAGTCTTTTTATCTAATTTAAAAATAAACTGTCATTAGGGATTGATTTTGATTAAATTCGTGTTTATTAATTTGAATTGACTTTAAAGTGTGATTCAGTTTATTTTTTATAATTTAATTAACCCATAAAATGACAACTTTAAAAGAAAAAGTAGAAAGCGAAATGAAAGTCGCTATGCGTGCAAAAGAAACAACAAAATTAACGGCTCTTCGTGCTATCAAATCAGCTATTTTATTGGCTCAAACTGAAAAAGGAAGCACCTCAGAATCTCTTTCAGAACAACAAGAATTAGATATTTTATTAAAACAAGCCAAACAAAGACGTGAATCTTTAGCTCTTTATGAGCAAGAAGGACGTACAGAACTTGCCGAAACTGAAAAAGCAGAGTTAGAAGTTATTGAAAAATTCTTACCTCAAATGCTTTCAGAAGATGAAGTAAAAATAAGAGTAGAGAAAATTTTGGCTGGAATGGGCGAAGTTAGTCCTCAACAAATGGGACAAGCAATGGGTGCAGCCATTAAAGAATTAGGCACAGAAGCTGAAAAACAAACAATTGCTAAAGTAGTGAAAGAATTGATTAATAAGTAAATCGATTACGGATTACGGAATGAATACAATTTATTACAATTTTACAAACGTAATTCATTTACTATAATTATTTAACCCACAAACTGATTTGTGGGTTTTATTTTTTGATTATGATAAAAAAACTCTTCAAAACTAAACTAATAGCTTGTAAAAAAAGAAGTCCAAAGCCAATAACGATAAAGCTTTTTACAATAAAACGAGCAGGCAATCCCCCAGGATCTGGCGAACCTTCTGAAAGTCTGAAAGCAAATTCTGTATAAGGAATTCCACCTTTTATGACTACAACACAAAAAGGAATCAGAAAAATAAGTGTCCCAAAAAGATTCACTAAAGCCTTTTTCTTTTCAGAAAAACGAGCATAAAAAACATCTACACGCACATGTTTGTCGTCTTTAAGTGTATAAGCAGCACCCACTAGAAAGAAAAATGAAAAAATATGCCATTCTAGTTCTGATAAAAAAGCACTACTAAAACCAATTGTATAACGTAAAATTACGTCTACACAAACCAAAATCACCAAAATAGAAGCCAACCATTGTGTTAATTCGCCTATTTTATCGATAAGATTATCTATTGCTTTTACTAATATCATTTTTATTCAATAATTTTCTGATTATGACTATTTACAAATAAAATATCTGAAATGGTATCATAACCTTTAAAAATAGCTTCTCCCTCTTCTTTTACCTGTTTGTCATTGAGTCCAATCATAGTAAGGTCAGCCGATTTTGATTTTTCATTAATGATTTGTTTCATACTTTTTCCTCGTTGTGCAATCAATTCTACATTTGTAGCTGAAATAGGCAAACGACCTGATTTAATAAGTTCGATGAGTTTTACTCTTTCAGTTTCAATTTCTGCATCAGCATAGACAGCAAATAGTTTTATATCTGCATCTTTCCAATCTCTATGCCCCACAATTACATACGCCAAAAGAATCATCAAGTTTGCATTTTGGAAACTATGGCGAGTAATCCAAATATTTATACTTTTTTTGAAACCAAAATTTCTTTCGGAGGTAGCTAATACACATACATCAAAGGAAGTGGCTTTGATAAGTGGGTAATTATCAATAATTCCTTTCAGGTTTTCAGGATTATTTTTACTAAACTCTAATAAAAACATATTATTTTCAAGTCCTGAAACCCCAGGTAATTGCAATACTTGTGCAATCGAAGAAGTAAGCGACGGACTTACAAGTGTATCTATATAGACATTACTTTTGGTTTTGGAAGCCATTTGGATAATATCTTTTTTGGTTTCTTTGGCAATAATATTAGTATCTTTTGATAAAAATCCTTGAATATAATGGATATACGTTCCAAAGCCATAACGATGCGAAAGCCAACGCAGCATATTAAAAGCACTCTGACGACGGAAAAAATCTTGTGAAAGACAAACAATAGCAGGATTCCATTGTGTTGTTTTTTCATCTTCACGTTTTTGCAAAAATACTCGTAATTCTCTATTGACTTGGAAAATAGCTCCTTGAAATAGATAAACAATTCCTGTGCTTTTCTTACGATATTGGCTCATCACAATGTGTAGAACTACCATTGAAATCAAAGAAATAAAAGCATAAGTAGGATTCATACTAAACATCATAAAAATACAAGCTAATGCACCAAGAAGTGAAATATACCATTTTGAACGAAAAGTAGGACGGTAAGAAGTATCGCCAGATAAATGCTCTAAGAACGAAATTGAACAAATAGTACCATACGTTACCATAAAAAACATAGAGATAATTTCAGCCACAGCATTAACATCACCAGCAATAACAAAAATAAGTGCAAAAGCAGAAGTAATCAAGGTAGCATTAAACGGTTCAGCTTTTTTACCTTTTCCTTTTGCTAACCAATTGTTCATTTTTTGAGAAGGAAACGCATCATCATTAGCTAAGGCTTGGAGTGTTCTGGGGGCAACCAAAATTGAACCCAAAGCTGAAGAGGCTGTTGCAGCAGCCAAACCTACCAAAATCATTGGTCCCCAAAGGGCAATTTTTTCCATTATAAGTTGGTCTGTATGAAGTTCTTGGGGAGTTGCTGAAACATATAATTTATAAACGATAAAGAAATAGATAAACATTCCTGCAAAAGTAGCTGAAAGAGTACCGAGGGGAATTGATTTACGTGGGCTTTTCAAATCACCTGACAAGCCTACGCCTGCCGTCATTCCTGTAAACGCTGGAAAACAAATAGCAAATACTTTAAAGAAAGAATCTGGATTGGCAATTGAATCACTCAAACCGACTGAATTATAATCATAAACGTAATTTGTAGTTCCTACAAAAAACATAATCAAAGAAATAAAAAGCAGAGCAACAACAAAATAAAGAGCCTTTACGCCCAAATCAGCACCTTTTGTAGAAACCATTAAAATAAGTAACAAAAGTGCAGGAAGACTAATCAATCTATCTTCTACAAAAAATAAAAGCCCATTATCAATAACATAAGGAAGTGTTCGAAGATATTCTAAAACAGGCTGAAAGGCTTGAGCAAAAGCAATAATATAAAAAGCTACACTAATTGCTTGTGAAAGATAAAGCGCAATTCCGATAGTTGCGCCAATATTTAGTCCGAAGGAACGAGAGACAATATAATATTCTCCTCCTCCTTCTACTTTTTGATTGGTTGCAATTTCGGCAATTGCCATGGCTGTTGGAATAGTTACAATATGTCCTAAAATAATAATTCCGATAGAACCCAAAAGTCCAACATTTCCAACAGCATAACCAAAACGTAAGAACATAACTGCTCCCAAAATAGTAGAAATAGCAGTAAAAAATACAGGTGCAGTTCCAAATCCTTGTCCTTTTACAAGTTGCTGTGAATCTTGTCCAGAAGAAGAAAGAGAAAGAGATGTTTTCTTAGACATTTAATTTTATGTGTTATTGAACAGTTAGTTTTTAGAATAGGATAACGAAATATCAAGTACTTTTCTTTAAAGATACTTCAATATAACTAGCTTTTTGATACAATACTCTGAAAAGAATTACTAACATGCAAACAATAACCAATCAAACTAGCTATTAACTCTACTTTTACCTTCATTTTCCAACATCTGTAATAATTTTTTAATACGTTTGTGTAAAAACTTTGAATCAATATGTTCTTTTGCCACACAAATAAAGGCAAATGTATCTACATGCGACAAATCAAACTCTGATTTTTGTAATCGATAGCCTTCCCTTATTTGTCTTTTGATACGATTTCTATCGACAGCTTTTTTAAAATTTCGCTTCGAAACTGAAATCAATAGACGAGCAGGGAGAGTATTTTTTTGGTTGTTTTCCTCTTTTTTGTCTTCTACTTTTTTGGGAATAAAAACAACTTTTAAAGGAAAGACAAACAATAATTTGCCTTTTTTAAAAAGTGTTTCGATATCTTTGACAGAAGAGAGACGTTCTTGTTTTGTGAAAGTATTTTTTGAAGTTTCCAGATTTTATTATTTTAAAAGTATAGAAATTTATTGAACAAAAATAACTATGAGCTAGTCTTTAAAAGGACAAATTTACTGAAATAAGAGGATAGTTTGGACAAAAATTATACTTAGGTAGTGGAACAACTATTTTTTCCTTTATCAGCATTTCATATATTTACTTTTGTTATTTTTATAAAAAGTTAAATTGTTCGATTATGGAAATTAATGCAGTAATTAAAGAAGCTGTAGCTTTAAGTCTCTTTGAAATTGAAAAAACTATAAGACAAGATTTAGAAAAAAACATTTCATTATACACAAATGCTTATGTAATTTTTAAAGAGCAAAAGTTCATAAGGTTTGCTCTATCTTTCGTGAAATCAGAAGAGAATGTATTATTCGCACTTGATTATTATATGCCAGTATTACTATGGGATATTGAAAGAGAAAAAACTGTTATTCTACAAAAAGAGCGAAACGAGAAATCCAAGTTAGATTATAAGAGTGCTTTAGGTGGAACTATGTTAGAGAACTACGTAGCCAACAAGGATAATATAGTCTTCGGAAATACACTAATTTATCCGTCAAATTCAATTACTTAGATAAAGTTCAAAAAGTCTAAAAATATTAGAAGTTGTTTGAATTAACTATTTTTCATTTTGTGCATCCAAAAAATAATCCTTAGACCAAAAAAACTTCACTTTCCAACCTTTCTTCTCTAAAAGCATCGGCAAATAAACGTGAAATTCTTTAGCTGAATAAGAAGCAAAATAACGTTCATCATCGGTATAAATGGCTGCTAGTATTTCTTTATTTTGAGTATTATTTTTAGATAGCATTACCAAATCCATTACTGAGAATGTATTTTGAGAAAACTCAATATCTGAATTTTGATTGTTTGAAATGATTGTATTTTTCAGATTTGCAAAATAACTCTGTTCTATTTTTTGAGTAATTTTATTTGATGAAGTTTCTATATTATCTTCAAAATTGATTTGATGCCAACTTTTTCCTTCTGAAATAGAATGCGCAAAAGATAAATATTTTTTCAACAGTTGTGCGCCTAAGCTATGCGTTTCCAAAACAGGCAACTGATGAGGAAAAATACTACTTATCATATAAATCTTCTCTCTAGCTCTACTAATGGCTACATTCAGACGATTTTCACCTCCTTGCTGACTTAGCGAACCAAAGCTCAAACGGAATTTTCCAGCCATATTTGGCGCATAACCTACCGAGAAAATAATCAAATCTCGCTCATCTCCCTGTACATTTTCGATGTTTTTTATAAATAAATCCTTTGGAATTGTTTCTAAATTTTCCTCTAGTAAATCACGAATAAGATTTTGTTGTTTTGCATTAAACGTAATTATTCCGATAGATTTTGCTTTAAATTGACTCTGAGTTTCTTCATTTTTTATCAAATTTTTGACTAATTCTACTACCCTTTCAGCTTCTTCTTGATTCTGATTTTGATGCCAAGTTCCGTTTACTTTCAAATATTCTATGGGTGTAGAATCTTGATATTCTTCGATAATCCCCAAATCAGGCACAACTTTCAGACGATTTCCATAAAAATGATAATTTGAAAAGGCTATCAGTTCGGCAAAACGACTGCGATAATGTCCATTCAGTTCAAAAGAAGGCAAGTAATTTTTACCCAAATCTAAAAGTGAATCTACTTCTAAAGCTAGTTTAGGATTTTCATAATTTTGAATTTCTTGAATTTTATCTATTTCCTCATTGATTCCCACTTCACTTTGATTTTCAAATATTTCTGAATCAAAATCTAGTTTATCCAAATCTTCTTCCCAACGTGGTTGATACAAATCGTGTGGAGGAAGTTGTTTTTCATCACCAGCAATAATACTTTGTTTGCCACGATAAAGTGCAGGAATTCCTTTTTCAGCAAAACATTGAGAAGCTTCATCAAAAATTACTAAATCAAAATTTTGAACGAGTGGAAAAATAGCCGAAACCGTTTCTGGAGAAGCCAACCAACAAGGCAAAAGCCTAAAAATTTCATCTGAATAATTAGATAGAAGTTTACGTAATGCCCAAATACTCCGTTTTTTCTTGACTTGATGCTCTAAATCTCTATATGTTGTTCGGTTTCCCAAACGATTAAATTCTATGTCTTTATAAGTTTTTTCTTTGATTTTTAAACGCAAAATATCAGCACTAATTTGTTGTTTTTGAGCAACTAAAGTTTTCAAACGCTCTTCATTTTCCTTCCAATTTTGAGAACCAACTGTTTTCAAGATAGGAAAATGATTTTCAAGTTCGTTTATCCAACTGATTTGAACAGAATTATCAAATAACTCTAAAACTTCAACTTCACTAAATTGATTATTTTCATTTTTAGAAAAATGTTTCTTTAATTCTTCAATCGTCTTTAATTCTGCTTCTGAAAATTTACTTTTTAAAGTATCTAACTCTACTAACTTATTAAAATCTGAATCTATAACTTTTTTTATTTCAAATAACTTTTTACTTTGATTTTCAGATTTATTTGCATTTAATAATGAATCAATCTGATTTTCTGTCAAATAGTTTTTCCATCTTTTTTCTTCTGTGTCTGTTTCAGTTAGCAGATTTACAAATTCTTCTAAAAACAAATTCAAATCTTGATGTGTAATATCTTTTTCTAAGAAAATACGACTGTATTCTATGAGTTCCACTAAAAGTAACTTCAAATCTAAGGCTTTTCGGTGCGAAATAAACCAATTTTTAAGCTCATTTTTTTTGAGTCCGATAGATGAAGGAGGTTCAGAAACCCATTCAACAGCCTGCATCGCAATCATTTTGAGTTCGAAACTATTGCGTTTTGATATTTTTTTGAGTAGCCAATCAATATTTTTTATCTCATCTTTTCGTCTATACTTTTCTAATAGTTCTTTTGTGAATTTTTCGGCTTTTGGTGCAGCCATTCGTTTCCAAACTTTTCTCAAAAAAGACTGCTTTTGTTTTTTGTATTCTTGCACTAAAAAATTAGCTTCCTTTAGAGTTCTTTGTTCCAAAAACTTTTCCATTCCACCATCAGAAAAATAACTCAATAAATCTTTTTCTTTTTGAGAAAGCCATTTTTTTTCTGCATTTGCATACGAAGCAGCAATATTTTCTTTTTGAGAAATTTCTATATATTCATTGAGCCATTCAGGTTGTTCAAACTCATAATAACGACTTTCTTTAAAAATTTGCCATAAATTTTTGTCTTGCAATTCCTTAACAGCTTGTTTCCATTGAGGAACTTTTTCAGTCCATTTTTTGGCTTGGTCGTAAGAAATCGGTTTGCCTAAGAGCGTCGAAAATTTTGATTCAATACTTTTTTTGAAATTTGGAATTTCTGTAAAAAGAGCTAAAATTTCTTTTTTATTTTCTTCATCAAAACCTGCAAAACTTTGTCTCTCTGATAAAATGTAGCTTGGATTCTCGTAATTATTTTGAAGACGAATGTAGTTTTTTAGATTTTTCTTAAATTTTGATACAGAAATACCTCGTTGACGGCGAAGTCTCAACGACGGCTCATTATCAAAACTAGAATCAAATTCATCATCAAAAACAAAACTAGAAACCTGTGATAATTCTGTATATTCTTTCTTTAAATCAGCATTTAGATATAATTCTTTGATTGATTTTCCACAGTTTTTTTCATCAAAAAAAACTGTTCTATATTCTTCAAATTCGTTGGTAAGACTATCAATTTCTCTACTAATTTTCAGAAAATTGCGTTCTAAATGAATGGCATTCAGACTTTTATTTTGCTTTTCATATAATTCTAAATTCTGAATATGATTTTGAATTTGCTCATAAATAATTTTTCTATCTTGTTTAAAATCGTGTACAAGGGCTATAAAAGGCGAAATTTCAATTTCATTCAACCGATTTTGAACCACATCTAAGGCTGCTCTTTTCTGACAAACTACCAAAACTTTTTTTCCTTGTGCTACAAAATCACTTACCAAATTACAAATCAGTTGAGATTTTCCAGTTCCAGGAGGACCTTGAACAACAAACGAATTATTATTTTTGACTGCTTTCAAAACCTGTTCTTGTGAAGCATCAAGGGCAAAGGGAGCAAAAATTTCTTCTTCTGAAATATGTTTTTCAGTTACATTATTTTTTAAAGTATCATTTTTATATTGAATTTCATTAAAACCATCTAAATCCTTCAAATCTCCGTGAAAAAAATCTTCTAATTGTGGTGTTTTCTCATCATTTATCAGTTTTTCATAATCTTGATACAAATACGAACCAGCTTGAGGAAAAAGTCCCAAAACAGCTTGAGAAACGAGTTTCAATTTACCAGTTTCGAAAAGATTTGTAGCATCTTGTTTGGTTTGAGAGAAAAAAGGAAGCAGTTTTTGAGCAAACGTTTCTTGATTAAAATTAATTTCTAGTTCACTTTTTTCTAAATAATTATATAATTGGGTCAGAAATTCTAATGCGTTATTCGGAAACTCTTCGAAATTTTCTTCTAATATAAATTCTGAAATTTCACTTTCATTAAAATGAGAATATGCCAATAAAAGAGCTTTATTAAAACTAATTCCTGCATCAGAACGAGGCGAAAGTTGCCATTTTCTGTTCTTAGTTTCTAGTTTTACGGGAAAAAATAAAAGTGGACAACGCACAACTGTATCATCGTGCAATTTTCCTTCAACAAACGGAAAACCAACATACAAGTCGAATGCACCACTTTCTTCAAAAATAGACGTTGTCTTTCGCTCAATTCCCTTCAATTGTCTGCTGATTTGATTCGTTTTGCTATCTCTAGCATCTGAAAGCTGACAAAGAGGAATACTTTTTTTAGAGGTTGTATGTAGCAAACTTTCAACAACTGAAAAGGCAGGTTTATTCAACAAAAAATCTAATTCATTTATATCTAAAAATGAATTTTTGTAGATTTTAGGAAGCCAAAGCGAACGATTTTTACCCGAAAGATTGGTTAGTCTGCGTTGATAGATTTCTAAAAGTTTGTGTTTTTGCATTATTTATAATCCAAAACAGGGTTAAAACCCTGTTCAATTCATAATTTGTGATAAATATTTTACAATTAGTATTTGTTTTTTCAATTGGACAGAATTTCAACCTTGTTTAAGCTAAATATTTCTAAACCCAAGTTATTTCGTAAGCTGATGAAAAACATTTTCTAAAGACTGTGTTTGCTGCTGCATTTCTAAAAGAATCCAATTCTGACTAGCAGAATATAAAAATATTTCTTTTCTCAAATCATGTTGAGTAAATAATTTGACTTTTGTAGGCTCAATTTGATTTATTTCTACTTTCACAACCCCTCCAATTTGTTTCCAATCTTCTTCTGGAATTTGTCTTTCAGTTTCTAAATTTACGACATATTCGTTTTGATTAAGTTCTGTTTTTAGCTTATCATTCAGTTTAGCAATCGAAGTATCCAAGACTTTTTTGCCTTTATTGATAATCACAACCCTATCACAAAGAGCTTGTACTTCTTGCATAATATGCGTTGAGAAAATAATCGTTTTTTCTGCGCTAATACTCTTTATTACTTGACGAATTTCGACAATCTGATTAGGGTCTAATCCTGTCGTTGGTTCATCCAAAATCAAAACTTCTGGGTTGTGAAGTAATGCTTGCGCTAACCCAACACGCTGACGATAACCTTTCGAAAGCTGACTAAGTTGCTTATGAGATTCTCGTTCTAATTTTACTAGTTCAATTACTTTATCAATTCTTTTCTTTAATTTTGTCCCTCCTTTTAATATTTCAGAGTCATAAAATTTGCCCATAAAAGCCAAATACTCTTTCACATACATATCAAGATATAATGGATTATGCTCAGGCAAATAACCGATTTTCTTTCTAACAGCTTTTGGATTTTGAGCTACATCAATTCCACAAACTTCTACATTTCCACTACTTGCAGCCATATAACAAGTTGCAATTTTCATAGTTGTTGATTTTCCTGCTCCATTTGGTCCTAGAAAACCCAAAATTTCTCCTTTTTTGGCTTCAAAAGAAAGGTTATCAACGGCAGCTTGTGAACCGTAAATTTTTGTGAGGTTTTTTATGGATAACATATATACAAAGAAGCTGTTTAAGAATAGGTAATTATTTTTTCAAAAAAGAGGTGAAATAGTTATCATTGTAAATCTTCACATTTGCAATTTCTAACTCTTTACCTCTATGTACGTAAACTTATCAAAAAAAACTATAACAGAAAATATTTTACCCTATTTAACTCAATTTAAAAAAGGTCGTAAGCCTAAAGTAGCTCTTTGGCGCATTGTTAAAGCTATTATTTATCGTCTTAAAACAGGTACTCAATGGAGAGAATTACCTATCAAACAATTTTTTGGCAGAACCTCAATTAGCTGGAATACAGTCTATTACCACTATAATAAATGGTCAAAGTTG
Organism: Bernardetia sp. Wsw4-3y2; assembly: GCF_037126295.1. Lineage (NCBI taxonomy): Bacteria > Pseudomonadati > Bacteroidota > Cytophagia > Cytophagales > Bernardetiaceae > Bernardetia > Bernardetia sp. Wsw4-3y2. The sequence goes on along the minus strand of NZ_CP147018.1, from coordinate 513,585 downwards.
GAAAGCTGGAAGAATTTATGGACACATTATTTATCTAAGAATCGTTCTGATATAGACCTTTCTATTTGTCATTTGGATGGTAGTCATTCGCCAGCTAAACAAGGAGGAGAAGGAGTAGCTTATTCAAGCAGAAAAAGATGTAAGACAACAAACTCGCTATTTCTGACCGATAAAAATGGAATTCCAGTAGCGATGTCTGTGCCTCAAGGTGGAAATCATCACGATGCTTTTGAACTTGAAAAAAATATGCAAACTATGATAGTAGATTTGAACAAGGCAAATATCAGACAAGAAGGAATTTTTCTTAATGCAGATGCTGCTTTTGATACAAATTCATTTCGTTCTTTTTGCTCGCATATGGACATTGTGGATAACATAGATTTTAATAAAAGAAACCGAAAAGATATTGATAATCAACCATTTAAAGATGAAAAAATGTATGATTTACGTTTTGCAATAGAAAGAACTAATGCTTGGTTAGATGCTTTTAAGGCAATATTGATACGATATGAAACTAAAATTCATACTTGGCAAAGCCTACATTATTTAGCTTTTACTTTGATATTTATCAGAGATAGACACAAAAGAAAAACTAATTCTTAAACAACTTCAAAGTTAAAAGTCAGATTTTATAAGTAGAAGAATAAATAATTCTACAAACTCAAATTTACGTATCTTTTTATCATTAATTTATAAATTATGAGGTATTTGATTCAAAATACTAAAAATCTTAATCCAAAACATATTTAGGATTAGATAAGAAATTGAATAGTGTAGGTCTTATTTCTGCCTTTATTTTTTTATATTTGTATAAAAATTAGGGGAAATTAGAATCAATAACAGATAAGAAGAGCAAATCTATTTAAAATAGCAGTGCTACCTTATATTTACAAAGAATATTAATTAGACTTTATTAAGCCCTCAACAAGATTTTTTATTTATTATAGACAATTTTAAATTTATGCCACTCAACGAAGAAATTTATAACGAAGTTAAGAAGATATTTACAGCTTATTTAGAAAATAAATCATTACGCAAAACACCTGAGCGTTTTGCTATTTTGGAAGAAATTTATACACGAGGAGGTCATTTTGATGTAGAATCGCTTTATATTAGTATGAAAAATAAAAATTATAGAGTTAGTCGTGCGACAGTCTATAATACATTAGATTTGCTGGTAGATTGTGATTTGGTTAGTAAACATCAGTTTGGCAAAAACATGGCACAATATGAAAAATGTTATGGCTACCGTCAGCATGACCATTTAATTTGTACAGATTGTCATAAAGTAATTGAATTTTGTGACCCTCGTATTCATAATATTCAAACTATGGTGGGCGAACTTTTGAATTTTAAAGTGATGCACCATTCTTTAAACCTTTATGGTGTCTGTGCTGATTGTCAAGCCAAAACACAACACGAAAAAGATCAAAAAGAAAAAGAATCTCTTAAAGAAACTGAGAATAGTCAAACGCAAAAAATCAACTAGAGAAAAAGAATTAAATATATCTTAATCATACATTTTTCATTAATTTATCAAAAAATGAATTTTACACATAAGCTCAAAGACAATGTTCTTTTTTTAGAATTAGAAGGCGATTTGTTAGGAGCAAACAAGGAAAACGAAGTATTAGAAGTTGTCAAAGACCAAATTGAAGAAAAAGTTACTTCTTGTGTCATTGATATTTCGAAGGTGGGTTATATGAACAGTACAGGACTGAGTTTCCTTATTCGTTTGCTTACTCGTTTTAGAAATGCAGGTGGCGACTTAGTGCTTTTAAAGCCATCTGACCAAGCAAAAAAACTGCTCGTTATTACAAAACTTAACAACATTTTTTCTGTTGCAAAAACAGAAGAAGAAGCTGTAAAATTATTTGACTAATCAATAAAAACGAACTCTTTTACTTTTCTGTAAAAGAGTTTTTTAATGTATAAAAAAGCTAACTGTTCTGTTGCTCATTTTTTGGTGAGTAACATTCAATTATAAATAAACAAAATGGATATTCTACTCGGCTTACAATGGGGCGACGAAGGCAAAGGAAAAATTGTCGATTTTTTAGCTCCTAAATATGATGTTGTAGCTCGCTTTCAAGGAGGGCCAAATGCTGGACATACACTTTTTTTTGATGGACTAAAACACGTTTTACATCAAATTCCATCAGGCATCTTTCGTCCTACTATTCAAAATGTAGTAGGAAATGGTGTTGTTTTGGATGCCGTAATCTTAAAAAGAGAAATTGAAGCACTCCAAAAACTGGGTGTTGATGTAAAAAAATCATTGTTTTTCTCTAAAAAGGCACAACTTATTTTGCCTACACATCGAATTTTGGATGCTGCTCAAGAAAAAGCAAAAGGAAATAATAAAATTGGTTCTACACTAAAAGGAATCAGTCCTACATATCAAGATAAAATTGGTCGTTCTGGACTTCGTTTGGGAGATACTTTATATCCTAATTTTGAAGAGCGTTATGAAACTACTAAAACAAAACATTTGGAAAGATTAGGAGATTTGAATAATGACTCAAACGAAAGTGTTTTGCCTGCTGATTTTGCTCAAATAGAACAAGAGTTTTTTGCTGCTATCGAATTTTTAAAAGAATTCAAGATGATTGAAAGCGAATACTTTATCGATGATGCTATCAAGGCAAACAAAAAAGTATTGGCAGAAGGCGCACAAGGAACACTTTTAGACATTGATTTTGGTTCTTATCCTTTCGTTACAAGTTCAAATACCGTTTCGGCTGGAGCATGTACAGGTTTGGGAGTTGCACCAAGTAAAGTAAAAGAAGTTTTTGGTATCTTTAAAGCCTATTGTACACGAGTAGGAAGTGGTCCTTTTCCAACTGAGCTGGAAGACGAAACAGGAGAGGCTCTTCGAAAATTTGGAAGTGAATTTGGTGCAACAACAGGAAGACCACGTCGTTGTGGTTGGTTAGATTTGCCTGCCTTGAATTATGCTGTTATGATAAATGGAGTTACACAACTTTTTATGATGAAAACAGACGTTCTTACGCCTTTTGATGAAATAAAAGTATGTACACATTACAAATTGGAAGATGGAACAATTACAGACCGACTTCCCCATGATATTGTAACACAAAACATAGAACCAATTTACAAAACATTTGAAGGTTGGGAAGATATTGCAGAAGGAATCACTTCTTTTGAGCAGCTTCCTAAAAACCTACAAACGTATATTCAGTTTATAGAAGAAAATGTAGGCGCACCAATTACACTTGTTTCTTTTGGACCTGAACGTACAGCAACTCTTATGAGAAATGAATTGCAGGTAGTTTAGAATTTTTAAATAGTTTTTTAAACTTCGTCAGATACAGTATTAACTATTGTCAGAGTTTGCTTAGACAAACTACTGACAAAGTTTTTTGACTGATAAAAGAGGCTGTCCGAAAAGTACGGATAGCCTTTTTTTTATGGTTAATTTTTTTTATTTTCGAGGTATATATACTTTTATACTAACGTTATATAGCCTATGGCAAAAGTAGTTTTCAAAAACCAAAGTGGTAAGCAGCCCGAACTTTTTCCTGTCAATATATTTGACAAAATTCCAGCTCACCATCCTGTTCGTTTAGTTGAAAAGGTGGTTGATTCATTGGATATTAGCGATTTGATTTCTCAATACAAAGGTGGAGGTTGTTCAGCTTATCATCCAAGAATGCTCGTTAAAGTGCTATTCTATTCTTATTTATCCAATATTTATTCTTGTCGTAAAATAGCTAAAGCTCTTGGGGAGAATATTCATTTTATGTATTTATCAGGCAATTCTACACCAGATTTTAGAACAATTAATGACTTTAGAGGTAAAATTTTGAAGGCACACATTCATCGTTTATTTGGAGAAGTTGTTAAAATGTTGGTTGAAATGGGTTATGTAAGTCTTGATGTTCAATATATTGATGGAACAAAAATAGAGGCTTGTTCTAATCGTTATACTTTTGTTTGGCGTGGTAGTATTGAAAAAAATAAAGAAAAGTTAGAAACTAAAGTAAATAAAATTTTATCTGATATTGAAAGTAGTATTCAATCAGATAATCAAGAAGAAAATAAAGAAGAAGTATCTACTCCATTAGATTCAGAATTATTAAAAGAAAAACTCGCTCAAATCAATAAAAAACTAAAAGAACCGAGTAAACAACAGGCAAGAGAACTAAAAAAAATGCAAGATGAATATCTTCCTAGATTAAGTAAATATGAAGAGTCTCTGAAAATTTTAGGTTGTAGAAACTCGTATAGTAAAACAGATACGGATGCTACTTTTATGCGGATGAAAGAAGATCACATGAAAAATGGACAACTCAAACCTACTTATAATGCTCAAGTGTCCACAGAAAATCAATTTATTACCCACGTTTCTATTCATCAAACGGCAGGAGATACCACCACTTTATCCTCTCATTTAGAAGGATTTGAAAATCAGTACAATAAACAAAGTAAAGAAGTAGTAGCTGATGCAGGTTATGGAAGTGAAGAAAATTATGAATTACTTGAAAAAAAAGAAATTACTGCCTACGTTAAGTACAATTATTTCCATAAAGAGCAAAAAAGGAAAATGAAAAATAATCCTTTTTTAGTTCAGAATTTATTTTACAACAAAGAATTAGATTTTTATGTCTGTCCGATGGGGCAAAGAATGAAGAAAATAAGAGATGGAAAACGTACTTCAAGTAATGGATACGAATCGCAAGTATCTTATTATCAAGCAAAAAGGTGTCAAGATTGTCCTCTTCGCAATTTATGTCATAAAGCTGAAGGCAATAGAATAATACAAGTGAATCATCGTTTAAACCAACTAAAAGAGAAAGCTAGAAATTTACTAACTAGTGAGAAAGGATTAGAGCAGCGCAGTAAACGCCCTATAGAAGTAGAAGCTGTTTTTGGGCATCTCAAATATAATAATAAGTTTAATCGATTTACTTTTAAGGGATTAGCAAAAGTAGAAATGGAGTTTCTATTGATGGCTCTTGGGCATAATTTTAGAAAAATGGTGGCAAAAACTGCCGATAAGCTAAAAAATACTTTCAATTCTAAAAAATCATCTTTTTGCACCTTTTTTTATACTCAAAAAAATCACCAAAAGACAAAATTTGTTTGCATCATCAAAAAAATCAACCAAAAAGAAGAATTACAAAAAATAGCTGCATAAAAAGAGGCTGACCTTTTCGGACAGCCTCTTGCTTTTAATTGTTTATTTAAATTATTCAATGATAATTTTCTTGATGATAGTTCCTTGTTCTGTGTCAATAGTAAGCGCATACATTCCTGCTGCATACTGACTCAAATCAAGTGTTTGAAGTGTAGAAACTTCATTTGCTTTTATAGTTTTGCTCTCCAAAACACGTCCAATATTATCTGTAAATGTAAAAGTAACATCAGAAGTAATTGAGCTAGAAAGCTGAACTCTGAAAATACCTGTATTACTTGGGTTTGGATAAACAATTGTTTCTACATCAATTATTTCTTCTTCTCCTGTAACAACATCAGCTACTTTGTAATACACTGTACGAGTAGTATTTTCACAACCTGTATCAAATGTAACACGAGCAGAATAATAACCTGTTACATCTGGTGTAAAGCTCATTTGTCCTTCAAGTGCTGTATTTTCTTCATTATCTAAGAACCAAACTACATTTGTAATTGGTGTAACAGATTCTAATGATAAGGCATTATCAATTAAACGCAAATAAACTGGCTCTAAAGCAATGCGAGTAATAACAACTGATTCAGAAGAACGAACATTACAATTATTTTTAGAAGCCTGTACGCTATACTCTCCTTGATTAGAAGTTGTATATTCAACTCCTGTAACATTAAGAATTCTACCATTGCGCATCCATGTATACGTAACGTCTGTTTCTGGATTTTCTACGCTTAGAGTTACTTCTTCTGTTGGACAGAAAGCAGTTTTGGAAGCTAAAACAGTAATGCTTGAATTCAACGTAGTAACCTCTACTGCAATTTCGTCAGTTGCAGTACAACCATTTTGAGTTACTGTCAATGTATAATTTCCAGACTCAGAAACTGAAACAGAAGCTGTATTTCCAACTACTACATTATTACTTGTCCATTCGTAAGTTGCATCAGTACCTGCATCTTTTGCTGTTAGCATCACAGAATCATTACAAACACGAACTAATGAACCTTGAGTAATTTCTGCCAAAGGAACAAAGTTTAAACGAACAGGAGTGATACTTGAAGTAGTAGCACAACCATTTGATACTACTTGTACTTGATAATTACCAGAACGAGTCACTTCAAAAGAAGAAGTAGTAGTAGTTGCTACAGAAGTCCCATTCAATAACCAAAAATAAGTAGCTCCAATCACTTCTTCAGCTGTTAAGGTTGCTGTAGCAGAACAAGAGAAAATACTTTCTTCACTAATATTTGCAGTAGGCAAAGGATTTACAATTACTTCAACTTCAGTACGCTCACTTTCTAAACCATTGCTCAATACACTTACATAAAAAGTAGTTGTTTGAGTAAGAACTGGAGTAACAATTTCATTGTTATCTATTTCAAATAATGGAGTTGTAGAAGTAGCATCTGCATAAATACGATAAACTACACCTGTTGAATTAACAGTAATGATTCCTGTACTTCCGTTACAAGCATTTATTACAGAAACTAAAGAAGGAGCAGCAGGCAAAGTACGTGCATTTGTTTGTGCTGGGTCAGACTGCGCACCTCCATTTGTAGCTACTAGTTTGTACCCATAAAATGTATCAGCATTCAATCCTGTATCTTCAAAAGAAGTAACACTAGCTAATGTAGCAATTACTGTATTATCTCTATAAAGAATATAACCTGTTGCACCACTTACAGCAGTCCAAGTAAGATTGATTTGAGAAGTAGAAACAGCTAGAGCTTTAAAATTAGTTGGTCTGCCTACCGAGGTAGTTCCACCACCTCCACCACCTGTGGTAGCAGCAGCAGTTGTAAAGTTCCAATTTCCAGCAACTAAGCCTGCAAAATCAGCACCTGTACCAGCTTCTTCTATTGCACCAGCATCAATAAGAACATCATAATCTGTACTGTTTGCTAAGTTAGTTGTAAGGTTTATAGTTAATTCATCATTTGAAATGGTAACTGTTGCATCAGCATTACCAGCAATAGGAAACGTAATTGGCGTAGTTCCATCTGTAACTGTAATATTTCCTGTTCCTGCTTGTATATCTCTATCAAAATTAACTACTAAATTAGTTGTAATCGCTACGTTTGTAGCATCATCAGCAGGAGAAAGAGTTACTACCGTTGGAGCAGTTGGTGTTAGAGCTAAAGTAGTTGCATCTGTAAATACCCATTCAGAGAAATTACTTGCAGATTCTTCAGCACGAACACGGAAGAAATATTGTGTACTTGCATTCAAACCTGTAACAACTGAATTAATACTATTCACTGTAAATGGAGAACCTGAAATGGCAGTCCAACCTGTTGTTCCATCTAAAGAAACTTCTACTACATAGCTAGTTTCTATGTTTGAATTATCTGCCCAATCTAATGTAATTTGAGAAGAACTATTTGCAGTAGCAGTAAATGTACAAGATGCTAAAGGTACAATTTCTAAACGAGCAGATACAATAAAGTGATCCGAAGTTGTGTATTCATAATCTCCATCATAATATTCATAACCTACACTTACAGAGTTAGGAATATATCCATTTGCAAGTTCATTCGAAACTGTCAAGTGGTCAATCATATCACTAAAACCAACTGTACTACGGAAACCGTTGTCACTCAATGCTTTAGATAAAATTGTATAATCATTTGGACGACTAGTGAAAGCATCATAAGATGTAAGTTGAGGAACTCCTCCTACTTCATAGATAGACTCATCAACATCATCATTGTAATCTCCACCCATAATTACCTTATCGCTTCCAAGCCAAGCAGAAATTGAATCTTGTAATAAAGATACATCAAAACGACGCATATCATATCTATCTTGAGCAGAACCTGAACGAGAATGAAGAACGATAAAGTTTACTTCTTCTGTACCTCCATTTAATGCAACATCAGCACGCATCATAAATGGTAAACGTCCACTAGCCCAAAAACGAGTTTTGTCTGCTTCTGGGTATCCAGCAAGAGCAGAAGCATCTCCACCATTGTAATAAGGATGAATACTACTGTGCATCGCATAACTAAACTGAGGAGTAATAATATTCGATTTATATAAAAATCCTACTTTCTGAGTTTCAGCTATTGGAGAAGTAGCTGCGTAAGAAGTATAATAAGAGAATAAAGTATCCCATGTATCTGGTGTGGATGCTGTAAGTTCGGCAGCAATTTCTCCCATCAAGTCAGTATTATTTATCTCTTCTAAGAAATAAATATCAGAATTTTGAGCTTCTAGTACTGCTTTCACAGCTGCTTTTTGCTCAGCAGGAGAAGTATTTCCAGAAGGTGTATTTGATTGAGCATAACCAAACCATTCTACATTATAAGTAGAAATCTCTAATGTCTTAGGCAAATCAATACAAGCTGTGACAGTAGAGTTAGAAGGCGAAACATAAGGATTCGTACAAGGTAAATCTGCTTGAAAACGAGGAATCAGTTGTGAAGCTGTTTGGAAGTAAGCCACTACACCCGTAACATCACAAGTAGTAGGTTGCGTTCTTCCTGCCAAATCAGTATCTCCATCTATACGTACATCACCTGAATTTGCTCCATTAGTAACTGTATAGTTAGAGTTTCCAAATAAAAATGTATTTGGATCTGGAAAAGTAACACTTACAATATTAACTAATTCTCCTCTGTGTGCATCAAGTTGGTCAAGTGTAATTACTTGAGGAACAACTGGCGTTGCTGCACCTAAATCAGTTAAAGCAGTTACACTAGAAAGTTGAATTTGATTATTAAAATCAGCACGTGTTGCTGTAATTCTAAGTCTCTGACCAATAGGAAACGCTCCACCATGTACTTGAGAATCAAAAATAGCAATACCACCTGTTGCATCTTGTATAAATGCAGGACCATTTAACTGGTCAGCAACCGTCAAAACACCTTCAATAGTTACTATTTCTCCAACAGGGCGAGTACGAGCAGTTGCAATATCCATCAAAGAAGGAGGTACTGTTCCTATAACAGCTACATTTTGAGTAGTTGCTCCTGTACTTGCATTTGCAACATCTCCAGAATGAGAAGTACCAGCAGTAGGTAAATAACGAACAAAAATAGTAGTATTTCCTGCATTTGCATCAGCAAAAGCAACTGTTACACTATTTCCAAAACCTGCTCCAGTAGTAAGTGATACTTGAAAATTTGCAGGAGCAGTAATTGTAATATCAGTAGTAAGAGCTGTTCCACTTACTTGATAAGACTGTTCAGCAGAAGGAATATTTAAAGCAGTTGTTGTAAATGCTGTAAGTGGTGTTCCTGTTATATTTATAAGTTGTGTTGGACAGTGCTCACCTAATCCATCAAATGTATCTATTGGAAATATATCCCATTCCCCTGCTGGAGGATTATAAGCATCTGTTTCGTCAGTATCACCAGAGGTAATAGAACAATTACGACGCAAAGTAAAGTTAGCAGTAGCACCTGTACCTACAGCCCAACTACTACCTGGGTCTACACCTAACTGTCCGATAGCATCTATAACTGTACCTGATTCCTTTAATAAAAGTACATCATCTCCGTTATAAAAAGTAATATTACTTGTAATATCTGCAGCTCCTGTTACAGCAGCAACTGCGCCTGCGTTTGCTATAACATAAGTAGCACCTGCTGCAAGAGTACCTGTCAAGTCTAATGAATTTTGAATAGTAGTGTTACCATTTGTATAAAGTTCTATTACATAATCTGTCAAATCTACTGAAGCACCTGTAGGATTATAAATTTCTAAAGCTTTATTATTACTAGAACCTTCTATGTATTCTGAGAAAAATAGAGTTGGAACGGTACAAGTAGCTGTATGTGTACCTATGCCACTAGCCTCGTCTTGAGCAAATCCATCCCATTCTATTGAAGGATCAAATACATCTGTGCCATCTACATCACCTGTACAAATAGTAGTTTTTCTACGAAGCGTATTGTTAGCTGTAGATACTACTCCTGTTCCCCATTCCGAACCTGGATCAACACCAATCTGTCCAATTACATCTAATTGAGTAGCTCCTCTTCTCAAAACAACAGCATCATCTCCATTAAACCAACCTACCGTAGTGGTTTGATCAGGAGAAGTAAAGATAGTTGCACTACCATGAACTAGTACAAAAGTCGAATTTGGAGCTAATGTTCCTGTAAGAGCTACAGAGGTAGTTACTGTAGTGCTACCATTATTGTAGCTTTCTATAAAATAATTCTCAGTAGCCAAATCGATAGTTGCTGCCGTCGGATTATAGATTTCAATAGCTTTATTATTGCTACTTCCTTCTACATATTCTGAAATAAATACGTCTTGTGCAAGAGCAGTAGGAATTGAAAATAAAATTCCTAACACAATTACTAGGCTTGATAAAAGCCACTTTTGAAGTAATGCTGTTCGCATAATCAAATATTAATAAATTGTTAATAAAAAAGAAAAATTTTATTGAGTAGTGAAGACAGAATAAAATAAATTTATTAAATCAGTTTTTAAATTCTAAATTTTAAGAGTCTAGAAGGTAAAAAATCAGCATTTGACAAACATTTTAGACTGAGTGTTACCCAAATCTATTATTCACAAAATTAACTACTTTATATTACTTGAATGTGAACAAACAAAGTAGATTTGATGGAGTGTAAGAAAACAATGCAATTAACTATTTTGATTTTTATTGAATTGTGTGTTTTCATGAAAACTTAGGATTTTATTTTTTCACATAAAATGACAATTTTTTCATCTACAGATTTTGAGGTAATAGTAGTAAAAAACAAAAATTGATTATCTCCTTCTAAAACAGAAAATTGTTTTCTTAGCTCTTTTACACTCATGGGAAAATTACGAGTAACAACATTAAGTTGTTTTTTACCAAATTTTCTTTTAACTTCCTTCTTAGAAAAAGAAATTACTTCTATTATTTTAAATATTTTGCCTACAAAATCTTTTTTTAATTTTTGTGAAGTATACAAATGAGTATTACTAGAAAATTTATTTAATTGATATTTTTTAGCAATACTTTTAAAAGCTCCTGCCTTTAAAACAGCTACATTAGGCTCATACAAAAAATTTTGAATTTCATTTTTTATAGAATAATCAATAAAAATTTCCTTTTCTGACTCTAAAAGAAAATCAAAACTTTCTATTTGAGTTTTTTCAAAATTTTCTTCTGAAAAATTTTGTTCGTGTAAGTTTATTGCACTTATACCTATTTTTTCACTATCTGCCTTTCCAAGAGAACTATTAGAGCTATTAAGCTGATACAGAACCTCTTTACATTCATTTTTAAGAGCTACTACCTCTACTTTTTTTATATGAGTTAATCTATTGATAACCAATTGAATATCCAATAAAGGAGCTGTCTTGAGAAGCCATTTTTTACCAACATCTTTATAAAATTTCCATAACTCAACCATATTTGGCTGAGAGTCTTCTAGCAAAAAAACTTTCTTTTGTATATTATCTCTACGAGCAGGGTCAAGATAAATCCAGTCAAAGACTATATTTTCATTTCTTGCTTTTTCTAAAAAATCTTCCGAATTACCACAAAGCACTTCTATATTTTTTGCCCCCAACTGTTCGAAATTATGCTTTGCTATATTTGCCAAAAGCTCATTTTGTTCTATATAAATAACCTTTTTTACTTTTTTGGAAAAATAAAAACTATCTACTCCCATTCCTCCTGTCAAATCTACAAGAGTTTGATTTTCGCCATTTATTTTATCATTGTTTTCTATTAAACTCGCCTTGTACTCTGCCGTAATTTCAGAAGAAGCCTGTTCTATGGATAAAGAAGGAGGAAAAATAATATTATCAGAAGTATACCAAAGAGCAAGTTTTGACTTTGATTTTTGAAGTGATTTGATTTGATTACCAATTTCTATCTGTAACCCTTGATATTCTTTGGGAAGATTGAGAAGTGTTTGCGTAATTTTTTTGTCTTTATTTTCTTCTATAAAACTCTGAATATCATCTTGTAAAAGCGCATTGTAATTGGGATAATTTTCTGATAAGGATAAACTAGACAAAATAGGTTTCATAGATATAAAATTGGATAAATAAGACTACAAAAATACATCAAATCTACTATCCTTCAAAAAAATATTTGCAACATTGTTGCATTTAGTTTTATATTTGCAACATTGTTGCATCTAGGCAACAATATATATTATCTAATTTAACCACAAAAATGAACATTTTAAAAAAATTAAGTCTTGCAGTTTTAGCTATTTCTATTCTCTCTAGTTGTCAAAAAAATGATGAAGTTGTTCCTACAACTGATGCAAAAGAGTTCAAATTTATTAATCTCTTGGTAAGTGATGCAAACACCAACCAGTTATCTTTGATAACTCCCCAAACAGGACTCATTAGAAATTACGATGCTAAATTTGCTAAATCAGCACTTTATGCCACTTCATCAGGACGTTTTGCTGTTTTAGTGCATCGTGCTGATAACTTTGTAGAAACTTTTGATACAGGTTTCGAAACTCACAGTGACCACGTAGATATAAAAGGTACGCCTAAATTCGGAGCTATAACAGGTAGTGGTATTTTACCGACCCATTTTAAATCACATGGTAGTGAAATTGCTATTTTTAATGACGGTGATGGTACTTTACTTACTGCCAATGAAAATGATTTTCACATTTCAGGTATGAAAATGACATCCGTTCAAGTAGGCAATGATGCTCACCATGGAGCTATGGCAAAATTTGATAATGGATCGTATGCCATTACCGAAAAAGACGGTTCAATAGCTGGTACTTTGCCAGAAAGAGTAAAAATTATAAACACAGACGGTACATTGATAGCCCCATCAACCATACAAACAAAAGGTATTCATGGCAACGCTACAAATGGAAAATTTGCTGTTTTTGGCTCTGCAAGTGGAATATTAGTAGTTGGAAGCGACGGTGAACAAAAATTAATCAATCATCCTGAAAACTTTGAAACAGCTTGGTTTGGGACAATTTTGGAAGGTAAAAAAGTAGGCAAATTTATTGGTTATACTGCTGCAAAAGGTGCTTATTTTATTGATATACTAGCAGATAAAGTTACACCAATTATAGAAAATACAGATATTATGCAGTGTAAAGTAGATTATGAAGGTGCTAATTTGTTAGTTTTACTTTATAGTGGAGAACTTCATATTTTTGACCTTGTTTCAGGAACATTGAAAAATAAAGCTATTGTAATAAATCAAACAGATAAAACAGCGACACAAAAACCACAACTCGTTGGTACACAAAAATATATTTATATAGCCTCTCCCAATACAGGTGAAATTATGCAAATACAAACCTCAAATTTATCAAATATCACTAAATTTAAAGTAGGTGGTACGCCAACTAACCTAGTTATTTTGGGCACAGAAACTAGCAAAGGACATGACTAAACTAGCTTTATTCTATTTTGTCAAAATGTAGATAGTACAGTATTTAAAAATTTTATTAGGTTTTAAATGTGTACTCAATTGCTCAGAACTGAAAAAATCTTCCTCAGAAGCATAATATTTTAAACAAATCACGCTTCTGAGAAAGTTTAAAAGTTCATTTCTAAGGAAACAAATACACAAATTGAATCATAAAAACATATCAAACCCATTTTCTATTAAAAAAAAATAATTGCAACGCAGTTGCATTTGTAAGAAATCAACTTTATATTTGCAGTCATTACTTGCAACATAGTTGCATTTATAACATCTTTTATTTTATTTTCTCTCAATTTTTTAATGCTATGATTTTATCAAAAAATGTATTTTCATTTCTAATTTTATTTTTCTCTAGTTTAGTTTTATTTTCTTCTTGTAAAGATGACGAAGATCCAGTAATTCCAAACGAAGAGGAATTAATTACAACATTTACTTATACACTAACTCCAGAAAACGGTGGAAATGCTGTTGTTTTGTCTTTTAAAGATTTGGATGGTGAGGGTGGAACTGCTCCTACAATTACAGGAGGAACATTAGCTGCCAATACAGTTTATAATGGTTCTATTGATTTATTAAATGAAATAGAAAGTCCTGCTGAAAGCATCACAGCAGAAATTGAAGAAGAAAATGATGAGCATCAATTTTTCTTTGCTACAACAGGTGGCTTGAATGCTACAGTAGCTTATGCTGATACAGATGGCACAAATCCAGTAGGTTTGAAAACTAAAGTTACAACTGGTGAAGTTTCTCAAGGAAAATTACGTATTACTTTACGTCATGAACCAACTAAAACAGCAAGTGGCGTAAGTGATGGAGACATTACAAACGCAGGAGGAGAAACAGATATTGAAGTAGAGTTTGATGTAACAGTCGAATAATCTTTAATTCTAAAAGTTATATGAAGTTAGATTTTAGAAAAACTAAACTCTAACTTCATAAATCTAATTTCATTTAGGAGCTTTATATCCACCAAAAACACCTTCTAAATGCTTTCCAACAGCGAAACAAATATCTTCTCTAAACCTATTTGCTGTAATCTGAACACCAATAGGCAAACCTTCTTTTGAAGTTCCACAACGAACTACTAAAGTAGGCAAACCAGAAAGATTATGAATCTGGGTATAAACAAAATCACTTATAGAATCATATGTTGTTCCATGTAAAGGAGCTGCACTCATCGTAACAGGAGAGATAATAACATCAGCTTGTTGAAAAACTCCGAGAAGTTGTTTTGTAATAATATCCCATTGCATTAAAAACATCTGAAAATCAGTTAAAGAAACTATATTTTCAGGTTTATCCATTTCAGCAAAAAGTTTTTGCAAAACAATTCCATATTCTGTTGTATTAAAAAATTGCTCTAGCGCAAATTTTGTAGGCATACTTCCTCCTCCTCCAGCGAAAAGTGTAAACCAAGTAGAAAATGCTTTTTCTAAAAAAATAGGATTTATTTCTTCTACTGAATGTGTATCTTTTTTGAGTGCTTCAACTACATTAGTTACCGTTTGTAATGTATCCGAATCAATTTCTACAATTCCTTCAAAACCTGTATAATAAGCTACTTTGAGCTTTTTTATATCTATTTTTTTACTGGACACTAATGGATAAGTAATAGATCGTGGGTCTTGTCCATCATTTCCAATAAGCTGATGATAAACAAATTCAACATCATCTACATAACGAGCCATTGGTGAAACATACGCCAAAAAACTAATCATTCCATTTGTTTCAGGCAAAATTCCAGTCAGAGGAACACGTCCACGAGTAGGTTTTATTCCTACAATTCCTGTATAATGAGCTGGAACACGAATACTTCCACCTGCATCTGTTCCAATTCCTAACGGAGAACCTTGCGCTGAAATTAAAGCTGATTCTCCTCCACTACTTCCACCTGAAGTGCGATTTGTGTCATAAGGATTATTTGTTCTGCCATAAATTAAATTATCAGTTTCGTAAGCTCCACCAAATTCTGCCATATTACTACATCCCAAAACAATAGCACCTGCATCTTCCAAACGCTGAACAATAGTAGAATTAGTTTGATTTACATTTCCTTCCAAGCCTTTAAGACCAAATGTAGAAACTCCTCCTTTTACTTGTACGTGGTCTTTCACTGTTACTGGCAATCCTAAAAGAGGTAATTTTTTATCTTTTTCTTTATTGTTGCTTTTATTATCTAACTCTTTTGCTTTTTCTCTTGCTTGTTCGTACAACGGAAAAGCCATTGCATTTAGGGTAGGATTAATTTCTTCAATTTTAGAAATATGAGTATCTATAACTTCAGAAATTTTAAATTCATTTTTTTTTATACCTTTTAGAATATCAATAGCAGATAATTCTGTTATATTTTTTTTAATCATGTGAGAATAGAATTTTGTTGCATTTTTTAATAAACGTTAAATGTATAAAATTCTTGCTCTTTTGCAAACTTATATTCTTTTTAATTATCATTCGTGCAATAAAAAAGCTCAAATAAGATTTATTTGAGCTTTTTTATTTTGTCTAACTTCCTAATTGCTTCTTAATTCCCATTCCTAAGCTAATCAAAACAACAAGTAAGACAAGCCAAGAAGAAATTTGAGTAATTAGTGCGCCTGTTTTGTAGGAGTCAGATTCAAAAGTAAAGACAATTTTGTGTTTTCCTTTCGGAATTTCTAAGCCACGAAGAACATAATTGACAGAAACAATATTTGCTTCTTGTCCGTCAATAGTAGCAGTCCAGCCTTTTGGATAATAGATTTCTGAAAATACACCAAAACCATCATTTGAATTATTACTTTCATACTCTAAAACCTTTGAATCATATTTTGTCAGTTTTATAGTTGCTGTACTATCTTTTTGAAAGTCAGTTTTTGCAACATTAAATTTTGACTTATCTAAAATAGCTATTTCT
This sequence comes from Bernardetia sp. Wsw4-3y2, assembly GCF_037126295.1. Lineage (NCBI taxonomy): Bacteria > Pseudomonadati > Bacteroidota > Cytophagia > Cytophagales > Bernardetiaceae > Bernardetia > Bernardetia sp. Wsw4-3y2. Next base: position 497,166 of record NZ_CP147018.1, on the reverse strand, counting down.
TCTAAATTAATTGCTTTTGCTGTACTTGCACTCATCAAAGCATCCATTTCTTCATCAGGGCTATTTACTTGATTTATTTTAGAAACAAACCAAGCATTTCCATACGCATTCGGATTGAAAAGCATTTGTTCTTTTTGCATTCCATACGTAATATAACGAGTATTGAGCATATTCAAAACAGGCGTTTGAGCAAAATCAGGTCGTTTTTGTGCTTGAAGAGAAGACATAATAAAGCCTTGTTCTTGTCCTAAAGGTCTCTCTAATAAATCTTGATAACGTTGCATTTTGGCAGCAAAATATCCACCAATAGAACGATGAAAATAAGAAGTATGTGTCTCTTGTTGGAAATTTTGAAGCGACATCACTCTATAACCTAAATCTTTATCTTTAAGAATTTCTACATCAACTGGTGCAGGATTCATAGTAGCTTGTGCAGCTCCTTTTTCAAATTTTGAAGAAGGAAGATAGTTTTTTCCTATCAAAAACACATCTCCAACAGCCAAAAGAGCAATCAAAGCAAAAGCAGCCATAGCAGGAATTGTCTTTTTGACATATAAATAAATTGCACCTACTACTAAAACAATCAAAAATAAAGAACGAAAAGCACTAGAACGAATCATTGATAAACGGTCTTGACGAACATAATCAGCAAGCTGCCCGAGCTGAGAATCTGAAGCTGCATTCAAATCTATATTTCCAGAGAAAAGTAAAATCAAAATTACTGTTCCTCCTGTAATTCCTCCAGCAATAAAAAGATTTTTGAGAAATGTTTTTTCTTTAATTACATCATGTTTTTCATTTCCTTTTATAAAATAATTTTCAAGTTTTTGACTTAGCGTTTCAAAAGCTAAAACAGTCATTAATAAAATCGTCAAGGCAAGAGCCATCGAAACCGAACGGAATTTATTAAATCCAGGTACATAATCAAATAAGAAATAATTGAGTGAAGCAAAATTTTCTCCCCAAGCAAGCATTGCCATAAAAAGTGCTGCTACTAAAATCCACCATTTTTCACGATTATCTAAAACTACTAAGCCCCAAACAAATAAGAAACACAAAACTGCTCCTGCATAAATTGGTGCAGCTGTAAATGGTTGGTCACCATGATAAAGAGGAATAGGCAGCTCTTGAAGTTGTCTTTCTGAATATTGCCCTGACTGTTTTAAGACAGCATACGTTTCAGAATCTTTGTCTAAAATTTCAGAAGACGACCCACCATACAAATAAGGAACAAGCAAAGTAAACGTTTCTCCAATTCCTTGACTCCAACTAAAAGCATAATCTTTACTTAATCCATCGTTACTTTGAGATTGGCTGTTTGGGTTTGTATTTGTTTTATCAACAGTCAGTTCTGTACCTCCACGAGTAGAATAAGGACTGTATTCCATCGTTGTCAAAATCTTTCCTGCATTTACACCTACTCCTAAAATAAAAGCAACAATTAAAAAACCTGCTTGCTTCACAAAAACAGGAATTTGATTATTCTTAATTGAAAATACAAGCTCATTTATTCCAAAAATCAGACAAATAAATCCTAAATAATAGGTAATTTGATAATGACTCGCTTTGACTTCTAGAGCCATTCCTAAGGCTGTCAGAGCAAAACCTAACCAATATTTTTTATCAAAAGTGAGTTTCATTCCTCCTAAAATAAGCGCAGCGTAAGCAATCGCCCAAAGTTTGGTAACATGTCCGACTTCTATCAAAATCAAATTATAGGTTGTAAAAGCAAAAACAGCTCCTCCGACAGCACTCCAAATAGGTTTAGTACCAAAACACAAAAGCATTATATAGGTACAAAACATAGCCAAAAACAAAAGATGCGCTCCTGTCTGCTCGGCAAAACCACCACGCAAAACAGCTTCAAAAATAGGTAATGCACCATAGGGAAAAATTGGATAGGTCATGTAGGCAGGCATTCCCGAAAACATACGCCCATTCCACATAGAAGGCTCATCGTTATTTTGAAGGTATTGCGAGTTTTCTTGTACCATTCCTTTATATTGCATCATATCACTTTGTCTGAGTGATTTGTCGTCCAATAATTCGGGAGCGAAATAAGCAAAAGTAAGGAGATAGAAAGCTGCAATAGCAATTAGATGAGGCAAAAGACGAGCAAAAGAAAAGTTTTTCATGAAATATAAACTATAGGATGGTTCTGTTGTAGTTTTTTTAGTCTTACAAATATAGTAGAAAATTTGTAGATTTAGGTTTGAATTACTTTTTTAATCACGCTTCTGAGGAAGCGTTTCGTTCGCTTTCTCAAAAGCGAACGCACGACATTCTGTGTGTTCAGTTCCTCAGAACTGAACAAAATGCTTCCTCAGAAGCGTGATAAAGTCATTATTCACTTACCTATTTTTGTTATGCCACGTTATCGCCATTCACAATTTGCAGATTTTAACTGCTTTTTTATTACTACAAGCATTTTTGGTAAAGAACATTTACTTTTAGAGGATGAGGTTTGTAAAATTATACTAAAAAATTTTACTTTTTACAACGAAAAATACAAAGCTAAATTATTAGCTTATGTTTTGATGAGTAATCATGTTCATTTTGTGATTTGGTTTGAGAAAGAAGAGAAAAAAGAAAGTCCTATTTCTGTATATATGCGAGATTTTAAAAAATATGTTGCTACACAAATTATCAACTATTTAAAAGAAAATAATAGCAAATTATTACATAAATTTGTAAGCATTCAAAAAGGACAAAAATATCAAATTTGGGAAGAAAATTTTGATGGAGTGCATCTTTACACACGAAAAGTATGCGAAGAAAAAATAGATTATATTCATAACAATCCAGTCAAAGCAGAATTAGTAAAATATCCAGAAGACTATAAATATTCAAGTGCCAAATTTTATAGCTCTGATAAAGTTTTGAAGTCTAGTTTGGTGGATTATAGAGAGTATTTTTAAGAAATCACGCTTCTGAGGAAGCGTTCTATTCGCCTCTGAGGAGGCGACAAACAAGTATCGTGCGTTCAGTTCCTCAGAACTGAACGAAACGCTTCCTCAGAAGCGTGATTTATTTAACTCATCTTCTTTCCTAACAAACGTCATTTTTTAAGCTCAAAAATCAGCCGTTCTTTGTACTTATAAATTTATCTATCATTATAATTTACAGAACAAGATGAACGATTTACTTCAAAAATACAATGTTGCTAGTCCACGTTATACCAGTTATCCGACTGTTCCGTATTGGGAAAATACAGAGCATCATTTAGAAAACTGGCAAAACTCACTCAAAAATGCCTTTTGGACAAGTGGCAGAGAAGTAAGTATTTATGTTCATTTGCCCTACTGTGAAAGTTTGTGTACGTATTGTGGCTGTACTACTCGCATCACCACCAACCACAACGTAGAAGAACCTTATATTGATTTGATAGAAAAAGAATGGAGTTTATATCTTAAAACACTTCCACAGAAACCGATTTTAAGAGAAGTTCATTTAGGAGGAGGAACGCCAACTTTTTTCTCTCCAAAAAACCTTACTCGCCTGATTACTATTTTCAAATCGTCTTGTGATGTTCCCAATGACACAGAATGGGGTTTTGAAGGACATCCAAACAACACAACAAGAGAACATTTAAAAACTTTGAAAGACTTAGGTTTTAATCGTGTTAGTTTTGGAATACAAGATTTTGATGAAAATGTGCAGAAAATTATAAATAGAATTCAGCCCTATCAAAAAGTAGTTGAATGTGTAAAGAATGCTAGAGAATTAGGTTTTGAATCCATTAATTTTGATTTGGTATATGGTTTACCTTTGCAAAATATCGAAACTATCCAAAATACTCTTCAAAAAACATTAGAATTGCGTCCTTCTCGTTTGGCTTTTTATGGTTATGCTCATGTGCCTTGGCTCAAACCATCACAAAAGAAATTAGAATCTTTTTTACCTTCTGCCGATGAAAAAGCAAATTTGTATGCCATTGGTAAAAAATTACTGACAGAAAAAGGATACATAGATATAGGAATGGATCATTTTGCGTTGCCTACAGACTCACTTTTAAAGGCTTCTAAAAACGGAACTTTGCATCGTAATTTTATGGGTTATACCACTCAATCGACAAGTTTGTCTATTGGCTTGGGAGTAAGTGCCATTAGCGATACGTGGACGGCATTTAATCAAAATGAGAAGAATCTGAAAGTTTATAAAGAAAAAGTAGAAAATAATGAATTTCCATTTTTGAGAGGACATTATCTAACAAAAGAAGATTTAATAATCCGTCAGCATATTTTGGATTTGATGTGTAGATATGAAACTTCTTGGAATGAAGAGCAATTTTATGAATTTGGCTTCGGAATTAATTTTGACCTTTTGGAATCTTTAAAACAAGATGGTTTGATAGAATTGAAAGGCAACCATTTGAAAATTACTAAAAAAGGAAAACCTTTTGTAAGAAATGTTTGTATGGCTTTTGATGTTCGACTTTGGAATTCAAAATTAAATGCAGAAAAAGCAGAAAATAAGCTGATGTTTAGCAAAATTGCTTAGAGCATGATTGAACAGTAGATAATACTTGTATTTTCATCACAAAACCAAATTTTAATCTTCAAAATATCATTTTTCTCACAGTGTATGATTTACATCCCAAACACTGTGAGAAAAATAAAACAATTATTTATCTAAAAAATGATGTACTAAAGTCTTATTATAAAGAAGTTGTTTAAGAATGTTTTTTTCTAGTTCTGGCAAATATTAAAGTAAAGGCTAAATAGTGTAAACTTTGCCACGTATGAATTTTAGTTTCGTACCTCATAATTAAGGCTTTGAAAGCATCTAACCACGCATTAGTTCTTTCAATAACGAATCTCAATTCATACATTTCTTCATCTTTAAATGGTTGATTATCAAGGTCTTTTTTATTTCTTTTATTAAAATCTATATTATCTACAATATCTAAATGATTACAAAAAGAACGAAAGGCTTGTGTATCAAAGGCTGCATCAGCATTGAGAAAAATTCCTCCTTCTCTAATTTGAGAAGCATTCAAATCATCTATCATAGATTGCATATTTTTTTCAAGTTCAAAAGCATCGTGATGATTGCCTGCTCTTGGAACAGACATCGCTACTGGAATACCATTTTTATCCGTTAGAAAAAGTGCATTGGTTGTTTTTCCTGCTTTTCTTTTGGAATATCCAATACCTTCTCCTCCTCGTTTAGCTGAAGTGTGGCTGCCGTCTAGCTGACAAATAGAAAAATCTAATTCTCCACGATAATCTTCTAAATACTTGATCCATAATTTCTTCCAACTTCCTAATTTTGACCATTTATTATAATGGTAATATACTGTATTCCAGCGAATTGATAAGTTTCCGAAAAATTGTTTCATAGGAAGTTCTCGCCATTGACTCCCTGATTTTAAGCGATACACAATGGCTTGGATAATACGCCAAAGAGCTACTTTTATACGACGACCTTTTGTAAATTGATGTAAATAAGGTAAAATATTTTCGGTTATAAATTTTTTTGATAAGTTTACGTACATAGAGGGAAAAATAGTTAGATTGAAAATGTGATGATTTACAAGTATAACTATTTTGACCTCTTTTTAAAAAAATAAATAACCATTCTTAAACAAGTTCAAAATATATTTCAATTTTTTGAACTAAAATAGTTATAAAAAACAGATATTCTCTAACTTTGATACTTTATTTGTATTGTTTTACGACTTCCTTCGTTTTATAGTCAACTTTAACAAATTATCAAAGATTACAAATTACGTTTTTATAAAAATATGGATTTTAAAAATAATTGGGCTTTATCCTTTTTGGTTATTTTATTTTTCTTTTTAGGCTTTCAAAATACCACATTTGCTCAACTAGCTGCTTTTAAAGTCAATAGCAGTACAAAGGGTTGCGCTCCTTTAACTGTGTTAGTTGAAGATATTTCTGGAGCTGACCCAGAATTAATTTTTTATAGGTTTGGAAATGCTCCTCCTCAAAAAGAAACTACTTTTACCTTCGATAAACCAGGTATTTATTCTATTACGCAACTTATTAATACAGCTGGGTCAGGAGGAGATTCACTTCCAATGCTAAATATAATTGAAGTTTTTGCTCCAAAAGTTGTAGATTTTGATGTTATTCGTTGTGCTAACAAAAAAGTTAGAGTTCAAATAAATGATGATTATTACGATTCTTATAAGATAGATTTTGGTGATAATCAAGATGCTATTGTTGGAGATAATGAATTTGCAGAGCATACTTATAGTTCTGAAAATAATGCTACAATCACTGTAAGAGGTCTTTTTGAAGATGGTGCAGAAAACTGTACTCCAAGTAGCAAAATAATTACTCCAGTAGGAGCACTTTTGCCTCCTACAATAAATCTTGTAGAATACTTTGAAGATGGAAGTGCAAAGATAGATTATGTTTTAGAAACAGACTTGACCCACCAATTAGAACTAATGACAGATAATGGTTTTGAAAAAGTAAGTGATATTTTAACAGGTTCTACTAGTTTTACTATTCAAGATGCTTTACCAAATTCTGTTTATCGTATTTCTGTTACAGACTCGTGTTCTAATAGAATAGAGAGTTCACAGACTTTCTATATTTCTGATATAAATCTAAGTGGAGAAGAGAGCTATGTTGATATAAGTTGGACGATACCTAATGGCATTGAGGAATCAGAATTTGTAAAAAACACATTATTAAAAGATGATAACATTTTTGATGAATACACTGATATTTCTTCTAATACTATTTTTGATGAAGAAGTTGTTTGTAAAATTACTTATTGCTACCAAGTAGAAACTGAGTTTAGTTCTGGACTCAAAATTATTAGTCCCAAACGTTGTATTTTGGCTGCATCTAATGTTACTCCTCCTGCTGTTGTTGGTGCATATGCTAGTTTTATATCAAAAGAAAGAATCGCTTTATCGTGGCATTATCCTCTTGATGGATCAGAAATAGTAAGCGCAAAAGTTACTAGAAAGGATAAAGATGGAAACATAGACAATTATATAATAAGTCCTCTTGATTCTGTCTTTGAGGATAAACTTATCAATATTGATGATGCTCCTTATTGTTATTCTATTACTTATAAAAATGCCTGTGACTTGACTTCTGAGTCTAGCCCTTCTATTTGTCCAACTATATTGAGGATGGAAGGAGACACAGACGAAGAAGAAGGAACACTTACTTTTGAGTGGACTCCTTTCGAAGGATTATCGACAAGTAATTACGTATTAGAACAAACAGACTCTTTAGAAAAAGAGCCATTCAATACACAAAGTGTTTCTAGGTCAGGAACATATAGCCTTGATATAGAAAGTCAAGAAAGCCAAACTAGTTATGTTAGGATTCGTGCAAACCTAAATGACACTACTTTTACATATTCAAATACGATTCGTATCGATTTCCGTTCTTTTGTTACTTTCCCAAATGCTTTTACACCAAATGGCGATAATCTGAATGATACGTATGGAGTAGAAAGTAAATTTATAAAAGAGTTTAAAATGATAATTTTTAATCGTTGGGGAGAAGGTGTTTTTCAAACCAATGATATAAATGGGCGTTGGGACGGAAGATACAGAAATACTCTTGCTCCTTCTGGAGAGTACACAATGAAAATAGTAGCCACTGACCAACGAGGAAGAGAATATATTTTTACTGAAATGGTAAAGTTGATAAGGTAATAATACATGCTTTCATGAGAATTTTATTTTTTTTTACAATTTAAATTATTTTTATAATGATACTAAATAAATTTATTTTTTTTATAGTTACACTTTTATTCTTATCATTTATTGTACAAGAAAAAATATTTGCTCAAGAAGCGAATTTTACATTTCAAAATGGAACGACAGGTTGTGTGCCTTTTACTGTTGAAGTAATTGATAACTCTGGTGCTGATCCCAGTTTAATTTCTTATAAATTTGGAGATGCACCTGTTCAAAAGGGAACAGATTTTACATTTATTACACCAGGTATTTATTCTGTTACACAATTTATTAGTGGAGGAAGTTCGGTCAGTAAAACAAATATTATAAAAGTACTTTCTCGTGAACCCGTAGATTTTGATGTTATAAGCTGTGTAGGAAGAAGAGTAAAAGTACAGATACGAGACTTTTATTATGATGCATATAGAGTTAATTTTGGAAATAATAGAGTAGTAGAAGTAGAACGTAATGGTTTTGCTGAACATACATATCCAAATGAAAATGAATATATGATTACTGTAAATGGTTTTTTTGATGAAAGTTCTGAGAATTGCATAGGAACTGAACGCTTAGTCAGACCTATAAATCAACTTGTTCCTGCAGTTATAAATCGCCTAGAAGCACTTACTAATACAACTGCAAAGATAGATTATACTCTTAATACAAATCTGCCTCACAAATTAGAAAAAATGACCCCTTCTGGTTTCGAACGTGTGGGTAGTCTTTTAGAGGGTTCTTCTAGTCATATAATTCAGAATGTCTCATTTAGTGATATATATCGAATATCTGTAGAAGATGATTGTCAAAGTAGTACTGAAACCTCCTCTATCGTATATGTTCCTGATGTAAATGTTGCAGTAGAAGAAAATCATGTAAATATACACTGGGAGCTTCGTTCAGAACTTGATGATGACACATTTTTGAAATATGTTGTTTATAGAAATGATGAACTTTTGTATGAAACTTCTGATAGCACTCTTACTTATTTGAAAGATGAACAAGTTGCTTGTCAAGTTCGCTATTGTTATCAAGTAGAAACTCAATATAAATCAGGTTTAAAAGTGTTGAGTTCAAAGAGATGTGTTTTAGCTCAATCAAATATTCCTCCACCTGCCGTTTCTGATATTTATGCAACTTTTACACCTACAAATCAAATAGCACTGAATTGGAATTACCCAAATGGAATAACAACAAGTTCTATCAATGAATTAAATTTTATGAGAATTGATAAAAATGAAATCTCTCAATCTTATAGTTTAAACTCTTCAACAGCTAATTTTGAAGATTCTCAAGTAGATATTAGTAAAACTCCTTATTGTTATGCTATTTCTTATGTCAGCTCATGTAAATTAAGTGCTGGATTTAGTAATTTCGTATGTCCTATTATTCTAAGCTATGAAGGAAACCCAACTGACAAAAAAGGAAATATTATTTTTGATTGGACAATGTTTAGAGGAGTACCAACAAATAATTATGTATTGGAACAACTAGATTCTTTAGGAAAAACCCCATTTAATATACAAAACGTTTTTAGTTCTAGCACACATTCTATCGTTATTGAAAATCAAACAAATCAAACGAGCTATTTTAGAGTACGAGCTAATTTAGGTGATACAGTTACTTATTCGAATACTGTTCGTATTGATTTTCCCTCTTTTATTAATTTGCCAAACGTTTTTACACCAAATGGCGATAATCTAAATGATACGTATGGAATAGAAAGTCGCTTTATAGAAGAATTTGAAATGATGATTTTTAATAAATGGGGTGAGAGTGTTTTTCAGAGTAATGACCCAACTGCACGTTGGGATGGAAGATATAGAAATGGTTTTGCCCCATCTGGAGAATATACACTTAAAATTGTTGCTACTGACCAAAGAGGAAGAAAATATATATTAACAGAAATAATCAAATTGCTTAGATAACTTTAGTCTATAGCGCAACTACATAGAATAAATGCCTTTCTAAACTAGATTTAGAAAGACATTATTTATTTTTACTTTCCAAAACCAATTTTTTTCTGGCGAATTGAAAAATCAGAAAAATCTTCATTTAAAGGAACATTATAGATTTGTGCAAGTGTTGCAGGTTCTTTAAATTCTCTTTCAATTTTATTTAGTTTTGCAATTTTATTGGCATTTTCGGCAGGAATGGCTTCAAAACGATGAATTCCTAACAAACGACCTTCACGCAACAGTGCTTTATCCAAGTTTTTGATGTCGGTATTAAAAGTACAAATAATTTTTAGATTCAAGACATCCGATAAAAGACCATCTGAAACATTCAAAAGATTTGCTATCGAACTTTTATCAGTATTAAACAAATCACGAGCCTGTACAGAATCTTCTGATTCTTCAATTATCAAGACAGCATCTTGATAATCAGACAGGAAAGTAATCAAATCTGGACTTGTAATTTCTCTTAAAAGCGTAATTGGATAAAAAATAAATTCTATTTCTGGTTTTGCTTTACTAATCAGATAACGAATATAATTTGTCTTTCCACTTCCTGTTACACCATGAAAAATAAATAAACCAGAGTTATTTTTTTCGTTTATTTCGTTTACTAAAATCTTATGTTTTTCTTCAAATCTGTCTCCATAATACAAATTCAAATCTGGAATTTCTGGTGGTTTGATTTGATGTTTGCGAAGGGTAAGTCCTGTTCGTGGTGTATTTCCTACAATATTGATGTATCGTTTGTCATCATCTTTGGTTTCTATAATACATTTTGTAGCAAGTTCGAAGATTTTTTCTAATTTTTCTACTGGTGTATCTTCAACAGCTGTTATCATATCAAACCTAAAAATAACATCATCTAATTTTTGAACAGCATCATAATTCATATTTATGATAATAGATTCGTCATCTAACATCAAATACCAATCTATCGAATAACGAGTTTCTTTTTTATTATAGGTAGTATTACGACGATAGACAGAAATAGGTGTATAATCATTATCTTCCAAAAGTTTCAAGAATTGATTCAATGAAACAAGTTGATTACTTTCAAAATAATCACGAACTCCAAAGTCAATTAGTTTTTGGTTATAGCTATTAAGTAAATAGTAATCTTCACTAAAATATCCGTCGCCAAATACATTGTATTTTCCTAAATAGGGTTTATTTTCTTGATTCATTCCATTATTTTTTGATAGATTATTTTCTTCTGATACGTCCTTTACTCTACGGTGGTTCGAATTACTATTTCTGTTTGTATTGTGCATATAGGCAAATTGAATTATTTTAAATTATACTATTTTATTTATAGAATGACTAGACAAAGACAACGCTTCGGAAGAGCAGAAAGTTGCAAGAAAAAATAATATCGTTGTAGATTATCTGTTGATAAATACAGAAGCTATTTTCACAAATTGAATACAAGTAGAAACTATGTTAGAGCTTTTCCATTAAATAGGCATATACATCTGTCATTGCTTTTATGTCATCTTTATGCACCTTTTCCTTAGGTGAATGAACGCCAGCTTCGGCAGCACCAATAAAACACCAATCCATTGGATACACAGAAGATTGAATCTCTTTAGCATCACTTCCTCCATCATTCTCTACTTCTAACTGATATTTTACACCTGACTCTTTTACTAAATCAATCACTTTATTCAAAAAACCTCTTCGTGGGATATTTCTATCTCGCATAGAAACAGCAACGCCTTCTCCATGTCTTACGCCTTCTGTTATCCAAGTAATATCAGAAATTAAGCATTGTTTTATTCTATGATTTTCCCAAATCCATTTGAGTAAAAATGGCATTGTTCCTCCTCCAATTTCCTCATAACACGAAAAAGCAATAATTCCATTTTCTAAAGTTTCAGCTGTTTTCAATAAATTCCAACAACCCAAACGGTCGTCCATATAACATGACTGAACATATTCTTCTGTTTCTATAAAATCTTGTTTGAAGACAAACTCAGTTCCTACATCAACCGTTCTATCAAACTCTAATTGTAATTTTACTGCGCCTAAAGGTTTGCGATGCTGTCTTGCCCCTCTCTTTTTCTTCTTTTTATTTTTTTTCTTCTTCTTTTTGTCCTTGTCGTCTTCGTTTTCGTATTTTACTTTCAAAGTTCCTTCAATTTCCCCTTGAGAGTCTTTTCCTACCAATACATAACCATCTTCATATTTTGGAGAACCAATTCTGACTAAATGATTATCATAACGAGCCATAAAACCAATAGAATCAAAGTGAGCAAAAGCAGCCGTTCTAGGTTTACCAAAAACAAGTATCAAACAATCTTGAAAATCTTCTCCTTCTATAATTTGAGGTTGAACTTTCCAATGTTTCTGATTTTCATTTACATAATTCAAAACAAATTCTTTCATAGGGGCTTCATTTCCCACAGGAGCGAAAACATTGCACATCTTTTTTAGAAGCTCAAAATTTATGTTAGATTTAGACATAGGTTTAGGGGAAGTAATAATAGTATTCGGAAGTTGGGGATTATTAGTCAAAATAAATTTAGAGGTTAGATTTTAGAAGGTAGAATTAAATACCAAATTTCAGTTCTGACTTATATAAATCTAACTTGGTTTATTAACTCTAGCATTTATAGTTTTTAAGGTGCTTACAAATATAGCTGTTAGTTCATTAGATTCTTTTAAGATAGGAAATACAATATCTTTATTTAGCCAGTTTTTTTCAGAAATTAATTCTAACCAAAAATAAGATTCATCAGCTTCTTCTAAAACGATATTCATTTTTGCAATAAATTCTTTATCACTTCTTGCTCTACAAACAGCTCTATAGTTTGCCCCTACTGAGGTTGCACTTCTAACAAGTTGTTTTGCAATTATCGAAGCAGCTAAATTTTTAGGTAAAAGCTCAATTAAATTTATTATTTGTAAAGAAAACTTCTTAGTTCTATCTTTTAAATCATTTTTCATTAGGAAATAAAGTTAGATTTTTAACATCAATTTAGATTTTAGAAGTTAGATTTTAAAATTAGTGAAATAAATTCTAATTTGGTTTTAGTACGCCCATTTAAGGTATACTGCGCCCCAAGTAAAACCACCACCAAAAGCAGCCAAGATAAGATTATCACCTTTCTTAAATTTATGTTCAAAATCTCTTATACAAAGAGGAATGGTTGCAGATGTTGTATTTCCATATTTTTCAATATTTACCAACACCTTATCAGAATCTAATCCTAAGCGTTTTGCAGTTGCCTCTATAATTCTTAAATTAGCTTGATGAGGAACAAGAAAGTCAATACTATCTCCGTCCAATCCATTTTTTTCTACTAATTCGGCTGATGTATCTGCCATATTTTTTACAGCATGTTTAAAGACTACTGCTCCATGTTGAATAACATAATGTTCTTTATTTTCTACTGTTTCTTTACTTGCTGGATAACGGCTTCCACCTGCTTTCATGTAAAGCTCTGTTGCTCCTGCTCCATCTGTTCTCAAAATAGAATCTACAATTCCATTTCCTTCTGCATTAGCTTCTAAAAGCACAGCACCTGCGCCATCTCCAAAAAGAATACAAGTCTGACGGTCTTCGTAATCTATAATAGAAGACATTTTATCAGCTCCTACAACAACAATTTTTTTATATTTCCCTGTTTCAATAAACTGACTTGCTGTAACAAGTGCATACAAAAATCCTGAACAAGCTGCCATTAAATCATAACTCAAACAATTTAGCCCTGCACCGTGCGCAACAATATTTCCTGTTGCTGGAAATACCATATCAGGAGTAGTAGTAGCACAAATCAGAAAATCAATCTCTTCAGCTTTTGTATTTGTTTTTTCTAACAAACCTTTTACAGCTTCAATTGCCATATAAGAAGTTCCCAATCCTTCACCTTTCAAAATACGTCTTTCTTCTATTCCAGTACGTGATTTTATCCATTCATCATTCGTATCAACCATTGTTTCAAGTTCTTTATTGGTAAGAACATAATCAGGAACATATCCAAAAACACCTGTGATGGCTGCTTGTGTTTTGTTTATAGAAGTAGTAGAATTCATAGGAAAATAATTAAATAAATATCGTTTATGTGTTGTGTTTCTCTGAAAAGGTACAATTTATAACCAGTAAATTATGAATGATTTGCTAAGGTAACAAAGACTTAAAGAACTTGCAAGTAATAGCATTACTTCTCATTGGTATTTATCACGTATGAGGTAAGACAAAGTATTTTTTTAAGAATTAATAATATCTAAAAACCAACCAATTCATAATCATCAGATTCTTTTTTTCTATAAAAACTCTATTTTAGTAAAAAAACACTTTATCTTTTATTTTTTAGGTAAAATAAGCGTATTTTTGAGATTCAACATTAATTTAATGAATCACTATCATTCTATCTTGAAACCTATCTTGAAAAATCAATCTAACATTCTAAAATCAACTGTTTTCTTATTTTCTTTTGTAGTTTTACTCCTTGTTTCCTTATCCACTTCTGCACAGAACAAGTCACAAATAATAATTGAAGGACAAGTACTGGATTCACTCAAAAATCCTGTTCAAAATGCTTCTATTGGAATTTTGGAAGAAGGAAAAGCTGTCCAAACGGATTCTTTAGGCAATTTTAGATTAGAATCCTCTTTAGATTTTTCAAAAGAATTTCTGAATAAAGAGGTTACTCTAGCAGCTCAACATCCAGAATTCAGAACATTCCGTCAAAAAATAGTCTTGAAATCGTATCAAAAATATAGCATTCGTCTTTCAGAATATGAAGAGTTAAAAGCTGTTGAAATTACAGCAAAATTAAATAATGATGATAGAGAAATTAGTAAAATAATTCTTGACCCAACCAAAGTAGAGTCTACTCCAACAGGAACAGGAGAATTCTCACAGATTTTGGTTACACTCGGTTTAGGAATTGTCAGTAATAGCGAACTCTCTTCAGCTTATTCAGTACGTGGTGGAAATTATGAAGAAAATTTAATTTATGTAAATGGAATAGAGATTTACCGTCCTTTTTTAGTTCGTTCGGGGCAGCAGGAAGGACTTAGTTTTGTCAATCTTGATTTGGTAAAAAAGGTAGAATTTTCAGCAGGAGGTTGGCAAGCAAAATGGGGCGACAAACTTTCCTCTGTGTTGAATGTAGATTACAAAACGCCTACTTCTTTTGCTGGTTCGGCTTCCATTGGACTTTTGGGAGGAAATGCACACCTAGAAGGCACAAATAAATCAAAACGCTTTTCATATTTGGCAGGTATTCGTCATAAAGATTTAAGTTATCTATTGAATACATTAGAAACAAAAGGTGAATATCAACCTCGTTTTACTGATTTTCAGTCTCTTTTGAGTTACAAACTAGGAAAATTAGATAAAGATGGAAATTTTAAAAATAAAGCCAAAAACACTACAATTAGTCTTCTGACGGCTTATTCTCAAAATAGTTACCGTGTTTTTCCTTCAAGTAGAGAAACTACTTTTGGTACTTTTGATGAGCAGGTTCGTTTTTTTGTAAATTATGTAGGCGAAGAATTGATGTATTATACAACATATCAATCAGCTTTGCGACTTACTCAAAAATTCTCTCAAAATTTTTCAATGGATTTTACACTTTCAGGAGTAGACACACAAGAACGAGAATTTGTGGATACAGAAGGTTCATATCGTTTAAGTGATGTAAATAATGATATTACATCAGATAATTTTAATAAAAGTACATTAATTCGTGGTGCAGCTTCAGAATATTTTTATGCTCGTAATGCGCTGAATGCACAAATTTATTCCTTTAAAAATCGTTCTTCGTTGCAATTAGGAAACCGAACAATGGTAGAATTTGGAGGAGAAATAAAGAGCGAAAATATAAATGACGAACTCTATGAATATAAAGTATTAGATTCAGCAGGTTTTGAAGATATAAGCTACTTTGTCGATACGAAAACTACACTTAACTCTATCCGAACACAAGGCTATGCTCAGATTTCACACTTTTTTGGAACAGATACAGCCGAGTGGCACAATGTAACTCTTGGTGTTCGCATTCATAATTGGTCATTGAACGGACAAACTTTTATCAGTCCACGTCTTCAATACAAATATCAACCCGACTGGAAAGCAGACATTCAGTTCGGACTTGCAGTAGGAATTTATCAGCAGTCACCATTTTATCGTGAGCTTCGCAATTTTGCAGGAGAGATTAATGAATCACTTTTAGCACAGCGTTCTGTTCATCTTATTGGAAGTATGGATTGGGATTTTAAATTTCAAAAACGTCCTTTTAAGCTCATCGTAGAGAGTTATTACAAACAAATTTCAAATCTAATTCCGTATGATGTAGATAATATGCGATTGCGTTATTATGCAACCAATGGTGCAAAAGGATATGCTTGGGGAATTGATTCTCGCATTAGTGGCGAGTTTATTAAAGGAACAGAATCTTGGTTTAGTTTGAGTTATTTACAAACAAAAGAAAATGTAGATTTTGATGAACGTGATTTTGTTCGTCGTCCATCTGACCAACGAGTAACAGCAACTATATTTTTTGAAGACCATTTTCCAGACAATCCTACTTTTAGAGTTAATTTACGTCTTTTGTTTGGTTCTGGAGTTCCTTTTGGTGCGCCCAATAATCAAAATTACCGTTCGTTTTTCTCTAACCCTGCGTATCGTCGTGTAGATATTGGTTTCTCAAAATCTCTAGTTTTTGAAGAAGATAAACGTATAAAATCAGTTTGGATAGGCTTAGAAGTCTTGAATATTTTGGGTGTAGAAAATATAATTTCTCATCAATGGATAAGCGATTATGTAAATGATGTTCAACTTGCCGTTCCGAATGGTCTTTCACAGCGTTTTTTGAATATTCGTGGGGTTGTGAAGTTTTAAAGAATGTCGTCGGTGGGGACACCGACAACGGCAAGAGTTTATGAACAATTATGAATAAAAAAACGACAAATTACGAAATTAAACTACTGAATATCAATTATTTGACCACTTTTAAATAGAATCTTATTTAATTCTTATTCCTTAGAGATAATTATGATAAATCAAGAATTACATATTCCTTATGAAGAGCAATGGAATAAAAAAGCAAATTTTAGAGTAAAATATAAGTTTTATACAAGAGAAGAAGGAGGAAGAAAAACACCTCCTTTTCAAGGAATCAAAGGTAACTTTTGGTATGAACACGAAAATCACACAAAAAAAGGGGTATTTAGCATTTGGGCTGAATTTGAAGATGAAGAAGGTAAAATAATTATTAGTAAAGAAAAACCTGTTGCACAAGAAGGAACTGCCAAAATGTGGATTGCAATTTCTTCTTCTCTACCCTATCATAATGAAAAAATAAAAATAGGAACAGTTGGCTATTTTATGGAAGGTTCGAAAAAAACTGCTTCTTGTGAAGTGATAGAAATAATTAGTTCTATATAACTTCTCTTATTTTCTTTAATTTTTATGCGTTTACAAAAATTCTAAAAACTCCTCCAAACTCTCAAAAATCTTCTCCTCAAAGAACCATTGCCAACTATTTTCATCTTTCCTTATTACTTTGACAATCAAATTATTTTCAAAATTTATTAATTTGAGATTAGTATCAATTATTTCTGAATAAATTCCTCGTTTTTCTAAGGCTAACTTTGTCCAATATGTTCCGATTGTATCGCCTTCAATACAATAAGTAATTTTGTGTTCTTTATTCTGAATCTTAAAATTTCCCTTTTCTCTATCAAAATAAAGTGGGGGACGAACAAAAGCATTTGCTAATTCTCCATTCAAAACTAATTCTTCTGCCAATCCAACAAGTAATTTTCGGTTTTGTAACTTTCCTTTTTGGTTCAATTTATCTTCATCAGAATTAGAGGAAGAAATAAGCCACAAGGTATGAGCAATCTGTAAAATAAGGTCTAATTCGTGAGTAGAAACTAAAATTGCTTTATTAAAATCCGTTGCAATCTGTGATAAAAGTAGCATCACTTCACTACGATTTACCAAATCCAAATGTGCCGTAGGCTCGTCTAAAAGCAAAATATCGCCTTCTTGTGCCAGCGCACGTCCAATCATTGTTTTTTGTCGAAGTCCATCGCTCAATTCTCCTATAGGAATATCTGCATATTCATTCATCGAAACAGCTTCCAAAGCCCAATCAATTGTTTTTTGGTCTTCCTTATCAAAACTTCCATTCCAAGAAGTATGAGGATAACGCCCTAAAGCAATTAATTCTTTGACAGTCAAGCGAGTTGTGGCTGCTTGTTCTGTCAGAACCAAACTTATTTTTTTAGCTATTTCTTTTTTAGAAAGTTTTTGAATTGATTTTTGAGTGTTATGATGTTTTAGAAAAACAGTTCCCAAAATTGGTTTTTGTACACCTGCAATAGTTCGTAACAGAGTAGATTTTCCTGCACCATTTATTCCCAAAAGAGCTGTCAATTTTCCCTTTTCTAAATGAAGATTTAGATTTTCTAAGATAATTTTGGATGGATAACCAATAGTTAGTTTTTGGGTTTTGAGCATTTATTTTATATCCTATTTTTTTATTTATCTAAGCTGCGTAGCTGCAAAATATTTGTAGAAATATAACAAAACGAAATTTAAAGCTGCATAGCTGCGAAATATTGAAATTCTTATTTGATATTAAAATCATTTGTCTTCAATCCATTCAAATAAATATTTCTCCTCATAATCAATCTCAAACTTCTTTAATAATAAAATATATTCTTCTCTAAAAGTTCTTTTTCTATGATGTTCAGGCTGATTTAGAATATAATTTACAACATTATCCAAAGCAGATTTCGAATAAGTAAATGCTCCATAACCTCTTTGCCATTCAAACTTTGTTTTTACAAATTTTTTCTCTTTTATAAATTTATTAGAAGATGTTTTTATTTCACTTACTAAATCTGAAATAGTCAAATTAGGATTTAATCCAATAAGCAAATGTAAATGGTCAGGCATACAATAAATTGCCAAAGGCTTATGTCCTACTTGTTTCGCAATCCCTGTAATGTACATTTGCAATTCCTCTCTAAATGATTCTTTTATTAAACTATTTCTTCCCTTTACAGCAAAAACAAGCTGAACATAAAGTTGTGTATAAGCATTTGGCATAATTATTTTTTTAAATCAAAACAAAATTCAACTTCTACAAATATTACGCAGCTATGCAGCTGGATGAAAATAAAATAAATTCAATTTCTACAAATATTACGCAGCTACGCAGCTTGCTTGATGGAACTAATAATTTACAATTTATCATTGTTATCATCCTCTTTCACATCTTGCATATACGGAATAGGCACAGAAAGTCCCATCGGAATAATATTACGGCTTTGTTGTGTTCCTTTACGAGTACGCATATTAAGCACTTCTACCATACAAGCAAATGCCATCGCTACATAAACGTATGTTTTTTCGACGTGAACTTCTAAAGATTCCAAAACTAATAAGAAGCCAATCAAAATCAAGAATGAAAGAGCAAGCATTTTAAAAGTAGGATTGTTATTGATAAAATCACTAATTTTTCCTGCAAAAACCATCATTACAGCCATTGAAATAATAACAGCTACAATCATTACAGCTACTTCTTTTACAATTCCGACAGCCGTAAGAATAGAATCAAACGAAAATACAATATCTATTAAAACAATTTGAAAAATAGCAGCAGCAACAGAATTAGTAGCTAATTTTGGAGTCTCCTCTTCTTCAGTAAGTTCCATTTTATCGTGGATTTCGGTCGTACTTTTATAAACCAAAAACAAACCTCCTAAAAGCAAAATAATATCTTTCCAAGAAAGTTTTCCTCCTTCTCCCAAATCTTGTTCGATACCTAACATATGTATAAATTCGGTAGCATCAATGACAGTAGCTGTAAGCCCCACTAACCATGTAATACCAAACAGAAGACCTATACGTACAATCAGAGCAAGAGCCAAACCAACCGTTCTAGTAAATTGCTGCTTATCTGGTGGAACTTTTCCAGCAATAATACTGATAAAAATAATGTTATCTATCCCTAATACAATTTCTAAAAGGGCAAGAATAAAAAGACTTGTAAGTCCTTGTGCTGTCAATAAATACTCAAAATTCATAAAAAAGTAGGTGGTTTGGTTGAGTTGTGAAAAACGTTTTAGACTGATTTTAGTTAATGGATTATAAATATACTGCAAAACTATACAGAAAACCCAAAAATAAAACCTTTAAATTGAAGTTTTACGTATAAATAGCATAACTTTGTTACAAGAAATTCAAAATTCTTTCAAAACTCAATCTTTTTTAATCAAAATAGTCTAGTTGATTTCCCAAAAATTACATATTACAATAACTTGCCTTTGGCTTTCTCTCCAACTCATTTTGGGTTCGGTGGGCTTGCCAATTATTGAGCATTATTGTCAGATGAGTGGAAAAACAAATACGTCTATTATAGTAGAAGCAAAAAAATGTTGTTGTGATATTTCAGCAGCTAATTTTGCAAGACTGACAGATAAAAATACACATATAGAAGACACCTATCATTTAGAAAATACTAAAGATAATTGTTGTGATACAGAAGTTTCTTATGAAAAAGCTAATTTTGAAGCTATTTCTACTCAAAAAATTATTTTTGATTTTGGTCATTTTATAGCTCTTCTTCCTTCTCAAATTTATTTAAAAAAATTTACAGAAAAGTCATTTTTTACAGCTTTTCAAATTACTCATTTTGCAGACCTTCCTCCCCCCAATTGGAAGTTAGGTAAACTTTTTATTGTCTTTATTCAGGTTTTTAGATTGTAGATAGTCGTTTTTGTCGCACCTTAAAAGGTACGGTACATAATACTCGCACACTAAAGTGTACGCTACATTTTTAAATCTTAATAAACTCAATAAAAATGAAAAAATATAATTTTATTGGTTGTAGTCTGTCTTTAGTAATCTGGATATTTTTATCAATTACTAATACAACAACTGCACAAAATGATTCCTTTATAGAAGGAACAATTTCTGAAATTAGTCAATCTAATTCTGATACAAACTCCGATTCTCTTTCTGCCTTACCTTTTGCCAACTTAGTTTGGAAAGGAACAACAATAGGCACAACCACCGACGAAAATGGAAATTTCAAACTCAAAAAAATAACTCAAACTGATGAATTAATCGTCAGTTATACAGGCTATAAAAGTGATACCATTTCTACAGAAGGAAAAACTTTCTTAGAAATCACATTACAATCTTCATCTTTAGCAAGTGTAACAGTAGAATCTAGTTTAAATGACTTAATTGTTAATCAAAATGAAACTATTACAACAAGTGATTTGAAAAAAGCTGCTTGTTGTACACTTTCAGAAAGTTTTGAAACTAATGCTTCTGTTGATGCCACTACTGCCGATGCTGTTACAGGTTCTCGTCAAATAAAAATGTTAGGACTTGATGGTGTTTATTCTCAGCTTTTAGTGGAAGGAATGCCCATGATGAGAGGTTTGAATGTTCGCTCTGGACTTCAATTTATTTCAGGAACTTGGGTTTCTTCAATTGACATCAATAAAGGTGCAGGTTCAGTTGTCAATGGTTATGAATCTATAACGGGACAAATAAACACACAGTTAATTAGTCCAAAAAGTAAAAAAGAGAAAAATGAAAACCTTTTAAACCTTTACTTCAATCCAAATGGACGTTTAGAAGGAAACTTAAATCTTATTCATCATATCAATTCAAAATGGAGTTCTGCTACACTTTTGCATGCAAGTGGCTCTATAATGGAAAACGATAGAAACAATGATGGATTTTTAGATTTACCAAAATATCGCCAACTAAATGCCTTAAACCGTTGGAAATATGAAGGTAAAAACTTTGAAAGCCAGTTTGGAATTCGTGTTTTAGATGAAAATCGTTTTGGTGGACAACTAGACTATGAACCTACTACAAAAGAAGAATTACTAAATGGTGATATTTCTCAACAATCATATGGTGTAGAAATGAATACTCGTAGGATTGAAGGTTGGGCAAAACTAGGTTTTTTCTTAGGTAAAAATGTAAGTTTTGGAAATCAGATTACAGCAAATCATCATGAATTAAATCAAGTTTGGGGACAGAAATTCTATGATGGAAAAGAAGATTATTTCTTTTATAATGGAATTGTGGATTGGACAATCTCTAAGAAACATTTGCTTCGTAGTGGTGTGAGTTATGTTTATAATAACACCTTTCAGAATTACAATGACTATCAAAACGAACCTAATGAAGAGTTAGTTTTAGATAGAGAAGAATCTATTCCTGCTGTTTTTGCAGAGTATACATTCAATAGAGATGGAGATTTTACGGCTGTGGCTGGTGTGCGTTCTGATTTTCATAATTTGTATGGAACACAAGTTTCTCCTCGTTTGAGTTTGAAATGGAATGCTGCCAAAAATACGGTTTTTCGTGCTTCTGCTGGACGTGGTTTTCGTGTAGCCAATCCGATTGTAGAAAATAGTCGTTTCTTTGCTAGTTCTAGAAAACTAATTATTAATTCTGATTTACAACCAGAAATAGCTTGGAATACAGGGGCAAGTTTTGTTCAAGGTTATACTATTGCAGGTAGAAAAGGAAAAATTACAGTAGATTTTTATAGAACAGATTTTGAAAATCAAGTTATTTTGAATGTAGAAAATCCTTCAGAAATTCGTTTTGATAATCTAAATGCCAATAACAACAGAAAATCTTTTGCAAATAGCTTTCAAGTTCAAGCCGAATATGAAATTACACACGGTTTAAAAGCTATTTTTGCCTACAAATATTATGATGTCAAAACAACTATTGAAAATAAGTTAGTAACCGTTCCCTACAACGCAGCACACCGTTTTTTCACAAACTTAGAATACCAAACTAAAAATAAAAAATGGGCTTTTGACTGGACTGGACAGTTTATTGGTTCACAACGTTTGCCAGCTTATTACAACGAAGCGAATAATAATGAAATAGTTGCAATTTCTCAAAGTCCTGCTTATTTCTTAATGAATGCTCAAATTACTCGTAATTTCAAAATTTCTAATAAACCTTTAGAAATTTATATAGGAGGAGAAAATTTGACTAATTATTCTCAATCTAATCCTATTTTAAACTCTCAAAATCCATTTGGAGAGCATTTTGATACAAGTAGAGTATATGCTCCAATTATGGGCACAATGGGTTATGCAGGTTTACGTTTTTATTTTTAAATAACTCTTTTAACCCTCGTTGAGGTTCAAAATGCAACTATCAACGAGGTTTTAAATTTCAATAAATAAACTTTCATTTTTATAAATTATTCATTTAATCAATTTTCAATTTTATGAAATCTATCATTTTTTCATTAGCTCTTATCTTTATCGCCTTTGTAGGAACTTCAAATACATTTGCGCCTAAAAAAAGCGAAACTATCGTTATCAAAACTGAATCTATCCAATGTGGCATGTGCAAAGAGCGCATTGAAGAAGCCTTAATCCAAGAAAAAGGTATAAAATCAGTTTCTGTTGATGTAGATAAAAAAGAAACAACAGTAGTTTTTAACCCTAAAAAAATCAATGCAGAAGCTATCAAAAAAGCAATTTCGAATGTAGGTTATGATGCTGACGAAGTAGAAGCTGAGTCGGGTGCTTACAATGATTTGCCTGCCTGTTGCCAAAAAGGAGGTCATTAATCACAAAATGACTCTATCAAAAATAAAAAAAGAGGTTATCCTAAAAGTTCAACCTCTTTTTTTATACGTTATTTTTTTTGGTTCTTCCAACTTTTTTAGTGAAACATTGTGTGTTCAGTTCCTCAGAACTGAAAAAAACGCTTCCTCAGAAGCGTTTCGTTCGTTTTTGAGAAGACGAACGCACACCATTTTATAATTTCGCTAGTCGGAAGAGTCATTTTTTTTCTAATTAGGTAAGCATTCCACCATCTACTTGAAGAACCTGTCCTGTAACATATTTTGAATAATCTGAAGCTAAGAAAACAGTAACATCAGCTACTTCTTTTGAAGAACCTGCACGACGCAACGGAATTGCGCTTTTCCATTCAGCAATCATTTTTTCATCTAATTGCTCTGTCATTTCAGTTTCTATAAAACCTGGAGCAATAGCATTACAACGAATATTTCTTGACCCTAATTCTAAGGCAATTGATTTTGTAAAACCAATAATTCCAGCTTTTGAAGCTGCATAATTTGCTTGCCCTGCATTTCCTTTAATTCCAACTACAGAAGTTACATTGATGATTGAACCTTGTTTTTGCTTCAAAAATGTACGTGTAGAAGCCTTTACTAAGTTAAAAACAGACTTTAGATTGACTCTCATCACCTCGTCCCATTGGTCTTCGCTCATTCGCATCAACAAGTTGTCTCTTGTAATTCCTGCATTATTGACAAGTACATCAAGAGAACCAAAATCTTTGACAAAATTAGTTACTAACTCCTCAGCAGCTTTAAAATCAGAAGCATCCGAACGATAGCCTTTTATAGTTGTTCCTTTTTCTGAAAGTTCTTTTTGTAATGCCTCGCCTTTTTCTACACTAGAAAGATATGTAAAACCAACATTTGCACCTTCTTCTGCAAAACGCTCTGCCATTGCACGTCCGATTCCACGAGAAGCACCCGTAATCAATACATTTTTTCCTGAAAGTAATCCCATTTTTAATAAAGTTAGAAGTATGAAGTTAGAGTTTAGAAATAAATACAAGCAAAATATAATGAAGCTATTTCATCAACTCCTTGTTTCATACTTTATAAATTGTGAATAAAGTTATTTCTTGATTTAGATTTTCAAAAATACGATAAAATTTAAAACGAAGTAGAAGAGTTTTGAAAATTCGTATTTTTGAGAGAAAAATATGCAAAAACAACAATTTTTATTATAAATGATACAACAAGTGCTATTGTCTTTACTTTCTGCACAGAAGGCTTCTCACTACTTTCATTGAATTCAAAAGTTACTTTTAAAAATTCTAGCAAATGAAAAGGCAGTATGAACATAATACTATTGAGGAGTACAACACCAATAATAAATAAGATAATTGTTTTTTTGAGATAACTCTGGTTTTGATAATTTGCTTTTATATTTTTCAAAAACTTATTAAACAAGAAGAAAATCAGTATCAAAACAAAAAATTCGATAAGAATATAAGCAAGAGAATAATTTATCTCAAAAGGAGGATATATTGCAAGGTATCGTAAAAATATGCTAACACTTGACTCTAATTGCATCAAAAACCAAAACATAAAAACACTTACTCCAATAAATTTTAAGAGTTGATTTGGTTGAATAATATCTCCTTCTTGATTTATCATTTCTTCAAAAATACTTCTTTTACTAATTTTAAAATCTGTGAATGAATATTTGTAGCTGCAATTATTTGTTTTCCAAAAACATAATTATCAACAACTTCATTTCCTTCAAAATCACTTACAATTCCTCCAGCTTCTTTTACAATAAGTGCGCCTGCTGCTACATCCCACGCATTTAGATTGTATTCAAAATAACCTTCAAAACGTCCTGCTGCCACAAAAGACAAATCTACAGCTGCTGAGCCTAATCTACGCAAACCATGTGCAGCTTTCATCATTTTTCCCATCATAAAGAGATAATCTTCTATTCTCTCAAAATCTTCATAGGGAAATCCTGTTGCAATTAGTGATTTACCTAGTTCTTTTTCTCCAGAAACAGATATTTTTTTTCCGTTTAAAGTTGCTCCTCCATTTTGATGTGCTGCAAAACATTCTTTACGATTTACTTCATAGACAATTCCTACTAAAAGCTCTGTTTTGTTATTTTTTGTGTATGAGAGTGCAATACTAATTGAATAAACTGGAATTCCATGTACAAAATTAGTCGTTCCATCTAGTGGATCAATTATCCAATTAAAACCTTCTTCTTTTGGAGTTCCTGTTCCTTCTTCTGCAATAATTCCAGCTTGAGGTAAAAGTTCTCTAAGACGTTCGACAATTTTTTTCTCAGCTTCTTTGTCTACATAAGAAACCAAACTATTAAAACTTTTGACTTCAATGTCATCTTTATCAAAATCTTGAGCTTCCTTATAAATAAATTTAGCTACTTTTTCAGCTAATTTACTGACTTCTTTTCTCAAAAAAGGCAAATCAAGTTTCATTTTATTTATAGAGGTTGAATCTGATGAATTAGTAGTCATACTTTATTTAGTGATTAGTGATTAGTGATTAGTGATTAGTGATTAGTGATTAGTGATTAGTGATTAGTGAGAAATTATCTTGCTATTTAATTGTTTTGAATTTCTTGCCGTTAAAAAAAATAAATTCGTAATTAGCTTCGCTGCTTTGGCAGGTCGTAATTTATAAAGATTTGAGCAATACTTTTATATCTTCCTCAATTTGCTTTTCCATAGACTGTCTAACTGAAGTACGCACTACGCCCAAACTTTCCAATTGACGAGCATAATTGAGTAATGATTTTTTTGTTTTTAGCACTTCATCACGTATTCTCATTTTATCTTCTAAGAATGTTCTTTGTTTGACAAAACCATCTTTCTTAAATTTATCTTCTTTTACAGCTAATATAGATTCTGCTTGTATCTTTTGTTTTACTGCTACACTTTGTTTTTGTATAGCAGAATCTATTTTTGCCAAGGCATTTTCTAACTGTTGATTTTTTTCGTTTAGGTTTCGAATCGCTTCTTGTGCTTCCATTTTACTTTTAATGGCTTCTTCTTCATTTTGCTTAGCTAATCTTTCATTTTCTACTGCTCTTAATTCACTATTTTCAGCACTTTCTTTTTCTATAAATGCGTATACTCCTGCAACTATTGAAATAAGAAGTGCAAAGGAAGCTATAACTAAAAATATTTTTTGACGTTCAATTCTTTTTTTAGCTTCTGCATTTCTAGCTTTCTCTAAAGTAAGTAATTGTTCTTCTACTTCTTTTTTCTCTGCTTCTTTGGCTTCAATAGATTGTTTACAGGCTTCCAAATATTCGGCTTGTAAGGCATTTGGAGAAGGGATTTTCTTTTTGAGAACAGCTTCTTCATACCATGAATGCGCCAAAAAATATTCTGTTCCAAAAAGTAAAAAATCATCATTTTTTCCTTGTCTTTGCCATTGTAGAGCTTCTTGATACCAATGATTGTGAGCTTTTACGTGTGCTCGGTCTGTATCTAATGTACGAATCATTTCAGCAAATGAATCGTGAAAAGTTACTTGATTAGGGATAAAATTTATCCATTGTATATTTGATAATTCCATCGGAATATCAAATGTCTCTGTTGCTCTATACAAAATGGTAATAATTCTCTTTCCTAATTGAGCAGCAAATTTCACTTCATCTTCACAGTAAGGAGATTTGACAGAATCAGGAGAAATAATAAACACAAAGTTTTCACATGCTTCTATTCCATTATAAATTTCTTGTTGAAAATCTGCCCCAGAAGCAATACTTTCTTGGTCAAACCATGTTGTTTTACCGTTTTCTTGTAACTCATCATTGAGCTTTCTAGCATAGTCTCCGTCTGCTCTTGAATAAGAAATAAATACTTCTGTGCTGAGTTGTCCACTTTTTGCTTCACTTTCTCTAATAAACTCTTCATGCAAACGTGTAGGCAAATGTGTTTCTCTTTGCAAACCTATTTTTAACCAAATTTTTGCTTCATCAAGATTATGTCCTCTAAGTAAAATACTGGCATTATGATTCTGTTCCTTCCAACGAATTGCCTTATTAAGAATTATTTTATGTTTGTGATAATAATCTCGGTCTGTATTTATTTGATTGAGTAATTCATCTATATCTTTTTCATAATCTGTTTTTTCATTCTTCGAACGTGGAATAAAATCATAATTATTATCTGTAAAATCAATGAATTGTAAATTTCTAATTTCTACTGGAAAATCATGAACAGGAACGCTATCCATTCGTAAAGGAATAATTCGTTTATTGTATTTTACAGCATGTGCAAGTTCTTTTTTACAATATTCTGATTTTATAGATTCATGTGTGATAAAGAAAATAAAATTATCGGCTTGTTCTATTCCATTTTCAACCTCTTTATCAAAATCTCCTCCTGCCTGAATGTCCATTTGGTGTGTCCAAGTAGTTATAAGATGTTGTGATAAAGAACGTAGAACTCTATTTCGAATTTCTTCATCTTCTTCTGCATAAGAGACAAAAGCATCAGTCATTCTGTTTTCAGAATTTTTACGAGCTTCTGCAATAAATTCACAATGGATAGACGAAGGCAAGCAAGGAGGTTGTCCATCATTAAAGGTAGTAAGTAACCATTGTTCAGATTCTGTTTGTCTATCTCCAAAAGGCAAATAACGAGTATTACGATATTGCTTTTCCCATTCTAAGGCTGTATGTAAAAGTTCTGTATGACGACGTACATAGTCTTTATGACTTTCTAAAATAGAAAATAATCCTTCTTCTCCTTGCTCTCTATCATCAATATTTGTCCATTCGTGTTGTCCTTTTCCTTCTATTATATTTTGCCTCATGTAAAGCCAATTACGCTTTTTAATAGAAGTATCCATAAATTCTTCTATAATTTCTCCAGAAGGCTCAATATGAAGAATAGGAATAATTCGTTTGCTATATTTTGTAGCCAGTTCAATTTCTTTTTTACAATAAGGCGAACGAATAGAATGAGGTGCAATCACAAAAATAAAATTATCAGATTTTTCTATTCCCTCATCTATTTGATCTTGAAAATCGACAGCTAAAGGAATATCATTTTGGTCAAACCAAACTTTATATCCTTTTGCTGTTAGTAAATCATGTAGTTGAGAAGCAAAATATTTACTTTCTGCTCTTCCATAAGAAATAAAAATATCTTTATAATTAGGATTGGACATAATGAAATTTAAATGTATAAAATAGGAATAAGGGATATTTTTTTAAGGAGCTGTTTTTTAGTTTCCTTTTAGCAAAAAAGAAAAAGCTTTCAAAAGGTTGGATTTATAATTAAACATACTCATTTTTTAGGTTAAAATAAAAACTTCGCCTTCTTTTTTTAAAAAAACAAGAAGATAAGAACTTTTTTTCGTTAAGTTCGGTTGAGTTAATGAATGCAAAAAATAAAATTAATTTTTATTTACATATTGATAATGAAAGAGTTATCAAGAATAAAATTTACACTTAATTTTTATATTGAAATTTGAGAGAAAATTTTTACAAAAAAAACAGAAAAAGTTAATTCAATCTCTTGCAAACTTCAATTAAAGCTATTACCTTTGTATTCACAATTACGGAAGTAGATAACGAAACACATAAAAAAACGCTTCAACATCTGTAATTATATATATGGCGATCATAGCTCAGTTGGTTAGAGTATCGGTTTGTGGTACCGAGGGTCGTGGGTTCGAACCCCACTGTTCGCCCAAAATGTATATGACAAATACATCAAGAAAATAGCATTAAGAGGCTGTCCGAAAAGGTCAGCCTCTTTTTATGCAGCTATTTTTTGTAATTCTTCTTTTTGGTTGATTTTTTTGATGATGCAAACAAATTTTGTCTTTTGGTGATTTTTTTGAGTATAAAAAAAGGTGCAAAAAGATGATTTTTTAGAATTGAAAGTATTTTTTAGCTTATCGGCAGTTTTTGCCACCATTTTTCTAAAATTATGTCCAAGAGCCATCAATAGAAACTCCATTTCTACTTTTACTAATCCCTTAAAAGTAAATCGATTAAACTTATTATTATATTTGAGATGCCCAAAAACAGCTTCTACTTCTATAGGGCGTTTACTGCGCTGCTCTAATCCTTTCTCACTAGTTAGTAAATTTCTAGCTTTCTCTTTTAGTTGGTTTAAACGATGATTCACTTGTATTATTCTATTGCCTTCAGCTTTATGACATAAATTGCGAAGAGGACAATCTTGACACCTTTTTGCTTGATAATAAGATACTTGCGATTCGTATCCATTACTTGAAGTACGTTTTCCATCTCTTATTTTCTTCATTCTTTGCCCCATCGGACAGACATAAAAATCTAATTCTTTGTTGTAAAATAAATTCTGAACTAAAAAAGGATTATTTTTCATTTTCCTTTTTTGCTCTTTATGGAAATAATTGTACTTAACGTAGGCAGTAATTTCTTTTTTTTCAAGTAATTCATAATTTTCTTCACTTCCATAACCTGCATCAGCTACTACTTCTTTACTTTGTTTATTGTACTGATTTTCAAATCCTTCTAAATGAGAGGATAAAGTGGTGGTATCTCCTGCCGTTTGATGAATAGAAACGTGGGTAATAAATTGATTTTCTGTGGACACTTGAGCATTATAAGTAGGTTTGAGTTGTCCATTTTTCATGTGATCTTCTTTCATCCGCATAAAAGTAGCATCCGTATCTGTTTTACTATACGAGTTTCTACAACCTAAAATTTTCAGAGACTCTTCATATTTACTTAATCTAGGAAGATATTCATCTTGCATTTTTTTTAGTTCTCTTGCCTGTTGTTTACTCGGTTCTTTTAGTTTTTTATTGATTTGAGCGAGTTTTTCTTTTAATAATTCTGAATCTAATGGAGTAGATACTTCTTCTTTATTTTCTTCTTGATTATCTGATTGAATACTACTTTCAATATCAGATAAAATTTTATTTACTTTAGTTTCTAACTTTTCTTTATTTTTTTCAATACTACCACGCCAAACAAAAGTATAACGATTAGAACAAGCCTCTATTTTTGTTCCATCAATATATTGAACATCAAGACTTACATAACCCATTTCAACCAACATTTTAACAACTTCTCCAAATAAACGATGAATGTGTGCCTTCAAAATTTTACCTCTAAAGTCATTAATTGTTCTAAAATCTGGTGTAGAATTGCCTGATAAATACATAAAATGAATATTCTCCCCAAGAGCTTTAGCTATTTTACGACAAGAATAAATATTGGATAAATAAGAATAGAATAGCACTTTAACGAGCATTCTTGGATGATAAGCTGAACAACCTCCACCTTTGTATTGAGAAATCAAATCGCTAATATCCAATGAATCAACCACCTTTTCAACTAAACGAACAGGATGGTGAGCTGGAATTTTGTCAAATATATTGACAGGAAAAAGTTCGGGCTGCTTACCACTTTGGTTTTTGAAAACTACTTTTGCCATAGGCTATATAACGTTAGTATAAAAGTATATATACCTCGAAAATAAAAAAAATTAACCATAAAAAAAAGGCTATCCGTACTTTTCGGACAGCCTCTTATGTTAGTTTAATTAATCTTTCAATTATTTAAATAACTTTTATATGAATAATGTCAATTATAAAGTAGGAGATGTAGTATCTCTAAAGTCAGGTGGTCCATTGATGACCATAAAATATGTAGGTAAGTCTGAAGATAGTAAAATTACTTGCTTATTTTACAATAGAGACAGCAAATCTTACGAAGAATTAGAATATTTATCCAAAGAGATGTTACAACTTGTAAAAGAAGAGGATTTAAAGAAAGTTGAGAAGTATTATTCTTATGTAGATGCAATAGCAGACATAGAAAATAACCCTCAAAAAGAAGATTGGATGAAATAAGATGGTTGTCTGACAATTTTTGTGGAAACACAAAAAGTATTTATATTTAGCAATGGAAAATTTAGAATTATATGAACACTTACTCAATTTGTCTTCTGTAAAAGTAGAAGCTGTTGAATTGACAAAAGACAAAGTTACTATTTCTTGTAAATTATCAACGAGTTCTTGTATTTGTCCTACTTGTGGTCAAGTTAGTTCTCAAGTTCATCAGAGTTATAAACGCATTGTTCGTGATTTAAATTTAATTTCAAGAGAGGTTTATTTATCCATAAAAATACGTCAATTTTACTGTAAAACCTGTACTAGTTATTTTACTGAGTCACTTGATTTTGCAGATGCGAATAAATCTCATACTCATCGTCAAGAAGATTTTATGTTTATGGTGGCTCGGAAACAAAGCTATTCAGAAAGTGCAGTCATTTTAAATGTTCATCCTAAAACGGTTGAGCGTACAGTTTTGTCTCTTTGTAAAGAACGAGTTGATTTAGCCCAACGTTATGCTCAAGTAAAACGTTTAGGAATTGATGAACAAAGCCATAGAAAAGGTAAGAAAGATTATCTATGTGTTTTAACAGATTTAGATAGAGGAACACTAGTAGATATACTAAAAAGTCGCAAAAAAGAAGATTTGATTGCTCATTTTGAGTCGTTAGGTAGTTCCTTCTGTGAGCAAATTACAGATGTTTCTTGTGATTATTGGAGAGGTTATATTAGTGTAGCTCAACACTGTTTTCCTAGTGCAACTATCGTTTTAGATAGATTTCATGTGACTAACTTACTCAATAGTTGTGTTGATAAATTTCGTAAACTGCTCAGAAAGTCAGAAACTGATAACCTAAATTATCGCCGTTTAAAGTGGATTTTATATAAACAATATCATAACTTATCAGACAAGGAATTAATTAACTTACAACTTTGTTTTGAAGATTGTCCCTTGTTAAAAGAAGTCTATTGGAAAAGAGAACAGTTTCATCATATTCTTGATAATAACCAAAAAATAGAAATAGTACTACAAAAAATAGAGGAATGGGTAGGAAGTATGAATGAGGAGCTGAAAAACATCTTTAAATCGTTTACAAATACTTTAAATAGTACAATGGAATATGTAGCCAATTATGTCAAAAATTCATTATCAAATGCTGTAACAGAGGGATTAAATAATCTAATTAGAAGTATAAGAAGAGTCGCATTCGGAATGCCTAACTTTGAGCATCTAAGATGGAGAGCATTAGCTATTTCAAACTAAAACACAAAAATTGTCAGACAACCAATAAGATAAATTAGAAACCTTCTCACTCCATTGACAAAACTTTAATTTTCTGATTGAATTTAGTTTCTTTACTCATTGGATTATTGAGTATTTTTTTGATTTCTAGTAATCCATATCGGAAAAAAGAGTATTCATTATATCCATTTGAACAGACTCTTATTTTCGTTTTTTTATGTTTCCACTCCCCTACTTTGTAACACCAAACAAATGCAATAGAACAAAGAGCAAGTAATTTAGCTATTTTCTCTGGTTCTGTCAATTTTGTATTTTCTAGCTTAAAACCTTGTGTTTTTAGTGCTTTAAACAGCGTTTCTATTTCCCAACGTTGTTTATAAATTTCAAAAGCGTTTTCTAAAAAAACAGGTGAAGCTAGATAAATATATCCTTTTTGTGTTCTACTTACAGATAAATATACTTCTACACCATTGACTATAAAAACACCCTCTAAATGATACGTTTCTGAAATAGCCAGTCCTCTACACCAGGCTGCAATTGACTTTGTTTTACCTTTTCTAGTCGCTTTAAAATTAGACTTTAGTCGCATTACAAAATCAAAGTTTTTTCCTGATAAATAAGTAAACCATTTTTGACCTACAAACTCTCTATCTGCTACAATAGAAGAAATAGATAGGTTAGGAAAAATAGATAAAAAACGTTCTATTAATTCGATGCGTTCTTCAGTAGAAGAGTTTCCTTTTTTTGGAAAAACAGACCAAATAAGAGGCACTGAAACATTTTTATAAGCTGCTGAAAGTAACAAAATATTTATATTTTTTTTACCCACTTTCCAATTGGAACGGTCAAGACATAAAACAATATCCTTCCACTTATCAATACCTTGTAAAGAAACAATTAAAAGAGTAATTGCCTTAAAATCAAGGTTATAGTGATTTAAAAAGCGTTCAATACGACGTAAAGAGGAGCTGCACTCTACATTCCGTTCAAAAGCTGTAGCAATTTGAATCAACCCTCCTAATCCTACTTTTATAACAGCTATTACAAAAAGACCTATAAATTGAACTCGTGCAAAATGAAACTCTGTTAAATGAGAAGATAAAACAGTAACTAATTTTGTAACTTTACCACTAGAAGCATACTTTGCTTTTGCCATAATTGAGAAAAATTTGTGAGAAAAATTTTGTAAGAAACTCAATTATGGCTTTTTTTTATCTCGTTTCAAAATCTTTTGTCAGAGGACTGAGAGAAACCTTACTAAATAAATTAGTAAAGTTTTTCTTTTTATAGATTTGTAAGATAAAAAAAGGCTAATTACGAAAATACTTAGCCTTTTTTCACATATATATATTTGTATAATAATTACTTACTTTTTATTTCTATATCTTAAACCTTTTAGGTTTTAGAATTAGATTTACTAAGAATAAAATACAGAAGCCTACAAATTGAATCTTGTAGGCTTTTTTTACTGATTACTATGGATAAAAAGTAAAAAAATTGTACCTTGCCATAAATAGCTATTTTTGAATAAAGACTAATAATTAATTTATAGTACCAGTACAGTAAATTGAAAAATTGAACACATACAATGAATACTCCTTTTTTAGAAAGAATACAAGAGTATTCTTTACGTCAAGCAACTATTAGTTTGAAGGAATTGCAGCAATTACATCAAAAAAGTGTTGTTAAAGATTCAGAAAGTGATTTTTTTTGGCAACTCCAAGAGTTAAAACAACAAAAAATAGTACGAGAAATTGATGCAATCACCTATAAGATTTTATCTATTTTTCAACCTAACCTAGATGCAAATACACTTGTATTACACCAGCATTTGGCTTCTAGGTTTGATTTAAGTAATTCTTGTATTTGGAAAAGTGATTGGTACAATCAGTTTTCAAGACATCAGATACTACAAAATTTTACTGTCATAGAAATAGAAAAAGAAACCACCGAATCTGTTTTTTATGAATTAAAAGACATGAACTTTGGCGAAGTATTTTTGATACTACACAAAGAAGATGAAGCCATATTGGATAGATACGCCTTTGAAGCAAAAAATCCAATTATTATTCAAAAAATGATAAGTAAAGCTCCAAAACAAGAAATAAAGGTAGAAAATGACATTATTTCTGTTCCTTATTTAGAAAAAATGCTTGTTGATTTGTTTGTTGATAGTGCTTTATTGGTTGCTTATAAAGGAGCTGAACAAATTCAGATATTTCGAAATATATTGCTTAATTATGTCCTTGACTTCAAAAAAATGTTTGCATACGCAAAAAGAAGAGGAAAGGAAAATCAATTAAAAGTATTTCTATTTGAAAACTTTGAAAATGAAATTAATCAAATTTTCTTATGATTGAACCAATAGACATAGAGGATATGAAAACGGCTATCAAGCAGCACTATCCTAAAGCTACTCTAAATCCTCCTTTATTAGAAAAAATGTTCTATGCATTACGTTTGGCTGAACTTCTCCAAACAAATGGATTAGATTTTACTTTTAAAGGTGGAACGAGTCTGATTTTGCTTTTAGCCTATCCACAGCGATTTTCAATAGATATTGATATTATCACAGAAGCTACAAAAGAAGATATTGAAACTATACTTGCTACTATTTGTCAAGAAAAACAAGTGTTTTTTGGTTATGAATTGCAAGAAGACAGAAGCTATAAAGGAACAATTCCTAAGGCGCATTACAAACTAAACTTTGCAGCACAGGAAACAGGACAAAATGATAATCATATTCTACTAGATATTTTGTTTGATGCAAATCCCTATCCTCAAACGCTACAAATACCTATTGATAAAGAATGGCTAAAAACATCTAATCCTATCAAAAAGGTAAATGTACCAAGTATAGAATCTATTGTAGGAGATAAATTGACAGCTTTTGCACCTAATACAACTGGAATAGAATACGGAAAAGGAAAACAGACCGAAATTATCAAGCAAATGTTTGATATAGGACAGTTATTTGATGAAATCAAAAACTTTGAAATAGTGATTCAATCGTTTGAAAAAATAGCAGCTAAGGAAATAGAATATCGTCCAAAACTAAAAGAGAAAACAAGCCTAGATGTGGCTCAAGACATATTTCAAACCTGTTTGCAAGTAATCAAACAAGATAATATAGAACTTACACAAGGAATAAAAACATTTAAAAACTGGACATTTTTGAGTTTTCATAGAGATGATGCTTTTCTTTGTGCTACCAAAATAGCCTATATAGCAGCAAAAATCATCAAAAATGATACAACACCTTTAGAAAAACCAACAGCACAAAAAATAGATAAAAAAGAATTTCTGATTGAAGAAACTACCTATAATTTCCTCAACAAACCACTAAAAGGAATTCCTAATAATTCTCTATTTTATGCCTATAAAGCCATAAAAACTCTAACTAGCTAAACCTAATTTATAATAATCTAAAAATGACTTTAGAAGAATATATCAGTAAAATCAATCAGCGTTTTCAGTTAGGAAATGCTACCGAACATACTTTTAGAGGGGATTTACAGACACTTTTAGAAAGTATTGTTCCAAAGGTATCAGCTACCAATGAACCCAAACGCATTGCTTGTGGTGCGCCTGACTATGTTCTAACTAAAAATGATATTCCTGTCGGATTTATTGAAGCAAAAGATATTGGAGATAGAGATTTAGAAGGAAAAAAGAAAACTGATTTTAAGCCTACAAAAGAGCAGCGTTTTAGAGTATTTCTGACAAATTCACTAGAAGAAGGAACCACAGAACTAGAAACAAGTTTTGCAGGTTGGCTCAGTACAGAAGCTAATGAAGCCAATAAAATCAAAAAAGATACGCCTGTAATGGTTGTTTTGGGTAATCCTCCGTATGCCGTTAGTAGCACAAATAAAAGTGATTGGATTCAAAACCTTATTGCAGACTACAAAAAGAATTTAAAAGAGAAAAATATTCAACCTCTTTCTGATGATTATATCAAATTTATTCGTTTTGGACAACATTTTATAGACAAAAATAAAAGTGGTGTTTTGGCTTTTATCACTAATAATAGCTTTTTAGATGGAATTATTCATCGTCAGATGAGAAAACATTTATTAGAAAGTTTTGATGAAATCTATGTTTTAGACTTGCATGGAAATTCAAAAAAGAAAGAAACTTTAGCAGACGGAACTCCAGACCAAAATGTATTTGATATTATGCAAGGCGTTTCGATAAACATTTTTGTAAAAACAGGAGAAAAACAAAAGAATGAATTAGCTAAAATTTTTCACTTTGATTTAATGGGGAATAGAGAACTAAAATTTGATTTTTTAGAACAAAACAGCCTTAAATCTATAAAATGGAAAACTTTAAAAACACTTTCTCCTAATTATTTTTTTGTACCTAAAGATTTTGAAGGAATAAAAATATATAGTTAGGGATTTAAAATTAATGATTTGTTTTCTATTCACGGAATGGGAATCACAACAGCAAATGACTCTGAATTGATAGAGTTTGATAAAGAAGAATTAAAAAAACGTTTTGAAATCAATAACATTGAAAAAATACTTTACCGTTTATTTGATGTGAGGTATATAAATTATGATTTGAATAAGGTAGAAAGAGGTAGAGAAAGTTTGATGACAAATTTTATAGATGTTTCTAATTTAGGGTTACTAAGTTTGAAAGGAATACGTAATAATCTGACAAGTAAATTTTTTATTACAAATCTTATTACTGATAAATCTGCTGTTTCTACTTTAGACAATGGCTACCTTTTTCCTCTTTACATTTATCCGAATCGCAAACGTTTACATCGTCCCTCAACATTAGAGAAAAAAGAAGAACTAAAAATTCGTTTGCAACAAGCAAAATATCATTATAACCAAGTGAAAAATTTCTTTAATAAAAAGGTTCTTCCATTCTATAATTCTATTGATGCAGATGAAAATAATGCTATTTTTTTTGAAGAACATCGGAGTTCGTATGAAGAAGCAAAAGCAACTGTTGAGCAAATTCAAAGTCAATTAGAAGAAACAAAACCTCAAATACTTTCTTTAGGATTAGGTTCTGACAGAATTCCCAATCTCAAAAAGGAAATAGTAGCTCAAATCGCTCAAAAATTAGGTTTAGTATTTACAGATGAAAAGATACAAAAGAAAGGAACATTTGCGCCTATTGATATTTTGGATTATATCTATGCTGTTCTTCATTCGCCAAATTATAGAGAAAAATACAAGGAGTTTTTGAAAATAGATTTTCCTAGAGTTCCGTATCCTAGTGATGAAAAAATGTTTTGGAAATTGGTTGATTTGGGTAGTTAGATAAGACAGATTCATTTATTGGAAAGTGATGTAGTAGATAATTTTATTACTTCTTATCCAGTAGAAGGACAAAATGAAGTAGAACAACGCCCAAAATTTAATCTTGATAAAAAGACACAATTAGGAAAAGTCTATATCAATGAAACTCAATATTTTGACAATGTTCCTGCTACGGCTTGGGAGTTTTACATTGGAGGTTATCAACCTGCCCAAAAGTGGCTCAAAGATAGAAGAGATAGAAAATTGACTTTTGAAGACATCAATCACTATCAAAAAATCATTGTTGCTTTATCTGAAACAGATAGACTAATGAAGGAGATTGATAAAATCCTAGATTAATTTTTATAAAAAATTCCTCTATTTATTGAATTTAAATAGGGATTTTTCAATACAGGAATTTTGTTTATTAGAGAGTAAAATTGGTGGTGGTGTTCGACAAAGTATGATTTTCGTTAAAGTATTTCAGAGTTACTAACTTATAAATAATAAAAGTAAAAGCTGTTGGTGATGTTTTAGCGTAGCGACAACAACAACAAAATAACTTATTATACTTTTTCACAACACCGTCAAATATTTTTTTGAGTGTAGTATAAAGTTTTGCTTGCTACAAGTCAGCTAAGAAGGAGTGATTTTTTATTCGTAATTTTACTTTTTAAATGCACAAAACTCATTCTATAACTCAATGATAAAAACTCTAATAGAACTTCATTATCTACCTAGCTTAGATTATTGGAAAACACTTTTAAAAGCTGATACAGTAATTTTAGAAGCTAACGAAAATTTTAATAAACAAAGCTATCGTAACCGTGCCTATATTTTGGGCGCAAATGGAAGATTAGCTCTAACTGTTCCTGTACAGAAAGGAAGTCAGAAAACACTGATTACAGAAGTAAAGATTGATTATTCGACAGATTGGAATCGTCAGCACTGGCAAAGTATAAAATCTGCGTATGGTAAAAGTCCTTTTTTTATTCATTACGCTGATTTTTTAGAACCATTATATGAAAATCCTCCAGCTTTTTTATGGGAATTTAATTACAAACTTCTGACTATCTGTCAGAAACTCCTCCGTATTTCCATTCCACTTGAAAAAACAGAAAGTTTTGAAAAACAACCTAGTAACAAAATTTTAGATAAGCGAAATATAATTTCGCCAAAAAAACCTGCCATTTTTACACATCAAGAATATTATCAAACATTTGGCAATAAGTTTGAAAATAATGAACAAGAAAGTAATAGTTCTACTACTGAAAACAAATCAAGTAACTCTACTTTTGAAAACAATTTGAGTATCTTGGATTTATTATTCAATGAAGGAACAAATGCTACTTCAATTATAAATGGTTAGCTATAAATCATTAATTACTAATTAAATAAAGAAAGGATTAGATTCAAACTAAATCTAAGATAATCAGTAAGTTAATTCTATTAAAAATTTGGAATTTTATCATTGAAGTTTCTTAGATAGCCATATAACTAAACATTTTATAGCTTTAAGCCGTTCAAACTTGTAAATAAGAGATATTTTTTGCTTATTTATAAAAGTAAGAAATAAATTAGCTAAAGTTTTTTATTTAATTATTTAGATAAAACAATATTTGGCAAATCAGACAACAATCAAGATATAATTTTACTAAATCAATATACAACCTGCTTATGGAAGCCAAATTTTCAGACAGAGTCAAAGAAGTAATTTCTCTAGCTAGAGAAGAGGCTTTGAGGCTTGGACATGATTATATAGGCACAGAACATCTATTGCTCGGTATGATACGAGAAGGAGAAGGAAGTGCCATCAATATTTTAAAGAAACTCGGTGTTACGATTGAAGAATTAAAAGCTGAAATCGAACGCCATTCACAAGGTACAGCCACGTATAATGTTCGCAATCTTGCCAATATTCCCCTTACTCGTCAAGCTGAAAAAGTCTTGAAAATCACCTATTTAGAAGCAAAAATTTTTAAAGCTGATTTAATCGGAACAGAACATTTGCTTTTATCTATTTTGAGAGATGAGGATAGTATTGCTACTCATATTTTAGAAAAATTTAATATTACCTACGAAGTAGTAAAAGAAATGCTCCAATATCACACAGACAAACCCATCACTTCGGCTGCCGAAGATGATGATGATGAAGGACGTATTTTTGGTGGTGGAAGAGAACCGTCTGGTACAGGTGGAACTCAAGGAAAAGCAACCGAAAAATCACGTACTCCCGTTTTAGACAACTTTGGTAGAGACCTTACAAAACTTGCTGAAGATGACAAACTAGACCCAATCATTGGGCGTGAAAAAGAAATTGAGCGTGTAGCTCAAATTCTTTCTCGTCGTAAGAAAAACAATCCTATTTTGATAGGTGAACCAGGGGTTGGTAAAACTGCCATTGCCGAAGGTTTAGCCCTTCGAATCGTTCAACGCAAAGTTTCTCGTATTTTATTTGGTAAGCGTGTTGTTACGCTTGACCTTGCCTCACTTGTTGCAGGCACAAAATATCGTGGTCAGTTTGAAGAACGTATGAAAGCTGTTATGAGTGAATTAGAAAAAAATAGAGATATTATTCTTTTCATTGATGAACTTCATACTATTGTTGGCGCAGGTGGCGCATCGGGTTCGCTTGATGCTTCGAATATGTTCAAACCTGCTTTGGCTCGTGGCGAAATACAATGTATTGGTGCAACAACTTTAGACGAATACCGTCAGTATATTGAGAAAGATGGCGCATTAGCTCGTCGTTTTCAAATGGTTATGATTGAGCCTACTGATGTAGAAGAAACCGTACAAATTTTGAATAATATCAAAGACAAGTACGAATCTCATCACCACGTAAAATATGATGACGAGGCTATTAAGGCGTGTGTAACACTTTCAGAACGTTATATTACAGACCGTTTCTTGCCTGATAAAGCGATTGATGTTTTGGATGAAGCTGGCGCAAGAGTGCATATTAATAATATTCACGTTCCAGAAGAAATTACGAAACTAGAAGCTGATATCGAAGACGTAAAAGTAGAAAAAAATCAAGTTGTCAAAAGCCAAAAATATGAAGAGGCTGCACAACTTAGAGATAAAGAAAAACGCCTAATTGAAAAATTAGAACGTGCAAAATACAAGTGGGAACACGAAACACGCAAAATGACCTATCCAGTTACAGAAGATAACATCGGAGAAGTAATTGCGATGATGACAGGAATTCCAGTAAAACGTATTACGCAAAGCGAAGGACAGAAAATTTTGGGAATGAAAGAAGCCTTGACAGGAAAGGTTATCGGACAAGACCAAGCTGTTGTCAAACTTACAAAAGCTATTCAGCGTACTCGTGTAGGCTTAAAAGACCCAAATAAACCAATCGGTTCGTTTGTTTTCTTAGGACCAACAGGTGTAGGTAAAACGGAACTTGCAAAAGTATTGGCTACTTATCTTTTCGACCGTCCAGATGCGCTTATCCGTATCGATATGAGTGAGTATATGGAGAAATTCTCTATCTCTCGTTTGGTAGGTGCGCCTCCAGGATATGTTGGTTATGAAGAAGGTGGACAGCTTACTGAAAAAGTTCGTCGTAAGCCTTATAGTGTTATTTTGCTTGATGAAATTGAGAAAGCACACCCAGATGTTTTCAATATTTTATTACAAGTTTTGGATGATGGAATCTTGACTGATGGATTAGGTCGTAGAGTAGATTTCAGAAATACTATCATTATCATGACTTCAAATATTGGAGTTCGTCAGCTTAAAGATTTTGGTGCAGGTGTAGGTTTTTCTACACAAGCCAAACAAGAAGTAGGCGACGAAGTAATGAAAGATACAATCCAAAAAGCACTCAAAAAAGCATTCTCTCCAGAGTTTTTGAATCGTTTGGATGATGTAATTGTCTTTAATTCTCTTGAAAGAGAACATATTCACAAAATTATTGATATTTCTTTGGGTAAATTATTCCATCGTATCAAACTTTTGGGTTATGAAGTTGAGCTTACAGAAGCTGCAAAAGACTTTTTATCAGAAAAAGGATTTGATAAACAGTATGGAGCAAGACCACTCAACCGAGCTATCCAAAAATATTTGGAAGACCCAGTTGCAGAGGAGCTTTTGAAAGGCGAAGTACAAGAAGGCGATACGTTAATGGCAGACCACAAAGAAGGCGAGCCAGAACTGACTGTCAAAATTAAAAAGCAAAAAACAAAGAAAACAGAGGAATAAGTAAAATTTGAACTCTCGTTTTATATACCTAGAAAATCCCTTTTCAATTTATTTTGAAAAGGGATTTTTTTGTGTTTTGATAAAATTTATTATTGATTTGGGATTTCTGTTTTGATGAGTTTTCCGTTTTTCCAAGTTTCTATTTTTGTTACTTTTCCTTCTTGATTACAATGATATTGTTTTCCGTCATACTCTCCATCTTTCATTTCTGCTTGCCATTCAACATTTCCATTTTCATAGTAATCTATAAATGTTCCATTCTCTAGCCCATTCTTAAATTCTTCTTTCATTTTAACAAATCCATTCTTCCAGTATTCAAACCATTTCCCATCTTCATCTCCATTTTTTTCTTTAGATGTGTATTTTAGTTCTCCTGTTTCATAATACTCTATAGTTTCTATTATTTTTATTTTGATAACTGTACTATCCTTTTCTGTACTGGGTTCATATTCTGTACTATATTTAATTATACTTTCTACATTTTCATTTTCATAATAACAAGTTTTTATAGTATTCTCTATACTATTAAAAGTGTTACATTTTAACTTTCCAGAATAGTAATATTCAAGTTGTAAGCCTATTCTCTTTCCACAAATGTACTTTTCATCTGCCTTTACTTGTCCATTTTCATAATAATATTTCCATTGCCCATTTCTATTTCCGTCTAAAATTTTTATTAATTTATTGTTTTTATAAAAGTTTCCTGTATTACAGTATGCAAACCCTAAAACTTCAATTCTAATCGTATTTGTCTCAAAAACACAATCCTTAAAACTTCCTTGTGCTTCTATTTGTCCATTTTCATAATAAGAAATAAAAGTGCTATCGTATCGATTATTTTTGACAAAACCTTCTACTTTTAATTTCCCACTTTCATAATATTCTTTTATTGGAACTGGTTGTTCCTGATTTTTGGTAGTGTCTTGATTTTCTTTTTTGCTTTGAGCAAAGGAATTTTGTGAGTAGAAAAGCAGTAAAAATGAAAGTGAAGTAAGTAGATATTTTCTCATAAAATTGGAATAAATTAGGTTAGATTAATAAACAATGACATTCATTATTTTTAATCACGTTAATTTTATAGAAATTGCTGCAAAGTAACTAATCAATTAAAAACCTATGAAACACATAAAAGAAGAATCTAAACAGGATATCCAGAACGAAAAAGATATAAAACTACTTGTCGATACTTTTTATGATAAAGTAAATCAAAATATGATTTTGTCGCCTATTTTTAATGATTTTGCTGGTGTACATTGGGAAACTCATTTGCCAAGTATGTATCGTTTTTGGAATGGAATTTTGTTTGGAGAAGGAGGTTATAAAGGGAATCCATTTGAAAAACATATTTCTCTTCCTATTGATGCAACCCATTTTGAAAACTGGCTTGCTTTATTTAAAGAAACTGTTGATGAGCTTTTTGAGGGAAATAAAGCTGAAGAAGCCAAACAAAGAGCGTCAATTATTGCCTATACTTTTCAGTCAAAACTGGAATATATGAATGGAAAAAAAAGTTAGAGCAAATGCTTCCATTCTGCATAACCTAAAATATTTCATACAACTCTATTTTTTTTAACACCTATGAATGTAATCTATCCACCTCAAAAAATCAAACTCTCTCAAAATCAAAAAAGTATTTTCTTAGCAGGAAGTATAGACATGGGAAATGCTATTGATTGGCAACAAGACGTTATTTCTTCTCTCAAAGAAAATCAAAATCTTTGTTTTTTTAATCCACGCAGAAAAGACTGGGATAGTTCTTGGGAACAAACTATTGAAAATACTCATTTCAATGAACAAGTAACTTGGGAATTAGATGCTTTAGAACTAGCTGATTTGATTGTTTTTTATTTTGCACCTACTTCAAAAGCTCCTATTAGTTTGTTAGAATTAGGACTTTTTGCTAGAAATAATAATATAATTGTTTGTTGTCCGATAGGTTATTGGCGAAAAGGAAATGTAGATATTGTTTGTCAGCGATTTGGAGTGAAACAAGTAGAAAATCTAGAAGAATTAATAAAAGAAATTCAAGCTGTATTAGGTTAAATTAAAAAAGACTTAAACCTCTTTAGGTCTAAGTCTTTTTCATTTTCCTTAAATGAAGGGATTATTTTTTATCCTTTTTAGGAGCTGCTTTCTCAGTTTTTTTAGCTGGTACAGGCTTAGAAGGTGTTTGTTTGCCTTTTTCAGTTTTCGGAGTGCTTGGTTTATTAGCCATAATAATGAAATGAATTTAAAATAACAGATAAAAATGTGCCTACTCTATGAGCTTTTCGGCTACTGCTCCTCTATTTTTCATCATACAGGTTGATGTGATTTGCAAATCTGATATAATAACGACCACAATGAAAATAAGTTTTTATTTTCATTAAAATAATTGAAAAATTTTACTGTTTTTTTTATTCCCCTTCTACGAATAAGTCAATTTCATTCAAAGCCTTTAAAGCACCTGTATCAATTCCAATATGAGGAGCTTTTATCTTGAAATCTTTTGGGTTAATACGTACAATTTTTGCATCATAATTAGTTTTCAAAAAGCGTGTTTTCATTCTGACAGCTTGTACATGAGGTCCTGAACCAATCTCAAAAACAACTATATTTTTTCCTTTGTTTTTATCTAAGAATTTTTGGAAATTTTCTTCTTGTGTTTTTGTACGAGTATTTACAAATGTATCATCTCTAAACATATAGACATTTGGGCGAGCCATAACTTTCG
This sequence comes from Bernardetia sp. Wsw4-3y2, assembly GCF_037126295.1. NCBI lineage: Bacteria > Pseudomonadati > Bacteroidota > Cytophagia > Cytophagales > Bernardetiaceae > Bernardetia > Bernardetia sp. Wsw4-3y2. Next base: position 452,691 of record NZ_CP147018.1, on the reverse strand, counting down.
AATGAGGACACATCGGAAAACGATTATCATAAGTTCCTAATTGAATTTGCTTTCCTGTCAATTCATTTTTCCAAATTTTATCAGAGAGTTTGGTATCACTGCTTTGAAAATAAGCCAACGAACCATGTAATTCTCTAATTTTTTCTTCCTCAAAACCTGCTTTCTGAAAGTGAGAATCAATATTTGAAGTAATGACAAAATAATCTAAATCAAATCTTTGAATCCATTTTTTCAAAATATAAAAGCCTTGATGTGGCTGCGTATTTTCGTATTCTTCCATTCGTTTCCCAAACAAATCCCAACTATAAGAAGGATTTTCTAAAAATGCAGCAGGATTAACGGTTTCAAAAACTGTTTTTTCGGTTTCAGTTTCTACTTTTCCCCATTGTCCTCCCTCTTTTCCACGATAATCTGCCAATCCAGAATCTACGCCCATTCCTGCACCTGCTGTAATGACGATGGCATTAGCTTCTTTGAGCCAATTTGTGATAGTTTGTAAGGTTTGTTTTTCCATTTGATTAAAGATTTTTTTTAGTTGAATCAATTTTAATAGTACGATTATTTTTTATTAATTGTTTTTATCAGGTGAATCTGAAGGGATAATACTTCTATATTCATAAAATATCAAAAATATAATCTATATTTCTTGCATAAATTTTGATTTCACAAAAAAACACTGTAACCTTGTCTTATCAATGACAAAAAACTATTGCACATATTATCCTTCACAAGAGCAAATCTCAATCAGCTCTACTAGCGTAAAACGTTCACGACGTTTTCGCCTTGGTGCGTCTATATAGTTTTGACAGAACTACGTGTTTTGTCGTTCCCTCGTCCGTATTATCGTATTTATAAAATCTCATTCATTTTCTTTCTCTTTTTATTTCAATAAGAATACAGTTTTGTTATACCCATTTTTTTGTTGGGTAGTTTAGCATACTCTCTATTCTATATTCTTTCTATTTTATGGTATCAATAGTAGTTGCTGATGCAAGCCATCAGCAGTATGGTTCTTTGCTATGTCAAATGATTGAGGAAGCAGCCAAAGCCCGAGGAACAGGAATTGCCAAACGTGACCCAATTTATATTCAGCAAAAAATGCAAGAAGGAAAAGCAATTATAGCTTTTGACAATCAAACAGGGCAAGAAACAGACAAAAAAGTAGTTGGTTTCTGTTATATCGAAACGTGGCAAGACCAAAAATATGTTGTCAATTCGGGTTTGATTGTTCATCCAGATTATCGAAAAACAGGTTTAGCCAAATCTATCAAAAAGGCAATTTTTGAACTCTCTAAGAAAAAATATCCTGATGCAAAACTATTTGGAATTACGACAAGTCTAGCTGTCATGAAAATCAATTCTGATTTAGGCTACAAACCTGTTACTTTTTCCGAACTCACACAAGATGACGCATTTTGGAAAGGCTGTCAAAGTTGTGTCAATTACGATATTTTGCAACGCAATGAACGAAAATTATGCCTCTGTACAGGTATGATGTGCGATTTGGCTACTTACAAAGCTCCTTCAAAACCTGAAGAAAAACGACAAAAATGGGAAAATTTTGTCCGTTTTCTCAAACTTCGCAGCCTTCGTCTACAACTCAAAATCAGCATATTTCCACGACTTAAAGATGTAATCTATCATGAAAACAAATCAAAATAACCTCAAATCTCCTAAAAAAATGTCTCAAAATAAATCAATCAGCTCTAATAAAGTCCTTTTAGCATTTAGTGGAGGCTTAGATACTTCTTATTGTATCAAATATTTAATTCACGAAAAAAATCTTGAAGTACATACAGCAATCGTAAATACAGGAGGTTTTTCAGAAGAAGAACTTCAAGCTATCGAACAAAAAGCTATCGATTTAGGCTCGTTTCATCACACAACTTTAGAAGTAACCAAACAATATTATGACAAAATTATTAAGTATTTAATCTTTGGAAACGTACTTCGGAATAATACCTATCCATTGTCAGTAAGTGCAGAAAGAACCTATCAAGCCATTGCATTAGCAAACTATGCGACCAAAATAGAAGCCGATTATATTGCACACGGAAGCACAGGCGCAGGAAACGACCAAGTGCGTTTTGATTTAGTTTTTCAATTAATTGCTCCTCAAATAGAAATTTTGACACCGATTAGAGAGCAAAAACTTTCAAGAGAACAAGAAGTGGCTTATCTAAAATCGCATGGCGTTGAATTAGATTGGGAAAAAGCAAAATATTCTATCAATAAAGGACTTTGGGGAACAAGCGTAGGAGGTGCAGAAACGCTCACTTCTCACAAATCACTTCCAGAAGAAGCCTACCCAAGTCAGCTTGTAAATAATGGAAATGAAACAGTTACTTTAGAATTCGAAAACGGAGAAATTTGTGGTATCAATAATAAAAAAATGAACCCTGTAAAAGTCATTCAAACACTAGAAGATATAGCAAATAAATATGCAATCGGAAGAGATACGCACGTAGGAGATACGATTATTGGAATAAAAGGAAGAGTTGGTTTTGAGGCAGCAGCAGCAAGTATTATCATAAAAGCACATCATACTTTAGAAAAACACACGCTTTCAAAATGGCAAATGTATTGGAAAGAACAGCTAAGTAATTGGTACGGAATGTTTATCCACGAATCGCAATATTTTGAGCCAGTTATGCGAAATATCGAAACATTTTTAGAGGATTCTCAAAAGAATGTTATAGGAAAAGTATTTGTTGAGTTAGCTCCTTATCGTTTTGTAATTGAAGGAATTGAGTCAGATTTTGATTTGATGAAATCGGATTTTGGAGAGTATGGAGAAATGAACAAAAATTGGTCTGGAGATGATGTGAAAGGATTTACAAAAATTCTAGGAAATTCGCTTCAAATTTTTAACCAAGTACAAAATAAGGTTCAAACCAAAGCTCAAAATAAAGCACAGCAAAAACAACAACAAAATGGAAAATAAAACAATCAAGAAAATTAAAGTCGGAATTGTTGGAGGAAGTGGGTATGTAGCTGGCGAACTTTTGCGTTGTCTTATCAATCATCCACATACAGAAATTGATTTTATATATAGTCATTCTCATTCTGACAAAAAAATCAGCGAAATTCATACAGATTTATTTCACTCTGATTTAGTTTTTTCTCAAAAAGTAAATCCTCAAATTGATATTGTCTTTTTGTGTTTGGGATATGAAAATTCTACTCGTTTTTTGTTAGAAAATCAGTTTTTAGAAGACACTAAAATTATAGATTTGAGTAATGATTTTAGATTGAATAAAGACAAAATTCTTAAAGTAAAAACTATAAAAGACGAAGAAAAAGATTTGGAAAAAAATGAGGAAAAAGAATTAGAATTTGTTTATGGTTTGCCTGAAATTTATTCTCAAAAAATAAAAGAAAGTAACTATATCGCTAATCCTGGATGTTTTGCAACAGCGATTGAATTAGGAACTTTGCCTTTAACAAAACATTTTCCAACTATAAAAGAATGGCATGTTCATGCGCTGACAGGTTCAACAGGTGCAGGACAATCACTTTTAGACACTACTCATTTTAGTTGGAGAAATGAGAATGTTTCTATTTACAAACCTTTTTCTCATCAACATTTGGGGGAAATTGAGCAAAGTTTGAAAGATATATCTCAAAATTTTAAAGGAACAATTAATTTTATTCCACTAAGAGGAAATTTTACAAGAGGAATTTTTGCAAGTATGTATGTTACTTTAGATGAAAATACGTCTGAAAAAGAAATTATTTCTATCTATCAAAATTTCTACAAAAATGCTCCTTTTGTCAAAATTAGTGAAAAGCCCATTGATTTGAAGCAGGTTGTAAATACAAATTATTGTCTTTTACATATTCAAAAAATTGATAATAAAATTCTTATTACTTCTTGTATCGATAATCTATTGAAAGGTGCAGCAGGACAAGCCATTGAAAATATGAATTTACAATTTGATTTTCCTCAAAAAACGGGACTTGCTTTCAAGGCTAATTACTTTTAAAACATTTTTATCCCTTCCCTCAACGACGCTTTTAAGCTCGTTGACGGTTAAAATAGTAAAAATAAACCGTCGTTGAGGCTTTGCTGTCAACGAGGATTAAAATATATAAAAACATGAATTTATTCGACGTTTATCCAAAATATTCCCTTTCTCCAACTTCAGCAAAAGGAGCTTTCATTTATACAGATGAAGGCGAAAAATACCTTGATTTTTACGGTGGTCATGGCGTTATTTCTATTGGTCATTCTCACCCACATTATGTCAAACGCATTTCTGAACAGCTTTCTCAAATTGGTTTTTATTCAAATTCGATAGATATTCCAATTCAAAATGAATTAGCTAAAAGACTAACTGAGCAAAGTGGTTATCCAGATTATAAACTTTTTTTGTGCAATAGTGGCGCAGAAGCTACTGAAAACGCACTAAAATTAGCCTCTTTTCATACCAAAAAGAAAAAAGTAATTGCTTTCAAAAATAGCTTTCATGGCAGAACGGCAGCAGCTTTGAATGTTACCGATAACTCTAAACTTTCTGCTCCTCTTAATGAAAATAATTTTGAAGTAAAATGGGTAGAATTAAATAACAAAAAACAATTACAAGAAGCGCTTTCTCAAAAAGATGTTTGTGCTGTTATTTTGGAAGGTATACAAGGGGTTGGAGGTTTGGATATGGCAAGTGAGGACTACCTTCAATTTTTGCAAGATGAGTGTAAAAAACACAATTCTTTACTAATTCTTGATGAAATTCAGAGTGGTTTTGGTAGAAGTGGGAAGTTTTTTACTCATCAGTGGGCAAATATTCAACCTGATTTGATTACGATGGCAAAAGGAATGGGCAATGGTTTTCCTATTGGTGGAGTTTTGATAAACCCAAAAATTGAAGCACATCATGGAATGTTAGGAACTACTTTTGGTGGAAACCATTTGGCTTGTGCTGCAAGTATGGCAGTTTTGGAAGTTCTAGAAAGTGATAATTTACTAGAAAATGTAAATGAAGTTAGTAAAAAGGTAATGGAAGATTTATCGAAAGTTCCTTCTGTTCAAAAAGTCAAAGGAAGAGGTTTGATGTTAGGAATTGAAATGCCATTTCCTATTAAAGAGTTACGCCAAAAACTACTTTATGAACATCATATTTTTACAGGCTCATCTTCTAATCCAAATGTTTTGCGTGTCTTGCCACCTTTGTCTATTTCTTACGCTGAATTCAAACCTTTTATAAAGGCTTTGCATAAAATTTTATCTTAATTCTTTTCTAGTAAAATAGGGTTAAAACCCTGTTTGGTAATATGGATTTCTTTTTAAATCTAAATTTACTTCCAATAAAGACATAATAAATCACAATGAAAAATCTAAACTTCACTTCTTTTGCAGATGTTCCAAATTTGCAAGACTGGCTAAATACAGCCCAAAATTTCAAAAAAAAACCTCTTTCTCATGCTGATTTTGGAAAGGGAAAAACGCTAGGTTTACTTTTCTTTAATCCAAGTTTGCGAACTCGTTTGAGTACACAAAAAGCAGCCATGAACTTGGGAATGAATGTCATGATTATGAATGTTCAGCAAGATGGTTGGGCGATTGAAATGGAAGATGGAACAATTATGAATCAAAATTCACAAGAGCATATCAAAGAAGCAGCAGGTGTAATTTCGCAATATTGTGATATTATTGGAGTTCGTACTTTTGCTTCTTTGACTGATAGAAAAAGCGATTATGAAGAAAAAGTCCTCCAAAAATTTATAAAACATGCGCTCGTTCCTGTTATTTCTTTAGAAAGTGCAACAGCTCATCCTTTACAATCTTTTGCAGACGTTTTGACGATTGAAGAATTTAGAGAGAAATCAAATACAAAATCAAATGGTGTCAAAAAACCAAAAGTAGTTTTGTCATGGACTCCTCACCCAAAAGCATTGCCACAAGCTGTTCCAAATTCGTTTGTCGATTGGGTCAAAAATACAGATTCAGAATTGGTTATTGCTTGTCCGAAAGGTTTTGAGCTTAGTGAAGATTTTGCAAAAGGAGTTTCTGTTACTCACAATCAAGAAGAAGCCTTCAAAGATGCTGATTTTATTTATACAAAAAATTGGTCTTCTTTTTCTGATGAAAATGGAAACTATGGCAAAATAGGGCAAAATTTAGAACATTGGATAGTCGATGAAGCAAAAATGAAACTGACTAATAACGCCAAATTTATGCACTGTTTGCCTGTTCGTAGAAATGTCGTGGTTACGGATGAAGTAATTGATAGTCAAAACTCTGTTGTTTTGGAACAAGCACACAATAGAGTTTATGCTGCTCAAACAGTGTTATTTAACATTTTGGAACAAAAATTTGGTTATCCTATTCCGTATTAATTGTGTATTCGTTTGCTCACAAACGAACTATTACGCTTTCTCAAAAGCGTGATTTATCTTAAATATCACGCTTCTGAGGAAGCGTTACATTCAGTTCTGAAGAACTCAACGCACTACTAAAACTATGAAAAAACAACTTTATATCGTCAAAATAGGAGGAAATTGTATCGATAATCCAAACGAATTGGATACTTTTTTAGAAAATTTTGCTGCTCTTTCTGTTCCCAAAATTTTGATTCATGGAGGTGGAAAAATAGCTACACAAATCAGTCAAAAATTAGGAATTGTTTCGAAATTGGTAGAAGGAAGACGTATTACTTCAAAAGAAGAATTAGAAGTCGTTACTATGGTCTACGCAGGACTTATAAATAAAAAAATTGTAGCAACTCTTCAAAGTAAAAATTGTAATGCACTAGGATTATCAGGTGCAGATGCAAATACGATTTTGGCAAAAAAACGTCCTGTAAAGAATATTGATTATGGTTTTGTGGGAGATATTGAAAAAATAAATACAGAAATAATTGACTTTTTACTTCAAAAAAATACAATTCCTGTTTTTTCTGCTATTACTCACAACAAAAAAGGAACTTTATTAAATACAAATGCTGATACAATTGCTTCAAGTCTTGCCGTTGCATTAAGTCAAAGTTATGAAACGACTTTAATTTATTGTTTTGAGAAAAAAGGTGTTTTAAGAGATACAGAAAACGAAAATTCAATTATTTCTACACTAAAATTTCAAGAATATGAAGAACTGAAAAAGCAAGAAATTATTTATCAAGGAATGATTCCAAAGTTAGATAACTGTTTTGATGCACTTCAAAAAGGCGTTCAAAAAGTAATTATTAGCAATATTGATTTTATCAAAAATACGGATTTGCCACATACTGAAATTTTATTATAAAAAAATAGGATTTCAAAATTAGTAGGTTAAAGGCTCGCCTTTGACTTGTCATACAGTCATTTTTCAGTTCAAAATACAGTCAAAGGCGAACCTACAACCTACAAATACAATCATTTTTTAGTTTTTAAAAACAATAAAATCACAAGTCAAAGGCAAGCCTTGAACCTACAATTACGATTGTTTTTTGAATTAAAAAACATGTAAAACCAAGAAAAAAATGAAAAAAACTACCATAAAAAACCTTCAAGAAAAAGCCATTCAATTACTTCAAAATCTAATTTCTACGCAGTCATTTTCTAGTGAAGAAGATGAAACAGCCATTTTAATTTCTGATTATTTAAAAAAATATGAAATTGATTTTAAACGAAGTAATAATAATGTTTGGGCAACCAATCTACATTTTGATGAAAACAAGCCTACTATTTTACTCAATTCACACCACGACACCGTAAAACCAAACAAAGGCTATACAAGAAATCCTTTTGAACCGACTATCGAAGATGGAAAATTATTTGGTTTGGGAAGTAATGATGCAGGTGGTTCTTTGGTTTCTTTGTTAGCTACTTTTGTTCATTTCTATAAAGAGCCAAATCTAAACTATAATTTGCTCATTGCAGCAACAGGCGAAGAAGAAAGTTCTGGAAAAAATGGTTTGTGTGGACTTTTGAAAGAATTACCAAAAATTGACTTTGCTATTGTTGGTGAACCTACACACATGCAACTTGCCATCGCTGAAAAAGGATTACTAGTCATTGATGGATATGCTAAAGGAATTGCAGGACATGCAGCACACGAAAATACAAAAAATGCTATTTATGAAGCCTTAGAAGATATTTTTTATCTAAAAAATTATGATTTTCCGAAAATATCGCCACTTCTAGGAAAAGTCAAAATAAGTGTAACACAAATTAATGCAGGAGAGCAGCACAATGTCGTACCTGCTTCGTGTCATTTTGTGATTGATGTTCGTTTTAATGAACTTTATACAAACACAGAAATTTTTGATTTTTTGAATCAAAACACAAAAAGTAAGTTGGTGGCAAGGTCATTTAATCTCAATTCTTCGGGCATTGATATTTCTCATCCGATTGTAAAAGCAGGAATTGATTTAGGTAGAACTACTTATGGTTCGCCAACACTTTCCGACCAAGCTGTTTTATCTTGTCCATCTTTGAAAATGGGTGCAGGAGATTCTTTGCGTTCGCATAGTGCCGACGAATTTATTTTTATTGATGAAATAAATGAAGCTATTGAAATTTATATTCAACTTTTATCAAAAATTATCTAAAGAACAATTACGAATTAAAAATTACGACCTGTCAAAGCAGCAAAGCTAATTACGATTTTAAGTTATTGGTTATCAATTAAGCAACAGATTAAAAAAGGTCGTTTATTCTTAAAATATAAATCTAGCCGTTGTTGGTGTCCTCACCAACGACATAATTATAAAAAAAACATTATGAAACTTTGGGATAAAGGTTATTCAATCAACAATTTAATCGAAACGTATACCGTCGGAAACGATAGAGTTTTGGACATGAAACTCGCCAAATACGACATTTTGGGAAATATGGCACACGCCAAAATGCTACACAAAATTGGAATTCTGACAGAACAAGAATTGCAAGATATTGAAAAAGGGTTACAAGAAATTCAAGCAGAAATTGAAGAAGGAACTTTTGTAATTGAAGATAATTTTGAAGATGTTCATTCTAAAATAGAATTTCAACTTACTCAAAAAATTGGAGAAGCAGGTAAAAAAATTCACACAGCTCGTTCTCGTAACGACCAAGTTCTTGTCGATTTGCATTTGTACATGAAAGATGAATTGAAGGAAATCAAAGAATTGACTAAAAATCTTTTTGATTTGCTTTTAAAGCTGAGTGAAAAACATAAGGATATTCTCATACCAGGTTATACCCATTTACAAATTGCGATGCCTTCTTCTTTTGGTTTGTGGTTTGGTGCGTATGCCGAAACGTTGATTAGTGATATTATTTTACTCAATGCTGCTTATAAAATTACTGACCAAAATCCACTTGGTTCGGCTGCTGGTTATGGAAGTTCTTTTCCGATTGATAGACAAATGACGACCGATTTATTGGGTTTTTCGACGCTCAATTACAACGTTATTGCAGCGCAAATGAGTAGAGGAAAACTAGAAAAAACAGTTGCTTTTGCCTTAGCATCACTAGCAGGAACACTTTCAAAATTTGCGATGGATGTTTGTTTGTACAATAGTCAAAACTTTGGCTTTCTAAGTTTTCCAAAAGAACTAACAACAGGTTCTAGTATTATGCCTCACAAACAAAACCCTGATGTTTTTGAGCTTTTGAGAGGGAAAAGTAACAAAATTCAAAATCTTCCTGCCGAGCTGATTATGATTACCAATAATTTACCTAGTGGTTATCATAGAGATTTTCAACTTTTGAAAGGAAGTGTAATGGAAGCCATCGAAACGACAAAAGAAAATTTAATTGTTTGTCATTTTATGCTAGAAAATATCATTGTTCATGAAAACATAATGGATAATTCGCTCTACGATTATGTGTATAGCGTTGAAGAACTCAACAAACTGGTTTTGAATGGAATGAGTTTTAGAGAAGCTTATCAGCAATTAGGGAAACAGATTTTAGAAGGAAATTTTAATCCTGAAAAAACTGTACGTCACACACACGAGGGAAGTATCGGAAATCTTTGTTTGAAGGAAATCAAGTCAAAATTTGATGAAGCATTTTAGTTTTTTTTCTATTTTTTAATCAAAAATTTCAGACGCAAAAAATATAACACAGATAAATGAAACCCATTTTCCCACGATTTTAATCGTGGGTTTTGTTATATGTAATTATGCCCAATTACTTAAGTATTTTACTTTGTGCTTTCTTTTTAATATCCTCAAAAGTCATAAAAAATTTCTGACTACTTTATTAAATTTTCTCACTGATTATTTAGATATATATTTGATGCTCAAGCACTTTGAATATAATTTTCATTTATTTTCAAAAAATAATTTACACCTCAAATCCTTTACGTTCTACGCTTCTATCTTTGTAGTATAGAAAGAGGATAAAGAAAGACAATTTGTCTAACCAACCTCTTTATCTTAACTACAAAATAATATCAATCTTAAATATCTAGAAGTATGAGCAAGCTACAAAGAATCGCAAAAGCTATCGAACGTGAAGCAGACTATCGCAAAGAACGTGTACTTTTATTTTGGAAAAAGAAATATAAAAATATGTGTATTGGAGTAACAGCAAATCCAGTCGCTATGAAAAGAGAACTTGGAAAACCTAAAACATGGATTTGTTGGGAAGCAACCTCAGAAGAAGAGGCACAAAAAATAGCTGATTATTTTGCTAAAAAAGGAATGAGATGGGAATATAAAGAACCTGCTCAAACTGTATGGAAATCATTATATGTTTATGTGGTATAATTAGAAAAAACTTTTATCTTTTTTCAAACTGTTGTCAGAGTTATTTGGATTACCAAACAACTACTGACAAAGTTTCTATTAGATTTTTCTTCAGATCAACTTATCAATGAAAACAGAAATTTTATTACTCAAATTATTTTCTTCAAAATATTCTTGTAGTCCTTTTAGTTCTGAAATAGTTTTTTTATTTCTCATTATTTTCATTCTTTTAGTTCGTCCATTTTCAAAAAAAATCACTAAAAAAAGGATGTCTTTATTTTTATCAGAAGCAAAAAAATCTAACTTTTCTACTTCTGACAAATAGACTATTTTGCTATTAAAAGGTAGAGATACTATGAATTTTATTTTATCAAAAATGATTTTGTTTTTTTGAACGAGTAAATATGCAAACAGAGACATCAAAATAAGAGCTATAAAAAAAAGACTCAAAAATTGACTTAAAAAATTAGTTTGAATCATAGACATGAGAAATATAGGAATTGAAAAGAATAGATTAGGAAGAACTAAAAAAGCTCTTAAAAATTCATTATCATCTTTAAGAATGAGTTTATATTTCTTTTCTACTTCTATCTTCACTTCTTTTACCACATGCTGTTTCATTGGAATTTCCTTTAATGTAAAAGGTTGATTACAATGACTATGAGCCATATAATTCCACGAATCCAACAAAAAAGCAGACTTACAAGCTCCACAAAGTACGATTTCATTTCCTTCGATAAGTTTATCTCCAGTAATGGGGTCTTTACGCTCTTCTTCTAAAAAACTTTTGTGTCTTTTGTTTTTGCTTGTAAGTCTGTGAGAATGAATCATTTTTTGATTTTAAATTTCAGTTTCTTCTATAAAAACTACGCTTTTTATCATATCATCGTGCAGAATTCTATCTTTTTGTAGAGGTTCTACATAATTTCTATACCTTGATAAAAATTCTTCTAGTTTATCTGATGTCTTCAGAGGTCTTCTAAATTCTATCGCTTGGGCTGCTGCCATGAGTTCGATTCCCAAAATTCGTTTTACATTTTGAAGAATTTTATAGAGTTTTGTCGCTGCATTTGCTCCCATGCTAACATGGTCTTCTTGTCCTTTTGAGGAAATAATACTATCAACGCTTGCAGGCGTACAAAGTTGCTTATTCTGACTGACTATCGAAGCTGCTGTATATTGTGCTATCATCATTCCCGAATGCAAACCCGAATCACGCACCAAAAAAGGAGGTAAATTTCGCTCTCCTGCCATCAATAAATAGGTTCTTCGTTCCGAAATACTTCCCAGTTCTGCTAGTGCAATAGCTGCAAAATCTAAAGAAATAGCTAGTGGCTGTCCATGAAAATTCCCCCCTGAAAGAATTTTGTCTTCATCAGGAAAAACATTTGGATTGTCTGTAACCGAATTAATCTCACACTCAAAAACAGAATTGATATAATTGAAAGCATCTTTACTTGCGCCTTGCACTTGTGGCATACAACGGAAAGAATAAGGATCTTGAACATGTGCTTTGGGTTGCAACATTATTTCACTTCCTTCCAAGAGTTCTCTAATTGTTTTTGCTGTGGCAATTTGTCCTTTATGGGGACGAATTTTGTGTGTTAGTTCATCAAAAGGCTCAGAACGACATAAAAAAGCATCTGCTGAAAGTGCACCAATTGTATCACCAATACTATTAAGTTTTTGAGCCTCTACCATACATGCAACCCCATACGCACTCATAAACTGCGTTCCGTTGAGCATTGCCAAACCTTCTTTTGCCTTTAATTTTATTGGATTCCAGTTTTTTTGTTTTAAAATTTCTTCTGCTTGATATTTTTGATAAACTCCATTTTCATCTTTTATCTGAACTACTCCCATTCCAATTACAGGCAAGGCAAGATGAGCCAAAGGAGCTAAATCGCCAGATGCACCCAAAGAACCCAATTCATAAACAACAGGCAAAATATCTTCATTATAAAAATCAACAAGTCGTTGCACCGTTTGAAGCTGAACGCCTGAATGTCCGTAAGAAAGTGATTGAATTTTGAGAAGCAACATCAAACGAACGATAAAAGTAGGCACTTCATTGCCCATTCCACAAGCGTGCGACATCACTAGATTTTCTTGTAATTCACTAATCTGCTCTCTAGGAATTTTGTAGTTGCACAAATACCCAAAACCAGTATTGACACCATAAACAGCTTCTTCGCTCTGTGTGATAAGATTTTCCAGATAAGCTTGTGCTTTTTGTATCTGTGCTTTGCTTTCTTCTGAAAGCTCTATTTTTGTGTGAGATTTAGCAATTTGATAAATTTCTTGAATAGAAATAGTTTGATTTGATATTTTATGAAGCATAAAGTAAAATTATTTTTGTTTGTGTTTTCCTACAAAGATTAGGTTCTAATTTAATTATTTTTTGAATTACAGCTTTTTAGCAATTCTGAGTTTTGCACTTCTAGCTCTAGGATTTTGCTCAATTTCTTCTTTTGATGCAGTAATTGGTTTTCTATTTATGGCTTCAAAAGGTTTTAGAATATTTCCATAAAAATCTTTTTCAACTTCGCCATGCAATTTTCCCATTTGGATAATTTTTTTCAAAGGTCGGTCTTCTAAAGAATGATACGACATAGCGACCAAACGTCCATCTTTTTTCAAAACTTCAGCACATTGAAGAAGCATATCCTCCAAAGATTCCATTTCTTGATTGACTTCAATACGCAATGCCTGAAATGCTTGTGCATAGTATTTAAACTCTTGTCGTTTAGGGGCAATACGTTCTAAAATGGATTTAAATTCAGTCGTGGTTTCAATAGGTTTATTAATTCTTGAGGCTACAATTGTTTTAGCTAAAGTTTTGGCATTTTTTATTTCTCCATAGATTCCAAAAAGTTTGTGTAATTCAGATTCTCCGTATTCATTCAAAATATCTCTTGCTGTTTGGCTCGTTGAAGTATCCATTCGCATATCCAAATCAGCATCAAAGCGAGTAGAAAATCCTCTTGTTGGCTCGTCTATTTGGTGCGAAGAAATCCCTAAATCTGCCAAAATCCCGTCTACACTTTCTACTTTATACATTCTCAGATATTTAGCTAAGTATCTAAAATTAGCCTTCAAAAAAACAAAACGAGAAGGATTTTCAAGTGTATTTGCTGTTTTGGCTAATTCTTGTGCTTGTGCTTGTGCATCCGAATCTTGGTCAAAGGCATAGAGTCGTCCTGTAGTTAGTTTTTCTAAAATTGCTCGGCTGTGTCCTCCTCCTCCAAAAGTAAGGTCGACATAAATTCCATTTTCTTTTATATCCAATGCTTCTATACATTCAGAAAGCATGACAGGATTGTGATAAGTAGATTCCATTTATTTGCTATATTTTTTACAAAAATTTCATACAATATAAAAATGCCCATTCCGTTTTGAGAACAAAAACTCATTTGGTCGCAAACTAAAATTTACGATACATTATTTCTCACTCTAAAGAGTAAGCTACATTATGCAACATTTTATTTTGATTTTCGCTACAAAGATAAGGTTATTTGTTTTAGTATTTATTTCTATAATGATTTGTTTTTCTTGTACAGTGAGTTCTTCCCAAACTGAAAAGCAAAAAGAAAATTCGAATAATCAATCAGATTCTATACTAATTCCTACAAGTAAAATTATTGACTTGGATTCTACTAAAACTGATTCAAAGAAAGAAGATAAAAACGACCCTTACTATGACGGAGAAAAAGCAGGTTGGATTTATGGCGATTCTAATTACCAAGAACCAAAAGAAGTAATTCCAACTTTTACACCTAGAAAAGTAGAAACAAAGATAGTTTGGAAAGTTTTTGAAGAAGGCTTGGAATATGCTGAATTTGATGCTCCCATAAAGTCAAATATTGCAGATAGTAAGATTTCTGTTTTGAGAATCGATATGAAATTTTTTAAGTTAGATTTGATTTCTTCATTAGAAAAAATTTCTGAAAAGTCATTTGAGAAAAAAGGAACTAAAACAGCTCCCAAATGGGCAAAAGCTGAGAAATTGATTACTGCCTTTAATGCTTCTATGTTCCAAATGGACGGAATGAGCGCAGGTTATATGAAAGATTTTGAGTTTGTAAATAATCCTAATTTTACAGAAAAGTATAATTCTATTGCAGCTTTTAATTTGAAGGAAGAAGCCAAAAACAAAAATTTGCCTGAGTTTCAGATTATAGATATGGATAATTCGTGTGGAAATTGGCAAGAAACTATCAAAAACTATAATACACTGATTCAGAATTTGCGTTTGGTAGATTGCCGACAAAAAAATCGTTGGGGAAATCAAAAGCGTTATTGGAGTATGGTTGTTTTGGCAGAAGATATGAATTCAAATGTCCTTTTTATTCATACTCGTTCGCCCTATAATGTTCAGACTTACAATGATATGCTTTTAAAATCAGAACTCAATATCAAAAAAATCATGTATTTGGAAGGAGGACCAGAAACTTCATTTTTTATAAAGTATGGCGATAGTGTAATTTCAAAACAAGGAAGTTATGAAACTAATTTTAATTTGAATGATAATAATCATCATTTTTGGGAAATCCCTAACGTGCTGGGAGTTAGGAAAAAATAAGCAAATAACTTGATATTTACTGAATTAATAAAAATTAGTTTTTTGTATCTTTACGCATTATTCTGCGTACTATACTATTTACCCTAAACTTCTTCAAAAACATATTGGGAAGTTTAGGGTTTTATTGAAATTTTCCCTGACCTTTTTAACAAGATAGATGACTCAACAATCACAGGAAACCACACACACATCAACACTTTTTAAGCGTATCATTGGAAATATCTCTGGAGGAGATAATCAAACACTTTTGGTTTGTATTGGTGGTTTACACGGAAACGAACAAGCAGGTTATAATGCCTTAGAATATCTTGCTTCCCATTTAGATAAGCGACTTTTTAATGGACATTTTGTAGCTATTGGTGGAAACTTGCAAGCACTAAAAGAAAAAAAACGCTATTTACAAACTGATTTGAACAGAATTTGGCTCAATGATTTGATCGATAATATTCCACCTGATTCAGAAATTTCAGAATATGAAGAATTGCGCCAACTTATTGAAGTTTTGCGTGTCATTCCTCACGATACTTACAAAAGACGTATTTTGATAGATTTGCATACTACTTCTGCGCCAAATGGAGCTTTTGTAGTCAGAACCACAACAACAGATGACAAACTTGCTCAACTTTTAGAAATTCCTGTTATTCTTGGATTAGATAAAAAATTACAAGGAACTGCCATGACTTATATGGAACAATGGAATTATGAAACTTTTGCTTTTGAAGGAGGAACAATAGGAAAAGAGAATTCTGCAAATAACCTTACCTTAGGAGTTTGGCGTATCATGCAAGCTCTTCAAATGACTACTCAGCCTATTCCAAATTTAGAACATACTTTAGGAGAAACTATCAGAACAGGCGTTCCGAATTATCTAAACTGTGAATATATCCATAAAATACCAGAAAATTCGACATTTAAGATGTTAGAAGGTTTTGGTAATTTTGATAGTATCGAAGAAGGGCAATTATTAGCATATCAAGATGGAAAAGAAATTCGCTCACCTTATAAAGGCTATATTTTGATGCCTTTATATCAAGATGAAGGTAATGATGGTTTTTTTGTTGTGAAATAAAAATTCAATTTTCTTCTTAATTATAGTAATTTTGAAGATAAAAATACTACTGATTTACTAGAAAAATTACAACTTTTTTCTTTAAAAACACCTCTATGAAATATATATTTTCGCTTCTCTTGCTTTTGGTCATTACTGTTTTAGCTTTATTTGCTTCCCAACTTATTGGAATGTTTTTGATTGCAATAGTTTATGACATTCCTATTATAGAATTTACAAATCAGATGCAAAATATGAGTGCACACCCAGAACTTCGCACACCTATTTTGATTTTGCAAGGCTTTACACAGATTTTCAGTTTTTTGGGAGCTGCTTTATTTTTTACTAAATACGTCTATAAGTTTAATCAAGCTAATCCAAACAATGGAACAGTTCATGTCATGAATCCTGATTTGGCTCAACAATTTTTAGAAGAGCCTTTTCTAAGAAGATACAAAACTCCTGCTTTTATTTTCTTAGTTGTAGTTGTGCTTGCTATTGTTGCTTTTCCTGCTGTTTGGGTAACAGGAGCATTAAATGGAGCAGTAGAATTTCCTGAAGCCTTAAAAGGCTTAGAAACATGGATGAGAGAAAAAGAAGATGCTGCACAAACACTAACTCTTTTTATGACTGATTTTGCTTCGCCTATGCAAGCAATTTTAGGTTTTATAGTAGTTGCTATTTTGGCAGGACTCACCGAAGAAGTATTTTTTAGAGGAGTAGTACAACCTCTCTTTCAGAATCTTACCAAAAACAAACACGCAGCCATTTGGATAACAGCCATTATTTTTAGTGCTATTCACTTTCAATTTTATGGTTTTATTCCTCGTATGCTCTTAGGTGCTTTATTTGGCTACTTATATATCTACACTAATAATATTACTGTTCCAATTTGGGCGCATATTCTCAATAATGGACTTACTTTGATTCTGTTTTTGTTTGTTGATAAAGAAATGCTCAATGCTCCAGCAATGGAAACAAACGATTTTGCTACAATGATTCCACTAGGTATTTTGAGTATTTTGCTTTGTGTTGGTATTTTAAAGTTTATCCAAAAACAGATGAATAAAAAAGTGGAGGAAGTAGTAGAAGGCAAAAAATCATGGTAAAGCAAAAGTAAGCCTTTCTTAATTTTAGATAATCAACAATACACTGACATTTCTACAAGAAGTAATTCTATTATCTTTTGTAGAAATGTCTTTTTTATTTAATTTGATAGCATAGCTACAGATATAAAACTAACTTTCAATTATAAATGAAAGTTAAAAGTTTTGGCTTTCTTTTTGAACTTGTACATCTGTGTACTTTTGAAAACCAACTTCTTTACTTATCTATATTTTACCTATGGAAAATCATAAAAAATCTATCAAAACCTCCTATATTTGGAGAATACTTTTATTTTCGTTTTTTCTAACTCTCTCTGTTCCCGTTTTTTCTCAATCCTTATATGAAATTCAGTTCTCAGCATCAGGAGTAAAATACAAAGGCTTCTTAGTTTATTTTAATGAGGAAGATGCTTATATGCGTGTAGCTTATACCTTTAATGACATTTATAATGTTGTCAATATAGATTATACTTCTAACTCTGGTCAAGAAGATGGCTATAACTATTTTGTTATGCAGGGTAAAAATCCAAAGTTTATTACAAAAAATTCTGGCTCAAGAGTAAATCAACAATCTTATAACCCTGATCATTTTGTATGGGTTTGGGATAAAAACACGAAAGGAGAAAAACCATTTGTAACCGACGACCCAAATTTTAGCGAAGAATCTCTCAAACGAGTTGATTCATATAAAGAATTAAAAGTTTCTGAACTTACAGATGAGTATTTACATCAATTTTATTGGGATAATGAAAAAGAATATTTAGCTTTTCAAAACATGCGTGATAATGAGCTTGATAGCCATGTAGCGCAAGAGCATTATGATAACAATACGACTCAACAGCAAAATCAAGAAGCAAATTATGGAGCAGCAAAAATGCACTTGGTAATGCTTGTCAATAGTAGTATTGGAGATATTGGAGCAAGCTGCGAAACGGATAGCCGAAATATGACCAAAGAATTTGAAGATATTGCAAGTGCTTTGAAAGTTGATTTTAGAAAATATGAAGTCAAAGGAAGCAGTTTTACCAAAACAAATGCGATGCAGGTTTTGAATGGACTCAACCCAAGCAGTAATGATATTGTTGTTTTTTATTATAGTGGACACGGTTTTCGTTGGTCTGACCAAACTGATGCCTATCCTCAAATGGATATTCGTGCTTCACCTTATACCAAACTCACAGCAGAAACAACCCTTTCTGTTTCCTCTGTTTATAATCTCTTAGATAAAAAGGGCGCACGCTTAAATATTGTCATTACAGATTGTTGTAACTCTGATATTGGAATCAATAAAATGACTGAAACGAGCTTTTTGGCTGGTCGTTCGTATCAAACACCTCATATAGAAAAACTACAAAAATTATTTTTGGCTACAAAAGGAAATCTAATTGTTACTTCTTCTAGTGCTGGACAAGTTTCTTGGTCAAATAGTGTGAATGGAGGATTTTTTACACTTAGTTTTTTACAGGCTTTTCACGAAGAAATTAGCTATCTTAAAACACAAGAACCTTCTTGGGAAAATATTTTGAAAAAATCTCACGCTAATACAGTCAATAAAACAGATACAGGTTGTAGAAACTGTACTACTCAAAATCCAGTTTATTACACCAAAATCAGTAAAAGATAATCATCCCCAAATTAAATTTAGCACTTATGAATTTTCCTCAAAAAATGTTTTTTTATATAGCCATTTTTACTTTCGGATTATCTTTATTTATTTTGAGTAGTTGCAAAGAAAAAGAATTACATGCTATGCAAAAAGTAATCAATGAATCAGAAGAAGTAGAACTTTTTTTAATACAAGACACGCCCACTAATCCCATAGAACAAGATACAAGTAAAATCTATTTGTGTGATTATGAAGCATACGCCAAAGTTTATACTTCCAAAGAACAATCAGATAGCCTTAAAAATACTCTTTTAGATACAACAAATTATATTTCTGATGTAGAAAAAAAGTGTATGATGATGCCAAAGTATGCCATGCGTTTAAAGACAAAAAAAGATACTTTAGACATTGTCTTTTCAGATAATCCTTGTGCAAAAGCAGTTGCAAAGCATTCCATTCTCAAAAATCCAAAAAAAGAGGAAGATAAAAAAGAAGATATGTTTTATATAGATTTAAAGTCTGAAAACACGATTATTAAGCTAATTCAATCTATTGTTCCGAAAAAAGAATAAATTAAATTCCATTTTTATCTACAAAAAGCCTTTTCTGAAAATGAAAAGGCTTTTTTATGCTATTTTTTCATTTCGTTTATCATAAATTAGTAATTTTGCTTTTTAATAACTAAACTAAAAGCTATGATTCCATCTTCCGAACTCGTCATCAATCCTGATAATTCTATTTATCACCTCAACCTTCAACCTGAACAATTAGCAGACACAATTATTACAGTAGGTGACCCTGAACGTGTGCCTTTTGTAAGTCAGTTTTTTGATTCTATAGAAGTCAAAATTCATAAGAGAGAATTTGTTACACATACAGGAACGTATAAAGGAAAACGAATTTCTGTAATTTCGACAGGAATGGGAACAGATAATGTAGAAGTTTTGATGACAGAATTAGATGCACTTGTCAATGTAGATTTCAAAACAAGAGAAATAAAAAAGAAACTGACTTCGCTTACCATTATTAGAGTTGGAACTTCGGGTTCTTTGCAGGAAAGCATTCCTGTAGGAACACTTTTAGCTTCTCAAAATGCTGTTGGAATGGATACTTTGATGCAGTTTTATAGATTAGAACAAAGTCAAAAAGAACAAGAAATTTCTCAACAGATTAAAGAAAATGCAAAAGTTGATTTTAATCCGTATATAGTTTCAGCAGATGAAAGTTTGGTAAATCATTTTACAAAAAGCACTACAACTGTGAAGATGATAAAAGGAAATACACTTACTTGCCCTGGATTTTATGCACCACAAGGACGAGAAGTGAGATTAAAACCCAAAACAGATAATTATTTAGATAAAATCAGAAATAAAATTGAAGATTTTCCACTTACCAATATGGAAATGGAAACAGCAGGGTATTATGCTATGGGCAGACTTTTAGGACACAAAATGCTTTCTCTTAATGCCATTCTTGCCAATCGAATCACGCATGAGTTTTCAGAAAATCCACAAGAAGAAGTTAATAATTTGATTGATTACACGTTGGAGAGAATTATCAGTTTATAAATAAGAAATTGTCTTTGATGGTCGTCGGTGAGACACCGACAACGGCTATAACCTGCCGTTGTTGGTGTCCCACCAACGACATAGTGGAGTTTTAGCACATAAAAAATAGATTTATGAAAATCATATTATATATTTTATTGTTTTTAATGTGTATAAATTGTCAGTCTTGTAAAGAAAATTCTACAGGATATGTTGTTCATTTACGTAGATTGAATAGTTATGATGGGGAATTTGGATTTGATTGGATGCGAAAAGATTATAAAAAAACTTGTTTGAGCTATGAAGAATTGAAAAAAGTTTATCAACCAACAACTTTAATAAACCAAGAATATTTAATTCCTTGGATAAGTATGTTTCCTAATCAGATGGGCGTAAAATTGAGGATTGAAGTGGAAACAAACGAAGATATTAATACTGATAGTATTGAGTTTAAATCTGTTGAGGGTATTAAATTTATCCCTAATAAATTTCCTTTATCTGAAGCACAAAATAAAGAAGTAAGTATAGAATGTAATAAACCATTAACTGTAAATACCACTGTAGAAATAATAAATCAAGATAAAATTGTAGTAGGTAAAGTGTGTTTCTATGCTAATCGTAATTTGAATACATTAAAAATCAAGTTTTTAAGGCTAAAAGGAAATGAGAGAGATAATACTTATAATGAAAAAGTATTCAATCAAATGACTCTAGAATGGATGAATAAATTAAAGGAAAAATTCAAGAGTAAATATTTTAATCAAGCATTAATTAATATCGTATTTGACGAAACGGAAGATTTTATAGTAGATGTAGAGAAATATAGAGAGAAAAAATTACTTTTTGTATTTACAGATAAGGAAGGAAAACAAAGTATTCCAAGATATAACAAAGGATTTGATGACGAAATTTACAAAGAGTATGTTGAGAAAAACAAACCTTACGATGGAATACTATTTTTGATGAGTTCCATGCAACAACAAGGTATGGAACTTGGACACGCAAAAGTTTACCCAAGAAATAGTAATTATATTATGATGAATCCTAGTGCTGTAGGAGGTGGATATATTTCCTTTGTACACGAATTAGGACATGCACTAGGACTACATCATCCATGGAACAATACAAATATGTATAAAGAGCGACTAAAAAGAATAGAAGCTAGAGAAATGCAATTAAGGACTTACCTAGATAAGAATAAGCTCTATAAAGACAATATCAAAGTTGGGAATTTTGGTAAAACATTAGGAGAATTACGGAATGAACTCAACAAAGAATTAGTACAACTCAGACAAGAGAAAATAGATAAAATAAGATTAAATTCTGAAATATATTTTAAACGTTCAACTACTGAAAACATTATGGATTATAATGGCTATAATGACGAAATAACACAAGAAATTATATACAATACTTTTTCAGAAGGAACAACTTTTTGGAAATGGCAATGGGATTTAATGAATGAAGAAGTAAAAGCCTATCATAGAGAATTAAATATCTATAATTGACTATAGTAATCTTTTAAAAATCAGTAGTTTGTTTGTAATCCAAAATAACTCTGATAATAGCTACTCAACTCTCACTTAAACAAAACTAAGGAACTTTTGATACAGATATTTTTGTTTGAAGCTCAAATCAATAATTAAACACATTAAAAGCAAACAATAATGATAGAAGGCACACTCAAAAATTTACCCAATGAAGATATTTGTCTTATGCTTACTGTTCCTAATCATAGTTGGGTTTATCTCTGTGATTGTGGGCAGGCTAGTCAGCTTAGTGTTGCAGATTGTTTGAAAGTAAACGCTATTTTCATTAGTCATACGCATATTGACCATTTTTGTAATTTTGATACCATTTTTAGACATCAGTTAGGTATTCAACGTACTGTTACTATTTGTGGACCAGAAGGAATAGCCAAAAATGTACAAGCAAAACTTTTGGGCTACACATGGAATTTAATCGAACCTAATGCTGTAAAATATGAAATTAGAGAAATAGGTTTAGATAATGCCATTACTATTTTCGAAATTACTCCTCCGTCTTGGGATATTAAGTTGATTGAAACTATCAAAGATGAAATCATTTACAAAAATGATGTATTTGAAGTTAAATTTACCTCACTAAATCACAGTATACCTTCAATAGCCTATTTATTTGAAACTCATCCTAAAACTAAGATTCAAGACTTTCCATTTAAGGCTGGTAAGTGGGTAAAAGAGTTGAAAGAAGCCTTTGAACAGAATTTGCCCGAAAAAAATATTCAAATAGAGAATTCTAATTATCTAGCCAAAGAGTTGTTTTCTTATATTTTTGTAGAAGAAGGTTACAAACTAGGATATGTGATGGATCATTTAGCTTCAGAAGAGAATTTTGAAAAAATTGTACACCTTTTTCAAAAAGCTGATGAGTTATTTATTGAAAGTTATTATTTGGAAGAAGACAAAGCACTTGCTTTGAAAAATCATCATAGCACTGCTAAAAATTCAGGATTGGTAGCACGCAGAGCGCAAGTAAAAAAGGTAAATCCTGTGCATCACTCTCGTAAATACAACCATAATATACAACTTTTGATAGATGAATGTTTAGATGCTTTTAATCAGACGAAAACGTAAAACAACTACAATGCAAAACAAAAATGTAGAAAATATTATCAGAAATTATAAAGAATCTGATAAAGAAAAACTTATAGAATTAATCAAATTAAATATTCCCACTTACTTTGAAGAATCAGAACAAGAAGATTTTATAGAATATTTAGAAAAATATAAAGAAGATTATTTTGTGATGGAAGACAAAACCACAAATCAAATTATAGGTTGTGGTGGAATTAATTATTTCCCTGATGAAACAATTCCATTAGCTCGTATTTCGTGGGATATTATTCATCCAAATTTTCAAGGACAAGGAATTGGAAAAAAACTTCTTTTACATAGAATAAATCATATTCAGAGTAAAAAAATCAAACTTATTGTTGTCAGAACAAGTCAATTAGCGTATAAATTTTATCAAAAAATGGGTTTTGAAGTAGAGAAAACTGAAAAAGATTTTTGGGCAAAAGGATTTGATTTGTATCAAATGAGGATGAATCTGTGATTATCTACAAACCTTATTTATCAATATTTCAGCTTCTGGGCAACCTCCACTAATAGCCGATTTAAGATGCAGACAAATATCTCTGTTTGCCCTATTTTGATTTATTTCTAAGGCAATTTGAGCCAAACGGTAATGTCCTTTTCCAAACTGCTCATCCAAACGAACACATTTTTCTAAATCTATAATTGCTTCTTTAAGTTCGTGAAGTAAATAATGTGCTTCTGCCCTATTGAAGTAAGCCATCTTTTCAGAAGCATTGAGCATCACAGCCTTGTCTAAATCTTTTATAGATTCATTTCCTTTGTGTAAAGTTAAAAAGAGTTCTCCTCTTTCTAAATACATATCTGCTACATGCTCGTTGAGAGCAATTGCTTTATTATAATCTTCGACAGCAGCTTCGTATTCTTTAAGGACTTTTTTTGCTTTTGCACGATTATAAAAATATCGATAGTCTTTTTTATGAAGTTTAATAGCTTTATCTAAATCTTCTTTTGCTTTTTCAAATCTATCAAGTTCTAAATAAGCAGCACCACGCAAATTGTAGGCTTCATGACTACTAGAGTTTTTTTTGATAGCTGTATTTAAGATAGGAATTGCTTCTTCAAACTTTCCTTCTAACATCAACTGACGTGCATTTTCTGTATATTTTTTTACAGAAGGTTTGCAAGAAGATGCCATAAACAAAAAGCCACTCAAAATAAGAAGAAAGTAAATTCCTCTAGTAAAAGAATCGACTAGTTTTTTATTGTTTATTGATATGTTGTTTTGTTTGGCTGCAATTTCACTTTCATCAGCAGAGTCTGTAATATCCGATGTTTTTTTTGACTTCATTAGGGTAAACAAATAATTAAAATAACTTTAAGATAGGATTATATTTATTTTTACTCTAAACAATGCAAAAAAGTTGCCTTTTTGAGTTTTTAAAATTAGAATAAAAAAAAACTACTCTCTTTTTAATAAGAAAGTAGTTTTTTGAAGATAGACTTTTCTATCAATTCTTATTATACATTAAACCTAAAATGCATTACATCACCATCTTCTACTACATATTCTTTTCCTTCTACGGCTAACTTTCCAGCTTCTTTCAATGCCACTTCAGTTCTGTATTTTGTATAATCCTCTAATTTGATTACTTCTGCACGGATAAAGCCACGCTCAAAATCAGTATGAATAACACTTGCAGCCTTTGGAGCTTTCCAACCTCTTTCGATTGTCCACGCTCTAACTTCTTTTACACCTGCTGTGAAATAAGTAATTAGGTTTAAAATAGAGTATGCACTACGAATAAGTTTGTTAAGACCAGATTCTTTAAGCGCATATTCTTCCAAAAACATATCTTTTTCTTCTTGGTCTTCCAATTCTGCAATCTGAGATTCGATAGAAGCACAAACCATAACTACTTCTGCATTTTCATCTTTTACAGATTCTTTGAGCTGGTCTACAAGTGCATTTCCTGTATGAATAGATTTTTCATCTACATTGGCTACATAAATTACAGGTTTGCGAGTAAGCAAAAATGCTTCTTCTACAATTTCGTTTTCGTCTTTTTCTAAAACTAAAGAACGAAGATTTTTTCCTTGTTCTAAATGTAATCTTACTTTTTCGAAAGCCTCAAATTCTTTTTTTGCTGTTTTGTCACCAGTACGAGCAGCTTTTCCTATACGGACAAGACGTTTTTCTACTGTTTCTAAATCTTTTAATTGCAATTCAATATCAATCGTTTCTTTATCTGAAACTGGATTTATTTTTCCATCAACGTGAATAATATTATCATCTTCAAAACAACGAATTACATGAGCAATCGCATCTACTTCTCTGATATTTGCCAAAAACTGATTTCCTAGCCCTTCGCCCTTACTTGCGCCACGTACAAGACCTGCAATATCCACAAATTCGATAATTGCTGGAACAGTTCGCTGTGGTGTAATCAAGTCTTCCAAAACTGCAATACGCTCATCTGGAACAGTAACGATACCTACATTTGGCTCAATCGTACAAAATGGATAATTGGCTGATTCTGCCTTTGCTGAAGATAAAGCATTAAAAAGAGTAGATTTCCCAACATTTGGCAAACCAACGATTCCACAACGTAATCCCATAATCTATTTTTCTTGTTTATATAAATAAATACCTATTTTTTTAGAATTTGAAAGCGCAAAGGTACGAAAGTTTGGAAAGGTAAAAAAGTTTTTTAGTTGCTACCTATTTGATAAAAATTTTATAAATTGTGCAATATGATAATAATGAGTGGCTCTTCCGACAATTTAGCGAAATGTTGTATTTTAAGTACTAACTTTTATTTTAATTTGGTCTGTACTGAAAGGCTGACCAAGTTAAAACACGTATTTATGATTCGGAAAGGCTTATTTTGTCCAAGTCAGACCTAAAGGTACAGACTTGAACAAAATACAAGATAGCATTTATCGCTAAAAAGTCGGAAGAGCCAAATTATTTTTATAACTGAAATAAATTCTACAAAATGAAAGAGCTAATGCTACAGTTAGTAAACGATTATGTAAATCAAATTAGAAGTTCTTTAAATTTGCTATACACTACTTTTAGCTATGATAATCTGTCATTAGCGACAAATAAAGGATTAATTCCTAAAAGTGGAATACTAGACGAAGCAAAAAACATAGGATATAATTTTCATGGTAATGGTGCAAGTTGTTTAGTTTATTATACTGACAGGAACAATTACATAGATATTATTTTTAATTATACCAGTAATAGACAAGATGAGTTTTATTTATACTGTCTAATTAATTTTGCTAAAATGGATTTTTTTCATTCTAAAAATTATGAAAACTTGATACTTTTGTCAGAGGAGAAGTTGACGGGATTATTAGAAGAGTTAGTTTCAGAAGGTAAACTAAAAAGAGAAAAAAATAGACATGGAACTGCATTTATTTTCTATATGGATTAGCCTAAAGCAAAAAAATCAATTTATATATTCGGCATCCAGTTTAGTAGTGTTCCAAAATAAAATTGTTAAGCTTAGTCTGCGACTACAATTTATCAGTATGGCACACTTCTTCTTTGATTATTTTTTTGGTTGTGGTTAGAGAAAGCCAATTTTCTAACATTTGTAAACCGTATTCTGTCAGAGCAGCTTCTGGATGAAATTGAATTGCTTTTATGGGAAGTGTTATATGAGAAAATGCCATTAACTCGTTCTTTTCTGTGTAAGCTGTGGGATATAGTAATGTATTATTTTTTTCTAAATCTATTAGTAAAGAATGATAACGAACAACCTCTATTTTTGAAGGCATATTTTGGAAAAGTAAATCTGTTTTTTGGTTTACTTTGCATTCAATAGTTGAGACTTTACCATGCATTGGTTTTTCTGCATAGATTAGCTTTGCGCCAAAATAAATTCCTAATGCTTGATGTCCTAAGCAAACTCCCAAAATAGGTAATTTTTGATAGTAATAATCAATTACGTCCATCATATTTCCTGCTTCTTGAGGTTTCCCAAACCCAGGAGAAAGTATAACTCCTGTAAAATTATGTTCTTGAAGTTCTTTTAAAGATGTATCATTTCTAAAAACTTTACACTCAACTCCCAAACGCTGTACATAATCCCATAAATTATAAGTAAAGGAATCAAAATTATCTAGTAGTAGAATCATTTATCAGTTATCAGTTATCAGTTATCAGTTATCAGTACGAAACTTCGTTTCTTTGATAGTTAGTATAAATAACATTGTTTTTTAATGAGTAAAATTCGTAATTCGTAATTCGTAATTCGTAATTCTTACACAATTTTCACATCAAATCTTTTTTCAAACTGCCGTTTTACTCGTTCTTCTACTTCCTGCATGTTTATTTTTTTTCCTACTTCTCTTTCTAAAGAAGTAACCCCTTTATCTTTTATCCCACACGGAATTATTAAATCAAAATAAGATAAATCTGTATTTACATTGAGTGCAAAACCGTGCATAGTTATCCACCTGCTTGCACGAATGCCAATAGCACATATTTTTCTTGGATTTTCTGAATTAGGATCTATCCAGACACCTGTAAGTCCTTCTACTCTACCTGCATCTAAATTATAGGTTTGCATTGTCTGAATAATGACTTCTTCTAATTCTCTAAAATACCAATGCAAATCTTGTTTGAAGTTCATTAAGTCTAAAATAGGATACCCAATAAGCTGTTCAAGTCCATGGAAAGTCACATCTCCACCCCTATTTATTTCAAAATATTCAATTCCTTTTTGATTTAGTTCTTTTTCAGAAAGCAATAAATTATCTAAAGAACCAGCCTTTCCCATTGTAAAAACAGGATTATGCTGACAAAAAAGAAGATAATTAGGTGTAGGAGTTTGTTCTTCTTTTAGTTGACGATTCTGTTTTTTTACGTCAAAAATTCTATCAAAAACTTCTTGTTGATAATCCCATGCTTTTTGATAAGAAAGAGTTCCTAAATGTTCGAATAAAACTGTTTGCATGTTTTTATTTTTTCACTTCTTAAAAGATAATAGTTTTTCGCACACTAAAATGTACGGTAGATATTTCTCAGGCTAAAGCATAAGCTACTATTCTTGTAAAGAAGATTTTAAATAATTAATTACTTCTACTGGAAAAGGATCAACTCCATTTTCTTCTGCTAAATAATATGAAACCCAATCAGTAAGATAAATTAAATAAAATACTTGCTCTAAAAATGAATTTCCTTTTGCTGAAATATGGGTAATAGAATTTGTGTGTTTATTAAAAATAGTTTCACAAATTTCCATTCTTTTGCTCACTCTTTCGTGATCATAATCTGAATGAAAAAGTAGAATATGTGTTTTTGATAAAATTTCTTTTGGTAAATGCCAGCCTACTAGTTCATTATGATTCATTTCTGGAAAAACAGCCACATGACAAAGTTGCTTTGCATTTTCATTAATTTGTTGTTGAAAACGAATGAGCATCGGTTCTAAAATTGCATCTGCATATAAAATTGGAAATTTATCTTTCAGAGAAATAGCTATTTCTTTTGCATCTGTTTTTATAGTATCATTTTTTTGATTTAGGCTATTTACAGTCTCTTTAATTTCTGTTCCAAAATCTATATCAATAAGTCTGTAATGATGTAAAAGCAACAACAAAGAAGTAGCAGAATAAGGCAAATGAGCTCTTGGACAAGCTGCTAGAGATTTTAAAGGAACTAAATCAAATCCTTTTTCATTAGCTATTTGCTCTATTTTTCCTCCTGAAGTAAGACAAGCTATATATGCTCCTTTTCGCTGTGCTTCTTCCAAAGAAGCTAAAGTTTCTTCTGTATTTCCAGAAAATGATGAAGCAATAAAAAGTGTGTTTTCGTTGATATAACTTGGTAAATTATACGTTTTACAAACTTGGTAAGGTATTTTTAATAAACTACGAGTGATAGTTTGTATCAAATTACCTCCAATTCCAGAACCTCCCAAACCCACTACTACTATATTAGATATTTTTCTATCTGATTTTTCGAAAGAAGAAAGGGAAAGTTTTTGAAAAGCTGAATATGCATCTTCCAACTGTTTAGGAAAACTAGAAATTAATTCATTCATCATGATTATATTTTTATTTATTTTATTAGTCGTATTGTCTATTTTTAGATATTTTTCACTTTCTGCTATTTTAATTTAATATGTTCCATCAATCATAATTCGGAACAAAAACAAAAATGTAAAAATAAGGAATTTTGAATTATAAACTTGATATTTTTGGCAAAAAGTCAATAACTTTTATTGAATCCAAAAATCAAATACTATATCATTCATACACTTAAAATGACCTTTAGGACAGGCTTTAAAACCAATTTTTGAACAGGGGCGACAATTAATTTTATTATTCTCAAAAACAACAAATTGTGTTTTGTAGGGATACATCCCCAAAGCAGGTGTAGTATTTCCCCAAATAGAATATATTTTTTTCTTAAAAGCTGCTGCAATATGCATAAGACCAGTATCATGCGAAAAAACTACTCTTGATTGTTTAAGTAAAGAAGCAGATTGTCCTAGTGTAAGTTTACCACATCCATCAAAAATACGTGTTTTTTTTCCTAATTTTTCAATTGCTTCTTGCGAGTCAAAGGTATCTCTATCTTTCTCAAAAAAATCAAAAATTGCTTGTCCGTTTTCAGCATCTTCCTTTCCTCCCAACAGAACAATAGGCTTATTTATTTTATCACAAAGCTCAATCATTCTCTTTAAAGGAAGTTTTTTGGTGTTATGCGCTCCTCCAATTGCAAAAGCAATATATCCTTCTTGATGTGATTTGGGTAACCAATTTAATTCAAAATGGTCTTCTTGTCCTAAAAAATAATCTAATCCTTTTACTTCTTTATTTGTTTTGTTATCGCTTTGTTTTTCATCTTCTTCTAAAGAAATTCCTAAATCCTTAAGTGTATCCATATATCTTTCGACAATATGACGATTAGGCATTTTGTTTTTTTTCAGATTGACATACAACCACTTTTCAAAATTTAGTTTTTCGAAAGTATAAGATTTTGCATCTAATCTAAACTTTATAATACTGGTTCTGAGGTTTTTATGTAAATCAATAATTACATCAAAATTTTCTTTTTTGAGAAGAGAAATAAAATCAGAAAGTGACTGCTGTTTTTGAAGTAAATGAATTTTGTCTAAATAAGGATTGTATTTCAAAACAGTTTCAAAACTCGCTTTGGTAGCATAATGCAACTGTAACTCTTCATTATGCACAGAAGAAAATTGCATTTTGAGAGAACGAATGACTGGTGTAGTCAAGACAATATCTCCAATAGAAGAAAAACGAAGAATGAGTATTTTTTTCAATGGTTATTTTCGTTTGTTTTTCTGCAAATTTAAGTATATTTCTGACACTTTGGAAATGAAATTTGACTTACCTAAAGGCAATATATATCAAAATCAAATTTTAAAACTTATTCATCACTTCAATAACTCTCAGAACATCATTTTCAGTATGAAAATACGAAATTGGAAGGCTCAGAATAGTTTGATGAATCTGTTTAGCAATTGGAAAATAAGTTTTATCTAAAACCCCTTCTAGTGCTTTTTGTTCGGCTGGTGGAACTGGATAATGAATTTCTGTACCAATTTCATTTTTGAGTAAAAAGGTTTTTAATTTATCTCTTTTGGGATGACGAATAGCAAAGATATGATAGACATCGTAATAGTTTGGTTCTACAACTGGAAGAATAAAATCAGATTTCAGATTTTCTAAATAGATTTTGGCTAGTTTTCGTTTGTGAGTATTTATTTCATCTAATTTTTGAAGTTTGATACACAAAAAAGCTGCTTGAAGTTCATCTAAACGAGAATTAAAACCAATTTTTTCATTATAGTATTTTCGGTTTGAACCGTAATTTCGAAGCAAACGAAATAATTCGTTTAACTCTGAATCATTTGTAGTAATTGCACCTCCATCACCTAATGCCCCTAGATTTTTGGTTGGATAAAAACTAAAACCATTTGCAATTCCAAAACTTCCTGCCTTTTTATTCTCAGAATTAATTTCAAGACTTGCACCATGGGCTTGAGCAGCATCTTCTACAATAAGCAAATTATATTTTTTAGCAATCTGTTGTATTTTGTCCATTTGACAGAGTTTTCCATACAAGTGAACCACTATTATCACTTTGGTTTTCGGAGTTATTGCTTTTTCAATTTCTGATGGATTTATATTATATATGTTTATATCAGGCTCTACCAAAACAGGTTTGAAACCGTTTTGAAGAATAGCTAAAATAGTAGCGATATAGGTATTTGAGGGAACAATTATTTCTACTTCATCCTTTTCTTTAGAAAAAGCATATTTTTCAGCTAGTGCTTTTAAGATAATTGTAAGTGCATCTAATCCATTTCCCACACCAATACAAAAATCAGTCTCGCAGTAAGTAGCAAATTCTTTTTCAAATTCTGCGACTTCATTTCCCAAAATAAAATATCCTTTTTCTAAAATTTGATTGAATTTCTTTTGATATTCTTTAAAAAAAGATTGGTTGGAGTGGTTTAGGTTTTCGTAGGGAAGCATTCCAATATTATATTTGTGGATAATCTTCTGGATTATAGTCTATTTTTCCTATAAAAACACGAAACTTCTGTTGTAGTTCTTTAGGCAAAACTTTTTTAAAAGTAAATTTACGCAGACTATCTCTGATGAAAGCAGGCATTTTACCAAAGTGTAACCAATATTTTAATAGGTAATAAATTTGTATTCTTTTATATGTAAAACTAGAAGTCAGATTATACTTTTTTATTATTCTGAGAGCTTTTTTGGCTTCTGAACGATTTTCTACCACCTCCCAAAGATATTCTGCTTGTCCAAAAAAACGTTTTAGAAATATACTTTGATATTTTTCACACTCTTTAGTTTTGCATAAAACATTCCAAAAACCTTCTAATATTTTTGTATGAATTTTTAGGTGTTCCATACTTTTTAATTTTATACTAATTCGGTCTTTCTCTGTATGAGTAAAGACAATTAGATCTGGAGGCAATTGATAAAATATTTCAAATTTGGGTTTATCCAATAAAATTCTGACATGCAATTCATAATCTTGCCAAGAAGGTAAACTCTCATCAAAAGGATATAATTTTATAAAATTACGATTATATAAGGGAGAACCTGTAACCCAAAGCGCATCATGCTTTAAAAAACGAGGAAATGTTTCTTCTTCTGTAATAATATTCCATAGTTTTATAGAAGTAGTATCAGACTCGTCCTTAATCAAGTTTTGAAATACCCAAAAATCCATAGTTGGATTCTCAAGAGCTACTTGAGTACGTTGTTTCAAACAATGAGGCAACAAACAATCATCAGAATCTAAAAATATAATATATTCCCCTTCAGCATTTTCTGTTGCTATATTCCTACAAGTGGAAGCTCCTTTAGGTAGACGATTTCTTTGATAAACTTTTATTCTATCATCATTTTTTTGATATTCTTTTACTACTTGTAAAGAGTTGTCTGTTGAGCCGTCATCAACAATAATCCATTCCCAATTTGCATATTGTTGTTCTAAGACAGATTTAGCTGTTGCCTTGATAAGTTCTTGGCGATTAAATAACGGTGTTATAATAGATACTAGAGGATTCATTAGTTAGGTTTTACACAGAAATAGATGTATAAAATACAATTAAAAAATATCAATTCTTGGATTCCATTTTATATGATTTTTGATTTTTGTATTGTCTAAACGTATTTCTGAAATATCTTGATTTTTTACTTCTTTCTGTATTATATTTATTTTTTGTCCATATTTTTTTTCTACTAAATTTATAATGTCTTTCGTACTATAACTTTTATTAGCACTCACATTAAAAACAGTATTACTGGCTTTGGTATCAACAATTTTAGTTATAGCTTCAGAAAAACAATCTACATGGATATAATCCTTTTTTGCGCTTCCATCTCCCCACAAATAAAATAATGTTTTTTCTTCTATTGATTTTACCAATGCACTAATTAAACCTTGTTTTTTACCTGTCTTCCAATTAAAATCATAGATATTAGAAGGGCGAACAATATCATATTCTAAACCATATTGCATAGAATATAAATGTAGAGCTTCTTCCATATATTTTTTACACAAACCATAAAAAGAAATAGGTTGTAAAACATGACTTTCCATAACAGGTAATTTTTGAGGTTTTCCATAGATAGCTCCTCCAGAAGAAATATAAACAACTCTACATCCTTTGCTATTTTTGATAAAATCAAGCAGTAACAAAAAAGGATTGAGATTTTCTTCTACTTCTCTATAAAGCGTATCTTGGTCGTGTAATGGATAACCTACATGAGCAGTATGAATGATAATAGTGTTTTCTAAATCTAAATCTTTTATGCTCGTTAGGTCTTGTAATTTAGCTCTAACAAATCCTATTTCAGGTTTGTCTTCAGTATGAGGTGACAAAACGGTAACATCAAATAGATTTTTATCTAACTTTTTGTATATATTTTGTCCTACAAATCCGTAGCCTATAATAAGAATTTTTTTCTTGCTCATGAATTTTTCTGTTTGATGGCTTGCTCTAAAACAGTCTGTAATATATCTATATGTTTCTCATTGGAGAAATTTTCTTTTATTCTAACTCTTCCAGCTTCTCCCATTTTTTTTGCTTTTTCTTTATCTTTAAGGATTTCTATAAGATAGTGAGCCATCTGTTTTACGTTGTGCTCTTCTGTAAGAAATCCTGTTTTTTCATGGATTACAATTTCAGGAATCCCAGAATGATAGGTAGAAATAACAGGCAAACCAGCCGATTGAGCTTCCATAATAGCAACAGGAGTTCCTTCACTATCTCCTGAAAGAGCTTGAATAGAATGTTGAACATAAGCGATTGAATTTTCCATGAGATTCATATAGGTATCTTTTTCCACAGCACCATGAAAAATTACTTTGTCTTGTATCTCTAAATAATTGACTAGATTTTCACACGTTTCTTTTAAAAATCCATCTCCTATAATATTTAGTTTAGCATTTGGCATTTGTTTTAGAACTTCTGCAAAAGCTAAAATAGTATAGTAAGGTGCTTTTTTATCTACAAAACGAGTGATAGAAATAAAATTATTTTGCTCAAAAGTGGGTTTGAGTTTAAAAAAATCTTCGTGTGCAGAGGCTGGATTATAAATTATTTTGTTCTCATCTGCACCAAATTTTTTAAGAACAGGAATCATGCTTTTAGACACCACTAAAGATGAAGAAGCATATTGAAGCATGTTTTTATAGTTCTGTTTATGAAATTCTTGAACATTTGTCATAAAGACATCAAAACCAAAGAAAAATATTACTAAAGGAATATTAAGTTGTTGGCAGATTGGATATATTTCGGCTGCTGTCGTTCCAAATTCAGCCAAGACTACTTCTATTTTTTTTTCTTTTAAAGCATTAGCAAAAAATTCTTTTGGATCATATTCGCTTTTTGGAACTCTATCGTATATAAAAGCAGGTAGCATTCTTTTTAATCTATCAATAAATGAAGGTTTTTTTTCAAAGTTTATTAAGGCATATTCATCACCTACAAAATTTGGAATTGCCCCTCCATAAAAATAAGAAATATTTCCTCTTAATTTTTCTTTATGGTTCTTAATAAATGTTTCACTAATAGCTGTTTTGTTTGGAGATAGGATAGCAATATTAGACATATAAAATGATTTTATGTATAATTAATGAATTAGTTTTTTGATTGATGATAAACCTTCATATACTCTTTTATATCTGTTAGTTCTTTACTTCGCATTATTTTTTTAGTATCAGTAATAGGAATTGATTGATTAGTAATTGAATATAGCTTTCTACTTAATTTCCACAATACAGGAAGTGATGTATAATGTAGTTGGTTATGGATGAGTGGCAAGATAATATATAACTTATAAAATTCTAATGTAGTAATTATTTCATACTTGACCAACAAACTTAATATTTCTTTGAAATAAGCGTATTGATTTTGAGAAATAAAATCAAAGATAAATCTTTCTGCTAATGTATAGATAGCTTTATCATATTTTTTTAATTTATCTCCCTTTTTTAGAGCCTCACATATTCCTTCTAAGAAAAAAACACGAGCTTCTAACTTTTGAGGTGTAAACAAATTAGAGCGAGAAATACTGTTGTGCTCTGTATAACGCCAATATACATCAGGTTTGGCATAAATAAACTTGTAAGTTCTTTCTGCTACAATCATTCTTATATTAAAATCTACGTCTTGATAAAGAGCTAATTTTTCATTCCACTGTATTGTTTTTTCTCTTTTTATAATAGGAGCTGTTGTATACCAAGGCGTATTCCATAGGATAAATTCCTCTAAATCATCATATTGAGATGGAAGCTGTAAGTGATTGA
Organism: Bernardetia sp. Wsw4-3y2; assembly: GCF_037126295.1. Classification (NCBI taxonomy): domain Bacteria; kingdom Pseudomonadati; phylum Bacteroidota; class Cytophagia; order Cytophagales; family Bernardetiaceae; genus Bernardetia; species Bernardetia sp. Wsw4-3y2. Next base: position 417,231 of record NZ_CP147018.1, on the reverse strand, counting down.
TGTCAAGTAAATTTTGTCTAAATGTTCGTATGGGGAAGACCAAAAAATCATATTTATTTCCTTCCTTTTTTATGGCTTCTACTCTTTGTTCTAAACAAAAGTCTGCCAATAAATCATCTGAATCTAAGAAAATAACATACTCGCCTTTCGCAACTTCTAATCCGATATTCCTGCATGTAGGTGCACCTTTTGGTATTCGCTCTCTCTTTATAACTTTTATTCTATTATCTTGTTGAGCAAAATCCTGTATGATTTTCCAAGAATTATCTTCCGAACCATCATCGACAATAATCCACTCCCAACTTGTATAAGTTTGAGAAATTACTGATTGATGAGTTTCCTTAATCAAGTCTTTTCTATTGAAAATAGGTGTTATTATGCTAACTATAGGCTCATTTTTATTCATTCAAGAATACTGTTAGATGTTTAGATCAAAGATAATATTAGTATAGAGAATTTTTATTTAATGGCTATTCCATATAATCCAGTCATCATTGTTTCCTGTCCGAAACCTTGTGGTTTTATATCTCTCTTTATAAGTTGATGAATAATTGGCTTAAGCAATTTTGAAAACACTTTTTTCTTTTTTTCTGTTATTTGACTTCTTCTTACCCAAAGTCCTAACATTTGAGCCAGACTAGCGTGCCAACCTCCTAATCCTTTTATTTCTACATAACTAAAACCTGAATTTTTAATATGTCTTTCTAATGCCCAAGGTGTATAACGGTATTCGTCATGAGGAGCTTCATGAAGATTCCATAAAAAAGGAACAGTAAAGAAGAACAACCCATGAGGCTTTAATACTCTATGTAGTTCCTTTAAAACTATTTCGGGTTCTGGACAGTGTTCTAAAACTTCGGTAGCCATAGCAGAATCAAAACTAGCATCAGAGAAAGGCATATTAATTCCATCCCAAGTAAAGTCAGCTTTTATTTTTTCATCATATTGAATGGCTTCTTCTATGTCTAAACCCACATATTGTTCTACTAACGAATTTTGAATAATATAATTTTTATATGGCATTTTACCACAACCCACATCCAAAAAATGACCTTTAAACTCTGTAATATAACTAGTTAAGGCTTCTAATATAGATTTTCTAGTATAATATCTATCTAAATTTTCTTCTGTAAAAGGAGGATTTAGAAACGGATCGAACTCATTTGAATCACTAATATTTTTCATTAATTCTTCCTTGTGATGCTGTATTACTTTATTTATTTTTTCTTGGTGTTGATAATTTAGATAATTATCTAATTTTCTCATCAGTGCTATTCTGTTTTGGTGTAGTGTATTTTTGACAAAATCTGTATTTGTGTATCCCATTTTATGCTTTCTATATACACTCATTTTCCCATCTACTTTTATTATATTTCCCTTCGAAGAAAGTATCGTAAATAGTGCCATATCTGCACTTACTGTTTGCCCAAACCAATTAGGAAGTTCTAAATACTTTCTTCTAAATAAAAAAGAAGAAGTATGAAAAAGAGATTTGGTAGTAAGCAAATCATCAGTCTTAACGATATTTTCTGTATTTCCACCATATATAATCTCTAATTTTTCTCTTTCTTCATTGATAGTTTCTGTTTCATGAAAGCTGCCAACATATTGAGGATTTTTTTCTAAAACATCTACTTGTTTTTGAAGTTTGTTAGTATCTGTCCAATAGTCATCTCCTTCACACATAGCAATATATTTAGCAGAACTATCAAAACAAACCTTATATATATCTAAAGCATTAGCAATATTACCAATATTTTTATCTCTAGTTATTAACTCTACTTTATCAGGATATTCTTTTTGATACCTTAAACATATTTCTTTGGTTTTGTCTGATGAAAAATCTTCCCCAATAAAAACTTTATATTTAAAGTCTGCTTTTTGATTAATGATTCCTTGTAAAGCTTCATCAATAAATGCTTCGTGATTATAAGTAACCATCCAAATAGCTACCATTAATTCGTTCATATTTTTCAAATTAGTCTTTATTTTATTTTAGTATTTGGTTCTGAGTAATCCCATTCTCTTCCCTTGCAGGGTAGCAATTCTTTTTCTAAAAAAGCATCTACTTCTAATTTGCTAAAATCGTATTTACCTAAACTTTCTATATGGTATGTACGCTTTTTACTTCGATAATCTATTTCAAAAAAGGGTTTCCATTCTTCATTTTCCCATGGTTTATAGTTGCCTTGATATTTGTAAGGTTGATGAATAGGTTTTATTCTTATTATAGCTTTTGTGATATCTATATCTTGTTCTATTTCATTGTTACAATATTTAATAAGAGGTAAGAAATTTCTTAAAAAATCTTCTTCAAAGTAAGAATTCAAACCACAATTCTGTTTAATCCACATCATTCTGAATGCACTGAGAATATACTTTTCATTTGCCATCAATGGATAATCACTAGATACAGCACCATTATCATCAAAAAATGTAACAGGTTCATATTTTTTATTGTTTTTATCAAAATATTCTATTTTAAAAATTATTCTACCAAATAGATGATTGTAATCAAATAGTTCTAGTAACCAAATAAACTCTGCATAAATATTTGGTCGTGTGTATTTTAACCCTTTTTCTATTATTTTTAGCCTCCAATATATTGCTGTCGGAATTCTTTCTCTTAAAGGTTCTGTGTTAACATTAACAAATGTTCTATAAGCTGGAGGATTAGTGGTAAACTTAGGTAAATTTTTTAATGTATAATAAAACATTCCTGATACAGACCACCAAAACAAAAATAGATAAACATATTCTTTATTTAGAAAATCAAAAGAATGCGATTTAGGAGAATCTAATAAAGTGTTTAATTTATCTAAAAATCGTTTACTTTTATTTAAATAAGGATGTAAAACTGGACAAATAGCAAAAAATATAGGACAAATAGCAATAAGTATAGGCCCTCCTACTACACCAATTCCAGCCATAGGATAAGCTAGGAAAAATGCTAAAAAAACTATCATAAGCACACCTAAAACCCTTGTTTTTCTGAATAAAAACAACGGTAATGCAAGCGTTTCTACAACTATAGTTAAATAATTTAGAAATCTCATAAGCCACTCATAATCCAAAATAAACCATAGATGTTCTTTTGGAAAAAATGGAATATTCATAGTATAATATAATCCTAAGCCTTGTTGCCAAACTGGGTCTAACAATTTATATACACCAGCACCTGTAACTAAAAAAGCAAATGAGAGTCCCATTAATAATACAGCAGCACTTCCTTGTTTTTGCTTCTCATCATATTCACCTTTCCATAAAGAAACAGGTATAAATATAGCATAAAAATTAATAATATTCTTAATAAAAATCTCTAATGAAAAAGGAATAACAAAAATCCCAGTAATAAATATTACTATCCATGCTAGTTGAATATACCTACCTATAAGAAGCATTATTAGTGCTAAAATATAGATTCCACTTGTCAAATAAGCTAAAATACTAGGTGTTTCTAAGCCTAAACGAGGAAAATTGACAGGTTCTAAACCTGAAGAAATTAAAGTAATATGTTGTATTCCTGTATACAAACAAAGAATGGCATAAAGTACACGAGCTAAAGGAAATACTTCTGCATATACAGTAATTGTTAAATACTTATTAATAGATTTCCTGCTAATAAGTATAAAATGTGACAAGAAAATAATTATAAATCCTATGAACAGTCCTACTTGTATTGTTTCATTGCCTAAAAATAAAACAACAAAAAACACGTATGAAAGACCAATCAATATAGATTGAATGTATTGATTATTCTTTAATAAAGAAAGCATTTTATTTTTTTTATAGGGTTGCATATCCGAAGCCACTTTTACCAAAACCATTACCATTATAAAACATATATTTTTGACCTTGGCTTTGGATGACATTGGGATAAGAAATCATTTGTGAATCCCATCCTTGTTCTGAAAGTTCTATTCCTACATCTTCATCAAGTCGTTTCCATGATTTGCCTTCATTGGATTCTGCATAACCTATGCGATATGTATTTTCAGTTGTAGTCCTATAATCTTTGGCACTTCTATATCCATACCACATCTTATAAATGTTATTTTCCTTCAAAACAGAAGCACTTACTATTCCTCCTTCTGTTTGATCTTTGAAATCTATGGCTACTACTCCTTCTCTTTTCCAATGAATTCCATCTAAAGACTCTGCATATTTAATATGATAAAAAGGTTCAGGTTTATCATTAATAATTTCCCATTTAGTGCAAGACAGATACCACATTTTCCATACATTATCTTCAATAAGAACATGAGAAGTTCCTGTAAAATAAGGTTCTGTATGTATAGGAGGTAATATAGAGCCTTCATATAAACGCTCAAAACTTTTACCGTTATCTTTACTGATAGCTATTCCCACAGAATTGTGATAAGGTACTGTTTTTTTTAATGTCCAACCAATATAATATAAATAAACTGTATCTTTCTGTTTTACTATAGAAGAAGGCATTAAACCACTATCATCAAATGTACCTATTTTACCAAAATCAAAGAGATAAGTATCGTGTTCATAAATAATATTTTTAGGCTTGTTAGCTTCTACTTCTATGTAACTAATTTGACTCTGTCCATTTTTATTTCTTGTAGCATAATAAATACGCCATACAGAATCATTGACAGGATATACAACAGGACATTGTGCATGGCTTTGATTCCAGTCATGAAATTGATTAGGTAAATAAATCAGTCCTTGTTTTGTCCATTTCATATATTCAAATCTAAACTATTTTTATTGTCTAGTTTTTTTGCAGGATTTCCTACGTATATGCTCCATTCCTCTGTATTTTTTGTAACAGAAGCTGCCATGGCAATCAAACTTCCTTTGGCTAAAGTCAGTCCATCTCTTATAGTTGCATTTACCCCAAAAAAACAATTCTTTTCTACAACACAATGTCCTGAAAGAACTACATGAGAAGTAAACATCACATTATCTTCAATTTTCCCATGATGACCAATATGATTACCACTCCACATAATAACATTATTGCCAATATTTGTAAAAGGTTGAATGGTATTATTTTCTAAAATAAAACAATTGTCTCCAATTTTTGAATTAAAAATTGTTGCTTTAGAACTTATGTAACTTATGTAAGAATAACCTTTTTCTTTTCCCTCTAAATACACTTTTTCTCTGATAGTATTCATCTTTTTGGGAGCCATAGGTGCAAATAAGCTAAACTGACTTGGAGAATAATGTTCCTCTAAATTTTCGAAGGAGACAATAGGCAATCCTTTAAAACTCTTTTCATTAGGCATATACTCTTCATTTACACAAAAAGCGACGACTTCATATTCACTATCATTTGTTAGATAATAGTGTGCTAACTCTGCAAAATCCTGTATGCCAAAGATAATAACTTTTTTCATAAACTAATTTTCTTAAAGTATTACTTGTACAAATATACTGTGTATTCATACAAACCATAGTCATTTCGGATAATAAAATTTCTTGACAACTTCTTAGTCATAAAATCAACTAATAAATCTATAGGTAAATGGAACAAATCCCATCTTTCCCAATCTACAGCTTTAGACATTACATTGAATGCTATTCCTTTTTCAACTTTTTCAAACAAAGCTATGAGCATATTTTGACAATACTCCCACATGTCTTCAAATGATAACTCTCTTTTTTCTGTAAAAACACCATTACAAACAATATAATCAAAATTAGGTATTTTTTCCCCTTCCTTTAAAATATCTGAATTATAAAATAAGTTTTGAGGGTATTTTTCAGAAGCAACTTCAACAAATTTTGATGAAATATCAAGTCCACTATAAACAATGTTTTTCATATCATTGTCAAGTATATATTGATATAAATGTCCTGTTCCACACCCAAAGTCAAGTAGTGTATTTTGGGCATTTTTATCCCTAATAACTTCCAACATTATTTTATATCTGAGTATGGCATCTTCTAAATTAGGCCAATCCATCCCCTTACTAGTATCTCCATATTGTTGATAACAGTTTTCATAATGGTTTATAATTTTCAGATAACTCTCTTTTTTACTCATAAAAGTTGATATTTAGATAAAAAATGTTGAATTGTTTCTTTTGAATTAAACATCATTATATCGATAATAGACAGAAAAGGAACAAAATTTTCTTTATACTGAGAATAAATAATAGGTTCAGATTTTATAAAAAACAAGTCAATATTTTGCTTTTCAAACAAGGGCTTATCATATATTTCTTTTCCTCCAATTGGATTAATATATACAGTCGCTTTTTCTTTTTTACAAATATCTAAAATTCGATATTGTGCTTTTAGTTCTTCATTTTCATAAATACTAGAAGAATCTATAATTGGCGTAGTAATATTTAGATAATTACAAATTTGTTTGATAGAATATGTATTTAGCTCAGAAATATTTTTGTACGTTTTGTATAGTAATATATCTTCTATAAACATACTTACTTTTGAATAATTAGGAGCTTTTGAATACGAGTTTTGTATTGTTTTAATAAATTTATTTATTCCTTTTTGTGTATAATTTATCTCTATTTCTCTAATCTTTTTATTTTGGCTTGCCTTCTGCAAAGGTATTGTAAATAGAGTTTCATTATTATTTGCCAATATTTTATTTCTATTTATCCATCCTTTATTTATATAATTTACATCATCATAAATCACAAATTTATCTACTGCATTTATAAGTTGAAAATATCCTATATATGGAAATATATAGGGTTGCATAATGGCTAGTTTCATAAGATAATTAGTTTTCCAATTTTTTCTACATCAGATAAATCCAAATCATAATACAAAGGCAGACACAAGACACGAGTTGAAATATTTTCTGATACAGGGCAAGAAAAAGACTTCGTGTATTTTAACGTATTTAAAGAAGGATAGAAATATCTTCTAGGAAATATATTATTATCATTGAGTCTTTTCTGTACATCTAACAGCTTTTCTTCTGAGTCAAATAGAATTGGGTAATAAGGATAATTATACTCTATTTGTTTTGGAAGTTTTGGGCATCTTAAAGAAGTATTTTTCAATAATAATTCATCATAAAGCAAGCTAATTTCTTTTCGTTTTGCAACAATTTGCTGAATATAAGGCAAAATACTCAATCCCATAGCTGCATGAAGTTCTGAACTTTTACCATTTATTCCCACACCAAAAAAATCTTCTGGTCCATTATGACCAAAATTGTGCATATAAAATAATTTGTCAAAAACTTCTTTATTATTGGCTACAATTCCACCTCCCTCACCTGTATGGAAAAGTTTGGTAGCATGAAAACTAAGAGTTGAAATATCTCCATAGTTTAATAATGACTGACCTTTATACTTTACCCCAAAACAATGTGCTGCGTCATAAATGACTTTTAAGTTGTGCTTTTGGGCTATTTTTTCTATTTTCTCTACATCACAAGGAATTCCATAGACGTGAGTAGCCAAAATACCAGTTGTTTTTTCTGTAATTGCATTTTCAATTAAATCAGCATCTATACAAAGCGTATTTTTTTCAATATCTACAAAAATAGGCTCACAACCTTCCCAAACAATACTAGAGGTAGTAGCCACATAACTAAAAGGTGTAGTAATAATTTCGCCTTTCAAATCTAGTGCTTTTATAGCAATTTGTAAAGCAATCGTACCATTATTGACAAATAACAAATTAGGAACTCCAAGAAAAGAAGTTAGTTTTTGTTCTAATTCCTTTACCAATTCGCCACGATTAGTCAGCCAAGCAGAATCCCATATTTTTTTTAAATAGTTTTGGTATTCCTCTAAAGGAGGTAGGTATGTTTTTGTTACGTTTATCATTTTAGTTTTTTAATATGACCATTCAAATTGAGGTTGGATAAAACCGACTTCCTTACCAGAGTAAACGCCTATATCTCTCTTTCTAGGAATAACTAATAATTTAATAACATCCTTTTCATATTTTACAGCTACCCTTTTTCCTTTTACTAAAAAAACATCTATAGTAAACTCTCCTTCATTGAAAAAATCTGATGGGATATACATTTTCAACTTTTCTTTACCAAGCTTTAATCCATTTTCAAAAGCACTGCCAGTACTTACAACAAAGAGGTATGTGCCATCTTCTCCTTTAAAGTGAAGAGTTATATCAAAACGTTCATTATTTGCTTCATAAAACTCATAATCAAATATCACTTCAATATCATCATCTTGTGCGACAGGCTCATCTATTGTCTTCTTTCTATTTTTGACAGCAACAGACTTTAAAGTAAAGCCTTCTAAAGCCCAAGTATCATCTAACTTTTTATAATTTAACTTTGTAGTATCCCCCCCTAAGTATCTTGCAACAGCTTTATCAATATTTCCATCAAAAGAAATACTGCCATGTTCAAGAAGTAAGCCCCTATTACAAAGAGATTTAACAGAATTCATATTATGACTAACAAAAAGGATAGTTCTACCTTCTTGATTAGAAACATCTTGCATCTTTCCAATCGCCTTTTTCTGAAACTCTGCATCTCCAACAGCCAACACTTCATCTACTACCAAAATATCGGGGTCTAAGTGAGCAGCCACAGCAAAACCCAAACGGACTGTCATACCAGAAGAATAACGTTTTACAGGAGTGTCCATATATTTTTCTACACCTGCAAAATCCACGATTTCATCTAATTTACGAGTTACTTCTCTTCTTGACATGCCTAAGACAGCACCATTGAGATAAATATTTTCTCTACCTGTAAGTTCTCCATGAAAACCTGTACCTACTTCTAAAAGACTAGCAATTCTACCTTTTATTTTGATACTTCCAGTTGTGGGAGCAGTTATTTTTGATAAAATTTTGAGGAGTGTTGATTTTCCTGCACCATTCTTTCCAATAATACCAAGTATTTCGCCTTGCTGTACTTCAAAATTAATATCTTTCAATGCCCACACATAATCTGAATTAGATTTTTGTGTACGGTCATTGGTTTGTCCTATCTTCAGGGTAGGGTCTTCTTTTCCTCTTATCTTTGCCCAAAAACGAGCTGCATCATCTCTAAGCGTTCCACTTCCTACAAGCCCCAAACGGTACTGTTTGCTTATATCGGTAGCTTTAATAACAATATTACTCATTCAGAAAGGGTCAGTAAATTATGAAATAAAAAATAATTGAATAAGGATACAAAAGACAAATATAGTATATTTTGATAAAAAGTCTGTAAAAAATTCAAGTTTACAAATTTTCTCTCTTAAATAAAGATTGAGAAACAGGTATGAAAACTATTTTACCTTAACTTTGTAATTGAATAGCAATACATACTAGAATCAAATAAAAACTTCAAATTAAATAGAAAAGATAAAAATGGCAAAAGGTGACGGAAACCGAAAACGCAAAGAAGAAGCAGAAAAACTGACCATAAAAGACCAAGCAAAGGCACTCAATTACTTACCTCGCTTTTTCAAACTCATTTGGAAGACAAGTCCACGTTTTGCCTTCACAACCCTAATTCTTAGAGTTTTCAAGGCAATTATTCCACTTGTTACACTCTATGTTGGCAAATTGATTGTTGATGAAATTGTACGACTCATTAATTCTGATACTGCTTTTGAGCTTATTTCTGAAAATACAAAATACCTTTGGATTTTGGTTGGAATAGAATTAGGGCTTACTATTTTTTCTGAGATATTGAGTAGAATAATTACGCTTACTGATAATCTTTTAGGTGATTTGGTAGCAAACTACACTTCTGTTCAGCTTATTAGACATGCTTCAAAACTAGATTTAGAGCAGTTTGAAGATGCGACCTTCTACGATAAACTAGAACGAGCAAGGCAGCAGACTTCGGGACGTGTAATTCTGATGTCACAAGTTTTATCTCAAGGACAAGATATTATTACACTTGTTTCATTAGCTATTGGCTTAGTAGCTTTCAATGGCTGGCTTATTTTGATTCTAATTTTGGCTTTAGTTCCTGCTTTTTTGGGAGAAACACATTTCAACGAACGTGCTTACTCATTATCTTTAAGCTGGACTCCTGAGCGAAGAGAATTAGATTATCTGCGTTATATTGGGGCAAGTGATTTTTCTGCCAAAGAACTCAAAGTGTTTGGCTTATCTGATTTTTTGGCAAATCGTTTCAAATTTCTTTCAGATAATTATTACACTGAAAACAAATCATTAACTCAAAAAAGAGCTTTTTGGGGAAGTTTGTTTTCACTTATTGGTACAGCTTCTTATTACGTAGCTTATGTTCTCATCATTATCGAAACAATTACAAAAGTTATTTCTTTAGGAGATTTGACTTTCTTGGCTGGCTCATTTGAAAGACTTCGTTTTATGTTGCAACAAATAATGGGACGTTTTTCTAGTATTGCTCAAAGTGCACTTTATCTCAAAGATTTATTTGAATTTTTAGAATTAGAACCTTTAATTCCTGTTACAGAAACACAAAGACAAGTTCCAAATCCTATCAAAGAAGGATTTGTATTTGAAAATGTGGGTTTTAAATATCAAAATCAAGAACGTTATGCCATCAAAAATCTTTCTTTTACGCTTCACAAAGGCGAAAAATTAGCGTTGGTAGGAGAAAATGGTGCAGGAAAAACAACACTTGTAAAACTTTTAGCACGACTTTACGACCCAACAGAAGGAAGAATCTTGTTAGATGGACACGATTTGAGAGAATATAATCCCACACAATTACGAAATTTGATAGGTGTCATTTTTCAAGATTTTGTCAAATTTGAATTAAGTGCCTCTGAAAATATTGCTGTTGGAAATATTGAAGAACGAGAAAACAAAACATTAATTACTGAAGCTGCCACAAAAAGTCTAGCAAATGATGTAGTAGAAAAGCTACCTGAAAAGTATGAGCAAATGTTAGGTAGAAAGTTTAATGGTGGTGTCTCGCTTTCAGGTGGAGAGTGGCAAAAAGTAGCTTTAGGACGTGCTTATATGCGAGATGCACAACTCTATATTTTGGATGAACCAACAGCAGCATTAGATGCCCGAGCAGAACACGAAGTTTTTGAGCGTTTTGCAGAACTGATTGAAGGAAAAACAGCAGTTCTGATTTCACATCGTTTTTCTACAGTAAGAATGGCTGACAGAATTTTGGTCTTACAAAATGGAGGACTTTTAGAAATTGGTTCACATACCGAACTTTTAGAAAAAGATGGGAAATATGCTGAACTATTTAATTTGCAAGCAGAGGGCTATAAATAGAAATTTCCTCAAAACATTTCTCAAAAAAAAGTATTTATCCATTTTGATAAGTAACTTTGTGCTTTTGATTTATGGATTTTCGCTTACTTCGCCGTTGTTGGTGTTTTAGCAAAGCGACACCAACAACACTTAACTTTCTATTCATGAATTTTTCTGTAACAGACAACGATTTTTTTAAGGAAACTTCTCTTCTATCAAAAGAAGAAAAAAAAGGAACAATCACTCATAAAAGTCCTTCAAATATTGCTCTTATAAAATATTGGGGCAAACATGGCGTACAACTTCCCAACAATCCTTCCTTAAGTTTTACACTTACCAATGCTTTTACAGAAACAAGATTAGAATTTGCAACCAAAAAAGAAGGGGAATCAAAATCAGAAATTTCTTTAGAGTTCTGGTTTGAAAACGAAAAAAATGGAAAATTTGAACAAAAAATACGTAAGTTTTTAGAAAGTCTTTTGCCTACTCAACCCTTTTTAGGTTTTGTTCATCTCAAAATTTACTCTCAAAATTCGTTTCCTCATTCGGCAGGAATTGCCTCATCAGCTTCTAGTATGGCAGCTTTAGCCTTGTGTTTGTGTGATTTGGAAAAAAACCTCTTAAATACACTTCAAAACGAAGAAGAGTTTTATCAAAAAGCCTCTTATTTGGCTCGTTTGGGTTCTGGAAGTGCTGCTCGTTCGGTTTATTCAAACATTCCTATTACTACGTGGGGACAAACAGAAACCATAAAAAACACATCTGATTTGTTTGCTAGTCCGTATTCTCTACCAATTCATGCTATTTTTCAAAATTATCAAGATACAATTCTAATTGTTTCAGCAGAAGAAAAAAGTGTTTCTAGTCGTGCAGGTCATGCACTTATGGAAGACAATCCTTTTGCACAAACTCGCTATAACTTAGCACATTCAAATCTAAAAAAACTCATTCTTGCTTTAGAAAAAGGCGATACAGAAACATTTATTGAAGTTGTAGAAAATGAGGCTTTTGTACTTCATGCTCTCATGATGTGTAGTTCTCCTCCTTTTATTTTGATGGAAACAGGAACACTAACGATTATCAAAAAAATTCAGAAATACCGTCAAGAAAAAAATATTCCTATCTGTTTTACGCTTGATGCAGGTGCAAATGTACACGTTTTGTATCCTAAAAAGTTTGAAAAAGAATGTTTGACTTTTATTGAAAATGAATTAAAACCTTTTTGTTTTGAAGGAAAATACCTTATTGATCAGTTACCAGTAATCAGTAAATAGTTACCAGTTAATTTCAAATATAGTTTTGTTTTTATTTATCTCATCTTACAAAATCATAAAAAAATTATACACGAATAATAGAATTGTATTTAATTCTAAATTCTGAAATCCAAATTCTAAATTTATAGTGAAATCTCCTTTTTTTAACTCAAAAATACTCCTTTTTGGCGAGTACGGCATCATTCACGAAGCGATGGGACTTGCTCTTCCTTACGATTTATTTCAAGGAAGATTAATATTTAAAAATGTTACTCAAGTTTCTTCTAAGATTATACAATCTAATAATGAACTTCGAACTTTTGCTGATTATCTCAAAGAACTCGTGAAAGAAGACGATTTTCCGATTGCCTTTGATTTTACGTCCTTAGATTTTGATTTAGAACAAGGTCTTTTCTTTGAATCTACCATTCCACAAGGTTTTGGTGTGGGCAGTTCAGGCTCTTTGACGGCTGCGATGTATCAGCGTTATGCACGCAAAAAATTACCAATTGCAAATGGAGTTCCGACGACAGAAGAAATTAGTAATTTAAAAAAGGTTTTTGCTAAAATGGAAAGTCATTTTCACGGTTCTAGTTCGGGTTTTGATCCGTTGATTTGTTATTTGAATATGCCTTTACTCATAAAAAGCAAACAACATATTGAAGTAACTCAAATTCCAGATTTTGAAGCTAGTAAAGATAAAAATGATACAATTAAAGGAGCAGTTTTTTTATTAAATACAGGCAGACCACGCAGAACTGAGCCTTTAGTAAATCTTTTTTTAGAAAAATGTAAAAACAAAGCCTTTGCAGATGCGTGTCAGAATCAATTTATTCCCTTGAATAACGCTTGTATAGAAACTTTTTTAGCCAATGATTTGGAAGGTATGTTTAAAAATTTGAGTGATTTATCTCATTTTCAATACAAAAATTTCCAACCTATGATTCCATCTTTGTACCGTCCACTTTGGAAACATGGTTTACAAACTAATGATTATTACTTAAAACTCTGTGGTGCAGGGGGTGGAGGCTTTATTTTAGGTTTTGCAAAAGATTTTGATAAAGTAAAACATCATTTTTCGCAGTATCAAGTTAGGGTGGTTTATGAGATTTGAGAGTAATTATTTTGCATAATTTCATTACAGAAAAAAACAAAAAACTACTAAATAGTTTAAATTTCAACTTTATCAGCTTTTAATCATTTACAAAAGGCTGGAAAAAGTTTGTTCAAACATTCATTTATAGAGGAAATTAAAAAGTAAGCCTATCATAATCACTATCAAAACACTTTATTTAATTGGATAATTTTAAGTATCTTTAACCAAAAAATAGCCTTAAACTATTTAATTATTAGGATAACAATTTAAAATTAAAAAAATGACAAAAGTGGCATACGGAACATTTCCTGTTCTAAAAGCAATAGAATTTAGCTCAAATGAGGAAACAAATCAACCCCTATTACCTAGCAGTTGGACATGCACAGCAATTTTACACCCTTATGCTCCCCCAACAGATTCAAACCAACTTACAAATCCTTTTTTTCAATTATGTATTGCTTCCATTACATTTATTGAAAATGAGATATTATCTGTTCAAGTAACAGGATTAGAATATGGTACTTGGTGGTACAAAATTACTCCTTTAGAAACTACTCTCTCTACAGACAAAGGAATAACATGGACTTCTCTAAAAGATACAGGATGGACATTACCTACAAGAAACTGGCTAGAGGAAAATGCTACTTATTTCAAAACAAGTTATTTGAATTGGATGGAAGCTCAAGAAGTAGATTGGTGGAAACAACCTGTAAAAAATTCGAATGCAGCAACATGGATATGGTTTGATAATAAAACTAAACTACCCTTTCGAATGATGTTTGGAACACCCCCTCCAACCTCAACAACGGGTGACCCAAAACAACTTGCCTTTTTTCAGAACTTCTCATTTACTTATTTCTCAAAATTTGAAACTATTAATAATCCAGATACTTCTATTTGGAATACCCCTTCTATTCAAGGATTTAATAATGGTAATCCGTTCAATTATAAACTGATAGAGTGGAATCATTCTTTTTCAATGACCACTATAATGACTCCTGTAGACTCTAAAAGTATGCCTTTACCAACTTGTGTTCTCTACCAATGGAAGTCAGACGAAGAATATCAAGAACATAGAGACAGAACACAATGTACGATGATGTCGCAACAATATAATCCAGAGGCAGGATTCGGAACACAAGTTGCCATGCTATATGGTCGTCCTCCAGCAGATATGACCAATCCCCCAGCCTTATCAAGAGATGGTTATATTTTTAATGAAAATGTTTATTTTACAAGAGGTTATCCAGAACCTGTAGTAGTAAATTGTAGAAATATTGGCTTAGGACAACAACCCCCAACTTGGGCAAGTATTCCAGCCGTACAAGGAACAATCCATGCAACAATAATTGATAACCCTGTATTATGTCCAAATGAAACTGTAAATATAATTTCGGCTCTCTTTCCTCCTACACCTCAATATCCACAAGGAAGGTATCTTTGGACATGGTATAGTTTATTACCAAATTCTGATGGAAGCCAAAGCAGACCAATAACCTTTATGGAATCTGCATCCGAAGTTTCTGATGAAGGAACAAGTTTAGCACTTGCAGATTATTTTGAATGGGTCAGAAACCCAGTAGGAACATGGTTTGATAAAGAATATTTTGACCTTCCTACTATGTGTTTACATGTGCCTAAAAGAATCCTTTTCAAGAAATAAACATTCAAATTCTGTTATTGGTGTTTGATTTCAGCCAGCTTTTATCTATCACCAACAATTCTGACATGTACAGATTTTAAACAAAGAATTAATGACTAAAAAAGAATATGATATTATAACAGAAATAGTAGCACCAATTTATTTAGACATATTTTCTTTGTGTTATTGCGATGACATGGACGAAGAAGAAGAGACTGAGTTTTTTAGAACATTTAGTAGATTTGAAAAAATCTATGCAGAAAATAAGAAAAAGGTTAAGCATCAATATAAAGTAAATAAAAACTTCCCTAGATTTTCCTTAAATTTGTCTATACTCATCTTTTACGAAAAAATAGACTATACTTTTACGAATGAAAAAAATACTTATTGCAGGTGCAGCAGGTTTCTTGGGTTCTCATCTTTGCGACCGTTTTATTGCAGAAGGTTATTATGTTATCGGAATGGATAACCTTTTGACAGGAAATATCAAAAATATAGAACACCTTTTTGAGCTTCCTAATTTCAAATTTTATCATCACGACATTACTACTTTTGTACATGTTCCTGATGATTTAGATTATATTTTACATTTTGCTTCTCCAGCTTCTCCAATTGATTATCTCAAAATGCCTATTCAAACTTTAAAGGTTGGTGCATTGGGGACACATAATTTATTAGGACTTGCTAAAGCAAAAAAAGCTAGAATTTTGGTGGCTTCTACTTCAGAAATCTATGGCGACCCAGAAGTACACCCTCAAACAGAAGAATATTGGGGAAATGTAAATTCTGTTGGTCCTCGTGGTGTTTATGATGAAGCAAAACGTTTTTTGGAATCAATCACAATGGCATATCATAATGCACACGCAGTAGAAACTCGTATGATTCGTATTTTTAATACGTATGGTCCTCGTATGCGATTGGATGATGGACGTGTTTTGCCTACTTTTATGCGCCAAGCCATTGAAGGAGAAGATTTAACAATTTTTGGAGATGGTTCTCAAACTCGTTCTTTTTGTTATGTAGATGATTTGGTAGAAGGAATTTATCAACTTCTTTTGAGTGATTATCATTTGCCAATGAATATCGGAAACCCAAGCGAAATTTCTATGTCTGATTTTGCAGAAGAGATTATCAAACTTACAGGAACTTCTCAAAAAGTAGTTTATCAAGACCTTCCAGTAGACGACCCAAAACAGCGTTGTCCAGATATTACAAAAGCTAAAAATATCTTAGGTTGGACTCCAAAAATTGACCGTGCAGAAGGACTTAAAAGAACCTATAAATTCTTTAAAGAAATTTTAGATAAAAAAGCTGCTGATAATTCAGTAAAAGCATAATTTTTACAGAAATGGATTAGAAATTAATCTAACATTTTTAATGCAACATCAGTTTTGATTCTTTCGTCGTCTATATAGTATTCTCTATTAGAGTGCGAAAGAATCATTTTTTTAGCTAGAAAATATATAGACAATTATTATATGAAAAAATTATTTTTTAATTCTCAATTCTCAACTCTTAATTCTGTATTATTTATAGGCTTACTTTGTCTGACAGGTTGTTTTGCAGAACCAGATTACCCTAATACTCCTCAAATTACTTTTGTAAACCTAGAGAACTTACAGAGTAAAGCGAGAGCAAATACAGATTCTGTCATAATTACTTTGTTTTTTCAAGATGGTGATGGCGATTTAGGGCTAAGTTCGTCAGATACTTTACCTCCATTTTCTGAAAGAAATCCAGATGGAAGTGTTAATCTTTTTAGACATAATTTTTTTGCTGATGTAGAGCGTTTGAATGAAAATGGAGAATTCGAACCTGTAACTTTTGCCTCTCAAAATTTTAATCTAAACTCTCGTTTTCCCGTTCTGAATACATTAGATAAAGAAACAGCTTTGGAAGGCGACCTTAGATATTCTATTAATGTTATTTATACCAGTTTTTCGCCTGTTGAGAAAGGAGATGTTTTAAGATACAGAATAAGTATTGCTGATAGAAACCTTAATGTTAGCAATGTTATTGTAACTGATCCAATGACACTAGGAGTATATGATGAATAAAGACAAAATAAATTTAAGTTTTAGAGTATAAATTTTAGAACTAAATACCTTATATTTGAGTTCTAAGTTTATTACAATTTCAATTCATTCAGAATGCTAATTTCTAATTTTATAGTATTACTTCTGAATTCATACTTCTAACTTCTAATTTTATTTTAATTTGGTAGAAAAAATAATACCTTTAAAAGATATTTCTTTAGTCGATTTTTTGGGTGTAGAAAACAGAAATATCAAAGAAATATCACTCTCTTTTCCCAATAGTAAGATAGTGGCTCGTGGAAACGAACTTCGCATACAAGGTAATCGCCCCGAACTTTTGCATATTAACGAAATTATAAACCTTCTCTTGGAGCATTATAATCGTTATGGTTCTGTTTCTGTTGAAGATGTAAGAAGTTATATTGAGCAAGATGCTGATATGATTTCACAAGCACGCCAAAAAGATGAAAACTTAGTTTATGGTATACAGGGAACACCAATTAGAGCAAAAACACCCAATCAAAGAGAGCTTGTAGAAGCTGCATCACATAATGATGTCGTTTTTGCACTTGGTCCAGCAGGAACAGGAAAAACCTATATTGCTGTGGCTTTGGCTGTTCGGGCTTTAAAAAACAAACAGGTCAAGAAAATAATTATTACTCGTCCTGCCGTTGAAGCTGGTGAAAGTCTAGGCTTTTTACCTGGGGATATGAAGGAAAAAATTGACCCTTACTTGCGTCCTATTTATGATGCTTTGGCTGATATGATTGCGCCTGAAAAGCTCAAATTTTATCAGGATACAAATGTTATTGAAATTGCTCCAATTGCTTATATGCGTGGTCGTACACTTTCAAATGCCTTTGTACTTCTAGATGAAGCACAAAATACGACAACAATGCAGCTCAAAATGTTTCTTACTCGTTTGGGATTAGATTCAAAGATGATAATTACAGGGGATATGACACAGGTAGATTTACCTAGAAATGTTACTTCTGGACTTGCACAGACTGTCAAAATTCTTAGAGATATTGATGGAGTTGCAGTAGTGGAGCTTTCAGGAAAAGATGTGGTGCGTCATAAACTTGTGCGTCATATTATTAGTGCTTACGAATCTTTGGAAGACCAAATAGCACAAAAATCGGAAGAACGAAGAGAAGCAATTATCAAAGAAAGTAGAGAGAGCAGAGCCAAAAAACAAGAGGGAAGAGAAAATGCTTTTGATAAATTAAAACGTCAGGATAACTCAGAAGAAGAGTAATTTTGTTATTCTACATTAAATATCAAAGAGCTTTATTTTCAATAATAAGGCTCTTTTTTTATTTGTCATCCAAATCAAATCTATTCATAAAATTCATCATCAATCGTTTTATCAAACTCAAAAACCCCATTTTTATTTTTACTAATTTCACTCATTCTAAAAATTGCCATTCTTGGAATATAGCCATAAATATGAGGAAACAGTAATCCATCAGGTGCATACTCATCTTTTATCAGCGAATGAACACGCTCAGGCGCAATATGCAAAACCAAAACCGATTCTTCCTCTGAAAAATATTTATTGGCAGAACGTGCTACCTGTTCAGCATACGAACAATGAATAAACTCTCCTGGAGGACGAATCTGTGTATCTTGATAATGGTCTAAATCCCAATCTGAGAGTTTTACTAAATGATAAAAACGCTTTGGAAGTGGATTTGTAAATATATTCTTAGGTTCTTGCCAGCGTTCCCAATCGTATGCTTGAATGTTAGGAAAATGTTTTTTGTAATCATACATAGAAGGCAAATCATAGCTATATCCATGGTAATAATAGCTTTTTTGATGTTCTTTAGCATATTCTATTTCCATCAACATCGTATAAGTTCCTAAGCTATTGCTATAATAATCTGGGTCGTACATTCCATAAACCGACGAAATAGCTTCCTCTCCAATATCAAAGAAACTACAAGCAATTAATTTTCCTCTTCCTTTGTCAGTTGGACTTGTTTTTCCTTCCTTTTCTGTATCATAAACATTTATCTGATAGGTCGGATTAGGAATTTTGTCTGGTTGGCGAGACAGAAAAACATAAATATCTTGTGGAATAGTATGTGAGAATTTCTGTTTGTGTTTATTAAAAAGAACATGATGCTCTGTCGTAAGTGCAATTGGTTCAATGACAGTTCTGAAATGCTTATTTTTGGATAGAATTTTCTTGAAACGTTTGCTATGCTTATATCCTTCTAACTCCACACGCAAAGGAACAACCATACAAAGCACATCATCATACAATGCCCAACTGTATCTATAAAAATGCGTTCCAAAATGTCGCCATCCTTGTTTCCACAGTATATCTAACTGTTCTGGACGAACACGCATCAAGTGTTTACTTTCGTTAATATAATTAGGAGGTATTGCCATTTTATTCAATTACGAATTATGTTTTTAATTATACTGTTATTCAACTCTAATTTTTGAAATCGGACTTCTAAATTTATTTGTTGATGAATAAAATTTATTCTTTTTCAACAGCTAATTGCACTTTTATTCCTAATTCGTGTCCGATATCCATAACTTGAATAATTTTTTGAATTGGAGTAGTATTTTCAGCGTGTAGAACAACTTCTTTATCACCTGTATTTGGAAGAATAGATTTGAGTTCATCCTTCATTTGTTCGATAGCTACTTCTTGTTTATTGACATAAAATTTTCCTTCTTCTGAAATAGTAATTGTAAGTTTTGGCATTACTGCACCACCTGAATTACTTGTCGGAACATTTACTTCTACTGCTGAAGGCGTTACAAAATTAGAAGTCAGCATAAAAAAAATCAATAACAGAAATACAATGTCTGTCATAGAAGACATATTAAAGCTAGGATCAAATTTAAGTTGAGATTTTGGCATGACATTCTTTCGTTTAGGATTGTTTTTGGGTTTTTAAAATCGTTAATCGTAAAGAAATTAGCTTCTCTGTTGCAACATCAATATAAAATCATGAATGAGTGTATTCATCCTACCCGTTACTTTATGAATTTTTGCTATTAAATAATTATACATAATATAGGCAAAAAGACCTACTACAAGTCCACCCATTGTAGTTCCCATTGCTTGATAGATTCCTTCTGCCAAAACTTTTGCACTTGTGGCACCATCTTGATTAGCAAGCTCTGAAAAGGCCTGAATCATTCCGACAACTGTACCCAAAAAGCCAACCATTGGCGCAGCACCTGCCACCAAGGAAATATAACCTACTTTTCTTTCTAGTTTGGTAAGTTCTCGTTGAGCTACTTCATCTATACGTTCTTTGAGTTGGTCTGATTTTACATAAGTCATTATTTCAAGACTTTCTCTCAAAATAATAGAATAAGACGAAGAAGATTTACGTAATGCTTCTTGTGCACTATCCATTCCTCTACTAATAAGCAGTTGTTTAATACGGTCTAACAAATCTTTTGGATTCTCTCTAGTGAGCTTAAAAAATGTCCATACTCTTTCTAAGAAAAAGTAGAATAATAAAATAGAAAGAGCAATAAGGGTATAACTAACAATTCCACCTGTCATAAACACTTCTAAGTAATTTACGCTTGCAGGAGGAGGAGTTTCTATAGTAGCTTGAAGTAGAATAAGGGGAATATTCACAGTTGAAATTAATTAATGGATAGGAAGATAACTTTTTAAATACTTATAGAGTGCTTTTTATAGAACCATTTGATTAAAATAGAAGTAGTCAGAATTGAAATAATACTTTCAATTCTGACTTTATAATTTAGATTTTAATAATTAAGAACCCACATATCAGGATATGTATTTCCTAATGTATTTCTTTGATTATAGGCTTCTCGCTGCGAAGCTTGATCGCCTACAGTTACACGATACATACCACGTTTTGGATACATTACAATTTTAGAATCAGATACTCCACTTCCTTGCAAATCTTTGCGAAGTCGGCGAGCATTTTCTATTTCAGCAAAACTACCAATTACAATATAGAAACGATTTTTAGGGTCATTAATTATATCTTCTGGTTGAGTTTCCGAATTTCCTGTATATTCAGTTGCTGGGTCTTTACCATTATTGGCTGTATTATCAGTTGCATTATTGGTATTATCAGCGACATTATCACTTGAACCATCTGTGTTATTGGTGTTGTCTGTTGCGTCTGTCGAAGTAGTATTGTCTGCTGTCTCAGCTGAATTATCAACTTCTGTTACAGGATCAGTATTAGTATCATTTGTAACAATTGTAGTAGCAGGTTTTTGTCCCAAAAGAGCTTTTACACTTGCCATTGCACCCGAATCAGTATAGATATAAAGTAAGAAAGCAAAGGCAAACAAAATTGGAATAGCTATAAGCCATATAACCAAAGACGAGCTTTTTTCTTCCTCTTCTTCTTCTTCCTCATCATCTTCTACATTAATAACAGGAGGAACAGTTTCTTTCTTGACAGGAGGATTTTCTACATGCGAAGTAGATTTTATAAAATCTTCTTTTTCCTTTTTCAGACGAGCTTCTTCTTCTACAGGGTCTTTAGCAAACCTATCTCCCAAAGTAGCATAAAGAGCTGCATCTTTTGTTATATCAGAATCTTCATTAATTTTTTCTTTTTGAGCATCTCTATCAAAAACAGGCGGATTGGTAGCTGCAACATCTTTATTTTCTGTGCTTTCTTCTTTACCCTCTCGCTTGTTAAGTGGTTTTCTTTCAAGCGATGGCAATCCAAAAGCATCATCCAAAAGATTTTCATCATCTTGCTCAAATTCTAATGAACCATCAGGCTTTTTCTTTATTGTTCCTAGATGATTTATGGTCGAACTACCTGAATTCCGAAGTTCATCTTCTATTCTGGTAGTCATTTTTTCTAATTCTGATTGAAAATCAAAAATACTGATTCCTTCAGCTTCAGTTACACGTTTACGCAAAAGTTCATTTTTATCACTTTTTAGTTTTTCATAAAAATGAATTTTTTTGCTAGGTGGTGCAACTCGAATACCAGAAATTTCAGAGCCTGCATAACCTGCTACGAAAGTACCGAGTTTTGGAACAACGACTTCATCGTTCTCGTTTAATAATTGTTTGATATATTTTTCGAGCATGCTGCCTATAATTTTATTTGAAATTGCTTAAAAAAACAAGTTGAAAAAATGAGTATTTATTTGATAAAATAGTTTTAATATTCTTTTGATAAAAGGCTTTGAAAAACTATTTAACTCAAAATTTACGGATTTATATGAAAAGGTAAAAACAAATAACCAAAAAAAATAACTTTTGTCTATAAAATTTACAGATTTAGCGATTTTTTTCGTGAGTTTGTAGCAAGAAAGGATATTTTTTCTCTATTTTATTATTCCTTCCACCAAAAATTCTTGTTTTTCATTCAAAATGACATCTTCTGAACCTTTAATAGAGTAACTTTCTAAAATACCTTCTTTTGCTTTGATAGTAAGTATTCTATCGTTTTCATAAATATTATTTTTATCTTTTTGAATAATTAAAATTTCTTTTACATTTTTAAAAGAAATTTCTCCTTCTTCATTATGATTATCATTAAATGTAATCTGCATTTCTTTAACTATTAAGTTTTCTTCATCTGTTTTGAATATCCATTTTTGAAGACTTTTCTCCATTTTATATCTATCACGAAGTTGTGGAGTATTTATATCAGAGGAGTAAAAAAAAGCAAATTCGTCTTTCCAATCTATTTTTTTGAGTGTTTGTTCAGTTTTTTGTCCTTGAAGAATTGTTTTTTTAGTAATTGTAATTCCTTTTTCTTCTAATTTTTCTAAGGAAGTAATTTGATTGTCTAAAAATCCTTTCAAATCAAAAAATTGTGTGTCAGCAGTTCCTTTTACATCAGGAGGAATACACGAAGAAATACTAAAGACAAAAAATATAATGCTAAAAAATACTGTTAAATAATGAGAAAATTGTTTCATAGCTTAACTTATTTGGGAGAAAATCGTTTTTGAAAGTAAATTTAACAAATCAATAAGAAACTACTAACGATTTTGAAGGAAAGTAGTTTTGGTAATTGTATTATTATATTTTTTACGATTTTTTAGAATCCAAATTATTTGAAGAATGCTCAAGATTTTGTAAATTATTGAACGATTTAGAAAAAATATAAAATAAATCTATGGAAAATAATAAAATTCAACATCTACTTTATAAATAACAAGTTTACTAAATCATTCTTTTTATCTAAAAAACACTCTATAATTATGGCAATGCTTATTATATTTACAATATTCGGACTTTTTTGGCTTGGCACTACGCTGGCTTCTATTACTTATATGGTTTTCAAAAACAGTAAGAGTCTGACTCAAAAACTAGAAGACCATCCTCCTTTTTGGCTACAAGATTATTATGCTTTTCTGAATCGGTATCACAAACCTTTACTAATTGGAAGTATTGTTATGGGAATTGGTCTGACAGTTTGGGGAATCAACTCACAAGAAGAAAAAACATTTGGTTGTCAAATGATTGACCCAAATTATACAGAAACACGAATTATAATTAAAAGACGAGGTTGCAATAAAAATAGAAGAAAAGAAAATACTTATATTGAACGCTCTGCAACTCCCTATGGTGGAACAGAAAACTTATATCGTTATCTTAGTACAAATCAAAATAATCCAACACATGAAACAGGAACTATTTATGTTCAGTTTTTTGTACAAGAAGACGGTTCTTTAGCTGATATTTCGGTACTTTCAAGTGTTAGTCCTACTTTGGATAATGAAGCAATCCGTTTGATAGAAGAATATACAGAAGGCTGGAAACCAGCTTTATATCATGGAAGAGCCGTTGAGCAGCGTGTTGTTATTCCTGTTCAGTTTTAAAAAAAAACATTATTAACTTCTTTCGTTGGCTCGTTTTTGGAAATTTTTGGATATCGGTAGGTGCAGCTCTTATGGGGTTAAGTACCTACCTTTTGCTTTTCGAAACAGCTGGCATTGCTTTCGAATCTGCTCCTCTTTGGATTCTCTTTTTTGGAACACTAGTTACTTATAATTTATGTGTGTTTTATACTAAGGGAACGGCTTCTGAAAAGTTTGAGTTTATTTATAAGAAAAGAAATATCCTAAAGATTATTTTCTTTTTAAGTTTGATTTTACTTATTCCTGCTCCTTTTTTTCTAACACTCAATCAGTTTTGGTTTTTGGTTCATTTGGCTATAATTTCAATTTTTTATACTGTTCCTATTCATATTGAACTGCCATCAGAAAAAATTATAGACGAAGAAATAAATGGTAAAAATGACAACAAGACAGAAGATTCTACTCCAAAAAACTACTTATCGATTCCTGCTTGGAGAAATATTCCTTATCTAAAAATATTCTTAATTGCTTATGTGTGGGCGAGTGCTACTGTTATTTTTCCAATGTTACACGAAGACTTGATTATCCAAACTCCTCAAACAATAGCCTTATTTTTCGAACGATTACTTTTTACTTTGGCAATAACGATTCCTTTCGATATTAGAGATAAAGAAGGAGATAAAAAAGTGGGTTTGAATACTTTAGTTAGCTTATTGAGTCCTCAAAGGAGCAAAATTTTAGCTCTTTTTTTACTTATTGTCTGTGCTATTTTAATTTGTAGTTTCCATATAAACTATTTTCTTCATTTTGGAATAGTTTATATTCTTACTGCTTTTCTAATTCTTTTTAGTTCGAATAAACGTTCAGAATGGTATTTTACAGGCTTTATAGATGGACTTTTTGTAATAGAATTTTTGATTTTATTTTTTATATAAAACCCTCACTTGCATAAACATAAAACAAATGAGGAAAATCCAAAATTAAATTTGCTCAATATGTTGTTTCGATAAAAATCCAAGCCCTAAGAGTAATAATCCAATAGAAGTTCCTTTCAACATTCCATCTACTATATCAGGTATATGAGTATAATGTTGAGAAATAAAGCTAAAACTCATAAGTAAAACACCAAAAACAATGAGTAGTATATAATTTTTATTTGAACGTTTCATACTATAAGGGGATTTATCTGTAAAACATTAAAATCTATCTTTAATTAGTCATACGTTCAAACGTAAAAAAAGTTTCAAACCATTCTTTATATTATTCAATTATTTCTATTTATTTTTTATAAATAATATATTAGGCTTCTGAATTAGGAAATCGCCACGCTACAAACCTAGTTTTTTTATTTCCTTGTTCCATGTTTATAGTTTTGTATTTTGCTTTTGCTTTATCTAATTGCTTGTAAATAGCTTTCAAATTTCCATTTTTTGAAACTAATGTAGTAAACCAATTTACTTGTTTTTTAAATTCTACACTCTGTTTTATCATTCGTTTTATAAAAAGTGCTTCACCTCCATTACACCAAAGTTCGTTTGATTGTCCTCCAAAATTGAGTTTAATAGTCCTCTGAGCAGACTCAGTAGTATCTTTTAAGTTTTTAATTTTGCGTAAAGCTGCCGAATTAGCATCTTTTTCTGATGCATGAAAAGGAGGATTACAGATTGTAAAATCAAAATATTCACTCTCTTTAATTATCCCTTTAAAAATATTTGCATTCGATTCTTGGT
Source organism: Bernardetia sp. Wsw4-3y2 (assembly GCF_037126295.1). Classification (NCBI taxonomy): domain Bacteria; kingdom Pseudomonadati; phylum Bacteroidota; class Cytophagia; order Cytophagales; family Bernardetiaceae; genus Bernardetia; species Bernardetia sp. Wsw4-3y2. Next base: position 391,540 of record NZ_CP147018.1, on the reverse strand, counting down.
GACGAATTTCTATATTTTCTTTTAGCTTTTTCGAAGTTTCTACATTTTTTATAGCTGATTGGATGGCTGTTTTATCAATATCTACACCTACCATTTTCCAATTAAATAACTGACTCGCCAAGATTGGATAAATACAGTTTGCACCAACGCCAATATCAAGTCCTTTTATAGCTTTTTTACTTCCTTCTGCTTGTAGTAAATCATTTAAATAATACAAATAATCAGCTCTGCTAGGGATGGGTGGACACAAATAACCTTCTGGAATATTCCAATTTTTTACGTTGTGATGATGTGATAAAAGTGATTTATTCAATTCTAAAACTGCCTTTTGATTCGCAAAATCAATTGTTTCTATTTTGTGCTGATTTATAAACACGAACTCTTTTAAAATTGGATTACTTTTTATAAGTTCTTTAAAATTATAAAATGAATTATGGATATTTTTTGGATGCAAAGTATTTTTTTTGTTTAAATGATGTTTTTACGCAAATTTATAGAACAATTATAGAACAAGTACAAAAAAGAACGTTATTTTTGAGTAACTTATCTATATATATCTATCTTTAACTACTTTCTAATCTAAAAAAGCATTTTTTGTCAATTCTCTATGTTAATTTATGTATCAAACTATTGAAATTTATAAAGAAGTAGTCATTCAGATTGCTACACCAAAAGGCTCTGGAACAGGTTTTTACCTTAGAAATCATAATATTATTGTTACCAACTACCACGTTGTAGAAGGTTGTTCAGAGGTTTCTATTAGTGGAAAAAATGTTCCTAAACAGCTTGCAGATGTTTGTTTTACAGATACTCGTCTGGATTTAGCTTTTTTGATTGCCCCTAACTTGGATATGCCTACTATTGAGTATTCACAAGAGAGTCTTAGAGATGGCGAACAAATTGTAGCTATCGGACATCCTTATGGTCTTAAATATACAACTACTCAAGGCATAATTTCAAAGGCAAAACGCTTACACAATGGCATAAATTATATTCAAGTAGATGCAGCCATCAACCCTGGAAATAGTGGAGGCCCTTTAGTAGATAGTTTGGGTAAAGTAATTGGTGTAAACACATTTATTCATAGAGAAGGAACTGATTTAGGTTTTGCACTGCCTTCCAACTATTTAGAGGAAACTTTAAACGATTTTGAGAATTTTGGTAGAGAAAAAGCTGTTCGTTGTGGTTCTTGTACAAATGTTATTTTGCTTCCTAAAATTCAAAATTCCTACTGTCCTTCTTGTGGCTCAAAACTTATTGATTTTACAAAAGAACTTTTTACGCCTGTTGGAATTGCTCATTTGATAGAAGAATTAATTACAAAACTGGGCAAAAATGCGATTTTGGCTCGTGCTGGTGCAAATCGTTGGGAAATGGTAGAGGGAAGTGCCACAATTCATCTTTCTTACAACCCCGAAAGTGGATATATTTTTGGCGATGCTTTTTTGTGTAACCTTCCAAAAGATAATATTGGCGACACCTATTCTTTTCTATTAGAGCAAAATCATTCTTTAAAAGGTCTTCGTTTTAGTGTAAACGGACAAGATATAATTCTTTCTTTTTCAATTTTTGGACAATACCTTAAACTACAAACTGCTGTAGATTTGGTAAAAAACCTCTTAGAAAAAGCTGATTATTTTGATAATGTTTTAGTAAATGAATATGGTGCAACTTGGAGAAGACAAGAAGAGTGGTAGAGAGATTTTATAATACCTCGTTGACGGCAAAGTCTCAACGACGGTCAGATTACTCTATTTTTTAACCGTCGTTAAGAAAAAGTAAATTACTATAAATTAATTACTCTAATATGTCTTAGTCATAGAAAGAGGCATAACAATCGCAAAATCAGCTACTCCACTTTTTTCTAAAGAATCTACATCTTTTTGATCAGTTGATGTAATGGTCATTATTTTCAAACTTGGATTGTATTTTTTGAGATAATAAACAATACTTTCGTAGTTATCAGAATGATAAGAACCATTAAAATGTAGAAAAACAGAATTTGTATTTTCTACATTTTTAGCTTCTCTTTTATAATATTCATTAATACGATATGCCATTGTTGCATCTTTTACGGCTTGTGCATAGGCAAAATTTGCAACACTTTCGTTTACTTTTCCATCATCAGTCGAATGAACTCCCATCATTTTGAGCATATTTGCGTAAGCAGGTAATTTCAAATCCACTTCAACAGGCAAAGGCATTATAAAATGTTTTGCATCTTCTGAAAGAGAATCCAAACTAGCCAAACCCTTCTTAGAAACCAAAGATGCATACCGACGTGGAATATTTGTAGCCACAAAAACAAGATTATTTTCTTTTGCAAATTCTATCAAAGGCTTATAATCTGTTTTATAATTATTCCATAATCTAGCTTCAGCTTCAAAGTTTTTTTCTGTGATAATGTCATTTAGATATTCATCTAAAATAGTTTGATTATCAGCTTCAAACATTTCTGCGCCTAAAAGTAAATTATTTTTAGATTTCTTTTTATTTTTTGATTCACTTTGACTTTCAGATATATTTTTATATAAATCTTTTGTTAATTCAATTTGTAGCCAGTGAACAATAGGATTATTATGGCTTTCTCCAAAAAGAACAATATCAACTTCTTGTGCTTTTTCTAAAATAGCTTTATAAGAAGATTTTTTTCCTTCCTTATCAAAAATTTGATAGGCTGGTTTATCAGTTTGGAAAGCCATAAAAAATAATACTACTAAAAATAAAAAAGCGTATTTTTTCATGTAACTCTGAATATTCATTTGTTTAGAAAAAGCCTCCTACACGAATCTGTAAAGGACTAGCATATAAAGAATTAAATTCATCATAAAAAGGATTATATAATGCTGAAATAGTAAAAGCCGAGCGACTACCTATCGGAATAGCCAAGCCACCACCAATTAAAAAAGAAGGAAAAGATTTTGTTCTTTCTGAAATTATTAATGTATTTGGGTCTTGATAAGCCTGTTTTGCAAATAGTGTTTCATATTCTGCATGAGCAAACAAATTGCCTGCACCCAAAAAGTCTTCTGCAATCATATAACGAGAAAACACACTTCCTCCATAAATACTCTGCGTATAAGTAGGTATAAAACGTTTGTCACTCCAATATTGATATGTTCCTCCAACACCTACTGAAAATCTTGGTGTCAATCTATACCCTATCATTGGAGCTATATTTATATTGGTAATTGTTCCAAAACTAGCTCCTAAGTTTCCACCAAAGTAAAAACGATCGATAAGCTTCATTTTTTCCTCATCATCGTCATCATCTTTACTTTCTTCTTTTTTCTCTTCCTTTTTTTCTTCTTTTGGTTTTTCTACTTCTACGCCTTCTACTTGTGCAAAAGAAACGGTACAGAAAAATGATAATGCAATAGCTAAGATTATTTTTTTCATTTTTTTTATAGGTTTTAGATATTCAAACCTATAAGGTTTTGAAAGCCTTATAGGTTTCTTTTTTTAATAAGCTCTTGTTTTCTTTCCTTCCATAAAGTTAATAAAGGCTTGATTAGCTACTCTATTTCCTCCTTGTGTAGGATAATTTCCTGTAAAATACCAATCTCCAGAATGGTTTGGACAGGCTTTATGTAAATTTTCTACTGTTTGATAAACTACTTTTACTTCTGCTTTGATATTCTTTGAAATAATTTCGGCTACCTTATCCGAAACTTGTTCGTACTCAAACATATCATATAATTCTTTGACATGATTAACTACTTTTTCTAAAGGTAATTTCTTTGATTTCAAACATTTTTCATAAACATCGTCAAGCATATATTTTAAGTGATGTTGTTCCAAGAGAGCCAATAATGCACGAAAAACAACAAATTCGTGTTGCCTAGACATATCAATTCCATAACAGTCAGGAAAACGAATTTGAGGAGCAGAAGAAACAATAACAATTTTCTTGGGTTCTAATTTATCCAACATTGTCAAGATACTTTTTTCTAATGTTGTTCCTCTAACAATCGAATCATCGATGACAACAAGTGTATCGATTCCTTTTCTGACAATCTCATAAGTGGTATCATAAACATGTGCTACCATATCATCTCGTTGAGCATCTCCAGTAATGAAAGTTCGCATTTTAGAATCTTTAATTACCAGTTTTTCAACTCTAGGACGGAAGGACATAATTTTCACTAACTCTTGCTGTGACAAAGATTCATCAGTATTTAATGTTTTTTCTCGCTGTGCTATCAAATGTTTTTCTACTCCTTTTACCAAACCCAAAAACGCCGTTTCGGCAGTATTAGGAATATAAGAAAAAATAGAATTTTCTAAATCGTAATCAATTGCTTCCAAAACTTGATGATGCAACTGACGACCTAACATTTTTCGTTCGTTATAAATCTCTGGATCTGTTCCTCTTGAAAAATAAATTCTTTCAAAACTACACGACTTTTTCGGTAGTGGTTCTTGAAACTTGATTATTTCATAATTTGCTTCTTTGTCTACAACCAATGCATGACCTCCTTCAAGCTCTTGTATTTCCGAATACTCACAATTAAAAGCTGTTTTGATTGCAGGTTTTTCAGAAGCAGCTACAATAATCTCATCATTGATGTAATAATAGGCTGGACGAATACTTGCAGGGTCACGAGCCACAAAAGCATCTCCATGACCTGCCATCCCTACCATGACATATCCACCATCAAAATCGTTGCAAGAACGCTCTAATATTTTTTTCCAATCAATATTTTTTTCTACTTTTTCTATGATTTCTTCATTTGTAAGCGTTTGATTTTGCTCATGAGTTTCATAGTTTTGGTTATCATTTTTTCCATTCAGACTTACATCAAAAGCTAATTTTGCTCTTTCTTCTTGCTGATATTGAGCATAATAATGTTGATTTTCTCTATCCAAAAAATGCCCAATTTTTTCTAAGGCTGTTATTGTATCACCTTGTTCTTGTGGAAATTGTCCTAATTGTGCCAAATGATTAAATAATTCTTCGGCATTTGTCATATTAAAATTTCCTGCTAAAAGTAGATTTCGGCTTCTCCAGTTGCTACTTCTCAAAAGAGGATGACAAAAACGAACATCATTTGCGCCATAAGTTGCATAACGCAAATGACCTATAAATAACTCCCCTGCAAAGGGAACATTTTCTTTTACCCATTTAGCATTGTAATATTTTTTACCTTCTTTTTGAGCCTTAGTAAATTTTTTACCTACTTTACTAAAGATATGATTAATGGGTTGTTCTTCTATCGAACGAAGTCTATCAATATACTGATGTCCTTTTTTCATATCAATTTTGATACTCGCTAGTCCTGCACCGTCTTGTCCTCGGTTGTGTTGTTTTTCCATCAATAAAAACATTTTATTGACTGGGTAAGCAGGCGTTCCATATTTTTCTATATAATATCCAAGTGGTTTTCGAAGGCGTAAGAATGCTACTCCACATTCATGTTTGAGAGATTCGCTCATAATAGAAGAAAGAAAAGGTGGGAATGAATTATGTATTCTGAATTCGATTAATAGTTCAATTATTATACAAAGATAGCCATAAAATCACTAAAAGTCTTAAAAAAAACCTTAATGAAAACGCTCAACAACAGCCATGGTTATTCTACTGATACAAGTCAGTTTGCCTTCTTCATTAGTCATTTTGATTTCCCAAACGTGTGTTTTTTTCCCTACATGCAAGGCTGTTGCTGTTCCATATACCCATTTTCCCTTTGGAACAGGTCGGATATGATTTGCATTTATTTCTAATCCCATACAAGCATATTTTTCTGTATCAACGCTCATATTGGCAGCAATACTTCCCAAGGTTTCGGCAAGAACAACAGAACCTCCACCATGCAACACTCCCATAATTTGTATATGACGCTCATCAATAGGCATTTTTCCACTGATAGAGTTTTCTGTAACATCTGTAATTTCAATGCCTAAAAAACTAACCATTGTATTTTTTTGTCCTTCGTTGATTTGTTCTACTGGTTTTATTTTGATACTCATTTTATGATTTGGTTTTGATTTAAAAATAATAATTCACTTTGCTTTAAAATTCAAATTTATTGAAATAGTTTAGAATAATTTGAAGTAATTTTGATTTATAAATTTTAACCTATTAAAAATGACAAGAAACCGAAAAATTTATTTCTTATCAATTGTAGTTACTATTACAATTGGCTTGGTTTCCAGAACTGAATTTATTTCTAGTTTTATAACTGACTATTTTGGAGATTATCTTTATGCTGTTTTATTTTTCTTGATTTTTGGATTTCTATTTATAAAAGCTCAATCTTACAAAATTTTTATACTTACTCTTTTGTTTTGTTGTGGCATCGAATTTCTACAACTCTATCAAGCAGATTGGATTAATTTTATTAGAAGTTATAAAGCGAGTAGATTGATTTTAGGAAATAATTTTCAATGGAATGATATAATCAGTTATACATTTGGAGCAATGACAGGTTACATTTTGGAAATACAGTTTTATTCTAAAAATCATAAATAATCAAAACAGAACCTTGCAAAATCTTTACTTGTCATTCAAATTGCTACTTATATATACATGAATTTTTATTTAAAAATCATTTCTTTTATATTTTTACTCTCTTAATTTTATCTTATGAATATTTTTTCATTTAGTTCTAAATTTATCTTTTTACTTTGTATATTTGGCTTTTCTGCTCAGTCCACCTTTGCACAGCAAGGAACAACATTCGATGTTCAACTCTACGATCCTTTAGAAATAGTATATTCGTACCAACTTGACCTTGCAAAAGTAAAAGATGACAAAGTTCCTGTCGAACTTTTAATTACAAACTTAGATAAGTTCCGACCTGCTGTCGAACCTACAGACCCTCCAAAAGAAGATTCTATTTCTTTTTTTATGCCCAAAATTGTTCCTGGGACATATCATATTTATGATTTTGGACGATTTTTGAGTGATTTTAAAGTATTTGATAAAGAAGGCAATGAAATCAGTTTTACTCACCCTAATGAAAACGAATGGCGTTTTCCTGCTAAAAATATCTATAAAATTACGTATTTAGTAGATGATACTTTTGACTCACAAGAAAAAAACAAAGTATTCGAACCAGGGGGAACAGATATTGAAGATGAGGTTTTTGTAATCAATACACACGGCTTTTTTGGTTATTTGGAAGGATTAAAACGCAACTCATTTTTGATAGATGTTATCAAACCTGAAAAATTTTATGGCTCTACACCTTTAGTATCTATCAACTCTACAAAGAAAAATGACCTTTATTTAGTTTCAGATTATCATCTTTTGGCAGATTCTCCGATGTTATATTCTGTTCCTGATACAGTTACTTTTGAGGTAGGAGGAGCTGAAATTTTGGTTTCTGTTTTTCACGAAAAGGGAACAGTAAAGGCAAAAGAAGTAGCTAAAGAAGTTCAGAAATCATTAGAAGCACAAAAAAATTATTTAGGTGGAACATTGCCTATCAAAAAATATGCGTTCTTAATTTATATTTTTGATGGTTTTAGTAATTCGGGTTCGTATGGAGCATTAGAACATTCTTATTCTTCTCTTTATTTCTTGCCTAATATGCCAGCTTCTCGTCTTGCAAACACAGTTGTAGAAATTGCAGCTCACGAATTTTTTCATATTCTGACTCCTCTTTCTATTCACTCAGAACAAATTCATTATTTTGATTTTATCAATCCTGAAATGTCAAAACATTTATGGCTTTACGAAGGAGTTACTGAATATTTTGCAAACCATGTTTTGTTACAACAAGGACTTATTCCTTTAGAAGAATTTTTGGGTAAGATGCGTGAGAAAGTAAGTGAAGCGAATAATCGATATTCTGATATTCCTTTTACAGAAATGAGTTTGGGCTGCTTAGATGAATATGCTGATGAATATGGAAATGTCTATGAAAAAGGTGCTTTAATTGGCTGGATGTTAGATGTTCGATTGAGAGAATTATCTGATGGAAAATACGGCTTGATGAACTTAATGCAAGATTTGTCAAAAAAATATGGAACAGACAAACCTTTTGAAGATGACAAACTTTTTGATGTAATTGCTGAGATTACTTATCCTGAAATTCGCACTTTTTTTGCTGATTATGTAGAGGGAAGCAAAGAATTACCTTACACTAAATATCTAAAAACTATTGGAATCAATACGACTGGTGAAGGAACAGAAGAAGTATTTAACTTTGGAAATATTGGTTTAGTTGTCGATCCACAAACCAAAGAAGTGAGTGTTCTTAGTTTAGAAGGAGCAAATGATTTTGGGAAAATGTTTGAAGAAGGAGATGTTATTTTAGAAGTAAACAGCCAAAAAGTAGATGCTACTAATTTCTTAACTTTGATTTCAGAAGCAAGTTACAAAGAAGACGAAGTAATGAAGATTTTGGTAAACAGAAAGAAAGGCAAGAAAAATAAAATGAAAAAATGTCTTTTAAAATCTAAACCTGTATTTGTAGAACAAGAGCAAGATTTTGGTTTTGAAGAAGCTCAAGACAAAAACGAAAAACAAATCCAACTCTTGAAGGCTTGGGAAAAATGGGAATTATAAATCTCAACTATTTTAAATAAAAAATAAAAAAGAGGCTGTCCGAAAAGTACGGATAGCCTTTTTTTTATGGTTAATTTTTTTTATTTTCGAGGTATATATACTTTTATACTAACGTTATATAGCCTATGGCAAAAGTAGTTTTCAAAAACCAAAGTGGTAAGCAGCCCGAACTTTTTCCTGTCAATATATTTGACAAAATTCCAGCTCACCATCCTGTTCGTTTAGTTGAAAAGGTGGTTGATTCATTGGATATTAGCGATTTGATTTCTCAATACAAAGGTGGAGGTTGTTCAGCTTATCATCCAAGAATGCTCGTTAAAGTGCTATTCTATTCTTATTTATCCAATATTTATTCTTGTCGTAAAATAGCTAAAGCTCTTGGGGAGAATATTCATTTTATGTATTTATCAGGCAATTCTACACCAGATTTTAGAACAATTAATGACTTTAGAGGTAAAATTTTGAAGGCACACATTCATCGTTTATTTGGAGAAGTTGTTAAAATGTTGGTTGAAATGGGTTATGTAAGTCTTGATGTTCAATATATTGATGGAACAAAAATAGAGGCTTGTTCTAATCGTTATACTTTTGTTTGGCGTGGTAGTATTGAAAAAAATAAAGAAAAGTTAGAAACTAAAGTAAATAAAATTTTATCTGATATTGAAAGTAGTATTCAATCAGATAATCAAGAAGAAAATAAAGAAGAAGTATCTACTCCATTAGATTCAGAATTATTAAAAGAAAAACTCGCTCAAATCAATAAAAAACTAAAAGAACCGAGTAAACAACAGGCAAGAGAACTAAAAAAAATGCAAGATGAATATCTTCCTAGATTAAGTAAATATGAAGAGTCTCTGAAAATTTTAGGTTGTAGAAACTCGTATAGTAAAACAGATACGGATGCTACTTTTATGCGGATGAAAGAAGATCACATGAAAAATGGACAACTCAAACCTACTTATAATGCTCAAGTGTCCACAGAAAATCAATTTATTACCCACGTTTCTATTCATCAAACGGCAGGAGATACCACCACTTTATCCTCTCATTTAGAAGGATTTGAAAATCAGTACAATAAACAAAGTAAAGAAGTAGTAGCTGATGCAGGTTATGGAAGTGAAGAAAATTATGAATTACTTGAAAAAAAAGAAATTACTGCCTACGTTAAGTACAATTATTTCCATAAAGAGCAAAAAAGGAAAATGAAAAATAATCCTTTTTTAGTTCAGAATTTATTTTACAACAAAGAATTAGATTTTTATGTCTGTCCGATGGGGCAAAGAATGAAGAAAATAAGAGATGGAAAACGTACTTCAAGTAATGGATACGAATCGCAAGTATCTTATTATCAAGCAAAAAGGTGTCAAGATTGTCCTCTTCGCAATTTATGTCATAAAGCTGAAGGCAATAGAATAATACAAGTGAATCATCGTTTAAACCAACTAAAAGAGAAAGCTAGAAATTTACTAACTAGTGAGAAAGGATTAGAGCAGCGCAGTAAACGCCCTATAGAAGTAGAAGCTGTTTTTGGGCATCTCAAATATAATAATAAGTTTAATCGATTTACTTTTAAGGGATTAGTAAAAGTAGAAATGGAGTTTCTATTGATGGCTCTTGGACATAATTTTAGAAAAATGGTGGCAAAAACTGCCGATAAGCTAAAAAATACTTTCAATTCTAAAAAATCATCTTTTTGCACCTTTTTTTATACTCAAAAAAATCACCAAAAGACAAAATTTGTTTGCATCATCAAAAAAATCAACCAAAAAGAAGAATTACAAAAAATAGCTGCATAAAAAGAGGCTGACCTTTTCGGACAGCCTCTTTTTTGGTATATAAATTTCTAATACTGAATACAAATATTAGTCGTTCATAGAAGTTTTCTTTTCAACAAGTGCTTTTTCACTCATCTCATTACGTTCTGTGAAACTGTCATAAAGAATTTTGTATGTTTCTACTTCAGGAGCTAAAGCCATTGCAGCTTTATAAGCCATTGCAGCTTCTGCATAATAACCCGTTTCTTCCAAGTATTGAGCTTTGATAAGGTGTCCTAGAGCAGTATCATCACCAATTTGATCTAACTGTTCACGAATTTCTTTCTTCGCATCGCTATTATTTTCCTTCTTGATAACTTGGTCACGAGACTTAATTGATTGATCTTTTTTATCTTCATCAGCAACTTCTACTCTGTAGAGAATAGCAGTTTGGTCTTTCAATTCAGGACGAGAAAAATCAATTACATAAGAAGTTTCTTTAGTTACTTCTGAATAAAGTTCATTGTTACGTAAATCAGTAATAACAACACGGTATTCTCTTACATCCTTAGGACTAACTTTAGCCAAATCTTCGTAAACAAACCATTCAATTTCTAGCTTATCACCTAGCAAGTTTACCTTACTTTCTTGAAGAATTGTAACTTTCATTAGAGCAGCACGCTCTACAGCACCTGTTTTTCCCATGTGCTTATAACGATTTTCACCACTTGCTTCTTCAGCAGAAGAAGTAAGTTCAGAAACTACATAGTTTGCATAACGAGAAGTAAGACTAGAATTATTACTTGCTTTCAAGTTACTTGCAAGTTCGTTTACTTTATATGTTCCTTTTGTGCGAAGCTCAACCGTTTGTCCATTGGTATGTAAAAGACCTAAATATCCACCTTCTTCCATAACGATAACGTCAGTATCATTCAGTTTAGAGCCTACACGGATTGCGTTTTTAGAAGCTGTATTGTTTCCTTTTGCCGTCAGAACACGAAAGGCATAATTTTGTGCCATTGTAGTTCCACCGATAAGTAACATAAGAGCTACTAGAAATAGTGATTTTGTTTTCATAGTTTTAAAATTTAATTGAGATAAGTATTTGATTAATGTATTTTTTGAATACTTTAAATTTAATATAGTTTTGAATAGCTTTGAAAGACATCGTTTATTCAAACTCGTTTTTCAGTATGTGCTTTGTTAAGTATAACTGTTTTTTTGATAGAAGGTTGTCTGATAACTATTAAATATGCTTCTACAAAAATTGAACATATATACCTGTTTTACGTGAAAACTTGATAAAAAGATGTAAAAATCTGTAATTTTTATTCTAATTTTCTGTTTTTATTACTGGATACAGATTTTAGTTATTTTTAGTTGTAGCACAGTCAAATTAATGTTTTTCTCTTTCTTATTTTTCACTTATTTTTTATTCATAGGCACGAGTAGATTTAGGATACATATTAGCCAATATAGCTAAAAATACTTCTAAGACATCTCCAGATAAAACTACTGCCAAAACTCCAACAGTTATTTCTAACATGAGATTATAAGTAGCCAATGTCCAGATAAAAATAAATACAAAGATAATAACTTCTACAAGCTGAACACCTTTTGTGATGACATCATACCAAGTTCCTAATTTTCTATGAAAATAGATATAGGTAAATAATACAACGTTAAAAAAACACATCAAAACAGAAATAATAATCGCTAAATAAGAAGGAATTACATCAATATAATTTTCGTGTAAAATCATCGAAAGCATATTTGCATGAATCATAATTCCATACATATCCGTTGCTGCCCTTCCGACAGGTCGTGCATTCAGTGGTGTGTAATATCTATCATCTACACCATCATCTTGTATGAAAGTAGAACCCATATAGCCCATAATGACAATTTTGTCTTTAAAGAAAGAAGGATCAAAATTTTCATCTAAAACATCCATTGGGTCAATGACCATAAACTTTTGCCAATTTCCACGATAATAAATCGTTTCTACTTCATTATTCCTTTCCAAAAGTTTTTCGGCTTTATCAGGATAAGAAAGTTGTATGAGTTTGGTTGCAAAACTATAAATTGTTGAATCTTTTACTTTTTCTTTTGGAGAAACAATACGAGCTGTTTCAAACTTTGTATCTTCATCTGTAACAACATTTACATAACCTGTTTGTATATACTTTTGAAATGGTTGGTGAGGAAGTCCTAAACTATCAAAACTTTTACTTTCTTCGTTTGGCTTTTCTAGTTTTGAAGCAAAAACAATAGGACATCTTTCCCTTGCAATTTTTAAAAAGGCTTCTAAAGTAGAATCTTGCTCAGGCTTTCTTGCTCCTGTCAAAAGAGCATCTAGTCCAATTATTTTCGGTTTATATCTTGAAATAACTTCTATTTGCGCTCCTAATCCTGCTCTAGGTAGATAACCAATATTTACAATAACTATATTTGTATCTATTTCTATCTTCTCATTATCTCTAATTTGAGAAAAATAAACATCAGAGATTTTGAAGTTATTAATCGTCTGTTCGAAAATATTGAGAAAATCAAAATTTACGGCTACTGTTTGAAGCAGAAGCATAAACGCAAAAATGGCGATTGTTCCTGTAATTGTAGCAAGATTGAATATTTTTCGTAAAAAACGCATTAGTAAATAGATAAGTTGTAAATAATAGAATGAATATCGATTTTTGATAGATACTGATAAAACAAAAACTCATTTCTATTCCTACAAAGATACAAATTATTTTAGATACGTTTGTACGTTGTGAAGTATTTTTTGATATAAGTAGAAATTAAATTTTTATTTTTAACTAAAATAACATTTTTTTGATAAGAATCTAAAATCAAGACTTGTATTTTTCTCATTTTTGTTTAGCTTTTCTATGAATTGCTTATATCAAACGACAAAACAAAAAGTTAATCCACATCTTATCAACGTTATTTAATTTCACTTTTTTTATTTTTATGGCAAAAAGCAGACGTTCACGTTTAACATCCCAAGAATATATTGATGGAATTTTGGCTCATAATCCTTTTATTTTGAGTAGAGCTATTACACTTATAGAAAGTCAGTTAGAAAGTGATAATGAACTTGCTACACAGATTATTGACAGACTTATGCCTTACACAGGAAATTCTATTCGTGTAGGAATTACTGGAGTTCCGGGGGTTGGAAAAAGCACATTTATTGAAACTTTTGGACTTTATTTGGCAGATTTAGCAACTGAACTAGAAAATAAAAATAAAAAAATTGCTGTTCTTGCCATTGACCCAAGTAGCCAGCGTTCGGGAGGAAGTATTTTGGGAGATAAAACAAGAATGGAAAAACTCTCTAATCATAAAAACGCTTATATTCGTCCTTCCCCAGCTCGTAGTTCTTTAGGTGGAGTAAGTCAAAAAACGAGAGAAACAATGCTTTTATGTGAGGCAGCAGGCTTTGATGTCATTTTAATAGAAACTGTTGGAGTTGGACAGTCTGAAACGATTGTAAAAGGAATGGTTGATTTTTTTCTTTTGCTTATGCTTGCAGGTGCAGGTGACGAGTTACAGGGAATAAAACGTGGAATTATGGAAATGGCTGATATGCTCGTCATTACAAAAGCTGATAAAGAAAATAAAAATGCAGCTACACGAGCCAAATCACAATATAAACACGCTTTGCATCTTTTCCCACCTAATGATGCCAAATGGACAGTTCCAGTAGAAATTTGTTCGGCTTTAGAAAATGAAGGAATAGAGAATATTTGGAAAAACATTGAAGACTTTGTAAAACAAACAACTTCAAATGGGTTCTTTAAAATAAATCGTAGTCAGCAGAACAAACAATGGCTACATCAAACTATTGAAGAGCGATTAAAAAGAGATTTTTATGCAAATGAATTAATAAAGAAACAAATAGAAGATTTAGAAAAACAAGTTGCTAATGGCTCTAGAAATGCTGTCGAAGTAGCAAGAGAGCTTTTGAACAATTATTACAAATAGAAAAATGGTTAATTGCAAATATCATTGATTTACAATTAACCATTCAAGTATAATTAATTTATACAATTATTAATTATACTTCAAAGATTTCATGTCAATGACAAAACGATAACGAACATCACTTTTTAGCATTCGTTCGTAGGCATCATTAATGTCTTGCATATTAATCATTTCAATTTCTGAAACAATATTATGCTCTCCACAAAAATCTAGCATTTCTTGTGTTTCTTTGATTCCACCGATTACAGAACCTGCAATAGAACGTCTTCCCATTATCATAGCTGGTGTTTGAATCATAGAATCTAACTCGCCTATAAAACCAACCAAAACTAAAGTTCCATTAATTGTAAGCGTCGAAATATAAGGATTCAAATCGTGTTCATAAGGAACTGTATCAATAATTAAATCAAACTTTCCTCTTACCGATTTCATTTGTTTTTCGTCTGTTGAGATAATAACAGTATCAGCACCTAATTCTTTAGCATCTTTTTCTTTACTAGGAGAGCGAGAAAAAAGTGTAACTTCTGCACCCAAGCCTTTAGCTAATTTGATTGCCATGTGTCCGAGTCCACCCAAACCAATAACAGCAACTTTGCTTCCTTCTTTTACATTCCAATGAACCAAAGGAGACCATGTAGTAACACCTGCACAAAGTAAAGGTGCAACAGCAGCTAAATCAAGATTTTCAGGAACTTTCAAAACAAAGTTTTCATCTACAACTACTTTTTCAGAATATCCTCCAAAAGTATGTCCTCCTAGATGCTTGTCTTTTCCGTTGTATGTTCCTGTAAAACCTTTCTGACAATATTGCTCTAAATCTTGCTTACAACTATCACATGTCTGACATGAATCAACCATACAACCTACAGCAGCATAATCGCCTACTTTAAGTTTGGTGACATCACTTCCAACTTTAGTCACTTTTCCTACAATCTCATGACCAGGTACAGCAGAATAAACTGTTCCACCCCAATCATTTCTAGCTGTGTGCAAATCAGAATGACAAACACCACAATACAAAATATCAATTTCAATATCTTTTGCAGTTACTTCTCTGCGTTCAATGGTCATTTGTTTTAAAGGCTTATCAGCAGCTTCTGTTCCAAATGCTTTTACGTTATTTGACATATAATTATAATAGTTTTATTTGTTTTTTGAATAGTACGATTACTGAACAATTTGATATGTTTAATGTTCTGATTTAAATAAAATAATACTACTATGAGAACTAAATTAGTTAGAATCAAGGCATTATTATCATATCAAAATTCAAAAAAATGACTTCTATTCCTAGTAAAAATAATCTTTCAACTTCTTATGCTCCACAAAAAACCATCTTGATTTGGGATGCAGAATGTGGTTTTTGCAAATACTGGATTACCAAATGGCAAATGATTGTCAATGAATCAACTATTGATTTACGTCCTTATCAAGAATCAGCCAAAGATTTTCCCGATTTAGATACAAAATTATTCAAAAAAGCTGTTCGGTTAATTACTCCAGATGGAAAAGTATATTCAGGTGCAGAAGCAGCTTTCAAAAGTTTAGAACTAGGAGGAGCAACCGATTTACCTATAAGTTGGTATCAAAAAAATCCTAATTTTAAAGAACTAACAGATTGGCTTTATATAAAAGTAGCTGATAATCGTCCTTTTCTATATGATATTTCCCATTTCTTTTTAGGAGAAAATCCTAGAAAAATTCGTCCTTCTCTTTGGATTTGGGCTGGTGTAGGTGCGCTTGTTGGAGGAAGTTTGGTTTTGAGATTGGGTAGAAAAAGATAGAAATTTAGCTTACTCTTCCTAACAAAATTCTCTACAAATAGTAGTCTAGGTTATCTTTGCATTCATCAAGATAAAGAACTATAAACGTTTTATTTATCAACTGCACGTAATTCATAAATTCATTTTCAAAATTATGTGGCAGTTATTTTTATTTTATTCATCGTTACTACAATTTTTCATGTTAAAAATTTCAACGCTTAGTTTGGTTTTGATGTCTTTTACGGCATTATTTTTTACTTCCTCTGTTTTTGCTCAACTTACCATGCCACAACCAAGTCCTTCTGCTATGGTAAAACAAACTGTTGGTCTTACAGATATTACTATTGATTATTCTTCTCCTGCTATGCGTCAGCGTGAAGTATGGGGTGGTCTTGTTCCTTACGGAGAAATATGGCGTACAGGTGCAAATAAGGCTACAAATATTACTTTTTCAGATGAAGTTTCTATTGATGGAACGAAAGTACCAGCAGGAACATATTCTCTTTTTACTATTCCAAATGAGAAAGAATGGACAGTTATCATCAATAAAAATTCTGAACAGTGGGGTGCAGGCGAATATGACGAGAAAGAAGATGTAGTTCGTTTTACAGTAACTCCTATGGTTTCTCCTATTATTAATGAACGTATGCTCTTTACAATTGAAGCTCTGGAAGATCGTCAGGGCAAAGTTTCTCTTTGGTGGTCAAATACTAGAATTTCTTTTGTTGTAGATGCAGATCCTGTTTCTAAAATGGTTTCAAATATTGAAAATACATTAAAGCAAGCTGATAATTTGTGGTACACTTATGCACAATCTGCTGAATATTATTTAGATAATAAACAAGATACAGAAAAAGCAATGGACTGGATTAATAAATCTATTTCTCTGAAAGACCATTTTTATAATAATTGGATAAAGGCTCGTTTGATGATGGCTGGAAACAAAACAGGAGGCGTTTCAAGTAACACACAAGGAGCAATTGGTTTAGTAAAAAAATCTATAGCAATGGGTGAAAAAGAAAATACAAATTTCTACAAACGCCTAAAGCCACAAATGGAACAATTTATCAAAACTTATTCTCAACAACTTCCTAAAAACAGCAAATCTACTAAGAATAAATAATTTTAGATTTTATTTTTAACAAAGAACACCTTTTTCAAAATAGAAAAAGGTGTTTTTTGTTTTTTCATCAATTGTAAATTATTGCTACCTTAAAACATCAACAAACTCAGAAGGAATTACAACTCCTTTAAAATGGTTTGTAAAACCATAAAATAGAAGAATAGAAAAAACAAAACCAATAATTAAAATTACTATTGCCTGCTTTTGAGGAGTAAAGCCTAATATATTAGACTTCATTTTCTTACCATGAATAGCTGAGATATGAGCAAAAAAAGCCATTATAGCCAATCCATAATAAGGAATAAAAAAAAGATTGATAGGAAATATATTAATTCCTGCCACTCCAAAATAAAAATTAGTGTCTAGTTCGAATACAAACCGTCCTATAAAAACAGCACTAACATGAATCAAAAGAAAAATTGCTAAATAGAGTCCAGACCAAAGTGAGAGAGTTTCAAAATTTAGATGGTATTTTTTTGTAAGTCTCCTAATCAATTTACTTCCTGATATAATTTGAATACAGACAGCAAATAATAAAAGTGTTTCTATAAAAACATTCCGATATATAATTCGCAATGAATTCATAACAGAAATATGAAATTCTGCTCCAAAAATACTGCAAAAATGGTTGAATAGATGAAGTCCTATAAAAAGAGACAGAATAATACCTGAACCGTAATGAATTTGACTGTTAGTTATCTTTTTCATAATTAGTTGTATTTGTAATAATAAATTAGAAATACAAATATCTAGAAGTAGAATAAGAAAACATTTGATTTATATCAAATTCGGTGTTCGCCAAAAATTAATTCGTATTTCTAGGATTCCGAATTCGACTAAGTGTTTCTAAAGTAATTCCTAAGTAGGAAGCAATGTGAGTTAGGGCAACTCTTTGTGTAATAGAGGGTAAGATTTTCAATAAATTTTCGTATTTCTGTTGTGCTGTTTCAAATTGAATACCTACAATTCTTTCTTGTAACTGCAACATGGTTTTGATAACAACATTTTTAGCTAGTGTTTCGAAACTATGATGATTTTGAGATAATTTTTCTGTATCAGATTTAGAAATTCGAAGTAAAATACTTGGCTCTAATGTTTCTATAAAATGAGGACTTGGAATAGATAAAAAGAAACTATTAATAGAGCATAAGAAATCATTTTCGAAGGCAAACCAATCTGTAATATCTTTACCATCTTTTAAATAAAAAGCTCTAGCACAGCCCTTTATAATAATATACATATTATTTTCTAATTCTCCTTCACTAATTAATAATTGCTGTTTTTCAAGCACTACTAGTTTCGCAACATCAGATATATCAATTTTACATTCCTTTGAAAGAACTGAATATTGTTTATCAATTGTTTGGAGAACTTCTTCTAAAATAATACTATTCATAAACACAAAAAAGAGAAAAATTATGCAGCTTTATCTTGATGCGATTTTCTAAAATTAATAAAATAAGTCTCTACCATACTAAAATCTTTTTCATCAATTTTAGATTCTCCATACCATGCTTTTTCATACCAAAGAGTTAGCTTTCTAAAACTTGTAGCTGATTCTTGTGATGCTTTATTAGACAATTCTGAAATATAAGCATGATTAGTTTTGTCTTTTTTCCAATTGATAAGTTCCTTTTCATATAAGACTTTTAAAAGCCATAAATAATGAATACGGATTGCCATACGGAAATTGCGTTGTAATAATGCTTTTTCTAAGGCTTGTTCTAAATAACCAAACTCTACTTTTTCTAGGTTTTCTTCTGTCAAAAATGCAGCTTGTTCTTCTTCTAACTTTGTTTTCTTATTCCCAAACAAAACTCCTTTTGTAAAAAACCAAACTAAAGCTAAAGCCAACAAAGCCACAACCAAACCAATAAGTACATACTTTAAGCCTGCCAAAAAACTCCAATCTAATTCAGGCCATTTAGAGGCAGGTTCTTTATATTCTTCCTTTTTCTCCTCTATTTCTTTGGCATATTTGATTCCATCTCTTAACTCATTCCATTTTTTGTTATCAAACTCTTTTACTTTTATTTCTGTTTCTTGCTGTGTAGTTTTATCTTGAGCATACGAAATAGAAGAATGCAAACCAACTGAAAAAATGATTGCAATCAGCAAATAAAAAATAGCTTTTTTAAAAGTAGTCTTCATAGAATTATTATAAAATTATACTGTCTTTTTATTCTTTCATCTATTTAAAACTTTACATATAATGTAAGTGTAGAGTTAAAACAGAGTTGGTAAATATACAAAAAAATAAAAAGTTAATGATTATTTTGACGTTCTTAATTCAATTATTTTCTATCTTAGAAAAAAAATAGCTTTTATATTCAATCTCTTTTTGTGATGCAACACGAACCTATCCGAACTTTATTTTCAAGAAATCATGATACTATTTTTCCCAAACTAGGTGTTTTTTTGGCTGGTGCAACGCCTTCTGAAGAAAATTTAAAAACAGGTTGGAGAAGAAAAGTAATCCAAAAACTTCTAGAAGACAAACGACTAAACCCAAGTATGATTGTCGTTTCACCTGAGCCCGAAACAGGAAAATGGGCAGATATTGATAATAAAAACCCTAAAACAGAACTAGAAGCTGTCAGAGACAAACAAATAACATGGGAACTTCAATATTTACAACTCTGTGATATTACAGCTTTTTGGTTACCTGCTTATTGGACAAAAGAAAAATCAGGAATTTTTGATGCCAATATTGCGCCTACAAGTCGTTTAGAATTTGGATATTTTTTGCAAGAATATGTCAAAAACCCTATCAAAAGAAAATTTATTGTAGGAAGTCCAGAAGATGCAGATAGTATAAAATGGGCAAAAAAAATAGCTGATATTCACGGAATAAAATGGCACTTTTTAAAAACAGAAGACAAAAGTAGGCTTGTTGCTGATTCTTTTGTTGAAGAAATTGCTACTGCGCTGATTGGTGGAAAGTGGGAGTATTAGATTTTAAAAGAAATTGTCAGTAGTCTTGAACTATTAAAGTTGAAAAATAACTTTTTAAATTTTATACATAACTTGAAAATACATGACAGGTATAAATTCTTTTCTAAAAGCACTTTTGATTGAATATAAAAAATAAATTAATGTTTTACTTCTATACGAATATCTTCAAAAATTTACTCTTAAATAGACTTTAAGTATTATTTTTTATTTGCTACTAGCTCTTCCTTTCCATTAAAAAATATAAATTGTTTGTGAACATTATCAAAAATTAGGGATTGATTAAGCGTTTGTCCTTTCAAGTGAAAATTTGTTTCTGAAAGAGATACAATCTCATATATATAATTGCCTTCGCTTCGTAAAAACAATTTACCTTCTTGATATATAACTTCATCTATTTGACCATTTTCATACTGATAGCTACCTTCATAACTTCTAAGAGTAGTTACAGGAATAATAGTATTAGCAACTAAATTGACGGAAACTGTTTTCTTAATTGTTTGTGATAATCGCTGAGCTGATATATTATTTCCATCATTAAAAACCAAACTTAGTTCTTTGATTTGTTTATCATTAGCAATCTGCTCAGAAGTTTTACCTGCATCATTAAGTTCTTTTATTCTATTAATCCATTTTATAGAATTACTTTTATAAACACTAAGTTCTTTTTTATTAGATGATAATTTACCGTGGGCAGCAACTATAGTGGTACTTTCATCTCCTAAAGATAATGCTTTATCAATAATATCTAAATGCCCCTTGCTTCCACCACCATAATAAAAATGTGGGAAAGAATTAGTCATATAAGTATCTCCCATAAATACTGTATTATTGTTCTTAAAGTAAATCAAAACGTCATCAAAAGTATGTGCTTTAATATGATACAGTTCTACTGTTTCACTTTCCATTTTTACTGTATAAGTATTCTTAAAAGTAACATCATGAATTGCTTTCGAATATTTACTATTTTCTTGGGAAATAATTGTTGCCCCCAGTTCCATAAAAAAAGAATTTGCTCCACTATGGTCTTGATGGCTATGCGTGTTCAATACATACTTGATGGGTTTGTCAGAAAGTTCTCTTATTGCTTTGAGTAAATCTTTTTGATTATTCATTCCTGTCATTGGATCTATCAAAAGTAATTCCTTTACACCAATAAATACACCTACATTAGTATTATAGCTAGGTGCTTTTAAAACATATAGATTATCTGTTATTTTTTTTTGACTAAAATCTGATTGTACTATTTTGTTACTTTTATTTTGTTTTGTTATTTCAGTTTGGACTTTTGCTTCTGAACAAGAAATATTTAGAATTGAAATAACAAATAAAAAAAGGATTTTAAAATAATTCATAAAGAGAATACTTTTATGTTTTAAATAATACAGCATTTCATAAATTTTATGCTGCATACTTGGTAAGTTTATTTTAGCTTCACTGAGAGGTTTTACTATTTTCAAAACGATTGAAACCCTGTCTTAGAAGGGTTTTAGTCAATTCTAAGTAACTGAATAACTAGTAAAATAAAAATTTTGAAAAGCTATGAATTTTTTTGAAAATGAAAAAATCGTGTTCTGTAAGTCACAGAACACGAGTAAAAGTTTTATTATACAATTTTATCAATACCCCAAAATATTCAAAACCTGTTCTGCTGTTTGTTCTTTATTGAATAATTCGGTGGTTACATTTCCTTGTGCATCTCTGTCAATGATTACGTGTTGAGCATTTGGAATCAAACAATGTTGAATTCCTCCATAACCTCCCAAACTTTCTTGGTATGCTCCTGTATGGAAAAAACCAATGTATTGCTCTGTTCCTCGTGTAAATTTTGGCAACATCAATTTCGAAACATGCGATTCTGAATCGTAATAATCCATACTATCACAGGTAATTCCACCCACATGAACCTGCTGATATTCTTTATCCCAGTTATTGATTGCCATTGTGATAAAACGGTAACCCATTCCCCAAGTATCGGGCAAATGTGTGATAAATGAACCATCAATCATATACCAAAGTTCACGATCGTTTTGTTGTTTTTGAGCCATTACAGAAAAAATCATTCCTCCACTTTCGCCTACCGTAAAACTTCCAAACTCAGAAAAAATAGTAGGAACAGGAACACCTTCTTGCTCACAAACTTCTTGAATATTTGCTACAATGGCTTCTGTCATATATTCGTAATCAAACTCAAAACCAAGTGAGTTTTTGATAGGCAAACCACCACCAATATCCAAAATATGAAGTTCTGGACAGATTTTTTTCAAATCACAATAGGCACGAACAAACTTATTAAATTCACTCCAAAAATAAACCGTATCACGAATACCAGAATTTACAAAAAAGTGTAATAAAGTAAGTTTGAATTTTGGATTGGTAGCTACATGTTTTTTATAAAACTCTACAACATCTTTATAACGAATGCCCAAACGAGAAGTATAAAACGAAAAATTAGGCTCTTCTTCTGTTGCAATGCGAAGTCCGATTTGCATTTGTTCTATATCCAACTCTTCATACGCTGTTATTTCCTTTCTATTATCTAAAACAGCAATACAGTTTTCAAAACCATCTTGCCACAGCGATTTTATTTCGTTGGTATACGTTTCTCTCTTAAAACCATTACAGACTACATATTTATCTTTATTAAAAAGTCCTTTTTGATGCAGTTTTTTAATGATAGCAATATCAAAAGTAGAAGAAGTTTCAAGATGTGCACCTGTTTTCAAAACTTCTTCCATTATAAAATTAAAATGCGAAGATTTTGTACAATAACAATACACATACTCAGCATCGTAATTCAATTTTTTCATCGCTTCACCAAAATGACTTCTCGCCCTTCGTATATTTTCACTAATTTTTGGCAAATAAGTAAGGCGCAAAGGCGTTCCATATTTTTCAATAATTGGCATAAGTTCTACACCATAAAAATTAAGTTCATCATTCGAAACCGTAAAATCTGGCGTATCAAAATAAAAAGTTTGTTTGATAAGGTCAATATAACGTTGTTGAGAAGTGCGTTTTACCATCAGAGTTTTTTGAGGGAGTAAATTAAATAAAAAAGATATGTAAATTTTTACATATAAAAAATGATTAAAAATAGAAGTTGTGTGTAGATAATCTAAAATTCTGTTACAAATTTACATTTATTTATATGAACAGAACTTTAAATAGGCTGTAAAGTTATTGCAAAATTATTTAACTTGTAGAAAAAGACACAAAAATATATCTTCAAATCCTATTTCAGCACTATTTTACCAATTTATTTTATTCTGTTATGAGTACAAAAACAGTTTCTCAGCTAGGAAAAGAACTTTCAGGCGTAGTTGAACACTACTACAATTCGCTTCAAAACTATAAAAAAGAAGATTTTGAAAAAACTTTTGATGATGGAAGTTGGTCAATGGGACAGCTTTACAATCACCTCTATTCAGCATCTCGTCATTGGATAAATGGCAAAATTACGAATTGTATAAACCAAGAAAAAGGAGTAGAACAGGCTGAACTAACCTCTGAAGGAAGTTTTATTTTGGGTAGAGGTTATATTTCTCATAGTAAAAAAGTAAAAATGCCTGAGGGAATGCCACAACCAGAATTTCAACCCAAAGCATTTTTTGAAAAAGAACTAGAAAATTATTCAACTTATTTGACAGAGCTAACTGAGAGAATGGAAAGTCAAATACAGCCTAACTTTGGCACAAAACATCCTATTTTTGGAATGCTGACAGCAAAAGATTGGCTTAATTTTGATTTAATTCATTGGAAACATCATATTAGACAACAAAAAGAAATTGAATCAAAGTTTTGATTGAAGTTTTTTTAAAAAATCAATTGTAAAAAAAAGATACTTAATTTAGAAATTCTTCTTCATTAAGTATCCTGTTTTTTATTTATATCAATGCTATCAAAAATCCTACAAAGATAGCTACCCAAAGCACATCCATAAAATGCCAATAAATAGTAAGGAGTTGTAGCTTTATTTTTTCATAAGGATTAGTAACTGTAATCAAAATCTGAACACCATCATCAGCTTTATTTATATATTGATTGAGAAGAATTGCTAAATAAACAAGTCCTCCCATAAGGTGAATCATGTGAAAAGCAGAAATTATATAAAGATATGCACCTGCTGTTTTGCCTTCTAAATAAATCTTGTTTTGGTGTAGCTCGTAACCTCCAATAATTTGTAATGATAAAAAAACGATTCCTAAGCCAAAGACAGCCAAAAGATTGTTTCTTAATTTCTTAAAATCATCTTTATAAAACTGCTGACGTGCTTTTTCTAAGAAAAAACTACTGCTGACAATAGCTATTGTACTGATAAAAAAAGCGTAGGGAAACTCAATAGGATGAGTAACAGCTTTTATTAAAGATTCATTAAAAAATAATAACATCAAGAGTGTAAAAGCCATAAATATTCCCATGACACCCAAATACATCATCATGACATAAGGATGCTGTTGTTCCATTTTTTCAAGAGTAGTTTTTTTCTCTCTAATATTGGTTTGTTCTTGTTTTTGCATAAAATTCTGTCTGTGTTTTATTACAAAAAATAGATAGCAATAGACATATCAAAATTATTTCTAAAATTAAAAATATATTCTTATTATTCTCTTATCCTTTTTTTTGTGTTTTATTATATGGGAATGAATAAGTAATTAATAAACTGTTGAACCTTTTGGTTAGATTGTATTTATTACGAAGATACAATTTTTATATAAAAAAAGCGAAGTAAACAACCTGATTTTTAGGGAGTTTAAGAATATAAACAAAAATAAGCTAGTACCTTTTTACTATTTTACTTTATTTTACTAAATTTTTCAATTGATTTATGCTCTTTCACGCTCTTAGCTTCTTAAACACAGATACATACATTTAGTTTTGGTTGCTTATCAAAAAATAAAAATTTATTCGAATCTGATTCCCATTACTAAAACATCATCAATTTGATGTATTTTTCCTTTCCAACGATCAAAGACTTGAGAAATACGATTTTCTTGTTCTTTTATTGGTAAATGCGAAATTTCTAATAAAAGCTCTCTAAATTTTTTTGTCATAAATTTCCTACCCTCTTTTCCCCCAAACTGGTCTTGATAACCGTCAGAAGCTAGATAAATAGTAGTAGGAACATGTAGATTTATTGTATGAGGAGTATAAATTCTTTCTTTTGCCATTGTTCCTCCTACAGGAATTTTATCTGCTTTTATTTGCAAAAGTTCTTCATTCTGAACATAATAAAGTGGATTCATTGCACCTGCATATTGAATGTGATTTTTTGCTTTATCCCAAACTACAATACAAACATCCATTCCATCCCTGTTATCAGACTGATTTTGTTTCAAAGCAGAAAAAATATAGTTGTGTAAATGAGTAAGAATTAAATCAGGCTCAGTAAGATTTTGTTGAAAAACAGCATCTGTAAGTCCACTACTTCCGAGCATAGACATAAATGCCCCTGGTACGCCATGACCTGTACAATCTGCCACAGCAATAATTACTTTGTCTTCACTTTTTTCTATCCAGTAAAAATCACCACTAACAATATCACGAGGTTTGTAGAAAATAAAATGATTAGGTATTTCTTGTTTAATACGTTTTTCTATTGGCAAAAGTGCCGTTTGGATACGCTTTGCATAATTTATACTAGATACAATATTTTTATTTTGCTCTTCAATTTTCTGATTTTTAATGTCTAACTGATCTCTCTGCTGAATAATTTCTTCATTTTGGGTGGAAAGTTCTGTATTTTTTTGAGAAAGTTCATCTGTTCTTTCTGCAACTATATTTTCTAATTGTTCATTTTGTTTGCGTAAGCGATGTGTATAAAAACGAGTTGAGCCAAAAATAATTCCTACTCCAAATAAAAGGTAGAAAACATAAGCTGTTGTGGTACGATGCCAAGGTGGAAAAACTTTGAATTGGTAAGAAACTTTTTCACTTTCTTCTCCCAAATAATTTTTAGATTTTGCATAAAAAATATATTCACCTTCTCTTAGGTTGTTGTATTCTTTTATGTTTAGAGTTGTCCAATCTGACCATTTTTCGTCTAAGCCTTCTAAAAAATAACTGTATTGTGTTCTTTTTTCTTCTATAAAAAATAATCCTGCTACTTTAAAAAGAATAGAATTATTGGCATTGTCAATTTTTAGAATATCTTTTTCACTCTGTATTTCGCTAATTTCATATAAAATGGAATCATTATCTAATTTTTTAGAAGTGAAAAAATTTCCGTCAAAAATAAGCGAATCATTTCCTATCTTTACCTGACGAATCAGTGTATTGAATATTGCTTTTTGATTTGACTCTTTCAATTTACTTAAATCAATGTTTAAAATACCACTAGAAGTTCCTATCCAAATTATGTTTTTGTTGTTCTCATCTTGATAAAGAGAACGAACAAAATATTTTCCTACTATTTGTTCTAGTTTACTATTTCTTATATAACTTTCTCCTTGTTTAGTATAGATATTCACAAAAAAGTTTTGAGGATCATATACCCAAAGCATATTTTCACCAACTTGTTCTATTTCAACAGGTCGATTTAAGTAAGGTCTCAAAAATTGAGTTATTTGTTTGTCATATTCTAATTTATCTTCTTTTGTTATTTGAAAAATGCTGTCATTTCCTTGTTTTTGAACATATACGTTACCATCAATAATGGTATAACCTCCTGAATCTAAATCGTAAAATGTAATTTTAGAATTCTCTATATTTATTTTTGCTACTCTATGTCTGTTTTGTGCTTCAACTCCCCAAAACTCGTTTTTTTCTAAAGAACGAATATGAATGTTTGTATTTTTTAAAAAATCATTTTTTTTTGTTTCTTTGAGAATAGCATTAGGCTGATAATCTATATAATTTATTCC
This sequence comes from Bernardetia sp. Wsw4-3y2, assembly GCF_037126295.1. Lineage (NCBI taxonomy): Bacteria > Pseudomonadati > Bacteroidota > Cytophagia > Cytophagales > Bernardetiaceae > Bernardetia > Bernardetia sp. Wsw4-3y2. Next base: position 364,583 of record NZ_CP147018.1, on the reverse strand, counting down.
CTCTCTTCCTAATTGTGAAAAATAAATTCTGTTAGGGTTATGTTTATAATTAGTCATTTCGCTAATACGCAATCCACCTTGAGGAATTTTTAAAATAGATACCACCTCCCATTCCGAATTATTTTTTTTCTTAATTTCATAGATTCCATCAAAAGACGATAAGAATAAATGTTCTTTTCCATCAGCTAAAAGAAGTGTTTTGAGTAACCTATTTTCTATGGATGTTCCTTCTATCGTCTTCCAATTTCCATTTTTTTGAAGATAAACAAGTTTTGCAACTGTTCCTGCAAAAATGGTATTTTCAAATCGTCTAATGTCATATATCGAACTTCCACTGATACCTTTATTTTCTGCCCAATAATTAACAGGAGAAGCGACATCTATTTTTGCAATACCATTATAAAATCCTGTCCAAAGTTGATTTTGGTTATCTTGGGCAAAAGACATTACAATATTATCTATCAATCCTTCTTTTGTAGAGATAATTTGTATTATATTTCCTTTATTATCTGTATGAATCACACCATTTTGAATACTTCCAAAAATCCAATCTCCATTCACAATTTGTGTGGCTGTAAGAAGCTGAGCATTTCTAAAAACAGTTTGGCTTTTTTGGTCACCAAAAGGAGTAATCTGAGCTGTTTCTAAATTATAAATTGTCACATCATTGCCTATGCCAAAAATAAGTAACTCATTTTCTGAAAAATCTTTAATTTTATAAATATCCTTTCCCTCAAAAAAAGAGGTGTTCTTTAAAGAATCATAAGAAAAATCATTTGTATTGTTGGAGACTTGCTTATGAAATAATTGTTTGCCATTAAAAAATAAAAAACCTTTATTTGTAAAAAAAGTGTCTTTTATATCATCTCTATTTATACGAATATGTTCTTTTACAACTCCTTTATCAAATTTGAATATAATATGTTTTCCTATTTGCTTTGATGTACCATCAAATGTATAATAAATTTGATTATCAATTTTTCCTACACTACTTGTTCTAACTCTATTCCAAACTGAATCAGCTAAATTTTCAGGATGCAACGGAATAAATTCCCATTTTCCTGTTGGATATTGAGGTCTCAAGTAGCCCGCACAACGCACCAAGCCATCAGCAATATGAATATTTCCGTTTTCACCTTCAACCATGCTATATACATAATTACAGGGTGTAAATATTTTCTTCCAACTATTTCCATCATACTCCAAGATATCTCTACTATTTGATGCTGCATAAATAAAACCTCTACTACTTTTCATCATAGAGCGTATTTCAGGAGCTGCATTATATTCTGTAGGAGCAAAATTTTGCAGTGGTGGAGAACCTATTTCAGTATTTTGAGCTATTGAGTCAAAAAATAAAAATATGACAAAGAAAGTAAAGAATAAAACAGATAAAGACTTTTTTGAGGGGTAATATTCTTTCATAATTTCAACGAACAGTAAGTAACAAATGAATTGGACTTTATTAGTAAATTATACAAATAGGATAAAATATAAATCAAGATAATGAAATACTTGAGTTTTTTCAAAAAATTAGTAAACCAATAGCCTTAAAAATTACTTAAAAAAACTAAACACTAAGTATTTATTTTCATTTTCCATTTCAATAAGGTTTTGTTAGTAAACTCAATTATGGATTAATCAACTATTATTATTAAAAAAAATTACACGTTAAAAATATTTTTTAAAACTCATCATTTATTCATTTCTTCCAACCTCTCTTTTCAATTCTTCTAATGCTCATTTTATCCTTTAAAGTTAGTAAGTAATCAGCGAGTAAAAGTAGCTCATTGTCATCTTCCTCTCCTCTATATTCTTTGGGATAAATTACATTACCATAATTTTCTTTTGCTTTATGAGGTGTATCATCGACAATCAAGATACGTTCTAATTTATAACCTTTTTTCTTGAGTTTTTTTAGAGGTTTGACAAAATGATAATGCGAAGTTTCAGAAGCTGAATAATCTTGATAATCATCAAAAATAGCATTAAAATTTCTTTTATAACTGCAACGACTTCTAGCCCAAACAAATTCTAGTTCTATATCTTTTGGAATAATTTTCTTTGCAATTTCTTCTACATATTCATCGTCAGCCGAAGACCAAAGCGCAATCAGAAAATGATCTTTTATTCTCTCAAAAAATTCCTTCAAATAAGGTCTTTGATAAATAAAATAATTAAAAACTGTAAAATCAAAAGGTCTATCTAATTTTTGTGTAGAACCAAAAATCAATGTTTCGTCTATATCAAGAATGAGAAGGGTTTTATTTGAGTTTTTGTGAGTCATCATGATTGGAAAGTCTTGAGTAAAATAGAAACAGAACAATAAATTTGATTGCAAAAGTTCTGAGCTACTTTTAATTTTTCAAAAATATCTAAACCTTTTAAGAGTATTATAGATTTTATATGAAAATTTTATAGACTAAAATCAGCACACTGTTTCAAAAGTTTTATTATATATTGTTGTGGATTCAGTTCTGAGGAGTTGAACGCACAAAAGATATTGTAAATCCTCTGCACTGTACTAAAATTAGTCATTTTTTCAACTTTATTTTTAAAAAAAGAATCCAATTATGCCAGATAAAAGTAAAAATACAGTCCAAACAATAAATCCAGCCACAAACGAAGTCTTAAAAACTTATACACTTCTTTCTGAATCTGAAATTACAGAAAAGCTACAGAATTCTGAAGATGCTTTTCAAGATTGGAAAAAAACAGGTTTTGCTGAGCGTTCTGAATTATTTCGCAAACTTTCTCTTCTCTTGAAAGAAAAAGAACAAGAATTGGCTACTCTTATGACAAAAGAAATGGGAAAACCAATTACTCAAGCTAAATCAGAAGTTGAAAAATGTGCTTGGCTTTGTGATTTTTATGCAGAAAAAGCAGAAGAATTTTTAGCTCCTGTTGCCAAAAAATCAGATGGTTCAGAGGCTTATGTACGTTATGATCCACTTGGTGTTATTTTGGCTGTGATGCCTTGGAATTTTCCATTTTGGCAAGTATTTCGTTTTGCTGTTCCTTCGCTTATGGCTGGAAATGTAGGGGTTTTGAAACATTCTTCAAATTCTTTTGGCTGTGGAGAAGCAATGGAATCTCTTTTTTTAGAAGCAGGTTTTCCTAAAAATGTATTTCAAAATTTCTTAATTAGTGGAAAGCAAGTCAAACAAGTTTTGGAAAACAACCATGTAAAAGCAGCGACACTTACAGGAAGTGAAGGGGCAGGTTCGTCAGTTGCTGAAATTGCAGGAAAGAATATCAAAAAGACAGTTTTAGAATTGGGAGGAAGTGACCCTTTTATTGTCTTAGATGATGCAGATATAAAAACGGCTGCCAAAACGGCTGTAAAAGCACGTACTCAAAACTCAGGACAAAGTTGTATTGCTGCTAAGCGTTTTATTATTGTCAAAGAAGTTTATGAGGAGTTTGTAGAAGAGTTCAAAAATGAAATGGCAACACTAAAAATGGGCGACCCAATGGATGAAAACACAGATGTAGGTTGCCAAGCGAGAGAAGATTTAGCAAAAGAATTAGCAGAACAAGTACAAAAATCAGTAGAGAAAGGTGCAAAGATAATTTTGGGAGGAAAGAGAGACAAAGCTTTCTATGAACCTACCATTTTAGTAGATGTAAAAGAAGGAATGCCAGCTTTTGATGATGAACTTTTTGGACCTATTGCTTCTGTAATAAAGGCAGAAAATGAAACCCATGCGATAGAGCTTGCCAATGATTCAGAATTTGGATTAGGTTCTTCTCTTTGGACAAAAGACATGGAAAAAGCTACAAAAATAGCTTCTCAAATAGAATCAGGAAGTGTATTTATCAATGGCATGGTAAAATCTGATCCTCGTTTGCCTTTTGGAGGAATCAAAAAATCAGGCTATGGAAGAGAGTTAGCTACAAATGGCATTCACGAATTTGTAAACATAAAAACAGTTTGGATAGCTTAAATCAGTTATCAGTGAACAGTTACCAGTAATCAGTTAAATACAGGATGGCTTTATCATTTCTGAATTGCCATTTTGTATTTACTTCTGACTTATAATTTGATACTTTCAACTTCATTTTATTACTTCTGACCTCTAACCTCAGACTTCTAAATTTATTTCACTCTATCAGGATTTTCTTCTAAGAAAGCAGACCACGAGGTACTTTTTGGAAGTAGTGCATTTTGCTGAAAATAATGACAAACAGCTACACCAACGGCATCAGTAGCATCTAAAAGGTCTGGAATTTCATCAAAAGAAAGTAACGTTTGCAACATACTAGCAACTTGTTCTTTTGATGCAGTTCCTTTTCCTGTAACAGCTTGTTTTACTTTTCGGGGAGCATATTCTTCTACCGAAACGCCACGAGAAAGTGCAGCAGCCATACAAACACCCTGCGCTCTACCTAATTTGAGCATAGACTGAACATTTTTACCAAAAAAAGGAGCTTCTAAAGCCATTTGTTGAGGTCTGAACTCTTCAATTATTGTACTTACTCTATCATAAATTTTTTGTAGTCTTACATAATGATCTTTCCACTGTGCTAACTTTATGACTCCAAACTGAATCAAATACATTTTATCGTCTTTAATTCCTAAAACACCATATCCTAAAACAACAGTTCCAGGGTCTATTCCTAATATAATTTGATCAAAAGAAGTTGGTTTCATAAAGTAGATAACACTTTCTAAGTGTGATTTTTGAATGTAAATTAAAAGTAGTGCGTTTTTTGTGCGTTGATTGATTTCTACTTTCAAAATTATTTAATGAAAAAAAATACTCAAAAGAATCTTCTAAAATTCTTCAATATTGTATTGATGGCTTTAGCTTGGTTTTATTTATATTCTCAAATCAAAAATCATCAATCTTTTTTTTCACAAATAACCGATTTATGGAACGAATTGCAAAAAAACAGAGCAACTTTGTTTATTATTTTTGTATTAATGTTAATAAATTGGATTTTAGAGGCTAAAAAATGGCAAATTCTGACAAAATCATTAGCAAAAATTAATTTATTTCAATCTTTAGAAAGTGTTTGGATAGGTTTATCATTAGCTACTTTTTTGCCGTTGGGAAACTTTCTAGGACGAGCAAAAAATCTACCGAAGAAAAATCGTTTTGATTCGGCTGGTGCTTTGGTTATAAATGGAGGTTTGCAGTTTTGGGTTACTATGTTGGGAGGGATTTTTGGAATAAGTCAATTTTTTGAGTTAGATAATTATCTTACTTTTCTGCTTTTTGCTTTTTGGATTTTACTTTATTTTGTTGGATTATTTTTTTATAATGAATGGTCGTTGGTAAGGACACCAACAACGGCAAATTTAATAGTCGTTGGTGAGAATACCGACAATGGCAGAGCAATAAAGAATAAAATTGTCAGACAATTAAAGTTCGCAGATAAAATTATAATTTGGCTACAAAAAAACCTATATTTTGCCAGTCAGTATTCTCAAAAAGATATTTTAAAAACTACTTTTTTTGCTTTACTTCGTTATGGTGTTTTTTCGCTTCAAATGATTTTAATTTTCAAGGCTGCCAATTTTTCACTTTCTACTGAAAAAATAATTGTTGGTTCTAGTCTTTTATTTGCAGCAAAATCTGTTTTACCTGTTGGTGGTTTTTTGGTTGGACTTAGCGTAAGAGAAGCAACAGCACTTTATTTTTTTGGTACTTTAGGAGAAGAAAAAGTAGTAACCATTACGTTCTTACTTTGGATTATAAATATTGGCTTGCCTGTTTTGGTAGGTTCGTTTTTGCTTTTGAAGAATGCTAAAAGGAAAAATGAGTAGTGTCTTAGAAATTATCTAAAGTCATTTTTTCTGACCAATTTAGCTCTTTTGGTAATTCTTGATTCGAAAACTCTATGTGAATCACTCTTCTTTTTTTGTCATTTGTTGTTCTTTTCGAACTGTGTAGAAGCAAAGGTTTCATTATCATTATTCCTCCTTTCTCAACATCACAAATTGTTTCTGTTTCTACTTCCCAATCTATATTTTGAGGCTTATATATTTTTTTGAGATGAGATTTTGGGATAACTCTCAATGCTCCATTATTCTCGTCCGTTTTATCAAGATGAATACGAATTGTAATTATATTTTCTAGAATCTGTAAAGGAGGCTGAACAGCAAATTGATTTTGTTTGACTGTCCAATAATTAAATCCTTCTAATTCTAGTTTTTCATCTACTGAAATAGTCAAATCTTGATGATAAGAAACATACCAATTCGAATTTTGGGGTTTGTCAAAGTAAATACTCTTTATTACAAAAAAATCGTTTCCTCCTAATTCTTGAAGAATTGATTTGAGTTTTTTTGTAAAAATCAAATTACTAACTTCTGGACTTTCCTTTAAAAACTGACGAATAGCAAATAAATCTACTGATTTTCTGACTGTACTTCTTGATGTATCTATTTTATCAATAAAAGCCGTTATTTTTTCTATTTCATCAGAGGAGTAAATAGTTGGAAGAACTGTAAATCCATTCTCCGAGAGTTCTTTTATATATGTTTTTGTATTTTCCATTCAACTATTTTCTTCCAGTTTTTCTAAAAACTCTTCAAAGTCATTATTTTTTATCTCAAAATGAGCTTGTCCATAAAACTCTTTTCTGTCTTCCCATTTTTGAGAAATTAATTTATACAGCTTTTCAAAAGAATCAGCTTCTTTGAAAAGTGGACGATTATCTTGCTGTTTTCGTTGTGTTTCAAAAGTTCGTTTTGCCAAAATTTCTATTTCTGTATTTAGAAAACAAACAATTCCATGTTGTTTCATTTGTTCCAAATTATCAAAGAAACAAGGTGTTCCTCCACCTGTAGAAACAATTGTCTTATCTAAATTAAAGGTAGTTTGAAGAGCTTTTTTTTCTTCTTGTCTGAAAAAACTTTCTCCTTTCTTTTCAAAGATTTGTGGAATGGTAGCATTATTTCTGTATTCTATCAAAGAATCTAAATCTAAAAATGTGTAGCCTAGTTTTTCTGCGATGATTTTTCCGAAGGTAGATTTGCCAGAAGCTGGCATTCCAATCAAATAAATAAGAAAGTTTTTCATTTTAGCATTTTTATTATTGGTGTCGCTATGCTAAAATACCAACAATGGAGAATAAGTGTTTTTTATAAAAACTATCAACTGTATTTACTGATTACTGGTAACTGTACTATCTGATGACTGACTACTAATAACTGCCTTATGTCTCATTTCACGAGCTATAATCGAATCTTGAAGCTGCTGAACTACCTGTCTATGTAATTTAGATTCCTTCTGAGATTCTTTCAAAAGTTCTTTTTGCCTATCTGTTTCTAACATCTGAAAAAATGCAAGTCCTCCCAACACTAAAATTACTCCCAAGGAAACAACAGCTACCAAACGCATTTTTTTACTTGTCTTTTTTACTTTTTGTTCTGTTTGTTCTTGCTTAGTTTTTAATTTTTCTTCTACTTCCGTTTGGACATAATCGTCTAAGGCTTCGGTTTGGATATTTTCCTCTTCCAGCCATTTTAACAATTTTTCTTCTTTTTTTTCTTTTTCAGAATCAGATAGTGAAATAAGAATACGTTTCATAAGTTTTGATACAGACAATCATTAATTTTTATCAAAAATACAGTAAAAATAATCTATTTGATAAATTTTAAGTACAGATAATCAAAACTAAAAAAAAAGAAGGAGAAATAATAGATTTTTTGTAAAAGCAGAAAAAACAATTATGGATTTTTGATTCTTAATTTTTCACTATTTCGTTTTGCATATTCTGTTAATCCGAATTCTTTTGTATAAATAAGGATAATTATTGGACTATCACTTTTGTAATCCTTCCAAATTAACTGCTTCATTTTCTATTTTCCAATACTGAATTATAATACCAAAATAAAAAGTAAGTGGTTAGTAAGACAAAATTAAAGTACTGGATATGGGAAATAGGGTTGTTGGTCAGGATACCAACAGTGGCAAAAAAAGTACTTTTTAGTAAAACAATCGCCATTTTCCATGTCCCCACCCACGATTTTACCACCCATGTCCAGTACTATCATAGTCATTATAAAAATCCCTCGCTAATTATCTCTGATTACTTAACTAACCATTAATCACTTTTCTAAACTCTCGGTTTCCAAGAAATTTCATCAGCATTTACTTCGTGAGAAGTCATTCTTGACAAGACAAAAATATAATCTGAAAGACGATTGAGATAACGAATAATTATTTGATCAACTCCTTCTTCCTCTTGATTATTTAATTCAGTACAACGACGTTCTGCACGTCTACAAACTGTTCTTGCCAAATGACAAAAAGAAACAGCAGGATGTCCACCTGGTAAAATAAAATGAGTCATGGGTGGTAATTCTTCATTCATCACATCAATTGCTACTTCTAAGTCTGTTATGTCAGTTTCATCTATTTGAGGAATGGGAATATGAGAAACTTTTTTTGGGTCAGATGCAAGCAATGAACCAATCGTAAACAAACGATCTTGAATTTCTATCAAGATTTCTTTTCTATGCTCTAGTTCTTTTTGGTCACGAAGCATTCCAATATATGAGTTGAGTTCATCAACAGTTCCATAGGATTCAATTCTAAGATTTGCTTTTGATACTCTTCTCCCACTAATGAGTGAAGTTGTTCCTTTGTCGCCTGTTTTAGTGTATATTTTCATTGTGTTAAGTTTTTGTTTTTAGGTTTTATTCAATACCAAATATACACAGACTATGTTTAGTAAAAAATCTAATTTGTCTTGCTTAAATATTTCACTTATCTAAATCAAAAAAAAGTTAATACTTATCGAAAATTATTTTACATTGTTTAACGCTGATTATCAACGCTTTAACTGAAAAAATATGACTATCAGTCATTTTTTAACTTTTAGTCTAAAACTTTATTTAAAAAAAAGTGTTATCATTGCATTCGTTTTGTAGAAACAATTTTTTTATGCCTTAAGGCATTATTTTTTCTATTAAATCAAAAATGAATCATTTTTTATCAATTACTTTTTTAACTTTTTATTAATTATGACAAACAAACTATTTCAATCTCTATTTGTAGCTGCTATTTTATTTTTTGTGGGCGCATCTACTTCTTTTGCTCAAGATAACACACCTGAAGAATCAGTAAGCTATGGAGCATTTACATTGTATGGAAACTTTCCTTTAAGTGAAGAATTTAAAGACCAAGCTAAGTTTGGTGGTGGTTTAGGATTTGAAGGAGCATATTATTTTTCTCCTTTGATTGGTTTTGCATACTCTTTAGATGCTCAAGTTAATCCGTATAATAAGGAAGCTAAAGATGTCAGTTTTGGAGGTGTAAACCTTGGAGGCGTTGAAGATGCACAACCTTGGGTATATGGTAACTTGATGGGTGGTATAGAACTTTCTTTTCCTATAACTCCAGTAGTAGCTCCTGAGTTTCGTGCATTAGGAGGTGTAATGATTGCTAGAAGTCCAGAAGTAGAGTATCAGGCTTTAGGTGCTAATATTGCTACAACAGAAGCAACTACTGCAGCAGCTTTTGCTTATTCTATAAGTGGAGGTCTGAAAATTACTAATTACGATAGTGGTAGTGCTTTTCGTGTAGGTGTTCGTTATCTATCTGCTACTCCTAAATTTGATTATGGAAATAATCAAGAACAAAAATTAAATATGTCAAGTGCTCAACTTTACGTTTCTTTTGCTTTTCTTTCAAGAAAATAAATAGAATTCGTAAAATATAAATCACAAAAAAATCTACCTAAATTAAATTTGGGTAGATTTTTTTATGTAGAATTATGTGTAAAGTGTAATTCATTAACAATTTACCCTTCACAATTGACCATTCTTTATAGTGCTGGATAATAACTATCCAAAGTATTTACAATGTCTTTCAAACGAGGAAGGTTTACAGCACGACGAATTCCTGTAACAGCTTCTCCTTTTTTGTTCTTCAAGATGTCAATTTGAGTTTTTACTTTTGCAGGCTCACTACTCAAATTTTGGGAAACTGCTCCTTCTAAAATGACGATTGTATTTCTACTATTTTCATCTATCATAGAAATATATTGTCCATACAGATAATCAAACTCTTTATAAAGATAAATTACGTCTTCAATCTTTTTATTTGCTTCCATAATATGAGGATATTTTGACATTAATTTAGAATAATCAACTTTTCCACCTCTAGCAAATTCGTTTTCTAATTTATCAAAATAAGCTGTCACAGAAGTTTTGTTATATGTTCTAAAAACAGTCAATAGATATTCTCCATTTGTAGCATTACCTTCAGGTTCTTTGAGTTGAACATTAAATTTTAAACCTTTAGCTTGAAGATTTACGTATTCTGTTAATTTGTCGTGTAAATTTGTAGTCTGAACCTGATAATTATCAATATTATTTGCAAAACGAGCATTTACTAAATTTAGCTTTGCATAATAAGCTGTATATTTTTCTAGTTCATTTTTAAACTCTTGAACATCACTTTCATCAATATCCTTTCTTTGGGCAGCAATTCCAGATACAAAACCCAAAACAGAAGTAGCAATATTAATAACAGGTGTAGCAGAAGCAATATTGCTCACAACAGGATCTTGCAAAAGCATATTAGCAATATTGAGAATTTTTGAGCCTCCTTTATCTCTTTTACTTATCAGCTTTTTTTCCATAAGCTGCATCACTTTATCATTATACGAAAAACCAAGTGTTTCATCAGCAGGATTATTTAAGCTATTGAGCATTGTACGATAACTTTCTACTTGATTGATTGCATAAAGCGTGTTCAAACGGTCATTAAGAACTTCAAAAAACTCAGCAGAATGAATCAGATTAGTTCTAACCATCTTATAACGAGCTTCATCTGTTAGTTCTACACGACGAGAAACACCTTTTACAATAGCATCATTTTTTTCAACTGTTTCTTTATAAAGACCTAAATCAGAAGAAAGTAAATTAATTTGGGTAGAGCGATTTTTCAGAGAATCTGTAAGAGCCAAAACTTTAATGCTATCTTGTTGGCGTTGATTAGAAAGAGTTTGATAACGACGTACAAAGTCTTGATTTTGTTGTTGGAGTTGGCGTTGTTGCGAACGGAGTTCGTCGATAGCTTTTAAAATTAGGGCAACACTATCTTGTGCAGAAACTGTATAAACCATTCCAAACACAAAAAATAAAAGTAGAGATAGGGATTTTTTCATTATAGAGATTTATGTAGTATATATAATCTAGGCTTTAACCTAAATTATGATTAGAACAATTTTATGAATTTTAACTAAAAGATACAAATAAAATTATTATCCAAAACGAATAAGTATTTTTTTATTAGAAACTTTCAGAAAAAAAGTCTTCCTCTAGTAAAAGAATGGAAGACTAAATCTGTTTTTTTTGAATTATAAGGGCAGACTGATAAGACTAGAGCAAACTAACAATCTTTTACAGGACAAGGAATTCGGCGACCTCTTTTGAGTTTTTTCTTCTTTAAAGTATGTCCTTTCTGCGAACTACAAGAAGTAGTAGTAATCATCATAAAAGAAGGTAAAATCATAAAATAAAGAAGATAAAGGAATTTTATTTTAAAACATTTTATTTTTTTAAATCTCATTTTTATAGATTTCTGTTTTTTTATAAATTAATCGTAACGTTAAGATGTTATTTCTTATAAATTATCTTTTCTTTTTAGAAGCCTTATAACTTTTATATTTTGGTGTCCAAGCCTGTTTTGGAGCGTGTACACAACTGCTCATAATGGCAGTAGAAAAAATAGTCAATAGACAGATAGCTATTCTTTTTCTTGAAAAAATAGTTTTTTTGATAGAATTCATTTTTTATTGATTTTAATAATAATAATTTGCATTGGTTTTTACCACGCTCTTACTGTTCTCAAACGCTGTTCCTGTTTTGGAGAACGAGGTTGTTTATCTTTCATGTTTTTGCGTTTTGTTGGTGTCCAAGCCTGTTGAGGAGAATGAATACAACCTTGCAATCCAAAAGAAAGAGTAAAAAGTAGGGCTAAAAATAATGCTTTTGAAGTAAATTTTGAGAATATATTTTTCATTTGAATTCTATTTTGAATGACGTTAATTGTTTGATATTAAAATAAATGAAAGTAGCCTTTTAATAAAATGCAAAAAATAATTTTGATAGAATAAGTTATCTTTGAACTTCCAATGACTTATTTTAAGACTTATACAAGCGTAAAATTACACAAAGTTTCTAAAAAAACAGTTTCCTACTTATTTTAATAATCCGTTTTATGATAATACGTACAAATCTCGTAAATATTGCAGAAAAAAGCATTTTCCCTGCACAACTCACGATTAAAGAGGGCAAAATTCATTCCGTAAAAAAACTAGAAAAAACTAAAGATTCAAATAATGAAATAAAAAATTATGCGCTCTGTGGTTTCATAGATTCTCATATTCATATTGAAAGTTCGATGCTTGTTCCTTCTAAGTTTGCAAAAATGGCAGTCGTTCATGGAACAGTTGCAACCGTTTCAGACCCTCACGAAATTGCTAACGTAATGGGAATGGAAGGTGTAGAATTTATGGTAAATGATGGAAACAAAGTTCCCTTTAATTTCTTTTTTGGTGCGCCCTCATGCGTTCCTGCAACAATTTTTGAAACAGCAGGAGCAACTATTTCGGTAGAAGATATTGAAAAATTAATGAGCCAACCACACATCAAATATTTGTCAGAAATGATGAATTATCCTGCTGCTCTAGCAAGAGACCCTGAAGTAATGGCAAAAATTGCTGCAGCCCAAAAGTACGGAAAGCCAACCGACGGACATGCACCAGGATTACGAGGAGAAGAAGCAAAAAAATATATAGAAGCAGGAATTAGTACCGACCACGAGTGTTTTACAGCAGAAGAAGCACTAGATAAGCTAAAACATGGAATGAAAATTATTATCAGAGAAGGAAGTGCAGCCAAAAATTTTGATGCTTTGATTGATTTATTACCAGAATATTATGAAAACATGATGTTTTGTTCGGACGACAAACACCCAGACGACCTTATTGAAGGACATATTAATTTACTTGTCAGACGAGCTATAAAGTTAGGCATCGATAAGTTTAAAGTTCTCCAAGCTGCTTGTATCAATCCGATTGAACATTATAACCTTGAAGTTGGACAATTAAGAGAAGGTGATAAAGCAGATTTTATTATTGTAAAAGATTTAGAAAACTTTGAAATTTTAGAAACTTATATCAATGGCGAAAAAGTAGCCGAAAATGGTAAATCATTTATCAAAGATGTAGAAACAAAAGCTATCAATCAGTTTGATGTAAAACCAAAGAAAGCATCTGATTTTGAAATAAAGAGAAGCAAAGTAGTAGGAAATGATACTGCAACAAAAATCCCAGTCATTGAGGCATTGGACGGACAACTAATTACAAATCCTGTTTTTGTAGAAATTGATGATTTGACAGATACTAACAGAAATTTAATTTCAAATATTGAAAAAGATATTTTAAAAATGGCTGTTGTCAATCGTTATACTTCTGATGCTCCGATTGCAATTTCTTTTATCAAAAACTTTGGTTTAGAGCGTGGAGCAATTGCTTCTTGTGTCGCACATGATTCGCACAATATTGTAGCTGTAGGAGTTACAGATGAAGATTTAATGAAAGCCGTAAACTTAGTAATTAGAGAAAAAGGAGGGGTGTCAGCAACAAGTGGAAAAGAAGATGAAAACGAAAATCAAGTTTTACCTCTTCCAGTTGCAGGAATTATGTCTTTAGAAAATGGTGAACTTGTAGGTAAAAAATACGCTCAAATTGATACATTTGCAAAAACTTTAATGACTAACCCAAAAACCACAAAAAAACTTCATGCTCCTTTCATGACACTTTCTTTTATGGCTCTTTTAGTGATTCCATCATTAAAATTAAGTGATAAAGGACTTTTTGATGGAGGAAAATTTGAGTTTGTGAAGGGTTGGGAAGTTTAATTTATAAATACATTTTTAACAACACAGAGATAAGGAGAACCACAGAGAAAATACAATTATGGAAATCAATCAAATTACAAGTAAAATAATTGGCTGCGCTATCGAAGTTCATAAAGATTTAGGAGCTGGTTTACTAGAATCGGCTTATGAAGAATGTTTATTTTATCAGCTCATATCTACAACAAACTTAAAGGTAGAAAGGCAAAAAGCTATTCCACTAATTTATAAACAAGTTGAGATGGAGTGCGCTTTTAGAGCTGATTTCATAATTGAAGACAAAGTGATTGTTGAACTTAAATCTGTTAGTGAAATACATCCAATACACAAAGCTCAATTAAATACATATATGAAACTGACTAATTCTAAGGTAGGATTACTTATTAATTTCAATACGGTTCTACTAAAAAACGGCATTCATAGATGGATAATTTAAAAAATAACTATCTCTGTGTTTCTCTGTAACTCTGTGTTAGACCAAATAAAAAAATATGCAAGATAAAAATACACACCTTATTATTATGGCAGGTGGAATTGGAAGCCGTTTTTGGCCTTTCAGTCGCCGTAATTATCCAAAACAGTTTCAGGATATTTTAGGAACTGGAAAATCCCTTTTACAACAGACAGTCAAGCGTTTTGAGCCTGTTTGTAAACCTGAAAATATGTACATTGTTACCAATCAAGACTACAAAGACTTGGTAAAAGAACAGTTACCTAACTTTTCAGATGAGCAAATTTTATTAGAGCCTTTTTTGCGCAATACTGCACCTTGTATCGCCTATGCTTCTTATAAAATAAAATCCAAAAATCCAGAAGCTAATATTATTGTTACGCCTTCTGACCACGTAATTTTGGATACGTATAGTTTTATTGATAAACTTACTATTGCAATTGATGCAGCTAAGTATAGCGATAAAATTGTCACTCTAGGAATCAAACCGACACGCCCAGATACAGGATATGGCTATATTCAGAGTGAAGAAAACCAAAAAGGAAATCTGAAAAAAGTACGTTTATTTACGGAAAAACCCAACTTAGAAATGGCAAAATCATTTTTAGAAAGTGGTGATTTTGTATGGAATGCAGGTATTTTTATTTGGAATGCACAAACGATTGCACAAGCCTTTGATACTTATTTGAGTGATATTTCGGAAGCCTTTGAAGATATGAAAGGCGATTTTTATACTAAAAATGAAGCTAAATCTTTAGAAAAAGCCTATTCACAATTTCACGGAATTTCGATTGACTATGGAATAATGGAAAAAGCTGATAATGTCTATGTAGTTCAATGTGATTGTGGTTGGTCTGATTTGGGAACGTGGAAATCATTACACGAACAAGCCAAAAAAGATAAAAACAAAAATGTAATTACAGGAGATGTAATGGCTTATGATACCAAAAATTCTATTATCAAAATTTCAAAAGACCGTTTGGCTGTTGTACAAGGATTAGATAATTTTATCGTAGCAGATTATGATGGTGTTCTTTTGGTTTGCCATAAAGACCAAGAACAACGCATCAAAGAATTTTTGGAAACAGTCAAGAAAACAAAGAAGGAAAAGTACACTTAGATAATCAGAAAAGTCAATACTATTCAGCTTTCAAACGCCTAAATTTCAAAGATTTGTTTCTTCTGGAGTTTAGGTTTTTTTTGTTGTTTTTTGAATTATTCAACATAAATATATGTAACTAAATCTTTGTTAGTACGTTCGTTTAAAGAAAATTTAACATTAAAAACAATCATCAATGGAAATTCAATCTGAAGAGTTACAAGAAGCAGGCAAATTAATCAATGAAGCTACTAAATTTGCCCAAACAATAGGCGCAAAAAATATTGCTATTGGCTTTTTAGACTTTTGTAAAACAGCTTTTTCACGAAAAAAATCTATTCAAAAAGTAGAGGAATTAAAAGAGAATATTGAAAAGCCTATTGAAGAGCAAGACGAACAGAAAATAGTAGAACTTTCTACAAAGGTTATAGATGCAGTAGATGATGCCATAACAGAAAATGAAATAAATGTTCAAGATTTCCGTAATCATATTGCCATGATGCAAAAATTTATAAATGAGTGTAAAGCAAACGGAACTCAAATTACTAAAAAGATAAATACAGCAACAGCAACAAATAATTCTGTAATAACTCAAGATATTCAAAACAGTACAATCACAATAAATAGAAAGTAGATGAATAAAAATGAAGCTAAGGTTGAAGGAAATGATAATATTACTATTATAGATACAAATAATTCAAATATCACAGTAAATTATGGTAGTAATAAAGAATTACCAATTCTATTAACTAATCTCCCAGAAAAACCTTCTTTACTTTTAGGAAGAGAGAATAAAATTAAAGAAGTCGAAGAAGCATTGGAAAGCAAAAAAAAAGCTGTAATAGTTAATGGTTTTGGAGGAGTTGGTAAAACCAGTGTAGCAAGTTCTTTCTTTCATGAAAAAACGGCTCATTATTCTCATAAAGCGTGGTTACGATTTACAGATAATTTAATAGAATCTTATTTTACAACTCCTCTTCCTACTCATTTCGATATTATTCGCAGACCAGAAATCCCTATTGATATTACAATAAGTCAGTTAATAACGAAATTAGAAAATATTGCAATAGATAAAAAGTGTTTACTTGTAATTGATAACGTAGAAAGTGCCGATAGCTTTTTGGAAAATGAAAAATATCTTCCTAAGAATTGGGATATTTTGGTTACATCTCGTGCTGTTATAGAAGACTCAGTGAAAATTTTTATTGATGTATTAGATGAAGATGATTCAATAAAATTATTCCAAATTCATTTAGATAGAAATATTAAAAATGAAGAAATTACACCTTTAAAAGAACTTTTAAGCAGTATTGGAAGACACACATTGACAATAGAGTTATTAGCAAAAATTGCAAAACGAGGTGATTTATCAATAAACTATTTATTGGAAAGATGGAATCAATATAGCTTTATTGATGAAGAATTAGATTATAAAATAAATACAGATTATAAGTCCAATAATAAGAGAATTGTAAAACTAAAAGAAATTTTAAATGCAGCTTTTGATTTATCAAATATTTCTTCTAATGAAAGTAGTTTGAAACTTCTTAAATTCTTTGTTATACTTCCTACAATAGAAAATGAGTTTACAATTGAAAAGCTAGAAAAATTATCAGGCTATGAAAAGCGCAGAGAACTCATAAATAACCTACAAAATCTAACAGAAATTGGCTGGTTACAAACCGTAAAAAGAAATTCAGATGAGAAAGATATTTTTTTTATACATCCTTTAATACAAGAGGTTTTACTTGATAAATTAGATATAGAAAATGATTTAATAGCTACTGTTATAGAATCTTTTAATTTGGTAGAGCAAGAATTAAAAGCATACGGAATATTTGCAGAAATGTTGATTTACATGGAACGATTCAAACGTGTAGTTACAACTGAAAACTATATTATTCAATCATTCATAAATAGCTATTTAGCATTTTGTTATGAAAGAGTTGGAAAACACATTGAGGCTTACGATATTTATAAATCAATAGTAACAGAGTCGGATAATACATCAAGTATCGATGTTTATATAAATTTAGCTACTACTTGCATGAGTTTGGGTAGACATAAAGAAGCATTCAGCTACCTGAATAATTGTCTAAAAACATTCTATCCAATAACAGGTAGTAACGACATAACACAATTACTGGATGTAAATTTACTAAAAGAGCTAGATAAAAGATTTAATGATATAAACTTATCATCTAAGATTATTTCTGCCTGTCACGAATATGGCAGAAGTTTACTAGAACAAGATGAATACGAAGAAAGTTTGAAAATCATGCTGAAAGTAGTAACTATATGCAAACTTTTAGATAAAAAAATAAGTGCCATACTTGATAGTGAATTAGTGCTAAGCAGAATTTATACTGCTAGAGGAGAGCTTAATAAAGCTAAAAAAACTTTAAATGAACTTGGAAGTAAACTTCATGTTCTTGAAGATAACCATCCACGAAAAGCTGTCTTTTATCACGAAAATTCTATGGTCAGCAAACTAGAAGGTAACTTTAAAGAAGCAATAGTTTTTTTACTCAAAACTTTGAATATAGAAGTTGCTAATTTTGGAGATGAAAATCCTAAATTGATACTTACATATTTATTTCTTGCTGAAAATTATATAATGCTTGAAAATATAGAAGAAGCATCTTATTTTTTAGGAAAATGCAAAAACATAACAAGTAATAATTTTATATCAGATGATATATTACTCTCAATTGAAGGACTAGACTTATCTATAAGTCTGAGTAATACACCAGATTGCTTTCAAATAGAAAATTGGAAATTTGTAGAGAAAATCATCAGTAGGTGGAATGAAAATCCAACTATCAAAAAGGCTCAAAATATAAGCTATATTACAGAATATCTCATTATGGATGCCTTAAATAAAAAAAATGAAATATTCTCAAAAGCCAATTTTCAGAAAACTTTTAGATTACTGAAAACTAGAAAAGCAGTTCTTATCCTCATACAAGGAAAAGATTCTGAAGAAGTTAGAGAGGTTAGTTCAATGTTACAATATTTATTACACATTAATAGTTAAAAGGACTATTTTATAAACTATTGACAGATTCTAACAAGATCTGTCAATAGTTTATAAAAAACATTCTACTTCTCCATCACTTTCAAAATTGCTTCTACGTATTCTCTATTATTCGAAAGACGTGGTACTTTGTGCTGCCCTCCCAGCTTTCCTTTTGATTGTAGCCATTTGTAAAACGTATTTGGCTCTGCAAAATGAACGGTTGGCATCACTAAAGCGATATTTGCATGTCTTTTAGCATCATAATCCGAATTTATTTCTCTTAGTTTTTCGTCTAAAGATTCCACAAAAAGAGTTTTGTTTTCTGGCTGTTTTTCAAATTCTATAATCCATTCGTGTCCTCCTTGTTTGTGATTTCCTTCTCCTTCATCTTTTATATAAATCGGTGCTGCTGTATAATCTTTTAGTTTTGCGCCTGTTTTTTCACATGCATAAGCCAGCGCAATATCAGCATTTTCTACTACGACTTCTTCTCCAAAAGCATTGATAAAATGTTTTGTACGTCCTGCAATTCGGATTCTGAACGGATTTAATGACGTAAATTTTACCACATCGCCAATATTATATCGCCAAAGCCCCGAATTAGTAGAAATAATCATCGCATATTTTTCATTCAATTTTACGTCTTGCAATGTTATTGTTTTAGGATTTTCTTTGTCCCATTCTTCCATCGGAATAAATTCATAATAAATTCCATAATCTAAAAGCAATAACAAATCTTCGCTATTTTTTTGGTCTTGTAGCGCAAAAAATCCTTCGGAAGCATTATAGACTTCCATGTAATTCATTTGGTCGGAAGGAATAAGTTCTTTGAAAAGCTGACGATAAGGCGTAAAGGAAACTGCGCCGTGAAAAAAACATTCTAAGTTGGGCCAAACCTCTAAAATTGAATTTTTTCCTGTAATTTCTAATATTTTCTTAATCAAAAAAAGTGTCCATGTCGGAACGCCCTGAATACTTGTTACATTATCTTTCGAACTAGCTCTTGCCATTGCTTCCATTTTTTCCTCCCAGTTTTCCATCAGAGCAATTTCTAAACTCGGTGTTCTGAGATATTCTGCCCAAGAAGGTAAATGGTTCATTATCAAAGCTGAAACATCACCACAATTTTTTTCTCCTGTAACTGGATTTGGTTGCATACTTCCCCCTACTCCCAATCCTTTTCCAGAGAAAAACCCTGTTTCTGGATTATTATGAGCATACAGAGCTATTAAATCTTTTCCAGCTGCATAATGATTTTTATCCAATCCTTCTTCCGAAACAGGAATATATTTGCTGCGTGCATTGGTCGTTCCAGAAGATTTTGAAAAGCCGATAATCGGTTTGTTCCAAAGCAAATTTTGTTCGCCTTTCAAACTTCTTTCTATGTAGGGGTAAAATTCTTCATAGCTAGAAACAGGAATGCGCTCTGCAAATTGTCCTTGATTTTTGATAGAAAAATAATCGTGTTCTTTTCCCCAAACGGTATCTTTTCCAGATTCAATCAGATACTTAAATACTCTTTCTTGAACCTCAAAAGGGTTCTTTTTGAAATTTTCTATACTCTCCAAACGAGTAGAAAATATCTTTGTTCCTATCCAATTGACAATGTTTTTCATATAATTATATAATTTGAGTAAAAATAGAACGAGTTTAAAAAATGTATTTCTGCATACTTTACTCAATCTAAAGAGTAAGGCATATATTTTTGTTTAACTTTTATTATAAAAAATAATAAGTTGTATAGATATTCTTTCAACATCCATAATTTAATTAAATGTTTTGTGCTGCAATCCAAGCTGTTGTCCATGCAGCTTGGAAATTGAATCCTCCTGTAATGGCATCAATATCTAAGACTTCGCCAGTAAAATATAGATTAGGCAAAACTTTACTTTCCATTGTCTTAAAATCAACTTCTGATAAAGCAATTCCTCCACAAGTTACGAATTCATCTTTATAAGTGCTTTTTCCAGTTACATGAAATATTCCTTGTGTGAGTTCGTTTGAAAGTTTCTCTAATTGATTATTTGAAAGGGATGCCCAGTTCGTAGTGAGGTCTATTTGTGCAGCTTCGACGAGTTTTTTCCAAAGCCGATTCGGAATTTCAAAGGGAGAAATTGTTCCAATTTGTTTTTTACGCCATTCTTCTCGGTGTGCTTTCAAAGTTTTGAGCGTGTTTTTTGGTGTACCTTCTATCCAATTCACACCCATTTCAAATTTATAATTTTTGTCGGCTAGTTCTCTCGCTCCCCACGCAGAAAGACGCAAAACAGCAGGCGCAGAAAGTCCCCAATGCGTAACCAAAACAGCACCATTTTCAGTAGCAAGTTTTGTATCTTTTGCCCAAACCGTTCCATTATTTACCGAAACACCTGCTAAATCTTTCAAACGGCTATCATTTTTCACGTCCATTGTAAAAAGCGAAGGAACAGGATTTGAAATAGAATGCCCCAAATCAGTAAGCATTTTCCAAGATTTTGGCTGACTTCCAGTTGCAACAATAAGCGCATCGGCTTCCAAATTAGGCTTGTTTTTTATCTGAATTTGCCATTTTTGATTAGTTGTATTTCCATTAACCAAATCTGTTGGAGGAATTAATTTTTCAACAGCACACCCTTTTTGAATATCAATATTGAGCTTTTTAGTTTCTTTCAAAAAACAATCAATAATCGTTTGAGAATCATCTGAAACTGGAAACATACGTCCGTCGGCTTCCGTTTTGGTTTTGACACCTCGTTTTTTGAGCCATTCTATCATGTCTTGAGGTTGAAATTGATAAAAAGCTCCTAATAATTCTTTTTCTCCTCGTGGATAATTTTTAGTTAATTCTTCCACATCAAAACAAGAATGCGTAACATTACAACGCCCACCACCCGAAATTTTTACTTTTTTGAGTAATGTATTGGTTTGTTCTAAAATAGAAACATTATAATTCAGATTTTTTTCTTTGAGATTAATGGCTGCAAAAAATCCACCTGCACCACCACCAATTATGATTATTTTTTTGTTTTTCATTTACTTTTCTGTTTCCTTTCTGATTTTACTGCAAAAATCAATAAAATATTTAAAGCTCTTGATATGTCCTGTTTCTTGATTCCTTCTGATGAGTTCATTTAAAAAATACTCCTTAACTACTTCATTTGGATTGATTTTACTATAACTGATATTTCTTTCCCAAAAGATTTCTTGTAAATACTTAGAATGGTAAATTGATGTACTTGCATCAAAGTCAGCAGGTTTTTCCATCAACTCTGGGTCGTCTGTTTTGACATTATAAAATTGATTATATTCTTTCATTGTTTCGCTTTGAGGGTTTTGTTTAAAGAGTTTAGGATTACCCAAAAACCACGTTTCAAAGCATTTATTTTGAACAATAATTTCAAGTTTTGTGTCAGAATTTAAAATAATCTCATTTTCTTTCATAAAATCAGTTATTTCATCTCTTCGATTTTCTACTCCTTCATCATCGCCATCAATACAAATAACAAAATAATCAAAATTGTTACTTTCATTTATATCAGAAACAGAATTTGGTAAATGATTATGCAAAAGAGAAGGAAAACCATTTGCACTAAACATATAATAATTATTTTTTTCTGCTTCATTATGAAAGTTTACTCGTTTTAGTTTTGGAATTAGAAAAGACAACCATTTTGGATATACTTTTTTCTCGGTTCGTTTGCCTTCTACTAAGAAATAGATATTCATAGTTGTTCTTGTCCTGTTTGATATTCATCTAATTGAAGAAGTTGCATAAATGCCTCATGCTTCGAATTTCCAAAATTAAATTCACTCATATCGTGAGCTTTTATAATTCCACCATTACGAGTAACTAACTTCCAGTTTTTGAACTCTATATTATTTATAATATAAGGATGATGACTTGTCAGAATGAACTGTAATTGTCTTCTTGAAGTAAGAATATCAGTTGTTATTTCATTAATACAATTAATTCCCAAACTATTTTCAAATTCATCAATTAAAAAAACTGTCCCTTCTTTACACAAATAAAGTTCGCTAAGTTGTAATAAAGTGCGAAACATTCCTGATGATATTCTTAATTGGTCTATCCACTTCGTAACATTTTCTTGTTTGATTTGAATGAACAAAAAATCTTTTAGATAAGAAGGAACATCTTTACTATTTAAAGTAGCAACTTTAATATCTTCTATTTGAGGAAAAATATCATTAAATCTTTGTTTAATTCTACTAAATGTGTTATCGTTTTCTATTTTAGATGAGTAAAATAGTTTGAGTATAATTCCTATTTCACTATTTTGAATTTTCTCTATGTTATCAAACTCTTCAAAAGGTTTTTCTATACTAGCTATATTATTGATACTGACCAGTTTTGGAGCATTTACTGAATCGGAATAGTCGCTAAAGTTTATTTTTCTTAAACTTTCATAGACTGGTTTTATCAAATCTTCTTCTTTCAACAAATGTAAAATACTTTCTTCTTTGAGTAACTTGAGTGTCTGTTGCCCATTAAAAACGATTGTTTCGTTGTTTCTGTTGACTATTTCTTTACCATTAATATCAAGTTTTTCAAAAGTGATTTTAGGACGATTTATTTTACTGTCTTTTAAGATGCCTTCTATTAACGGAAAACCTTTTTTGTTTTCAAATTCCCCTTCCCAAATACAATTTTGATTACCAAGTGTTTCGAACTCAATAAACCATTTCACACCATTTGGAGACTCCCCTTCTACAATCTCCTTCAAAATAAGTAAAGCCTTCAAGATTTGAGTTTTTCCAACACCAGAAGCACCAACTAAAAGATTAAGTTTATTAAACTTTATTTCCTCTAGTTTCCACTCTAGTTCTTTATCTTCAAAAGAAAATCGTATAATTTTCATATAAAAAATGACTAATTGATAAAAATACCTTTTAATGATACAAATTTACTAATACTTTCTCAAAACCTTATTCCTAAATAAAAAGTTAGCCTGTTTTATTTCAAAATACTATTATATCGCCGTTGTTGGTGTCTCACCAACGACAAAAAAACCACTTTCAATGCAAAGCAAAGAACGAATCAAAAACTTACTTTCTGCTCTCAATAAAAATCTTTACGAACGACAAGAACCCATACAATTAGCACTTCTGACAGCCGTTGCAGGAGAGAGTTTATTTATGCTTGGCGCACCAGGGGTAGCAAAAAGTTTGATTGCACGTAAGCTAAAATTTGCCTTTACAGCAGGACAATCTTTTGAGTATTTAATGAATCGTTTTAGTACGCCTGATGAGGTTTTTGGTCCTGTTTCTATCAAAAAGTTAAAAGATGAGGATAAATATGAACGCTTGACAGACAAGTATTTACCAGGGGCAACAGTTGTTTTTTTAGATGAAATTTGGAAGGCAAGTCCTTCTATTCAGAATGCACTTTTGACCGTTTTGAATGAGAAAATTTATAGAAATGGAGAAGAAGAAGTAAAAGTAGAACTAAAAGGATTGATTGCAGCTTCAAACGAACTTCCACCCAAAAATGAAGGTTTAGAAGCTCTTTGGGATAGGTTTTTGGTACGTTATCTAATTTCTGAAATAAAAGAAAGTGGTAATTTTCTGCAAATGCTAACTTCTTCAGATAATGTTTATGAAGATACAGTTTCAGATGAACTTAAGATTACAGCAGAAGAAAATGAGCTTTGGAGCAAAGAAATTGATGAAATAGAACTGCCAACAGAAGTTTTGAATACTATTCAGCTTGTCAAAAAGCAACTTGATGATACCGATAATCAGATTGGAAATGTATATTTTGTTTCGGATAGAAGATGGAAAAAAGTAATTCGCCTTCTCAAAACGTGTGCTTTTTTAAATGGACGCAAAAAAGTCAATCTAATGGATTGTTTCTTGATTACACATTGTGTTTGGAATCAATCTGAACAGCTGGATAAAGTGCGTCATTTGGTTTCAGAAGTGATACGCAAACATGGTTATTCTATTTCGCTAAATCTGACTGGATTGAGACAAGAAATAAAGGAATTAGAAACTGAAATTGAAAAAGAAACAAAAGTAAAACACATCACAACACGAGAAGAACTCTATCCAGTCGAACAAGAATTCTATCAAGTAATGAATTTGGAAACGTCAATGGATGGAAAATACATCAAACGAGCTGATTTTGATAGATTGACACAAGAAGAAAGTACAATAAATGTCTATGATGACGCTTTTAAATTGACCTATAAAGTAAAAGCAAAAAAACCACCTGTACAGCATCAAATTCATTTATTCCATAATGCTCAACTTTTAGCCTTGGGTTTACGCACGCATAAGGTAGAAAAAGATGAAATTATTTACAGAAAACCTCATCAGCTTATAGAAAAATATTGGAATGAAAAACTAGAGGAACTTTTGGCTTATGTAAATGAAAATTTAGCAAAACTAGATACTGAAAAACCAGAAGAATGGTACGAATTAGACCAAAATTTGTTTGTAGATGCTCGTCTTGCACCCATCGTAAAAGCAAATTTGAATGATTCTATCAATCAACTCAATGATATTCAATTAAAACTAGAAAAACTGAAATATTATTATAAGAATTTGAAGGAATAGGTTTGGAAGTCTAGTAAAAAAACTATTTTTGTCAGAAATCTCTTTCTTATTGAAAAATAAGGAGGAGATTTTTGCTTTTAGTAGTTATTTCAAAAATATATTCTGATGAAAAAACACATAATTTTATTTTTCCTATTTGTTACTTCATTAGTTTATAATCCAACTTATGGGATGGTTGGTTTAGCAGATGAAACTTACTATACACCTTATGGAAACGAAATAGATAATTGGACAGGAAACACGTTAAAAGTAAATGGAAAAGAACAATTAACAGGATTAAAAGAATGGCATTTTTATAAAGGATTCATTATAGGAAAATGTAGTTGTTATCCTCCTTTTAATAATAGGGAAAAAGCAGAAAGACAGCAATTAGGAAGCTATTTTGTCTTTAATGAAAAAAATAATCAATCTCATTTTTTCGAAACAGAATTAGAATGGGATATTTTTTTAGAACAAAATAATTTAAAACCTATACTTTGGACACGATGGCACGATGGAGGAGATATGGGTAATATACTTTTCTTTATAGCTTTTTTACTAATATTCTATTTCTTTGTTTCTATTCCTCTTTTAATTTGTTTTTTTATTGGCTTTTATAAAAATGTGAAAAAAGAAGGATTCAAATTTAGTAGTCCCTATTTTATTGGAATTACTTGTTTATTATCTTTAATCTTTTTAACGTGGATTTTAGAACAGTTTCCTAACAGCATTTAAATTCAAAGAAAACAATCATGAAAATCTATAAAATCACGTTCCTTTTACTTCTAATTTTTATAGCTTTCAATTCTTGTAATAAAAAAAGTCATTTTTATAAAAAAGATAAAGATTCAGAATTCAAATATGAATATACTTTTTCATTTGACCATAAAGACGACACAAGTAGAGTAAAAATAGACAAGAAAGAAGCTACGAAAAGCAAAATAGGTGGTGTTGTTTCAAATGGAGATGGTGATGAAATGCCGTATAAATTTTATATAAAACCCACTAAAACTACTAATAAAAAGGTTTTTGAAACAGATTGGTCTGGGAAATTTGAATTCGAAATCGCAGCAGGTAAATATGAAGCTACAGTATTTTCTATGGTAAATGATATAAACATAGAACGTTTAGATTTTGAATTTGAAATAGAAGAAAATACAGAACTTATTTTTGATATTTATCTAAAAATGAAACCAGAATTAACCATTTATCAAATCAATTCAAAAACTCCTCTTTCTAAGAGAAAAATTGAAGAAATAAAAAAATGCACAAAACAAAACAGAAGCAAAGAAGGAGGTGAGCCTTGTTGGGAAAAGGGCAAATATACTATTTCCATACAAATCTAATTCAATTAAGAAACAATATCCAAACATAAACCACCAAAAAGTAGTTGTAGGTACAATAATTGAGAAGTCAGTTAATCATCATAAAAATAATCATTTACTTTTTCAACTAATTAATGAAAATCGAAGAGGCATTAAAAACAAACAAATTCAAATCTGACCAACATAAAGCGATGTTAAATATTATGTTTACGGCAAGTTGGTTGCGTGGTAAAGTAGTAGGCAAGCTAAAATGTTATGGAATTTCGCAAGAACAGTATAATGTACTTCGAATTTTGCGTGGTTCACACCCTACTCCATTATGTGCAAAAGATATTACTGACCGAATGATTGATAAAAATTCGAATACGACACGTATTATGGATAAATTAATTACAAAAGAATATATCAATAAATGGCGAGGAGAAGTAGATAGAAGAGAAGTAAATATTTCTATTACAGAATCAGGTTTGGAACTTTTGAAACAGATAGACAATGAAGAACCTATAGACAAACCTAATTACCTTAATCTTTCAGATGCAGAAGCAGGACTTTTGAGTGCGCTTTTAGACAAACTCAGAGAAGAAGATTCAGTTAACAGTCATCAATAAATGAAATAAAGTTAGAATTTAGATTTCAGAAGTTAGAATCAATGGATTTGATAATGTGAATATAAATTTTTCGTTTATTAATAAATGAAGTCGTATTTTTGTCAATCATTTTTACTAAAGTAGTGTATTGACATACTTCTAAAATCTATCTTCTAAATTCTAAATTTGTATATGAATAAAGAAAACTGTTTCGAACTCGGTTCACTCATCAAACCTCACGGACTCAAAGGCGATATTCAAGCCTTTTGGGATACTGATAATATTGATTTATATCTTGACATTGAATCTATTTTGGTCGAACAAAAAGGACAATTAGTTCCTTTTTTTGTAGAAAATCTGCGTCCACAAGTCGGACAAAAAGTGCTTATAAAATTAGAAGGAGTAGATAGTGTCGAACAAGCTGAAGAGTTTAGAAAACTGAAACTCTTCTTGCCTGATGAGTTTGTTCCAAAATTAGAAGAGGATGAATTTTTCTATCACGAAATTATCGGTTTTATGGTTTCTGATATAGAAAAAGGGGAAATTGGCAAAATAGACACAATTTATAATCTTCCTCAAAATGATTTATTAGTCATCAACTTTAAAGAAAAAGAAGTATTGATTCCTCTAAAAAAAGAATTAATAAAAGAATTTAATAGAGAAAATAAATCTATTTTGATGCAACTTCCAGAAGGACTTTTAGATGTTTATTTGAGCGATGAGGAGGAAGAAGAAGAAAAAGAAGATTAAATAAATAAGAGTCTTTTCTAAAATTAGAGTATAAAAACTGCTGTTGTTGGTGTTTTAGCGACAGCGACACCAACAACAAATAACTATGAAGCCAATTGAATCTCAAAAAGCAAATCTTTTAAGTTTGTATTTTTTAGCTTTTTGTATTGCTTTTCTATTTACAAATTGCCAAAGTCAAAAGCCTACATCTACCCAAACAGAACAAAAAGATCCTTTTGCACTTCGTTTTATTGGAGAAAAAATTATTCCTTTTGAAGAAAAATTTGGAGAAAATGAACAAAAAATGACTGTTGGTGGACTTTCAGCAATTGATTATGACAATTCAACAGATAGTTATTATTTACTTTCTGATGATTTATTTGATGAGAATGGACTTTTGCGTTTTTATACAGCCAAATTGAATTATACAAAAGATAGCTTTGAAGAACTAAAAATAAATTCTGTAAACTTTCTCAAACAAGAAAACGGAAAATTTTATCCTAAAAAAAATGAAGGTACAAAAATAGCTGACCCAGAAAGCATTTGTTTTTCTAGTAAATCAAGTACACTTTTTTGGAGTAGTGAAGGCGATAGAGAGCGAAATATAGTTCCTTTTATTGCCGAAATGGATACAAATGGCAATCAAATTAGAAAATTTAAACTACCCAAGCATTTTATAGACACCACTCAAAATAAAGGTTGGTATCACAATGCAGCCATCGAATCTATGACTTTTTCGGATAATGAAAACAAAATTTGGTTTCTCTCCGAAACTGCTTTACAACAAGATGGCGAAATGACAAAAAACACAGAAGGTATATTTCCAATTCGTTTGATAGGTTTAGACAGAAAAACCTCAAATTTTGAGCAGGAATTTGTTTATTTGGCTGAACCTGTTGCTAAAGAACCAATTCCACAAACAGCCTACGGACTCAATGGAATTGTAGAAATTTTAGAATGGAAAACAGATAAAAATAATACACAATTTTTAGTTTTAGAACGTTCTTATTCTCAAGGTTATCAAGCAGATGGAGGAACTGTTGTAAAATTATTTTTGGTAGAAACAAAGAATGCAACTGATTCTAAAAATATAGAAAGTCTTAAAAACCTGATTCCAAATAAAGATTATATTCC
This sequence comes from Bernardetia sp. Wsw4-3y2, assembly GCF_037126295.1. Classification (NCBI taxonomy): domain Bacteria; kingdom Pseudomonadati; phylum Bacteroidota; class Cytophagia; order Cytophagales; family Bernardetiaceae; genus Bernardetia; species Bernardetia sp. Wsw4-3y2. The sequence goes on along the minus strand of NZ_CP147018.1, from coordinate 335,819 downwards.
TCTAAAGAAAACACTAATTTCCGATTTATCAAAAATGAACCTCAATCATGTAGATAATATCGAAGGAATGACATTAGGAAAAATGCTTGCAAATGGCAATAAAACAATCGTTTTTGTATCAGATAATAATTTTAGCCCTAAGCAGAAGACACAGTTTTTAGTATTTGAGATTTTGGAATAGAGCAAAAAGAATTTTAAAAAACAATCAATTTCCAAACTTCAATTTCTTCTGTTTTCCAAACCGATTGCCATTCTACAAGTTTGTTTTGATGTTCGCTAAAATAAAGCATAAGCATATCTGTTTGTGATTTACTAGTTTTGGAAGGCAAGATAAAATATAAATTCGAAGAATTGATAGTATTATTTTGATTCAGATTTTCTTCATTTTTTAGATGTTGAATCGGAATTACTAAATTATTTTGAAGTTGTTCTTTATCAAATTTTGAGGTAACTGAAGTAGAAAAAGGAAGCGATGTTTTATCATTTAAGTGTGCATTCCAGTCAATATATGCTTTTTGGTCGGAAAAATAACTCTTATAAATATTTTCCAAAACGGCTTTTGCTTCTACATAATTTTTGCGAGTAGCCAGACTTTCCGAAATATAAATTGCCAAACTTCCACTAAGTTCAATCACAATCAGAATAATTATTCCTATGAAAATAATTTTTTGATGAATTTTGAAAGAAACAATATCTTTAAATCTGTTTGCACCAATTAAAGGTAAAAGCCCTCCATAGGCACATAGAGCTAATAAAAATCCATTTTCTGTATCTAAACTAATATATTCTGTCCACACCCAAATCAGAAAAATAACCACCCAATAGGTTATCAAACGATAGCGAGAAAGATTATAATTTGCTAAAAACAAAAACCAAAAAATAAGTAAAGCAATTTGTAAAATTACATATCGTAACTCTAAAATTGGATTACCTTCAACAGGAACAACAGAATCATAGTGCAACAAAAATTCAGTAATTTCTTGAATAGCTTCTTCTGAAAAATGGTGATTTGTTGTTTTATTTTCCCAACTCAATTCTCCAAAGCCTCTAAAACCACTTAACCACAAACGAAAATCATTTTTTGTCCAATTTACTTCTATCAAATGTTCATCTAAAAGCCATTGAGGAACATTTTTTTCTATTTTTTCTGCTGAAAAATGAATAACTTCATTTTGTTCAATTTGACTTTCAATCAAATCCCAAACTAAAGCCAACATAACTAGTGAAACCAAAATCACAACTTGAGGCAACTGATTTTTGAAATTTTCCTTTTTAAGATACCAAAGTGAAAACGGAATACTGGCAGCCATTGCCCACCCAAATCCTTTGACAGACCAAAAAAGCCCCACCAAACAGAGCAATGTTCCAACAAAAATATTGATATAAAAAGACGTATTTTTTTTATAATTAATTACTAAGAGACTTACTCCTGAAAGCACACAAATAGTTGCCACAACATGCCTATCTAACCATAAGAGCATAGGAATAAAAGCGACAAAAAAGACCAAAATATAAAGAACCAACACTCTAATTTTTTGATTAAAATCAGAAATAGATGTAAAAAATTGAGCAAAAACAGCCGAGAAACTAAAACCTAAACTAACTATCAAAAACCAAGAAAAAAAAGTAAAAACAGAATTGTCTTTACTGACTTGATGAGAAAAATGATATAAGAAGTTTAAAGTAGGTTCGCTATAAGAAGCCCAAAAAACAAAATATACAAGCAATAATAAAATGCTATGAAGAAGTAAACTAAAAACCCAAATTAAAAAAGGGTTTCTTAAAGTAGTAATAAAGGCAGTATTTTTCAAACTCTTAAGTCTATTAAAAAATGTAAGTACTAAGTACCAAAAGTACACAAAAAATCTATCTAGGCACATTTTTTAACAAATTTATTCTTAAATTCATTTTGTATTATTTTCATTATCCACAAAAAAACATAATAAACTCTTTGTATTTAGTTTCTGTATTTAGTCTTAATAAAAGTATAGTTACCTTTGCAGCCCTATAATCTACTTTAGTTTATTTCTTAGTGTAAAACACATTCAAATAAATTAAAGCACACTTAAAAAACTATTACTTAATATTATTACTTACAAAAAATGAAAGCTATACTTTTAGTTGTTTTCTTTACGCTTATTTCCTATTTATGCTCTGCTCAAACTGTTACACCTCCAATTCCTAAACAAATTTCTAAAGGAAGATTGTATTTTTATTGGGGATATAATAGAGGTTGGTACACCAAATCAGATATTCATTTTAAAGGTAAAAACTATGATTTTACCTTAAAAGACGTAATTGCTAAAGATAGACAATCCAAATTTGCAGTTGATCCCTATTTCAAGCTAAACAAAATTACGATTCCTCAATACAACTTTCGTATAGGATATTATCTGACAGAAAACTGGGATGTTTCATTTGGAATAGATCACATGAAATATGTAATGCAACAAAATCAGATTGTGGATATCAATGGTTACATTCACGATACTTCATCAAATTATGATGCTGATTATTTTCATAATGATATAAAATTGAAAGATGATTTTTTACAATTTGAACACACAGATGGTCTAAATTATGTAAATGTTGAAATAAGGCATTCTAGTTTACTTTTTGATTTTAATAAAATCAAAATTAGTCTTAATAAAGGTCTAGGAGTTGGCTTTTTATATCCAAGAACAAATACAACTTTATTAGGACAACAGCGACACGATGATTTTCATGTAGCAGGATATGGAATTGGTGGTGTGATAGGTGCTAGAGTTGCTTTTTTTAATAAATTCTTTATTCAATCTGAATTTAAAGGAGGATATATCAATTTACCAGATGTAGAAACAACTTATTCAAAATCTGATAAAGCTGAGCAAACATTCTTTTTTTCTCAACTCAATATTGTTTTTGGAGGAATTATAAATCTGCGTAAAAAACAATAACAAAAAAACATCTTGATAAATACAAAATACCTTCAATTTTCAACACAGATATTGAAGGTGTTTTTTTACGCCTTTTTCCTGTTTTAGCTTATTTTTAAGATATTGTAGTCATCTTGATTTATAAATAATTTAAAAATTATGCCCATGAACCTGCAAAAAAATAAAGAAAATGCAATCGCATTCTATAAAACTGCTTATGAAGGAAACCCTAAAAAAGCAATAGAAACATATATTGGAAAAGAATATATTCAACACAATCCGGATGTTGCTGATGGAACACAAGGGTTTATTGATTATTTTGAAAGGATGCAAATTGAATATCCTGATAAATCCATTGAATTTGTTAGATGTATTGCTGAGGGAGATTTAGTTGCTTTACATACTCATCAGACTTGGCTAGAAAAAGACGTTCAAAATGAGTATATAACAATGGACTTTTTTAGATTTGATAAAAATGGCAAAATATGCGAACATTGGGATGCTATCCAAAAAATTCCTGAAAAGTCAGCTAATCCGAATACGATGTATTAATAAAAAATATTCAAGTATAGATAATTGTGAAAGTATTGTTTATACTTGAACATTTAAAAATTAATCATATCCAAAAATACAATATAGTGAAAAAAGATATTCAGAAATATAATTTTAAAGAGGGACTACCACAAGAACTTGAAGTAGTAGAAATGAATCAACTTTTTAAATCTGATGGTGAAAAACTGACATCTACTCATAGAACAGAGTTTTATCAAAAATTGTGGTTTCAAAAAGGAACACCAACACATTTAGTTGACTTTAATCCTATAAAAATAGAACCTCATACTATTGTTTTTTTGAATAAAAATATGGTACAACGTTTTGATAATAAAGATGATTCTGATGGAAAAGGAATTTTGTTTACAGATGTTTTTTTCTGCAAAACAGAAATAGATACAACATTTTTAAGAAGTACTATCTTATTTAATGATTTATTTTCTATTCCTACCATTCATATTCCCCATATGGAATCTATATTCGCTACTTTTTTTGAACAGATGCAAGCAGAATCAAACAACCCAAATGATGAGTATCAAGCTGATATTCTTCGGAATTATTTACGTAATTTATTACTAATTTCTGAACGAGAAAGGCAAAAACAAGGATTTACCAAAGTCAAAACAGGATTAGATTTAGATTATACAATGCTTTTCAAAAATCTATTAGAAGAAAAGTTTCAAGAAGAAAAATTGGTAAATTATTATGCTACTCAGATAAATATTACACAAAAAAGACTCAATCAAGCTACCTCAAAAACATTAGGTAAAACACCTAAGCAAATTATTGATGAAAAAATTATGCTAGAAGCCAAACGACTTTTAGCACATACCAACGAAAGTGTAAAAGAGATAGGATTTACATTAGGCTTTGAAGAATCTACTAATTTTATCAAGTATTTTCGTAAACATGCTGATACTACTCCCATCGAATTTAGAGAGTTTTTCAATCCTTAATTTCTAGTTGGAACAAAAGTATCATCTAAAGGACTTTCTGTATCATTATTTTTTTGTTGAATAGCCTCAACTTTGTATTGTCAATTTAAAACTCAAATCTCAATACAATGAAAAAGTTATTATCAATCACATCTTTAATTTTAACCCTTGGATTATTATCTTGTAACTCACAAAATAGTATTACTTCACAAACTAAAAAAGCAGAAAATATGAACACTACAGAAATTTCAAATAAGAAAAAAGCTGTTGCTTTATTAAAAAGTATCGAAACAGGAGCACAAGAACCTGTTAGTTACATCAATCCAAATAAATATATTCAACACAATTTGAGTATTGCTGACGGACTAGCAGGTTTTGGAGCTTTATTGGCTCAACTTCCAGCTAATTCAGCAAAATTAAATACAATTCGTGCTTTTCAAGATGGAGATTTTGTATTTACTCACACAGATTATAATTTTTTTGGTCCAAAAGTAGGTTTTGATATATTCAGATTTGAAGATGATAAAATTGTAGAACATTGGGATAATTTACAAGTAAAACCTGAATCCAATAACCCAAGTGGGCATTCTATGATTGATGGTACAACAGAAATCAATGATTTAGACAAGACCAATGAAAATAAAAGGGTAGTCAAAAATTTTGTAGAAGATATTTTGGTTAATGGAAAAATGGAAAAACTAACAGGATATTTTGATGGAGATAATTATATCCAACACAATCCACAAATTGCAGACGGTCTTTCTGGTCTTGGAAAAGCATTAGAATATATGGCTTCTCAAGGAATTACAATGAAATATAACAAAGTACACCGAGTTTTGGGTGAAGGAAATTTTATTTTGGTAGTAAGTGAAGGTTCATTTGCTGATAAATCTACTTCGTTCTATGATTTATTCAGAGTAGAAAATGGTAAAATTGCTGAACATTGGGATGTAATCGAACCGATTGCTCCAGCAGAAGAACATAAAAACACAAATGGTAAATTTTAATATTCACAACTAAATCAAAGCTAACAAATGAAATTTTTAGAAGCAGCTCAAAACCGTTATGCAACAAAATTGTATGACCACAACAAAAAAATTGACAGTAAAAAAATGGAAGAATTGAAACAAATTCTACATTTAAGTCCTTCCTCAATTAATGGTCAGCCTTGGCAATTTACTTTTGTTCACGATACAGAAATGAAAGCCAAATTAGCAGAATCCTCTTTTTTCAATGCAGATAGAATCAAAGATTGTGATACTCTAGTAGTCTTTAGTTCGATAGATAATATTGATTTGTTTGAGAAACAGATTACTGAACATTTAGTAGAAGGGGCTGTCAATTATTTTAATACCGTTGTAAAACCTCTAGGAGATGTTTTTGTAAAAAACTGGTTTCAAAAACAAGTTTATTTATCATTAGGAATATTTTTGGGAGCATGTGCAACAATGGAAATTGATGCAACTCCAATGGAAGGAATTGAACCTGATAAATATGATGCTCTTATTAATCCAAATGGAAATTATACTGCCTTGTTTGGTGTGGCTGTTGGTTATCGCAATCCTGAAGATTTTTTTCAGCCTATTAAAAAACCTAAAGAAAGAGTAGAGTTTGATAAAATAATAAGAAGTATATAAAATAAATTTTTCAACTAGCAAATAAACCCACCTTCAAAAATCAAAAGATTTTAAAGGTGGTTTTTTATGTAATTTTCTTTCATAGAAAAAGATGTTTATAAATTAGAAAAGCAGTTTTACTTCTTACTCTCTTCTGCTACACCATATTTTCCATAAGGTTGTGTACGTTGAGTAGGGTCGCTATGTGCAAAATCTAACATTCCAAAGCCATAATCAGTATACTCTCCTAAGCCACAATTACAAATAAAATTTTGTACTTGTGGGTGTGCATAAAGCACAAAAGGGAACGTATATCCTCTTACCTCTACTTCACTTCCTTGTCCTTCAAGTGGATAAATACGAGCAAACTTCTTTTCTTCTTGCTGTATTTTTTCTAAATAACGACGGTCAGGAACAAGCTGAAACTTATAAAATTCTGCCATTTCGGCATCGGTATAATGTCCAGACTCTTCCATACGAGTAAGTGTAGAATCATAAAGAAGATCAGAAAATTTGTCCATACTTGGTACGATAAATTCTTTTGTATCTCTATGAAAACGAGGACTAGAAACCACCAACGGAGAAATACAAATGTATTTTGTCATCTCTCGTTGCTCTGGCATGAGTTCTTGTTCTACTGCTTCAGGAGCTAATTCTAGCTCTCCAATCTGTATGTGTTCTCTACTAAAAAGACTATCCAAAAGCTCATCAATCACTTCAGTACGAAGCGCAGACAAAACCAATGTAACTTTTCGGGAACAGTAATGTAAGCCTTTTCGGCTCACTCGTGTTTGACCTTTTAATCCAGAAAAATTATAAAACAAATTATCATCTACTCCAAAAGAAGTATCTGTAAGTAAATCTTTAATAAATCCTGAAAAAAGGTGCTGGTGATAGAAGGGCAAAACTGCGCCTCTATTCCGTAAATCAAATATTATTCGAACTCTCAAAATTCAACAGTTTAAAAAATGGTTGAAATAAAAAATAAGTAACTATAAAGTAAGTCTATTACGAAACACTATATGACCCTTTTTGTTTTATAAAAATGTATATTTTAATTACTAATTTAATATTATACTACAATTATAGTTATTAAAACAAAAACTGTTTAACAAAAATGCAATTAAACAGATATTTACAAAAAAATAATTAAACAAAGCATTGATGTAAATCTTGTGTTTACAAAAATAACACAAAATAATTAACTTCATTTATTTAATTTATCATTTCTTGAAATTTTTTCCACGCAGATGCAATTAATTTATCTGTCATTTGTTCACAATAATATGAACCTGAGATTGGATCTGCAGTTGCGTCTACAAAAGATTCTTCACGTAACATGACAGAAACATTACGAGCAATACGATTTGCCCATGCTTTAGATTTTGTATTCTCTTGATTTTGATGTGAGACTACACTCAAAGCATTTGTTCCTCCCAAAATACAAGAAAATGCTTGTGTAGTATTTCTAATTAAATTCCAATTTTCGTCTTCTAAACTCTTTTCGTCAGTACCTTGTGAAGTAATTGAATGAATATATGGTTTAGTATCCACTTGATACAAGTCATACATTTGAATCAAAAGCCAATTCAAAGCACGTATTTTGGCAATTGTAATGAAAAAACTATCAGTTGCTTCTACTACAAATTGAATATTTTGTAAAATATTTTTGTTTGAATTTTCTACTAATTTCTTAACTTCAAAAAGAATATCAGCAATATTTTGGGCTTCATCTTTCGAATTATTCAATTGCAATGTAATAGAACGAAAAGCAGTATTTGTTTGAGAAACTGATTCTAAAAAAGTAGTAGAGAATTGATTATTTTTCTTGGATGAGTTTTGATATAAAACTCCTCCAGTCAAAAGATGTATTTCAAAACCTCTTTCCTTTACATAATCAATATATTTTTCTAAAAAACTTTGTAATTCATTTTCATTTTCTATATCTACCTGAAAACTCACAGCACAATAGGGCAAAGCTACTTCAAAAAGTAAATATTCTAATTTTTTCTTATCAATATTAGTTAGCTCTATACTTTTCAAGTCAAAACAAACTCCTTCTGCGCCACTCATCAAAACTTGGCGAACCTCTTTATTTATTTTCTCTAGCTCTTCTTTTTCTAAACGATATAGCTTTATAAAAGGCTGATTATACCAAAAACGAGGCTGAGAAACAGGTTCATTTAAAGCTAGTTGATTATTTTGAAGAATCTGTAAATAGGATAAATCAGAATGATTCTCTTCATCTTTTGTATAATATGGCTCAATAGAAATGTCTTCTGAAAACTCCCACTCCAAATCTTGATAGGGTTTTCCCTTTAAAAATTTAGTAGCTGTCTCAACCCATTGCTTTTTTATTGATTCTGATTTTTCTTTACTTTGATTTTCAAAATTATCTACAAACATACTTAATGATTAGTTTTTCAATGATTAGTGATTTATGAATACAAAATACTCAATTTCTCTTAATTTGCCTCTACAAACTTTTTCAAATCTTTATTCATTACCTCAAATCCTTTTCCCACCAAAGTAGGCAACATAAATTTTATAAATGGAATTATAAAACCTTCATATTCTTCTCTATGAATGAAAAGGATTTGATTTTCAGTTTTTTCTTCTATTTCAAATATATGTGTTGGTTCGAAAAGCCAACGAGCAATCATATATCCATTCCAAGCTAATGTTTTGTTTGGAGTGTTTCGACAAATTGTACCATCAAAAGTAATAGGCAAACCAGCAGGAGGAAACATTTTAGCTTCTATTTTTCCTCCTAAATTTGAATTGCCTTCTATTTTTTTGATAAAATTATTCCAAGTTGGATAATTTGGAAAGTCTAAAAGTACATTCCAAACTTTTTCTTTAGAAGCATTTATTATAATTTCTGTATAGACTTGAGGTAATTTTTCAGACATTTTAAAAGTATTAAACTTGACCAACAAGCTGCAAGATAGATTCAAAAATTACTCTTCCATCCGTATTTCCCAAAATTTCATCGGCAGCACGCTCTGGATGTGGCATCATTCCAAAAACATTTCTTTCCTTATTACAAATTCCTGCAATATTCATTGCTGAGCCATTTGGGCAGCTATCATCTGTAACTCTAGCTTCACTATCACAATAACGAAACAAAATTTGATCATTAACAATCAAACTATTCAAATCTGCATCAGAAGCATAGTAACGACCTTCTGCATGAGCAATCGGAATTTTATAGGCTTTTGCTGGGTCTGTATTTTGAGTAATCAAACTATTTTGAGAAGTAGCTTGAAGAAATATATTCTTACAGTTAAATTTTTGATTATTATTTCGAAGTAATGCACCTGGTAATAAATGAGCTTCTGTAAGAATCTGAAATCCATTGCAAATACCTAAAACATAACCACCTTTTTCGGCATGTTTTATCACTTCATTCATAATTGGTGAAAAACGAGCAATCGCACCCGAACGCAAATAATCTCCATACGAAAAACCACCTGGAACGACAATAAAATCACAGCCTTCTAAATCTGTACTTTTGTGCCAAAGTTTGACAGTTTCTTGTTTGAAAGTATCTTTAAGAACAGAATATACGTCGTGGTCGCAATTAGACCCAGGGAAAACAATAACTCCGAATTTCATAGAATAAATGGATAAAATGGTATAATTTCGTTTTTTAAACACAGAGTTCGCAGAGGAACACAGAGAACTGAAAGTCAGTGTAGCTAATTAAAAAAATAAGTAACTGAGCAAAATAAAATACATCTAAGAAAAGAATTAGAAAGTGGAAGTATAAACTGTCAAGACACCTTTGAGGTGTCAGACAGATTCCATTTGCATATAAATAACTTTGCTCAATTACTTACATTTTGAAATATATTTTTTATAATTACAAAAATACATATTTTATCAAGGATTGCCAATGCGTTTTTACTTTTTCGACTCAGTCCTCTGACAAAAGATTTTGAAACGAGATAAAAAAAAGCCATAATTGAGTTTCTTACAAAATTTTTCTCACAAATTTTTCTCAATTATGGCAAAAGCAAAGTATGCTTCTAGTGGTAAAGTTACAAAATTAGTTACTGTTTTATCTTCTCATTTAACAGAGTTTCATTTTGCACGAGTTCAATTTATAGGTCTTTTTGTAATAGCTGTTATAAAAGTAGGATTAGGAGGGTTGATTCAAATTGCTACAGCTTTTGAACGGAATGTAGAGTGCAGCTCCTCTTTACGTCGTATTGAACGCTTTTTAAATCACTATAACCTTGATTTTAAGGCAATTACTCTTTTAATTGTTTCTTTACAAGGTATTGATAAGTGGAAGGATATTGTTTTATGTCTTGACCGTTCCAATTGGAAAGTGGGTAAAAAAAATATAAATATTTTGTTACTTTCAGCAGCTTATAAAAATGTTTCAGTGCCTCTTATTTGGTCTGTTTTTCCAAAAAAAGGAAACTCTTCTACTGAAGAACGCATCGAATTAATAGAACGTTTTTTATCTATTTTTCCTAACCTATCTATTTCTTCTATTGTAGCAGATAGAGAGTTTGTAGGTCAAAAATGGTTTACTTATTTATCAGGAAAAAACTTTGATTTTGTAATGCGACTAAAGTCTAATTTTAAAGCGACTAGAAAAGGTAAAACAAAGTCAATTGCAGCCTGGTGTAGAGGACTGGCTATTTCAGAAACGTATCATTTAGAGGGTGTTTTTATAGTCAATGGTGTAGAAGTATATTTATCTGTAAGTAGAACACAAAAAGGATATATTTATCTAGCTTCACCTGTTTTTTTAGAAAACGCTTTTGAAATTTATAAACAACGTTGGGAAATAGAAACGCTGTTTAAAGCACTAAAAACACAAGGTTTTAAGCTAGAAAATACAAAATTGACAGAACCAGAGAAAATAGCTAAATTACTTGCTCTTTGTTCTATTGCATTTGTTTGGTGTTACAAAGTAGGGGAGTGGAAACATAAAAAAACGAAAATAAGAGTCTGTTCAAATGGATATAATGAATACTCTTTTTTCCGATATGGATTACTAGAAATCAAAAAAATACTCAATAATCCAATGAGTAAAGAAACTAAATTCAATCAGAAAATTAAAGTTTTGTCAATGGAGTGAGCTTTTTCGAAAAAAGAAAGGGATTTGATTCATCAAATCCCTTCGTTTTTATATTTTTCAAACAACTGATTTAAGCATGGACACTTAAATCAGTTGTTAATTAATTTTCTAATTGTTCAATTATTTGATAGATGGCTTTTTGTGTGTTCAAGTCTGTAAAAAATTCTAAAATATAATTTTTATCTTCTGGTGCTATCAAAATAGCATTTTCAAGAGCCATAACAGCAGCTTTATATTTCCCTCCTCCCATCAAATAAGCAACATATCGATATAAAAGCTCGGCAGAATCTGGAATAATTTCTAGTGCTTCTTCGGTAATAGCAATGGCTTTATCAAACCATTCTTCTTTATAATAAACATGTGACCAAGAGAGCCAAACATCTACATTTTCACTCAATATTCTTGAAGCATGGTCGTATGCTTCCATACACGAAATCATATTTCCAAGTTGATATTCACAACGAGCTTTTCCAAACCATGCATTACCTAAATTTTTATTATTTCGAAGGGATTTTTGATAAAAATGTACAGCTTCTTTCCAACGTTCTTGCTCTTCCATGCATTCACCTATACCAAAAGCAGCCATTTCATATTCTTGGTCAAAATCCAATGCCTTTCTATAAAAATTAAGAGCCTCAGCAAATTTATTTAATTTTTGATAGGCTGCACCAATATGTGTATACAGTTCAGCAGTTGGACGTTCTAGTTTTGAAGTTTGAATAAAACAATCTAATGCTTCTTGATACTGTCCTAAATTCATGTGACAGTTTCCTTTATTAAAAAATGCAGAAGAAAATCCGTCTTCGATAAGTGAGGCATAATCATACGACACAATAGCATCTCTATATAATGATAAACGAGTTTGAATAAGAGCCAGATTATACCACGCTTCGGCAGAGTAAGGGTCATTATCAATAAATTGTTTATAGAAAACAATACTTCCCTCCAAATCATCTAACTCATCGTAACAAAAAGCAAGTTCATACAATGCTTCTTTGTGTCCTTTATTTTGACGTAGAGTTTCTTTATAATATTTAATAGCTGTTTTGAGATCATTTTTGGCTTGATAACAACTTGCTATTTGATATAACACCTCATCTTTTTCCTTTTCATCTGTAAAAGGCAGAATGTTTTGATAAATTTCAGCAGCTTCATCAAACTTAAAACACTCTTGTAGAATCCAAGCTTTTGTTAATTGCACCTCTATTTCCGAGGGTTGCAAAGCTTCGGCTTCTTCAATAGTAGATTGAGCCTTATCAAAGTCATTGTTGATAATATGCGCTCTTGCTTCTTCGACAATAAAATTAACCGAAAAAGGATGCTGAGAACGTGCAATATCACAAACTGAAAATAACCTTTCAATATTTCCTGTCTTCCGATAATGTTCTAATAGAAATTCATACGTATCAATTTCAAAGAAAAAACTTCGTCCTTCTTCCATTAAACGTTCAAATTCTGTTATCGAAATGCTTGGTTCTTCTCTTCTTGAGTTGCTTATCATTAAATAAATTAAAAATTATGGAATGGATATATCAGTGTCGCTAAAATATGAATTGTTTAGTTTAGTAAAACTACTTACAATTACTCAATTTACAAAAAAGATGGATTATAAAAAACTAAAATCGTATAATTCGCAATCAAAGAGAATTTAATCGCTTTCAAAAGCTATTTTTAGCTCTAACTAGTAAAAAGAACGAAATTATTTAACAAAAGTTTAATTTTCAGAAAAACTAGATTTTGTAAACCGTATTTTGAAAAAAGATTCTATGAAACAACTTCATCAAAATCAGTAATTAACTCAAATTGTTTATCACAGATTTGCTAAGTTTTGCAAATCAGGAATTTTGAAATACTTATAGTACAAAAATTGAATTATTTACACCAAAAACAGATACCACAAATAAACTGTTGCAATAGAAAGTGGAATTCCAATAGCAAGCAAGAATCCTCCTAATTTTGGATTGAGCTGATATTCTTGTGCCAACAAAACACCTGTTACCATAGGAGCCATTGCAGCTTCCAAAACTCCCACATCAAAAGCTATATTTTTTTCTTCAAAGACAATCAAATATAAAAAATAAATAGCTAAAGGAGCTAAAAAAAGTTTATATAAAAGACCAAAAAAGAAAGGATTAAGAAATCTAAAATTTTCTTTTGAAAACTCTATTTGAAGTCCAACAGAAAAGAGAGCCAAAATAACCAAAGGAGCAGCTAATTTTATCAATACATTTTCCAAAATTATTCCTAGCTCTTCAAAACCATTTATTTCTGATAAGAAATAAGTAAAAAACTGTTCTATTCCACCGAAAGGAAGAATTACTAGAGCCACTAAAAAAGCTAAAAATGGAGGAAAATAAAATAATTTTTTCAAGATAATTTTTCCTGTGGGTTTGTCACCTCCATAACTCATAGCGACAATCAAACCGACAGTAGCCACAACCAAAAAAGACCCAGCTTGGTCACAAACGATAGCATATTGTAAAGGTTCTTTTGAGTTGTATAAAAACTCTAATAGAGGAAAACCTACAAAAGAAGTATTACAAAGTCCACAAGCCAAAACCAAACACCCTTCTGTTTGCCTACTCCATTTAAAAATTTTCGCCATTACTTTGAATAACAAAATACTTAGTCCAAAAACGACCCAAGCCATTAAGGCGAGCCAAATCAAGGACATTGAAAGTTCTAATTTTGGAATATAAACAAGTGCAAGACAAGGCAAAGCAACCCAAATAATATATGTGTTTATTCCTTTGTGTGTATCTTTTGGAAAGATAGAAATTTGTTTGAAGATAAAACCTAAACCTAAACAAGCAAAAATTAAGAGTAAATTTTCCAATATATATTTTTTGAGAGCGTTAAAATAGTAAATCGTTTTTATAAGTAGATGATGTCTAAATGACATCATTAATGATGAAATTGTTTTAAGAATGTATATTTTTTTAATGATACTGTAAATCAATGTTAAGGGAAAAATATACTCAACCTTATTTTTTGTTGTGCATTCAGTTGCTCATAACTGAATGTTTCGCTTTCTGATAAGCATGATTTATTTGCTTGAATCACGCTTCTTGGGAAGCGTTTCGTTCAACTCTGGGGAGTTGAACACACAAAAACATTGTAAAAATTATTAAACAGTGTAATAGCTTGTTTTTATTTAATTCTTAAATAATTCTTTATCAAAACTGCTTTTTTTGTAGCTTTGCTTGATTGTTCTCTATGTTATACTATAATTTTCTGCTCAACTTCTCTATCAACTTTCATGGATACGCATTCTACTTCTACAATTTGTCTTTTAATTACTGAAGAATATTGTAGTGCAGCCTTTTATAATTCTCAAAACTTACTTTCTATTCCTTATGAAGGAAAGGAACGTATAGATCTTTTTTTCGAAATAGATACTCAAATCAAACCTATATCAAAAAAATACTATGAGAGTTTGGATGCTTCTGTAAATGCACTTCGTCATCCTGCTTATGGAATAGAAAAAAATAAGACATTTGATTGGTTGGGTGCTTCACATTCTTATGAAAGACTTTTTGATAGTATTGTAGAAAATATCAAGCTAGAATTCGAACGTCTAGCTCCTAATTTTCAAGGTGTAATTCCTCTTCTTTGTGTTTTTTCTCCAGCTTTTTCAGAAAAATTAATTGATAAATTTAATTCTTATTTTTTAAAAAAAGGATTTCATATTCTTCCCCATCAGTTATATATTGATTCATTAGTGGAAGGAAAAAATCTGAAGTTACAAGCCTCAAAATCTTCTTTAACCTTTATTGAAAGTTTTGGAGAGCGCATTATGCTTACTCAAATAGGAGATGATACCAACTCAGGCTTTACAACGAAGAGATTACAAGATGTCTCAGATTGGGATTTTGAAAGAGAACTTGTAAAATTTGTCTTACAAAAAGCCATGAGACAAGTTCCAACAGGAGTAGATTTAGATGAAGAAGTGGCTTTACATTCACACAGAGCCGAAGAATGGATAGACAAAATTAGAGAAGAAAAACAGAGTTTTATTACCGTTAGGCTATCTAATGGCACAAGCGCAACAGCTACAATAACATCTCAAGAAGTTCAGTTGTTACGTATTCAAGACCGAGAACTTGCCGAAAAAGTAGTCGAATATACTCCGACTGATTCAGAAATTTATTTGATAGGAGATTTGCTTTTGCACTCTGAACTAAAAGCATTACTTATTCATAGGCATTTTACCATTCATACCCTTACAGATGATGAAGCTAGTCGTTATGTTTTGAGAGGTATAAAAAATTATTTAGACAAACAAGAGAAAGATGAACCTATTTTAGTAGAAGAAACATTAATAAAAGAGGCTATTCCTCAATTTTTAGTATACCAATATTTTCTACCCAAAAAAATATGGAATTCTTATGTCAATTCTCAAAACTGGAATCAAGAAACAGTTGATAAAGTAGTTAAGCAAAACGGTTTGGAAGTGTTACCTTCTTTAGAAATTTTATTAGGACAAGCACAAGAACTTGCTAAAGATGAGCTACTTTCGACTGAACAAATGAAAAGTTTGCGCATTAAGGCAAGAGAATTAGATATTAGTGAAACTGAATTCGAACAGCGTTTACAAGCAGCAGCAATTCGTGTTTTGCCACTTCGTGAGCTTTTAGAAACCCATGTAGACAGAAGAAAAGTAGGACGCTTTTTTCCAAATGAATATTATCCTCAACTTTTGGCAGTAGCCGAACAAAATGGTTTTTCAGAGAAAGAATTAAGTATTTTTTTCCGTCAGAGAAACCTAAAATTACAAACTAGAGAAGAAATTTTGGATTTTGAACTTCAAGATAGATTAAAAGGAAAAATGCTTTCACAGCAATCTTTTCAAGAAATTTTAGGGGTGGGAGACAAACTACATTATTCAAAATCAGATATAGAAATTCTTTTAGATAATCGTAAAATTAAGATTAGTAAACCAAAAGGAGTAGGTATTTTTCTGATTGCAGGAATTTTATTTGCTGTCTTGGCTGTTGCTATCATTTTAGCTATTAATATTCCCAATTCTCCTCTTTCGTTTTCCAGTACAGATTCTGCACAAACAGAAAAAGAATTTATTAGTGATAAAATAGAAAATCCAGAACAACTTATTGGAAAGTATGCTGGTCTAGTTTTTCATACTGAATTAAATAAACTCAAAAATAGTAGAATAGAAATTTTGGCAGTGAGACAAGAAAATGGAGAGTACATTTTTACTTATTCAATTCCTCAAGATCGTTTTACTACTTGGAAAGGAAAAATAAATATAGAAGAAAAAACGATTGATTTTATGCCTCCTGAAAATGCTCGTCATCGTGTAGAAAAGTATAGATTTTATCGTAAAAACTATAAAGAAGCTGACGGAACAATCAGAAGAAGTGATATTGTTCTTGAAAATTTAAAAGATACTACACAGGTTTTTGTTAAGTAATTTTGCTAATTTCTTATTACCATCATTCCTCCAAAATGTATAGATATGTTTTTTTATAAATTTTGCATTTTATTTACTTTTTTACTATATTCTTGTCAAAGCGATACTATAAACAATGCTAGTAAAAATGTAGCAGAAAATAAAAAAGACACTACACCATTTCACAAAATAGGAGATGAAACTAAAAAATCTAGTGCTGTACTAGATTCAAATAAAAAAAATACAGTAAAAGACACAACTATTCAACAGGATTTTACAGACTGTGAAAAATACTGGAAATTACATTTTCCTACTGACAGCATACGTATAAATTATCTCAATGAGATTCTCAAAATCAATCAACTTAGTGAAAATAATCAAAAATTTATTACGCAGTTAAAAAATGTAAGTTCTTCAAAGTTAGTAGTAGACAATGCTATATTTCCAATTTTTCGCTCTAATAAATCTCAAATTGGAGTACTTGCTTTTCCAAATTATGGCAATAAAAATGACGCTGTTACAGCAGAAACAAAATTACTAGAAAATATTAATATAGATTATAATCTTATCAAACCAGAAGAGTACGACAAAGTCAGATTTTATCCTCAACTATTAGATTCAGTTTATAGAGGGAAAGAAAAGCCTGCTATTTATTATTATACAAATAAGGAAAGAAAGAAAACAAGAATTAAAGATTTGGGTATTTTACTCGCTGATTGTACTGAATACTTTGAATACTCATTTGATACTAGAAATATAAATTTATCAGATACCATTTTATTTGGAAGTCCGTTTCAGATAGATTTGATTTATGAGAACAATATGAAGGTAGACAGTTTAATTAAAAATGAAATTACGCCTACCCACTGCTTTGACTGTCCTAGTAGCTCACACTTATCAAAAACGTTTGCTCGTCTTAAAGGAACAACGAATATTTACTTTGTATTTGCTGATACTTTTCCTCTTAATAATGAGTTAGATACACCTTCTAGAGCTTTAGTTTTATTGACAGATGAAAATACTATTATTTATCTATGGAATAAAGAGATAGATTTATTTGGCTGTCCTTGCTTGTGAAAAATAGTCAATTAAAAGTGAAAAAGTTCTAAAAAAAGTAAAAAAACAGCAGAAAAATATGATATTGCCTTATTTATGAGTTATATAATTATTCCTTTATGATTATTTAGATTTTTAAGATTAAAATCTACATAAAATCAATTTTCTTCTAAAACAAAGAACACCCTAAAGTAATTTAAAATAGTTATCTTTGTTTATGATTGAAGCGAGATTAATAAACTCTATAATAATATCATTAAACTAAACTTACTGTTTTTAGTATTACTATACTCATACTGACTTAGTAAGAATTTATATTTTAATTAAAAAAACCAGTACAATACATTCTATCGCTATTTCAAGTATCAAAATCAAAAAGTTATGCAAAATATCAATACAAAATCTTTACAATTTTTAAAGAGAGGAGGAAAAAATATTTTTTTTCTGTTTTTTTTTCTGTTCTTCTCGTTTCAAGCAAATGCAGCTGATTTTTACTGGGTGGGAGGTTCTGGAAACTGGAGTGATTTTGCAACACACTGGGCGACTACGTCAGGAGGTGCAACTTTTCAAACAAATGCTCCAACAGCAGCAGATAATGTTTTCTTTGATGTCAATTCAGGCGCAGCAGGCTACAGTGTAACTTTAGATATAGCTGCACTAGCAAATAATTTTTCATTTGATGGAAATGCATTTTCATTTGATGGAACAAATAGCCTTGTTATCAGTGGAACTTCTACTAATTCTTCAATTCAAGCCATTACTTTTGGGGGAACAAATACCTATACTTTTACAGGTGCTTACACAGCTATTACAGCCTCTCAAACTCGTTTTACAACTACAGGAGATGTAGATTTTAATGCTAATATAGATATTGGAAATGGTTCTACATTTAGTTTTACTCCTGATGCAACTACTACAATTACAGGAACATTTACCTCAAATAGCATTTGTTCTGCTCAAAATACAATTAATTCTACTGGTGGAGCTGCACCTGTTATTTTTACAGCAGCTTCTACTTGGTCAAATACCAATATTACAAACATAAATGCAACAGGAAGTGTAACACTACAAAGTGGAACAATCACAACAAGCACTGGAATTACAGATAATACTACCAATAGGAATTTATTTTGGGTAGGAGGAACTGGAAACTGGAACAATACAGCAAGATGGTCTTTGACAAGTGGAGGAACTGGAGGAGAGTGTATTCCAACAGCAACTGATGATGTAAATTTTGATGGTGCTTCTGGTCTTGCAGGTGGAACAGTTTCTTTAAATATTGCTGCTCCTGTTCGAAATTTTAATTATGATGTTGCTGGTGCTACTTTTACTGCTGCCAATCCTCTTACTGTAAATGGAACAACAAATATAGCTGCTACAAGAACTGTTGAATTTGCTGGTGCTAGTTCTTATACTTTTTTAGGCGATTTTACAGCAAATGCTACCACAACTACTAACTTTTCGAATGGAAATTTAGCTGCCTTTGGTAATGTTACTGTTGAGCAAGGTTCTACATTTAGATTTTCCTCTTCAACTGGAGGTACAGCAACCGTTTCAGGCATATTTGCACCAAATGGAAATTGTTCTAATCCTGTAACTCTTTCAGCAACTGGTGCATTTACTGCACCTGTTAATTTTGCAAATCCACAAACTTGGAGTGGCGTCAATGTAAGTGCAATTGAGTCTACTAATGAATTTGTAACAGTAAACAGTATTAGTGTGGTGGTAACAGGAAATTTTATAGATAACACAACGACTGGACGTACATTATTTTGGGTAGGAGGAACTGGTAATTGGAGTGACCCTAGCCATTGGTCTTTAGCTAGTGGAGGAACAGGAGGAGAATGTATTCCTACTTCAATAGATGATGTGTTTTTTGATGCAGCTTCTTTTACAGCAGCAGGACAAATAGTAACTATAGATATTGATGCAACCTCTAAAGACCTTGACTGGACAGGAGTAACTAATACGCCTACTCTTACAGGTGCAGCAGCCAGACAATTTATTCTAACAGGTTCATTGACTTTTGCAGCAGGAATGAATCAAACAGGCAATGCTCCTACTTTTGAAGGTTTGATGATATTTTCTTCTGCAACCTCTCAAAACCTAATAATGAATGGAAAAGGACTCAATAGAGCTCGCTTCCAAACTGGAGCAGCAGGAGAATGGACACTACAAGATGCTTTCTTAGTTAGGAATCAATTATTATTAAACTCTGGAACACTAGATACAAATGATGAAAACGTAACTGCTGGTACATTTTCTACAAATAATATTCTTGTACCCACTAGAAATCTTAATCTAGGAGCTTCAACAATTACTCTTACAAGTACTTCTACTATAGTTTTAGATTATAGAAATGATACTAATTTCAGTCTAAATTCTGGAACAAGTACAATAAATATATCTAGTAATACCACTACAATAGAAACAGGTATTTTAGCAAAGACAATTTCTAACCTTAATTATATAGGTGCAGGAGTCAGAACAATTAATACAGGTTCTGATGTAAATACAATTACATTTGGAAATATTACTACTGCTAATAATGGAGGACAATTAAACATAAATGGAACTTCTCCTAAAGTATACAATAATATTACGCTTGGAAATAATGTAAGTGGAACAATTACTGGAGCTAATACTAATTTAGGAAATATAATAAATGGAAACGTAACTCTTGGTATAAATGGAGCGAATAATTTTGCTGGAGGTTATGATATTAATGGTGATTTTTCCTTTGGAAATAATAAAACAGTTAGGTTCAATACTGCTAATGATAGTAGATTTGGATCAACCTTGACTACTGGTACAGCTAGTACATTTGTAGCAGGAGGAAATAAAAATACTACTTTTATAGGAGCTTTTACATTAGGAGATAATTCAACAGCTACATTTAATAACTCAGGAGTAGGAAACTCAAATTCCTTTTCTGATATAAATATGAACAACGGAACTACATTTGCATTTAGTTCTATCACTAATAATACTGTTTCTGGAAATATAAATGTATTGGGTTCTTGTGCTACTCCTATTACACTTACTTCGAATAACCCTCCAAACCAAGCAAGTTTACAACTTACAAATGCTTTATTTTTAGTGGGAGCAACTGTTCAAAATATCAATGCCGCAGCACAGCCAATAAATGTTGCGAATGGAACACTTGCAAATAATACCAATGTAACAGGAAATTCTGTCAGTAGAGATTTATACTGGGTACATAGTGTAGCAGGTGCAGGAAGCACAACTAATTGGTATAATGCAGCTAACTGGTCTTTGACAAGTGGTGGCGTGACAGGCGAATGCCCTCCTACTATCTATGACAATGTATTTTTTGATGCTAATTCATTTTCAGCAACAGGACAAATTGTTGATATGGATAATGATGCTTTTTGTAGAAATATGGACTGGACAGGTACTACTAACGACCCTTTTTTACAATCTATTGGAGAAGACACTGACCTTACAGTTGGAGGAAACCTTATTTTTGTAAATGGAATGACTGTAGGTACAGGAGGAACAAACCCCAACGAAATTAGAGATATTTACTTTGCTGCTACAAATGCACTGACTACTCCTGTAGTTGTGCCTGCAACCACTAACAATACTATCGATTGGGGAATTCCTAATGAAAACACAGATGGAAAACGTTTTCAAAGAGCTTTTTTCAATCAAAATAAAGAAATGATAGTGGCAGCAACAGCTAGTTGGTCTTTGTCGTCTGCTTTCAATCTTACTCAAGAAGTTCCTTTTGGAAGGCTAACACTTCAAAATGGAGATATTATAACAAACAGTAATCCTATACAGATTCGTATTATAGATGCAAATGGAGCAGATGGCTCATTGAATATTGGAGACTCTGAAATTACATTACGAGCAACAGGACTTACCTTTGATTTTAGAAATGATGCTAACTTCAACTTTATAAATCCAGGAGCAAATAGCTTTTTTAGTCTAACAAGTGGTGGAGGAAACGTAGAAGGTTATACAGGTTCAGAATCTAAAGAAATGCCTGATATTATTGTTACTCAAAATAATAATGTAACCATAAACTCAGAAAATGGAACTGATAGAATTACATTTAGAAGTATTGATTTACAAGATAATAATGTTCTTTTCAATTTAACAGGAACTTCCCCAAAAACATACTCAGAAGCTCTAGCATTTAATAATGGTATAAATGCAACTTTCGATGGAGGAACAGCCAATGTTGATCGTAGCATCTTTGAGGAAGCTGTAAGTTTCGCAGTCAATTCACAAGCTAATTTTATAGGTAATGACCAATTTGAGAATACATTTACTGTTGCAGGGACATCAGGAGCTGGTATTCGTTTTACTGGTACGGGACGAAAACGTTTTCAAGGAGATGTTACACTAGGAGTAGGAAGTTTATTTTCACTTCAAAATACCTCAGGTCCTCCAAATAGCTTTACTAATGTTACTTTGGCAAATTCAACTATATTTGAATTTAGCCCAAATGCAGATAGTAATGTAACAGGAAACTTTGTAGCTATTGCAGACTGTCTTACCCCAATTATTATTCGCTCTTCTATAGCAGGAAATGCTGCAACAGTAGATTTTAATCTTGCTCAAAGTTGGGAAAACACAACCGTTACAGATATTAATAATATTGGTACAGTAGTAATGGTTGATAGTGGTACAGATGGAGGAAACAATACAGGAATAGATTTCTCAACTATTACTTTAAGAACCTTATATTGGGTACACAATGGAAATCCATCAGCAGCAACAGGAGCAAGCCCAACAGCTTTTGCTCTTGGAAATTGGAATGATCCCAACAACTGGTCACTTACTTCTGGTGGACAAACTGGAGAATGTCCTCCAACATTAAATGATGATGTATTCTTTGATGCTAATTCATTTGGAGCAGGAAGCCAAATTGTAAATATAGATGTAAATGCACAAGCAAGAGATATGACTTGGACAGGAGCAACAGGAGTTCCTATTCTTACAGGAAGTCCTATATTTAATATTCAAATTGGAGGTTCAGTGACTTTTATAAATGATATCAATTTTACATTTGCAGGTGAAACCTTCTTTAGAAATACTAACACTGGCACAAATATAATTACCTCTGATGGACAAGTATTTAATGGAAATGTTATTTTTTATGATAACACATTAGGTACAGGCATTTGGCAACTAGCAGATGATTTTGCAACTAATCAAACCTTCAACTTAGTAGACGGAACATTCACTACAAGCCCAGCAAATCATCAGCTAACAGCTAGAATTATAGATGTATTTGCTATAGCTAATGGCGTAGGAGACCCTACTAGAGAATTAAACTTAAATGGTTCGGTAGCCAATGCAACTAGAAACGGTGGACTTGCTGTAGATTTTAGAGGAAATACAGCTAATTTCGTTTTGAGTTCTACTGCAACCTCCGAACTTCATATTACTGGTGTTGGAGATATCGATTTAGAAATGGGAGAAGCAGCCAAAACAATTCCTAATCTATTCATTGATAATGCTACTACAGGAAATACAATAAATGTAAATTCTTCTAATATAGAAAACAACTTGAATCGAATTACTTTTAGAGATGTTACTGCTTTACAGAATAATCTCACTTTTAATATGAATGGAGATGCTCCAAAAACGTATGGTAATATTCTCTTTCCTGATAATGCTTTAGTAGATTTCAGAGGAGTAACTAATGCTGCTCCGTTAGTTAATTTTTACACAGGAACAGTTACTTTCGGACAAAATACACGAATAGATTGGTATGGAGATAATCAGTTCCAACAAGCTGTTACGATAGCAAGTACGACTAATGACGGTAATGCTGTTCGTTTGCACGAAGATAATGAGTTTTTGGCTACAGCTCCACTTACTTTCTCAACAGTAGGAATAGCAAGATTTACAGCAGGTAATAATGATAGAACAAATATATTCCGTGCGCCAGTTAATTTCTTGGGAGGGCGAAATGTGGTTGTTTTCAATGGTAATCAGACTACAATAGCTCGTTTTATAAGCACATTATTCATTGCTTCAACAGCAGCACAACAAGCTTATATCGATTTTCAAGCCCGTCCAGAGTTTCATGCTCAAGTAGAATTTGGAGAAGCAGCAGGAGGGAATGCCACAACACAAGTAAGATTCCGTAGAGGATTAGACTTTGGACCTGCTCCATTAGGCACTAGATTCATTACAGGAAATGACAGTCGTATAGATTTTGAAAATCCAGATGTTTCTGTTATTAGAGATATGGAGGTAGGAGAAAATAATGTTCTTACTTTTGAAAACGATTTGACAATTGATAATCTAAATCTTTCTCGTTTTGATGTTGTGAACTTCCCAAATAGTGATGGAACAGCTCCAAACAATGGGGTTACAGCAGTTACAGGTTTTGTACGTGCTAGAGAAGGTTGTGCAGGTTGGATAAACATTCGCTCAAACCTAACAGGAGTACAAGCAAATATAGATTTCCAAAATGCACATACAGGATTAAATGGATTTTTATATACATTTATTCAAGATATAAATAATGTGGGTGGAAATGTAGTAGAGGCAGACCCTGCTATTGTTTCTGATATTGGTAATAACTCAAACATTACCTTCATTAATAATCAACCTTCACGCACTTTTTATTGGGTAGAAAGTGATAATGGAAATTACAGTGGTAATTGGAATGACTTAAATGCTGATAATCACTGGTCATTAGTTGGTTCTGGTGGAGCACCTTCTTATTGTATCCCTACTGCCAATGACAACGTAATTTTTGATGATAACTCTTTTGCAGGAGCAGGTATAGAAACTGTAAATATTGACAATTTCTTTTCCTATTGTAAAAATATGACTTGGTCTGCTTCTGATGCAAATAGAGGAAGATTAATAGGAGATAATTTACATACTGTGCAAGTTTTTGGAAACCTCATTTTTGCAGATTTTGCATCAGATAGAGATTGGAATGACTTCCCAGGTACATTTGAGTTTAAAGGAACAAATGTAGGACAAGCAAAAACCCTTCTATCAAACGGATCTAGATTTTTTGGTCCTGTTATATTTAATGCTCCTTTTGATGACTGGACTCTCTCAGACTCTATGCGTGTAGAAGGAGGAGGAAGAGCAAATATTACTATCAGCTATGGAGATGTATTTGCAACTGATAAAAATATTAGATTAGAACATGATTGGATAATAACCAATAATGCTGTAAGCCTTCCACAAGCTCGCTTTATAGCAGGTACAGGAACAGTAACTTTTGATGGAAATACTGATGCTGATATTACAATAGCAGATGTAGAAACAGGAGCTGCTTGTACAGAATGTACTTCAGTAGGTAGCACTTGTAGTACAAGTCCTTTTTATAACTTAACCAATGAAAAACCTTGGAATAGAAGAACAGAGATAAATACTACTATATCTATTCTCAATAACTTCCATATTGTAGGAGGGTATTTTGAAGATGATGGATTCCAAATTAGAGGTAATGCTACAGGAAATGTATATATGTCTCATAACACATTGTTACGTTTAGGAGATAATAATGATGCGACTGTATTTCCTACTTGTTATCTTCCTGCTAATATAATCTTATCTAAGGGAGCTACAGATGGTTTAGTAGATGATAATTCATTTCCTGTAAATGCAAGTACACAAGCATCTATTGTAGAATATCGTTGTCCTGATGAGCAAATGATAGCAGGAGGAACAGATTTTACGTATGGAACTCTAAGAATAATTAGTAATAATACTTCAAATGGAAACAATGTAAAACGTTTTACAGGAGAAGCTACTATTGAAGGAGCTTTCTTTATAGGAAATGAACAGACGGTTTATGATATGGGTTACCAACTTAGAGGAAATAGCCATAACCAAGCTAATAACATTTTGAGTACAGGAAATAATGTAACCTTAATTTTGGGCACAAATCAGACAGCAAGCGAACGTACTTATACAGCAACAAATGTTCCTCTTAATGTAACCGTTCCCCCAGTAGTAACAGCAGATATAGCAACTACTTTCCCTAAATTCACAACAGGAGATGGTACTTTTGGAAATGGTGTATTTAGTGATGCAAAAGTTAGTTTGAGTACAAACTCTACAGTGATTTTCAATGCAAATGCAGACCAAGAAGTAGCAGGAGGAATTACGTATGGAAGTATCATTTTGAGATCAACAGGTTCAGATATAGCAAACCCAATACTCAAAACAGTCACACAACATAATGGAGCTAGTGCTGGAGAAATGACTATTGCAGCAGATGCACTTGTAGAATCATTTAATCACTTTATAGATGATGGTTTCCAAATTTCAGGTAATGCAACAGGTACTTTTACAGGAGAAGCAAACTCTAAAATGATTATTGGAAATCAGACAAGTGGTACTAACTTCCCAGACACTTTCATCAGAGCAAATATTTCTTTAGATGCTAACGACCACGAAACAATCTATAATGCAGATGTTCCTCAGTTTATGTCTAATGAACCTATTTATGGAAACCTTACTCTAACAGCTCCAAACTCTATAGATGCTGAATTAATAGAAAAACGTTTCCGACCAGACCCAGCAGGAACAAATGCAGGTCTTACAGCAGATATAAATGGAAACCTTCTTATAAATCCAAGAAACCATTTAATTGATGAAGGAAATCAAATTAGAGGGCTTGCTCCAAAATCTGTTACAATGAATAGTGATGCTCCTCTAGGAGAGAGTATGCTTACTTTAGGAACAAATGGAGGAACAGACATTGCAACTCAATTCCCACTTACATTTGGAACAATTGTGTTAAATGACTTAACAACTGTTATTTACAATACAGGAAGTGGTCAAAATCAAAATGTAAGAGGTGCAGGCTTAAATGGAATTGCGACAGGGACAGATTCATATTATAACTTGATTATTCAATCAGGAAATGAATTTACAGCTCGTAAGATTCTGCAAGCTGCTACTCGTATTCGTAATAATTTTACGATAAGAACAGGAAGTCGTTTTGAAGATAATAGAAACCAAGTTACTGGAAGTGTGGCAACAGGAATTATTACAATGGAAAACGGTGCAAACCTTTATATAGGATTAAATAACGGAAGTATCCAAACCGTTTTTCCTACAAATTATGAAAGAGCTAGAATCAATTTAGATAATAATTCTACGGTGCGTTATCAGTCTCGTAGAACAACAGCTCCTTTTCAATTTGTTTCTAGTGAGCCTATTTATGGTAATTTATTCTTAACTTCTGGATATGGTTCAGCAGGTGCAAATATTCCTAAAATAATTGTACCTACTCCAGTAATTGCTACCAATACAACGCTTACAGTAACTAGAACGCTTACAGTAGATTATAGAGTTCGTTTTGAAGATACAGGTATTCAAATTATTGGAAATGCTCTAAATATTGCCAATAATTTATTAGTAAGGGATGGGTCAGAGCTTGTGCTAGGAATTGCTACGCAAGCAACCCTATTCCCAACACTTTATCCTAGAGTAAATACTAATTTAAGTCATTTACAACCAACAAAAAGTACAGTTATCTATAATTCAGGAGTAACAGGAAATAATATTTCTGCAGAACCTAACTATGGAAATGTAACCCTAACTAATGCAGCAGCATCTGGAACAGTTACTAAAGAACTATTAGGAACAACAGATATATATGGAAATCTCTTGATACAAAACCGAAATAATCTTGAGGTAACAGCTTCTAATCATCAAATTAATTTGAGAGGAAACTGGACATGTCAGCCAACAGGTTCTTTTAATTCTCAGCAAGGAAGAGTGGTATTAAATGGTACAACCGAACAACGCATCACAACAAATGCTCAAAAATTCTTTGAGTTAGAAGCAAGTTCAACTGGTGGTAGTTTCCGTATGATGGATGATATTACTATTAAAGAAGATGGCAAAACTATCTTCAATACTGGTTTATTTATTCCTGACGATGTGGCATTAGGAACAAATAGTACAAGAATGATGATTTTTGAAAGAAATGCTTCTATAGATGGATCAAGCACATATTCTGTTGGAGGATGGGTCTCTACTTCGGCTGCTGCTCCTTTATCAGCAGATGGACCTAGCAATGCAAGTCACGTAGTGGGTAAAGTTCAGAAAATTGGAGAAGATGCTTTTATATTCCCAATCGGAAATGGTATTAGTTATGCTCCTGCTGGATTGAGTGAAAGAAATAATAATGCTGCTGTCTTTGAAGCTCGTTATGTAGGACCTCGCTTACCTACCCTTGATGGATATGATGTAAATTTGAAAGAACCTTCAATCCAAGTGGTTAGTAATGTAGAATATTGGTTGATAAATAATGAAGGTGCTGCCGATGAAGCCTTTGTTTATTTAAGTTGGGAAGCTGCTAGAAGTGTAGCTTATCAGCCAGAAGGACTTTTAGTATTGCGTTGGGATGATCCAACTCCAATATGGCAAAACAAACTTAATGGAGGACATACAAATGCTTCGGCACAAGGTGTGGTTGTTAGTCAAGCCAAAATTAGCAATTTTAGTCCATTTACTTTGGGTT
The DNA here is from genome assembly GCF_037126295.1 of Bernardetia sp. Wsw4-3y2. NCBI lineage: Bacteria > Pseudomonadati > Bacteroidota > Cytophagia > Cytophagales > Bernardetiaceae > Bernardetia > Bernardetia sp. Wsw4-3y2. Next base: position 307,748 of record NZ_CP147018.1, on the reverse strand, counting down.
CAATTACTAATTTTAATCCGTTACCATTAGATTTACTTGCATTTGATGCCAAACTAGAAGGAGAATCTGTAAAAGTAACTTGGGAGACTATTAATGAACAAGACAATTCTCACTTTATGGTAGAGCGTAGTCAAGATGGTAATTCATTTAGCTCTTTGGGACGTGTAGACGCAAAAGGAACTGGATTAGAAGGAACTTTTAATTATCAATTCTGGGATGCAGAACCATTCACAGGACTTTCATACTATCGCTTACAACAAGTTGATAAAAATGGGTCTTTTGAATATTCTCCTGTAAGAAGCGTATTATTTGAAAAAGTAATAAGTGGAATAAAAGGAGAAGTTAGTCTATATCCAAATCCAAATGGTGGTGCTCGTTTTTATCTAAATCTGGATGGAAAACTTACTACAGACGCACAAATTCAAATTGTAGATATGACTGGTAGAATTGTTCACCAACAAGATGTACAAAAAGGAGGAGCAGACATAGTAATTACTCCTATGCGAGTATTACCAGCAGGAGCATATCTCTTGCGTTTTGTCACTGCAACAGAATCCATTACAAAGAAATTTGTAGTAGAGTAATCTCCAAAACATAGTATTTATAACAAAAGCCTTTTATCAAAAAATGATAAAAGGCTTTTGTTTTTTATTGATAAAAATAGTTCTGAAATTTTTATAAACAAGGATAGATTTATAAAAAATAGAATTTAGATGTTTTCAATTGAATACAGTGTAACATAAGTTTATTTGTGTTTTACTATTGTCGGTCTCCTTACCGACGATTCTTTTTTATCGTTGTCAGTATCCTACTAACGAATCAAACGAAATTAAAAAGAAATAAAATCTTGTGGATTAACAGGATTTCCTTCATACCAAAGCTCAAAATGCAAATGTGGACCATCTGTAAGTTCGCCAGAGTTTCCAATAACAGCAACTGGATCTCCAGCTTTTACTATCTCACCTACTTTTTTGAGTAAAACAGAATTATGTTTGTAAAAAGAAACCAATTGATGTTTATGTTGAATAGCTAATGTATGTCCAGAATCTTGTGTCCAAGACGACAAAATAACTGTTCCGTCAGCAGCAGCTTTAATAACTTCATTTTTTGGTGCAACTACATCAACTCCAAAATGCGAACTAGCTGAATTATATTGGTTAGTTACTATTCCTGAAATAGGAGAGAAAAATAAAACTTGTTGTAGCTCACTTTTTGAAGTTCGTAATCCTTTTGTTTTAGAATCTTCTTTTTCAAATTGTTTTCTGAAAGCTAAATCAATAGAATCTATTTGCTCTAAATCCAAATCTTGTGTATTGATAGTACTTTCAGTAGAATCTTCTGAAATTTCATCTTTTGGAATATTTCCACCCAAAATTTGCCTTAGATTTTCATAATATTCATTTTGTCCTGCCACAATGGCTTCTAAAGAATCTGACTTTTCCATTAGTTTAAAAAGTCTAGCTTGTGGATTTTCAGAAGTAGAAATTTGATAATCAGTAATGGCTTTTGCCAAAAAATAAGAAGGTATAAAAATAAGCAAAACAAAACCAGTCAAAATAACCACAACTTTTGCAAAGTTAAAACGAATAGTTCTTAGTTTTTCAAAATTTTCTTCATCACGAAATACCATCAAATAATGATGCGTAAACCATTGCCAAAATGTTTTTTTCTGATTCAAAGTCTTGTTAGTGATTAGTGATTGAATGTTAGATAAGACCATTATCTGATAAATAATAATCGGAAATGAATCACAAAAATACGTATTTTTTGAGGACTATATAAAAAATACATAAATTATTGCTCTGATTGTACTAGATTTAGCTATTTTTTAGATATGATTTACCTCATAGAAACCCTTCAAAATTTGCAATGCAAAAACAAAGGGAGTAATTTTACTATCATTTTAACTCTTCACGGATTATAAAAAACAAGTCTATATGTTTTTTGTATCGAATAAATTTATACCAAAATGATAGATAAACACACAGGTAGTTTTCACAGTCCATTTTTTATTTTTATAAAAGGTCTAAATCATTTATCAGATGCACAGATTCTTGAATTTTTAGAGTTTGATAATTGTAAAATAATAAATATAGAAGATGATATTAAACAATTACTTTTCATCACAAGGGATAAAGAATGGGTTCATATTATGGATAATTGGTGGTATAATTTATGGCATTCTGATTCTTTTAGAAAGAAAATCGATAAGTTAGGAGAAAAATATGATTTGTTTTATTGTTCTATGGGCGATTGTGATTATTCCTTTGATGTTACCTATTATAAAAATGGATTACTTCGTCGTAAATATATTGTAGATGATCCTGATTTTAAGGGTGGGGAATTAATAGAAAATATAGGAAAGCCTTTACCTTTTGAAGAAGAAAATTTGAAAAATATAGGTCAAGGAAGTAAGATTATTTCAATCGCAAAATCTATTGGAATTGAAACCAATCATAAATTAGAGGAGATAAGCTGTTATCAATATGACAATGTTTTTATAGAAGATTAATTTCAAATCTGTTCAAAACGAATCTCAAAATTTGCAATGCCAAAACAAAGTGAGTAATTTTACTATCATTTTAATTCTTCACTTGCCGTTGTCGGTGTGCTCACCGACGACTTAATAATAAAAAATATATGTCAGATTTTCGTATTGAGCGTGATACAATGGGCGAGGTAAAAGTCCCTGCCGAAAAATACTGGGGCGCACAAACAGAGCGTAGTCGCAATAATTTCAAGATAGGCGATGAGGCTTCTATGCCAAAAGAAATTATTTATGCCTTTGCATATCTCAAAAAAGCTGCTGCACAAGCCAACACAGAACTAGGAGTTTTGGCAAAAGAAAAAAGTGACCTTATCGGAAAAGCCTGTGATGAAATTTTGGAAGGAAAATTAGATAAAGAATTTCCTTTAGTAATTTGGCAAACAGGTTCAGGAACGCAGTCAAATATGAATGTAAACGAAGTAGTTGCTTATCGTGGACATGTTTTGCAAGGTGGTACACTGACAGATGAGAAAAAAGCATTGCATCCAAACGATGATGTAAACAAATCACAATCTTCAAACGATACTTTTCCTACAGCAATGCACATTGCAGCCTATAAATTGGTAACAGAAAATACCATTAAAGGAATTGAGAAATTACGTGATGCACTTCAAAACAAAGTAGAAGAGTTTAAAGACATCGTAAAAACAGGTCGTACTCACTTTATGGATGCTACTCCACTTACATTAGGACAAGAATTTTCTGGCTATGTTCAGCAGTTAAATAATTCTTTGCGTTGCATCAAAAATGCGCTAGAAATGGTAAAAGAATTAGCTTTAGGAGGAACTGCTGTAGGAACTGGACTAAATACACCAAAAGGATATGATGTTTTGGTGGCTCAAAAAATTGCAAATCTTACAGGTTTGCCTTTCGTAACAGCACCAAATAAATTTGAGGCGTTAGCTGCTCATGACGCAATGGTGGAGCTTTCAGGAGCATTGAAACGCACTGCTGTTTCGCTTATGAAAATTGCAAATGATATTCGTATGCTCAGTTCGGGACCTCGTTGTGGAATTGGAGAAATTATTATTCCAGACAACGAACCAGGCTCTTCTATTATGCCTGGGAAAGTAAATCCTACACAGCCAGAAGCATTGACAATGGTTTGCGCTCAAGTAATGGGAAATGACGTTGCCGTTTCGGTGGGTGGTTCAAACGGACACTTCGAACTCAATGTCTTTAAACCTCTGATTGCTGCAAATGTACTTCAATCTGCTCGTTTGATTGGTGATGCTTGTGTTTCTTTCACAGATAATTGTGCTGCTGGTATCAAGCCAAACAATGAAATTATTCAACAACATTTAGAAAATTCATTAATGCTTGTTACTGCTCTCAATACGCATATTGGTTACGAAAAATCTGCCAAAATTGCTAAAAAAGCGCATCAAGAAAACAAAACTCTTCGTCAGGCTGCTGTCGAATTAGAATATTTAACTTCAGAAGAATTTGATAAGTGGGTTGTTCCTGCTGAAATGACAGGTTCTTTGAAGTAATTTTTTAATATAAAAAGATATATACAATTCCCACATACGTTTTTTATGGCGTGTGTGGGTTATTTTTTGATAAAAAATACTTTAACCTAAATAATTATTTTTACGTAAATTATAGTCTGCACTCTTTTTTTTATTCTGCTTTATTTATCAAAAAAAATGATACATATTCACAAATTATCTACTCAAAATTACTTTGATTTTCTCAATCAAGAACGCAAAGACCCAATTACAGGCGATTTGATAAAGGAAAATGATGAAGTCGTGATTTGTAGTTCTTGTAAATCTGCTTTTTTGAAGGAGAGTTGGGAGTATTTGGGAAATAGACATTGTGAGCAAAATCAAACCTTAGAAATTATTCCAAAACAGAGTAACTTGGAGCTTAAAATAGGTTTACTAACTTTTCTAGCTCTAGTTCCTAAAGAAGATATTTTCACAAAGTTTTTAGGTGTCTTGATACTTGAAATAGTAGCTTTTAGCTTTGTTTCTATTAGTTCAGATGATTCGTTAGCTCTGCTTGTAATTGGTCTCATTGCTTTTCTTATTCCTGTTACCATAGGAATTCTAGTTATGCCTACTACTAAGATAAATTTATACAGTTCCTATTTGAGCATAAAGAAAATAATAGGTGAAATAAAAATAGAGTATAGAGAAATAAAATACATAACTATTAACTGCAATCACTCAAAATCTACATCAAGTTATATTTACATAAAACAAACTAATGGTACTAGTACAAAAATACCATTAGAGAAAAAGTATCTTGAGTTTCACAAAAACGAAGAGTTATTAGATTTTGTAAACTATTTATCTCGTTATACACAAGTTGTTTTGAAAATAGATTCTCGTTATAAAAATGCAATCAAAGGAAAAGATATTCCTGTAAAAATAGAATGGCTTTAAGTACACTGTTTCAAATTATGAAATATAATATACATACGCTAACACTTCAAGAACACTTTGATTTTCTCAATCAAGAACGAAAAGACCCAATTACAGGGGATTTGATAAAAGAAAATGATAAAGTTGTTTTTTGTGCTTCTTGTAAATCTGCTTTTTTGAAAGAAAGTTGGGAGTATATAGGAAACAGACATTGTGAGCAAAGTCAGACTTTAACAGTTATTCCTAAAAATAAAACTTTAGTATTAAATTATGATGCACCAAACTATTTTAAAATAAAAGAAAAAGAACCTAAGTCTAGTATAATTATAGCTATCATTTTAGCGATTTTATCTGTCTATACATTGGATTTTTTATTTAGTGGCTACTTTAAATACATTTGTATTGTGTTTGCCATACTAATAACATTAATATATTTATCATCTTCATTTTTTTCCTTAAATGAAATAATTATAGGATATTCTGAATTAAGACTAGTAAAAGGTTGGGATTTAAAAGATGATATTCCTTATAAGAATATTACACAAATTATATTTTTAGTGAAAAAAATTAGCGAAAATAACGACAACCTTCATTCTAATTTCCATATTATAGGAGATGATTTGCCTGAGACAGTTTTAGAACCAATATTTATTTCTATAAATTATATTGATTTTAATGAGCAACAAGGATTTATAAAATTAATATCTGAGCTTTCAAAGAAAACAAAAGTAGTTTTTAAAATTGATTCTTCTCTTCAAAACTACATTGCATATAAAAATATTGCTGCGCCAATAGAATGGGTTTAAAAAATATAAAACATAAATAGAATTAAAGGGTTAATATTTGAGGGCATTAATTATAAATTGATAAACTTTATTTATATTTGCCTTATATTTAAAGGTCATTTTTTTAGAAAATCAACTTTATTTATAGAATTGATGCAAAAAACCAATTCAACAATAGTTTTAATTTAACACCTTATTCTCTCAAAATTTCTATTTATGTCACATATTCGTTTTGAAGCATTAAAAGATGCCAAAAATCGCCCAGAAGTAAAAGTAACTCCACCATCTAATCGTATCTCTGATTACTTTGGAGTAAATGTTTTTAATGACAAAGCAATGCAACGCTATTTGTCTTCTACAACATACAAAAACCTAAAAACAGCCGTCGAAAAAAGTCAAAAAATAGACACTCGTCTTGCTGATGCTGTGGCTTCTGGAATGAAAGCATGGGCAATCGAAAATGGTGTTACGCATTATACACACTGGTTTCAGCCATTGCGTGGCACAAGTGCAGAAAAACATGATTCTTTTTTCCGTCCGAATGCAGAAGGAACTCCTTTAGAAGAATTTAAAGGTTCTACACTTGTTCAGCAAGAACCTGATGCATCTTCTTTTCCTAGTGGTGGACTTCGTGTAACTTTTGAAGCTCGTGGTTATACAGCTTGGGATCCTTCTTCTCCTGCTTTTATTGTAGAGAGTGGAGGAGGAAAAACACTTTGTATTCCTTCGCTTTTTGTATCTTATACAGGCGAGGCACTAGACCACAAAACACCTTTGATTCGTTCTATTGACTTACTGAATCGTGCTGCCACTAATGTTTGTCGTCTTTTTGATAGAAATGTAAATAAAGTTACAATTACTTTGGGTGTTGAGCAAGAATTTTTTGTAGTGGATAAAGCACTATTCTATGCTCGTCATGATTTAATGCTTGGTGGTCGTACTGTTTTGAGTCATGCACCAGCTCGTGGTCAGCAATTAGATGATCATTATTTTGGTTCGATTCCTTCAAGAGTAAAAGCATTTATGCAAGACTTCGAAATTGAATCATTAAAATTAGGTATTCCAATTACTACTCGTCATAATGAAGTTGCACCTGCACAGTTTGAATGTGCGCCACAATTTGAGGAAGTAAACGTAGCTGTCGATCACAATATGGTTTTGATGGATGTAATGAGCAGAGTGGCAGAACGTCATAACTTGAAAGTTCTTTTCCATGAAAAGCCATTTCAAGGTGTAAACGGAAGTGGAAAACACAACAACTGGGCTTTAAGTACAGATACAGGTAAAAATTTATTAGCTCCTTCTAATAAGCCAAAAGAAAATTTACAGTTTTTAGCCTTTTTTGTAAATACAATTAAAGCTGTTCACGAACATGCCGATTTGCTTCGTGCAAGTATTGCTTCTGACTCAAATGATTATCGTTTGGGTGCAAATGAAGCACCTCCAGCAATTATTTCTGTTTTTGTAGGTTCACAACTTGATAAAGTATTGAACGAATTAGAAGAAAATGCAAAAGTAGAAGTTGGTAAAGGAGACAATATGTATATCAAGTTAGGAATTGATAAAATTCCACCAATTTTGTTAGACAATACAGACAGAAATCGTACTTCACCTTTTGCTTTTACAGGAAATAAATTCGAATTCCGTGCTGTTGGTTCTACTGCCAACTGTTCACTTCCTATGATGGTTTTGAATACGGCAGTTGCTGATCAACTTGTAAAATTCCATGATGAAGTAGAAAAAGCAGAAGCAAATGGAGAAAAAAGAGAATTAGCTATCGTTAATGTTCTTCGTCGTTATATCAAAGAATCAAAAGCAATTCGTTTTGAAGGCAATAATTATAGTGATGAGTGGGCAGAAGAAGCTAAAAAACGAGGTCTTTCTAATTTAAGAACGACTCCAGAAGCTCTTACAGCTAATCTTACTAAAAAAGGAAGAAAATTATTTACAGATAATGCTATCTTGACAGAACAAGAAATTGAAGCACGTCAAGAAATTCATTTAGAAAATTACTTGCACCAAGTTCAGATTGAATCTCGTTTGATAGGTGACTTGACAATAAATCATGTCATTCCTTCTGCTATGAAATATTTGGGAGAACTTACCGAAACAATCCATAAAATGCAAAAAATTGGTTTGGGTGATGATTTAGAAATGATAACAGATACAGCTCGTAGAATTGCTAAACATGTCAATAAAGCTACCAACCTCGTTAAAGAAATGATAAACGAACGCAAGAAAGCAAACCTACTAGAGCCAACAGAAGGAGCAGATGCTTATTGCAACAAAATAAAGCCTTATTTTGATAAAATTCGTTATGAAACTGATAAATTAGAGCAGTTTGTCGATGATGAAATGTGGCAACTTCCTAAATATCGTGAACTTTTGTTTGTGAGGTAACTCTTTGTTTATGTGTTTTTAAATATCTACATTCAGAGTAAGAGACAAAAAAAGGAATTTGATAAAAAATATCAAATTCCTTTTTTTTATTCGAAAATAGTCCGAATTTTACATTTTTATTTCTATTTTAAAAATAAAAATTTTAAACAACTATCTATATACCTTACATCATTTATGCAACCATTAGTTTCTGCAAGTAGAGAAGAATTAGATATCGAACTTTTAGTCAAAGAAGGAAACATTCCTACTGATATTTTTGGACATATATTTGTCAATTCTTCTGTTGGTTCAGTAAACTCTAATGGTCTGCCCTATCCAAAAACTACTTCTGATGGAAAAGCAAATTCAGAATATGGAAGTCCTATTCTGAATGGAGATAGTATGGTTTTTCGTTTTGATTTTGATAAAACAGGAAAAGTAACAGTCAAATCTCGCTTACTCAAACCACCTTCTTATTACGCAGATTTGGCTTCAAAGCAAGGTACAGCAAGAAATAAAAAATATGGTTTTTCAAATATGGGCATTTCTCGTATTTCCTTCGAACTAGGTGCAAGAAATTTATTAAGTACAGCCATTACACCTTTCAAAACAAAAAATGAAGATTGTATTAGAATGCTTGCCACTTCAGATTTGGGACGACCTTTTGAAATTGATATAAATACATTAAAAGTCATTACTCCTATTGGAACAAATGAGCAATGGCAAGCCAAAAATGTTCCTTTTATAGATTGGATTTTTCCTATTCATCAAACTAGCGCACATCCTAGTTTTGACCCAATTACAAAAGAAATATTTACAGTCAATTATGTAAAAGGTTCGAAAAATGCTGCTTCCCTGATTCGGATTGGTGAAGGCTTGATTCAAAAAAGAACATCTATCAAAAATCATTTCAAACATGCAGTTTTGAGAGCAAATCAAGTTTCAAAAAATGAAATTTATAGCTATTTTACCAAACTTCATAGCAAAGCTAATTATAATCAAAATAGAGTAAATATAGATGACGAAATTAGCTTTGTTCAAAAGACTTCCACTTGGATTAAAAATAGATTCAAAAATCTAACAAATTTAAAAACAACAACAGAACCCATTTTATACCTTATGAAATGGGAAGGAGATGAAGCAATACACACTTGGAAACTTACACAAGAAGACGGAACACCTATTAATATTCTTCAATGTATGCACCAAACTAGTCTAAGTAAAGATTATATTTTATTGATTGATGCCTCTTTTAAGGTAGGATTGGATGTTCTGATGAATAATCCATTTCCTCAAAATCCAAATTTTAATAAAATATTGCGTGAACTTGTCGCCAGCAAACAACTTCCTTATACCAAAATGTATATTGTCAGAAGGCAAGATTTGACAGAAGATATTGATACTGTAAAAGTAAAACAATTTCACATTCCACTTGAAACCATACATTTCACAACTAATTATGAAAATCCAAATGGACAAATAACCTTTTATACTGCAAATAATGCAGGGGCATGCTTGTCTGAATGGGTTCGTTATTATGATAAAATTGTAAACTTTCCAAAAGATACTCCTATTGAAGAAGGAACAGCAGGTATTTTAGCTGTTGGAGAAATGGATATAGCAAGAATGGGAAAGTTTGTGATTGATGTAGAAAATGAAAAATTTATCAAAAAAGAACTCTATCACAATATTGGAAATATCAAACAAGAAAAAGATACAGAACAACCTCAAAAAGTAGGCGCACATACTTGGGGAGTGGGTTTATATACCCATAGAGATATTATTTCTGAGTCTGTTCCTCATTCCAAAATACAACATATTTATTGGCAATGTTCTGGAATAGAACATCGCCGACTTACCCGTTTTGTCTATAATTCTTATAAAAATTATCCAAATAGAATTGTTCCTTTAAAAGACATAGAAAATTATACCTTACAAGAAATTCCTGCAACGCTTACTTGTTTGGATACTGACAAGATGGAAATAATAGATTTTTATGAATTCCCTAAAAACTATGAAATTCGTTCTTTACAATTTATACCTCGCAAAGAAACAAAAGCAGATTCTGACAAATCAATATCACCTTCTATTGATGGCTATATTTTTTGTATGATGGTAAATGGCAAAGGACAAAAACCAGATACAAATTATGAACGTGAAATTTGGATTTTTGATGCTGCTAATCTGAAAAAAGGAGCTATTTGTATTTTACATCATCCTTCACTTATCTATTTTTTTACTTTACATTCTGCTTGGATTCCTTATTTAGAAAAACGAAAATCTGATTATCAAGTAAATCTAAGACGAGATTATCAAAGTCAAATAGAAAAGTTAAGTTCAAAGAAAAAAAGAAAAGAATTACACAAATTTATGAATGAACATGTTTTTCCATTTTTTGAGTAAAATAAATTCAATAAACAAGGAATTTGATAAAATTTTATCAAATTCCTGTTTGTTTTATATTACAATTTCACACTCTAAAGAGTATTCTACATAATGATTTACCAACTAATTTTTTCTTTATTCAAAAATGCACCAATTCCTTTTTTACAATCTTCTGTCATTCTTGCTTTTGCATTAAGTTCGGCAGCATAACGAAGCGCATCTGGAATCGTTTTTTCCTGTACATCCAAAATAGCCTGTTTTGTTAATTTCATTGCTTCGCCAGAATTTGTATCACACATATTCTGACAAAAATCTAAAACAGTTTGTTCTAAATTTTCAGCTTCTACAATTTCGGTAACAATTCCGTACTGTTCGGCTTTTTCGGCTTTAATAAGATTACCAGAAATAAGTAAATGTCTTGCACGAGCTTCTCCGATTTTACGAATCAGAAAATACATCACAATCGCAGGAACAAAACCAATTTTTACTTCTGTATAGCCATATTTTGCCTTTGGAACAGAAAAAGCAAAATCACAAACTGACACTAAACCACAACCACCAGCCAACGCATGACCTTGCACCTGTGCAACAGTAGGCTTTGAAAGCATATAAATCTGTTCATACAAATCTTTCAAAGAAGAAGAATCACCTAAATTTTCTTGATAAGAATTTGTCTGGAGTGTCTGTAAATACCCCAAATCTGCACCTGCACAAAAAACATCACCATTTGCCTTCAAAACTATAACTTTTACAGTTGAGTCATTTTCAGCTTTCGAAAAGTTACTTTTTAGTTCTTCTACCAATTCATCACTAAAGGCATTTCTTTTTTCTGGACGATTGAGTGTAATAAAAGCAATTCGGTTTTTGACTTCGTAGTTGGTGTACATTTTTTTTGAAATATGTGTGTTTTTGAAATTATTGAAGGATTAAAGATAAAATGAATTTTAGTTTAATCAAAAAGATTGCATCAAAAACCCTAAGGGTCTTCGAAGTCCCTTAGGGTTTGATATTATGAATTACAGAAAATTTAAACAGTTTCTAAATCACCTTGAACAATAACTTCAATTTTATTTCCCTCTTCATCTTCGACTGCATCTTTTTCTACTTTCAAGTTATCGATAATAAACTCTTGACGTTCACGAGTATTTTTGCCCATATAATAAGTCAGAAGATCTGAAATAGAAGTTGATTTATTCAAAATTACAGGTTGAAGCCTCATATTTTCATCTATAAACTGTCCAAATTCGTCAGGTGAAATCTCTCCCAAACCTTTGAATCGTGTAATTTCGGCTTGTTTGCCTAATTTATTTATAGCCGTTTGTTTTTCTTCTTCTGAATAACAATAGATAGTTTCCTTTTTATTTCGAACTCTAAATAATGGTGTTTCTAAAATATGTAAATGTCCTTTTTTTACTAAATCAGGGAAGAAATGTAAAAAGAAAGTCATCATAAGTAGTCGAATGTGCATTCCATCAATATCGGCATCCGTTGCCAAAACAATTCTATTAAAACGAAGTCCATCTAATCCATCTTCAATATTTAAAGCATGGAAAAGAAGATTAAATTCTTCATTTTCATAAACTACTTTTTTGGTCTGACTAAAACAATTCAATGGCTTTCCACGAAGTGAAAAAACAGCTTGTGTCTGTACATTTCTAGCTTTGGTAAGACTTCCACTTGCCGAATCTCCCTCGGTAATAAAAATAGTTGTCTGTCTTTTTATTTCCTCATCGCCTTTGTTGTCGTCAAAATGAACACGACAATCACGCAATTTTTTATTGTGAACACTTGCTTTCTTTGCTCTTTCATTAGCAATTTTCTTAATACCTGAAATTTCTTTGCGTTCTCTTTCAGATTGCAAAATTCGCTTCAAAATAGCATCTGCAACCGTTGGATTTTTATGTAGATAATTATCTAGTTCTTTTCTAAGAAAATCATTAATGAAATGACGTACACTAGGTGAATTTGAATCTGGAGAAATATTTTGAGAGCCTAATTTTGTCTTAGTTTGAGATTCAAAAACAGGTTCTTGAACTTTTATTGCAATTGCACCAGCTATTGACTGACGAATATCTGAGGCATCAAAGTTTTTACCATAAAAATCACGAATTGTCTTTACTATCGCCTCTCTAAAAGCTGCTAAATGCGTTCCTCCTTGTGTAGTATATTGTCCGTTTACAAACGAATAATAATCTTCTCCATAATCGTTGGTATGACTAAAGGCAACTTCAATATCTTCTCCTTTTAAATGAATAATTGGATAACGTAATGACTCTTCATTTACTTTTCTCATCAAAAGGTCATACAAACCTTTGTTAGAATAGAAATTTTTGCCGTTATAGTTTATTGTCAATCCTGCATTCAGAAAGGCATAATTCCAAATTTGTTCTTCCAAATATTCAGGAATAAAACGATAATTTTTGAAAATAGAATTATCAGGTTCAAAAACTACAAATGTTCCATTTTTTGCATTTTCATCTACAATAGGCAAATCATTTTTCAAAACTCCTTGATGAAATTCAGCCACTTTTGACTTTCCTTCTCGGGTAGATTTTACACTAAAATGCGTAGAAAGGGCATTGACAGCCTTTGTACCAACCCCATTCAGACCAACAGATTTTTTAAATGCTTCTGAATCATATTTTGCACCTGTATTAATTTTGGAGACACAATCAATGACTTTTCCGAGTGGAATTCCACGCCCAAAATCACGAACTGAAACTCTATGATCTTCAATTTTGATTTCGATGCGCTTTCCATGTCCCATCACAAATTCGTCAATACAGTTATCGACTACTTCTTTTACAAGAACATAGATTCCATCATCTTGTGCCGAACCATCACCCAATTTTCCGATATACATACCTGGGCGAAGACGAATGTGTTCACGCCAATCTAGTGAACGTATACTGTCTTCATTATAAGTCGAATTTCCAGTAGAAGGTGTATTTTGAGCCATATTTATATATAAATTTCTATATTTTATCTTTAGTTTGTTATATTTATTCTTGTTAGAAGAGAATGAAATCTCTTTTTTACTTAATAAATCAAATACTTTGCAAAGATGATTAATTTTTGAGTAAAATCAGATTTAAAAAAAATATTCTTGAATTCCTTTACAAAAATGCTAATTAATTTAGCAAAAAGCAAATTTAATTTATTTAGTAATAAGTTTTAGACTGATTCTACTTGTCTATACAAAAACAAATTCAAATAAAAATGGTCTTATAATTTTTATTCCATAAAACTTATCACGGTTTATATTAAGGTAGTTCAGACTTCCAGTCTGAACATCAGAAACAGTATTTTATCAAATTCAACAGTCTTCCAGACTGTTATACAAAAATAACCGTGATGACCTTTTATGTAGAAAACCAATTTAAGACAACTACTTTTCATAAAAAATTTCGTGCTTAGAGTAATAGATTCAAACCTAAATTAAAAATTTCATCAGTCAGAAAATTAATTTGACCGAAAAACCACTCAAAAAACACAATGTAATTTTTATTCTCAAATAAAACACTTAAATTTGCATTAACAACCTACCACACAAATAAAACTTATTGATTATTATTTTGCTTGAAATCTATTTTTTTGAGTAATTTTTAACAAAAAAGATTTTAAAACTGTTGATTGTTAAAACAAAATACACAACTAACACAAAAAATAATTATAATGAATCATTCTAATATCAAAAGAAAATTCAAACTTACAGCTTTGCAATGGTCAGCTCTTGTAATATTACCTTTGTTTATTTTTGCTCTTTTTATGAAGGTACAAGAAAGACAAGAAACTGAAAATTCTTCTGATAAACTTATTCATACCAAAAATTCTGAACCGAAAAACTATATGATTCAAACTGTTTCTCAACCTGTTATTCATACTCCAGAAAGCATAGGTAGTTCTGATTCTCCTAAATAAATACTTCCTCCACAACTATTTTTTGTTGCTCCTGTAACTGAGGCTAATGTATTTGTTTCTTCTCTCAACCTCAAAACTCCCAAAAAGGCAAAAATTAGAGCTTCTTTGTAAGCGATAAGTGTTTTATCTCCTTTTACTATTTCAATTTTTGGTAATAATTGCTCCAAATAACTGATTAATAAATCATTATAAGCTCCTCCTCCTGTAATCAATACTTTCTTTTTTGATTTTGATAGGCTGTTTAACTCAATTTTTTTGATGCTTTCTGCAATTTGGAAAGCTGAATGATAGGTACAAGTATGTAATAAATCTTTAATTATTATCTCTTCTATTTTGTTTGTATTTGAAATTTGTGATTCTAATAAAGGAAAGACAAACTCTTCTACCCACTCTCTACCCAAAGATTTAGGATAATCCTCTTTATAAAAATCTAACGCATTTAACTTTTGAAGTGCTTTTTCATTGATTTTTCCTTCTTTTGCTAAATTTCCTCCTTTATCATACTCAAAACCTATTTTGTTCGAAAGATAATTTAGCACCATATTACAAGGACAGATATCGAAAGCAAAACGAGAATTTATACTCTTTTCATGCTCATTGCTATTCTTATTAAAAGAAACATTTGCTATTCCTCCCAAATTCAGACAAAAATCATAATCAGAAAAAAGAAGCTCATCACCTATCGGAACAAGTGGCGCACCTTGTCCACCTAAAGCAACATCTGTTTGGCGAAAATCACAGACTGTTGTGAAACCAGTTTTTGCTGCTAACATAGCTCCATTTCCTATTTGAAATGTAAAACCAAATTCTTCACTCACTTGATTTCTTCTATCATTCTTTATCAATGGCTGATGAAAAATAGTATGTCCGTGTGAAGAAATACAATCTAAAGAAGACAAATCAAACCTATCACTTTGTAAAACAAATTTATTTATATTTTCTATTAAAAAATGTGTCCATTCTGTTTCTAATCTTTTAAGTTCTAAGGCTGAGAGAAGATGTGCATTTTGTAATTTTTGTTTCCAAATTTGGTCATATTCTATAAATTCTGTTTTGATAATTTTGTAGTTCCATAAGGAAAGGTTGTTTTTTATCTGATTTTCAAACTGGCAGAGTGCAATATCAAGTCCATCTAATGAAGTACCAGACATAAGTCCGATACTATGATAAATATTTTTCATAATTAGTTTTGACATAGGAATAAGTCTATTTAATGACAGTAAAATTATAGTATATTCTAAAATAAAAAATTAAAATTTCAATAAAGTTGTTTGTTTGAGAGAATCTAAGTAATTTTTGGTACTAATTACAAAACAAGATGCTATTTTCTGTCTTAATATCTTTTATCTGTACTTCTGTCTATCAATCTTAATATAGCATTTAGGATTTTAGTTAAAGATTTTAATCAACAAATAAATGAAATCAACTTATCTACTACAAAGATTTTCTAAAATTTTAAATTTTAATAATTTATTCCATACAGTTGTAGTAAAACAAGTATTTTTTATACTTATTTTATTTTTTCTGGCAAATACAACTCTTTTTGGACAAGAACTCACTTCTTATGGAGTAACAGGACGAGGAGGAGTAGCTACTACTTTTGCAACTGACTATCAAGCTATTGGCGTTAATCCTGCTAATTTAGCTATTCGTAAAAGTTTTAGAGATCCCAAAATTACATTTGGCTTTTTAGAGGGGAATATTGGTTTTTATACAGAAAACGTAACATTTAGTCAGATTTTGAAGAGCTATTTTCCTAAAGCTTTTAATAATGGAAACAACTATCAACTTACTTATGCTGAGAAACAAAAAGCTGCAAAAGATTTGCCCAATGCTTCTCTTTCAACTACTATCAATGCTACTTTATTTGGCATGCATATTAGTTCTGAAAAACTAGGTGGTTTTGCATTTAGCATCCGTGATCGATTAGATTTCTATAGTAAAACTAATTCTACGCTTAGTGAAATTTTATTTTTGGGACAAAATGCTTCTTATTTTACGAATCTTTTGCTATCAAATGGACAAACTATTTCAAATAGTCAAGATTTATCTCAAGATATAAGAGATCAAGTTGTTTTTGGTTTTCGTCCAGAAAGCGAGTCACAAACCTATGGTGAAGTTATGAATAATTCTACTATTCAGATGCTTTGGACAAGAGAGTATAACTTTGCCTACGGAAAAAAAATAGTGGATAGTTATAATGTCCAAGTGTTTGCTGGTTTGGGAGTACGTTATATTAGTGGTATTACACTTATAGATTTGGAGTCACAAAATAATGTCTTTATTGGTGAAACCATTGCTTTATCGCCTTCTTTTCCGATAGAAGGTTTTGATATTCCTAGCCCAACTAATGTTGGCTATCAACCTAAAAATGGTTTTGCTCGTTTTGCTTTACCCAAACCTATTGGCAATGGTTACGGAATTGATTTAGGTCTTAATATAGTTATTAAAAGAAATTTATATCTAGGTGCTTCTCTTATTAATTATGGAAAAATGTCTTGGACAGGAAATGTATATAATATTACTGACGGAATCTTAGCACAAACACAAGGAACAGGTTTTGATAACTACAATTTTATTGCCTACTCTCCTGAAACATTTCAACTTGGAGGAGAAGGTTCTGCTTTATCTTGGGAAGGCAGCGAAAAATTTGATGATGAATTGCCTGCTATGTTGCGTGTAGGAGGAAGTTATGAATTTTTCAAAACAGCTCATTTAGGCTTTGATGTAGTTGTACCTCTTAATATAGATGCTCCTGGTAGTTTAGCGAGTAATTTATATGCTATTGGTGGCGATCTTCGTATAAACAAATTACTGACAATTTCTTCGGGACTAAGTACAGGAGGAAATCAAGATTTTAATCTTAATATTCCTTTTGGCTTAACCTATCATGCACGAAGAGGACATTATGAGGCAGGATTTAGTACACAAGATATTTCATCCTTTATTGGAGATATAGAAGGTGGTGGAAACAATATTTCATTTGCACTCGGCTTTCTACGTTTTAAGTTTTAAAACTAAGCAAGTATTTTTAACCCAATTGAAAATTAGATAGCATTTTATAATGCTAGAAAACAAAAAAGACGATGCCAAAATTAGCATCGTCTTTTTTTGTAAATAAGTAAATCTAAAAAAGATTTAGAAAAAAATCTAAGCTCATTTATTTACTTTTTTTAGTAACTAGATTCATTTCATCAATAAGACGAGAAGCACCAGCTAATTTATCAATACAAAAAAGTACATAACGAATATCTACATTGATACAACGTTTATACTGCTCATCAAAAACTAAATCACCTGTCATGGCTTCCCAGTTTCCATCAAAAGCAAGACCGATAAGTTCTCCATTTCCATTAATTACAGGACTTCCAGAGTTTCCTCCTGTGATGTCATTGTTTGTAATAAAACCAACATGAAGTGTTCCATCTTTATCTGCATATTTTCCATATTCTTTAGACATTTGCATTTCTAATAGAGATTTAGGAGCATCAAACTCATCATCATTAGGGACATACTTTTCAGCAACTCCTTCTAATGTTGTAAAATACTGATATTTTACGCCATCTTTTGGAGAATAATCTTTTACATTTCCATAAGAAAGACGAAGAGATGAATTTGCATCAGGGTAATATGTTTTGTCTTTATTTTTAACCAAAAGACCAGCTACATAATCTTTCATAGCAGAAGCAACTTCTTCATTTGAAACCATTAGTTGTGGTCTTACCTTTGTATAATATGTTTCTACCACTGAAGTAATAAGCTGCATAACTGGATCTCTTTCCAAAACTTCTCCATTTGGATTTTCCAAAAACTTCATTGTTTTTTCTTCTGTTGCAAAAGCAGAGTTTTCAAAAATCACATTAGCATATTTATTGAAGTCTTCTCCATTTTCGCCAGCTATTCTTGCAAATATTTCTGGGTGATATTTTTTGTCTATATCTTTATAAAACATTCCCAATAAAGCTCCAGTAACATTTTTATCCACAGTTGCATTGTATTCTTTGAAATGTTCTTTTGTTGCTTCTTTCAATTTTGCAATCATTTCATCTACTTGTTCTTGATTTTCTTCATTTACTCCTGTTGCTAGAGTTCTTTGTAATTGAAGAAAACTTGCTCCAAACTCAATGATTTCACTTCCGAAGAAAGCTTCCTGCCAATAAGCTGACCAAAGCGAATAATCAACAGCACTACTATATGCTTTATCTAAACGAGAAAGAGCTGTGCTATAGGCCTCATTACCAGAAGCATCTGCCCAAGTTTGATATTCTTTTTCTTCTTTACGTTTTTTATCGATAGTTTTGAGACGTTTTAATCCTGCATTTTGTCCGATAAAATATTTGTAATAATTACTGATTGAAGCATATTTTGAAGCATAGGCAATACGTGTAGCTGCATCTACGTCCATTTGCTCTTTCATGAGTGAAAGTCTGCTTTCACGTAATTTTATACGAGCTGGGTTTGTAACAGCATAATCCACATCAAGACCATAAGAAGTTTTGAAACGCTGTGTACTACCTGGGAAACCAAATACCATAGCAAAATCACCTTGTTCTACTCCTTTCATAGAGACAGGTAAAGAATGTTTTGGTTGCAAAGGAACATTTTCAGTAGAGTATTCAGCAGGTTTTCCATCTTTACCAGCATATACACGAAGTAAAGAAAAATCACCTGTGTGACGAGGCCACATCCAGTTATCTGTATCACCACCAAACTTTCCAATTGATGAAGGAGGCGCACCTACCAAACGAACATCTAAAAATACTTCTGACACAAAAAGATAATACTCATTTCCATAGAAAAAGTCTTTGATGTATCCTTTATAATGTGTGTCTTTCGTATGTTCTGCAATAATTTCAGCTTTGATTTCTTCTAATTTTTGAGCTTGGTCATCTAAACTAAGTCCATCAAGAGCTTTTTTTACACGTTCTGTTACATCTTCCATTTTTACTAAAACAGAAGCTGTAATTCCTGGGTTTGGAAGTTCTTCAGCAAGAGATTTTGCCCAAAAACCATCTGTCAAATAATCATTATCTACTGTACTATGATTCTGAATCATATCAAAAGCACAGTGATGATTTGTAAGCAAAAGTCCTTTTGAAGAGATTGCTTCTGAAGTACAGAAGTTCCAAGAAGGATCACCATAACCCAATCCAAAAATAGCATCTTTTAGACTTGAATTATTTACACTATAAATTTCTTCGGCTGTCAATTTTAGTCCATTTGCTTTCATATCAGCTTCATTCAAGCGTTTTACAAGCATAGGCAACCACATACCTTCATCAGCACGAGTATAACCTGCCAGCATAACAAATGCTAAAATGAAAGTGGAAATTTGTAGACTAATTTTTAAATTAGGTTTGTACATTATGTGTGTTTAATTTTTAAGATAAGGGAATGAATATAAATTATGTATTTGATTTTTTACTAAAAAAGAAATCAGTAGTTTTGAATATGAATAATTTACAAAGGTAAAAAAAAAATGCTATTACTTTTAGCATAGGTTCAATAAACCTTAAAATTCTTGGTAGAAAAGTCTTTTTTTGTTTATAATTAACCCTAAACTGAGCGCATGGCTTCAACAGGATCTAAACGAGCAGCCAAAATAGCAGGGATAATTCCAGCAATGATTCCGATTATAGTAGCTACACTGACTCCCAAAATCATATTTTTGATAGATAGAGAAATTATGAAAGTATCACTAGAAAACAAAGAAAGAAAAGAAACCAAAATAAGTCCTCCAATTCCTCCAATAATACAGAGTAAAATGGCTTCTAATAAAAATTGCCATAGAATAAATCCTTTTTTTGCTCCTAAGGCTTTCTGAACACCAATAAGAGAGGTGCGTTCTTTTACAGAAACAAACATAATATTTGCAATTCCAAAACCTCCTACTAAAATTGAAAAGAAACCAATAGCCCAACCTGCAAGCGTAAGAATGCCAATTACACCATCTAAGAAAACGGCAAACTGTTCTGGTCTATTTAAAGCAAAGTTTTCTTCTTGTTTGGGTCGTAATCCTCGTTTTATTCGTAAAAGTCCTGTAATTTCGCCTTCTACATTCTGTAAATCTTTATCGTCATCAAATCCTTTTATAGAAATAGAGGGTTTTATTCCTGTTTTTCCTTCAGGAATCATTTTGGTTAGCGTATAATAAGGCATTAAGGTAATATTATCATTACTGGGAGCATCTAGTAGATTATCGCCTTGTTTTTTGAGAATTCCTATAATTCTAAACTTTCTACCCTTTAGTTTAATTATTTTATCAATAGCACTTTCCACGTTTTCATTTCCAAACAAATCTTTTGCAACTGTATTTCCCAAAATAACGACTTCAACAGCTCTATCTACTTCAATTTGCGTAAAATAACGACCATATTCAATGGGAATATCACTTACAATATTATGTTGAAACGTAATTCCCTGAACCACTAAACCCGAAAGACTATTTTTTTTGTATTTAGCCGTAAAACCTGAACGAATAGCAAAGACAGAAACAGCTTGTGCTTGTGTTAGATTTTTTTCTAAGAAACGAAACTCATCCATACTTGGATCTGGACGATTTATATATTTCCACCACGGATAATCTGAAGCAAAAATCCAAGGCATTTTTTGTACATAAATAACACTTTCTCCCAAAAAAGACAAACTGCCTTTAATTCCTTTTTCTAAAGCATCCACAAAAGTAAGCACACCAATAATGGCAAAAATGCCAATTGTTACACCTAAAAGAGAAAGCAGAGTTCGTAATAAATTACTTTTCAATGCTCCTAATGCCATTGAAAGACTTTCTAACCACAGAGAGAAGTTCATAAATATTTATACTAAATAATATAGATTATTATTTTAAACACAAAAATACATACTAGATATGTAGCGTTTACTGTGGCAATATTACAACTTTGAATAAATGTTTTGCAAATCTCTCTATGAAAGAGAAAACCATTACTTGAAAATGTGATTTATACTTTCACATTCAATATTTTTTATTTCTGCTCTTTCAAGCTAAAAACAAGGCTCATTTTTATTAAAAAGACAATATGGATACCGAATATCTACTGCATCTTGAAGAGAATATACTTTGATACTATCTACTTCTCCTGTCTTGTTATAATACTTCCATGTCCCATATTTATAATTATTTCTTATCAAACCTTCTTCCTTTATTGTGCCTTGTTTATAGTAATAGTCTTTCCAATATCCTTCGCCTTTCAAAAAAATGCTCTTATATAATAAAATATCATTAGTAGTATAAACTTCTAAAAAACCTTCTAACTGCTTGTTTTGATAGGGTACTATTCTAACTATTTGTTTGCCATAAGCTACTTCATAGTTTCCTATTGGATACCCATTTATTAATTCGATATGTTCTGAACCTATGTCATTATTTTTTCTGTAGTACATAGATAAAGAAGAGGTATTTAGAGCATACTCTGAATAAGTTAGAATAGTGTCAGTTAATTCTATTCTTTCTTGTTTTTTAATGATTTGTTCTTTTTTATTTATATAAAAGCGTTTCACAAAAAGAGAAATATCTTTCTGTTCTTCTAGGTTATAAGACGGAGGCGAAGGCATATTTTTAGTGAGTACCTTAGTATTTTTGTGTTGACAGGCTATGCAAAGTAGAGTAAGAAAAAGAATATATATTTTTCTCATAGTTTAATTGTAATAATTTTGAGTTTCTTCTTGCATAATTTCCCATTGAAACTTATAAAATATTTTGAGCCTTATCCACTATTTTTACTTTGCTTTCTTTCTTTTCGTTTCTCCTCTTTCTTTGCGTTCTTCTTCTGTTCATCTTCCCATTTATCATTATAAAAAGGAGCATTACGATGTTCAGGATTTTTTAAATACTTGTACTTTACTTCAGGAACATTGAATTTAGCATAGTCTATTTTTTTTACTCGCACAAAATAAGGAGGAAACCAGTCAATACCTTGATGAGAAAAACAATACTGTGTATCTAAATCATAGCGAATATAATCCACTATTAAACTATCTTTAGCGTTAGTATAAGTAGCATAGTTAGCACTATTATCATGCGAAGGTAAGCAAAAGTCATATCTATATACATAATTTCTTTGTATATACAAAAAATCAAAATATGTATCTATATATACTTTTTTTTCAATATTATAATTGCTATTTTTTATATACATATATATATTATCCTTTTTCTTACTATACCTATCTTCCCAACTCAAATATTTATTACTTACTTCCGTAGTATCATAATGTTCCTTTGAAGCAGCTCTATATATTACTTGGTCAAATCTTCTTCCGAACATCCACCAAAGTTTTTGCTTAGGAGTGGCTTCTATAGTACAATAGCTATGCTCATCTTCATAGGCATAATACATTTTTTTGCTACAAGAAGAGCAAAACAAAAGAAGTAATAATATGTATAAAGGTGCTTTTTTCATAGTTTAATTGTCTTCTAAAAAATAGTTCTTACTATCACCTGTTTCACACAATTTGTCCTGTCCCACTCCCAACTTAGAGCTTCTATACATAAGATACAACTATTACGGATCTAAAGAGATGAGTTTAATTCTCTGTTTTTTTGGATGACTGTTCCTGTTTTTTTGCTTTTCGTCTCTTTTCTTTATCTCTGCGCTTTAACCTTTTTCTTTCTTGCTTTTGTAGCTTTTCTCTATCTTTTTCATTTGTAACACGAGAACCTTTTTTAGGATATTGAAGGTATTTCTTCTTGATGGGAAGATCAAATTTCTCGTAATCAATCTTATCGACACGTTTGAGGTAGGGAGGAAACCAGTCAATAGTGATTTCCTGAAAGCAAGGCTCTTTGAGGAACTCCTTTTTTCTATCTGGTGTCCATACAAGGCTGAGACTATCACTACTTTCTCTGAAATATGATACATAAGTCATTCCTGTAAATTCGCTAGGTTCGCTGTAAATTCGTTTATCATATGCACCATTTTCGTCTAAGCGTCTTGGTGAACAATAATTAAATGCTTTGCCTGTAAAAGCTTCTATAAAGTCTACAGAAAAAAGTGCGTTAAGGCTTATGAATCTACTGAGTGTAGAGTCTTCTTTATAAGCAATGTCTAAATCATAACATTCCATATAGAAATACAATATGTCACGTCCACGTATATCATTGGTATGAAACGGTGTGTCCTGATTGTCATTCAACAGCGACATCCAATCATATGCACCTTTATACTTTCCGTGATAATAATCAGATACAGCTCGATAATAAACTCGCTGTAAATAAGGGTTTTTCTTTTGACGATGCACCTCAAAAGTACAGTACGAATTAGTTGATTTATCCTCATAGGCATAGTATTCTTTTTTGATGCTACTACAACTCCACAAGGACAGTAGTGTCAAAAAAGTGGTGATATATATTATCTTCTTCATACATCTTATGTTAGTGTTGTGCTTCAAAATAGTTCTTACTATCACCTGTTTCACGCAACGTGTACGAAACTATTCCTCTTGTTCCTCTTTTTTCTTGGCTCGCTCTTTTTTACGTTCTATTTTTTCACGCTCTTTTCCTCTTCTTTTGATACGCTTTGCTCTTTTCTTGTTGAGAGCTGCTCTGCGTTTTTCATCTCTTATGCTAGGACCGTCCATAGGATATTGAAGGTATTTTTTCTTAATGGGAAGATCAAATTTCTCGTAATCAATCTTATCAACACGTTTGATGTAAGGAGGAAACCAGTCAATAGTAATGTCTTGAAAGCAAGGCTCTTTGAGGAACTCTTTTTGACTATCTTGCATCCATAAAAGCTTGAGACTATCACTGTTTTCTCTCAAATATAGTACATAAGTCATTCCAGTAAGTGGGTGAGGTTCATCATAAACTACATCCTCATACTTACCATTTTCGTCTAAGCGTCTGGGAGAACACGTATTGAACGAAGCACCTGTGTGAGCCTCTACAAAATACACTGAAAATCGGGCATTCAGGCTCAAAGATCTACTCAGTGTAGAGTCCTCATCATAAGCAATATCTTGGTCGAGACACTCCATGTAGAAATAAAGCACATCACGCCCGTAAATCTCATTGACTTTAAAAGGTGAGCGACGTTCATCATTTGCTTCAGGTAGCCATTCATGGCGATTTTTTCGTCTGCCGTGATAATAGTCAGATACAGCCCGATAATAAATGCGCTGTAAATAAGGATTTTTCTTGTGACGATGTACTTCAAAAGTACAGTACGAGTTATTTTTCTTATTTTCATAGACGTAATATTCTTTTTTGATGCTACTACAACTCCACAAGGACAGTAGTACCAAAAAAGTGGTGATATATATTATATTCTTCATAAATCTTATGTTAGTGTTGTGCTTCAAAATAGTTCTTACTATCACCTGTTTCACGCAATATGTCCCACTCCCACTTGTAGAATACCTTTCGCTCTACATCTGTATCCACCTCATTGGTTTTTTCTTTATTGTTGTAGTCCATATAGTTTTCTAGCGTCTCAGTTTGTTTTTGTAGTGCGGGAAGTACCTCCAATTCGGGTATAGGCTTGCCATCTAAAATCCCTTTCTCTAAAGCCTCTTCTAATCTTTGTAGTTCTCCTTCCATTTTAGTAATTTCTTGCCTTTTTTGTGCTAGTGTCATGATAGTACCTTCTGTAGTGGTGGCTTCGTTTTCTAGTTTCATGGCTTCCTGAATGGGTTCAATAAAGGCAAAACTTGTCGTTCCATTGTTTATGTTTTCAGCTAGTCTTGTGTAGAAGTTGTTGATTCGGAAGTATTCAAATTGTAGCGCTTTGAGCGATAAGATGTCTTCAACCGATAGCTCTCCCGAATCTATCGCTCTTTGATATTTCTTTGCTTGTTTGAGTGCATCTTCTTTTTTTTCAATATCTTCATTAAGGTCTTCTATTTGTTTTTCTATATCTCTTTTATAGACTACATTTGGCTGACGAAGCTCTAGAGGTGGGTGTGCCTTTTCATCAAAAGGATGACCCAGTCCCAGACTGTGTCCTATTTCGTGAATGAGAGTAGGAATAATAGCTGTGTTATTTAAGGCAATCTCAAATACGTGACAGACGCCTGTATCAGACGGCCCGTAAGCAAAAACATTTTTGGTACGTTCCTGCATCCCACTATAAATATCTTCTGTATAGAAGATATGTATCTTGTGTGTCTTGTCCAGTTTAGCTTTTTCGGTCTTGTTGTTCTCCCATGCAGCTTGCGCTTGCTCATACTCTCTAAGTGCCTTTTGCACTTTGGGGTGATTCCAAGCATCGGTGACTTTATTTTTACGACGTGCTCTTTTTAGTGCTTTGAATTGAGAGAGGTCTTGTAGTCCATCAGAGGGGACTTCTTGGAGATTACATCGTTTTTTGAACTTTTCTACTAGAGCAAGTGCTTTTTCATTGCGCTCTCTTTCTAATTTTTCCTTATCTACTTTATCGCCATTAGTAGATTGAGCTATCAGTGCGGCATAACCATTTTCTATTACCTTATTGTAAGTATCTTCTTTCTCATCATAATCCATCGCTGTCTGTGTGGTGTCTACCTTTCCATCTATGTAAGCTGTAGTGAAAATATCTAGATCTGCAAGTTCTTTTCTCTTCAAGGTAATGACTTTGGTTTTTTCTGCAAGCTTTGCATGCATATAGGCTTGGTTAAACGAAAGTGTATTGAAGGCTTTTAATAATTTCTCCATCATTGGAATATGTGGAATATCATCAATTTTAAGATCTACTTTCCTATCTAGTTTTACTTTTACAGGCTGAATAATAGTCTTATACCGAATAGCATTCGGATAAAGTACCACCTTTCCTACAATATCCATCGAACCCTCTTTTTTATATCTTGTTTTTGCCAAAATAGCGACTTCTTTCTCTTCTCCAAAAGGTTTCTTACACTCTATTATTATAGGTACAAGTGTTTTTTCTAATTTCAAATTGACAATATACTCTGGTTTTCTATCATCTACTTTACCTTTAACAGTAATTATTTGGTCATCGGTACTCACAAACTTAACATCTAAATTATCAGGTAGATTTTTGACATTATTGTATTCACTACTCTTCTCCAAACGAGCATAAAGTGTTACTATGTGTTTTTTATTTTTCTCCTCCGTATTTCCATCTACATTGGGAGGCCAAATAGATAAGTAAGGACACAAATAGGCATAACTTCCAGTAAAAGTTTCTTTTTTTGTTTTTTTTCCTTCGTCTTTTTCTCGTTCTATACCAGAAAGTACTTTATAGTGTTGCGAAAGTCCTTCAGCAATTACTTGTTTATCAAAGAAATCAAATCCAAATTCTCCTCTGTATAGTGGGTCAGCAGCACCGTACTTTTGTTCTCCAAATTCAGTATTTGCGTGGTCTTTAGAGCGATAAAAAGAAACTACAAAAGGAGGATCTCCTGCTGCTAAAGGTTTAAAATGTGCTGAGTTACTAGCATTTCCAGATTCATATACTACAGGCATAAAAAGTAAAATTAATATTGAATAATTAAGGTAAATAAGGTGAGATTAATCTTTGCTTAGAAGAAGAGGAATAACTTTGAATTCTACTTTAGTGGTATCTCCCACAATAGATATATCCGTTAATATACCATCTTCTAGCTTTTCTCCATTATGGATGTACGTATGATCTTGGTCTTGCAGGTCAATATCTAGGTCTTTACCTTCTCCATTTTTGGTTTTCAAAACTAGTACAACATCTCCTAGATAGATATTTTCTATTTTGTTTCCTTGCTTATCTTCGTAGTATATATCAATAATTTCTAATTCTTTGTCTCTCTCAATAATGGTAGGTGTAACATTTTCAGTACTCAAATCTGTTTTTTTCCAGTAATGGTCTAGCAATTTATAGCCATCATCTATCATAATTGCAGGTGTAAGATGAATAAGCGTTGTCATGGGTTCACCACTTTTGGCATTAAAGTTATTCCTAAAATACACACAATGAACATCGTAGAGTTCTATTATTCTACTTTTACTCATTGCTGTAACTGGAGAAACTACAATTTTGACGTGTTTAGTTATATCAGTGGCAATAGACCACGACATAAAACTTTAATCAGCAGTTGTTTCGAAGATAATTTCAAAAATAGTTCCTCTAGGTTTTCCCATCGGTTTTCCGTGTTCGTCAGTAGAACGGGTAAAACGAAATTTGAAGTCAAGGATATTAATTTCCTTATCTTCTACATACATTTTTGCAACTAGACTCATTTGATGTAATAAATTTTAAAAAGAGAGTTATTTGTATTTTTTTTCAAATGTACATCTTTTTTACTTATTATCAACAAAAATTATTATAAATCTATGGGTGTTTATTGGAATAGTTCTATTTAATTGTTTTTAACTAGACTTTTGCAATTTTCTTTTGAGCATAATTCTTCTGATGGTATCCAAATCTCCTCTAGGAATAGCTTTTATTAATTCTCTTGTATACGTTCGTTTTGGTTTGTCGTAAATATCTTCTGAAAAACCTGTTTCTACAATTTGTCCATCTTTCATGACTAAAATACGGTCAGCAATAAACTTAACAACAGCCAAATCATGAGAAATAAAAATATAAGTAAGGTTGAACTTTTCTTTCAATTCATTTAAAAGATTCAAAACCTGTGCTTGTACCGAAACATCTAGCGCAGAAACTGACTCATCACAAATGATAAATTTAGGTTGTAAGGCAAGCGCACGAGCAATACAAATACGCTGACGCTGTCCACCCGAAAACTCATGAGGATAACGATTAAAATGATATGCATTCAGATTTACAGTCTCTAAAAGTTCGATTACATACGCTCTTCTTTCCTTATCATTGTTCATAATAGAGTGAATTCGCATAGGTTCCATGATAATTTCTCCGATGGTCATTCTAGGGTTTAATGAACCATAAGGGTCTTGAAATACGATTTGCATATCTTTTCGGATAGCACGCATTTCTTTCTGATTCAAATCTAATATATTTTTGCCTTCAAAAATTACTTCTCCAGAAGTAGGTTCTACCAATCTTAAAAGACTTCTTCCTAATGTAGATTTTCCACACCCTGATTCTCCTACTAAACCTAAAATTTCTCCTGGATAAACATCAAAGGAAACATCATTTACAGCTCTTACTATTTCTTTTTTATTTGAAAAAAATCCTTTTGTTTTTACAAATTCTTTGGTAAGATTTTTAATTTGTAATAAAGGAGTTTGTTGTACTAATTTTTCATGGTGTTTTCGTAGTTCGGCTTCACTTTGAAAGTTTAACATCAAAGCCTGACCAACAGATTGAAATTTTGCTTCTGTAATTTCTGAAATATTTCCATGCTCATCAGTAGCCATAAAATCTGAAACGACGGGCAAAACACGTAATTTCAAATCTAAACGAGGACGACATGCCAAAAGACCTTTTGTATAAGGATGTTGAGGGTTTGAAAAAATGTCCCAAACAGCACCTTCTTCCACTATTTTACCTTGATACATGACAATAATTCGGTCGGCAAACTCTGCCACAACACCCAAATCGTGTGTAATAAAGACCACTGACATATCTTCAGTTTCTCTGAGATCTTTCAAAATCTCCAAAATAGCAGCCTGCACAGTTACATCAAGTGCTGTGGTGGGTTCGTCTGCAATAAGTAATAACGGATTACAGGCTAGTGCCATTGCTATCATGACACGCTGTTTTTGTCCTCCAGAAATCTCGTGGGGATAAGCGTTGTAAATACGCTCTGGGTTACTTAGATGAACCTTTTCGAAAAGTTGAATAACTCGCTGTTTTGCAGCTTTTATAGTAATTTCTTCATGCCTAATTATAGATTCTACTACTTGATTTCCACAGGTAAAAACAGGATTTAGAGAAGTCATGGGTTCTTGAAAAATCATAGAAATCTCATTTCCTCTAAGTTGTCGAAGTCTATCAAACGGTATTTTGAGTAAATCTACTTCTCCATATTCTCTTGAATTAAATAAAATTTCACCCTCTGTTTGACAATAAGGAGCATCAGGTAAAAGACGCATCATGGAAAGAGAAGTAACTGTTTTTCCAGAACCTGATTCTCCTACAATACCTACCGTTTCTCCTTTTTTTAGCTTGAGATTTACGTTTTGTACAGCCTTATGGTGTCCATTTTCTCCCTTGAAGATAACAGATAAATTATTTATTTCAATTAAATTAGGATTATCAGGCATAAATAAAGTAAGAATTTAGATTGTTGAGGTAAGAAATGGAAATACAATTCTTAAAATGCTTGAAACAAGAAGTTTGATTTATGAAAAAAGAATTTTACTACTTCTGAATTTTAAATTCTGACTTCTAAATTTGTTTTGATTACCTAAAAATAGCTATTCTTTCTAATAAATAAAAATGCTTTAAACGTGTAATAATGTTATTTTCCTTAGAATCAATTGTTTAGTTACATATAAATCTAATTGGGATTCCAATAATACCCTTCTGAAAAAACTTCAAATCCTTTTGGTTCGCCCAAACGTTCCCACGCTGTATCATTCAAAAAAAGATACCCAAAAGACGCATTTTGCAAAATAATTTCTTCAATTGCCATTTGAGAAAAAGCATCAATAGCATCCACTCCAAAAGCAGCAGCCATATAAGAAGGTGCAACTGAAAGCAAAGAAAAAATTTCTGAAACAGCTTCTTCCAAAAAATTAGAGTTTACAGTAGCAGAAACAGCATTTTTTTGAGCATATTCTAATTCTTCTTCACTATCAAAGGAAAAAAGCCCTTCAAAAGAAACACAAGCTATCCAATATCCATCTCCTCTACGCATTGCATTTGCTTCGCTTGCTATTCGTGTTCCATTAGACAAAACAGGAACATTTTCTCTAAAATAAGCACAAAATTCGTGAGCCGATTCATAACCTTTGCACTCTGCAACTAAATTGTAATACTTCATTTTATTTTTTTTAAATTACCAAAAATCTACAATAAAAATAGAATATTGTTGTTTTAACTATTTACAATTCAAAATAATTTTTATTTACTTTTAATCTTAAATTTTACTTTGCTATGAAATTATTATCAAAAAAACCACTTTTTTTTATAGTCTTTCTAATTTTATTTTGTGCTAATTTTTCTAGTTCTTTTGCTCAAGATGCAAACCAACTTCTACAAGAGGGAGTTGCTTTTCATGATGCAGGAAAATACGAAAAAGCATTAGAAAAGTATGAAGAAGCACTCAAATTGATGCCTAATTCTTCAGTTATTTATTATGAAATGGCATTGACTTATTTTCATAAAGAGGATTATAAAATGTGTGTCAAATATAGTGATAAAGTCATTAAATCAAAATCTAAAAGTACCGTTCCTGCTTATATAATAAAAGGTTCATCATTAGATATGATGGGAAAAACAGATAAATCCATTTCATTTTTTGAGAAAGTAATCAAAGAAAATCCTAAAAATTATTTATTGCATTACAATCTAGCTCTAAATTACTATAAAGTTGGAAAGCTAGACAAGGCAGAAGACAATCTAATTCAGGCTATTGGAGCAAATCCAGAACATTCAAGTAGTCATTTGATGCTTGGTTTTATAGAATACGATAAAGGTAGAAAAATACCTAGTATGATGGCTCTTAATTATTTTTTACTTTTAGAACCTAATTCAGCAAGATCAGAAAAAGCATTTGAGGTTTTGCAAAAACAACTTTTGGCTAACATAAAAAAAGGAGACAACAATGAAATCACAATCAGTATTGGTGGAAAAGATGACGAATTTGCAGCTATTGAAATGGTTATGTCACTAGCACAGGCTTCAAATTTTATGAAACCCAGTAAAGAGGAAATAGAAAAAATAGTAAAAGAAGAAATGGAAAACGAAGATACCACAACTACTGAAAAAGTAGTAATTATGAAAGATACACCTAAAACAGAAGAAGAAATTTTTAGAGATAACACACAAACCTTCTTTAGCTTTTTAGATGCAAAAGATAAAAAAGAGAATATTTGGTGGACACTTTATGCTCCTTTCTTAAATCAGCTTGGAGAAAGCGAACATATAGATACTTTTTGTTATTGGATTAGTCAGATTTCAAATGAAAAAGCTGCTAAATGGATAGAAGAGAATCCTGAAAAGGTCATGGAACTTAAAAAATGGTTAGCTAGAAATTAAGTATTTTAAGAAAAAATTTCAAAAAAATAAATACCTGTAGTTGTTCAGAATTACAGGTATTTTTATGTTCATTTTTTGCGAAAAAATAAAATACGTCCTCATTTATCGCTATGCTATTGGGTTTTAAGTATTTAGACAAATTGCTCAAATTTTTAGTTTATTTTTCCCTTAACTATTGGAAATGTTTGCTGCATTACTTAACTTTGCTAAAAATAATAGCACAATTAAATCAATTAGCTAACAAAAGTAGATTTTATTGAAAATAATTTTGAACATTCAATTTAATTACAAATAAAATTAGCATAAATAGTATTCATTAAGATTTAATTATGTGTAATCAAACAGAACTTATATAGATAAATCTCTACTACTTTATAGCCAATAGATGAAAAATACAATGAAAAATAAATTAACCAATAAATTCTTACCTATTTCCATTAGCTTGGACAAGATAAGAAACCATAGACATATAGAAATTCCTATCAAACTTATGGTAGGGAAGAGATATTTTGAGTATACTATTTCTTTTGTTATAGAAAAGTATATGCTTGTTGTAGCTGCTTTATTTTTGGGAATGGTTGCTCTTTATGGAAGCTGGGGAGAAACTCAAAATACTTATATCAAAAATTTGTGGGTACAGATAGGACAAGAAACACCTTTTGAATTATGGGAAATGGATGAAAAAAGTATAATGACTTCTGCTTCTGCCAGTATTTTTCCTTCCTCAAATCAAAATGAAGAATCTGCTACTATGGAGCTTGTAAAACTTACTTCATCTAATTTAAAGGATGAAAAATCGTTAAAAGAAGACACAAAAAACGGTCTTCCTATCTTTGTTCACTCGGTAGCTGATTATGATAATTTGGCAAGCCTTGCCAAGAGTGAAAATATGATGGAAGAATTTATGATACAAAAGCAAATTCGCATTACAAAGGCACTTATTGAGAATAAAGTTTCTCGTCTTGACCAGCTCAATGATAGCATTCTTTTAGTAATGAATAGAGATATTAGTCGCATGTTTATGGAAATGGTTTTGAAAAACTTAGGTGCGCCTGCTCATGTTTTGACTTATTTTGCAGATACAATTCATCTTCGCAAAATAGAAACGGCACTTATGGAACAAGTAAAATACAATGTTCCTGTTTCGATAAAATTAGCTCAATCTGCTTTAGAAACGGCGTATGGTTCAAGAGTAATTCATAATAATTATTTTGGCATAAAAGATAAAAATAGAACAGGCGAAAAAACGATTACTACAGAATATTTTACAGCCGAAGAAGCATCCATGAATCAGGATATTATACTTACTCAAAAGCCATTTATCAAAAAAGGAAATGTTTTGTATGAATGTAAAGTACAAGATTATTTTACGCAATATGGTAGTGCTTGGCAATCATTCAGAGGACATTCTGAATTTTTATCTACTCATAAAAGATATGCACCACTCTTTACAAAAGGGAAAAATTATGAAGACTGGGCTGACAAAATTGGTTCAGAACGAACTGGAGGAGTAGGTTATGCCACTTCGCCACTCTACGGAGAACTTTTGAAGAAGATTATAAAAAGGTATCAATTACACCTTTTAGACCATTAAAGTAATTTGAGATGTTAAAGACAACCGAGTGATCGGGTTTTGGAAGATAGCTGAAAAAAAGCGATGCAGTTTGTATCGCTCTTTTTGTTTTTATAGCTTTGGAAAATGAAATATGAAGTAACTTTGTTACCTCAAGTATTATTTTATCAAGCATTTATTATTCCTATGAAAAAAAGTATTTTGTATCTCCTTATTTCAATTTGCCTTTTTGTTGCTTGTACGCCCAAACCCAAACCTTTTCCAAGTCAAGGATTGAATAACTTAGCTGATTCTATGGAATTTGTTTTACAAAAAAATCAATTTTATATAGAAGAACCAAAGTCGGGAGAATGGCTAGAAAGAAATAAAGAAAGAGGGCAAACTTTTACAGAATACTGGAATAAAAATACAAATATTTCGCCTATACGAGCAACAGAACAAAGAAGAAAAATCTATCTCCAACTCTATGGAAATTTTGATAAAACACAACTTCGTTTGATGGATTCAGTAGAACGTTTTTTATCTATTTTTTATGAGTTACCCATTGAAAGGTTAGCACAGAAAAAGCTTGATTCTACAAACTTAGATACTACAAATTGGAGAGTTCATAGTAGAAATGGTTTTCAAGTAAAGACAGTTTTCATTTTGGACTCTTTAGAAAAAAACTTACCTGAGGATGGTGTTTTACTAGTCAGTTTTACTACAAATGATTTGTATCCAAATAAAAAATGGAGTTTTGTTTTCGGACAAGCAAGACTATATAACAGAGTAGGAGTTTGGTCGATGGCTCGTTTTGGAGATGTAGAAGCAATGAAAGATGATATTGATATTTTTAATTTGGCTTTAAAACGAACATGCAAAACAGCAGTACATGAAATTGGTCATATTTTTTCACTTCAACATTGTGTTTTTTATCGTTGTGCACTGCAAGGCGCAAATAACCTGACAGAAATAGACGGACATCCTTCTTATTTTTGTCCAGTTTGTGATGCCAAAATTATCTCAAATCTTAACCTTCCTTTATCAAAACGATACGAAAATCTAGCTGCTTTTTGGAAAAACCAACAGCAGCTAGAAACAAGTAATTATTATAGAAAATCAGCTTTAATGATAAAGAGATTAGAAGAATAAATATATAAAGTAGAAACTCTAAATTTATTTTTATTCTATTTCCATTCTACTTCAAAACCACCTATATCCTCTATATAGATTGTACTAAAATTGGTATCTTTAGGTCTTTTAATAGTGATTTTGATGTCTTTTTTACTAGCAGCTTTTTCAGAGTCTTGTTCTATTGCAATACGCTTGTCTTGCTTATGAAAAACAACATAACGTTGTCCAGCTTTCAAATCAAACTTAAAAGAATTTGTTTTTTCTTCTACTTTCTTGATAGTTGGCTTTATCGTTTTTCCTTCCAAAATTTTGATTGCATTTGATGCTTTTGGAATTCCATATCCTATAAAATTATTACCAAAAGGATATAAAGAAGCTGATTTTTCTATGGTTTCAAAAATTTCTTTGTTGGTTGCCTTTGGATTTTTTTGCCATAAACAAGCTGCAAATCCTGTGATATTTGGTGCAGAAAAAGATGTTCCTGTGAGCGAATAACAAGCAACATTTGGCTTCAAAAACTCAACAAATTCTGCTCCTATACTACTATAACCCATTTTTAGACCTGCTGCATTTGTTGCTCCAATAGAAAGCGCAAATGGACTATCCCCTGGTGTAGATACGATTTTCCAAGTATCCCAACCTTCATTTCCTGCTGAGACGACAATCAAAATACCTTTTTCATTGAAAGCCATATTTACAGCCTTACTGACAACACTCGTTTTGCCATCCATTTGTTCTATGTCATAGTTATCTTTATCATCATCAAAGCCAACCGAATAACCTAGCGAAGTATTGATAAGTTTTACACCTGAGCTATCCATCCATTCCATAGCAGCCACCCAAAAATCTTCTTCTGAGCGTGTTTCAGTTACTCCGTGGTCAGTTCTTGCTAGATAAAATTGAGCTTCTGAAGCTGCTCCCACTTGTCTCAAATCATCTTTATCATCATTGTATCCTCCTATCATTTCCAAAACTGTTTTTCCATGTGCATCATCAGAAGTTTCTTTCTCTCTAAAAAGGTCTTTTTGTTTTGGATTCACAAAATCACGCATTCCCAAAACACGACTATTATCTAGGTGTTTCAAATAATTACTTTTATCACTTCCATAAAAACCTGCATCAATAACACCAATTACAACTCCCTTTCCTGTCAAATTTTCTTTTTGAAAAACAGAAAGTTCTAGCTGTTCCATAGCTTTTCCCATTTCTCTTTTTTGTTTGGTTGTGTAAGATAAAGGTTTCCATTTTGTAGTTAGAGCTTGCAGATGAGTCACAAAAGGAAGGTTTTGAACTCTTTTTGCTTCATCTTCATTTAGATAGATAGAAATTGCATTGAGCCATTTTGATTTTATGATTGATTTATCAGTTGCTGAGCTTTCTACTTTTTGTATAAATTTTTCAGAAACTGAAATATCACTATATTGCCTCACAGGAAGATTGTGCAGAATTCTATTTTCAATAGTTTTGGCAGAAATTGCAGTCGTATAATTGTAGTTGGTTGTGTCTTTTTCAGAAAAAAATACCCAGTATTTTATCTTATCAGAATTATTAGAAGAAAAATTTTGAGCAAAAACAGAACTGCTAGAGCTAATCTGCGTAAATACTAAGAAGATTAGTGCAGTTAAGAATGGATAGTTGTATATTTTCATAGAAAAAATTAGAAAGATAGATATTAGATAGTCAGAAACATGTAATTTGGCAGAAAATGGATGAATTAAAAAATAAACTTTTCAATTCATCCTAAAAATTAATTATTACTTCACAATTTGTTCCAAAATGCGTTTTAGGTCAGTTAATTCTTATCAGATTAGAGAAGAAAGTCATCAACATTTTTTATTGGAAGATAGAAACGATCCTGTTACAGGTGATAGCTTTTCAGAAGGAGATGAAGTGGTATTTTGTAGTGTCTGTAAATCTGCTTTTTTGAAAGACTCTTGGGCATATATGGGAAACAAACATTGTGACCAACGTTCAACATTACCTGTTTTTCCAAAACCCAAAAAATTAAAACTTCAAAAACCAATTGAATTACCTTTTGTTTGGGTAAGTTCTGACCAACGTAGTTCAGCATTTTTTATTGATATACTTGTTCTGATACTTTTTTGTATTTCTCTAGCTGCAATAGTTACAATAAGTTTTAAAGGTCAATCAATAAGTAACCCTTATCTTTATTTTTTACTTGGTTTTGTATTATTTACTTTTAGAGATAGTATTTTAATAAATACAAGTATTGGAAAAGCAGCTCAGGAAATATACTTTATAGATGTAACTACAAATCTCCCTGCCACAGTTGGGCAAACATTAGGTAGAAATTTACTTTATTGGGTAATGAATGGTATTTTTGCACTTGCATTTTTAATTGCAAGGGCTTTACACAATGAATTTGGCGAGTTTTCTGTATTCTTTATAGGATTAGCAGTTATTATTACCAATTTTTTTTATATCAAACAGAATATAGAAAAAAATTATTCGTGGTTTGATAAACTACTAGGAATACGATTAGTAAAGAAAAGATAAATAGGAAAAAGCAATTTCATTATTTTGAAATTGCTTTTTTTTTAGTAAAATTGAAATTAACTGGTAACTGAAAGATTAGTTATTAATTTTCAAAACAGCCATAAATGCTTCTTGAGGAACTTCTACTGAACCAATCTGACGCATACGTTTTTTACCTTTTTTCTGCTTGTCCAAAAGTTTTCTCTTACGAGAAATATCTCCACCGTAACATTTTGCAATTACATTTTTACGAAGTGCCGAAATGGTTTCTCTAGCAATTACTTTTGCTCCAATAGCTGCCTGAATAGCAATTTCAAACTGCTGACGAGGAAGCAATGTTTTTAAATTTTCACACAGACGTTTCCCCCATTCGTATGCCTTATCTCGGTGTACAATAGCAGAAAGTGCATCAACAGGTTCTCCATTGAGCATTACATCTAGCTTCACCATATTCGACTGACGAAGACCAATCAATTCATAATCAAAAGAAGCATAACCACGAGAAACTGTTTTTAATCTATCGTAAAAATCAAATACAATTTCAGCAAGTGGCATCTCAAAAGTCATCTCTACACGGTCAGGTGTCAAGTAGGATTGATTAATCAAAATTCCACGATTATCCATACAAATTTTGATAACCTGTCCGATATAATCCGATTTTGTGATAATGGAAGCTCTAATAAATGGCTCTTCTACTTTCTCCAAAAATCCTGGATCTGGCATTTCAGAAGGTGCACTGACATTGAAAACACCTTCTTTTTTAGTTGTAACTTGAAAACGAACAGAAGGAACAGTCATAATAACTGTCATATCGAACTCTCTTTCCAAACGCTCTTGTACAATTTCCATGTGAAGCATTCCTAAGAATCCACAACGGAAACCAAAACCTAAGGCAGCCGAAGTTTCAGGTTCCCAAATAAGAGCTGAATCATTGAGTTGAAGTTTTTCCATTGAAGCACGAAGCTCTTCAAACTCTGTTGTATCTACTGGGTAAATTCCTGCAAAAACCATTGGTTTTACGTTCTCAAAACCCTCAATCATTTTTTTACATGGCTTGGCAATATGTGTGATTGTATCTCCTACTTTTACCTCTTTGGCTTGTTTGATACCAGAAATAAGATAACCTACATTTCCAGCTTTTATTTCCTTTTGTGGCTTTTGCTCTAATCCTAAAATACCAATTTCATCAGCTTCATATTCTTTTCCTGTCGCCATAAATTTTACTTTATCGCCTTTTTTGATTGTGCCGTTCATCACTCTAAAAATTACCTCAATTCCTCTGTACGTATTGTATTCAGAATCAAAAATAAGTGCTTGAAGTTCTTCATCAGGATTTCCAACTGGCGCAGGAATGCGTTTTACAATCGCATCTAAAATGTCTGTAATTCCGATTCCTTCTTTTGCTGAAGCAGAAATAATATCCTCACGCTCACAGTCAATCAAATTCATTATTTCATCTGCCACAACTTCTGGCTGTGCGCTTGGCAAGTCAATTTTGTTCATGACAGGAATAATTGTCAAATCATTTCCCAAAGCCAAATAAAGATTTGAAATTGTCTGAGCCTCAATGCCTTGAGCTGCATCTACAATAAGCAAAGCACCTTCACAAGCAGCAATTGAACGAGAAACTTCATACGAAAAATCTACGTGACCAGGGGTGTCAATCAAGTTTAGAATATATTCTTCTTTTGTTTCAGGGTCTATATAATTCATCTGAATAGCATGGCTTTTTATCGTAATTCCACGCTCACGTTCCAAATCCATATCATCCAAAACTTGCGCCTGCATTTGGCGTTCGGTAATGGTGTTTGTGGTTTGGAGAAGACGATCGGCAAGCGTACTTTTTCCGTGGTCAATGTGTGCAATAATGCAAAAATTTCTGATGTTTTTCATACGTTGTTCTATATAGATTATTCCCTTTATATAATTACTGGGCTAGAAGTCTTTTATTATTTTATTTCTCTTTTTATAATTGTCTGAAAGTGTTTGACAATTATAACTACATTTTGAGCTTAAATTAATTAACAAAAATACAAAGAAAGATTGAGAATTGAAATAGCTTGATTAAGGGGAATGTTTTAGATGGGCTTTAAAATAGCCTGTTGTTTTGTGGTCATAACAAAAATAGTCATACCCGTAAATTATAGTTTCTTCTTTATTTGTCTTTACGCTGTCTATGGTGTAAAAGGTTGGAATAAAATCTAAATATTTACTTTGAAAAACGAATTTATTTCCATAATTCACAGCAATTAACTTATAAGGCTGATTACAATGACTACTTGCATAACAAGCAAAATCATAATATTCCACGATTGCATCTAATTGATTATCATTATTCAAATCAGCTAAATAAATCATTGTGGTATCTGTATCTATACAAATTGGATTTGCATCTTCATTTAAATCTAATGGAATATTGTGTTCAATATATCTTCCCTTTTTCTTAAAATAAGCATACAAATCATCAATTACCATTTGTTTGTAAACTGGTTTTGGAGAATTTATTTTCTGCTTTGCTGATTTTATAAAAATAGTTGTGTCAAGAAGTGGCAACGTATCTTTTTTTATTTCTGCTATTTCTTGAGAAATTTGATTGATAGAATCTTTTGAAAAATTTTGAGAAGAAACTTCTGTTTTTGGCTTTTGAGAACATGAAAAACAAATTATTATACATAGAAAGAGAATTACTTTTCTCATTTCAATAATTTTTTCACAGTTAATCTGTCTTAGGAATATCATAAATATAAACAAAACATATATTATTTCAAATTAGAAAATTAAGGTAAAATTTACTTTTTATTTGGCAAAACAATTGTAAAAGTAGTTCCTACATTTGGTATAGAATCAATTTCCATCATACCTTTGAGTTTCAAAATTGTTTCTTTAACAATATAAAGTCCTAATCCTGAACCCATTTTTTGGTCGTTGGCTCTATAAAACATATCAAAAATATGCCCTATATGTTTTTTGCTAATTCCTAAGCCATTGTCTTGGACAGTTATTTCAGCTTTTTCTTCATTTATGTGAATCGTTATTTTCACAAAATTATCTTCCTGATAGGGATTATGATAACGGATTGCATTGGAGATAAGATTATCAAAAATAGCTTTAATACGAATTTTATCATTCTTAAAAGTAGTTTCTTTTGTTTGTAGATTTATATCTAATTCTATTCTTACCTCCTTAAATTCATCTAAATAAGCTAAATCTTCTTTTATCTCTTCTATAATTTCTTCAAAATCAATTTCTTCACGCTCTACTCTTGTACGACTATTTCTTGAAATACTCAACACTTCCCGAATATAATTGTCTAGCCGTGTAATGCTTTTGGAAATTAGTTGAAGGTACATTTGAGTGTTAGCAACACTTGCAATATCTGTTTTGAGAAGGTTTAAAAGTCCCATTACAGAGGTCAGAGGCGCACGCAGGTCATGAGAAACACTATATACAAATTGGTCTAATTCATCATTAGTCTTCTTGAGTTGTTCATTTTTTTCTTTTAGTAAGTTTTCAACGTGCTGAGTCGTCAGTATTCCTCCAATGGTAATAGCGAGATTAAAAATAAAACTCTCTTCTGTAAGTGTCCAAATATGCTTTCCAGAACAGTCTTCTAGTCCTATAAAACCCCAAAATTCTTTTTCATTGATAAAAATAGGAACAATAAGTGTAGATTTTGCATGCTTGCTCCACAAAAAATATTCATCTAAAGGAGTAAGTTTGTCAGCTATATTTTTAATTCCTTTTCCTTCTTCTAGTTGATTTTTCCAACGCTCTAAACCTGTTATTCTATAGTTCACATTTTTCCATTCACTTTTATGAATCTGTTTATATTGAGGTTGGCTTGTCCACTCATGAATAATTTTACAACATTGTTCTTTATTATCATTTAAAAAATTTTGAAAAATAAACACTCTATCTGTCTTTGTCGCCTTTCCAATTGTCGAAACTGTAGTATCTAGTCCATCTTCAAAATTAGGGTTTGTAAAAAGTTGAAAGATACAAGAGTTGATTCCTCTGAGTAGATTATCATTATGAATAAGACGCTGTTCAGTTTGCTTGTGTTCCCAAATTTCTAAAAGCAGGGCAATGATATTTCCAATAGCTAACATGAATTGTTGTTCTCTAATCTGCCATTTACGTGGTTTTCCAGTATGGTTACCACACAGAATCGCTTTTAGCTCACCTTCTATATAAATAGGCATATCAATAATTGAGGTAATCGAATTAGGCTGAAAATAGACTTCTCTTAGTTCATTTAAGCGACCATCTTTATAAACATCATCTGAAACAATTAACTCGCCTTCTTTCATAGTTTGAAAATACATAGGCATTATTTCATTGTCCAAATTGTTATTCGAAGCTATCGTCTTGTCCTGTTGCGAATGAGCTACACATTTTATTTTATTTTGTTCCTTATCTACTAGCCACAGATTTATACTAGCTACTTTTAATATATTAATAGCAGTCTGAATTACTTCCTCTACAGCTTCCGAAAAGTCTTTTAGTTCAGCTTTTTGGCTACGAGTAAGTTTGGCTAATGCCTCAAAATAATCAATATGAATGGAAGAATCTGGCAAATCAATAAGATAATAGATATGAGTGAGTAAGTTAAGCTGTATTTAAATATACGTTTTTTTAGGAATTTTTAAAAACTTAGCTGTAAAAAACAGTTACAAAATTGAAAGGAAATACAAATTTATAATTTTTATCTAACTAATTCTTTATTAATTTACTTGAATAATTACGACCTTTGCCAAATCAGTTTGATTAAAACAAAAACATCAAACAAATATAAAAACAATAAGGAAACTTAATTATTTATTGCCACATGTCATTGGATTCCATTTTTGAAAATTTTAATACCCTTACAGCTCTCGTTATTGGAGATGTAATGATAGATTCCTATTTATGGGGAAAAGTAGAACGCATTTCGCCAGAAGCCCCTGTTCCTGTTGTTAGTTTGAAAGATAGAGAAAGTAGACTTGGAGGAGCTGCAAATGTAGCTTTGAATCTCAAATCTTTAGGAGCAAAAACGATTATGTGTTCAGTTGTGGGTAATGA
Organism: Bernardetia sp. Wsw4-3y2; assembly: GCF_037126295.1. Classification (NCBI taxonomy): domain Bacteria; kingdom Pseudomonadati; phylum Bacteroidota; class Cytophagia; order Cytophagales; family Bernardetiaceae; genus Bernardetia; species Bernardetia sp. Wsw4-3y2. The sequence goes on along the minus strand of NZ_CP147018.1, from coordinate 266,058 downwards.
TAAAGAAAGCGAAAATCTCATTGAAATGTTTGAGCAGCAAAACATTGATGTTCGTGGCATTATTCACAGTCAAGACCGTCCTACTACTATTAAACATCGTATTTTGGCAGGTTCGCAGCATCTTCTTCGTATTGATTCAGAAACTACAAATCCTATTTCAGAAAATGAAAGCGAAGAGTTAATCAATAAAGTAAAAGAATTGGCTCTTGAAGCTGATGTTATCATTTTTGAAGATTATGATAAAGGTGTCCTGACTGAAAAAGTAATTTCAGAACTAATTGATTTTGCCAATCAAAAAGATATTCCTACTGTCATTGACCCTAAAAAACGTAACTTTTGGCACTATAAAAATGCTACACTTTTTAAGCCCAATTTGAAAGAACTTCAAGAAGGTTTAGGAAAGGACATTAATGTAAAAAACACCGATTTAAATAATTTAAGGAAAAGTGAGATAGCTCTTGCTGTTCAAGAACTTGCACAAAAAATGCAACTCAAATCGGTTTTGATTACACTTTCTGAATATGGTGTTTATATTGCCAACTCATCTGAAAATCATAAAATTGCTGCCCACAAACGAGAAATTTCTGATGTTTCGGGTGCTGGTGATACTGTGGTAAGCATTGCAGGACTTTGCATGGCTCTAAAACTACCTCTAAAAACAGTAGCCGAATTAGCTAATTTGGGTGGTGGATTGGTTTGTGAATCCTTAGGAGTTGTTCCAATAGATAAATCACTTTTCAAACAGGAGGCTAAGAAAAAAGTAACCTTTTAGTCTATTTATGTGTTGTTTTGGTATCTGAATATCAACTATTTTTTTTCATTTTTAATTCGTAATTATCTTATGAAACTTATTTTTTTATCTGTCTTATCAATTTTAATCTCAACTTTTTTATCTTGTAAATCTAGTAAAGACAAACAAGAAAATGAATCAATTCCCTTCGAAACAGTCTTAAAAACAATGACTTTTGGAAGCGAAACAGCAGGAACTAAAGTAGTTCAAGCACAAACTGATTTGAAAAGTTTTGAGGTAGCTAATGGCAATGATATGCCAAAAGAACTCTTAGAAGTAAATTTGAAAGAAAACACACTTCTAATGGTTATGTCTGGAATGAAAAACACAGGTGGTTTTGATATAGAAATCGAAAAAATCATCGAAGCAAATGACAAAATAACTGTTTTCTATAAAGAAATGAATCCAGCAAAAGATGCTATGCTTACAATGGCACTTACTTATCCTCTGCATGCCGTAACCATAAAAAAGACAGATAAAGAAATTGTCTTTGAGAAAATAGATTTGAAAGTAAATAATTTTAAAAAATAATTTGTGATAATTTACAACGTTTATTTGTATATCAATCATTTTACTTTTGCTCACATTATTCGCATTATGTAAAATTTCATATCTTTTCATTTCCTTATTTCATTTCCTTGGAAGTATAGTTTTTTAAAAATTATATTTTTAAGGAAATGTTTTTTTTTACAAAAAATTTAAACTTCTTTATTAAACATTATCACGGTTAATTTAGTAATGTTCATTTTTCCATAGCGACAGGTTTGCAAACCTGTCGCTATGGAAAAACAAGAGGGTTTTTCTTTTCTCTAACTAATTGATTATTAGACCTGTAAATAACCGTGATAACGTTTTTTATACTCATACGTTTTTGGTTTTCAAAAATCAAATTTATCAGTACACCTCAAAGGTGTCAGATAATTTGTTTTTTGAACTGTACTGACACTTATGAACGGCTTTAGCCCTCAACGAAGTTAAAGTGTCTGACAGTTTTATTTTTCCGAAAACCATTTTTGATTAAGTATATCAATCATTTGGTTCAATATGAATGAGTATATGTTCTAAATTTTCAATATTTTCTTTTAGATAATCTTTTAAATTATGAGCTAATGCATGTCCTTCTCGTACTGAAATGTTTCCATTTACTCTAGCATGCAAATCAATATGATACTTCATACCTGCTTTTCGCACAAAGCACTTTTCTGTTCCCTCTATTCCTTCTACTTGCATAGATTTTTCTCTAATTTCTAAGATTAAGTTATCATATACATGCTCGTCCATAATTTCACCAAGTGCAGGTCTAAAGATTAAATAGCTATTGTAGAGAATAAAACTAGAAGCCAGTAAAGCAGCCCAATCATCTGCTGTTTCGTATCCTTCTCCAAAAATAATTGCAATTGAAATTCCTATAAATGCCATTACGGAGGTAATAGCGTCGCTTCTATGATGCCAAGCATCTGCTTTTAGAGATGAACTATTTGTTTCTTTACTTTTCTTAATCACAATTTGAAAGGAAGCTTCTTTCCATAAAATAATTATTCCCAAAACGATTAAAGTCCAAGATTCAGGCGTTTTGTGTGGCGTTTGAATATTCTGAATGCTCTCATGAGCAATTATGGATGCTGAAATTATAAGAAATACAACCACAGCAAAAGTAATCAAAGGTTCTATTCTGCCATGACCATACGGATGATTTTTATCGGCTGGTTTTTGTGCATATTTAAGTCCAAATAAAACTAATAAAGAAGCAAAAATATCGGTTGTAGATTCAATAGCATCAGCAATTAGCGCATACGAATTTCCAAAAAAACCTGCTAGTCCTTTAATTAAAGCTAAACTAGTATTGCCAATAATACTAAAGTAAGTCGCTTTTATTGCAATCTGTTCATTGTTCATAGTTTTTGGGTTAAATAACTTGGGTTTGATGTTGTTTTTTGATTCATAGAGAAAACTTAATAAACCTTATCACGGTTTGTATTAAAGTAGTTCAGGACTTCCAGTCTGAACATCAAAAACAGCATTTTATCAAATTCAACAGTCTAGAAGACTGTTATACAAAAATAACCGTAATGACCTTTAATCTTATAAATATTATTTTGTAGCGTAACTTTTAAGATGTGAAACTGTCCCCTAGGCTTTAGTCTTTGAGTAATTAAAATACTTTTCATTCCAAACACTAAATTTTATAGTACATTTTTACTCACTCTGAAGAGTAAGCTACAAAAAAACCTACTAAATTTCCAAAAAAGAAATTTAGTAGGTTTTCATAAAAAAATATATCTTGCCGTTGTTGGTGTCCCACCAACGACACAAATTATTCTACTTCACTTCTGCCAATTCTCGTTCTTCATATTCTTCAACAGGAATACAACTACAAACTAGATTTCTATCACCATACGCATCATCTATGCGACTAACCGAAACCCAAAACTTGCGTTCTTTTACCCATTCTAATGGATAAACTGCTTTCTGACGAGAATAAGGGAAATTCCACTCATTCGCCAAAAGTCTTCCTGCTGTGTGAGGAGCATTTTTCAAGACATTATCAGTTGCATCAGAATCTCTATCTTCAATTTCTTGAATTTCTTTGCGAATCTGAATCATAGCTTGTGCAAAACGGTCTAGTTCTTCTTTTGTTTCGCTTTCTGTTGGCTCAATCATAAGCGTTCCAGCAACTGGGAAAGAAACCGTCGGAGCGTGAAAACCATAATCCATTAAGCGTTTAGCAATATCGACAACTTCAATTCCGACTGTTTTTTTGAATTCTCTACAATCCAAAATAAACTCGTGAGCGCAACGACCATTTTTACCTACATACAAAATTGGATAGTGTTCTTCCAATAAAGATTTGACATAATTGGCATTCAAAATAGCTCTTTCTGTTGCTCTTTTGAGTCCGTCGCCTCCCATCATTGCGATATACGCATACGAAATAAGCAAGATAGAAGCACTTCCATAAGGAGCTGCCGAAATAGGGTGACTTGCACCATTTTCTCCAATTTTTCCACGAATCTCAACTACTGGGTGAGAAGGTAAATAAGGAGCTAAATCTTTTACTACACCGATTGGTCCCATTCCAGGACCTCCACCACCGTGAGGAATACAAAACGTTTTGTGTAAGTTTAAGTGACAAACATCTGCGCCGATATTAGCAGGAGAAGTCAAACCAACTTGTGCGTTCATGTTTGCGCCATCCATATAAACACGACCACCATTTTGATGGATAATATCACAAATTTCTATGATAGACTCTTCAAAAACTCCGTGTGTCGAAGGATAGGTTACCATCAAACACGATAAATTTTCTTTATTTTTTTCTACTTTGTCTTTTAAGTCAGTTACATCAATATTTCCATTCTCATCACATTTTGTAATGACAACTTTCATTCCTGCCAAAACTGCACTCGCTGGGTTTGTTCCGTGAGCCGAAGAAGGAATAATAGCAACATTTCTATGTGTATCTCCTTTTGCTACGTGATAGCCACGAATTGCCATAAGACCTGCATATTCGCCTTGCGCTCCTGAGTTAGGTTGTAAAGAAACATCATCAAAACCTGTAATCTCACATAACCAAGTGCGTAAATTATCAGTAAGTTCTTTATATCCTTCTGCTTGATTGAGAGGCGCAAAAGGATGAATTTGTCCAAACTCTGACCACGTAACAGGAATCATTTCTGTTGTTGCATTGAGTTTCATAGTACAAGAACCCAAAGAAATCATAGAATGAACAAGCGATAAATCTTTGTTTTCCAAACGCTTCATGTAACGCAACATTTCGTGTTCGGTGTGATATAAAGAAAAAACAGGATGTGTCATAAAATCAGATTTTCTGACTACAGCATCTTCCCAGTCTAGTTCTAAGTTTTGAGCAAATTCTTTTATTTCTTCTTTGAAAGAATCTTTGTGAGCAGCTTTAGCAAAAATAGCTGACAAGGTTTCAAGGTCTTCATATTCTGAACGCTCGCCAAACGAAATTCCTATATTTCCATTTTCAAAATAACGGAGATTTATTTCATTTTTCTCTGCTAATTCTTTAATAATACGTGCTTGTTCACTTGTGGTATTGATTTTAAGTGTATCAAAATATTGATTATAAACCACTTCATACCCCAATTTCTCAACAACTTTATGGGTAATTTTAGCAAAACCGTGAATTCTGTGAGCAATATTCTTTAATCCTTCTGCGCCATGATAAACGCCATACATACTTGCCATTACAGAAAGTAAAACTTGTGCTGTACATATATTTGAAGTTGCTTTTTCTCTTTTGATATGTTGCTCACGAGTTTGAAGAGCCATTCTGTAAGCAGGGTTTCCCTCAGCATCTTTCGAAAGACCAATTACACGACCTGGAATAAAACGTTTGTCTTTATCATTAATCGCAAAAAATGCAGCGTGAGGGCCACCATAACCCATCGGAACACCCAAACGTTGGGCTGAACCAAAGACTACATCTGCACCCATTTCCCCTGGAGGAGTAAGCATTGTAAGAGCCAAAAGGTCAGAAGCAACAGCCACCGAAACTTCATTTTCTTTTGCCGAAGCAATAAATGAATTTATATTTTTGATATGTCCCTCTGTATTTGGATATTGAATCAAGAGTCCAAATAAATTCTCATCAGTAACATCTAGTTTTGTAATATCTCCAATTTCTAATTCAATACCTAAAGGCTCAGCACGTCCTACTAAAAGAGAAAGTGTTTGAGGATGGCATTTGTCAGAAACAAAAAACTTCATTGCTTTTTTCTTAGATTTTGCTTTTGTAGCATCCAAAAGGCGCATTGCTTCTGCTGCTGCTGTTGCTTCATCTAAAAGAGAAGCATTTGCAATTTCCATTCCTGTAAGGTCAATGACCATCGTTTGGAAATTGATAAGAGCTTCTAAACGTCCTTGTGCAATTTCGGCTTGATAAGGTGTATAAGCTGTGTACCAAGCTGGATTTTCTAAGATATTTCTTAGAATTACATTTGGCACAAGCGTTTCATAATATCCCATTCCTATAAAAGAACGAAATACTTTATTTTTTGAAGCAATTTTTTGAAGGCTATGAATAAAATCACTTTCTGTAAGTGCAGAAGGTAGATTTAAAGTTTTTTTAAGACGAATATCAGCAGGAACAGTTTCTGAAATAAGCTGTTCGATAGAAGAAGCGTTTACTTTTTTGAGCATTTCAGTAACAGAATCATCAAGATTTCCGTTGTGGCGACTCTCAAAGGTGGTTTGGTTGAAGATATTGATTTTCATTGGTATACTAAAGGTAAGCTAGATGAAAAGACTTAATATGAAAAGACCTAATATAAAAATGCAGTAGTTTTTGATAAACTTTCTAATGAATTGAGATAGACTATAGAGTAAATTCCGAACTCATTTTTGATAGTGTAAAGTTACAAAATATATCATTCTGATATGCTACTACAAATATCCTTAGACTTATGTTTGAATCAAAATTAGAGTGAAAATAAAAAAGAAAGACTGTTTGCTATAATTTATCTATTTGAGCTTTTTTTACTTAAATAGTTAATTTAGACAACTTCATTAAAAAAAAAATAAAAATTTTAGTTTTAAAAAAATGTATAACTATTTTGTTTTGAAAGCGTTTATGAGATGTCTCAGAATTAAGCCAAATCTGAACAATATGTTTTTATTGATTTTACTTAGAATTATAAGAAAAAACTAATACTTAAAGTAATACTGTTTTTGAAATACAAAAAGATGGAATTATAACTATTTTGAGTATTTTTTTTTAGTTATCATTAGAGCCTGTTCGAGTTTAGATACATAAAAAAGAACATCAGATTTTTTTATTAGTTAAGTTATTGATTTTCAGTTACTAATTAAAATATCAATGACTATGTTTACTAATGAATATTTATCTGATGCTCTTTGGCAATATATGAAAAAATTTATACCTTTTTCGTACTTGGAAAGAAAACGCAAACACAGTTTGTATAATATCTTTTCAGGACTATTTTACATCACTCGTTCTGGCAGTAGTTGGCGTTTACTTCCCAGTAGTTATGGTATTCCTTGGAGTAGTTTGTATGACTACTTTAGCAAATGGCAGAAGATGGGTTGGTACAAAAAACTTTTGGACAAGTTGGTCACAAGAGAACGGTTGGCTCAAGGTAGAAATGCTAAACCCTCTTTGGGTTCTATAGACTCTCAAAGTGTACAAAGTGTATATGGAGGGGAAGCTATAGGTGTAGATGGTTACAAGCTCAAAAAAGGACGTAAACGGCATATACTGGTAGATACGCAAGGAAATTTACTAGAATTAGAGATTAGTCCAGCCAATGAAGCTGACGTGAATCAACTTGCTTATCTAGCTTATTTAGCTCAATTTAGAGGAAGAAAATTCTTTAAAATTCTTGCTGATGCAGGCTATAGAAGTGCTAGTTTGGCTGCTGAAATATTTAGTCAAACAGGAGTACAAATTGAGATTGTCAATAGTCCAAGAAGAGAAAAAAAAGAGGATAAAGCATTTGTACCTCAACCCAAAAGGTGGGTAGTAGAAAGAACTTTTGCTTGGCTTAATCAAAACAGAAGACTAAAAGTAGATTATGAGAAAACTGTAGATTCTGCTAAAGCATTTGTGTATTTAGCTATGATTTTAAACCTCATAAATAAAGGGGCTAGAAGAAAGAAAAAATAAAAACTCGAACAGGCTCTTATTTTTAGCACCTAAGACAGCTCTATTTTTTTTAGAGGTAATTCTTTGATGAGCAAATAGTTAAGGTTTAAAGAAAGTTTAGATATATATTTTTTATTCTCTATTTTTTTAAAGATTTTTGTATCAGAATACATATTTGATAGATATTTTGAGTCATTCCTTTATTTTAAAAAAATGACTTTGATGTCTGTATCCTAATACAGAATATAAGGTATTAACAACTATTTTTTTACGGACAAAAACATACAAGAGTAGTGTAAAACGAAAAGCGTTTTAAGATTTTTTTAAATTTGGTCTTGCGTTTGCTTATACTTTAGATAAATTAGCTTCTAATTTGATTTTTTGAAAGAAAATTATTGAAGGTAGAAATTCGAAAATACAACGTAATTATATAGATGTTTTTGTTGTCTCAACAAAGTATCAACATGATTATTAATACTTTTTTCTACTTTTACAATTAGTCAAATCAGACATATTTATTTAACTGGTAATTTTTTAATTTACGCATACCTCTTTTATATGAATTAAACTCTACTCCTCCCTTTTAAAGCAGCTCTTAACTCATTTGATGAGAGATTCTTTAAGAAATTTACGAGATTTATTTGAATGCGAAATAACCAACATAAGATGAAAATAGGAATTGTAGTCAATTCTTCTTGGAACATTTATAACTTTAGAGCAGGTTTGATAAAAGCCTTTTTGCAAAACCATGAAGTAATTGCCATCGCTCCAGACGATGGATATAGAAAACCATTGGAAGAAATGGGGTGTAAGTTTGAGCCTGTGCCTATGGAATGTAAAGGCACAAATCCAATTAATGATGCTTTGCTTGTCAAAAGATTGGTAACTGCTTACAAAAAACACAAACTTGATGTAGTTTTGCATTATACCATAAAACCAAATATTTATGGTACAATGGCAGCTGAGATTTTAAAAATCCCCTCTATCAATAATGTAACAGGATTAGGAACTGTATTTTTAAGAGAAGGTATTTCTTCTAAAATTGCTCAATATCTGTATCGTTTTACATTTCGCTTTCCTAAAATTGTATTTTTTCAGAATAAAGATGATAGAGAGCTTTTTGTTAGTAAGAATCTCATTAATGAATCTATTGCCCGTCTTTTACCTGGGTCAGGTATAGATACTACGCATTTTGTGCCTAATACACCTACCTTATCTATTCCAAAAGAAAAAAATACAAAAGAATTTACCTTTCTTTTAATTGCTAGAGTATTATATGACAAAGGAATTGCAGAGTATGCAGATGCTATCAAACTTATGAGAAGTAAGGGAATTAATGCTCGTTTTCAACTTTTAGGTAAGATAGACGAAACAAAAGGATTAGGTGTTCCTGAAAAGCAAATCAAAGAATGGGAAAAAGAAGGGATTCTGAAGTATCTTGGTACTACTGGAGATGTACGTCCTCTTATCTCAAATGCTGATTGTATCGTTTTGCCTTCCTATAGAGAAGGAACTCCACGTACGCTTTTAGAAGCTGCTTGCCTTGGTAAACCAATAATTACAACTGATGTTCCAGGGTGCAGAGAAACAGTTATTCATAATTTTAATGGTTATTTATGTGAAGTAAAAAATGCGTATGACTTAGCTGACAAAATGCAAAGAATGATTTGTCTGGAAAAAGGAAAACTAGAAGAAATGGGAGTAAATAGTCGTTGGCTTGCCGAAACCAAATTTGATCAACAGATTATTATCAAGAAATATACAGAAGTAATCGATAAAGTAAGAGTAGAAGAATCTGTGAGAGATATTCATGCAAAAAACCGTTTTAGAAAAATGCGTTCTAAAGTAGAAGCTAGGCAGCTACAAGAGCAAAGAAATAAAATAAAAGCAGTTTCTATGCAACAAAATAACTCAAACTCAAGAACTAAAAGAGCTGTCTTGATAGAATCATAATTTAAGCATTACAAACAGAAGGAAAAATAGAATATTTAACTTTACAAGTTGGACAGATTGTATCTCCAAATAAAAAAGTTATAATCTCTTTTAAAGAATCTATTTCCAGTAAATCTATATAAGCAATCATCCACTCTTGATAATTATCAGACTGAATGGTTGCTTTTTTTCGGTCTATACTTTTGGGAATAATTTCAAAAGGAGTTTGAATTTTATTAAAAACAGGATCTTCTATATATCCATTTAATCTGTTTTCTTCATTCCAAAGATAAAGTTCAGAGTTACAATTTGGACAAATACTCATGTATTCATCATTACCATTAAACAAGATAAACATTTTTGCTATAAGAGAATTCCCCTTATATAAAGCTATTACTGCCAAAAAATAGCGTTTTTCATCTTCTGATAGATTTTTAGCCTCATTAATAAGTTTAGGTAGCAAATTTTTAAATTCCTTATAACTCTTTTGAAAAGAGATATATAAAACTTCTTTCGTTTGATTATCTAATTTATATGAATTATCTTCTATTATATTGTTGAGAGATACTTCATTCTCATCCAACTCTGCAATTATGACTCCTAATGAAATATAGCCATCCAAACGTATGGATTTGTTTTCTTCTTTCGTAATTATTTTAAAGAGATAAGGAAAAGAAGCAATAGTAGATTGATATAGCGTATTTTGATGATAAATATATTCCCAAAATATTTCATTTGATAATTCTTCAGTATAATTACTATCTAATTTTTTCAAAAGTGCTGGTAATTCTGACGAATCTCCATAAGGGCTGCTAAAACTCTTCCAATATTTTTCTTCTAACGGTATCATAAAGAATTTCTATAAAATTAAAGGGAACAAACATTTCTTGTCTATTCCCTTTATTATTTTGGTCTTTTTTTTTAATTATTGTGCTGTCCAACCTCCATCAATAGGAATTGCTGTTCCTGTAAATGTACTTGCTTCTTTTGAAGCTAAAAATAAAGCCATTCCTGCAAGAGCATCAATTGACACAAAATCTTTAACAGCTTGTTTTTTGAGCATTACTTTTTCTACTACTTCATCTTCGCTCATTCCATGTGTTTTGGCTTGGTCTGCAATCTGTTTTTCTACTAAAGGTGTTTTGACATACCCAGGGCAGATAGCATTTGCAGTAATATTATATGGCGCACCTTCCAAACCTAATACTTTTGTAAGTCCGACAATACCGTGTTTGGCAGCTACATAAGCTGATTTGAATTCAGATGCACGAAGCCCATGTGCAGAAGCAATATTGATAATTCTACCAAATTTTTGTTTTTTCATGTCTGCCCAAACAGCTTGTGAAGTATGAAAAGCAGAACTTAAATTGATACCAATAATAGCATTCCATTTTGCAGCAGGAAATTCATCAATAGGCGCAACATATTGAATACCTGCATTATTTATCAAAACATCGATAGTTCCAAATTTTTGTTTCGCTTCATCTATCATTTGTTTGATTTGCTCTGGGTCAAGCATGTTTGCATTAGAAAACATAGTTTGTACACCATGCTCTTTTGCTACATTAGCTGCTATTTCTGCACCGTTATCTTCCAAACCATTAAAAACTACATTATATCCTGCTTTTGCAAAATGTTCTGCAATTCCTAAACCGATTCCACTTGTGCTTCCTGTAATGAGTACTGTTGCCATAAAAAATGTTATGAATAAGTCATCGGTAGAGACACCGACAACGGCTGTTTATTAAGTTAAAAAATAAAATTCTGGTAAATTTATTATATTTTGTCGTTGTTGGTGTCCTCACCAACGACAAATTTAACCAATCAATTTACAGAGTAATGAACTAAAAAATTGACTAAACGTTTGAAATTAGCTTGAATAGTTTCATTTGCCTTTTGAATAACCAAAGAACGGTAATAAAGCTCTACTAACTCTTCATATCTTGGATTGTTAGTAATCTTGGCTAAAACAATTCCTTTAAAAAAGCGATGGTGCTGATTATAAATATATAAAATTGGACGTTTAGGAATTCTATTAAAGGCTAAATCTAATTCTTGCATTGAATTTTTTTCTTCTAAAAAAATCATTCCTTCTTCACTCATAAATTTTATAAGTTCTTCAGCACACACTTCTAAATCTTCTTCGTTTTCGGCTTTGTATCTAAAGTAAGGGTTTTGATTTAATTTTCCCACAGAAACTGAAATAGTAGTTGTTTGATTTTGAAAATCAGTAGGGTTAGACAAAAAAGGTTGAGTAATACGTTCTACTTCATCTTTTCTAATTCCTAAAGTTACTTCAATCCAAATTTCAGTCTCATACTGTGAAATAGACAAAATTACGTTTTGAAAACCTATTTTATCTGTTTTCCTGAATTGACTATAAACATCTATATACTCAAATCCCCATTCTCTAAAAAATGGGATGAGTTGTTTTACAAAAAAAGTTTGAGCTGAGATAATGTCCATGAATCAATTACGAATTATAAATTACGACTTGCTAAAGCAGCAAAGCTAACCTTTAGCTCGGCGCAGTCAATTACAAATATAGTATCATTGTACTGTGATAATTTGTAATTCCAATTATGTTGTCTTTAATTTTTTACTCTAAAGCGTAAGTTAAGTTGTATACTTTTTTATTGTGGAGTCAATAAGTTGAAAGGTTTTATTTTTCAAATCTTCGATATCTTTTTCTGTTAGATTTGTAGTTATTATCGGTTTATGATAAATCATTTTACAATGATGACGAGTAAATTTGAAAGGCTGTTTATCAGGAAAAATTATCCAATTATAAAGAATTGTTACAGGAACTAAAGGAATACCTGTTTGAATAGCTGCACGAAAAGCACCATCTTTAAAAGGATTTAGTTCAGGCTGCTTATCACCAATAATTCCTCCCTCTGGATAAATCAAAACATTTTTGCCTTCAGCTAAAGCTTCTTTTACTTGCTCAAAGGCTTCAAAACGACTTGTTCCTTTTCCACGACTGACGGGAATATGAATCTTTTTAAAGATGTAACCAAACAAAGGAGTTTTACTGAGCGATGCCTTTCCCATAAAAACACTAAACTTAGGCACAGTCATTACCATAGCAGCAATATCCATATAAGATGTGTGATTAGATACATAAATATAGTTTTGCTTCGGATTTGGCTCAAATTCCCATTCTGTTTTCATTTTTATTCCTATTCCAAAGTATAAAACCTTTGCCCAAATTCTATATAAGAATCCGTTCCAGTGATGCCATTCTTTACGTTGCGTTGAAAGCCATAAAAAAGGATATAAAGATAAAAAAACAAGCATAAACCAGAAAATGCACCAAATAGTATATAAATTCATTTTTTCAGTTATCAGTTATCAGTTACCAGTACTCAATTACCAGTGAATAGCAATCAATACTGTAATTAGTAAAATCTAAAATACTCTTATTAAAAGTAATCACAAATTAACGCAAAAAAAAATTGACAATCCTCAAAGAAGATTGCCAATTTATGATAATATTTATTCAGTAACGTTGATTGTTACAATGCAAAGTTAATGCGTGTAAGTAATCCACCTGTCTGAACAAATACCCCTTCCGAACCAAGTGAGCGTACTGGAAACCTCCAATACGGTTCAACTTGTAGCGTTAAATGTTTTCCTAAGGAGGTTTCAATTCCTGCAGAAACATTAATGGTTGCAAAAAGCTGTAAAGCTGATTGTGTTTCCCTTTGTCTGACTATTTCTTGTGAGCGAGTAAGACGTGGGTCATAAATATCTTGATAAGAAACGGTATAATCCGATTCGTAACGTTCTTTTAAAAAGAAATAATTTGAAGTACCTGCGGATACAAACCATTTATTTCTAGTTGTTTCAATAGCATTGTAACGCAAATGTATAGGTAAATCTATTAATTGCCAATTAATTTTTGTCTTGTTTTTCTTTACCCAAGCGTTATCATTTGGGTTAAAGTAATTTGTAATATTTGGTATAGAAAGAGATTCTTCTATATCAATTTGCTTTTTCATATAAAGTGCTCCTGCCGAAATATTAAATCGTTTAGCAACTTGATAATCAGCCATTACACCATATCCATTTGCATAATTCATACGCTGTTTATCATTGCTTTTATAGATGTTTGTCATTGCCATAAGGGCAGCTCCAATTCTCCATTTTCCGATAGCACTTGCTACTGGATTTTTTCTAATTAATTCTTCATTCTGATTAGAAGCAATAAGCATTTCATCAATTTCTAATACTGGTAATACTACTTCATTTGGTTTAACATCAGCAAATAAATCAAAAGTAGCCTTTTCCAATTTTAATGCACTAAGCACTTGATTTGATTCTACTTCTTTACTTGCTTCATTATCAGTTAATAAAGTATTTGTGATAACTATCTTTTCTTCTGAATTATCTAAAGAATGATTAAAAGCTATTTGATTGTTTTTTTCTAATTTTGTTTTTGAATTAGAATATAATTTTGTTTTAGTGAAATTAGTAGTCTTTTTATTTTTGGCTGAATCTGTATTTGAACTACCACTCAAATTACTAGCTATATCTTTATTATGATTATTATTTTCTTCTAAATTACTTTGTGTAAGTGTTTTATCATCCGTAGAATTATTATTAATTGATTTTTGATTAGTAGAAGTTTGATTTTTGATAGAATTTTCTTGAAAAGCTATTCCTCCATTCGAAATTTTATTTGCTGAATTATCTAAAAACTGATACCCTCCAAATAACAAGATTACTGCTGCTGCTCCCATAGTTGCAAAAACTGCTAAGCGTCTAAATACTACTGCTTTACGGTCTTTTTCATTATGAGCAGCCAATTTTGATTGCATAGCCGACCAATCAGCAGGTTGAAAAGTAGGCTCATAACTCTGTGCCACCTCCTTAAACCGTTCTGTAAAACGCTCCTCCGATGATTTGTGATTCCCGTTTTGGTTATCGTATATATGCTTCATACTTTTTTCCGAAATGCTCTTTTATTAGTAAGCGTAATTTTTGTTTTGCTCTTGACAAGTTTGAACGAGAAGTTCCTGCTGGAATTCCCATTTGTTCTCCAATTTCTTCGTGTGAATAGCCTTCAATTTCATAGAGGTTAAAGGTAATTCGATAAACATCTGGTAAAGATTGTACAAGTGCATAAATTTCATCTGCACTCATTTGGTCTATCACATCACCTGTCGAATCTTCTTCTCTATCGGCATATTCTACATCTAAATGATTGGTATGTTTTTCATTTTTGCGATAAAAATCAATTGCTGTATTGATAATTATTCTGCGAAGCCAACCTCTAAACGACTTTTTGTTGTCATATTGATTTACTTTTGTGAACACTTTCATAAAGCTATCATTTAACACCTCACTCGCTTCGTCTTTGCTTTTGCAATAACGTAGCGATACCGACATCGCATAACCATAAAAATGCTTGTATAACATTTCTTGACTTTTTGCGTGTTTATTTCGGCAGCCTTCTATTAGGCGAAGTTCAATATCTGTTAGCTCTATGGCTTTCACCAACAATTAGTAGTTAATGTGTTCTTAGGGTAATATTTAAGTTGCTTTCAAAGTCCTTACGCAAGTAAGTTTGGAAGTGCTGCAAAGGTGTAGCAAAAAATTCAAAAGTTTTTATGTTTTTCTCATTTTTTTTGAAATTTTGTATTAATGTTCTTTAAAAAAGCCTTTTGAATAGAGATTGTAACAATTTTGAAGATTGAAATTTTGTGCTGTTTTTTTTAACCTCATTGATAGCGAAGCCTCAACAACAGGTGGTTTTCTCATTTTTAAACTGTCAACGAGACGTTGCTGTTGTTGAGAAAAAATATCAAGGTTAGCGATTTTTTCAAATGTTATGACTAAATAAAATCCTTTTTTTATAACCAGCTTAAACTTTATTTCTCCAATTCTTATAAGGCTCAATAGTTAGATTGGAATTGTAGTATTTGTCTTCTCCTGTAACTTCTACATCCACCCAAGACGGAATGCTAAATTTTTCTTCTTCACTTTCCAATTCAATTTCTGCTACTATAAGTCCAGAATTATCTCCAAGAAATTCATCAACTTCCCAAATTTTATTTTCGTACAAGATTTCATATCTAATCTTTGATAATTCAGAAATTGAAAAATTATCTAATAATTCTTTCGCATCCTGAAGTGAAATCTCATATTCATATTCAGGACGTGTAGCACCAATTGATAATCCCTTGATTGTCAGAAAGGCTTTTTCAGTTGTTTGTCTTACTCTGATTGTTTTGTTTGGGTCTGTCAATAAATAACCTTGTCGGTAAAATTGCCCTACTTTTTTCTCACTATCTTTCCACTTTTTATGATTTACTAAAAACTTTCTTTCTATTTCTTTGCCCATAAAAAATTATTTATTTGGTTTCCTCAGTGTTGTATCTTTTTTTATAGCTTGTGTGCGATAAGTTCCTTTTTGGTCATAATAATTATCTTTTTTTACTAGCGTATCTTTTTCAACTTTGTTTTTAGAAGAATCTTTTTTTCCGATATTTTTACGAATAGTAGAAACAATTTTTTCAGAAGGAGTAGAAACTTTAAGCTGATGACGGTCAGAAAAAAGAACAAAGAAAAATTTTAAAAAGACAAACAAGCCTACAAATATAATAGAAGGAAGAATCACAACTAAAATTTTAGAATTTGCTATATATCTGAAAAATTGTAACATTAGATAGACTGTATTAATTATTTTGTTTTAGTAAGAGAATTAAAATCTAGTTCAAAATGCTTTCCAGTTTTGATGCAGCTTCAAAAAGTAAGTTTTCACTATTTGGCAGACAGCAAAGCATTACCGAAGTGGGCAAACCTGTTTTTCTATCTCTATATTTCCAGGCAGGAATAGTAATAGAAGGCAAATCCATAACATTAGTAAAAATCATGGGTGAAAAGATATTTGGAACAAGTGGCGACATATCTATTTGCATTGTCTGCTGATGTTTGAGTGCAATATCTCCAGAAGTTGGAAGAAGCAAAACTCCTCGTTGCCCTATTTTTTTGTATAAATTCTCTTTTTCTTTTTGATAAAATTGAATCATTTTATTTAATTCTTTATCCGAAGGTTCTAAAAATTTAGAAGCCAAAAGTACGGAATAAATCTCACCTGAAACGGTTTTTTCTCCAATTACTCTGCGTAAAGATTCCACAAAAACAGAAATACCAACATCTTTATCATTTCTCAACCAATCTTTCAAACCTAGTTTCATTGCCTTTATCATCATTTTACCAAAATTCCAATGAATTTTTCCGATGTTTTCAATAGTTATATTTTTAGGTTGTAAACCTTCGTTCAGAAGACTTTGTTTGGCTTTAATCAAAACCTCTTTTATTGTTTCGTTTCTTATTTCTGTATCAAAATCTGTACTTATGATAAGCTCTGCATTGCTCAAATCATTGCTATCTGTTGGGATTTTATCAGCAATTACTTCATAAACTAGTTTTGCATCTCTAACAGAGTGTGTAATTGGTCCTACTGCCAACCAGTCATTTAAGAAAAAATCTTCTCTTTCTATAAATGGAAAAATTCCTTTTTTACTCACAGCTCTTCCAGAAGGTTTAAATCCTACCAAACCACAACAATGAGCAGGATAACGAATAGAACCACCGACATCTGTTCCAATTCCGATAACCGACCCACCAGAAGCAATCAAGGCACTTTCTCCCCCTGAAGAACCTCCAGGGATATATCCTTCTACATACGGATTATTTGTAACTCCAAAACGTGGACTTCTTGTTTCGTGTCCAAAACTAAACTCTGGTGTGTTGGTGCGAGCAATAATAATTGCACCTTCTTTTTTCAGTCGTTGAACTACTAAAGCATCTTTTTCGGCTATTTTGGCTGGCATTCGCATTGAGCCTCCTGTTACTTCTTGTCCTTCTAAACCTATAGGCTCTTTGAGTGAAATAGGAATTCCTTCTAATTTCCCTCGTTTTTGTGTTGTAGAGTTATCTTTTTCTGTGCTTTTTTTTGCTTCTTCTAAGGCTTCTTTTGCAAAAAGTTGAATCATTGCATTTAGCCTTTCATGATTGTCTGCAATGTTTCGCAACGATTTTTCTACCAAATTAAGTGAAGTAGTTTTTCCGTTTTCAAAATCTTTTAAAAGCGAAGTTGCATCAGAAAATTCATGTGTATCTTTATCTATTGGACGAGTAAAGTTGTAGTCTTTCATGGTAGTAAATTTTGTTCTTTGTCAGCCATAAGTATAAAGTGATTTTTTAGTTTTTTGTTTTACTTAATAATTAACCCTTATTCTCGTTTGTTTAACATTACACTATATACAGACTTCTTACTTTCTTTTTGATGAGTAAAACATAAAAATAGTGTAAATAAACTTACATTTGTGGGACTGCCTCCAAATTTCATGTAATTTTGTATTATCTCACTTCTATCTAAAAAAATACAGCTATTAAAATTCTCATTATATGAAAAGTAATATAAAAAGTATCGTGGAAATAAAAACTCTAAAAAGTGCTTTAATGCTACTTCTTTTAGTGATTTTTAATGCTCTTTTTTGGAATGAAATGTTGGGTTTGAATCTATTTATATTTTCAAATCTATTGATAGGAACTTTCTTGTTGTTTCATAGGAAGAGTTTTAAATATCAAACTGTTAGAATAGCTATTGGTTTCACTTTCGTTACAGGAATTATGGTACTTATTCATAATTCTATAATCAGTAAAATTGCTCATATTGTATCTTTTTGTTTGATGTTAGGTTTTTTCCAACAAGGAAATCTTCGTTTACTTAGTTCTGCTTTTTGGAGTAGTTTAGTGGCTCTTGTGTCTATACATCATTCTTTTTTAGAGCAAATCAATTTTATTAAAGCTCCTGCTACTATTCCAAAATCCTCTATTCGCAAACTTCGTCTTCTGATTATTCCTTTAATTGCTTTTAGTATATTTTTTATGATTTTTAAGATAGCTAATCCAGTTTTTAACAAAATGACGAATAATTTAGGCAATCAATTATTTGATATCTTGAGTAATTTGTTTGTTGATTTTTCTTTTTTGAAAATTCTGTTTCTACTTCTTGGAGCTGTTATAATTTTGGTAAGTCTTGTCAAACGTGAAACTACTCTTATAGTTGCTCTATGGGAAAGTATGAAAACAGATGTACTAAGAAGAGAGTTGAGCAGAGAAAGACGAGTAATGGAAATGGAATTACTGGAAACACAAAAAGATACTACTTTTAAAATTATGGATTTGAAACAAGAATATCAAACTGGAATACTCTTGATTGCAATGGTAAATCTTTTATTATTAGTTGTAAATGGTATTGATATTCAATTTTTATGGCTGAATTTTGAGGTTGATGAAGCTGGAAATCTAGCAGAATTAGTTCATGAGGGAACGTATATGTTAATAATCAGTATTTTACTTTCTATGAGTATTTTGATGTATTTTTTTCGTAAAAATCTAAATTTCTACCTCAAAAACGAATTACTTAAAAAGTTAGCTTATGTTTGGATTTTCCAAAATACCATTTTAGTAATTTCTGTAGTTATCCGAACGTACTATTACATCATTGAACATGGATTGGCTTACAAAAGAATTGGTGTTTTGCTCTTTTTGGCTTTGACGACCTATGGTTTGTATTCTTTATTTGTAAAAATTAAGGAACACAAATCAAGTTTTTATTTATGGAGAGTAAATAGTTGGGCAACTTATGCAATGCTCGTTTTTATGGCTTGTATAAATTGGGATATGTTGATTGTCAAATATAATATTGAAAAATGTAAAACAGTAGAAAGCAAAGCTAAAATTGATTTAGGATTTATGCTCAGTCGCTCAGACCAAACTTTGCCGATTTTAAGGGAAAATAGACAATATTTTGAAACTGATAAAAGAGGTATTTCTTCTTATCGTAATTCGCCTAATGTAAATACTTATGGAACATATTTAGATGAACGTATTGAAACGTATCTGCAAGAACAAAAAAAATACTCTTGGGCTTCTTGGAATTATGCTGATGCAAAAACGGTGAGTTTGTTAGAAGAGAAATAGTTTTTTTTAAGCTACCTATAAGTTTAAAAACCAAACAAAAAAATGAAAGTATATTTAAACCTGTTAGTCTGTATTTTTGTCTTGTTTTCATGTAATCAAGTCAAAAAAGGAGTAAATAAATTTGAGGATAAAAAAGGAAGGTTTAAAATTTCTTTTCCTACGAAACCTACCCTAAAAGAAGAACCTTTTACTACTTTGGAAGGAGAAACAACTCAATATGTATTTATATCAGAACCCAAACTAGATGATAATATTTCATATAGTGTAAGCTATATAGATTACCCAAAAGAGTTTACTGATATAATCAGTACAGAGAATACCTATAATTTTTTTGCTACCTTTAATTCCATGGCTCTCAATTCCAAAAAGGTTGAATTAATAGGACTTTTGAACCAAAAAGTATTAGGATATACAGGAAGAGAGTTTCGATTTAAAGATATTCAAACAGGTATGTTTTCTAGAACTAGAATGTATTTAGTTGATAATAGAGTTTATATTCTTACCATAAATACAAAGGAAGAAAAAAATTTCAACCTAGGCATTAATGCGTTTTTTGATTCGTTTGAGCTGATTAATACACAGCCTAATCCAAAAGCAGAAGTACAGACTGAAAATGCTGAAAAAATATATACTATTAAATTTAATAACCCTACAGAGATAAAAGAAACGGAAGCAGTTACTGAATATGGTGATGTAAGAATTGTTTTAGAAGGCTATCAACCAAAATTAGAAAATGATGAAAATATTGCTTATATGGTTAGCACCCTCACATATTCACAAGATATCACACAAAATGTTGGTTTTGATTTAGATGAATATTATTTAAGTATTATTAGAGCAGGTCTTAATGGAAGACAATCTACTCTGATAAGTAAAAAAGAAATATCTGTTAGTGGAATTAGTGGAATTGAAACCAAAGAAAGTTTAAAAGAAGGAAAGATGATGATTAAACAGAGAATACTTCTTAAAGGAAAATCACAAATAGCAATTCAGGTTGTTACCATTCCTCTTAAAGATGAAAATGAGTCTATGAATGAATTTCTAAATTCTTTTAAATTCATTGAAAAATAATTTTATTCCAATCATTTGCTTTAATTAAAATAGAGTAAGAATAAAATATTCCTATCATTCTACATTTATTTTTAGATATTTGTAGTATACTCTTTGGAGTTCAAATAAAAAGTACTAAAGGCTTTAGCCTTCAGTAGAAGAAAGTTTTTTCCATTAACTTTGTCCAAAGATAAACTTATCAATCATAAAACTTTATTGATACTTCAGTTTGTAAAAGACTTATAATATAAGAGTAGTGGTAGATTGTTAAATATATCTATAAGGTTTTGTAGCATTAATTAACTTGCATGTTTATATTATTTACAATTATTAATAGTCTGCTTATCAAGCAAGTAAAGTTATTTTAGAGTTTCAAAAATATAATTAATAAGACTTTTGTAAATTTACTTTACATTTTATTTTTAAAAAAGAGTATATGTATTGCAGTTATCCGATATTGTTTTTTAACAAAATAATCGTTTAATTAACTTTTCACTTCACAAAATTCATGAATATTTTCAAAGTTCGTTTTTTTTGTATTAAATTAATTCATTAGAACAAAATGGCATTTAAACAATATATAAAAAATATAGTAAATAAGCTACCTTATATTAAAACTCTCTATAAACAAGTAGAACATTACAACAATAATGCGTTTGTGCCAGCAGGTCATTATTATTCTCCAATAGTTTTGGTAAAAGAAGCAGAGGAAAAGCAAGATGAAATATGGAAAAACCAATATAAAGATGGAATAGCAGGTATTGACCTAAATACACCAGAACAGCTAGAGCTTCTTAAAAAAATATCTGCTTTATATCCTGAAATGCCATTTGAACCCTATCAAAAAGAAGGGATACGATACTATTTTGAAAATAACTTCTATCATTATACAGATGGAATCATTTTATATGGTATGATGCGTCATATAAAACCAAAAAAAATTATTGAAGTGGGTTCTGGATTTTCTTCTGCATCAATTTTGGATGTTAATCAACTATTTTTTGATAATTCAATTCATCTTACTTTTATAGACCCTGATACAGAAAGATTAGATAGTCTCTTAACTCAAAAAGATAAACAAAACTGTATAATCAAGAAAGATATAGTACAAAATATTCCTTTAAGCGTTTTTGAAGAACTAGAAGCTGGGGATATTCTATTTATTGATAGTACACATGTATCCAAAACAGGAAGTGATGTCAATTATCTATTATTTGAAGTTTTACCTGCACTAAAGTCAGGTGTTTTTATTCATATTCATGATATCTTTTACCCCTTTGAATACCACAAAAAGTGGGTTTTTGAAGGACGTAACTGGAATGAAAACTATATATTAAAAGCCTTTCTAATGTATAATGAAAAGTATAAAATTATACTTTTTCCAGATTATTTGCATCGATTATATGCAGATAGCTTTAAAGAAATGCCTCTTTGTTATAAGCACTTTGGAGGTAGTTTTTGGATTGAAAAGCAATAATACTTTATAAATTTGATCAGTTTTAGAATTTTGACTCTGTATATATATGACACTTTCTTAAATTTGATAATTTTCTGAAAAATAGCAAGATTGAAAGATAATTCTACATTTATTTTATAGATATTTGTAACTGAATCCTCGTTGAGAGTTGCATTTGAGCCTCAACGACGGTTTAAAATAAAAAAATCAAGGAATTGTAGCTTTGATTTATTTCTAACCCTAATGTTGTTGCGTTTGTAAGCGACAACTAACCAATTTTTATGAGCGAAATTAATGTAACTCTTCCAGACGGAAGTATCCGAAAGTATCCACAAGGCACAAATGCCTTTGAGGTAGCACAAAGTATCAGTGAAGGACTCGCACGTAATGTGCTGGCAGCCGAAGTAAATGGCGAAGTGTGGGATTCTACCCGAGCATTGCCAGAAACAACAGCTTTAAAACTCCTCACATGGAATGACGACAACGGAAAAATGGCGTTTTGGCATTCTTCTGCCCACCTTTTAGCCGAAGCCTTAGAAGCTCTTTACGAAAATGTAAAATTTGCTATCGGTCCTCCTATCGAAAACGGTTTTTATTATGATGTTGATTTTGGTGAAAAAACTTTTTCTTCTGATGATTTGCCCAAAATCGAAGCGAAGATGAAAGAACTTGCCAAACAAAAAAACGAATTTGTAAGAAAAGAAGTTTCGAAAGCTGATGCAATTTCTTATTTCACAGAAAAATCAGATCCATATAAATTAGAAATGATTGAAGCCTTAGAAGATGGCAAAATCACTTTCTATACACAAGGTAATTTTACAGATTTGTGCCGTGGACCTCACATTCCAAATACTTCTGGCATAAAAGCCGTAAAACTTTTGAATGTAGCTGGTGCATATTGGCGTGGCGATGAAAACCGTCAGCAGCTCACACGTATCTACGGAATTACATTTCCAAAAGAAAAAGAATTAAAAGAATATTTAACGCAAGTAGAAGAAGCTAAGAAAAGAGACCACCGTAAATTAGGAAAAGAACTAGAATTGTTTACTTTTTCTGAACGTGTTGGTTTGGGGCTTCCTTTGTGGTTACCTAAAGGTACAATGCTTAGAGAGCGTTTAGAGCAGTTTTTAAGAAAAGAACAAGTAAAACGTGGTTATGACCCTGTTGTTACACCTCACATTGGACACAAAAATCTCTATATTACTTCTGGACATTATGAAAAATATGGCGAGGATGCTTTTCAGCCTATCAAAACACCTTCGGAAGATGAAGAGTTTTTCTTGAAACCAATGAACTGTCCTCATCACTGTGAAATTTATAAGACAAAACCACGTTCGTATCGTGACTTACCGTTGCGTTTGGCAGAATTTGGAACAGTTTATCGTTATGAGCAGAGTGGAGAATTGCACGGACTTACTCGTGTACGTGGATTTACACAAGATGATGCACACATTTTCTGTATGCCAGACCAAGTAAAAGACGAATTTAAAAGTGTTATCGATTTGGTACTTTATGTATTTAAAGTATTCGGTTTCACAGATTATTCGGCACAGGTTTCACTTCGTGACCCAGAAAATAAAACGAAATATGTAGGTTCTGATGAAAATTGGGATTTAGCAGAAGCTCAAATAAAAGAAGCTGCCGAAGAAAAAGGCTTAAAAACTGTCATTGAATACGGAGAAGCTGCATTTTATGGACCTAAACTAGACTTTATGGTTCGTGATGCAATCGGTAGAAAATGGCAATTAGGAACAATTCAAGTAGATTACAACCTTCCAGAGCGTTTTGAATTAGAATATATTGGTTCGGATAATAAGCCACACCGTCCAGTTATGATTCACCGTGCGCCTTTTGGTTCGATTGAACGTTTTGTAGCTATTTTGATTGAAAGTACAGCAGGAAATTTCCCTCTTTGGCTTTCTCCTGACCAGCTTGTTGTTTTGCCAATTTCGGAGCGTTTCAATGATTATGCAAAAGAAATTGTTCAAAAATTACGTCAAAATGATATTCGTGGTAGTGTAGATGAGCGCAACGAGAAAATCGGTCGTAAAATTCGTGATGCAGAAGTTGCAAAAACGCCTTATATGCTTTTAGTAGGTGAAAAAGAAGTTGAATCAAATACCGTTTCGGTTCGTAAGAAAGGCGAAGGCGATTTGGGTTCAATGAATATTGAAGAGTTTATGAGTCATTTTGTAACAGCTGTTGATGCTGAACTGGCTGAGTAAATAATTTAATTACAAATTATGTAAAACTGTTAGACAGGGCATGTTCATAAAAAATAATGTCCAAAAAAAAGGGGCGTTTGCTAAATTTTCTATTTTTGTAATTCTAACCTACAAAATATAAAACTATGCATACTCCCCAAAAAACGAATTTACAAAGTATTATCAAGAAGTACAAACTTGTCTTTTAGACCACCGAGATAACCGTGGAAAACAGCATTCTTTAGCATTTGTCATTGTTCTGTTTATGCTTTGTATTTTACGCTCTGATAAAAAACTGACAGTCGCCTATATTCATCGTTCTATGTGCCGTTCTTATAAAGAAGTAGCTCAAGATTTAGATATAGAAGTTTCTTCGTGTATTTCTTATACTCAACTTCAACGTATTCTAAAAAAAGTTGATTATCAAGGTTTTAATGCAATTAATGAAACCTTCTTTCATCAATATATTTATAAAGATGCTTTGGAATGGTACGCCATAGATGGAAAAGAACTTCGTGGTAGTATTGATGATGTAGCAGGAGAAAAACGAGGTCAAAATGTAGTTTCTCGTACTTCTCATTCAACTAAACAAAGTAGTATTGTAGGGTGGTACAATGGAAGTAAAGACTCGGAAAAGACTGTTGTATCTCATTATTTTAACTCCTACGATTACTTATTAGGTAAATATACGTTAGATGCTCTTCATTTGAGTAGTGAATTACCTGCTTTAATAGCAAAAAAAGGAGGTATTTATTTGATGCAAGTAAAGGCAAATCAAAAACTTCTTTTAGAAGATTGTAAACATATTGACGATAATTTAACTACTTCTTATAAAAAAGAAGCCTACCAAAAAGCGCATGGAAGAGAAGAAATACGAATCGGTTTTGGATATGAAATGAATACAGAATCATTACCCAAACGTTGGAAAGAAACGAAAGTCAAAATCCTGATAGTAGTAGAAAGAGAAAGAAAAATCACAAAAACACAGAAAAAAAGTAAAGAAAAAAGTTACTGGGTAACCAATTTACCTCTCAACCAAATTAATTTCCTAGAATTATTTATGGCTATAAGAGAGCATTGGGCAATAGAAGTACATCATAATACAAGAGATAAACAAATGGGAGAAGACAATTTGATAACTAGAAATGAAAACCAAAGTAGGTTTATAGCTGTTTGTATAACACTAGCTACAAACCTATTGGAAGTGCAAAAAGTAGAAAATCTCACAGTACTCAGAGAAGAATTAGCCTACAAAGAACGAAATGTATATCACCTCTTTGAACATAAAAGATTTTTATGAACATGCCCTGAACTGTTAGATTTTCAAAAAGAAAATCTAACAGTTTTTTTTGTAGCTTACTCTTTAGAGTGAGTAAAATTGTACCGTAGGCTTTAGCCTTCGGGTAAAATTAAAAATATTACGAAGGCTAAAGCCTACGCTACAGATTCGCACCTTAAAAGGTACGCTACATTAATTCATCTTTTAGATATGAAAATGGGTATTGTTTCCATTCTTTTACAATTGCTGCTTTTACAGGATTCTCTAGAATATAATGAACTATGTTCTTGAGTTCGTTGTCATTTCTTATATAATGGTCGTAGCTTTCTTTCTGCCAAAAATTCCCTTCTCGTTTCAAAATTTGATTGCTTTCATAAGCAGAGCCTCCTTTTATGAGTTGCATCGTTTTGCTTACTGTTTCATTTTCATAATCTGCTGTACAAAATAATACATGTACATGATTAGACATCACACAATATGCTAATAAATCATATCTTTTCCCATCATATTCTTTCATTTTATTGATAATTATTTGAGCTACTTTCGTGTTTTTTAAGAAATCATCATCTCTTGAATAACGTTCTAATAGAATATCATAATCTGCAAAATATTTTTTTCCTAACTTATAAAGAGATGTGTTTCTTTCATTTTTAGAATTCTGTTCCTTTTTAATTTTATTTATCTTTAAATCATACTCTTCTTGTATTTCTTTTACTACTTTATTTGGAAGGGCATTATACAGGCAAAATGTAATGAAAAAGGTAGCTCCTCTTGGATAAATATGAGGTAAATTGCGATGTTGCATATGTAACTTACTCTTTAGGATGGGATAATACACTAAATATTTTAGTACCGTATTTCAAAAGTTTATCTGTATTTTGAGATTATTTTATTACTATCAGGCACTTTAACTTTATTGAGGGCTATAGTTCAGAAGTATCTGACAGTTGATTTATTGATAGAATTTTGACATAAACAAGTTTTTTAAAACCTCGTTGAGGAACAAAATAAAATAGCAGATAACTTATGAAACACTGGATTTAGCCTTTAAAATGAAAATAAGATCATTTTTTCTTCCGAAGGCTAAAGCCTACAGTACAGATTCGCACCTTAAAAGGTACACTACTGCGATTTGCTTTATTAGAAATAAGTATAAATTTACCAAAATCTTTGGGATTTAGAACAAAAATAATGAAGATCAATCCGAATAGAAAAAATGGTAATTTATCATAAATTCAAATCAGTATTTTTTTTTAAATCCTTACACCTTATCTTTGTAAGTCTTTTAAAAACCACTAAAAAAACAGCACATATAGAACAAAGCCGTCCTAAAAACCAAATGATAACCACTCAACGACTTATTTTAAAACCATTAACTTATAATCAGTTGATAAAGTATATAAATTGTAATAATTCATTGGAAGAAGAACTAGACTTGAAACCAAATTCAAGGACAATATCCCCAGAATTGAAAGAAGCACTTGAACAAACTATTCTTCCAAATGTAGCCAATAAAAGTAAAAATTATTTGTATTCAACACTTTGGACTGCCATTTCAATAGCTGAAAATAAAATGGTAGGCGATTTATGTATCGTAGGCGAACCAAATAAGGAGGGAGAAATAGAGATTGGTTATGGAACATATAAAGAATTTCAAAATAAAGGATTTATGACCGAAATTGTGAAAGGAATTATTGAATGGACAAAGACACAACCAAAAGTAAAATTCATTCTTGCCTCAACAGACAAAATAAATACAGCTTCTTGCAAAGTTCTTGAAAAAAATAACTTTAGTATTATTGGAGAAACTGATTCACTATTAAATTGGAAATTAGACCTCAGTTAATTTTATTCAAACTCAAAAAAATAAACATAAAATATAATTCTGTCTTCTCTACTTTCCTACTATCTTTTTCCCTCAATATTCCCTATTTTTGTACTCTAATTCTAACTAGAAAAACTTAAAAACGAATAAAAATTGCGTACAGAAATAAATAAACTTGGCGAATTTGGACTTATTGAACGTATAGCTTCCAATTTTCCACTTCAAAAAAACACTTCCAAAAAAGGAATTGCAGACGATGCAGCTGTTATAGAAATTGAAAATGGCAAGCAACTTTTAGTTTCGACGGATATGCTTGTTGAAGGAATTCATTTTGATTTGTCTTACACTCCTTTGAAGCATTTGGGCTATAAAGCTGTTTCGGTAAATGTCTCAGATATTGCTGCCATGAACGGTATTCCTCATCAAATTACGGTTAGTCTTGCACTGAGCAATCGCTTCTCAGTTGAGGCAGTTGATGAATTTTATGAAGGTGTAAAGTTTGCTTGTGAAGATTATGGAATTGATTTGGTAGGAGGTGACACCACAAGTTCTCCAAAAGGATTAATTATTTCAATTACTGCGCTTGGACAAGCTAGTCCAGATAAAATTGTTTATCGAAATACAGCAAAGAAAGGTGATGTTTTGTGTGTTACAGGCGATTTGGGAGCTGCTTTTGTTGGCTTACAGATTTTGGAAAGAGAAAAAAGAGTTTTTATGGATGCGCCAGAAGCTCAACCTAAACTAGATAACGCAGAACATGTCATTGAAAGACAGCTCAAACCAAAAGCTCGTATGGATATTATTTATGAGTTAGAAGAAAAGGGAGTTTTGCCTACTTCCATGATGGATATTTCGGATGGTTTGGCTTCTGAAATTCACCATATTTGTCGTCAGTCGAAAGTAGGAGCTATGTTGTACGAAAAAAACATCCCTATTTTTGAAGAAACAGCCGTAATAGCAGCAGAAGAGCTAAAACTTAGTCCTCTAACATGTGCTTTGAATGGTGGCGAAGACTACGAACTTTTATTTACCATCAAACAAGAAGATTTAGAAAAAATTGAAAAAATAGTCGATGTTCATTTGATTGGTTATATTCACGAAGCTGAAAAAGGTGTAAAAGTAGTTATGAATTCAGAGCAACTAATGGATATAAAAGCACAAGGTTGGAATCATTTTTAATTGTGAATTATTAATGGTTAATTGTGAATTAATCAGTATTTTTATTTTTTATACTAAAAAGATAATTGTTTAGGAAAAGGCAAACCTTTTTTGCCCTACAAATAAATACAATATATATATATTTGTACTACTTCTAAATTCTAAATTCATCCTTCTAAATTTATTTACATGTCTGTTGCTAATTCTTCCTCAGCCAAACGTATCACTACGCACTCGTTGCAGGAAATGAAAAATAAAAACGAAAAAATCTCTATGCTTACAGCATACGATTTTTCGATGGCTCAAATTCTTGATGCTGCTAATATTGATGTTTTGTTAGTTGGCGATTCTGCTTCAAATGTTATGGCAGGACACGAAACAACTCTTCCAATCACGCTTGACCAAATGATTTATCATGCTTCTAGTGTGGTGCGTGGTGTAAAACGTGCGCTTGTGGTGGTTGATATTCCTTTTGGTTCATATCAAGGAAATTCTCGTCAAGCTCTTGATTCTGCTATCCGAATTATGAAAGAATCGGGCGCACACGCTGTCAAGATGGAAGGTGGAGAAGAAATTAAAGAGTCTGTTATGCGTGTGCTTTCTGCTGGTGTTCCTGTGATGGGGCATTTAGGACTTACTCCTCAATCTATTTATAAGTTTGGAACGTATACCGTTCGTGCAAAAGAAGAAACAGAAGCTGCAAAACTTATTGAAGATGCCAAAATTTTACAAGAATGTGGTTGTTTTGCTATTGTGGTAGAAAAAATCCCTTCCAAACTTGCTGAAAAAGTATCAAAAGCAATTGATATTCCGATTATCGGAATTGGTGCTGGTGGTGGAGTGGATGGACAAGTTTTGGTTTCTCATGATTTACTGGGAATTACAAAAGAGTTTAATCCTCGTTTCTTGCGTCGTTATGCTGATTTGAATGATATTATGCAAAAGGCTGTTGAGGAATATATCAAGGATGTAAAAAGTGAGAATTTTCCTAGTAAAGATGAAAGTTATTAAATGTATTTTCTTTAAAGGCTAAATTCATAAAAAACGCTTGATTGTAATAATTAAGCGTTTTTTGATTAAAAAGAGTTCTGTTAAATTTCTATTTTTAGGAAAAAACAACTCAAATTAAACAAAAATATGCTTGACGAAAAAATTACACTTGAATATGATAAACCTAAATGCAAAATTTATTATCATCAGGATATAAATGCAATTCAGTTTGAATGGTTTGGTCATGTTTCCCATGAAGAATTTGTAGATGCGTGTGATTTTTTTTTAGAGTTATTGATAAAACACAAAAGCAGCAAAATGATTGCTAATAATTTGAAATCAGAAGCTGTAAGTCCAAAAAATCAAGATTGGTTAGACAAAGTGTGGTTTCCTAGAATTTACGAACATGGATACAGAACTTCTGCTGTTATTGCATCAAAAAGTATATTTAATCAAATTACAGTCAAAAAAATAGCCGATAAAATGGATAAAAGTAAATATACAATTCGTTTTTTTTCTAATTTGCAAGAAGCTATAGAATGGCTAAAAACAGTGTAAAAATAATTGTAAATTGTGAATGGTAAATTATGAGTGTAAGTAGTCGTACAAAATTAATAATACATATAACTGATTAGCGAGTGATTTACCTGATTTTTAAGATGAAATACAAGATAAATACAAATGAAGTTTAGCGAAGCTAAATAATAATATCTTTTTAATACTTATTTAAATTTTATTGTATTATCCTGTAATTATCATAGTAATCATAAAAATCACTTGCTAATAATGTCTTACTACTTAATACCCAATAAATCACAATTCAAATATGTTTAATTTATCATTTTCTATTCCTAAAATGCCATTAGTGTTTTAGTAAAGCGACATCAAATAATATCATAACTATGCAATTCGAATTCAAAAATTTAGGAACAATAAAAGAAGCCCAATTAGAAATGGGTAATCTAACCGTTATTTGTGGAAAAAATAATACTGGGAAAACCTATTTGACTTATGGGATTTGGGGGATATTGGATATAGAAATTATAGGTAAAACTAATATAGAATTATTCTCCACTAGACAATTAGAAGATATTGATAATTATATTGATAAGGCAAAAATAGAAGAAGATGAAAGCTATTTTTATTTAAAAATAGATGAAGAGCATTGGAGCAAAGCAGAACAAATTATTAACAGTTTTAATAAGCACAGCATAAGTAGTGTATTTGCAAGTAATGGAAAAGGTTTTCACAACTTGAAACTGCATCGTGTTATCGAACGAAATCGTAATTTTTCAATCTTTAGTTTAGATATTGTTTTGACAAAAGATTTTAGTTTGGAAGTGAAAATTTCAAAAAGAGAGAGTAGTCTAAAAGAATTATTGACTATAGACAATGTTAAACAGCACCATGCTTTCAGTATATTTATACTTTTGATTTTTATTCAATCATATCGTAATAACATATTCCTCCTTCCAGCTCAAAGAGATAGCATAGAATTATTTTATAAAGAATTAGACAAAAATAGAAGTCATTTATTAGAAAAATTAAGAACTACAAGAGATTTAAGTTTACTGGATAAAGAAAGTTCCCGCTTTCCACAACCCATCGAAAAACTAATTGATTTCGCTAGAGATTTAACACGCCAAGTCATCAAAACGGAAAGTTTTCTCGCTAAAGAATATCCCGAATTATTAAAAGAAGTTGAGAATTTATTAGGTGTAACCTATGAAGTTTCGGGCGATGAGGTTTTGATAAAAGACAATTATTCTACTCAAAAAATTCCTGCCTATATGGCTTCTACATCGGTTCGTTCGCTTATGCACTTGCATTTTTGGCTAAAACACAAAGTTCAAAAAGGCGATTTATTGATGATTGACGAACCAGAATTGAATCTACACCCAGAAAATCAAATCAAAATGGCTCGTTTGTTTGCCAAACTTGTCAATGCAGGAATTAAGGTTTGGATAACGACACACAGCGATTATATTATAAAAGAACTCAATAATTGTTTGATGTTTTCACAAGAAATAGAGAATAAAAAAGAACTTTTAGAAGAGTTAGGCTATAAAGAAAACGAAATTTTGAAACGTGATGATATTCGTGCTTACATTGCTCGTTATGATGAAAAACTAGAAGGTTGTACAGTAGACAAAGTAGAATTCGATGAATATGGAATGGTAATGACTACTTTTGATGAGCAGGCAAGAAATATAAACACAGTTGCACATCGTTTGGCTGATGAAATTGATGAGGAAAACTTAAAACAAACTACCACCAAAAACAACTAAAAAATGAGTAGAGTAGAAAAAATAGAAAACCTACTTAATAAAGATTTGATTTTGGTTTCCGTTTCTCATCAAATAAGTTATGTTCAGATAAAAGAAACACAAGCTGATGCTTTTCTAAAACGACTGACAATAAAAAATTTACCTAAAAATGCCCTAGTTTTTACTTTAGATGTAGAAGGTATTGGAAATCTTTATTTCAATAAATCTAGTCCAACTGCAAATAAATGTTCTGACTTTGTTATTCTTTATGAAGACAAAGATAAAATTAAAGCATTGTTTTGTGAAATAAAATCGTTTAACCCTTCTCGTCCAGAATATGAAAAACAATTAGAAAGTAGTTTTTTATTTGTAGAATATGCGTGCAAAATATTGAATTCTTTCGAAAAAGAAACCAAAATAGATTCGTCAAAGTATTACTTATTCCATTTGTACGAACCTAAAAATAGAGATATGATGAGAAGTTCGCCAAGAGATAGATATACACCTCACAAAAAAACTGAAGAGATGAAATATATTGTAACATCGTCGAAAAAGCCTGTTAAAAACAAATACATTCAAAAAATAGCCTTTCAAGCTGAAAAAGGAACTGTCTTAAACCCATACATTGACTTCAATGAACTTTAAAAAATTCAACAAAAAAAAACTACTAAAATACACAGGTATTTTCCTCTTGCTTCTTTCTGCCTTAGCAATTTGGCAAAGAGAGCTTATCGCTTACGGACTTTTGCAGCTTAACGGACAATTAGAAGTCATGAATAATGCTCGTTCGTTTGAAGAACTAAAAAAAGATGTAAATTTTCCAGATTCTTTAAAAGCAAAAATAAAAATTATTGAAGAGGCTAGAAAATTTGGAATGGAAAAACTGGGAATGAAATTTTCTCAAAATTACACCAAAATATACGACCAAAAGGGAGAAAGTATTTTATGGAATGTTTCAGCTTCTTATCCCTATAAATTAGAAGCCTATGAGTGGAAATTTCCGATAGTAGGAAAATTCTCTTACAAAGGTTATTTTGATTTAGAGAAAGCTAAAAAGGAAAGAGATAGATTGAAAAATGAAGGTGAAGAAGGAATTAAATTTGATACAAATATTCGTTCTGTTTCAGCTTGGTCGACTCTAGGCTGGTTTGAAGATGTTTTGCTTTCCAATAATCTGGAAAGAGATGAAGGCGATTTGGTAGAACTTATTTTACACGAACTTACCCACGCCACACTTTATGTAAAAGACAGTGTAAATTTTAATGAAAATCTCGCTAATTTTATAGGAGAAGAAGGTGCAAAACTATTTTTAGAAGAAAAATATGGTAAAGATTCAAAAGAATTAAATGATTATATTTTTTCACTTCAAGATTCTAAAAAATATAGAAACTTTATGCTTTTAGCTTCTACTTCCTTAGATTCAGTTTATCGTTATGGAATGGACAACAGTCTTTCAGATATACAAAATGAAATAGCTAAACAAAATCATTTTAATCTAATCAAATCAAAAATAGATACGGTTTCATTGTCAAATAAAAACTGGGCAAAACATTTTCAAGAAAGAGAACTCAATAATACTAATTTTATGAGCGTGAGAAGGTATAATTCAAGTCAAGATACATTGAAAACCATTTATAAAGGACAGTTTAATCAAGATTTGAAAGCATTTTTGAAATACTTTAGTGAAAAATATCCGTCTTTATAGAACCAATAAATATACGAAATTTATTTTAATGAAGTTGGTTTGGTATAACAAGATTTTGAAAAATTATCAAACAATTGCATAAAAAAACTCAAACCAAAACGACTTGAGTTTTTTTATGTGATTTGTTATTTACTAAAAATCAATTCTGTATCCTACTATTTTTATTTTTCACTCTCAACGACGGCAACGCCTTGTTGACGGTTAAAAAATAGCAAAATAAACCGTCGTTGAGACTCAAATGAAGCCGTCAACGAGGATTTAAAAAATAGAGAAATAGAATAAAAATCAATTATTCTTATCCAAAAATTCTACTACAAAATGCCAAACATCTCTATCGGCATTTTTTCCGATAACACAATCTTGGTGTCCGTAACCTTCTATTACATGACGCTCGTAATGCTGTTCTGGATTGAGAGCTTTTAAACGGTTGTAGGTTCTTTCAGTTGCTTCTGGAACAAAAACTTCATTCTTTTCTCCATGAACAAAACACATCGGAATATTCAAACGGTCTTTTGCGTGAGGTAAATAAACGTCTTCTCCTTCAGCATTTCTCAATTCTTTTTCTCTTGACATGAGAGTAAGTTGCTCATAGGTAGTCAGATTTGTTACTCCAAACATCTCGTGGAAAGAATCAAATGTTTTTTCATCAATATTTTCTTTTTCATATAATGTAGAAAACATAAATGTAACTCGGTTGGCAATTGGGTCGTTTGTATCCGAACCCAAAACACTAGAATAGGCTTTTACGGCTGTGTTCAAGGCTTTATCTAACCAACCCGAATTTGAATCTGTGTAGGCAGTCATCGTCTTAACTCCAAATTTTTTGAGAAGCGTCGGAACGTGTGCAGCAGCTTTGAGTTTGATTTGTTCGCCTCCAATAATATCAGTAGCTACTTGAAAACAAACCATTGAACGAACTCCTTTCAATCCTGCCAGCATTGCCATAACACCAGTAACTGCGCCAACACAGTGCGTAAAGAGTTGAATGTCTTTTTCGCCAGTAACCTCTAATACTTTATCTACACAAGCAGGAAAATCTTTGAGTGCAATATCGTCAGCTGTAGCTTGGTCTTTTGCAGACGGAAGCGCAATACTTGTACGATATTCCATTACCCAAACATCGTAGCCATGAGCGCAAAGATATTCTACCAAATTTGTATCAGGTGTATCAATTTCAAAAATAAGTCCTGAAACGCTAAATCCATGAGCAAGCATTACCGAACCTTTATTGACTCCCATCTCCAATGCTTCCTTGTTTCTTCCATCATAACGAGTAAGTCGTAAAGCCACACCATCAGAAGTAGTAACTGGATAAATTTGTGGTTCAGGCGCACGTAAAGGTCGTTTTTTTCGTGGTGGCGCACTAGGATTGAACGGTGAATCTCTAGCAAAAACACCTCCATACGTATCATAAAGATTTCCTGCAAAGTATTTTCCAAAACTATACAGAGCTTTTAGTTTTTCAGTATTTGTATCAGCATGAAGAGCTTTCATAGTTGTCATTTGTTTGATAAAATCAGTCAAATGAACATGAATAATTCCTTGTGATTTAATGTAGTCTTTATCTTTATCTAACAGTTCTTCTTTTACACTTTCTATATCTGCATAAATAGTAGTGTAAAGTGTTGTTGTGTCACTCCACATATCAAAACCTTTGTCTCCTCGTATGGTTTTATAGCCTTCAAAGTTGTAGCTTTCTCCACTTGGATTGAATAATTTTGCTTTATAAACCATTCTTTTGGTTTCCATTTCACCTTCATATTCTACAAAGAGTTGAAAACTTCCTTCGCTAATCAAAAGTGGGTCTGCTGAAAGTGATGGAGCTTCTACTGTTCCGACCATTCTAGACAAATGCTCTTTGTTGTGTAGCATTTTTTCCAAATCTTCACAAATAACTGTCAGCGTAATTTTGAATTCTTGATTTTTAGATTTACCAAAATTATATTCTCTCTCAAATTCTTCTTCACTTTTACATTTTGGTTCTTCAGCTGTTTTTTCATTAATAAATCCTTTCATGGTTTCAGTAAACTGAATTCCGATAGGCATTTCTTCTAACTCTTTCAAGATAGGAGCTTTTGAAGGCAAATCGTAATTGATTTCCCACCCTTTTTCTCTAGCCATAATTTTACAAATACGCTCTGAAAGTGCTGAAATTGTCAAGAGTGGATTTGCACCCAACGAACGAGGAACAATCGAACCATCAGCAATATAAAGATTTTCATAAACAGCATCTTCTTCTGCTTTTGTACAAAAAACTTGTCCTTTGTGATTGACAACACCTTCACGAGTATCTTCACCCATAATGCAACCACCTAAAGGATGAACAGTTACTAAATCTTTATTAAATAATTTTGTCCAAGTAGGATTCGGAACACTTGTGCCATTGAGAGCCTTAGTAGCTTCTCCAATATGGTCGCTGGCTTTTTTGAATATCTCTTCATTTCCAACACCTGACCACGAAATTTGCAAACGGTTATCTTTCAAAGTCAGCACACCTGCACTTTTATCATGTGTCATGATGAGATAAGTTTGTGTATTTTGGGTTGCTCCTTTATAAGCACCTCGTACTACACTTTCTAATTCTCTTTTTTTCTCTATTACTTCACTTACAAATCCTTCTTTATTTTCATCTTTTCCTGCAAGACTAGCCATTGTTATCATAAACTCAGGAAAAATCTTTGCCATTGGCGAAGGCGCAGAACCTTCTTCCAAAATCATTCCCTCTTCTTTATTTTCTGTTTTTCTAAGGTCAATTACAGAAGTAATACAAGGCCCAACAGGATTGTCTTTATCTAAATGTTGTCCTCTTCCAATTCCGTTTATTTTTTCATTTGTATTATATCCAAAACCCAAAACATCGCCATTTCCAGAAAAATGGAAGCCTAATTTGTTTGAAACCTCTAATCCTTTATCTCTAGAACGAAGCATAATTTCAGTAGAACCAAGTGTTCCTGCCGACAAAACAACTGTATCTGCTGTTACATACATTTCAGGTGCATCAAATTTTGTGCGTTGCGCTCCCAAGAGTTCGAAATGTACAATCCATTGCTCTCCATTTTTTTCTAAATGAGAAACCGAACATTCGACAAAAATATCTGCTCCAAAGTTTACAGCATCGGGCAAATAATTCATCATAGTCGTATTTTTTGCACCTACATTACAACCCGAAACACAATCTCCACAGAGATTACAAGGTTTTTGTTCTACACCAACATGATTTTCTCCATCAATATCAAAATTTACATTAATATCTGTTTTATAAAAAGGCTGATTCATCGTCTTTGCAGACTTTCGATGTGCTTCTAACTTGTCTAGTTTAGGAAAAGTATCAGGATATGGATTTGGTTTTAGCATTTGATAGGCTAAACGATAGCCTTCTTCTAGGTCACTCTGAGGGTTTTCTGATTCATCTTGTAGTATTTTAGGAAATACTTTTTCTTTGAGAACCCATTTTTCTGGACGAATAGAAACGTTTGCATTGACAAGCGAAGTACCACCTAGTCCACAACCTTTAAAAACATTTATATCATCATCTATCCAAAAATCATAAAGAGCAGATTGAGAACCTATTCTTTTATTGTTTAGATTGAACTGCATAGCAGAAGCAGCTTCTGTTTGTGTATCTGGGAATTCTCCTGTGAGATATTCTTTTCCTCTCTCTAACAAACACACTTTTTTTCCTGCACGAGAAAGACGAGAGGCAGTAATTGAACCTCCATAACCAGAACCAATCACAACCACATCATAATGAGGAAGCATTTTTTCGATAGGCTTGGATAAGCGACGATTTTTCATAAAAATTAAGTAAGATTTAGAGTGAAATTATTTTGTTCCCTAATCTAGTTAAAAAAATGAAAAATACATAGGATTGAAGAAAGACAAATTATAAATTATGAAATATTTATTCAGAGAAGCTAAGTAGGAATAAAATAAATTATTGATTATCAACAACTTACATTTTTAAATAATTTATCAAAAAAAACACTTTTTTTAGTAGAACTTTTACAAGTTTTAAAAAGCATATTATAGACTTTGACTAAGGAACAAGAATTAAATAAATTACTATTTTCAAACATTCAATTAACTGGTAATCAATAAATTAAATTCGCATTAATAAACAGGGTTAAAACCCTGTTCAATTAAAAAACTACTTTTTATAATTTTTTACAAAGAAGTTGTTTAAGAATAGATCTTGTATATTTGTTGGTGTCGCTACGCTAAAACACCAACAAAGGCTATGTTCTTTTTCCTTAGCACTAGGTTTGCAAACCTAGTGCTAAGGAAAAAGAGTATTCTTAAACAACTTCAAAGATATGTTTTCAAAAATAGGCTATGAATTATAAATTGGACAGGGTTTTTATAGATAGCTAAAAATGTAAATTTATTTTTTCTACATTCCTAAGCAATAAATAGGTGTAAATATTTTAATTCAAATAACTATTCTATTCTCACACCCACTACCAAAATATCATCTGTTTGTTTTAGATTTCCACGCCACATTTCTAAAGCTGCTTGTAGTTTTTCTTCTTGTTCTGCTGCTGATAAATAATGATATTCTAATAAAAACTCTCTAAAACGACGACTCATAAATTTACGATTTTCTTCTCCTCCAAACTGGTCTGGGAAACCATCTGTATAAAGATAAAAAACATCCCCCTTTTGATATTCAATAGAATGAGTTTGAAAATTCTTTTCTTGTACTTTTTTCGTTCCCATATTTCCAATTGGATAACGAGTAGCTTTTATTTGATGAATTTCATTATCTCTAATAAAACACAAATCTAGTTTTGCAGCAGCATACTTGAGCACTTTCTTAGATTTATTGACACTAAAAATTCCGATGTCCATTCCATCTTTTCGTTTAGAATCATTTGAAAAGGTTTCTTCTAATCTTTTATCCAAAAGAGTAAGAATTTGAGCTGGGTCTTCAATATGACTTTCTCTAATAATCTGATTCAGAATAGAGTTTGTCATTACTGTCATAAATGCCCCTGGAACGCCATGTCCAGTACAATCAATGACGGCAAAAGTAATAATACCTGTTTCTTTATTTTCATAAAACCAATAAAAATCTCCACTCACTACATCACGAGGACGATAAAAAACAAAAGCATCTTCAAAATAAGATTTTATTTCAACTGGTTTTTTCAAAATTGCCTGCTGAATTCTGAAAGCATATTGAATACTATCTGAAAGATGTCCCACGGTATCTTGTAAGGCTTCTTTTTGCAAATGAACTTCTCTGTAAGCTCTTGCTTTTAAGAAAGAAGAAACAGCATGTTCGGTAAAACGCTGTAACTGACGAGATTCTGTAAGCGAAAAAGAACGTTCTTTTTCAAAATCAAAAACTAATATTGCTTCTGGAAAATTTCCTATCAGAATTGGAATAACAAGCGAAAAACGAGGAAGATAAGGTGCAAGTAAATATTCTCTATCTGTTGGATACACCTTATAAAAATAACGAGCCAACGGAACTCCCCATTTGAAATAATTAATTACTCTATCAAAAGATAGTTTTTCGGGCAAACGGTGCGTATAGCCATGTGGAACAGCTACATGGAAATAATCTTCTTGATAATACAGAAAATAACCTTTATCGGTATCTTTTACCAGTGTTAGAGCTTGTTCTAAAAGGGTTTCCAAAACATTTTCAAAGGTAACTTGCTGATTTACACTTGCTACAATTCTATCAATGACTTCTAATTCTGAGGCTTGGTTTTGTGTTTCTCTTGTTTTAACTAATAGTGCTTCTGTACGACTTTCTACAAGTTCTTCTAATTTTCTGCGTTGATTTTCAATTACTCCTGCTCTCCACTTATAAATAAAATAAGCAACAACAAGAATAAGAACAACTAATGCCAGCCAAAACCAAATAATTTGAGTCAGTTTTGGTTGTATTCTAAATGAAAAACTTGTTCCTTCTTCATTCCAGACACCATCACTATTAGCAGCTTTTACTTGAAAAATATATTTCTTGGGAGGCAAATCGCCATAAAAAACAGTTCTTTTATCTGTAAATCGCCATTCTTCATCATATCCTTCTAGCTTGAATTTATAAGTTACTTTTTGAGGTGACACAAAAGTAAGTGCATCAAAATGAATTTCTAAATTATTTAGTTCAGAAGGAAAAACTACTTTCCCATTTGCATCTGTTTCTTTCAAACTCCAATTTTTTCCATTTTCATCAAAAACACCTTCTACAATTACGTTTGGTTTGGGTAAAAGACTATGTAGAGTAGTATAATTAAAAGAAGAAATGCCTTGTGCTGTCGGAATCCAAATATTTCCATTTTGGTCAGTTGTGATGTTAGGATATGAAAGTGATGCACAATCACTGCTTCGAAGTCCGTCATTTTCATCGAATGAAGTAATTTTTAGATTATCTGTTTTTTGTGTAATCCAATTTGTAAAATTATCATTCGAAACTGTCCAAACGCCATCATTACTTGTAAACCACCACGTCGAACTTACTTTTAAAATAGAATGAATAGCATCACTAGACCAATGACTTGTCGATTTTGGAGTAGTTATTTTTCCATTATCATAAGTAGAAATTCCATTTTTAGTTCCTATATAAATCGTATTATCCAAAGGGTCTTGATACAAACTCAAAACCAAGTTATCAGCCAACCCATCTTGTGTAGTAAATGAAAAAAATGAAGGTGTTATGTTTCCTTTAGTATCTGAATAAGGATTTTCTATCAATAAAATACCGTTGTCTTCTGTTCCTATTAAAATTTGTCCGTCATGAGTTTCCAAAACACAAGTCAGATTATCAGAAGCCAATCCATTTGAAGTAGTATAATTTGTAATTTTATTTGTACCTAATCTAGTATCATCAAAAATACTTAATCCTTGTGTTGTGGCAATTAAAAGTGTTTTGGATTGTTTTTGGCTTACTCTAATTGCTCTCACAAAATTTCCTACCAATCCATTTTTTGTATCGAAAGTAGTTATTTGTTTGTTTTCAGCGTTGTATTTTGCTATTCCTCCTCCATACGTTCCTATCCAAAAAAGAGGTTGATTTAATTCATTTTTTGTAGCTGTAATACTTCTGACATGACTGTGTGGCAAACCATTTTTGATTGTCAGATAAGAGAATGTATTATCTTGATTTAGAATAGAAATCCCATCACTCTGTGTTCCTATCCAAATTTGTTTATTAGTAGTATTTTCAGTATCAGAATAAGCAAAAACACAATTGGTCAAATTATCAGAAAGTCCTTCTAAAGTAGAATAAGGAGTAAACTTGCTATCATTCAATCGCAAAAGTCCACCTCTGTTCATGCCGACCCACAAACTACCCTCTTTATCTTCAAAAAGTGCTGTAATGCTGTTACTTGCCAGTTCTTCTTTTGTAGTTAAGGCTTCAAATTTTTCTAAACTAGGAATATAACGCAAAAGTCCTCGGCTATTTGTTCCTATCCAAAGTGAACCTAATCTATCGATAAGTAGAGTATTGATAGTGGCACTTTTAATAAGCTGATTTTTATCAGAATAAGTATTTGTTTGTTTTGTTACTTCGTTTTCTGATAAAATATTAAAATTTCTGAGCGTATTTGTTTCTACATTCCAATAAAAAAGACCATTTGCAGTTCCTATATAAAGATTATTTTCGGCATCGCTTTCTAGTGTCAAAATCTGCAAATCAGGCAAAGGAATAGAAATCGGAATAACTTTTCCAGAATCTAAATCAAACTTGGCAAGTCCTTCATCTGTTCCAATCCAAAGCGTATTATGTCCATTTTTTGTATCCTTTAAAAGTGTATTTACTTTTACATTTAAAAAACCATCTTTTTGTGTATAATTCCTAAATACATTTCTACGATAACGGCTAAGTCCTTTTGGTGTTCCTATCCAAATACTTTGTTCCCACTCTTCCAAACATAGAATAGTGTTATTGATTAAATCTTTTTGAGTATTAAAATTCTTAAATGTTAGAAAGTTATAATTAGAAAGCCCTTCTCCATTTGTTCCAATCCATAAACCATCTTGTTCTGTATTCTGTACTACCGAAATAAAATTATCTGGAATTCCAGTATTTACGTTGTTTTTCAAATCGGTAGGTGCAGAAAAAACTTTAAATTCTCTACCATCAAACTTGACAAGTCCATTGTGTGTTCCTATCCACAAATAACCATCATCAGATTGAGTAATTGAAGTAATGCTGTTTTGAGGAAGCCCATCTCTTTTTTGCCACGTATTTTGGCTATACTGCGTGATTTTTTTGGAAGAAGAAAGAAATGACTGAGCCTGAGAAGAAATACTGAAAGCAAAAGAAAGAAAGAAAAAAAGAAAACAGAATAAAAACCACAAACAAAAACCCTTTACAAATTGTAAATTGAGAGAAAAATAAGATATTTTTTTGTTAGAAGTAAAAGACACTTTTAATAGAATGGATTGTTTTTTTTGAAACTAATAACCTAGCTTAGAAAGACTAAAAAAATAAATTTATATTTTTAGCTATCTATAAAAACAGAATTAAAATCCTGTTCAATTAAAAAACTACCTTTTGTGATTTTTTACAAAGATATGTTTTCAAAAATAGGTTATGAATTATAAATTGGACAGGGTTTTAACCCTGTTTATTAATGGGTGAATTTATTCATTTTATATTCCTTAGACAGGACAAAATACGATTATTTTCTGATAAATTGGATTAAACCTCAGTCATTCATAAATAATATAATTTGTAATTAGCTTCACTGCTCTAGCAGGTCGTAATTGACTAAAGAATTACTTAACTTTGCAAACTCTTTTAACAAATATAACACAAAGATTATGACAGTTATTCCTTATAAAGACCAATCAGCTTCTAAAAAAGACCAAGTAGCACAAATGTTCGATAATATATCGAATAACTACGATTTACTCAATCGAATACTAAGTGGTGGAATAGATATTATTTGGAGAAAAAAAGCCATTTCATACCTCAAATCCGAACGCCCTCAAGTGATGCTTGATGTAGCAACAGGAACAGGTGATTTTGCCATTGAAGCCTATAAAAAACTCAAACCTAAGAAAATAGTGGGTGTAGATATTTCTACAGGAATGCTATCTTATGGAAGAGAAAAAATAGAAAAATTAGGACTTCAAGATATTATAGACTTAAAAATTGGAGATTCTGAAAAATTACCATTTCCAGACAATACTTTTGATGCTGTTACCGTTTCTTTTGGAGTAAGGAACTTCGAAAATTTGGAACAAGGATTGAGAGATATTTACCGAGTTTTGAAAAAAGGTGGTTCACTTGTTGTACTAGAATTTTCACAACCAGAAGCATTTCCTATAAAACAATTCTACTCATTTTATTCAGCACAGATACTTCCAAGAATCGGAAAAACGATTTCTAAGGATACTTCAGCCTATACCTATTTGCCTGAATCTGTTGCTGCATTTCCGTACGGACAAGATTTTCTTCAAATTATGGAAAAGGTAGGTTTTGTTTTTACACGAGATGAAGCACTTACTTTTGGAATAAGTTCGATTTATTACGGAAAGAAATAAATTTTTCTTTTTGTTATTCTATTCTTTACTTTTAACTATGAAAATCAGACAAAAAAACACTTTATTTTCAGTTCTCTTTGTTTTATTATTTTTTGGAATTACTTTTTCTGTTTCAGCTCAAGTTATGAACAAGAAAAAGCCTGTTAATCAGGACAAAAAGCTAAAAGATAAAAGCCTCAACATTCCTGATTATGATTCAAAACCGTTACACTATGGTTTTATTCTGGGATTGCATTATGCTACTATGAGAATAAATTATTCTGACTATTTTACAGACAATACAGATACAACTATTGCTTTATTGCCTCAACGTAGTTTTAGTAATTTTGCTGTTGGGATGATTATAGATATTCCTTTGGCTGACCAATGGAATTTTCGTTTTACACCAACAGTAGGTTTATACGAATACAGTATTACTCATAAACAACTTGAACGCTCAAGTGGAAAATATGTAGATACTAAAGTTCCCGTAGAAAGTGTATTCTTTGATTTTCCTATCCTAATGAAATACAAATCAATACGAAGAAACAACAACCGTATGTATATGGTAGGTGGAATTGTTCCAAGTATAAAAGTAGGAGGAAGAAAGCAGCGTAATAACCAAGAAGCCTTTGGAATGGAAGATTATAACTTAGAAGTTACCTATGGTTTGGGTTGGGATCATTACTTTAGTTTTTTCAAATTTGCACCCGAAATCCGTTTTTCGCACGGCATTGCAAATATGAATCTTCGTAATCAAAGTGTTTATTATAAAAATATTGATAGAATGACTACACACAAAATATCATTGTTATTTCATTTTGAATAACTAATTAACATAGTCATTCCTTTAATTACTCTAACAGAAACTATTTTATAATTCTGTTAGAGTTTTTTTATTTCCTTTTGCTTTCCACGCCCAAGCCAAAAAGAGCAAAATCGTATTTTACAGGGTCATTTGCATCAAATAACCTCAAATTTTGGGTAAGTTCTTCAGCTGCTTTCCAATCAGAAATATTTCTCTCTAAAAGTCCTAGCTTTTTGCTTTCCCTTTCTACGTGAATGTCTAATGGACAAATCAAAACAGAAGGTGAAATATTCTCCCAAATTCCAAAATCTACTCCTTTATCGTCTTTTCTGACCAGCCAACGCAAATACATATTCAACCTCTTACAAGCTGATTTCCTCTCAGGTGTACTTATGTGTTTTTTTGTCCTTTGTGGAGCATACTCTATATCAAAAAACGTATTGTGAAAGTGAGCTATATTTTCTTTTTGAGTTTCTTTTGAAGAAAAAAGAATTTCTAAAGAATCATTTTCTTGATAAAATCGCTGTAAAAAATCTAAGAAATAAAGTAAATCTGTAGAGTTAAAAGTACGGTGCTTAAACTCTTGGAAACCTATATTATTCAAATCTGTCGCTTTATGATTTAGTATAAAATCGTGAGGCGAATTATCCATTAATTCCATTATCAAATTACATTTATTGATAATTGTCTTTCGCAATCCCCACGCTAAAACGGCTGCAAAGAGTGCCGAAATTTCAATGTCTTGTTTCTTTGTAAATCTATGAGGAATTTGGATAGGATCATTCTCTATAAAATCAATGTGGTTGTATTTTTCATATTTTTCTTCTAAAAAGTCTTTTGTCTTTTGGAAATTCTTTGAGTTTAATTTTATCATATTCTAGTTTTTTAAAAAGCATCTAAGGGAGCATTTTCATCAGCATAAAAATCTCCACCAAAATTAGTTCCTCCTCCATTTTTTTCAATAAGTTTGGTATAGAGAATAAAAGTAGCTGCAAAAGTCAGAGGGAGAGTAATGGTTAATCCTAATCCTAAAAAAAGTAAACCTAAAAGATTAAGCAAAGCAAAACCTACCACAAAACCCAAGATACCTATAAAGTTTGCCATTACTAATTTACGACTTGTTTCCATAGCAGACCAAAAATTCATTCTTGCCACTACAATCAAAATAGGAGTAAAAATATAAA
Source organism: Bernardetia sp. Wsw4-3y2 (assembly GCF_037126295.1). Classification (NCBI taxonomy): domain Bacteria; kingdom Pseudomonadati; phylum Bacteroidota; class Cytophagia; order Cytophagales; family Bernardetiaceae; genus Bernardetia; species Bernardetia sp. Wsw4-3y2. The sequence continues at coordinate 221,291 of NZ_CP147018.1, read as the reverse complement.
GTGTAAAAATAAGACAAGATGGAATCACAAAAAACAGATAAAAACCTATCGTGAAAGTTTCATACGTATTTGTATCAAAAATATCAACTGTGTCATTAACTCCCAACTTTTGAGCTATAAAAAAAATAATTAAAAATGGAATTACTAAAATAACCACAACTAAAATTTGATATAAAGCTAGTTCTTTGATATGTTGAAAACCATCAAATAAATTTTGAAATGAAACCTTATCATTTTCATATATTTTCTGATAATAAGAATAAAAACCAGCCAAAAGAGCTGATATCATTGTCAAATTAACGATTGCTCCCACCAAATAACCAAGTGTTCCCATATAACCTGCAATTTGTGGAACTATAAAAGATAAAGTGAGATAAGAAAAAAAACATAATAAAGTATAAGCTAATAATTGTCCTAAGTGAGGTTTCATAAAATCCCAAGAACGGCTAAATGTATCTGAAAACTCTACACTATACCCTTCCATACGAATGGTAGCAAATTCGTCAGTGGGAGTAAGTCCTGTTTTACTTTGTAGAAGATCATCTTCTGTATAAAAAGTTTCGTTGTCTTGATTTTCCATAAATATCGATAATAAATAGAGGAATAGTAAAAATCAAAAAAAGTCTTACTACATAATGAGGAAGACTTTTTTTAGTTAATTTATATTAGAACAATAAGACATTAAATAGCGTCTAAAGGAGCTTTTTCATCTCCATAGAAAAATTCTCCTGCTCCATTTTTTTCTACCAGTTTTGTATAAAGAATAAAAATAGAAGCATAGGTAAGTGGAACAGTAACAAAAAGTCCTAAGCCACAAAGTAAGGCTCCTGCTGCGTTAATCAATCCCAAAACCCATATAAATCCAAATACTCCACCAAAATTAGCCATAACTAACTTTCGGCTTGATTCCATAGCATCCCAAGCTCCAGATTTATTAGTAGCAATAATAACAGCAGTAAATGTATATAATGTAGAAATAATAACCATAGGTATTATAGCGATAAGAAGCAAAATACTCATTGTTCCTCCTTGCATCATTTGAATTATTTCATTAGGATCTGAAAAATTAACATTCGCTAAGTCAAAAGCAAAAAAACCTATTAAACCCAATAATATAAAAGGAACATAAGTGAATAAGCTAATTAACAAACCTGAAAGTCCAAGAGGTACAGCATCCTGAAAACTTTCAAAGAAATCAGAAAAAGTAGCATATTTATCTTGATAGAGTTTAATGAAGAAATAATAAAAACCTGCCAAAACGATAGCATTAATAGCACCATTCAGAATGCTTCCTATATATGGAATTAATCCTAATATCATACTTAGTATGCCTACAATAATTCCTGCTATTACTAAGAAACCAATAAGAGAACCTAGTTGAGGTTTCATAAAGTCCCAACCCTTAGAAATAGTATCTCCTAATTCTACACTATAACCTTGTTGGCGTACTTTTGCAAAATCATCATTTACATGAAGGGCTGCTGTTTCATCACTATAAAATTCTTCTGTTGTCATAATTAAAAAATAAAGTTGTTAAATTGTGAAATACATTAAAATTAAAAAAGAGCTTTACACTTTTATATTTTATAAAAGTATATATTTTATTAAAAAAACTCAAATGGATAAGTCAATTAACGTAAACATTTGTTAAAAAGTTATTTTTTATTTTTCGTATCAGCTTTTTGTCTATTTGTTAAAACAAAATAGACTTTAAAGCGACTTGTAGATTTTACACATTCTCAGGTTCTTGTCTTTCTCTTGTATTGAGTGCTAATTCTTGTACATAACGACGAAACTGGTCACCTCTATCTTCATAATTTTTGAATAAATCAAAACTTGCACAGGCAGGAGAAAGCAAAACTATATCTTCACTTTCAGCCAAACTAAAAGCCGTTTCTATTGCCTTTTTCATACTCTTAGTTTCTCTAATTTCACTTACTTTTCCTTTAAAAAAGGTAGTTAGTTTATTGTTATCTTTTCCCAAACAAACCATTGCACGCACATTTTTTCTGACAGACTCTTCAATAAGTTCATATTCATTTCCTTTATCTACTCCTCCAACAATCCAAATAAGAGGTTTATCAAAACTCTCAAGAGCATAAGAAACAGCATCTACATTGGTTGCCTTTGAGTCATTTATAAATGTAACTCCTTTTATTGTTTTGATTTTTTCTAGTCTGTGAGGTGCATTGACAAACGACTTTAAACCTTTCATAATTTGCTTATCTGAAAGACCAATAATTTGTGCTACCATTCCTGCTGCTGCTATATTTAGAAAATTATGCGCTCCCTTGAGTGGCAAATCTGAAATAGGAATATCTAACATTTGGGCAGGTGTAGCCGAAATTCTTATTTTATTTTGTAGCGATAAATATTCTTTTTGTTTAGAAATATTAATAGGAAGCATTCTTCCTGCAAGACGATGAAAACGAATGTGCTTGAGAGATTCTATATCTTCTTCATTATAAATAAAAAAGTCTTTGTTACTCTGATTTTCATTGATTTTAAATTTTGCATTTACATAATTTTCCATCTGATAATCATATCTATCCAAATGATCAGGTGTAATGTTGAGCAAAACAGCTACGTGAGGACGAAACTCATCAATATCATCTAATTGAAAGCTACTTACTTCAATAACATAATACTCATAATCGTCTTCAATGGCTTCACGAGCAAAACTTTTTCCTATATTTCCAGCCAAACAAACACTAAGTCCAGCACTTTTGAGTAAATGATAAGTAAGAAGTGTGGTTGTGGTTTTGCCATTTGTTCCTGTAATGGCTATTATTTTGCCAGAAACAAAACGAGAAGCAAACTCTATTTCAGAAACTACATCAATATGTTCTAATCGAATAGCTTCCATAATAGGTGCATTTTCAGGAATCCCTGGACTTTTGATAATTAAATCTGCTCCCAAAACTATCGACTCGGTATGCTGTCCTTCTTCATAAAAAATCTTATGATGTTGTAGCTCATATCTATTTTCGTCCGAAAGTTTATTTTTCTCAGAAAGAAAAACATTATACCCTTTTTCGGCTGCAAGGCGAGCTGCGCCTATACCACTTTCTCCACCACCAAGAATAACTACATTTTTTTGTTTCATAATCGTAAAAGCTAGAAGTAAAAGGAATAAAATATTTTTTTAGTAGAAACTACAAATTTGAATTACAAATTCGAATATTCATAATTTTAATTTAAAATTTACATAAAAATTTCTTCTAAAACAAAATTCTAGTAGATGGAGATATGAAACTAGTTCATGAAGTTCTTTAAAAAAGGAATTTAGCGTATTTATTGGTGTCACTGCACTAAAACACCGATAAGGGCAATAATGAAATACTTTGTAGGGAAAATGGCTTGCATTTTCCTGTATAGTAAGTATTTGAAATCAACTGATTACTGATTATTAGTAACTGGTAACTGACTTGGTAACTGCTCTATAAATTTAGCCTTCAGTTCAGGCGTAGGAATTCTACATTCATTTTTCTGACCAAACCATTTATATCTATTTTTAGCCACTAAATTATAAATTCCATTTCTTAAAAAAGCAGGTACAATTTTGAAGATGCTAAACAACTTCCAACCTCCTGAAAGTCCTGCTGCAATACGTAAAGCTGCTGTAGATTTGGTTTTTATTTTTCCATTTTCATAAACAATCATCGAATCAAAATCACTTGTATTTCTATCAAAATGAGCTAAAAGAGCTTGTCCAAACTCTGATTGTAGAGAAGCAAAATAAAAATTATTGTTAGTATCTTTATCGATAACAAAATTAATTGCACCATTACAAAGATTACAGACACCATCAAACAAAATGACTGTTTTATCTTTAGCTACTTCTTGAAAATTTACTTTTTTTGGTGTTGGGTCTTGAATGAGAGTTTCCATTTTGTTTGAATTTGATTTTAATTAAGTGCAAATTTGTAATTTAATTTTACGTAAAACAAAGATAATTGTTGTTTTGTTTATCACTGCTAAAATCATAGTTTTTAATAATGATTTGATACACAAACTATTATATTGCCTTGATAATTCATTGGGAATAGGAATACATACACCATGGAAGAATCTCTAAGAGAAGAATTCGAAAAATTCTTACAATCAAAAAAAATTAGTCCAAAACTATTCGAAGAGGCTGAAAAAGAACGTTTTGAGGAATGGCAAACTTTATTTTCTGCTGTTCATCCAAAAAGTTTTCTCATGCAAAAACTACATTTAATCAATGATATTAGAAGAAAATATCATTTGGATAAAGAAATTCAATAAAAACTCGTACATTATTTTTTTTCGTCTTTATCCTAGAATTCATCATAAAAATCAATCACTTTGCCGTTGTCGGTGTTTCCACCGACGACAAAATTATATATAAAAAATGAAATACGATATACTCATTGTTGGAGGTGGAATTGTCGGACTTGCGACAGCGTATCAACTTCTTTTGGCTCGTCCTTCCATCAAACTACTTTTAATAGAAAAAGAAAATTCTATTGCGAAACATCAAACTGGAAACAATAGTGGTGTTATTCACTCTGGCATTTATTATAAACCTAATAGTTTGAAAGCTATAAATTGTATTCGTGGCTATGAAATGCTTTTAGATTTTTGTGAGAAAGAAAATATTGCCTTTGATAAATGTGGTAAAATAATCGTAGCCACAAAAGACGAAGAATTGCCAGCACTCAAAACTATTTATGATAGAGGTTTGGAAAATGGTTTGACTGGACTAATAAACATAAAAAAAGAAGAAATTGCTGATTATGAACCCCATGTAAAAGGAGTCGCAGGAATTTTTGTTCCACAAACAGGAATTATTGATTATAAAACGGTTTGTCAGAAATTAGCACAAAAAATAGAGGAACTAGGAGGACATATTCATCTTTCCGAAAAAGTAGAAGATATAAAACTCAATGATGAAACGAATGGGAATATCACTTTAGCAAAAGTAATTACTTCAAATTCAGAGTATCAAACAGGTTTAGTAATAAATTGTGCAGGTCTGTATTCAGACAAAGTCACCAAAATGACAATGCCTGATGCACCTATCAAAATCATTCCGTTTAGAGGAGAATATTACAAACTTGTTCCAGAGAAAAAACATTTAGTCAAAAACTTAATTTATCCTGTTCCAGATCCAAATTTCCCATTTTTGGGTGTTCATTTTACACGCATGATAAATGGCGAAGTAGAAGCAGGACCAAATGCTGTTTTGGCATATAAACGAGAAGGCTACAAAAAAACAGATATTTCAATTTCTGAACTATTAGAAACTCTGACTTTCAGAGGTTTTCAAAAAGTAGCCTTCAAATATTGGAAAACAGGTTTGGGAGAAATTCATCGTTCTTATTCTAAAAATGCCTTTACAAAAGCCTTACAAGAACTTATTCCAGAAGTAGAAAAACAAGATTTAATTACTGCTGATGCAGGTGTGAGAGCGCAAGCCTGTGATAAAGATGGAGGACTTTTAGACGACTTTAAGATTTTGGAAAAACAAGGTGTCATCAATGTTGTCAATGCACCTTCTCCAGCAGCTACGTCTTCACTTTCTATTGGAAAAACAATTTCTGAAATGGCATTAGAGAGAGTTTAGAAAGTTTTTATCAAAAAAATTGTTCAACGACTTTTAAATTTTAATAAAATGCTAGAAAAAATAGACACAATTCCTTGGGCTAAACTGCAACATGCTTATGGCTCGGCTGCTGATGTGCCTGATACTATACGTAGCTTGACATTTTCTGATAAAGAACTTCGTAAAAATGCTCTTTGGGTTCTTTATGGAAACATTTTTCATCAGGGAACACGTTATGAGGCTACTCCTTACGCAATTCCATTTTTATTCGAACTTATTGAGAGTGAATATATTGAAGAGAGACACAAACTTATTTATTATGTTGTTCATTTGGCTTTAGGTTACGAAAATTCGTATTTGTTAGAAGGAATAAATCCACGACAAATAAAGGCAGAACTCAAACATGCACACTCAACCATGTCTGAACAAGAAATCCAGAATAGTAAAGATTATGGATATAGTTATTTGGCTCTTTTGGATTGTTATAGTTTTGTAGAAGAGCGAATTCCTATCTTATGGAGAATAATAGAAAAAACACCCAAAAACCTAAATAATGAAGTTGAGAATAATAAAAACAGAAAATTAATCAATGCAGCTATTTATGCTTTGGCTTGGTTTGCCGAAAAAGGAACAGAATCGGTAGAACTTATCAAAAATCAAATTTCTATTCTGACACATGAAAACGATATTGCAAATTGTATTTTAGCAATTGGCTTGCTTTCCAAAAATACAGAACCAGTTATAGATATTTCTTTTTTAGAAAAGTATTTAGATTCTACTTCTGTTCTTTTAAAAACCTCAGCAGCAATTGCACTAGTAAAATATCCTCTAACAAATCAAATTATCGAAATTTTGATTGACTCAATTACTTCAAATGAAGAACTAAGAAAAATAAACGAAATTCCATTTAACGACGGAAATATAAACGGTTATGCAAGTGGAATGCTTTCTGGTTATGCACAAAATGAAGATGAAGAACAGAAAATACTTTTAGCTTTTTGTCAAGTTTTGGAAAAATTGAATATGTATCAAGCCACCGAAACAACTGGATTTGTTTTGGATATTTTGAATAGAAACAGAACAACTCCTATCAAAGAAACTGACGTAAACGACTTAGAAAAAAATGAAAGAATCGCACTAAGAGCCATTGCAAATTCAAAAGGTTGGGGAGAAGATATATCTTTTGCAAATTTTAGTCTCATGATGAGAGATGCAGGACTTCCACACTCAAAAAAAAGATTGATAGAATATTTGGGAGAATATTATTAACTTGAATTATGTATAACAGACTTCCTAGTCTGTTCAAAAAACAAAAGAACAAGTAAAAAATGACAGTCCACACCTTAGGAAAAGAAAAACACAGTAATTTTCTAGCTCAAAACAGAATTGATCCAATTACAGGAGATTTATTAAAAGAAAATGATGAGATTGTGATTTGTGCAAGTTGCAAGTCTGCTTTTTTGGTGGATTCTTGGGAGTATATGGATAAGAAGCATTGTGAGCAAAGTCTTACATTAAAGGAGATTCCTGTAAATGAAGTTGTTAGAATTAATTTGGTCGCAAAAAACAAAAATTTAGACAGACTTGCTTTTTATAAAGTTAAGACGGTTGAAAAATTTTATAAACAAAAAACGCTTGTTTTAGAATCTGGTCATTTTATAATCAACAAAAAAAAGAGAGGTGAAATTATCATTTATCTAGAAGAGATTGATACAATTAGGATAGAGAAAGATGAACTCTATTCCTATTTAGCTAATTCTTTTCTATTCAAACAAAGACAAGAGGATTTTTATAATCTAATTATTACGACAAAATACAACAAAGCACATAAAGTTTTCATTTCAGAATATGAAGTAGATCGAATTGAAAGAGAAACTAATTTTTTGAGAAAATATAATGGTTTGAATCACATTCAAAACACAAATATTCCTCTTATCATATCTCCAAATGAGAAGGTAAATTTAGATGTATATTTTTAAGCTATTCAATATCACAAAATGACCACTCACATCCTACAAAAAGAAAAACACCAAGATTTCCTAAAACAAGAAAGAATTGACCCAATTACTGGAGATATTCTGCAAGAAGGAGATGAAATTGTGATTTGTGCGAGTTGTAAGTCTGCTTTTTTGGTGGATTCTTGGGAGTATATGGATAGGAAACATTGTCAGCAAAAGCTTACTTTAAAGAAAATTCCTATAAATAGCATATTTAAAATTGAACGACCTCTTATTAGTCTTAATGTAAATCTTGAAGTAAAAACAGTTTCAATCAATAGAGCTTCAAAAATGGCTGCCGTAAATATATATCTTCCTACTACTTGTTTAGGAATAACGTTTGATACCTTTTTTGATACTAATTTTTCGATAGTTTCTGTTATTTCCTTCTTGCTATCTTGGTTCTTTTTTTGGGTAGTCAATGATTATAAGAGCTATTTACAGATAAAAGGAAAGTTTTTATCATTTAAAAAAGAGGAAAAATGGGAGGATAGTATTCTTCTCTCTTCTGTAAAAAATATTCGTTATTACAAACCTAGTCGTTATTGGATGGCTAATTTATTGAGACAAAAATCAGACAAGCTCTACACCTTAGAGTTCACAGTAGATTATAATAAAAAACACAAAGTTTTGATAACTAAAAAAACATTAGAACATATTAAATCAGAAACCAACCTTTTACAAAAATTCAATAAAAACTCTCTTCCCTCTACTAGCGTTAATATAGAAATTGAACAACATACAGTATAAAAAATGACCACTCACACCCTACAAAAAGAAAAACACCAAGATTTCCTAAAACAAGAACGAATTGACCCAATTACTGGAGATATTCTGCAAGAAGGAGATGAGATTGTAATTTGTGCAAGCTGTAAATCTGCTTTTTTAGCTGATTCGTGGTCGTATATGGATAAAAAACATTGTAATCAAACACATACTTTAAGAGAAATACCAAAACAAGAAGCTGTCAAAATCGATAGAGAATCAAGAAATGAAAGACTTGATAAACTTGCTTTTTATCAGTTCACAACAGTAAAACAGTCGGAAGCAACTAGTATTTATACTGGTTTTTTCGCTTTGATAGGGGGAATTATATCTTATTCAACATATCTTCTTGATATGGATTTTTTTCTTTTTGGTTTAGGTGCTGTTTTATTGGGAATAGGTGCAGGAAAAAAAATGTACAAACAAAAAACGCTTATCTTAGATTCTGGATATTTCATAATCAATAAGAGCCTGTTCGAGTTTTTATTTTTTCTTTCTTCTAGCCCCTTTATTTATGAGGTTTAAAATCATAGCTAAATACACAAATGCTTTAGCAGAATCTACAGTTTTCTCATAATCTACTTTTAGTCTTCTGTTTTGATTAAGCCAAGCAAAAGTTCTTTCTACTACCCACCTTTTGGGTTGAGGTACAAATGCTTTATCCTCTTTTTTTTCTCTTCTTGGACTATTGACAATCTCAATTTGTACTCCTGTTTGACTAAATATTTCAGCAGCCAAACTAGCACTTCTATAGCCTGCATCAGCAAGAATTTTAAAGAATTTTCTTCCTCTAAATTGAGCTAAATAAGCTAGATAAGCAAGTTGATTCACGTCAGCTTCATTGGCTGGACTAATCTCTAATTCTAGTAAATTTCCTTGCGTATCTACCAGTATATGCCGTTTACGTCCTTTTTTGAGCTTGTAACCATCTACACCTATAGCTTCCCCTCCATATACACTTTGTACACTTTGAGAGTCTATAGAACCCAAAGAGGGTTTAGCATTTCTACCTTGAGCCAACCGTTCTCTTGTGACCAACTTGTCCAAAAGTTTTTTGTACCAACCCATCTTCTGCCATTTGCTAAAGTAGTCATACAAACTACTCCAAGGAATACCATAACTACTGGGAAGTAAACGCCAACTACTGCCAGAACGAGTGATGTAAAATAGTCCTGAAAAGATATTATACAAACTGTGTTTGCGTTTTCTTTCCAAGTACGAAAAAGGTATAAATTTTTTCATATATTGCCAAAGAGCATCAGATAAATATTCATTAGTAAACATAGTCATTGATATTTTAATTAGTAACTGAAAATCAATAACTTAACTAATAAAAAAATCTGATGTTCTTTTTTATGTATCTAAACTCGAACAGGCTCTAAAGATAAAAAAAATCAAGTAGTTATTCCTACTCAAAATATCAAATCTATAAATACAGAAAAAGCAAAATTCTTTTCTCGTCTTGCTAACTCTATTTTATTTAATAAAGGAGAAAATTTTTATGATTTAATTATCACAACAAAAAACGAAGAAACACATAAAGTTTTTGTTTCAGAACACGAAATAAAACGAATTGAACTAGAAACTAATATTCTAAAAAAATATTCGACTCTAAATAGCATTGAAAATACGATTCAAAATATTCCTTTTGTTACACCTCAAAACGATAGATTAGATTTGGGTTTGTAAACTATAATTTCATAAAATGATAAAAATTAAGCAAAAAGAAACAACTCAAACAAAAGAAAATAAATCTGTCTCTACTCAAATCACCATCATTGGAGGTGGTTTGGCTGGGTTAGCGTGTAGTATTCGGTTAGCTAGAGCAGGAATAAAAGTAATTTTAATAGAAAAAAACACCTATCCATTTCATAAAGTTTGTGGAGAATATATTTCAAATGAAGCCCTAGAATATGTAAAATCTTTAGGCGTAAATCCCTTTGATTTTGGTGCAGTTGCTTTAGACAAATTTTGGCTTTCTTCGCCTTCTGGAAACAAACTAGAATTAGATTTGCCTTTGGGTGGTTTCGGAATTAGCCGTTATACATTAGATTATGAGTTATCAAAAATTGCAAAAAAAGAAGGCGTAGATATTTGGGAAGGAGTTTTTGTAAAAGACGTAAATAAGGGAATGGAAATTGGAAATTGGGAATTGGAGAATACCAATGAGAATAACAGCTCTGAAAACAAATTCTTGATTGAAACTTCAAATGGAACTATTGAAAGTCAGATTATAATTGGTTCTTATGGCAAACGAAGCAACTTAGACAACAAACTACAAAGAGACTTTTCAAGTAAAAATTTCCCTTATATTGGTGTAAAATATCATTTAAAAACTAATTTAATGCCTGATAATGTAATTGCATTGCATAATTTTTGGCGTGGCTACTGTGGGATTTCAAGAATTGAAGATGACAAGTTTTGTTTCTGTTATCTTTCTCATAAAGACAACATTACAGATTTTAAGAAAGTGGAAGAAATTGAAAAACAGCTTTTTACAGAAAATCCATTTTTGAGTAAAATATTGAAAGAAGCTGAGTTTTTGTATGATAAGCCCGAAATAATCAATCAAGTTTCTTTTTCTCCAAAAAAATTAATTGAAGATGATGTTTTGATGTGTGGAGATTCGGCAGGAATGATAACGCCTTTGTGTGGAAATGGAATGGCAATGGCTCTTCATAGTTCAAAAATTTTGAGTGATTTACTCATCCAACACTTTGACAATCAAATAGATTTTAATACTTTAAAAAAACACTATCAAAAACGTTGGACTAAGCAGTTTCAATTGCGATTAAAGGCAGGAAGAACTGTTCAACATTTTTTTGGAGGACGACAATCTAGCGAGATTTTGATAAATACATTCAAATATATTCCTTCTTTGGCTCGTAAAGTAGTTAGTCTGACACATGGAAAAGAGTTTTAAATAATAAAGAGTCGAACAAAAAAGCTATTCCTTTTGTAAAGAAATAGCTTTTCTAAATTTATAAATTTTATAAAAACTACATGCCTAATTGAGCAAAGAAGTAATCTACTTCTTGGTCTGCTTTATCTGATGCTGCTTTCATTTCTGTTTTGAACTGTTCCCATTCAGCTTCAGTTTTGTTTTCAGCATTTTCTAAATTTGCTTTAAAATCTGCGTAATCTTTACGAAGTGCTTCACGTCTTTCTTTTACTTCTGCTGAAACTTTATCGCCTTCAGCTTCCATTTTAGCGTCTACTTCTGCCAAACGAGCATCCATTTTTTCCATTTTTGCATTCCACTCATTTTTCAATTCCATACGCTCTTGTGCCAATTCAGCATTCACTTCGTTCACTTCTGCTTGTGCATCATCTACCATTTCCGTAGCATCTTCTTCTGCTGTTGCTTTTTCAGCAGGAGTACAAGAATAAAAAAGTGTAGAAGAAAAAAGAAGAGCTGCAAATAAAAATACAGAGAATTTAGTAGTCATAATAAAAGTTTTTTGTAAAAAATGCTAGTAATAAAAATAATAGTTTTGATACAAAAATAGTAGAAACTTATCTATTCTGTATTTTAGATTAATTTTGAATCAAATGTAGTAAAAATAATCTTAATTTATCACAAATTAATTTATAAAAAAAGACCTGTCTTCTTTTTAAAGAAAACAGGTCTTTCAAATAGTATCCTAAAAATTGCTTATTAGTTATCTTTTTTTCCATCTAAACGGTCAAAGAAATTACTAACATTTTCACCGATTTGGTCAGCCGTTTTGTTTACGTCAGCTTTAAATTGATCCCATTCAGCTTCTGTTTTGTTTTCAGCTTGATTTACATCAGCTTTAAATGCTTCATAATTGTTATCCAATTCTCTGCGTTCTTCTTTCATTTCAGCAGAAACATCATCTCCTTTTTCTTCAATTTTTTTGTCTAATTCTACCAAACGAGCATCCCATTCAGCCATTTTCACATTCATTTCGTTTTGCCATTCTTGTTTTGCTTTAGCATATTCAACATTTGCTTCAGCAAGTTCTTCTTTCGCTTCTACTACTTCTTCAGCAGCATCATCTTTCTTTTCAGTTGCAGACTGACAAGAATAAAATAGAGAAGAAGAAGAAACTAATAATGCTAATAAAAATACAGATAATTTAGTGTTCATAATAAAAATACAGTTGAGTTTAAAAAAATTAAATAAGTTGTAAAAATAAACATCTGTTTCTTGTTAGAAACAGATGTTTGAAAAGTCTATTTAGCCTTGGATTATTTGCCGTCGCCATCTACATCGATACGAGCAAAAAAGTTATCTACATCAGAAGCAATTTTATCAGCTGTTTTATTTACGTCAGCTTTAAACTCAGCCCATTCAGCTTCTGTTTTATTTTCAGCTTGCTCCATATTTGTCTTAAATTCTGCATATTCGTTACGAAGCTCTTCACGCTCTTGCTTAAGCTCTGCAGATGCTTTATCGCCTTTTGCTTCAATTTTAGCATCTAATTCTGCCAAACGAGCATCCCAAGTAGCCATTTTAGTGTTCCATTCGTTTTTCCACTCCATGCGCTCTTGCTTAAATTCAGCACTAGCTTCATTGATTTCGTTGTTCATTTCAGTCATTTCTTCGTTTACTTCTGCTTGAGCTTCTTTTCTTTCAGAAGGAGAACAAGCTGTAAAAAGTGTTGTTGAAGACAATAGAAGGGCAAATAAAAATACAGATAATTTAGTATTCATAATAAAAAATAGTTGTTGAAAAAATAAGGTTAAAAATAATAATTAAAAATCGTTTTTTTTTGGTTTCGATTTTCAGTTTTGTCTTTGTGTATTATACAGTTTTATCAAAAAATTGTTTAAAAACTGAAATAATTATGGGGTAAATTTAATAATTTTATTAAACAAATCATAAAAAAAAATGTGTATATGAAAAAATGATACAATATAAGTTGATTTGTTGAGCTAAAAACTTATGCTTTTTAAAAATAAAGCAAAAATTTCTTTTTATTTAAGTTCAGTATTTAAAACGTATCTTATTTGAAAAGGTTTAAAAAAATTAAATTTATTTTTATTAGCTGCTCAAAACTTCGTTTGAATTGTATTAAATTCTCTTAAAGAAATCTGATTTTTGAATTTCTTAACAAGTAACAAAGTTATTAGCAAGTATTTTTGTTTAATTTGATTAGTCAATCATAGTTCACAACTTCAATTTTACTTTTAATGAAACACTTTTATTCTTCTGTCTTTCTTACTTTCTGTTTTTATTGTTTTCACTTTTCTATTTTTTGTCAAACTACTCCTAATCAAACAGAAAGTATCATAAATGAAAAAAATATAGATTCACTTGCCACTTCTCCTTATCGCCTTTCAGTTAGAAAAACAACTGCTATCCGTGTAGATGGTGCATTAGATGAAGAAATTTGGCAAGTTTCTGAAGTAGCAACAGGTTTTGTTCAGAATTTCCCTACTGATACGTTACTTGCTCTTTCTCAGACTGAAGTGCGAGTGGCATACGATGAAAATTATTTGTATGTCGCTGCAATTTGTAAAGGGAATCCCAAAAAAAAATACATTATTTCTTCCATGCGAAGAGATTATGATTGGGGACAAAATGACAATTTTTCTGTTAATCTTGACCCTTTTGGAGATGGCTTGAATGGTGTTTATTTTACAGTTTCACCTGTTGGAGCGCAATTGGAAGGACTTATTTTTGAGGGCGATAGAGATGCTTCTAATTGGGATAATAAATGGTATAGTGCTGTTTCAGACTTGCCTGATGGTTCTTGGACATGTGAAATTGCAATTCCTTTCAAGACACTTCGTTATCCAAAAGACAAATCAAAATGGAAAGTAAATTTTGCTCGTAATGATGCGTATAGAAATGAAATTTCGGCTTGGATTCCTGTTCCAATTCAGTTTTCGACGGTTTCATTGGCTTTTACAGGCGAACTTATATTTGATGAAAACTTAAAAAAAGCAGGTTCAAATATTTCTATTATTCCTTATTTAGCAGGTTCGGCTGCAAAAGACAACATCAATAATACTCCTTACAAAACCAAAGGAAATATTGGGGGAGATGCAAAAATTGCTGTTACTCCTTCTCTAAATTTGGATTTGACTGTAAACCCTGATTTTTCGCAAGTAGAAGTCGATCAGCAGGTTACTAATTTGAGTCGTTTTGAGATATTTTTTCCAGAACGAAGACAGTTTTTTTTAGAAAATAGTGATTTGTTTGCCAATTTTGGGTTCAGTAGAATGCGACCTTTTTTCTCTCGTCGTGTCGGAATTGCTTATGATACTACTATTAATCAAAATGTTCAGAATCCTATTTTATATGGCGCACGTTTGAGTGGAAAAGTTAATAAAGATTGGCGTGTAGGTCTTTTAAATATTCAAACAGGACAAGATAAAGAAAAAGGAATTATTGGTAATAACTACACCGTTGCAGCTTTTCAAAGACAGATTTTCTCTCGTTCGAATATTGCAGGGATTTTTGTTAATCGTCAGGAAACTGGGAACGAAACTTCTGACAAGCCTTATACAAGAATGGCAGGAATTGATTATAACATGCAATCAAAGGACAGCAAGTGGAGAGGAAAAGTATTTTATCATCATGCTTTTTTGCCCAATGAAACAAAAGGAACATTTGCTCATGCTGCTTTTTTTGCCTACAATACTCGCAAATTTTATGCTGCTTGGAATCACGAATTGGTAGGAGAAAATTATGATATTAATGATATTGGTTATGTGCTTCGAAAAGGTCTTTGGCGTTTTGAAGATTGGGCAGGCTATAATATTTATCCTAAAAAAGGAAAAATACAGCGTCATAATTTTTATGCTTATTTCAATACTTATACTGATTTGAATTGGAAAATGACAGACAGAAATATTTCTTTAGAATACAATGCTACTTTATTTAATACTAGTGAATTTGGAGCAGGTGTTTTCAATGATTATACATATTTATTCTTTTCCTTTGACCCTACTAACTCTGGAGGAAAACAATTTGAAGAAGGACAAGAATTTACAAATACAGGAGCGTATGTTTATTTTAGTTCTGATTCTCGTAAGCGTTTTAATCTTTCTACTTCAGCATCACATAGCACATATTTTACAGGAACTCGTTTTAATGTTGATGGAACGATTCGCTACCGTTTTCAGCCTTATGGACAAATAGCTGTTAGTTTTGACCATAATATTATTGATTTGCCTGAGCCTTATAATGATGCTAATTTTTGGATTATTAGTCCTCGTTTAGATGTTTCATTTACTCGCAGTCTTTTCCTGACTACTTTTTTACAATATAATACACAAGCTGATAATGTCAATTTGAATGCCCGTTTTCAATGGCGTTTCAAACCTGTTTCGGACTTTTTCTTAGTCTATTCAGAAAATTATTTACCTGAAAGTTTTGGTTCGAAAAACCGTGCTATTGTAGCAAAGATTTCTTATTGGTTTAATCTTTAGGAACAATTACGAATGTAATACACTAAATATTAGCGTTTTGTTACTTCGAAATGAATATGTTATTTAATTCCAATTCCTTAGAATACTCTAACCTACTATTTTATGGAACACAGATTTTACGGATTATACAGATAAACCACAGATTTTTTTTAGTGAAAGATCTAAACTCAACGAAAAATACTATCTTGTTATAGGGCAAACGCATGAAAATAAAATATATGACTTTATACTCTTTTTGAACTATCTTTTTAGTTTTAAAATTCAATTGAGGACACTTGAATTAAACAAAAAAGCCAATCGTTTTATAAAAATGATTGGCTTTTGCATTTAACTAGTAACTGATTAATGTTCACTGATAACTAAAAATTCTAGGTTTGAATTGCACCTACATTATAACGCTTCGTAATTGGTGCTTGATTAGCAGCCTCAATTCCCATCGAAATAATCTGACGAGTTTCTAATGGATCAATAATAGCATCAATCCAAAGACGTGCAGCAGCATAATAAGGAGTTGTTTGTTTTTCGTATTTCTCTGTTATTTCTGCTAGTAATTTTTCTTCATCTTCCTTAGAAACTTCTCTTCCCTGTGCCTTTTCAGAACCTACTTTTATCTGTAAAAGAGTTTTTGCAGCCGAAGCACCACTCATAACAGCAATTTTAGCTGTCGGAAAAGCTAACATCAAACGAGGGTCATACGCTTTTCCACACATGGCATAATTTCCTGCACCATACGAATTACCAACTACAATAGTAAACTTAGGAACGACACTATTTGCCATTGCACTAACTAGTTTTGCACCATCTTTAATAATTCCTCCGTGTTCGGAACGACTTCCTACCATAAATCCAGTAACATCGTGCAAAAACAAAAGTGGAATTTTCTTTTGGTTACACGTCATTATGAAACGGGCAGCTTTATCAGCAGAATCTGAGTAAACAACTCCACCCATTTGCATTTCTTTTTTACCACTCTTCAAAATCGTTCTCTGATTGGCTACTATTCCAACTGACCAACCATCTATTCTTGCATGTCCACACAAAATAGTTTTGCCATACTCCTTTTTATATTCTTCAAAGTCAGAATTATCTACAATTCTTTCGATAATATCTCGCATATCATACGGCTTGGTACGGTCAGCAGGTAAAAGTCTGTAAATTTCCTCCATATCTTTGGTAGGAAGTTTTGGTTCTGAACGATTAAAACCTGCACTATCAGGCTCTCCAATTTTATCAATAATATTTCGGATGGCATCTAAACACGCTTCATCATTTGGATATTTATTATCAGTAACTCCCGAAATTTCGCAATGTGTAGAAGCTCCACCTAGTGTTTCTTGGTCTATATCTTCGCCTATAGCAGATTTTACAAGATAAGGACCTGCTAAAAATACTGAACCAGTTCCCTCAACAATTAAAGCCTCATCGGACATGATTGGCAAATATGCGCCACCTGCCACACAACTTCCCATAATAGCAGAAACTTGTACAATTCCTTCGGCTGACATGTGAGCATTATTTCTAAAAACTCTACCAAAATGCTCTTTATCTGCAAAAATTTCGTCTTGCAAAGGCAAAAATATTCCTGCGCTATCTACCAAATAAATAATAGGAATTCGGTTTTCCATAGCTATTTCTTGCGCTCTCAAATTCTTTTTTCCTGTAATTGGAAACCACGCTCCAGCCTTTACAGTGGCATCATTTGCCACAATTACACAAAGTCGTCCACTTACATGTCCCAAACCAGTAACTACGCCACCAGACGGACAACCTCCCCACTCATTGTACATATCATCACCTACAAAAGCTCCGATTTCATTAAAATAAGTGGTGTTTCCTTCTTGGTCTTTGTCTAAAAGGTAGTTGATACGTTCTCTAGCTGTTAGTTTTCCTTTAGATTTGTGTTTGTCTATTTTTTTCTGTCCTCCTCCTAATTTTACTTTGTCTAGCTTTGCTTGAAGTTGAAATATAAGCTGTTTGTTTGCATCTTCATTAATGTTGAGCTGTACATTTTCCTTTTCAGACTTTGAAGGGCTGCTATGAGTGCTAGTTTTATCAGGACTTTTTGATTCTGCCATAGTTTGTAGTGTGTGCTAGGTTTTACTTTTCTGTGTTTTCTTTTTTAGGTTCTACAAAAAAAACGATTTATTTGCTATTTTACAATAGAAAGTTTTGATTAGAATAATCAACCATTAATTTACTTCCAAATTAACATAAATCTCTTTATAGATTTTTGTGGCTTCTAATGGCGAAATTACTTTTGTGGTCTCATTTACGAAATCTGCTTTTTCAATGATTTTTTCATAATACTTATCTTCTGTTTCTATTTTTTTTTCCATCAAAATAATTATACTTCCATCAATTAAATGAATTGCTGTAAAATCGCCATAGTAAGAGTTAGAAACAATATTTTTTATTTGATATTTCATAAATAAATGTCCTATTCTGTTTAAGAATATTGAATCTTTTTCATTTTTGGAATACAGAATTTCAGATTCTTCAATTATCATTAATGGCTCGCTCACATTCTGATCAATATCTATTTGAAACTTTAAGATTCCTAAGTAATAATTGTTGGTGGTACGAATTGTGCATTTTTGTTCTCCCTCAACTGGATAAGTTATACTAGTTTGTATGCTATCCAACTCCCATAAATCAGCCAATTCATCTTGAGTAAATGGTTTTAAGGTTTTACTTTGCAATATTTCTTCTTTCGTTTTTATAGGAAAAAGATTTACAAGAATAGTAAAACCTACTATCAAAAGAAGTAGAGTAAACCCAATAAAAGCAGAAATTTTACTTGTAAATTGATTTTGTGGCATATTCTATTTTTAATAAGGATAAATTACTTTTGTGCTATCATTCAGATACTCTGCTCGTTCGATGAGTTTTTTGGAATATTCCGTTTTTATTTCTGCATTTTGTTTTATCAAAAATAACTGTCTTCCATCTTTTAATTCAATTTTAGTAAAATCTCCTGCCTTTGATTCAGTAAAAATAGATTTTATCTGATACTTTAAAAATAACACTCCAATCTCTTTAAGCTGATAATAATAACTAGAGTCAGATTCTTTGATATCGAACTCTTCAAGTTTAGTAGTATAGCTTGTAGGGTAAGAATATTCAAAATCTAACATTCCATAATTGATAATAACCTTACCTTGGTCGAAGTTATTGTATGCTTCTTGTAAACGTCTTTTCGTATTAGGTTCTAAGTTATTGGAATTATTAATAAGTTCAGTAGTTATATAACCAAAGTTTTTATTGATTTGAATATGCTTTCTTAGCTTCTCATAATGAAAGTTTATAGAATCTGTTTGTAATTTTTCTAGCTTCCACAAATCAGCTAAGTCAGCAGAATCTAAAATACTAAATTCTGGTTCTGCTGTTTCTATTATTTCTTCTTCCTCTTTTATTTCTTCAACAGGCTTTTCTACAAAGAAATTTATAAAAACAGTAAAACCAATAACTCCAATCAGTAAAAGAAAACCTACGATTGATGAAAATTTATTTGATGTCGGGTTCTGTGGCATATTGAGTATTCATTTAGGATAATAACTTCATTCTACTTTAGGCAAATATAATTTTGTACTATCATTTAGAAACTTGGCTTCTTTTATAAACTCCTTGTAATAAGTGTTTTCTATTGTCTTATTGTCCTTTATTAAAAACACTTTTGAACTATCTTTGAAATTAATACACGTAAAATGATTGCTTTTTGGTAGAACGGAAATAGAATGTATTTGATGATCAATAAATAAATTACTTATTTGATTCACCAAATCAAGTTGTGTATCATTTTTATCTATTATTTTAAAATAAGCCAGTTCTTCATTCTTATTGTTCTCGCCACTATTCATTGTGCTAAACTCAACCGAACCATAATAAACAAAAAGGCTATCTTTTGACAAATCAGATTCTAAAGAGCGTACTGTTTTACTGATAACAATATATGTTTTATCTTGCTCTTTAGTTCTTGCTGCTATTTTATCGGCTCGTATTCCTTCCAATTCCCAAAAGTCTAATAATTCGTTTGGTGTAAATGCTTGATTTTTTTCTTCTTCAAATTCTATAGCTTCTAATTCTTCTGTAACTTGTCTTTCATAGAAATTTATAAAAACAGTAAAAGCAATAATTGACAGCAAAAGAGCTATTCCAATAAAAGACGAAAATTTATTTATTGTCGGATTTTGTGACATAACATTTTAATAATCAGAAGGTAAGACTATTTGTGTACTATCATTTAAATAACGTGCTTTGTTGATTGTGTTCTTATAAGAATTATCTATTATTTCTGCATTTTCCTTTACTAAAAATAAAGCTCCTCCACCTTTGAATTCAATTTTGGTAAAATTACCTGCTTCTGGTAATGTAGTAATAGATTCAATTTGATATTTTACAATTAAGTGAGCAATTTCTCTCATTGCTGGTTCAAAATCACTGGCTTTTGTATATTCTATCGAAAAATATTCAAAATATTCAATAGAAGAATCTGTATTAGATAAACTGGCATCATCTTGTTCTACGTGTTTGAATGAAATTATTCCGTTGTAAATTTTATATCTTGATGAAACATCTATAAATAATTCACGCATTTCAGACTCGCCTAGTATTTCAATTAATGCAGAATCTCTAAAAGGATTAAGTTTTGTAAATCCTAATTCTTTATAAATTTTCATGTACGTTTGGTTTTCTATTTCATTTGTTACTATAGAATCTGTGTGTATATTTTCTAGTTTCCACAAATCAGATAACTCAGCTTCTGTAAAATACCTGTCTTTAAAATTTACTAAAGTATCTTCTAATACTGCTTCTTGCTCAAAAACTACATTCTCCACCTCTTTTATTTCTTCTGTCGATTCTTCAACAAAGAAATTTATAAAAACAGTAAAACCTATTACTAAAAGAAGTAAAATGATTCCAACAGTAGATGATATTTTGCTTGTTGATGGTCTTTGTGGCATAAGATTTTAATTACTATAAAGTAGCTTTGTGCTATCATTTAATGATTGTGCCTTTCCTAAAATTCTTTTGTATTCCTCTTCAAGTTTTGCATTCTTTTTTACTAAAAAAACACTTCTACCATCTTTGAAATTTATGCGAGTAAAATCTCCCAATTGTGTTTTGGTATGGATAGATTGAATCTGATATTTTATAAATAAATTTCCTATCTCGGTTAGTTTGTTATGATTTTTTACAGAACCTTTTACCAAAAAATCTTCAAATGTCATTATATATTTTCCACTATAAGAGTGGCTAAAATCTAATATTCCACAATTGATTATTGTAATTAATGTTCTTTTTTTATCATAATCAATTTTGATAGAATCTGTTTGCAAATTCTCTAGATTCCAAAATTTGACTAAATCATTTGTTTTAAGAGGCGTATATTCTTGCTTTGCCAGTTTCATTTTCCAATCATATTCTTTTTTGGCTTGCTCTTTTGTTTTCAGACCAAAAACATTTGCAAAGATAGTACAGCCTATTATAAAGAGTAGTAAAATGATTCCAATGAAAGTAGAGAGTTTGTTTTTTAGACTTTGTCGCATATTTTATTTGTGTGATGGATAAATTATTCTTGTACTGTCATTCAAATATATTGCATTCCCTAGTATGTTTCTGTAGTAATCATCTTGTATTTTTATAGCTTTTCTGATTAAGAATAATTTTCTACCATCTTTCAAATCAATTTTTGTAAATTGTTCTGAAGTAGGAGTAGAAATATTATCAATCTGATACTTTAATAACATTTTTCCTATTTCCATTAGTTGAGTAGAATCTATAAAATTAATATCATAATTCTTTATTTTGATACTTTCAGGTGTTCCTATGTAGTTACCTTTGGAATCATGTTTCAAACTTAATGTACCATAATTTATAATAGCTTTCTGCTGATTACCTTCATTAAATATTTCTGATAGATGTTTTAGTGAATCAGGTATTTTCTTAAACATTTCACTACTTATTAATGAATCATACTGCTCAAATTTAAAACTCTCATTAATACCTATATGTGATATTGGTTTCTTTGGATCAATAGTCAATGGATTAGTATCTAAGTCTTTTAGCTTCCAAAGAGAAATCAAATCTCTCTCTTCTAAGACTATATATTCAAATGCACTATTCTCTTTATTATTCTGTTGATTAATGGATTTATCAACAAAGAAATTTATAAAAACAGTAAAGCCTATAACTGCAATCAATAAAACAATTCCAATAATAGAAGAGAATTTATTTGAGGTTTGTGGCATATAAAATAAAGTTTATTTAAAAAATCGCTTTCCAAAAATAACGAAATGCTGCCAAACTGCACCTACAAAACCAATATGTTTTTCAAAGATAGCAAAACGCTCTTGAAGTGATTTTTTCTTTTGAGAAGTGGAAATTCCTCCTGCCAAAAAGTGAGCAATAACTATTTCTGTTTGTTTTACTCTTATTTCCTGTTTATTCTTTTTGCGTTTTTCTATTTCTTTAAAAAGACGAATAGACCAATCTATATCTCCAG
Organism: Bernardetia sp. Wsw4-3y2; assembly: GCF_037126295.1. Taxonomy (NCBI): domain Bacteria; kingdom Pseudomonadati; phylum Bacteroidota; class Cytophagia; order Cytophagales; family Bernardetiaceae; genus Bernardetia; species Bernardetia sp. Wsw4-3y2. The sequence continues at coordinate 199,051 of NZ_CP147018.1, read as the reverse complement.
CTAATCTAAAATCCAAATCATACAAAGGCGCAATTTCTCTACGAACTAGCATCGCTTGATGACAAATTACCATTCCTTCTAAGAAATTTTTGTACCCTAGTTTTGCTAACTGTTTTTCTGTGGGAGCAATTTTATGATAATCTGTAAAAGAATTATCTAAATGTTTGATTTTTACTTTTCCATAAATGAAATCTATTTTTTGAAAGTCTGTTTCCTTATTCAAAACATCATTTATCGCATTTTCTAAAGTTTGAGGCGTTGGGATTGTATCTCCTGCGTGTAAAAACAACACAAAATCGCCTATACTGAGTTTCAAACCTTTATTCATTGCATCATAAAGGCTTTTATCTTTTTCGCTTATCCACGTTGTGATAAACTCTTGATTTTCTTCAATGAGCTGTTTTGTTCCGTCGCTAGAATTTCCATCAACAACTACATATTCTATGTTTTGATAGGTTTGATTTTTGACCGATTCAAGCGTTTGAAGGAAAAGTTCTTTTGCATTTCGGACAACGGTAATAATGCTTAATTTCATAGTGATTAATGGTTAGTGATAAGTGATTAATTTTGAATTTCATTAATCACTAATAATTTATAACTAATCACTATTTTAATCAATTTTGACTTCAATTTTACGGTGCATATCTAGTTTTACCAAAATAAAAAGTAATAGCGTAAAACCCCAAAGCGACGAACCACCATAACTAAAGAATGGCAAAGGAATACCAATTACAGGAAAAAGTCCGATTGTCATTCCGATGTTTACTACAAAATGATAGAATAAAATTGAAACTACACCGTATGCATACACCCTAGAAAATTTTGATTTTTGCCGTTCTGCTACATGAATGAGCCTAAAAAACAGCAAAACAAATAACACCAAAACACCAAAACTTCCGACCCAGCCTTGTTCTTCTCCGATGGTACAATAAATAAAATCGGTACTTTGGTCAGGTACATAATTTAGTTTTGTGTGTGTTCCTTCTAAAAATCCTTTTCCTGTTAGTCCTCCTGAACTGATAGCACTTTTTGAGTTGTAAACCTGCCATCCAAAATCTTGTTTTCCTTGTGTTGGATCGACCAAAACTTCTAATCTTTTGCGTTGATATTCTTTCAAAACATCTTTTACAAAAAAGTCTAATCCTCCTACAATTGCTACAGCAGCAATTACTATAAAACCAACAAGCCAAATGGGTTTGTATTTTTTGTCTATTGTAATTGAAAAAATTCCTTTAATAAATAACCAAACAGCAAAAACACCACTTAGCCACATCAAATTTTGTTTGAAAGATTCAGATTTGATAAGAGCAATATCTTCTGACTGATACTCTTGAACAGGAAGCCACCAAGGAATAGTTAAAAGAATAACATTTAAGCCAATTTCTATTGCAAAAACAAACCATTTTGGACGGTCTTCTGCTCGCCTTCTAAAAAAATCTATGAGCTGAATACAGAGTAAAACTGTTCCTCCAATGACAATAATTCGCTGCATCAATCCCCACAAATCGGAGAGCATAACAAGTGTAGCCACCAGAAGTAAAATAGCAGAAAGACCAGCCACCATAATAAAAGAAGGCAACCCTTCACGATAAAAAACGATAAAAAAACTAGCAAAAACCATTGCAGAACCTGTATCTCCTTGCAAAATTGTAAGAACGGCAGGAATGCCAATAATGACCATCAAAACACCGATATACTTCCATTTTTCGGCACTAACCCGTTTATTTCCTAAGAAAAAGGCTATCATCAGAGCTGTTCCTACTTTGGCGAGTTCGGCAGGTTGGAAGCGAATTCCTCCAAAATCAAACCACGACTTTGACCCTGCTACTTCTCTTCCAAAAAGTAAAACTCCGACCAGTAAAGCCATTGTTCCAATATAAAAAAAGGGGGAAACAGAAGCGAAAAGCCGAACATCTAAAAGCATCAAAACCAAAGCCAACATTGTTGCTAGTCCAATCCAAACGATTTGTTTTCCTGCATTGGTCTTAAATAAAAATTGAGTAATGGTATAGGTTTTTTCAGCGTCGTAAATGGCTGCATAAATACTAATCCAACCCCAAGTTAGAAGTCCAAAAAACAATAAAATTGTCATCCAGTCTAACTGAGAGAAAGGCGAACGAGAAGAGGAGGAAGAACCGTACATTTTTAGTGATTAATGATTAACTATTAGTGATAAGTTGAATGTTTATTTACACCCTAAGGATTTCGAAAACTATGAAGAAAAAAATTTTAACCATTCAAAGTCAGTATCTTTCATTTTTTCTAATTTTTCTATATTTTTTTGAGGTATAGCTTCTACTTGATTATAATTTTTAATTGCATTTTCTACACTTTTTTCTCTCAAAATATGTAAAATTGGGTAAGGACTGCGATTAGTAAAATGACTTTTTGAATTTATATCTTCCCCTGCAAAAATATAATTGGGATGAAAAGCTACAAGTTGAAATTTTTCTTCTAAGTTATTTTGCTCCAAATATAAATCCAATACAGCAACAAAGTCTAGAAAGTCGTTGAACAGCGTATTTTCTTCGTTATTTATCTTTTCAGAAAGGTTAAAAAAAATATTTGGAAAAACTAAAAGTGTTGTGTCTATATAATTTTGACTTTGTTCATTATCATTATCTTGTAAAAGTTCAATTTCAGAAACAGCTTTCTGTACGCATTTTTCAAAACTATCACTTTCTTCTATCTCAAAACGAATTTGCTTTTTTGCATAAACAGAATGAGCAAAAGGGCAAAGATTTAATTTCAAAATCCATTCTTCAAACCACTTTTTGGTGTTTTTTTGTATGTCTATTTTATTCATATCATTTTTTTCACACTCTGAAGAGTATGCTACATTTTATTTTTCAAGAAATCTATCAATTTATACTTATCTAATGAAAGTGCAATTCCCTCATCAATACAACTTTCATAGAGAGCAACTATTTTACTATTCAAATTTTCTCCATTCTCTTCAAAATTTAAGGAATATTGATATAATAAATCTGCTAAAATATGGAGTTGATTTGGATTAAATTCATATTCGTCTCTCAAGACTTGTAAAAAAACCTCAGCTTTCATTTCTAAAACCATAGCAATAGTGAGATTTGATTCTTCGTTTAAAACTTTATCAAACTCGGCTGCAAACTCTTCTTTTGTGAAAGCAACATCTGTTTTGGTTACTTTAGCTAAAAGTTCTGCTAATACTACAGCAAGTTTGTCTATTTTTTTCTTTAAATAATCTTTTTCTCTTTGCATTATACTTTCTTTAGTTTTTGTCAAAAATATATATTGCAAAATTACTAAATTTGTAATCAAAAAAATAATTTTACAACTATTCATAAACAAATATGGAACGCATAGAACAGCTATTAAAATTCTTAGAAAAAGAACCCAACGATACATTTTTATTATATGCAGTTGCAACCGAATACCTCAAAACAGATACCCAAAAAGCCGTAAGTTATTATGAAAATTTACTTCAAAATCACGCTAATTATATTCCTACCTATTATCATGCAGCCGAATTATACACCAATTTAGAGAACTATGAAAAGGCAAATCAAACATATTTAAAAGGGATTGAAGTTTGTGAAACAACAATTCAAAAAGCTCAAGAGCAAAATATAGAAATTGATAAAGTAACTTTAAAATCACTTCAAGAATTAAAATCGGCGCATGAGCTTTTTTTGATGGAATTTGAAGACGAGTTTTGATATAAAATCAAAACATAAAGAAAGAATACAATAAATTAATAGAAAGCATAAACATAAGTATAGTTGCATAAAGCATAGAAATAATATATGCTTTAATAGTTGTTTTGATAAACCCTTGTTTGTATACATTCTTAAAAGCAAGCCAAACATAAATTACCAGTCCTAAGAACATAAGCAAGCTAATTATCCAAAAATTCCAATGAAAGAATAATGCTGCAAGTGTCAGAATTATAAATGTAAACCCTTGTAAATGAAGCGTAAAAATAAGATGGTCTATATAATATTTTTTTCGTCTTATATAAAAAGGCATAAAACAAAATGCTAATAAAGGCAGCGTAAAAAACATAAGTGTACCAATATTATTGATAATATTTGCCAAAAATATAGCAGGATCATTTCTGCCAATCTTTAGCAATTGTTCAGCAAATTGCAAGTTTATCATATCTCTTTTATTACCTTTCATTACTATATCAGAGGAGTCTAAAAATGCTTCTGGGGTCATATTTCTATCTTGAATCATACGGTAAAATCTACGAAATCCATCTACTTTTTGATTAGCTTTTTTATTAAAAGTGTATATAGTTTTAGCTAAAGCAGCACTATCTTGTACCAAATCTTCTAAAGAATCTATATTTACAGCCACATTAGTTACTTTTCCTGAACTTACGTCAGCAATAATTTTAGATAGTGAATCTGTTATACTTTTTTGTTGTATTCTTATTTTTTCTACCATTTCATCAGAAATAGTATCTTGCTCAAGACTATCTTGTAAATATTTTCCATGATAGTATCCTTCGCTTACATCTTCAATAAATCCTTTTTCTTTAGAATTATTTGTACTTGTAGAATCATCTAAAGTCAGGTTTACATTCAAATCTTCTGTTTTTTTATCAATACTTCTAATAGCCGTTTCTATAGCAGGCGTAAATAATTTGATAACGACAAAGAAAAAAAGCAAACTAGAAAGCAAATAAATTTTAAAAGGGTGCATATAACGCACTCGTTTTCCATTTAAAAACTCATTGGTTAGTTTTCCTGGGTAGAAAAGAAAATAAGGAATGGTTTTGAATACTCTTGACTCAAAATTAAAAGCTGTTGCAATAGCATCTTTCAATAAAAGGTATAAAGAAATACGTTTATCAGCATTTTCTTGTCCACAATTCGGACAATATTTATTTTCTGTTTTAACCTCGTAATCACAATTAAGACAAACCGTTTTGGTAGGAAGTTGAGTAGGCATAAAGTAATTTAATGAAAAGTAGTTTTAGTAGTTGGTATTACCTAGTACGTAAAAAGTCTTGAAAATGTTAAATTTATTTTTTACGTAAAAACCCTAAGGGTCGCTAAAGACCCTTAGGGTTGAAAGTTAATAACCTGTTGTTATTTTAAACTAATTTCTTATATTTCAAACGCTTAGGAATTTCATCGCCTAATCTTTTCTGACGGTCTTCCATATACTCGCTAAAGTTTCCTTCATAAAAACGCACTTGCGAATCGCCTTCAAAGGCCAAGATATGTGTTGCTACTCTATCTAAGAACCATCTATCGTGAGAAATAACAACGGCACAACCTGCAAAATTATCTAAACCTTCCTCTAAGGCACGCAGAGTTTTTACATCCAAATCATTGGTAGGCTCATCTAGTAAAAGTAAGTTTGCACCTTCTTTTAATGTCAAGGCTAAATGTACACGATTTCTTTCTCCACCTGAAAGCTCTTTTAGTTTTTTCTGTTGGTCTGAACCTCCGAAATTAAAGCGACTAACATAGGCACGAGAATTTGTTTCTTTTCCTCCCAACATCATCAGTTCGCTTCCTCCTGTGATGGTTTCGAAGATTGTTTTTTCATTGTCTATATGGATGTGTTCTTGGTCTGCGTAACCTACTTGTACGGTTTCTCCGACTTTGAATGTTCCTCCATCAGGATTTTCAGTTCCCATAATCATTTTGAAGAGGGTTGTTTTTCCTGCTCCATTTGGTCCAATTACTCCTACAATTCCACCTTTAGGTAATGAGAAATTAAGATTTTCAAATAATAATTTATCTCCAAATGCTTTTGAAACCTCATTTGCTTCAATAACCACATCTCCCAAACGCTCACTTGCAGGAATAAAAATTTCTAGTTTTTCTTCTTTTTGAGATTGGTCTTCACTCATCATTTTGTCATACGAAGACATACGAGCTTTAGATTTTGCTTGTTTGCCTTTTGAATTCATTCTTGACCATTCCAACTCTTTTTGAAGAGCTTTTTGGTAACGAGAAGCAGTTTTTTCATTTTCAGACATTTTTTTCTGCTTTTGGTCTAACCAATCTGAATAGTTTGCTTTCCACGGAATACCTTTTCCATTATCCAATTCCAAAATCCATTCAGTTACATTATCCAAGAAATAACGGTCGTGAGTAACAATAATTACTGTTCCCTTATATTCTCTCAAATGATGCTCAAGCCAGTGTACAGATTCTGCATCCAAGTGGTTGGTAGGCTCATCTAAAAGCAAAACATCAGGTTCTTTCAAAAGCAAACGACAAAGGGCAACACGTCTTTTTTCTCCACCCGAAAGATTACCAATAATGGCATCTTCTGGAGGTGTGCGAAGTGCATCCATTGCTTTTTCTAATTTTGTGTCCAAACTCCAAGCATCTAAAGCATCTAGTTTTTCTTGAACTTTCGCTTGTTTTTCGATGAGTTTGTCCATTTTATCTGGATCGTCCAAAATTTCTGGGTCACCAAATTTTAGATTAATATCTTCAAATTCTTTGAGTAAATCAACTGTTTCTTGTGCGCCTTCTTGTACAATATCTTTTACTGTTTTGGTTGGGTCAAGTTTTGGTTCTTGTTCCAAATAACCAACCGAATAACCAGGTGAAAAAACAACTTCGCCTTGATATTCTGTTTCCAAACCTGCGATAATTTTGAGAATGGTAGATTTACCTGCACCATTCAGACCAATTACACCGATTTTAGCACCATAAAAAAATGAAAGATAAATATCTTTTAATACTTGTTTCTGAGGAGGATACGTTTTGCTCACTCCTGCCATCGAAAATATAACTTTATTATCAACTGTACTCATATATAAATTTTATGTTTTTTGAACAGACTAGGAAGTCTGTTGTACGTAATTCTATTTTTACACTAATTTAGGGAAAAAAGTGTGATTTGAAAGAATAAAATTTATGTAAAGGTTTTTTGCAACTGATTTTTCTTAAAGATTCGTAGAATTAATAGGCTTTGAAAATATAGATAAATGTGAAAGCACTCATAGTAGAATACTATCTATTTCATTATTGATAGCCATTTAATTTCTGTTAGCTGAAATAATTTTAATACAATCACAAATTCAAAATAATACGATAATTCAATCTATATTCTTCAAAAGAATGTTCGAAGGCTTGCATTTGTTCGGCTACATCTGCGTCAATATCATCTTTTAGCATTGCATCAATTTCAGTGGCTATAGTTGCCATTCTATCAATTCCCAAAGTAGCAGCACTTCCTTTTATGGTATGAACATGAAGTTTTAAAGTCTGTCTATCATTTTTATTAAATGCCATAATTGCCTCAATCAAAAGCCCTGTTGTTTCAGTTTCAAAAAGTTCGTAGGATTCATCCACTAGTTCCTGTCCTCCCCATTTTTGAAGCTGTTGGGCTGTTTGTGTATTTACAATAGGTAAATATTTTAAAGATTCTGTCGAAGATTGACTGGCTAGATTAGCTTTATTTATAGATTCTTGACTCTTTTTTGCTCTATTCTCTTTTGAGTTTTCATCATCCAAATTATGAAACTTAATATCTATCCATTGTTTTGTTTTTTGAATCAGTGTTTCTGCTTTTACAGGCTTGGGCAAATAATCATCCATTCCTGCACTAATAAAACGTTCTTTTTCGTCTGCAACTGTAAAAGCTGTTAAGGCAATAATAGGAGGAACAGAAATTTTGAGCCTTTTTATAAAACGAGTAGCTGTTACACCATCCATTTCAGGCATCTGAATATCCATATAGACGAGTTCAAATTGATTATTTTTTATTTTATGAATTGCTTCCTTGCCATTTACTGCCGTAATTATCTGACAACCCGATTTTTCTAGTATTTTTTTGGCTACTGTTAAATTTGTTGTATTGTCATCGACTACTAAAATCAAAGGATTATTAATAAATGAATTTTCCCAATCTAATTGTATTTGAGTAGTTGTTTTTTGACTTGCTAACTCACTTTGAATTTCAGAATTATTTTCACTTATCAATTCGTCTTCTCTATTATTTTCTGTACTTCTTAGTGCTTCAAAAGAGAAATAAAATGTACTCCCTTCTTTTTCCTTCGACCAAACTTGCATAGTTCCTCCCATTATTTCTGCAAGATGTTTGGCTATTGTTAGTCCTAGTCCTGTTCCACTTACTATTTTTTGATAATGATGTTGTAGTTTGGAAAATGAATCAAATAAAAACTCTTGATTTTCTTCCGAAATTCCGATTCCCGTATCTTTTACTTCGCCTCTCAAAAGTAGTTTTCCGTCTTCTTCTTTGAGAGTATCTAATGAAATAGAAATTTTTCCATTCTGAACATTATATTTAATAGCATTTGAAATTAAAGAACCAAAAATTTGCAATAAACGACTTTTATCAGCGATAATTTTTCTAGGTGTTTTATCTGTAACTTTGACAGAAAGCTGTAATGATTTTTGCCTAATTTCCTTTGTAAAAAGTAATAAAAATTGTTCTAATACTGATTTTAACTCAAATACTTCTGGTTTTAGAAGCATTTTATTGGCTTCCATCTTTGATAAATCTAATACATTATTCAAAATAGTTAATAAATCATTTGAAGAGGCTTCAATTGTATCTAAATAATTATTTTGTTCTTCATTGAGCTGAGTTGTACGAAGCAAATCAATCATTCCAATAATTCCATTCATGGGAGTTCTTATTTCATGTCCCATATCAGCTAAAAATTGCTTTTTGCTTTCCAAAATTCGCTCTATATTCTGTTTGGTTTTTTGTACTTCTTGGCTTACTTTTTTACTTTCATTAATTTCTCGTGCAATGCCTTCTATTGCCAATATATTTTTATTTGTCTTGTCTTCTAATACTTGAAAGTTACAGAGTAGCGTTTTCGAATGACCTAATTTTGATAAGACATGTATTTCATAATTTTTTATTTTTTTACGTTCTTTCAATATAAAAAGAAGATTTTCAAGTTTCTCTTTTGAAATAAGAAAGGAATGAATCGCTTTATTAACAAGTTCTTTTGGATCATATTCTAATATAGCTTTTACGGACGGACTAATGCTTGTTATTATTCCATTTGGAGTAGCTTGAAAATAAATATCTTGAAAAGATTCAAAAATGGTCTTGAATTTTATATCATTTTCTTGTTTGTCTAAGCGCACTAAAGCCGACAAAATCATTTGATAGAAACAATCTAAAAAACTAATAGTCTGATTATCTATATTTTGATAACTATCTTGAGAAAGACAAACAAAAATATTCAATAATTGATTAGACTTTTGAATTGGAATATATAGAAAATAATGATTGTTTTCATTTTTTGTAAAAACTAGCTTTTGTAGTTTGCTTTCTTTTTCTAACATATTTATTTCTTCTTCACTCAGAAAAGGCGTATTTTTTGAATATTTTTTCGAATAAATAATTTGATAAGATACAATTACAATACTAAAATCTATTTCAAAGACTTTATTTAGATGTTCGAAAATAGAATCATAGAGTGCATTAAAAGAAATACAACTATTTGCTGATTTGAGAAATGAAAATAGAGTTTGTGCCTGTATTTGAGAAGGCACAGAAAAACTAGAAGATGGAGTAATAGTAGTAGTAGGAGATAAAATTTCAACATTTATCATATAAAATCGGTTTTTGCTTTTTTTAGCCTTTAAGTCTATCTTAAATTTATTTGAATGACTATCTTTGCACTTTGCATCAATTTAAGAAATTATTGGATAGTCTAACAAGCTATTTTGAAAAAAAACACAACTAATTTAATTATTTGTCCTTAAAGAAAAACTTAGCCAATTCATATACAATTTACACCCAACTAATAAATATAATTTGTTTTATGTCATCTAATCGCTATCAAACACTAAAAATAAAAGAAATTGTCAAAGAAACACCTGACACAATTACTATACATCTCAAACAACCTCTTTTTAGAAAGATTCCTTATTATGCAGGGCAGTTTCTGACACTAATTGTTAAAGATGCCAATGGTAAAAAATATCGTCGTGCTTACTCGCTTTGTTCTGCTCCTCACTTAGATAGTACGCTTGCCGTGACTGTAAAACGAGTAGAGGGTGGTGTAGTTTCAAATCTTTTGAATGATACATTGAAAGCTGGAGAAAAACTAGAAATTATGGAACCAATGGGTAATTTTGTTTTGAGAACACATCCAGATAATAAACGTCATATTGTTCTTTTTGGGGGTGGAAGTGGAATTACGCCATTGATGTCGATGCTAAAAGTGGCTTTAAGTTATGAGCAAAATAGTATTGTTTCCTTAATTTATACGTGTAGAGATGAAGAAAGCACTATTTTCAAAAATCAATTAAACAAACTCAAACAAAAACATGGAGATAGATTTAATTTGATTTATTCTTTAACACAGCCTAAAACAGATTTATCAACTAAAGAAAATCATTTTGAAGGTAGAGTTACAAAAGAGTTCATTAAAACAACTTTAGAAAAATTACCAACAATAAAAGATAGAATTTTTTACTTATGTGGTCCTGAAGGAATGATGGATACTATAGAAGAAACTTTATCAGAATTGAATGTACCTAGTGATACGGTTCATAAAGAAAACTTTTTTGCACCTGTTAATTCTGATGATGAAAATGGAGCAATCGTTCCTGATGGAAGAAAAACAGTAAAAGTTATTTTGAATGGCGAAGAAACTGAGATTGCTGTCGATGCCAAAAAGACAATTTTAGAAGCTGCTTTAGATGATGAAATTGATATGCCTTATTCGTGTCAGAGTGGACTTTGTACGGCTTGTCGTGGGCTTTGTCTGTCTGGAAAAGTTACGATGGACTCCAATGAAGCTCTTAGCGAAGCCGAAATTATTGAAGGTTATATTCTGACTTGTCAAGCCCACCCACTTACAGATGATGTAAAGGTAGATATGGATGCTTAAAATTAATTACGAACTGATATTACATAACAATAAAATTTCTGCAAATTTCTTGCATAAATAACGAAACCCACGATTTTAATCGTGGTAAAACAGGCACAGAATAGTAGTAAATGTTTTTCCCATAAGTAAAGTTATGGGGTCTCGTTTTTTGACTGCTTAACATCAGTTATGAATTATAAAAGGTGAATTATTAAGCGAAACATTGTGTGTTCAGTTCCTCAGAACTGAAAAAACGCTTCCTCAGAAGCGTAATATTGCTTGAGGAAGTGTTTCGTTAGTTTTTGAGAACGGTGTAACCCTCAGCGAAGCTAAAACTAACGCACACCCTTTTTTAATTTCGCTAAATTATCGGAAGAACCAAACTCTCTAATTTTTTTAGAGAGTTTTTCTTTTTCAAAATCAATTATTTAATTCTCAAAAACATAAAATACTCTATCTAATCCTGTAACAGATTGATATTTAATCATTTCTAACGATTTGTAGTGACATGATTCTTTTATGAGGTGCATATCTTCCTCATAAGGCATATAGGCATCAAGTGTTCCCCAATCCATTTCTACACGGATATAATGTTTATTGATTTTCATTCCAACAAACTTAATTTTGTCTTGAGGAGCTTCAATAAATAGTTTACCTCCTGTTTTGAGGTATTTTCTAATTTTACAGATAGAATCTCGTTGTTGTTCAAGGTTTTGCTCCAATATTCCAGACCAAAGCCACAAAACAGCATCTACTTTCTCAGGTAGCTCTAACTCTTCTATGTCTTGATGAAGCATAAACAATTTTTCATTTTTATGCTCTTTTTCCATATAAGTTACAAAAGACTCTACTCTTTCGACCCCATAGATTTTACCTTCAAAACCACGTTCTAAAAGCTGTTGGACGGCTCTTCCATATCCTACTCCTAGTTCTGCAATTGCTTTTGCATCTTTTATTTGAGGATAAATTTGGTCAATATCTACTCCTGTATCAAAACCTGTAACTCCTGCGAGTTCCTTAAATTTTTCTATCTGAATATTTCTATAAAAATTAATGTTAGCTAAAGTCATAATTGCATTATGAAGTAAAAAAATAGGCTATTTGGTATCAAGCAGTAATAAATTTTAATTTAACACAAAACTTGCGATATAAATTACTAAGCAAGTTTCACATTAATAACCTACAAGTTACTTCGCTTTTTTGTCTTTTGCAATTTTGACATTACTTTCATCTTCTAAAGTTTTTGAAATTGCATTGTAAGGCGCAACTACTACTTCTTGTCCTTCTTCCACTCCACTCAAAATTTCTATATTGTCAAAATCACTTATTCCAGTTTTTACTTGTATCATCTTGACTTTATTGTCGCCATCTCTCACAAAAATCACTTCTTTCATTTTATCTTCTTCTACTTTTGCATTTTGAGTAGTTTCTTTTTTAGGTTTTCCTCTTGGAGAATCTTCCTCTTTTTCATTATTTTGATTTTCATTTCTAACTGTAACGGCAGCCAATGGAACAGCCAATGCACCATTTTTGCGATTAGTAATAACTTCAACACTTGCCGTCATACCTGGGAGAAAAGGAAACTTTCTTTTTACTAATAATTCTTTGTATGACTCTCTACTCATTCGTATCTTGACTTCAAACTCTGTAACAGCATCAGCTGTAACAGTCTGTAAATTATTTGCACTCTTTGCAATTGAAGTAACGATTCCTATAAATTTTTGGTCTGGATAAGCATCCACTTCAACATAGGCTGTATCATTCATTTCAATTCTTATAATATCATTTTCATTGACATTAACTCTCACTTCCATATTTTTAAATTCTGCAATGCGTAAAAGCTCTGTTCCTGTCATTTGTACAGTTCCTACTACACGTTCACCTTGTTCTACATTGAGTGAAGAAATAATTCCACTTTGAGGAGCAAAAATATTAGTTAGAGATAAATTTGCTTGGGCTTCTTCTAATGTTGCCCTAGCACTTTGAAGAGAATAACGTGCGCTTTCTACTGTTTTTTCGGCAGCTTGCAATTCTGCTTCTGCTACTTTAAAGGTAGATTCAGCAGCTTGAAAATCTTGTAAAGAAATAATTTTATCATCATAAAGTTTTTGTTGTCTTCCAAAATCTGCTTTGGCTCTAAAATATTGTGCTTTAGCTTGTTGTAATCTGGCATTGGCTTGTTCGATATTTGCCCCTTGTGACCCTAAAGAAGCACGTGTTCTATCCACAGCTGTTTGATACGTATCAGGACGTATTTTCAAAAGTAATTGTCCTTCTTTTACAGAATCTCCTTCTTTTACTAATAATTCTGTGATTTCCCCTGATACATCTGGCGATAATTTGACTTCTACTTCTGGATAAATTTTGCCTGATGCGCTAACTCTTTCTACAATCTGAATACGCTTAACAGGAGCAAACTCTACTTCAATTCCATCTTTTGCACCAAACCAGCCTAGCTTTTTTCCTGCAACACCTAAGATAACAAGCAAAACAACAGCACCAATGATTATAAAAAGTTTTTTATTAGACATATGATAATACAAAGTTAGAAGTATGAATTAAAAATATAAGAGTAAAATTAATTATTCAAATAGAGTGATTTAACAGTTCAGTCAAGTAAGTTGTTCAAGCTAACCAAAACTTACACTAAATTTAATTTTAAGTCATATATTTTTTATTTTAAACTATTGATAGCTCTTAGTGAAGTGCTATCAATAGTTTAGAAAACTTCTACTTTTGTTTGTAATTCATAATAAACGTTATCACAGTTATTTACAGGTCTAATAATTAGCAAGTTATAGAAAAGCAAAACAGTCTTATTTTTCCGTAGTGACAGGTTTGCAAACCTGTCGCTACGGAAAAATCAATGTTACTAAACTAACCGTGATAACCTTTAATAGATTAATAATTTTTTGGCTTGAAAAAATCATCAAAAAAATCTTTTGCTTTTTTGGTAGTCTCATCCATTTTTTCAGATACATTTTGAGCTGTTTGCCTAAACTGTTCATTAAACTGTGTAGATTGTGCTGTATTTCTAGTCGATTGTGTTGCTTCCTTAAAATCACTTGCATAACCTTGTGAAGCTTCTTTTACATCTTCCCAAACAGACGCATTTTTTTCAGCATCTGTTCTTCTTGGGTAATTTCCTTGTAAAGTTGCATCATAATCTCCCGAACGCACCCAGTTTACAATTTCTAAAGCACGAGTAGATGCAAAAGGATGAGATTGTCCAATTATATTAAAAAACTTAAAAATATTATCTCCCACATTATCCATCTTATGATATTCTTCAGCTTGCTCTAAAAAGGCTGCAACATCCATTTGTTCAAAATCTCCTCCTGCCAATTTCATCGACACACGCAATGAAGCATCAGGATTTTGAGTAGCCAAAAGACCTGCTCTATCTGCACTAAGCTCGCTTTTTCTACTCCATTCTTGTAGTGCATAATAGACACCTGAGAAAATCCAATCAGGAATAGGAAGTTTTATAACAGACCTAGACATTTGTTGAAGAAGTATAAAAAGAGTACGATACAACATATGTCCACTCATAATATGACCTAATTCGTGTCCCAAAACTTCTGTTAGTTCCTCATCATCAAAGTGTTCTATTAACGCAGAATTCAAAACGATAAAAGGACTGTCCATTCCCACAGCAAAAGCATTCAACGCTTCACTTTGATAAACATAGACTTCTGGTTTTTTTTCTATATCAAATGTTTTACAAACCTCATCAAACAGTACTTTGACTCTTGCAAACTGTTTATCAGAAACTCTAACAGCAGAAGCCAAATACATAAGACGAAGCGAACGCTCAGAAGTTGCTCCGAAAAGCATACTGAGAAGTTTATCCAACCCAGGTACTTTTTTGAGTGAATTTAGGGCTGCACGATCGGCTGGATGTTCCCAAGCACGAGAAGAAATCTGATATAAAATTGTTTTTTGTGTGGTCATTTTTTATAAAATTTGAAAAGAGTAGTGATAAAATTATGCAATTCATAAAATTAATACGTTATTTTGTATTACTTCGTTTAATTCATAATTAATTTATATGTATAACAAAACAGATTTTGAAGGTGTTTGGATTTTCGAACCACTCCTTTTTGAAGACCATAGAGGTTATTTTTTTGAGAGTTTTAATCTTAATAATTTTGAGAAACACACAGGTCTAAAACCTACTTTTGTGCAAGATAATCAATCTGGTTCTACAAAGGGAGTTATGAGAGGATTACATTTTCAAAAATCTCCTTTCGGACAGTCTAAGTTAGTTAGAGTAATTGTTGGAGAGGTACAAGATGTAATTGTTGATTTGAGAAAAGAATCAGCTACTTATGGCAAAAGCTTAAGTATAAATCTTTCTGGAACAAACAAAAAACAGCTTTTCATACCAAAAGGATTTGCACACGGTTTTTTGGTTTTGAGTGATTATGCTGAGTTTTTTTATAAATGTGATGCTTTTTACGAGCCACAAGCAGATACAGGAATGTATTATAATGACCCAAAAATAGGAATAGAATGGCAAATGGATTTGGATAAAATTATTCTTTCTGAAAAGGATAAAAATTTACCTCTATTTGATAAGGTGGAATATTAAGCATAAACAGGATTAAACCCTTGTTGAATGGCTAAAACAAAATTTTATTCTCTAACTAAAATTTTGTTTTTGCGAAACTCTTATCTAAAAAAAACCTTTTTGGCGTAGTTCGAAGTTATGCTAATCCAATTTGTTGATAAATTAAATAAGCAATATAGACTACATAACCAAGTGTAAGAATTGAACCTTCACCTCTGCTTATTTTTCGCCCTTCTCCCATAAAAACAAAAGCGACAACCATCAAACAACCTAAAGCTGTAACTACAACATCTAAATTGCTTGTATTGGGATTAAATGGAATAGGTCTAACAGTCGCACTAATACCCAAAACAAAGAAAATATTAAAGACATTTGAACCTACTACATTACCAATTGCCATATCTGCACTCCCTTTTCGTGCAGCCATGATTGACACGACTAGTTCGGGAAAAGAAGTTCCTGCTGCCACCACGGTAAGTCCGATAATTCCTTCACTTACTCCCCAAGATTGTGCAATTTCGATAGCTGCATCTACCATAAATTTCCCTCCTCCAATAAGTCCTGCAAAACCACCTAAGAGCATCAATATAGACAATCCTAAAGGTAATTTTTGTATGTCTTCAGCTTCTTCAACAGATAATTTTTTATCTTTTTGGGCTGAAAAAAATGTATAATACATAAAAACCACAAAGAAAAAGAGCAAAATAATTCCATCACTTCTAGTTAGAATAGAATTACTAGAACCATCAATAAGCATATCATTTGCCAAAACACCCAATACCAAAGCTGCCAAAAGTCCTAAAGGAATTTCTATCTGAACAGTTGCACGCTTGACAAAAACAGGCGAAATCATGGCACAAATTCCTAAAATAGCTAATGTATTAAAAATATTACTTCCCAAAACATTTCCAATTGCAAGTTCAGAGCTTCCACTACTAGAAGCAAAAAGATTTACGACCAGCTCGGGAGCAGAAGTACCAATCGAAACTACCGTCAGACCAATAATAAGGTCAGAGATATTAAAGCG
Organism: Bernardetia sp. Wsw4-3y2; assembly: GCF_037126295.1. Taxonomy (NCBI): domain Bacteria; kingdom Pseudomonadati; phylum Bacteroidota; class Cytophagia; order Cytophagales; family Bernardetiaceae; genus Bernardetia; species Bernardetia sp. Wsw4-3y2. Next base: position 182,632 of record NZ_CP147018.1, on the reverse strand, counting down.
TTTGGCGATTGATGAAGCTCCGTCAGTAACCCAGTCTGCTCCCTTAACAAGAACAATAACACTAACTATAAAAATGAGATAATTCATTATGAAATGAGTATTGGAATGGAATGATTTTGATTGTTTTGCTAAACTGTTTCAAATTTTTGTAACTTTTTATTCAAACAGTCTTTTATTTTTTGAGTAAAGAACAAACGACGAACCAAAGGAATTAAAAACATTTGTTTTTTAGACTATCCTACCTTTTGAATAGATGAAGGTTCTTTTTTTGAAGAAAAAGCCGTATATTCGAACTTCGTTGAAGAATTTTTATTTTTACTAAATTTGCATCAAAAATATTAGTAAAACTCATTCAATAAACTTATATAAACATACCCTTATTAATGAATACACACGATTATATAGAAAAAAATAAAGAACGCTTCTTAGAAGAGCTTAAAGACTTACTTCGTATCCCTTCTGTAAGTGCAGACAAAAAATACAAAGAAGACGTTTTCAGAGCTGGAGAATTTATAAAAACAAAACTAGAAGAAGCAGGAGCTGATAAAGTAGAACTTTGTCAGACAGCAGGTTATCCAATTGTTTATGGAGAAAAGATGATTGATTCTTCTTTACCTACTGTTTTGGTATACGGACATTATGATGTTCAGCCACCAGACCCATTAGAGCTTTGGGAAACGCCTCCTTTTGAGCCAACTGTTAGAGATGAGAAAATTTATGCTCGTGGTGCGTGCGACGACAAAGGACAAATGTATATGCACATCAAGGCATTTGAAGCTATGATGAAAACTGATTCTTTGCCTTGTAATGTCAAGTTTATGATAGAAGGTGAAGAAGAAGTAGGTTCAGACAATTTAGGAATTTTTGTCGCAAATAATAAAGAAAAATTAGCTACTGATGTAATTTTGATTTCTGATACTGGAATGATTGCCAATGATATTCCTTCTGTAACAGTTGGTTTGCGTGGTCTTTCGTATGTAGAAGTAGAAGTTACAGGACCTAATCGTGATTTACACTCTGGTCTTTATGGTGGTGCTGTTCCAAATCCTATCAATGTTCTTTGTGATATGATTGCTTCTTTGAAAGATGAAGAAGGCAGAATTACAGTAGAGAATTTTTATGATGATGTAGCAGAACTTTCGAAAGAAGAACGTGCTCAAATGGCAAAAGCTCCTTTTTCTTTAGAAGAATATAAAAAATCTATTGGACTTAAAGATGTAGAAGGTGAAAAAGGATATTCTACTTTAGAGCGTGCTTCTATCCGTCCAACTTTAGATGTAAACGGAATTTGGGGAGGTTATACAGGCGAAGGCGCAAAAACAGTTATTGCTTCGAAAGCGTATGCAAAAATCTCTATGCGCTTAGTTCCTAATCAAGATTCTGCAACAATAACTAAACTTTTCAAGAAGCATTTTGAAAAAATTGCTCCTCCTTCAGTTAGTGTTGTCGTAAAACCTCATCATGGAGGTGAGCCAGTTGTGACACCAACCGATTCACAGGCATATCAAGCTGCAAGTTATGCCTATAAACAAACGTTTGGCAAAGACCCAATTCCGATGCGTGGTGGTGGAAGTATTCCAATTGTTGCGATGTTCAAATCTGAACTTGGAATTGATAGTATTTTGATGGGATTTGGCTTAGATTCTGATGCCATTCACTCGCCAAACGAACATTACGGACTTTTCAATTATTATAAAGGAATAAATACAATTCCTCATTTCTTCTTCCGTTATGCTGAAATTTATAAACCTGAATTGGTTTAGGTTTTTAAATAATGTCGTTTGTGGGGACACAAACAACGGCAAGTAGAGTTTTATACAAAAAGCGAACTACAATTTATTTTGTGGTTCGTTTTTTATGAGAATAGAAATATGTAAAATCAGATAGCGATAATTATTCTATAAATGTTCTCCAATATGCCCTATTAAAATATTTCCCTTTTGAATATGATTTTTACCTTCGTGAAAATAAATACGATGTTGAAAATAATTTGTATTTCCTTTATTATTATGACTGTTGATTTTTGTATGAGGTTCACAATAGACAGGCTCTAATTTTCCATCTTCTGTTTCAAAATCAAAAGTCAGATCGTTTCTACGACTTGCATCTCCTTCTAAACTGACATTTATATTACAAGTAGATGAAAAAACTATTATGGCATTTGGTAAATGTGTATCTTCACTTCTTATAGTTTTGAATTTATCATTTAATTCTGATAAATGCCGTATAATTTCTATTGAAAAGTCATCTAAAATAGATTTTATACTCAATTTATTATTGGAATGAAAACAAAGAGCAGGAAAATATTTTTCACATTCAGATATAAAAAACAAATTATCAATAGGATAAAGAGCTAAGAAATATCGATGAAAACTTAACCAGTCATTTTTATCATAAACTAGGTATTTTTGCTCTATATTCTCAATTTCTTGAAAACATAAAACCCCAAAAATTTCCTCTTGAGAATGAGTTGGAAGTAAGTCAATTATTTCTTCGTTACTCAAATCTGTGTCAGCAGATTTTTCTACAATTAATCTTAGAAACTCTAACGTATCTCTATCAAATTTTTGTTTGTATTTAATATCATACATTAAATCAACAACTGTTATATTAGGAAAAATATAAGCATCATAAACAGAATCTTGAATGAAGACATTGTCATTTTCGTACTCTCGTATGTACTCATAGTCTACTGAAAACTTTTTGATTTTTTCTTCTAAATCATCAGTAGTCAGACCTTCTTTATATTGAAAAGAATCTTTGAATAAATAAAAATTAGCAATCATTTTTGTTTCCTTCCTAGTTTAAAAATTTCAGCTAAATCTTGTTCTTGTTGGTCAAAAAAGCCATCTACCCAATTTTTGATTTTCCCATTAGATTGTAAATCTAATTTTACAAATGGATTTTCTTCTTCATTTTGAAAATAAAGAATATTCAAATCTTCATTATTTATTTCTATATCTTCTTGTAGCATAGCCACTCTCAACCCATTCAAAATATGCTCACTATGACTTTCTATAAAAATCTGAACACCACAAGAAGCTACTTTTGCTAAAAACTTTGTCAGTTCTGATTGTGCTTTTGGATGTAAATGTGCTTCTGGGTTTTCTATAATTAAGATTTCGCCTTCTTTTGCTATCAATCCAGAAACAATAATTGGCAAAATATAAGAATAGCCGAAACCTACATTATTAGGTCTGTGAGATTGTGTATTAAGAATAAAAAGCAGTTCAAAAATAAAAGAAATTTCCTGTAACTCAATTTTTACATCTGTATCAAAAACTTGACTAAGCCATTCTCCAGTTTGAGTAATTAGATTTTTTGCGTCTTCTCCTAAATACAATCTGTCATTAACTAAACTTTCTTTTAACTCAAATAAAACAGTTACTAAGTTTTCGCCTTTTTTATCTACACTTATAAAATCATTTAGATTTATTTTTTTGTAGTATTCTTGTGAGCCTAGTCGGTCAGCAGCAACATAGTGAATCTTGCTAAAAGCAATAGCTAATGTTTTGTTATATATATTTTTAGTTTTTTCAAGTAATAATTTAATTTTTATATCTTCTTCATCTAATTCGTCTAATTCTTCTTGTGTTGTTAATCCAAGAGTATTTTTAGCTAATTCCATTGCTGATTCTTCTGTCATTTCATTAAGACTAGGATTATCAACTTTTATTAATTCTATTAAATGTGGCATTTCCTCTTCATCTCCTAATTCTAATTTTGGACTTCTATTAATTTTTGTATGAGAGGAAACTACTACTGGTATTTCAATTCTTTTAATATTAAAAATATTATAAAAAATAAATAAAAATTCTATATTTTGAGATATATCAGAATTATAATTTTTTATATCTTCATAGGTTCCCAAATTCACACAATTTCCATTCAAAATAAGTTTATTTGTATATTCATTGTGTTCTACACTTTGTTTCATCAAAAGCATAGATTGTAAAAGCGTAGATTTTCCTCTTCCATTTATTCCTGTTAGGAGATTTATGGAAGAAAGTGGAAAAATAGTTTCTTCACGGAAACATTTGAAGTTTTTTAGACGAATTTCTTTAAGCATAAAAAAGGTGTGCTATACGTTTGATAAAATAGTTTTTGCAAGATAAAAACGTTCTTGCACTTTTTCACTAGAACTGGTTGCTAAAGTTACAGCTTTTATATAATCACTATCATTTACTAGAGTTTCATAATTTTTTCTTATTTTTTCTTTATGTGTTTCGATAAAATACTCATCTGTTGTATCTAAAAAATGACAAACTGAATCCATTATTGACAAATTTATTCTTTTAGATTTTTCATTCAACTGTAAACTAAAATTATTTTCTTCAAAAATAGAATGAGACAATCGCATTACTTTTTCAAATCTGTTTTTTAGTTCTTCTATTCTATTATCATCTGTTTTATTGAGTTCTCTCATTCCCATTTCCAAAAAATTACTCATACTTCCTTTATATTCTGTTTCATAATCAAAAATCATAAAAGACAAAACACGTAAAACCGTTTCTTGTGCTTTCATTCGTTTATCTGAAATCCCCTCATTTATAGCTTTTTGAAAATAATCAGTTTGAACTAAATCTCTTAATAATTGATTTGATTTTCCTGCTAAAAGTGCGTTTCTGACTTCTTGTTTATTTAACTTTGTTCCTCCAGTATTTATTCTATCAAAAATATCATAAATAATATCTAATTTTACAGAGGGTTTTATTACAAAAATATTAAGTGCCTTATTTTCAATCCTAGCTTGTAAACCAACATACTCCTTTAAATCTTTATATGTTTTTCCATTCAAATGTTTCAGACCTTGCAAACCTCGTAATTTAAAATTTAGATGCTCAAAAACATCATCTTTTTTTGCTGTTCCTAAGAATGAAATAAGAGCAGAAAGGCGTTGTCTTCCATCAACTACAATATATTCATTATCAATAGTTTGATTAAAAAATAGAGCAGGAATAGGTAACCCTAAAATAACAGATTCTAAAAAACGACTCATATCATTTTTATTCCAAACTAAATTGCGTTGAAATTCGGCATCTAATATAATTCTACCATTTTGATATTGGCGTAAAAGCTCATAGACACTAAATTTATCTTCTTGAATTCCTATTTCAAATCCTCTTAGATCTTTAGGATAAATAACATTTTCGTCTGTTTCCTCTTTTTCATCAATATCGCTATCTTTTTCTATAATTTGTTTGTCTTTTTCTTCCTCTTCAAAAAGAGAATTTTGAGTAGTTTGCATTTATTCTAAATTTATTTTTTTCAAAAGATACAAAAATTCTCAACTATTTGAAACAAATAGTTGAGAATTAAAAATAGTTACTTTGTCTTGTAAAAATAGGAAATTAATTTTGTTCTAGCCCTCAATCTTGTCTTTATATTTATTATATAAGAATGAGATTATCAAAAGAAGTGTTCCTAAAGATAGAAAGACAATTACTTTCGAAATTGTTGATAAAGCTGCAATGTCGTAGAAGAAGAGTTTGACAAACGTAATTCCAAACCAAACTAAACCACCAACACGCAAATATTTTTTCTTTTTCAAAATTCCCAAAACAACTACAAAAAGCGAATAAGCTCCCCACAAAATACTCAAACCAAGTTTGTAAGCATCGGCATTGCTTGTTAGGCTAAGAATATGAATAAGTTCGGCACTCAATAGCCATAAAGCTGAAACGTGAAGAATAAAATCGAAGAAGGGAATAAAATCAAATTTCAAAAACTCTTGTTTTGCAAGTCTGAAAAGGATAAATAAAAGACCGATAACAAGTGAAAAAGAAATATAACGAACTATTAAATTAAAGCTACCTACCTCATAGTATTTAGCTAAACTTTGTGAAATATAACTATCTCTGAGTTCACTCAACTCGTATAATCCTGCGCTCATAAAAACAAAAAGTAAAAGAGCAGAAGCTAAATAATAGAGAATGACTGACATTTGAGTTTCTACTTTTTTGATACAATAAAAACCCAGTGCGATAAAGAAAAGAAGTGTATAATTTAATCCCCAAACAGTTTGATAATGCTGCAAATCATAATTATGGAATGTTTCCATGTAATCATATTGTCCCATTACTTCAAGTTTGGACAAGGTAAAAAGTTGATTGAAATAAATTATTATTTCAATTAATAAAGGTAAATACAATGCAAAAAGTAATGTTGTAGTGATTACAATAGTTACAAAACTCAAAAACCCACTTGCTTTATCTTTCAATGAAGAAATATATTTATCATTTTTATTGATAAAATCAATAAAGAAAAATGAAGCTGCAAAAATAACAGAAGTCAGAAAAATAACATTAAAAATTGGTGTTATTTGATTCAAAACAGTTTTGCCAGTTTCATAACTATATATTCCTGTAGAGGCATCAATTGCTAAAAACCAATCTTGAAGCATACTAAAAGAAGCCAAGAGCATTAAAGGAAAAGAAAGCGATTCATAAACACCGACTTTTTTTGTTCGTCCAATCCAAAACAGCAGCGCAGCTTGTAACGACCAAATAAGAGTTACCCAATTTCCATCCAACTGAACAGGAACAGCAATAGTAATAAAAACCAAAACTAACCCAGAAGCTAAGTAGAATAAATTTCTATCAGCCAGTTTATTTTTATATAAAACTACACTCACTCCAAAATGAATAATTGCCTGTCCGAGTGTAAATAAACCTACTAAATTTTCTGTCTGAACATTTGTTGAAAGTGTTGCAAAGCCAACTCCATAAAAAATAAATGAGTTGATGAGCATCAAAATAACATCTCCAACATTGAAAATTTCCTTTTTCTTGATTTTATATGCCAAAAACGAAATGTAGAAAATGAGAAAAAAGAGAGTAGAGAAAATCAATGTCAAACTAAAGTGTTCTTCTTGATTGTATTTTGATCCATACCAAGCCAAAACGATAAGCCAAGTAAGCGTAAAAGCATTTATATAAAGAGGCTTCCAGTATTTTTTAATAGAAATGGCTAAAATGCCTAAGTTTATAATTGCCATATAACTAAACAAAATCATCACTTTTCCAGAGCCATCACTAAGCAAAAACGGAACTGCATAAGCCCCCACAAGTCCGATATGAGCAATAATTTGTCTGTCATAATTGAGAGAAGCCACCACTGTAAAGACCGTAAAAGCGACCATCAGACCAAACGCCATTTCTTTAGGAAAAAGATTATAAAAATCATATCCCATAAAGGTAACAAAGTAGAAAATTGCCATTGCACCACTAAGTAGTCCAGCACTAAACTTCTCATACTTTTCCTTCAAACGAATCGCAAAACCTAACAAACCAGCACCCACCAAATAACCTAAAATTATTCTAGTAAGTGGACTAATCATATCATTATCGATGGCATATTTTACTCCAATACCAACCCCCAAAACAATAATCAAAACCCCAACTATATAAATTACATTTTCACCAATGAATTTTTCGATACTTGATTTTTGATGAACTTTTGTTCTCTGAGGTTGGGTTGGTGCTTCAAAAACAGGTGTTTTTCTTCTTTTTAACTCTCTATTTTCTTCTTTCTTCTCATTTTCAGATTCAGTAGGAAAGTCAGAAGGAATATCTCTAAAAATTGGCTTTTGTCTTATTGGTTCTTCTTCTCTTGATTCTTTTAGTTTTTCGCTCTCAAAAGAAGTTTCATTTTGCAGACCTTCAATTTCTACACGTAACTTTCTAATTTCTCTATCAAAAACAGATTGTTTTGACTCTACAATGGAAAGTTTTCGGAAGAGTTCATTTATTTGTTGTTTTTTATTCATAAGTAAGGTAGGTATTTGGTAATTCCTTATTTTAGAAAAATACGCATTTTTTTTGAATAAATTAAAACTATTGTTTTTACTCTTTACGCAAAACACAAACTAAAAGGCAAATAGAATTTTACAAAACTGACTTTTCACTATTAAATAAATGACAAAAAAATACTATCTATACAATATTTGTAATGATAGTATTTTTAATAACCGATTTTTAAATTATTGATTAATTACTTATCAAGCTCTACTTCTTCATAATCAAAAGGATTGATTTTGCCATTTTTAGAAGGAATAACTTTGTACATTTTTGTAATAGTATCTTCTTTTGTATAGGTATCTGTTTTAATACCAATTAATTTCTTTGAAGAATCCATCATCCAGTACACTTTGTTTTCTGGAGTTAGAACAACACCCTCATAACGTCCTAAAAACTCAAACCCTAACGTGGTATCACTAACATTTATTATGTTAGTCTTCGAATAACGTATTCTAAAATCTCCAATTTCTTTGTGATGTTCGTACAAATAATAGAATGAAGTTTGGTAACGGTCAATTAAATTGACTTGCTGTAACATTTTATTATTCCCTTTGTAGATCTCTAATCCTTTTAGTATTTTTTTTGTATCATTTACTTCGCCCATTGAGTAATAATGTGTTCTCAAAAATGGTAAAATACGCTCATTTTCTATTTTACCTTTTACAAACATTGAGTCTAGCAAACTTTCTCCTTCTTGTATTTTATTTTGAATTAAAAAGTCTCTAGGGTTATTTCCAAGACCATCTATATACAATTCCATACTATTAAATTTATCATTATACATCTTTTTATGCGACTTCAAGAAGGTATTTTGTGTTTCTTTTAGTGCTTGACATTCCTTTTCTGTATTTTGGGTAAAATAAGAAACAACCAATATGATAAAAGATAGCCATAGAAAAAGGGATATGTATATTTTATTCTTCATGATAATTTTTGTAAGTGTAAGTGGTGTCTCGTGAAGTTGTCTTACAGATTTTGTTGAAGTCATCTAAGACATCAGGGTAACGCTAATTTCACTCTACTTCTTCATAATCAAAAGGATTAATTTTACCATTTTTAGAAGGAATAACTTTGTACATTTTTGTAATGGTATCCCTTTCTATGTATGTTTCTGTCTGAATACCAGTTAGTTTATTTGAAGAACCTGTTATCCACCAAGCTTTGCTTCTCGGAATTATAAAGTAATCATCATAAAACCCTAATTCAAAACCTAAAGTGGTATCACTAGCGTTTACTATTCTAGTTTTAGTAAAACGCCGAGAATACTCTCCAATTTTATTGTAATGTTCGTATAGATGATAGAATGCAGTTTGATAACGGTTAAGAAAATTTACTTGCTTTACTATTTCACTTCCTCCTTCGTACTCTTCTAATTTTTTCAAAATTTTCTCTGTACCATCTATTTCTCTTCCTACTTCCATTGAATAATAATACTTCCACAAAAAAGGTAGAACACGTTCGTTTTCTATTTTTTCTTTTACGAACATAGAATTTAGTAGAACCTCTCCTTTTTCTACAGTATCTTGAACTATTTTATCTCTAGGATTATTTCCAGCTATATTTATTCGCAACCTCATACTATTCGACTTATTATTATACATTTTTTTATGAACTCTCAAGATACTTTCTTGTGTTTCTTTTAGTGCTTGACATTCCTTTTCTGCATTTTGGGTAAAAAAAGAAACAACCAATACAACAAAAGACAGCCATAAGAAAATAGATATGTATATTTTATTCTTCATGATAATTTTTGTAAGTGTAAGTGGTATCTGCCGAACATTTTATTCTAATATCCATATCAATCTTTTTGCCTCTCAAAGAAGGTGGAATAATCAAATAACCTCTATCGTCAAAATGAGTTTCTAAGCCTTTGGGAGATTCAATTTTGGTATGTTCTGTGTCAAATGGATAGACAGTATAAATATCTACTCCTTTATTGTGATTTTTAATGTACGGAACAATAACTGGATTGCTCAATTTTTCTTTTAATTCATTTAAAAAATATATGTTAGCTAACAGTTTCATGTCATCGCTGTACATTTCGGCAAGTTGCATTTCAAACCTAGCCAAATGATATTTGCTTTGCATACTATCATAAGAAAAATAGTTGAGATTGATTTCTTTATCTGACAAGCCGTTTTCAAATTCAAAATCTTTGTATTTTTTAGCCAAAGCCGTATCTAACTCACTTGCCTTTTTGACATAACTCTCAAATACAAAACGAATAGGAATTTCTTTTGGATTCGAAAAATCATTTTGCACGAAATTTTCATTTATTAATTCTCGTAAATGCTTTACCAATTCCGAATTAATGGGAGGAATTTTGTCTTGATTCAAACAATACTCATAACTGGACTGATATTTTAAATCGTTTGATAATCTATTCGTGTTTTCTAAGAGAGTATTTCCTAAATTTCTGACGTTATTTGTAGCAGAGTTCCAAATTTTCTTCTCTGCATCTGTATATTTTTCCTTCAAAAAATTATCGTAGCCTATCCAACAAAAAAATACCAACAGAAAAAAAGTAGGTAGAATAGGGTTTAGAAGATATATTTTTACAATGTGCTTCATTATTTAATAATTTATCTGGTGCAAGTATCTTGCTTGAACGAGAAAGATAGTTTTTATTTTCATATTACTAAGATAATAAAAATATTGAAATTAGTAATCCATAAAAAATGCTATTATCACAAAAAAGTAATAATAGCATTCCGTAAAAATGGACTTCTGAAATTAGTATTTCACTTCTAACTTCTTAAATCTGACTTCTAAATTTGTTTACTCATTCGCCTCAATAAGCTCCAAAGCCTTATCGACCATATTTGCAGAACCCACATAATAGGTAGTTCGTTGGTGTAAAGAATCTGGCTCAATATCCATTATACGCACACGTCCATCATACGCTTTTCCACCTGCTTGTTCGGCAATAAAAGCCAATGGATTACATTCATACAACAATCTCAATTTTCCTTTTGGTGTTTTTTCTGTACTTGGATAGATAAAAATTCCTCCTTTTAGCATATTTCTATGAAAATCTGCCACCAAAGAACCGATGTAACGAGCTTTGTATTCGCCACCTTCTTTGCAAAAATCAATGTATTTTTTTACACCTTCTGTAAAACCTAAAAAACCTCCTTCATTACAAGAATAGGTTTTACTGTCTTTAGGAATAGTTAAATTGTTGTGAGTAAGCAAAAACTCGCCTCCTTTTGGGTCGTAGGTAAAAATATGAACGCCATTTCCTGTTGTAAAAACTAAAGCTGTAGCTGTTCCATACAATACATAGCCACCAATAAGCTGTTCAGTTCCTTTTTGCAAAACATCTTCTACTTTTGGCTTTGTTCCTTTTGGAGATTTGCGCTTAAAGACCGAAAAAATAGTTCCAATAGAAACATTTACATCAATATTTGACGAGCCGTCTAAGGGATCCATTGCCACAACATATTCAGCATCATTATTATCGGTCAAAATAATTTCTTCTTCTTCTTCCGAACCCACTACACAAACCAGATTACTTTCTCTAAATGTAGTAATAAAAAGGGTGTTTGCAAGAACATCCAATTTTTGCTGTTCTTCGCCTTGTACGTTACTAGAACCTGCTGTTCCATACAAATCTGTGATGGCAGCACGAGAAACATGGCTATGAACAGTTTTTGCTGTACGAGCAATCGAATGTAATAAATGGTCTAATTCAGAAAGTGGAGCAGGAAGATTTGCTTCATTATCTTTCAAAAATTGGCGTAAAGTTGTTTTTTGACTCATATCTTTTTATGAAGGACTATTTTAAAATGTAAACTATTTTTATGGATTAATCAGCAAAGTAGCATCTATAATCAAAATGAAGAGCTAATTAATATTATTTTATAAAACAAAATTAGCCATTTCTAAAGGTTTTACAATCCTACTCACAAGATTCTTTATAATTACTTTGCAACGTTTTTAAGTTTTTTTACGAATAGGGAAAGAATCACATCAAAAATTACCCTTTCTACAAAATATAATTTTATAAAAAATCATTTTTACTCACTAATTTATTTTTATTATGAAGATGTACAAGTACGTATTTACAATTCTCTTATTTTTGGGAAGCTATTTTATTTCAGATATTGCTTTTTCGCAGCGCACTATCACAGGAACAGTTACAAGTGCTGATGGTGCTTTACCTGGTGCAACGGTTCAAGTAAAAGGAACACAACATGGAACGCAAAGTGACATGGAAGGAAAATATTCTATTACTGTTCCTGAAGGAAGTGATGTTTTGGTTTTTAGTTTTGTAGGTTATGAATCACAAGAAATTAGGATTGGACAAAAATCTGTCATTGATGTAACTCTAGTAGAAGATGCAGGACTGGAAGAAGTCGTAGTTACAGGTTATTCTGGAAGGTCTGGAGGAAGAAAGAGACGTAAAAAAAATAAACATAGCAGTAGTAGCACAAGTTCAAATTATTCATACAGTTATTCTAATTCTTCTTATCAAGAACCTACTACTGAAAGTTATTCATCAAAAGAAGAAAACGGATTTAGTTCTGTTTCTCAAAACCCACTTTCTACATTTTCGATTGATGTAGATAAGGCTTCTTATTCTAATGTACGTCGTTTTTTGAATGATGGACAAATGCCTCCACAAGATGCCGTTAGAGTAGAAGAAATGATAAATTATTTCAATTATGACTATCAAGAACCTACAAATGAACACCCTTTTGGAGTTACGACAGAATATGGAAATTGTGCTTGGAATGAAGACCACAAACTTGTTTTGGTAGGCTTACAAGCAAAAAAAATCAAAAAAGATAATTTACCAAATAGTAATATTGTTTTTCTGCTTGATGTTTCGGGTTCTATGAGTTCTGCAAATAAATTGCCTTTGCTCAAAAAAGGACTTACAGAACTGGTAAAAGAATTACGAGAAAATGACAAAGTAGCCATTGTAGTTTATGCAGGTGCAGCAGGTGTAGTTTTGCCTTCTACTTCTGGAACTAAAAAAGAAGAAATTATTGCAGCCTTAGACCAACTTAGTGCTGGAGGAAGTACAGCAGGAGGACAGGGAATAGAATTAGCTTACAAAATTGCGAAGGAAAATTTCATCAAAGATGGGACAAATCGTGTCATTTTGTGTACTGATGGTGATTTTAATGTAGGAGCTTCTTCTGATGGCGATATGCAAAGATTGATAGAAAAAGAGCGTGAAAGTGGTGTTTTTCTGACGTGTTTGGGTTTTGGAATGGGAAATTACAAAGATTCAAAACTTGAAACATTAGCAGATAAAGGAAACGGAAATTATGGCTACATTGATGACTTTCAAGAAGCTAGAAAGATGCTTGTTACCGAATTTTCAGGAACACTTTTTACACTTGCAAAAGATGTCAAGATTCAAATTGAATTTAACCCAAATTATGTAGCTGCGTACCGTTTGGTGGGTTATGAAAATCGTCTTTTGAATGAAGAAGACTTCGACGACGACACAAAAGATGCTGGAGAAATAGGCGTAGGTCATACAGTAACAGCTCTTTATGAAATTATTCCTGTTGGTGTAAAATCTGATTTTTTGCCTAAAACAGACGGAAAAGAACAGAACTTAAAATACCAAAATTCAGAAGTTTCGGAAGCAGCAGGAAGTCAAGAACTGATGACTGTAAAGTTTCGTTACAAAGAACCTGACGGAGATAAAAGTGTAAAATTTGAAGAAGTTATTATGAATGAAATTAAAACAGATAACTCTGAAAATTTTGTTTGGACAAATGCTGTTGCGATGTTTGGAATGATTCTGACTGATTCGAAATACAAAAAAGAAAAAGATTCTGATTTGTATAAATGGATTTTGGAAAATGCTCCCAACGCAAAAACTAATGACGAAGAAGGGTACAAAGGAGAATTTATTCGCCTTGTCAAAACGGCTGAATCATTGAAAAAATAGACTAGTTTATAGTTTTATTAGACTTATTTAAACTTTGTCAGAGTTTGTTTTGTCAAACTCTGACAAAGTTTTTAGAATGAAAGACAAATTAAATTATAAAGAATTCAGAAAAGTGAGTAAATCAGTTCTTTCATTTTTTGATAAACTTTTATAGGCTTCTTGACTGTTTTTTGCTTCTCCATTGTGCCATAAAATTGCTTCTTCTATTGTTTTTGCTCTTCCGTCGTGCATAAAAGTAGCTCGTGGATTTACACGCTGAACCATTCCTAATCCCCACAAAGGAGCAGTTCGCCATTCATTTCCTGTTGCTTCAAAATCTGGACGATTATCTGCTAAATCTTCTCCCATATCGTGTAAAAGCAAATCTGTATAAGGATAAATGGTTTGATTAGAAAGAGCTTGAATTTCATGAAAATCTGTTTTCATTTTTGGAATATGGCATTTATTACAATTTAGATTGGAAAAAATCTGTTTCCCTCTCAAAACTTGTTCGTTGTCAGCATCACGACGAGCAGGAACAGCAAGTGTCTGGCAATACAAAACTACTTTTGCTAGTTTTGATTCACTAATTTCCATTTCTTCATCTGTACTTCCCGAAATAGCCTCTTTACAATTTTGTTGTGCATCCGTACAATTTTCTATTGGATGGATAGAAGACGTAATTCCCATATCTCCATTAAATGCTCCAGCTACTTGCTCTCTTAAAGAAACTTGATTTGATTTCAAACCAAAACGACCAATTTTTATTTGTCCTGTTTCAGCTTCCAAAACATAGTTTGGTTTCCCAGAAATTCCATCATTATTTGCATCATTTTCATCAGCAAAAGAAAGAAGAGTTTGTTCTGAAACAGCTTCTAAAAGTCCTAAACCTGCAATATGTGGTGCAAGACGAGGAGAAACAACTACATTTGGGTGAACATTTCCATAATTCATTCTTTCGAAATTATAAATAGGTTTCTCTAAAGTATAACTTGTTCCATCTGCAAAACTTCCAGTAATAGTTTGGTGCGAAATAGAAATATTTCCTTCTGCTTCCATTCCAAAAATAGCCTGACTAGATAACTGTCCACCATAAGTTGGCTCATTTTCATACGTTACTCCATTTCTGACACTCAATTTTATCACTAAGGCAACAATATCATCACCTTGATTTTGAGGTAAATTTCCACGTCCATCAAAGGCATGACAACCCGAACACGAACGTGCGCTAAAAAATCCTCCCAAACCATCAAGTCCGACAGTAGAAGAAGGTGCAGCTACCCAATTTGCTTTAAAAAACGAATTTCCTGTAACAAATTTTCCATTTTCTTCAGTTGTAAGTTTGTTTGCAGCATGTCCAAAAGCATTTTGAGATTGGTCAAAAGTAGTAGCATTTCCTCCTGCATAAATTTCGTTTTCTTCAAAAAGAGGTTCGGTTTCTTCATTTTTACAAGAAGAAAAAAGTAAAATAAAAGATAGAGAAAGTAATAAGTAAGAACGCATATTTTTATAAAATTAGATTGAGATTTTTACTCACAAACCCTAAGCGTCTTGAAGACTCTTAGGGTTTAAATTGATTACAAAAGTATCAGAAGCTATCTATAAAAACAGGGTTAAAACCCTGTACAATTTATAATTCATAGTCTATTTTTGAAAACACATCTTTGTAAAAAATCACAAAAGGTAGTTTTTTAATTGAACAGGGTTTTAACCCTGTTTATTAAGTGAATTTTTCAAAGTGTAAATTTATTCATTTTATATTCCTAATAATTAAAATGATTATTCTAAAACGATATTAATTCCATACAAAGAAGCAAGTTCTAAAATCATGTCAGCTTGTTCTGTTAGAGAAGTAACACATGCTTGAAGTCTTGCACGTCCGTCTGCTTCTACCATTTCAGTTTCAAATGGATTCTGAATGGCATTTACATTTACTATTGTTTCGTTCATTTTGGCATCTAAAGCGGCTGTTTTTTCTGTATCGGCAAGCTCAAAAATATCTGAAATACTTGTTCCTGAAATAGTTGATCCATCTGTTCTTTTGTATCTACCAAAATACACATTATCAACAGCAAGCGCATTATTTACAACATCTCTATCTGTATTGTCGCTAAAACAAGAATGCTC
The DNA here is from genome assembly GCF_037126295.1 of Bernardetia sp. Wsw4-3y2. NCBI lineage: Bacteria > Pseudomonadati > Bacteroidota > Cytophagia > Cytophagales > Bernardetiaceae > Bernardetia > Bernardetia sp. Wsw4-3y2. The sequence goes on along the minus strand of NZ_CP147018.1, from coordinate 166,813 downwards.
ATTTTCTCTATCTGGCTCATCTAAAGCTACAAAAATACGCTCTCCTGCAAGCTCACCTTTACTAAGCGAAGAAATTCCTACCAAAACGTCTAATAAACGAGATTTTGGATTCGAACTATTTTCAAAAGAAGCTCTGTAATTTCCTGCTGTATTAGGAGTCCACTCATTCAAAACAGTTTGTAAATGGTCTAAAAGAAGACTAGAAGCAGTCAAAAGATATGTTTTTCTACGCTCTGCATTTTCTGCTGTTGTATAATCTGTGAAAGCACGGTCTCCACCACCTGCACCTAAAGTAACATCTTGTCCCCAAAGCAAAAATTCAATAGCGTGGTATCCTGTACTGATGTTTGTTTCTCCATCTTGTTCGTTTGCATCCATCAAAGTTTGCTTATCAATAGTAGGAAAATCTGTTGGATTATTAATTATTCCTGTTGTAGCGTTACCTTCTACATAATCAATATACGATTCATCAAGAGGCCAAGCATTGATAAAACCTTCTACACCTTCATCACCATCAATTGGACCACCATAAAAACGATAAGATTCTGTTTGTCCATAAGGCTCTCTTGCTGCTATCCAAGCTGTTTTTGCTGCCTCTAAAGTAGCTTGAGAAGGACTTTGAGTAAATGCTTTAATGGCATCATCTAATAATTTTGCTGTATTATAACTATCTTCATAAGAAGCATAAACAATATTTGAATAATTAGAAAGAAAACTATTTACTTGATTTTCATCTAATTTTAATTCTGAATCCTGCTCTTCATCTTCATCATCTTTACAAGAAGAAACTAAAAAAGTGCTACAAAGTAAAACTAAAAGTAAGAGAAAAGAGGTTGTTGATTTTTTCATGGCTATGAATATTTTTTTAATAAAATGATAAGAACTAAATCACTATACTTATTTAGACTAATTCTCAATAGAGTTGCAAATGTATAATTCTATTTTTAAAAAAACAAGAATTATTTAGAATAAGTCTAAACAATTTTGTGGAAAAATTCTGTTATTTTTGTAAAAATCCAAAACAGGGTTGAAACCCTGTCCAATAAAGGAAAGCTATATTCTATTTTAAAAAATTCCTACCATACACTAAATTGTTTGAGTAATAACACAAAGAAAAACCATGAAAAAAATACTTTTCATTGATCGTGACGGAACAATCATAAAAGAACCAGCCGACGAACAAATCGACTCACTAGATAAATTAGAGTTTTTACCAGCCGTTTTGAGAAATTTATATGAACTTGCAGCCAGCAAAGAATATGAATTGGTAATGGTAACTAATCAAGATGGCTTAGGAACAGTAAGTTTTCCAGAACATACTTTTCATCCTGCACACAATAAAATGCTCAATATCTTAGAAAATGAAGGAATCATTTTTGATGAAATTTTGATTGACAAAACATTTCCTCACGAAAAATCACCAAACCGTAAACCTGAAATTGGATTAGTAAAACACTATTTAAACAACCCTGACTTTGATATTCAAAACTCTTTTGTTATTGGAGACAGATTTAGTGATATACAATTAGCTAAAAACTTAGGTTGTAAAGGAATTTTGATTGCAGAAAATGACAAAGCAATTAGTTTAAAAAATCCTGAACTGGCTTCTATTTGTGTCTTGGTAAGTGATGATTGGACAGAAATCAAAGATTTTCTTTCTACACCACAATCTAAATTTGGTTCTAGAATCGGAAAGGTAAAACGCACAACCAAAGAAACTGACATCGACATAGAAATAGATTTGGATGGAACAGGAAAAGCAGAAATAAATACAGGAATTGCTTTTTTTGACCACATGCTAGAACAAATTGCAAGACACGGAGAAGTAGATTTGAAAATCCAAACAAAAGGAGATTTACATATCGACGAACATCACACTATCGAAGATACAGCTCTCGCACTTGGAGAAGCTCTTTTAAAAGCCTTTGGAAATAAACGAGGTATTGAGCGTTATGGCTTTTGTTTACCAATGGATGAAGTTTTGGCACAGGTAGCACTTGATTTTGGAGGAAGACCTTGGTTGGTTTGGGATGCAGATTTCAAGCGAGAAAAAATTGGAGATATGCCTACCGAAATGTTTATGCACTTTTTTAAATCGCTTAGCGATACCTCAAAATCAAACATAAATATCAAAGCTGAACCAATGGACGGTGCAAACGAACACCACAAAGTTGAAGCAATTTTTAAAGCCTTTGCAAAAGCTCTTAAAATGGCAAAAACACATACAGGTTCGTCTGAATTGCCTTCTACAAAAGGCGTTTTATAAGATTAAGGCAAATACACAGAATTATTATTTTACTAAACTGGTTCAGGCAAGGATGTTTGAACCCGTTTTTTGTGTATAAAAGCATAATCAAAATTCATAAAACAAACTTATGAAACTGAACACTTAATGATTTTTCTTTTCTATTCTGTCTAATATCTCTAAAATGGCAAGCTGTTGATTGAGTTTTTCACCTCCTTTTATTCCAAAATCTAAAGTGCGAATTGGAAAAGGAATTGTAATATCATTGGCATCAAATGCTTTTTTAATAGCAATTCCAGCTCTAGTATAAGCCTTATGATAAGAAGGTTGGTCGCATCTATTTATCCAAAATCGAACAATAAAATTAACAGAACTATCTCCAAAACCATCAAAATCTATACGTACATCACTAAAATCATTCTTTGTAATATCTAAATCACGAATGGTTTCATAAAGGAGTTTTTCTACAACTTCTATATCGTCTCCATAAGATACTCCAACAGGAACATTTACTCTACGATTATTGAGTCGATTATAATTTAATAAAGGATTTTGAAAAACCTCTTTTGAAGGAATAATTACATACTGTCCATCAAAATTTTCTATATCAATGGCTCTCAAACCTATTTTTTTTACATATCCGATGTAATCATTAGTCTGAATAAGGTCTCCTATTTGTAAAGGTTTTTGAACAGCAATAAAAATCCCTGAAATAAAATTAGTAGCCAAATCTTGAAAGGCAAAACTCAGAGCAAGACCAATAACACCAGCACCTGCAAGTAAAGAAGTAACTGTCTTATCTAGGTTCAGAACTCCCAATGCAACAAAAGTACCTACAATCATGATAACATAAAAGATAACTTGAGTAGCAAGGTCTAATATGTTTGTGTTGTCTACCCAACGAGAAAGAGCACGGTTGATACCCACCTTAATAGCTTTTGCTAAGAAATAAAATACAATTAGCACAAGTATTGCCAAGAAAAAATTAGGCAACATTGAAATTAAAGTTTCAAACCATCCAAGTAGTTTTGAAGATAAGGCTTTATAACCTTTGTGTAATAAGTCTAGTTGATTATCTAATTCTTCCATTAAAATTATTGAGAACTATTAGCTATTATCTTAATTATTTTTTACGTTTTCTACTTGCTTTCTTTGAGCGTTTAATTTGTTGTTTGGCTTCTTTTCTTCGCTGTTTATCTGACTTCACTTGAAGGTCTTTTTCTTGTTGATCCATTCTTTCTTTCAATGTTATTTCTCCAAAAATAACTTTTGGATCAGAATCTCTATAAGTAGGGCAGCTAGAGCGTTTTGAAGCACCACAACTTGAAAAAACAAGTAAAGACACAAATATAATTGAAAATAAACTATATTTTTTGAGTAAATTAATTTTCATAACAGTTGGTTTAATTTTGTAAGTAAAAATAGGAGAAAGAAAGCCTTAAAGAATTGAAAGGCAAAGATATAAATCAGAAACAACTTGGCTAAATTACTTATATAAAATACGAAGAATTATTTTTGAATCAAAATTTGAAAAGATTGCATATTCAATGGAAACTCCATCAAAACATGAAGTGTACTTAGAAAATAAAGCGTCAGTATTCCTGTTTTGAAATCATAAAAATAAATTCCTAGAGCCATAATCCAAAGCAAAATAGCTAAACTAAGACGTAATTTATTTACTTTATGCCAAGCAATTATATGTACTTTCGAAAACCAATTGAGATAATGATAGGTATAAGCAAAGGCAACAAAACGCTGAATTTTTATAGATAAAGTAGATTCAAAAATTAATTGTTTGTTAGCTTCATTAAAAACAGTACCATCAAAAAGAGCAATAAATACTTTATTGAGCATATCAAAACCACTCAAAAAATAATTAGACTTCACTTTTTCAGACAGAACAGGCAAAGAAGCTGGAACAATAGCAAAACTGATTGCACAGACAATAAAAGTAATAAAACAAATCTTTGTCCAAAAAGTAGGATTTTTCTTAATTCCTACAAGCATAAATATTCCTGTAAAAATAAAGACATGAATAAGTGTAGGAAGAAGAAGTCCGATAAGAAATAAATAATAAAATTGATTTCGAAATAGATAAATTCCCAGAATAGATAAAAGAAGAAGAACTATTTTTTCTTTCCTCTTTTTAAGAAAAATAGCAGAAAATGCCATTATAAAGGCTAAAAAAATGAAATGAGTAGCTGATTTTGAATTCCAAAAAGGAATTACAGAACTTAGATCAAACTCTAAACGATAACAAATATAACTTAGCGAAACTCCCACAGCACATATAAAAATGATAATTAGTTCTATTTTGGCAGATGAAGTGAAATATTTTTTTTCATGCAACCAAGCAAGTTCAGTCAGATAATGTAAAGCACCCAAAATAATATAACTAAATAAAAAAAGTTCGAAAGGAATCAAATATGCAACAATGCAGGAAATAAGAATCAATAAAACATGAAATTGGTCAGCTTTCAAATTTGAACAGTATTTAGAATATAAAATTAAAATAGTGAAAATGTTTGAGCTAAGAATCTATAAAAAAGAAAAATCAGACAATATAACAACTGTCTGATTTTTAATTTCTTTACAAATTTTGATTTCTATTTAACATAGAATATTTTTCTAACGATAACGTGCACCTTTATAACGAGGTTCAGAAAAAGGATTGGGACAAGCTACATCGTCTTTTCCACCAAAGCTAAATACTAAAGAAATTTCATGTGAATTTGCTCTAGCTCCTGCAACTTCTGAAATAGACCAATCATAACTATAAGCCAATGCCCAGCCACCAAATTTCACTCCCAACATAGCTACAACAGCATCATGTTTTGGAAAATTATTAACTGATTGTTCGATAGGAAAACCTCTGTACCAAAGTCCATACAAAAGTGGTTCATACTCTCCATGTGCGCCAAGGCTCAACTGTTGAAAAGAACCTTGTTTTTTGTACATAAAGGTAGGAGTAATACTTTTACTACGATTGTCGTAACGGTTTGCAAAGTCTATTTTGTATCCACCATGAAAAGATAGTTTGATAGGCAAACGGTTTTCATCTCCAATAAAACTATCAGGAGGACTATTTATATGATTGGCAGAAACTCCTACCCAAAAATTCTGACCAAAAAGAACTGCTCCTGTTGCAATATCTACATATCCAAGTTGATTACGAGCAAAACTTTCTCCTGTTGGTGTTCCTAAAAATCCTTTATCACTAAATTGGTCTGGAAAAGTAAGTCCGATAAATCCTGCACTTTTTTGCACATATCCTACTTGAAGGGCTGGCTGGACAGTAAGCCTGTCACTTAAAGGAATCATGTACGCATAAATAAGCGAAACATCTGTACTTTTATAAGGAGTTGTACCTGTACTTTGCTCGTCTACTTTGGCAATTACACCAATAGAAGAGCGAATATTTGGGAAATAATAATCAAAGCCACCTGCATAGGTAATATAATTGACATCTAAGCTAGGCCATTGATTGCGATAGTTAAGTGTCATTCTTCCTCCTTGGTGCATTCCTGCAAAAGCTGGATTGAGATAAAGAGGTGCATTATGAAATTGTGAAAACTGTAAATCTTGTGCAGTAGTTTTATGATAAAGTCCAAAGCAAGCAAATAGAACAATTACACATAAAAAATTTTTGAATAAACCTAAATTCATTGTCGTAATATAAATATGATTGAAATTTTTATAGCTGGTAGTGATATAATCAATAGTCTTATCAAAAATATAATAGTAGATAAAACGAAAACTAAATTTTATTTTAGTTAATTGAATAAACCTCATGCAAGGTAACATTTTTTATCTTTATTATAAAAAAATAACGCTTCTTAAACGTTAAAATTGCGACATTAAACAGATTATAATTCAAAAAAACACCTAAAACATTAGTTTTATTTTATATTTTTAGAAATTATAGTTAGTAAAATTTGCTTTTTAACATGGCTACAATAGATGGCATTTCATAGCTATCAGCTCCTTCAAATAGAGTATTTTATTTCTAGGGTGTAATATTTACAGAATTGAAGTTAGTATAAGATGAGGGTATGTGTGTGGATGCAGACTAAAAAGTCTAGATTTAATCTATAGGTTGAATACAGCGTAATATAAGTTTGTTTGTATTTTGCTATCGTCGGTGGGGACACCGACAATGGCAGAATTATGAATTGAACAGGGTTTTAACCCTGTTTTACATACAAAGAAATACAAAATAATTTATGTTACGGTATTGAATTAATCAAATAAAAAGAAATTTATATCTCAAACTTACCTGTTTTTTCACGCCATTGCATGATAAGTTCGAAGGTATTAGTTGATTTTTGATAGTCCATATATCCATAAAAATTATCAAAACTAGCTCCCAAAACACTATTTAATGCTATTTTGTCTTGTTCACTAGGTTCATCAGGCAAAAATGCTTTTAAATCTTCTAAGTGATACATGCTTTCTACTTTTTTGACATCTTCTATATTCCATCGCTTGCAAAAAAGTAAATACCCATTATTTTCGTCGTTAAAATTATTCATAAGAGTCGTTTAATGTTTTGTTAAGAGTATTTTTTCTCTTACAAGTACGGACTGTTAGAAAGTAAAGTTTAGAAAAAGTGACTGTAATTCATAGTGTACTTGATTCTTTTGCAATAAGAAATACCTGAAAAAATCCGTTAAATAGCTTTAGCAAAGATTAAGTAAATACAAAATACCATTTTTTCTAAATCAATTTATGCAACATAGAATTAAAATAGACTAACTTTGTAAATTAATTCAAAGCATTTCTAGTCGTTCAAAAAAAGGAATTTATGAGATTTTTATTTGTTACATTTTTCATTTTCTTGTTATCTTCATCAGCGTTCTTTTCGCATTCTTCTTTTGCTCAAAAAGCAACTAACAAAACCATAGAAAAAAAACCTACTTTAGAAACTATTGAAGATACAACCCAAACAATATCAAGGGTAGAACTTTTGAAAGCTGGAGTTTTGGAAGGCGATGTATTGCCAAATGGGGAAAAAATACGTATTCTGAAAAAAGATGAACGTGGACAAGTTCAGTTTAAACAGAAAAACACAATCATGTATGCCGATAGTGTTTTTCAATATATTGACAGAAATCAAATTGAAGCATTTGGAAATATTCGTTTTGTAGAACAGGACAGCCTTACTCTTACTGGCGATACACTTTATTATGATGGGTATACAAAATTAGCCAAAGTAAGAGGAAATGTAGTTTTGCAAGACCAAGAAAAAACAGTTCGAACACGAAAATTAAATTATAACCTCAAAACAAAAACAGCAGCTTATTTTGAAGGAGGAGTAGTTACAGACAAAACTTCAAGACTGACAAGTGATAGAGGCTATTATAACACAAATTCTAGAATTGCTACTTTTCGTGGAAATGTACAAGCACTTAGTCCAGACCAACAACTTATAGCTGATTCGGTAGCTTATAATACAGTTACAAAAACAATCTTTTTTGATTCAGAGGGAAAAATCATCAATAAAGATGGAACTATCAATGCTGTAAAAGGAACTCAAATAAATGCTCAAACAGGAATTTTGAAAACAGCAGAAGGTTCGAATGTAGCTACTCGCATCGAAAACCGAGATTATATTATTTCTGCTAATTTTATCGATTATGATAATTTGACAGAAAAAGGCATTTTCAAGGAGAATGTACAGCTCTATTACAAAAAAGAAAATGTCACTATTTTTGGAGATGAAGCCTACTATGATGGGATAAAAAGCCGTTTAGATGCCTATGGAGATGCTCTTTTGGTAAAACCTTTCAAAAAGGACACACTCTATATTGCTGCTGATACATTAATTGCAATGAATGATAGCGTAGCAGCTGAACAGCGTTTTTATGCTTACAGAAATGTCAAGATTTATAAGCAAGATTTGCAGGGAATTTGTGATTCTTTAAATTATGACTTAGAAGATTCTATTATTTATTTTGATTATGACCCTGTTTTATGGAATACTGCAAATCAACTTTCAGGTACAAAAATAAAAGCAAAACTGAGAGATAATACTGTAGATTCTATGACAATTACCGATAAAGCTTTTGTTATTTCGGCTGATGTATTCGGACAATTTAATCAAATAAAAGGTCGGGATTTGCTTGCCGTTTTTGATAGTGGCTATATAAAAAGAGTAAATGTAAATGGAAATGGTGAGAGTATTTATTTTATGATAGAAGAAAAAAAAGAAGAAGAGGCTACCTTAAAAGGAATGAATTACATAAAATGTAGTAATATTATTATGAAATTTATTGCAGATAACGAGCTAGAAGAAATCCTATTTTTACAGCAACCCGAAGGGCAAGTAATTCCTCCTCAGCTTATTACTAAGAAAAACTCTGAGCTAAATAATTTTAACTGGCGTATTGAAGAAAAGCCTACTTATAAAATGATTATGCAAGGCAGAAGTACAGAAGATGCTGCCAAAAACACCTATAAAGTAAAAAATATAGATGGAAAAAGAATTATAGATGGTGATTTTTTTGGGATATATTTGAGCGAAGATAAGACAAAATTAACTTATTATAATCCCAAATTACCAATAAGAAATCTAGAAAATGAGTTTTTCTTGTACGTATATCCTGAAAATAAAAAGGATTTGCCAGAAGAGTTTAAGCTCTATGGTTATGTAGTTGTTCCATTTTATAATATGGATACAGAAATTTATAAACCCAACCAGCCTTTTTATTATACTCAAGAGTTACCCAAATTTAAGATTAAAAAAATTACGACAGGTCAAAAAATAAAATTAAAAGTAGATGAAGAAACAGGTGAACCAATACCAAATCGTAATCCTATACAACCTTGGAAAGAAATATATGAGTTTTAAAGTGATTAGATATGAATTTTCATTTCTTGTTTATTGTTTTTATTTTTTTCAAAAATGTTAGTTTATTCTAAAATTTAAAACAATATTATCTAGTAGTTCTTTGATTACATGTTAAACTTTAAATCAATTTATCAAAAAATTAATCATACTCATTTTTTATGCAAATCAAAGACGCAAAAGTAATTTTGACAGGTGGAAGTACAGGAATAGGTTATGCAACAGCTAAACTTCTGAAAGAACAAGGAGCAGATGTTTTTATCTGTGCTAGAAACGCAAAAGACGTACAAAAAGCTATTTCAGAATTAGGAATAAAAGGAACAACTGCTGATATTTCGAATGAAGTTGATGTCAAAAACTTATTCGAAAAAGCACTTCAAGAAATGGGAGGAATTAATGTAGTTATAAATAATGCAGGAATTGGTAGTTTTGGTGCATTGGTAGATACTTCAGTAAAAGATTTTACTAAAGTTTGGGAAGTAAATGTAAAAGGTGCTTTTATGGTAGGAAAGGAAGCTGCCAAACATTTCCAAAAAGAAAATACTGGAAATATTATAAATATTGCTTCTACAGCTTCTCAAAAAGGTTTTGCAAATGGAACAGCTTACTGTTCTAGTAAATTTGCATTGGCTGCCATGACAGAATGTTGGCGTGCAGAACTTCGTAAACACAACGTCAGAGTAATGCAAGTAAATCCTAGTGAAGTGGTGACACCATTTTTTGATAAAGTAGGAGCTACACAAGACAAAGAAAATGAGAGCAAACTACAAGGAACTGAAATTGCTCATACTATCGTATCTTTACTTTCTATGAATGATGTTGGTTTTATTACTGATGCCACAGTTTGGGCTACAAATCCTAAGTAAAGAGATAAATAGATAGAGATTATAAATACTAAAAACACCTTCAAATCTTATAAATTTGAAGGTGTTTTTGGTTTCTAAAGTAATTTAATTTTTTAGTAATTCTTTCTTTTTGCTGTTGGTTGGTTTTAGACTGACAATATATAAACTTTCTAATATCGGTGTCCCACCAACGACATATAATGTTCTATTCCTCTACTTTGATGGCTTCAATACGTTGTTTGAGTGTGGTATTTTCAGCACGTTCCATCACACTAAAATACTGCATTCCGATAGAATAAATAAATAAAGGAACAATGAGAAACATACCTGTAATCAGACTAGCAAAATAAAATACTTGTACAATCTTGAGTGCAAACGTTTCGCCTTCCAAAAAGTGCATTTCCAAAACTCCAATAAAGAAACCACTCAAAGGAGAATTGATAAGAACATAATAAACAGAACCTACCAAAAGAGTAATTGCCATCATCATAAAACTATCGATTGGTTGAAAGAAAAATAGTTTTAGTGCTTTTCCAAAGGCTTTGAAAGGGTTATTTGTTTGAGTCGTCCAAGTAAATAACCAAAAAAGTAATAGTGGCGTAACTAGTAAAGCAACAAAAATCATGTACGGACTAGAAAAAATAATAACTTTTACCAAAAGAACAGCTAAAAATGATTTGTAACCATTTTTGAGCAGAAAATTACCAAAACCTTTAACAGACCACTCTATCTTTCTAGATTCCTGAGTGACCGTTTCAGAGAAAAAATAATAAGGAAAGGTAATGCCAAGTGTCCAAATTAATGTATGTGCTATCATGAAGGGAATACTTTGAATATAATTTCCTGTTACGATTAATAAATAATATTTCTCCATCTTATATTCCAAATCACGAGGAAAATCAAAATTTGAAATATCTTTAAAAACTAAAAGATACATCATAATAGCCAAAGGAAATAACATCACAACACATAGATTAAAAATAGGAACAAAATGTCTTCTATGAATCATCATTGACTCTGTCAGAATATTACCTAATGTTCGTATCTGAAAAAGCTCAAATTCACTGTCTTCACTTGTTTCGGGAAGTTTCTGAACAGGTAATGTTATTTTTTTAGTCTTTACCAAAATATATGGATAAATCACAAAATAACCTACCATAAAAAGAAACGAAACTAGAATAAGTATTCCACGAATAATTAAAGGCATATCGGTATAACGAGTTAGAAAACTTTCAATAAACCCAGCCAAAATAATCACAGGAACAAGTCCTACCATTACTTTCATTCCACGTCTTGCACTAATCTGAAAAGATTCCAATCTACTGAGTGTGCCTGGAAAAAGCAACCCTTTTCCCATCGTAATTCCTGCTGCTGTAGCAATAACAATCGATGAAATTTCAAGCGTTCCGTGTAACCAAATCGCAAACATGGAATCTATCAAAACATCCTTTTCATAGAAAAAATATTGAAAAGACCCTACCATTATTCCATTATAAATAGATACAAAAATACTTCCTATACAAAAGAGTGCGCCCATAACAAAACTCATAAAAGCAACTCTCAAATTATTAAATGTAATCCGAAAAAACATACTTATCTCATCACTTCCTTTATAAACAGCCATTGGGTCTCCATTGGCAATATTCTCCTCTGTCATTTGCACATAACTTTCTCCTAAAATAACATTTACAAAATCAGGGTCTTGTACAGTAGAAAAAATACCAATCAGTAAAGCACCAAAGAAAATAAGAAAAGCAACTAAAAGGTCTTTTCGAATCATATACATGGTGGCAGGCAAATCAGTTGTCCAAAAATCTAGGAGTTTTTGCCACCTAACCCGTTTATTTTTATAGACATCTCTAAATATTTGTTGAGCAATTCCGTTGAGATATAAACGCACCGAACGATTAGGGTAAAATGTACGTGCATAAGAAAGGTCATCTGTAATTTCGACAAAAGATTCACTAAGTTTGTCTGGATTACGTTGTTTTTCTTTGAGTAATTGCTCAAAGTCTTGCCATTTTTCCTTATTTTGTTCTATAAAAGTATTTTCTCTCATTTTTTATGAATTTTATAAAATTGCTCTGCCAATTATTTTGTCATCATTTTTTATATAATAAACTACAAAATACTAATTATTTTACTAATTTGTAAGCTAAAACTTTTATTTGTTCTAAGAAATTTAAAATATAAGGTTAGATAATAAAAAAATACTCTGTAAATATATGAAAACCATTTCTATTCGCACTTCTCAAAACGTAACTATTGAATACGAATTACCTTCTACCGTTCAGCGTATCATTGCTTGGGTTATAGATTTGGCTATTCTTATTCTAGTAAATATTGTCTTGTATCTATTATTTAGTTGGTTACTTTATGTTGTTGGTTGGTCGGAAAAAGCATACACTTTTTTTAGTTTTCTGATTATTTTACCTATATGGCTTTTTTATTCGCTCTTTTGTGAAATTATTTTTAATGGACAAAGTATTGGCAAACGAGCAATGGGAATTCGTGTAGTAAAGCTAAATGGTGATATTCCTTCTCTTTCCGATTACTTTATGCGTTGGGCATTCAGAATGGTAGATATAGTTTTTTCCTCAGGTGCTTTAGCTGTTTTGTTGGTTACAGGAACTGAAAAAGGACAGCGTTTGGGAGATATTTTGGCAGGAACAACAGTTATTAAAGTAAAATCTACTCAACATGTAAATATGAAAGAATTACTTAATATTCGTTCTTTTAGAAACTATGAACCTACTTATGAGCGTGTTACAGTGTTTTCAGAGGAGGATATGCTTGCCATCAAAACAATTCTAAATCGTGCAAGTCGTTTTCCAAAACAAAAAGAAACCTATAAATTACTTCAAAAAACAGCTCTTTTAGCTGCCCAAAAACTAGATGTTCCACAAGAAAAATTTTCAAGTCCACAACAAACTAAACAGTTTTTACATACTGTATTACAGGATTATATTGTTTTGACAAGGTAGTAAACTGTCTCAAAAATCATCTACTACTCTATTTTTTTCCTCAACAACAGCAACACCTCTTTGGAATATAAAATGAATAAATTTATACTTTGAAAAATTCACGCATTAATAAACAGGATTAAAATTCTGTTTTTATAGATAGCTAAAAATGTAAATTTATTTTTTTAGTCTTCCTTTGACAATTCAAAAATAAGAAAAAGCAACCATTGTTATAGTAATATCCACATAAAACACCTCTTAATTAACTTTATGCACATAAACACCCTTTCTATAATTATCCCTACCTATAATGAAGAAAGAACAATTATAGCATTACTGAATAAAGTTAAGGATGTAATTTTGATAAATAATATTCAAAAAGAAATAATTATAGTAAATGACTGTTCGACTGACAATACTGAACTAGCAATAAAAAAATATACTACAGAAAATCCTGATTTGTCTATTTATTATTTTGCCCACAATATCAATAAAGGCAAAGGTGCAGCCTTACGAACAGGAATACATAAAGCAGCAGGCGAATATCTAATTATTCAAGATGCTGACCTAGAATATGCTCCACAGGAATATAATATTTTGTTACAACCTATCATTGATGATTTTGCAGATGTAGTATATGGTTCTAGATTTATGAATGATAACTCTAAAGGGTTTGTTTTCTGTTGGCACACACTAGGGAATAAATTTTTAACTTTTTTATCGAATCTGTTTACTAATCTCAACTTAACAGATATGGAAACCTGTTATAAAATTTTTAATACTAAAATGATTCAATCTATAAAATTAGAAGAAAATAGTTTTGGTTTTGAACCTGAAATAACTGCTAAAATCTCTAAATTATATGGAATAAGAATTTATGAAGTAGCTATCTCTTACCATAGAAGAACTTATAAAGAAGGAAAAAAAATAAACTGGAAAGATGGATTTAGAGCTATTTATTGCATCTTAAAATATAATTTAATCAAATAAATCTGTTATTAATCTCCTTATAAAAAATCAAATTTCCCAGATTTTTGTAATAAATCCAATTTATTCAAACTAATAGAATAATCTCTTAGTAATAGTAGTATCTACCAAAAAATAGTTTTGAATAATTTATGAATTTAGCTCAAAATACTGCCGAAGCTCTACGTGCTACTCGTGATAATTGGTTGCGTTCTCTTCTTACAATTTCTCTTATTGCTATCGGAATTACTGCTCTAGTAGGTATTTTGACAGCTATTGATGCTATCGAACAAAATATTACTGCTGGTCTCTCAGATTTGGGAGCTAATTCTTTTGATGTAAAAGATAAAAATAATAGCATGCGCTCTCGTCGTCGTGGCGTAGTAGAAAAAATAGAAAGTCCATTGAAATATAATGAAGTAATGGCATTTGAAAAACGTTTTAGTGAAAGTGTAAGTTCAGAAGATGCCGTTACTATTTATACAAGAGTAAGTTTTGGAACAGAAGTAAAATATCAATCCGAAAAAACAAACCCAAACTCTTCAGTTGTTGGTATTGATGAAAACTATAACTTAGTAAATGGATTTGAGATTAAGGAAGGTAGAAATTTTACTTCAATAGACATTCAACGAGGAAGTCAATTTGCCATTATCGGAAAAGAAATAAATGAAACTCTTTTTAAAGGAAACTCACCTATCGGAAAGCGTATTTTAGTAAAAGGATATGGCTTTACAGTTATTGGTCTTTTGGAAGAAGAAGGAGGAATAGGAAGCTCTTCAAGTACAGATAGAAGTGTTTTGATTCCTTTACCAATGGCAAATATTTTGGGAAATGACAGACAACTTTCCTACACTATCACAATTGGTGTAAAAAATCCTGCTCAAACAGAAGCACTCATGGGAGAAGCAACAGGACTTATGAGAATAATTAGAGGAGACAAACTTACTCAAGATTCCTCTTTTGAAGTTTCTAGTAGTGAATCTTTATCTTCTTCTTTAGGAGAAACCACAGGAATATTGCGTTTAGGAGGAGCTGGAATAGGATTCTTAACCTTACTAGGGGCATCTATTGGACTAATGAATATTATGCTTGTTTCGGTGACAGAACGAACACGAGAAATCGGAATCAGAAAAGCAATTGGAGCTTCTGCCAAACAGATAAGAAGGCAATTTTTAATTGAAGCAATCGTTATTTGCTTACTGGGTGGATTATTTGGCATTTTTTTGGGTATTGGATTAGGTAATGGAGTCGCCAAACTTATAGGAAGTGCAGATGCTCAGTTTGTTATTCCTTGGCTTTGGATGATTGTCGGAATCATTATTTGTATTTTTGTTGGATTAGCTGCTGGTGTTTATCCTGCTTATAAGGCTTCTAATTTAGATCCTATTGAGTCTTTGCGTTACGAATAAAACAAAACAAATTATAAATGGTTGACTATAAATAATAAATTTACCTTCTGTTGTTTTGCTTTTTTAACAAAAATATGCCTTATTACAGTTAAACTATAATAAGTGGTTGATAGAGTTAGGATTTATATCGCATAAAATAAAATATTTTATATTCAATATAATACAATTATTTTGTTATAAACACTCACTTACAACCAATAATTAATTATTTACACTTATTTTTTATCCTACATAAAAAACAATATTTTTGTGGGAACTATCAGCTCAAACTTTTTTGTTTGATAGGTTCTTAAAATAATTTTAAAGTTATACTCACAAATATATTAGCACACTAAATTTTACCTTTATTTTTTATTAAATGAAAACTACAAAATATTTATTTTTTTTATCTTTAATTGGTCTTTTGTTTTTTTGTAATGGATATGTTTGGGCTACCTCCCTTTCCACACTAAAAGGCACAAAGTGGTATTTGGAAAGAATGACAGAACAAGATACAAGTGTTTCTTCCAAAATTACCTCTAAGTTATTCAAACAAGGTGCTCAACAAATCTCATTTGAAAAAAATGGAAAATATGATGCACGAAATTTATTAGGTTTAGATAGCTTAAAAGGCTTTTTTATAGAAACAAACCATACGTTAGTTTTGAGTAATGAAGCTGGCAATGCCTATTATTGGGTGTTTGAGTTTCAGAACAAAACATCCGATTCTCTAACTGTACAGTTTGTAAACTATTCGGCAAAGCCTTCTATCATTAATCTTACCTTTAAGCCAATGACAAAACAGCTTGAAGAAATAGTGTTGATGCAAAATAATCAACCTAAATATGCTGATTTTAAAGGAGATTGGGAATGGAACTTTGATGGTAAAAAAGTATTGATTCAACTCAATCAAGTTGGGAAAGAAGTTTTAGGAACACATTGTTACGGAGTAGATTGTCAATATAACTATTCACTTTCTGGTACAGTAGAAGCTGATACAGCCACTCTACAAGTAAAAGACCGTAATACATTAGAAATTTTGGGTGTAGCTAAACTTATTCGTTTGTCTGATGGAACATTAAGTTGGAGATTGGACAAAAATGAAAAAGGAAAAATTGTAACAGTTGAAAAAATACAACTCAATCAACCCAAATCAACTATAAATAATAAGGAAAAAACAAAGACAGATAATCCAAAAAAAATGTAATTACCTAAGTAGTAAATTACATCAATTTCAATGTGTTTTTTGTATCTTTGTAATTACAGAAAATTAAAATAGAAATTAGCAAAATACGTATAATCATAAAAGGTTCACGCCAAACTTCTCATAGATTTGGTGTGTTCTTTTTTTTGATAAAAATTCCTTTACAACTATAAAAGGAAGTACATCATACAATTTGACAACAATAACTTATAACATTTCAGAATTATGGCAAACATATCATATTTTACAAAAGAAAAATACGACGAATTACAACAAGAACTTTTATATCTTAAAACAAAAGGAAGAGCAAATATTGCTGAAGAAATTTCAGAAGCTAGAGACAAAGGAGACTTGAGAGAAAATGCAGAATATGATGCAGCAAAAGATGCACAAGGAATGCTAGAAATGAAAATATCAAAACTAGAAACAACAATCAGTAATGCTCGTATTCTTGACGAGTCTCAAATTGATATTTCAAAAGTTTCTATTCTTTCAAAAGTAAAAATTAGAAATTCGGCTAATAAAAAACTAGTTTTACAATACACTCTTGTAGCAGAAGAAGAATCAGACTTAAAACAAAACAAAATTTCTGTTTTATCTCCTATCGGAAAAGGACTTTTAGGTAAAAAAGTAGGCGAAACAGCAGAGATAGATGCTCCAAGAGGAAAAATGAAATTTGAAATTCTAGAAATTACACGATAAAAACACAGGTGATAAGTTGTGAGTTATAAGTGATAAATGAATTCACAATGAACTTACAATTTACCACTTACAACCTATAACTTAACTTATGTCTATTTTCACAAAAATCATCAACGGAGAAATTCCTTCTTATAAAATTTTGGAAGACGAAAAACATCTTGCTTTTTTAGATGTTCGTCCCTTGAAAGAAGGACACGTTTTGTGTGTTCCAAAAAAAGAAAACGATTATATTTTTGATCTAGCCGATTCAGAACTTTCTGAATTAATGCTTTTTTCGAAAAAAGTTGCTCTAGCAATGAAAAAATCTATTTCTTGTAATCGTATTGGAGTTGCTGTTATTGGTTTAGAAGTTCCACATACACATGTTCATTTAGTTCCAATTAATGAAATTTCAGATTTAGATTTTTCAAAAAAACGACCAGAATTTAGTCAAGAAGATTTTCAAAATACAGCAGAAAAGATTCGTCAGAATTTGGCATAATTACATAATCAATTTCAATATTTGACACAAAAAATGCCTTACTTCAAATTAATGGAATAAGGCATTTTTTTATGTATTATTGATGAGCTTATAAGAATAAGCTAGATAATTTTCTAGTTTTTTGGAGAAACTCTACGGATAGAACGGAAACGTCTAGCATAATGACCACTTCCATCTTTTGAAAGTGTACTATATGCTACTGAATATTTTTTTCCAGAAGTAGCATGAATAAACTTTATAGGTTCATTTGGATTGTTTTCTACTACAATTCCAACGTGTCCCGTACGATCAATGCTTGGGTCTGTTCCTGTAAAACAAATAATATCTCCTTCTTTTGCATTTTCTAACGTAATTGTTTTACCTACATTGTCGTACATTCTTGAAGAAGCAGGAAGAGCAATATCATGATTTTTGAATACATAATAAACAAATCCTGAACAGTCAAAACCTTTTGGTGACTTGCCTGCATAAACATAAGGAACACCTTCCAAAGCAGTAGCTGTTTCTAAAACAGAAGCTACAAACTCGTTTCTCTCTGAGTTAGTATCTTCTTTTTCCTTGCTGTTATCTTTCTCTACCCTTTTTTCTGTAATTTTACCTTCTCCAATAGCAGAAGCATCAGAAACTGAAAAAACCTTTCCTTCATTCTTGTTTACATTCTCATTTTGAGAAAAAGCTGCACAGCCAAAAACTGAAACAAGTAATAAAGACGATAAAATATAATTGCGAATAGTAGTCATAGGAAAATATTTTTAGTGAGTATTCAAAACAAAATTAATAGTAGTAGTAAAATAAGTAAACTTTGTTTTGTATAAAATATACTATAAATAATTCAATTACCTTGCCAAAAACAGTGTTTATTAGAATCATTCCAAATAAAACATAACTTTAACACTAAGAAATATAATTTTATTAATTTAATTGATATTTTCTTGAAACCTAAAATCAAATTTGGTTTATCTAGTAATCACACGAATACTGCCTTTGACTTTATCAATTTTTTCCTTTAATGATTCAATATCATTTCCCAAAATGGTAATATGTCCCATTTTTCGTGCTGGTTTTGTTATTTTTTTTCCATAGATATGAGGATAGACATTTTCCAAATCCAATAATTTATCTAATCCTTCATAGAATGGCTCGCCTGTATGCTTTTCTTCTCCTATCAAATTTAGGATTGCTGCTGAGCTTCGAAGCGTTGTCTTTCCTAAAGGAAGATTCATAATTGAGCGTAAATGTTGAGCATATTGTGAAGTAGTAGAGGCTTCTATGGTATGATGTCCACTATTATGAGGGCGTGGCGCAACTTCATTAACTAAAATAGCTCCTTGCTTGTCATTATTTTTTGGAATAAATAATTCAACAGCCAAAAGACCAACCATTCCATCTATACCTTCTTTATTACCTAGTTTTTCAATAACTTCTTTGGCTAAACGAATAGATTCTTCTTTTTGGCTTTCTGTAATATTTGCAGGTGCTAACAGATAATCAAGCAAATTATATTTTTCATTTACAACCATTTCGACAGCATCAAAAACAGCTATTTCGCCTTTTTCATTTCTTGCCACAATTACTGAAATTTCTTTCTCAATATCGACTTTTTCTTCTAAAAGCGACGGAGCATCAAAACCATTTTGCTTTGCATCTTCTAGGTTTTTCAGAATCTGAACACCTTTTCCATCATAGCCATCTTTTCCTAATTTTTGAACAATAGGAAATTTGTCTTGATTTTTACTTAAATAGCTTATCAATTCTTCTTTATCGTCAATCAAAACAAAATCAGAAGTAGGAATTTGATTATCCTTATAAAATTGTTTTTGCAATCTTTTATCTTGAATCAAACGAATAATAGCTGATTGAGGAAAAACTTTTTTACCTTCTTTTTCTAACTGCTCAAGCGCATCAGCCGAAACTTTTTCAATTTCTATGGAAATAATATCCATTTTTCTACCAAAATCTAAAACATCTTGGTAGTCTATAATATTTCCTTTATGAAAATTTCTTGAAACAGTCGAACAAGGTGCATCTGAATCATTTTCTAAAAAATGTAATTCAATGTCTAAATCAATGGCTGGCGAAATCAACATTCTGCCAAGTTGTCCACCTCCTAAAATTCCTACTTTTTTCTGTTGCATAACTAATTTAATTATAAGACATTTTTTAAAAACTCTACATTATCTCTACATAATTTTACAGTTTCACATCGTTTTAAATTGAGTAGAGTTGTGTAATTTTACAGTTCAAAACTACTGATTATTTAATAGAAAAAGTAGTCCTTATAAAAATGATAAAGAACAAGAAAATAGCCATTTAAAAATAACTAGTTTAAAATCAATTGCAACTATGGAAAATTCAATCATTTATACAGATTCTCACGTAGAAATTCATTTTGAGAATGAAAAAAAATATTTACGTTGCCATTGGCGTGGAACTGTTCTGACAGAAGAAGCTCTATCTGCTTACAAAACAGGTTTAAAGTTTATGCGAAAAAATCAAGTTTTGATGTGGGTAGATGATTTTACAAAAATAAATCTTCCTCCTGAAGAAACGCTCATGTATATTGAACATATGTGGTATCCTGATGCAGAGGAGTATGGTCTACAAAAACACGCTTTCTTAGTAGAAAAAATGGGTTTTGAAACGAGTGTGTTTGAAGATGCTGTTGTGATGGCAAACAGAAAAACAAAAATTAAAGTAAAATTCTTTACAGAAATACAAGAGGTTGAAAATTGGTTAGCTACTACACAAATAGATTAAGAAATTCCAAACAAAAAAAGGATTCAGAAAGTTAGATTTTAGAGTTTTGTTTGATTTTTGATAGTAAAAGATTAAACAATATAACATCTGCATAAAGATAAAAATTAACCACTATTTATTTTGAATACTGTACGTATGAGCGACAAAGAAAAATCAGAACACAAAAAAGAAAATCTTTTCTTTGATGAGAAACAAAAACAACAATTCGAAAACTTTGTCAATCCAATTGATGCCGATAAAATAGCGACCAACCCAGGGCTTTTACCTTATGCACATACAGTTGGAGGTGCTATCATTGTTCCGACCGAAAAAGGAATTATGAAAAGTAAGGCACTTGCTGCCATGGAACAACAAACTGAAATGCAACTTGACCAAATTAGAGAACAAATCAACCTTTTGGCACAACAGGCAAAAGAAATTCAATCAAGAACACATATCTCATTAGAGATTTATAATGCTGATATGGGTTTTGAGCCACTTGTAAATCATACCTATTTCCTTTATGAACGCTCTAAAACAGGCGAAAAAGTTCTTTCTATGATTGCTCCAGACCAATGGGGACGAAGCTCAAAACTTACTTTTATGGCAGAAGTTTTATTATTAGCAGACCGAACTTGGAAAGTAATTAGAGAGAATACAGAAGATGAAAATAATATTGACATTTAGGGCAGTTAAAAACAATCTTCTACTTATTAATTTTGCAAAGACAAATAAAAAGTTCTACCTTTGTGGTTCGTTTTGAAGCGCACAGCCTCCAACATTTTCCCTTATCTTATTTTATTTGTCATTATTGGTGTCTCCACTAATAAAAATAAAATTTGCTAATAAAATTTAGCTTTGGACTGTCTTTAATAAAAACTGTTACTGGTGTATCACCAGCAACAAATAATTTTATTAAATGATTATTAATATCATTCAAGACTAAAATTATTTTTAACCCAAGTTGTGAAATATACTTTGAGGAATTTAATTGTCTATCAAACTCTTTATTTCAAACTTACCCAATTTGTTTCTAATGAGAAATCAATTTATTCAGATGGTAGAAGCTTCTAATGCAGAAGCTCGCAAAAAATTTCCTCAATTTCGTGCTGGTGATACAGTGAACGTAAGAGTTCGTATCAAAGAGGGCGATAAAGAGCGTATTCAGCAATACCAAGGTGTAGTTATCCAACGTAAAAACCCTAACACAAACGGAGAATCTTTTACAGTACGTAAAGTTTCTAATGGTGTTGGTGTTGAGCGTATCTTCCCACTTCTTTCTCCAAATGTAGAAGGAGTTGATATGGTTCGTCGTGGTAAAGTACGTAGAGCAAGAATTTATTACTTACGTGGTCGTATGGGTAAAGCTGCTCGTATCAAAGAGCGTCGTGGTAATTATACTGCTTCACAGGCTTAATTTACATTTTGTAAAATTAGCTTATAGAAAAATCATTTCAAGAAACCAACTCTATTTTTTTAGTGTTGGTTTTCTTTTTTATTTAACTGGTTCAAGCGTCGACACTTGAACCAGTTATAAAAAACTACTTTTGTGATTTATGCAAAACATAAACCTTTCCCCATCAAAAAAAATTTATATTGCTTCTGATTTTCACTTAGGATATTCTAAAGATGAAGCTGGTTTAGATTCTTTAGAAAGAGAAAAAAAAATACTTCGTTGGTTAGAAATGGCTCGTAAGAATGCCGAACTTATTATTTTATTGGGAGATATTTTTGATTTTTGGTACGAATATAACAAAACCATTCCTAAAGGTTTTGTACGTTTACAGGGTAAAATAGCTGAAATCACGGATAGTGGAATTGATGTGGTATTTTTTACAGGAAACCACGATTTATGGATGTTTGGCTATTTTGAGAAAGAACTGGGAGTAAAAGTTTATCATGAGCCTCAACAAGTAGTTTGGAATAATAAAAAAATAACTTTAGGACATGGAGATGGATTAGGAAATGGAGATTATTCCTACAAGTTTATGAAAAAAGCATTATTTAAAAATCCTATATGTCGTTTCTTTTTTGAATGGTTGCACCCAAATATCGGAATTGGTTTGGCTCATTTTTGGTCAAATAGCCGTAAACCTTCTAAAAAACCAACTAATAAAAAACCTAAAGAAATAGAAAGCTATAAAGGCAAAGAAAAAGAATGGATTTGGAATTATTGTAATGAAATTCATCAAAAAAATCCACAAGATTATTATGTTTTTGGGCATCGTCATTTGCCTCTTATGATTGAAATGGACAAAAAAACAATAGCTTCTACCACCGATTCACAAACTGAACCTAATGATAAAAGCTATTATTTTAATACAGGCGAATGGATGAACCATTTCACCTATCTAGTTTTCGAAGTTGAAAATACCAGCCATGTTGCGACTTTTAAGCGTTGCTGCTTTGAAGCAGATACAAAATGGATTATTGATTAAATCAGCTTTCAAGTGATTTTCGTCTTCGATAAAACTTAATTTATCTTTTCAATTAATGGATTTTAGTAATTTTGAATAGAAAATAAGTTACTAAGTAGTTAGCCGTTCAGTTATTTTTTTATCTATCTCAAAATCATAAATCTACATTAAGAATTATCCATTTGTATTTTCTGTTGTTACGCTTGCCGTACTCGGTACGTTTACTGCGTTATGCTGTATATTTTCAGCAAAAAAAGTTGTTGCTTTGTCTAAATTAAGCCATTTACTTGTATTCAAATATTTTTTGTCTTTGAAATAAATAAATAGACAAGAACCACTTTTGACATAATCTATAATTTCTTGTGCCTTGTGCATTTCTACAGCAGGACAACCAAAACTTCTTCCTAATCTTCCATTACGATTCATAGTTCTTGGGTTTACATAATTTGCTCCGTGCATAACTACAGCACGATTTCTCGCTTGGCAGTTATAGCCTTTATCCATTCCATTGATAAGCATAGAAATTCCATTTTTACCAATGTAAGGTGAGTCAGTTACATAAAATCCCATACTACTTTGATTAGAATGTAATTTATTGGAAAATGACGTAACCATATCGTGTCCAGAATTTTTGCCATGAGCTACTAATTCTCTACGGATTAATTTTTGGTTTTCCATATCAATAATCCACATACGCTCAAAGCGAGAAGATTTTGTAAAATCTAAGATTGTCAATATTTCTTTTTTGAGTTCTCCTTTAGCTTGAAGGTTAAGATAACCCACATACGCTGTTTTGAAAGCAGGATAATCTAATTCTGCCTTTTTCAATTTCAACTTCTGATACATATCTTTGATATGATTTTCAAAAGCGATAGAAGTATTCTCAATAGTTTTAGGTTCTTTTGACGGAAAAGCATCTACTTTCGATGCACTTTCTAGCGAACTGTTCGTAGCCGAAGCAGTTGCAAAAAATTTAGAAAATCCGAAAAAGAGAAGTACGAGTACGGCAATACTGCCGCTCAATACGATTCTTTGCATTCAGGATTTCTGTTTAAGTTAATGAATGATTATTTTATTAGCTTTTATGATTTTTATGTTACTCAAAAGAGAAATCTACAAATTACATAAAAACTAAAGTTTTACATTACGTAAGGATATTTTTTCAGTTGAATTTACGAATATCAAACTTTCTCAAATTTAATAAAACTAATTCATAAATTCTGATTCTTTTAATAGGATAGTTATTGTTGTAATTTTCTACAAAAAAAATACTTATTTATTAATTACAATAAAAGAATCTAAAGTCTTAGATGTAAAGGCATGTCGATAGAAATGCTACTTATTTGTTTAATTTCAGAAATAAGCGTTGAAATCCCTTTTCACAATTGACTTTATACTATAAGCTAATTTTATGATTTTGTTAGAACTCTGAAATTTTAACTTCATAATTCTAAAAATTGACACAAAATTATATAAAACACAATTGCAATTAGCCTCTACGAATTTGAAAAAACATCAAAAAACGGTTTCTTCCAAAACATTTCATTTTCCTAGATTGAATAAATCAATTTACAAAAATGAATTTGTAAAGTAACTCTCTTTTGAGTAACGTTACATATATATAACAGTATTATACCAAGAATTGTTTTAATTAATTTAATTTTTTTGTATTGTTTACAAATAGTTTTACTTTTAAGTAATACTATTATATATACAAAAGACGCTCAATAAAGCAAGCATTAATTATCAAAATAGTTATGTCTTTCAAGCTATTTGAAGTTTCTGTATTTTTTTCATTTCTTGCTCAAATTTATTGCTTAATTCTTTTGAAGCATTTAACAGAGGAAGTCTTACATCAGGCTTCATAATTCCCATCAAAGATAAAATTTCCTTGATTCCAACAGGATTACTTTCTACAAATAAATGTTCGAAAAGAGGAAAAAGCTGATGTAAATATTCATTTGCCTTTTCAAAATCACCTTTCAGAGCAGCACGAGTAAGGCTTCCAAACTCTTTTGGATAAGCATTCGGAATTACACCAATTACACCATCTGCTCCAAGAGAAATTAAAGGCAGTGTAAGTGCATCGTCTCCCGAAAATACCATGAAATCTTTTGGCTTATTTCTCAAAATTTCGATACATTGTGTCATATCTCCAGAAGCCTCTTTTGTGCCAATAATATTAGGGTGTTGAGCAAGTCTTAGAGTAGTTTTGGCTTCAATATTTGATGCTGTTCGGCTTGGCACATTATACAAAATAATTGGCTTCGGACTTGCATCAGCCATTTCCATATAATGTCTATAAATTCCTTCTTGAGTTGGCTTGTTATATGAAGGGGAAGCCGAAAGAATTGCAGACACGCCTTCTAAATTAGATTTGCCAATCAGTTCTATAAGTTGTCTTGTATCATTCCAAGCTAATCCGTAGACTAAAGGCAACTTATTTGGGTTATTTTCAGCTATAAAATCAAATATTTCTCGTTTTTCTTGGCGTGTGGTAGTAGCAGCTTCGCCAGTTGTTCCATGAACAACCCAAAACTCTACGTGATTTTGTGTATGTACAAGTAGGTTTTTGAGTGCATCAAAATCTACATTTTTATTTTCATCAAAAGGAGTAACAAGGGCAATTCCTGTTCCTCTAAATAAATTATTCATAGCTTTTTGTATATAAAAGTTGTCAATAATACACCGACAACAACTTAGTTTCGAAACCCTAAGGGTTTTCAAAACCCTTAGGGTTTAAAAAAATATTCACTAATGTTTACAAAGTTAAATGATAATAGTGATTTTAAAAATAGGCTTTCTCTCAAAAAAAGTAAAATTTAATCGTTTGGGTCTTCATTTTTATCTTCTTTTTTTATGTATTCTGTTTCTGTAAGTGGAGTTACCCAATTATAGAGTCTCCAACTTCGTTTTTCTTTTGTCAAATCTACACTTGAATCAATAAAAGACTGTTTTTTTCTTCCATTCAATGACATTTCTGATTCTACTTTTATAATTGGTTCTATATAACCTTTTTCTTCTTTATAAATTTTTTCTAAAAAATGAACATATTGAAGAATCATATCTGGGTCTTTTTCCATTTTTCGAAGTTGCCTGTACGACAAATGCACACTAGGATAGGCAATTTCTTTTTTGTCTGATTTTGCATCGCTTACTTTAAAAGTTGTAATTCCTCTTTTTGTTCGTAACATCATTCTCCAAGAAAAAAAATGTCCTTGTTCTGTCCAACTTGGGTCTTCTCCATAAAAAAAAGCTCTCCAAGGAAGAAAAAACTGTACAACAAAAAATAAAGTAAAGAAGGAATAAACAAAGTTTTGATATAACTTTGATTTATCTGAATACTGAAAAAAGTGAGTATTCTTTTTTGGAAGTTGTTTATCAAAATACTTGAAAATCCACCAATTTCGAAAAACAGAAGGAGGAAAAAATAGAGCTGTTGCAGCAATAGAAAACCAAGGAAAAGTACCAATTCCGAATGTGAGCGCATTAATAGCATGAAAAAAGATAGCTAAAATAAAAGTTACCTTTCTCGTTTTTTTCCAAATCATCAGAGGAACAACAAGCAAATCAAAAACAATTCCACCATAAGCAACCAAAAAAGCATGATATTTATGAGCAAGTAAAATTCCTAAATAAGGAACAGGATGGTCTTTTTTTGCAGCCAGCCAAATTTGCATGGGTTGAGCGTGAAGCCAATCAATATTTAACTTTGCAATTCCTGCATAAATATAAACAATACTGAGCTGAAAAATAATGCAATAGACTGTCCAAGCAGGTATTTCAGAAGACTTTAGTTGAGGATTTTGATGTGCATCAACTGAAAAAGCTCGGTTTGCAGGAAGAAAAGCAAAAACTGAAAATAATATGCAGTATAAATAAACATGGTTAATATACAATGTCTTTTCCATCAAAAAAATAGAAGTAGCCGAAAAAAACATGGCAATACAGGCAAAACGATATTTAAACCCAAAAACTACCATCAAACCTAAAATAAAATTTACTCCAAAATGAATATACATCATTATTGGTTCTGACCAAGGTTTTATAAAAGGGGCAAAAGAATATGAAAAATGATAATCTCCAGTTATAAGAGTTCTTCCATAAGGTGATAAAACTCCTCCACAGAGTTCAATAGTCATCAAAAGTCCTAAAGTAATCCTTGCATAAATCAAAGGAGCAATATCAATGGGATGATTAAGAAAACTCTTTATTTTATCTATTTTATTGGTTTTAGTAGTTGTATTCATAGCACAAATATACACTAATTCCTTTTTTTTGAACAAAAAAGAAACCTTTACAAATCAATTAAATTGACTTGTAAAGGCTTTGTGTTTCGTAATATATCTTGAGTTAAAAGCTTTTTTTTCTGTATTTTTTAAATGATAAAGCTAACAAGGCTATTACTGGTAACATGTGGATTGATTTATCTAAATCGTACCAAAAGAATCCTAAACACCAAGCAATAAATATGATAACTACCATTGTATAGAAAATGAATTCTAAACTTTTCATGTACTTAGCGTAATAAAATGTATGATAAAATTAAATAGAAAGGAAATCAATTTTTAATAGTCAAACTATATAATTTTTCCACCACGAATAACACGAAGTAAAACTGCAATAATAGCAACAACTAAAAGAACGTGTATAATTCCACCTGTATAAGCTCCAGTAAAGAAACTAACAGCCCATATAATAACAAGAACAACAGCGATGATATATAATAAATTACCCATAATAAATAAAGATTAAAAAATTGAGATTAAAAAATGGAAGATTTGGTTGTCTTCTCTGAAAATTGAATAGTATTTTTTGGTCGGAAAGGTATAGAAATTAGAAAGAAAACGTACTTATCAGACCACCGTAGCTTCTGCATCATTCATTTCTTTCTAATTTTATAAAAATGAATTTTTATATTTTTGATTGACTAAAGAGATTTAATCATCTTGACTACTTCATCTCTTGTCTTACCAAGTTTTTGTTGAATTTTGCCTAACATTTGGTCTTCTTGACCTTCTGCGTATGTTAAGTCATCATCAGTAAGTGAGCCGTATGATTTTTTTAAACGACCTTTTACTTCGTTCCAAGTTCCTTGATATTCTAGCTTGTCCATAATAATAAAGATTAAAAAATTGAGATTAAAAAATAAATTGCTCGTTGAATGAATTAGATTTATACTCTAATAACGTTGGTGTATTAACATTTTTTATTTTTTTTTGTTTTAAAAAATGTATTTTTTTTTATCCTTCTACTTTTCCACTTGTGGTTTTGAAAAGTCCCATTCCAGAAAGGAAAAAGATAAAACCAAGTACGGCAAAAATCCAAGGATTTTGACTAGAAAGGTTTTGTCCGAAAATACCGAAGACACCTATTACTAATCCAATAATACCTAAAAGGATAAGAAAAATGCTAATTATTGCTTTGAAATTCATGATTTGTAAAATTTATGTCTATATGTAACAAGACTAGGTAAAAAAATGGAAATTAGAAATTGTTGATTTACTAATTTACTTAATAGAGTTTTTGATAAATGTTTTCTGTTTTTTTTGATTTTTGACAGTATTCTTAAAATAAGTTTTAAAAAAATAAGAATAAATACTTTATTTAGTAGAATAGTTTGAGAAGGAATATAAAAAAAATGATAGTTTCCTTTTCTAAAAAAATGACTTTAATTAAATTAAAGTGAGAACTATTTAAAGTGTCTGTCTGCTTATATATACTCTGATTGATGAAGAAAGGTTACACAAAACATGAAAAAAAATAGAAATAATTTGTCTATTTTTTAAAAACCTTATTTTTGAGGTATATAAGCACAAAAAAGCCATAAAAATAATTAAAAAATATTTTTATGGCTTTTTTAATATAAGATTGTCAAAAATAATTTTGACGATTTTATCAAGTATCTACACGAGCATAACGAGCATTTTTCTCAATAAACTCTCTACGTGGAGCAACCTCATCTCCCATAAGCATAGAGAAAAGTTGATCTGCAGCAGCAGCAGACTCTACATCTACACGCTTCATACTTCTCGTTTCTGGGTTCATTGTTGTTTCCCAAAGTTGCTCTGGGTTCATCTCTCCCAAACCTTTGTAACGCTGTACGCCTACTCCATTCATATTTCCACTTGAGCCACCGAGTTCTCTCATCGCTTGTTCACGTTGAGGTTCATCCCAACAATAAACTTGCTGCTTACCTTTCTTGATAAGATACAGAGGAGGTTGAGCAATATAAACATACCCTTTTTCAACCAAATCTTTCATATAACGGAAGAAAAGTGTCAAAATAAGTGTTCTAATATGGCTACCATCAACGTCTGCATCGGTCATGATTACGATTTTGTGATAGCGAAGTTTATCAAGGTTTAGGTATTTTTCGCCATTCTCATTTTCTCCAAAACGAATACCCAATGCTGTAATAATATTTTTTATCTCTTCATTATCATAAATACGATGTTCTTGTGCTTTTTCGACATTCAAGATTTTACCACGTAAAGGCAAAATTGCTTGTGATTGTCTGTCTCTTCCTTGTTTGGCACTATTATGAACAAAAACCCCAGAAGCTAAAGCAAAATTGTGAGTATTCGGAACTTCAATATCAAATACATCTTGAGTTTCTTCCAAAAACTCTACACTTATTACTTTGTGATTGTAATTTTCAACAGCTTCTAAAACTTTTTGATTATCCCCATTAAAAAAACGTTCTGAAAAATTATTTACTTTCAATACATTTTTCTTCTTCGGATAGTCACTTCTTTTGATTTTATCAAAATTTTCTAAAGAGCCATGTTTTTCCAAAACTTCCTTCATTAAAGCAATGGTACCATCAAAATATGTCTGATTATATGCCTTTGAACGAGATTCTCTAAATTCTTCTGTCCATTGTTGTTTAGTAGTTTCGCTTCTCCACAACAATAATTCTTCATCATTCCATTGTTCCTTAGCTATTTTAGAAAGTTCTTCTCTTTTTTGAGGATTTTCTTCAAAATAACTTTTTGTAGTTTGGGATTGCTTATTTTTATTTTCTTCTTTACTCCAATATTCTTGTTGCATTTGATTCAAACGCTCTACATTTTTAGGAGCTTTACCATTTGGAATTAGAAGTTTTTCCCTCATCATTTCCATATATTGCTCATCATTCCATTGAGCTTTCGCTTGTTCGGAAAGTATTTTACGAGTTTGAGGTTCTTGCATTCTCTCACTCATTTTTATACGAAAAGCAGGTTCTTTTTTAAGTTGCCTACATTTTTCTATTACATCTGGTCTATGAAGTGTTTTTTCTAAATGCTGTTGATGAATAATTAAGTGTTCCTCTTTAGAAAATCTTTTAATATTAGATGGATTATTATTTAGCTTATTGAAATCAACATGATGTCTAGTATCACCATCTTCCAATGCATCTAAATTATTCCTCAAATTATATTGATCAGCTAACATATGAGTAAAAATCCACTTACTATTTTTTGGATTAGTTACCATTTCATAACCTTCTATAGTAATTCTTCCTCCTATTTTAGATATTTTTTTATAGAGAGGCATTAAAGAAAAACCATTTTTTAAATCTTTTGCTTCTACATACTCACCATTTCGAAGCATAAACTTATGGTCTGGCGTACATTTAATTTTCTCTCCATTGTCTAAAGTAACTTGAACTAAATTTGCTTTTTGTTTAGTTCTACGAGGATATAAGATTTTTTCAATACCTATCGAACCATCTTTAAGAATAGTATAACAGTAATTTTGTTTTCCTTGTGAGGCTTCTTTGATGAGTTCTATAAAGCTCAAATTTCTACCATCTGTTAGAGCTACTTCTGTTGTACCAACAAAACAACCACCTGCTGAATCTCCCTCTACGAGATAAATTTCACACTTTTCTGGGTCTTTTTCCGAACAATCAGCTAATTTCCCTGGAAGTCCTGTTCCACTAAGAGCCGTTTTACGCTGAACCATTTCACGAGCCTTTCGTGCAGCCATTCTAGCTTGTGCAGCTAAAGTAACTTTTTGAATAATGATCTTAGCTTCTTTCGGATTTTCTTCTAAATAACTATAAAGTGCGTCAGCTACACATGTTTCTACTGCACCTGATACTTCAGAATTTCCTAATTTTGTTTTTGTTTGTCCCTCAAATTGAGGCTCCATTACTTTTACAGAAATTACAGCAGTCATTCCTTCTCTAAAATCACTTCCTGAAAGTTCTACTTTTTTGTCTGTTAAGCCATTTTTATCAGCATAACTTTTCAAAGTTCTTGTCAAGGCACGATAAAAACCTGTAATATGTGTTCCTCCTTCTATTGTATTAATATTATTTACATAAGAAAATACATTTTCAGAGTAAGAAGTATTGTAAAGAATAGCTACCTGAACTGGAACATCATTTTTGTCTCCTTCTACATAAATTGCATTTGGAATAATGGCAGTACGGCTTTTGTCTAAATATTCTACAAACTCACGTAGTCCACCTTCTGATAAAAATGTTTCGGTTACAAAATTTCCTTTTTCATCTTTTTCACCAAACTCTTCTCTTACATCTGAAAGGGTAATTTTTACACCTGCATTCAAATAAGACAGCTCACGAAGACGATTAGCAACGGTTTCATATTTAAAAACTGAATGTGTAAAAATGCTTGCATCAGGATGAAAAGTAACTTGAGTTCCTGATACATCAGTCGTTCCTATTTCACGCACCGAGTATTTAGGTGCGCCACAAGAATATTCTTGCTCAAAAATCTTCCCATTTCTGTGTACTTCTACTCTCAAATCATCTGATAAAGCATTTACACAGGAAACACCTACACCATGAAGACCACCAGAAACTTTATAAGTATCTTTATCAAATTTACCTCCTGCGTGAAGTACTGTCATTACAACTTCTAAAGCAGAACGATTTTCTTTTGTATGAATATCAGTAGGAATACCACGACCATTATCTCTAACTGTGATTGTATTTCCTTCATTTATGGTTACATGTATCGTATCACAATGTCCAGCAAGAGCTTCATCGATAGAGTTATCTACAACTTCCCAAATCAAGTGATGCAATCCTTTTATACCTACATCGCCAATATACATGGCTGGGCGTTTACGTACGGCTTCTAATCCTTCAAGAACTTGAATATTATCTGCGCCATAATTACCTCTATCATTATTTTCTGAGTTATCTTCTGGAATAGGAGAAACTGTATTTTCTACATCTGTTTCTACTATTGCGTTTTCCTCTTTATTATTTTCTGCCATTTTAATTATTACTAATTGTTTTTGCGTTTTTACTTTTTTGATTTAATACGTTTTTATCTGTCTTAACTAAAATCCTTACTAGATAAAAGGCATATTTCATTCCAAAAATTATTATACAAATATACACAAAAAACGCATCTATTACAATTATAATAGACATTGCATCAAAAGAGTAATTGTTCTTTTTTTAAATTTTCATAATATATGGAAAAGCTAAACTGAGCAGCATGGAAGCAATAACAGAAGTTGTAACTAAAACTACTGTAATAAAACGAAGTTGAGTTAAAATTGAATCTTTTTTATTTTGTGAGTAAGCATCTAATTTATCGATACGTCTCAAAATTTTTTGGTCTTTTAGATTAGTCTGGGCTGTAAATCCCGTTTCTTGTCGGTAACCAATATCATAATCTACTTCTACAAAATGCTGAAAAGCATCTTTATAGGCATTTAGGTAGGCAAGATATTTATATTTTTGTTCTAATTCATAGGTGTTGCTAACAATGTTTTCGGTAAGTGTTTCAAAATTTTTTTTCCATTTATTTAATGAAATGCTATCTAATCTATTTATAAAATCTTTTTCATGTCTACGAAGCTGTAAAACTAAAACTTTGTCTATGTGAGGTTGAACTTCTAATAAGCGTATATACTCTCTCATTACGCCTTCCAAACCATAATCTTTATATCCTCTTAATCTTATCTTGCGTGCTAATTCTTTCATCATATCTGTACTGAGCTTAACTTCATATTGCAGGGAATCCAAATTCTTAGTCATATTCCACTTTTTGGCTTGAGGAGATGTTTTGATGGAATTGATTGAACCTAAGATTTGTGATTGATTGACAATATACTCTTTCAAAAAACGACTGTGTCCTGTTTTATAAAACTCTTCATTGAGTGGTTCATTTAATAAAAAATCGCTCCTTAATTTTGATAGATTTCGAATATGGATATGTAATTCATGAACTTTATCAGCCAACAGATTTATTGATTCGACACGTCTAAAAAGCCAAAAACTGAGTGTAGCCACAGCAAAGGAGAGTAAGGTGTAAATCAAAAAAGCTATAAAAATACGTTGGCGTGGATATTTTAATTTTATCATTGTACCCTAAATATCTAATCATTTTGTGTTTTATGCAAATTACTAGCTAATAAGTACGCAAAAATTACAATAAGCTACTAAATAATCGCTTTAAATTAAATTTTGAGAAACATGCACTCAAGACTTATACAAGTGATAAAAGCTCTGATATTCAAGTTTTTATATAATTTGATGGACTTAATTTTGTATTAGTTAAAATAAAAAATCCTGTCTTACAAAATTTTCATACTATAAAAAAATGCACACACTTAAAATTAATCTGTTTTCTTTTTTACCTTCATTCTCTTCTTCAAAAAAAGTAGTTTCTGATTTAAAAAGTAGTCCAAAAAAGCCTTCAAAAAAAGAGAATTCAGAAGAACCTTCTACTGAAAGCGACTTACCTGCTTCTCAAAAGGAGAGTGCTGCTATATATTATCTTCCTGTACATTTGATGTAAAAACAAAACACGCTTTTTGCATAATTTTTTTATACAAAAAACGTGTCTTATAATAACCAATACACTTGATTTTATTTTCTAAAAATCCAGTTGATAGCATTTTCTTTGCTCATATAAAATCTACATTCATAAGGCAACATTTGCTGTAAATAACTAACAACATAGTCAATTCCTACTTTGTGCATAGGAGCATTTGTACGTAAAATAGCCAACTTAGCTGATTCTATTTCTTGTTTTTGCATACGAGGAATCCAGTCTAACATCAACCAAGCACGGGCGAACATACTGACATAGCCCAATTCCATAGCATCAATCAATAAACCTGTAATACCATAGAGATAACTAAACTCAAGTAATTTGTTCATAACTTCCTTGTATTGCTCGTCAGTTATGTCACCTCTCCATTTTAGAGCTAGAATACCATCTTTGATAGCTTCTTTATTTGTTTTATCTTTTGGGATATAACTAATTCTAGCGAAAGGTACTTCAAAAAGAACCGTATTATAAATAGGAACCTCTACAGATTTTGTATCTAACCTTTTTTTATAGGCAGTATGAGCATCATCAAAAATTTGTTTTTTTGAAGCGTACTCTTCTTTATGTATTGTCTTAAATGAATGCATTATTATATAATTATTAAGGGGAAAAAATTTAAAGCAAAATAAAAATTAGAAACTAGTTAGTTATAGAGAAAGTTTATAATAAAAATTAGACACAACTAATATAATAAGGGAGGGAATAATTTGTATCTAAATTTGTTTAAAACTTGCTTTACACTTTAAAAAAATTTCTTTTTTGTTAGTTTTTTGCTTTTATCAAAAAATAATGCTGTAAAATTGACAAAATATTTTGATATTTGCTAAACGATAGTGTAATTTGAAACGAATTTAATGAATTTTTTGTTACTTTTTCTACTAAATTTTAGATTATTTAGGAAAAGTCTTAATATTATTAACTTAATAGGTCATCTTATCGCTTTCATATTTCTTATTTGGTAACTTTTTAAAGTAAGAAAATCAGAAAAATGGAAGAGGAAAGTCTGAGCAGCACAGAGCAACATGCTTCCTAACGGGAAGGCTATACCAAGTTAAAAGAAGTTGTAAGTATAGACGGAAAGTGTTACAGAAAATAACCACCTTTTTACTTTTTTGAAAAAATGAGTGGAAAGGAAAGGGTGAAAAGGTGTGGTAAGAGCGCACCGACAGAAAAGGCAACTTTTTTGGGCGAATAAACCCCATGTGCTGAAAGACCAAATAAGTCTGCGAATGTTTTTATTCTTATTTAATTATGAGAATAAATACAAAAAAGTTGCTCGCTGGAGCAGACGGGTAGGTCGTTAAAGCTGTTTTGTGAAATGCAGCATAGATAAATGATAGGACAGGTTTGTTTTTTATTTTAAATGTAAATTAAAAATAAAGACTCAAACTGGACAGGACTCGGCTTATAGACCTATTTTTACAATTTATTTTACATTAAAGTCAGTATGTTGAATCAAGATTCGATATACTGACTTTTTTATAACTATTATAATTAATCAACCTTTAGTCAATTGACTTTTAATGAAATTAATTAATTTTTGTTTATAGTTTGGTTGTGAAATATCGAACCAAACATATTCTTTGTCTTTACGAAACCATGTCAATTGTCTTTTAGCAAATCGTCTTGTGTTTTGTTGAATAGTTGAAATAGCTGTTTCTAAGTTTATTTTTTCTTCTGTTTTTTCGTTATTATCAGTATCAAGATATTCAAAAATTTCTTGATACCCTACTGTTTTTAAGGGTGCAAGATGAGCGTATTCTTTCAATGATTTTACCTCTTCTACCAATCCGTTCTCAATCATGAGCAAGACTCTTTTATTTATTCGTTCGTAAAGTTCTTCTCTAGGTCGGTCTAACATTACCTTGATGAAATCAAAGCCTAATTTTTGCAATCTCTCTGTTCTTACTTTTTCTTGGTTTTGTGCATTTTTTTTCCTGAACTCTGAATAGCTGCAGCCTGTGCTTCTAATTATTTCTAATGCTCTAATTACTCGTTGAGGATTATTTAAGTCTGCTTCTGATGCGTATTCTGAATCTTTTTCTTGTAACTCTGAAACTAAACTATCTAGCCCATTTTGTTTCAATTCTTGATTTAACTCTTCTCTGAATGTTGTTTCGATGGTTGGTATTTCATCAAATCCATCACAAATAGCTTGAACAAAAAGTCCAGAACCTCCTGTCAGAATAAGGATGTCATTTTCTTTGTTTCTAGCTTTAAATAAATTATTAATAACAGATA
This sequence comes from Bernardetia sp. Wsw4-3y2, assembly GCF_037126295.1. Taxonomy (NCBI): domain Bacteria; kingdom Pseudomonadati; phylum Bacteroidota; class Cytophagia; order Cytophagales; family Bernardetiaceae; genus Bernardetia; species Bernardetia sp. Wsw4-3y2. The sequence continues at coordinate 130,973 of NZ_CP147018.1, read as the reverse complement.
AAGCCTCTTTTTCAAATTGCCCTGCTGATAAAGGATTTTGAATAGAATGAGAATCTATAAAATGATGTTTGATTAGCCTAGAAGTTCCTGTTTCTGAAATGAAAGTCATCTCCTCACGTGTAGGCTTTGCTGTTCCGATGCTCATTTCTTTATAAAACTGTCTTGAATCAGCTGATATAACTTCTGTATCAAAGTAAGCTGCTAATTCTGTACATAAAGCTGTTTTTCCTACAGCTGTTGCTCCTGCAATTACAAGTATTTTTTTCAATTTGATTTATATTTTTCACACTAAAGTACAAATTATATTTAATTATTTCTGTTTTCCTTACTATTATCCAACTCAGCAGGAATAAATAATTTTTCTAATTCATCTTTAGTTTTTGGTTCGAAACTAGGTAAAATTACCATAAAAGTAGAACCTTTTCCAAGCTGACTAGCAAATTTGAGTTCTCCCCTTAGTTTTTCAACAGCCTGACGAACAATATAAAGTCCCAAACCATTTCCATCAGAGGTTTCGTTTCCACGATAAAACATATCAAAAATGCGTTCTTGATAGGCTTTATCTATGCCTACGCCATTATCAGTAATTTTCAAAACAAACTTTTTGTCTTCTCTCAAAGCAGTTTCTACTATAATAACTGATCTTTTTTTGGTTCTGTCTACAAACTTAATTGCATTTGAGAGTAAGTTTCTCAAAATTACATTTAGTCTTAAATTATCAGTATAAACAGCTCCTTTTTGACTTGATTTAATTTTGAATTTTATTTCATTTGCATAAGGTAAAAAATCTAAATCAGCAATATTTTTATGAATTAAATATTCTATTCGCAAAGGTTCATAATTAGTTTCCAAATTACTTGTCTGAGAATAATTAATGATGGATTGTACAAATTCGTCAAGTTTATGAATTCTTCCTCTAATCATTCTGATATGAGAAAGTGCATTTTCTTTGTCAATTTCGGCAATATTTAAAAGACCTAAAATCGATGTAAGAGGAGAACGCAAATCATGTGAGGCTTTATAGACAAACTGATCTAATTCATAGTTACTTACTTTTAGTTCTTCTAAAGTTTGACGCAACATTTCTTCAGCTTCTACTTGGTCGGAAATATTTTCAATAAACATTACAATAAATGCAGGTTTTTTATCATCATCTTTTACTACTGAAAGCGACAGATTGAGCCAAATGGTATCTCCATTTTTATGAATATAACGTGTTCGCATAGAGTAACCCTCACTTTTTTCATTCAGAACACGACGAAGCTGCATAATGTCTCTTGGCAAATCTTTTGGATGTGTTATTTCCCTCAATTTTTTGATGCTAAGTTCATTTTGAGAATAGCCAGTCATTTTACAAAAATGAACATTGAAAGCTGCCCACGACAAATCTATTCCGATATGAGCAATTCCAATCCCTGCTTGTTCGAAGGTAGAACGAAATTTGAGTTCACTTTCCTTTAGTAACTGTTCTGTAATTTTTCGCTCACTAATATCTCTTACAATAGCTACAAAACGATTTTCTCCATCATCTAAATCTACATATTGCAATAAAAGAGCAACAGGAAATTTGCCTCCACTTTTATGTAAAAAGGTTGTATCTAAGTTGATTTGATGATTCGTATTATTTACAACATAAGAAGTAAGTTGTTGAAAATCTTCAGGATTAATATCACTCATAAGGTCAATGAGCTTCATGGCACGAAGTTCTCCAAACGAATACCCAACAGCTTCTGTCGCTCCTTTATTAGCATAAATAAACAAATGCGTAGTAGCATCAAACATAAAAACACTATCTTTGGTAACATCTAGTGTTCGTTTGAACTGTGCTAGAGAACGCATAATCTGTGCTTTTTCCTGCTCAAATACTCTTCGTTCACTAATATCTCTGATTACATACAGATAGCCAATTATGCTTTTGCTAGAGTCATAAACAGGTGTAGAAATAGTTTCTGAATAAATTAACTTTCCATTTTTAGACTTCAGAGCAATTTCGAAAACAGACATTTTTTCCATTATGTCAAAATGGTCAGAAATTAGAAAAAAGCTCTCTTCTTCAAATAGGCTTGAAAAAACTTTTCCTGTATATTCCTCTTCATCATAATCTAAAAGTTTTTTTATAGCAGGATTTACCCATTCTATTTCTAGATTTGGATTAGTAAAGACGACTCCATCAGGAAGTGAGTCTAAAATGAATTGTAACATTCTTTTCGTATTGTCTAACTCGTGGTTAGCAAGAATGCGTTGTGTCACTTCTGTATCTACTCCCTCAATGCGAATAGGATTTCCCTCTTTATCTACTGTTACTTTTACATCTGTCTGAATCCATTTCGTGTTTCCTTTTCTGTCTATGATGCGATATTCATAAGATATACTTTGTCCTTCTCTTGCTTTTTTACGAGATTCATTGACAAGTTTTATGTCCTTTGGATGTACCTTTTTTAGCCACGCATTTGGATCATCTTTTAATTCTGCTTGTGAAATATCATAAATTTTTTCCACAGCAGCAGAAATAGTAAGTAATTTATCTTTTTTGACATCATACGACCAAAATACATTATCTAAAGACTGAAAAATGCCTTCTAATAATTCTTTTGTATTCCTTAAATCTTTTTCAATACTTTTCTCTTCAGTAATGTCTTTTGAAGAAAGAATAAAAAACTGTTCTTTATTACGATTATAAAAATCATTAATATATAATTCGATGTCAATCAATGCACCCTTTTTTTGCTTTAGCTTCCAAAAACGTTTTGCAGTAGTGTTTCCTCTGCGAGCTTTTTTTATAGTATTAATGCTATCTTCTGTTTCGAAATCAGGTACAATTATAGAATATACTTGACCAATTAATTCTTCTGGATTATAGCCAGTCATGAGTGCATATTGTCTATTTACATTTACAAAATAGCCCCATTCATTAATAACAGCTAATCCAATTTTGGCTGATTGAAAGATTGACTCTCCAAATGTTTGACTATCACGTAATTTATTCTGTACTTCTTTTGATTTTGTAAGGTTTCTCACTAAAGCAATATAAACCGTTTTTCCTTTTTCAAAATGAGTTTCGTTTAACGAAACACTTAAAGGAAATTCAGTTTGATTTTTGTGTTTTGCAATTAATTCTATATTATGAATGACCTTCAAATCAGAAGAAGACTCTGTTACTAGCTGCGTAAAACGTTCGGGTATAGGTTGGTTAGACAAAAGTAATTCTATTGATTTGCCAAGTAACTCTTCTTCTTTGTAACCAAAAATATTCTCAGCAGCAGGATTAACCAAAGATATAATTCCCTTTTCATTGATAACAAAAATACCATCAGGAACAGTTGCTAGGATAGTATTCAACTGCTTTGTCTGTATGGCTCTTGTTTCAATAAATGTTTCTACTAAATCAGGATTAATAGTAGTTGATGTATAAGCAATGGATATATAAACGTAATTTTCTTTTGTAGAAATTGTAGAAATTTTGTATTCTTCTCTATTATTTATATTATTTATGAAGCTATACGATTCAATTATTTTTTCATTTATTTTGATACGTGTTTTGTCAAGTTGATTTATTAACCTAGTAATCAATTCTTTAACACCTATTTTATTCTGCCCTTCAATTCTTTTTTCTATTTCTTCTATAAAACTTTCTCCAATTAAGAATTTTTCTTCTCTTTGAGCAAGTTTTTCCATAGCAGTATTGGCGTGCAGGATACGATTATGTATATCTAGCACACAGAGAGCTTCTGTAGATAGTTTAAAAAAGGGGCTTGTATGAGGCATCAACGACCAGCTTTACAGATAATATAAATACGGTTATCCAATATTTGTCTTTAATTTGTCTAGTCCTGAAATAGTGTTACAGTTTTTTAGATAGATTAAATATATATCAGGCAGTCTTAAGATTGTCTGATTTTTCTTTTTTATAGGTTCTTATTTCAATATTTTCCTTTTGATGTGTTTGCTCTGGTGTTTGCATATATAAAGAAAAATGAGGTCTTTCTTGATTATATATTTGTACACTTTGTTGTACTAATTGTTTCATCCAAGTCAAATACGATTGTTGAGTTTCTAGTAAAAACTCTTGTTTGAGAATACCATTGACACGTTCTGCTACTGCATTTTCGTAAGGGTCATAACATTCTGTCATACTACAACGAATACGATTTTTAGTTAAAATCGTCTGATATTCATCACTACAATATTGGACACCTCTATCTGAATGATGAATCAATTCTCGTAACGGATAATTTCTGTTTTTCAATGCCATTTTTAAAGCATTTGAACAACCAACAGTCTCTAAGCTATTAGAAACATCAAAACCAACTATTTTCTTTGAATACGCATCAGTAACCAATGCCAAATACATCGGATTTTCTCGTGTTCCAATATAGGTAATATCACTTACCCAAACTTGTTCTGCTCCATCTACCTTCAAGTTTGCAATTAAATTTTTATGCTTTTTGAAACGATGAAAGGAGTCTGTAGTAACATGATACCTCCGTTTAGGTAAAATAAGAAGATGATTAGCTTCCAAAATACGAAATAGTTTATCTCGTCCCACTTTTAAAGCCTTTAAAGGAATTTTTAAAATGTGGTAAAGTTTACGAGTACCCACTCGTGGCATTCGATGTCTAACTTCTTTGACTAAATCAACTACTTTTTGAGCTAATTCTTTGTATTTATCTGTCCGAAATAAAGAATAATAATATACCCGTCTAGATATCCCAAGCAATTTACAGGTCTTTTCAATACTGGTTGCAGGCTGTTCACTAAATGAACTAACTACTTGGGGTTGGAGTTTTTTCGTATAGAAATTTTATATTCTTTTTCGGCTAAGTCAATCATCATGTCAAACAAAATGGCTTTCTTATCTAAGGTAGATAATTCTTCTTGTAGAGTGGCATTTTGTTTTTTAAGAAGACGAATTTCCTGCTCTTGTTCCATTAAACGTTGTTCTGCTGTTTTCATAGGACGAATTACTTTATAAGAATGATCAAAATTACCGTATTTTTTTAACCAGTTCACAACAGTATGACGACATTGAATACCATAATTCCGTTGTGCTTGAGTTATTGTAAAAAGACCTTGTTCTATTTCCTTAACTACTTGAAGTTTGAACTGCATGGTATAGTCTTTCTGTGTACGTTTTACATAGGTACGTTCCATAATAAAATTGGTTGTGTAACACTATGTTAGGACGAGACAATTTATGAAAAAAAAAACACTTCTGTGATTTTTATTTAAAATAACTCTTTTTTTTTGATTTCAAGATTAATTTAAAAGTTAACTTTTGTATACTATGAATTAGTGTAAAACATAGTTTTGTGAAACTCATAATCTAAATATTTACATCTAGTTTAGCTCCTATAATTAAAATATCATCAACTTGTGGGTATTCATCTTTCCAATCTTCAATAGTATCTTTTAAGATTTGATATTGTTCTTTCATAGGTAAATGATGAATTTTTAATAGTAGTTTTTTCAATTTACCTTTCATAAATTTTCTATTTTGTTCCCCTCCAAATTGGTCTTGATATCCATCAGAAAATGTATATAATACAGTAGGAGAATCAATCTTGATAATATGATTTTTATATTTTATACCTTCTTTGTCATAATAATTTCCACCTATAGAAAGTTTATCAGCCTTTACTTCATGTAATTCTCCATTTTGGATATAAATCAATGGGTTTTTTGCGCCAGCAAATTCTACTGTATGAGTTTTCTGATTCCATGTCCAAATATTCATATCCATTCCATCACGATTATCTGTTTCTCGTTGTCTTAAAATATTACTTATTTCCTCATTAAGAACATTAAGAATAAGACTAGGTTGTGTAATAGAATAGTCTTGAATTACTTTATTGAGCAAATCATTTCCTATCAAAGACATAAATGCACCTGGTACACCGTGTCCTGTACAATCAACAGTAGCTACAACTATTTTTTCACTTTGTTTTTCTATCCAATAAAAATCTCCTGAAACTATATCTCTGGGCAAAAATAATATAAAAGACTCAGGCAAAAGTTCTGTCACTTGTTCTAGGGCAGGAAGCATTGCTACTTGAATGCGTTTGGCATAATTGATACTAGATATAATATTATGATTTTGTTTTTCGATCAGAAGATTTCTTTCATCTACTACTTGCTGTTGAGTAATCAGTTCTTCGTTACTAGATCGAAGTTCGACAGTACGTAATTCAACAATCCTTTCTAATTCTTCAGCTTTCATCTTAATTCTCTTTGTTCTTGTAGCTACTACTCCCCAAATGCTTCCTACAACTAAGAGAACTATCAATCCAATAAACCAAAGTGTTTCGTAAATATGAGGTTTAACAATAACTTCTACACTTGCACCTTCATTATTCCAAACACCATCATTATTAGCTGCAATGACTTGAAAATTATATGTTCCGTTAGGAAGATTGGTATAAATTGCTTCTCTTTTATTATTTTTTGCTACTACCCAATCTTTATCGAAGCCTTCTAATCGGTATTTGAACTTTACTTTTTCAGGTGCACGAAAACTAAGTGCTGTAAAATCAATAATGACACGCTGTTGCTCAGGTTTCACAATTACTTTTAAAGGTTCTAAAAATAACTCATCATCTAAGAAAACTTTCTGTACATATACAGGAGGACGATGAGAATTGATAGGTAGAAAATTAGGGTTGATTTGTAAAATACCATTGTTAGTAGGAATCCAAATTATTCCTTGAGGAGAGATAATTGATTGAGTTGCTCCCTTACATTGTTCGGAACGCATACCATCATTTTTGTCGTATTGTGTCCAGTTTAAGTCTATATCTTCTCCATTGGCTAAAGAATTGAGTTCATTTTTATTTATGCGTAGCACTCCTCTATTGGAAGAAAACCAAAAATACCCCTTCTCATCTTCTACAATATCAAAAATAGTTTCGTTTGGTAAACCATTTGCTCCATCAAAAACAAATGCTTTTTTATCTTTCCAACGCACCAAACCAGCATTAGTAGCCAGCCAAATTATATTCTGTTTATCACAATAAATATTAAAGATAAGATTAGTAGGTAATCCATTTTCAGTAGAAAACAAATCAAATTTATCTCCGTTTTCTATAGCTAATCCTCCATTATTTGTTCCTACTAAAAGATTTCCATCATTATCTTCTGTTATTGCCATCACAAAATCAGCCGTAAATCCTCTTTCTAGACCAACTTTGGAAAAACTATCTTGATCTGTTTTCCTGTCTTTTTTGTATTCTACCAATCCTTCTCCTCGTGTCCCTATCCAAAAGCGACCTTTTGAATCTTGATAGGTAAGTCTCAAAATATTAGTTGGAAGCCCATCTTTTGTAGTAAATAATTTTTCGTTTCCCTTAATATCTTTCCTTAATAGACCGTCATAAGTAACTATCCAAACGGCTCCTGCGCTATCTTGACGGATATTGAATATTTCTTGATTAGAAAGTTTACTTTTTATAGGGTAATCAAACACTTTATTTTGTATAGGATTTATACGATGAACAGTTCCATTACTTGTTCCAACCAAAACATCTGTATTATTGTAAATCCCCACAGAGTTTACAGAAGGGTAAGCAAGTCCTTCACGAACAGTGTAATTAATAAATTTTCCATCACGCAAACGACACAGTCCATGTCTAGCTGTCGGAATCCATAAATCTTCTTCTTGATCTAACCACACCGAACGCACATCATCAAATGCTTCTCCTGTATCAGTGGTAAGAAGTTCTAATTTCTCTGTCAAGACATTATGACGATAAATATTATTACGAGTAACAATCCAAAAATTACCTGCTGGATCAAACCTCATATCATGAATTCGTTCTTTAGCAAGCTGTTCGAATTGTCTAGTAAGTTTATTGTCTTGATACATAAATATACCATCATAAGTACCTGCCCAAATTCTTTTGGTATTATCTAAATATAATTTTAGTGTTCGTGGATTTTCCACATCACAAGCAACTTTTAGAATTTGATTGTTTTCTATAGTTAGTACCCCTTGATTTCTTGTAGCTAACCAAAATTTACCCCTTGGATACTCTAAAATATCATAAATAGATTCCGAAGACAATTCTTTAGCAAAAAGAGGTTTGAAAATCTTGTTTTTTATATCATATAGTAACAATCCCCTAGAACGAGTGCCAATATATGCTGAATCACTATTATCTAAAACATGAATTGCTTCAATATACTCTTTTTCTAAACCATGTGATTTGAATACTCCATTTTTGCAACTTACTAATCCACTACCTTGTGTTCCTATCCAAAGCGTACTATCTTTACTTTCTTTGAGATAAGTAATATTATTTGTTTGGAATTCTTTTGTGGTATTTTTTGTATAAATATCAAAACTATTTCCATCAAAACGTAAAAGCCCATCATAACTTCCAATCCATAGATATCCATCTTTGGTTTGGATGACTTGCAAAAGTGTACTAGAAGGTAATCCCTTTTCACTATCCCAAACATCTATTAAAAATTGAGAGAGTTGTTTATTAGGGTCAAAGGGAACGTGTTTATTTTGTTTTTGTGCATTAACAATAAGTGAAACAAAGAAAAATAAAATCAAGAGTAATCCTTTTACTAAAGATTTTGAAAAGAAATTCTCAGCAAACTGATGAAGGTATTTTTTTAAAAAAGAGATAGTTGATAATTTTTCTCGCAATTTTTTCAAGGGGAAAAGTAGTCTAAATAATGTACAATTTTGAGCAAATAATTAGATAGTAAGTAGTACAAAAATAACATTTTTTTTGATTTATCAAACACATTTTTAGATTAAATATTAAAAATAGATATAAAAATAGCTAAAATCTTTGTTTGACTGCATTCATAAAAGAGATTTGATTATTTTGTTTTTTTTATTTTAAATTTATGTAGCTTGCCTTACTAAGAGCAAAAAAGTAGTATGATAATTGGGCTTGATGATAGGACTCTTTTATCTATAAGTATCTAAACAAAATTATATGAAAAATAAGTATTATTCAAATGTATATTTAACTCTGTATTTACTTGCTTTTTTATTATTTAGCTTTATACAAAATTCTGTTGCACAATCAAAAAAGCAAGAGTTTTATAAAAGTGGAATACTAAAAGCTGAGGGAAAAGAAGTAAAAGGAAATAAAGAAGGATATTGGTTCTTATATTATCCAGATGGAACAACAATGGCTTTTGAGAACTACCAATACAATAAACTTAATGGAACATCAAAGTATTATTCACCAGATGGAAAGCTAGAGCGAAAAGAAATATGGATAAACGGAATGTTACAAGATTCAGCTTTTTTTTATTATCCAAATGGACAAGTAAAACGTACAGGTATTTATCGTGATGGTGCGTATGAAGGTCTTTGGCTAACTTTTTATGAAGATGGAACTCTTGCAAGACGAGTTTTTTATACAAAAGGACAATTAGACGGGTTAGTAGAAGAATATTTTACTGATGGAAGTGCAATTCAATCAGGAACATACAAAGATGGACAAAAACAAGGTTCTTGGACATACTATGATCAAAACGGGATTGTAATGAGTAGAGGAGTATATAAAGAAGGAAAAAAAACTGGATATTGGATTCACTATGATGAAGAAGGAAAACCCAAATATGAAGGTCAATATAAAGAGGGAAAAGTAACTGGCGAGTGGTTTTATTATAAAAGAGGAAAACGAAAAACTGCCAAGAAAAACAAACTACCTATTAAAGAACTAGAATTTGAAGAAGAAAGCAATGAATAATTGTGAATGGTTAATTATAAATGGACTACTTTCATTCATTTATAATTAACCATTTATCACTAATAATTGATTTTAATCTATCCACTTAAATTTATATCCTGCACTTGTGTCTGTTTTCATTCTTTCAGCTACACGCAAAAGTCTAGCAGGAAGTTTCATAATATAATCTCTTGCTTTTTCGCCTGTTTCATTAAGGTCTTTCAAGTTTTCGATATTCCATTTCTTGATTAGCACTTCCATAATATCAACATAATCTTCTGCTGTATAAACACCCAAACGTTGAGCGCAATCAGAAAAATGCTTGAAGGTTTCGCCTACTTTTCCACCAATTTCTCTCAAATAATGAGCAGGCATCACAATTTTTTTACGCATCATATCTTCAAAAGCAAAAAGCATTTCATTTGGATCAACTTCCAAAATCTTTTCTACAAATGACATATACGCATACGCATGACGGTATTCGTCGGCAGCTACCATACTACACATTTTCTCTAAATCTGAATTATCATGTGTTCCTGCCAGTTGAGCTACTCGTTTGTGTGAAATGTTAGTAGCTAATTCTTGAAATGAAGTATAAACAAAATTACGATAAGGGTCTGTTGCAGTTCCGATATCAAAACCATCAGCAATTAAGTGTTGAGTAGAAATTTCTACCTGCTTCATGTTTACTCGTCCTGATAAATAAAGGTATTTATTGAGCAAATCTCCATGACGATTTTCTTCTGCTGTCCAGCCTCTTACCCATTTTGACCACGGATTTTCTTTGTCGCCTTGGTGTACACCTTCTACATCCATCAACCAAGATTCGTAAGTTGGAAGAGCTTCCTCTGTTATCATATCGCCTATCAAAACAATCCAAAAATCATAAGATAGTTCTCTAGCACGTTCTTGAAGATCTTTTACTTTATCAAAGAAATCTAGTTTAGAAGCATCAGGCAATAAATCGGAAGGCTGCCAGTTTACATCAATAGGACGTAAAAATTTACTTGTCATTTGATCCACGTAGCCTTCTAAATGGCGCATGACTTCTAAACGAGAAGGGGAAAGGGTTAGAATATTACTCATAAACTATTTTTTTTGTATCAGTTTTTTTATGAAATCTATTGCTTATTATTAGCATAGAATTGAACCGATAAATTATTTATTTAATTGTGTGTATTTGTGTGTGGTGTTTATTTTGGCTTGCAAGATACAAATTTAATAAGCGCAAAACACTATCAAAAGTCGCTTTACTTACTGATTTTTGACAGTTTTTACACAAAAAACCGACTTTTAGATTATTAAAAAACAAAATTATTTTTATTTTTTAATAGCTAGATAATTTGTATTTTATCCAATTTACTTCAAATTTTCATAAAAATAAAGCTCTTTATTTTTGATTAATTCTGGATGCAAAATTTTGATAAAGTCTTCCAAAATTTTGTTTGGAAAAGCTACTCCACTCTCAAAATAGTCATTTCCACCACTTTTTAGTTGTCTTTTATTATGATTAAATATTTTTTTATTTTTGACTGACTTGAAAGACACAAACCGTCTGTCCGAACTTATAAGCTGATTCATATTCTTCCAATCACTAGCATGAAACCAATAATCTGCCTGCTGAGCTTTTTCATAAACCGACTCTATGGCTAAAGGAGAAGCACCTGTTCCTTCTAAATCATTCCATAAATAAATTGCTCCTGCATCTTTGGCAAACTGTGCTACATAACTATCTCCATTTGGCATAAACCAAGTTTCATTATACCATGCATTAAAAAAAAGTGTTGGTTTTTGAGTTTCTTTTAGATTGCCTGTCAGGTTTTTTAGAGAATCATAATTGCTTTTTACCTGATTGAAAATTTCGGTTGCTTTTTCTTCTTTTTCAAACAAAATACCAAAGAATTTTATCCATTCTGCTTGTGCAAGAGGCGAGCTTTCTAAAGTTTCATTACAAATAATCATAGGCAAACCCAATTCTTTCATTTTTTGCTGTGTATCGCTTGTTCCTCCATACAAACTGGCATCATAGGTAAAAATGGCATCTGGTTCTAAACTAAGCAAACCTTCAAAATTTACTCCTGAACCATCATCGTTTCCAACTTCTTTGATTTTTCCTGCATCCAAACCTTTTCTAATTTGCTCATCCGAAACATACTGAGAGCCTACAAAACCGACTAAATTATCTACATTTTCTAAAAGTGATATAAAAGTCGCATACTTTGTAGAACGTGAAACGATACGTTTTAAAGGAATTTGAAGAGCAACATCATATTCAAAATTCGTTTTTGGTTTTGTTTCTCCTTTGTACAATAGATAACGCTGTTGTAAATTTTTATTTTTATCATAAACTTCTAAAGTTCTGAAATTTGGATATACATAAGAACGAAATTGAGTTGCATGAACAAGAGAAACAGAATCAGTAGGAATCTGTGTGCTTTCCCATTCAATACTAGATTCATCTTCTTTTTCTTTATCTGTCATTTTATCAGAACTACAAGAAAAAAAGAATAGAAAAAATATTGATGCTACTAATGGCGATTTTGATAAGAAAGATAAAAATGAAGAAGATAAAGAGTTAGTTTTCATTATTTAGAAATATTTTTTTGAAGTTTTATGTGGGATAATAAATCACTTATCCATCTGATACAGAATTTTTTAATACCTTTTACTTAGCTAGAAAGCTCAAATAACGGAAAATTTAGTGATTAGAAAAAGTAACATAGTAATTATAAAATTTTATACTTTTGATTTTTTTTCCCAAATCTAACTTACTTACTTATGGATTATTTACAACTTATGTATCTTCATTTGGCTACCGTAGTGCCTAGTTTTTTTATCGGAACAGTTCTTTTACTCATCAAAAAAGGGACACAAATTCATAAAATTTTTGGAAGAATTTATATGATTTTGATGCTTTTTACAGCAGTTATTACTCTTTTTATGCCTGCAACAATTGGATTTACAGTTTTCAATCATTTTGGGTGGATTCATATTTTTAGTTTTGTCGTTCTTTATAGCGTTCCGACAGCTTATATTGCTATCAAAAAAGGAGATGTAAAATCCCACAAACGAAAAATGATTTTGCTCTATTTTGGTGCGCTCATTATTGCAGGAGCTTTTACTTTTTCACCAGGTAGATATTTGTATGGTTTATTTTTTGGATAGGCAAAAATCCTTTTTATTTTTCTTAAAAGTAAATAATTAGGCTTTTTGAAACTTTTTTTTCAATTTTGAAGTAATGTAAACTGTTATCGTTGGTGGCAACACCAACAACGACAGAAAAACGAAAAATAGTGTTTGGTTTTATTTTATTCCATTCATCATTCACAATTCATCATTCACAATTCAATATGTCCCGTATTCTCACAGGTATTCAGTCTTCTGGTCGTCCACATTTAGGAAATCTTTTGGGCGCAATCTTACCAGCTATTGAGCTTTCAAAAAAAGCAGGTAACGATTCTTATTTTTTTATTGCTGACTTGCACTCTCTCACAACGGTAAAAGATGCCGAAACGAGAATTCAAAACACAAATGCTGTTGCTGCTGCGTGGCTGGCTTTTGGTTTTGATATAGAAAAAAATACGTTCTATCGTCAGTCAAGAATCCCAGAAGTAACCGAACTTGCGTGGCATTTATCGTGCTTTACACCTTTTCCAATGCTTGCCAATGCACATTCGTTCAAAGATAAATCAGATTCTCTTTCAGATGTAAATGCAGGTCTTTTTACGTATCCTGTTTTGATGGCTGCTGATATTTTGATGTATGATGCTGAGTTTGTTCCTGTCGGAAAAGACCAAATTCAACATATTGAAATCACTAGAGATATTGCTTCAGCTTTTAATAATAAGTACGGAGATATTTTTGTAATGCCACAAGCAAAAGTAGATGAACAAATAATGACAATTCCGGGGACTGATGGGCGAAAAATGAGTAAATCGTATGGAAATATTGTCGATATTTTCTTACCTGAAAAGCAACTCAAAAAGCAAGTTATGTCTATCGTAACAGACAGTACACCTTTAGAAGAACCAAAGGATACCGAAACTTGTAATGTCTTTTCTTTGTATAAATTATTAGCTTCTGAAAGTGATTTGAAGACAATGAAACAAAATTATGCAGGTGGAAATTATGGCTACGGACACGCAAAAAAGGCTCTTTTAGAACTTATTTTGGATAAATATAAGAACGAAAGAATTACTTTTGATAAATTAATGGCAGATGAAAAAGAACTAGATAATAAACTCAAAATAGGAGAAGAAAAAGCTAGAAAAGTAGCTTTTGAAGTCTTGCAGAAAGTAAGGAAACAGTTGGGGTTTGCGTAAAGTTAGATGCTGGTAAATTAAATGGCTTTGATTTTTTAACGAAAATCAAAAAAATGTACAACTTAAAATACCAAATACAAAAACCACGGCTACAGGCCGAATACATATTGCTCACTTGCTAAGAAGCAATCGAGAGCTATTTTTTACTGTTTTTTGGAAGACTCAGCCGAACAAGGATTGTGCGAGCTACTGCTGAGTTCTATGAAAAATTTAACTCATGTCCAGTACTGTAAAACTTAATTTCAATCTATGAAAAATATACTTATTTCTCCTGATTCTTCAAAAATAAATTGGAAAGCGATTGCAGTTTATTATGTTTTGGCGTGTGCCATTTCGTTTCCTTTTTTTTGGTGGCGACACTTTAATACAGACAGTTGGATAGACTGGAAAATGATAGGTTTTGCCAAACAATGGTTCATCATGTGGGGAGTCGGAATTTCGGCTTTAGTATGTTATTTTTTGTTTAGAAAAAGCATTGAAAAAACGGTTTCTCTAGGAGGAACTTCTTGGATAAAATCCCTTATTTTTTATTTCCTGCCTGTGTTTGGACTTTGCATTGTGGGAATAGAAGGACTTCCTTTTCCTGTTCATATTGCACCTTTAGTGTTATCTATTGTAGGTTTTATTTCTATTTTGGGAGAAGAAATTGGCTGGAGAGGTTTTTTACAAGACAGTTTGAAGAATGTAAAACCACTACCAAAATATTTAATCATTGCTGTTTTATGGGAGTTTTGGCATATTTTCGTTCGTACTTCTTCTGGAGAATGGTATATGATTATCGTTAAAATTTTAGCTTTTGGCTTAGGCAGTTTTATTATTAGTGTTATTTTGGGAAAAGCTATCGAAAAAACAAAATCCCTTTTTGTGGTCGTAACTCTGCACGCTTGGATTGATATACTTATCGAATTTGGAAGTACAGGAACATACATCGTTTTTGCTTGTTGTATTCCTGTTTGGATTTATATGATTTTAACTTGGGAAAATAAATTAACTATCTTTACTAGTAAAAAATAAAATTTTCAAATTTATGAATACTTGTTTTAACAAAAAGTATTTTTGTGGCTATCGCTCGTTTTTAACGAGTGCTTCATATGTATTCGGCTTGTAGCCGTGGTTTTTGTATTTGCCATTTTAATTTGTAAAGTTCTTTTGATTTTGACTTTAAAATATTAGATTTATGCTAGTTTAGAAATACAAATACACGGCTACAAGCCGAATACCTATAAATCACTTGCTAGGAAGCAAGCGAGAGCTATTTTTTTCACGAATGACGGCTGGAGGAATTTTAAAAGAGAAGTAAAATGAATGCTAATAGTTATAAGAATTATCTAAATGATTTTATTGATATACAAATAGATAAGTTATCTGAGTTGGAACAGGAAATTTCTTCCTGTGAAAAAGGTGATAAAGACTATATTATGGGACAGATAATGGGATATTATGATTCTTTGACTATTTTAAGATCTCAAGCTGAATTATTTAATATTGATTTGCCTAAGTTGCAAAATCTTAATTTAGAAAAATATTTAATGTTAAAGTAAGTAAACGCTAGGGGCATAGTGTTCCAAAATAACAATAAAAAAATGAATTTTGGACGTTGTCTTTAGAGAAGCGATGACTACGACCTATCAAGTTTTTATTTTTTTTAAATTCTGCGTTAATTTAAGAGAAATTTCAAACAAAAATGGCTTAGAATAGCTCTGTATTTCCAAAATTGCCCTTTTCGCACTATATTTGCGTATTATTTTTTCGGCTTTTAATAAAAAATAGGTAATCTTGCTTTTTTACTTCCTGCTTTTATTCGTATCTTCATATATAAGTAAAAAATAGTTTTATGATTAAAAAAATTATAAAAAAATCAATTTGAAAGAATATATTGATTTATAAATCAGTAATTAAATATTGATTAAAAAGCCGCTACATCAACCATTAACTAAAAGATATAACGTGGATTTATTCGAAAAATTAAAAACAAATCGTGGCCCTTTAGGTCAATTTTCTTCTATTGCACATGGCTATTTTGCGTTTCCAAAATTGGAAGGCGAATTGAAGCCTCGCATGAGATTTAGAGGAAAAGAAGTATTGACATGGAGTTTGAATAATTACTTAGGACTTGCTAACCACCCAGAGGTTCGTAAGGCAGATACAGAAGCTACTAAAGATTGGGGACTTGCCTATCCGATGGGTTCACGTATGATGTCTGGAAACTCAAATACAATAGAAGAATTTGAATCTCAGCTTTCGGATTTTGTACAAAAAGAAGATACTTTTATATTGAATTATGGCTATCAAGGGATTATGTCTGTTGTAGATGCACTTCTTGATCGTAAAGATGTTGTAGTTTATGATTCTGAATCACATGCTTGTATTCTTGATGGACTCAGAATGAGCCTTGCAAAACGTTATGTTTTTCCTCATAATAATATTGAAAACTGTGAAAAACAATTAGAAAGAGCTACTAAATATGTAGAGAATACAGGAGGAGCTATTTTAGTAATTACAGAAGGAGTATTTGGAATGCTTGGCGACCAAGGAAAACTAAAAGAAATTGTTGAGCTTAGAAAAAAATATAATTTCCGTATGCTTGTTGACGATGCTCATGGCTTCGGAACAATGGGAGAAACAGGAATCGGAACAGGAGAAGCGCAAGGCGTTCAAGACGAAATTGATATTTATTTTTCTACATTTGCCAAATCTATGGCAAGTATTGGAGCTTTCGTTTCTGGTCCTGAAGACGTAATTAATTATTTACGTTACAACATGCGTTCACAGATTTATGCAAAGACATTACCAATGCCTCTTGTTGTTGGCAACATGAAACGTTTGGAAATGCTTCGTACTATGCCAGAACTAAAAGCTAATCTTTGGAAAGTAGTGCGTGCGCTTCAAGATGGTTTGCGTGAAAACGGCTTTAATATTGGCGAGACAGATTCACCTGTTACACCTGTATTTTTGAGTGGTGGCAATAATGAAGCAGGAAATCTTATCATTGACCTTCGTGAAAATTATTTTATTTTCTGTTCGGTTGTAATTTATCCAGTTGTTCCTAAAGATGTAATTATGTTGCGTCTTATTCCAACAGCAGCGCATACATTAGAAGATGTAAAACAAACCATTGAAGCATTTAAAGCAGTTTCGGATAAGCTCAAAAATGGAGTTTATGCAAACAATGAAATTAGTGCTGCTATCTAATTAAATCCGTATAGCTATGTTATTTTCTATTTGTTGGTGTTTTTTAAAAATTAAATACTTACTTGACAAATAACACTAACTAATTGTTTTTCAGATTGTTAAGAAGTTTTTCTATCAATAAAAGAAAAAATATAATTTCACTATTGAAAAAAATATATAAGAAAGTCTAAAAAAAACGGCTCAAAACGCTGTTTTTGATAGTTTTGTTAGTATATTGTCATTCAAATAGGGCATAATAGAGCTATACAGGCATTTTGTCTTATACCTTTTTTGCTTTTAAAAGCATTTTTTTAAATTTAATTTATAACCTTCAATTTACTTTTCACTATGGGTCGTTATCAAGAAGTCGAAGACTTAATCACACAACTTAAAGAAGATTTTTCTAAATTTTACGATAAAGAAAATCAAGCAGCAGGAACTCGTATCCGTAAAGGAATGCAAGACCTCAAAAAAATAGCACAAGAAATCCGTACAGAAGTACAGGAAACTAAAAACAAACGTACTGAAGCTGCTAAGAAGTAATTTTTACTTTAAAGATAATTCTTTACAACTGTTATAATAAAAACCATTTCTATTTTTATAGAAATGGTTTTTTACTTTTCCAAACCTTATTAAGAATAAGAATTAAATAAACTACTGCTTTTAAATTTGTAAGTACCTTGTAACATAAATTTATTTGTGTTTTACTATCGTCAGTGGGGACACCGACAATGGCAGAAAGAATGAAACCCATAACTTTAGTTATGGGATAGTTGGAGGATATTTTCTACCTTTCTGCTCCTCTTTTCCCACGATTAAAATCGTGGGTTTTGTTATTAATTCTGCCCAATTATTTATTTATCAATAATTAGCTTGGCTGCTTTGGCAGATCATCATTCCTTAATGCACTTTCTCATCTGCCAAACTATCATCAGCATCAAGTTCTAAAGTCGCATGATGAACAGAATGATGCAGAAGTTTATGACGAATAATCAATTTAAGACGTTCCCAACGTTGAAGAGGAGTTTCGGCATTGCTATTTGCAGCATCTAAGGCATATTTTTTTAAAACAACATGCACAGTCATTGCATTTTCGGTACTGCTCAATGCCCAAACATGCATGTGATGAACTTTATCTATTTCTTCTATTTCTAAAAGAGACTCCTTTATATCTTCTATTTTTATGCTGCTCGGAACGCCATCTAAAACCAAACGCACACTTTCATTAAACAAATTCCATGTCGAAACTAAAACAACAATTGCAATAACGCAGCTAATAATAGGGTCAATAATTGTCCAATCTGTAAAATAAATAATCGTTCCTGCAATCACTACACCTACTGAAACAAGCGCATCGACAAGCAAATGTAAAAAAGCTCCTTTTACATTAATATCATCTTTTTGTCCTTTAAAAAATAAAAAGGCAGAAACTGTGTTTATCAAAACTCCAATTGCAGAGACAACAATAATAGTAGTTCCTGTCAAAGGAGAAGGATTAGTAAAACGATGAATTGCTTCATAAATAATTCCTCCAGCAACAGCCACAAGCAAAACAGAATTGATAAGAGAAGCTAATAAAGAAGCCTTTTTAAAACCATAGGTATAACTTAGAGTAGCTGTTTTTTTGGCGAGTTTCATCCCGATAAGAGCTAAAATAAGACTTCCTACATCGCTTAAATTATGAGTGGCATCAGACAAAAGAGCTAAAGAATCAGTAGAATAACCATAAACAAATTCGATAGCTGTAAAAGCAATATTGAGAGCAATACCAATGTAAAAAGCTGAGTTGATATTTTCTAGACTTTTGGGAGCGTGTTCGTGGCTATGTCCTGTATGATTATGGTCGTGTGAGTGTGACATAAATTGAAGTTTAAAAAATGCAATAAATATAAACTAGACTTTCAAAATTAAAAAATAAGGAGCGCAATTTTGTTGCATGTGTATTATATCAATAGAATTTGGCTTAATTTTGTCAATTATTTAATTTTAGTTTTGATAGTACACTATTTCTCATAATTCTTTATTAATGACTATTTTTTTACGTTTAACTTCTATTTTTAAAAGCCATATTGCAAAAATATTTATTCTAATCTTGTGCTTTTTATTTTCATTTAGTTTTTCTTTTGAAAGTTTTGCTCAATTTTCTACCATTTTAGAAGGAAAAATGCTTCCTGCGTCTTCGTATGAAATAGTTATAGAATATCAATATCAATATTTGACTTTTCAACCCAAAAGACAACTAATTACTACAAACGAAAAAGGAGAATTTAATTTTACAATTCCTCTCAAAAAATCAACTTGGCTTTTATGGAAATGTAAAGACAAACAAGGACAAATTTATCTTCATGTAGGTGATAGTTTAAATATGCAAGTAGAATTAGGTGCTTTGCCTTATGGAACAAAATTTTCTGGCTTGGGTGCAGCCGAAAATAACTTTCTACAAAAATGGGAAACAGAATTTGGCAATAGTTCTAAAAATACGCTGTATCCAAAGAAATATAAAAATTCGAATGAAAAAAATTTTAAAAGCGAAGTAGAGAAGTTACGTAAAAATCAATTCAAGCTTTTAGAAGAAACCATAGGAAAAAAACCTCTTTCTGACGATTTTATTTTGGCAATGGAACAGCGAATTGCGTATGAAAATGCAAATCATTTAGCTGAATATTCTGTTTTACACGCTTTTTTGAATGAACAAACACCAAAAATTCTGTCTGACGAATATTACTCTTTTTTTGAAGAAACAATTATTCAAAGTCCATCAGCTCTAAATCAGCCTGCTTATTTACGTTTTTTGAGAAATTATTTAGAATTTCGTTATATCAAGTCTCACCAAGAAACTTCTCTAAAAGCCTATTCGGATTTGTATTACCCTCTTTTATTTGAGATTACAGAAAAAGAACTCCTTGGAAGCGTACAAGCACACGCACAGTCCATTTTGATTATAGAATTAGCCAAACAAGGCAACGAAAAACTCTATAAAAAATATTATAAGAAATATCTTTCCATTCATAAAGACGACAAATCAGCTTCAGTTCTAAAAGAGTTTATTGAAAATAGTCAGAAGATGAAAATAGGAAAACTTGCACCCAACTTTTCTTTGCCAGATGCAACTGGTGCAACTGTAAAATTATCTGATTTTAGAGGCAAAATTGTTTATTTGTTTTTTGGCTCTTTAGAAAGTGAGTTTATAGAAAATTATTTAAAAGGTTTTGAATACTTAAATAATCAAATAAAAAATCAAACTGAAAATAAATCAAATCAAATTGTATTCCTTTGGATTCAGACAGCAAAATTAAGTTCTACTATTTCTTCAAACAATAAAAATTTAGAGACTAGGTTTAAAGAACTAAATATAACTTCTCTCACTTGTTATTTTTCTGATACATTAGGGTATAACTTGAATGGCTTGCCATCAGCTTTTCTAATCGATAAAAAAGGCAAATTGGTATATTCTGACACAAAATTACCTTCTGACATTGGACTCTTAGAAGATATTAGCTATTTTTTGAATGATTAAAACAATTTTGATTAAGAGTTAAACTATATCAATATTGGCTATCTTGACAAGTTTTTCTCTATCTAAAATAATTATTTCCTTTCCTTTTAATTCTATAATTTTATCAGTGTTGAGTTCAGAAAGATAACGAATGGCACTTTCTGTGGCAGTTCCGACGAGATTTGCAATTTCTTCTCGGCTCAAACGAACATCAATGGTTTGATTTTTATCTTTATCTGGGTAGCGATTATGAAGCAATAAAAGAACCTCTGCAAGACGTTCTCTAACTGATTTTTGCATCCAATTTGTAAGACGTTGCTCCATATCTTGCGTATCTTTTGCCATCAGTTGCATCATCTTACGAGGAAAATTCTTATTATCGTCGATGAGTTCTGAAAAAGTCGAAGTAGGTAAAAAACATACTACAGCATCATCTAGTGCCTCTGCTGAAACATTATAAGGCATTTGACTAAGTAAAGAATTATATCCCAATACCTCTCCATCTGAAGCTATTTTGACAATCTGTTCTTTTCCATCAATTCCTAATTTGGTCAGTTTTACTTTTCCTTCATAAATACAATGTACACCAATAGCACGAGAACCTTCATAAAATAAATTTTGACCTCGTTTATAAAAATTACACCCTTTTGTAGCTGACATATTTGCAACTTCTTCTTCTGATAAATCACAAAAAACCGAAGCAGCTCGTTTTGGGCAAGTTTCACATTTTGGAAATTCAACTTTTTTCTTTTTCATGGTGGATAGTATAATACTTTTTCTTTACTGATTGTATTTTTTATAAAATTAAACAACAATCTAATCAAAATCAAGCTAATGACAATCAGCCACACCATTTTGCCAAGAAATTATTCCCATTCCCAAAAACCAAATACCCATAAGTATAAAAGCATAGGGATAAATAATTTTTAATTTTTGAAAAATAATGTTTTTTGTATTTATTTTTTGAGAGAAATATTTTGAAAAAAATAAAGAAGTAAGAAGTAAAGGAAGTGTTCCAAGCCCAAAACCTGTCATAAAAATTCCACCTTCAAGGCTTGTTCCTGCTGCAACTGCTCCCAAAAGTGCAAAATAAACCAAACCACAAGGCAACAGACCATTTAAAAGTCCTGCAAAAAATAATTTATAGGGTTTTTCATCAAACAGATAATTTCCTATCAAAGGCGTTATTTTTAAAGAAATCCATTTCAAAACAGAAATTTTATTGGTTATTCTATCCAAATTAAAACTAAAAAGACCTGCCAAAATCAGTGTACCACCCAACAGAAAAGCAGCATAACTTTGCCAATTTGAAAAAAACAAAGCCTGTCCGACAAAACCAACTCCCATTCCTAAAATGGCGTACATCAGAATTCTGCCTAACTGATAAAAGAAAAGTTTTTGAACAAAATTTTTGCCCTGCATAAATGCAAATGTGAGAGGAGCGCACATTCCCACACAATGCAAACTACCTGTAAGACCGAGAAGTAAAGCTGGAAAAAACATATTTGTTTATGTATGACAGACTTACTAGTCTGTAGGAAAAGATATTTTTACACAGATTGGAAGTCTGTGATACTTTATGAAAATAATTGTTGAAGTATATCTAAAAATGGTTTTTGATTGTCAATATTTGATGAATTATTGAGTTGTGTTTTTAGATTCACCACAGGAATACGCATTGCTTTCTCTTCAAAATCGGTTAGCATTTGCATCATTAAATGTTTGTTTTTATCATCTAATTCAGCACTATATTTATTTGAAATATTATTTTTGACTTCTTCTAAAGCCATTTTGTAAGGTTGTAAGAGAAGAATATATTTATGTTGTTCATTCCATTTTTCAAAATCTTCCACTCCTTTTTCTAAAATTTCATAAACCAAAGGTAAAGCTGCTACTCTTTCTTTTTTTACAGCTTTTGTTTGTTCTTTCAAATCATCAATCGTATAAATTTTAATAAAATTATTGAGTTTGCTTTCAATACTTCTCGGCATAGATAAATCTATAAAACACTGATTAGGACGTATTTTTTTTACATCAATATTTGAAATATTGAAAAAATTGGGTTGAGAAACTGAACTTATAACAATATCTGCCTTTTGAGCTTCTTGAAAAACAGTTGAAAATTCTACTATTTCATACGCATTTTCAGTAGCAAGCATAGCTGATTTTCCAATAGTTCGATTTGTAATCTTGACATTTTTAATTCCCATTTTTCGCAAATGACGAACCGTATCAGCACCAATTTTTCCGACTCCAACTACCAAAATTTGTATCGCTTCATTTCTTTGAATGTTGTGTTTATCCTTCAAAAGTTTTCTCACTAAATCAGCCGTAGCAAAAGAAACCGATGCAGCACCACTTCGAAAAACAGTCTGTGTAGTAATTTTTTTACTTGTTTGCAAAACATGATTTATCAGTTTGTGAAAATATGTTCCAATTGTTCCTAACTCGTAAGCAAGCTGATAGGCTTGTTTGACTTGATGTGTAATTTGCCAATCACCTACAATTTGAGAATCTGCTCCCACACTAATTTCAAAAAAACGCTTTATTATTTCCTTCGAATTACTATTTGATTTGAAACCCATTTCCATCAATTCTTCACTAGAAACAGATTTTAATTGAGCAAATTTTTCCTTTATGATAGATAGAGAATCTTCTTTTCCATAACAATAAATTTCGGTACGATTACAAGTAGAAAGTACAAAAACTTCTTTTATAGATTCTGAACTTTGTAGGGCAAGTAGAAGCGTTTCGGTTTCTCGTTCGGATAAAGAAAAACGTTCTCTAATTGGCACATTTGCCTCTCTGTGAGTAATATAAAAAGTGTGAAATGAGTTTTTCATAATTGTATCTTTTTTGAACAGACTAGGAAGTCTGTTATACTTTAATTCGAAGCTACCAAAGTCGTTTCTTGAAAGAATTTTTTATCATTTCCTGTTTTGTCTTGTTGTGTCCATGATAATTTTACTTTCCAAAGTCCGTGTTCTATTTTTTGAGTAATGATTTGTTTTTTTGTTTTTTCTAATTGAATAGGAACAGTAAAATCCAAATCTTTATCAGAAGGACGAAAAAAAGAAATTTCACCATTTATTTTTGATTCCAAATTTTCAGAAGCAGGAAATTTTATTTCTACATTTCCATTTTCTAATTGTTTTATGGTTGGTTTTTCTACGAGTGCAGCCACATTGGATTGCTCGTTTATTTGACTTTGAAAATCTACTCCTTTTGTATAATAATTTTCTGTTACCAACTCAATTTTTTGCTGCATTGACATAACAACAAGCGACAACATAAAAATTACAAAAGCAGAGTAGAACAGAAAAATACCTGTTCCCCAATTAAACTTTGACCAAAGTGATGTTAAAGTATTCATAGTTTTTTAGGTTTTAATTAGCAACAAAAGGCGATAAGAATTTAGTATTTACAGTTTCTATTTGTTCTCCATTAGAAAATATTTGTAAATGAATATCTGAACGCTTTGGAGGTAATTTATCTTTTGGAAAATCTATCAAGATTACTTCTTTGACAGTTTGTTCTGGAAGCAAAATATATTTGTCTGTTCCAATCATTTGGATAGTTCCGTTTTCCTCTTCTAATTTTACATTAATATTTAGTGTATCACTTGTTTTATTGATTAAAAGAAGCGTAAACATATTTCGAATATCTCCTTTTTCAGTGGTTTGATACGTTGTTCCTTGCGCTCTCAAAACAATCGTTTCTACTTGTGTTCGAACTGCCAAAAGTCCGACCATTGCAATCATTAGCAACATCAAGACAACCGAATAAGCTGTCATGCGAGTTGTAAACTTAAATTTTTGTTTTTTCTCAATTTCATTTCTTGAAGCATAACGAACAAGCCCAGTAGGCAAATCAAATTTTGTCATAATCGAATCACACGCATCAATGCACGCCGTACAATTTATACATTCTAGCTGTGTTCCATTTCGGATGTCAATTCCTGTCGGACATACATCTACGCACAAATGACAATCTACACAATCTCCCCTTGGGTCTGCTGCTCGTTCTATTGGGTCACTTTCTCGCTTTCCTTTTCCTCTTGGTTCGCCACGCACATCATCATACGCCACAACAATCGAATCATTATCTAATAAAACACCTTGCAAACGACCATACGGACAAATTGTAGTACAAACCTGTTCTCTCAAAAAAGCAAAAACACCATAAAACAAAAATGTAAAGACAATCAAAGCAATAAATAAAGACATGTGAGTAGTAGGTGTATCTTCAAACAAAACCCAAAGCCTATCTACACCAACGATATACGCCAAAAAAGTATGACTTATCAAAAATGAAATTCCTAAGAAAATCAGATGTTTGGCAGTCTTTTTTCCAATTTTTTCGGTGTCCCATTCTTGTTTGTTGAGTTTCTTTTGTGCTGCTGCATCTCCTTCAATGAAATATTCAATTTTACGAAAAACCATTTCCATAAAAATTGTTTGAGGACACACCCAACCACAAAAAACTCTACCAAAAACTACTGTAAAAATCACTACAAAAACAACAAACAATAACATTCCCAAAACGAACAAGTGAAAGTCTTGGGGTGTAAAAAGCTGTCCCAAAATCACAAAACGTCTTGAAAGCACATCAAAAAGTAATAATGGATTTCCATTTATTTTGATAAAAGGCGCACCAAATAAAAATACTAATAAAAAAGCAGCGACAATTTTTCGATAAAAATGATACCTCCCACTTGGAGATTTTGGGTAAATCCAAGCACGCTTACCAGAAGAATCTATGGTAGAAATACTATCCCTAAATTCGTCTTTATCGTAATCGCTAACTTTATACCTCTTCTTTTTGGTTGGTTTTTCTGGTTTCATAGCTTTTTTTGTGTTATAATTATAATAACAACAGTTATATTTGAATTTTACTCCGTAGGAGTTGAATATTGGTAGTAAAAAGCAAAACGAAATGATTTACTCCGTAGGAGTTATATAAGTTTTACCAATATATAGTTCCTACGGAACACCTGAAGTGAAACAAAAGCAGCGAATCTAAAATTCCTTTATTTCTCTTAGGCTTATTCTTTTATCGGCTCATATTTTTCTCCTTGTGGGTCTTTTGCATTTGGAGGATTCGTTCCTTTCAAAGACAAAATAAAACTAGCCACTTCTTGCATTTCTTGAGGAGATAATTGGTCTTTCCAAGAAATCATTCCTTTTGCAGGAACTCCATATTTTACAGTTTTGAAAACTGATTTTATATCGCCTCCATGAAGCCAATATTCATCTGTTAAGTTAGGTCCTGAAAGTCCTTCTGCATTTGCGCCATGACAGGTTTTACATTTCTTTGCAAAAAGGGTTTTTCCTTTTGTTACTCCTGCTACATCGGCTAGAGTTACATTTTCTTCATTAATAGAATTTGCCATGTCGGCTAAATATTGTGCTTTCAGAATATTTCCTTCTGCTACAGCTACTTGATATTCTTGTGTCGAATCGGGAGCAATTCCGTTGGCATATACATACAAATAAATAATTCCTGCTATGATACATAGATAAAAACCATATTTCCACCAAGGTGGAAGGTCATTATCTAATTCTTCGATACCATCGTAATCGTGGTGCATCAAAACAGCTCTTTCAGGTTTGGCAGCATTAAACTTCTTCCAAAACCACTCTTGGAAAGAACTATTTTCTGGAATACTTTCTTCTTCTCCTCTAGCAATTCTATCTTGTTTCAAAACAGAAATACTATGATTATAAATAGAAAGACTGGCAATAAGTACCAAAATCACTACAAAAAAAGTAAGTGCTACAAGTATCAAAACACCTAATTCTAAAGGAGTAAAATCAGTAGATAATTTTGTAGGTTCTGCAATAGATAAAGCAAAACTACTTTGAGAGAGAAAAAGAGTAAAAATCAGTAGAAGAACTGCTTTTTTCTTTTCTCTTAGATTTAAAATATTATATAATTTCTGTTTCATTTTTGATTGTATTTTGAGTAAATGAATTAGAATAAGTATTTTCAGTAGCATCTTCTAAGGGCAATTTTTCCCAATGTGCTACATTTGATTTTTTGGCTGAATACACATTGACAATCATTATCACAAAGACAGAAAAGAAAATAATTACTCCTATCATTGGATAAATATCAATGCCTTCGATGGCTCTAGCTACGTCTTTATACATAGTTTTTTTTATCCTCAACGACGCTTTTAAGCTCGTTGACAGTTATTTAAAATAGATGAAATTAACCGTCGTTGAGGCTCAAAATGCAGCCGTCAACGAGGGTTTTTAAATTATTTTTTAGGCAAATATTGAGGGTCGACCTTTTTCACATCTGTACCTAATCGTTGTAGATAGGCAATGAGTGCAATAATTTCTCGGTCTGCTTTGACTTCAATATTATCTTTGGCTAAATTCTCTTGAATGCCTTTAGCTTGTGTTGCCATATCTTCATGTACTTGTTTCTCAAATCCTTTTGGATAAGGAACACCCAAACTTTGCATCGCTTCAATTTTTCGTTCTGTCAAAGAAGTATTTAATTGATTTTCGATCAGCCAATAATAAGGAGGCATAATCGAACCTGGTGAAGTAGATTGTGGGTCGTACATGTGATTGAAATGCCACGAATCAGGCATTTTTCCACCTTCACGCTGCAAATCTGGTCCTGTTCGTTTCGAACCCCATAAGAACGGACGGTCATAGACAAACTCTCCTGCTTTAGAATAATCTCCGTAGCGTTCGGTTTCATCTCTAAAAGGTCGTATCATTTGAGAGTGACAAACGGCACAGTTCTCACGGATATACAAATCACGTCCTTCAAGCTCTAAAGGTGTATAAGGTTTGACGGCTGCAATGGTAGGAACATTTGAACGAATCAAGAATGTAGGCACAAATTCGATAACTCCACCAATAAGAATAGCGATTGTACTCCAAAATAAAAGTTGTAATGGACGTTTTTCAATCCAAGAGTGCCAGTGTCCACCTTTTTCTTTTTCCTGAACTTTGATAGCTGGTGCAGATGCTTTTTCTTCTGGTACAAATCTTCCTTGTTGGATAGTTTTGAAGATATTATAAACCATAATCAATGCACCAATAATATATAAAGTACCACCAAATGCACGCATATAATACATTGGCAAAATCTGTGTAACTGTTTCTAAAAACTCATATTTCAAGAAGCCAGCAGGAGTAAATTCTTTCCACATTAAACTTTGTGTCCAGCCTGCCCAGTAAATCGGAATTACATAGAATAAAATTCCTAAAGTACCTATCCAAAAATGAACATTTGCCAATTTGGTAGAGAATAACTTTGTACTGAAAAGACGAGGCATAAGCCAATACAGCATTCCAAAAGTCAAGAATCCATTCCAACCTAATGCACCTACGTGTACGTGAGCGATTGTCCAGTCTGTATAATGACTAATTGCATTTACATTTTTGAAAGAAAGCATTGGACCTTCAAATGTAGCCATACCGTAAGATGTCAAGGCAACAACCATAAACTTCAATACAGGATTTTCACGAACTTTATCCCAAGCACCACGCAAAGTAAGAAGTCCGTTGAGCATTCCACCCCAAGATGGAGCAATCAGCATCAATGAAAAAACAGTTCCTAACCATTGCGCCCAATCTGGTAAAGCTGTATAAAGCAAGTGGTGAGGACCCGCCCAGATATAAATAAAAATCAATGCCCAATAGTGAATAATTGAAAGACGATACGAATAAACAGGACGATTAGCAGCCTTTGGAACAAAATAATACATCAAGCCTAAATACGGAGTTGTCAAGAAAAATGCAACAGCATTATGACCATACCACCACTGAACAAGCGCATCCTGTACGCCTGCATACAATGAATAACTTTTAGTAAATGAAACAGGAAGAGCCATTGAATTTACAATGTGTAAAACAGCAACGGTAACGAAAGTAGCAATGTAAAACCAAATCGCTACGTACAAATGTTGTTCTCTACGCTTGATGATTGTTCCCATCATATTAATACCAAAAATAACCCAAACTACTGCAATCGCAATATCTAAAGGCCATTCTAATTCTGCATATTCTTTAGTGGTTGTATATCCCATAAACAAACTAAGAGCAGCAAAAACGATAATAAGTTGCCACGCCCAAAAGTGAAGTTTACTCAAAAAATCACTAAACATACGAGCTTTACAAAGTCGTTGAAGCGAGTAATACACTCCTGTAAAAATTCCATTTCCTACAAAAGCAAAAATAACAGCATTAGTATGAACAGAACGAACACGCCCAAAGGTAAAATATTCAGTAAAATTGAACATTGGATGCGACATTTGAAGTGCTGCCAGTAAGCCGACCAGCATTCCGACAAGTCCCCAAAAAGTGGTTGCATAAGCGAAATTTCTTACGATAGTATTATCATAAGAAAAATGCTCTAGTTGTAAGCCTTCCCATTTTCCTTTTTTTTGAGGAGGGCTTTCGGGTGTAATTGGATTGGAGGTTTGATTTTCCATAGATTATTTATATGAATTGATGTATAGAATTTTAGATTTTGTTCCTGATTGAATTTCTATTTTTATCTATCAGACAGGGTTAAAACCTGTACAATTGATATATTTTTGTTAAAGATTCTATTTTTGAATTTCTTTTGAATCTGCCTTTTGAGCAATTTCATTGTCATCAAATAAAATTCGCATACTTGGTGTATAAGTATCGTCATATTGATTGTCTTTGACCGACCAAAAAAAGGCAGCCAAAAAACTAAGAGCGACAATTAAACTACATACAACTAGAACAATTAAAACCTGCATATTTTTTATTTTTTGAGAATAGAAACTGATAAATGCTTTCTTTCTGATTTTCTATACTACAAATTTAGACTACCTAAGTACCTAGAAATAGGAGAGTGTTCAGTAGTAAATATGACTTTTGACAGGTTTTGATTTTTTATACTCTAGCGCAAGATTCTATCCTGTGCTTGTATTTTTGTAAGCCCATGGTTGCTGAAATGATAGACACAAGGTAAAACCTTGCGCCAGTATTACTAAGGAAGAATAAAAAACATAAAAAAACACCTTCCTTTTATTCTGAAAGGTGTTTTGATAAAAGTTAGTGAGTGTGTGTTAGTTTTTATTTTTTGTTGAACATTGTACGGCTATTGCTATAAATCGTGAAAGCAGCCATAACAAGCAATACACCTATAAAAACAGTTATTGCACCAAGTGAAAGAAGTCCGATTTCCTCTAATGTAATAGTTGCCTTACCACTTGCAGATTGGGCGAAAGTAGAATTAGAAAATAGCATTGTTAGCATAAAGAAAAAGACACTAACAATTTTGCTTATTTTTTTAGTTACTTGTTTAGAAGATTTTGCGAATAAAGAAACGATTGTATTTTTCATCTTGTATATAATTTTAAGTGTAATTTTGAATTGAATAATTGAAAATCATAAGAGTAAATTAATTTTGAATACTCTTTTTTGATTTTCTATACTACAAATTTACGGCACTCAAACGCCTAGAAATAGAACAGGCTTCAATAGAAAAGATGATTTTTGGCAGGTTTTAAGATTATTCTAAATTTAGCTCTTGTTTTAAATAATAAAAACCTTTCCATTCACATCCTCTATCTATAAATACAGTTTCTTCATTATTATATGTAAGTATATATGTGTCGACTGTTGTACAAAAATAGATTTGAGAGATTATTATCATCTCAATTTCAAAATGCCTGATCGCAATAAGTTCTTTCTCTTTTAGCTTCTTCTTTCTTTTTTTATATTTAAGGTAGTAGGCATTACCTTTTTTGGTAATAATAATTTTCTCTTCATTATTATAAAAACAACCACTAGATTCTACTAAAATAGAATAAGATTCTTCATTTTTTAGTTTGTCTATAATTGGTTTGTGATTTTGAGCTGCATAATCCAAATAATCTATACACAAATCAATTACTTGATTATTATTATTTTTAGAAATATTTATGGTTAGAGTCTCAGAACCAAATAGTGTATAGTATTCTAATTTGTACTCTCCATACTCTAAATCTGTAAAAATTCGGCTATTTTGATTCTTTAGATTTACTTTTCTAATCAATACATTATCTTTATACAAACTAAAATTGGGGGAAACATAACTCTGTTTTTTTGTTCTACAATCTTTAACGTTTATATAAAGTGAATTTTTCGTTTGAGCAAAACTCAAAGAATAAACAAATAACAGAAAGAAAATGAATACTAAATTTTTCATAACTAAATTAATTTATTGGAGCTCTAATTTATATAAAAATGATTTATATAAGAGTATATTGCAAAAGAAGCATACTGTATTGAAAAAACAAAAAATGAATCTACTACAAACCGTCCAAAACCTAGAAAACAAAACTGATGAGCAGCGTTATGATTTGATCATCAATTTTTTAGAAGAAAATGAAATCAAGTATCAAATTCATCACTACAAGACAGGAAAAAATATAATTATCAAAACAAATGAAGATGATAATTCAGACAAACCTTATATCGGAATAAGTTCGCATTTTGATGTCGTTCCTAATTCGGGTGGTGCAAATGATAATGCAACTTCAATAGCCGTTTGTTTGGATATTTTGATGAGAATAAAAAACGAGCTAAAACAAAACTCTTCTTTTTTAGAAAATCTAGCTTTTGATATACGAGTTTTTATTTTTGATGAAGAGGAAAGACAACTTTTGGGTTCAAGAGCATACATAATGGAATTTGGACGGCAAGAAATACGAAAAGGCAAAATCATCGGACTTATAAACCTTGAAATGCTTGGACAGGGAGATAAACTTGCACTTTGGAATTTGGATGATGTAGATGATAATAAGCAAGTAGGAAAAGTTTTGGAAACATTAGAAAAAACGGCAAAATAGAAGGAGTTTTTACAAAACGTTTTGATAAAATTGTTACCAATACGGCTGACCATGTGAGTTTTAGACATGCAAAACTTCAAGATGCTTTTACCATTACGTGTATTTCTCAAAAAGATATGGAAATTTCTTGTCAGTATTATGAAGCACAAGATACTGGCGCAAGTATTATGACGCTAATGGAAATTATAAATCAAGCTCCTATTTTTCAACATTATCACAAACCAAGTGATTTGAGTGAACATTTGAATGAAGAAAGTATGAAAAGAGTTTCGGATTTGATTTGGGAAACATTACTCAAAATGTAGCTCACTCTTTAGAATGAGAAGTAATTTTTCATAATGTATAACAGACTTCCTAGTCTGTTGGAAATACACATTTTTAAAAACAGACTAGGAAGTCTGTTATACAACTTTACCAAAAATACAAACTTCAATAAAAATGCACGACCAAAATAAATATCTAACTAAATATGTTCTTAGGTATTGTAGGAATTTTATGACAGATGAAGAGCGATTAACTTGTGATTATTTTTTATTCAAAGATGGATACACTCAAAATCATCCCAAAACACAATTTATAAAAGAAGAACATGGACTTACTCCAAAAATAGAAGAAGCTATTGATGCTATTTTTGAAACTAAAACCAAAGAACAGTTTTACAAAGAAATGGTAGAAAGAATAGTAAAAAATCATAACTCAGACTTAAATCGTTGTCCAAAATGTAATGAAGTTGCTAGAACTGATACAGCAAAACAATGTAGATTCTGCTTTCATGATTGGCACTAGTTATTTTATCAAATAATTGTTTATGTACAATCAAATCACCTAATATGTCAAAAATGTCTTGACAGTTTTATTTTTTACAGTATATTTGCCCTTGAATATGGCTTGTTTAATTTGTGTTCAACAAGATTCATTACTATTTTTCCTTACAATATTCTTATTTTAAACCACTTAAAAATACTTATTACTAATTGATTACAACCAAACTTCCAAAGGTAGGCACAACTATTTTTACAGTTATGTCTGCGCTTGCTCAAAAGCATAATGCAATTAATCTTTCACAAGGTTTTCCAGATTTTAGAGTCAATGAAAACTTAGTCAAGGAAGTCACAAAAGCTATGAATAATAATTTCAATCAGTATGCTCCAATGGCTGGTTTTATGCCTCTACGTGAACAAATTGCTCAAAAAATAGAGAAAATGTATGGTATTTCTTCTAATCCTGATACAGAAATTACAGTTGTTTCGGGTGCATCAGAAGGGATTTTTGCTGCCATTGCTGCCACAGTAAGAGAAAATGATGAAGTGATTATTTTTGAACCTGCTTATGATTTATATGTCCCAGCTATTGAGCTTCAAGGAGGAATTGTAAGGCATATTTCTTTATCTGCACCTAGTTTTAGACCTGATTTTGAACAACTCAAACGCCTTATTTCGCCAAAAACTCGTTTGATTATTTTCAATACGCCACACAATCCAACAGGAACAACGTGGACAACAGAAGATTTAGAAACTTTAGATTCACTTTTAGAAGGAAGTCGGATTTTAGTAATTAGTGATGAGGTTTATGAACATCTTATTTTTGATAATCAGAAACATCAAAGTGTTCTTTCTTATCCAAATTTGAAAGAGCGTTCGTTTGCTGTCTTTTCGTTTGGCAAAACTTTTCATGCAACAGGTTGGAAAGTGGGCTATGTAATTGCACCACAAAAACTAACTGCCGAGCTTCGCAAAATTCATCAATATATTACTTTTAGCACTGTTACACCGATTCAAGTGGCATTAGCTGAATTTTTGAAAAATGAAGAAAATTATATTCATTTAGCTGATTTCTACCAAGAAAAAAGAGATTATTTATGTAAACTTTTAGCTCAAACTAATTTTGGTTTCACACCCACACAAGGAACTTATTTTCAACTCGTTGATTATTCTAAAATTTCTGACCAAAAAGATACTGATTTTGCAATTTGGCTAACTAAAAATATAGGCGTTGCAAGTATTCCAATTTCTCCTTTCTATCAAAATGAAAACAATAATTCAGCTAAAATTCTACGTCTTTGTTTTGCTAAGAATAATGAAACATTGGAAAAAGCTGTGGAAAAATTGAGTAAGCTTTAGCATTTAAAAATTATAAATCATGATAGAAATTAAGGAGTGGACAAAATATAAAAAGTTAGAGTTTAAAGATCAAAAGTTAGGAAATATTGATTTGAGCTTGTTAGACTCTATTGATAATATTTTTTTTGATTTTAATACAGAATTAGTATTTGAAAATTGTGAAATAAAATTATTTAATGCTGTCTGTATATGTTTAGAAAAATCTATAACTTTTATAAACTGTAGAATAGACGAGCTATACTGTCATGCAACTTATTTTTGTGGAGGATTTAATATGAAAAACACCATAATTTCCAAACACTCTACATTTGATTGTGGAGGACATAATATTGCCCCAAATGAATTCAAGATTGATAATTGTGTGTTTAATGGATACTGTGATTTTTTTGATGTTTATTTTGATGGAAAAGTAAAAATAACTGATAATTTTTTCAATAGAGGAACTAATTTAGAAATGTATTTAGCTTCTCCTTATGGTATAAAGGAAGGAATGCCTTTAATACTAGAAAATAATAAAGGCAATCTAAATCAAGTTGCTGAATAATAAAACAGTTTAGTAGCCGTTGAATTCTATGACAAAGTCAAGCCTAATCTTTAGAAATTTAGGATAAATTTATGCTGCATTTTGAAATCCTACTCCTTGTCTTTCATAGATTTTGTTATTTTGTACACAAGCTACTACACGTTGAAGTATTTTATTTCGTAAAGCATTCAAAACACTCATTTTATTTTTGCCTTCTTTTATTTTACGTTCATAAAATTCACTTAATTCTCCCCCTTTTACTTTTATAGCAGCTAAAGCACACATATGTAACAATGTTTTAAGTGATTTATCAGCTATTTTTGATACCCTTGGCTTTCCTTTGTGGTTACCTGATGATTTTTCAAAGGGAACAACACCAGCATAACAAGCTAGTTGTTTAGCAGATTTAAACTTTGTAAAACCTTGTGTAACAACAAGTAATTTTATAGCTGTTACATCTCCTACTCCAACAACAGAAGTAGTGAGTCGATAGAGTTCTTTTAATTTCTCATCATTTCTAATTACATTTTTCATGCTTTTTTCTACTGCTATAATTTGTTCTTTTATCTGCTCTACTGGCTTTTGTAGATGTTCTGTTAAGTATTCATTTTGTTGTTCTGTTTCAAATTTTTGAGATTCTTTCCAAAATGTTTCCAGTTGTTTTTTGCATTTGATTAAATTTTTACGAACTAATTGCAATGTTTTTAAGGTCTTAATAGACTGACTTACAGGGGTATACAGTTTGCAACGGTCTTGAAAACGAAAAGCATACAAAGCTATTCTATAGGCATCTTCTTTGTCATTTTTTTCTCTAGTAAAGCCCATAGATTGTTTTATTTGAAGGGCATTCTCTACCCAAACATTCATTTTTTTGTCTAGTAGTGCAGTCAATAAAAAATTTATATATACGCCTGTAGGCTCTAAACAAACTAATAAAAAAGAAATATCTATTTGAGTTTCTAATTTTGCTAAGTAACTCTCTATTGAAGCTAAGTTATTTTTAATTTGCTTTTGGCTTACTATAACACCATCTTTCAATAAAGTACAATCTAAATGATTGCGACTTACATCGATTCCTAAAAAAGTTTGAT
This sequence comes from Bernardetia sp. Wsw4-3y2, assembly GCF_037126295.1. Lineage (NCBI taxonomy): Bacteria > Pseudomonadati > Bacteroidota > Cytophagia > Cytophagales > Bernardetiaceae > Bernardetia > Bernardetia sp. Wsw4-3y2. Next base: position 95,724 of record NZ_CP147018.1, on the reverse strand, counting down.
AAGTTTGCATAAAAAGTTAATTTTAAGTGATTATTTAATAGAGTAGTTCATCAATTAGTCAATCAAACTTAAAACCTTATCTAATGAGGTAATTTTTATTATTTAGAGTAATAAAAGTTCTCCGAATTCTATATAAGTATGCGATTGAATAAATGTAGGTAGAGGCTAATTCAACGGATAGAATCTATGTTCTTGTTGGTGTTACAGGTTCTCTACCTACTTGATGAATACTTAAATACAAGATAAGTATTTCATTCTATTTATCTAGTGCAAACCTAAAGGTTGGTGTTTTAGCGTAGCGACACCAACAACATAAAATTACTCTTTCGCCAATTCCTTCCAAACTTGAAAGTATCCCTTTTGAAAATTTTTATTGAGTGCTGGGTCTAACAAAACATATCTTGTAATGATTTCTTCTGGGTTTGCAGTTGGTTGAAGATAATAGTCTTTTTTTCCAATGTCCTGACCAAGCTGTTGCCATTCATTTTTGGAAATATCAGTTTGGGTAAGACGTTTTAAGAGTAAGTTAGTGAGTGATAAATTGAGTTGAGAATAGCGAGCTGTAGCATAAATCAACACATCTTTTTCTTCTTGTGTCTGAATTTTTTGTCCTACTTCCTTCCAAAACAAACTAGAATCGGCATAAGTAAGTCCTGTTTTCAATCCTACATTCAGTTCAAGAGCTTCTAAGGCTTCTTCCCAATTTTGGATAGTTATGGCATCATTTGTTCTCTTTTCTAATTTTTGTGTGAGCAGCTCTGTATGTTTTTTTAATTCACCTTGTGGCTCTTGTTTTCCTATTATGCTTTTTGATTTGACAACAAAACTAACAGCTTCTGACAAATTATTTTCGTACAAAGCATTTCTAATCTGTGCATCTAAATATTCTAATTGGTCTTTTTTTGCGTTGTCTAATCGTGGAGCGAGCTGGTCTGTACAATTTGGTAAAAATGGATTTTGCTTACAAATTTCTTCTGCTTGAGAGAAAAAACTAAAGGCTTCATCAAATTCTAGATTTTTGGAAGCATAATCTCCTTTTCGTATAAAAAATGCAAATAAATCAAAATAAACACTTTCTATAGCTGTTTGCAAATCGCTTTCAGTTTCTAATGCCAAGGTGAGTTCATTCCCTTTTGGAAGATGTGAAAGGTCTTGACGAGCATTGTCAAAATTTCCTTCTTGATAAAATAATTGCGCTCTACGAATTAAAGAAGGAACATGAGTAGGACATTTTGCCAAAACAGCAGTAAAGGTTAGTTGTGCCGAATTTGCTTTTCCATTTTCCAAATACTGCTTTGCTTGTTCATAATCATCTTGACAGGCTTTTTCAGATTGAGCTGTTGTAGCAAAAAGCAGAGAGCGAGTTTGTGTGTAAGAAGTCTTGAGGTTACTCAGTTGCTGACGAAGTTTTACAGGGTCTTCTTCTTCAGTAATAAGTTCGCTTGCATAAGCATCTAGTTTAACAATCGCATTTTCGATAGGAACTAACTTTTCTTTTGCTTCTAGTTCTTTTTTTGAGTTTGATTCAATTCCTTGATTGTTTTCTCTTTCTTTCTGAATAGTCGTCAAATCTTTTAAAAAACCTTCTATTTTCTGTGATTCGTTATAATATTCATCTATCAGTTTCACACGAGAACGAAGTCCTCTTTGCTGCAATTCTCCATAATGAAAAATTATACTTTCTATTAAAATTGGAGTAAATTCTTCTGTTGTAGGAAAAGCAACATCAACACTTACTTTGTGATTAATATCGAATTCTACTTTAGAAAACTCCTTTTTTATTGTTTTATCATCTATTTTTCCATTTTTGACTTTATGCCCCCAAGTGACATCAAAACTTATTTGTTCGGGAAGTAAATAATCAGCTATCGAAAAATTACGATACATTCCTCCAGTTACTTCTTTAGAAATAAACGTAATTGTATAATTATCTTCTTTTTCAGAATTGAGGGCAATTTCTACATCATACTTTAGCTTATAAACAGTTGTTTTTTCGTGTTTAGATAATATTTTTAGAGCTTCTTTTGGAAAATTATCATCTTCAAGTGTAGGTGATTTTTGCTTTTCAAAAACAAACTCCATTACACTTATTTCATTTTCACCTATATTATTTTGTTCTTCTGATTGAGCAAAAACTGCTGAAATAAGTGTATAAAAAATTACTAAAAATGCTGTAAGAAACAATTTTGAACTAACAAAATGGCTTTTAGTATAAAAAAAATAGTTCATATATTTTGATAGGTGTTATAGATAATTTTACTTTCCTTCTGCTTTAACTTTTCAGAATTTTATAGTTTTATAACGGAAATATACGCAAAACCTTATAAAAAAGACATAAACACCACAATTAAGAATCTATTCTTTAATTGCCATCATAAGTCCATCACGCAAAGGCAACAGCATGCTAAAAGTACGATTATCTTCTTTGTTTTTTTGATTGTATTCTATCAAAGCTGGTGTATCTTTATCGTTTTTCTTGAGTTCTTTGGGGTCTATCAAAACTTTTCCACTCCAAAGCACATTATCAGCAATTATAATTCCTCCCTTTCTGACTTTATCAAAAACTAAATCATAATAAAGACCATAATTTGATTTGTCTGCATCAATAAAAACCATATCCCATTCCTCTTTTTCTGTCAAAATAGTCGGAATAATATCAGCAGCATTTCCCAAGTGAAGTTTAATTTTACCTTCCAAACCAGCTTTTTTTACAAATTCTCTTGTAATACTTTCTTGTTCTACATTATTATCAATGGTATGCAAAACACCATTTTCTGAAAGTCCTTGCGCCAAACAAATGGCTGAATAACCTGTATATGTTCCAATTTCAAGAATGCGTTTGGGTTGCATTAATCGTGAAATCATTTGAAGGAAATTTCCTTGTAAGTGTCCAGAAAGCATACGAGGTTTGTTAGCTCTCAAATGTGTTTGACGGTCTAATTCTTTTAAAACTGGCAGTTCATCTTGAGAATGTGCCAAAGCATAGTTTTCTAAATCTTGTAGTAGTTCTGGTGGTAAAAAATCCATTTTTATTAGTGATTAGTGATTAGTGATTAGTGATTAGTGATTAGTGATTAGTGATTAGTGATTAGTGATTAGTGATTAGTGATTAGTGATTAGTGATTAGTGATTAGTGAGAAATTGCCTTTTGGTATTAATTGTTTTACTATTTTTGTAATAAAAATTAAAGTTATGAATAAGGGTATTTTAAAACAAAAAAGTTTTCATTTTGCAGTTCGTATCGTAAATTTATACAAATATTTAGCTGACCAACACAAAGAGTATGTTTTATCCAAACAAATTTTAAGAAGTGGAACATCAGTAGGAGCAAATATACGAGAAGCTGAATTTGCTCAAAGTAATTTAGATTTTATACATAAACTATCTATTTCACAAAAAGAAATTAATGAAACAATTTACTGGTTAGAGCTTTTAAAAGAAACAAATTACATAAAAGAAGAACAATTTAAAAGTCTAAATAATGACGCAATAGAAATTTTAAAAATCATTACAAGTAGTATTAAAACAATGAAAGGAAAAATTAAATAAATATTGGCTTTCATTAATCACTAAACATTAATAACTAATCACTATTCCATGTGGATAAAACAACTAAGCCTCACTCATTTCCGAAATCACGAAGATACAAAATCTAATTTTGAAGAAAATATAAATTGTCTTGTTGGCAAAAATGGAAGTGGAAAAACAAACCTTTTAGATGGAATTTATTATCTCTGTATTGGTCGTGGTGCGTTTAGTTATACAGATACTCAGCATTTACAACATGGAAAGACTTTTTTTTCATTGAAAGGAACATTTGAAAAAGAAGGTAGAAAAAATACGGTTCAGTGTATTGTAGAAAAGGGAAAAGCAAAGGTTATAAAATTAAATAACAAGCCTTATCCAAAAATAAGCGAACATGTAGGGAATTTTCCTTGTGTTTTGTTAGCTCCCAATGATACCGATTTGATACGAGAAAGTAGCGAACTAAGACGCAATTTTTTTGATACCATTATTTCACAGATTCATAAAAATTATATTGGACTTCTTATAAAACAAAAACAGATTTTAAGACAACGAAATCAACTTTTGAAAGATGCAGACCAGCAAGAGAAGTTTTTAAAGAAAGATGTTTTGGAAATTTACGATGAACAACTTTTGCCTGTTTTTAAAGAAATTCATCGTTTTAGAACTGAATTTATGACTGACTTTATGCCTATTTTTTCAGAAATTTATGCAGCTTTAGCAGATGAAGAAATGAAAATAAATTATCGTTCGCACTTAGAAGGCAATGAGAAAGAAGGAGTTATAAAAGAACAAGAGGAAGAAATAGAAAACGACAATCAAGAAACGGATGAAACAGAACCTACAAAATCTAAACGAACTAAAAAAGAAACACCTAGTTTTGAAAGTATTTTTAAAGGAAACATGTTAAAGGATTTGATTTTGCAGCGCACCGAAAAAGGAACGCACAGAGACGATTATAAATTTTTACTAAGAAAAAAAACATTAAAACATTACGGTTCGCAAGGTCAGCAAAAATCATTTGTCATTGCCCTAAAGTTGGCTACTTTTTCCATTATATATAATCAAACGCAGATAAAACCAATTTTATTATTAGATGATATTTTTGATAAATTAGATGAAAGCAGAATTGAAAACCTATTAAAACTACTCTCAAAATCCAACTTCGGACAAGTATTTGTAACCGATGCAAGACCTGAAAGAACACGCAAATTATTAGATTCTTTTGGTAGACCAATTGCTTTTTTTGAAGTGAAAGATGGTAGTGTTTTGAACGATGAGTGATGAATGTTTGATGTTTTGAGATTTGATTGGAAGTTGGTATCTTGTATTTTTAATGAGCTAAAATTGAATGTTTAATATTAATCATTACTAAACTATTAAAAAAAATGACGAACGCTAATTCGCTTCCTTACTACCCTAGATTTATTTTTAGTTGTAATGATGGAAAATATTTTTCTACAGGTGACCTTGATTTCTTTAAATTTGTCAAAAAAAGAGACAGAACCTACGATATTACTAGCTTTTCATCTGGAGACGAAGTTGATATCTACTGGGAAAACGATGATGGAAAAACAGAAGTTATAGCATATACTGTCGACCATATTGATATACATCAGATAAAAAGAGATATTGATGAACCTACAAAAGGTTTAAATATGAATGATTGTACTCTCTTTGGAAAGGAAAAAAAATGGATAATGGAAATATACATTTTTTTAAATAAAATCAAATAAAGCAACATAGTTGTCAAAATAAATTCTCGCCTTTGTTGGTCTTTAACTTCAGCTTACCATTGTGATGACCAACAAAAAACACACCTATAAATCTAAAAACTCACCTCCAAAACCAATACCCATTCAAAACAACAAATAAACCTTTTGCATTCATTCTGTGCGTTATGTCTGTTGTTGGTTATCGCAACAGCATTAAACGGTCTGCCCTTTGGGACTGACCTATTTATCAAAAATACCTAGTAGTATGGTTTATTACCTAATTTTTCATTCGTAATTAGCTTTATGCGCCTTATTTCCCACCCTATTTTATGCAATTATTACTTGACTTATCGTTGCAATGCAACGTGTAGTTTTTGTGATATTTGGGAAAAACCATCGCCTTTTGTAAAAATAGAAAATGTAGAAAAAAATCTATACGACTTAAAAAAACTAGGCGTAAAAGTAATCGATTTTACAGGGGGAGAACCCCTATTACACCCACAATTAGATACTTTTTTAGAGATTGCTAAGAAAAAGAAGTTTATAACGACAGTTACCACAAACGGAATTCGTTATCCAAAACTAGCCGAAAAATTAAAAGGAAAAATAGATATGTTGCACTTTTCATTAGATGCAGCCGATGCTGAAACTCACGACAAAATGCGTGGTGTAAAGTGTTTTGATAAAATAATGGAATCGATAGAAATAGCGAAAAGTTTGGGCGAACGACCAGATATTTTGTGTACTGTCTTTGAAGGAAATTTCGGAGAAATAGAAAAAATCTATGAAACTATCACTTTGAAAAATAAATTGGTTTTGATTCTTAATCCAGTTTTTGAATATAATTCGGTGGATACATTAGGAAATTTGAATAAAAATTATTTACAGGATTTGTTAGCGTTTTCTAAAAAGAAATTAGTCTATCTCAATGAGGCTTTTATAGATTTACGTTTGGAAGGAGGAAATCATATTGAAAAACCGATTTGTAAAGCTGCTAGTTCTACGCTCGTTATTTCGCCAGAAAATAAATTGGTTTTGCCTTGTTATCATTTGGGAAAAGAAGAGTTTGAAATCAATGATAGTTTGTATGAATTATATCATTCTGATAAAATAAAAAGTCTTATTTCAGAAGAAGGAAAACTATCTGAGTGTGAAGGTTGTACTATTAATTGTTATATGCAACCTTCTTTTGCAGTAGAAATAAACCGTTTTTTTTGGAAGGCTTTACCTAGCACACTCAAATATAATTTTATGAAAGGAACGTGGAAGAATTTGATATAAAGTGTTATATCCTTGTGCTACATTTCGTCAAAAAGACCTGTCAATAATTCTGGTGTGATTGGTTTTACAACATACTTATCTATTATATTATACCCTTCAGCTCTTTGCATGTCTTTTGGATCTATAGAAGAAGTTACAACGTAAATAATTACCTTTTTTTTAGTAGGAATAATGAATTCTTCTAAAAACTGCCAGCCATCTATAACAGGCATAGCTAAATCTAAGAATATCACATCAGGAATATTTCTTCCTGAACGTAATCTTGGCTTTAGTGAATTTAGTGCAGCTTCTCCATCTTTGAAAAACTCAATGTAATTAGAAAAATCTACCATTTTCATCACTCTATCAGTAAGGTAAGTATAAATTGGGTCATCATCTATGACACAAACGTGATTAAATTTAGGCATTTTTTAACAAAATTTTCTTTTAATAAATTATTAGTTTATCAACTTATATTGCAATATTAGTTAGCAAATAACTTAAAAACAAATTTGGCTTTATTTTTCTATTTTATCAAATAATCCTTTAAGTTTATCAGGTGTAATAGGTTTTACAATATAGTTTGTTACTAGTGAATACTGTTTTGCTTTATTTAGATCAGCAGGATCAATAGAAGAAGAAACAATATAGATAATAATTTTTTGAGTATTTGGTGTCATAAACTCCTCCAAAAATTGCCAACCATCCATAATGGGCATATTCAAATCCAAAAATATTACTTCAGGAATATTTTCATTTGCTTCTACTCTAGGCTTGAGAGCTTCTAAGGCTTCTTTTCCATTTTTGAAAACTTCAATATAACTAGAAAAATTACCCATTTCCATTATCTTACGAGTAGTAAAAATATAAATAGGATCATCGTCTATGATACATACATGATTAAACTGTGGCATTTTTTAAATAAATTTTAAATGTAGTTCCTTTATTAACTTCGCTTTCTACTTCTACTTTCCCTCCAAGAGCTTCAATTTGATTTTTAGTAATAAAAAGACCTATCCCACGAGCATCATCTTTATTATGAAATGTTTTGTACATGCCAAAAAGCTTGTTGCCATGTTTTTCCAAATCTATTCCTAATCCATTATCCTTTATACAAAAAACAATATAATAAGGATTTTCTTCTGATTCAATAAATATAACAGGATTTCTATCATCAGAACGATATTTTATTGAATTGGTCAGAAAATTTAAAATAATACTTTCTAAATAAGCTGGAATAGCTTTTACAAATAGTTTTTTATTTACTCGGTTATGTATTTTTGCATTTGTAGAAGTAAACTGACTTTTTATTGAAGAATATGCTTTTTCTATATATTTATATAGATTCAAAGGTTGTGTATTCTCTTTTACTTCATTTTGCATAACTACAATATCAGTAAGATAAGATAGAGTTTCTTGCAAATTATCTGATGATTGCATCAAAAGAGGAAAAAAATCATTATCTACTAACTTTGGATTTTCCATTTTCATCATAGAAAGAAGCATAGAAAAATTGCTAGTATGCGAGCGAAGATTGTGTGATACAATATGGGCGAAGTTAAGCAATCTTTTGTTTTGAGCAAGTGTTGTTTCTGATAATTTTTTTTTTCTGTAATGTTTGTCAACTGAGAAACAAAATACAGAGGTTTGCCTGTCTCATCTTTCATCATAGATACACTTAGTAAAGCCCATACCAAGTTACTTGACTTATCAAAATAGCGTTTTTCCATCTGATAACTTTCTCTTTTTCCAGCTAAAAGTTCTTCTAAAAGTTTCAAATCCAAATCTAAGTCTTCGGGATGTGTGATGTCTTGAAAAGTAAGTTTAGATAATTCTTCTTTTGTATAATTTAACATATTACAAACCTGTTGATTGACTTGTACCCACTTTCCTTCCAAACTAATCAGTGCCATTCCATTTGGTGCAAATTCAAAGGTTTGCCTGAAAAGTTCTTTTTGTCTTTCTAACTCCATTCTATATTTTACATTTTGGTCAATATCCTGAAAAAGCCCATATACCCTTATACATTTACCATCTTTAAACTCACTTATACCGATAACTCGTGTCCATTTTATGTTTCCTTTCGCTGTTTTTATTTGAACTTCTAGGTCATAGTCTGTATTTTGCTCAATCGCTTTATTAAATGCTTGTGTAATGGCTTGTCGACTTTTTCCTTTTGTAAAAAAATTAATTCCTTCTTCTATACTTGGATTATATTCGTGTTCAGCCTCATGAATTTCTCGTGTAACATCACTCCAAATTACTTCTTTTTTTTCTACATCTATTTCCCACATTCCCATTTTAGCCACTAATTTGATTCGATGCAAAACGTCTTTATAATTTCTCACTTCTTTTCTATGATCAGCTATTTCAGCAAGTAGTTCGTTAATAGTTAGTTTCTTAGTTTTCATATATTTATGTTCCTCTAGTTTTGAATTTTTACTCTAATTATCTAAATCTAACAAAATTTTAAAAAAATCCCTTTAAAACTCAATAAAAAAAACTATCTTACCCTATATTTTTAAAAACAGAAAGGCAATAAGAAATTAGGATAAAACTCAAAGATTTTTTTGATGGCAAAGAAACAAAATATTATTTGGCTTTATTTATCTCCACAAAATTTTCGTGGCAAAATCACAATGGGCATAACTTTGATGGGTGTCTTGGCAACAATTACACTTATCGGAACGTGGTGGTACATAGACAATCAAGTTATTTCTCAATATAATCATATTATAGACAATACTGCGCCTACTCAATATTATTCAAAGGTAATTGAAGACTGTATTAGCAGTAGCACTAGCCTAACAGCTATTTATTTAGCCACCAGCGAAGAAGAATACCGAACTGAGAGAGAAACAGTTTGGAAAGATTGTGAAGTTGCACTAGCAGCTTTAAGCAATTATACTGACCAATGGCGTAATGAGGCAGTTATTTCACTTGTTTATGATGTACGTACAAAAGCAAATCGCTTGAGAAAAGAACAAAATAATGTAGAACAAAAATATTTTGCTAGAAATGCAGATTTGAAAGAAGATTCTAAGACAGAAAGAGTGCGTCAAGTTGATCAATTAGAGCTTCTGACTGATGATGTACGTGCCGTTTTAGAACTCATTATAAATATTCAAAATGAAGAAATAGACAGAGCAAAAGCAGCTATTAGTTTTCACACTCAAAATCTTTGGGTTATTGTTTTGCCAGCTTGGATGATTGTCTTGACTTTAGTTTGTGTTTGGTTGGCTTACTCTATCAATCATAAATTATTACTTCGTCTTCATATCATTAAACATTCTCTTCGTCAGATTGCAAAAGGAAATTTGTCTAATCAAATCAAAACACATGAAAACGATGAAGTTACGCCTATAGAAGCAGCTCTCAATCATTTAGCACAAGATATGGAACGTTTAAAAATATTTGCTAAAGATGTTGGAAGTGAAAAATTTGACACTAAAGTCATTCCTTTTAATGAAAATGGAGAAGTCGGACAAGCATTTATCAACATGCGTGATAGTCTTAAAATGATTGCTGAAAAAGATGAACAATTAAATTGGGCAGTTACTGGAGAAGCACATTTTGCAAAAATCTTGAGAGATTTTAATGAAGATATTGATGAGCTAACACAGATTTTTGTAAGTGAACTCGTAAAATATCTGAATATTTCACAAGCTAGTTTGTATTTATTAAATCAAGATATTCATTCAAAAAACGAATTAGAATTAAAAGCTTGGTTTGCTTATGACTCACATAAAAATCGTAAAAACACCATACAAATAGGAGAAGGATTAGTAGGAGAAACCTATCAAGAAAACAGAACACTTTATTTAGAAAATCTACCAAATGACTATTTATATATTGGCTCAGCATTAGGAAGTGCAAAACCTGTCTCTTTATTATTTGTTCCTCTTACCATTTCAGAAGAAAATATTGGTATTTTGGAATTAGCAGCTTTCAAAACACTCAAAAAATATGAAATAGATTTTGTAGAAAAAGTATGTGAAAATATTACTTCGTCTATAATTTCTGTGCAAAATACAACTCGCACTCGCAAACTTTTGGAGGAGTCTCAAATGCAACGAGAGGCTGTTTCAGCACAAGAAGAAGAAATGCGCCAAAATGTAGAAGAACTACAAGCCACACAAGAAGAGATGGAACGCAAAGAAAGAATAATCAATACAATGCTTCAAGAAGCAGAAGAAAAAGAACGAGAATTACGAAAGGTAATACAAGAATTACAGGCTGAAAAAGAACTCAAACAGACTGATAATTTGGAAGAGTAAAATTGATTTTCAAAATTTCATAAAATAAAGTAACGATTAATCTACCTTTGCTTTATAATTTAGAAATTGTAAATTTATTTTACATTTTTTAAAAATTCATTGCATTACTAAACAGGGTTAAAACCCTGTTCAATTTATAATTCACAAGGTATTTTTTCAATTGGACAGGGTTTTAACCCTGTTTTTATAAATTACTAAAAATTTAAGTTTATTTTTTAGCATTCATTATGTTTGTCGTACTAGTTTCTACATACAAAAGAATATACTTTTTTTAATACAACAACTCACTACTTATGATAAAGATAGGTGTTTTTTTTGGTGGGGTTTCTCGTGAACGTGAAATTTCATTTTCAGGAGCAAAAACGGTTTCCCAAACCCTCAATCGTTCACTTTTTGAGCCTGTTTATATTTTGGTAGATAGCTTAGGAAAGTTTATCAAAATAAATCCTGTTCAGTTCGAACACAAAGCCATTTCTCATTTTTATCCTACTCAAGAATCTATTCCAGAAGAGTACGATGAGTTTTCACCTGTCTATATCGAAACGCTTGAAGATTTGACCAAGGAAAAGCATAGAAAAATAATGGAAGAAGTGGGAACACCAATTCCTACTGAAAGTTTGTCTGAACATATAGATTTTGCTCTTTTGATGTTGCACGGAACATTTGCCGAAGATGGCATGTTGCAAGGACTTTTTGAATGGTTACAGATTCCGTATTCGGGTTGTGGAATTTTTTCTTCTTCTTTTTCTATTGACAAGCATTTGCAACAAGTTGTAAATGAAAAATTGAGTTTAGGAAGTAATAGAAAGTATCACATGATGAGAAAAGACGCATGGTCAAAATGTGATAGAAGTACGCTTTTTGAAGAGTTAAAATCAAAATTGGGCTTACCTCTCGTCATAAAAGCTCCTTATCAAGGTTCTTCGATTGGAGTTTCTATTCTGAAAGTTGATAATTTGGAAGCCTTCACAAAAGCCGTCAATACTTCTCTTTTTGCTCGTCAGATTTCAAAAGAGGAATGGACAGAATTAACAGAACCACAGCGAAAAGAATATGTAAATGGACTAATGAGTCTAGAAAAAGGAATTGGTTTGCCTGTTATTTTTGAAGAAAAATCTCTTTTAGGTGGAAATTTGGGTGAACAAATTATTTATTCTCCAATAAAACTGATTGCAAAACTGAATGATTTCTTTTCTTATTCTGAAGAAGATGCTTTGCTTTTTTCTTTTGAAAGCGAAGATATGGTTTTGTTTGAACAGCATTTATCAGGGAAAGAATTTTCTTGTGGAATTATTCAGAATGAAAATTTAGAAGCTATTGCACTTCCTCCAACAGAAATAATAACATTAACAAAAGTCTATGATTTTGAAGCAAAATATTTACCTAATGCAAGTCAAAAACGCATTCCGATAGATATTCCGACAGACAAAATTATAGAAATTCAAGAAAAATGTAAAGAGATTTTTCAAACCTTTAAGTTTGACGCTTGTGCAAGAATTGATGGCTTCTATACAGATGAAAATACCATTGAACTCATCGACATAAATACACTTCCAGGAATGTCGCCTACTTCGCTTATTTTCCGTCAAGCTGCCGAAATTGGTTTTTCACCTACGGATTTTATGACTTATTTGGTCTATCAATCTCTTAATTGTAGAGTTCATACAGCCAAAAGACCTTATTTTTTCAGAACTTTATTCAAAAAACTAGAAAGCGAACTTTTAGATTCTGATTACCATAAAAAAGAAAAAGTAGCTATATTTTTTGATGCAACTACTTTTGAAGAAGCACGAAAAGAATACAATATCGTAGCATCAGAAGGAAAACAAAATCCTTTTTGTGTATTCATAAAAGAAGAAAACGAAAATGTAAGTATTTATAAATTGCCTGTTTCTTTTCTTTTGAAACCGAATGTAGAAGAAGTAATTCAAAACCTAGATGCTGAGCTTCATCCTGCCATTTCTCACACCATCGAAAAGGCAAAAGAACTAACTGATTTCTTTGTAAAAGATTTTGTTTCTACTTCTCAAAAAATTAATTTAGAAGACATCAATGACACAACAAATGATGCAATTTGGCTTCCTAAAAGTGAGAATAATGAAAATGCTCCCAAAAGTAAAATCAAAAGACAACTTTATGAAATTGGAATGGCTGTGGTGGATTAGATAAACAAAAAACCTATAAGGTTTCCAAAAACCTTATAGGTTTAAATCAATCTAAATCTCATCTCCAATCAAATTCGCCACCAAACGCCCAGAACGCATTGCAGCATTCAAAGAACCATTCAAAAGATAATCACCACAACGGTACAAACCATCATGTATTTTCAAATCTTCCATAGAAGGCGTGTGTTTTACAGAGTTTTGATTTGGAAGAGCATCAGAGATAGAATACGACCTTAAAAAATCCCACTCGTAGGCGTGCGTTCCGTACCACAAACTTAGTTCTCTTCTTGCCTTTTCTACCAACTCTTCTTCTGTGAAGTCTTTATTTTCATCATCTGTAACAATCGAAACTGAAAGTAGTGATTTATCAATCGGCGCATAATCCGAAGAAATATCACTCATTACTACAAAATTATTTACCAATCGGCTTTCTAACGAATTTAGACACAAAATAGGACGTTTTACAATTGATTTGTCCATTGAGAAATATAGATTTGTTGTTCCTCTTGTGTTTTCATTTTCTGTAGTATTTGCTCGGTACGATTGTGCAAACTCATTATTATCCGTTGCTATCAAGATAGTTTTTGCTTCAAACTCATTTCCACTTTCTGTAGTGGCTACATTTTTATGAATTGAAACTACTCTTTCATTAGTAACAATAGCATCATTTGGCAAAACACTAGCCAACTGACGAGGAATTTCTTCCATTCCCAAAGCTGGAACTGCTCCTTTTCCATTCGAAAACATTTGAAAGACAAAATCAAACATTCGGTTAGAAGTTTCTAAGTCTTTTTCTAAAAATATTCCTGCCAAAAATGGATTTAAAAACTGTTCTATCAACGAGCTTTTAAAATGATAATTTTCTCTAAGAGCTTGATAGGTTGTAGTTTCGGGTTGCGTAAAAATCTCATGCAAATCCTTTCCATTGATTTCCGTTTTCACCAAAAGCATACGCAATTTGTCTGCCCACGTTCCTATCGGATTAGCTAGTGTAGAAAGCGTTTTTGATGGATTTCTAAATGGGTCTGCAAACTCAAAAACTCCTTTATCAGTATGCAAAAGCGCACCTGCATCAATAGTTCTGAGTTGAAGTTTTGAGTAACTTAATGCTTTTTGTGCTTCTGGATAAGCTGTCAGAAGAACTTGAAAACCTCTATCCAAACGAAAGCCATTTACGATATCAGTTTTTACTCTGCCACCTACTCTATCTGTTGCTTCGATGATTTTGACAGAAAGTCCTCTTCTATGTAATTTTCTAGCAGCCGTAAGTCCTGCAATTCCTCCTCCAATGATAAGTACGTCGGTCATAATGTATTAATGTAAAACAGACATCCCTGTCTGTTAAATAGCCTTTTTAATCAGTTTATTTTTTTCACAGATTAGTAAGTCTGTGATATGTTTTAATGAATCAAAAATACAGTTTCTTGTTTAGAATTACTTGAAAAATAATGTCATTTCGTTGTTCAAACAATTACTTTTTCATCAAAGACTTGTTTAGCTTGATTTAATGATTCACTAAATTTGACCATATCCAAACCTGTTTCTAGTTCGTTCATATTTGCAAACGCCAAAATAGATTCAGTAGGAATATTTCCTGTTAGTTCATCTTTTGCCATTGGACAACCTCCAAAACCAAGCATTGCACCATCAAAACGTCTACAACCTGCTTGATACGCAGCTTCAATTTTTTCACTAGCAGTTCGAAGAGGAGAGTGAAAATGAGAACCAATTTCGATATGAGGAAATTCTTTAGTCAGTGATTCGAATAAAGGAATAATATTTTCTCTAGTAGAAGAGCCAATTGTATCTGAGAGCTGAATAATTTTGATTTCCATCTCATCTAGTTTTTTCATAAACTCGCCCACAATTTCTGGATTGTATGCTTCTTTATAAGGGTTTCCAAAAGCCATTGACAAATAAACCACTAATTTTTTGTCATTTTTTAGACACAAATTTTGTGCTTCACTTACTACACCGAGAGCTTCTTCAATCGTTTTTTTGGTATTTCTAATTTGGAAAGTTTCAGAAATAGACAGAGGAAAGCCTAAATAATCTATTTTTTCAAACTCAATAGCACGCTTCAATCCTCCATAGCCTGCAATGACAGCAAGCAGTTTTGTATTTGTAGTTGATAAATCAAGATTTTCTAAAACCTCTGCTGTATCTCTCATTTGAGGAATTGCTTTTTCAGAAACAAAACTTCCAAAATCAAGTGTATCAAAGCCCACTTTGAGAAGCGAATTGAGATAATTTATTTTAATATCTGTATCTATAAAATGCGATAAGCCTTGCATCGCATCACGAGGACATTCAATAATTTTGAGCATTTTTAGTGTATTTATTGGTGGTATGTGTGTATCGTTTAGACGACTTTTTAATAGCCGTTTTATACCCAAAAATACAAAAAAATCAGATGATATTATAATTTTGAATAATCTATAAAGTCTGTCTAATTATTTTTTCTTGTTATTTAATTTTATAAGCCTCCTTTTTTGCCATTGTCAGTGCCTCACCGACGACTTCCACAAATTTTCCTCTAGTTCATTTGTATTTAATTTTGTCCAACTAGTATGTTCTTTTTCTCTTCGTTTTTTTGTGGTTGGTAGAAGGAATATATCCACCTTTAAAAAGTTTTCCAACCGTAATTTCTAGTTTTTCGGAAAATGTTTTTTGACAAGTAACATTCATTTTCTCAAAACCTTTTATAGCTAATTGTGCTGTTGCATCGGCATCAGAACCTGCTCTGTGATGACGAAAATAAATTTCATTTTGGTTACAAAGGGTCTTCAAATCATAACGAGGCATCTCTGTCCAAATCTTTTTGGCAAACAGATAACTACACGAATACGACAAATCAGGATAAGGCAAGTTGTAATGGTCTAATGTTTTTCGAAGAACCGAAAAGTCAAAACTAGCATTATGTGCTATCAAAAACTGATTTTCTAATAAATCTTTCAAATCCGATTTCCAAAGCTGGTCAAAACGAGGTTGTTCCCAAACGTCAGCAGCCGTAATTCCGTGAATAGAAACATTCATTGGATCAAATTGATTGATTTTTGGACGAATTAACCAAGATTTTGTTTCTATAATTTGGCTCTCTTTAACAAAGGTAAGTCCTATTTCACACGCACTATTTCTATACGAATTGGCAGTTTCGAAGTCTATTGTTATAAAATCCATGCTAATTTCTGATATTGTTTTTAAGAAGATAATTACAAAAATAGCTTTATTTTTTAACAAATTGCTAATATGATAGGAATGAATTTAAACTAAAAATATCTTTTAATTTTTTATTTCTAATAACTCCTCAAATATTTTATCTAACGTTGTTGCCATTATTTTTGCTGTTTGTGTACCACTTTGATTCGTAATTATAAAAGCACCTAAATTATGCTTTGGAATAATAAAAATGTAGCATTGAGACCTTGGTACGCCTCCATGATGAAAATAATATTTTCCTAGTTTAGTATCTGCTAAATCTGCTCTCCAAAAATAAGCTATTTCAGTAGTTGAATCAGCTTTATATAATGTCTTATGTGATTCTTCTACAACCATATTATTTTTGAGTTGGTACTTTATGAAACTCATCATATCAGGAATCGTAGATTTTATACCTCCACCAGCTCCCCAAGGTAGTTTTCCCATAGGAAGGGTGGCTTTTGGGTTATCTACATGATAACCTACTGCCAATTCTTTTGAGTCTTCTTCATTAAGATTAACTTTTGTATTAGTCATCCCTATTTCTTTGGAGAGGAAATTAGTTAATATATTTTCATAATCTGTCTTATAAATCTGTTCTAAAATATGCGCTGTAAGCTCTGTTCCTGCACTTGAATATGAATATTTCTTTCCCAATTGAGCATCTATTTTGATGGTATGTAAATCTTTTAAAAATTTAGTTTTATTATACTCTTTCAATACTTCATTGATTTTTAATGGAGTGTCATAATCTAAAAAATTATCTAATATGGGATTTAACTCTAAAGGAAGCATATTAGGAAGTCTACTTGTATGAGTCAGTAGGTTTTTTACTTTTATAGGCTGATTTGAATAACTTAGATTAGGGTATTCTCCATCTAAATATTTAGTAATATTATCTTCAATATCAATTTTTTCTTCTAACACAGCATTGGCTACAAGCGTACCTGTGAGGACTTTACTTAGAGAACCAATCTCATATATTGTTGAATTGCTAGGTTTGTTATTTTTGCCTTTTTCTAGCTCTCCGTAATGTCCAATATATTCTTTTTCTTTATAAAAAATAGCAATAGATGCAGAGTTAATTAGTGGCTGCGTAAGCATTTCTTTTGCACCACTATCAACTATTTTTGATAAATTAGTATTATCTTTAACTTGAGTAGGTTGATTTGATTTGACACAACCTGTAAAAATCAATGGAGCAATTAATAGAATATAAATATATTTGAGCATTTTAAAAAAAAATTATTTTATTAGATTTAATATCTCTAAATTAAAATTTTATAAGATGGAAAGCAATCTAAGAAAAGTTCTTTAATTATTTTTATAAAAAACCTGTCAAAACAAACGCAGTTCTTTTTTATTTCCTTCCTTGTTCGGATTGTGTTTGTTTTCATGCATTAAAAGCCATTTTTTTCGCTCTAACCCTCCTCCATAGCCTGTCAGTTTTCCATCTTTTCCGATAACTCTATGACAAGGAATAATAATCGATATTTTGTTCATTCCATTTGCTGAAGCAACAGCACGAATAGCTTTCGGATTTCCTAAATGTTCGGATTGTTCTTGATAAGAACGAGTTTTCCCGTATTCAATCTGATGCAAACCTTCCCAAACTGTTTTTTGAAAATCTGTTCCGATGGGTTCTAAATTTACTTCAAAAATGGTTCGTTTTCCTTCAAAATATTCTTCTAATTCTTTTTTTGCTTGAGTAATATGTTTGTTTTCTCCTGTCAAGATAACAGCATTTAATCGTTTTTGAATATCTGCAAATTCTGTTTCTAACATTTTTCGGTCTGCAAATTCTAGTAAACAAATTCCATTTTCCGTTGCACAAACAAACATTGCTCCCAAAGGAGTTGTCAATCTGCTTATCAAAACAGTTGATTTTGATTCTGTTTTGTCTTCTTTCTTTTTACTCATTATTTGAGTATTTTTTTGACTGTTCTTTGGTGATGTTCCCATAATTTTTTTAAAAGTATAACCAAAACCACTTAACGATTCGTAACCAATTTCGAAAGCTGTTTCGGTGGTTTGTTTTCCATTTTGTAATTCTTGAAAAGCTGTATTTATTCTGTACATACGTTGATAGGCGTGAAAAGTCATTCCATAATTTTTTTTAAACCAATTACGAACTACTTTTGCACTAATATCATTTTCTTGCAAACGATAATCTGATATTTTCTCTTTTGGATTTTCTTTAACCAATTGAATAGCTTTTTCTACTTCTTTAGGAGCTTGATTTGCATTTTGAGTAGGTTTACAGATTTTGCAAGGACGAAAACCTTCGCTCAAAGCCTCTTTAAAAGTGGTATAAAAAATTACATTTTCTAACTTTGGTTTTCTGGCTCGGCAATTGGCAATACAAAAAATAGAAGTCGTCTTTACACCAACATAGAAAATTCCTACAAAATTCTCATTTTTCTCTACTAAGGCTTTGTAATAGGTTGCGATTTGGTTTGAATCTGTAATTTCCATTTTTTTAAAGATAGAAGATGAAAAAGTTTTGTAATTTTAATTTGATTTTATTCAAAGTTCTGAAAATCAAAATGGTATAGCAACCGAAAAATGGACGAGTATTTTATTTTATTCGTTTCTCTCTCAAAAATATGATAAAACAATTCCTCAAAAAACTCTTCAAATTAACTTTAAAAATAGGTATAATCGGATTACTCTCAACCGTAATTCTATTTTTCACATGCAATTATTTCTTTCCTTTTAAATTAGATATTTCCTATTCTCAACTTATTTTGGACAGGAAAGGAGAAATTGTATATGGCTTTTTGAGCAAAGATGACAAATGGCGTTTTCAAACTGAATTAGATGAAATCAGTCCAACGTTGAAAGAAACGATTTTATATAAAGAAGACCGTTGGTTTTATTATCATTTTGGTGTAAATCCGTTTTCTGTTGGGCGTGCAGCAGCTAGAAATATTTGGACTGGAAGACGAACTTCTGGAGCTTCTACAATTACAATGCAAGTTGTGCGATTACTAAATCCAAAATCAAGAACGTATTTTAATAAAATCATCGAAACATTTAGAGCTTTTCAGCTAGAATTAAATTACTCAAAAGACGAAATCTTACAACTTTATCTCAATCTAATTCCGTATGGTGGAAATATTGAAGGCGTAAAATCGGCTTCTCTTCTCTATTTTGGACAAGAACCTGAAAAGTTAAGTTTGGCACAAATTACAGCTCTTACTATTGTTCCAAATCGTCCGACAACGTTAGGATTTTCTACCAATTCGGATAAAGATTATTGGATTACAGTTCAAAAAATCATTAAAGAGCGAAACAAATGGTTAAAACGTTTTAAGAACGATAATTTATTTAAAACTGAAAATATAAATGATGCTTTAGAAGAACCTTTAGATATTAATTTTAGAAAAATGAGCCGAGAAGCTCCTCATTTTTCGTTCTTTCTACATTCAAAATATCCAAATCAGAATATTTTAGAAACTACTTTAGACCGAACCATTCAGCAAAAAGTAGAACAGATTACTCAAAATTACACTCGTAGATTAGGAAAATTAGGTATTTATAATTCGGCTATTTTGGTTGTCGATAATCAGACAAAAGAAATTCGTGCTTATATCGGTTCACAAGATTTTTCAGATTCTTTGCACAATGGGCAAGTGGATGGCGTACAGGCATATCGTTCACCTGGGAGTACATTAAAACCTCTTATTTACGGAATGGCATTCGATGAAGGTTTTTTGACTCCAAAACGAAAACTCCTAGATGTTCCAATTGATTATGACGGTTACACGCCTGAAAATTTTGATAAGAATTTTAATGGAGAAGTGAGTGTAGAAGTTGCGCTGGCGTATTCGTTGAATGTTCCTGCTGTAAATACACTAAAAGAATTAAGTGTTTTTAAAATGGTTCAGAAACTTTCTGATGCAGGTTTTTCTCAGATTGAAGCCGATAGACACAAACTTGGTCTTTCCTTGGCTTTAGGGGGGTGTGGAGTTTCTTTGGAGGAAATGGTCGGACTTTTTTCAGCTTATTCTACAAAAGGAGTTTTTGAAAAACCTCATTATTTAAAGAAAAATAGTGATAAAAAAGACAAAAAAACAAATAAAAAAAGTCATTCTATTGCAGAAGATAATTTTTCATTTCAACTTATTTCAGAAGAATCTGCTTATATGGTTTCGGATATTCTTACAAAAGTAGAACGTCCAGATTTTCCTTCTGATTATCAAAACAGTAAAAATGTCCCAAAAATTTCTTGGAAAACAGGTACTTCGTATGGTCGTAGAGATGCGTGGAGTATTGGCTACAATGCACATTATACAATAGGCGTTTGGATTGGAAATTTTAATGGACAGAGTTCTGAATATCTGACAGGAGCGCAGGTAGCAACGCCACTTTTATTTCAGCTTTTTGGAAGTGTAGATTATGCAGCAACCAATGAATCTATAAAACCACCAAAAACATTAAAACAAAGAATGGTTTGCAGTGAAACTGGAAAAGTTCCTGCTGATTTTTGTGAGAGTTTATTGAATGACTTTTATATTCCAACGATTTCGCAAAGCGATGAATGCAAGCATTTGAAAAAGGTTTTTGTGAGTAAAGAGGAAGGAAAGAATCAAGAAAATACTAAAATAACCTATTGTTCTTTTTGTCTTCCTAAGGATAATTCTCAATATAAAACAGAATATTTCCCCAACATAAAACCAGAGCTTACTTCTTATTATTTAAACAGAAATTTACCAATTCGTAGTGTTCCACCTCACAATCCGAATTGTACGCATATTTTTAAAGACAAAAACTCACCTCAAATTATTTCACTTTTTGAAAACAGAGAATATATTTTAGATGATGATTCGACACAGCTTTTATTAGAATGCAGAACAGCATCAGATATTAGTAGTGTTTTTTGGTATATCAATGATAAATTTTTTAAGGAAAGTAAACCTAACGAAAGAGTTTTTTTTAGTCCTTTTGAGTTTGAAGCAACACAAAATAAAAATAACAAAAAAGGAAAAACTCATAATAAAACAAAGATTTCTTGTACTGATAACAAAGGCAGAAATACAGATATTTATGTTGTTTTGAAAAGGAGTTTTTAATAATTAGAATTAGATAATTTTATAAAAGAATTTAATTTATGAATCTACAACAGCTAGAATATATCATTGCCATTGACAAATACCGTCATTTTGTGAAAGCTGCTGAAGCCTGTTTTGTAACACAAGCAACGCTCAGTATGATGATAAAAAAGCTAGAAGAAGAACTAGAAGTCAAGATTTTTGATAGAAGCAAACAACCTGTTGTTCCGACAGATATAGGGGAGAAAATTATTTTACAAGCCAAAATAACACTACAAGAAGCTCAAAAGATAAAAGAACTTGTGAACGAAGAGCAAGATAAAGTAAGTGGAGAACTCCGAATTGGTATTATTCCGACACTTGCGCCTTATCTTCTGCCTTTGTTTTTACCTTCTTTTCTCAAAAACTATCCTTTGGTAAAAGTTCAGATTAGCGAACTAACAACTGAGGAAATTGTACAACGATTAGAAGGAAATGAAATTGATGCAGGAATTTTGGCAACGCCATTAGAAAACAAAATGTTGATAGAAAAACCTCTTTTTTATGAGCAGTTTGTGGTTTATGCTTCTAAAAATGAACAATTTATGGATAAAAAATATCTTTTGGCAGAAGATATTGATGTAAATCGGTTGTGGCTTTTGGAGGAAGGACATTGTTTGCGCTCACAAGTAATTAATTTGTGTGAACTTAAAAACAAAGAAAAAGAAGTACATC
Source organism: Bernardetia sp. Wsw4-3y2 (assembly GCF_037126295.1). Taxonomy (NCBI): domain Bacteria; kingdom Pseudomonadati; phylum Bacteroidota; class Cytophagia; order Cytophagales; family Bernardetiaceae; genus Bernardetia; species Bernardetia sp. Wsw4-3y2. The sequence goes on along the minus strand of NZ_CP147018.1, from coordinate 73,816 downwards.
AATTAGATTTTGCAGCAGCAAGTATCGAAACACTCAAAAAAATTGTAGAAATCAATAACGGAATTACAATTATTCCCAGTCTTGCCTTAGCTGATATGACAGAAAAACAAATGCAAAATATTCGTCATTTTAAAAGCCCTGCACCTGTTCGTGAAATTGGTTTGGTAACTTATCGCCATTTTATCAAAGAAAAATTATTGCTTTCTTTAGAAAATGAGATTTTGAAATTTATTCCAGACGAAATGAAAACATCTTTAAAAAAAGAAGTATTGCATGTTAATTGGAAATAATTAAATTTCATTAAAATAATCTAAAACGGCTTTCCAATTAGAAAATTCTTCTGAACCAAAATGAATTAGTTTTCCTTCAAAATTTTCTTGTCCTCTTCCTTCTTTTATATCATCTATCAAATAATCTCCTTTCAAAAGTGCTTTATTAGGAGAAATAATTAACCTTTCTACCATTTCTATCCCAAAATAATCTTCTATCCACATTCGCTTTTCGGTATAAGACAAAGGGTTATAAATAGAAGGTGCAGTCAGAATATAAATATCAAAATCTTCTTTTTGCAATAACAAGTGTACTGTCTCAATGGCATTTTCAATGGGCTGAAGTTTTCTATAAAAATCAAATTGACTTTGAGGAAAAGCATTTTTTGGATTCTGTTGGAGTGCTTTATCAAATGCACTCTGATAATCACAGAGAACGCCGTCCATATCTATATAAATTATTTTTTTCATTGTATTTTATAATACGATTTGATAAATTAAGAAATGAAATATTAATTAATTCTAAAACTCACACCTGCTTGTATATTTGTTAACAGTTGAGGGTTAAAATTAGCATCTATGTCCAAACCTGTGGCATCTATACCTCCATACTCAGTATCAAAGACATTATTTACTCTAAAGTAGGCACTTACATTCTTGTTGAAGTAATGACGAACTAGCATATCAAGTGTATAATATCCATCTGTTTTAGCTCTTTCTTCTTCATACTGTTCTATATTAAAAGTATTTCGTCTGTACCAACTACTCATCAGTACGTTTTGAAAGTTAATATACCATTTTGGAGAGGGACGAAAAGAGACACGTAACTGCCCCATAAAATCAGGCTGCATTCGATAATCATTTATTGTACCTCCGTCATCTGGCAAAACTTCACTTCCTTGCGTATAACTAAAAAACAAATCAGTATCTAAATGAATACGTTCAATGATATTCTTTATCTTCAAAATTCCTTGTATTCCATAAATAGCTGAACGACTATCTTCACTATTTATAAATTCTCGTGCTGTTCCATTAGAGTTTCCTGATAAGGAAGAAGCTAATGGATATATTTGTTTATCTATTGGACGAAAACGCCCAACAATTGGACTTCTTGTTCCTGTAAAATAACCTACTATATCTAAAGTAATATTTTTACTTGGAAAATACCGAATTCCTGTTTCTATTGTAACAGAGGTTTCTGGATTCAAATTAGGATTTGGAACTTGTTGATAAATAATTGAATCTGTCTCAATATCTACTAAAGCAAGTGAAGTAAACTGAGTAGAAGGAGGTGGCGCACGAAAAGCTGTTGCTCCAGAAACCCTGAATGATAATTTTGGAGTTGCCTTATACAACAAAGCTATTCTAGGATTTAAAGAAGAGTTAGCTGTAGTATCAGCATCTACTCCACTACGAGTATCTGCTCTTAACCCAAAAACACCTACCCATTTATTTTTTGTATAATAGGCTTGAAGAAATACACCTCCATTAAAAAAGGTATTTCCATTATACCCAAAATTTCCTAATATAGGATCAGGTTCAAGATTTCCATTTACAGCCTTATCATAAAGATTTATATCAAAAGGTTTCTCCAAATCATTTGTCACAGGCAGATTGAAAGAAGTAGTAACAGAAAAACCTCCTGTTAACTCAAAATGTGGATTTATTTTTCTAGTATAAATACTTTCCAAAAAAACATCATCCGAACCTTCATACCTATATGAGCGACCTACCGAACGACCAATATTATAATTTGTACCAAAAGAACTATTTGCGTCCAATCTATAATACAAATAAGAAGCATTTATTAAAAAAGATGACTTTTTATTGCTTGTTTGATAAGAAACGTGTGTTCTACGAAGAGTTTCTGCCATATAGGTTTCTGGATTGGCATACGAGAAAAAAGCAGGAGTACGTCCCAAAACGCTATGCCTTCGACTGTACATTTCATCTATCGTAACTTGCAGTTTTCTATAATTAAACTTTACTCCTATCAAATAGCTTTGTTCTGGCAATTGATTAACTGTTGCTTTAGTAGGAGTTCCGACATAAGAAGTAAGCCCAGCTTTTTCTTCTAAGAGTGTCAAAAAAGAATCTGGCTGGTTGGTCGCCAAATCTCTAAGTAACCGTCTTGTCTGTAAATCACTTGGGCTAGTAAAAGCATTTAGAAAAGTATTAAACGGATTAAAAGCATCTGAATCTTCATCTAAAGCCAAATCATCTCTTTTAGTAAGGTTTCCATAAATACTGTATTGCAAAACATTTCTATCTCTTCCAGCCTTTCCTCCTGCCAAAAAATCAACATGTCTATAATTATCTGTTCCAAAATAAGCATTGGCTTGTGCATAAGCAGACTTTTCAGAAGTTTGAGTAATAATATTAATAACACCAGCCACAGCATCACCACCATACACAGCTGAAGCAGGTCCATAAACAATCTCTATGCGTTCGGCTTGAGCTATTGGAAGTTGCGCTCCAATAGCAAGCGCACCATTTACAGCAGGCTGAATGGGAACATTATTTATCAATACTTTGGTATACTCATTTCCTATTTGTCCACGCATAAAAAACATTTCACCCAAAACTCCAGAACCAGGTTGAGAAACTTTTATCCAAGGAACTGTTTTCAATACATCTACAAGGGTAATATATCCATTTTCCATAATTTCCTCTTTTGTAACTACATATACTGTTGAGGGAATATCTTTGAGTTCCTTTGCCGAACGACTTACTGAAACTAAGCGTGTCTCTTCTGTAAAAGTAGTTTTATTCAGATCTGCTTCTGTTAATTTTTCTTTGGCTAGATGAAGTGGAGTAGATATATTTTCTTGATTGTCTAAACTATCTGTAGTTTGAGCAAAAATGTTTGAAGCACACAACACGTAAAGAAGCAAAACAAATAAAGAAGTAAAACTATTATTTTTCATAAGATTGAAAAAGGTTAAGCAAATAAATAAAACAGTGAAGTAAAACGAATATACTATAAAGCAAACTAGTAATCCACCTCCTAAATTTGAGTTTATTTTGTAATTTTGAGAGAAATTTATAAAAAATCAATATAAAAATGTTACTTTTTGACTAAAATACGGTTTTATTTGTAAAGAGTAAATAAAGTAGCACATAGAGTTTTCGAAACAGCTATTTTTAACTTTTCAATTTTGTTTTAAAGTAAAATTCTATTCACAAAATTTTCATTTGACACAATCTCAACTACATATTTCATTGCAAGATTCTAAAACGGATAAAAGCGAAGAAGAACAAATTTTAGCAGCCCAAAAAGACTCTAAAAATTTTAGATTCCTTTATGAGGCAAACTATGAAGCTATTTTTCGTTTTTTATATCGAAAAGCTAATGATGAAGCTCTAGCTGCTGATTTGACTTCTCAGACTTTTATAAAAGCACTCCAAAATATTCAGAAATTTGAATATAAAGGAGTTCCATTTTCAGCATGGTTGTATAGAATTGCTTCCAATGAATTTTTGAAATATTATAGAAAACAGAAAAAAATGCCTGTCTATTCATTAGAAGAAGAAACAGCAAAAAAACTAACTAACTTTTCAGAAGAATTAGCTGATGAAAGACAACAAGAACGAATAGACCAACTAAAAAAAGTATTAGAAAAACTCAAAACAAAAGATATGCAGATGATAGAGCTTCGCTTTTTTGAAGACAAATCATTCAAAGAAATTGCCTTTATCTTAGAAACAACAGAAAGTGCAGCCAAAATGAGAACATATAGAATATTAGAAAAAATAAAAGAATCAGTTTCCAGTTATCAGTAAACAGTTATCAGTTAATGATAAATCCTCGTTGACGGTTGCATTTGAACCTCAACGACGGTTATAAAAATAAAAATTATGAAAAATCAAGATATAAATTTCAATCAAAAACCTATTTCATCAGAGAAAATAAAATCCTATCAAGATTTTGATGCTCTTTTGAATGCAGTAGAAAATAATAATTCTAGCAGTACATCTAGTGAAAAGACAAAAACAGTTTTTATGTCTTTTTCTAATCCTTATTTCTCTATTGCAGCTTCTATTTGTTTGCTTTTTGTAATTGGAATGGGTTTATTTTTAGCTCAAAATGAATCAAATACAGAACTAGCCGAAATTAGCAATCAAACAGAAAACAAAACAGATTTAGCCTATTCTATCACAAATAAAGATTTAGAAACTGCCGAACGCCTGACAGCTTCTCTTTCTCAAAAAATAGATTTACCAACTCCCAAAAATGGAACTGCTGTTACAACAACTATTTTAGAAGAAAATGCAAGTCCTGAAAATGCGTCTTTAGAACAAGTGGCTCAAGTCTTGAAAAGTGAGATGAATAAAGAAAATTCGTGTAAACTAACTACTTCTTCTGAAAAACACACAAAATATATTGCTTTTGTAGTCAGTAGTGAAGGACAAATCACTGATATAGAAGCACAAGGTTGTGAACAAGAAGCTAGAAAAGTATTGGCTTCATTCCCAAAATGGAAATCTGGAACACTGCAAGGTCAGCACCTTTCACAGCGTATTGTGGTGGCTATTTAAGAACTTAACTTTTATTGAACTCAAACAGAGTAAGATGTATTTAGATAATTTCGTACTTTTGTAATTCATTATTTAACAGCTAAAAAAAAGATTTACAAAAAATATATAATGTCTATACAAATTACAAAAGAAGGAATTTTAGAAGCTCTTTCTACGGTAGATGACCCAGATTTGAAAAAAGATTTGGTTACCTTAGGAATGATAAAAAATATATCAATAGAACAAGAAGTAAACAAAACAACAGTACATTTTACAGTCGTTTTGACTACTCCTGCTTGTCCTCTCAAAGAACTCATTCGTAACAACTGTGAAAAAGCAATTCATCAAAAATACGATGAAAGCATTCGTTGTCAGATAGAAATGACTTCAAATGTTACTACAATTAGAAAAGGAAAAATACTTCCTGAAGTAAAAAATATAATTGCTGTTGCTTCTGGAAAAGGTGGCGTTGGTAAGTCTACTGTTGCTTCAAATTTGGCTGTTGCTCTTGCCCAAACAGGCGCAAAAGTAGGTTTAATAGATGCTGATATTTTTGGTCCTTCTATCCCTACCATGTTTGATTGTGAAACAGCACGCCCTGGGGTTCGTCAAGAAGGTGAGCGTTATATTATTTTACCTTTCGAAAAACATGGCGTAAAGTTACTATCTATCGGTTTTCTTGCTCCTCCTGATGATGCTATCGTGTGGCGTGGTCCTATGGCAAGTTCTGCATTTAAACAATTTTTGTCTGACACTGATTGGGGCGAACTAGATTATTTGTTTATTGACCTTCCTCCAGGGACGAGTGATATTCACCTTACTTTGGTTCAGACTGTTCCAGTAACAGGCGCAGTAATCGTGACGACACCTCAACGAGTGGCTTTAGCAGATGCTCAAAAAGGAGTGGCGATGTTTACACAACCAAAAATCAATGTTCCTATTTTGGGAATTGTTGAGAACATGGCGTATTTCACACCTGCCGAACTTCCTGAAAACAAATATTATCTTTTTGGAGAAAATGGGGGAAAAGTATTAGCCAAACGAAATGATGTTCCATTTTTGGGAGAAGTTCCTTTGGTACAATCTATTCGTGAAGCTGGTGATGAAGGAATTCCTTTAGCAGCTCAAGATAACCTTGATAATCAATCTCAACTTGTTACAGAAACATTTAAGGATATTGCTCAAAAACTAGCGCAAAGTGTAGCTGTAAGAAATGCACAACAAAATCCAACAGAAGCTGTTTCTACAAACTAAGATATAATTCCTAACTGTCAATAAAAGTTTAATTATTGACAGTTAGGAATTATGATAAGAAAATCCCTAAAAATTGATTATATTTGAATGCAAATTATTCATCAAATCATTATAAAATAAAGCAGTTATGAGCCTAGAAAATAATTTAGAAAAAAGAGTAGAAATAGCCTTAGATACCATTCGTCCTTATTTAAAAGCAGATGGAGGAGATGTAAAAGTAATAGAAATTACAGAAGACGGAATAGTTAAAGTAGAAATGATTGGTGCTTGTGGGTCATGTTCTATTTCTCCTATTACACTCAAAACAGGCATCGAACAAGCCATTTTGAGTCATGTGGAAGAAATAAAAAGTGTTGTTGCAATCAATTTGACTGATACAAAAGAAAAAAACGTAGCCGTCTAAACTTAAAAAGATAAGTAAATTAGAATAGAACTTACTCAAAAAAGGTTTAGTATCAATTCTTAAAAAATCATTTAAAAAGTCTTTTTTTTAAGAAATAGACAGCGAAATAAAAAATAATTTCAGTTTTTTAACCAAATTTTAAGAAATAGCTTGCAATTATGCCTATCAAATCATACATTTGGTAATAGAAATACACTTGTACTTGGTATAAGAAAATTTCTAAGCTTTTTCATAGCTGGTTGAAAGCCTTGAGGGGGAAGTTTTGCTTCCCTCACAAGTTTCAAATCTTTATAACTTATGAAATCTTTTTGCAGTTTTGTATTTCAACTCTATTCCTCTTTACGTCCTCTCAATTTATTTCTTCTTGCTCTTACCCAAACACTAACAAGTGTTTTTTTATTAGACACTTCACTTTGTATTTCAAATTTATTTAAAAAAATAGATTTTACTTTCTGTTCTAATTTTTATTTGCTTGTTTTGGCTACCGTTTTGAGTGCAGCAGCAGGCTATATTTTGAATGATATATTTGATAGAAAAATAGATTTAGTTAACTCTCCTCTTCGAAGTTCATTTACAGAAAAAAACCTTTATCTATTCTATTTTTTAAGCAGTTTATTTTTTGGAGTAGCCTTATTTTCAAGTTTTATAATCTCCTTCCAAATTGGTTTTTCAGTTCTTTTTAGTTGTCTTTTACTTATTTTTTATGCTAAGTACAGCAAACAGCTAGGAGTTTTGAAACCTGTTTTAGTTTCATTTCTGACAGCTTTTTCGATTGTTTTGGTAGGTTTGCTTTATTCTTTTGATTCTATTCCTATCACAATTTGGCTTTTTTCAATTTGGGCATTCTTGCTTTCTATGCTTAGAGAAGTCATCAAAGATTTTGAAGATTTTGAAGGAGATATTTCTCAAAACAGTCTTACTTCTGTGATTCATTTAGGTAAAAGAAAAAGTAAAGATTTGCTTATCCTTCTTTCCTCTCTTCTGATTCTTTCCTTATTAGTAGTTCCTTTTTTTACGCTTAATACTTCTTTTCGCTTTTTGCATCAATTGACAATGATTGTTTTGGTAGGAAATTTTATTTTTTTACTGAACAATAAGAAATTCAATTCCTCTACTAAAAACTACAAAAAACTTAGTCTTTTTTGTAAAATTATGATGCTCATCGGAATTTTGGGAATGATGGTTTATTAAAGAATCATCGGTGAGACACCGACAATGGCGAGAAGTTGCCGTATTCGTATTTTATCTGTATTAAAAATCCTATCAACCGACAGTTCAGCGAAGTTAATCCTATAAATCCTTAACCCATCAGTTCCAGTATTTCTCATTAAAAGTATAGCAAAAACTAATTATTTTAGCTAAATTTACACTATTAAAAAAACCAAATTCTAAATTTATTAGCAAATCAGCTAATCAAAACTATACTTGTATGGCTAAGAAAAAAGTAAAAACAGCTTATTTTTGTCAAGAATGTGGACACGAGTCTGCCAAATGGATGGGGAAATGTTCTGCCTGTGAAGAATGGAATACCTATGTAGAAGAAGTAATCGATAAAGGAGCAGACAAAACAGATGTAAAAAAACTATGGCAAAGCGATAACGGAAGACGAGCATCTAACAAACCAAAGAAATTATCAGAAATAGAAAAAACAGATTTTGCTAGAATATCAACCCACGATGGCGAACTCAACCGAGTTTTGGGAAGTGGATTAGTACAAGGTTCTTTAGTTTTGATTGGTGGAGAACCGGGGATTGGAAAATCTACTTTAATGTTACAGGTTGCTTTGGCTTTGAAAGACCATACTGTTTTATATGTTTCGGGAGAGGAAAGCGAACAGCAAATAAAACTTCGTGCTGAACGTTTGGATGCTTATTCAGAAAACTGCTTGATATTGAACGAAACGAATACACAAAATATTTTTATTCAGATAGAACAATCAAAACCCGATGTTTTGATTATCGATTCTATTCAAACGCTTCATACTGCACATATTGAGTCGTCAGCAGGTAGTGTTTCACAGGTGCGTGAATGTGCTGCCGAACTATTGCGTTTTGCTAAAGAAACAGGCACACCCGTATTTCTTATCGGACATATTACAAAAGAGGGTTCACTTGCAGGCCCAAAAGTTTTGGAACACATGGTCGATACCGTTTTGCAATTTGAAGGCGACAGACACATGTCTTATCGTATTTTGCGTACTATCAAAAATCGTTTTGGTTCTACTTCCGAGCTTGGGATTTATGAAATGCGCTCAACAGGACTTCGTGAAGTAAGCAATCCATCAGAAATTTTGATGTCGCAGCGAGATGAAGTTATTGGAGGAATTACTATCGGTACGACAATGGAAGGAAATCGCCCACTTTTGATTGAGGTGCAGTCGCTCGTCAGTATTGCAGCTTATGGAACGCCACAACGAAGCAGTACAGGTTTTGATGCCAAACGTTTGAATATGCTTTTGGCTGTTTTGGAAAAACGTGGAGGTTTTAGACTAGGAACGCAAGATGTTTTCTTGAATATTGCTGGTGGTTTTAAGATTGAAGACCCTTCTATTGATTTGGCTGTCTGTACGTCGCTTATTTCTTCGTTGGAAAACTCGCCTGTTAGTTCAGATATTTGTTTTGCTGCCGAAGTAGGTTTGGGAGGAGAAATTAGAGCCGTTCAACGCATAGAACAACGTATTTCGGAAGCTGCAAAACTAGGTTTTCGTCAGATTGTCGTTTCAAAATACAATATCAAAGGATTAGATTTGAAGAAATTTGATATAGAAGTAAAAATCGCTAAGACTTTGGAAGATGTGATTAAATTGGTTTTTTAATTAAAAATGCTATTTATTACAGAAAATAATATCTGTAATTGATTATTACATATAAACTAACTCTATTATGAATATTGTACTTCCTGAATTAGAAAAAGTATATTGGGAAAAAGCTGGAATAAGAAATATTTCCAAACAACTTCTTATGCCAAAGATAAAAAAAGCATTTACTTTCATCTCTTTACATAGAAGTTATTCTATAATCGAAAGTAACAATATTCAATATTGCCTATGTGTCAATTCGAATACTGCTCCAAAAGGATTTGATTATATTTTATTAACTAATCAAAAAGCTACGGAAGATAAACTAGAAAATGATGAAATAAAATTAAAAAAATGGATTAAGCATCCTAAAATGGCTGAATTTACAACTGATGAAATAACTGAATCTTGGAAAGGTAACTTTTCATTTGTTGAGGAAAGTGTTGAAGACAATATAAGTGGTTTGAGAGAGCCACAAATTGCAGCTTTATATTCAATATTAAGTCATCTAAAAATTTCAGATGAAATTGGTACAGTAGTTATGCCTACTGGTACAGGAAAAACTGAAACAATGCTAACAACTTTGATAGCTAATAAATGTAAAAAGGTAATTATTACTGTTCCTTCGGATGCTTTGAGAACTCAAATATTTAATAAGTTTTACACTCTTGGTTTACTTAAACGATTTGGAATAGTAAATGAGAAGGTTTTAACTCCAAGAGTTGGTATTTTAAAACAAAATTTCACAGAGTTAGAAGAGCTTTTAGAATTTGTAGGAGCAAGTAATGTAGTAATTACTACAATGAATATCTTGGCAAATACTTCAAATGAACAACTTACATTGATGTCGAACAACTTCACTCATGTATTTATTGATGAAGCACATCATTCTGAAGCTCAATCTTGGAACAGAGTAAGGCAATTTTTTATGAATTCAAAAATTTTACAATTTACAGCTACACCATTTAGGAATGATAGAAAGAGAGTTGACGGTAAAATAATTTTCAATTTTTCTCTAAAAAAAGCTCAAGAACAAGGATACTTTAAGCCAATTAATTTTCTACCAATTCGGGAATATGATTTTAAAAAAGGGGATAAAATAATTGCTGAGAAAGCAGTAGAAATATTACGTAAAGATATTGATTTAGGATATAATCACATTCTAATGGCTCGCTGTGAAAATAAAACAAGAGCAAAAGAGATATTTGAGATTTATAAAGAATTTAAAGATTTAAACCCCATAATGGTTCACTCTTCCATTCCCACTAAAAAAAATATTTTAGAAGCTATTATTAATTGTGAACATAAGATTATTGTAGCAGTAAATATGTTAGGAGAAGGTTTTGATTTGCCACAACTCAAAATAGCAGCGTTTCATGATATTAGAAAAAGTTTGCCTGTTACACTTCAATTTGCTGGAAGGTTCACAAGAACCTCTCAAGATGATGAACTTGGTAATGCTACCTTTATCGCTAATTTAGCAGATTCTAACGTAGAAAATGAGTTAAGTGAACTTTATGCTCAAGATTCAGATTGGAACTCATTATTATCGACCTTAAGTACTGATGAAATTGAAGAGCAAATAGATTTTAATGAATTTATTAATGGTTTTCAATATTTAGAGGGGTCAAAAGTTCCTTTTCAAAACATTCGCTTTTCGTTAAGCACAGTTGTCTATAAAAACAATATTTTTGATAAGGATATTATAGGTATCAATAATAATGAAATATATGATTTAAAGAAATTTAAAAAAGGAATAAAAGGGTATGACGATTTGGAGTATAAGTTTTTTGACTATAATGAACCTGCTAAAACATTAGTTCTCATTACAGCACGAAAAAGCGAAATAGAATGGGTAAATTATAAAGAGGTATTTGGTCTAAACTGGCAATTAACTGTTCTCTATTATGATACAAACACTAATCTTTTATTTATTCATAGCTCTGATAAATCAAGTCTTTATAAAGATTTGGCAAATGCTGTTTTAAATGATAAAGCAGAAATAATTAATCAGTTAAATGTTTTTAAAAGCTTTTATGATATAAAAAGAGTTTCACTACAGAATGTTGGTCTAAAAGAATTTCTTAATAGAAAAATTAGATTTACAATGCGAGTTGGAACAGATATAGAAGAAGCACTTTCAATTGCAGAACAGCAAAGAGGACAAAAAGCATTTGTCTTTGGTTCTGGTTATGATGAAGGTAATAAAATCACTTTAGGGTGTTCTTACAAGGGGCGTATTTGGAGTTATTTGAGAAATGACTTAAGAGGATTTATAAAATGGTGTAATAAACTTGGTCTTAAGTTAATAGACCCAAGTATTGACCCTAATCAAGTTTTAAAAGAAACTTTAATTCCACAAATTATAAGTATAGTACCAAAAATTTATCAAACTCATATTGATTGGAATGACAGTTTCTATAATAACTCTGAGTCTAGAGTTTCATTTATTATTGATAATAAAGAATTTAACTTATCTCAATGCTCAATCTCTTTAACAAATGCAGAAGAAGGAGAGATAAATTTTGAAATTAAAACGCCTATAAATTCTATAAGTTTTAGAAAAAACCTCTTTGAAGAAAAAAATGGCGAAAATCTAGTTGCTAATTTTAGCATTATTATGATTTCAACAAATAACGCTGAAATATTAATTGGCAGTAAAAAGTTTGAACTAATTGAGTATTTGAATTCAAACCCTCCAATAATTTGGTTTGCAGATGGCTCTCGTCTTGAAGGAAATGAATTTATTGAGTTAAAACAAGTCATTGTGCCTTATCCAACAGAAGAACTTATCACTTGGAATTGGTCTGGAGTAGATTTGAGTAAAGAAGCACAGGGTGTTGAACCTATCAGAACTGACTCTATCCAATATGCAACTATTCAAAAGTTACTGACTGAAGATTATGATATTATTTATGATGATGATTATTCTGGAGAGATTGCTGATGTAATTACTATTAAAGAATTTGATAAAAAAATAAATATCCAGTTCTATCATTTAAAATTTGCAAAAGATGGTAATGTAAATACAAGAATTGATAACTTTTATGAGGTTTGTGGACAAGCACAAAAATCGATTCATTGGAAACATAAAAAAGGTACAGAGTTTTTTGAGCATTTACTGAAAAGAAAAACAAAAGTGAGAACTGGCAACGAAAGAAGTAGAATTGAAAAAGGAACTGTAGAAGATTTAGAAAGACTTTTAACAATAGCTAAAAATAAAAAACCAATGAACTTTGAAGTTTTCATTGTTCAACCAAGTCTATCTAAAGAAAATGTATCTATAAACATTATGACATTACTTGGAGTTACTGAAAATTATCTTAAAGAAGTTGGAGATATTGATTTAAAAGTAATAGTAAATGAATAAATAACTACTGTTTTAGTATAGTACAAAAATTACAAAAGAAAGAAAATACCTTCTAAATTAGAAAAGCCTAAAATGTAAACCAACCATCTAAAATTATGTCAAAACATATTTCTCTCTATCTCATAGCATTCCTACTAACATTCACTTCCTGCAATGCACAAAATAGTGAGAGCAAAGACGATTCAAATGATTCTTTGAAGGTTGTCCAAAGTGAGATTGATTCTACTAATTTGTCTGCTGATGATTTTCCAAAAGTAGATACAAGAAAAATTCCTCCTTATGTAGAATTAAGTAGAGATAGCATCAAAAATGTACTTGCTGAAAAAGTAAAGAATAATCAGCCTTTATTTGTACATATTTTTGTTCCTCTTTGTGATAATGAAAATCAAGGAATTGTTCCTGTCAATAAATCGCTAGGAGATGGACAAAATTTGAGGACAAATTTGTATTGGGGAGCAGGTTATGGCATCAAAACGCATTTCAAAAGATTGAAAAAATGGACACTTTTGAGTAGTCAATTAGATGTAGATTCGATAGTTTTGGAACGTCTTATTTTTAAGAAAAAATATCCAAATGGAGCGACTGTTTTTCTAGTTGCTGAAGCTTATCATGGCGACAAAATGCACGAATGTTTGACAGATTATTTTGCTTCTTTAGCAGGAAAAAAGAAAGAAATTTTAGGAGTGGACAATGATTCAACAAAAATAAAAGCCTTTGGAGAAGCTGATTTGATTGCTTTTAATGGACACAATGGACTTATGGATTCTTATGCAGCTCTTTTTATAAATGAAGATAACCGAATGCGTGATGCTGTTTCGATTGCTTGTACTTCTCACACTTATTTCAAAAGGCATTTGAATGTAGCTAGAGCCTATCCACTTCTCACTACTACAAACCTTCTTGCTCCTGAAGCTTATGGAATGGAAGCAGTTATTGATTCTTGGGCAATGTTAGAAGATGGAAAAACAATTCGTTCGAAAATAGGAGCTATGTATCATAAAATTCATAAATGTGGACTAAAAGGTGCTACAAATTTGTTTCACACTGGGTGGTAGTTTGTTGAGTTTGCATTCCACTTTTAAAACTCTCTTTTATAAAAGGCTATCTAATTCTTTCATTTTTGCTATAGCTTCTGGTTCGTTTTTATCAACAGCTAATTTCAGATATTTCATTGCTTCTTCTTCTTTATTTTGATTAAATAGAAAAAGAGCATAATCGAATTCTAACAAATCTACTGGTAATTCTGCTTCTCTAAAAGCCATATCAAAATATTCTTCTGCTTTCTCAGTTTCTGCTTTTGCAGCATAATATAAAGCTACATTTCTATAATGATAAGGCAATTCATTATTTTCAGTTGCAATCGCTTCTTCAAGGTAATGCTTTGCTTTTTCCAAGTGCCCCAACTTAACATAAACATACGCCAAATTATCGTTTGCATTTCCAAATCTAGGTTCTAATTCGATAGCTTTCTCAAAATTGATTATACTTTTTTCAAAGTCTCCATTTCTCATCTGAAAATAACCAATATTATTATAAATGTCTATTTGTGTAATCGAATCATTAGTTAGTGTTAGAGATTCTTGTAAAAGAGAAATAGAAAATTCAAATTTATTCTTTTCGTATTCTTGATAAGATTTTTCAATCAAACGTATTGCTTTTAGCTCTGTTGGATTGAGCAAAGAAGAAGAATATTTTTCTAAAAACTGCATTGCCTTTTCAAATTGAAGTTTTATAGTTGGATGTACCGTTTCCTTCCAATCAAAATTTTCTTCTTCTATCAAGCCACAGTAAAGAGCTAATGAGTATGTCATTACTTCCTTTGGCATCGGCGAAACATAGCTCCATTTTGTCTCCCACATACCATCTGTTGAGTAGCCTCCACTAATAATACTCTGACAGAAAATAACTCCAAAACCAAAGTAAATCCCTGTTAAATAGATAAATAACTCTGAATATAAATCATCTTCTTGCTCAATTCCCGAATTACCTTCTATCAAACGTATTCTGATAAACTCTTTGATAAGGCTAAGTAAAAGACCATTTGGTCGCTTAGTAAGCTCATTCGGAATACAAATAATATAGCCATCTTCTGTAATCATCGTTTCAGAACTATTGATATTTTCTGCTGAATAAGGGATTCCATAAGCATCTGAAATATCTTTTTCCAAAACAAAATCAATCTTATTAGCATCCAATTCTAATAAACTTGATAAGTCTTCTATAAGATTTGGAACAGTTAGTTTGTCAGCACTAAATGATTTTGGAAAGAAATTTTTATTAAACAAAACTTGGGCATTTTCTTTTTTAGGAAGTCCGTAAGCCTCAATAAATGATTTGAAACTCATTTCTACCCATTCTTTATCTGCTTCTGTAATGACTGGAAACTTCCCTACTTTTTGCTCAAAAGGGACTTCTTGATTCTCTTCTTTGATAGATTTTTCTTTTTTTGATGTATTGCCAAATTCGAATCCGAATAGTTTCATTTTTTCTTTTTTTAAGGTTGAAGTTGTTTTAAAGTCCATTCATTATTTCTCATTTCGTAAAGTTTTCTATCATGAAAACGTGTCTTTCTAAATTCCATAAATTCTATTCTGATTGGTTTAATGGAATAACCACCCCAGTTTTTTGGGATTTCAATTTTGGGATTTGTTAAACTCATTTCAAGAACTTCTTTTTCAAGAGCCTTAATATCATCTGTTTCTTTTCCCTGTTGGCAAATTAAAGATACAATTTGAGAATCTAAATCTCTTTCATAAAAATATTTTTGAGCTAATTCTTTATCTATTTTGGTAGCAATTCCTTGTATTCTGACTTGTCTTTGAGTTTCTGTCCACCAAAAAGTCAGAGCAACTTTGTTATTAACTTCTATTTCTGCTCCTTTCCTAGAATCAAATGAAGTGGTTATAATAAAACTCTCTTCTATTACTTCTTTAAGAGAAACAAATCGTGAATTTGGAAAGCCATCTAAACCGATTGTAGACAAACAAACTGCCGTAGGCACACTTAATTTTGAGAGTTTTTCTTCTTCACTAAACCATTTTTCAAATAATTTTATAGGTGTAGGAGAGTTTTTCATAGAGAAATATATTAGATACTTATTCGTAACTTTGTGTGATTACTTATAAAAGTAATACAAATCTCAAAATAGTATTCATCTTTATCTAATTTTATGTCAAATTCTATCAAAAATCAAAAAGCTATTTTATCAAAATTAGGAATAGAGAAACTCAATGAAATGCAAGAAGAAGCAAAACTTGCTATTCATTCTTCTGACGAAATTATTTTACTTTCTCCAACAGGAACAGGAAAAACAATTGCTTTTTTATTGCCTATTATTAATGGATTAGATGAAAGAATAGAAGAAATACAGGCTCTTATTGTTGTTCCATCAAGAGAACTTGCCATTCAGATAGAACAAGTAATGCGTGAAATGGGAACAGGCTTTAAAGTAAATGCTGTTTATGGAGGACGTGCAGGGTCGAAAGATAGACTAGAAATAAAACACCGACCAGCCGTTTTGATAGGAACAATGGGGAGAGTAGCCGACCATTTGAGAAGAGAAGCCTTCGAAACAAAATTTATCAAAACATTAGTTTTAGATGAGTTTGATAAATCGTTAGAAATTGGATTTGAGGGCGAAATGAAAGAAATTTTGAGCCTTTTGCCACAGATAAATAAAAAAATACTTACTTCTGCCACCCAAGGAGTAGAAATTCCAAGTTTTGTAAACATGAAGAAACCTCTGACGATTGATTATTTAGAGGGAAATAGAAAGAGTAGTGATTTAAAAATTAAATTAGTTACTTCTCCCTCAAAAGACAAACTAGAAACTCTTTTAGAATTGCTTTCTCATATTGGAAATGAAAACGGAATTATTTTTTGTAATTATAAAGATTCGATTGAAAGAATAAGTAATTTTTTGACAGAAAATAATATTTCTCACGGTGCTTTCTTTGGTGGAATGGAGCAAGTAGACAGAGAACGAGCGTTGATAAAATTTAGAAACGGAACATATAAAATTTTATTAGCAACCGATTTGGCAGCACGAGGAATCGATGTTCCAGAACTCAATTTTATTATTCATTATCATTTACCTCAAAGAAATGAAGAGTTTACACACCGAAACGGACGTACAGCTCGTATGAACAGCAAAGGAACAGCGTATGTTTTGCATTACGAGTATGAAGATGTTCCTGATTTTATTGAAGAATTGAATTTACCAAATCAAAATCTTACAGAAAAACAGTTTCCAAATCCTTCTGAATGGCTTACTTTATATATTTCTGGAGGAAGAAAAGATAAAATTTCGAAAGGTGACATAGCAGGATTATTTTTCAAACAAGGAAATATTGAAAAAGACCAATTAGGAATCATCGAACTCAAAAATGATTGTGCTTTTGTTTCTGTAAAAAAAGAAACTCTAAAAGAGCTTTTACCAAAAGTAAATAATGTGAAATTGAAGAAGAAAAAGGTTAGAGTTTCGGTGGTTTAGTTTTTTAGAGCCATTTTATTTCTTGTTAGAAAAACTGGTCAAAAATCAAAAATACTAAATTGATAATTATTTTTCATGAAAATTATTTTAAACCCCTCAAATCTTCTGAAATTTGAAACAAATGAATCTTATGAAGATGACCATATCTCATGTGTTCTAGATGATGTTTGTGAAAAAATAGATGAAAATAAATTAGCTGTTTTTCAAGTATGTTTCGAAGAATATGATAAAATATTTGAATTTTCAGATTTTAAATATGATTTTACCTCTATATTTTATGAATTAAAAGACTTATTTGAATTTATAGACAATAGAAAAAAAGGTCAATTCGAATTATCTTTCTTTGAATTAAATAGAAGTGTGTTTTTTTATATAGATGATGATGAATTCCTTTTTTTAAAAGTTAAAGATTCTAACGAAAACAAGTTTGTAGTTACGAGTGATAGAATTACTTTGCAAAAAATTAAGTCGGTGATATTACAAATAATGCATCAGTTTAGATTAATATTGATTAGTAAATTTCCTAAAGCTTATGAAATAATTCATTCAAACGACTACTTTGTTTTGCTCAGTAATAATTAATTCAAGTTGTGTATAACAGACTTCCTAGTCTGTTGAATAGTAAAAATAGACTTTTTAAAAAAAAAAACATTTTTATTCAGACTAGGAAGTCTGAAATACATTTACTTCACAATTTGAGTTAATTAGCGACAACTGAGGAAACTTTAAAGTTATCCAATTAATGAAAATCAAGTTTTATTTTTTTCTATTTACTTTCAATCTTCTCAATCATTTTTTCTGCATTCGAATTCTTAGGATTTAATTCTAACGATTTTTTGTAGTTGAGAAGAGCCAAATCAGTATTTCCATTGAGATAATAGGCTTCTCCCATACTATCATACGGATTCGATGAGTTTGGAAATTCAGAAATAAGTAGTTGAAATATTTTTATAGCATCTTCTATTTGTTCTTTCTCAATCAATTTATAGCCTAGTTGATTCAGCTCACTTTCATCAGAGAAATTATAAGTTTCAAAATCTTTCTTTTTTAAATCATTGTATAATTTAATTCCTTCTTCTACATTTTCATAACTTTTCTGACGTATAGCCAAATAAATTGATTTTTTAGGAATTTCAAAATTTTCTCCTTTTGAAATATTTTCGACTGCTTGAGTAATTTCTTGTAATCTAGAATTCTTATTATTTGTCATCAAAATGACAATTAAACTCTCTTTTTTGTTGTAATGAGTAAATGCTTCATAGTTGGAAGATGAACCGTGATGTCTATGAATTACTACATCATTATTCTCAACCATTGCATTTCCTAAAGCTGACTGACTATTTTCTGAATATGCTTCTGACAATGTAACTAGAGATTCTTTACTAATTAATTTTTCTGAGTGTAAATTAACTATCCATTTTTGCATGTCATTTATTGTAGGACAAACCCAGCCTGTAAATTCAATGTCCATAGGCGCATCATCTACCTGCTCATTACTAAAAGCATTCACAAATTGAGGATTTTGAGAGTTAGGGTCGATAATAGAATTATTCATCTCAGTTGGAACAAGTATATTTTTCTTTACAAAGTCATTAAAACTCATCCCTGATACTTTTTCAACAATTCTTCTTTGAAGAAAGACATTATTATTGTTATAAAAATAATCTGTTCCTGCTTCAAAATTCAATTTTTCAAGGTTTTTCAAATCATTAAGAATATCTTGGTCATTTTTGATAGTCTTCCAATTTATTCTTGGTAGACCACTTGTATATTGTAGCAAATGACGAATAGTAACCGTTTCTGCCCATTTTGGTAAGCCTAAGTCAAATTTTGAGACTTTATCATCCAAACTTAGCTTTCCTTGTTCCTTTAACATCATTATAGCAACAGCATTAAATTCCTTTGCAATAGAACCAATATTAAATACAGAGTTTTGGTTGAGTTTGGTTGTTTTAGAAGCATCTATATATCCAAATTCATTCTGATAAAGAATTTCATTGTTTTTAACTACCAAAATATTACCATTAAAAATACCACGCTCATAAGATACTTTCATTAATGAATCTATCTGAGAATGATAAATATCTTCTTTTTTTAGAATAGTGGTATCGTTATTTTTTGAATCTGTGTTCTTATTGCAAGCAGTTTGAAAAAAGGCAAAAATAACTAATAGAAGAATTGATTTATACATAGTTTTATTTTGTGGGAGCTTTAAATGAAGTAGGAATTATTATACAAAGACAAGTATAAAATTCGATGGGTTGCATTAGAACTGGTGTTGTTTTAATCAACATCTTCTATCCATTCAAACAGATATTTTTCATTGTATTCAATTTCAAACTTTTTCAATAGCAATAAATATTCTTCCTTAAAAGTTCTTTTTTTATGATGTTCTGGTTGATTTAATACATATTTTATAACAGTATCTAATGCAGATTTAGAGTAAGAAAATGCACCATATCCTTTTTGCCATTCAAATTTTGTTTTTAGAAACTTCTTTTCTTTTATAAATTTGTTCGAACTCGTTTTTACTTGTTGGACTAATTCTGAAATTGATAAATCTGGTTTCAATCCGATTAACAAATGAGTGTGGTCAGGCATACAATAAATAGCTAATAATTTATGTCCTTTTTCTCTTACAACCCCTGTCATATATTTTTGTAACTCATCTCTAAAACTTTCTTTTATCAAACTATTTCTACCTTTCACAGCAAATACAATTTGAATATATAATTGGGAATATACGTTTGCCATATTGCTTTTAGCATTTACATTTTGAAAAAATAGTTGCAGAGCAACGCAATATTTGTAGAAAAGTTATCGATTTTGTATTTAAAAAGTTGCAGAGCAACGTAATATAATTGTATTATTTTGAACACAGAATATTAATATTACGTTGCTCTGCAACTTTAATAAACTACCTGTTTTATGTTCTACAAATATTGTGTTGCGCTGCAACTTTGAATTTTAGTATCTACTGTTGGAATCGAACCAACAACTTCACCTTCACTAATTTTGATAAGTAGAAAAATTCGTGGAGGGGACGCACTACCTTTATGCTAGTAGACTTTTTAACTGTTCACATATAAGTTCTAAATCTTTACTACTAAATCTTCCAAAATTTGTTTTAATATAATTTTTGATAGCCTTCTCAAACCTATCACTATTATTCTTTAGTTTTTTTATTCCCTTGTAAGCCCTTCCTTTATCCTCATTTTTCATTTTTTGAAACAAAATTAGTGCTATTTCTTCGTTATTAGGCTTAGATTCTGTTGAAATTAAATAAGCAATATGTTTTACTATTCCTGTAAGAATTAAAAAGTCTGAGTAATTAATTTTGTCTAAACTGTTAGGTTCTTGAAATAAACTTAAACCTTCTAAAAATTTATTATTATTATTTTTTACTTTACTGTGTTTACTTACTACTTCTTGTAAATCTCTGTCTGTATGTGCCATGTAATTTCTTACGAGTCTGTAATAGTCATATATTTCTATTAATTCGATAGAAATATCAATATAAGAGAGATTCATTAAAACATTATCTAATTTGGTTTCTCCTGTATTAGCTGTTTGCCATTGTTGATTTGGAAAATATTGTTTCCACTCCTTTTTAAAATCTTGTAAAAATTGTTCTGATTGTTGAAAAACAGATGTAACATAATATTGTCTTATTCTTGAGCTAAATTTATCTAAATCCACTCTATCTACTACAACAGAATGTTTTAGAGAAAGCTGTTTGATATAATCTTTTGAATCTTCTTTTCTAGCTTGTTCAATAAATTCTCTAATAGCAAGTTCATTGCATTCAACTACTGCATCAAACTCTCCAAGAGTTTTTTTTAATTTTCTATAAGAAAAGTAAGAAAATTTTGTTATATCTAAATCTCTATCTGCCATTTAATTTCTTTTTTTGTATAAAGTCTTCAATTTACAACATCTATTTCTTAGAACAAACAAAATTTTCACTAATTTCCCATTCCAAAAAAATCAAACACAAAATTATACAGCATCACATGAAACTAAAACTTCTATTCTCAATTTTATTATTTTCAATAACTACACTTTCTTTTTCTCAAGAAGTCAAAAGCCAAGAACAAGCCTTAGACAGAATAAACCAAATTATGCAAGGTGATAACTTTGTTGGTGTTTTGCCTCAAAATGGTCGTTGGTCATACGATGGAAAAGAAATTTATTTTTCTAAAAAATCATCTTTAGAATCTTTGCCAACGTGGTACAAACAAAGCATTTCGAATGGAAATCCAATTGGAACACCATTAAAAATTGCTGAAAATGACTTTAATCTAAATCCTCAAAGTTATGTTTTTGGACAAAATAATGACTTTGGAAATTATAATAAAATCAGAACTTCAAAAATAGTTTCTGTTGATGGCGATTTGTATTTGCAAGACGTTCAGAATGGAAGCTCAAAAAGACTGACCAACACATTAGAAAATGAAACTAATCCAACTTTTACAAGAAATGATAGTGCTATTGTTTATCAAAAAGGAAATGATTTGTTCTATTTTTGGCTACAAGGACAGCAAATTGGACAAACACAACAACTTACTTCTTTTGTAGATTCAGATAAAAAAGCTGAGAAATCGCTTTCAGAAGCCGATAAATGGCTCAATCAACAGCAAAAAGATTTATTAGAAATTGTAAGAATAAATAATTTAGAAGATTCTATCAAAAAAACACAACCCAAACCGTATCGCTTGACTGCCATTCCACTCAATGGAAAATATGTTTCTTCGGTTCAGATTAGTAATGACGGACGTTTTGTGATTTACGTCTTGGGAGAATATTCTTCAAAAACTACTGAAGTTCCAAATTATATAAATGAACTCGGTTATACTGAAAATCTTTCTGCTCGCTCAAAAGTAGGAAATGAAGATGCTGATTTTTCACTTCATGTATATGATAGATATGCAATAGCAAATGATAAAATTGATTTATCTATGTTGCCAAAAATAATGGAAAATCCTGCTTATTATACAGAATATGGAAGAGATATAAAAAGAAATACAGCAAGAAAAGTATGGATTTTGGAAACAAAATGGTCGCCAAATGGAAAAAAAGGAGTTTTTGTAGTTCGTGCAGATGATTCAAAAGACCGTTGGGTTGTAGGAATGGATTTGACAAGTGAAAACGAAAAATTAAAACTCATTGACCATCAACATGATGATGCGTGGATAGGTGGAGAAGGAATTAGTAACTGGCATGCTGCAACAGGAACACTAGGCTGGCAAGATGATGAAACAGTTTATTTTCAATCTGAAAAAACAGGCTTTTCACATCTTTATACCTATAATTTCAAAACAAAAGAACAAAATCAGCTCACAAATGGAAACTTTGAAGTAACTGATGTTTGGCTCTCACAAAAAAGCAAAGGAGATAATAAAACATTTTATGTTCGTGCAAACAAAGAAAATTTCCACGAATATCATCTATACAAACTAGGTAAAAAGAATAATTTAGAAAAAATTACTTCTCAAAAAGGAGTGTATGAAGAATTGGTTTTATCACCTGATGAAAATTATTGGATTGCTCGTTATTCCTATTCAAATAAGCCTTGGGAATTAGTCGTTTTTGAGAATAAAACTAATTCAACTACACAAAGACAAATTACAAACTCTCTAACAGAAGAATTTAAGAATTATTCTTGGTATCCTAAAGATATAACTGTTACAATAGATAGTAGTGGAAAAAAAATACAGACAAAGCTAGTAGATTTACCTGATTCTATGACTGAAGGAAGAAAGCCATATGTTTGGTACGAACCCAAAATTATCACTTTCAAAACACCAGATGGCGCAGAAGTTCCTGCACGAATTTATGAACCAGAATCAAACGTGAAAAATAAAGCTGCCGTAATGTTTGTTCATGGCGCAGGTTATTTGCAAAACGTTCATTATGGTTGGAGTTCGTATTATAGAGAATATATGTTTCATAATCTTTTGAGAGAACAAGGTTACACTGTTATTGATATTGATTACAGAGGAAGTCAAGGCTATGGAAGAGATTGGAGAACAGCAATTTATCGCCACATGGGAGATAAAGAACTGGTAGATTATGTAGCTGGCGCAGATTATTTAGTCAAAAATCATGGTATCGATAAAGACAGAATCGGAATTTATGGTGGTTCGTATGGTGGTTTTATGACGATGATGGCAATGTTTAAAGAACCGAAAGTTTTCCGTTCGGGTGCTGCACTTCGTTCGGTTACAGATTGGGCGCACTATAATCATGGATATACAGCAAATATTTTGAATACTCCTTTAGAAGATAGTTTGGCTTATGTTCGTTCTTCACCTATTTATTTTGCTGATGGTTTGGAAGGTGATTTATTGATTTGTCATGGAATGATAGATACAAATGTTCAGTTTCAAGATGTGGTTCGTTTAGCACAACGACTTATCGAACTTAAAAAAGAAAATTGGGAACTTGCTGTTTATCCGATTGAAGGACATGGCTTTGTATATCCAACGAGTTGGGCAGACGAATACAAACGCATTTATCAACTCTTTGATAGAACAATAGGACAGCCTAAAGAGTAGAAGTCATCTTCTAAGATTTCTATAAAAAATTTAATTAGAAAAAATATAAAATAAAATGAAAGTAACATTTTTAGGAACAGGAACATCGCAAGGTGTTCCTGTTATTGCGTGTGATTGCAGGGTTTGTAAATCTTTAGATTTTAGAGATAAACGTTTGCGTGTTTCTATTCATATTGAAGTAGAAAACCAAAATGGCGAAGAAAAGAGTTTTATTGTTGATACAGGTGCAGATTTTAGACAGCAATGTTTGAGAGAGCGAATTACAAAGCTAGATGCAGTTCTTTTTACTCACCAACACAAAGACCATACAGCAGGAATGGATGATATACGCTCTTTCAATTTTGCTCAACAAAAAGATATGCCGATTTATGCAAGAGAAGCTGTTTTAGAACAGTTAAAAAGAGAGTTTGCTTATATTTTTGCAGACTTCAAATATCCAGGTATTCCACAAGTAGAAACTCATATCATTGAAAATAAACCTTTTGAAGTAGAAGGAATAAAAATAACTCCTATTGAAGTTTTGCATTACAAACTGCCTGTTTTTGGATTCAGAATTAAAGATTTTACCTACATCACTGATGTAAATTTTATTTCAGATAAAGAATTAGAGAAGGTAAAAGGAACAAAGATTTTAGTCTTGGGAGCATTACAAAAAGAAAAGCACATTTCTCATTATACCCTAGATGAAGCTGTAGAAGTTATCCAAAAAATAAATCCTGAAAAAGCATATTTGACACACATTAGCCATAAAATGGGACTTCATAAAGAAGTTTCTGGAGAATTACCTCCAAATATTGAATTGGCACATGATGGTTTGCAGATAAAATTGTGATGTATAAAACCTTATTTATGATTTAGTAAAACAGGGTTAAAACCCTGTTCAATTTATAATTCTGCCATTGTCGTCCCCACCGACGATAGTAAAACACAAACAAACTTATGTTACGCTGTGCTAAATAAGGCTTTCAATTTAGTTTTCATCATTTAATTCCTCACAAAAAACCATTTTACACCTTTATACAAACCCACACCTACATATCCCAAAAGACCTAGTTTTTTCTTTTCTTTAATAGAAATAGTAATGGTAGCAAACTCTTCCAAATTATCTAATTTATTAATTTTTCCTTTCAAAAGGTCTATGTCTTGTGTAATTCTTGCCAGTTCTCGTTCTACTAAAATAGCTTCTTCTACATTTTGAGCCATTTTTAAGAGTTCTAAATAGCGTTTTCTAGTTTCTAAAGCATTATCCAAACGAATTTGAGCATCCCAGTACTGTTCTGTTACATCATTACCATAAATATTTTTACGTGTCACTTTTCCTAATTTTTCAATTTCTTTCACAACAGTTTCAAAATATTCACTCTTTATTCGGATAGTTGTTTCGGTTGTACTCAATCGCCCTACATAACCATCATATTTTTCCGTAATGCGTTCTAATTGTGGATTTATGCTATCAGGAAGAGCAGAAATGAGATTCAAATTTGCTGAGTAAAGTATTTTTCTTTTTTCCTTTGGTGTTTTAGGATTTTTCTGAATTTTATCAAGATTAATTTTCTCTAAACTAGCCGAAGAATTGGAATAATTTCCTTTGTCTTGAGTTATTGCAGCATATTTTTTAGCAGGACGACAAGAACTAAATAAAATAAAACTTGAGAATACTAGTAAAATCAATACAATTTTCTTGAAGATTAAGTTAGTCATAAAACAAAAATTTTAATGGAATAAGTTGATTAAATAATTTTATTCCATGATGCCCAAAACTCTGTTTTTGCATAAAAAGTATTCAAGATTTCTATTTATTCAGTCATTTTTTTATAATTCCTTAATAAACAAAGTGTTAAGCTATTTCGTTTACTGGTTATGAATACAAAAACTATAATATTGCCAATATTAGCTGTTGTTTGTGGCTTAGGATTAGTCGCATTTTTGAGTATTGCAGATAGTTCTCAAAACAATACTGCTAACAAAAAAGTAGAGAATAATGAAAATCTTGAAAATTTAAACATAAATAAATTAAACCAAAAAGATACCTCTATGTCAGATTACAAAGTAAAGAAAAGCGAAAACGAATGGAAAGAAGAACTAACAGACAATGAATACCGAGTTTTGCGTCAAAAAGGAACAGAACGAGCATTTACAGGAGAGTTTTATGACCATCACGAAAAAGGAGTTTATACCTGTGCAGCTTGTCACGAAAAACTATTTGATTCGAAAACCAAATTTGAATCAGGAAGTGGCTGGCCAAGTTTTTATACTACTATTCAAGGAAATGTAAAAGAAATTGCAGACCGTTCTCATGGAATGGTTCGTACAGAAGTAGTTTGTAACAACTGTGGTTCACACCTCGGACATGTTTTTAACGATGGTCCTAAACCAACAGGAATGCGTTATTGTATTAATTCAATTTCGTTAGACTTTGAAAAAGAATAATTTTTATACTAATTCCTATAAAAACAAAAAAGCATTTTGATTGATTTCAAAATGCTTTTTTGTTTTATAGATTTATCTATCTTTTGAAAGGCGATTTTTTACGAGGTTTTCCTTTTTTATAAGTCTTTGCAGAAGAAACTTTTCCTTTTCTATGAATTTCTCTTCTATTCAATCTTTCGTCTTCATCGTAGTAATACCATTTTCCATTTTTAATGTCTTTATAAAAATTCCCTTCTGCTGAAACCTTTCCATTTGAGTGGTAATAAGTAGCAACACCCCATTTTTTACTTAATTTGTATTCAGTTTCAGAAACTAAATCTCCTTTTGAGTTATATTCTTTTGTAATTCCGTTTTTGTGTCCAAAAGCATACTCTTCTTTGAGATGTGTTTTACCATTTGAAAAGTAAGTTTCACGTTTGCCATGTAGTTTATCATTATTATAATTTTCTTCTACTTTTTTATCACCATTTGGATAAAAATATTTCCATTCTCCAGTCTTTTTATCATCATTAAACTCAACTTGTTTTTCTTTATTTCCATTGGCATAATAATGAGTTTCTTTTCTATCCTTTAATGTTTTTCCAAAATCAATTTCTTTTGCAAGATTTCCATTTTCTCTGTAAATTTTGGAAGAAAGCTGTTGTCCAGAACGATATTTTACTTCTTGTTTTAGCTTTCCGTTATCATAATACAGAATATTATCACCATTTAGCTGACCATTTTTATAAATTGCATCCTGTACCAAAATGCTATCTCTTGTATATCTTCTAAAATAGCCATTCTTTTTACCATGAATATTTATAGTTTCTAATTCCAAAATTCCATTGTCGTAATAGCTTTTAAAATCGCCACTCATTTCTCCATCCAAATAGGTTGTAATTGTACGTAAAACTCCGTTTTGATAAAATGTTTTTTCTTCTCCGTTGGGTTTGTTGTCTTTGAAAGTAATTGTTCTTTTAACTTGTCCATCAGGATAAAACTCCTCTACAAAACCATTTATTTTATCCAATTCAAAAGGCGTTTCTGCTTTCAGTTTACCATCAGGGTAAAATGTTTTTACAATTCCATTTAAGTGGTCATTTTTATAGTTTGCTTCTTGTACAATAATTTGTTTTTCATTAAAGACCTTTGCATTTCCATTTCTCTTATCATCTTTACATTCATATTCTGCCATCAAACCACCTTCAAAATAATATTCTTTAAAGATTCCCTCTTTTTTTCCTTCTTTATACGAACCAACTAATTTTTCTTTTCCATTTGGATAATATTCAATAGCTCTTCCTTGTATTTCGCCTGCTTTAAAATTTGCAAGAGACTTTAATTCTCCTGTAACATGAAAAAGTTTGTATTCTCCATCTACATTTGTACTGTCACTTCCAATAAAATAATATTCTGCTTTTAAGATAGTATTATCCATATCGTAATATGTGCGAGCTACTCTTCGTCCACTCTGATTAGCAGATTTCAAGCGTTCGTTTTCAGCCGTTTGAGTAGAAGCTGAAAGCTGACCAAAAACACAAAAAGGAAGATTGTATAGAATCAAAAAGGCTAAAAAATAGATTGTTTTATTCGTCATTATTTTATTTTTCATTTTTTTATAAAAATATTCTGCTTTTAAAGAAATTAGGAGTTGAAAACTCTCAGTCACAATCAAAACGCTTGATTAGAAGTCTTATTGCAGTCAAAATTCTGTCAAAAGCATTATTTTTTCTTAAAACAGATTTTCATTTACTATATATTCCAAAAATATACCAATATAAGACAAACAAAAAAATGATTTTGAGATTCTTATAGAAGATTGAATAAAAAATGGCTATTTTCGCTTATTCAAATACAAAGATTAAAAATATAAATATGGTTTGTTAGATTCTTTTAGAAGTCTCAGACAATTTTTTTGAACGAAATTACACGCTGTTGTTGGTGAGACACCAACAACATCATTTTACTAAACTCTATCTATGCTTGACCGTAAAATAGCTCCTGATTTTCAGCTTATTAAAGCTCATAAACTTCCAGAAATTAATACTCAAAAATTAAAAAATGGTATTTCATTTCATCAATTAATTACCAAAAATCAACCTGTTTTGGGTTTTCAGATTGCTTTTGAAGCAGGAAGATGTCAGGAAAATAAAGTGGGCATTGCTTCTTTTATGGCAAAAATGCTTTTAGAAGGAACACATCATCATACAGGAAAACAAATTGCTGACAAAATTTCATTTTATGGAGCTTCAATAAATATAGATTCTGGAAATGATTTTACAATTGTCTCTTTTTATACATTAGAGAAGCATTTAGAGCAGCTTTTACCTTTATTAAAAGAAATTTTACAAGAACCTAATTTTCCTCAGTCAGAATTAGATAACTTGAAAAACCGTTCGGTTCAAAATCTCAAAATTCAAGAGGAAAGAACAGCCTACTTAGCAACAGTCAAAATTAAAGAGGTTCTTTTTAAAGAAAACCATCCCTATTCAGCTTCTTCAAGTGAGGAAAGTATCAGAGCTATTCAAAGACAAGATATAATTGATTTTTATGAAAACAATATAAAATCAAATCCTTTTGAAGCCTATTTAGTAGGAGATATTGATACAGATTCGGAAAAATTGATAACTGATTTTATTGAAAGTTTCAACGTTGATGCTAATAAAAAAGAGAAAGAATTATTACAAAATCCAGCCAATTCGGTTACAAAAATCTATAAAGAAATAGAAGGAAGTGTACAAACTTCTATTCGAATAGGAAGACTTCTTTTTAATCAAAAACATCCAGATTATGCTGCTTTCAAAGTTATGAATATGATTTTGGGAGGTTATTTTGGCTCAAGATTGATGCAAAATATTAGAGAAGATAAAGGTTATACGTATGGAATTTCATCAAGAAATGCAGCTATGAAAAATGGTTCGTATTTCGTTATCGGAACCGATGTAAAAAAAGAAATTTATCAAGATGCAGTTTCTGAAATCTATAAGGAAATTGAAAAATTGAAAAATGAACCTGTTACAGAAGAAGAACTAGAAAATGTTAAAAATTATATGAGTGGAAATTTTCTAGGTTCGCTCTCAACAGCTTTTGCAGTTATGGACAAAATGCAAGATATTCATTTGTATAATTTGGATGAAAATTATTACAATGACTATGTTACCAAACTAAGAAAAGTAACAATAGAAGATGTACAGAAAGTAGCACAGAAATATTTAGTAGATTTGACAGAAGTTTGCATTGGTTAAATTCGATTAAGTAAAAGTCTGTACTGAAGTTCTGACCAGTTTAATGTTTTTTGTGTGTTCAACTCCCTAGAGTTGAACGAAACGCTTCCTCAGAAGCGTGATTCAAACAAATAAATCACGCTTCTGAGGAAGCGAAACATTCAGTTCTGAGGAACTGAATGCACTACCTGCCGTTGTTGGTGTCCCCACCAACGACATAAATATAAAAAAAATGAAATTTTATAAATATCAAGGAACAGGAAACGATTTTATTATGATTGATAATCGTGATAATTCTTTTTCTGAAGAGCAAAAAAAAGACAATCATTTTATCGAAAAGCTCTGTCATCGTCGTTTTGGAATTGGTGCTGACGGACTTATCCTAATAGAAAACCCAAAAGATAAATCCGTTGAAGGCGATTTCATAATGGTTTATTTCAATTCTGATGGAAACACAAGCTCTATGTGTGGAAATGGTGGACGTTGTGCTGTTGCTTTTGCGTACCGTTTGGGTGTTTTTGAAGGAAAAGAAACTACTTTTATGGCTTTTGATGGACTTCATTTTGCAAAAATAGCAAGTGTAGAAAATCAAGAACACGAAATTGTTACACAAGTAGAACTCCAAATGGGCGATGTTTCACAAATAGAAATAAATGCTGATTCTGCTGAAAATACCTACTTTTTAAATACAGGTTCGCCTCATTATGTGAGTTTTTTACCAAAAATAGATAACGAAAAAACACAAAATGGCTTAGAAAATTACGCTGTTGTAAAAGAAGGAAAAAAGGTTCGGTATAATGAAAGATTCAAAAAAGAAGGTACAAATGTTAATTTTGTTGCAAGGAATGCAGATAATTCAGAAAAAAATAGCATTTTTGTAAGAACTTATGAACGTGGCGTAGAAGACGAAACGCTCTCTTGTGGAACAGGTGTAACAGCTTGTGCCATTGCCTACTCTTTATATGAAAAAAACTTGAATACCAATTTAGTCAATATCAAAACTTTAGGAGGAAATCTGAAAGTGCGTTTTGATTATTCTACTATAAATTCCGAACATCATTTTACAAATATTTTTCTGATAGGAGCTGCAACAGCAGTTTTTGAAGGAAATCTATAGCTGATAGCTTCCAAGCTATCATAATAACAATAAACAAAAATTAAATAAAGAATATAAAATTAAATTAATACCATTTCAACGTATTACATTCGTAATTTTTAATTCGTAATTATTCTACT
Source organism: Bernardetia sp. Wsw4-3y2 (assembly GCF_037126295.1). Taxonomy (NCBI): domain Bacteria; kingdom Pseudomonadati; phylum Bacteroidota; class Cytophagia; order Cytophagales; family Bernardetiaceae; genus Bernardetia; species Bernardetia sp. Wsw4-3y2. Next base: position 43,287 of record NZ_CP147018.1, on the reverse strand, counting down.
ATGAATCTCAAAAACCAATATCAAAAAGGTAATTCTATTAAGCTATTTCTAGCTTTGGGTTTACTTTTTGCATTTTTTACAGGTTGCTCATCTGTTTATCAAAAAGCAGAATCCGAATTTGATAGAGCAGCATACAATAAAGCAATTACGCTTTATCAGTCTTATTTGTCTAAAAATCCAGCCAAAGCTGCCGAGGTAAATTATAAGATTGCAGAAGCCTATCGCCGTTCGAACCGTTTGCAAATGGCTCTTCCTTATTATAACAAAACCAAAGAAGCAGGAACAGAAAAACTTACAGCAGGTGACCGTGATACACTTCGTTATTACACAGCCGAAGCATTGAAAGTCAATAAAATGTATGATGCTGCAAAAGTACAGTTTGAAGATTATGTAAAGTTAGGCATCAATCAAAAGCTCAAAACTTTAGCTCAAACAGAGATTGAAAACCTAAAAAATATCAATCAGATTATAGAAGGTAACAAATATGTAACAGTTGTTCCTTGTGATGGAATAAACACAGAAAGCTCTGATTTTGCACCTACAAAATGGATGAACAAACTTGTTTTTTCATCAGATAGAAGAAAAGAAGCTACTTATGAAGGAACAGGACAAGGTTTTTATGATTTGTACAGTTTCGAAACTGAAAACGATATTTCTGACACAACCAATGCTTGTGTGGGAACAGTAAAAATTTGGGGAGGAGATGTTTTTAATAAAGCAGGAACTCATGATGCATCAGCCACTTTTTCGCCTGATGGAAATACTGTTATTTTTGCTCGTAGTGGAAATGGTGATAAAAGAGGAGAATCTGACAAAGAAGTAAGTCTTTATACATCTTCTTTGAGCAATGGAGTTTGGTCAGAACCAAAAGCATTAACCTATGTAAATAGTAGCTATTGGGACGGAACACCACATATTTCTAAAGATGGACAGACACTTTATTTTTCTTCTAATCGTGCTTCTAGCAAAGGAGGCTTAGATATTTATACAGCAAGTTATAACGACAGAGACAAGACATGGTCAAATGTTCAGCGTTTGGGAGACGATATTAATACAGAAGGAAATGAAATGTTCCCTTATATTGATGAAACAGGTCGTTTCTTTTTTGCTTCTGATGGGCAAGGTGGTTTAGGTGGTTTGGATATTTTTGTGCAAGAAGAAATGAAAAATCCTTCAGATACAGATACTACTTCAATGATTAAGAAAGTTCGTAATGTAGGTGCGCCAATAAATAGTGCAGGCGATGATTTTGGACTTACTTTTACAGAAAAAGAAGATAAAGGAGGTTATTTTACCTCAAAACGTGATAATAAAAATGGAATGGACAGCACAATAACAGAAACGAATGATGACATTTATCGCTTTCATTTAGATTCTTTGGATATTCGTGAAGTACGTTATGTGCTTCGTGGAACAGTAGAAGGAATTGATAAAGTAGAAAATACTCGTGAATTTCTTTCAGGTGTAGAAATGGATTTAAACTTAGGAAATAATAATATCGTAAAAGTTTCAACAGATGATAAAGGAAAATTCTTATTTGATACTTCCCTTGTTATTGGAAAAGTATATGATATAGATGTAAATGCAGCAGGATATTTACCAAAAAATGATAACGCTTTTTCTACTGTTGGTCGTGGTTTGGATGAGACTAAACTAACTCAAATGTACACACTTGTTTATTTTGATACTGCTTTTGTCTTGACAAAAGACTTTTTCGTAACAGGTGGAGGGGAAGGAAAAGATATGTTGCCACCAGAGATTGAGATTTTGTATGAATTGGATAAAGATAGACTTACGCCAGAAGCAAAAGAAAAACTAGATAACTTTGTAGTTTTCTTGAAAGAATACTTGGCTATGTATCCAGATGCTAAACTTACAATGGGTTCTCATACCGATTCAAGGGGGTCTAATAGATATAATCAGAATCTTTCTCAACGTCGTGCAAATTCTGCTGTAAACTATATTATTGCAAAAGGAATTTCTAAAAATAAAATAAAAGCAGTAGGGTATGGCGAAAATCGTTTGAAAATACCAAATGCTAAAAATGAAGAAGAACATCAACTAAACCGTCGTACTACGGTGGAAGTGGTTAAGTAAGAAAAGAAAAATGGTTCAAACACAAACATTTGAACCATTTTTTATTTAACTCAATTTGCGTATCACAGACTTCCCAGTCTGTGTAAAGGTAAAAATAGCTTTTTAAGAAAATGCTACTTATTCAGACTAGGAAGTCTGAAATACTCATAATTCACAACTTGAGTTATTTAATAAAATTAAAATATTATCTTTTCTCCAAAACAGCCAAATACTCCACCAAACGACGCTTTGCAATTGGAAAGATAGAATTTTCAAATGAGCAAACAACAGAACTCTGCATCAAAAAAGTAGCGGGATTTGGTAAGTTTCTATTGTTTCTAATAAGATTTATTTTCAGGTTTTCATAAGTTTCAAACTTACTTTTTAGAAGTGTATCTATATGTTGCAAGTTCAATCCTCTCAAAATTTCCTTGGTGTCTGTTTTTTCGAAAAGTGTAATTTTATATTTATAAATCTGAACTATATTATTTAGCTTTTCTTTATTCTGATTTTCATTTACTCCTAAAAATAAATATCCTTCTCTAAAATAAATAGGCGTAATTCCGACAGGAACAATCTCTAAATGCTGATTTATCCAATCATAAATCTGTTTTCCTTCATTTACACTAGCATTGATTTTTGGTAAAGCAAACTCAACTACACTTTCTATTTCTTGCATCATGTCATCATCTTTCAAAATAGAAGTATAAGTCAGTTTCAATTTCTCAAAATCTGCTTTGGAAAGTTTTTTAGGAAATTTGTCTGATAAGAGCTGTTTGTTTTCTTTTATTTGAAGTAGATTATTATAATGAAAAAGCAGTTCTGAAAAAGTAGGATATAATTTTACTTCATCAAATTGTTTTTTTGTGTATTGCAAGTATGCTAAAAGCATATATTTTTTATACTCAAAATCTATAAGACCTTGCGTAATCCAATCTGGAGATAGATAGTTGGTTTTTTTATTCGAAGAATTTGACAATTTCATTAGATAATTATTTGGTTCTCTATCTAAAATAGCAAATATCATTCTTACTTCAAAATCAATTTCAAACTATTATTTAAATAATTGCTATTTTCTAAAGATTTATTTTAAGTGTGTTTTTTGTTTTGGCATCAACAACAGTATAAAATAGTTCGCCTTTCTTTTTGTAGACAGAATCTCCAATGTGTATCTTCTCTATCAAAGAACTATTTATCTTGAAAGTATCTCCATTTTCTAGTTCTATTATCTGATAGCTCACTTTTCGTCCTTCTCTTGCTTCTCTAATCAATTTTATTGTTCCATTTCCTTCTTGATTTAGAATACTTTCTGTGTTGCTTTTATTTAACTTCGAAACCATAATTCCGAAAATAAGCATAAAAAGCACAATAACACCGATTATCACTTTAGTTGAATTTTTCATAATAGTATTTTTTATAAGAAGTTGTTTAAGAATATTTTTTGATAAATTAATTTTCTCTGAACTAAAAATAAATAAAATTCTGTTAGATTGAACAATACTTACCAAGATAAATAATGGAAACAATGGATACTACAACTACTAATTTTACAATTGAGAAACTAAAAAATAAGCATCCTTTTCGGCAATGGCTAGAATGGCAAATTCCAAATACACATTGGAAAATAAAAGGCTACTCAAGAAGTGGTGACAAAACTTTTTTTTATATTCCTCAACTTGATATTTGTTTGGATGCAGCTTTAGCAGAAGGAAACCAAGCAAAACACGTTTTTGTTACGCATACACACAACGATCATATTGCAGATATTGAATATTTGTCTAGCAAAAGAGACGTTGAAATTTATTTACCAAAATCATCAGTTTCTTATTTAGAAAAATATATTTTGGTAAGACGAGAACTAAATCATTCTGCGCCCTATAATCCAGAACTGAGAGGAAACTGTTCTATTAAAGGAATAGAAAAAAATGATACTATTTTCTTTGGAAAACATGACAATTATAAAGTAGAAATCGCAGAATGTTTTCATCGTATTGATTGTGTTGGTTATGCTTTTTCTGAAAAAAACCGTCGCTTAAAAGCTGAATATGAAATAATAAAGCGGGAATATTTAGCAAAAAATGAAATGCGAAAGTTTGGAAAGTTTTTAGCAGAAAAGAAAAAAACAGAAGAAGTAGAAGAATGGATGTATGAACCCAAATTTGCTTTTTTGGGAGATACAACTGAAAAAGTCTTTGAGGAAAATTCTTTTTTATTGAACTATCCTGTCATTTTTACAGAATGCACTTTTCTTACAGATGAGCATTTTGAGTATGCAGCAGAAAGAGGACATAGCCATTGGCAAAATTTAAAATCAATTATTAAAGCTAATTCAAATATAATTTTTGTATTGATTCACTTTAGTTTGCGTTATTCAGATGCTGAAATTATTGAGTTTTTTAATCAAGAATTAAAACAAAATGAAATTTCAAATGTCAAAATTTGGGTTTCTGAAAGCTCTTTACTTCCAGCACAACATCAAAAAAGTTGAAACAATAAAATAGCTAAACTTCAATCGTATGAGGTTTAGCTATTTTGATTTTTCTGATTAAAAACTATTTATTTTTCTTCATATTTTACATTATCAAACTCAACTATTTGAGTTCCACAAGTTATCAGTCCTATTTTTTCAATTTTAGAAAAAAGCATTTCTTCCTTCAATACTTTTTTATCATTGACAAAAAATTCTAACTGTTTATTTCCTAATGATTTTATAGATAAACGATAAGTTTCTTTTCCTTTACTGACAAATCCTGTTGGAACATACTTTGTCGCATAAGTTACTTTATTATCTTGTCCGACGAGTTTAAAAACAGCTTTTCCTGCATTTGTTATCATAAACTCGCCTATTTCTCCATTTCCAGAAATAAATAAAACACCAAAATCTTTTGGCTGACCCTCTTTCCAAGTTACATCTGTACTTAGTTCCCATTTTTTATCTTGCCTAACAGTTGGTAAAAAGGCTTCTGTACGATGACAAAACTCCTCTTCATTATGATTCATAATAAATTTGCCTTCTTTATTTTCAAAGGTATAACTAAATTTGCTATCCACATCCCAATCTGAAAAAGTAGTCGTCGTCGGATTTTCAAATGATTCAATTAAAATATATTCTCCTGTATCATCATTTTTGATACTAATTTCTTCAAAACCAATAGTTTGGTGGTCGCAAAGTCTAAATCCAATATAATTAAATTGAAAAGGTGCTAATTTTCCTTTTCGGATAAATTTATCATCAATATAATATTCGTAATTGCCTGCCTTTACTTCAATACGTTGTATATGAGCATTTGATTTATCTGTAAAGACTTTGTAATTCCAATCATTATCTGTGAATTTATCATAATAGCGCACTGATACATTTGCTTTTCCTTCTTTACTAAGAGAAAAAATCATGTAGTTTTCATTATTATTGATTAGGTTAATTCCATACATTGCATACGACCCACTTTTCCAATTACTCTTGGTTGTAATAGTGTAGTTTTCTGGAAATTTTATGACTGGACTGCTATTCCAATAACACCATTCATCAATATTGCTTTCATAAATAAACTCTCCATTTTCGATATTTTTTTTATAATTATAACTTTCTTCATTTACAAAAATACTTGATTCTGTTTCAAAGTCTTCTGTATACGAAAACAAAACAGGCTCAACAGGCTTAGGACGAAATAAATAATAGGCTACCGAAATACTAATTAATCCAAGCGCAAAAACGATTAAATAAAATGTATTTCTTTTTGTTTTCTTTGAAAGTTGTTCTCTTGCAATTTTTTCTAGCTCATCTCTTTTTATTTTTTGATAGATTTTTTCTACATCTTCTTTTTCTAGAGAAGTCATTTCTGCTAAGGCTTCTTTGGTAGCTTCTCTGACAGATGTATCGTCTTGATGGCTTTTGAGTTGTTCATCTTTATCAAAAACTTGTTTTTTGAGCTGTTCTAATATTCGTTTTTCTAGTTCTTCTTTCTCTCTTCTATTTTTTTCTGAATGAGTAGCCATAAGTAAAAATTGATTAATGATAATTTGGTAAATTTTGGTAAAAACAAATTACTAATTATTTTGCTATTTTTTGGAAGAGTTATGGAAAAAAATAAAATAAATTTCAGTCAATGCAGCATTTTCTTAAAAAAAAGGGTCTTGTTTAAAAGTATTTAATGCTTAATTTTGCATCTTATAAAAATCAAACTCAAAAATCATCAATAACGTCATTATATGAATACTCAATCAAAATATAGTATCACGTATCAATTTATTTTATTCATCACTACTTCATTATTTATTTTTAGTGCTTGTGGAGACAGTGAAACAGAAACACCAAAACCAGATTACAAATCTTTGATAATCGGAAAATATGCAGGAGAGATTGATTTTGGTAGTGATTTAGTATTTAAAGATACTGCAACTGTTTCAGCAGGTAGTGTTGCTGACGAGATAATCTTTACTTATAAACTTTCTCCACCTGATAGTTCTATTACCCTCAAACTACAATTAGTAGATATAAATTCTTATGAAGGTGTTGCGCTAAGAATTCCTGAGCAAACTGTAAATTCGATACAAGTAGCAGGAATTGCCATAAACGATTCAGATGTACGAGGAAGACAAGGATATTTCTTTTATCAAGATGAAAAAGATCAATTACTCAATGAAATAATATTTAAAGTTACAGCAGATGGGCTGACTTCTATTCATGACTTCAAAAAAATTGAAGAGTAACTTACACGTAAATAACTGCAAAAAGGCAAACCAAAATTTTGGTTTGCCTTTTTTTATGTCAAAAAATAATTTCTGAGCTATAGAACATTTAAAAAAACACAAAGAATGACTAGAATTACGATTTTTCAAAAAAAAACTCTAAACTTTATAAGCAAAGACACGTTTTGAATACAAATTTTAACTAAACTTTTAATCAAAAAACAATGAATTTAGTCACAAAATTCATTTCCAAACTATTCAACGAACCTATCATGAACTGGAATAAATTAGAAACTCCTGAAAAACTGCAAGAAATCATTAAAGATTCAAGTACAACTCCTGTTCTTATTTTCAAACACAGTACACGCTGCTCTATTAGTTCCATGGCTCTTTCTCGCTTCGAACGTCAATGGAATCAAGAAAAAATGGGAAATGTACAGCCTTATTATTTAGATTTAATTCAGCATAGAAATATTTCAAATATGATTGCAGAAGAATTGAATATCAATCACGAATCACCTCAAGTTCTATTAGTAGAAAATGGAAAATGTACTTACAATGCTTCTCATTCAGCTATTTATTTTGATGATTTGGTGGGAAAAGCACAGATTTAGAAAGGTAATTTAGATATTTAATAATTTAGGGAAAAGATAATACAAATTTTAATCAAACTCATTCTTACTTTTTACAAACTCATTAAAATTCATGAAAATAGGAATCGTCTGTTATCCTACTTATGGTGGAAGTGGTGTAGTAGCTACAGAACTAGGAAAAGCACTTGCAGAAGCAGGGCATCAAGTTCATTTTATCACTTACGACCAACCTTCACGCCTTGCCCTTTTGAGTGGCAACATTTTTTATCATAAAGTCGATATCAGAACATATCCACTTTTCAAATATCCTCCCTATGAGCTTGCACTTGCCAGTAAGATGGTAAATGTAGTTAAGTGTGAAAAACTTGACCTTTTGCATGTTCATTATGCCATTCCTCATGCCTCGTCTGCCTATATGGCAAAGCAAATTTTGAAAACAGAAGGAATCCAAATTCCAGTTGTTACAACTTTGCATGGAACAGATATTACCCTTGTTGGAAAAGACCCTAGTTATGCGCCTGTTGTGACATTTAGCATCAATGAATCGGATGGCGTTACAGCAGTTTCGGATAGTCTTCGTCAGCAAACGTATGATACATTTAAGGTTACAAAAGATATTGATGTTATTCCCAATTTTATTGATTTAGAACGTTTTAAAAGACAGAAAAAAGACCATTTCAAAACAGCTATTTGTCCGAATGGAGAAAAGTTAGTGGTTCATACTTCTAATTTTAGAAAAGTAAAACGTATTGATGATGTTATAAAAGTTTTTGCTAAAATCAGAAAACAGATTGAAGCAAAATTATTGCTTGTTGGAGAAGGTCCTGAAAGAAGTCCAATGGAAGAGCTTGTAAAACAGTTAGGACTCTCTGATGATGTTCGTTTTTTGGGAGAAATTGAAGCCATTGAAGAAGTTTTATCGGTAGCTGATTTATTTGTAATGCCTTCAGAAACAGAAAGTTTTGGTTTGGCTGCTTTAGAAGCAATGGCGTGTGAAGTGCCTGTCATTTCAAGTAATGCAGGTGGACTTGTAGAGCTGAATGTACAAGGTGTGAGTGGTTTTATGAGTAATGTTGGCGATGTAGAAGATATGGCAAAAAATGCTTTAGTTATCTTAGATGACGCTAATTTACCTACCTTTAAAGAAAATGCACTCAAAAGAGCAAAAGAATTTGAACTTTCAAATATTTTACCTTTGTATGAAGAAGTGTATCATAAGGCTGTTGAGAAAGTGAAGGGAGTAGCTGTATAAATATAAAATTCTGTAGAACACTCTTTAGAGTGTTTGCATTTCGTAACATAGCCTTTGTATGGAAGAAATCTTAGATAGAGAAACATTAATAAAAAAGGAAAGTAGTTGGTTAGGAGTTTTATTGATCAATAGCTTTCTTATTATAGTTTGTCTTTTTGCTTATGAGTTACAAACACAAGTAAAAGATAGCTTCTTTTTTATGCTAGGAGAAATACTACTTTTGATAATTATAAATTCTATCATTACTTTAATAACATTTCTAGTTTATCGCTCTTTTTTTTGGAAAAAATGGTTTATTATGAGTATTCTCTATCTCGTTATTTTGTTAGGTTTAATAGTTAATGCATATATTATTATAAACTACTTTTTATAATTGATTTTTTATAGAAGAACTTTTTGTTAAATCATAACAATTCACACACAAACTAAATAAAAAACATGTTTTCATTAAAAGATAAAGTCGCTCTCATCACAGGCGGCGCAAAAGGAATTGGAAAAGCTGTTGCCGAAACGTTCCACAAAGCAGGTGCAAAAATCGTAATTTGGGATTTGGACGAGGAAGGACAAAAAACGGCTGATTCTTTAAACGGAAAATTCTATAAAGTCAATACGGCTGATAGAGAAGGATTAGAAAAAGCAACTCAGCAAGTGATTTCTGATTTTGGTAGAATAGATATTTTGGTAAATAATGCAGGGATACTTAGAGATTCTTCATTTTTGAAAATGACAGACAATCTTTGGGATGATGTTATTAATGTCAATCTTACAGGTGTTTATAACTGTGCAAAAGCAGTCGTTCCACACATGAAAGCCCAAAAACAGGGAAGAATAATCAATGCTTCTTCTATTGCTGGTGTCTATGGGAATTTTGGACAAACAAATTATTCGGCTGCAAAAGCTGGCGTAATTGGTTTTACAAAAAGCCTTGCTAGAGAAGTAGGAAAAGATGGAATTACAGTCAATGCCATTGCCCCAGGTTATATTCAAACTGAAATGACAGCTTCTATTCCACAAGAATTTCAAGAAAAAATTATTGCTTCTATTCCTGTTCGTCGTGCAGGAAAGCCTGAAGATGTCGCAAATGCGTATTTGTATTTAGCCTCAGAAGAAGCTAGTTTTGTTAATGGTTCTGTCTTGCATGTAGATGGAGGAGGAATTCTTTAAACAGTTACCAGTTAATTTCAAATACCTCAACGACGGCAAAGCCTCGTTGAAGGTTGCATGTAGTTCTATTCTATATTCAGTTGTATTTTCAAAACCTTCCAACTAAAAAAATGAAAATCATGAAACCTATTTTCAGTTATTTTATTCCTATTTGTGCTTCTTCTATTTTACTTTTTTCGTCCTGTAATGACAACCAAAGTAAAAAAACAGATTCTGAAATTTCGGCTTTAGATTCTCTTGAAAACATTGATACCACATCAATTAACATTGAAGTTGATGAATCAGAAACGGCTACTATGCAAATGCCTTTTGTTCAAAAGAAATATTCTAAAAGTGTAGATGAAGTTTATAATTCTATCAAGTCAGCGATTGAAGCAAATGAAAACCTCAAAATTATTGCAGAAGTAAACCATTCGGAAGCTGCAAAAGGTGTAGAAATGGAACTTTCTGAAAATCGTTTGATTATTTTTGGTAACCCAAAAGCAGGAACACAGCTAATGCAACAAAATCAAGCCGTTGCAATAGATTTACCTATGAAAATACTTGTTTATGATAATAATGGAACAACAAAAGTAATTTACAATAATGCTTCAATTTTGATGAATCGCTATGAAATTACGCTTCCAGAATTAGAAGAAAAAATGAATGCAATTTTAGATAAAATTACTGTCTCAGATATAGAAGAACCACAATTACACAAATTACAATTAGAAAGTAGTTTAGCTGATTTACAAACAAAAGAAAGTTCTTTGTCCGTAGATAAATCAAGCGAAAAATTAGAAAAACTACTCAAAGAAAAAGAATTTAAACTCATTGCAAAAGTAGAACACGACAAAGCAGCCAAAAATGCAGATTTGCAGCTTCGTTCTACTCGTTTGTTTATCTTTGGGAAGCCACAAGTAGGAAGTCAGTTAATGGCATTGAATTCTACTATGGGTTTGGATTTACCTATGAAAATTCTTTTATGGGAAGATGAAAATGGAAAAACACAGGTAAGTTATTTTAAAGGTTCATTTTTAGCAAATCGTCATGGTATTGATAATCAAGAACTGACAAATAAAATTGATGAGGTTTTGGAAATGCTTAGTAATGAAATTTTGAAGTAATAAATTTTTTACTAACTTAGTTCAAGTGCCGATACTTGAACTAAGTTAGTGGAAAAAATATTTATTTAAGTCTGCTTTATGTATAGAATTAGGATAAAATGTTATCCTATCTTGTTCAATGCTTTGGTCTTCTATAACACCAAATACTTCACCAGTAGGTTTTATCAACAAAGAATGTCCCACATATATATAGTCTCCCATAACTATATCTGAATTTATATATCTAGCTAATTTTATAGCATACCTAAGTATTTGACTATTTTCATAATCAATCATTGTATCAAGATTGATATGAGTTTGATTATCATTTTGGAAAACTTCTATACCAAAAATTATTAACTCTATATTATCAGATGATAGATTAGGATTCTTTTCGTATAACAAATCATAAAATTCATTTTTTGAAATAAAATCTATTTTTTGTGGCTTTAATATATTAGAAAATGCTTTCCTGAACTCATCAAGTTCTATTTTTTTTAAAATAACCCACTCTATAAAACTCATATTATTTCTATTATCTTTTAAATGCTCTTAGTTCAAGCATTGAAACTTGAACTAAGTTGCTAATTATAATATTAAGAAGGCAATTCCATTTCTTTATTCAAATTCTTAATCGTTTCTTCTGGAACTTCATTAATATCCAAAACCATCAGACCATCAAGCGCATTATTAAATTTTGGATCAAGATTGAAAGAAATAATCTTTGCATTAAGTTGAATATATTTTTTGAGTAAAACAGGCACAGAATGACGATTTGGTTCTAAATCCCACAAGAGTTTGTCTAATTGAGCCAAATCATGTGCACCTTCAAAGAGTGCATCTGTATCTAATAAATCTAATTTTGGCTTGAATTCTTTTCGTGGAGCTACTAATTTTGATAATTTTTCATCATAAAAATAACGCTGAATAAACTCTACAATTAGGGTTCTTGATGCTTCTGTATAATTGCTGCTAATACTTACAGGCCCTACTAAATAACGATATTGAGGATTTTGGAGCAAGAAAAACAAAATTCCTTTCCAAAGTAAGAATAAAGGCAATCGTTTTTGTTGATATTCTTTTGTAATAAATGAGCGACCAAGTTCTAACGATTTCTCTAAATAAGGCGTAAACTCATCATCCATTTTGAAGAGACTTTCCAAATAAAAACCCTTTTTACCAAAACGACGCATAATTTTGTCGCCTCTGCCTACACGATATGCACCTACAATTTTTTGCTCATCTTTATCCCAAATAAATAAATGATGATAGTACAAATCAAATTCATCTAAATCCGTTTTTTTATTTGTTCCTTCCCCTACTTCTCTAAAAGTAATTTCACGAAGTCTTCCAATTTCACTCAAAATAGTCGGAATTTGATTTGAATTGGCTACATAACCTTCATAGTTTTGCTGCACAAAAAGTAACTTGTCAGCTTCTTTGAGCTTCTCTACTTCCTTTATTATTTTATCTTTTGAATTTTCTTTTACTATTTCTTGAGGTTTGGAAGGAAAAGTAAAGGAAGGATAATAGAATTTTTTCACTTCCATTGTCGAACCCAAAGCATAAGTTTTGGCTCTTAAAAAACGTCCAAAACGTTCTATATCATCAAAATCTTCTTGGCTTTTTACAGAAATAGGATGTCCAATTCTTATTCTTACTTCTTCGCCTTTTTTATTAAACATTTCACGAGGAATAGAAGCTGTTCTTAAAAGTGGATGTAGTTTTCCTATCAAATGAAAAATACGACTATTACTTCCTTGAAAATAAATGGGAACAATAGGAACTTTTGCTTTTTTGATGAGCTTGATAGCAGGAGTTTGCCACTGACGGTCAGAAATTGTTTTTAATTCTGGTTGATAACTAGAAACCTCACCAGCAGGAAAAATACCCAAAGGTTTTCCTTCACGAAGTTGAGTAAGGGCAGCCTTCATTCCAGCCATACTAGAGTAAGCATCTTGATGATTTTCTAAAGGGTTTACAGGAATTACGTAAGGAGCTAGACGTTCAATTTTCATTAATAGAAAATTTCCCATTACCTTAAAATCTTTATTTTGTTCTACCAAATAACGCATCAATAAAAGTCCGTCAATCACTCCAAAAGGATGATTAGAAACTGTAATAAATGCACCTTCTTTTGGAAAACGCTCTAATTCTTGTTCGTTAACAATCGTTTTTATATTCAAAAACTCAAAAAAGGACTTCAAGAAATCTAGTCCTTCGTTGTTGGCAATAGCTTTATAAAGGTCATTTGCTTGCTGTAACTTCAAGGTACGCATTAGCAAACCTGCAAACAGTTCGATGTGGTATTTATTGAGTTTTGTAGCTTCGATAAAGTCTTCTTTACCAATTAAATCTTTTATTTCATTATGCAAATCTACGTCTAAGTTAGAATTGATGTTTTCTGATTTTTCTATATTTTCCATAGTTGAATAGTTGTTAAGTTATTTTTGATTTCAAAGAATTACCTTAGTTTAATCAAAATAAGTAAGCATAATTTGGTGGTTTTTAATAGTGTCCACAATATAAGAAAGTCAATTTAGAATAGTCTAAAATCAAGACTAAAAAATCTAAAAAGTAATGTTAATGTAGCATAAAGCTAAAAAATATCCATTCCTCAACTAAATTTTAGTTTTTTGAAATGGATATTTTCTTCCGAAAGCTAAAGCATTCGGTATATTTTACTCACTCTAAAAAGTAAGCTACAAAATTTTACATTTAAAAATCGTCTGCGCTTAGTCTTCCTTCATCTTTGTAGTCACCATAGTTTTCGTCATCTTCATCTGGAGCTGGTGGAATATCCAAGCTATCGATAAGTTGTTCTATTTCAGCAGCTTCTTCTTCTGTTTTATCAACAAAAAATTCTAAATTAGGAACTTGTCTAAATTGATGTCTAACACGTTTTCCTATTTCGCTACGAATTAAGCCACTTTTTTTCTCAATTTCTTCCATTACTGCATATTGTTTTACAGGAGGAAAAACGCTGACATAAATTCTGCAAAGCCCTAAATCAGGAGCAGATTTTACAGCCGTAATTGTAACTAAAGAATCTTTACCTATATTTTGAAGTTGAAAAATTTCGCCTAAATCTTTTTGTATAATTTTTGAAACTTGTTTTTGTCGTTGGGTTTCGTTGTGCATATTACTATTTTTTCGTTATAATTTTTTTTGTTTTACTTAAAAGTAACTGATTAACGTATCAAAAAGTTCGCTAAAGTAACTGACACTTTAACTTCGTTGAGGGCTAAAGCCGTTCCAAGTGTCGTAAAATAGAGTTAAATAAATGTTAAATAGTAGCATTAAATCTTTTATTAAGAGCATTTTCCTTTATTTTAGTTGTTAGCCTACTTTATTTTCAAAAAAACTATTTTGACTTATAAATTGAACAGGATTTTAATCCTGTTTTTACATTTTATCTAAAAACTGCCTTTGTAGCTCCATAGCCAAATTTATCTTTATAAGCATCTTGATAGTATTTCACATGTGGATGCTGGCTAAGCCTTCTATGAATTTCTTGTCTTAGTTTTCCAACTCCTATTCCGTGAATAAAAATAATTGATTCCATATTGGCAGCCAATGCTTTATCCAAATAAATCTCAAAATGTTCTAATTGCATGGTAATTATTGCCTCATTTGTCATTACGTCATAATGGTCTGGCGACAAAACTTCGATGTGCAAGTCAATTTCAGAGGGTGGAGCTTCTGTTTTGTAAGGAGAAACTTTTGAGCTATTTTCTATAATTCGTTCTCTAAGACTATTTACATCAATAACTTGTGGCTTTTCAACTGGCAAATCAGGCTGAATTTCTCTTCCTTCTACTCTAAAAAGATACGATTCTCTTTCCAAAACTGGCGCAGTTCGTTTGATTCTGAAAAAAGAATTATTAAAACCCATTTGAAAAAACAGCGTTTGTTTAGGCTCAAAATTTCCTTCTTTAAAAAAAATCGCTCTAATAATGAGAGGTTTCCAATTATTAAATTCTTCTCTGCTCAATCTATGAACTCTTGGCGCATCTTTTTTGTCTATTTGTTCTGAAAAAAGATGTTTTTCATGACCATTTTCTAGCTGTTCACTTACCGTAACAAGCATAGAATAAGCCATATTATTTACCAAATAAACATTCAATAATTTATCATTAAAATCAGTAAAGGCAAGATAAATTCCTTCTCCGACAGTAGACTTTTTTACTTTTTTGGTGGGTTTGAAAAGTGGCTTTTTCTCTTCTTCCACGACTGAAACAGGCGATTTTTTACCAAAATATTTTTCTTCTTGTTTGTGGATTAAGACTACTTCGGCAGCCATAACAGGCAGACGAAAACCCTCTTCAATTTCTACTTCTACTTGTCCGTGTTGTAAGATTTTTGTGATAACGCCTTCTTCTGTTCCCGAAAGCATACGCACTTTATCGCCTATTTTCATTTTTGATTGATTCTGTTTTGAATTATCGTATTATTTTTTCTGTAAAAATACAGCTTTTGAGTTTGGTAAGCAAGAAGAGAGTTTTTTGATGAAATATTGGTTTATACAATTCAAATTACTTTCCTATCGGCTTTTAAAAACTTGTTTTTGAATTTATAACCTAGAATGAGATTAGCTTGTTTAGAAACTAAAAATAAGATTTTTTATACATTACTTTAGTTACTATTCCTTTTTCTAAATAGATTATCAATTCGTAGTTATTTAATGTTGAGTACGATAAAATATCTATTGTATTGGTGTCTTGAGATGTGTATTTTTCATCTGAATCTCCTAGTTTTGCTATTATTTCTTTTTTGGTCAATCCTATTAATTCTTCATTTTTTAATAAGGTAATTGCCATGTTATCATTTTTATATGCTGATTTATTCCATTCTTTACTATCAAAAGGAGTATGATAATTGAGTTTTTCTATTGATTTGTAGGTAAAAACACAAAGCACTATAAAAGGAAGAATATTGAGTGAAACAGCTAAATGTTTTTTATTTCTTCTCCAATGTTTCAATCCTAATGTTAGAGAAAACATAAAAACTAGACTGGCAATAAGCATAGGAATTATTTGTTTTACTCCACTCATTTTCCATTCTTGAGCTTCAGGAAAAGTAGAAGTAAAGAAGAAAGTAACCAACAAGGTAACAGCAGTTGTGATACTGCTTATTACTATTCCCAAAAAGCAATCTATTATTTTTTTAGTCATAAATTTAAAAACATTGAGAATTGTCTGACACTTAAAAATCTACTTCAACTCTTCTCTCAAAAACTTAGCAGTATAACTTTTCTTATTTTTAGCTACTTTTTCAGGAGTTCCTTCTACCAAAATTTGTCCACCTGCTGCGCCTCCTTCTAAACCTAAATCGATAATCCAATCGGATACTTTAATTACATCCAAATTGTGTTCGATGACCAAAACAGTATTTCCTTTTCCTACTAATTTGTCCAAAACATCTAGTAAAAACTGAACGTCTTTAAAATGCAGACCTGTTGTAGGCTCATCAAGAATATAAAATGTTTTTCCTGTGTCTTTTTTTGATAGTTCGCTTGAAAGTTTTACTCGCTGTGCTTCTCCACCTGAAAGTGTTGTGGCGTGTTGTCCTAGAGTGATATAACCCAAACCCACATCGTTGAGTGTTTTGATTCTACGCAAAATATTAGGCTGATTAGCAAAAAACTCTGATGCTTCTTCTACACTCATATCCAAAACATCGGCAATAGATTTTCCTTTAAAACGAATTTCTAAAGTTTCTCTGTTGTAGCGTTTTCCTTTACACATCGGACACTCTACATGAACATCAGGCAAAAAGTCCATTTCTATAAGTTTACGTCCTGCTCCTTCGCACTCTTCACAACGTCCACCTTTTACATTAAACGAAAATCTCCCTGGTTTGTAACCTCTAACTTTTGCTTCTGGAAGCTGTGTAAACAAAGCACGAATATCTGTAAAAACGCCTGTATAAGTTGCAGGATTTGAGCGAGGAGTACGACCAATAGGCGACTGATCGACTTCAATAACCTTATCAATATTCTTTAAACCTTCAATTTCTTTATACTCTAAAGGCGTTTTGACTCCTCTGTAAATATGTTTGTTCAGAATTGGATAAAGCGTGTCATGAATCAATGTAGACTTTCCAGAACCTGAAACGCCTGTAATACAAATCAGTTTGCCCAATGGAAAATGTGCTGTAACATTTCTCAAATTATTTCCTGTCGCACCTTTCAAAACAAGCTCTTTGTCGTTTCCTTTTCTGCGTTCTGTCGGAACTTCTATGCGTTTTTGATTATTTAGATATTGCGCTGTTGTGCTATTTCCCTTCAAAAATTCGGTTGGCGTTCCTGCTTCTACCACTCGTCCTCCATGTCTTCCTGCACCTGGTCCTATGTCTATCAAATAATCGGCTGCCAACATCATATCTTTGTCATGTTCGACAACAATTACTGTATTTCCCAAATCACGCAAATCCTGCAACGCCTTTATCAGTTTTACATTATCTCTTGAATGAAGTCCTATACTTGGCTCATCCAAAATATACAAAACTCCGACAAGTTGAGTTCCTATCTGTGTAGCCAAACGAATACGCTGTGCTTCTCCACCTGAAAGCGTTCTTACAGGTCGGTCAAGGGTTAGATAATCCAAACCCACATCCAATAAAAAGCCAATTCGTTTTCTAATTTCTTTCAAGATTTCGGCAGCAATAATATTTTGTCTTGCTTCCAAACGGCTTTCAATATCTTCAAAAAATTCTCCTAACTGATTGATGTCTTTTTGAGCTAATTCAGATATATTTTTATCTGCAATTTTGAAATATAAAGATTCTTTTTTGAGCCTTGCGCCATCACAATCTGGACAAACTGTAACAGTCAAATAATCTTGTAAACTTGATTGTTGTTTCGAACTTCCACTTTCTAATTGATATTTTTCTAAATAGTCGATGACTCCTTCAAATTCACTGTTCCATGTTCTGTCAGAAGACTTGGCTTTTACTTTTACAATTTCTTTCGAACCATAAAGTATTTTTTGTTGGATTTTTTTATCAATTTCTTTCCAAATGGTCGTAATATTTACCTTTTGACTTTTCATAAAGGCAGCCAGTTTCTTAAAAAAATACGTGTCACGGTATTCTCCCAAAGGCGCAATCGCTCCTCTACTAATACTTAATGTTTCATCTGGAATAATAGATTCTTCGGTAAGCTGTTCAATTTTCCCCAAACCATTACAGGTCTGACACATTCCATAAGGCGAATTGAACGAAAAAATATTTGGTGCTGGTTCGTCATACGCAATTCCTGTAGTGGGACACATCAAAAAACGAGAGAAAAAACGAGCTTCCGTCTTTTCATTATCGTTGGCATGTTCTTGCACCATCACAATTCCATTACCTACTTTCATAGCCGTTTTGAGTGATGCCATGATTCGCTTTTCATCATCTTTAGTAACGATAATTCTATCAACAACAACTTCAATATCGTGTGTTTTATAACGGTCAGTCTGCATTTTTGGAACGAGTTCCATTATTTCGCCATCAATTCTGACTTTTGTATAACCACTTTTTCGAAGCTGTACAAAAAGCTCTCTATAATGTCCTTTACGTCCTTTTACAACTGGCGCAAGAAGCACCAATTTTTTATCTTTATAATCTTCAAAAATTATCTCTAAAATCTGTTCTTCTGTTTGGCGAATCATTCGTTCACCTGTATTGTACGAATAGGCAATACCTGCACGAGCATAAAGCAAGCGCATAAAATCGTAAATTTCTGTTGTCGTTCCTACCGTTGAGCGTGGATTTTTGGAAGTCGTTTTTTGTTCGATGCTAATTACTGGACTCAAGCCATTAATTTTATCCACATCTGGACGCTCCAAGTTTCCCAAAAAAGAACGTGCATACGCCGAAAAACTCTCCATATAACGACGCTGCCCCTCTGCATAAATGGTATCAAAGGCAAGCGACGATTTTCCACTTCCACTAATCCCAGTAATGACAATGAGTTGCTGACGAGGAAAAGAAATATCTATATCTTTCAAATTATGCTCTCTCGCTCCAAAAATTTCTATAAAATCGGTTGTATTGGGATGATTTCCATTCGAATGAATAGAATCTACAACTGTTTTAGTTTGTTCTGTTTTGCTTTTTGATTGTTTTGTCGTCTTACTTTTGTTTTTTTTGGGAGTAGCTGATGCCATAATTATATTCTAGGGAAGTAAATTTCTATATTATTTTTTACGCTAAACAAAGGTAACAAATTTATAGCCTTTTGGTTAGAGTTTTAGCAAGATTTGAGTAGATTAGGAGCTATTCTTCCATATACACAACTTCAAAATCACGATTAATATATCCGACCTTATTTTTATTTGTGGTTTTATCTTTTTGATAGATACGTGCTAACTCTCCATAAAACGGATAAATGTAATCATACTCTTTATCAAGGAATTTTCTATTAATAACATCAAAAACTTTCCATTTACCATTTTCTGATACAGCAATATATTTTTCGGGTATAATACTCTCAACCTGTTTAAAACTTCCTTTTAAAATTATTTCTCCTTCGAAATTAATGATAGAATAGATTTTGAAATCTGAATCTTTTAAAGCAATTAACTTTTGATTAGGAATAATAAGAACTTCGTAGGAATTAAGAATATAATTGTTAGCAGTAGTAGATTTGAGTATAATTTCGTTTTTATCATTTATTAAAGCTATAGATGGCATAACTAACCCAAAGAACTCTGACATAAGTTTGTATGTACAGAGAGCATATCTTTCTGTACCAATCTGTTGAAACTCTTGATAATATGATAGTATACTATCAGAAGTTTCTTCCTTAATATTTCCTTTTTCGTCTATATAAATGTATTTACTAGGTCTTATACTATAAGAAGGACTATCAATTTCATTTAAATTGTATAATGCATCATCTGTCTTATAAATAAGAAGAGAATCATAATCTCTATTAAGAGAACTAATTGCATCAGTTTCAAGATCTAATATATAATTTCCTTTATAGTTAAAAATATAAATCCTACTACCTGTATGAATAAAATAGCTGTTCTTTAATGGAATAACATGACCTTTTATCGTTGTCTTTTTTACTTTATCAGTAGAATCAAGATTGAAAATTTCATAGAACTCGTTTTCTAACTTTTTTGCTACCCATTTATCATATATATAATATCCTCCAGTACAACACTGTTTTGGTTTGTTTACTAAACAGTAACTGTCAATAATTTCACCCTTTTTATCAAAAAGGTAATAGCAGGAATCGTTGATAACAGGCAAATAATATGCTTCATTAGAACTTTGAAAATCATCATATATTATAGGAATGATTACTTCATTATTTTTATTTATAAATCCATATTTATCATCTTTTTGAACAGTAGCTAATCCATTTTCTTTGAAATAAAATGTTTTATCATATTGAGGTTCAATGATAAATGTTCCTGTTTTATCGATAAAACCATATTTTTTATTTTTTATGGCTGGATATAACAGGCTGTCTTGAGCAAATGAAGTAGAAAAGGTTAGTAAGAGAACAGAAATAAAAAATAGTAGTTTCATGGCAAAAATATAAGATTGAACTGAGATATTTTATAACATAGAATGCTTTTTTAAGGATAAAGTAACAAATCTAAACCCCATAAATGTCTTTCACAGGCAACTCACAACCCAAAACCTCCAAAATATTTTCTAGTTCTAAAACATCTTCAATAAAACGCTTTTCGTTTTCCAAATTACGAACATGAACAGTTGGTTTGTTATCTTCCAAGTTACTTTCAATCATGATGTATTTTTTGAGAGTTTTTATTCTACGATAACACTCAAATTTATCTCCTTTATCATAATTTTTAGTAGCATTTGAAAGAACTTCTATAATAATTGTTGGTTCTACAAGTGCATAAGCTCCATGTTTTAGTTTTTCGGTTTTTACCTCTCCATAATAAATATGAATATCTGGATATAAAAATGCTTTATCGCATTCTAGAGAGTGCATTCTCATACTTCCTGTAACAAGTGTACAGCCTTTTTTCTCTAAGCATTCGCTCAGTTTTCGCACCAAACGCATAACAATCATTTCGTGTTCAATGGTTGTTCCTGCTATTGCTTTTATAATTCCATTGAGATACTCCAAACGGTCATCTGAAATATCTTGATAACGATGATATTCTTCTACAGTTATTTTTCCTTGTGGAATAGACATAATTTTATTTTTAGTTGTTTATCAAAAATACTAAATTTAGAGCGTTTTAGTTTGTATTGATAAAATAAAAATTATGAAATTACTTGAAGAAAATTTTACTGGAAATGAGAAAAATATAGCTACCAATTTTGAACGAAAAAAAACGATAATTCTTCTAAATACATTTTCATTGAATATATTGATAGAGTTAATCACATAAATATAACTTTCATAAATTACTTTTTAATAAAAATATGACAAATTCAATTACAATTCTTTCAAACAGTCCTATTTTACAAGAAAGTCGTCAAGACCCAATTACTGGGGATTTGATAAAAGAAGGCGATAAAGTTGTTATTTGTGCAAGTTGTAAGTCTGCTTTTTTAGAAGGAAGTTGGAAGTATTTAGGAGAAAAGCATTGTAATCAAACTGAAACGTTAAGCCAAGTTCCTGCAAAACAAAATTTTAAGTTTGTAAAGAAGTTAAAGCAACTAGAACAGGTTATTTTTTCAGCTGAAAGTTATGGAGGAAATACAGCTTTAATTACAGCCGTTCCGACAGGAATTATTAGTTTTATTATTTCTATTTTATTGATTCTTAATGTTACTGATTTAGTATGGCTTTGGGGAGTTGTGGCAGGACTTACTAGTATTCCTTTTATTTTTAATGCTTTCCAAACAAAAGGAATTGAAGTAAAAGAAACAGCTATTTATATCAAAAAAGGATTCGGATTAAAGAAAAGACACCCAATTTCAAAATTGGCAAAAATAGACTTTACGTTCTATAACGGTTTTGACCATGAAATAAATCTTAATCGTAAAATTAACACAATGGTAAATGAAGTTACTATTTCTACTCCTCCTACCATTCGCCTAGCAAGTGGATGGTTTCCAGTATATTTGGCTCTTAGTGAATATGATTTTAATAAAAATAGAGAAAAATTTATTGAGTTTTTTAGCAAAATTAGTAATGTTTTGTATGTCAATTTATCAACAGATGACAATGAATTAGCAAAAGAATTTGAAGAAAAAGTTCCTAAAGCAACCATAAGAAAAGATTTAGAAGGATTACGATATTTTTATGGAAAGTACTATAACAAACAAGTTTATTTAGGTTGATTTTCATTTTTATAATTCTCTACAAAAAAAATCTTATTTTCTGTACCTTTGTCATTATTTTCATTCTCAAAAAACAAAATCTGAAATTATGATTCGTCCAATATACGTATATGGTCATACTGTGCTTCGTAAGAAAGCAACTGATATAAAGAAAGATGGTTCTATTGATGTAAAAGAACTCGCAAATGATATGTTCGAAACGATGTATTCGGCAAGTGGTGTCGGCTTAGCAGGTCCTCAAATTGGTCTTGGAAAACGTATTTTTGTTGTCGATGGTGGTGCAATGGATGAAGAACTAGACGGCTTCAAAAAAGTATTTATCAATGCTGAAATTTTGGAAGAAGAAGGCGAAGAATGGACTTTTGAAGAAGGTTGTTTATCTATTCCACAGATTAGAGGTGAAGTTTCTCGTAAACCAAATATCAAAATTCGTTATTATGATGAAAATTGGGAGCTTCATGAGGAATCTTTTGATGGAATTGCTGCCCGAATTATTCAGCACGAATACGACCACATTGAAGGTGTGTTGTTTACTGATTATCTTTCTCCACTTCGAAAACAACTTTTGAAAGGAAAATTAGATAAAATTAGTAAAGGAAAAATAGCTGCTGATTATAGAGTTACATTGCCTAAAAAGTAGTTTCTTTGCAATTTTTTACCGAACGGTTCGCTCAAAACGAACCGTTCGATAATGAAAAAGTCTTTTAAAAAATAAAATTCGTAATTCTAAAACTATTCTTTCTCAAAAGCCCCAATATCAGGATTAGAATCTCTGGCTTTGCCTTCCAAATCTATCTCTAAGCCAATATCAAGACCAGCATTTATGGCAGGACTGAGCGAATCTAACCCATACTTTCCATTAAAAGCATCTTCAAATTTTGGATCTTGATTTAAAATATTTGGTAATGATGCATCTACAAGTTTAGTTTTCAGAAGATTAGCATTCCAAAATGTTTGAAAGCCTGCTTGAGGAGAAGCAAATAAAATCAATTCCTCGTCTATACTTCCCCAAATAATGTTATTTATAAAATAGGCTTTTAAATCTTCTCTGATAATTTGTTCATTTCCTGTTGTATCTACAAATGCTAAGGTATTTGAAAGCTCAAAAGAAGGTTCTTCTCTAAAAAAATTAAATCCAAAATTGGCAAACGTATTATTATAAAAATAATAATTTCCTCCTGCTCCTGCTGAAAAAGTTCGATTCAAACAATTATGAATAAGTGTATTTTGAATCAATACATCAGAATTCAAACAAAAAACACCAGCGTCAGCCATATTTCTGATAATCGTATTTTCAATAACCAAATCTGGAATTGTATCATTATCAGGCGTTCCAAAACGTATTCCTGTTTTGGCATTTTCTATCATGGCATAAGAAATTCTATTATTTTTACTATTTTCTCCAAACAAGATTCCAAACCATTGTCCTAACGCATTTTCAAATGCTCCATCATTTCTAAAACTTCCTAGCTTTACATTTTCAGTTGAATTTCCATTTATTTCCAAAGAACCAGCTACCAAAAGAGCAGCATCTGTCAGAAAAACCACTTTTACACCTGCTTCTATGGTTAGTTTACAATTCTCGTCTACCAACACATTGCCTTTAACAATATATGGCTTTTTTCCACTCCAAACAGTCTGACAATCCAAAACAGAATCTTCTAATAAAATCCCATCTTGTAACCACACAATCAAAGGCAGTTTTTCAATATTTCCATTACTTTCTACCACCAAAAAATCTTCTAATTTGGTAATTCCATCAGTATTCAATGTAGGAGGAATAATATCTAAAAAGATACGTAAACTATCATTTCCTCTCAAAAAAATATCTGTTGCTTCTTGTTTTTTTATTCCATTTATAGTCAGACGAAAAGGTGAGTTTTCTCCAGTTTGAAGATACAGACGTGAAATATTCAGAGCTTCTTTATTAAAATTTTTGATACTAGCACGCTGTACAGGCGATTCGAAACCTGTATAAAGTGTATCAAAAAACACAGTGTCAGGCGAAAAACTGATTCTATTGCTTTTATCTGTACTAATCATTTCATCTTTTGGCTCACATGAAAAAAGAGAAATAGATAAAATACTGAAAAATATAAAATAGAGAATATTTTTTTTTGGAAATGATTTTACTTTATGATTCATTCTTTCTTTAATAGCTTATTTGGATTGTTTCTGTTGAGCGATAAAGGTACAAAATATAAGAACTAGAATAGTTTAGCTAAAATGTTAAAAGGCAAAAAAAATCCCAATTCAATCTAAATAAATTTAGTCTGAATTGGGATTTAATATTTTGTGCAATTTATCACTCTTACACTTTTTTAGCACTTCAATATTTCTAACTTTCATTTGAAATACTATATTGAGCCTTCTAACGGGATCGAACCGTTGACCTATTGATTACAAATCAATTGCTCTACCAGCTGAGCTAAGAAGGCTTTTGTTTTTGATAACACAAAGGTAGTTTTTTATTTTTTAATTTACAAATAAAATTAGAATTTATTTTATTGTTAAATATTATTTTTTAAAACTCTTTTGCAACAACTTTTATCTTTTTTTGATTATTTTGTTGCTTTGTTTCCCTTAATGCAATGCAAAGGTAAGACTACTTTTTTAATTCTGCAAATAAACTTTACAAAAAATTTCATCTTTTTTTAATATAACTTAATAATTTATTGATTTTCAGAAATTTACCTTGCTTTTTTTATTCAAAAAAAAATTTATAGTGATAAAAAAACTGATTTAATAGACTCTAATTAATTTATTTTCTTCTCGTCTTTCTCAGTTTGAAAAGCTTTATCAACTTAGGAACATAATCATCGTGTGTACTCAAATACAAATAATCTGCTCCATAGCGTTTACAAAGGTTTTCTAACTCTTCTCTTTTTTGTGTAAACTGTTTCTCAAAATGCTGACGATATTCTTTTGATGAAGTATTTACCCAAACTGATTTTCCAGATTCTTTATCATAAATTTGAACGATACCGAGTTGTGGCAAATCTTGTTCTCTTGGGTCGCCCAAATGAATACAAATCAAATCGTGCTGTTTGGCAACTCCTTTTAGTGCAGCTTCATAATTTTCATCAATAAAATCTGAAACCAAAATCATTACACTTTTTCGTTTAATGATATTCATTGCCATCGTAATGGCTTTAGTGAGGTTGGTTTGGTCAGAAGTAGGATTCAAATCAAAAATCACCTTCAAAATCTGGGCTGCTTGTCGGTTTCCTTTATCTGGACGTACATAACGTTCTCTTTTATCACTAAAACAAAGAAGTCCTACCGAACTTTGTTCACGCAAAGCAGAAATGGTTAAAACGCCACAAATTTCTTTTCCAATATCCAGTTTTTGCAGTCCTTGCGCTCCTACACGCTGAGAAGCACTAACATCAAGCACAAAAAAAACGTTTTGTTCTTTTTCCTCTTTGTAAGTATTGATATATGCGCCATGTCCTTTTGCCGAGATATTCCAATTGATAGTACGAACATCGTCGCCATAATTGTACTGACGAACATCATCAAATTCTAATCCTGAACCTTTAAAAACAGAATGACTTTCACCCTGCATACTTGTATTGACTGCTTTGCGAATCAAAACCTCGTATTTGCGAAGTTTACTAATTATATCTTTTAACATATTATTTTTTTGAATTGATAAAAATACAAACGCTACCGATATTAAACTCCTACGGAGTAAAATGCATTTTGTACACTTTCTTTTTCTACCAATATGAAACTCCTAAAGGAGTAAATAAAATATGATTTTAATTTCAAATAAATTCTAATTTTTTCGAAATAACTTTTTCGTATCCAATGTAAGGGTAAAGTTATTTGTTCCTCCTGCAATATGTGCCAAAGAACGGGAATATGCAAATTCAAATGAACGAACACGCAAAACTCCACCAAATGAAAAACCTACAAAAGCAGGTCTAGCTGTTACGACTAACTCACGACGACGCAAAAAATTATATCCTGCACGAACATTAAAATTCTTACTAAAAATAACTTCTGCTCCCAAAACAACTCTTCGAAGTGTTTTATCAATAACACTCGTTTCTTCTACCACTACTTGTCCATTTGCATCTAAAGTTGTACTTCTTGCAGGGTCATTATAAACAATATTTTTTCTAAAAAGCTGTTGTAATGTCAATGAGAAACGAACAGGCATTTTTTCAGGCTTTAAAGAAGCCCCCAAAAGAATATTCATAGGCATTTCGTATTCTGAAGTAGGTGAATAATTACTAATCAGAAAACCTAAGTTATTCATAACTAATCCAAAACGCAAATCTTTGTCTGGGTGTGTTAGTGTTCCTCCCAAATCCACATAAACGCCTGTTGCATTGAATCCAGCAAGCTGCGAACCTGCAATTTTCAAAGTTCCACCAACCCGAAAGGCATCAAATTTTTGAGAATGACTCACTCCAAAACTATATTCACTAGCATTTATTTCTCCCAAAGAGTTTCCCAAAGCATCATAGCTTTCAATGTTTCCATAATCAAGATATTGAAATGAAAAAGCGAGATTTGAAAAACGTCCTAATTTTTTAAAATCATGTCCATAAGCTAGATTTACATTACTAATTCCTGCTGAATATCCATAATAAGCTAATGATAAACGGTCATGTGTTTGCTCAGTAAGAAGTGCAGGATTTTCGATGTGCATATTTATATCTTGCTGGTCTCCAGTATCTTGAGATGTGATATTTGCTCCTCCCAAGCCAATTACTCGTGCATGTGTAGGAAGATTAATAAATTCTAAAGATGTTTTTCCTCCAATTTGTGCAAAAGCCAAGTTCTGAATAAATAGAAGAAAGAATAAAACGAGGAAAGAATTTAGAAATAATGATTTATTAGAAAAGAATTTATACATTTCTTAGGGAATGGCTTGATAAAAAGAAGAATTCTAGCACAAGATTTTATCTCAGGCTTTATCTTTTTGTGTGCATTTTGCATGCAAAAAGAGTTTCCAAGCAGAATGCTTGAATAAGAGATTATTTTTAATTGCAAATTTATAATCTTTACAAATTTACTTGTTTTTATAAAAAAACATACCCTAAAAATATATAATTTTAAAAATCAATTTTAAAGTTGATTCTTTGCCCATTCAAAATAATTCTCATTTACTTCCATTTCCCAACAAGCAATACATGCCACGTCATAAGAATGATGTTGCTCTAAAAAATTACTTACCTGTTTTATTTTTTCAGGCAATGTTTTAGCAATCAAAACTTGTTCGTTGTCATTTTTCATATTTCCCTGCCAAAAATAACAACTTTTTATAGGCATTGAATTCGTACAGGCTACTAATTTGTTATCTAAAAGTAGTTTGGATAAATGTAAAGTTTCGTTTTCATCTTTACAAGGAACATAAAAAAATAAGAGTTTTGGCAAAATAGTATCAGAATTATGTTTTTATTTAAAAATATATATTTTATGTACTGATGTTACGCAGTTTAGTGTTCTGTGTGCCACAGAGCAGCCTTTTGCGTAACATCAGTTATGTGCTTCAGTACAGTACTAGACATGGGTGGTAAATCGTTGGTGAGGACACTATAGTTGTAAATCTCAACACAAAAAGCAGCATTTTATCTATTCAACAGTCTAGAAGACTGTTATACAAAATAACCGTGATAATCTTTATTTGATAAGCTATAAAGCATAAATAATCAAGATTGTTTTAGGTCTAATAAATTCATATTTTTATAAAATTTCCTTTATTTTTCTTAAAAAAACAGGATTACGATGAATTGCTCCATGTCCTTGATTCTGTAAAGTAATAAAATTGAAATTATCTAATTTATTATTTTTAACTAAATATTCTTTTATCATTTCTAAAGACTCATACGGAATTACTCTGTCGTTTGTGCCATGAAAAATAGTGGTAGGAACATTCGTTTTTGAGAGAAACTCAGCCGTTCTGAATTCATATTTTAATAAAAAAGTCGGCAAAAAAGGATAAGTTCGTTGTGTCATATCAGTTATACTAAAATAAGGAGCTTGTAGAATAAGAGCTTTTGGATTATTCTGACTAGCAAGCAGGGCAGCCGAAGCCGTTCCGACAGAATAACCAACAACAACTATATTTTTTTCATCATACTTTTTTTCTTTTCTGACAAAGTTGTAAGCTGTCTGTACATCACTAAAAAACTGTTCTTGACTGTGTATCTCGCCTTCACTTTTTCCATATCCTCTATAATCTAAGATAAATAAATCATAGCCTAAGCCTGTATAAACATCAGCAACACTTTTCCAAGAACTAACAGCACCTACATTTCCATGAAGATAAAAAACAAGTTTTTTCGTTTCAGATATAGAATTTTCCACATTTTTGGAATGAAATAAAACTCCATGAAGATGAATATTATCGTTTGTGGGAATTGTTATCTCTTCATGAAGCTGTTTAAGAATAGGTAATTATTTTTTCAAAAAAGAGGTGAAATAGTTATCATTGTAAATCTTCACATTTGCAATTTCTAACTCTTTACCTCTATGTACGTAAACTTATCAAAAAAAACTATAACAGAAAATATTTTACCCTATTTAACTCAATTTAAAAAAGGTCGTAAGCCTAAAGTAGCTCTTTGGCGCATTGTTAAAGCTATTATTTATCGTCTTAAAACAGGTACTCAATGGAGAGAATTACCTATCAAACAATTTTTTGGCAGAACCTCAATTAGCTGGAATACAGTCTATTACCACTATAATAAATGGTCAAAGTTGGAAAGCTGGAAGAATTTATGGACACATTATTTATCTAAGAATCGTTCTGATATAGACCTTTCTATTTGTCATTTGGATGGTAGTCATTCGCCAGCTAAACAAGGAGGAGAAGGAGTAGCTTATTCAAGCAGAAAAAGATGTAAGACAACAAACTCGCTATTTCTGACCGATAAAAATGGAATTCCAGTAGCGATGTCTGTGCCTCAAGGTGGAAATCATCACGATGCTTTTGAACTTGAAAAAAATATGCAAACTATGATAGTAGATTTGAACAAGGCAAATATCAGACAAGAAGGAATTTTTCTTAATGCAGATGCTGCTTTTGATACAAATTCATTTCGTTCTTTTTGCTCGCATATGGACATTGTGGATAACATAGATTTTAATAAAAGAAACCGAAAAGATATTGATAATCAACCATTTAAAGATGAAAAAATGTATGATTTACGTTTTGCAATAGAAAGAACTAATGCTTGGTTAGATGCTTTTAAGGCAATATTGATACGATATGAAACTAAAATTCATACTTGGCAAAGCCTACATTATTTAGCTTTTACTTTGATATTTATCAGAGATAGACACAAAAGAAAAACTAATTCTTAAACAACTTCCATGTTTATTTTTAAAATCAAAGACATAGTTTTTTTCTAATTTGCTAGGGAAAAACAATAGCTTTTCTTGAAAAAAATAAACTGAAATGCAAAGCAGTAGATACAAACTAGCCAAGATTCCGACTAACCAGAGGAATATTTTTTTGAGTTTTTGCATACTTTTATTTTGAATTGTAGAGTTTCTTTGCATTTTCTATCTGTTCTTTTTCGGTAGTTTCAGGAAAAACTATATAACTAGGAGCAATTATTTTCTTTATCTTCTCTAGTTTGATTTTTATAACTGTAGAAAAAGGATACTTTCCTTTTGTCATTTCAATTAAAGGTCTTTCTAATTCTTCAAATTCTACATCTGATTTTTTGATAATACTTGCCTTTCCTTTTATTTGAAATCCTTTCTGAACGAAAACATCAATAAAACTAACACATACATTTGGATTTTGCACAATATTAACGACACTCTGAGGAGAGGCAATATTTGCAATGATGATATAATTGTCTTTATAGAAAGTAAATATCTCTTTGGGAGAAACATTAGGCATGTTATCTTTATCAGCCGTTGCAAGCCAACAAAGAACACTTTTGTCTATATAGTTTTTTATTTCTGAAGTAAGCATAATGAAAGTTGATTTTATTGTAAGTCATAATTAGTCATTCATTATACTGAAAACATTTTATTTATGTTCTTTTTATTAAAAAAATAATGGTACAAATCATCAAACAGTTTGCTCAATAGCCTTTCCTAAATTTGGATAATCAAACTTAAAACCTTCATCTTGTAATCTTTGAGGAATTACCCAACGGCTTTTCAAAAGTAATTCGGTTTCTGTTCGAATGAAAAAAGCTCCAATTTCTAACAAAAGTTTTGGTGTCGGCATTCCGAAAGGTATTTTCATTTTTTCTCTAACAATTCTCATTAACTCTGTATTTTTTACAGGATTCGGAGAAGAGCAATTAAAAACACCTTCTAAATTTTCATTTTCTTGTAAAAATAAAATTATTCTATATAAATCGTGAATATGTAGCCAACTAAACATCTGATTTCCATTTCCTTGTTTTCCTCCCAAACCAAAACGGACTATATTTTTATAAGCAGGAATTACACCTCCATCTTTACCCAAGATAATTGCCATTCGGAGCGCAATTTTTCTTGTTCTTTCTAATCCAAAAGAAAAAAATTCTTTTTCCCAAGCTGTTGCAATTCCGACCGAAAAACCTGTTCCTATTTCTCCTTCTTTTTCTGTCATGGCTCTATCTTCTGCGTGCCTGTAAATAGTAGCTGTGCTAGAATTAAACCATATTTTAGGTGGAAATTTACAATTCTTGATAGCTTCTCCTAAAATTTTGGTCGTTTCTGTTCTTGAAAGCAGAATCTCATTTTTATTTTTTTCATTGTAGCGACAATCGACAGATTTTCCTGCTAGATTTACTAGCATTTCAGCATGTTCTAATGCTTCTGTTATTTCATCTGGATTTTTCCAATTTACAGATGTATTTCTTGCAATAATTATCACTTCATAGCCTAATTCTGAAAACTTCTTTTGTAAATATTTACCTACAAAACCAGTCCCTCCTGCCAAAACTATTTTTTTATATAATGATTCGTTTCCCATTTTTTTTAAATTGATTTTTAGTGAGCTAACTTATATTTTTTGACTCCAATTAATCCCAAAATCCCGATAGGTAATAATAAAGTCCATTGAGGAGCAAGTAGTTGATTCATAAAACTTACTGCAATAAAAGAAATAGAAAACAAAAAATAGACATAACTAATAAACTGAATTATTGCTCTACATTCTTCTTTGGGTGCAAAATAATTCTTTATAAAAACAGCAGAAGTAAAAAATAAAAACAAAGTTATCATATGCCAAACACCAAGAAATTCAGTCTGAACTTGATTATCCAAATTACTTGAGAGTAAAGGATTTATTAATCCTACTTGCCCTCCAAATGTGTGAAGTAATGCTGTAAATAAATTCAGAATTCCTGCTAGTAGCCAAAATATATTTTTAGTTTTCATAAAAGTTGATTCAATTATTTGCTGATTTTATAATCTAATTGAAACAAATATACACAAAAAAAACAAACTTTCAAATAAAATTGAAAGTTTTGAAAGTTTGTTTTTGACGGATTTTTTTAGTTTAATCATCTTCATCTAATACAAAGATTTCATTGACTGATTTTTCGAATAATTGAGACAATTTTAAAGCTAAAACAGTAGAAGGAACATATTTATTTTTTTCTATCGAACTTATTGTTTGTCTAGAAACTCCTATTTTTTGAGCGAGTTCTTCCTGTGTAATATTCAAAATTGCCCGTTCTACTTTTAGTGTGTTTTTCATGGCTGCATCTATTTGTAATTCCATTTTCTTAGAAATTTAGAATAAGTGATTTAAGATTGAAGTTTTTTGAGCAATTGAAAGTAAGCTATTTGAACAAATAACATAAACCAAAGCACGATTCCAGAACTCATATCTGTATAATCACTTTGTTTCATTTGAATAACAGAATCCACTAAAAAATCTACTAGAGGCATAGCTAAAGCATAACCCACGCCCATCACAAAAGCAAAAGAATACGATTTTACTCTCAATTCACTTATCATTTCATCTTCTATTTTTTCTTTAGAAATAGAAATTAGTAACATAGAGACAAGAACTAATTTTGATGAAACAGAAAGTAAAGTAGTAGCATCAATCATTACAAAACGAAAAAACAATACGGCTAAAACAGAAAGAATAAGACCAGCAAAGCCAATATTTTTGAAAGAATGAGGCAAAAGTTTAAAATTGTTCGCTGATTTTTGTTCGTTTTCACAAATTTGAGTGATGTTCATAATTAAGGTAGTTTGAGTTTAGAAATAATTAAAATCTGAATTGTAAAGTTATAACGTCAAAAAGTAAATTTTAGTTGTCTTTTTGTAAAGTTTATTTTACATTTTAGAATTGTTTCTATTGAGTAAATCATAAAAAAACCGTTCAAAACTCTTCATTCAAAGATTTTTAAACGGTTTTTATAAGATGAAAAAAGAAATTATTAGTTTCTTGTAATTACTTTAGCAGTAATATAAGCTCCAAAACAACCAATTCCATTTTTGATATTTGAATGAATAATAATTGGTTCACCAAATGGGTTTCCTTCATTATTATAAGCATCTTCTACTGATTTGTGATAACGATAATAATTTTCATCTGTTTTCATCAAGTAAGTTGTAACATAAGGATAGTCATAAAAATAAATTTTATCTTCTGGTTTATAGGTTATAGTGTTGCGTCCTTCTTGGCTTTTAAAATAATTGTTCTCAAAATACAAAGTTCTAGTTTGTCCAGTTCCACCAGAAGGTTGATAGGCTTCCAGTCTGTAATAATTTGTTGTACTGAAATTATCTTCCCATTGAGCTTCATAATTATATTCTTGCTCATTGAATTTTGTTAGATTCACAATAGGAGTTACTTTTCCAATAGGAACAGTACACTTTGCACTCAATTTTTCGCCTTTATCAGTTTCTATTTCTAAAGTGTATGTTTTTCCTTCACTTACATTCAATATAGAATTTTCGATTTGATAAGTAAATTGAGGTTTCTCAAAAGAATAGTTAAAATAACCATTTCCCAAATCCTCAAAGCTATAAGGATTTTTCCCATAATTCATTACATAGCTATTTTGCCCATCTGAAATACGAACTACGGCATTTTGAATATAGTCTTCTCCTTCCTCTTCATCTCTTTCTTGTCCAATTCCAATAGCTCTATAAAGGGCAACCTGAACAAGCGAATCATCTGGAGAAATAAATCCTACGACGGCAATTTCATTATCACCTTTCACATCGACATCTTCCAAAAAATCACCACAACTTGGAAGTAAAAAAAGGCTGATTAAGATAAATAAAATTGATTTTATGATATTTTTCACAATAAATTTAGAATTAAGATTTTTAGAATTTAAAATTATAAGTAATAGAAGGAATAATAGGAAAGAGAGCAACTTTTTGCACAGTTTCTACATTTTCTCCAGCCTCATTTTGACTATTGAGTATATAGAAAAATGGATTCATACGACTATACGCATTATAAACACCGACTTCCCACGTTCTGACACCCCATTTTTTTTCTTTTTTGAATTGTGCAGCTATATCCAAACGATTATAATTTTGCATTCTGAAACTATTCTTTTCTCCATAATTAGCTACTGAACTAATAAAATTATAATTATTTACACCTTCAACATTAGGAGAGTGAGTAAAAGGATTAAACGAATTTTTAGGCATCGTAACAGGCGCACCAGTACGAAAAACCCAGTTAGCAGAAAGATTAATTTTATCATTGATTTTATAACTTCCTGTAATAGAAAAATCATGACGAATATCAAAACGAGGAGAAAACCACTTAGAATTATTCAAATCATCAAATTGCTGTTCTGTTTTGGCAAGTGTATATCCTACCCAACCTGTAAATTTGCCTTTCTTTTTTTGTAACAATATTTCTAATCCATACGCACGACCTTTTCCACGAGTGATAGCATCTTGCCAATCAAAAGATTCAGAACTATAAGGATCGTCTATAAGGAGAAAATTTGCACCCTCTTTGTATCCAATTACATCTTTGGAAATTTTATAATACGATTCTACTGAAAAAGTAAGCCCTGTTTCTTTAAAATCTTTGGCTATTCCTGCTGCAACTTGTTGAGATTGTTGAGGTTGTACTCTTGCTGTTGAAGGCACCCACAAATCAGTCGGAAGTCCGATTCCTGTATTTGAAAGTTGATGAATATACTGATTCATTAGTGCATAAGAACCTTTTAAGGCAAGTGTAGATGTAAGTCGATAAGCTGCTGCTATTCGTGGTTCAATTCCATAATAACTTTTGTTTTCTTCGTCTTTATTTTTGGTACTGACATCTAACAAATTACTCAATCTTAAACCAGCATTTACTCTAAACTTATCAGTTATTTGCCAATCATCTTCTACATAAATAGCCGATTCGATAACATCATATTTCGTATTTCTAGAAGGATCATATTCGAAATCAGCTTCTTTAATCACAAATGCACTAGGTGTAAAACGATGAAGTGTACTCTGCATTCCAAAACGAACTGTATGACTTGGAGAAGGATAATATGTCCAATCGTATTTTAGGCTATAATCACGAATATTTGAAGTATATTTTAAATAATAATTCTCATTGTCGTAATTGTCTTCACTAAATATTTGAAACTTATAATCACTGAAAATCAAAGAAATATTACTAAATAATTTGTTGTTGTATAAGTGATTCCAACGAACTGTTGTCGTTGCATTTCCCCAATTTATACCTGACTCAAAGCTCTCATTTTGATTATTGGAACTATAATTATCTCTTGCATAGAATTTATCTCTACCAAAATAGCCTGAAACAAATAGCTTGTCTTTTCTACTAAAATCGTAATTAAATTTAGCATTCAAATCATAAAAGTAATAACCTACTGTAAAGTCTTTGGGCATAAGTGGGCGTGTCAAAATATCAATATAAGTTCTTCTTCCAGAAATAATAAAAGAAGATTTGTCTTTTACCACAGGAACTTCCAAAAGTAACCTTGAAGAAATAAGACCAATTCCACCTTCTCCAGAAACTTTATTTTTGTTTCCTTCCTTCAAACGCATATCCAAAACAGACGACAAACGTCCACCATAACGAGCAGGAAAACCACCTTTTGTAAGTTCGACTTGCTTAATTGCGTCCCCATTAAAAACAGAAAAGAATCCAAATAAATGTGAAGCGTTATAAACAGGAGCTTCATCTAAAAGAATTAAATTTTGGTCATTATTTCCTCCTCGCACATAAAGTCCTGAACTTCCTTCTGTACCACCTTGAACTCCAGGTAAAAGTTGGAGAGCTTTGATGACATCTTTTTCTCCTAAAAGTGCAGGAATATCTTTGATTTGTTCGACAGGAATACTAACTTGGCTCATCTGTACTTGCTCGCTAATTGGTTCAGAATCTTTATCAGCAACAATAACAACAGCTTCAAGAGCTTCGTCAAAATCTAAAGAAATATCAAGATTAATATCTTTATCTAAAATAATTTGATGCGCTTGTGCTTCATAACCAATGTAGGAATAAATCAAAGAAACAGTATCTTCTTGTAATGTAAGTGAATAAAAACCATAGCTATTTGTAACTGTTCCTTGTTTTGTTTTTGGGTTATAAATACTTACTCCGATAAGTGTTTCAGAGCTTTCAACTTCTCTAACAAAACCACTAATTGTATGCTTTTTTGTGGTAGAATTGGTAGTTGGAGTTTGAGAAAAAACAGGAATACTAAAAAAGCAAGCTACTAGTAAAAGAATTAGAAAAGACGTTTTTTTTACTGTTTGAAAAGAAAGGCACAATGAAAGAAAAAATTCTTTCAAGATTGATTTTGATGACATAAAATTGAATTGAAAATAATTTCTAAAATGGATTAGAAGCAACCAAATGAGCTTTTAGCTTATGTATTAAGGTTAATCATACTGTAAAAGAGAAAAATTGAGACATTTTGGTATAATTTATCTCCTATTTATAAACTTACTTTTGCGAGACGTAAGAAATTGTTTTATTGCAGCAACAAATGTAAAATTACTGATTGTTTTTTTAAGATAAATTTGGAGATATATCAAGAAAAATCTGTCAATCTTAAAAAAAAGCAAATCCTAATCATTTATATTGTATATCTGCCTTGAAAATAGTAATTTGCTTATGACTTCATTTATATTCTTAAAAATAATCCTAAAGAAAAGCAACATCATAAAATATAGGAAAACAGTCTTGATGCTAAAAAATGATTCTATGAAAAATTTGTATATATTTCTTCTTCTAATTAGTTGTTGCTTTTGGCTCTCTTCTAATTTGTTCGCTCAACAATATTTATTTAGGACTTATGGCTTAGAACACGGTCTTCCACAATCCGAACTTCCAACTCCTCAAGCAGGAATAACAGATTCAAGAGATAGAATTTGGATAGGCACAAATGGAGGAGGGCTTGCACTCTTAGAACAAAACAAGTATAGAGTTTTTGGAATAAAAGATGGTTTAAATAGCAACTTAATTAGTAGTATAGTAGAAGATACTAAAGGAAATATCTGGATTCTGTCTCAAAATAAAAATATCTCAAAATATGATGGCATAAATTTTACATCCTTTCCAGAACTAAATGGGACAATGTCTTTAGGTGGAACTTTATCTATAGATAAATGGCAAAATGTATGGGTAATGGCTAATGGAGGAGGTGTAGGAATAAATAATACTCTTTATTGGAAACCAAAAGATGAAAAAACATTTAGAGAATACAGACAACCTAATTTGGGAAACCTCCCAGCACCTACTTTATTTCTAACTCATACATTTGATTTTGAAACCTACTTGACACATCAAGGAAAATGTTATGTCTTTAATGGAAAAAAATTTGAAGAAGTAATATATCCCAAAACAGTAGCTAGTGATTCACTTTTTCGAAATAAAAATTTATTTTTAACACACAAAGACCATAATAAAAATCATTGGATTTGGACAACTGATATTACAACTGGACTAAATGATTTATTATTTTTTGATACAAAAAAAAGAGAATATGATAAAATAAAATTTCCTCAAAACAGAATCCAAGCAGGTCTAGCTCCCAATATAGCGTGGCAAGTTTTTGTGGCTTCTGATGATAAGGTTTATGTAGTGGCACACCCTATTAATACAATTTTTGTTTTTGATAAAAATCATAATTTTCTCAATAGCTATGGGGCAGTCAATGGTTTTACAGGAATTATGGGTGGTAGTGGTACTATTTTCGAAGACAAATATGGAGTTGTTTGGGTTGGTACTCGTGGAAAAGGAATTGTACAATTGCCTAGAGAAAAATTTACCAACTATACAGCAAAAGATGGATTACAAGGAGAAATTATTTTTTCAGTGCATGAAGATACTAAAAATAGAATTTGGTTGGGAAGTTCGGCAGGAGGAGTTACACTATATGAAAATAACAATTTAAAAACCATTATTCCTGTTTTGAGTGGTTTTGCTAGAATGTCTGGTTTTTTACAAATGGATTCTACTACTTATGCTGCTACTGGTGCAGGTGTTTTGGAAATTAAAGAAGATACTAAAAAAAATACGTTTATAGCTAATCTTATTAATCAGAAATTTGGCTTTCCAGCAGGTACTTTTGCTAGAAGTATTGTGGAAATAGACAGTATTATTTGGGTCGGAACGCAAGGTTCTGGAGTGGTCGGATATGATTTGAAAGACGACAGTCTAAAATATACATTTGGTCAAAATGAGCTAGGAGGAACTAGTGTAATGGATACTAAGCAAGAT
This sequence comes from Bernardetia sp. Wsw4-3y2, assembly GCF_037126295.1. NCBI lineage: Bacteria > Pseudomonadati > Bacteroidota > Cytophagia > Cytophagales > Bernardetiaceae > Bernardetia > Bernardetia sp. Wsw4-3y2. Next base: position 5,514 of record NZ_CP147018.1, on the reverse strand, counting down.
TCAAAAGGAAATTATTGGTTTGCTACCTTTGCAGGATTAGTAAAATGGGATGGAAAAGGGACACAAAAATCAAACTTTCAACGTTTTACAACACAAGATGGATTAGGAGATAATTTACTTCTACAACTCTACATCGATAAAAAAGATATTATTTGGATTATTGCTTATTCAGGTGGACTAAATCGCTTTGATGGAAAAACATTTCAAATCTATCAAACTCCTCAAGGACTTTCATCAGATATTATTTATTCCATTCTTCCTATAAAAAACAAATTAGATCAGTTTTGGATAGGAACACAATTAGGACTAAATAAAGCCTATTTCAGAAGTGATGGAAAGCTAATGCGAGTAGAAAAGTATGGAAAAGAAGAAGGCTTTTTTGGAGATGAATCCAATTCGAAAGCCATTTTTGAAGACAGTAAAGGAAATATTTGGGTTGGACATCTCAACGGAGTTACAAAATGTGATTTTTCACAAGACAAAAAAGTAGTTCTTCCAAAAACATTTATTAGTGAAGTCAATTTATCTTTAAATCAAACTTCTTGGAGTGACTCTGCTTACATAGACTATTTTGATTCAATCTCAGCATGGAATAATCTACCTCAAAACTTAACATTGAGCGCAGAACAAAACACACTCAATTTTGATTTTTATTCTACTGATTTTTCTAATCCTAAAGCTATTCAATATCAATGGTGGTTAGAAGGACTGAATAAAGATTGGCTCATTCCAACTGATAAAACAGAAGCTACTTATTCGAATCTTCCTGCCAAAAAATATATTTTTCATGTTCGTTCTAGACTTGGAGAGGACGGAGAATGGGGAGAAGAAGCTACTTTTGAATTTAAAATAGAACCCTACTGGTATCAAACTTGGACAGCACGAATTTTAGGCTTATTGCTGGTAGTAGGAATTGTATTTGGCTTAATAAATTGGCGTACAAGCAGTTTGGAAGCAAGCAGAAAACGTCTTTCTCGTTTAGTAGAAGAAAGAACGGTAGAAGTAGTCAACAGAAACAATGAGATTTTAGATAAAAATCAAGAGTTAGAAGCACAACAGCTCAAACTAGCTGATGCGTATGACAATATTCAAGAAAAAAACAAAAATATTACAGCAAGTATCAATTATGCAAAGCGAATTCAAGATGCTATGCTACCATCCGATGAGCGAGTAAAAACAATTTTAGAAGACTCTTTTGTCTTTTATCAACCTCGTGATATTGTTTCTGGAGATTTTTATTGGCTCGCAGAAGTAGAAAATAAGATTGTTATTGCTGCTGTAGATTGCACAGGACATGGCGTTCCTGGGGCATTTATGTCGGTCATTGGAAGTAATCTTTTGTATGAAATTGTTGAAAGTAAACGTATTCTTTCTCCTGCCAAAATTTTGGATGCACTCAATGAAAATGTTCGTCGCCATCTCAATCAAGCTAAAACCAACAATCGTGATGGAATGGATATGTCAATTTGTGTCATAGATAAAGAAACGAATATCCTGACTTTTGCAGGCGCAAAAAATCCCCTTCTTCATGTTCATGATAATCAGGCTGAAATCATAAAAGGAGACCGTTTTCCAGTTGGTGGTTTTGATAAGCACGGACAAAAACCTTTTAAAGAACATACAATTATTCCACGAGAAGATAGTGTTTTTTATATCTATTCAGATGGCTTTCAAGACCAGTTTGGAGGCTTGGAAAAGCGAAAATACATGTCTAGGCGTTTTCAAGAGTATCTCAAAAGTATTTCCTCATTACCTATCAAAAAACAAAACATAGCAATTGCCACAGAGTTTAAGGAATGGAAAGACTCTGGAAATGAGCATCAGATAGATGACGTTCTAGTTATTGGATTTAAAATATAGAAAATATAAATAATGGAATGAAATTTCGCAAGCGATTAAAAATGGTTAATTTTGTTTAACTATATCTCAAACAATATGCTAGATAAATCATTCTATTATAAACATCTTGAGAAACTCATTTATTGGAAATTTATTTTCTTACATCCAATTTATATAAAATCTAGTTTTGCTATAATTTATTATTTATAGCTCCCCTTAACTTTTATGAAATATTTTCATTCTCTACTTTTTGTTGTGCTAGTACATAGTGTATTGCTATGCTGCTCTTCTGTATATGCACAACAGTATTTTTTCAGAAATTATGGGATAAAACATGGTTTACCTCAATCTGAAATACCTACTTCTCAGGCAGTTGTAGAAGATTTGAAAGGTAGAATTTGGGTAGGAACAAACGGAGGAGGAATTGGGCTTTTAGAACAAGATAAATACAGAGTTTTTGATGAAAAAGATGGATTAAATAGTAATTTGATTAGTGCCATTGCTGCTGCTCCTGATTCTAGTATATGGATTCTTTCTCAAAATAGAAGCATTTCAAATTATGATGGAAAAGCCTTTACTTCCTATCCTGAATTAGAAGACAAACTCTCTGTAGGTGGAAGGGTTGCGATAGATGAATGGAATAATGTTTGGGTATTAGCTTTTGGAGGAGGAGAAGACATTAAAAATATACTTTATTGGAAACCCAACAACCAAAAAACATTTAGAAAGTATAATCAAATAGGGTTTCAACGAACAGATTTATCCCTCATTTCTCTAAAAAATAGTAAGAAATTTCAGACTTATATTACTTATGGAAAAGATATTTTTGTTTTTAATGGGCAAGAATTTGAAAAAAAAGAATACCCAAAATCTATTTCTGATAGTTTAAATACAAGAATACTTATTATAGCTCATCAAGATTATCAGGATAATCATTGGATTTGGTCTTCTGACAAATCTAATGAAGAAAGCAAATTATTTTTCTACAATAATAAAACAAAAAATGCTCAAGAAGTAAGGTTTCCTAAACATCTAATTCCTGATGGTTTTTCACCTGTTTCTGAATGGCAAGTTTTACTAGCAACTGATAATAAACTATATATTTCTGCTCATTTAATAAATAAAGTATTTGTTTTTGAAAAAAATAATCTCAATAAAATAAAATTTCTCAAATCATATAGTAAAGACAATGGCTTAGAAGGAATTTTGGCAGAAAGTGGTGTTTTATTTGAAGACTTTTACGGAACAGTTTGGGTAGCTGCACATGGAGAAGGACTTATTCGGCTTCCCAAAGATAGATTTACTAATTTCACACCTCAAGAAGGATTAGAAGGAAATGTTATTTTTTCTGTTCTGAGTGACAAACAAAATAGAGTTTGGGTAGGAAGTTATCGCTCTGGGATTACACTTATAGAAGAAGACAAAATAGATAAAGTTTCGACAGTCTTGGAAGCAAATAGTAAATACGGTAGAATATCTGCATTTTGGAATTACCAAGATACTATGTATGCTGCTAGTGCAGTAGGAATTTTAAAAATTACAGAAAATAAATATACAAAAACATTTGCAGTTCAAAATGTAAATAGACGTTTTGGCTTAGATGAAGAGACTTATATCAGAAATCTTGTCAAGATTGATAATATTCTTTGGATTTGTATGCAGACAACTGGTTTGGTAGGTTATGATTTAGTTACTAAAAAAGTGAAATATCGCTTTACAAAAGAAATAACAGATGCCAATTCAGTTATGGATATTGCCAAAGATTCAAAAGGAAATTATTGGCTTGCCACTTTCAACGGACTCATAAAATGGGACGGAAAGGGAACTTCAGAAACACATTTCAAACGTTATTCAAAAAAGGAAGGACTAGGAGATAATCTTCTTTTACAGCTTCATATAGATGCTAGAGACGTAGTTTGGATAGTGGCTTATACAGGTGGCTTAAATCGTTTTGATGGCGAAAAATTTCAAATCTATCAGACTGCTCAAGGGCTTTCTTCCAATTTAGTTTATTCTATTTTGCCTGTAAAAGACAAACTCAATGAGTTTTGGATTGGAACACAGCGAGGACTAAATAAACTTTATTTGAAGCCAAACGGAGAAATTATAAACATAGAAAAATATACAAAAGAAGATGGACTTTTTGCTGAAGAAACTAATGGAAAGGCTATTCATGAAGACCTAAAAGGAAATATTTGGCTTGGACATATAAAGGGAATTAGTCGTTGTAACTTTAGCGATGAAAAAAAATATATTGCTCCTCATACTTTTATAACTGAACTCAATTTGTTTTTAGAACAAACTAATTGGAAAGACTCTACCTACATAAAACAGTATAAATCACTTTCTGCGTGGAATCACTTACCTCAAAATTTAGAATTAGAGGCAGAGCAAAACAAAGTCAATTTTAGTTTTTATACAGCAAATTTGTCTAGTCCTCAAGATATTGAATATCAATGGCAATTAGTAGGTAGTGATAAAGAATGGCTTGCTCCAACACAAAAAACAGAGGCTAATTATTCAAATCTATCTGCTGGTAAATATATTTTTGAAGTACGTTCAAGAGTAGGAAAAGATGAACAATGGGGAGAAATTTCTAGTTTTGCTTTTCAGATTCATCCTCATTGGTGGCAAACATTGGGAGTAAAAATAGGCGTTGTTTTCCTTATTTTTGGACTGAGTTTTTGGACAGTTCGTTTTTATACAGCTTCCTTAAAAAGAAGTAAAACAGAATTGGAAAATATAGTAAATAAAAGAACTATTGAAGTAGTGAAACAAAAAGATGAGATTTTAGAAAAAAATAATGAACTAGAAACACAACAACAAAAATTAGAAGAAGCTTATACTAACATTCAAGAAAAAAATAATAATATTACAGCAAGTATTACGTATGCAAAGCGTATTCAAGATGCAATGATGCCTTCTGAAGAAGATGTTTGTAAGTATTTTTCAGATTGTTTTGTCTTCTACAAACCTCGTGATATTGTTTCTGGAGATTTTTATTGGGTAACAGAAAGAGAAAATAAGATAATAATTGCTGCTGTAGATTGTACAGGACACGGAGTTCCAGGAGCATTTATGTCAGTGATTGGAAATAATTTACTCTATGAAACTGTCAAAATTCAAGGCATTACATCGCCTGCCAAAATATTAGATACTCTCAATGAAAGTGTACGTCGCTATCTCAATCAAAACAGAAATAGAAATAGAGATGGAATGGATATGTCTATTTGTTCGATAGACAAAAACACTAAAACATTAACTTTTGCAGGAGCAAAAAATCCACTTTTACATATCTACGATAATCAAATAGTTCGAATCAGAGGTGATCGTTACCCCATTGGAGGATTCAATATAAAACAAGAGCCTTTCAAAGAACACATTATTGAAATAAAAGAAGATAGTATTTTTTATATGTATTCTGATGGTTTCCAAGACCAATTTGGAGGTCCACAAGGAACAAAATATATGTCTAAACGATTTCAAAACTTCCTCAAAGATATTTCTACCTTGCCTGCAAAACAACAAAAAAGAGAATTGAAAAAAGAACTTAGAGAATGGCAATTTGACGGACACGAAAAACAAATAGATGATATACTTGTGATTGGTTTTAAGTTATAATATCTTTAAGACATAATAAAATCAAACTTATTCCTATCAAAAACGTTTGTCTAA
>NZ_CP147017.1:4670000-5097918 GCF_037126295.1 Bernardetia sp. Wsw4-3y2 | reverse complement strand
AGCATCCACATTAGCAACATATTCAGGCATATCAAAACTTACCTTCACATGCGACATTGCACCCAAGTTATAAATCTCGTCTGGCTGAACTTCTTGAATGATACGAATCAAATTGGTAGAGTCGGTAAGGTCTCCGTAATGCAACTTAAAACGATAATCGTCGACATGTGGGTCTTGATATAAATGGTCTATTCGGTCGGTATTAAAAAGTGAACTTCTGCGTTTGATACCATGAACTTCATATCCTTTATTGAGAAGAAGTTGCGCCATATATGCGCCATCTTGTCCTGTAATTCCTGTAATGAGTGCTTTTTTCATTCTAAATGTTTAATGTCCGTATTTAATATCTATATTTTTTTTGCAAATTCTACTGTTTACAAAAGTAATAAATATATGCTAAAATGTAAGGGTACGACTTTGTTTTGAGAAAAGTATTTTGATTAATTTATATCAATAACTGAGCAAAATAAAATATATCTGAAAAAAAATTAGAAAGTGGAAATTGAAATTTTCAAGATACCTTTAAAATATCAGATAGGTTTCTATAACTTTCTATAACCAATAAATAATTTTGCCCAGTGTACTCAGAAGTAAAGTAATAATTAAATGTAATTTTGGTGTAATTTTTGGTGTTTATTAACCGAAATTTAACCAAAATACTTATTACTAACTTTTAATCACTTAAGACTATGAAATCTATTACCAAAATTTTCCTCTTAGCAATAGTAATTTTTCCTACATTGCTGTTTTTTAGTGCATTCCAATACAATTCTTCAAAGGAAATCTTTTCAGAATCTAAATCTATTTTAGGAAAAGATAGAACAGTTACGATTGATAAGCTACCTACTACAGTAGAAGAATTTTTAGAAATGAGGAATAAAATCAGCAAAACTCCAGAAGGAGGAGCAACCACAATGATTGTTGCTTTGATGATTTACAGCCAAAATGAAGAGTTAGGTTTAGCTTGTTTGACTATTGCTGCTGATAAAAAAAGACTTTCTAAAACCACTAAAAATGAAGGATATAAAGGTTATATTGTTTCAAGAAATGATTTAGGTTTAATAAAAACTCAAATCAAACGCTCTCCTTATGTTCCTTTTTCGTATGTAAAGGGGACAACAGTAGATAATGGCTACAAACTTCCAACAGGAAAACTAGTATTTGATTATTCTACCAACAAATATAGTGGAGATGAAAAAGAAGGAGAAATAAAACTATTTATTCCATCTTCAGGAGCTGATTCGGCTCGTCCTGTTCGTGTTCATAAAAATGATGCAGGAATTTGGAAAGCAACTGAATGGAGTAGTCTTATAGTAGGAATTCGTGCGCCAAAAGTAGATGATGATGATGATTTATAGAATAGTCACAAAAATATATTTTGTATAAATTCTATGGAAAATAAAAAAGGAATTTGAATAAACTTCAAATTCCTTTTTTATTGTAATGTTGTTTAGGAAGGGAAAAGCATATCTTTTCTTTACAAATAATTTATTTACTTTTCTCCTTTTGGCTTAGAATATCCACGGATAGCAAGTGGAATCCATCCCAAAACAGGAATAAAATAAGATATTGTAATCAGATTTCTGAAAAGCAAAGGAAAAAAATCTCTTCTACGCATTCTCAACGTAAATTTGCCTTTTCTACCTTCTTGTTCATATTTTCTATATTTTCTATCAAATTCACTAAAAAGCATAGGCCAGCCGATAGGTGTTAGATAAGGAAAGAAACGAATTTTACTCCCTCTTTTTTCTTTTCCTTTGTTGGCTGCTCTCAAATCTTTCCAATTAAATGGTTTTTGTCCGTATTTTTCTACTGATTCGTCAAGTAGTTTTTGAAATTCATCTCTGACATAATCTCTAATTCTGACTACATCTTCTTGTGTTGCTTCTTCAGAAGGTTTATCTAAAAGCTCAGAAGGGTTAATTCTTTCTCCTTTTACATACGTCATTTTAGCAGGAAAACCTGTATAAAAAAGCCAAGGAAAAATAGGCACAAGTGCTGTAATAATACCCATTGGTAAAAATGGAATTCCGATTTTATTTACTAATTTATTTACCCAAGGAATGCTATATGTATGAGGATTGATATATTCACCATTGACGGTAGCAAAAGGTATAATATCAGTTTTGTATTTAAGAGCCATTCGGATAAAAGACGTAGAAAAACGCTGTGCTTCATATTTTCTGTTGAATCCTTTTCCAATTCCTGGAACGCCCTCAGGATAAACCATAATATTATAATCATTACAGTTCATCATAGTTTCAAAATTGAGAGTGGTAGCATCTATGCCACCTACCTTTTTCCATAAATTATAAGCACCAAATGGATTCATGAGAGCTGACTGTGAAAGCATAGGTGCAACCAGTGGGCGAATACTCTTTTTCTGAAACCCAAACTGCCTAAAAATTTCGGCTAAAAATATCATTCCATCCCAAGGAAAAGCCATTCCAGAGTGGTTACTATAATAAATTAGAGGTCTTTCAGGGTTATTTCTTTCTTCTTGCTCATCAAAACCTACAAAAACAGGGCGATAGTAATAATCTGACATAGGAGAGATTACGTGTTCTATTAATGCTTCTGTATATTTTTGGTCAAAATTTTTGTAATAAGTTTCAATGTTTTTCTGAACATCTTTAGGAACTTCTCTCTTTTTAGCAAGTTCTAAATTTTTCAGCCATGCAGTAGATACTTCTTGAGGTAAATTTTCAGGAATTTTAATAGCAGTATTCGTACTCATAAATAATTTATAATTTCTTTAGTTGGTGTGTATGCAAGTGTAAGTAACTGAGCAAAATTATTTATATGCAAATGGAATCTGTCTGACACCTCAAAGGTGTCTTGAGAGTTTAAACTTCCACTTTCTAATTGTTTTTTTAGATATGTTTTATTTTGCTCAATTACTTTATCAAAATAAAAAACCACAAGCAGCCCAAACTTGCTTCTCTATTTTTTTTATCTCACAAAATACGTTTTTATCGGTAAAAAAACAATAGTAAGTAACTGAGCAAAATTATTTATATGCAAATAGAATCTGTCTGACACCTCAAAGGTGTCTTAAGAGTTTAAATTTCCACTTTCTAATTCGTTTTTTGAATTCAATTTATCCTTAAATTACTTTGCTTGAATTATATCGTGACTAAATTCGATTAAAAGTTCGTATAAATTTTGAAAAGCATAAAGGGATAAGTTTTGAGGTACATCATTTATATCATGATAGGCTTGACTTCCTCCATTCAAATAAATATAAAAACTAGGAACTCTATTTTTATGAAAAAAATAATGGTCAGAATTAGCTGCTTCGCCTCTACTGTCTATTGTTTTTAAATAACTTTTCTCTTTATTTATCTTTTTTAAGAGTTCAAATTCTTTTGTATGAATAGTTGCATTTACTACTGTTGCTCCTTTCTCTCCAGTTCCTATCAAATCCAAATTTATCAAAAAATTAATATCTTGTAATGGAAAAAGAGGATGTTGAGTATAAAACATTGAACCTAAAATACCAATTTCCTCTGACCCAAAAGCCATAAAACAGATAGAATATTCAGGAGGATTTTCTGAATAATATTTTGCTAGTTCTAAAAGCATCGCTATGCCAGAAGCATTATCATTTGCACCAGCAAAATAAACCTCTTTCCCCATCTTACCCAAATGATCATAATGAGCCGAAAAAACGATTACTTTTTTAGGTTTTTTTGTTCCTTTTATATATCCAATTACATTTTGAGAAGGCTGAGAATTTACTAATTTTGATTTTACCTTAAATTTTAATGTTTTTATCTTGTTATTTTTTTTAGCTGTTTTCAAATCTTCTAAATCTATCAAATCAAGTGCCTCATAAATAGGAAAAATACTATCTAAGACTTCAAAATAAGGTTTTGAATAGGCAACAGGTGAAGGGACACCAATTAATTTTTCTGTTCGGACAAATACAGCTTTTGCTTCTTGAATTTTTTCTAAAAAAACAGGATTTTCTAGTTGAATTTTTTTTGTCCATTTATCTGAATACATAACAGCACTTTTTCTTAATGACACTTTTTTAAATGCAATCTGTGCCGAATCACTCTCAAAAAATGCTGAATCTAAATATAAAATTCCTACTTTTCCTTTTCCTGAATTAGAAAAAGAAGCTACCAAATACTCTTTTCCTCCTTGAAAATTATATCCTTTAGATTTTAATTGTACTTTTTTTGGAAAAGTATTTACAGATTTTAGATTAAATGATTGAAAATAACTATTATTGTATTTTAATAATCCTATTTGTTCAAATTCTCTTGCAACGTAACTTGCAGCTAATTGTTCTCCATTATTAACATATCCTCTTCCTTGCATTTTAGAACTGCAAAGTATATTTATTGTGTTTTTTGCACTATTTGTTACGTTTGGATATGATTTTTGATTTTTACTTTGATTTTTTTGTGATGATATAAGTAGTGTGTCTTTTGTTATGTTTTGACTTAAATTGCTCTGAGCAAAACCTATTGTAGAGTTTGATAAATAAACAAACATACAAATACTGCTAGTAATAATAATATAACAAAAATAATACAATGTCATCATAACAATCTTAGAATAGAATACAGGTTTCATTTTTTTTTTGAGGTTATTTTTTACTTATTATTTATTTTTGAATGTTTTCTAAAAATTTTATTTTTACCGCCCTTTTTTTTGGAACTATAGTGTTTAGCATTTCTTGTTTGAGTAAACAAAAGGAAGAAAAACAAAAAGAACTTTACACTATTTTACCTACTGATTCTAGCACTTTTACAACTTCTTTGGATAAAATAGAAAGTATCAAGACTTCTAATTTTGATTTTGATGGAAAATGGAAGTTAGTAACAGATTCTTCACAAGAAAATCAATATTTATATTTAATTTTTGAAGGTAGAAAAATATATTCTAATTTGAATGCTGATTATTCAAACCAAAATGAGCAAAAAAATAATTTAAAAGAAGCCTATAAAGTTTTTGCTATTTACGACAAATGTCCTGATGAAGAAGGAACATATAATAAAGAAGGAAATTTTTTAGTTTTTGGAAGTGGTCATGAAAAGCTAGTTTGTTATGAAGTAATATATTTTAACCCTACAAAATTTATTTTGTATGATGTGGCAAAAGGAGGAGAGTTAGAATTTAGAAAAGTAGAGTGATTATGTTTCCTGCTACTATTCAGTTCTAAATGTATATTTTCCCATTACCTAATTTGCATTTAATAATCATCTTCGTATTCATCATCCTCTATTTCATATTCCAGTTCTTCATTGTCTTCAAAAAGTTTGATTGCAGGCAGATAATTTGAACACATTTTTAAAGAACGAGAAAGCCAACGAACAGCTTCTCTTATATAAATTAATGCTTGCTCATCACCTGTAAACTCTGCCTCTTCCAAGAGCAACAAAGCTGTATCTAAATAGGCTTTCCCAAAATCATAAAGTACTCCTGGTTGGTCTTTTACATACAAAAACATCGTTTCATAAAGGGGCTTTGCTTCTTCTATTTGTCCTGTGTATCCTAATAGATTTGCTTTGGTAAGTTCGGCATAAGAAGAATCAATATCAGTTTCTATTTTGTTTTTGGCTGCAAAGTCAGCAAATGCACCAATAATGAAAGGTACATTTTTCCAAAAACGAGGACGCAATTCTCTTTCTGTACAACTATCGCATTGATATGTTTTTTCAAAAGAAAAGGCTTTATCTTCTTTTCCATAAAAATAGAATTCTACTTTTGGTGTAACCTGAATTCGATTATAATAATTACAAACAGGACAAATTTTGTAATCATTCAAATCTGTATAGTTACCATATTTATTAAAAATGGAATCACAATATCTACAAAAAATATACTTTGTGGGTTTCAAATAGGATAAGTCTAAATGACTTCTACAAGTCGGACATTCAGCTTTTCTAAAATTATGTAGTTCGTCCTGTGCCTTTAGTTCTTTTTTTCGTTCTTCTACTTGCAGTTCTGTATATTTCCTATCAATCTGGCTTTTTATATCAAAGGCTTCTTCTTCATCTACACGAATCATAAAACCATTAAAATCAGGTAGCAGAAACTCATCTACTGCTGTTCTTTCTCCTGCTTTGATAATAAATGAAAGACGATTTCGATAGCGTACTACTTCTTGAAGCTCCGAAAAAGCAAGTAATTCTCCATCAAAATAAATACCCTCTTGTTCGATAGAACCTTGTTTATCAAAATAAGAAGTTGGTTTATTATTTATATTTAAGAAGCGAAAATCAAAATCGAACATAAGTTTATCAGTTACCAGTTATCAGTAAATAGTTACCAGTAAAAATACATTTTATTTATTTGTAAGGAAATAATTAACCACTTCCTAAGTCAATAAATAGTTATATTACTGATAGCATGCAAAGTTAATTTTAAAAGAGCTGTTTTGTTAAGCAAACGTAAATATAATTAAAGTATCTGACCTATTTGAGCAAAACATACTGATTTTGTTTATCTTGCTTAGATTATTTTCTTACTGATAAAGAATGAATTATGTTTATTTTTCCCTTGATTCTCTTATAATCTATAATTGTTTCAAAATTATTCATTATAAATTCATAAATTCGCAGTATTGAAAGACGTATTTTCAAAAATACTAAAAATAAATTATTTACTCATAATAAACACACCAATACCAATTTTATGGCAACAGAAGGAATACCAGCTAAACCAAACAAAGATGCATTCGACGGAGAATTGCAAGAAATGTTTGGACACCCAAAAGGACTTTTTTATCTATTTTTTGCAGAAATGTGGGAACGTTTTAGTTTCTACGGAATGCGTGCTTTATTAGTTCTTTACATGACTGATGTCCTATTTAATGGGCTTCCAAATGGTGAAGAATTATCCTTTGTAGTGTATGCTGCTTATGGAGCTTTAGTTTATGCGACACCTTTCGTTGGTGGAATGATAGCTGATAAATTACTCGGTTACAGAAAAGCAATTATGCTTGGAGGAGCTTTGATGGCAATAGGTCATTTTGTGCTGGCTATTGAAAGTACATATGCTTTTTATATTGCTCTAGCTCTTATTATTGTAGGAAATGGCTTTTTTAAACCAAATATTTCCTCATTTGTAGGAACACTTTATCAAGAAGGCGACCCACGTCGTGATGGAGGTTTTACGATTTTCTATATGGGTATTAATCTTGGTGCTGCTATCGCACCTTTATTTTGTGGTTGGTTAGCTGTGGAGTTTGGTTACCATTGGGGTTTTGGAGCTGCAGGAGTAGGAATGCTTGCAGGTCTGATATTCTTTTGGGACGGAATGCGTAAAGGTGTTTTTGGCAATCAAGGTTATCCACCTAATGGAAAAGGAACAGTTTCAAAAATGGTTGAATCAGTTGTATATGTACTTGCTTTTATGTCTGTGCCTATTTTTACATTTTTAGTTTGGGAAAATGAATATGTTTCTTGGATTTTATATGGTGCATTGGCTGTTTCGATTGCTTATATAATCTATATTATGATAAGTGTTTCTAGACAAGAAGCTCAACGAGTTTTTGTAGTTTCTTTGCTTACCTTCTTTATTACTGTTTTCTGGTCATTCTTTGAGCAAAGTGGTAGTTCGCTTACACTTTTTGCAAAGTACAGTGTAGATTTAGTATGGATGAATGCAGCTCAAACCAACTCTATTAATGCTATTTTCATTATCATGTTTGCAATTCCATTTTCTATAATGTGGGTAGCCCTTTCCAAACGCAAAATGAACCCTTATACACCTATTAAATTTGCTTTAGGAATTGCTCAATTAGGATTAGGATTTTTGATTTTTGCTCTTTCTATTCGTTTTGTAAATGAAAGCGCACAAGTACCTATGATATTTTTGATTTTGGGTTATTTATTAATGACAACAGGTGAGCTATTTATTTCTCCAGTTGGTCTTTCTAAAGTAACTGAACTTACACCAAAACAATTTGTAGGATTTATGATGGGAGTTTGGTTCTTATCTTCTGCCTTTGCTCACCATATTGCAGGAATTATTGCTACACTAACAACAGGTGGCAAAACAGAAGGAACTCAGGCAGCCGTAGAACCTACTTTTATAGATGGATTGGTAGAAATGATTACAGGAGTTACAGCAGAACAAGCTGGTAATTTCAGTGAAGGAATGGAAAAACTTTATACGTATTCTACTGTATTCTCACAAGTAGGATTTGCAGCTATTGGTTTTGCTATTTTGGCTCTTATTCTTTCTCCTCTTATGATAAAATGGTCACACGGAATTAGATAATTTTTATCTTTTAAAATAGAGATATAAAACAACAATAAATCCTTATTCAATCTCTATTGGGTAAGGATTTATTGATTAAAAATAAATTAAAATAATGGGCGATAACATAACAAAAATTGTAGCTATTAGTATTATTGCATCTATATTTATAGGTATATTTGGAATGATTGGCTATTTAGGTATTACAACCTATAAAAGAGAAACTACTTGTAGAGATTATACTAGTGGGAATACAGCAGTAATAAAGGAGATGATTTTAGATGAATCTATTTCAGTAAATTATGGCTGTCCGTATCCTTTTTTAGCATACTCTTCAAAAATAGGAGATATAGATATGGTAAGATTCCTAGTAGAAAATGGCGCAGAAATAAAGAAAAAATTTACTTACAAAAATCCAAAGTCAACACCTTATAAAATTACACATACACCTCTTTTTTATGCTATTTATGGCAAATACGAACAAAAAATAATTGATTTTCCTATGGAAATAAATGAAGATTTTATTGCTTGTTTAGAGTTACTTATAAAAAATGGTGCAAGCCTAGATACTCCTTGTGGTAGAGAATACAGCGAAAAAGCAACAGATAGTTTGAAAACAGTTTATAGAAATGAAAGTCCTGATTCACAGACAGCTAGAGAAATTATAAAACTGATAGACAATAAATTATTGAATGATTTTGCTGCAAAATATTAAGTTCATTATTTTCAAACTTATACTATTTTGAATGTTTTAGATGAAATAGGTCAAGACAAAATATAATAATCATTTTTATAGAACAATCTATTACAAAATTGCGCTTTTAAAGAACATGCCGTATATTCGCAGCAGATTCACACACATTCCAAACAATTTTCTTAATCATTCCTTTTATAGTTAGTTTCAAAGAATCTAGTTAAAAAATTAGATAAAAGGAATTATTCATTTTTTACTTCTTTTTACCAATCTCTTTATATGAATATATTAGTTTGCATTTGTCATGTACCCGACACAACAACAAAAATTAAATTTACTGGTACAGAATTAGATAAAAACGGCGTACAGTTTATTATTGGTCCTTATGATGATTATGCTCTTGCTCGTGCCGTAGAGCTTAAAGATGCAAGTGGAGGAAAACTTACTGTCCTTAATGTAGGCGAAGCAGATACAGAACCTACTATTCGTAAAGCTTTAGCTATTGGAGCAGATGATGCTGTTCGTATCAATGCACACCCAAAAGATGCTTATTTTGTAGCTGAGCAAATTGCAGCTTATGCAAAAGACAAAAATTTTGATATGATTTTGATGGGACGTGAAGCCAGTGATTATAATGGTGGACAGGTTCACGGAATGGTTGCCGAAATGTTAGATATGCCTTGTATTGTTCCTTGTATGACTTTAGAAGTAGAAGGGAATATTGCTAAAATGGGTCGTGAAATTGAAGGTGGAAAAGAATATGTAGAGTGTGAGATGCCATTTGTAGCAGGTTGTCAAGAGCCAATTGCAGAATGGAAAATTCCTAATATGCGTGGTATTATGATGGCACGTAAAAAACCTTTAGAAGTAATTGAACCTACAACTGAGTCAGCACCAACAGAAATCGTAAATTTCGAACTTCCTCCTTCTCGTGGGAATGTAAAAATGATTGATGCTGATAATATGGACGAACTTGTACGTCTTTTGAAAGAAGAAGCTAAGGTACTCTAAATCAATTACGAATTAAAAATTACGAATTACGAATCATACTCTTTTTTTACAATGACGTTATTTGTATTTTTTCTTCTCGCCGTTGTTGGTGTCTCACCAACGACATCATAAAAAAATATTATAAAAATAAACAAATAAAACGATGTCAGTTTTAGTATATATAGAAGCAGATAACAATGCAGTAAAAAAGTCTTCTTTAGAGGCTTTGACGTATGCTGTCAAAATGAATGCAGGCGATGTAACTGCTTTAGTTACAGATAAAGCCGAAAATTTGGAAGAACTTGGAAAATATGGTGTAAAAACTGTTTTACAAGTAAGTGATGATAAACTTTCTACTCGTCCTGTTAGTGCTATCGCTAGTGCTATTGCTAGTGCAGCTAGTAAAGCAGGCGCAAATGTAGTAGTGATGTCTCGTTCTTCTACTGTGGATGCAGCAGCACCACGAGTAGGTGTAAAAATGAAAGCAACTGTTGCTTCAAATGTAGTTGCTCTTCCTCAAACTGATAATGGTTTTGTAGTTCGTAGAGGTGTTTTCACAGGAAAAGCATTTGCAGATACAAAATTAGAAGGTGAAAATAAAGTGCTTACAATTGCTAAAAATGCACTTGCAATTGATGATTCTGTAGGTGGTTCAGCTACTGTAGAAGCATTTAGCCCAGAATATGGAGCTAAAGATTTTGCTGTAAAAGTAACAGATGTAAAAAAACAAGAAGGTGATATTTTATTGCCAGAAGCTGATTTGGTTGTTTCTGCTGGTCGTGGCTTGAAAGGTCCTGAAAACTGGGGAATGATTGAAAATTTAGCAAATGAATTACATGCTGCAACAGCTTGTTCGAAACCAGTTTCAGATATGGACTGGAGACCTCACCACGAACACGTAGGTCAGACAGGAATCAAAGTTGCTCCTTCGTTGTATATTGCAGTGGGTATTTCAGGTGCAATTCAGCATTTAGCAGGTGTAAATTCTTCTAAAACTATTGTTGTAATCAATAAAGATTCAGAAGCTCCTTTCTTCAAATCGGCTGATTATGGTGTGGTAGGAGATGCTTTTGATGTAGTTCCTAAACTTACAGAAGCACTCAAAAAAGCTGGAATTTAATCTTTAACAAAAAAGTAACTAGCTTTTGTCAAAAGTATAGAATAAAAAAGAGGCTGTTCACAAAGATCAGCCTCTTTTTTATGTTTGTTGATACATATTTTTTACTTCCCAATAGACTTTAAAAAATAGGAGTAGGTTTTTTGTTTTCGTCTATAGCTACAAAACTAAAACTTCCTGTAATGGCTTGTTCTCTTTTTTCAGAATACATTTCTTCTATAAAAATTTCTACTGTTACATCAAGACTTGTATTTCCTACTCTTGAAACTTCTCCAATAAGTTCTATAATTGTTCCTGCTGCAATAGGCACTTTAAAATCAATACGGTCAGAAGAAACTGTAACTACTTTTTTACGAGAAAAACGAGTAGCTGTAATAAATGCCACTTCGTCCATCATTTGCATAGCTGTTCCTCCAAAAAGAGTATCATAATGATTAGTAGTATTTGGAAAAACGGCTTTAAAAATACTAGTTTTTGATTTTTGAATTAATTCTTTTTTATTCTCAGTTGTTAAGCTCATAGCTCTTGGATTGGTAATTAAAATAAGTTATTAAACAATTTGAAACTCATCAAATTTCATGTGCTATCAAATTGTTTAACAAAGGTTGCTATTATTTCTGTTTTAAAGCATTTTTTATTTTTATAGAATCAACAAAAAAAAACACAAATTTCTTTGTGCTTTTGAAAATTTTAAGAAGAGATTTGTAATTCCTATCCTCCACAGCCACCACAACCTCCTCCACATGAAGAACCACAGCTACTTCCACAACTAGACCCACAAGAGCTACCACAGCTACTTCCACAAGAACCACCATCACTACTAAACGAAGAATTATTTTTGTCTGTGTAAGTTACTAAAGGAGTAAACGAATCATCAAAAATAGCACTGCCTACATAAATATAGCTCCATTCATGTGTTTTATCATTACTAATTTTCTTTCCATATTTTTGAGGAATAACTGTATTTTTATAAAAATTTGGTACAATATCCCGAGCCATTTTTTTAGATAAGCCATTCAAATAAATAATACTTCCAATAAGAAGAGCAACTAACAAAATAGCTATAAATAGAAAAGGTCTATTGTTAGAAATTCCCATAAAAAGACGAATGCAACCAATAATCATAATAGCCGAAATAACTATATAATTTATCAAAAATAGCTTTGTGAAACGTTTTGAATATTTTATTGTTGCTATAAACTCATCCATCGCTTGATAGGTATTTCGGAAAACTTCTTTATTGGTAAGTTCCTTTAAAAGGGCTGGATAATACACCTCGTCGGAAGTAGCTGAAAGACTTGTGAGCGAATCAAAAATTATATATTCCTCTACTGATTTAGGATTTAGATTCTTACCAATTTTTATTGCATTTTTACTATCTACTTTTATTCCCTTGTTTTTTATCAATTTATTGACAGCATGATGCACAACATCGTTTTTCTT
This sequence comes from Bernardetia sp. Wsw4-3y2, assembly GCF_037126295.1. Classification (NCBI taxonomy): domain Bacteria; kingdom Pseudomonadati; phylum Bacteroidota; class Cytophagia; order Cytophagales; family Bernardetiaceae; genus Bernardetia; species Bernardetia sp. Wsw4-3y2. Next base: position 5,085,454 of record NZ_CP147017.1, on the reverse strand, counting down.
TCCATTTTTTAAGTAAATAATTTCTGAAATAGATAAATCATTGATAAAAGCATCTTCTGACCAACTTTTCAAAATATTTCTTAGATAAGAACTATTAAAAGAATTTAATGCGATGGCAGTTATTACAATCAAAGGAATATAAAATACAAAAAACTCCATTCCATTTATCTCACTATAAAAAGGCTGCATCAAAAAATGAAGGGGAATAAGAACTATCAAGGAAATAACAGCACCTAGCGTAACAATTTTTTCTGGTGTGGTAGTAGATTCTTTTAATCCTAAAGGTTGATACATGGTGTGATATTCCCAAATACTTTTAGGTTGTTTTCCAAACTGTTTTTCGTAGAGTTTTGTAGTATTTTCCTTTGCATTTTTGAATTTTTCAAACTCGGCTTTATTATGAGTTGAAGGAATATGTTGGATTTTTTTCCCTAATAGATTACAAAACTCATTATAAGATTCAGTAAAAATCAAATGTTGATGCCAAACAATATCCACAATTTCAGAAGGTGAAACCATTGTTCCAGCCGTTGCAGCTAGATACATAAATTTTTTATACTCCAAAATTGCTTTATCTGTGAAGTTTTTTGTCCATTTATTCTCATCAGCCAAGCGAGTTACAAATCCATAATCTGTAATAGGCTTATTAAAATCAAAACTTTTTATCTTGTCCCAAGAAATAATATCTTTCTTATTCTCATTTCCTGTTTCTGCTGTTTTTTCTATATTCATAAGTAGGAAGTTTGGGTAAATAATGGTGATGCTTATATTTTGTCTTATAAAATACGTAAAATTAATATAAAAGATTTGTTTTGAATAAATTTAATCCCATATTCCTGCACTTACTATCTCTAAAACATGTCCATCAGGGTCTTCAAAGTAAAAAGAAAGTAATCCGTTTTTCCATTCTTGTTCGTGTGTTATTTTGATTTGTAGATTTTCTATTTTGTTTTTCCACATCTGATAGTCTTCTACCTTTACTTCAAAAGCAAAATGTATTTTTCCTATTGCAAAATGAGGAGGTAGATTTTCTTGATTTTTTGCATATTCATTTATAAAACATAAAAGAACATCCGTGCCAACTCTAAAAAATATAAAAGCATCTTCTTTTCTGCTAATGATAGGCAATTCTAGTTTATTGTGATAAAATTCTTGTGTTTTGTCTAAATTGGTTACGTAAAGACAGGTTTCTTTAATTTTCTGAATCATAATAGTGATTTTTGTAATTTGTGATGATAAGTTAGTTTAGATGGCTGTTGCTAAATTCCATAATTTTACTGTGTTACACGTCTAAAAATAACAACAATTGATTCTGTAAAATAGATACTCAATTCATTTTATATTTTGTTTTAAAATTACTTTCCGTATATTAGCCGTTCTGTTTAAAAACTTGATAAATATATAAATCAAAATAAAAAAGCAGTATTGCAGAGTATTTAATCATTAAAACTACTCATTTAACAAAACTATTTAATTAAACGAATTATTAAAATGCCTTACGAAGAAAATCAAAACGAACCAATAAAAAAACAAAAACTTACTTCTGAATCTATTTCAAACGAAGGAAAATCTGAAAAGCCATATCAACCAGATTTGAATGATATGGATGGAAATACGAATGCAAAAGATATATTAGAAGGTAAAACAGAAGAAGAAAAACGATTAGTTAGAGCTTTTCAGAAACGAGATTGGAGTGAAATAAAATCAGCAAACTCTTGGGTTATCTTTAAAGTAATGGCAGAATTTGTAGAAGGGTTTGAAAAACTAGCTCGTATAGGACCTTGTGTTTCTATTTTTGGTTCTGCTCGTACTTCTCCAGACCATAAATATTACAAATTAACTGAAGAAATTGCAGCTAAATTAGTACGCCATGGTTATGGTGTAATTACAGGTGGTGGCCCTGGTATTATGGAAGCTGGTAATAAAGGCGCAAGAGCAGAAAAAGGTAAATCTGTTGGTTTGAATATTGTTTTGCCTTTTGAACAAGGTGCAAATGCGTATATTGACTTAGACAAACTTATCAACTTTGATTATTTCTTTGTGCGCAAAGTTATGTTTGTAAAATATTCTCAAGGCTTTATCGTAATGCCTGGTGGTTTGGGAACATTAGATGAGCTTTTTGAAGCCTACACACTTATTCAAACAAAAAAAATAGCTCGTTTTCCTATTGTTTTGGTAGGTAAAGATTTTTGGTCTGGATTAATGGACTGGATAAAAACGACTGTTCTTGAAAAAGAGAAAAACGTAAGTGCAGTAGACTTAGATCTAATCAGCATTGTAGATACTGCAGATGAAGCTGTAAAAGTAATTGATGATTTTTATTCTCAATATTTACTTTCTCCTAACTTCTAAAAAAAACATACTCTATTTTATAATGCTCGTGTTGCTTTGTTCAAAAACTAACAATGACATTATAAAATAGAGTGTATATATAAAAAATCAGTTTTGTATTATTCTAATTCAAACGATTATTTTCGTTTGGAAATATAATCGTTGGTTTGTGAGCCTTTGCTTCATCGTGTGTCATGAGAGCGTATGAAATAATAATTACAACATCTCCAACTTGTGCTCTACGAGCAGCAGCACCATTTAAACAAATTGTACCTGTTCCACGCTCACCACGAATGACATAAGTTTCGATGCGTTCTCCGTTATTATTATTTACAATTTGTACACGCTCACCTTCATATAAATTAGCAGCTTCCATCAATTCTTCATCTATGGTAATGCTGCCTACATAATTTAGTTCGGCTTGTGTAATCTTAACGCAATGTATCTTTGATTTGAATATTTGTAATAACATAGTTGTTTTTTGATTAAAATAACAAAAAAAGAAATCTTTTTTTGAAAGGATTTTAATAGTTTCTGCTTAATTATACGAATTTATTAATGTTTAAGTTGTAATTTCTTAATGATTTGGTACTATTCTGATTTTGAAAAAAAATGATTTGCTCTTGTGGGCGAACAATAACTTTCAAATCAATCAATAATAATATTATCAATCAGTCGTATTTCTCCTAGTTTTGCAGCGACACAAATTGCAATTTTTGTGCTAGTATCTAATTTTTTTAATTTTAATTTAGAATCTAAAGGTTGTAGAGTAGTTGCATCTATAATTTCCAAATATTCAGTTTCGAACTCTTTGTATTTATCTAAATGAGAAATGCCTGCTCGCTGTGATTTTTCTACAGATTCTCCTTTTTTAAGCATTTTTTTGGTCAAAATAAGACTTTCATATATTTTAGGAGCAATAACCCTTTGATCTTCGTCTAACCTTCTATTTCTTGAAGACATCGCCAGTCCGTCTTCTTCTCTTTTGATAGGACAGCAATAAAGCTTGATAGGAAACGATAAATCAGTTACCATTTGCTGAATAATAGCAAATTGTTGGAGGTCTTTTTGTCCGAAAAAGGCGTGATTAGGTTGTACTAAATTAAATAATTTTGCCACCACAATTCCTACTCCATTAAAATGTCCTTGTCGATGTTTTCCTTCCATTACATTATCTAATCCATCAAAATTCATCTTTGTACGGACAGGACTCTGATACATAGTATCAGAATTTGGCAAGAAAAGCAAATCGCAGCCTGCTTTTTCTAACATTTTTATATCTTTCTCTAAAGAAATAGGATAATTTGTAAAATCGCCTGTGTTATTAAATTGAAGAGGATTCACAAAAATACTACACACTACAAAGTCTGATTTCTTTTTTGCTGTTTTGATAAGCGAAATATGTCCTTTGTGAAGTGCACCCATAGTAGGCACAAAACCAATCGTTTTTTCTGATTTTGAATACGATGTTAAAGATGTTCTAAGCTCATCAATTTTTTCAACAACTTTCATAGCAAGTAATAACAATTAATAATCCATGATAAACTATAAAAAAACGACTACAACAATAAATACAAGAGGAGAGGTAGCTATTTGCCTGCAAAGGTCGTAATTTTTTTTTGATTCTTAATTCCTTATTTCAAAAGAATATAATTATTTTTATTTATCAAGGTCGTATTCCAATCAAGAGCCTTTGTGCAAAATAACATAACAATTATTTATTAGACATAAAAAAACGAGTCTTATTGAAAATGCTATCAGTATAAATAGAGCTATAAAAACATCATTTATTTTTAAAATATCTTTAAAACTGTTAGAAAATTAGATTTTGATTAAATTGTTATCTTTCAAAATTGTAAGTTTGTAGTAAAATTATAATACAAATATTTTATCCAAAGCTAAGATACTTAAAAATGCTTAGGATTTGGATTCTAAAAATCAAACAACTAGAGTGAAAATACTAGACAAATATATTCTTAAAAAATTTCTTACCACTTACGTTTTTGTCGTTTTGGTAATCTTAGCAGTTATTTGTGCGATTGATTATAGCGAAAAAAGTGACGATTTTATCAAACATTCTTTAACCTTTAAGCAGATTGTGGTAGAATATTATTCTAACTTCATTATGCACATCATCGGACTTATTACGCCTTTGATGGTCTTTATTACAACTGTGTTTGTAACTTCTCGTATGGCAGGACGTACCGAAATTATAGCTATGCTGAGTGGTGGAATGAGTTATTTGAGATTGTTTGTGCCTTATATGATTGGAGCGAGTATTATCGCAATTTTTTCATTTTATTTGAATGGTTGGGTTATTCCTCGTGCTAATAAAATAAAGATAGCCTTCGAAACGGCTTATGTCAAAAAACCTTTTTCTTTTGATGAGCGAAATGTACATTCAAAGATAGATTCGAATACCTATGTATATCTTCAAAGTTATAATAATAATACCTTTAATGGACGAAAATTTACAATAGAACGTATAGAAAATAGAAAATTAGTAGAAAAACTATCTGCTGAAAACATTACTTGGGATACCTTAAAACAAACATGGCACATAGACGATTACAAAATACATACTTTTTTTGCAGAACGAGAGTTAATTCTTAAAGGAAAAGATATGGACACTCTTATGGGACTTCTACCAAAAGATTTTGAGAGTAAATATAGATACAATGAAACCCTAACTTTGCCAGAAATAGATGAATATATTGCAGAACAAAAAGCAAGAGGCACAGCTCTTGAGCTAGGAATCTATTATGTAGAAAAATATCAGCGTTATGCCTCTCCTTTTGCTATTATTATTCTTACCTTGATGGGGGTGGTAGTTTCTTCTAAAAAAACAAGACAAGGAACAAGTTTTAATATTGCACTTGGCTTTGTGTTGGCTTTTGTGTTTATTTTGTTTGTAGTAGTAGCTAGAAGTTTGGGACAAAGTGGAGCATTAGACCCTCGTGTGGGAGCTTGGATTCCAAATATTATCTTTGGTATAGTTGCTATTTATCTCTACTGGCGTGCGCCCAAATAAAGGAAGAATTTAGATAAATGAAATTAGAACATACAAAATATTCAAAGTTTATTTCTAAAAACCCAGATGGAAGACAGTTAGTTATTCCTGATATTCATGGTTGTTTGGCTACTTTCAAAACCTTATTAAATCAAATAAAATTAACTAAAAATGACCAACTTTTTTTGTTAGGAGATTATATTAATAAAGGAAAGGATAGCAAAGGAGTTTTAGATTTGATTATAAAACTGCAAGAAAATCAAGATGAAAATGGCTATCAAATTTTTCCTTTACGTGGAAATCATGAGCAAATGTTTATTGAAGATTACGAAGGAATAAAGACAAGTCAGTTTTTGGATAAAACTGCTGAATTCTCACAATTAGAATATGATTTTGTTTGTAGTTTGCCTTATTTCTATGAGTTAGATAATTTCTTTTTAGTTCATGCTGGCTTCAATTTAGAAACTAATAATCCATTTTCAGATTTTGAAACAATGCTTTGGAAAAGAGATTTTGCAATTACTGATAAAGAAAAAGAAAATCATTTTTATGATAAAACTATTATTATTGGACATAACCCTACTTTTTTGGATTATATTTTACAAGACATTAATTTAAAAGCTCCTTCAATTTGTTTAGATAATGGATGTGTTTATACTAAAAAATGGTTTTTAGGAAATTTACTATGTCTTGATTTGACTTCAAATGAAATTTTTATACAAGAAAATACTGAAAATTAACTTCGTATTTTTAGTTAATTTTGACTTTAGAAATAATAATTTCGTAATCTTCACTCCTATTTACCTATTTGAACTCTCACCTCTAAATTTTAACTTCATACTTTACTATGTGGAATCCATTTGCTCGTAAATATTCTTCTCAAGACAAAAAATTAATGGATTTTCTTAGAAAAATGTTGATTTTTTCTTGCCTTACTGATGAGGAATTAATGGTTTTTCTACCTAATCTTTATTTAAGAAATTATTCAAAAGATGAAATTGTTTTTTTTAGAAATGATCCAAGCCAAGCTCTTTATATGGTCAAATCAGGTCAGATACGACTAGATTTAGATGTTGGAGAACGATTTGAAGAGTTAGGAAAGGTTACAAAAGGAGAGTTTTTTGGAGAAAATTGTTTAGTGCAAGGAACTCATCGATTATATAATGCAATTTGTTGTGATGCTGTAACAGAATTATATATTCTTCCTCTTGCTAATATATTAGAAATTTTTGAAGAATATCCACGCATCAAATCAAAAATATATGAAATGATGTCGCAAAATCAACAAGAATATATTCAAAATATATTTAATGCTTACCGAGATTCATTTGGTATTTTTGAATTAAGCCATTCCTATTTCAAAGGAGAGAATAAAAATAACCATATAATAGAATAAAATAAAAAAGCCAATAAGAACGAAAAGAACTTATTGGCTTTTTTATGTATTAAAACTTTGTTTTTAAAGTTGTTCTATTCGCTTGATAATCTCATCAAAAGTCTTTTTATAAGATTCTTCCTGTTCCATCTTGATAGGAACAACTTTACAAGCATGAATAACTGTACTGTGGTCTCTTTTTCCAAAGTGCCAACCGATTGCTTTTAAAGGCAAATCAGTATATTCTTTTGTTAGATACATCGCAAACTGACGAGCTACTGCAATTTCTTTTTTTCTTGTTTTTCCTTTGAGTTGCTCTAAAGTAACTTGAAAAAAAGCTGCTACAATTTCTTCAATTGCATCAATAGAAAGTTCGTGAGTTTCGTTTTGATGTGCCACAACTGCGCCAAGTGCTTGACGAGCGAGGTCTAGTGTAATACTCATATCAGCCAAAGAAGATTTAGCTAAAAGAGAAGTAATTACACCTTCTAGTTCTCTAACATTAGTTGTTACACTTTTTGCTAGAAAATCAATCACATCTTGAGAAACTTGCGATTCGTATCCTTGTAATTTCGTATAAATAATTGCCTTTCTTGTTTCTACATCAGGAACTTTCAAATCTAGGATTGCTCCCCATTTGAAACGAGAAAGTAGTCGTTCTTGCAAACCTCTCATCTGAGCAGGCGCACAATCGCTAGTCATTATCATCTGTTTGCCTGCACTATGCAAGTGATTGAAGATATGGAAAAAACTCTCTTGAGTCTTTACCTTATCACACAAAAACTGAATATCATCAACAATCAAGACATCTAAATGATAATACTGTTCGGTAAACTGCGTAATTTCGTTTTCACGTACAGAAGCCACAAAATCATTGGCAAACTGGTCAGCAGATACATAAACTACTCGCTTTTCTGGATAATGTTCTAAGATTTTGTTGCCAATCGCATGTGCTAAGTGCGTTTTGCCCAAACCTACACCTCCATATAAAACTAAAGGGTGAAAACTCGTTCTTCCTGGATTTTTAGCAATTGCTCTACCTGCTGCAAAAGCAACACTATTACACTCACCTTCTACAAAAGTATCGAAGGTATATCTTGGATTAAGATTGTGAGGTAGTGCTTGTGTTGTCTTGACAGGACGAAAATTAGACTGTTGTTGAACATCTCTTGTTCGATTTTGAGTCTGATTTTGATAATATTGTTGAGAAGACTGTGAAGTAGAAGACTGAAAATTAGACGACTTCTGAACCTGTGGTGCAAACTGATTAGTAGTACTAGTTTGCTGGGTTCTATTATTTTCTTGTCTAATTGGTTGTCTTGCTTCTACTCTATTTTCTAGCTCTTTTTTATATTCTGGTTTATATTCCTGTCTAGTAGATTGCTGAGTTGAGTTATTTAATTGGCTTCTAGAAGTAGCCGTTTCATAATTCGAATTGCCATTTAAAACTATTGGATTGTCTGAATCTATATCCTTTTGATTATTATTTTGCTGAGTTGAATTCTGATTTTGAAACAAACTTGTTTGAATAGAAGTCGTTTCAGAATTATCTCCTTCATGACCATAACTCTCGGAAACATGAGAAGAAGAATTAAAATTATTTTTTTGTTTTGCTTGACCTTGCTGATTCTGATTTGTTGATTCTATCCTTTCGTCAAACGAATTATCAAATAAAGGTGTTTGTTTTTTTTCTGGAAGAAGAGAGTATTCTAATTTTCCATTTGTTCCTAATTGTTCGATAATCGCTTTTCTGAGTACAAGAACATAATGTTCTTCTAAAAATTCGTAAAAATAGAGGCTCGGTACTTGAATCGTCAAAATATTTTGGCGCAAACGCAATGGTCGGACAGGTATAAACCAAGTTTTGAAACTCTGCTCTGGAATTTCAGACTTTATTACCTCCAAACATTGCTGCCAAACTGTCTGACAATCTTTGTAGCCACCACTATTTGTTGAGTGTGGGTTCAATGAGATAGCCGTATTTTGTTGAGAAAGTGATACCATAATTAATTTAAAAAACTAAATTTCCACACACTATCCAAATTTCTTTAGTATCAATAAGATTAGAAAAGGCAATCTGATTAAAGATTTTACTAGTAGTACTGCCTCTCGTTTCTATTTACTGATATTGATTTATTCTTTTAGTTGTCTTTACTTTTTTACTATTTATTTTCTGTTTATCGTTTTTGATTTGATAACTAACCACAAAATTTAATTTGTAGCTCTACTATTATAAAATCTATAACTTAAATTTCTTTTTCTTTACCTGAGTTTGGAAGCAAAATTTTCACTTCATCTCATAAAGGTTTTTTTTATATAAAGACAAAAATTCCTTAACCCATTTTTTATTAAAAACTTAATTTTACCAAAAACTGGGGGTGCAAAAACTACCCTCTTTTTAAATTATTTTTTTTGAAAATCAATAAAGTTTGTTATGCTTGCTGATTTTTTTAAAAAGACAGAGAGGCTAGTAGTTATCTTTCCGTGTATGTGGATTGTGATAACAAAATTGAGAAAAAAAACTGAGAAAAAAAATCGGTTTTTTGTATAAGAATACGCTACCCTTTGAATAGCAATGTAAGTGTTTTAAAGGCATAATCGCTGTTTTTGATAGTGTAAGTGGGTTCGTGTAGATTTCGGTATTACTTAATCTTTACCAAAATGTTACGTAAGGCAAAAAAAATTTTGTTTTTTGCCTTAGATTACTTCTAACTCTGAAATCCGTAGCTATTAAAAATAATTTGCGTTTCTGCAAGATAAATTTTGAATTTGACATTGTTAAGAATGATTTCTTTTAAGAAAAAAAATGAAGTTTTTTTAAACAATTTGGTATTTTTTTTATAGTAAAAAAAGAGTTTTTTAGAGGACGATTAATCGTAAAGCAGGTATAGTTATACAAAAAAATCTTTCAATTTGCTATGAATAAAGATAGTAAAAATGAAGAAAAATTTCTATTATAGAAGGGGTTTCTGAAAGGAGAGTCTCATTTTTTAAGAAATAACAAGAATAAAAATATACACAACTACTAATCTTTCAAGAGTATGAAAAAAATACTGTTTCTTATCGTGGTTTTGGGTTCTATGCTGACTTGCTTGTTTTATGCCTTTAATAGTTCATTGTTTCAAAATAAAAATATTTACAATCAAACAAAAAAGAAAGCAATAAATAGAATAGGAGATTCAACCCATTTTCTTGTTTTTGATACAACATATAATACTGGAATTATTTCAGAAACATCATTAGTAGCTGAACATATCACAGAAATTTTGCCCAATATATTTCATCGTGGTACAACAGACTTAAATAAAAATTATGCTACTTATAAAAATGATTCTTTGAAATTGGTAGCGTATGCAATAGTTGGAGCATCAGTAGAAATAGTAATTACGAAAGATAATGTAGAAAGTACAGCAAAAGTATCTGATTGCACATATAATCATAGTTATAAACCTCTAAAAAGTAAAATTATAATCAATTCAAAAACACTAGATTTTTCAGATAGCTTAGACGTTTATTTTGATATGAGTTTTGTCTATGCAGAAGAAAATGGGAAATATATTGATACAATGGTCGTTAAAGGAACAACGAGAATGGGTAAAAGAAATCACAACTAAACTTCTAAGATTATGAAAAAAATACTGTTTCTTATTGTGGCTTTGGCTTCTATGCTGACATGTCTGTTTTATGCTTTTGATAACTCATTGTTTCAAAAAAAAGAAATTGAAAAAGCAGAAGAACCAAAACATAAACTTATTTATGATGCTGATTATGATTTTAGTGAGCCTTTGGTAGTGGAATTTATGAAAGGAGAGTTAGAAGGAAAAGATACAATAGTAAATAGTTCTTTTATATGTAATTTATGGAAAGATTCTTTGTTTATTTCTATTGGTCAAGGTTTTATGACAGGTATTAATATTGATTTTAAGATGGCACAAGATTCCGTTTTAAGCAGGGCATACATGTACAGTTGTACCTATTCCCATGATTATCAAAACATATACAGTAGGGTTGTAGTAGAGAAAAAAAACTGGAAAGTAGGAGATAGTTTGAATATCTTTATGGATTTGATTTTTACTTGCTATGAAGAAGACTGGGATTTTAGAGATACAGTAAACCTAAAAGGCTCTCTAAAAATGAAAATAAGAGCGAACAATGATATAAGTGTAAAGTGGAGAGAACAACATGTATATGATTTCTTTCAACTCGTTAAAAATAGACCTGATACAGTAACAAATATCAGTTTGCGTGGTTTAGAATTAGATACAATACCAAATGAATTGAAGTTATTCAAAAATTTAAAGAAATTAGATTTACAAGGAAATTCTATTTCGGTAGAAGAATTGTATAAAATTAGAGGGTTGAAAAAATTGAAAGAGTTAAGAATCTCTGGAGAATATTTAGAGACCTTTCCTAATGTTTTAATACAACTAACAGAACTTAAATCACTTATGATAGATGATATTAAGTTTTCTACTCTACCTTCAAAATTTAAAAGATTACAAAAATTAGAAGAGCTTTGGATAAGAAGTAATAAACTAACTAAATTTCCTAAAGCATTCTCTCAAATGCCTAATTTGAAAAAACTCTATATGTGGACGACTGAGATCAAAGACTGTAAAAGCAAAATCAAAGAATTAAAGCAATTAGAAGATTATGATTTTATGTACAAAGATTAATTTATTTTTCTAACTAAAAAACTCCATTCTTTCAAAAAAAAAATGAAAGAATGAAGTTTTACTTGTAGTTCTAAATAAAGTGATTATTTTACTATAAATCGTTTTGTAATTATTCCTTTGTTTGTCATAAAACGAATAAAATACAGACCTTTATTAAATTTACTTATATCAATAGTGTTTTGCTCTAATAAATGTCCTTGTTTGATAGTTGCTCCCAAAATATTAACGATAGAGTATTCGTTTAATGAGATTTCAGAAGATTTTATTTCTATAAAATCAGAAGCTGGATTAGGAAATAACTCTATTGAATAAGAAAATATATTATTCTCTTCTGAAGAAAGTATTTTATAGCGAGTTGTTATAGGATATATAGCATGAGAGGTAGAAGTAAAAGTATATACTACTTCTTGTCTTTGCCAAGTGCCATCTTTGAGTTGAATCCATGCCGTACCTTGTTTCATTTCCTCATTTGGTTTACCATAAGGAATTGCATATTTCAAATCAGTAGCATATTTTATATCAACAACAATAAAAAATTCAGAAGGAAGAGCTATAGCTTCTTTCCACTTGAACCTTATAAAACCTTGCTTTTCTATTGCCTTTTCGATGTAATCAAAAGGCACAGACATTGAATCAATTATTTGATAAGGCTTTTTGTCTATACTATCAACAGACATCAAATATATAGGTAGTGTTCTCTCCCAATTTCCATAACTAGGAACACGTAGATAAGATAATTTAATTTCAACTCCTTGTAAATAATCATCTTCTTCATTGCTTATAAAATACTCCCCTTTTGCCTTATACTTTTGCTGTCCATCTTCATATTCTTGATCTCTCTCTTTTGCATAAAGCTGTGTATATGTATTCTTTCTTATAGAGTAATTTTCCAAAACTTTAATATAATTTGGCTTCGAAAGACTATCAGTTCCTGATATATTGCTTGTTTTCAAGGAAACATCATATTCTCCTTTTTGGGAATAAGTAGCTGTAGGATTTGCTATTGAATCAGTGCTGGTACTAGCTCCTGCAAATGTCCAGTCATATGTTTCTGGGTCAGCTTCAGAAATATCAAAGAACGTAACTTCCTCATATTGATATGCCAAATCAAAACTGGCAACAAAATTAGTTTTTGGTTTAGTATGAAATATTGGATTGACTACATAAGAAGTAGCAAACTCAAGCCCTCCAGACGAAATAGGAGCTGACAATGGAATCCACGAACCGTCTAGTTTTCTTTCCCAAGCTCTGTTTTGAGCTATATTACATCTTGCAGACATATAAATAGAATTGCTATTGGCATTTATACTTATATAAAATTGTCTAGGAACTCGCAAAGGCTCATCAAAAATAAAAATATCATCATTATTGAGAATAAACAAACTACTAAACTCACTTGCTTCCATTTCAAACGATTTAATTACGCTACTGGGGGAAGAGTTTGTACCATCAGCATTAAGGATAGAAATTACAACAGGAGTTCTGTCATAGCTATTAATAGAAAAGCCAGATAGCTTGACTTCAATGCCTTTTAAAAGAGAAGACTCTTGGTCTGTACTGACAAATTCTGCTTTTGGAAGTAAATTTCTAGTATTAGGAATTCTGAATAGATTTTCATTTCCGTTTTCTTTCTCAATAAATACAGGTTCACTCTCAACAACACATCCTCTTCCATCTATAACTAGTGTCTTTAACCACTGAACTTTCTCCTCACTAGAGCTATATGTTAAGTAAGATCCACCTATCATAGTTTTTTTGCTCTTATAAACTTTCATTACCTCCCAATCAGTTGATTCATTTGGTAAGTCTGTTTTTGAATTTGTTGTTGTCTTGTACCAAGTCATGCTACTATTCACAACGCCTCCATCATTACTAGAAGAAAGGTAGATTTCAAGGTTAGGACAATAAGAGTCAGAATTTATATAGATTCTGTTTTTAAGTTCAGAGATATTAAATTTTATAGGCACTTCATACATATCACCTGTACTTGAAGTCATTTTCATAAGGTACTTCTTATTGGGAGTACATATTGGATTAAAATTCAAACTGTACCAACTTGTTCCGATACTTTGTCTTAATGTCGTTTTTCCAACTTGACAGCCATCTTCCACAAAAACAGTTACATCTAAATCTTTATTTCTATATCTTTCTTCTAAACGAAAATTAAAAACTCCACTCTCATCAGTAGAAATATAATATCTTCCACGACCAGGTTTTATATAAACATAAGTACGACCCTGACTAAGATCAAGTCCTAAATTTTCAATAGGATAAGAAGGCATACAGACATCTCTAATAACTAAATGTATTGTGGAAACAGTAGCACAGGTTTTGTTTTCGTTCCATACTGTTAGTTCATATATTCCTGCATCTGCTTCTTGTAATGAAGCTTTGGAAAATATTTTTTCTGTACTGATTATACTTGGAGATGCTATAGTATCAAGTAATTTATTTTGTGTTTTTCTCCACTCGTAGGTATATTCTGCTTTATCAACAGACAAAATTGGAAATAAATTTACGTTATCTCCTCTATAAAGCATACATTTGTCTGAGCCTATTCCCAAAACAACAGCAGCAGAACGCACATTTATTGGAACTTCTACTCCTTCACTTCTATTTCCATTAGATATAGCTACTGCATATATTTTTGTTGTACCGACAGGTAATGGAATTTTATTATCTAAAATCAAATCAGCACCATCTTTTGATGTGGCAAACGGTGAGTGCGATCGTATATCTGAATATATATACCATTCAATACTAGATCCAAAAGTAGGTGAACTAGCTGAAACAACAATTGGACTACCTTCACAATATACATCTGAATAAGTTGCTATTGGAGGACGAGTTTGCCCAAATGATAAAGAAAGGAATAAAAATAAGAATAAAAATGTAAGTAAGAATATGTGTACTTTACTATGTTGGAGTAATTTTGAATTCATCTTATAAGTTTGATTATAATTGTAATAAGACTACAAAATTACATTTTATATTTTGATATTGAAAGTAATAAAATTCAATAAAAAAATACTTATGCTCATTTAAAAGTATTTTCGAAACCCTAAGAACATTGGAGTCCTTAGGGGTAAATACAAATCTGTTTTACAAACTGTTTCCAAAATTCAATTATGAAGTAATATAACTATCCCTTCACCATTTCATCATAAGTAAGAAAAGTATCCATTCCTTTTTCTAAGAAATAGGCTTGTGTTTCTTCTTTTGATTTTTGGCTTGTAACCAAAACAAAATCTCCTCCCCACGCACCGAGAGATTTTACTTCGCCCCAGTAATCAGAAAAATAAGTTTGTTTTACTCTTTCCATTGCCATATTATTAGCAATAATTTCTTCGTGCTTGGCAATTAGCTTTTCAAATTCTTCTAGTTTTGTGGCTGTTACGATTTTGTGTGTAATACCTGAAAGTTCTTTTACTAATTTGTCTTTCTTACTTTTTATATTTTTGAGTTTTTCGTAATACGAAATTCCTTCTGCCGAATTTTGTTTTTTACCTAAATAGACAAAATAAATTTGATTTTTGAAAGGAGGATTAAAATCAACTGGAATAGTACGTGGAATTCCGTCGTGTCTTTCGTACAAAATAGGCGTTTCAGATTCGGCACAAGCTACATCGTAACCCGAACCTCCCATAGTTTTGGCAAGTAAATCAAAAGCATTTATTCCTGCCCATTTTGCAATGGTATGAATAAGCGTTGAGCTACTTCCCAATCCCCAAAGACGAGGAAATTCTAAAAAAGTTTCTACTAAAACAGATTCTTTTCCTACTAAAAAATTCTTTGAAATTTTGCGTGTCGTTTGCAAAATTTTCTGTAAAACCATTGATTTTTGAGAAACATATCCTTCTAAGGCTTCAAAAGTTTCGATATCAAAACGAGCCTCAAACCAAATTTGCCCATTACTATCATAACTTTTCCAATGCAACACACGATGTTCTGAAGGAGCATAAGTCACTTGTAATAACTGTCCTTTTTGGGTAGGAACAGCAAGAGCAATCGCACCATCAAGCACATAATACTCCCCACTGAGGAGCAGTTTTCCATTTCCGTGAAAACGATTCATAAATTAAAAAGGGATTTTGGAAGAGTAAAAAAGTTGTTCAATTTTATTGAAATATTTTGTGTGTTGTTTATCTGATTGAACCCTAAAAATCTAATAAATAAGACTTTTAGGGTTTTTATTTTAGACATGTGTTCTTACAGTTGCCAAAAATTCTCTTACAGCATTAAAAGAAACTGTATTGTTTTTGAAATACTCAACTGCTTGTTTTACTTCTTTTTCTGTTGCTTCAAAGTTACGCAAGATATTCAAAAGGTGCATTTTCATGTGTCCTTTCTGAATTCCTGTTGTTGTAAGTGATTTTATTGCACCAAAGTTTTGAGCCAAGCCCAAAGTTGAAATAATTTGCATGAGTTTTGGTGCTGAGGGATTACCAAGCATTTCTAATGAGCGTTTTGAAAGTGGATGAAGTGAAGTAAGTCCTCCGACAGTTCCGACAGCAATCGGCATCTCTAACCAAAACTTAAAAACGCCATTTTCTATACTACAATCCGACAAACTTCTATACTGTCCAGAACGAGAAGCATACGTATGTCCACAGGCTTCGACAGCTCTAAAATCGTTTCCAGTTGCCAAAACTACGGCATCAATACCATTAAAAATTCCTTTATTATGTGTTGTGGCACGATAAACATCATTTTTAGCTATTTCAATCGCTTTATGAAACTTAAAAGCAAATGTGTTTGGATCTAATCCATCAATGAGTCCATCAGCTCCTCCCAATTTTTCAATTGGACATTCTACCCATGTTTTGACCAAACATTCAGGGGTATAATTAGAAAGAATACACATAATTATTGTAGCGTCTCTTTCTGCGTCGGTAAACATTTCTTTTGAAGCAACCCAGTTTTGAAGCGTTTTGGCAAATTGTTCTAAACAAGAATTAATGAAATTTGCGCCCATCGAATCACAAGTATCAAAAGTAGCCTTGATTTGATAGTAATTATCATCCAAATGACGCATATCCAAAAGCTCAATATCCAAAATCCCTCCTCCACGCTGGCGCATGTTTTTGGTAATATCGGCTGTATCTTTTAGCATTTGTTCTTTGGCCTCATCAAAAACACAATACATTTTATTGTAATCGCCTGTCCAAAGAAAATGAACTTGTCCTATTTTTTTTGTAGAAATAATTTCAGAATGAAACCCTCCTCTTGATTGCCAAAACTTGGCTGCCTTTGAAGCTGCTGCCACTACCGAACTCTCCTCAATCGTCATTGGAACAGCAAACGTTTCACCATTCAAAATAACATTTGGAACTACACCAAAAGGCATGTAGTAATTGGTTAGTGTATTTTCGCTAAATTCATCAAAAACTTTTTGCTGGTGTGGGTCGTTGTGCCAAAAACTACTAAATTGGTCTAGTAATTCATCAGATGACTGCCCTAACTGTTCTGCAATCCATTTAATTTTTTCTTCTTTGGAGAGTTTTGAAAAACCTGAAATTAATTCCATACTTGTTTTTTTATTAAAATAAAGCTGTCTTTATGAGCTTAGAAAATTAAATTATCAAGGTAAAGACAGTCAATTAAGTAGTAAGAAATATTTGCAATAAATTCAAAATACTGCTTACTAACTTAAATAGAAAAGATATGTTTTGACAAATTTACTACTAATATCATTAATTTAAGGAATTTGCCATAAATAAAATGTTTACATTATCTTATACTTTCAAAACTTTCAAAAAGTTTTGAAAATTTGAAAATAATCCATAAAAAAGGGACTTGATTTATCAAATCCCTCTATTTTTTCTTGAAATTTCATTTCTGCTGTTTTTGCTAAGCTAAAATGCTAAAAAGGCAGATTTATATTTTTATAAAAAATTGATAATAAGTTGTTTGTATTCATTTACCATTTACAACTAATAATTTATCATTTCTATTTAGTGCATTACAGGTCTTTCTTCTCTACCCATTTTCTTTAAGAAACGAACATGAGAAGCTACTGCTGTTGGGAAATCTGCTGTCAAATAAGGATGTCCGTATTCTGCTGCTGTTTGCTTTACAATCTTTGAAAGAGCAGGATAATGAATGCTACATATATTTGGAAACAAATGGTGTTCTACTTGTTGATTAAGTCCACCTGTAATAAATGCCATAAACTCACTTTTTTCTGAAAAATTAGCAGTTGTGTAAAGTTGATGAACTGCCCAAGAATTCTCCATATTTCCTTCTTCATTAGGTAAAAAGAAATGTGCTTCTTCTACAACATGAGCCAACATAAAAATAACTGCTAAGAAAAAACCACTTACTGCGTGCATCAATAAAAATCCCAAAACTGTATTTACCCAACCGTGAGGCAACATAATAAGAGGAATAATAATAAAAAGAGTATAATTGATAAATTTATAGAAGAATAATAAAAAATATTCTTTCTTAGGATGTTTTGCTCCTGTATAATTTCCAACTTCATTAGCAAAAAACTTCTTATAATCTTTCATTAAAACCCAAGAAAGTGTACTTAAGCAGTATAAGGCAAACGAATAAATGTGTTGGTAACGATGAATAGACCATAAAGGAGCTTCAGAAGAAAGACGAACTATCGGAACAGGCGCAATGTCTTCGTCATGTCCGTCTATATTTGTATAAGTGTGGTGAGCCTGATTGTGCATTCTATTCCACATATAAGCACTAGCACCATTGAAATTAAAAGTGTGAGAAAGCAAATCATTTACCCACTTGTGTTTTGAATACGCTCCATGAATAGCGTCGTGTGCAATATTTACAGAAACCATAGCAATAGAAAAACCAAGAATTGCCCAAAGCAAGTAATTGATTTCTACACTAAATCCACCAAAAATAAGCATACAATACGAACCAATCCAAAGTGTAGCATGAAAAAGGCTTTTCAAGACCATTTTTGTATTGGCATTACGTGAAATATTATTGTCTTTAAAATAACTGTTTACTCTCATGTTGAGTGTCTTAGAAAAATCTCTTTGTTCTTGATTGTCGAAGCGAGGTGGTTTTTTTGTTGCGAGAGGTTTTTCTTTAAATGTATTTTTTGACTGTCTGTTATCAGCTGTTTTTTGAATAGCTTTTTCAGTTATTAGGTTTTCCATAAATAGGGAGATGAGGATTATCTGTAAGGTGAGTTTGTATTAATTGTTTTACAAGCTGTTTATCCTAATTGTTATATTGAGAAGTGTGTAATTTTTATTTGGTCTAAATTAATTATATAAAGTACACAAATTTAGCCTTAAATTGAAAGACAAATTATGATTTTAGTCATATTCTATAAATTTATACAAAAAAAAGGTATTTTAAGTTTATTTTCAAAATAAATTGAAAGTTAATTTAGATTTTTTGAATTTAGGATTTATTAATTAGACGCAAAAGATAGTTTCTACCACTACTTGACATGTTCGAATTAGCTGTTTTTTAAAAATTTAGAAAAATTTATATCTAAAAAATCAAAGAAAAAGTAGCATTTTTATCTCCTTTATTCAATACCGTTGTTAGTGTTTTAATGAAGCGACACCAACAAATACACTCAAACCTATTCTTAAATAATTTCTTTGTTGTTTTTTATAGATTTATTTGCTTTTTAATATTTAAGTACCTACCTTTGTATTCCAATTTTAAGGAGTGCCAAAAGAAGTCTTTTGCATTTTTATAGAGATTAGAGATTAACAAATAAAAAATAATTCAGCTTATTTTTATAGATTTATTTGCTTTTAGATTTTAAAACACTTACCTTTGGATTTCTATTTTTTAGACACCTCATTATAATATGAGATAATATAAAAAGAGTAGAATGAAACTCATTTGAAGTAGACAATAAGTTACATAATTTAACTTGTAATACATATAAATCGGGATGTAGCGTAGTCCGGTCATCGCGCCACTTTTGGGAAGTGGAGGTCGCAGGTTCGAATCCTGCTATCCCGACAAATACATATACATAAAAAATTGTTAGTCATAAAATTAATTTTATCTTGAATAATATTACTTTTATCTAACAATTTTTTTTTTGCTTTAATTTTATAAATCAATGGAAGGTAATCGCACTGTAAAAATAGAACCTGCATATTCTTCACTTTCCAATCTAATTGTTCCTTGTAGTTTTTTGATAGCATTATGAACAATATATAAACCAAGTCCACTTCCTTTTGCTTGATCGCTGGCACGAATAAACATATCAAAAATAGTGGATTGATACTTTTCTGGAATTCCAATTCCATTATCCAAAAATTCCATTTCAATTCCTTTTGCTGTATCTTTTACTGTAATCTGTACTAATGAATTATCGAAAGATCGTTTTGAATATTTGATGCCATTTTCTACAAAATTCTGGATGATAGTATAAAGTAGACTCTCATCAGTATAAAATTCTTTTTTACAATTTACATGTATTCTAAAATCAATATTTTGATAATTTTCATAAAAAGAAAAAGTGGATGTAATGCTGTGGATAAGTTGTTCAAAATCAATGGCTTTTACATTCAATTTTCCTTGTTTGATAGAAGAAACTTTAGTTAGATCTTTAATTAGTTCACTTAATTTTTTGACAGATGTCTCTATCATATTTGTATATTGTTGAACAGTTGGATCTTGCTTTTTCTCTATTCTAAAAAGATTTAGAACGCCCTCTACTGAGCTTATAGGACCTTTTAAGTCATGAGAAGCACGATAAAGTAGTTGTTCCATTTCCTTATTGACTGAAACAATTTCATTTTGAGCAATTTTAAGGGAATTTACATCTGCAACAGCCAAAATAGTTCCTAAAGATTCTATATCTGCTTTTATTGGGTTACTACTTATCCAAGCCCACAGACTATCTCCTGATTTCCTACGCAATTGAAGTTCATACTGCTCTGGTTTTATTTTTATACGATTTTGAATTGCAATATGTGATTCTTCATCTATCTCCTTTGAGAAAAGAAGTTTGTCAATTGTTTTTCCTACAAGTTCTCCCTGTACATGACCTAAAAGCTCCAAAACTCGTTCGTTTACATATACTATTTCATCTTTACTATTTAAGACAATAATCCCCTCACGCATTGTATCTATGAGAGTTCTGTATTTTTGTTCACTTTGTTTTATTTTTCTTTCCGAACGTTTACGCTCACTAATATCACGCATCACCACAGCAATAGAAGTAGCTTCATGGGTTTCATTGAGTTTAATGGGAAAGAAAGAAACGGCAACATCTAAGGGCATGTATTTTCGTCTGTTAATAATTCGGAGTTCGGTTTCCCAAGACTCATGTCTAGGAAACTGAAATACTTCCATTCGGACTTTTTCCTGTGAGGAACGAGTAAAATAATCTAAAATGCTTTTTCCTATTGCTTTATCTTCTTGTTGATTTTTTATAATAGCTTTATCTTCAATCCCTAAAAGATTTTTGCCAGCTTCATTTATAAATTTTATAATTCCGTCTTTGTCAGTCAGACCAATAAACTCATGGCTACTTCCAATAAGAGAAATAAGTCTTTGATTTTCTTCTTTTGCAATTTTTTCATGAGTTATATCTCTAGCTACTCCTAAAAAACCAATTAAATTACCAAGATTATCTACCTGTGGATTAATGCGTTCTTCAAGCCATAAATATTTTTTTTCTGTATGATGCAAAATCCTGAAAATACGTGAAACTTTGGTTTGTCTTAAAATTGCTTGTTGCATAGTTTCTAAAACTTTTCTTCTGTCTTCAGGATGTATAACACGCATCCAAGGAATAAAACCGTTATCAAAAAAATCAAGGGGATAGTTGAGAACAGATTGTAAGTGTTCACTCACAAAAGTAAGTTGATAAGTACCTGTATTTGGATTTATTCCAACAGCATACACAATCTCATCAATATTATTGAGTAGTTGTTTGTATTCTTGCTTATTCTTTACAACAGCTTCTTCATTTCGTTTTTGCTCTGTAATATTTCTTACAATCATGAGTACCTCACCTTGTGTACTAAGGTTCATGCGAGCTTCCAAATGAAGTAACTCATTGTTATTTGTTAGATGATTATACTGTATTGATTGTGGTTTTTGTGTCAATAAAGTTTTTTGAATTGTCTGTTCAACTTTATCAGAAACCATCAATAAAAATACATCTCCTATTTTTTTGTCAATAGGATTTTCAAGTTTGTAATAATCTTGTTGATCAGCTTTATAGTCTAGAATAGTTCCATCTTCGGCAAGTAAAAACATTTGGTCTGGAATGGTATCTAATAAGGCTTTATTTTTAGATTCACTCTGACTGAGTTGTTCTTGATTTTGTTTTGCTTTTGTAATATCTGATGCAATGAGAGCAAATCCAGTAACTTCATCATCGGTTACCATAGGAGCAATTCTTATACTAAGCCATGTAGTGCGAGATTTGGTAACATAATTGTAAAAAAGGCTCTCAAAACGTCCTATATCTTTGCTTTCAAAAACATATTTGAATATTTCTCTCAATTTTTCTCTTTCATTGGTCGTAATGAGGTCATAGACATTTCTGCCCATCATTTCTGAAATTGAGGTTTGGTTCGGAGTACGATTGATATATTGAATGTTGCCATCCAAATCTACATGTAAGACATAATCTGGTGCGAACTTAATAAGTGAACGCCATTTATCTTCATTCTGACGGCTTTTTGTAATATCTGCAAATTGAAGTAAAAAATGTTTCTTATCAGCAATTTGCATCATCTGAACAGCCATTTTGACCCAAAAGAATTTACCTTTTTCTTTCCTTCTCATTTTTATCTCAAAAGTTCTTACTATTCCTCTTCTACGTGTACGGCTACGAATTTGAGATAAATCAATATTACTGATAAGGATATTAATAGAGTTGTTTAAAATCTTTTCTTTATCATATTTAAAAGATTTTAAAAAAGGCTCATTTGCTACTTGTATTTTATTATCAATTGCTGAAAAAATAAGAGTAGGGGAAGGCAATAACTCAGCACATTTGTAAATCAAAGCATCGTTAGTAGAGTCAGAGCTAGAATCAATGGCTTTTTCATGAGGTTGTCCTAAATTAATTTGTGTTAGCATTCCTGCTGTTCCTACCAATTTATTTCCTTCTTTTAGAGCTGTAATTTGAAGACGATAAAAATGATTATTATAATTAACAATAGAATAAAAATCATCTCCTAAAAGAACATCTGCATGAGATTGAGCCGAAAAAATCCATTGGTTGTCTTTTTCTTCTAACTCCCAAACAGTTTTTTGAATAATTTGGGAAGTATCTATCTCAAATTCGTTTAGCAAAGCACCAATAATGTTTTCTACTACAAGTTCAGCATTAGTTTGCCAAACTAGCACAGGCAAATGAGCCAGCCAAGCAGTTTGACTAGTATTTGATGTGTTTGGGTTTGTTGAAAGTGGATTGAATTCTGGTCTTTCCATGTTTAAAGAGTGCCTGTTCTACTAAAATTCTAAATTCTATCTAAAATTTTTTACTCTAATACCGTGTAACATAAATTACTTTGCATTTCTTTGTATGTAAAACTGGGTTAAAACCCTGTTCAATTTATATTCAATTTATAATTCTGCCATTGTCGGTGTCCCCACTGACGATAGTAAAATACAAACAAATTTATGTTACAACGTACTAATTTCTCTACTATTTAAATTTTTATCAAGTAGGTTTTAAATTTACTTTTCTAGCTAGAAAGATAAATTAGTCTTACTATTTTATCATAATCATTCTATTAAAAACGAGTTGATAGAAAATACAGACATACAAATTACGTAATTTTTTTTATTATTTTTGTTTTTAAAATTCATAAAATATTTTTTTATAAAAATGAGTTAGTTTATTTGTCTGAATTTATCAAAACTTCACTCTCATTTGAATACGAATATCATTTCTCAAATCTCCATCAATTCGCTCTAATCCAGAGCCAATACTTTCTTGATTTCTATATTTTGTGTATGCCCACTTTGCCCAAATATCAATTTTCTTTCCTGCCTTGAATTGAATCATATAAAAATTGCGAAAACCACGTCCATAATAAGCAGGAATAAAGAAATAATATAAAACATCTTTTTCATATACATACTGACGGTTTTCATAATCATCGGTATCAAAAAGAGCAAAACGAGTAGAAAAACGAATTTTTCCAAAATCTAAGTTTACATCCTGCACCACTACATAACCTTGTGTTGGTGCTGCTTCATGTTCATAGGAACTGAACTGAACTTTGGCACGTAGAGAAACTATTTCTTCTGCTTTATAATCGCAATTTAATTGATAGTTTCTTCGTGTATAAGGTGTAATTCTATTAAAATTTGAAGGATTTGTATCATCATCATTGATATAATTTTTCTCTCTTACTTCTTGCCTAAACTGTCCATAAATCTGAATTGAACGAGAAGGACGGTAAGTAAGACGAGCCAAATATTCGTGTCCACCTGAAGGTGCATCTACCAAAAAACGCATCCAAGGAAAGCGAAAACGGTCGTAATAGGCTGCAAGTTGCCATTTTTTGGAAGGTGAATATTTCATTCCCCAATAAAATCCTTGTTCGTTTATCGGACGAGACCCTTCTCCAAAAGCTGCTCCATAAAAAGTATGAAAATCTCTATCATATTTACGAAACAACATAGACATTTCTAAAGGACGAGCAAGCGACAAGATTACACCTGAAATAAGTCCCATTCCCCCACTTTTTGAGCGTGCAGCCTCTCCAAAAAAACTCATGTTTCGCCATGCATACGAATAGTTTATACCAAAATTATAATTGTCTTTTCCATTAAATTCGAAGCGATTATAAACTCTATCTGTTCGCTGCAATGTTTTGTCATAAGAAGTATATGCTAAAGTAGCTCCTAATTCTAAGTTATTTTGTTTGTCTCTATAAGTAATATTTCCTCCTGCATCCTGACGAATAAAGTTATCTTTTTTTGCTATTTCGTTAGGTGTTCTGTGAAAACCTGTGGCAATAAGGGAGCTTATAAAATCCCCTTCTTGTCCTTGATTGAGTGAATCTGCAATAACGGCACTTGAAGCTCCTCCATCTTCTCCTACTCTTGAATAATATCCTGTAAAGTCAAATTGTCCGTTAGAATAAGTTGCTGCTGCTCCACGTTGAAAAGCTGTTTCTAAAACGGATGTGTATGGTCTAATTCCTTGTGTACTTCTACGAACTGTATTGATAGTTTCAGAGCCTTTTCCTGCTGCAAAACCTGCTCCCATAATTAACCCTTGTCCAAATTGAAGTTGATAATCGCCTATTGCAATCGCTTTAAATTTTCCTTGATTATACAAAACAGCATGCGCTGAAAGAAAATCAAAACCATATCTATTTGTTTTTGAATCCCAAATAAACTGTTCACCTGCATCTTTTTCAAGTGTAAAACCAATACTAAAGTCATTGAGATGCGAAATACGCATACGTGTATAAATTCTGTCTGGTGAACCCAAATAACGAGTTGCGCCTGTTGTATCACTAGTATAACCTCGTTGAGTTTCTAAAGTACGGCTATAACGAACCAAGAGAGTTTTGTTTTTTTCTGCCAAAATTCGCTCAAAAAGACTTCGTGTATCTTGCTGGATGGTGCTTTCTGTAATAGTAATAAATGGCAAAACTCTTTCGATAGTATTGGTATCCCACGATGGAATAGACTGAATTTCATAAATGCTGAGCAGTTTTCCATAATTTTCTCTGTGCTTCAAAAAATCTTCAATTTGTCGTTCAGAAAGTAAAAATGTACTTATCAAATCATTTCGGGTGGCTTGGTTCAAATCCAAAGGCTGAATAAAAAATTGAAATAATGATTCGTACAAATCACTATAATCTAGATCATCTTCTGGAACTGGAAAAAGTTCTTGTACCAAAAGGTCAAAATCAGCTTTCTCTGAACTATATCTTTTCGGAACTTCAAAATCTAATGGTTTATTTATTGGAGGAGCATTACTAATTGTTGTGTCTTGTGCAGTGGTGTTATTATCTATATTATTTTGAGCAAAAACAGTATTGCCAAAAAGATTAAAAACTAATATAAACAAGACAATTACAAAAAGAGCCACTCGTATCCAAATTCCTAGAGAAATTTTTGTTGATTGTTCTTCTTTATATTTAGAGATAAACTGTTCGTTGTAGCCATGAAAGCGACTAAAATGATCATCTTGAAAACGCACTTTTTTTCTTTGTTCTGCTTGTCTTTCGCCTGAAATAGAATGGGGTGCAGAGCTTAAATCTTTACGTGGTTGTCCTGCTTGTTCGCTCATTTTGTTTCTATAAAATTGAATCTAAAACTAATACTAAAATCTAAGATAGAATAAATTAAGCTAATTTTTGAAAAACAAAAACAAGAATATTCATTTTGAGCTAATTTTTATTAAATTATTTTTTAAATTAATCTTAATTGATTTTTTTACGTTCAATATTTTATACAGTCATTACTTCAACTAACATTTTACTTATTTTTATACTTCAAATTTTTTAAATTATGGGACTTCTTTGGTCAATTATTATCGGTATTTTGGCTGGCTTTATTGCTGGTAAACTCATGCGTGGAAAGGGCTTAGGTTTGATTGTCAATCTGATTGTCGGAATTATAGGAGCTTCTATTGGAGGGTGGCTTTTTACAAAACTCAATATTATGGTAGAAGCAGGATTTGTAGGAAGTCTTATTACTTCAACAGTAGGTGCAATAGTCTTACTTTTTATAATCGGAATTTTTACTGGAGGAAATAAAAAAAGATAGTTTTACTATTCATAAATTATATTCTCAAAAGCCTTTGTATGGATTTACAAAGGCTTTTTTTAGTAACTTAGAACACTGTTTCATAAAGTGGGTAAGTTTAAAACGAGCTATTTTAGCTTTAGCTCAAATCTATTTATATTTTAAGTAAGTAGTTGGACATAATTAGCGAGTGATTTATATGATAATTACAGGATAATACAATAAAAATTAAATATGTGTTAAATAACAACTTGTATTTAGCTTCACTGACTTTCAACATTTATTAACCAAAGCTCGGTGAAGCCAACTATGAAGTACTCAGCGAAGCTAAATCACTCGCTAATCAATTATATGAATTATTAATTTTGTATAGGTACTTAAGTGAGCAAAATAAAACATATCTAAGAAAAGAATTAGATTTAAACTGTCAAGACACCTTTGAGGTGTCAGACAGATTCCATTTGCATATAAATGATTTTGCTCAGTTACTTAGTTAATACCTTGTAACAAAAGTAATTTAATGTTTGTTTTGTGTGTTCAACTCCTCAGAGTTGAATATAATGCGTCCTCAGAAGTGTTTCGTTCGTTTTTGAAAACACGAACATACATCATTTTATAATTTCCTTAAATTGTCGGAAGAGCCATAGTTTTTATAAGAAAACCCTAGGTTAATTAGAGTTTTTCTTGTTCTCCATGTGGTTTTATTTTAGAAAGATTTTCTCCAATAGATTCCAAATTTAATGGTCTGTCTAAAAACTCTTCCATAGCTGTCATGGTAGATAAAGATTTTTTTGGCAATTTGTCTTCATCAATAGAATTGACAAAATCAACCAAATTTTTCATTTCTTTTTTCGCATTAATCCACCAATTTGTAGTCCAGATACGATAGTAATGAATTTTCATTCTTTCAGTAATAATTTTTCCTCTATATATATCATGAATATACGCTTCTTCAGTATTATGATGCATAGCTCCATCACATTCAATAGCTAAAATAGGTTTTCCTGCTTTATGGGCTTTTATTACAAAATCTAATTTCAAACTTCCAAATTGATATTCAGCTTCGACACATTCTTCTCCAAACTGTTCGGAAAGACGATGATATAACTCTTCTTTAAATGGAGAAAACTGGTTTTGTACTTTATCAAAACGTTCTCCTTCCAAGCAGTATTTTTCTAGAAGCTCCAAAATAGCTCTTCTTTTTTTAGATTCATTTTCTTCTATTGCTTGTGCATAAGCTAAGTAAGCATATAAAATAGCTCTTCCTGTATTTCCTCTAAGTGCAAGTTCTTTTGCATAACGATTATAATAAGAAGAAGGAATAGAAGTACAGACATACACCTGATATTTTGCTCTAGTAACAAGAACATTAAGTAATTTGTATCCTTTTGACAGATTTAGAGGTCCAAAATATTGTTTAAATACTCCTTCTTCATTTTTACCAAATGTTGTAGAAATTAAAATAATATCTCGTTCATCGCCTTGCATATTCTCTAAATTTTTGACAAAAAATCCATCTTCTTTTATTTTTTCATAACGTTTGAGAAGTTCTTTATTTCCTTGACAAGTTTTTTGAATTAATTCTATAATCAAATTACGTTGTTCTATATTAAAAGTAGCTATTCCTATTGTTGGACAATCTCCATAGCTATTCTCACAAATATGTCCAAACAGAATATCTACAATCATTTTAGCTTCTGTCATATTGGTTCTGTTTTTATCATAAATACCATCAGCTTGCAGAAAACGGATAGGCTTATACGCAAAACGTTCAGGCATAAGCATAAGCCTTGAACCATAGAAAGCAGAGTTTGAAAACTCAATTAGGAACGGATGACGAGAGCGATAATGAAAATCTAAATAAGATTTCTCATAGCCTGCATCTAAAGCAAATTGTAACAATGATTCTTTATCAGCCAATTCTCTTGAGTCAGGTTTTATTACTAAAGGAGCCTCTTCGTGTGTTTCTTTGTCTTCTAAATCAATATCTAATAAAATATCTCTTCCAAAATAATTGGTAGGAGGAGTTTGATGTACATCTCCTGAAATAATTCTATAATTTCCACGCAAATAAGATGAAAAAGTATCTTCTAATCTCAACTGACTCGCTTCATCAAAGATAACAACTTCAAAGAGTCCTTCTTTCATTGGCAGAATCGAACTAGCTACTGTAGGACTAACTAAAATTACAGGGAAGAAACTACTAAATAACTGAAAATCAGTATGGATTATCTTACGAAGTGAATTTTTGCGTTTGTTTTGTTTGT
This sequence comes from Bernardetia sp. Wsw4-3y2, assembly GCF_037126295.1. NCBI lineage: Bacteria > Pseudomonadati > Bacteroidota > Cytophagia > Cytophagales > Bernardetiaceae > Bernardetia > Bernardetia sp. Wsw4-3y2. The sequence goes on along the minus strand of NZ_CP147017.1, from coordinate 5,057,107 downwards.
TTTTTTTATAATTATAGAGTGTATTTATATTTCCTCCCTTTAACTTAAATTTTTCTAAAGCCGTTTTTTGTATACTAAGCCAGTGTGCAATTATCTTATCGACTTGCATCTTTTTTAGCTTTTCAGTTAATTGGTTAAGTTCTTCTATTAAATGGTCATCTTGTTGGAAAGGACCAATTTCTTGTTCGTATTTAAAGAGAACATTATCCAAATACCAGCTCTCAAAGGTATTTGCCCAATCGTTGGATTTTGCTTTTATGAGTGCAGTAAAAACATTTCTTTGTGGTGTTTTTAATGAAATAAAAAAATGTTTCCACTTATAATACTCTTGAAAATCATCTATTCCTACCAAAATAGATTTCATTTTTTCTTGGTAAGCAAGTATAGATTTGTAAAGTGTTTCAAAATTTTCTACACCTTCTTTATTTGGAAACTCTACATCAAAATATTTTATTTCTTGTTGCTTATCTACAAACTCTTGATATTGTTTGAGAAATTCTTGTTTGAAGTTTTTGACTTTATCATGTTTGCGAGAAACAAAAGAAAAAATCATGATAGAATTATTTCTAAATACTCTATTGTCTTTAAATTCTTCTCCATAAATAGTTTTATGAGTAGTATAGGTATCAATAACTTCTTGAGACTCTCTAATTACACGATTTAAACTTTCTTCTATTTCTATGCGCTGTGTATGCAAAAATGTTCCTTGAAATAGTTGGTCATTTAACTGCTCTAAAGGATGATTTTCGGCAGCAACTTGTTTAAAGAGATAATATCCTTCTTTTATTTTTTTTGTATATAATTCAAACTCTTCATAATCGAATGAATATTCGCTTCTATCTAACAAATGTTTTAAAGAAATATTTTCTCCTATACGTTGGCTGTGCATGTATTTTCCTACAACATCTTTCCAACAATCATCTCCAAATATTTTCTTTAAAACAGCTTTGTGTCTTCTATTAATATCCCTTTTTAATTGATTATAATTATTGAGTGCAATTTCATACTCTTTTTCTCTAAAATTATGACGATATTCTTCTATTTGCTCAGCTGCATTTCTGACCTTTGCAATAACTGTTCGTCTATCTTTAGTAGTATCTTCAATAGAAATACAGAACTCTCCACAGCCTAAATCTTCCAAATTTTGACGAATAACATCCAATGCTGTTTTTTTCTCACAGACAACCAAACACTTAGCACCACTTTCAATGGTATTGGTAATAATGGCTGTCAGTGCCTGACTTTTTCCTGTTCCAGGAGGACCTTGTATGACACGAACAGTTTTTTTTGCAAGCGAATGTAATATTTTTTCTTGGCTAGGGTCAGTAGCTATACTAGATAAAGTAGAGGTCTGATAAGGGTCTGGAATTAGATTTTCGAATCTAAAATTATTAAAATGTGACATCACATAGTCTACATCTTGTATAATTCCTTCTTTCTGAATTCTATAAAGTCCAAAAACACCTGACCAAATTATTTTTGGAAAATGTGTAAAAGCATCTTCATCAATAGTAGGAATAGCATCAATATGTGGCTCTTGAAAATCTTCTACATTTTCAAGATTGAAACGTTCCATTATTGTATTACAAATATTTTTTAGTTGTGTAAAAGTGAGAATGTCTTCATTTAGATATTCTTCTACTGCAGCTTTAAAAACTATCTTTTCCTCTTGTTCCAAATGATTGATTAGAACTTCGTTGAGCAAAATAGGGTCTTCTTCTGTACGAACTATTTTCCATTCATTAATCTGATGAATAGATTTTTCTAAATACATACGCCAAATAATAAGAGGAGCTTTTATTACTTTATTTGGATTATGTTTACTTCTACGAATAACAAGAGGATAACCAAAACCAAATGTACGTACACCATATTCTTGATAATCATCATTGTTTTGATGATTGATTGTATCTAACCTTTTAGCTATCTTATCAAAATTAGATTTTATTTCTGAAGAAGAGTCATCTTGCAAAGAAGTAAGCGAAAGGGTAAATCGCATCCCTTGTTTTTCAAACAACTCTTGTATAAATTTATCTGCCAAACCTTCCTCTATTTGATTAAATTGATAAGCATCAAGGCGAGTAGCATGATTTTTAGGTAACGCATTTAGATGAATATATTCTAAATTGCCTGTTTTTAATTTACGATTGACGTAGCTGAGAAAATTTGGAGTAATCATAGGATTGCAGAAAAACACATGTTTGAATACACTTTTACGCTGCAATTAATCTAGATTTGAATCGAAAAACAACCACTTATCGATAGGTTTGAATGGATACTAGATAAATATAAGTTATTGATAGATAAAGAAATAAATTAGTGAAAATTCATTTCTTTATTTATTCGTATTTTATTACTAATTCTAGTTTTTCTTAATTTTATCCTCTTGAATATCAATATATTTTATAAACTATAAAATAAAATTTGAAAGAATCTAAAAAAACACTAACTTTTCGTATGCAATTTTTTGTTAAAAAGCATCGTAGTATTAACAAAGAAGTGAAATAAGATTTTCTACTACTAATTTACCTAAATCATAGCCGTTGTTGGTGTCTTACCAACAACATTATACACCAAATTTATGAATCCATCATTTAACAAATCCTACAAATCTATTCTTCCAATAATGGGAATAGTTTTTCTGCTTTGGCTTGTTTCCTGTGCCACAACAGAAAAATTACAAGTAATTGACCAAAATTTTGGAGAGCAAATCGCACTTCAACAAAACCTTACTTTTACATTCAATCAAGCTATTGCAAAACCTGAGCAATTAGATGTTTGGCAAGAAATTGAATATTTGGAAATTAATCCGAAAGTAAAAGGGAAATTCAAATGGACAAGTCCTACAATGCTTATTTTTTCTCCTGATGAAGGATTTGCTCCAAATACAAAATATCAAGTTAAGCTCACTCAAAATATAATTGCCGAACTGACAAAAAAGAATATTGAGATTGATAAAGACAAAAAGTTTGAATTTCATACTCCTTATCTTGACCTTTCGACAGCACAAGCCTATTGGAGTGCAGATGCAAATGGTTCACCAGAGCTTCTTTTGAATTTACTTTTCAACTACGACATCAATCCTAGTGCTTTAAATAGCCTACTTTCACTTTCTACTTTAGGAGTTTCTGAAACAGGAAATGGAACAGCAGCAAATTATACATTGAAAAGTAATGAAGTAGGAAAAAATGTTCGTTTGGTTATAAAGCCAAATACAAGCGACAGCAAAGAACTAGCAGGAAAAACAATTTCTATCAACATTAAAGAAGGCTTGAAAATGACAAAAGGGGATGGAATTGCTCCTCAAATGTCATTCAAAACAGATATTCCAGATCCACAGACTTTTGAAGTAACCCAAGTAACTTCATATAAAATGAATGGCAAAACGATTGTTAGAGTTTTAACGAATCAAAGTGTGACACAGAATGAAGCACAGATTAAAGACCTTATTTCTATTAATCCACAGTTACGGACAGAAATAGAAAAAACCGATGCAGGATTTTTAGTAAAAGCAGATTTTAAAGACGAAACAAATTATCAACTTACTATTGATCAAGAGTTAAAAGGTGTTTTTGGTACAAAACTAACAGCCGAATATCAACATGTTTTACTTTTTGGAGGAGCAGAAAAAACAATTTCATTTTCGGATGGAAAAGCTGCTTATCTGACTTCAAAAGGAGAGCGAAATATTGGTGTAAATATCTATGGTTTTGAAAAAGTAGAACTAGAAGTATATAAAATCTATGAAAATAATATTCAGCATTTTTTGAGAGAGATGGTCGGATCATATAATTACGACCAAATGGATGAGTATTATTATGGAAATGGAGAAAACGATTATGGAGATGTTATTTTGAAAAAAGAAATGAAAATGACTGATTTCAAAAAAGCAGGAAGTAGTTATGCAATTGATATGCGTGAGATAGTAGCTGCTGATAACCGTCCGTTTGAAGGAATTTATTATGTGGTTGTGCGCTCGCCTGATGACCGTTGGATAAAAGACCGTCAGATTGTTTGTGTATCTGATTTGGGTTTTATTGTTCGTAGAAGTGAAGATGAAATTATGGTTTTTGCTAATTCAATTATGAATGCAACAGCAGAAGAAGGAACTCAAATTCGTTTAATCAGTACAAGCAATCAAACTATTCAAACTACAAGAACTGATGCAAACGGAGTTGCAAGACTAACAGGATTGAAAAAGTTAGGCGAAAAATATAATTTTCAATTTATCACAGCACAGAAAAATGATGATTTTAGTTATATTCATTTAGCTCAAAATGGAATTTCTACCTACGGATTTGATACAGATGGAATTTATCCAACAGCAGGAAATTATCAATCCTTTATCTATCCTGAAAGAAATTTGTACCGTCCAGATGAGAAAATCAGCTTTAAAGCAATTATCAGAAATTGGGAAGACTGGCAAAGTGTAGGACAAATTCCTGTAAAATGGAAAATTATTATGCCAAATGGTAGAAGTTTGGTAGAAAAACAAAATCGCCTTTCAGAAGAAGGAACTTTTGCAGCTACGATTCCACTTCCTAGCACAAGTGTAACGGGAAGTTATACAATTGAAGTTTATACCTCAAATGATGTTTTGTTAGCTTCAAGAAATATAAATGTAGAAGAGTTTATGCCACAGCGCATAAAAGTAGAATCCAAACTAAATGAGGAATCTGTAAAAAGTGGACAAGCTATCAACTTAGAAGCAACGGCAACAAATCTTTTTGGTCCTCCAGCAGCAGACCGAAATTATGAAGTGCGTTTGACGTATGATAAAAAAGCCTTTCAATCTAAAGATGCTAAATATCAAGATTATAATTTCTTCTTAAACATTGGAGATAATCAAATGCCTTCTTATGAAGATTATGAAAATACTGGTGAAACTGATTTACAAGGAAAAATAAGTGAAAGTGTAAAAGTTCCAGAAACTTTCCAAAATATTGGATTGATGCAAGGAACATTTTACACAACTGTTTTCGATGAAACAGGTCGCCCTGTTGGCTCTAGAAAAAGTTTTGATATTATTACGCAGCCTTACTTCTTAGGTGTAAAAGGCTTAGATTATTATTGGATTGGTCTAAACCAACCTCTTAATTTTCCTTTGATTGCTCTTGATTATGATGGAAAAGCTATTCCTGCAAATGCCAAAGTACAAGTGATTCGTTACCAATGGTATACAGCTTTAGAGAGAAGATACGACGACCATTATAGCTATGTTTCGAAGTATAAAGAAATAGTTGAGTATGATAATGAAATGAAAATCAATCCTTCTGGGACTTCTCTGACTTTTACTCCAAAACACTCGGCTCGTTATGAAGTACGTGTTTCTCTTCCAAATGCTGAAACGTATGTTTCTACTAGTTTTTATGCTTATTATTATGGTTCTACTTCAAATTCTTCTTTCCAAGTTGATAAAGCAGGACAAATTGATATTACACTTAATAAGAAAAAATACAATGCAGGAGAAACAGCAAAAGTGCTTTTCAAAGCTCCTTTTTCAGGTAGAATGTTAGTTACTTTAGAAAAAGACAATGTAATTACTCACAAATATATTGATGTTCAAAACCGTTCGGCTTCAATGGACATTCTAATTACTGATGAACATTTGCCAAACGTTTATATTAGTGCGACACTGATTCGTCCACTCACTAATAATGATGTTCCTTTGACAGTTGCTCACGGTTACATTTCTATTACTGTAGAAAATGAATCAAAACACAAAATTGAGTTAAAAATTACTGCACCTGAGCGTATTCGTTCTTCTCAAAAACAAATGATTACGGTCAAGACAGGAAAGCCAATGCAAGATGTAGAAGTTACGATTGCAGCCGTTGATGAAGGCATTTTATTAATTAAAAACTTCCAAACTCCTGACCCTTACAATTATTTCTTCCAAAAGAGAGCATTAGGTGTGCAAGCATTTGATATGTACGAACGTTTGTATCCAGAATTTAAAGCAAATATTCAGAACTTTGGTGCAGATGGTTATGATTTGGCAAACCGTACCAATCCAATGGCAAACAAACGAGTAAAACCTGTTTCTTTTTGGTCTGGAACATTAAAAACCAACTCAAAAGGCGAGGTAAATTATGAAATTGATGTACCTCAATTTTCAGGAGATTTGAGAATTATGGCTGTCGCTGTACAAGGTTCAAAATTTGGTTCTGCAACAGCAAATATGAAAGTGGCTGACCCAATTGTAATTTCGGCAGGTTTACCAAGATTTTTGAGTCCAAAAGACAAAATTACTATGCCTGTAACGATGAGTAACACGACCGATAAAGTAGCTCAAGCAACTGTTACTCTCAAAACAAAAGGAGCAGTTTCGCCAGACGGAAATACTACACAAACCGTTACTATTCAACCAAACAGTGAAGCAAAGGTAAACTTCAAAATCAATGCAATTGAGGCAGTAGGTATAGCAGAAATTGATGTGGAAGTAGCAGCCTTAGGCGAAAAATTCAATCAAACTACAGATATTACTGTTCGTCCATTTACATCTCTTTTGAAAGAATCGGATGCAGGAAGTGTAGAAGGTGGAAAAAGCAAAACACTTAGTTTCAAACATGAATATGTACCAACTTCGGCAGATGCAAAATTGGTAGTCAGTAAATCACCAATGGTTCAATTTGTTAAGTCTTTGGATTATTTGGTGCGTTATCCGTATGGTTGTGTTGAGCAAACTACTTCTAGTGCATTTCCTCAACTGTATGTAAAAGATGTTGCTGAATCTATCGGAAAAGCATTAAGTTATGATCTGAAACCAGAAGAAAATATTCGTTTTGCTATTGCCAAACTACAATCTATGCAGCTTTATGAAGGAGGCTTGAGCTACTGGCAAGGTGGACATGAAGCAAGTTGGTGGGGAACTGCCTATGCTGTTCATTTCTTGACAGAAGCCAAAAAAGCAGGTTATGAAGTAAGTGATGATGTTTTAGATAAGGCTTATGATTATCTAATGACAAAAATCAAAAGTAAGGATACTGAGCGTCTGTATTATTATAATATAAACGGACAGCTCACTTCAAGACCAATTGCCAACAAATCTATTTTCTATTCTATGTATATTTTGGCTTCGGCAGGAAAACAAGATGTAGCAACAATGAATTATTACAAAGCAAATAAGCATTTATTAGCGATTGATTCTCGTTATTTGTTAGCTTCTACCTATAAATTATTGGGTGATAAGGCGAGTTATGATGCTGTTTTGCCTCCCTCTTTTTCGGGTGAAAAATCACAACAATCTCTAGGTGGAAATTTCTATTCGTATATACGTGACCAAGCTATTTCTTTGAATGTTATGTTAGAACAAGATCCAAAAAATCCACAAATTGGAACACTTGCAAAACAGCTTTCAGAACAGTATAGAGCTGCAAAACACTTAAATACACAAGAACATGCATTTACATTTTTAGCTTTAGGAAAATTAGCACGTAAAGCAAATAATAGTAATATTACAGCACAAATTTCGGCTGGTGGTTCGAATCTTTCTGCTTATGAAAATGGTACAGTTATTCTTACTAAGAATCAGGTTTTGAATAAAGAAATTACTATTCAAACTTCTGGAGAAGGTGATCTGTATTATTTTTGGGAAAAAGAAGGAATCAGCCTAAAAGGCGACTATATACAAGAAGATAAAAATATTCGTGTTCGTCGTACTTATTTGGATAAAAAAGGAAATGAAATTACTGGAAAAGTTAAGCAAAATCAACTTGTTGTTGTTCGTATTGAAGTAATTTCTACTTCGGTAGATGTTATCGAAAATGTAGTTATTACAGATATGCTTCCTGCTGGTTTGGAAATTGAAAATCCAAGATTAGGAGGAGCACAACAATTTGATTGGATAAAAAATGCTTCTTCACCAGAACATTTTGATTTCAGAGATGATAGAGTAAATATTTTTACTGATGTTAGAAAGAAGAAAACGCAATACTATTATTATCAAACTCGTGCCGTTTCGGAAGGAACATATAAAGTCGGTTTAATCAGTGCTGATGCAATGTATGATGCTTCTTATCATTCGTATCATGGAGTTGGTACTTTGGTGGTAGAGTAGATTATGTCGCTGTTGGGACTCAACCAACAGTAATTTATTGATTTTATTCGAAGTTTGAATATTGATGATCATCGTTGAGACACCAACAAAGGCTATAACCTGCCGTTGTTGGTGTCCCCAACGACATCACGTTTTTCTAAATACCCTATGTATTCTGTGTCACAATCACAATTATTAACTTTAATTCCTTGAGTATATTCCTTTCCTATCAAAGAAGGTTCGTTTTGAAAAACCTTTCTTAAACTTCTCCAATTATCATAAGCCAATTTTGACCATTTTATATCCTTTTGCTTCATTATTTGTATGATATTCTTGCTATTTTGGCATTTCTTTTACCAAATACCCAAGCCACAATTTCCCCAGTTTCTCTATGATAAACATAGATAAGTCATAACTTATTAGATTTTTTACTTATAAAAGTCCAAAATTCGTCTATCTCTAAACAGCCATAATAAATCTGTTTACAACTTAAAATGGTACAATAATTTAATAAAATGGACAGTATTAAAAAAAACTAATTTCTCCTAATACTGCTATGTCATAAACTTCCAAACCAAGAACGAACATGTTTTATTACATGTTGATTAATAGAAAAATGGTAACCTCTATAATCTAAGCAATAATCACTAATAAATTGACTATAGCAGTATTTAAAAAGATAATTTTGCTTACTTTTATACGTTTTCTTGCCATTTTTCACCAAAAAACTCTCTATCTGCCACAAGTGAAGATATAGATAAATTAGAAAATTGAGTTAATAAAGAGGAATGACAACTCTTTTACATACTACTGAAAGAAGTAAACTATTGATATGTTTACTTCGCTTTTGCCATAATTGAGAAAATTTTGTAAGAGGACTGAACTGATATTCATACTAGATAATGATTCTTTTTTTCTATAAAAAAGCATGTGTTTCTATAAATAAAAACGTACCTTTGCACCTGCAAATCCCCTCTATTACTATTTATTATTTCTACACAGAATTATTCAAGATTATAAATTACATTCTCAATCCCAAGAATAGTAGTTTTTAATTTCATAATTCGTAACTGAATTTCTTTTATGACAAAATCATATTCTAATTTACTCAGCCTACTTTTTGTATGTGCTGTTTTTTTGTTGAATAACTTTTACTCTTTTTCTGTTTTTGGGCAGTGTAATCTTGCTGAAAATGATGCTAGTTTTAATACTTCAGATACATTAAGTCATGGTATTGCCCATACTTTCGGCTTTTCTTTGGCAGATTTCACAAGTCTTTCAGATGGTAAAATATTAGTTTCAGGAGGTATAGATCAGTATCATAATAGAAATGTAAATGGTTTAATAAGATTAAATGAAGATGGAAGCATTGATGATACATTTATATCTATTTCTGAATCTGAATTTCCAAATGTCTATATTTCTAAAATTCTAGTACAACCAGATAACAAAATTATTGCTTTTGGTGATATAACAGATAATGCAGGTGTAAATAGATATGCTTTACGTTTCCAAGAAGATGGAACTTTAGATAATTCCTTTAATACTAACTTTGTGTTTGATAGAGCCATAACTAATGATATAGATATCCAATCTGATGGTAAAATCATAATTGCAGGTAATTTTTATGATGGTGTAAACTACCAAGGTTTAATACGCTTGAATTCAGATGGAAGTTTAGATAATACATTTCAGCAAGGAATATCATCTAGGATTGAAGACATAGCAATAGATGTAAATGATAAAATTGTAGTTGGGGGTAATTTTAATAATTATAATGGTGTTAGTTGTTCACAAAATATAGTTCGACTAAATAGTGATGGTAGTTTAGATACAAGTTTTAATAATGGAAATACAGGTTTCAATTCATTTGTATATGCTATCGAAATTCAAAATGATAATAAAATTGTAGTTGGAGGAGATTTTGACACATACAATTCTATTCAAGCAAACAAGATAATACGCTTAAATACGGATGGTAGCTTGGATAATTCGTTTAATAATTCTGTAGCAAATATTGAAGAGATTCAAGAAATTACTATACAAGCAAATGGGAAAGTTTTAGCCATTGAGAGAAAGAATCTAAGTGGTATAGGTCAAAATGATCCTAGTCAAATCATTCGTTTTAATAGTAATGGAGTACGAGATAATTCTTTCTCTACAACAGGTTGGTATAGTATGGCAGATAGGCTACAGCCTTTAAATAGTGGAAAGTTGTTATTCATATCAACAAGACCAGGAATTTCCATAGAAAGATTAAATAATGATGGAGCACGAGATGATTCGTTTGGTGTTTTTTATGGATTTGATAATTATGTAACAGAAACAAAAAAAACAATAGATAATAAGTTATTTGTTTTAGGAGCCTTTGGAAAATATAATAATAAGAGAGCGTATGCAATAGCAAAGCTAAACACAAATGGAACATTAGATACTACTTTTTCATTTACAGATAATGTAGATTATTCCAAAATAAGGTGTGTAACTCCACAAATTGATGGAAAATTACTAGTAGGAGGGCGATTCTCATACTCTAATAATGGATTGATTAGAGAAAGGTTGTTACGTTTGAATCAAAATGGCTCAATAGATTTAAACTTTAATACAAACTCCATAATAAATACAGGTTTAATAGATGTGATAGAAGTACAAAATGATGGTAAGATTATTCTTGCAGGTGATTTTCTAATAAATGCTATAAATAGTCAAGGACTTGTAAGATTAAATGTAGATGGTAGCGTAGATAATTCTTTTACCACTATAGGAATAAATAATGGGGGAAGAATATATGCTATTGAAGTATGCCTTGATGGAAAAATAATACTAACAGGTCAATTTGAGACTTATAATGGAGTAAGTGTAAATAATATTGTTAGAATATTACCAAACGGAAGTATAGATCCTACATTTGCTTCAAACCTAAATATACCTTATTCGTACAGGTCTTACACGCAGTCAAATGGAGATATTTTGGTTGGAGGAAGAGCAAAACTTTATAAAATGAATTCACAAGGCTTAGTCGATACTAATTTCAATATAGATGTCACTACAAGTACAGGTACAGGATATATAGGAAATTTTGTTGTTCAATCTAATGGACAAATTGTAGTTGTTGGAGAATTCGATCAAATAAATGGTTTTAGTACAATTAATATAGCTAAAATAAATACAGATGGAACAGTTAATACAGGTTTTTATTCAAATAATAATACAGATGGCGTAATACGTAATGTAACTCTTCAATCCAATAATTCTTTGATTATAACAGGTTCTTTTATGAACTATGATGGAATGAGTAGAAATAGAATTGCTAAAATAAATAACAATGATACATTTGAAGCTGTAAGCAAATCTAATTATAAGGTATATTTAGATAATGCTGGACAAGTTGAGCTGAATGCTGCTTTGTTAGATAGTGCTAGTTCAGTAAATTGTGGAAATACGATTGCTTCTTTCATTTTTGATGATACAGGCTTGGCTACTCGTTCTTTTTCTTGTACCAACATAGGCACAAGTCAGAATGTAGTTTTGAGAGTTACAGATAATCAAGGAAATACAGAGACTTCTCCTACAATCATTCACGTAAAGGATACTATTCGTCCAGTTGTTGTAACGAGAATACTTCCAGTAACTTTCAACGCTTCTAACCAAGCTACTATTCTAGCAAGAGATTTTGTTACTTCTTTGAGTGATAACTGTACAGATTCGGCAAATATAAGTGTTGTTTTCAATGATACAGGGATGGAAAGCAAAACATTCAATTGTGGAAATATTTCCTTAACAAATATAAGTTTACGTATTACAGATCAATCAGGAAATCAGATTATTCAACCTGTAATTATAAGCCCATCTTCTACCTATTATGATTTTAATGTAAATATATTTGCAAATACCTTCCGTCCTGCAATAGCTTCTTCAATTACAGTTCTTGCAAATAATTATTCTTGCGCTCCTCAATCGGGAGAATTAAAAGTTACTTTACCTGCTACTGTAACATATAATTCGGCTTCCATTACGCCAGATAGAATTGTAGGGAATAATCTTTTTTGGGATGTAACTGATTTGAATTTTGATAGAAACTTTGTAGTTAGAGTTTCTGTAACTCCAGATATAAGTTTAAATATTGGTGATGAAGTTTGTTTTTCAGGACATATCACACCTGAAGCAAATGACCTTACTCGTTTGAATAACCTAAAACAATACTGCTTCCCCATCGTAAACTCCTACGACCCGAACGATAAACAAGTCTATCCACAAGGAATCTGTGATGATAAATTTACGAAGCGTTCAGATTTGCCATTGACTTATACAATTCGCTTCCAAAATACAGGAAATGCACCTGCTTTGAATGTAAACATTGTGGATTCGTTGAGTAATTTATTGGATAGAAGCTCTTTGAGAGTTGTGGGAAGTAGCCACCCAATGGTTGTAGATACAACAGCAAATAATAATGTTATCAATTTCCGTTTTGATGATATTAATCTTCCTGATAGCACTTCTAGTCCTGCTTTAAGTCAAGGGTATGTTATTTTTGAATTGGATGAAATTGCAGCACATACAGATACATCAAGAATTGAAAACAAATCTTACATCTATTTTGATACGAATGCTCCAATTATCACAAATACAGTCAAAAACACCATTTTGGATGTATTGCCTTTATGTGATCCTGCTGGTGGTTCAAACCCACCAATTGCAGATTGCCAGTTGCCAACGAATTTGACAGCAGAAGCACTTTCTGCAACAAGAGTAAAATTATCTTGGGCAACTCCAGCAAATTCAAATGCTATCAATTATGAAATTTGGAGAAACAGTCAGTTATTAGAAACAGTTGTTGCTTCTCAATTATCATTTATTGATTCATTAGTTAGTTCAAGCACACAATATACTTATTCTATAAAAGCAATTTGTGGAAATAATACAGCGACTACTAACTTTGTTCAAGTACGTACCATTCCATCAACGCCAACTTTATTTTCTTTAGAAGCAGCTTGTAAAGGAGAAAGTGGCATAATTGAAGTACGAAGTAGTGGAGCTGTTTATCGTGTTTATGCTTCTCAAGATGCTACAACGCCACTTTTTGAAACATCTAATGCAACTATTCAAACACCTGCTTTAAATGATACAACTACTTTTTATATTTCGGTTATTATAAATAGCTTAGAAAGTGAACGATTAGAAGTTGTTGTTCCAATAAAAGAAGTTTTTGAGGCAATTGTTGAGCAAGGAAGTTTGTTCGAATCGTGTACCAATACCTTTACACTTTCAGCCAACGAAGTAGAAAATGCTTCTTATCTTTGGTTTAGAGATAATATTCAGGTAGGAAATACAAGAGCATTAGTTGTTTCTTTTGAAGGAAATTATACTGTAAGAATTTCAAAAGAAGGTTGTTTTGCTGTTTCTGAAGCTACAAAAGTGGTTTTTGTAGATGCTCCAACTGCCAAAATTGAACAAGGAAGTGAAGTTCCTTTCTGTGGAAATGGAATGCTAAATGCTCAAGATACAAGCTCAAATGTAACCTATACTTGGTCTTTAAATGGAACAGATATAGGAACAGGAACATCAATTTCAGTTTCAGAGTCTGGAAACTATACTTTAACAGCAAGTCAGCCTTCGTGTTTGGATAGCGTGAGTATTGCTGTTACAATTACAGATTTGTCTGTTGTGGTTCTTTCTGCTGATAAAACAGAAATTTGTTTAAGTGAAGAAACAACGCTTTCTGTAACAACTGGCACAGGTTTTACTTACAAGTGGTTCAGAAATGATACAGCTATTTCAAATGATTCGTCTACTTTAGTAACTTCTGAAATTGGAACTTACAAAGTAGAAATTACAACAGCAGAAGGTTGTCAAGTAGAATCAAATGAAATAGAAATCACAGAAGCACAAGCTCAAAATGCAACGATTACGATAAACAAAGAGAATTCTTTTGACAAAACAATTACTGTTTCGTCTTCTGATTCTATTGTTTCAGTAGTTTGGTTTAAAGATGGAACTGAAGTAGCTAGTTTTGCAAATCAAAGAACGATTGAACCAACTGAAAGTGGAAATTACAAAGCAAAAGTAACTTATATTTCAGGCTGTGAATTTGAAACCGAAGAAAAAGTCTTTACTTTCGATATAGAAACTGGAATTGAAGAAGAATCTGCAAAAATCTTTACGGTTTATCCAAATCCAAATACTGGGACGTTTAAAGTAGAATTTGCTACCACAACCAATCAAAAGACAAATCTTGTTTTGGTAGATGCACTAGGTAGAACAATTTACAGTAAAGAAATTTCTAGAAACGAAAAAACTACTACCATTACACTTCCAAGAATAAGTGCAGGTGTTTATGTTGTTCAGATTGTTTCGCAAGGAAAAGTATATACAAAACAACTGGTTATTCAATAAAAAAGAGTTGTCTAATCCTGAAAAAAGAAAAATCAGGCAGTCTTATAGATTGCCTGATTTTTCTTGTTTAGAGATTCTTAATTGAATGTTTTCTTAAAAATATTGGTTCTTCCAATTTTTTAGCGACACATCATATGTTCAGTTTAGCTTCGCTGAGGACTGCGTCGTTCTCAGAACTGAAAAGAACGCTTCTTAGGAAGCATTTCGTTTGTTTTTGAAAAGACGAAAACACAACATTTTATAATTTCACTAAATTGTCGGAAGAGCCAATATTTTTTAGTTTTTTCAATTCTAGTGTCTGTTTAAAATTAATCAAGAAAATGAATATTCCCTGGTGTGTAGGGAGCTCCAAACTCTTTTAACTTTTTGCGAAACGCATTAAACTCATTATTAATCAAATCCTTCACCTGCTCATACACAGGATCAAACTCTTCTTTTGCTATAGAAAGCGTACTTTTGTGCGTTTCTGTTGGAGTGCCTGTAGAATGTGATTGCTCATACATCAAATAACCTACACGATTTGCAATTGACGGTGAGGTTTCTTGATCCAATTGATTGGCAATTTGGTCGCCATTTAGTTTGATTCGGATAGCTTCCATCTCTTTCTCTAATCCTTTCAATTCTTTCATCAAATCTACATGTTTGATGGGCGTACGTTTTATAGCTTCTTTCATGTAACGCAATTCATTAGAGAGTTCTGAAAGGGAATTTTGTACACTACTCACTTTTCCAGATAAGTCATTTACTTCTTGCTGAAATTTGGCTAAAGCTTGACGATCATCTGCTGGCATCATAGCATTATTTAATGGGATTACTTCAAATGAAACTGGCTCTGATAATTGTGTTTCTTCATAGTTTACTAGCTTAGAAAGCGTTACTGTATACTTTCCTGACGCAACAAATGCACCTAAACTTTCGCCTCCAAATGGATTGTAAAACGCTGGCTCACGGAAACTAATTGGTTCTCGTGAAGCATAACGTAAATCCCAGTGCATACGATGTAAACCAGCTGTTGGAGAACTGAACAGTTTACGAACAATTTTGCCTTGGTTGTTGGTAATAGTAAATACCAATTGTGGACTCATCTCTTCAGCTTCTTCTTTTAGTGTTTTATACGATGGATACGGATTGTTTTTTTCTTCGTCTGTTAACTTTTTTGCAGTGGCTTTGCGTTGCTCTTCTCTACTTTCGATATCTTCTTTTAAATACCAAGTAAAAATTGCTTCAGAGCCTAAGTTATCACCAATATAGAAATTATCACCTTGAAAAGATTTACCTGGTAGACCCAACGGATAGGAAGTTTCGAATTGAAGAGCATTCCGTACACTGAACAAAGTTGCTTCTTTATCTAATTTTTGACTAAAATCTCTCAAGCTTGAATAATCATCCAACACATAAACACCTCTTCCAAAAGTTCCTAAAACTAAGTCATTGTGTTCTTCTTGAATGGCAATATCACGCACTGCAATTGTAGGTAAACCACCTTTTAACTGCTTCCACTCTTTTCCTTGAGTATCTGAGAAGAACACACCAAATTCAGTTCCTATAAATAGTAAATTTTTATCGACATGATCTTCTTCAATCGCATATACCGAACCTCTTTTAGGTAAGTTCCCACTGATTGAAGCCCATGTAACACCCTTATCTCGGCTGATGTACACATAGGGTTTAAAATCTCCGTATTTATGATGATTAAAACAGGCATAAACTATGTTTTCATCGTGCTTAGAAGCAAAAATTGCATTTACATAGGTTCGGTCAGGAACACCTGAAAAGTTTTCGGCTTTGCGCCAGTTTTTACCACCATCTTCTGTAATTTGAATCAATCCGTCATCGGTACCTACATACAATAAATTTTCATTTTTTGGCGATTCTGAAAAAGCTATAATTGTTCCATAGGGCGAAGTTGATTGATTTTTCATTACTGCATCAATTCCCCAAATTCTACCCATCACTGGTAATTCATTTCGATTCAAGTTACGTGTAAGTTCTTCACTGATTACTTCCCAACTGTTACCTCGGTCATCACTTTTAAATAGTTTATTGGCAGCAAAATATATACGTGCTGATTTATGTCGGCTTACTGCCAAGGGAGCATCCCAGTTCCAACGGTAAGTGTCTTCTCCTTTTCTTTCTTTTGGTTGTATTCCTTTTTCTTCACCACTTATTTTGTCATAACGAACTAGATTCCCATACTGTGATTGTGCATACACAATATTTGGATTCTTTGGATCGACTTGAGATTCAAATCCATCGCCCCCATGCGTAATAAACCAATCAAAGTTATTCGGTCCATTTCCACTTACAGTACGAGAAGGACCTCCTAAACTAAAGTTATCTTGTGTTCCACCATAAATATTATAAAATGGCTTTGCATTATCGACAGCCACTTTATAAAATTGAGTAACAGGTAAATTAGGTTTGAAAGCCCAGTGTTTTCCACTATCCCAAGACTCATATACTCCTCCATCATTTCCAGAGATAAGATGTTTGTTATTGTTTGGGTTAATCCAAATTACGTGATTATCAATATGTTTGAAGTCTTCTCCAACATAATCCATAGTTTTTCCACCATCACTGGTTACACGCATCCAGTTATTCATCACATAAACTTTATCAGGATCGATTGGATCAGCAATAATTTCTTGATAGTAGTTTCCACTTGTCGCATAGCTATTTCTTTTTTCCCATGAAGCTCCTCGGTTTGTAGAAATGAAAAATCCTCCTTTATCTTCAGCAGCTTCTACAATAGCATACAAATATTCTGGATTTGCTGGTGATATTGTTAAACCAATGCGACCTAACATCACATTAGGTAAACCTTTCTGAATTTTTGTCCAAGTTTTACCACCGTCTTCAGATTTGTGAATTCCAGAGCCAGAACCACCTCCAATATAAGTAAATACATGCCTTCTTCTTTGGAAAGTTGTTGCGTATAAAACATCTGGATTTCTTGGGTCTATTACGACATCATTCACTCCTGTATGTTCATCAATGGTTAATACAGCATTCCAAGTTTTGCCACCATCTTCAGATTTATACAAGCCTCTTTCACCTCCAGCACTCCAAAGAGGTCCAATTGCAGCTACATAAATAACATTTGAATTCTTTGGATGAACAATAATTTTTCCAATGTGTTCAGAAGTTTTTAAGCCCATGTGTTCCCAACTATCTCCACCATCCAGCGACTTATAGACACCATCACCATACGATACACTACGCTGATTATTATTTTCGCCAGTGCCTACCCAAACGATATGGGAATTATTTGGGTCAAGTGTGACACAACCAATGGAGTAACTGCCTTGTTCATCAAAAACAGGTTGAAATGTATTTCCAGAATTGATCGTTTTCCAAACACCTCCAGCAGCAGTTGCTACATAGTACTCATCAAAATTATTAGGATTTACAGCAAGATCTGAAATTCGTCCAGAAGTAAGTGCAGGTCCTAGACTTCTAAATTTTAAGCCAGAAAGGTTTGTTTTTTCTAATACTGATTTGTTCGCAGTTTCGTCTTGTTTATTTTTTCGCCCCTGTCCTTGGGCAATAACTTGTAATGATAGAAATGTAAATAGTAATAAGAGAATATGTTTCATAATTAGTGTGTGTTTGGATTTAATTTATAAGAAAATTGTAGGATGTTAAAGGTAATAAAAAATATTATTAACAGGCTAAATTTCCATATCTACTTACTCCAATTCCAAAATACTAGGTTTTGAGGTGATTGTAAAGTAAATCCATTTTTTTATGATGTCTTATTTTTGATAGATAGGTTAGATTGGCTACATTCAGTATCATATTTAAGACATTTAATCCAATTCAGCCCCAAAACAATTTACCCCTATAAAATTTACAACTTACACACTTTTGAAGTGTACTCTCTTGATTTATCATTTTTTAAGAAAAATAAAACAATAGGTTTCCATAAATTGCCTGTAAGAATTTTTCAAATTATATTATACTCACTTTATTCCCTATGCAAAACTCTAAAAATCAATTTTTTATAGTCTTTTTAGTTTTGTTTGCGTCTGTTTTTTCTCTACAAAAAACACTTGCACAACAAACATTTTATACTAACGGCATTACCGATGAGCGAAACACTACTGTCTATGCCTTTACAAATGCTACCATTTATACCGATTATCAAACCAAAATTTCTGATGCTACTTTAGTTATTAAAGACGGCAAAATTTTAGAAGTTGGAACAAATATAACTATTCCTAAAGGTGCAGTTGTGGAAGATTTAAAAGGAAAAATAATCTACCCTTCTTTCATTGATTTGTATTCAGATTATGGAATGCCAGCTATTGAAAAGTCAAAGGGACGTGCATGGTTTCAACTACAACTTACTCCTCAAACGCCGTATGCTTTTGGAAATAATGAAGCTGTAAAAGCACATCACAAAGCAAGTGAGATGTTTAACCCAGAAGATAAAACAGCAGAAAAAGAAGCTGAAAATCTAAGAAAATTAGGTTTTGGAACACTTCTTTCTAATCAACAAGACGGAATTGTAAGAGGAACATCAGCTCTCGTCTTTTTGGGTAATGGAAAATCACATGAGCAGCTTTACAAAACTGATGTAGCAGTAGGTTTGTCATTTAATAAAGGTTCATCTTCACAGTCTTATCCTTCTTCTTTAATGGGTTCAATGGCTCTTTTGCGCCAAACTTATCTTGATGGAAAATGGTATGCAACTGGAGCTGCAAAAGATAAAAACCTTACTCTTTCTGCTTGGAATACATTACAAAACCTCCCTCAAATTTTTGAAGTAGATGATAAAATGAATGCTCTTCGTGCTGATAAATTAGGCGATGAGTTTGGAAAACAATATATTTTGAAAGGAAATGGAGATGAGTATCAAGCTGTTGATTTAATTAAAACTACAGGAGCTTCTTTTATTATTCCTCTTAATTTTCCTGATGCTTTTGATGTAAATGACCCTTTAGATGCTCAATTTATTTCTTTTACAGCTTTAAAGCATTGGGAGTATGCAGCTTCAAATGCAGCTATTTTAGAGAAAGCAGGAATCAACTTTGCTTTTACAACAGACGGACTAAAAGATAAATCTAAATTTTTGGAGCATCTTAGAAAAGCAGTGGGAGCAGGTCTTTCAAAAACAGCTGCTCTAAAAGCTCTTACCTATACGCCAGCCAATCTAATTGGAGAAGGAAATAATTTAGGGATTTTGAAAAAAGGTGCAATTGCTAATTTTATTATTACTTCAGGCGATTTATTTTTATCAAAAACAAAAGTTCATCAAAACTGGGTAAAAGGACAAAAAAATGAAATCGTTCCTTTTGCTAACTCTTCTTATGCAGGAATTTATGATTTAACGTTGGAAGAAGATGGAAAACCAAAATTGTATAAATTGGAAGTTTCTGGAGAAGAAGACAATTTAGATTATAAAATTATTGATGGAAAAGATACCCTGAAAGCAAAAGCAACGTATGAAAAGGGAATTTTTGCACTTCAATTTTCTCCTCAAAACCAAACAGAAGCAACTCGCTTAACAGGTTGGTACGATTCAGAAGGTAAATACTGGTCAGGTTCTACACGTACATCTGGTGGAAAATGGGTTACTTGGAATGCCAAAAACTCTGATTCTAATATGAAAATCAATCAAAATATTGGAGATGCACCAAAAATAGATTCTACATTACAAGCCTTCAAACCTATCTTTCCATTTGCACCTTATGCTTTCCAAGCACAACCAAAAGCTGAAACTGTTTTGATAAAAAATGCAACAGTTTGGACAAATGAATCTGATGGTGAAGCAAAAGGAATACTAGAAAATACAGATGTTTTGATTGTTGATGGAAAAATAAGTAAAGTTGGAAAAAATCTTTCTGCGCCAAATGGAGCAAAAACTGTTGACGGAACAGGAAAACACCTAACAAGTGGAATTATTGACGAGCATTCTCATATTGCTATTTCAGGAGGAGTAAATGAAGGCGTTTATGCTAATAGTTCGGAAGTTAGAATTGCTGATGTAATCAATTCAGAAGATGTAAATATTTACCGTCATTTGGCTGGTGGTGTTGTGGCTCTACAACAGTTACATGGCTCTGCAAATCCGATTGGTGGACAATCTGCTGTAATAAAATTGCGTTGGGGAAAAACTGCCGAAGAAATGAAAATCAAAGGCGCACCTGAAAGAATTAAGTTTGCATTAGGAGAAAATGTAAAACACTCAAACTGGGCAGAATATGGTCGTTATCCTCAATCAAGAATGGGAGTTGAGCAGTTTTTAACAGATGCATTTACGAGAGCAAAAGAATACGAAGCAGCTAAAAAATCAAATCCAGCTACTACAAGAACCGATTTGCAGATGGAAGCACTTTTAGAAATCATCAATGGCAAACGTCTTATTTCTTGTCACTCATATATTGCTTCTGAGATTCTTGCTACTATGCGTGTTGCTGAGAAATTTGGTTTCAAAGTAAATGTATTTACACATATTTTGGAAGGCTATAAAGTTGCTCCTGAAATGGCAAAACATGGCGTTGCAGGTTCTACTTTTTCAGATTGGTGGGCGTACAAATATGAAGTAAAAGATGCCATTCCATACAATGCAGCACTTATGAATCAAGCAGGAGTTTTGACTTCAATCAATTCTGATGATGCCGAAATGGGCAGAAGATTAAACCAAGAAGCTGCCAAAACTGTAAAATATGGTGGTGTAACACCAGAAGAAGCATGGAAATTTGTTACACTCAATCCTGCAAAAATGTTGGGAATTGATAACCGTACAGGAAGTATCAAAGTAGGAAAAGATGCTGATGTTGTTTTGTGGTCTGCAAATCCATTGTCTATTTATGCAAAAGCTGAAAAAACGTATGTTGATGGAATTCTTTATTTTGATAGAGAAAATGATGAAAAACTTCGTCAAGATTTAGCAGCCGAGCGTGAAAGAATTATTCAAAAAATGATTGCAGCTAAAAACGGTGGCGCACCAACAATCGGCGTAAAATTTAAAAAAGAACATTTATGGGATTGTGAAGAAACAGATTTTGACTATTGGAATACTGTAAATGATGGAGAATAGTAGCTCAGGAACAATTACGAATTACGATTTGTTAATTACCATTCCTTATACTTTAGTTTTCGTCTAAAAAAACAAAACACAGATTGAAATTTTATTTTTTCAGTCTGTGTTTTTTAAATTTAGAACTGTCTTGTTTTTAAATGGCTTGAAAAATATGGGAATTTTGATTCTCATATCCTCATTATAAAGTAAAAAAGAAGGTTATGAAAACAGCAAAACAACATTAGAGTTGGAGCAAGAAAATCGCTTACTCAAAAAATAAAAAACAGTCTTAGAAAAAGAATTATCTAATTCAGATAAAAAAGTAATTTTGTTTGATATTTGGAAAGACGTAAAGACTCTTTACAAAGCAGGACTACGTCGTTCTCAGAACTGAAAAAAATACTTCCTTTAGTTTTTTAGTATATTCAAATAGATGTAATTTCTTATCTTGTATTTAAGAATTCATTTATCAGATAAAGAACCTAAGACGCTTATAGATTTATAAATCTATCCTCAAATTTAGTCTTTATCTGCCTTTATTCAATCTCAAACTTAGATAGTTTTCGGAGTATTTTTATTAATTTAAAATAAACTAATTATTTCAAAATTACTTTTCTAGTAATTCAAATAAAGCTGATTCGACAGTCAAACCAGGACCAAAGGCTAGACAAGGAATAAGTTGACTATTTTTGAGGTGATATTTTTCTTTATTATGTAGCAATTCTTTCAAAACAAAAAGGACTGTTACAGAAGACATATTTCCATATTCTTCCCAAATTTTGAAAGGAACATCTAGTTTTGATTTGTCCATAGATAGCTTTTTGGCAAGTGTTTCCAAAATCTTTTTTCCTCCTGGATGAACAGCCCAATTAGAAATGGAATCCGAATTTTTATCTACTTCTAAACCTTTCATTAGTTTATCTAAAATCCCTTCAATTTCGTCTCCCAAAATATCGGCTACATAGGAAGACAAACGCATCTCAAAACCTGTATCTCGTATATACCATGCCATATCTCGTTTTCCTTTTGGAACAAGATCACAATAAAAGTTTTTCAAAAACAAGTTTGTGTTGTTTTCTTTTGGTTTAGATTCTACCAAAACAGCAGCAGCTCCATCAGCAAAAATAGAATTGGCAAGCAAATTATCATCATCAGATTGTTTTTGGAAATGCAATGTGCAAAGTTCTACTCCTACAATCAATACTTTTGCATCAAAAGCCTTACAAAATGCATCAGCTACTTTGAAAGCATTAAAAGAGGCATAACAACCCATAAAATTAATTGCTGTTCGCTGTACAGAAGAATTTAATCCTAAGTTTTCTAGTAGTTCAATATCAATTCCAGGTGCGTACATTCCTGTACAACTAACTGTAATCAGATGAGTAATTTCTTGTTCTCTTCCTTCTATAATTGGTTTTGCAGCTTCCATACCTAATTTTGTAGCCCATTTTTCATACATTTTCATACGCTCAGAAGTAGTAGGAAAAGGTTCTAAATCTTCAGAGTTGGGATAAAAATCAAAGTTTTCTTTTTTTGTATAGTCTTCTAAAACAGTATGACGGTTTTTTATTCCTGTTGCACGCTGTAAGATTCTAATTTTTCTTTTTTCATCTTTAGTTTTTCCCATAAAGTGAGCAGAAAAATCAGCACTTTGCTCTTGGGAAATAGTAAAAGGAGGATTTGCAGTATTGATAGCAGTAATATAACTCATTAAGATAGGGAAAGATAAAATAAAGCAGATAGAAAGATAGAAGCCAAAAAATTAACTATCTTTTAGCAAAGATAGTTAAAGAAAAATTTTAGATAATAAATTTTGTTTAAAATTAGTACTGTCCAGAACCAAGCATTACTAAAGTACAAGCTACTTCTACCTCTATTCCTTCTTCTCTAGCCATTTTCATAAGTTCAGGATTTTCAGTACCTGGATTAAAAATGATTCGTTTGGGTTTTGTTTGCAGAATATAATTGTACCACTCAGGTTGATTTCTCACTCCTACGTAGAGTGTTATTGTATCAATATCATTATGAATGGTAAGGTCGTCAGTTTGTGTTTGTACTTCTATAGGTTGTCCAAAAAGTTCTCCTTCTTTTATTCCTACAGGAACAATTTCATGGTTTCTATTGGTAAGTCTCTCTGCTGCTAAATAGGCATAACGAGTGGGATTTGGAGTTGCTCCAAGAATGAGTGTCTTTTTACTTTGCATGTATATAAAATGGTTTGAATTGATTTTCTAGATTAAAAGATTAAAAAATATATCTAGTAAAATCAATTCAAAGCCTATTTTGTTATAATTTTATTATAACTTCTCCATTAACTTGGTTTTAAGACGTTGAAATTCTTCTTCTGTCAAGATTCCTTTGTCTCTCAGACTAGCAAGCTGACGAAGTTCGGCAAGTGCATTTGCTGATTCTTTTGCAGACTGATAAGAAGATGGGTTTGTAGTATTTTGATTTGATGTTTTATTTGTAGCACTATCTGGAGGAGTGTCTTCGGTTTTTGGAGCTTTTTGAGCAGAATGTTTGTTTGGATTTGCTTGGTGAGGAGGTTCTTCCGAAAAAGTAGTTTTTGTATTCTGATTGCTAGATTGATTCGAACTTGAAGTAGTTGTGTTAGTCTGTTTTTTATTTTCTTCTTTTTGAAATTTTTCATCAACCACTTCTTCAAAATCCATTACTTCTTCAAAATCAAAGTCTTTTTCTTCTTTTTTAACCTCTTCGCCTGAAAATTCTGCATAAGCTGCCTTTGCACGTTTTTCTACTTCATCTTTCATTTGTTTGGCAAAATCTCGTCCTTTAATAAGCTGCTCATCATAAAATCCTTTTACAGCTTCTGTATCAAAGTTTTCTAAATCGCCTCCTTCTCTAAAGTGCTTAGCAAAAGTTTTTCCTGCTGCATAGGTTGATGCCCCTGACAAAACTGCCATTCCAACACCTCCAGCAATACTCCCCCACCCTGGTATAAGTTTTAGGGCTTGCGCTCCTAGTTTTGATAAAACACCACCTGAAAGCGTTCCAAGCCAAGATTCTATATTTGCATTGTTAGCTTCTACACCATTTATTTCTGCCAATCTTCTGACCATATCAGCTTGTATGACCGTAACAGCAATCATATCAGCTAAAGGAATTGGAATAAGAGAAGCTGCCATTGCCCAAATAACAGAGTTTTCGATGACTTTATCAGCACGCTCATTGTCATCATCAAGGCGCATTTTGTCTTTTAATTTATAAAGAAGATAGTCCCACATAGGTAATTTTTGGTTTTGTTTTTCAAGATATTTGCTCGTAAAAATACAAGCACTATTTTTTTAAATTATAGCTACTTGGTTATACACAGTACGCAAAATTAGTAGATATAGTTTTTAAATATAAATTTATTAACGCTAAGATACTAAAATGGTTCTGTTTTGAATATACGATAAGATTATAATGATAATAGAAGTTCCATTTAATGATTTGGCAATCCAGTCAGTGTTTGGCAGTAATTTATTCATTCTAAATTTATTCAAAGATAATATCTATTGTTTTCTTATTAAAACACAAAATTGCATCTTGCACTTATAAAGTCAAAAGGTCTTTATCTCATTCTTTACCTCATTTTTGATTTCATTCAATTTCTATCAATTTATCTATCTTAAACGACAATTTGATTATGAACAGAGAAAATTTCGAAGAATTATTAGAACAAGCAGCTTACTTTTTTCAGTCTTCTAAGCAAGATGTAGTATATTCTGCTCCAGATGGAAAGTTTTATCGTGAAAAAGATTTATACAGAATAGAAACTAAATTTGGTGCAGCTAGTCTTATCAGAATACATAGGCACGAAACGCTTTCATACATAGAAGAAGCACTCTATTTTTAAATAATAAAATAGAAAAGGGGTATTTCATCAATTTTCAAATTTATCTAACAAAAGGTGAGTTTGAGTGTTAATACTACATAGAAATGCAGGATTTAAATAAAATAAAAAAATCCAGCTATCTCATTTTTTAATTTATAACTCACTTTTAAAAACATATTATTTTTATGGAAACTGCTATGATAGAACTCAATCGAATTGCTTTAGATAAAGACAAATCGGATAAAACTGTCAACCACCTCAACGAAATTCTTTCAAATTATCAAGTATTTTATCAAAATCTAAGAGGTTTTCACTGGAATTTATTGGGTCATCATTTCTTTTCTCTTCATGTAAAATTTGAAGAACTATATAATGAAGCGCAATTAAATATTGATGAAATTGCAGAGCGAATCCTTACTTTAGGACATACACCTCTTCATACTTACGAAGATTATCTCAAAAACTCAACAGTGAAAGTTCACAAAAATATAAGTGATGAGAAAAAATCAGTAGAATCAATTATTACTGATTATTCTATTCTTATCAAGAAAGAACGTGAAGCCCTTTCTGTTGCTGGTGATGCTCAAGACGAAGGAACAACAGATATGTTGGCAGGATTTATCAAAGTACAAGAAAAAACAGTTTGGATGCTTTCTGCTTGGTTGGGAAGTAACAAATAACAAACTTATTGGCTCTTCCGACTTTTTACGAAACATTGTGTGTTCAGTTCCTCAGAACTGAAAAAAAACGCTTCCTCAGAAGCGTGATTTAAGCAATATCACGCTTCTGAGGAAGCGTTTCGTTCGTTTTTGAGAACGGTGTAACCCTCAGCGAAGCTAAAACGAACGCACACCCTTTTATAATTTCGCTTATGAACACATTTTAAATGCAAATTTAGAGTGTGTTTTTTTTGTTATTTTCTTTTTACCTTTACATAAAAATATAGATTTCAACACTTCTCCTTCAATACATTTATTTTATAGAAATGCCAAAGCAATTTGTGAGCAATAATTATTATAGTTTAACTATAAATACAGAAAAAAATAGAGCATATTCTATAATAAAAGGTAGTTGTAAAAACTTATCAGCAGTTTTGGAATATAAGAAAGGTTGGGAAAAAGCTATTGAAAGTGGTTTTTTGCTAGAAAGTTTTACCGTTTTGGCAGATGCAAGACTTATGGGGCATATGAGCTTAGAAATAGAACAAGTTCATCAAAAAATACAGGCTTACTTATTAGAAAATGGAATGAAAGCTGTTGCACAATTAGCCTCTCTAAATGATATTGCTAATATGCAGGTAGCTAGAGCTACTACTCGTTCGAAGACTCCTATTACTGCTTTTGCTACATTAGAAGAAGCAGAAAATTACTTAGATACTATTTAAAATTATATTTTCAATAAGTTAGCTTAAAATACCAACACACCTATTTTAAAATAACTTCAATACTATTTTGATATGAAACAAGGAATAAAAATAATTTGCCTATCTCTCTTTTTAGTTTTTTCTTTTTCTTCTTGTACTTCTTTGTTTGGTTCGAAGAAAGATAATTCTGACAATTCTATTAAAGCTGGAAAACATAGTGAAACAGGAATTGCATCCTATTATGGAGATAAGTATGAAGGAAAACCAACAGCAAGTGGCGAAAAATTCAGACAAAAACTAATGACTGCAGCACACAGAACCCTTCCTTTCGGTACAATGGTAACTGTTACTAATTTAAAAAATGGAAAACAAATTAGAGTCAGAATAAACGATAGAGGACCTTTTAAAAAAGGGAGAGTTATTGATGTTACCCGAAAAGGTGCAGAAAAATTAGATTTTATTCGTGACGGACTAACTAAAGTAAAAATAGAATATGATTGATAGAACAAAAAATGAGGCAACAAAAAAAGCTATTTACCGAATTTGTAAATAGCTTTTTTGAGAAATGAACAAATTATTTGTTGCTTCTAGTTAAAATAAATGAATCATTTTGATCATTTACAATAACTAATCTATTATCTGAATATTCAGTAATTTTAAATTTATTTCTAGTAGATGGTTCTGTTATAATATCTTTATTATCATTAGAGTCATAAAGACCACCAAGATATAAGTATAATTCATCTCCTGTTCCATCTACATTCCAATTTCCTATAGTTCTTCCTCTAGTATAAATTTCATCAGGTGATGCTTGATATGTTCCATCTTTATAGAGTTCTAAATTATAATCAACATTTTGTTCGTTGGTAGAGGTCATATCCCAACTACCAGCTATTTCAATAGCAGCATTATTCGTGTTCTTCTTATTATCTTTATCATCATCAACTAAAGGATCTATTGGATACAATACAGTATCAAAATCGGTAGGAGTTGGGTCAATATTTATTTTGGCAAGATTTTCTGATTGAGCTGATTCTTCCACAAATACTTCTTGACGAGTTTCTTCTACTGCTTCACTAGCACAACTAGATAAACCACCTACGATAATACTAGCTGAAAGAATAAATTTGATTGCGTTTGATTTGATTGGAGTAAACATATTAAAAAAATTTAGGTTAAAAAATAAGTTCTAATTAAATTAATAGAACTATATACATATAAATTACAGAATGATAAAAATAAATTATTTCAAAAAAAAATGAAATAATACATCTGTTATGTATTTTGACAATATAAGTAAATATTAAAAACTTATTGAATATAAAGTATTTAATAAAAATTTATACTCTTATAACGGAACTTAATAAAATTTTGTTTCAAAAAATTTGTATTTTGTTGAAAAAAAACCATGTAAAGTTCAACAAAGGGCAGTTAAAAAGCCCATATCAGTTAAGATTATGGGCTTTTAAAAGACAACTAAGCAGCATCTTTTATATTAGTTAGAGTGGTTATCTCCTCCTAAACTATAATAATTATTTTCTTCATCCTCTGAGCCAATGCTTTCTTGTTGATCATCCAATTCAGCACCAGGAACATCAATAGTTTCTCCTTCAAAATTTGATTTTGCATTATGCAAAGGAGCTTCTTCATAAAGTTCATTTCTATCATTTGGAGTAGGAATTCCTTTATCGACTACTAATTCATCATCATTGTCGATATGAGCTACTTTTTTTCCTTGATTATAAATATCCTCCTTTGGATCATAATCAAATTTGTCTTTAAAGAATTCTTCTGGAGAATCGGTATTTTTATTTTGTTTTTTATCTGGCGTTTTCATAAAAAAAAGTTTTAGTTTAAAAAATAAGAGGTGTGAAAATAAAAGTTATTCACTCTCTTTAAAAATATAAACACTAAAACTTATCTAAATGTTGAAAATAATTTGAAAGAAATAAATCTGAGTTAAAATGAGTTTTGGCTACCTATCGACTTCTCCCAAATTAATATCTAAAGAACCAACAATAGCAATCAAATCAGAAAGTAGAGTATTCTGTGCTAAATAAGGCAACACAGAAAGATTACAAAAGGAAGGCGCACGAACTTTCAAACGAAAAGGAATATCTCCTTTTTTATATTTTGGATTTTGTCTAAAGAAAAAGCCAAGTTCACCTTTCGGACTTTCGCCTCTAAAATAAAAATCAGTTTGAGGTGGTTTTATACGTTTTGGAACAAGTGCTTGTGGGTCAAAATCTCGTGTTCGTTTATGTTCTTTAGTAAGTTTCTCAATACATTGTTCAATTATTTTTGAAGATTCTTTGCACTCTTGAAAGCGAACAAAATTTCTATCCCAACAGTCACCTGTTGTTCCCATTTTTCCCTCTCCAATCGGAATGTCAAAATCTACTTCTTCATAAATTGAATATTTATCTACTTTTCTCAAATCCCATTTCAAACCCGAAGCCCGAAGCATTGCACCTGTAACTCCATAGTTAATAGCTGTTTGCATTGGCAAAACTCCTACATTTGCTGTTCTTGAAACAAATATTCTATTATTGATAAGTAAGTTTTCCAAGTCATCTAATTTAGGTTTCAAATGATTTAGATATTCACTACATTTTTCTTCAAAATCTAAAGGTAAATCATAATATAAACCACCAATCCAAATATAATTGTATAAAAGACGTGCGCCACTTATCCATTCTAACAATCGTAAAATATATTCTCGCTCTTTCATTAGCCACAAAAAAGGTGTAGTTGCTCCCACATCAACAGCATACGTTCCGATAGCAATAAAATGAGAAGCAATTCGATTGAGTTCTGCAACCAAAACACGAATATATTCTACTCTTTTTGGTATTTTGTCTGTCATTCCTAACATTTTTTCTACTCCCAGTGCATAAATATGTTCCGAGTTCATGGAAGCAACATAATCCATTCTATCTATATAGGGAATAATTTGAGCATAATTCAGACTTTCAGCATGCTTTTCAAAACAGCGATGCAAGTAACCAATATGTGGAACAACTTCTCTTACAACTTCACCATCTGTAATAACTTCCAAACGCAAAACACCATGCATAGAAGGATGTTGAGGTCCTAAATTAAAAAGCATTTCCTCACTTTTGAGAGTATCAGAAGTGTATTTTGTGGGTTCAGATTGTTGGTGAAAGGACATAGGAATGATTAAAATTACGAATTTAATGTGTTGAATACTAAAGGTTAAAGGTTATCACGGTTATTTTTGTATAACAGTCTTCCAGACTGTTGGATAGGATAAAATACTGCTTTTTATGTTCAGACAAGATGTCTGAACTATCTTAACACAAACCGTGATAAGGTTTACTAATGACTTATAAAAAAAATATTTTAATTAATTTCTATTTATTATGAAAAAGTTTCGAATTAAATTTTTAGGAAAACGAATTAAAATTACAATTCAAAAATAAATTGTATTTGGTGAGTTTAGTTGCTAATTTTACAAAAATATGCAATCAAGTTTAATAAACAGATTATAATAAATAATTTTTATAGAATTTGACAGTAATTTATCAGAGTTTAATCCATCATAAATGATACTTTTTGTAGCTGCAATTTTGTTCGGAATTGGAATTTTGATTGTCTTGACACGTAAAAATGCAATGCTTGTCTTGATGGGAATCGAACTAATGCTAACAGCTTCTATGCTCAATTTTATTGCTTTTTCGAAAGGAATGGAAGCGCATTTATTTGTTCTTTTGATTATTGTGGTGGCTGCTGCCGAAATTACGATTGCAC
Organism: Bernardetia sp. Wsw4-3y2; assembly: GCF_037126295.1. Lineage (NCBI taxonomy): Bacteria > Pseudomonadati > Bacteroidota > Cytophagia > Cytophagales > Bernardetiaceae > Bernardetia > Bernardetia sp. Wsw4-3y2. The sequence continues at coordinate 5,026,677 of NZ_CP147017.1, read as the reverse complement.
TAGCTTTGATTCTGAAAATCTATAACTATTTTGGACACATTGAAATAGATGAAATTTTAGAAAAAGAAGAATAAAGATACTATTTTTGTGTGTTCAACTTCTTAGAATTGAACGAAATGCTTTCTCAGAAGCATAATTTAAGCTAATAAATCACGCTTCTGAGGAAGCGAAACATTCGTTTTTGGGAAAACGAATGCACGAAAGTCTCAATATTAAGAAACAAAAATATAAAAATTAAGATGATAAATCAATTTATAGAAAAAATAGAAGAAAGTTTAGAAAAAAATACGTTTATCAAAATTACCTTATCAAACTTTACTTCAAATCAAGAAAAATCTACACTCAAAAAAATATTGATTCGCAAAACGATTATTAAGCGAGAAGAAAAACTAACTTTTGTTTATCGTCATAAAACGAATGATATTACTAAAAACTATTCTGTCGAAGAAGGAATGAAAGAAATTATAACATTTCTCACAAAAGAAGATAGTAATGAAAATAATGAAGGATTTTTTAATCAAGCTATTTTGTTTACCAATCAGTTTGATTTACATCTTAAAAATATAAATAAAAATCCCACTATTCACTCACAAAAGCCAACTCAAAAACAAGCTCTTTCTACTTCGCACGACAAACAAAAAAAACGAGCTATCCAGACAAAAGACCAAGAAGGAAATTCAAAAAATTACCTACAAGCTCTCAAAATAACAGACCATACAGGAAAAGTGTATAAGAATGCACAAGATAAATACAAACAAATCAATCAATATATTGAAATTTTGAGTGTTTTGTTGAAGCAATTACCAACAGAAAAAGAATTGCAAATTACAGACATGGGCGCAGGAAAAGGGTATCTGACTTTTGCTCTATACGATTATTTGGAAAATAATTTGAAATTCAAAGTAAAATCGGTTGGTGTTGAATTTAGAAACGATTTGGTAGAACTCTGTAACCAAATTGCAGAAGAGTCAGACTTTGAGAATCTTAGTTTTGTAGAAGGAACGATAGAAGAATATAAAATCACACAAGAAAATATAGAAGAAAAAACACATGTTTTGATTGCTTTACATGCTTGTGATACTGCGACAGACGATGCAATTTTCAAAGGAATTGAAGCTGATGCAGAGCTGATAGTTGTTGCGCCTTGTTGTCATAAGCAAATTCGTAGAGAAATGGAAAATGCTTTTAAATCAGACAAATCAGATAAAAAGTCTGAAAATGAACTTTCTCCACTCACAAATTATGGTGTTTTTCTAGAGCGACAAGCCGAAATGCTGACTGATACCATGCGTTGTTTGCTTCTCAATTATTGTGGCTATCAAACAAAGGCAGTCGAATTTATCTCTGATGCACACACACCAAAAAATGTATTGCTCATTGCTACCAAAAAAGAAAGTTTTTCAGATTCAACTAAAAAAGCTGAAAAGTTGAAGGAATTTGAAGACTTAAAATCATTTTTTGGAATCAAAACTCATTATCTAGAAAGTCTGATTTTGAAGTAACACGTATTTTTTTTTAAAAAGGAGGAACATAATTTTTTCTCCATTCTTCAATTTCTGGATAATACTCATTATCAAAACAAACTAATCTTTCATTATACATTATTTCGTATTGGGATTTTGATAAAACTAAAAAAATAATTGAATCTGTTGTAGAAGCTTGTTTGCAGATTTTCCTTTCTTCAAAATTAATGCTCTCAATAAATCTACAAATTTCTTTAAACATACTTTCTGTTGTCCAAGATAAAGAATAAGTTAAGTTATTTATATGAAAAATTGTTTCCTCTTCTTTTTTCTCCGTTTTTAGTTCATACAAACCTTGCTTTTGAAGAATAATCGTTACAAGAGAAGTATAGAAAGTTTCGAAGGATTTGGTTAGTACCATATATTTTAAATCATCAATATAACAAACAGTATAATTTTTAGCATTCTCTGAATAAAAGAAGTCTGTAAAACTATCAGAGTGATATTCTTGAGTATATTTACTATTCAGAACCCTTGAGTAATCTTCCTTATTGATTATATCAATTTCTAAAAGCCGTCTAGCTTTGTCTTCATATTCTTGTTTTGAGTAAGTTCCTTCTACTTTAAAGTATGTTTTCATAAAGTGTTATTTTCCGTAATCCGTAATTAATTTCTACCAATCTCCATTTTCATTCTCTTTAATTTCTTCTTCTATATTTTGCATTCGTTCCTTTTCTAGTTCTTCTTCACTTTTTTCATCTTCTTTGTTTGGGTTGGCTAACATCATATCTTTCTTAAATAATCTAAATTCTACTCTACGATTTACACGCTTGTCTTCTTCTGTAATTTCTGGAAAAACTAATGGCTTTTCAGAACCTAATCCAAACGGTTTTATTCTATCAGTTTCTAGTCTTCCATAAGAAATGATATAGTTTCTGATAGATTCAGCTCTTTGAAGGGAAAGCTCTTTGTTTTTTTCTTTATTTCCATCGCTATCTGTATGACCATAAATATCTAAATTGAAATCTGGGTGTTCTACCAAAAAATCAATAATTAGATGCAAATCATTTTCCATTTTTGGAAGAATACCTGTGCTATTTGGCGCAAATTCGATAGACTTAAACTGTATTGTTTCTATTTGTTGCGCTGGAGAAGAAGCCATTTTTTGACGAACTCCTTGTACTTCTACTTCTCTATATGTATCGCCATTTACCTCAAAAAGTTCTTCCAAACGAAAGAAATTTTCTCCACTCACAATCAGTAAATATTTCTTTTTATCAATCAGTTCAAATTCAAAATTACCTTCTTCATCAATATATTTTGGCGCAATCGGAATTTTATCAGCAATATCATACACCACAACCACACCACCAAAAACTTCTCCTGTTTGACTTTCTTTTACTTTTCCCGAAAAACGAACAATTGCTTTTGGCTGGGCTTCCATAGGCAGAGGAAAAGAATACAAATCAGAATTGGTATAAGGGTCTTGAACAACTGGCTCATTTCGCATCAAACGAACTTCTTTTTCGGCTCGTGCATAATATAAAAGACGTGCAGAAGCATCAATGGTAAAATAATATTCACTACTTTTTGTATTCACAAAAGGACCTAAATTTTTGGGTTCGCACCACGTATCACGGCTTGTTTTATAGGATTTAAAAATATCATAACTTCCAAAAGAAAATAGATGACCATTCGAACTAAAATACAAAATATTATCGCTAGGATGTAAAAATGGACTTAGTTCGTTCGCTTGTGTGTTAATAATAGGTCCTATGTTTTGAGCAACCGACCAACGTTTTCGTCCTTGTCTGACTGTAAAATAAATATCTGTTCCTCCAAAACCTGTTTTTCTATCTGAAGCAAAAAAAAGTGTATCACCCGTTACTGAAAAACTAGGATGAGAATCCCAAGTGGTAGAATTTACAGACACACCAAAGTTTTGAACCTCATCCCAAATTCCATCTCCTTCATTCCATTTAGCAATATATAAATCACAATCTCCAAAACCATCAGGAGCATCACAACGAGAAAAAGCCATATATTTTCCATCTCTACTAATACAAGGTGAGCCTTCATTATAGCGAGTATTTAAGCCTTTTAAAGGTAAAGGATAATCCCAGCCAAACTCTCCCAAACGAACCGATTTATAAATATTCTCATCAAACTTGTCAGCAGGCAAATACTTACGAACAGGGTCATTTACAGTGTCCATTAAAAGTCTTTTTGAAGTAAAATAAATGATAGAATCTGTCTGCCCAATCGCCAAACCATATTCTTCATAAGGTGAATTTATTTCTTCTCCCATACTTGTTCCCATTTGGTCAGGAGGACGCAGCGTATCAACTAATTGCCATTTATCAATCAGTTCATAATAATATTTTAAAGGGACATATTTTGGTTTTTCAGAAGGAGAAGCCAACGAATCAAAAGCCAACTGACTTTTTACAGATGAACCTCTATGATGTTTTAATAATAATCTATATAGTTCTAAAGCTAAAGGCTGATTTCCTGTTTTTTCGGCTGCTTGTGCATACGCCCAAATCAAATCCAAATCTTTTTTAAAGTTTTCTATGCCAAAATAACGAATATAGGTATCTAGTGCTTTTTTGAGTTCTGGAAGATTATTTTCTTGTTGAAGTCTCTTGATTTCTTTGAGCTGACGAGGGTCATAATAATATCTATAACTTTCAATATTCAAAAATGTAATTTGTGGACAATAAACTGCTCCTGATTTATTGATAGGACGAAATTCTTCTAATTTTATCTTAGAATCTTTATTGCGCTGAGCATAAGTAGGAGTAAAAAAAACAATTAAAATAAAAATACATAGATAGCTAATTTTATATTTATTTGGGTCTAAATTTTTTTTTATTAAAAATAATATTTTATTTTTCATTTTGTTTTTATATAAATCATCAAAAATTTCAAGTTATTTCTTGTTACAAAGTAGCCAAAAAGTATGCAATTTATAGAAATCAAGTGTTTGATTTTCGTTTTATTCTACAAAATTTAACTTTTTGACTGCCAACTCTTATTTTGAAGAGGTAAATTTAATTATCTTGAATCTTGAATTATCTTTTTGTAATACAACGCTAAAATTTTCTGAATCCTTATATTAAATCTTATAAAAAACATGAACGAGCAATTTTTACATTATATATGGAAATTTCAATATTTTGATAAGAATAATTTACTGACAGAAGAAGGAGAAGAATTACAAATTATTTCAGCAGGAATTCATAACCACGATGCAGGAGCAGATTTTGAAGATGCTGTTTTAAAGATAGGGAGTAAGCAAAAACAGACAAAATGGCAAGGAACAATAGAAATCGATACGTATGGATTTAATTGGGAAAGTCATCATCATGCTACAAATGAAGCCTACGAAAATGTAGTTTTGCATGTTGTATGGAAGAATCCAAAAGAAGTTTTTAGAAAAAATGGTTCAAAAGTTCCTGTTTTGGTCTTAGAAAACAGAATTGATGAGCGTTTGTGGCTGAAATATCAAGAGTTTTTGAGAAATGAACACAAAATTCCGTGTCAAGGTTATTGGAATGAAGATACTATAAGCAATAATAATATAGAATTAGTTGCATCTTTTGAAAAAATGATGAGCCGAACCCTTGATGAACGATTGATTAGAAAATCTCAACATATTCTTTCACTTCTAGAGCGAAATGGTTATGATTGGGAAGAAACAAGTTATCAAGTTTTATTAGAACATTTTGGATTTAAAAAGAATAATGCTCCTTTTTTACAATTAGCTAAAGAACTACCATTCAAAATTATAAAAAAACATGCGAATCAAATTTCTCAGATAGAAGCTCTATTTTATGGAATGGCTGGGTTTCTATTAGAGGAGAATAAAGACAAAATTAAACTCTCATTTGAAAACAGTTTTGATTGTCAAAGTGAAAACTTAAATTTAGAACAAGATTTATTGCAAAATCAATTAGATAAAGAATTACATTATTTTGAAGGATTACAAAAAGAGTTTCGTTTTTTATCTCATAAATATTCTTTACAAGACAAAGAAGTCAATTTAGCACAATGGAAATTTTTACGATTGCGTCCTTCCAATTTTCCAACAGTCAGAATAGCGCAGGTTATCGGACTTGTATCTCAGCAAAATCATCTGTTTTCTATTATTCTGAATGCAAAGACGCTAAAAGAATTTTATGAGTTTTTCAAAACAGAGTTACCAACCTACTGGAAAACACATTATAATTTTGGAAAGTTAAACAAACAGGAGGAAGATGGGACGTTTAAAGAAAACTCTACATTGGGAAAAGATGCACAGCAAAATTTGATTATCAATGTTGTCATTCCTATCCGTGTAGCGCATAGTTTATACAGGCAAAAAGAAGATGTTTTGCCTAAAATATGGCTTAATGAGTTAAAAACAGAGAAGAATAGCGTCATAAGTCTGTACAAACCTTTAGAAAAAATAAATAATTCTGCTTTCAAAATTAAAACGGCTGCACAATCACAGTCTTTGCTAGAATTGTATAGCCAATATTGTAATCCTAAAAAGTGTCTTTCTTGTGAAATAGGAAAAGAGCTTTTGAAGAAGTAAGGCAAAATAAAAAACTATCAGAACTTCTGCCATCAATAATGTTCTAAAAAAAATAGTAGCTTTGTACATCATTTCATTCGTAAATTTTAATTTTTAATTCGTAATTGATATATGCTTTCATCTCGCCAACTTTTCCTAAATCATGTCGCTCAAACATCTCCTTTTCCTCTTGCCTTAGAAGTTCATAATGCAAAAGGAATTTATATGTTTGGTAGTAAAAACCGAAAATGGATTGATATTATTTCAGGAATTGGAGTGAGTAATGTGGGACATCGCCATCCAAAAGTAATAAAAGCAATTCAAAGGCAACTGAGAAAATATATGCACTTAATGGTTTATGGAGAATTTATACAAACGCCACAAGTTCAGCTCGCCACAGCTATTTCAAAGACTTTTAAGACTACTTTAGGGCAAGACTTTTTAGATAAAGAAGATAAAAGTAATGAAGAAAATAATAATGATAATCTATCTATAACAAATCACGAAAATACGCCTCAAAATGCTGTTTATTTTGTAAATTCTGGAAGTGAAGCTGTTGAGGGAGCTATAAAATTAGCCAAACGATTTACAGGAAGAACTCAATTAATAGGTTGTCACAATGCTTATCATGGTTCTACGCATGCTGCCCTTTCATTAGGAACAAGCAAAGAATGGAAAGAACCTTTTTTACCTTTACTTCCTGATGTAGACCATATTTGTTTTGATAGTAAATCTTGTCTTTCCAAAATCACAGAAAAAACAGCAGCCGTAATTATAGAAACTGTGCAAGGAGAAGCAGGAATCAGAATACCACAAAAAACCTATTTAAAAGCACTTAGAAAAAAATGCAGCGAAACAGGAACACTTCTGATTTGTGATGAAATTCAATGTGGCTTTGGTAGAACAGGCAAACTTTGGGCTTTCGAACATTTTGATATAATCCCTGATATTGTTGTGGCTGCAAAGGGAATGGGTGGAGGAATGCCGATTGGTGCTTTTATGGCTTCTCAAAAAATGATGTCGTGTCTTTCTGATAATCCAATTTTGGGACATATTTCTACTTTTGGAGGACATCCAGTAAGTTGTGTGGCTTCTTTGGCAACACTAAAAGTAATTCAAGAAGAGAATTTATTAGATGCTGTTGAAGAAAAACATGAATTATTCAAGCAGTTATTAAATCCAGAAAGTACAAAAGCAATAAAAGAATTTCGTGGAATAGGTTTAATGTTGGCAGTAGAATTTGAGAGTTTTGATTTCTTACAAAAGGTAATTGCTCACTGTTTGGAGCTTGGTTTGCTCTCTGATTGGTTTTTGTATTGTGATAATTCGATGCGAATTGCTCCTCCTCTTATTATTACAAAAAAAGAAATAAAAAAGGCTTGCCAAATAATTTTGGAAGCCATTCGATTGACGGAAGAGAATGAAATTTAATTTTATTAGAAGAAAATACCGTTTTTTAATTCACTTTTAGCTAAATTTGTTATCAATTCAATCAAAAATTAATAATAATGACACGAAAATTAGCAAAACCCTTTTTGAAGTGGGCAGGAGGAAAGACGCAATTAATAGAACCAATTAATAGTTCATTACCTAAAAACTTTACAGATTCTAACTTTACCTATATTGAACCTTTTGTAGGAAGTGGGGCAATACTTTTTTGGGTGTTAAATAATTTCCCTTCTCTTAAAAAAGCTGTTATTAATGATGTAAACGAAGATTTGATAAATGTTTATAAAACGATTGTAACCCAACCAAAAGAGCTTATTTCTATTTTAGAAATTTTTGAAAATGAGTTTCATTTATTGGAAGATAGAGAAAATTCAGAGGAAAGTAAAAAAGAATATTATTATAAAAAAAGAGAACTTTATAACACTCGTAGTACAGAAAAAAGCATTCAAGCAGCTTTATTTATTTTTTTGAATCGAACTTGTTTTAATGGTTTGTATCGTGTCAATAAAAAAAATGGTTTTAATGTTCCAGCAGGTCGCTACAAAAAGCCTACTATTTGTAATACAGAAAATATTTTTGCTGTACATGAAGCATTACAAAAAGTAGAAATTCTTTGTGGAGATTATGAAGAAACAGTTTCTTTAGCGAGTGAAAAGACTTTATTTTATCTTGACCCTCCTTATAAGCCTCTGACAGAAACCTAAAATTTTAATTCTTATGCCAAAGATGAATTTGGAGACGAAGAACAAATTCGTTTATATGATTTTTGCAAAAAATTAGATAATTTAGGTTATAATTGGATTTTAAGTAATTCTGAAGGTAAAGCTGAAAATGAAGATTTTTTTGATGACTTGTATAGTGATTTTTTGATTACACGAGTAGAAGCCAAACGAAGTATCAATTCAAAATCTGAGAAAAGAGGAAAAATAAATGAGCTTTTGATTTCTAATTTTGCTCAAGTAAAACAACAATTACACAAAATATTGACCATTTTATACTAAAAATCCCATAGAAATAATGAAACTATCTAAAATAGAGTTAATTAATTTTCTAAATTCTAAAAATCCTTCCAGTAAATCGACTGAAAAAAATATCGATCAAGTTTTATATTTTACATTGATTTGGAACTCTTTTGAAGGCAGCTTCTTTTTTGATAATGTAGAATTAAATAACCAAACATTGTTTTTTTTAGCCCAAAATTCAACTTCTTATATTCAAGAAAGATATGTTGATGAATTATTTGATTTTTTCAGAAATCGATATGTATCAAATAACAAAATTAGACCTGTATTCAAAAGATTAAGGTTTTGCTATAAAAAAAACAGACCATCTAATCAAAAAGTTGAAAAACTTGTTCAAGACACATTGTTAGCTAATGCCCCTTCATTTGAAGCAAAAATGAAGGTTCTTTTATTGATAATTTATAGATTTAGGAATAATCTATTTCATGGAGTTAAAAGTCCATTGAATTTGAATAAATTTGAAAATATTTATGGTCATATCAATACATTTTTAATAAGATATGTAACAGCTTTGATAGATTATAAAGCTAATATTCGTAAGAATTTATTTGATAATTATAAGAATATTGTAGTAATTTAAAACAATAAAATACCATAACTAAAACAATAATTAAACATATTATACTGATATGCAAAGAACAAAATTAAGAGAGATACTCAATAAAATTATTGACGACCTCAAAACAGTTGAAATAGTTGACACTTTAGATACTGACCTAGCAAAAGTTTCTTCTACAGATTTTATGGCTCTTTTATTAGAATCAAAAACAGGTTATGACCACCTTTCAGAATTGGAGAAAGACTTGTTAGTAGAAACTGGTATCTATGATTTCTATGAAACAGCTAATTTTGTAAAGATTGTAAGTCATGTTAATAGAATTGTTGAGGGAATATATGGTTTTCTAGATAATAATTTAACAAGTAGATTCTTAGCTTCTCATAGAGCATTAAGTGTACTATTAACGATAGTAGATGAATACCTCATACCTCAAAAAGATATTTTAGATGATAATAATGAGATAAATGAACAACTAGCAGAAGATAAGAATATTTTAATACTTCAATTGGTTAAAGAGGAAAATATGACTTTAGATGAATTAAGTTTAAGAATAAATTTAATTAAAGATTTAATTGATTCAATTATTGAAATAATAATTAGAATCTATCCGAGTATAAATATTAAAAAACCTGAGATTTTATTACTTGATAGTGGGAGTGATGCACAAGTTTGGATAGAAATAATAGCAAGTCAGTTGGATAAAGTGAATGTTGTAAAGTATATAGCAAATGCTTTTATTACTGTTTGGAATCATTATATGAATAAAGATTTGCATAGAGCTAAAAAAATGAGTGAAATAGATAAATTAGAAATGCAACAACTAAGAGATAGATTAAATATTGTAAAAGAGATGAATGATAGTGGAATGTTTGAGAAAAAAGAAATAGAGAAACTTGGCAATAAGGTTGTAGAAAAGGTAGGAATTTCAATAGAGAATGGTACAGTTACTAATGAGTTAGTAAATCAGCCAGTTGTTGAAGCTAAAACTAATAGACAATTAATAATAACTTCTAATAAGCTAAAAGAGCTTTCAGTAAAATCAGAAAAAAAACAATTACCACCTCATCTTGAAAAAAATGAAGAAGAAGAATAGAATTTTGTTTTTATTTAACAAACCTCTTGTCGTTCCTCTGTACCCTGAAATGGCAGTATTTGCGTAACATTTAGTGATTTTAGATCCGTTTGCAGGAGACAGGTTACTCAGCTACAATCAAAGATATTTCTCTAAAACACAAATCAAAAATTAAAGGAAAACAAAACTCCAAGACAGAATTTTATTATGAAATAATTTTAGAAAAGATCTCACTCCATTGACAAAACTTTAATTTTCTGATTGAATTTAGTTTCTTTACTCATTGGATTATTGAGTATTTTTTTGATTTCTAGTAATCCATATCGGAAAAAAGAGTATTCATTATATCCATTTGAACAGACTCTTATTTTCGTTTTTTTATGTTTCCACTCCCCTACTTTGTAACACCAAACAAATGCAATAGAACAAAGAGCAAGTAATTTAGCTATTTTCTCTGGTTCTGTCAATTTTGTATTTTCTAGCTTAAAACCTTGTGTTTTTAGTGCTTTAAACAGCGTTTCTATTTCCCAACGTTGTTTATAAATTTCAAAAGCGTTTTCTAAAAAAACAGGTGAAGCTAGATAAATATATCCTTTTTGTGTTCTACTTACAGATAAATATACTTCTACACCATTGACTATAAAAACACCCTCTAAATGATACGTTTCTGAAATAGCCAGTCCTCTACACCAGGCTGCAATTGACTTTGTTTTACCTTTTCTAGTCGCTTTAAAATTAGACTTTAGTCGCATTACAAAATCAAAGTTTTTTCCTGATAAATAAGTAAACCATTTTTGACCTACAAACTCTCTATCTGCTACAATAGAAGAAATAGATAGGTTAGGAAAAATAGATAAAAAACGTTCTATTAATTCGATGCGTTCTTCAGTAGAAGAGTTTCCTTTTTTTGGAAAAACAGACCAAATAAGAGGCACTGAAACATTTTTATAAGCTGCTGAAAGTAACAAAATATTTATATTTTTTTTACCCACTTTCCAATTGGAACGGTCAAGACATAAAACAATATCCTTCCACTTATCAATACCTTGTAAAGAAACAATTAAAAGAGTAATTGCCTTAAAATCAAGGTTATAGTGATTTAAAAAGCGTTCAATACGACGTAAAGAGGAGCTGCACTCTACATTCCGTTCAAAAGCTGTAGCAATTTGAATCAACCCTCCTAATCCTACTTTTATAACAGCTATTACAAAAAGACCTATAAATTGAACTCGTGCAAAATGAAACTCTGTTAAATGAGAAGATAAAACAGTAACTAATTTTGTAACTTTACCACTAGAAGCATACTTTGCTTTTGCCATAATTGAGAAAAATTTGTGAGAAAAATTTTGTAAGAAACTCAATTATGGCTTTTTTTTATCTCGTTTCAAAATCTTTTGTCAGAGGACTGAGAGAAAAGATGACAAACTAGAATTTCAAATAGACACAGCAAAACTATTTACAGATAAAGAAGATAAAAATAAGAAACTTTTAGCTCAATTTTTACCTGCTCTGACTACTTTAAACAGATTGATGGATTCAAATTGTTGTTAATGAGGATAAAATATAAAACAAAAAAAGGCTCACAAAACAATTTTGAAAGCCATTTAATCAACAAGTAAAATTGTATTTCCTCTTACCATTTATCACTAACAACTTACCACCATTTTAATCCACTTCTGCCGAAATTCCACGTTCGCAAATTGCGTTACGCATCGGAACGAGGTCATTCCAAGAACCCTCTTTTACTGAGCATTTGCCTTTGAAGTGAATAATAAGTGTACATTGTTCTGCTTGTGGTGCTGAATGCTGACAAACCTCAACTAAAGTATCGATAACATGGTCAAACGTATTTACTTCATCATTAAAAACAATTAAACGATGACCTTCCTCTGTTTTTGTGTCTACTTCTTCTAAAACTTCTGTTTCTGTATTAGAATAAAAATTAGTAGATAAATTATTGGAAAATTTAGAAGAATTTGAAAATTGATTCATAATTGAAATAAGATTGATATAAAAACTTAAAATGAAATATATAGCCGTTTTTGGTGTACTTACCGACGACTTTACTATACAAAAATACGATATTATCAAAAAAATAACTAAATTTTTAAAGGAATAGTTTACAAACCTACCAAATTTTTAAAAATCTGATAGGTTTTAACATTTTACTTCTATTTTTTTATTTATATCTTCCTAATGTGCTTAAAAGCAATTCATTTTCTTCAGGTGTTCCGATGGTTATTCTCAAACAACCTTCACAAAGTGGTTCTTTTGAGCGATTTCTGACCACAATTTCATTTTGCTTTATCAAGAAATTATACACTTCTTCTACTTTAGAAGCATCTTTTAGTTTTACCAAAATGAAATTTGTATCTGATGGATAGACTTTTTCAATAAAACTAAACTTACTTTCATTATTATTTTTACTTCTGAGTTCTTCAATCAGTTTGTCACGCTCAAAATTCAAAACTTGAATAGCTTGTTCCACATTTTGAGAAAGACTTAAAGCCTTTAAAGCAATTTTTTGAGTAAGCATATTTACATTGTAAGGTGGCTTTGTACGCTTATAATATTCCATTATTTCAGCAGAAGAAAATGCCATTCCCAAACGAACTCCTGCCATTCCCCACGCCTTAGAAAGTGTTTGCAAGACTACAATATTTGGAAAATTCTCTAATTCATTTATAAAACTAGCTTCTTTTGCATTTTCAGCAAAATCAATATATGCCTCATCCACTACAACAATTCCATCAAAAAACTGACATAATTCTTTTATATCATTTTTATCAATCAAATTTCCTGTTGGATTATTGGGGCTACAAACAAAAATAAGTTTTGTATTTTCATCAATTTGCTTTTTTATTCCTTCCAAATCCAATTGAAAATCAGTTGTAAGCAATGTTTTTCTGATTTCTACATCATTTATTGTTGCCGAAACTGAATACATTCCATACGTCGGAGGACAAACAATAATATTATCTTTTTGAGGAATACAGAAAATTCTGAAAAGTAAATCAATGGCTTCATCACTTCCATTTCCTACAAAAATCTGATTTTCATTTATATTTTTCAGTTTCGAAAGCTGTGCTTTTATATCTCGTTGGTGTGGGTCAGGATAGCGATTGTAATCCGTCTGAACCATCTCTGAAAGTGGAGAACCAAGTGCATTTTCATTGGCATCTAAAAAAATAGGTGCAGGAGTTTCAAAATTTTCATCTATTTTTGTAACTTCTATATCGCTTTTTTTATATTCATCTCTTGCCGAAGAATAGGCTTTAAGTGTCAGAATATTCGGACGAATGAGTTTTTGTAAATCAAAATTTGTTTTTGATTGTGTATTTTTTGAAGTAATTATATCTTGATTCATAAAGCCGTGTAACTGATTAGCGAGTGATTTATATGATTTATAAGATGAAATACAGGATAATACAACTGAAAGTCAGCTTAGCTAATTTCTTTTTTTTACAAATTTAATTCATTTCTCATTAATCACTAACAATTAATCATTATTTATGCAGACTCCTCTTTCTTTCTATTTTTCAGATGTTGCCTTCGAAGCTGGTGTCGATGAAGTAGGGCGTGGTTGTTTGGCTGGAAGTGTGGTAGCTGCTGCCGTTATTTTCCCAAAAGGCTATCGAAACTCATTTTTGAACGATTCGAAAAAGTTATCTAAAAAAGATAGAGAAGAGTTGGATATAGAAATACGAGAAAGTGCGCTTTCTTTTGCTATTGCAGAAGCAAGTCCTGCCGAAATTGATAAAATTAATATTTTGAATGCTTCTTTTTTGGCAATGCAACGAGCTATTATCCAACTAAATCCTATTCCTGAGTTTTTAATTATTGATGGAAACCGTTTCAAAACTGATCTTAAAATTCCTTATGAGTGTATCATAAAAGGAGATTCGAAATACTTATCAATTGCAGCAGCTTCTATTTTAGCCAAAAATTATAGAGATGACTTTATGATAAAGTTAGCTGAAAAATATCCTCATTATGGTTGGGAAACAAATGTTGGTTATCCTACCAAAAAGCACAAACTAGGAATTGCATACCACGGTTTAACAGAATTTCATAGAAAAACGTTTAACAGCAGTCTGCAATTGGATTTGAGGTTTCAGAAATAGTTGTAACAACTAAATTAGCTGATTTTGAATTTTTATTCTGTCAAACCTCCTGTAAGTCGTATCAATGTTGTATTTGCATCAATCAAATTGTAAGTGGCTTGTAATTCATTAAAAGCTGCATTTTGAAAAGCATTTTGAATTTGGCGATAATCAAATGAATTTATCAAACCAGAATTATAACGCTCTTCCAAAATCTGTAAATTTTGTTCAGAGACATTTTTACTTTCTGTAGATAAAGCTAATAATTGTCTTCTGACATTATACAAATCAAAAGCTCTTGCCAAATCTCTTGAGAGCGTGAGTTTGTTTTGGTCAATAGTAAGATTGCCTATGTTTTCAGAAATTTTGGCTCTCTGAACAGCTCTTTTTAATTGTCCTCCATTAAAAAGTGTAAAAGATAAATTAAAATTTAGAAAATAATTAGTTGTTTTTGCATTAATAGGCTCACTAGGCGATTCTTGATTTCCTGAAAAAGTAGCCTGACTCAAATCTTGTCTGTTATAATTATATGAGTTTCCTGCTGAAACTGAAAGTTGTGGTATAATAGCAGTTTGATTTAATAAAGTTGCATCGTGTAAAATGGCTTGAGAAATTAAAAGACGATTCAAATCTGGGTTGGCTTCAAGCATTTGTTTTTCTAGGTCTGCAAACTGATAGGTTTCTGCTGGAGCTTGTAGTTTTTCATTTATTTCATATACTTTTTCTACTTCTTTTTCTCCCATCAAAACATTCAAATCACGTACAGCATTTCGATATACTAATTCTTGATTGATTAAATTAATAGAATCTGTCAGGAAATTAGTTTTGGTAAGAAGTGTTTCGGCAGTTGTGGCAGTTCCTAAATCTACTTGTACTTCTGAATAACGATTTCTATCTCTTGAGTAATTCAATACTTTTTTCAAGACCTCAATGCGTTCTTTTTCCAAAACTACTCTATAATATCCCAAAATAACAGCTTGAATGGCATTTTGAATCACAATTTCTGCATTTCCTTCTGATTCTTCTTGCAATTGTTCCAAACGATGCTTGGCAATTTTGGTTCTGAATCCATTAAAAACTACCCAACTTACATTAAGCGCAGGTTGAATACTATTATTAATTGTGATTCCAGATAAAAATGAGGCAGGGTTATCTACATTATTTACACCATTGTTTTGTTGTAAAAGAAGGTTGATAGTTGGATAACGTCCAGTTTCTCCCCAATTATTATTGAGGGTAGCTTGGTTGATGCGTTCTCTTTCTATCAAAATTCCGTAGTTGTTTTTGAGACTTTGAGCTATTGCTTCTTGAAGGGTAAGAGTAGAGTTTGTAGTCTTGAAAACTTGATTGCTCTGAGCAAAAGAAGAAAATAAAATAAAGACAAGTACGAAAGTAAAATAAAATTTATAAACAAAAGAGGAAATACTTTTCATAAAATGAGGAGTTGATAAAATGTAAAATCAATAGAAAATGAGAAAAATCAATATAATTTTCTAAGCAGTTACAAAACAACTCAATTCCTTACAAAAGGATAACAAAATAAGAATAGATTAAGAATTTTTAAAATTACATTAACTTATTTTTGCAGCAAATTATTATTTAACTCGCCAATACATTTATAAAAAAGTAATTTACTTGCTCAGCAAAATCTCTTCATATTCTTTTCGTGCTTCTTTATCTATTAGTGGTGTAGATATTTGTGTGGAGTCTTTCATACTTTTAGCCTCTCTAAGCTGTTTTAAATCTAATTTATTGATATAAACAGGGTCTTTCAAATCAAAAACACGATTAGAGTCACTATCAGCAATATATCTAAAGTAAATTTGTCCTTTTTCTCTCTCTACTGTCCAGTCGATAGTTCTTGTGTTTTTTGGTGTTACAGCTCTGAAATAACGTCCTCTATTATCTGATACATACATTACAACAGCATCTTTCCAATCATAGAAACCATCTTGATTAGAATCTTCTTGAAGAGTTTTGTATAAAATAATAGTAGAAGACTCTTTATATGTTCCTACCTCTTCGAAAGAAAAAGCTATACGTTTAAATTTTTGTGTAGTCAGAAGATGAGTTTCTTTCGTTTTTTCATCAAAGAAAATTAGATTGTGAGCATTCTGTGAAATATCTTCGGCTGTTTTTCCGTCATCTGTATAACGAGCTTCTGCAATATCTCGCTCATTAACAATTTGCATTGGAATAACTGTAAAATCTGTATTTTTTATAGAAACAGGCTGCCCATAAATTACTCTCCTTGTATCTTTATCAGTTGAGTTGTCTGAAATAGGCTGACGAGAGTTGCAACTACCAAATGACACTGAAAGAATAAATAGAAAGAAATAGCTAAATTTTGAAATAGGAATAAAAGAGTATTTTTTTTTCATCTGTAAAACAGGGAATTATTTTAAATAGAATAATATATAAAGGGAATAAACACACAGTATATTTATTTGAACTATTTTTTCAAACAAATATATTGCACAATTTAGCTAAAAATATAAATAAAGAAAACTATAGCTCATCAAAATTTATATTACCCTTACTGTAATATTAAATTATCTTTACTCTCTTTTCCTGAGTTTGGAATTTGTAATGTGAAAATAGAACCTGTCTTATAATTAGATTGTAATTGGAGAGTTCCTTCCAGTTGGTCAACGGTTTGTTTGACTACATAAAGTCCTAAGCCTGCTCCCTGTGAACGTTCATTTCCTCTATAAAACATTTCAAACACTTTGTCTAATTGTTCTTCTTCAATTCCCTGACCATTATCCTCAATTATAATAGAAGCATGCGTTCTGGTAACTCGTACCGAAATTTTGACAAAAGATTTTTTTTCTCTTTGTGTTTTATATTCTATTGAATTTGCAATCAGACATTCCAAAATTATATAAAGGCGTTCTGTATCAGAATAAAAAATTATTTCTTGAGTAATTTCTTTTTTAAATTCTACTCCTTCTGCTCCCTCTACAAATTTAGCTTCTTCTATAAGTTGTGAAATAAATCCATCAAAATGAATACGTTCTTTTTTTACTTTAAAATTTTTATTGGCTACATATGCCAAAATTTTATTTACATAATAATCTAATTTGTGCAGACTTTTTCCAATATTTGACACATAAAAGGACAGATTAGTATTTTCTTCAAATTCTATCTGAATAACATTTATCAATCCTAAAGCAGAAGCTATTGGAGAACGTACGTTATGAGAAACGCTATATACAAACTTATCTAATTCATAATTTCTTTTCTCTAACTCTGCATTTTTATCAAATAATAGTTTTTGTATTTTCTGACGTTCTTCTACTTCATTTCTCAATGTTTTTGTTTTTATTCTAACTTGTTTGCGTAGTGTAAAAACCCAACTTCCTACCACAACAATTACTAATAGAAGAATAGCAGCTATCCATTTTAGACGTTTTAATAAAATCGTATAGGCTTCTTTTTCATTGTCAAACCATTTTACATAAAGCTCTGAATAAATTCTGTTTTCTTTTATTCTATTCATTCCCTCTTCAATGTCTTTGGCTAATTTTTTATTTCCTTTCTTAACAACAAAAGAAAGGTTTTTCGAAAAAACAAACTCTTCACTTACAGCCAAATTATCGAAATTATGTTCTTCTATAAACTTATGAGCTGTATATTGGTTAATAATTGCGTAATTACATCTTCCAGAAGCTATTATTTTAAGTGCATGCAACTCAGTTACAGCCTGAATCATTTTTATTGTAGAGTCTTCTTTTTTTATATATTCTTCTGCTATTGCATTAGCAGTTACTACAATAGTCTGATTTTTTAATTGAGAAATTGATTTTACGGTAGGACTTTTTTTATTTCTGACAATGATATAAGAAACTACATCATGATGAGGTAAATAATCTATTTTTGCGACTCGTTCTTCAGAATAAAACATATCAGCTACATTTATTCGTCCCTTTGGCTGTTCTAGTTCTTCTCTAATATTTGTCCAGTCTCCGAGTTGAATCTCTACCTCATATCCCATTTCTTTTCCAATTGCTCTCATTATATCAACATGAAAACCATCATATTCGCCTTTTTTATTAATAAATTCATACGGTGGATAATCATAATCTGAACCAAAAATGATTTTTTTAGTAGAATCATTTTGTCCAAATAGTGAAATAGTATAAAAAATAAAAAAGAGTAAAAATGCGTATCTCATCAAGAATTACAATAATTAAAGGAACAAGAATTATTTCTAACTTGTAATAAATCGTAATAAGATACGTATTTTTTTTAAAATTATGGACTTTATAAAACTGATTTTTAAGAGAGACAGTCTAAAGGCTTAAAAAAGGTCTACTATTTTTATCATTTTTCCTCTAAACTCAAAACTTTCACCTTTCTTTTTTCCACTCATTACTTCATAAATAGGAGCAGCAGTAGAAATAGCAAAATAACCACTTGGTTTATCATTAATTTTAAGCTCTGCCAAACTTATAGAAATATAAAATTTTTGATTTGCATCTGTAATAACGACAGCTCCCAAATCTACCGAAGTATTGATTTTTTGAGTAGAAATTCTAGACAAAATCTCTAATTTATCTTTTGCTTCTACAAATTGTTTTGCATACATATCTCTATCTTGTTGCAACTGAGTTCGAAACGATTCAAACTTTTCTTCCATACTTCCTTTTTCTTCGTTAGCACTTTCTTGAGCTTCGTTCATAGCATCTTTAGCATCATTTGCTATTTCGCTCTGTTTCTTGCGAGCAGCTTCCAAAAGCTGTTTTTTCAATAAGATATTAGATTCGGTGTTTGTTGAAGGTGTAGCCATATTTCTAAAAAATAATGCGATTTTAAATAAATAATATAGAAATTCAGAATATCAAAAACAGATTGAATAATAAGATAAATAAAGGATTGATAAAATGACTTTTGATAACGTAAATTTGTTCTAATAGTTTGATTTTACAGATAAAACTAAACAAATATTTTATAAAAAATAGTCATCTTTGTACTATGAACAAAAAGACAAATGCAGTTTCTCAAATTCTGACTCTACTACAAAAAGAATTTCGCCTAGAATGGCGACAACGAATAGCCTTAAATAGTATTTTACTTTATTTAGCAGCCACTATTTTTGTGTGTTATTTGAGTTTTCCATTACAAAAACTTCCTCCGTTGGTTTGGAATGCTCTCTTTTGGATAATTCTGATTTTTGCTAGTATTAATGCTATTGCAAAAAGTTTTGTGCAAGAAAGTGAAGGGAGATATATGTATTTTTATACACTCTTTAAGCCCGAAGTATTGATTGTTGCCAAAATGATTTATAATACTTTTTTGATGCTTCTGATTTCATTTTTAGGAATTACAGGTTATATTTTCGTAATGGGTTCGCCTATACAAGACTGGAATTTATTTTTACTTATTGTTTTGCTTGGTTCAATTGGATTTGCCACTTCTCTGACACTTATTTCTAGCATTTCGGCACAAACTCAAAATAGTAGTATGCTGATGGCAATTCTTAGTTTTCCTGTTATTTTGCCTTTAGTATTACTTCTGATTGATGCTTCCAAAAATGCCATTGACGGATTGGCGTGGAGTGTTAGTAAAGATGAAATTATGCTTTTGGTAGGAATGGATTTGGTTTTGGCAGCATTGGCTTATATTCTTTTTCCTTTTTTGTGGAGGAGTTAGAACCAATTTTTTTAAGATAAACTGTCATTATTAAGTTTGAGAGTATTTATCGTTTCTTTTTCTTAATTTTTTTAGAAGTTAACTCAATCAAATTAGTTAATGGAGACGACAATTCAGTCTCTAACTTATCCAATTTAGGAGCATTTGTGAATTCAAATTCATCAGAGAGTACTAATTTCCTATCCAAATCACTTATTCTATTACTTGGGAAGTTTAATTTGAGACGAATATTATTTTTAGTTTGTTTTTTTGCTTTCGCTAGTTCTGTCAAAAAAAAATTGATTTCTGTTTCATTTAGAAAAATTAATGGAACTCTGACTTTCTTTTCAGTATTCTCTAATTTATTTAATATCAAATGCAAATAAAGCTTTGATTGATATTCAATTTCTATACTTTCCAGTCCTTCAAGTGTGAAGAAGATACTTTTTTGTTCTTTGTCAAAATATAAGAATAAAGAACTCTCATAAATACCAAATGTAATAGAACTTTGATAGGCTCTCACTATTCTAAACATATCATTTTCTTTTTTTCTTGTCAATGGATAAGAAGGAGGTGAAGAGTTTATAAAATGGGTTTCTTTCTTTATCTTCCGTTTACGAATACTATTTTTAATCTGATGATATATAATTTGTAGTGTCGGAAATATCCAAATTACTCCAACAAAAGAAAAGAAAGATTTATCTAAGTAACTATCAGGAAAAAAAGCAATTATTGGAATAAGAGTAAATATTAAAGGAATTGCAAGAATTCCATTAAATAAAAGACTTTCAGAAAACGATTCTCTCTTATAATCATATAATGAGTGAGGATTTGCAAGAGTTAAAGGTCGTTCATATCTATATTGATAATCCTCTAACTCTTTTTCATAAGAAGGTAATGCTTGGTTTAAAAAAATTCTATAACCACTTGTTAAAGGTCTAAATGATTCCTCCAAATGAATTTTTATTTTTTTTTCTCTCATTTCAGGTTCAAATTCAGAAAAAAAATTTTCCCATTGATTAAAAGGAGAATAACTAGCTGTTGAAGTTATAAACTGTGGTTGTATTACTGAAACATTAAAAAACAGATTTGTAGCAATAGGAAATTCAGAAAGTGTGTCTGATTGCCCACAATGCCTGTTATTCATGTATTTCCAAGAATCTTTAAGGAAAGCAGATTTACATACTTGACAAAATACTATTCTATCACCAGATTTTATCATATCTCCTGTAATAGGATCTTTTCGCTCTTCTTTGAGAAAATCTTGGTGCAAAGAATTATTTATCTGATGAATATTCATTTCTTGTTATGTACTTATTTTTTTTGCCCCTGTTTATAAACTTTTTTTAACGAACAAATATATAAACTTTGTTCTAAAAATTGATTTTCTATGATAAAATCAATTTTTCTAAAAATAATTCTTGCATTATCCAAAATAAGTGTTTATCATTGTGCATTGGTAGTCGCTTAAAAATGGGCAGACTACAAAAAAATATTCAACTTTGTAAAAAACAGATGAATCTTAACATTTTCTCTTTCAACTTTTATTATTTCTACTTTTTTAGCCCTCTAGTCAGGACAAAGAAGCAGACTAAAAGTTGATTGCCAAAATTTAAGCTACAACTCTAACCCTACAAACTTCTAAACCCTGACTTTAAACAGTCAGGGTTTTTTTTATGCTTTTTTTTAAGAATTGATAAAAAAAACTCTACAACGTTATCCTTAATGATGACATAAACTAAAACAAAATGAAAAATATCGCTATTCAAGGAAAACTCTTCTCATTCCATCATTTGGCAGCTCAAAAACAATTCGGAGAAAAAAATAACTGGTTACATTGCCAAAATTTTGATGAGCTATTACATTCAGTGGCTACAAAAAGCGTAAACATGGGAATGATTGCCGTCGAAAACTCACTTGTTGGAAATGTCTCTGATAATTATGAAAGAATTGAAGCTATGAATCTCAAAGTGATAGGGGAAATTGATTTGCCTATTCAGCTTCATTTGGCTGCAAAAAAAGGAACGCAACTTTCAGATTTGCAGAAAGTCTATTCTCATCCTGTGGCACTTGCTGAATGTGGAATTTTTCTGTCTAAAAATAAAAAGATTATTGCAAATGATTTTAGTGATACGGCTGGCGCAATTCGTTGGATAGCAGAACAGCAAAAAGAACTCAAATCTTTGAATTCGGCTGCTATTGGAGGTATTGAAGCTATTCGTTATTATGGACTTCAAGCCATTCAAAAAAATATTCATGACCATCATAACAATGTAACTAAATTCTTGGCGATAAGTCTTTAATCAGTTATCACGAAATTGTTTTTAAGTTCTAATTTCTAAAATCTTATTTCTAAATTTATTATCTATGAATGCTACTCAAAAACCACCTATTACTAATACGAATACTTCTTCTTCAATTTGTTTGAATGAATGTCGTCAGCAAATTGACCAAATTGATACTGAACTAATCCAAATTATAGCTCAACGAATGGAAGTTGTCAAAAAAATAGGAGAACACAAACGACAAAATAAATTACAAACTCTTCAACCTAGTCGATGGCAAGCTATTTTAGATTCTCGTCAGAAAATAGCTGAAGAATTAGATTTACCTTCTGATTTGATTTTAGATATTTTCGAAGTCATTCATCAAATGGCAATTCAAACCCAATCAAAATAATAATGTGTATTTTTTATATAAAAAATGTTCTATCAGAAACTAATAAATAACTTTTGATAGAACATCGTATAAAAACTTCTTTTTTAATTTACTTATTATTGTGCTTGTGGAGCTTGAGCAAATACTTTTTTCATAAGATCAGTCGAACGAGCCGAAATATTACTACGAATATTACTTTCTTCTTCTGCTACTAATTTAAAAAGCCCTTCAATAGCTAATTCAGTTGCATAATCATCTAAATCTGGATTGACATTTTTTACGAAGGGAATCTGATTATATCTACCTACCAAATCGCCATAATAACGAGTTGCATTTACTTTTGATAAATTTCTAGAAACAACAGGCTTAAACTTTGCTTTTAGTTGTTCTGTTGTTGTACGAATAAGATATTGTGTAGCTGCATCTTTATCGCCTTTCAAAATTCCATAAGCATCTTGAATAGACATAGACGTAATGGCAGATTTAAAAATTGGAGCTGCTTCTTTGGCTGCTTCTTCTGCTCCTCGGTTAAGAGTTTTGACAAATCTATCTACTTCTGATCCCAAACCTAAATCACGTAACGTAGTAGCTACTTTTTCAGCATCTTTTGGAAAAGGAATTTTGATAAGAGCATTGTTGAAATAACCTCCATCTTTTGAAGCTAATCCAGTTCCTTTCATAACTCCCTGTACAAGAGCATCTTTTAGAGCCTTTGCAATTTCTTCCTTTGTAAGAGGAACACCTCCAATACTTCCCAAAACACCAGCAATTTGTTGAGAAGTACAACTAGTAGAAAAACCTACTAAGCTAATAAGGATAAATAATGATAAAATACGAATAGTTCGGCTTGTTTTTTTCATAAAAATGAGATTTTAAAAATAATATAAAGTTTGTTATTAGGGTAAAGTTGGCATTTTTTGAGCCAAAAAACCTAAAAAAAGATTCAAAAAATAATAAAATTCTTAATTTTAAAAATGCTATTCGTAAATTGACATAAAAAAAACTACTACTAATTGATATGGACGCAAATCGTTGGCAACTTATTCAAGATATTTTTTCAGAAGCATTAGAGCTAGAAGAACAAGAAAGAGCATCTTATGTTTTGGCTAAGACAGAAGGTGATAAAGAACTCAAGGAAGAAGTTGAGAAACTTTTAGAAGGAGCAGAAAAAGCAAACAGTTTTTTTGGAAACTTAGAAGATAGAGTTTCGGATGCATGGCAAAAAGCAGCTGAAACAACTCTTCTTTCAGAAGGCGAAAAAGTAGGTGTTTATCAAATTGAAAAAGAAATTGGACGTGGAGGAATGGCAGTCGTCTATTTAGCAAAGCGTATTGATGGCGAATTTGAACAAAAAGTAGCTATCAAAGTGATTAAGCGAGGAATGGATTCAGATGAAGTTTTAAGGCGTTTTATGGCTGAAAAACAAATTTTGGCATCACTTAATCATCCTAATATTTCTAAAATATTGAATAGTGGACTTGCGCCAAATGGTCTTCCTTATTTTGTGATGGAATATGTAGAAGGAATGGATTTAATAGAATATTGCAACCACAATAAACTTTCTATAAAAGAACGTTTAGAAATTTTTATTCAGATTTGTCGCACTTTACAACATGCTCATAGAAATCTAGTCATTCATAGAGATTTAAAACCTTCAAATATTTTATTAGAAAATACTCAAAATATAAATCAATCATTAAAATTATTAGATTTTGGAATTGCTAAATTATTAGGAGAAGAAAATGATTTGAGAACCAAGACAGCTATGCGCCTTCTGACTCCTGAATATGCAAGTCCAGAACAAATCCAAGGAGCAGTTATAAGTACATCAAGTGATATTTATCAATTAGGAATTTTGCTTTTTGAATTACTTAGTGGTAGAAGACCATTTATTTTTGATAAAAATGAATCTGTTTTGGAATGGGAAAAGAAACTTACCACTTCACAAACACCAACACCTTCCAAAATCTATGAAGAGTTTTCAGAAAAAGAAGCTCAAAAAATAGCCAAAGAACGAAAAACAGATAAAAAACAACTTAAGAAAGTTTTGAAATCTGAATTACAATCTATTGTTTTGATGACTCTTCGAACCGAACCCGAAAGGCGTTATCAATCAGCTGAACAGCTTGCTGAAGATATTGAACGTTATTTGCAAAAACGCCCTATTATAGCAAAACCTAACTCGTGGGGATACAAAACACGCAAAGCATTCGAACGAAATAAGTCAGCTTGGATAGGTTTCACTTTACTATTTTTAGCTCTCATTGGTGGAATACTTGGAACAACCTATCAAGCCTATAAAACAAAACAAGAAAAACAGAGAGCTGAACAAACATTAGCTTTTATAACAGATTTATTTAAAAGTCCTGACCCAAGGCTTTCAGATTCAGAAGGAAAAGATATAAAAGTAAGTGAATTTTTGAAAGCAAGTGAAAAGAAAGTATTTAGAAATTTAGAAAATCAACCAGCACTTCAAACAGAACTTCTTACTATTCTATCTGATTTGTATGATAATATGAATTTGGCAAAAGAAGGAACTGAGCTAGAAGAAAAGCTATTACCAAAATTTATTAAAGAATATGGTAGAAACTCACCACAAACAGCTGAAAGTATTAGAAAAATAGCTGCGTGGTCTTTTGAAACAAATAAAAATGTGGATAAAACAGATTCTATATTTAGAGAAGCCTTTGATATTTTTGAAAAAACATATACAAAGGAACATAATAGATATGCCGTTTTACTCAATGAATATGGCTTGTTTTTACAAATATCACGTGCTGATTTGGAAAAAGCAGATTCTGTTTTACAACAAGCAGGAAAAATTTTAGTGAAAAATGATACACTTACAGCTGATTATGGAAATAATTTGTCGTTTCGTGGACTTATTGCCAATCAAATGGGAAGACTAGATGAGGCTCTTTCTTTATATGAACGAGAATTATTTATCAAACAAAAAATAAATCAAGATTCAGTTGGATTAGCATTAGTAAAAGTAAATATAGCCTCTGTTTATTTCAAAAAACAAAATCTTATTCGTGCTGAAACTGTAAACAAAGAAGCTCTAAAAGTGATGGAGACAGAATTAGGAATGGAACACAAACATACACTGACTGCTCTCAATAATTTAGCTGCTGTTTATGCAGCACAGGGAAGACACGATTTGGGAAAACCAATTGCACTTCGTGCTTATAATGGCTTTTTAAATAAATATGGAGAAAAAAATGATAAAACAGCAGCAGCAGCATTAAATGTAGGTTTTTATTATATCAAATTAAAAGAATTTGATTCGGCATTGGTTTTTATCAATCAAGCAAATCAAACCTATAAACAGCTTTTTGGAGAAAATCATTATGTTACAGGCGTTCCTCTTTTATCAAGAGTAGAAATTTGGCTAGGAAAAAATGAAATTCAAAAAGCGATGAAAGATGCTCAAAATGCAGATGAATTACTTTCTTCCCCTCCTATTCCGACTATTCACTATTATAGAGGAATGGTTAATTTCCGTCTAGGAAGTTGTTATATAGCTATGAAAGACAAAGTGAAAGGTATAGAATATCTTCAAAAAGGTATAGATATTCTGATACAAAGTAATGGAGAAACACATTATGCAACTCAAGCAGCTATGAAACAGCTTGCAGAAATTGAAAATTAATAAAAATATGTAAATCTTATAATAATTCTTTTTCAATAAAATTAGTTAATTCATTGTACCAATCCGTTCCATATTTTCTTATTAAAGGTATTTTTAAGAATTTATAAACAGGTACTTTTAACTCTTTTCCTAAGCTACAAGCAGGTGTGCAAATTTCCCATTCATCATAATTTATAGCATCAAAACTAGCGTATTTTGTTATACGAATAGGATATAAATGACAGGAAATAGGTTTCTGATAATTTGTTTTTCCAGCTTCGTATGCTTTTTCTATGCCACATTTTGTAATTCCTTTTTCATCATAGGTAACATAAGCGCAAGCTGTATTTCTTTCTATCAGCGTTGTTGAAAATTCATTATCTTCATCTAAAACGTATTTTCCTTGTTTTTCTATGGCTTCAATGCCTTCTTTAGTCAAAAATGGCTTTACATCTTCATAAATATCTTCTAAAATATGTCGTTCATCATCTTCTAAAGGTGCGCCCATTTCGCCTTCTACACAACACGCCCCTTTACATTTGCTTAGATTGCACACAAATTGAGTAAAGGCTAAATTATCACTAACTAGAGTATTTTTTATAGGAATCATTTGTTCAGTTATAAGTTAAAACAAAATAATTATCTTGTTTTAAACATTTTTGCATAGTTGGTTATATAATCAAGCAAAAATACGATGATTTATTCTATTATAAAATCTTTTCTGTAAAGTTTTGAGATTGGACTCAATTAGAATTAATTCTAATTAAATAATACTTTTTGTTTCAAAGTTAATAAATAGCTAGTTGTCTTCTTCTCTCTTCTCTTCTTTTTCTTGTAGCAATACTAAAATGTATAATTGTAAAAATGTGCTTTAATACTACTTAATTCAATAAAATTTGATAAGCAAAGTAAACACACATAAAATTATATTTATTTCATTTAAAGAGGGTTTTGAAAAATGAGGATTGAAAAAAAATCAAAATTATAACTTCTTGTAAATTATTATTTGTGGGATTTGTTATAACTACCTTTAAATCAGTTTGGAATAGTTTTAGAATAGTATTTTGTAGATTCATAACCAAATAATTTATTAAAAGAATACTCTAAAACAATTATCCTAATGAAAATATTAAAATTTACTTTTTTACTTCTTATTTCTGTTATCTTGTTCTCTAGTTGTGGAAATTTCAAAATTGTTACAATTAATGATATTAACAAGAACGAAAATAATGATAAAACTTTGAATTCCAAAGTTGAAGCGTCAAACCAAGGTTCAGAATCTGTTTCAAAAGCAGAAAAATACAGAGAATCTCTATTGAAGGCTGAAAAAGTTGTGGATGCAGCTCGTGAGCAGCTTGGGACTCCTCATTTACTCAAAAATCCTAAGAAAAAAAGAGCTGTTGATTGTTCTGGAATGACTTGTAAATCGTATGCTGCTGTCGATGTAAAATTACCTCCTACTACGACTGGTCAAGCAGAAATGGGTAAGTTTGTGCCTAAAAAAGCTCTTCAAAAAGGAGATTTAGTGTTTTTCTCGTCTAAAAAAAATAATGGTAGAATTTCTCATGTAGGTCTTATTAGTCGTGTAGAGGACGGAAAAACTTTTTTTATTCATACATCCACGTCTAGGGGCGTTGTAGAAGATGATTTTTATATGCAGCACTGGCAAGATAATTTTGTTACTGCTCGTAGAGTTTTATAAAAAAAATATAATACATTAAAAATAATTTATATTTTTATACTTTGAGGATGTAAATATAACTTATTTTATTTACCAAAATGATAATTTATAACAAAATTGTAATTTGTAAGATTGTTTTTATTAAAAATATACTTTTCACCTTCTTGATGTGCTGTACTTTCTTTTCTGACAATTAAGCATTGCATTTCTAATCCTTCAAAATATCCTTCAAATTTATATCTTATGTCAATATTAAATTGATAATAGGACGGCAGTTCGTATTTATTTAATCTATATTCTGTAACGCTTGGTAAATTATAATAGCCATATCCAAGCGTAAGTAAAAGAAATTTTATGATGCAACCAAAACGAATGATACTGTGTACTAAATGCATGTAACTCGCCTGTCCCTTCATTGCGTTCACGAGGCATAAAAGTAAAAAACGGTTCTCTGCCCCATTCTCTAGGCAACAAAAAACGACCATCTTTATTAATTCGTGTATAATTTAGAGTAAACCTTGGTATAGTAATATCCTCTTTGATTATCTGTAAACATCATGAAATTACGGAGCTTTGCACTAAAAAATCCTTTTCGAAGCGCATCAGCTAATGTTTGTTCCTCCAAAGAGTCTTCAAAACAATGAATAATTGGTAATAACTCTTTAAAAGAAAAATGAGGATCAGGTGCTTGTTCTCTTTTTAGTGTATGATGATTTTTTTCTTCTTTGGTATTATGCTCTTGTCCGTAAACTGTCGCAGAAGAAAACAAAAAAGCATGTAAAATAAGTGTGTAAAAAGTGAATTTCATTCTCTGTCTTTTATGTAAACTGACTGGATAAAAATAATGGTTGTCTGACAATTTTTGTGTTTTAGTTTGAAATAGCTAATGCTCTCCATCTTAGATGCTCAAAGTTAGGCATTCCGAATGCGACTCTTCTTATACTTCTAATTAGATTATTTAATCCCTCTGTTACAGCATTTGATAATGAATTTTTGACATAATTGGCTACATATTCCATTGTACTATTTAAAGTATTTGTAAACGATTTAAAGATGTTTTTCAGCTCCTCATTCATACTTCCTACCCATTCCTCTATTTTTTGTAGTACTATTTCTATTTTTTGGTTATTATCAAGAATATGATGAAACTGTTCTCTTTTCCAATAGACTTCTTTTAACAAGGGACAATCTTCAAAACAAAGTTGTAAGTTAATTAATTCCTTGTCTGATAAGTTATGATATTGTTTATATAAAATCCACTTTAAACGGCGATAATTTAGGTTATCAGTTTCTGACTTTCTGAGCAGTTTACGAAATTTATCAACACAACTATTGAGTAAGTTAGTCACATGAAATCTATCTAAAACGATAGTTGCACTAGGAAAACAGTGTTGAGCTACACTAATATAACCTCTCCAATAATCACAAGAAACATCTGTAATTTGCTCACAGAAGGAACTACCTAACGACTCAAAATGAGCAATCAAATCTTCTTTTTTGCGACTTTTTAGTATATCTACTAGTGTTCCTCTATCTAAATCTGTTAAAACACATAGATAATCTTTCTTACCTTTTCTATGGCTTTGTTCATCAATTCCTAAACGTTTTACTTGAGCATAACGTTGGGCTAAATCAACTCGTTCTTTACAAAGAGACAAAACTGTACGCTCAACCGTTTTAGGATGAACATTTAAAATGACTGCACTTTCTGAATAGCTTTGTTTCCGAGCCACCATAAACATAAAATCTTCTTGACGATGAGTATGAGATTTATTCGCATCTGCAAAATCAAGTGACTCAGTAAAATAACTAGTACAGGTTTTACAGTAAAATTGACGTATTTTTATGGATAAATAAACCTCTCTTGAAATTAAATTTAAATCACGAACAATGCGTTTATAACTCTGATGAACTTGAGAACTAACTTGACCACAAGTAGGACAAATACAAGAACTCGTTGATAATTTACAAGAAATAGTAACTTTGTCTTTTGTCAATTCAACAGCTTCTACTTTTACAGAAGACAAATTGAGTAAGTGTTCATATAATTCTAAATTTTCCATTGCTAAATATAAATACTTTTTGTGTTTCCACAAAAATTGTCAGACAACCAAAATAATAAAACAAAATTAGTTCTTCTGTTTATCTATGTCAGTTACAAAAGTTACAGTCTTAGCAAAATGAGTTCACTTTTAATTCTCTTTTGGAGAATAGTCTTCACAGTAATAAAGGTTTCTCAAATTAATTGATGAATCTCTATCATTATTCTTAACTCTCAAAATGAGATATTTAAGTTCTTTATTTAATGTGTCTCCAACATTTATGTAAGAAGCTGGGTCTTTTTGCTTCAAAAAGTAAAAAGAATTTTTTTTTGCATTGTCTAGTATTAAAATATCACCTCTTACCTCAACTCTGTGTGGACGCTTTGCAATTACCACTTGGTTATCTATTGTTCTATTGTACCATTCATCTAAATTGACACAGGCAGGTAAAACAGGAAATCCATACTTCTCTATGTAATACCAATTTTCATATATGTGATAAGAAAAAATATACTCAATAGAAATTGGTTTTCGAAAATTGGACGTGAAAATTAGGGGCTAAAAGTGTTTCTAGCTCATCTTTATAATCAACGATATATTCAAAAAATGCAAGGACATTAGTCCTAAATTTTTCAAATGTATTGTAGTATTCATAATCAATTATTTTCTTTCTCATCAACTTCCAAAGTCTTTCAATTAAGTTTAAATTAGGCGAGTAGGCAGGCAAGTAAATGAGTTCTATTTTAGAGCCATATACCCAGTCTTGCACCAAATAAGATTTGAAATAGGAGGCTTGGTCTAAGACCATATACACCTTGCTTTTATCTAAATACGCTGCTTCTACTTTATCTAAAAATTCTCTTACACTCTCTGAATCAACTGTTTCTGATTCACTAATGAGTATATCGCTTGGATTTTGAATGTTTACTGTACCTGTCAAATTTATGCGCTTTCTACCACTACTACTTTTAATTTCTCTTTCCTCTCCTATTGGAATCCAAGCATAATTACTTCGGGTATTCCATTGAGGATGAACAGCATCTGCGTAGAGTAGAACAGCATTTTCTGAATCTAAACGCTCTATCAAAGCCTCTATATCTTCTATAAAGTGAGTTTGAAGTTCTTTATCAGCTTTAGCAGGAACTGTTTTTGTCTTTTTATAAGAAAAACCTAGACGTTTCATCAAACTAGGAAGACTTTTAATAGCGTAATCAATACCTAAATTTTCTTTTATCCAATAAGCAATAGACTGGCAGTTTTTATGCAAGTGAGAACGAAGTTCTTTATCTAAAGCTGCCAAATCAAAACTATCCAACTTACCCCAAAAACCTAAATAATTAGAAGAAATAAAACCAGAAAGACCACAGGAATTATAACTTTTTACATAATTATAAACACTACTTAAATCAACACCTAAAAGCTCTGACAACTCCTTTGCTGACTTACCTTGGTCAAGACCTAAAAGAACAGTACAACGAATATAGTCCTTCTTTCCTGAAGAACTTTTACGATAATCTTTTAAAATATCTCGTTCAGAAATACTAAGTTGAAAATTCATAAGCTAAAAATAATCAAAATTTAGATATTTTTGAAATCTAATTACGGATGAGTATAAATATTGGAATGAATATAAATAAAATAATAATGGTATTCATTATTTTTTGCATCAATTATTAGTTATTTTAATTTATTAATCATTTCTTTAAACAAAAAAGCCATTTTAGGTTCTGCAACAGCAGCAGCAGTTAATACTTCTTCTAACGTAATTGGCTTTACATTTTCGGGCTGACACAAATCTGTCAGAACAGAAACAGCAAAAACAGGCAGATTCATATGTACGGCTGCAATCACTTCTGGAACAGTCGACATTCCGACAGCATCTGCGCCTATCGTTCTGAGATAACGATATTCTGCTCTCGTTTCAAGATTAGGTCCCGAAACGCTTACATAAACTCCTTTATGAAACTTTATATGATGATTTTTTTGCTCGTTTTCTTTTACAATTTCGTCAGCTAACTGAATCAGTTTGCTACAATACGGCTCAAACATATCTGGAAAGCGAATACCCAAAGCAGGAATATTTTTTCCAATTAATGGATTTGAAGGCAAAAGATTTATGTGGTCTTCTATAACCATCAATTCACTCAATCCATATAAAGGATTCAATGCACCAGATGCATTCGAAATAAATAAATAGTCGATACCTAGCATTTTCATGACACGAACAGGAAATACAATTTGTTTCATCGAATAGCCTTCATAATAATGAAAACGTCCTTGCATAACGATTACATTCTGACCAGAGAGTTTTCCAAAAATAAGTTTTCCTGCATGACTCTCTACTGTTGAGAGTGGAAAATGAGGAATGTCTTGGTATGAAATAGTAAGTTCAATTTCTACCTCATCTACCAATGCACCCAAACCAGTTCCCAAAATAATTCCTACTTTTGGCTTTTCTTTATAAAAAGAACGAATAAAAGTAAGTGCTTCATTGAGTTTTTCGAATTCCATAGGTTTTTAGGTTTTAGGGATTAGTTGTAAATGATAAATTAAATACTATTTGTACTTTGACTTTCAAATATTAATCTAAATCGGCTTTTTATCCAATTTCTTCAAATATTTCAGTAAGATATAATATTTTTTAAATCGATTTCCTTTGTTGTCTTTGTATTCTCCGTTTTTATCTAATGCCATTACGGTTGCTCGTTTTGTGATTCGGTGTATTACTCCTGTATAAGTTTTTCCGTCAAAAGTAAACTTTACCCAATCATTAACTCTCAGATCATATTCTTTTAGAGCTTCCATTTTCCCCGTAAGAAGTTGATGTGTAAAAGCTGTATGTCCGAAAATAGAATTAGCTAGTTTTTTAAAATTATCTTTCTTACAACTAGAATCATTAAAGGCTATGAATTCTATCAAATGAATAATTTCGTGTTCGATGACATGCATGAGGGCTTCTAAACGATTTTTGGTTTCAAAACCTGCTAGATTAATAGTTTTATTATCTGTTTGTTTTTTGAAAGAATTAAAAATTAAATATGCCGAAATACGCATCCTAAACTGAATCGGATTTTGCTTTGTAACCTTATAATACATCAGTTTCCCACCTGCCGAAGTCATTTTTTTAGAAAAATCAAAAGCCATTCTATCAACTATTTTGCTTTCTTTAAAGTAATTATCAAAAAAATGAATGTCATATAATTCAAAAATCAACTTTACATCATTATTCGAAACGACTTGAAAATTATCCGTTTTTATTTGTTTGGATTGAATAAAAACTTGCTGACGGACTTTTTCAAATCGTTCGTTTATTTCCTTTTTTGAATAGTTGTAGGTTAGAAGTTTCATAATAGTTTAAATCCTCAACGACGGTGAAACCTTGTTGACGGTTGAAAAAAATCTTGCTATCTTTAACCGTCGTTGAGGTCAAATGAACCATCAATGAGAATTAGATAAAATTTACATTTCGATTCCCATTTTTTGCATCAAAAATACAGCATTTGTATTCTGACAAACGCCTTTTTTGATTTTGTAAGGATAATGAAGACCTGTTTCCATATTTTCTACTTCAAAGGCGTAGTTTGTAATTTTGTCTGGAAACTCTGCTTCTAATTTTGAAAGTTCTACATCGTGAGAAGCAATGAAAGCAGTCGCAGGAAGTTTTAAAAGCTGTTTGATAATTGCTACTGAACCCAAATAACGGTCTTTTGAATTTGTTCCTCTCAAAATTTCATCTAAAAGAACTAAATTATATTCTCCTTTTTTATCTGCTTCTTCCAAAATATCAAGAATTTGTTTTAGTCTTTTGAGTTCTGCAAAGAATGAAGATTCTCCTTTTTCTAGTGAATCAATAATACGCATACTACTACTAATAAGCATAGGAACAAAATCAAATTTTGTAGCACAAACAGGCGCACCAGCGCATGCCAAAACCATATTTATTCCCAATGCTCTCAAAAATGTACTTTTTCCTGCCATATTTGAGCCTGTAATAAGTGCAATTTCACGTATATTTTTGGCTGTAAAATCATTGTCGATTCTAACTTCTTGTTTTAGAAGTGGATGCGACATTTCTACAATCTCAAAAGCATTTTCTGTTACTTTTTGTTCGCTTCCATTCATATTCAAAACAGAAATGGTAGGAAAAATATATTCTTTATGATTGAATGAAAAAGAAGCCAAACTAAATAAAGCCTCAAATTCTGCCAGCGTTTCTACCCATTTAGGCGTATCGTTTTTATGTTCTTTTCGCCATTTTTCTAGTTTTATAGCAAAATGAATATCCCATAAGAAAAGTCCATTTAAAAACATAAAAGCAACTCCATTCATACGGTATTCAAACAGTTCTAATGTTTTGGCTAATTCTTGAGCTGCCTTCGAACTTCCTTTTAGGTCATTTTGTAAAGTCTTGGTCTCCTCTTTTTGAAAAGTAGCATTTTCTATAATTTCCCATAAAGAAGCGTACTTTTGCAGAAAAGGAATGTTTTTTCCTACGATGTCATACGTCATTTGTAGTTTAGGAAACATACTTCCCACAATTCCGAGTTGAACTAAAGAAAGAAAAACAGGTAAAATATAAGTAACAAATCCCATAAATGTAGATACCCAACTCAAAACAGTAATAAGAGGCAAAACAAAACGAATAATATTTAATACTTTGCTTTCCAAAAATGAATCTTCTGATTGAAGCCATTTTTTAAGTTGAGAATATTCTTTTGGTGTTTCTTCGCTTAAATGCGCTGTTGTTTGTAAGTCAAGACGTAATTCTGTGCTTTTTTTTGAATCTTGTGCTAGTTCTTTTACAATTTCTTGTCTTTTTGTAATTGTCTTTTCATCTGTTTTTTCTGAAAGCCAATTTGCTAAAAAACTTCTTCCTACACTTGTGTGTGTGCGTGAGATATAAGAGAAAAGACTTGTTTGTCCGAAAATATCTAAATCTTTGATGTAAGCGTGCAGAACATCATAAAATTCCATTCCATCATCCAGATTTTCGAAGTTATACTCTAATCTTTCATTTTCTTTTTCTAAAAGAGTAATTCTTGTTTTCCAATAATTTCTTTTTTGTTCAGATTTTTGATATAATTTTACTAAAAAAATAAATCCAAAAAATAAGAGGAAACTAGAACCAGTTACGATTTGCCAGCCTTCATTAAGCAAAAAATAAAGAACTACTAAGGCAGCAAAAAAATAAACCAGTCTAATTGTTGCAATCAAACGAGATTGATTTTTAAATTTTGAAAAGATCTGATTAGCTTCTGAAAGATAAGATTGATACATATTAGAGTAGATAATTGTCAGTTAATAACTATTTGTATTATAAAACATTATTTAAAAAATGTAATATTAAAAGTAATAATTTGTATTTTAATCACTTAATAATTATTGAAAACAATCTGAAATAATAAAGGTTTTATTTTAAATAAAGTGTACTTTTGCGTGCTTTTATGACTGCACTTAATCGCTCAATTACTCATTAATCTATATTTTCTTTGGAGAAAACGAGTCTAAAAAATGAGATTGCAAATATACATAATACTCTACAAACAGACTTCAAAAAAGCACTTGTTTGTAGAGTGATTTTACAGAACAATTCTTAGTTCTGTGTTTTTTAACCTAAATTAGTAGCTTATACTGATTTAAAATTTAATTTTTAACTTACTTTTATGTCAATAGATAAAAAAGAAAATGTTATATCGACTTTCGAAACTGAACAACACGTATTAAAACTTCGTACTGTTGAGCCAACCGATGCAGCCGATATTGAAGAAATATCAAAACTGATTTATGCAAAAGATCAAGCGTGGACGAAAGAGTCAATTATGAAATTGCTTGAAATGTTTCCAGAAGGACAGATTTGTATAGAAGACAAAGGAAAAGTAATTGCTTATGCGCTTAGTATGGTAATTGATTATTCCAAATTTGGAGATAATCATACTTATCATGATATTGTAAGAGATAATTTTATAAATCACGACGACGATGGAGATGTTATTTACGGAATTGAGGTAAGTGTAAATCCAAATAGCCGTAATATGCGTTTAGGAAGACGTCTTTATGATGCTCGTAAAGAATTATGTGAAAATCTAAACCTAAAAGGGATTATTGCTGGAGGACGTATGCCAAACTTTAGTAAATATTCTGATTCGGTAACACCTAGACAATATCTAGAGAAAGTACGCCAAAAAGAAATTTACGATCCTGTTTTGACATTTCAATTGAGTAATGGTTTTCACGTAAAAAAAGTATTGCGCAATTATTTACCTGATGATATAGAATCAGAAGCATACGCAAGTCTTTTAAAGTGGGATAATATTTATTATGAAGAAAAACCTGCTCTTGTAAACCAACCAAAAGAAGTTATACGTATTGGTGTGGTTCAGTGGCAGATGCGTAATGTAAAATCAGTAGAATCATTTTTTGAGAATGTTGAGTTTTTCGTAGATGCGCTTAGCTCATACCGTGCTGATTTTGTTCTCTTTCCTGAATTTTTCAATGTTCCTTTGATGGCAGAGTTTAATGAAGAAGATACAGCAAAGGCAATTCGAAAACTAGCAGAATATACCGAAGAAGTTAGAGATAAACTTGTGGGTTATGCTGTTTCTTATAATGTAAATATTATTGGAGGAAGTCTTCCTTTATATGAAAATGGAAAGCTCTATAATGTTTCTTATTTGTGCCGTCGTGATGGAACGTGGGATGTTCAATACAAAATTCATATTACACCAAGTGAAGTAAATGATTACGGAATGGTTGGTGGAAACAAAGTAAAAGTTTTTGAAACTGATGTAGCAAAAATTGGTATTTTAATTTGTTATGATTCAGAATTCCCAGAGCTTTCTCGTATGATGGCAGAAGAAGGAATGCAAATTTTGTTTGTTCCTTTCTCTACTGATATGCAGAATGGTTATATGCGTGTACGTGTTTGTTCTCAAGCTCGTGCTGTTGAGAATGAATGTTATGTAGCCATTGCAGGTAGTGTAGGAAACCTTCCAAAGGTAAAAAATATGGATATTCAGTTTGCCCAATCTGCTGTTTTCTCTCCTTCAGATTATTCTTTTCCTAATAATGCCATTATTGCAGAAGCAACTCCAAATACAGAAATGACAATGATTGCAGATGTAAATCTTGATTTATTAAAAGAATTACACAGTCATGGTAGCGTTCGTAACTTAAAAGACCGACGCACTGATATTTATTCTTTGAAATGGAAGAAGAAAAGCGAAGATAAGTAAACAGATAGTTATTAGTGATAAATTGTAAATGATAAGTGAAATAGCACATTTATAATATTCAATAACTTTTCTTTTCCTATCATCTAATAATTTTTTCATCAATATAAAAAAGAGGCTGTCCGAAAAGTACGGATAGCCTTTTTTTTATGGTTAATTTTTTTTATTTTCGAGGTATATATACTTTTATACTAACGTTATATAGCCTATGGCAAAAGTAGTTTTCAAAAACCAAAGTGGTAAGCAGCCCGAACTTTTTCCTGTCAATATATTTGACAAAATTCCAGCTCACCATCCTGTTCGTTTAGTTGAAAAGGTGGTTGATTCATTGGATATTAGCGATTTGATTTCTCAATACAAAGGTGGAGGTTGTTCAGCTTATCATCCAAGAATGCTCGTTAAAGTGCTATTCTATTCTTATTTATCCAATATTTATTCTTGTCGTAAAATAGCTAAAGCTCTTGGGGAGAATATTCATTTTATGTATTTATCAGGCAATTCTACACCAGATTTTAGAACAATTAATGACTTTAGAGGTAAAATTTTGAAGGCACACATTCATCGTTTATTTGGAGAAGTTGTTAAAATGTTGGTTGAAATGGGTTATGTAAGTCTTGATGTTCAATATATTGATGGAACAAAAATAGAGGCTTGTTCTAATCGTTATACTTTTGTTTGGCGTGGTAGTATTGAAAAAAATAAAGAAAAGTTAGAAACTAAAGTAAATAAAATTTTATCTGATATTGAAAGTAGTATTCAATCAGATAATCAAGAAGAAAATAAAGAAGAAGTATCTACTCCATTAGATTCAGAATTATTAAAAGAAAAACTCGCTCAAATCAATAAAAAACTAAAAGAACCGAGTAAACAACAGGCAAGAGAACTAAAAAAAATGCAAGATGAATATCTTCCTAGATTAAGTAAATATGAAGAGTCTCTGAAAATTTTAGGTTGTAGAAACTCGTATAGTAAAACAGATACGGATGCTACTTTTATGCGGATGAAAGAAGATCACATGAAAAATGGACAACTCAAACCTACTTATAATGCTCAAGTGTCCACAGAAAATCAATTTATTACCCACGTTTCTATTCATCAAACGGCAGGAGATACCACCACTTTATCCTCTCATTTAGAAGGATTTGAAAATCAGTACAATAAACAAAGTAAAGAAGTAGTAGCTGATGCAGGTTATGGAAGTGAAGAAAATTATGAATTACTTGAAAAAAAAGAAATTACTGCCTACGTTAAGTACAATTATTTCCATAAAGAGCAAAAAAGGAAAATGAAAAATAATCCTTTTTTAGTTCAGAATTTATTTTACAACAAAGAATTAGATTTTTATGTCTGTCCGATGGGGCAAAGAATGAAGAAAATAAGAGATGGAAAACGTACTTCAAGTAATGGATACGAATCGCAAGTATCTTATTATCAAGCAAAAAGGTGTCAAGATTGTCCTCTTCGCAATTTATGTCATAAAGCTGAAGGCAATAGAATAATACAAGTGAATCATCGTTTAAACCAACTAAAAGAGAAAGCTAGAAATTTACTAACTAGTGAGAAAGGATTAGAGCAGCGCAGTAAACGCCCTATAGAAGTAGAAGCTGTTTTTGGGCATCTCAAATATAATAATAAGTTTAATCGATTTACTTTTAAGGGATTAGTAAAAGTAGAAATGGAGTTTCTATTGATGGCTCTTGGACATAATTTTAGAAAAATGGTGGCAAAAACTGCCGATAAGCTAAAAAATACTTTCAATTCTAAAAAATCATCTTTTTGCACCTTTTTTTATACTCAAAAAAATCACCAAAAGACAAAATTTGTTTGCATCATCAAAAAAATCAACCAAAAAGAAGAATTACAAAAAATAGCTGCATAAAAAGAGGCTGACCTTTTCGGACAGCCTCTTTTTTAGTTTTAATAAAATAAGGAGAGAAAACACAGGTACAAGCCCGTCAATGAATGACATCCCTGCCCTGCTCACTTCTCCTTTTGCCTTTGTATAAAAAACAGGGTTAAAACCCTGTCCAATTGAATGTAGTTGCTAATAATTTAATTTACAATTTAGCATTTACAATTCAATACTACATTCCCATTCCACCTAAATCCATACCTGGGATATTAGGCATCATTCCTTCTGTGCTTTTTTGCATGTGTTCTTTACTTTTTTCCTCTGCACCTTCTAATGCCTTGTTTACTGCTGCTACTATTAAATCTTGTAACATTTCTTTATCATCTGCTTTTATAATATCAGCATCGATATCTAGTTTAATGACTTGTTTTTTTCCGTTAGCTACTGCTTTTACCATTCCACCACCTGCTTCTCCTTCGGCTGTAATATTTACGAGTTGTTCTTGCACTTCTTGAAGTTTGGCTTGCATTTCACGCACTTTACCAAACATTTTCATCATGTCTTTCATATCGAATAGGTTTGTTAGTTAATTCTTATCAATTTTTATAATTTGTTTGAATGAAAGTAAAATTACAAAAATTATTGTTTAAATTTTATTTTTTCACTTTGACTTTCAAATTTTTAATTCAGTTTTATCTTAATGGAACGTTTAGTTTATTAAAAAGTTTAAAATATACGCTACATTTAAAACCATAGTTCTAAATCTTGTTCTATAAAACCAATTGGTAAGAGAATTTTTTCTAACTCTTCTTTTTTATAGATTTGATTTACCAATTGTTGTAAGCTATCATTTAAGAAATTATCTTCTATACTAATTTCTTGAATAATTGCACCTCTACTTAATTTTATTTTGATTCTGTATTCTTGATTTTTGAACGTAATTTTTCTAGTAACTTCACTCGCTGGCGAACGTCCCCAAATCCACTCAAAAGATTTATACTTTTCTTGTGCTAATTTTTCTATTTCAATTATCTCATCTTCTGTTAGTCTATGTAAATGAAAAGGTCTATTAAAATACAATAGAATAAAATGAGCTAATTTTTCTTCAAATTCTTCTATAGTCAGAATGCTTTCATTATTATTCTGTTTTAAAATATCTTTAATATTGGTTACTTTACTTCTAACTGATTTAAGACTTTTTGAACTCACTTCTATATTTGCAGGAATTGTTATAGCTTTTCCTAGTTTTTCTAAATGTGTATCAAAAAGAAGTGTTCCATGTGTGATAAAACGGTGTTTGTTGGTGTACTGAGCTGTACCTGTAATTTTTCGTTTTTCTCCTTTGTCATTTTCTAGCCAAATATCTGAACGCTGACCAATAGAAGCATTGAGCTTTAATGTTTTCAAAAACTCTACAATAGGAACTAGCAATGAATCATAATTAGCTACCATTTTTGTGTCTAATGGATTTATAAAGCTAAAGTTTAGATTATTCAAATCGTGATAAACCGTTCCACCACCCGAAATACGACGAGAAAGAAAAATATCTTGAGCATTGAGATAATTAAAATTCATTTCTTCCCAAGCATTCTGATTTTTTCCCATAACTAAGGAAGGTTCATTTCTATAAAAAAGCAAATACTCACTTTCTTTGTCAGTAAAATTAGATAGATATTCTTCTAAAGCGAGATTAAAAAATGGATAGTGAGAAGGCGAAAAGATTAGTTTCAAAATGAGTTAAATTTTATATAGGATGGTAAATAAGCTCAAAAATAGTTTTGCAAAAATACTCTAAAAATTTATTTCTTTATTTTCTTTTAAAAAGAATAAATAGTGAACTTGTTTAAGAATGGTGATTTATTTTTTTAAAAAGAGGTCAAAATAGTTATACTTGTAAATCATCACATTTTCAATCTAACTATTTTTCCCTCTATGTACGTAAACTTATCAAAAAAATTTATAACCGAAAATATTTTACCTTATTTACATCAATTTACAAAAGGTCGTCGTATAAAAGTAGCTCTTTGGCGTATTATCCAAGCCATTGTGTATCGCTTAAAATCAGGGAGTCAATGGCGAGAACTTCCTATGAAACAATTTTTCGGAAACTTATCAATTAGCTGGAATGCAGTATATTACCATTATAATAAATGGTCAAAATTAGGAAGTTGGAAGAAATTATGGATCAAGTATTTAGAAGATTATCGTGGAGAATTAGATTTTTCTATTTGTCAGCTAGACGGCAGCCACACTTCAGCTAAACGAGGAGGAGAAGGTATTGGATATTCCAAAAGAAAAGCAGGAAAAACAACCAATGCACTTTTTCTAACGGATAAAAATGGTATTCCAGTAGCGATGTCTGTTCCAAGAGCAGGCAATCATCACGATGCTTTTGAACTTGAAAAAAATATGCAATCTATGATAGATGATTTGAATGCTTCTCAAATTAGAGAAGGAGGAATTTTTCTCAATGCTGATGCAGCCTTTGATACACAAGCCTTTCGTTCTTTTTGTAATCATTTAGATATTGTAGATAATATAGATTTTAATAAAAGAAATAAAAAAGACCTTGATAATCAACCATTTAAAGATGAAGAAATGTATGAATTGAGATTCGTTATTGAAAGAACTAATGTGTGGTTAGATGCTTTCAAAGCCTTAATTATGA
Organism: Bernardetia sp. Wsw4-3y2; assembly: GCF_037126295.1. Lineage (NCBI taxonomy): Bacteria > Pseudomonadati > Bacteroidota > Cytophagia > Cytophagales > Bernardetiaceae > Bernardetia > Bernardetia sp. Wsw4-3y2. Next base: position 4,985,056 of record NZ_CP147017.1, on the reverse strand, counting down.
GGTACGAAACTAAAATTCATACGTGGCAAAGTTTACACTATTTAGCCTTTACTTTAATATTTGCCAGAACTAGAAAAAAACATTCTTAAACAACTTCAGTGTCACTTCAGTTTATTAATCCAATCTTTCTCTAAAAAACCATCCTCAATTTCACTCAAATCAAGGTTTGGGTCAAAAAATAATTGACTTCTACGTCCATTCAAAGTTACATAAACTTCTGCTCTAATTATTGGATTTGGATTTTCTTCCGTTCTAAATTTATTTTCCAAAAAATGAGCATATTGTAAAATCATATCAGGCTGAAAAGCCATTTGTTTTTCTTGGTGTCTATTCAAAAATTCACTATTATCTACCATTCCTTCTTTTCCAGTTTTTGGGTCTTTTACATAAAAAGTAGCACTTCCAAATTTTTCCATTAGCATCACTCGCCACGAAAAACGATAGCCCTCTTCTTTCCAAAATAGAGTTTCATTATACGGCTGATTTGCATAAAGCATAAAACGAAAAGGAAATAAAACCTGAAAGATGAAATAAATAGTTAAAACATACAGCCATTTCTTAGAAATGAATTGAAAATTTTTGAGTGGATTTAAAAGTAAATGAGAAGATTGTTTTTTGTTAGAAGAATGAAAAGTAAAATATTTGGAAGTTGTCAGTGAGTACACCGACAACGGCAAGAGTTTATTAAAAAATGAAGAAACAAAATTTAATACTGCTTCGTGATACTTTGCTTCGAAGAAAATCAAAGTTAATGCAATCATAACTACTGGAAAAACGCCAATTTGAAATAAATATCCTGTTATAGCGTGAAAACCAACTACTGCAAAATAAGCAAATAGGCGAGTTTTTCTATAAAATAACGCAAAAGGAATCAATAAATCATACAGCATTCCTGTCCACGAAAAAATATAAGCTGTAATTTCATAAGGCATCAAGAACCCAAAAATTGGCATATCGTAATGAGGAGGAAGCCAAATTTTGAGGGGCATTGCATCAAAAAGCCATTCAGAATTAAGTTTTGCTAATCCTGCATAAAAATAAGTAATGGAAAGTTGAAGCTGAAAAATCAAAATCCAAGCACGAGAAATAGAGAGTGAAGGCAAAACAGAAAAAAGATTGAATAAAAAACTTTTTAGATTATACTTACTTTGCCTTTCAAAATTAACTTTAAATTTATCTTCAAAGGTCTTCTTAACTTTCTTTTTGTTCTTATCCTTACCAACGCCAAAAAGTAAACAATCCAATGAATAAAAACGATTCGCAGAAGCAAAAATGAGCAGAAATGCCACCAAACTCACAAAATAATAATGATTGAGATAATAAGTAATATCAATAAGCTGACAATATGTAAAAGTCAGAAATAATAAAATAGCAGAAAGACGATACAAAAAACCAAATGCAACGCCCAAACTTGCCAAAATCAAAACCACATGAACAGCATACATTCCATAACTATTCAACGGCTCAACCCACTCAAAACCAAAATACTTAAAATGAAAAACAGGCTTTATATAATGTTTTTCTATCCAACCCATATACCAAAAACGAAGCGTACTAAAAAAGATAAGTAAACCAAATAAAATTCGGAAACTTACTAATTGAGAAATGGAAATAGGTTCTTTGAGGAAGTTTTTCATTTTTTACATGACTTTTTTACATGACTTTTTTACTTTCTACTTTTTTACTTTCTACTTTAACTAAAAAGTTGATTTTCACTTTTTAATCTATTTATCAAAGAATCAATAACTAACTCAATAAGTAGATTTCTTTGTTCATAAATAGCTGCCCATTGATTTTCACTCCAGTTGTCTTCTTTATATTTATACATTCCATGAGCTAGTATATGACGCATTCCGTCAATATTAGACTCATTAAACAATTCATTTTGAGATTTTATTTTTGCTTTTGCACTTTCTCTAATGAATTTCTCTTCTTTGTTTGGTACATAGTCTTTCAACATTGCTTCTATACTTTTACTAATAGTAGATTTTCCATTGTGATTGTACCAAAAACCTTCAATAAAAGAATACAAGCTCAATAATTCAATCAAAACATCATTTATTCCTGTTATTTTATAAATTTCTTCAAGAATACTATAATGTCGTTTACCTAATTTACTAAGAGTATCAACATAACTTAGAACCTTATCAAAACTTTTTGAATTAATTTCTTTTTTTGAAATACTATGCATACTGCTGAATCCCTTCCAATTTGGCATTGTAATAACTGAAGTTGTTTAAGAATGTTTTTTTCTAGTTCTGGCAAATATTAAAGTAAAGGCTAAATAGTGTAAACTTTGCCACGTATGAATTTTAGTTTCGTACCTCATAATTAAGGCTTTGAAAGCATCTAACCACGCATTAGTTCTTTCAATAACGAATCTCAATTCATACATTTCTTCATCTTTAAATGGTTGATTATCAAGGTCTTTTTTATTTCTTTTATTAAAATCTATATTATCTACAATATCTAAATGATTACAAAAAGAACGAAAGGCTTGTGTATCAAAGGCTGCATCAGCATTGAGAAAAATTCCTCCTTCTCTAATTTGAGAAGCATTCAAATCATCTATCATAGATTGCATATTTTTTTCAAGTTCAAAAGCATCGTGATGATTGCCTGCTCTTGGAACAGACATCGCTACTGGAATACCATTTTTATCCGTTAGAAAAAGTGCATTGGTTGTTTTTCCTGCTTTTCTTTTGGAATATCCAATACCTTCTCCTCCTCGTTTAGCTGAAGTGTGGCTGCCGTCTAGCTGACAAATAGAAAAATCTAATTCTCCACGATAATCTTCTAAATACTTGATCCATAATTTCTTCCAACTTCCTAATTTTGACCATTTATTATAATGGTAATATACTGTATTCCAGCGAATTGATAAGTTTCCGAAAAATTGTTTCATAGGAAGTTCTCGCCATTGACTCCCTGATTTTAAGCGATACACAATGGCTTGGATAATACGCCAAAGAGCTACTTTTATACGACGACCTTTTGTAAATTGATGTAAATAAGGTAAAATATTTTCGGTTATAAATTTTTTTGATAAGTTTACGTACATAGAGGGAAAAATAGTTAGATTGAAAATGTGATGATTTACAAGTATAACTATTTTGACCTCTTTTTAAAAAAATAAATCACCATTCTTAAACAAGTTCTGTATTAGGTATAAATTCAGAAGGATGTGACACTAATGTTGGTTGATAATAGACAAGTTTTAAACCTAATGCAAACCAATAAAAAAAATCTTGTGATTTCTGATTTTTATATCCATTTTTAGTTAGAATGAATATTGAATTTATAGGAAGTGGATTGTTTGTTGGATACATCATACCATGATTAACTATCTTATTATGAATCCAATCATGAAATGGTTCTTCTAGACTTTTTGAGTTTTCATAATTGGTTACTAGTAATTCAATATTTTCTCCATTAAACTCAATAGTTTTAATAAATTCTTTTCCAGAAAATTTTATGTTATCAATTAACCAACAAGAGTATCTAATATCGTCTTTCATAATTTTATAGCCTGTTTAATCAATATATTTTAATTATTCTTTTGCTATTTAAACACGATTTACTAAGTTTTTAGTTCAGATTATAATATACTCTCTAAAAATAAATCTATTGTACTTAGTCTGTAACTAAGCCTTATTAGTTAGTAAAGCTACAACTTCAAAAAATTCTTCAAAAGTTCTTCGCCAGCGTCTGCACTTTTTTCTGGGTGAAATTGTGCTGCATAAAAATTATCTTTCTGTAAGGCAGCCGAAAATGGCAAGATATAATCACACGTGGCTACGGTATCTTTACAAAGTTCTGCGTAATAAGTATGTACAAAGTAGAATTGAGCCTGAGAAGGATTATTTACTTGATTAAATAAACTACTATCAAACAATTCTCCTTTTAAATCTTGCGTTGCATTCCAACCCATGTGAGGAACTTTATCAGCCAAATTAGTTGGTTTGAATTCTTTTACATTAACATCAAAAATCCCTAATCCTTTTGTGTTTCCTTCCTCTGTATGCGAACAAAGAAGTTGCATTCCAAGACAAATTCCTAAAACGGGTTGTTTCAAGGTTGGAATAAAAGTGTCTAAATCTGCATTTTTGAGTTGTTGCATAGCAGATTCTGCGTGTCCAACCCCTGGAAAAATAATTTTGTCAGCCGAACGTAGTATTTCTTTATCTGCACTTACCACGGCATTAATTCCCAAACGCTGCAAAGCAAAATCAACAGAACGAATATTTCCTGCTTTATAATCTATGATTACTATTTTCATAAAATAAAATAGTCGCTCGTGAGGACACGAGCAACGGTTAGGTTTTGAAAAATTATATTTATTTCGCCGTTGCTTGTGTCCCCACAAGCGACATATTCACAAAAATTAAACTCCTACACTCCCACTTTTTCCTTTTGATGGAGTAGTCGGAATAACTCTAATTTTTTGAGTTGATTTGTCTGATTTATTTTTTGGAGTTATATCCTGTATTTCTAAAGGTCTAGCTGTTTTGTCTTGATCTTTGACTAATGCCAATTTTAAAACTTCGCCAGCTCTTTCTACAAAATGAAACTTCATTCCTTTAATATAGTGTTCTTCAATTTCCTCAATGTCTTTTTGATTGCGTTTGCTCATCACAATTTCATTGATTCCAGCACGTTTGGCAGCTAATATTTTTTCTTTGATTCCACCCACAGGAAGCACTTTTCCATGCAGCGTAATTTCGCCAGTCATTGCCAACTGATTTTTGACTCTTCTACGAGAATAAGCAGAGACCATCGCTGTAAGCATCGTAATACCAGCCGAAGGACCATCTTTTGGAACTGCTCCAGCAGGAACATGAACATGCAAATCGTATTGGTCAAAAAGTTGATGGTCAATTTCCCATTCTTCTGCATTGGCTTTCAAATAAGAAAGTGCTGCACTAACCGATTCTTTCATTACATCTCCCAATCGTCCAGATAAAGTAGTTCTGCCTTTTCCTTTACTCAAACTGACTTCGATAGACAAAATCTCGCCTCCATATTGAGTCCAAGCTAGTCCAGTTGCTACGCCTACTGTTTCATTTTCTTCAAAAAGTTCTTTATCAAAAGAAGGTTTTCCTAGTATTCTTTCTACTTCTTTTGGTGTAATTTTTTTTTGATAGTCTTCTTCCATCGCCACTGATTTGGCTACACTTCTACAAAGAGAGGCAATTTGTCTTTCCAAACTTCTAACACCTGATTCTCTTGTATAACCTTCTACTACAAAACGCAGTGTTTCGGCAGTAAAACTAACATCTTTTGCTTGAAGTCCGTGAGCTTTTCTTTGTTTGGCTATCAAATGTTGTTTGGCAATTTCAATTTTTTCTTCAATTGTATATCCAGAAACTTGAATAATTTCCATTCTATCACGAAGAGCTGGCTGAATAGTATCTAATGAATTTGCTGTAGCAATAAACAAAACTTTAGATAAATCATATTCTGTTTCCAAATAATTGTCTACAAAAGTATCATTTTGCTCTGGGTCTAAAACCTCCAATAAAGCTGAAGAAGGATCTCCACGAAAATCGCTACTTACTTTATCAATTTCATCCAAAACAAAAACAGGGTTTGAAGAACCTGCTTTTTTTACATTTTGCATAATTTTCCCAGGCATTGCACCAATATAAGTACGACGGTGTCCTCTAATTTCAGATTCATCGTGCATTCCACCTAACGAAATACGCATATATTTTCTACCAAGTGCCTTTGCAATAGATTTTCCTAGAGAAGTTTTGCCCACCCCTGGAGGTCCATACAAACACAAAATAGGACTATCTAATGAGTTTTTGAGTTTCAGAACAGCTAGATATTCTAAAATACGTTGCTTTATTTTTTCTAATCCATAATGCTCTTTATCTAATACTTTTTTTGCATTATGTAAATCTAAATGGTCTTTTGTAGTAAACTGCCAAGGCAAATCTAACATGAATTCCAAATAAGAAAGTGTAATGGAATAATCAGGAGAAGCTGGATTCATACGAGCAAAACGTTCTACTTCTTTCAAGAAAAACTCTTTTGTTTCTTCACTCCACTGCTTTTCATCTGCTCTTATATGCAGTTTATTTATGTCTTTATCATTTTCATCTCCAATTTCATCTTGAAGAGTTTTGATTTGTTGGCGAAGAAAATACTCTTTTTGTTGCTGGTCTAAATCTGAATTTGTTTTTTCTTTTATATCACTTTTGAGTTCTAAAAGCTGAATTTCACGGTGCATAATCTTTAAAAGCTGCACAGCTCTGTCCATTACTTTTGGAAGTTCAAGAAGTTTTTGTTTTTCTTTTACCTCTACATTTGTATTGGCAGATAGAAAATTAATTAAGAAATTAGGACTTTCAATATTTTCTAAAGCAATTTGGGCTTCTGGTGGAATATCCGAACTCAAATGCAAAATTTTAAAAGCTGCTTCTTTTATAGATTCTATAAGAGCTTCTTTTTTACGTCCGTCATTTTTCTTACTTCCTTTTGAGTTATCTAATGAAAAATCAGTCAGATAATTTACTTTACCAATTAAGAATGGTTCTTCTTGTGTAATTTCATGAAGTTCAAAACGTTGCTTGCCTTGTACTATGATAGTTGTATTACCATCAGGCATCACAATCTTTTTTACTATTTTGGCGACTGTTCCCACAAAATGCAAATCAGTTTTTTGTGGTTCGTCTTCCCCCAAGTTTTTTTGAGAAATTACACCAATATAACTCTCGTCTCTATATGCTTTCTTTATTAAACGTAGAGATTTCTCACGCCCTACGGTAATAGGCATAATAATTCCAGGAAATAAAACAGTATTTCTGACAGGTAAAATAAATAATTCTTCAGGCAAATCGTCTTCTAGTTCACGAGCTGAATTTTCTAGTTCTTCCAAATCTATTTGAGGAATATCATCTTCGGTAAAAGGCACTTTTATATTTTTCAAAAAATGTATATGATTTTAGTGTATTTGAATATCAAAATTAGAAAGAATAACTATAACAACAAAAAAGTGTCAGATTGTCAGTGCTTGATTAAAAAAACGCCTGTAAATCTGAATGAAATTGTTATAAAATTATACGAATTACTCTTAAAATATCTATAAATATAGTCTAAGTATAAATCGCAATCAAAAACAGATAAAATTATTTTTGATTACAAAACTATTTGCAAGCTATGTACCAAGCCTCTTTTTTGTTTTTACGAAAAAATAATAGGGCAAAATGGCAGATAAATAAGTTATTTGGTTGTTGGTGTCGCTACACTAAAACACCAACCTTTAGGTTTGCACTAGATAAATAGAATGAAATACTTATCTTGTATTTAAGTATTCATCAAGTAGGTAGAGAACCTGTAACACCAACAAGAACATAGATTCTATCCGTTGAATTAGCCCCTACCTACATTTATTCAATCGCATACTTATATAGAATTCGGAGAACTTTTATTACTCTAAATAATAAAAATTACCTCATTAGATAAGGTTTTAAGTTTGATTGACTAATTGATGAACTACTCTATTAAATAATCACTTAAAATTAACTTTTTATGCAAACTTATCAAACTTTTTTAGGAATCGATGTAAGTCGCAATCATTTAGATTGTACTTTATTGAAAGATGGTGTTATAGTAAGCCAAAAGCAAATTAAAAATAACTTAGCTTCAATAGAGAGTTACTTAGCAAAATTAGAAACTCAAATAGATATTTCTTTTTTATTAGTTTGTTTAGAGCCTACAGGCGTATATATAAATTTTTTATTGACTGCACTACTAGACAAAAAAATGAATGTTTGGGTAGAGAATGCCCTTCAAATAAAACAATCTATGGGCTTTACTAGAGAAAAAAATGACAAAGAAGATGCCTATAGAATAGCTTTGTATGCTTTTCGTTTTCAAGACCGTTGCAAACTGTATACCCCTGTAAGTCAGTCTATTAAGACCTTAAAAACATTGCAATTAGTTCGTAAAAATTTAATCAAATGCAAAAAACAACTGGAAACATTTTGGAAAGAATCTCAAAAATTTGAAACAGAACAACAAAATGAATACTTAACAGAACATCTACAAAAGCCAGTAGAGCAGATAAAAGAACAAATTATAGCAGTAGAAAAAAGCATGAAAAATGTAATTAGAAATGATGAGAAATTAAAAGAACTCTATCGACTCACTACTTCTGTTGTTGGAGTAGGAGATGTAACAGCTATAAAATTACTTGTTGTTACACAAGGTTTTACAAAGTTTAAATCTGCTAAACAACTAGCTTGTTATGCTGGTGTTGTTCCCTTTGAAAAATCATCAGGTAACCACAAAGGAAAGCCAAGGGTATCAAAAATAGCTGATAAATCACTTAAAACATTGTTACATATGTGTGCTTTAGCTGCTATAAAAGTAAAAGGGGGAGAATTAAGTGAATTTTATGAACGTAAAATAAAAGAAGGCAAAAATAAAATGAGTGTTTTGAATGCTTTACGAAATAAAATACTTCAACGTGTAGTAGCTTGTGTACAAAATAACAAAATCTATGAAAGACAAGGAGTAGGATTTCAAAATGCAGCATAAATTTATCCTAAATTTCTAAAGATTAGGCTTGACTTTGTCATAGAATTCAAAGGCGAGTAATACCTTTTATCATGTCGTTATTAGTAATAAACCTTATCACGGTTTGCATTAAGATACTTCAGATTTCCAGTCTGAACATCAAAAATAGTATTTTATCAAATTTAATAGTTTAGAAGACTGTTATACAAAAATAAATGTAATAACCTTTAATAAAAATACCAATAACGACATATATACTAGAATAATTTGCCTTTTTTGAAATGACTATTTACTCTCTTTCAGAAAGTTCTAACCAACGCATTTCTTTTTCATCAAGCGCATTTACAATGACTTCCATTTCAGCACTCCATTTTGAAATTTTATCATAATCAGTTTCTCCACTATTCATAAGAGAAACTAATTCTTCTTTTTGCTTAGTAAGTTTTGCAATTTCTTTTTCAGTAGTTTCTAATTCTTGCTTTTCTTTGAAACTAAGTTTGTTAGAAGTATTTGTTTTTACTGGTGCAATCGAATGAGCATTTTTGTTAGAAGGTTTGTTTTGAGATTCTTTTATTTTCTCTAATTCCTCTTCTCTATAATCAGTATAATTTCCATTAAAATCTCTAATTTCTCCTTCGCCTTCAAATACAAAAAGATGTTCTACTAGATTATCTAAGAAATACCTATCGTGAGAAACCAAAATCAAACAACCACCATAATTAGATAAAAATTCTTCCAAAACAGAAAGCGTTTGTAAATCTAAATCATTGGTAGGCTCATCAAGAATCAAGAAATTAGGCATTTTTATCAAAATCTGTAAAAGCTGCAAACGTCTTTTTTCTCCTCCCGAAAGTGTACCTACGTTTTTGTATTGCTGTGCTGGTGGAAAGTTAAATTGAGTAAGCAGTTGCGAAGCTGAGACTTGATGACCTTCTGAGACTGTCGCCATTTCTCCAATCGCTTGAATGACTTCAATAACACGCATAGAATCATCAAAAGAAGGAGGCATTTGGGTATAATATCCAAAGTGTGTATTTTCTCCTTTTTCAATATGCCCTTTTGTTGGTTCTAATGCACCTGTCAAAAGAGAAAGGAAAGTCGATTTTCCTGCTCCATTTTTTCCTATAATTCCAATTCTTTCTCCTCTTACAAATTTGTAATTAAATTTATCAAGGATTTTCTGTCTTCCTTTTTCACTTTGAAAATCAAAACTCACATCGTGAAGTTCAATAATTTTCTTTCCTTGGCGTTTTGCACCAAATTGAATATCCATGTTATTTCCTTCTGGACGTGTACTTGCCTTTTCTTTTATACCTTCAAAGGCTTCTACTCTATATTTTGCTTTTGTGCCTCGTGCTTTTGGCTGTCTTCTAATCCAATCCAACTCTTTTTTCATAAGTTGGTGTGCTTTATCTGCTTCGGTGTGCGCTTGTGCAATTCGTTCAGATTTTAATTCTAAAAATTGTCCATAATTTGCCTCATAACGATAAATATGACCGTTATCCAACTCAAAAATTCGATTACAAATTTTATCTAAAAAGTATCTATCGTGAGTAATAAGGAGTAAAGTCGTATTGGAAGAAGCCCAATAATTTTCTAGCCATTCGATAGTTGCTAAATCCAAATGGTTGGTAGGCTCATCTAAAAGCCACAAATCTGGCTCGTCTAAAAGGAGTTTTGCTAGTGCAACACGCTTTTTTTGTCCCCCAGAAAGTTGAGCAATTCCTTTTTCTGTATCTTCTAAACCTAACTTTGAAGTAACTTCTTTTATTTTGGCATCATACGCCCAAGCATCTAAACGTTCCATTTCGTTCATTGCTTTTTCCATTCTTTCAGCATCTTCTATATTTTCAGGCAAAATAGAGTTTTCATAATTGCGAATAGCCGTAATGGTTGGACTATCAGCCTGTACAATCGCTTCCCAAATCGTTTTGTTGAGTGGCAAGTCTGGGTCTTGAGCCAAATAACCCACTCTCACACCTTGACGCAAACTTACATCGCCTTTATCTGGATTGACTATTTTTGCTAATATTTTAAGAAGTGTAGATTTTCCTGCTCCATTTTTACCTACTAAAGCTACTTTTTCGCCTTGTGAAATTCCAAAATTCAAATCATTGAAAAGGAATCTATCTCCGTAAGTTTTGGAAAGATGCTCGCCCGAAATGAGATTGATTGCTGCCATTTTATATATAAGTTTACTCGTTTTGTATCTAGTTTATTATCTTGCTTTTTGTGGCTGCAAAGGTAGTGTTTTTTTGTTGCATTTATTATAAAAGCCATTTTTTTTAAAAAAGGTGATAACGGTTTTCAAGAAATAAGGAAGGCTCTTTCTAATAAAGTATTTGAAAGTAAAGAACAAGTGAAAGAATGTTTACAAAATGGGTAGAAGAATAAAAAACCAACCTCAAAGAGTAATAAAGCTAACTTTACTTGGATTAGGGAAGAATAGATTTTATTACAAGCTAAATGAGCATCTAATGAGTCTTCTATTATCTTTTCAATACCACGACGAATAACTCTTCTAAAAAAACTATTTAAATCTCTTAAACTGTTTCATAAAAGCATTTGTCCGAATTATCCCCTATTTTACACTACTTCTGCTACCACAAAAGCACTTCCACCAACATAAATAAAATCTTTTTGATTTTCAATTGCTTCAGAATCTTTCTTTGCAGCATCTAAAGCAGCTTCTACACTTTCATAAATATCTCCATTTAGACCAAAACCCTCTGCTTTGTTTTTCAAAATAATTACCTCTAAACCACGAGGTACATTGGGTTTACAAAAATAAAAAACTGTTTTTTGAGTAATTTTTTCTTGTAATTCTTTACTTAAAATATTAAAAATTTTATCTAAATCCTTATCATTGACTGCTCCAAAAACTACTCGTAAGTTAGAATAATTTCCTTTTGCTAATTCTAATTTAAGTTGAGAAATAACTTGATTGATTCCGTCTTCGTTATGAGCAATATCACAAATGATAGTTGAGTTTTCATTTTCTTTGCTTAATCTATACCAACGCCCTTTTAGTCCTGTTTTCTGAGCAGCATTTCTTAGCCCTTTCATTAAATTTTCTATTGTAAAAGTAAAACTATCTTCTTTTCTAGGAGATTGTATCTTTTTAAGTTTTTCCAAAGCACAGATAACACCTACTAGATTTTGTTTTTGATAAACTCCTTTCAAATCTAATTCTATACCATTACGCATATATATAAAAGGTTTTCCATCCATACATTTTCCTTCCTTGGTACTGATATTAAAAGTTCCCATTTCATTTTGTTCAATATCATATTGATCAGTTGCAAAAATAAGTTCAGCATTATTTTTTTGAGCAATTTCTTCGAAAACAGATGTCGTTTCTTCTTGTTTTTGATTAATAATTACTGGCGTATTTGGCTTGATAATTCCTGCTTTTTCGGCTGCAATTTTCTCTAAAGAATCTCCTAGGAACTGTTGATGATCAAATCCAATATTTGTAATTATAGAAAGCAAAGGAGAAATTACGTTGGTAGCATCTAATCGCCCTCCCATTCCGACTTCAATAATGGCAATATCTACTTTTTTATACGCAAAATATTCAAATGCCATAGCAACAGTAACCTCAAAAAAAGAAGGTGAGATAGATGTAATAGTAGTTCTTATTTTTTCTACAAAACTGATAACAAATTCTTGTTCTATTTCTTCTCCATTTAATCTAATTCGTTCTGTAAAATTTTTGAGATGAGGCGATGTATAAAGTCCAACATTGTACCCTGCTGATTGTAAAACAGAAGCAATCATGTGAGAAGTGCTACCTTTTCCATTTGTTCCTGCTACATGAATAGTATCAAATTTCTGTTCTGGATTACCCAACTGTTTACACAGAATTTTAATATTATCTAAATCACTTCTATAGGCTGCACCTCCTACTCGTTGAAACATAGGAAGTTGTGCAAAAAGATAGTCTAGGGTTTGTTGATAAGTAAACAAAATATAAAGTATGAATTAAATTATTCGAAATATTTAAAAGGAAACAGATTGCATTTTCCAAATAAGCGATAACAAATTTAGATAGAAAAATAGTTAATTCAAGCTATAAAAAATAATTTATAAGAAAGTCTAACCAATATCTTTTTTAGAATGATTAAAAATAGGTAACTTTGTAAAAGCAAAAAACACTTATTTACAAATAAATATTATTACTTCCATTCAAATAATAAATTAGTTTTTATACAAAATAAGTATTATATGTTCATACAGTATATTTTTTCATCTGCTTTTACCAATAAACCTATCTTTGATTTTGATAATTTAGAAACCTTCAATAATCAAATCAATGAATTAAACTTACCCCAAATAATAGTTTGGGCAATTCCTGTGATGCTTTCTTTGGTCGCTTTAGAGTATTATTTAGAGAGAAAAGAAAAAAAAGAACATCAAGACTCACACCTAACTTATAACAATCACACTTTTTGGTCTTCTGTATTGATTGGTTTGGGCAATTTGATTTCTACAGCACTTGCTAAGGTATTTACTTTTGGTGTAATTCTTTTCTTTTTTAGTATTTCACCGTTTTACGTTGAACCTTCTTGGTGGTCATTTATTGTTTGTTTTGTGGTTTTAGATTTTTGTAGATATTGGGCGCATCGTGTGGCACATCGTCAGCGTTTTTGGTGGGCTACTCACGTTACGCATCACTCTTCAGAAGATTATAACTTCGCTGTTTCGTTTCGTCTTTCTTGGGTTCAACAATTAAAAGTTATCTTTTTTGTGCCTGTTGCTCTCTTAGGTTTTCATCCTCTTACTTTCTTTATTTGCCATCAAATAGCCGTTTTGAATCAGTTTTGGATTCATACCGAACAGATTCGTAAAATGCCAGCTTGGTTTGAATATATCTTTGTAACACCTTCACATCATAGAGTTCATCACGGAACAAATGAACATTATATAGACAAAAATTATGGTTCTACTTTTATTATTTGGGACAGAATTTTTGGTACTTTTGAACCCGAAGGAGAAAAAGTAAAATACGGAATTACGACACCAATTAACACAAAAAACCCTGTTCGTTTGGTTTTTCATGAATTTGTAGATATTGCAAAGGATTTGAAAAAGGTGCGTTCTCCAAAGCAGGTTTTCAAAGTTCTTTTTAGCCCTCCAGGGACTTATGAGCCTAACAAAACTGATAACTCGGATACGTTATAATTTTATTAAACAACTCTATTGATTACCAATTTATGGATTTAGAAAATCTAAGACAAAACTATACTAAAGCAGAATTTGATATAAAAAATGCTTTAGAAAATCCTATTCAGCAGTTTGAAAAATGGTTTCAAGTAGCTTTAGATGCAGAACTTTCAGCAGAAGCTAATGCTATGGTACTTTCTACAATAGGAGAAAATAATCGTCCCTCAGCTCGTGTTGTTCTTTTAAAAAGTATTGATGAAGGATTTGTTTTTTACACCAACTATGAAAGTAGAAAAGGAGAGAATTTGGAAACGAATCCTTATGCTAGTCTCACTTTTTTTTGGGCAGAGTTAGAAAGACAAGTTCGAATAGAAGGAAGAGTAGAAAAAATTAGCGCAGAAAAATCTTCTGAATACTTCAAAAGTCGTCCTATTAAAAGTCAGATTGGAGCTATTGCTTCTCCTCAGAGTCGCATCTTGAATAATAGAGAAGAGTTAGAAACATTATTTCATTCTATTGAAAAAAACTATGAGGAAACTAATTTTATAGAAAGACCTAAAAACTGGGGAGGTTATCGTTTAGTGCCTGATTATGTTGAGTTTTGGCAAGGAAGAAGCAGCCGTCTGCATGATAGAATTACTTATCTTTTGAAAGAGCATGGAGACCAAAGGTATGGTTCTCTTTGGGAAATTGTTCGTCTTGCTCCTTAATTTAAGAATTCATTCGTTTTTTTATAAAATAAAAATCCCTTTCAATTTTTCTATTTTAGAAATGATGAAAGGGATTTTTGTTATGAAGTAATTCAGATAAAAGAATTAATTAGTATTAACTAGCCAAAACTTCTTTTACTCTATCAGCAGCTTCTTTCAAAACAATTGCTGAAATTACATTCAAACCAGATTCTTTAATAATTTTTGCACCTTCTTCTGCATTTGTTCCTTGCAGACGAACAATAATTGGCACATCAATTTTACCAATATTTTTATAGGCTTCTACTACTCCGTTTGCAACTCTGTCGCAACGAACAATTCCACCAAAAATATTAATCAAAATTGCTTTTACATTTGGATCTTTCAAGATTATACGGAAACCTTTTTCTACTGTTTCAGCAGAAGCTCCACCTCCAACATCTAAGAAGTTAGCAGGCTCACCACCAGCAAGTTTAATCATATCCATTGTAGCCATCGCAAGACCAGCTCCATTTACCATACAACCTACGTTTCCGTCAAGTTTTACGTAATTTAAGCCAAATTTACTTGCTTCTACTTCTAATGGAGATTCTTCAGACTCATCTCTAAGTTCTGCCAATTCTTTATGACGATAAAAGGCATTATCATCCAAATTAATTTTTGAATCTACTGCCAAAACTCTGTTGTCAGATGTTTTGAAAGCAGGATTAATTTCCACTTGAGAAGCATCAATACCAATGTAGGCAGCATACAAAGATTTAATGAACTTAGTCATTTCTTTGAGTGCCTTTCCTTCTAAGCCCAAAGCAAATGCTACTTTTTGCGCTTGGAAAGATTGCAAACCTAATTTTGGATCAATCCATTCTTTAATAATTTTTTCTGGGTGATGTTCTGCTACTTCTTCAATATCTACACCACCTTCTTGGCTTGCCATAATCACGTTACAATTTTTGTCTCTGTCTAAAAGAACAGCTACATAAAATTCTTTGATTTCAGACTCACCTTTGTAATAAACATCTTGTGCTAACAAAACTTTATTTACTTTTTTGCCTTCTTCACCAGTTTGGTGAGTTACAAGTACGTTTCCTAGAAGTTGTTTTGCTTTTTCAGCAGCATCTTCAGGAGACTTTCCTAGCATTACGCCATTATAATCTGTACCTACAACTTTTCCTTTTCCACGTCCACCTGCGTGAATTTGTGCTTTTACAACAATCCAGTCTGTGCCAGTTTGTTCTCTAAGTTGTTTGGAAGCATCAGCAGCTTTTGCAGCAGAATCAATTACGATTCCTTCTTGAATTGCAACTCCGTATTTTTTGAGTAGTTCTTTACCTTGATACTCGTGAATGTTCATATAAAAAATGATGGTAAAATGAAAAACTATTTAATTTTGATTAAAATTACAATGAAAAGAGTAGAATTACAAGCCAATTTAGAATTTAGAAGTCAGAATTAAGAAGTAAATCAAAAACTGAGGAAATAGCTTGTCTTATTAACGTTCGTTTTTAATAAAAAATCTTCTCTAGTATCATAAAGCAATAGAGAAGATTTTTGAAAGATAATTATAATAGAGTTGAATTATCAAAAATTAATTACTTAACTCTCCTACAAACATTTCTCTTATTTCTTCTGTCGTTGCAATTGCTCGTTGTGTTTTTCCATCAAAAAGAACAAAAGTAACCACAGCATCACAAACTATTGTATCTGTATTTTCTAAATAAATAGTTTGTTTGAATGTACTTGTTTTACTTCCTACTTCAGCTAAAGTTTGTAATTTGCTTTTAATGACAATAGTTTGTCCAACAGAAGCAGGATAACGGTAGTTGATGTTTACATTTACCACCACAAACATAATGTTTTTCTTTTGTAGTGTCTTGAGAGCATCACTTTCTTCAAAAAATGCCCATCTAGCTTCCTCAAAAAATTCTAAATAACGAGCATTATTAACGTGCTGATAGCCATCTAAATGATAACCACGTACTTTTATCTTTATTTCTTTTGACATTGCAATTATTTTTTCTGAATAAGTAAAAACTAAATAATTAGTATTTGTGTGTTTGTATAACTGTGAGTTTATTGAACTAATTTGAATTTCCTTTCTATAATAAAAGTACCATCAAGAGTGGTTAGAACAATTGAAAATTTATCTCCTGTAAAGTCTTCAAATTTATATAATTCTTGACTTGTACCTAAACCTAACACCATTGTATTATCCTCTTGGTTATATTTCCATACATTAAATCCAGCAGGTTTTTCAGGTGATGTACACACATTACTTTGAAACTTTTGTATTCTTCCATCAATATCTTCTTCAGAAGTTACCTCTGAACGACGAATAAAATTATGGTAAAGTTGATTGAAACAGTTAAGATTGGATGGATTTCCATTAATTATATGAGCTGTTTGTTGCCAACGTTTTTCATATCTTCCTGTTAGCTGTGCTTGTATAGAATTTTTGATTGTAACTGTATTTACATTTTCAATAAGCAAATTAGGTGTTTTTACAATAGTTGTAGTATACCAATTATTTAAATCCTCTTTTTCAATATTTACATAATAATCAAATATCTTAAAATCTAAAGCAACTTGTACACGTCCTTCTTTATCTGAATAAAAAGATTTCATTATTGGGTTTTGATCTTTCATCAAATCGTTCTCATTTAAAAAAAAATCCACTTTTGCATTAGGCACAGGCAGACCTGCTGTATCAACTACATATAAATCTAAAAGACGGATAGGCTCTTCAATCCCTTCTCTACCTTCACAAGAAGTCAAAACAAGTAAAGATGAAAAAACTAAAACAAAAAGACTAAAATATTTATTTTTCATAACTTTACTTCTATATTTCCTATTAAACATTTTTTTATAATTTTATTTTGATTACAATTAAAGATGCTTAAAAAAGCTCTTAAAAAAATAATTGCACAAAATTAGATAATAATTTATATAATTGCTTACCTAAAACATTGCAAAAGGCATCAAAAAGCTAGTTTTGGTCTTCAAATATATCTTTTTCTATTTTTTTAGGACTTTTTTCTTGATTAGCAAGCTGCCAAGTTGTGTGAAAAATAAGTTTTGTTACTTTTTCTACTCGTTCAAAATCTATTTTTTCAGCTGTATCACTTGTTTTATGGTAATCTTTATGGTCAGGACTTGTATAAAAAATAACAGGAATGTCATGCTTTGCAAAACTATATTGGTCAGAGCGATAAAAAAACTCTTCAGGATGTGATTTTGAATTATAACTATAATCTAAATGGAGCTTTGTAAATGTTTTATTTGCTTGCTCATGAGTTTGATGCAATACAGGAGATAACCAATCTGAGCCTACAATACTTATATAATCATTAGATGAATAGTTGTTTTTTGGAACATATTCTCTTCCAATCATATCAATATTTAAGTTAGCAACACTATTTGAAATAGGAAATAAAGGAGCAATATCAGTGTAATAAGATGAGCCTAACATACCTACTTCTTCAGCAGTAGTTGTCAGAAACAAAATACTCCTTCTAGGTGCAAACCCTTCTTCTTTGGCAAGAGCAAACGTTTTTGCTAGTTCCATAAGAGCAGCTACTCCTGAAGCATTATCATCTGCACCTGCAAAAAAATTGGTTTTGTCCTTACTTTGTCCCAAATGATCATAATGTGCTGAAATTATTATTATTTCTTCTTTCAAATCTGTTCCTTCTACAAATCCCACTATATTTTCAGTTTCTAAAGTAACTACATTTTCTTTTTTTACTTGTATAGAAATTGTTGCATAAGGAAGGTTTGAAGGAACATTATTATTTTTAAATTGATCTACCAATTCTTCCCATTCTTGTTTTGGATACTCAAACAATTGTGCTGCTGTTTCCATAGAAAGAAAATAAACACCAATACTTTTTTCGGTCTTTAAAGTATATATTTCTCTATTGAGATACTTATTTTTTTGAAGTCTTTTGGAGTTGGTCTTAAAATTATCCGAATTTGTCAAAACAAAAAAAACAGCTTTTGCTCCTGACTTTTGCGCTGAGAGCATTTGTTTTTCCATTTTTTCATTCCAATCTTGATTCGAATAAAAAATAGATTCTTTATCATCAGTATCTAATAATAAAGCTATCCCACGCCCACTAATTTGTTCATTTGGCAAAATAGAATACCCTGTTAAGACAACATTTAACTCATTTTCATTATGTAAATAAGTCAATGGATTAGCCAAAAAGTCCTCTTGGTTTTGATAAATGCTATTTTTCCCTTGCAGATTTGTTTTTATAGTTACAGTAGAAATTTTGCTTTTTTCTACTTCAAATTCTTGCAAATAACGTTTGCCCAAATCAGTCATAACAGCTGGCTCAAGATTGTTTTTTATAAAAAAGTCTTGAATATATAATCCTGCCATTTTTTGCCCACGTTCTCCTATTTTACGTCCTTCAAAACTTTCTGACGAAAGTAGTTCAATATGGTTTTTCAGGTTAAGAGCTTCTATTTTATCAGCATAATAGATTTGTGTGCTTTGTTGCAGTAGAGATAATGTTTCTGAAGTGAGTGTATCTTCTCTAACTTGTCTTTGAGTTTGGGTTATATCATCTTTTGGATATTTTGTTTTATTTTGTTTTTTAGAAATACAGTTTGTAGAAGAAAATAAAATTAATAGAATAATTAAATTACAGAATAAATTAATTATTGTAGAATAGTTTTTCATAAATTAGTAAAATAAAATGCTTTTGTTTTTATACTAGAAAGTAAAATTAAAATATTTTTTCGAAGGAAGGCTAGGAAATCTATTATTTCAGATAGAATGAACAACTAAATAAAATACTTTCTGTTTCAAATTTTGACAAGTCGTGTCTATTAGAGTAGATAAAACTTAGTTGCAAGAAGTATCCAAAGTCAGTGTTACAAAATTTTTTTTTTTCATTGAAGTCAGGATTTAATAGCTCTTACCATTTCTCGTTTTGGTGGCGCACCATCTAATTTTTCTACTTTCCAGCTTGCTGTCTTGAGGTCTCTTTTAAATTGTCCTTGAGCACAATAAGTAACTAAAATCCCATTTTTACGAGTAAAATCAAATACTTTTTGAAGATTAGATAATTGCCATACTTCGGCTTGTTTGCTAGGGGCAAAAGCATCATAAAAAGTACAATCAAAGTAATTTTCATCCATCTGATAATTTTCTAATGTAGATTCAACTTTTTGTATTGAAAAATAAGGCGAGAGTTGATACATTTCTTCCCAATCAACTTGATGTAAGTTACTAAAGATAGCTTTGGTATCTTCTTGTAAGAAATCTATATAGTTTAATTTTTGAGCAATCTCTAAAGGAATAGGAAAAGGTTCTAAAGTAATATATTCTATTTTAATTTTGTTTTGCTGAGCAAATTCATACGCCAAAATAGCATTCAACCCTGTACCAAAGCCAACTTCTAGTATTTTAATTGTATCATAGTTTTGTTGCTTCAAATAATTTAATCCTTTGTCTATAAAAACCCAAAGTGATTCTTGTATTGCGCCATTATGAGAATGATAGGTTTCAGAAATATCATGACGAAGAAGCGTATGTGAGCCATCCTTACTTTCTAACAAGGATAGTTCTATTTTTTTGTTTATAGTATTACTCATTTTTGTATTCAGGTTTATATTTTTATATTCATGGCTGGTTAACTCATTGGAGATTTACTAAAAAGACAGTTTGAAAGGCATTTTTCTTGTAAAAACATAAAAAGCAACTATTTTTAGCAATTTTTTAGCTAAAATATTTATATATTTCAAAATATTTTGGTATTTTTGATAAATTTAGTTACTTTTATTAGATAATGCTAAAAATAAATCATATAAGTGTACTATAGATTTACTAGAAGCATTCAAAAAATAATTAGAACTTGTACTTATATGACTTGTACCTATAAAGGTATCTAAAAAATTACTAAAATACTGTTATTCAAATAATTATCAATACTCTTATGTTTCTAAGCCAAAACCTACGTTATTTACGTCGTAAATCCAAAAAAAGTCAGCAAGCATTAGCTAATGAGGCATCTATTTCTCGTGGTGCATATTCTTCTTATGAAGAAGGTAGAGCCGAACCACGCTTACAAACACTACAACGATTAGCACAAATTTTTGAAGTACAGATAGATAATTTGGTAACCAAAAACTTAGAAGAAGAAAGTCAGGATACGCCAAGCAAGCGACTTGCTCGTTATGTAGCTGCTGATTCTCTACGAGTTCTTGCCATTACAGTAGATGAAAACAATAATGAAAATATTGAAATGGTGCCTGAAAAAGCTGCTGCTGGGTATACTAAAGGCTATACAGATGTTCAGTATTTGAAGGATTTACCAAAGTATAGACTTCCATTCTTACCAAAAGACAGAACATACAGAGCCTTCGAAATTACAGGAGACTCAATGCTTCCTTTACAATCAGGAACTATCGTGATTGGTGAATATGTAACTGATTGGCACGAAGTAAAAGACGGACAAGTCTGTGTAGTTGTCTTAAAAAATGAGGGAATTGTCCTCAAAAAAATATTCAATAAAATTGAAGAAAAAGGCACTTTGCTTCTCAAATCGACTAACCCACAATATGATCCTTATGAATTAGAAATTGCAGAAGTAGGAGAAGTTTGGCGTTTTGTAGCATATATTGGAAAAACTCTTCCTCAGTCTGATTTGGATAGTTTACGTACTGCTGTACAGCGTTTAGAAGACCGTTTTCAAGAATTTACCGTAACAAATCAGTAAATACAATAAATAAAAAACTAGAAATTAATCTTATTTTATAATAATAACAGTAAAAGTAAAAAAGTCTAATTCTTTGAGTTGGGCTTTTTTTATGCCTAAATTTTTCACTGTTATTTTTTTTTGATAACTTGCTTTGCTTAGAATTGAGCTATTACTCTTCCCCTTTATCAAAAAAAACAACTTAATCTATGGATTTACCAGAACATTTGACTGCATCAGAAAATGAATTAATTTATGATATTAATGTTAGTGAAAACGATGCGCTTCGCATTTATTACAATGAAAAAGCAAATTGTATCATTACTCGTAGTATTGGTTTTGTATATGATGCAGAACTAAGGACATTTTTAAATCAGATTATCTTTTTTTTGAAAGAAAAAAATACAAATAAACTGATTGTAGACTTAACTTATAGGCAAACTTATACAGATGAGGATCAAAAATGGATAGATACAGATTGGTTTCCTCGTGCTTTACAAGCTGGACTTTCTTTCTTTGGCTATGTTATACCTAGTGATTTGTTTATGCAACTTTCAGCAGATGAAATTTTGGTAAAACAAAAAGGAAGTGTAAATGTAATTCCTTTTGGAAATTTAAATAAGGCTGTTGAATGGATACAAATCCAAGAAAAAGTTTGATTCTTATTGCTTAAAAAGCTAAAAGACTAGCATTAAATCCTTTTTTTGTATCATAATAAAGTGCAGGAAAAGGAATTTTTATTCCATTAAAAATAGTAAATAATAATTGTAAGCCTTTTCGATGAGTTACAATTGAAGCAAAATTTATATCTAAAGACAAATAAAAAATTCTTGAACTCTGATAGCCATTTTCATTATTTTGCTTTTCACTTCCATAAATCATATTATTTCCACCATAACCAACTGAAAGAGCTAACCATTTTGGAAATTTAGTTTTTTCATTTGACCACATAGCAGGACTAGAAGAAAACCAGTACGTCTGTCCGTTATAATCTTTTATAATTTTTGTAGGAAGATTTTCTCCCAAAGTATTCGGACGCAAATCAGAGTAAGATGTTGGAAAAAATGAAAATTTGAATTGGATACGCTGCTCTTTAAAAGCTATTTGTTGAGATAAAAATAATAAAGAACCTGTTCCATTTGCAATCAAATCTCCATAACTTGCGCCATACGTTGGAGAAAATCCATCAAAAATTTCGATCGGAAGCATTAGCCAAAAACCAGCCGTAGAAGACCAAAGAGCTGTTTTTTCTGAATAATTTAGTTTTTTGAGAGAGTTGTAACTTAGTTTTCCTAAATGATAAGAAGTATAAGCATGTCCGAATTTATCTAACTGATTCCATTGTTTATTATCATTAAAAAAATGAAATGAAGTTTGATTTTCATTTTTGTACCAACTTTGATATAAAAAAGTCATTCCACCTATATAGGTTGTGGTAGCTAGCGTTGGAAAAAGCCATTTTTTTCTTGTTGAGATTTTGTAAACCGTATCTTTTTCAGAAAATTGAGTATCAATTTCTAATGTATCCTTCTCAACTAGAATATCTTGAGAGAAACAAGGAAAATAGAGCCATAAAAAAAGAAAAAAGGCAAGAATCTTGAACTTTAAATAAAACATCAAAACTATTTTTTAGGAAATTTGTAAATCAAGCTAATATACATCTATTTTTAATCCAAAAATTGGTTTATTCAGAAAAAATAACTTACTTTGTGTACAAAAAACACTAAGAAATAAAAATTCATTTATTTAACTTTCATCTTATGTATAGCTACGAATACCCACGCCCTTCTGTTACTGTCGATTGTGTCATTTTTGCTTGGGATAGCGAAAACTCTGACTTAAAAGTGCTTTTGATAGAACGAGCACACGATCCTTTTGCAGGAAAGTGGGCATTTCCAGGGGGGTTTGTAGATATGGATGAAGATTTGGAAACGGCAGCACGAAGAGAATTAGAAGAAGAAACAGGTATGAATGACCTTTTTATGGAACAACTCTATACCTTTGGAGCTCCTGATCGTGACCCAAGAGGACGAGTAATCAGTATTGCATATTATGCTTTAGTAAGTTTGGCGCATCACGCAGACCAAATAAAAGCTGCCTCCGATGCTGCTGATACACAATGGTTTAGTATAAAAGAACTTTCAGAAATTGAGCTTGCCTTTGACCATCAAGAAGTTATGAAAATAGCTTTAGAAAGATTGCGTGGAAAAGTACGTTATCAGCCGATTGGTTTTGAGCTTTTACCTGAAAAATTCCCTCTTTCTCAACTTCAAATCCTTTACGAACACGTTTTAGGAATGACACTTGATAAGCGAAATTTCAGAAGAAAAATCTTAAAAACAAAACTTGTTCTTCCTTTAGATGAATACCAACAAAATGTATCACATCGTGCTGCCCAACTCTACAAATTTGATAAAGATAAATACGAACAACTTGTAAAAGAAGGATTTGTATTTGAAATTTAATTTTTTTTTATTTGAAGAAATTGAAGTAAAAATCGTCGATGAAACACCGAAAATGGTGATGGTTTGGCTATAAAATGATTCTTTTTTGCCGTTGTCGGTGTCTCACCGACGACACAGACAGTGATTTTAAAATATGCTTTCTTATTTCAAAAAGCAATTTCATAGTTTTGGTTATGCCTTTAAAGGTTTGAGAATAATGCTTAGGGATTATAATGTTTTTATTCATATTCCTGCTTCCATTTTAGCCTTATTACTTAGCTTTGCTTTTCAAATAAATATATTAGAATGGATTTCTATTTTATCAGCAATTTGTTTCGTTTGGATAACCGAAATTCTCAATACAGCTTTAGAAAAATTAGTTGATTTAGTAAGTCCAGACAGAAATAAATTAGCAGGTCAGATAAAAGATTTAGCTGCAAGTGCTGTTTTGATAGCTACAATCTATGCTATTTTGGTGGGAATAATCATATTTGGAAGGAAAATTCAAGAGTTTATACTTCTTTACTAAAGTGCTTAGACAAAATATTTACTACTTAAAGCCATTCTTAAAACCTACTTTTTGTATCTTTGTAATTATACAAGTAAAATGGCATAGCTATTTCTCTAATTTGAAAAGCTAAAATTCTATTTTATTCATTTCTTTTTTAATTATTTCACAATTCTTTTTTATATATGAAATTAGCAGTCATTGGTACAGGATATGTAGGTTTGGTATCAGGAACTTGTTTTGCCGAAACTGGGAATCAAGTTATATGTGTCGACATTGATGAGAATAAAATCAATCGCCTAAAATCAGGTAAGCTAACTATTTACGAACCAGGTTTGCAAGTTCTTTTTGAAAGAAATATCAAACAAGAACGTCTTTTATTCACTACCGATTTAGAAGAGGCAATTAAAGATGCTCAAATTATTTTCTTAGCTCTTCCAACTCCTCCAGGGGAAGATGGTTCTGCCGACCTTTCGTATGTATTAGGAGTTGCCGAACAATTAGGAAAAATGATTACAGACTATAAAGTAATTGTTGATAAAAGTACCGTTCCTGTAGGAACTGCTGAGCGTGTTCAGGCTGCTATTGCTCAAAATGCCAAAACAGAATTTGATGTTGTTTCAAATCCTGAGTTTTTGAGAGAAGGTGTAGCTGTGGATGATTTTATGAAACCTGATAGGGTTGTGGTAGGAACTTCTTCAGATAGAGCTAAAAAGGTGATGGAAAAACTCTATAATCCTTATGTAAGACAAGGAAATCCTGTTATTTTTATGGATGAGCGTTCGGCTGAAATGACAAAATATGCAGCTAATTCTTACCTTGCTACTCGTATTAGTTTTATGAATGAAATTGCAAATATTTGTGAGCTTGTAGGCGCAAATGTTGATTTTGTGCGTAAAGGAATGGGTTCTGATAATCGTATTGGACAGCGATTCTTATTTGCTGGTGTTGGTTATGGTGGAAGTTGTTTTCCAAAAGACGTACAGGCATTAGAAAGAACAGCCAATGAAAATAAATATGAATTTAAGATTTTGAGTTCGGTAATGAAAGTAAACGAACGTCAGAAAGTGGTGATGGTAGATAAAATTAAATCTTTTTATGGCGAAGATTTGACAGGAAAGCATTTCGCTATGTGGGGACTTGCCTTCAAGCCAAATACAGATGACATTAGAGAAGCTCCAGCACTTTATATTATTGATGAGCTTTTGGCAGCAGGCGCAACAGTTTCTACTTTTGACCCAGAAGCAATGGAAAATGTATTGGAACAATATGAAGGAGATGAGAGAGTTTCTTTCGAAGAAAATCAATATAATGCTCTAAAAAATGCTGATGCGTTGATTATTGTTACCGAATGGAGCGTTTTTCGTACTCCAGATTTTGAAAAAACATTCTCTATCATGAAAGACAGAGTTATCTTTGATGGAAGAAATGTATTTGATTTATCTCAAATGGAAGAATTAAAAACGTATTACAACAGTATCGGAAGACAAGTTGTAGATACAAGAGAGAAAAAACAAGTAGCACAAGAAGCTTAATTTTTAGCTCTTGAAAATTTATCTCATTTAATACCCTATTTTTTTATAGAAATAGGGTATTTTTATGCTTATAAGCAATTAGGCAAAATTACATATAACAAAACCCACGATTTTAATCGTGGGAAAAAAAGGAGAAAACACCCTCTAACTTCTAAAAAAGATACTTAATAAATAAGCTGTAAATAATTTGGCTCAATTACTTAGTTTCAAAAAAATATGCTAAAATTTCTTTTCTGACTATTTTATATGACATTCTACCTGACTGGTTTAATCTTCCAAGAGAAAAATCCTATCAAATAAGCATCGGTTTTCCATTTGAATACTATTACCAGTTTTGGCTAGACAGAGTATCTCCTAATCACGGTTGGAATTTTAATAATTTAATTTACAACTGTGTTTTATTTTGGTTATTTACTTTTGTAGTTTATTATTTCAAAGATAAATCAAAATTAAATGACACCAAAGAAGATATTTTTTTAGATAGATAAATAGTTAAAATTATATTTTTTGGTTATCAATGTATTACATTCACCCTTTATAATTGTTATTTAAGTAAATGGTAACTGAGCAAAATTATTTATATGCAATCACCTGACACCTTAAAAGTGTCTTGACAGTTTAAATTTCCACTTTCTATTTTTTTTGGCTCTTCCGACTTTTTAGCGAAACATCGTGAATTGAAAAAAACGCTTACTCAGAAGCGTGATTTAAGCAATATCACGTTTCTGAGTAAGCGTTTCATTCGTTTTTGAGAACGGTGTAACTCTCAGCGAAGCTAAAACGAACGCATACCATCCTATAATTTCGCTAAATTGTCAGAAGAGTCCTTTTTTATTAGATATGTTTTTGCTCAGTTACTTAGTTTGCCTTCAAAGTAGTATCATTATCTAATAATTTCTCATTATCAGCATCAGCTACTTGTACAGCAATATCAAATTTTTCTTGAAATAGCTTTTCAAATTCTGAAATACTCATTTCTGATGGCATTTCAAATTCACCTAAACCAGCAAGTGATTCACGTTCATCAGCTACTTCTCCCAAACGAGCTTTATCATCTGCAAAGCGTGCGCCACGCCCTGCATTATTGCCTTTATAGACACGTAATGAATAACCAAAAGTTTCTTTGAACTTGTCTTTAAGTGTGTTTACAGTCATACGACCATCTACTTTAAATGTTCCCATAAATTTCTAATTTTTGAGTGTTAGAATTGTAAATTGAGTGATAATTAAGCATTAATTAAATTTTATTGAATAAAATTAATGAACTTCAATTTACTAAAATTATTCTACTTGCAAAACCAAGCCTTTCAAATATTCCCCTTCTGGATGATAAATATTTATTGGATGATCTAAAGGCTGTGTCAGTTGATGAACAATTCTTACCTTTCTTCCTGCTTCGGCTGCTGCTGTAAAAACTACTTTTCTAAATAAATCTTTGCTTACACTTCCCGAACACGAAAAAGTAAATACCAAACCACCACTTTTTACTTTCTTAAAACCTAATTCATTCAAATTAATATAACCTCGTGTAGCCTTTGGAAGTGAACGTTTATTTTTAGCAAAAGCTGGTGGATCAAGGATAATAATATCAAATTGTTCCTCTTCATTACTTGCATCTAATCCTTTTAAATACTCAAAACAATCTTGTGCAATAGCTTCATGATTTTTATTAGCTCGCATCAAACTATTAAAATTAAGGGCAACATTTTGGTTAGCTTCTTGAGTTGCTTCTTTCGAAATATCTACTGAAACTACTTTTTTTGCACCTCCATCAATTGCATAAACACTAAAACCACCTGTATAACCAAAACAGTTCAAGACAGATTTATTTTTTGAATATTGTTTTACAAGCTCTCTATTTTCTCGCTGATCTATAAAAAAGCCTGTTTTTTGTCCATCTACTACATCAACTTTGAATTTCAGATTATTTTCCAAAATTTGAACTGGAATTACTGGAATATCACTTTCTGTTTGTCCTTCTTCTAGCTGCCAACCTTGTTGTATTTCATTTTTTTCATCTCCAAAACCCTCTATATTGCGTGTGCTTTCTTTGATATGAAGATAAATATGTTCGATTCCAATAGCACGAATTCCACTAAAAATATATTCTGCAATGCGCTGAGTTCCTTTTATTAAAAGTTGAACTGAAGCTATATTATCATAAATATCTACAATTACGCCTGAGAAAAAATCTCCTTCTGCGTGCAAAAGTCGGTAGGCATTTGTACTAGAGTTTATCAAATATTTTTCACGTAAATTATACGCATTTCTTATTTTTTGATGAAAATAGCCTTCGTCTGCTACAAATTCTACTTCTTTATCATGAAAACGAGTAAACTCAAAAATACGACACGTAATTTGACTATTTGTATCAAAGAAACCATATCCTAAAATACGCCCACTTGCATCTTGAACAGCTATAATTTCGCCATTTTGAGCCTTTGGCATCTTCTGAACTGCTCCTGAAAATATCCAAGGATGCTGATTTAAGATTGATTTTTCTCTATTTTTTTTGAGTAAAAGAATTGGGTAAGATGTCATTGATTGATTTGATACAGTTTGAAAAGTTAAATTAGAACCTCAAAGATACTATTATTTTTGATGGAATATTTGTTAGTTTTTACATTTTAATTGCATTAATATTTTGCAAAATCTATTTTTATTAGTATTTTTATTATCTATACAAATCTTAATTTTCAATAACTTTTACTACTATTCATTATGCCACAGATATTTGCACTAAATAACTTTGTAAAGAAATTAGAAAATAGATTAATTGATGCAAGAAATGAATTAGAGCGAAAATTAAATTTTAAGCAAATCAATGAATTTAAATCTATATATGATGAATTTAAAATTTCATTACCAGAACTAAATTTAAGAGTAAAAGACATTAATCATAAAAGAGCTATTGAACCAAACTCCATAAAAGGCAATAAAGTTGAAGTACAATATACAAATATTGTAAAAAGTCACATTCCATTAATTGGTAAGATGTCTAATATCAAAAAGACTATTCCTGTAATTGAATATAAACCAACTAATTCCAACTTCGATATTAACATAGAGGTTGTTTTCAAAGAAAATAGAATTGATTTTTCATTTTACGAAAAAGATTCAGAAAAATTTGAACTGAAAACTGAAAAATATAGAAATATAATTATGCACGAATACGGAGAGTTATCATTACAAATAGAGAAATTCAATGGAGTTTTAGAAAATAAATTAAAAGAAGCTTTTGAAGAATATAAAAAACAAGCAGTAATTAAATAAAAATTTATCTAATTTGAGTCCAATAATAATTTGTTCTTTTAAAAAATAGGATTCATAAAAGCTCTTATAAATTATATATGTTTTGTGGAAGTGGAAATACCAACAACAGCTATAATATTTTATTAACAATCTGTAGAAAACAACATTTTGATAGAAATAGGTTTGCAAAAAATATATTCAATAACACAAACAAATTACTATTCTAACTAAAAAATTCTTAAAAAATTATGCACGCATAACAAATTTTACTTATCTTTGTTTGTAATCTCATACTTCAAATTTACCAAATAAAAAACTGAATAAAAAAGAAAAAAGGTATTTTTGAATAAAAAAAAGCAAAAAATACAAGACATTTTTAGTGCAAAAGATAATTTACACAATATCAGCTAAAACAATTCTATAAAATAATGAGTAGTAGCAAAACCAAGATAATGACAAATGGTAGCAAAACAAATTCTGATAAAAAATCTGATTCTTTTTCAGATAATTCTTTAATAGATAGAAAAAAAAGACGTTCTGTCGATTTTGCCATCAAAGCATCTTGGTTATCGATTGCCAAAATGTACAATATGATAGGTGGCGAACACGGAATTACACACTCAACAGGATTTGTTTTATTAAATATAGACCAAGAAAAAGGTTCTCCTGCTACCAAAATAGCTCCCCTTATGGGAATGGAAGCACGTTCATTGACACGCATACTCAAATCGATGGAAGAAGAAGGTTTAATTGTTCGTCAAAGTGATAGCGAAGACCGTAGAAAAGTAATGATTTGTCTGACCAATGAAGGAAAACTAAGAAGAGAAGCTGCTAGACAATCTGTAAAAACATTTAATCAACAGATTTTTGATAAAATTTCTCCAGAAAAAATGGAAAACTTTTTTGAAGTAATCGAACATATCAACCGAACTGCTGAAAGAAATCTTTCTCAAAAAAATGATTTTATACAAGATGTTCGTACAAAGGTAGAAGATGCTCAAAAAAATAATTTTCAGAAATAGAGTTTTGTCTCCTTAAATTATTAGCTTTTTCAAAATTTAGAAAACCTCTCTTTTTTACGCAAAAAAGAGAGGTTTTTTGCCATTATATTTTTCTATTTTAAATAAAACTTTCTAACAAACGGTTAATTTTAAATCCTATTATTTTAACTTTGAGGTAAATTAATTTTTACTAAAACCAACTACTAAATTAACAAGTCACATGAATATTGAAAAAATAGATATTGAATTATTATCTCGTCTTACAAGTGTAGCTGGCGCACCTGGTTATGAAGACCGAATTCGTGAACAAATTCAGAAAGAAATAAAAGACTATGTCGACGAAATGAGTGTCGATAATTTGGGTAACTTGATTGCTCTAAAAAAAGGAACACATTCAGATTCTTCTGAAAATAAAAAAGTAATGGTGGATGCCCACATGGACGAAATTGCTTTTATGGTTACTCATATCGATAACGAAGGCTTTGTTCGCTTCCATCCACTAGGAGGTTTTGACCCTAAAACTCTGACAGCTCAACGTGTTATTATTCATGGAAAAAAAGATATGTTAGGCATTTTGGGAACAAAAGCAATTCACATGATGACGGCTGAAGAGAGAAAAAAATCGGCTGAACTAGATGATTATTTTGTTGATTTGGGTTTACCTAAAGAAGAAGTAGAAAAATTTGTTTCCATTGGAGATACTATCACTAGAGAAAGAGATTTAGTAGAAATTGGAAATACAATATCGACTAAATCATTAGACAACAGAATTGCAGTTTATATTTTGGTAGAGACTTTGAAAAATTTAGAGGCAACTCCGTATGATGTCTATGCTGTTTTTTCTGTGCAAGAAGAAGTTGGTTTGCGTGGAGCTTTAGTAGCAACTCGTAATATTGACCCAGATTTCGCCATTTGTTTGGATACAACAGTTACGAATGATATGCCAAGTGTTTCTCCACAAAAACGAGTAACTGAACTTGGAAAAGGTACAGGAATTAAAATCATTGATTCTCAAACAATTTGCGACCCTAGAATGGTAGATTTCTTGAAAGCAACGGCTGACAGAGAAAGTTTGAAATGGCAAGCTGAAGTTTTACCTGCTGGTGGAACTAACACAGCTTCTCTGCAACGTGGTGGAAGTGGTTCTATTGCTGGAGCAATTTCAATTCCTACTCGTTATCTACATCAAGTAACTGAAATGGTTCATAAAGAAGATGTTTTGGCAAGCACAAGACTTCTTATGGCTGCTTTAGAAACTATGGATAAATATAACTGGGACAGATAAAGCTAATTTAGAAGTCAGATTTTAGAAGTCAGAAGTAAATACAAAATTCTGATTTCTTTCTAAATCACAAAAAAAGTCCTCCAAACTAAAAATAAAAATAGTTTGGAGGACTTTTTTACATTGTCATTATTTGCATCTTCACAATTAACATAAATCAATTCTTAAAGTGATTCAGCAATTTTAGCAAATTCTTCTTCAGTTACTACTTTGTCTTTCAGAGAAACTGATTCACGAATAGCTTGCATAGAACGATTACGCATAGCTTGAGTAGCAATTTGTTGATAATGTTTACCATCCTCAGCTTTTAAGAAACTCTCAGCCATGTTATCCATTTGAGCTTCTGGAAGTTGCATTCCACCACCCATACGCATCATCATGTTCTGAACTTCTTTGCGAGCCTCAGCCATAATATCTTCTCTAGTAATCTCTACTTCTTTTTCTTTCAAAATACGATTCTGAATAAGCGACCATTTCATTTCTTTGATGAATTCTGGATACTCTTCTTCAATTTGTTCTTTACTGAATTTGCCTTCATTAGCAAAAGCCAACCAACGCTTCAAAAACTCGTCAGGAAGATCTATTTTAGTGTTTTCAATTAAATCTCTACGAATATAAATATCTGTAAGAGCTTCACCTTCTTTAGCATAATCTTCTTTCAAACGAGTCATGATTTCATTACGAAATTCTTCTTCATTCATTACTTCAGGTTCGTTTTGCTCTTCTAATTCTTGTTGAGCTTCTTCTCCTTCTGTTACTAATTTTGGTTCTACTGGTTTATAAGCACCTACTTTTTTGAAAAATTCTTCATCCATTACAGCAGGAATACGACGGGTAATACTTTCTACTGCCATTGTAAATTCTCCTGAAAGTTTGGCTGCGTCTTCTTTTTCTAATCCTAATGCAAAGCCTCTTTCTCTTTCATTTGGAAGTGCTTCTTCCATTACAAAAGTAAATGTATCACCACCTTTTACACCAATAAATTTATCTACTTGAGATTCAGCTAATTTATTTGTTGGTATAAGTGTTTCTACTGAAAAAGATTTTGTTTCATTTCCTTCTTCATCTTTACTCATTTGAAAAATTTCTCCGTATACAAAATCATCTTTATCAGATTCTTCTGGGTTTTCTACTGTTCCAAAACGAGTACGAAGATTATCAATGTATGTATCTACTTCTTTTGTAGTAATATCAATTTTATAATTATCAGCTACCACTTTTTCAGAAATATCATAATCAAAATCAGGAACTAAACCAATTTCGTAAGAAAACTCAAAATCTTTTGATTTTGCAAAATCTACATCTTCGGCTTGTGGAATTGGTGCGCCCAATAAATCTAATTTTTCTGCTTGAATATAATCACTTACTCCTTTAGTTACTACATCATTCACTTCGTCCATTCTTACTTCTTTTCCTATCATCTTTTTCACTAAACTCATAGGAGCTTTTCCTGGGCGAAAACCTTTAATAGAAGCTTGTTTACGATAATCTTCTAATTTTTTATCAAATTTAGCCTTGTAATCTTCTTCTTTTACCGAAACATGAATAAAAGCATTTGTTTCGTTCTTTTTTTCTAACTTAATTTCCACGATAGTCTATAAATTTGGGAATTACTGTTTTGATGAAAACATATAATTCTGCGTGATGAAATGAATTATTTTGTAAGTCTATTTGAAATCTAACAAACTTTTTATTAAAAGTTTTTATAAACAAAAATTTCTCTTATTTAGGCAATCAAACTAGATGCAGTTTAAAAGAAATAAGAGAAATTTTGCTTTTATTAAACCCAGTTTTTTTATATTTTTTGTATTGCTACAATAGTATAAAAAAGTAGTGCGGATGGAGGGACTCGAACCCACACACCTTACGGCGCTAGATCCTAAGTCTAGTGCGTCTACCAATTTCGCCACATCCGCTTGAATCGTGATACAAAAGTACTACAGGAAATTGATATATGCAAACTATTCCCTACTTATTTTACTAACTTTTCTAACTTTTTTTTGAGTTAATTTATTAACTATTGATTATCAATATCTTACGAGACAAAATTAAAAAAAATAAATTTGACTTTTTTTTAATTATTTATTCTAGTTATGCTTTCAAGCTCTAAAAACATGAATTTTGGCTCTTCCTTAATGAGGAACATTTACATTATTCTCTTCTTTTTGCTCTTCATTTCCTTGCCTAGCTTTTCCAAAACGATAAACCAAACCTACATGATGTGAGTAACCAACTTGAGGAAGGGTTGTAAAAGCATAATCTACACCAAAACTTCCTTTATAATACCCTACTCCAAAATGCGCTAAAAACTCGGCTGTTGTGATTCCTGTTCTGATAAAAATTTCATTTTCATTAAAATTAACTACTTGATACTCTAAACCTGCCTTAAATGAAGCTGGATATTCAGTATCTTTTTCAGTTTCAAAATTTACAGTTACACGCTGGACAGGTTTATAAGAAATTCCAATTCGCATAATAGTAGGGATTCGTTCGTCTTCAAAATCAGAAACTTTTGCTTGATTAATATTAAAAATGTGCATTCCTAAAGTAAGCGTTTCAGAAAGCTGTGCTACTCCTCCCATTTCTAAAGCAAAGTTTCGACGAGTTCCGTATCCTTGAATAGAAGTTTGTAAATAATTGGCTTGAATTCCGATGCTCATATTGCTGATTTTGTGAGAATAACCAACTGCCAAACGGTGTTCGTTGTACAAATCATCTCCAAAACGAGTAACTCCAATTCCCATTTTACCATCAAAAAAAGCATCAAAAGTAGCTCCTGCCTGTAAAGTATTGAGTCCAGAAAGGGTAAAACGATTGGAATAACCTAGAAATGTCTCTGTTCCTTTTACATTTGAAAGTGCAGCTACATTATTAAAAACTGCCCAAGAATCTGCAACAGTTAGGGAAGTTCTGCCCATTCCGTAGGTTCTTGCACCTGATTCAATTTGTCCGAATTGAGCAAAACAAGGAGTTTGTAGAGAAATAAATATAAAAAGAGTAAATAAAAAAGCGTAGATTTTTTTCATTAGTAAATAGAGTTTGAAATTCTTTTATAAAACCTGTTTGTCAGAATCAACCCTAAAATACGAATTTGAATTTAGAAATAAAGTTTTCGTTAGAATAATTTTAAAAACCTACCTCACATCAAAAACCCTACAAAAACTTTTAAATATGGGAAACTTAG
The DNA here is from genome assembly GCF_037126295.1 of Bernardetia sp. Wsw4-3y2. Taxonomy (NCBI): domain Bacteria; kingdom Pseudomonadati; phylum Bacteroidota; class Cytophagia; order Cytophagales; family Bernardetiaceae; genus Bernardetia; species Bernardetia sp. Wsw4-3y2. Next base: position 4,950,765 of record NZ_CP147017.1, on the reverse strand, counting down.
TCAGTTCTAATTTTGCGCCTATTTCCAATAGTTTTTTATATTCAACTTGTGAAAGCAAAGGTGTTGTAGTAATTTTTTCTTCTTCCAAAAAAAGCAAAACTAAAAATTTGACCAACACATAAGGTGCATTCAAAGCATCATTTTTCCAATTCTGACTAACTGATTTTTCTTCATGTAAATGTAGCCAAAGAAGTTCATTTTTTCTAAGAGAAGAATACATAGCTGTTTTGATAGCATCATAAAAACCATCTTCCCATCTTGAAAAATCTTTTGTGAGTTGCTTTAAGGCTGCCAAAAGTGGGTCATTGGTACGAAAAGCATCTTCCTGACGAGAAAGCATACGAGCTTTTTTAGTCAAGCTAAGTTCCTCAAAAAGACTAATACTTCCATTTGCTAGTGCAATCGCTATCGAAGGAGCAAGCAGAGTAAGCGCAAAAAAATCTTTTTCATCTAAAGGGCGAATTTCTGTATAAGCAGAAAAAAAATTACTTCGGAGAGAATCTAAAGGTTCTCTAACAGATGGATTTTGCAGTAAAATGGAAAGTTCGCTTTCGTTTAGCATTAGTTGTGAGTTGTTGGTGTCGCTGTCGCTAAAACACCAACAACGGCAAAGTTGGAGACTTTATTTTTTAATAAAACGGTAATTTAATTAATAATTTATCATTCAAAGATTTATTTACCTTCTTTGTCTTTGTCTTCATCTTTTTTATTATTTTTATTTTCTTTTCTTCCAAAGACAGACAAATGGACATATCGTTGTGGGTGTTCTCTCAAATCAATGAGTAATCTATCCAAATCTGAAACAGTATAATTAAGCTGTTGATAAAGCGAATCGCTATGAATAAGTTTTCCTAAAGAACCATCAGCATTATTTATAGCTTTTGTTGTTTTATTTAATTCTGCTAGAAGTTCATTGCTTTTCTTGCTAATTTCACCAATCTCTAATTCATTAAGAGATTCTGCAAATGTATTTAGTTTTGCAATAATTGGTTTGAATTGCGCCTCTGTATCTTTCAATGAAGAAGTAAGTGCTGCTAAATTGGCTGTAATATTTCTGAGTTGCTGACGATTATCTTCCAAAATACCATTAATACTAGCTGTTGTCATTTTTGTATTATCTAATATTTCTGCAACACTTCCACTCATAGCTTCATACTTTACAAGCATATTTTTTAAAACTAGAGCTGTTGAATCTATATTTTGAGCCAAAGGACCTGCTTTTTCTGCTACCATAGCTGCCAAACCTAATTCTACATCACTTTGTAGTGTATCTCCAGACTCTAAAACTTTTCCTTTTCCTAAAATAAGATTAATTTGCTTTCCACCCAAAAGACCTCCATCAGCAAGTGTAGGAATAGAACCCTCTGTAACTCCAATATCTTTTTTGATTTTTAGTGTAACCATCAATTTATTTCCTTGATTGGGAAGCAGTTCGATTCCATCAACACGTCCAACAGCATAGCCATTTACAATAATCTGATTAGAAATAGTCAGCCCATCAATATCATCATAAAAAGTATAGAAAGTATTATCGCTACTAAAAAAATCACGCCCTTTCAAAAAATTAAAACCTAAATACAACAATGCGCCAGCTACTACTACGAGCAAACCAACTTTAAATTCTTTGGATATATTTTTCACAAAAAAAAGTAAAAATTTTATGTACAATTAAAAAAATAGATTTTACAAACCTTTAAGCCTTGTTTTATCTTTCTACAAAACGCTTCTTTGTTAATTTTGTTTGATGTAGATTAAAACTAATGTTATTCTGAGTACAAATTTAGAAGTTAAATAACAGAATGAAAATTATTTAAGCAAATTTAGTTCATAATTTTCTTATTGCTTTTTTCTACCTTTGTTCTTTATAAATTCTTTTCTATTAAATTATCTATTTTTGATTTTGAATCTATGATTTTAAGTATCGAAACTTCTATCCATATTTGTTCAGTTGCATTGCATGACTTGGAAGGAAATTTACTTGCCTTACACGAACTTCACGAGCAAAGAAAACATGCCGAACGCCTTACTCTTTTAGTAGAAGCTGTTTTGAATACTACTCAAACAAAATTTTCAGAGTTAAAAGCCATTGCAGTAGGTTCGGGTGCAGGCTCTTATACAGGCTTACGAATTGGTGTTTCGACAGCAAAAGGGCTTTGTACAGGTCTAAATATTCCCCTTATCGGAATTCCTTCATTACAGGCGTGGTCTTTATCTATGATTGATTTGGCAAATGATTTGGAGAATCAGGCTTTAGAAAAAGTTGAAAAAGAACAAAAAATAAAAACAAAATATCTACTTTGTCCTTTAATGGATGCTCGTCGTATGGAAGTTTTTACAGCTATTTTTGATACAGAATTAAATTATATCTTAAATGATACAGCTTTAGTTATTGATGAGGATAGTTTTGGTAAACAACTTTCTGAAAACAAAATCTTATTTTTTGGAGATAATGAAGAGAAATTACAGAAGTGCAAAGCAGTCATAAATAATCCAAATGCCATTTTTATTTCCAATAAATTGCCTTCTGCTAAAGAAATAGGGAAATTAGCAATTAAGAAATTTAATCAACAAGATTTTGAAGATTTGGCTTATTTCGAACCTAATTATGGCAAAGAATTTTATACAACAGCCAAACAGTTACCAGTTACCAATTATTAGTAATCAGTCAATTTCTGTATTTTTCTGAAAAATATTCTCCGTTCTCTAAACTCTAATTTCTATTCTGCAAAAGTGAAAAAAAATCTTCTTCTCTTTCTTATTTTCTCATTTTTTATAGGTTTGGTTTCTTGTGTTCCCACAAAAAATCTTGCGCCCAATGAAAAGCTATTATATAATCAGAAAATAGAAGGAACTGATAAAGTAGATTCAGATGAACTAGCTGTTTATTATCGTCAGCAGCCTAACAGACGAATTTTATCTTTACCAATTACTCCTTATTTATATTTTTATTATTTGGGGAAAAGTAATTATACAACTCAAGACTCTTTAAACTTTATAAAAGATAAGCAAGAATTAGAATTAAAATATGATAAAAAATTAGCAGAATATGAAAATGCGACTACTCAAAAAGAAATCAATAAAAGAAATAGAATTAGGAATAAATATGATAAAAAATTACTCAAAGCCAATGATAAAATAGAAAATGGAAACTGGTTTATGCGTTCGTTAGGGGAAAAACCTACTGTTTTTGATACAACTTTAATGCAACAGACAGCCGACCAAATGAACTTAGCATTGCGTCAGAAAGGTTATTTTTCTAATACTGTAACTCCCCAAATTTCTTATCATAGAAATGATTCTCAAAAAGTAGTTGTTACTTACCAAGTACATGAAGGAAAAGCACAGCGAATTCGAAATATAGACTATCAAATTCAAGATTCTACTATTCAACAACTCATTTTTTCAGATAGCAGTAATCGACTCTTTAATCAAAACACGAGATACAATGAATCTAAATTAGCAGCAGAAAGAGAACGCATAACAACTCATTTGAGAAATAATGGATACTTTGATTTTACAAAACAGTTCGTTTTTTTTGATGTAGATTCACTCATACAAGATGCTCCCTTTCAATCTGATATTACGATTGCTATCGAAAATCCATTACCTACTCTCAAAGATAAAAACAGAAAACATATACGTTTTATAGTAGATTCTGTAAAAATGATTATTGATGGAAATGTATTTGGAGCAGTTCAGAGTACGCCCAATCGGTCAAGATATGATAGCATAAAATATGCAGAATACAAGCAAAGCTATTCAAAAAGGGTTTTGAATAATAAGATTCAGCTTCGTCCGAATGAATATTATAGCCAAGAGCATGAAGCACAAACACAACGTTCACTTACTCAACTAAACATGTTTCGTTTTGTAAATATGCGTCATGACACAACAGGAGGAAAGTTTGTTACTACCATTTTTGCTAATTCGCATACCAAATATAATCTTTCTTTGGAAGGAGGAGTAGGGCTAAATGTGAGTCAGATTATACCAGGTCCTTTTTTTAGTGTTTCATTGCTCAACAGAAATACGTTTGGAGGAGGTGAATTGTTAGAGTTTAATGGACGTGGTGCTATCGAATATCAAGCAGCTATTCAAGGATTAGATATAAATTTAAATCAGACACTTCGAACCCAACAGTTTAATTTTAGCACCAATCTTACTCTTCCTCAATTTGTATTTCCTTTCTCCAAGAAAATACAACAGCGTTTTGGAAAGTACAATGCAAGGACACAATTTCAAATAGGTTTTGCCAACACAGACAGACCCGAATATACACGTACAAATGCTGAATTTGCGATGCGTTATAATTGGAATAAAATACCTTATAAAACTTATCAAATTGATGCTATTGATGTTCTGCTTACCAATACCACACGAATAAACGAGGTTTTTTTAGAAAATTTAGAAGAATTGGCTGCTAATGGAAATAATTTGATATTTAATTTTAGCCGTTCGCTTACTACTACTGTTGGTGGAAGTTATACCTATAATGATAATTTATTTGATAGAAAAGTAGCTCGTTATTTTAGACAGTTTGCTGAATATGGAGGAACTTTTCTGAGTTTGACTAATAGAAATAGATTAGATTCAACTCAAGTATTAAGTGATACACTTACATTTTATCGTTTTTTTAGAACAGATACAGATTTGAGATACTATAAGCCTATAGGTAAAAAAAGTGTTTTGGCATATCGTGCTCGTTTGGGAATTGCCAAACCATTTGGTAGAGAAAGTATATTGCCTTATGAACGCTACTTTTTTGTAGGTGGGGGAAATAGTTTGAGAGCATGGAGACCTAGAAGATTAGGGCCTGGTTCATATTCTCCACGTCTTGCAAATGGAGATTATGATACTCGCTTCGAACAACCAGGAGAACTTTTGCTAGAACTTTCCTTTGAATGGCGACGAGATTTGATGAAATATGTTGAAACGGCTGTTTTCTTTGATGCAGGAAATGTTTGGATGATTTCGAATGATAATGCAAGACCAAATTCTGAATTTGCTTTTGACCGTTTTTGGAAAGAAATAGCACTTAATACGGGATTAGGATTACGACTAGATTTTTCTTTTTTGATTGTTCGTGCTGATGTCGGAATTCGATTGTACGACCCTACACTACCACTTTCTGAGCGTTGGGTAGGCAATAAACTCTTTCAAAGTCCTTTCCAAAACTCTGCTGTAAATATTGCTATTGGTTATCCTTTTTAAAAAAATCACATTAAACTAAAGATTATTTATAATCTCAAGTTCACGTTAGAGTATTATCCTTTCAAAATTTTATCAATAATTTTTGTTGTAGAATATCCTTCTACAAGTTCTATTGTTTTGACTTCTCCTCCATTTTTCAAAACTACATCAGCCCCAACAATATTTTCTATTGTATAATCATTGCCTTTTACCAAAATATTAGGCTTAAGAGCTGTAATAATTTCTAAAGGTGTCGGTTCTCCAAACAAAATAACAGCATCAACAAAACTGAGGGCAGCCAAAAGTCGCATTCTTGCATATTCATCATTAATAGGACGTTCTTTTCCTTTATTTAAAGTTTTGACTGAAGCATCTGTATTTACTCCAATAACCAGCTTTTTACCTAATGCAGCCGATTTTTCTAAATAGTCAATATGACCTAAGTGTAAAATATCAAAACAACCGTTTGTAAAGACTACATTTTGATTATTAAATTTCCATATCTCAACCTTTTTTTGAAGATTTTCGATAGAAGTATAAATTTTACTAGAAGTTGGTTTCATTTTCACTAAGGTTATTTTATATATAGTTTCAAAATTTATCTAAATCTAAAAAAAAATAGACAAGAAACTGTAAAATAGTTGCTTGCCTACTAGAAAAAAATAGATTTTATTACTCTTTATCTTTAAAAACTCTCAAAAAATGAACTTTTCCATCATTATAGCCTTCAAATTTTATTAAAACAGAATCCTCTTCAATCCCTTTTATCATTCCTTGTCGAAAACGAATTCCATCACCAAATAAAGCCCAAACTCTATCATTTTTCTGAATATCTACAGTATCTAATTTCATAAGTTCGACAAAATCCCTTGAATCTGTGTCATTATCCATATATCTTAAATTGGTCTTTCCACCATCAAAAGCTACAATTTGAGCTAAATACCAACTATCTGTTCCTTGATTAACAGCAACATATTCGCCTTCATAAAAACCGTTTAACGTATCAATAATAGGATTATCTATACCATCAACGATTTCAGTTTCCTCAGGTGTAACAACAACTCTGCTTAATGTATCTTTTTCATTTTCTGCAAAGGAGGCATCTTTTGTGGGACTACAAGAGCTAAAAATTACGAAGAAAGAAAATAAAAATAACAAAAGTGATTTTTTGAAAAAATGTGTCATCATAAAAAATAATAAGTGTTAATAAAGGTATTTTAATACTATACTATTTTGATAGATAAATTGTTGGATTTAATTTAAAATTTCTTCTTAAATAGGCAAGTTTACAACTTGTCAGGTTAGATAATATTATTTTCTAATTGTGTCTAAAAACATGTTTTACTTTTTGGAGAGAAGTTATATTTGAGATAATTTTGCTCTCATTAATAAATACTGAAACAGTATATCTTACTATTTTAAATAACAAAGCTGTGGTAGGTCTCATATCCTAAACATAGCTGTAAAACAGAGTAAAAGCAATAAATGGAAAATATTTCACAAACTGATTTCACTATACTATTAGATCTTTTTGGCACATTTGCCTTTGCAATTAGTGGTATTAGATTGGCATCAGGAAAACAAATGGACTGGTTTGGAGCATACATTATTGGACTGGTAACTGCAATTGGGGGAGGAACGTTGAGAGACCTGCTGCTTGATATAACTCCCTTTTGGATATTGGATGCAAAATATTTTCTCACCACAGCAATTGCACTTATTGCCACACTATTATTTAAAGATAAATTATTCAAATGGGGCAGTGCTTTATTCATGTTTGATACGATTGGACTTGGCTTGTTTACTATAGTTGGTATAACCAAAAGCATTGATGCAGGACTTCCTATTTGGGTGTGTATTGTCATGGGAAGCATCACTGGTTCTGTAGGTGGTATTATTAGAGACATACTGCTAAATGAAGTCCCTTTGTTATTTCGTAAAGATATTTATGCGCTTTCTTGCATTGCTGGAGGTGGAGTGTATTTCATTTGCGACTATTTTAACCTACTAACTGGAGTAACAGAAATAATAGCTGCTTTGACAGTGATTATTGTCCGATTGATAGTTGTAAAATTTCATATTCACTTGCCACAGTTACAGCCATTAGATACTAAAAAAGAATAGGAAAATTATTTTCTAAGTTTCATTTTTCCATAGAAGTTGTTTAAGAATGGATTTTGTGGATATGTTTGTTGGTGTCGCTACGCTAAAACACCAACAAACACATAATTTATCTAACTAGTTTATCTAATTCTCAAAAATTGTTTTGCTACTTTTAACCCGTTTAACTGTCCTTCTGTATAGGCTTGCAATTCTTCATAACTTCCTCTAGCGTGCTTCAAAAATCCTGATGCTTGTCCATAAATTGCATCAAAATTTATTTTCTCTGTCAGATAATATCCATCCAAAAATGTTTTTACTCCTCCAGAAATAATAATTTGATTACATCTTATAGATTTACTAGTATATTTCACTTTGCCTTTCAGATTATTATCATAATCAGACTTAATTTCATTACAAAAACCAACCATTTCTTCTGCGCTGTGTCCGATATGAGCAAGAGGTTCGAAAAGACTTTGTGAAAGCTGACTACTTCGTTTGAGTTCTAAAAGAGCAAAATTTGTTCCTCCACTAGCTGCAAAATCTACGGCTGCAAGAGGTAAGTTTAATAATTCTTCTAAGCTCTCTTTTCCAAATCCTTGTCCTACTTCTTTTACAATAATTGGATAATTTGCAGTCTGTAACAATTTTTTAATTGTTTCTAAAGGAGCTTTTTCAAATCTATCACCTTCTGGTTGTAGCCATTCTTGTAAAGGATTTATATGAATAATTAGTCCATCAGCTTGTAGTTTTTTTAAAAGCTCATCTATTTTTGGAGTTTGTTTGGTTTCAATGAGTTTTTCTAGTTGAGCAACTCCAAGATTTGCATACAAAGGTTGGTCACCTATAAACTTTCTAACATCAAAATCGGGCAAACAGTCATCATCAGTAAGCAAGGCTCTACATGACCCCAAACCCATTCCAAGTTTATATTCTCCACATACTTTCGCCAAGTTCTGATTAATTATTTTTGCCCATTCTGTTCCTCCTGTCATACTAGAAACCCACAAAGGCGCATTCATTTGTTTTCCTAAAAACTCAAAACTTTCTGTTTCTATTTTTGGATGTGCTGCCAAAATAGGTTCATAATAAAAACGATTATCTAATTGATTTTCGAAAACTTGTGCATCAAATGCAAGTTCGATATGGTCTTGTTTACGAGAAGCTGCAGTAGCATCAGAATCAGTATAATTTCTTGAGGCGTTAGATAAGTTTTCCAAGTGAATTTATTTGGTTGTGGAATCGCTCATAAATAAATAAACGATATAATTAATAAAGGTTATCACGGTTATTTTTGTATACCCGTCTTCCAAACTGTTGAATTTGATAAAATACTGTTTTTGATGTTCAGACTGGAAGTCTGAACTACTTTAATACAAACCGTGATAAGGTTTAATTTAATGACAAAAATACTAAATCTTAGTTTCTGATAAACCTTATGTTCTCAAAATTGTTAGAAATGAAAAGAGAAGAATTTTGCATTTTCATCATTTTATCAAAAAATCATTTTAATTCATTTTGTAGAATAGCAAAAAACCACGTACTTTACCATTTGGAATAAGAAATTGACTTTCTTATTTCATTCTTATTTTATTCTATTTTTTCTACTAAAATAAATTACTTTGGCAGCTTTTGGTTTTTCAGATAGTGGTGCGCCTGTTCGTATTGGCGTATTAGGTGGAGGCAGTTGGGCGACTGCAATAGTAAAAATGCTCTCCGAAAATAATGTTCGTATAAATTGGTGGATGCGTTCGAAAGACGATATTGATTTTATTCGTAAAAATCACAGAAACCCACGTTATTTGAGTTCGGCTTTACTTAATATAGATAAAATTACTCCTCTGAATGATGTAAAAGCTGTGATTGCAGATTCAAAATACATTGTTTTGGCTGTTCCTTCTGCTTTTATTACTGATGTTTTTGAAAAACTAGACCCCACTATTTTTAAAGATAAAGTTATTGTCTCGGCTATCAAAGGAATGATTTTGGAGGAAAATGTATTGGTAACAGAATATGTTCAAAAAGTATTTAATGTTCCTGCTGACAAACTACTTACTATTGCAGGTCCTTGTCACGCTGAAGAAGTAGCACAAGAAAGACAAGCCTACCTCACTATTGGAGGAGATGAAGACGAAGGGGATAAATTCGCAAAACTTCTGAGAGGACATTATATAAAATGTCGTACAAATCCAGATTTGAATGGCATACAGTATTGTGCAGTCATCAAAAATGTTGTGGCTGTGGCATGTGGAATGGCTCGTGGTCTGAATTATGGAGATAATTTTCAAGCTGTTTTGGTTTCAAATGCTGTACAAGAAGCAAAACGTTTTTTGGATAAAGCCTATCCTTTGAAAGAAAGAGATGTTAATGCTTCTGCATACTTAGGCGATTTACTGGTAACTTCTTACTCTCAATTTAGTAGAAACCGTACCTTTGGAAATATGATAGGACGTGGTTATACTGTAAAATCTGCTCAAATTGAAATGGGAATGGTAGCCGAAGGATATTATGCTGTAAAAGGTTTGTATGATGTTACCAAGAAACATAAAGTAGATATGCCAATTATTAAAGCTGTTTACAATACACTTTATGAAAAAATTTCGCCTGCAATTGAGTTTAGGATTTTAAAAGATTCTTTACAGTAGATTTAGATTAGTTCACTGTTTAAATTTTGTGTGTTCAACTCCTCAGAGTTGAACGAAACGCTTCTGAGGAAGCGTTTCGTTCGTTTTTGAAAACAGTGTCCTCAGCAAAGCTAAATCGAACGCACAAAATACACAGTAAAAAATAGTCTAAAAATTTTGTTACAAGGTACTAGTATAAACCAGTCGTAATCCGTAATTTTTAATTCGTAATTGAATAGTATATGTTTAAAATAACAAAAGAAACTCCTCCTTATTTTCCCAAAAAAGCTAAAAATATGCCTTTTTGGGAATGTTTTTTTGAAAAAAATTTAAAAGACCTTTTTAAGAATCAACCTATTTTAGATTCTATTTATCTTCATAAAGAAGCATTTGAAGTTATCAAAAATCATATTGGATTTGGAAACGATACAGAAGATAACCAAGTAGAACAAGGAGGTTTGCTCTTTGGGGAAGTCATAGAATATGAAAGTGAACAAGTTAATAAAGAAAAACCTAAACTTATAGGAATTGTCAATCATGCAATTGCTGCCAAAACGGCTGAGGGTTCGATGCGTCATTTACACTTTAATCATTCTACTTGGCATTCCCTTTTAGAAGAACAAGAAAAGATAGATGATAAAGAATCTAAAAAACAACTTATTGGTTGGTATCATACACATCCAAAACACTTACAAGTCTATTTTTCTCATATTGATAAAGAAAATCATCTTACTTTTTTTGAAAAGGATTGGCATTTTGGATTGGTACTCAACCCACAACGAGAAGAAATAAAATGTTTCTTAGGGAATGAGTTTGAAGAAGTGTGGTGTATTGTAGAGTAAAGTAGGAATTGTGTCAGAGCATATAAATGGAATTTTAAAACAGTAATTTTGACTAGAAACTCAATTTATTTTTTGCACCTTTCAAAACACTATTACATTAATAGCTGGTATTTTTTTTGTATAATTGACAAAAAATAAAAATGCATACTATAATTTTATAATGCAAAATCTATTTCCAGATATAGAATCTGTATAACTTTCTATTACAAAACTCTCTAATTTAGAAGATATTTTTTGTCCTTTTTGTATGAGTAGATGTTTTATATTATACTTTTTAAAAAAGGCTATTTGAGCTTCTGTCATATCATCTTGAAAAGTATAATTATTTTCTTTAACAAACTTGTAAAATATATTTACACTAAAATTCTTTTCATTTTCATTTTCTGTAAGTTTAGCATTTGACATCCTAATTAACCCTACATTATCCAAGTAAATAACTTCTTGCCCTAACCCATTGAACGAAACAAAATGAAAAGCAATGTCTAAACTATAAAATGCAGCTACTGGAGTCAGCTTTTTACTAGGTATTTTGTCAGTAATAAATGATATATATTCAGCAGAATAAAATTTATCAAGATTTAGTTTTTGTTCAAAGAATTTGTAATTGTAATAAAAATTTATAATAATTAAACTTATTACAAACACAATAGCAATATACATCTTTCTATATAAATTACTTATTAGCCAAATCAAAAAAGCAAAACTAAACCCATATACAGGAAGATTTATTAATTGTATAGAATTCATATCAAAAGAATAAAAAATTGCTATAAACGACGAAGTCACTACTATGCCTGCAAAAAAAATAATTAGAAAAATAGTTGATTTATCCATTATAATTCTTTTTCTGATTAGAAGGAAAAAGATTAAAACAAAAGCAGGAAATAAAAAGTAACTTGGTCTTAGAATCAAGTAGATAATTATATTTTTTAGAGTAAATCTTTGTAAAATTTGTGTAGTTCCAATTTGCGAAGTATTCTCTATATATCCATCAATAGGTTGCTTGAATATATATAAAAATATTGCATATAATAAAGGAAAAAGAGCAACTATATATATAAATTTATTATTAATAAATTTAAAATATAAATTAAATAGAAGTAAAAAATATAAAGCTCCAAAAATAGCTGGAGTTGCTGTAAAAGAAACAATGCTTAGAAATAAAATATAAAAAATAAACAAAGAATAATCTTTCTTTTTAAATGAAGAAAAGGAGGCTAAACCAAACAAAGCAAATGGAAATAACTTTACACTAATTGGAATATAACCTACAGAAGTAAATACATGTTGATAACCAGACCAAAAAAAGTATTCATAAAAAGGTAAATATATTTGTCCTACAAATAGAAGAGCTACTGCAATGAATACATGGCTTATCTTAATAGATTTACTATTTTCTAATATACTTAGAATTCCATAAAGTATAATGCTTATAAAAATAGTTGGTACATAAACTAAAAAATTTAAGAGAACTGGTAAATCATTAATTTTACTTATCAAAACAGGTAACCAAAGCTCAAAATAGTGATAAGGTGTAATGCCATTATAGTCTTTATCTAAAATATTTGCCCATTCTGATATATTTTCTTGCCCCTGTGTTAGATTAATGATAATTTGTTTGTAAAAAATATAATCTAAAAAGACATTTTGCGTATAGTTGCCTTCCATATCATATCCTTTAAATACGGATAGCAAATAAGCTACTATTACAAAGAAAGGTAAAACATACAATTTAGAAAAATAGAAAGAAATAGCCGCTGTTTTATTCCTATTTACAAATACAATATATCCAAAAAGTAGCAACGAGAGTACTAAAGTCGTTATGAAATTAGTAAATATACAAGCTGTAACAATTACACTAAAAGATAAACCAAAAATCAAATGGCTGAAAATAATATAATAAGGGAAATCTTCTTTTTGAGCTATTTTTGTAAAGAAATTTAGTACATACCCAATACTATAAAATGCTAATAAAAACCCGAATAAAGTAAGTATGTTTTGCAAATGATTCATAAAAGGTCTTTTTAGATAAAATAAGAATATATTTTGTGATTGTGTATAATATCAATTCAAAGCCTCTACCATCTTATTAGCATTAAACTCTATCATTCCGATATAGCTTTCTTCTGCTGTTCCAGTAGCTCCCATAGCATCAGAAAAAAGAGTTCCACCAATTTTGACTTGAGCACCTTTATTTTTTGCACCTTCCAAAACGGCATTAATTGCTTGTGGAGAAATAGAACTTTCTACAAAAATGGCTTTTATTTTTCGTTCTACAATAAAATTAACCAGATTATTCATATCTGAAATACCTGCTTCTGAAGCTGTCGAAATTCCTTGTAATGCCTGTACTTCCATTTCGTATTCCTTTCCAAAATAATAAAAAGCATCATGTGAAGTAATCAAGACACGTTGATTTTGTGGAATTTCTAAAATTTGAGCTTTTACTTTTTTATCTAAATCTTCTAATTTTCGAGCATAAATTTGAGCTTGCTTTTCAAAATAAGCTGCATTTGAAGGTTGCTTTTCAGATAATGCTTTTACAACCGAAGGAATTGTTTGTTTCCAAAGTGCTACACTCATCCAAATATGAGGGTCGTGTGTATTTTGTCCTACTTCTCTCAAAACAGATTCATCAATTGCATCTCCCAAGGCTGTAACTGACTTTTGAGAAGCAAAATTTTCTAAAATCTCTGCCATTTTTCCTTCTAAATGCAATCCATTATAAAAAATCATATCTGCTTCTGTCAATCGGCTAACGTCATTTTGAGTGGCTTTGTAAAGATGTGGATCAACTCCCACACCCATAAGAGCTTCTACCTGTGCAGAATCGCCTACAATGTTTTTTACCAAATCAGCAATCATTCCTGTTGTACAAACAATTTCTAGTTTTTTTGAGCTGTTTTGAACTTCATTAGAAGTCTGTTCTGATTTTTTTTCTATGCAACTACTCAAAGAAAAAGTAAGTAAAATAAAAAACAGAGAAAATAATTTTGAAGAAATAGCTTTAAAAGAAGTCATAAATTTTAATAGATTATTTATTTGATAAATCAAATCACTACCTTTAAATTTTGTAGTTGCTTGATTTATCAGCGAGATGATTTACAAAAGTAAAAAAAATAGAATCCAAAACTATTAAATTATTATTTTTACTTCAAAATTTCTCTTTACTTCGTATTACAGACTTTATTAGTCCATACATAAACATAACTATTTTCAAACAGACTAGGAAGTCTGTTATACTTTAATTCTAGATTTATGAAAAATGAATCATCAAAAACTACTTTTCAAGGACATAGGGGAGCTAGAGGTTTAGCACCCGAAAATACCATCCCTTCTTTCAAAAAAGCATTAGAACATGGCGTTCAAGGATTAGAATTTGATATTGTACTGACAGGGGAAAATCAGTTTTTGGTATCTCATGAACCTTATTTTTCTCATGAATTTTGCTCAAAACCCAATGGAGCAGCTATTTTAAAAAAAGAAATTCTACATCATAATATTTATAGAATGGATTACGAAACTATAAAAAAATACGATTGTGGAAATCGGGGACATTCTCGTTATCCAGAACAGCAACCTCTACCAGCCATAAAACCTCTCTTAAAATCTTTTTTTGAAGAAATTGAAAAATACGTTTTAGAAAAAAGAATAAAAAAGCCTTTCTACACTTTGGAAATAAAATCTGATTTTGCGTGGTATGGTTTTATGCAGCCTTTACCGTCTGAAATGGTTACTTTATTTATTGAAGAAATTACGAATTATCCATTTTATGATAAAATAAAAGATAGACTATTGATAGAATCTTTTGATGTAAATATTTTGAATGAACTTCATAAACAAACTCAAAATACAGAAACAAAATTTGAAATCGGTTTTTTAGTAGAAAATAAACTTTCGATTGAAGAGAATTTAAACAAATTAGATTTTATGCCATCCGTTTATGTTCCTTATTACAGATTACTGACAAAGAAAAAAATAGAGGAATTACATCAAAGAGGACTAAAAGTTTTTACGTGGACAGTAAATGACACCGAAACTATGCAAAAACTCAAAAACTGGGGTGTAGACAGTATTATTACAGATTTTCCAAATCGAATACCAACATTAGTAACTGCCTAATTTAATTAGTTTAGGAATTAAAATCTTTTTTTTCAAAATAAATAGGGGTAAACTATTTTTTATGCGTCATACGTTTAGACACTACGTAATGGTATAAAAAATAAACTTCTTTTCAATCAAAAATATGAGCAAGAGCAATCATGAAATAAAACTTACCGACCAGCAAATAGAATATATTGCAAGGTACATTTCGAAAGAACCTAGCGAACTAAGCGAAATACAAAAAATACAAGTAGAAAAATGGCGTAAAGAAATTCCTTTTTTTGAAAAAGAATTTCAAAACTATTCTCGGTTATGGGAAGAAAGTAATCGTTTTGGACAAAAAATAAGTAAAGATTTTTCTCCTAATGTAGAAAAAGGTTGGCAAAAGCTGAGTAATCAAATAAAAGAATATGAAGCCAATAAAACAATTGAAGCACAAAAAACAAAATGGGTCAAACCTGCGCCTGCTTCTCAAACTACAACAAAATCTATTTCTATTTGGAAAGAGGTTTCGAAAATTGCAGCCGTTTTGATTCTTGGTTTGGGATTAGGGTGGTGGATTAATTCTATTCAAAATAATTCTAATTCTCTAGCAAGTTCAAATCAAATTATTGTTCATCAGCATTCAGACACACCTTTGGTTTTGCCTGATGGTTCTAAAATTTGGCTTAATAAAAATGCAACTGTTTCTTATAGTAATGATTTTGGAACATTTGAAACGACTCAAAAACGAAATCTAAAACTAGAAGGAGAAGCCTTTTTTGATATTGCTAGAGATGAAAAACATCCTTTTATGATTGACATAGAAGGAAAAGCAGAAGTTGAAGTTTTGGGAACATCTTTTAATATCAATCCTTCTAATGAAAAAATTGAGGTTACAGTAGCTTCTGGAAAAGTCAGTTTTAAAAATAATAGTGTTTTTAAAAATGACAATACAGATAGTTCAGAACAAACTTCTATTTTACTTACAAAAGGCGAAAAAGGAATTTTGTATGAGAAAACTAAAAACCATCCAGATTCTTTACCAACTTTAGTGCGTTTTGAGAGAAATGACGATGTAAATTATTTAGCTTGGCTCAATCATCGTTTGGTTTTTGAAAACATGCAAATGCAGGAAGTGGTAAATAAAGTAGAAAATTATTACAATATTCGTTTGAAATTGGAAAATCCAAGTTTGAAAGAATGTCGTTTTACAGGAACTTTTGACCAAACACCTTTAAATGATGTTTTGGAAACATTGTCTTTTGGTGCAAATCTTCAAATCAAAAAATCAGATTCTACTACTTATTTACTTTCGGGCTCTGGTTGTAGATAGTTTTAGATAAAATATATACTAGACCTTAAGTTAAGAGTCTAAAATTTAAAATACTCACTTATCAATCATCAAAACAATGAAAAACTATTTCTTTTTCATACTTAGCTTCCTTTGCCTTTATTTTAGTGGTTCTGAAAACTCAATCTTTGCTCAAACTAATTCAAAAATTCTTTTAGAGCAACCTGTTACATTATTTGCCCAACATGAAACTTTGGAAAGTGTTCTTTCTGATTTATCAAAAAAATATAATGTTCGTTTTTCGTATAGTAATTCTCGCCTTCCACTTCAAAGAAAAATTAGTCTCAATGTTGTAAATATTCCACTCAAAGAAGTTTTAACACAGATTTTTGAGCCTTTAAATGATGAGAATACACAAATTCAGTTTCGTTTGATTAATGGACAAATTGTAATTCAGGCAAAGTCAAATTTAGCAGAAACGGATATAAAAAAAGAAGAGTTAGAAAAAGATAAGAAGCCTCAAATTGCATCACTTCCAAAAGACCCTTTAGTAATTGATAAAAAAGATAAAACATCCAAAACAGCTAGTGTTTCGACAAACAAAGACAAAGTTGATAAAGATGGAGTAGAATTAATTGAAAAAAATGCTATTCTTGATAGTTTAGAAAAAATTAAAACAGATTCTCTCAAAAATATAGCAGACAAAGAAAGTTTAGAAAATCAATTACTAGACAGCACTCAAATAGAAAATATAAATTCTCTTTCTAGTAAAGAAAACAAAGGTTCAGAACTTGCAAAAAATGATTCTCTTCTAAGTGCTTTTCTTGATTCTACTGCTTTACAAATTACCTTAGTTTATCCTTTGGGAACAAACGGAGCTAAAAGTCCTTATAAAAACAATCGTTTTTCTCTCAATCTTTTAGCTGGCTATAATGGTTCGGTAACAGGTTTTGAGGTAGGAGGTTTTGCAAATATTCTCAAAAAAGATATAAAGGGTTTTCAAGTGGGAGGTTTTGCGAATATTGTCGGAGGAAAAGCCACAGGGTTTCAAAGTGCAGGTTTTGCCAATATTGCGAAGGATAGCGTTTTGGCTTTTCAAGCAGCAGGTTTTATGAACATTAATGGAAATTATACGAAAGGTTTTCAGGGTGCAGGATTTATGAATGTTGTCAATGGAGATTTTACTGGTTTTCAGGGTGCAGGTTTTGCAAATATTGTAAATGGCAATGTAAAAGGTGTTCAAGCTACAGGTTCTATGAATATTGTTAAGGGAAATGTAGAAGGTGCACAAATTTCAGCAGGTATAAATATTGCAAAAAATGTCAAAGGTGTTCAGATTGCAATTATCAATAGAGCAGATACTGTGAGAGGTTCACAAATTGGAATCATAAATATTGCAGATAGTGTAACAGGTGTACCAATTGGACTCATTAATTTTGTGAAAAATGGCTACCGTTCATTTGATGTAAGTGCAAGTGAAGGATTTCATACAGCTCTTTCTTATAATATTGGCGTAAATAAATTCTATCAAATCGTTTCAGCAGGCATTCAAACGAGTAATAAAATGCGTTGGGGATTAGGGGTTGGCTTGGGAACTCGTTTTCCAATTACTAAAAATCAAAAAACTCATGCAGGTTTTGAGCTGATGGCATATCATATCAATGAAGAAAATTGGACAAATGAACTAAATCTTTTAGGTCAATTAAAATTCAAAATTCATCATCAAATCAGCAGACAAGTAGGTATTTTTATTGCTCCTACTCTCAATGTTACCGTTTCTCAAATTTATAATTCTGAAACTAATACGTATGGGACTAATTTTGCACCTTATTCTTTTATAGAAGATACCACTACTATATCTAATTCATTAAACAATACGACTACAAACACTAAAATTTGGGGTGGTGGGTTTATTGGAATTTCGTTTTAATAAAAATTGATTTATATTGGATGTATGAAACAAAAAATAAAAGATGCTTTTTTCGGTTTTGCTATTGGCGATGCTCTGGGTGTACCTGTGGAATTTCGAAGTAGAGAAGATATTGCTAGAAATCCAGTAACAGATATGCGAGAATTTGGAACGCATCATCAACCAAAAGGAACATGGTCTGATGATAGTTCAATGGCATTTTGTTTGGCTGAAAGTTTGGCAACTCCCAAAAACTCAAATAAAAAGGCAATTTATGATGTAAATGATATTGCAAATAATTTTGTAAAATGGAAATATGAGAGTTTTTGGACTCCTCACGGAAGAGTTTTTGATATTGGAATTGCTACAACAGATGCTATAAAAAGACTGAAAAAAGGAGAAAATCCACTTTTAACTGGAGGAATGGACGAATATTCGAATGGAAATGGTTCTTTGATGCGAATTTTACCACTCATTTTTTATAAAGGTTATTTTTTTGAAGACTCTATAAAAAAGCGTTTTGAACTGGTTTCAGAAGTTTCTTCGATTACACACATGCATTTTCGCTCTGTTTTTTCATGTTTTATCTATACTGAATTTGCTAAGATTTTATTGGAACAGATTCAAAAAAATGAAAAACAAGATAAGTTTGTAGCCTATCAAAAACTACAAATTTTACTAAATGATTTTGCAACAGAATTTAATTTTAACAAAACTGAAATTGCCTTTTTTGATAGAATTCTGAAAAATGACATAACTACTTTTGAAGAAGAAACTATCAAATCTTCTGGCTATGTTTTACATACTTTGGAAGCTAGTTTCTGGTGTTTTTTAAAATATGGCTCTTATTCTGAAAGCGTTTTGAAATCTGTAAATCTAGGAGAAGACACTGACACAACAGGCTGTGTAACAGGTGGAATTGCAGGACTTTTTTATGGAATGAACACAGAAAATTACACAAAAGGAATTCCAAACGAATGGCTAGAAGTAATTGTGAAGAAGGAAGAAATTAATGATTTGTGTGAAAGGTTATATGATTTGAATTTCTGATTTGCCTATATTTTTTTTTAGAAAAAAACTAAGGGTAGGGTGTTCAGAATTAGTTTGTTTTTTTCCTACAGTTTTGTAATTATGATTTTCAAAAATGTAGTGTATTTTAGCTGCGTAGCTGCGTTATATTTGTAGTAGATTAAAATTGAATTTCCGTATTTAGAGTTGCGTAGCTGCGAAATGTTGAAATTTTACAGTTTTCAAACATCAAACAACAATATTACGCAGCTACGCAGCTTTTTGAACTTGATATTTTTTCGTTTCTACCCATATTTCGCAGCTACGCAGCTAAATTTCAAAATGATTTAAAATAATCATTTTTTGTAGGATTTTTTTGAAATTCAACTAACCGTTGTTGGTGTCCCCACCAACGACAAATACCTCCATTAAAATTTTTACTCAAAAAGTGCCAATGTCTGCATCACAAAAAGGTGCAAAGCAAAAATTAAAACAATAGCTGAGAGAACAACTTTCCAACGGTTCTTAGTAAAATCAAGATATTTCATCATTACAAAACCAACAACTAAGCCTATCATAACCACAAAAATTTGAGCTATTTCTAGTCCAATATTAAATCCTAAAAGAGGCGAAAATAAAGAATCAGGTAGCATCTGACGCAAGTAATTAGCAAAACCCAAACCGTGTATCAATCCAAAAAGTAACGCAATGCTATAACGACCAACCATTGTAGAAGACATGATTTTTTGTTCGTTATTTGACAAATCTAAAATATCTGAATCTATATTTTTTGGTTTGTCTTTAGTTTTAGTGAAAAAATTTAAGACACAAACAATAATAATTGTCAGAGGAATAAGCCATTCAATCACAGAGCTAGGAATAGGAGAAATATCAGAAACTGTCAAAAGAAGAGTAACCGAATGTCCAACTGTAAAAGCTGTAACAAGCAAAAAAACTTTTCTCCATTCTGAAAAAGTATAAATGGCACTTAATGCCAAAATAAAAAGTAAATGGTCGTAGCCCTCAGGAAATTGAAGAATATGCTCAATTCCCATTCCCATAAAAGTAAAAAATTCGTTCATAGTTAGTTGATGAATAAATAGCTTTATAAATTAATTTTCACTACAAACTTATTACTTTTTTCGACATAAGTTTTGATTTTCAATTTATTTATAAAATGATAACTGTTCAAATCAATTTATATTTTCTAATCTAACTTGATTTGTCTATTTTTGAAATATTATTTTAAGAAGATTTCTCACAGACTAAAACAATAATAATTATGAAAATAGGTGTTTTATTATCAGGCGCAGGTGTTTATGATGGCGCAGAAATTCAAGAATCAGTTTTGATTTTATTAGCTTTAGACCAAGCAGATGTATCTTATTTCTGTATCGCTCCAAACATTGAACAACATCATGTTATCAATCATCTGACGGGCAATGAGATGAATGAGAAAAGAAATGTTCTTACCGAATCTGCACGCATTGCAAGAGGAAAGATAAAAGATTTGGCAGAGATAAGTGCAGAAGATATGGACGGACTTGTAATGCCAGGAGGATTTGGAGTAGCTAAAAACTTTACAAAATGGGCATTTGAGGGCGCAAACGGAGAGATAAATAGCGATGTAAAGCGACTAGTAAATGAGATGATAAAGCAACATAAACCTATTGCAGCCGTTTGTATGTCACCTACTACAGTTGCCAAAGCATTAGAAGGAAGTGGAATAGAAGCAACTTTGACTGTCGGAACAACAAATAAAAAATCGCCTTATCAAATTGCAGACATTAATGAAGAAATGAAAAAAACAGGGGCAAATCCTGTCATGTGTACAGTAACAGAAGTAGTTTCAGATGATGTAAATAATATTGTTTCCTCACCTTGTTATATGATGGAAGCAAGTATAAGTCAGGTAAATGAAGGCATACAAAAAACAATTGCCAAATTAGTTGAAATGGTTGCTTTACAGAGAGAAAGTTAAATTTAAAACAAAAAATGTAAAATGAGTTTGACATTAATTAATGATAAAAATTATTTACCTTAACAAAATCAGTTCAGTTTACGTTTTAATAAAACTAAATTCATTAATTTTAGAGCTTGACTTAAAACTATCTAAAAATAGAAGTAGTCACAAAGAAATTTTTCCAACTATACAATCACTAACTATATGGCTTTCGGATTTTTTAAAAAGAAGAAAAAAGAAGAAGATAATGCTCCTCATTACGACCCAAATCATATTCGAATTATAGATATTCGTGTGGGTTTTTTCTTAGAATATGATGCAAAAACATGGGAA
This sequence comes from Bernardetia sp. Wsw4-3y2, assembly GCF_037126295.1. Taxonomy (NCBI): domain Bacteria; kingdom Pseudomonadati; phylum Bacteroidota; class Cytophagia; order Cytophagales; family Bernardetiaceae; genus Bernardetia; species Bernardetia sp. Wsw4-3y2. Next base: position 4,929,419 of record NZ_CP147017.1, on the reverse strand, counting down.
GTAGCCGAAGAATATGAGTATGACTGGGGCGATAATGAATTTTCATATTCCTATTTATTACGCAGCTCTAATGATGAAATTTATTTGAGTTTGGAAAACGATGGCGAATTAGAAATTGCAGTAACAAATAAAATTCGTCTAATGAAATTAGGCGAAGATTTGGATGACCAGATTGCAGAAAACGAACGCCCTCCCAAAACAATCACTTATGAAGGTGTAAAATATTATCGTGATAATGAAAGCCCTGGATATTATAGAAACACAGCCACAACAGAGCGTGAAAAATCTGTTGAAATGATTACGTGGGATTATTACGATGACGATGAAGAGAAAGCTCTTTTTATAGAACAATTTGGCGAGCGAGACTTTGAAGCCTACATTGGAGAATATGTAGAAGAATATGAATTTTCTAATATCATTCCTTCTAGTGAGCCTCCTGCCATTCTATAATTTCAAAATAATTCAAACTAACATTTACCAAAATTTATCTTATTAGTTTTAAATCAATTTTATAAAAACATGAAAATTCAATATCTTCAACATATTTTAATTGCTTTCTTAGTCGTTTTTTCTTCTTTCCTGACTTCTTGTGGAAGTTCTGAAAAGGTTGTCAAAGACCCAGTTGATAACTACACTCGTGATTTGGATAAGTATAAAACTTATTCAGTCCTTTTATATGATATGGACTTGGAAGAGAAAACATTTGGAAGCGACATTCACAAACATCAATACAAATTTATTTTGCCTGCTAAAGACACAACAGGTGGAAAAATAGTACGTGATTCTCTTTCAACTTGGGTGACTGTTTCAGAAGAAACATTTAACAAAAACTTAGATAACATGGGAATGGAACTTCTATCTAAAAATGAAGATGGAAAAGTTTCAAAAATCCCTTCTCCTCCTGGTTATAATAATTATGTAGGAAATCAGCGTTATGGTTCTTGGCAGACAAACAGCTCAGGAAATAGTTTTTGGGCATTTTACGGACAATATGCTTTTATGAGCAGTATGTTTGGAATGATGAGTAGTCGTCCTATTTACAGAAATTCATACAATGACTACAACCGTAATTATAGAGGTTCAAGACCTTATTATGGAACTACTTCAAGTGGAACTCGTGCGTATGGCTCTGGTTCGGCAACATCACAAGCAATGAACTCAAAGAGTAGATTCAAATCAAATGTAGCTAGTAAAGTTTCTCGTAGTAGTACAGGTTCTTATACTCGCTCTAGCCGTTCTAGTGGATCGTCGTCTCGTTCTAGTAGAAGTACAGGTTCTTCTTCTCGTTCTCGTTCTTCTTCAGGTGGAGGGAAATAAATCCGTTATTTAGATTTTTTATAATTAAATCCTTTTCTAATTTTACATTGAATTAGAAAAGGATTTTTTTTAATGTGTATATTTGCAGAATAGTCAGTACAACGACAAAACCAGCATAGTATAAAGATAATATTCAATGAATAACTCAGAAACAACTTTAGTACAAAATACAAATACTTCTTTGCCTTCAACTTCTTCATCTGCTAATAGCTCAAAAGAAATGGGTATTTTAGACCATTTGGAAGAATTGCGTTGGCATGTTATTCGTGCTGTATTGGCTATTTTGGTTTTTACAGCAGTTGCTTTTATAGCAAAGGATATTGTTTTTGGTAAGATTATTTTAGGTCCTTCAAAAAGTAACTTTCTTACCTATCAATTTTTTTGTCAGCTTTCTAGCCTTACTTGTATTGATAACTTGCCTTTTATTATTCAAAACCGTGTAATGACAGGACAGTTTACCATGCATATTGCAGCTTCAATAGCCTTTGGTTTTATGTGTGCATTTCCGTATGTTTTTTGGGAAATTTGGCGTTTTGTTGCACCTGCTCTATATAATGAAGAGCGCAATGTAGCACGAGGAGCTACTTTTTTTGTATCTCTTTTATTTGCTATTGGTGTTCTTTTTGGCTATTTCTTAATTACTCCTTTGTCTATTAACTTTCTTTCTAATTATCAAGTTGATGCAACTATTCTCAATGAAATTGATATTTCTTCCTATGTAACTACAGTAGCTATGCTGACCTTAGGCTGTGGACTTATGTTTCAACTTCCTATTGTAGTATTTTTCCTATCACAAGTCGGAATTGTTACACCTGAATTAATGAGAGCTTATCGAAAACATTCTATTGTTGTTATTTTATTTATTTCAGCTCTTATTACTCCTCCAGACGTAATTAGTCAGTGTTTAATCGGAATTCCTATTTGGATTTTGTATGAAATAAGTATTCTTATTTCGGCTTCTATTCAAAAGAAAAGAAATATAGCAATTGCAAAAGCTGAGAAATTAAGACAAATGGAATAAAATAATTTCTAGTTTTATTCGATTTTTTATTTCTTCTAGCTTTTTTATTTATGAGATTCAAAATCATAGCTAAATAAACAAAAGCCTTCACAGATTATCTACGTTGCTATTTCGTGGTCTGTGGTTTTCTCGTAATCAACCTTTCATTTTTAATTGAGCCAAGTAAAAAGGGTGTGTCTAATATGCCAAACTTTGAAGATTAAAATGTATCAGAATCTTGAAGAAATAATAATTTTAATTAAATCACAAACTTCATTTGGAGCTATTTTTTAGGAATTTAAAACCTCATCTTTTAAATTTTCAAAAGATAAGGTTTTCTGATTATTTATCTTATTTGTGTTTCTAGAGCCATAAAATGAGTGACTTCATTAGAATAAAGAGGAAAAATTTGAACTTGACAAGTATAAGGCGTTTTATCTTTTTTATAATTGACAACTGATATTTTAAAAGGTTTTCTTTTTTGAAGATTCATTTTGACTTCCTTTCTTGATTCTTTTGAAGTCAATTCTCCTTGTAAGAAAGAAGGTTGTTTATTAATAGCAAATTTTTTTGAATAGCCTGTCATTTTTGTAAAGCCTTCATTTACCCACAAAATTTTTTCTAATGAATCAGTGAGTACAATAGCTTCAAAATGATTATTTAAAAATATTGCATCTATATCATTTTTCCACTTATACTTTTCTGCAAACACTTTTATTTTTTGTATGTCTAATTCTTTTTTAGTAACATCAAAAGAACTTATAATAGAAACATCCCAACCCAAAAGAGGCTTAAATTCTGTAATTGAAGGTTTTATTTGATTTCTGATTTTGTCAGACTCTTTTCTATCTAAACTTGAAAGATAAATATCCAAACCCATCATATTCGATAATTCTTGCTTCATTTTATTGACTTATTAGTTATCTGTAAAAAAGAAATAAATTGGTTTTTAATTCATTTTTAATCATTAAAAAACCATTTTTTGGCTTCTTCTATATCACTAAACAATTTTGATTGATGAGAGTGTTTTGAGCTTTCTACATCATCAATAGTTTGTTCGATTGATAACTGAGCTATCAGTTCTTTTGGAATAATCATAGCTTGTTTTTCAATTTTAGCTTCTGTAAACTGTGGAGCAATAACTTCTAAAACCCAATTTTGTAACTCTGGAGTTATTGGAAAGTTTAGGTCTTTAGTAATAGATAAAATAAATTTTATATTTTTTTCTTTTATTATTTCTACTAATTTTTGCATTTCTTCTTTAAACTCCTCATTATTCATGTCTTTGGTAGTTTCCAACCATGTTGAAGTTAAGATTTGTTTTTCTTCATCAAGAGAACGTTCTACATATTTACTTTTATAATCTTTCATTGTAATTGAGGGGAGGGGATTTTTATTAAATTAATTTATTTTCGAAAGCCAGTTGTCAATTTGTGATTGAATAGTTTGAGCATAAATAAAATTGGTGTCATCTTTTCCTGCTTCTAATGCTTTTTGGGCACTTTCTACTGCCCCTTTGTAATCGTTTTGTAGAGCTAAAATTTCAGATTTTACCCAGTAAGGTAAATAATGGTCGTTTTTGAGTTTGATAGATTGGTTTGCCCATTCTAAGGCTTGGCGAAGTTCTATATTTTCACTTTTGTAATAAGATGCACTTCTTACAAGCACTTGCCAATCATTTGGATATTTTGAAATGGCAGAAGCAATATTTTTCTTTGCTTCCTCTACTGTATTTACTTGGATTGTAATTCGTGCTAATTTACATTCCCAACGCAAAATAAAAGTAGCTTCATTTTCTAATATTTTATCAAAATCATAAGCTAAAGTTTCCTGAAATTTTGATTTTTCAACGGTTGCATTTACTCTCAAAACATCATTTTCTTGATTATAGGCTTCTTTTCCCCAAGAATCTACAGCTGTATTAAAAATGAAAGTCCAATCTCCCCTTTTTTGTGGAATAACAAAAATAGCATACTTGCCTTTTTTTAAAGGCTTACCATTTATTTTTACATCACTAGAAAATTCTATTGTTGTGGCTTCATTTGCTCCTGCTCTCCAGACTTTTCCATAAGGTACTAGTTCGCCCCAAATATGTTTTTTACGTCCTTTTACACTCGGACGACTATAACGAACAAAAAATTCTGTCAAGCCAATTTCTTGCATTAATGTAGAAATCGAACTCTTGCGTGGAAGTTCTAGTTTTTCTTCCTCTTCCGAAATATCATTGGCTTGTCCCTTCTCTTGTGCTAAAGCAGAAAAAGAAACTAAAAAAAAGAGAATGACTAGGGCGTTTTTTATGAAATTACTTTTCATTTTGATAAAATTACGATTTTTCTTTAATAGTTATAGCGAATCAAACCTATTTTTTGAATTGATTGTTTTATTTTTATCAGACACTTTTAACTTCATTAAGAGCTAAAGCTGTTTAGAAGTAGAAAACAATAAGTCAGCTAGTTTAGATCCCTTTTAACTTTAACTCTGTCGATAATGGGCAAAAACAGTACAGTTTTTATTTTGTTGTGCATTGGAAGTGTTTCATTTAACTTCTGAGGAGTTCAACACAAAAAAAAACGTTAAATTACTTTTGTTACAAGATACTAAAAAAGCAGCTAAATTTATTATGCTCTTTAGTCCTTGATTTTTTTGAATTGAATAAGTTTTAAAATATAAATTTTTAATACTTTCCTTCTGATTCAATAGCCTGTTTGATATGTGCCAAATGATGATTTGAATGCCAAGCATAATTGGCAACAAGTTCAAAAAGTGTAAAATAAATTTGATGTTCTGGATGAAAAAAACGTTTTTCCAAATCAGATTCAGACAAAGATTCAATAATTATATGCAGCTTTTTATGAATTCCTTCCAAAATAGAAATTGAAACTTCAACAGGTAAAGTCATGTCTTGCAGTTCTGCCCATTTATCTTCTAAATAAGGCTTTATAGTTGGCTCTTCTTCAGTAAGAGTTAGCTTGAAACGAACTAAGGCATTAAGATGACTATCTGAACAATGATGAATAACTTGTTTGATTGTCCAACCTTGAGGACGATATTTCCATTTTAATGTTTCTTCAGGCAAGTTAAGAATTGCTGCTTTTAGTCGCATCGGAAAACTAGCAATATCATTTTTCCAATCCAAAACTAAATCTTTAGCTTCTAGGTATATCAGTATTGGTTTCTCAAAGTCTCCAATTGGATATTTGAGGTTGTCTAATTCTATTTTGTCCATTTATAAATAAAATTTAAACACATAACGCAGACTTAGGAACAATTACGAATTTAATTTATTGATTACCACTTAATTGAATGTTTGAAAATAGTAGTTTACTTAATTCTTATTCCTTAGAGTCTGCGTTACATATAATTTAATGAATTCTGAATCCACCTCTTTTATCTTCTTGTGTAGACGGAGTTTCTTGTGGTTTTTCTGCTGCATCTATACCAAATCCAGTAATTTTGAATCCTGAGCTTTTCTTTGCTGCACGTTCTTTAGTTGGGTCAGGCATTTCTTGTTTATCACATGGAAAAATACCACTATTTCGCATACGCAAATACCAATTACGAGCCTCTTCGTTAGCTGGACTGTGTTCGTTGGTAATTTCCATATCGTATTGTAAGGTACGAATCATGCGAATCATGTGTCTTCCCAAACCTTCTGACATTTCCCAAGTTCCATAACACCAGCGTCCATTTTTAAACCAGTTGGGATGATAAACAAATGGTTCATCAAGCAATTCTAGTTGTGGTGGAGCTTGTGGATAGGCCTCTGGAAGAGTGATTTTGAGTTTATGTTGATTACGATAAGTAGGCTGTGTATCAATAATACTTCGTACAAAAATTGTTACTTCATATTCTTCTACATACGGTGGATTACCCACAAGTGGCTCAAAAGAAAGCAATGAGCCACTAATATTTTCCATTTCTTTATAATCATTCGCCAAACGACGATTTCGTATTTCTTGAGGAGTAGCCATTTTTCAGTTATCAGTTATCAGTTATACAGTGACCTATTGATTGTAATGAGCGTATAACCTAGATTATTAATATTTTATTTAAACTTTGAGGTAGGGTCTTTACTTCTAAATTAGTTTTTCCAATTTTGAGTTTCGACTTTTGAATTTGTATTCCTGCTAAAATCTAAATTTATCTTCCTGCATCAGTTGCTGGAATTACTCTAAAAGTAGTTCCGTGAGTGATACCTGCCTGTCCTAATGTTTGGTGGTTAAGCATACGGTTTCCTCCTTTTATAGCCAGATTATATCCTTGCTGACTATTTTTGATAAAATCATGTGTAATAAGTTCGCCTATAATTTCCTGTACACTCATTGTGTCATCTAAAGTTGCGCTAATCATGCGTCCATCAGTTGGGTGTACAAAGTTTACGTTTACGTCTGCCATGTCTGGAATTATATATTTTTGTAAGAATTTTTTTTATGAATTTGTCTAACTAAACCTTAAACCATTAGGTTTATTCTGCTCATTTTATATAAGCTACTAAGAAAATGAATTGCTATCAATTATGCAAAAATAGTTTGTAAAATATTTTTCTATTGCTTATACTAATTCTAAATAGAATAAGTTCTACTAGATAGACAAATTTACAGATTTACAGTTTCAAAATCTATTTTCAAACGTAAGTTTTTAAGATTTTGTTTAGTTAATCTGAACTTATGCTGCTTAATCAATTGATATACAAGTGATTTAGGGTTTTTATATTTTGTTTGTTGTGCTAAAACAGAGTCTTTTTTATTCTAAAATGCAGCATTTTGCATCTAAGAAAATACTTTGTTTTAAATACTATTTTTCAAAAATAGTCCCTTTTTAAAAATCAATACCACTTGGAAGTAACATTTTTTATAATAACTTTTGGCTTGATTTTTCGTTCCTATAAAAATAAACCGTATATTTAATTGTGTTTTTAGTAGAAATGCAAAATTTTATACTGTTTAGTATTTATATTAGTATTTAGAAAAATTATTGAAACTCCGTTCAAAATCTATACATCAACTCATAACACCATACCATTATGTTAAATCTAATTTGGCTTATCTTAAAGCGCATCGACTGGAAAAAAATTATTATAGGAATCATTATACGTCGTATCTTGAAAGGTATTTTTAAGTAAATCTGTAATTCATTTTTGCTCAAAAATATAATACAAAAAGAGCTATTGAATAAATCCCTTTTTTGAAAAACTATTTCAGAAATGGGATTTTTTATTTCTTTTTTGTAAATTAAGAACAGATTTTGACAAATCAGTTTATAAATCAAATTTATCAATTACTAACTAAATTACTTTTTTATGGGACTTTGGGATAAAATTAGTGGACAATTTATCGATGTCATTGAATGGATAGACAATAGCAGAGATACAATTGTTTACAGATTCAATAGAGATGGAAACGAAATCAAATATGGAGCGCAACTTACTGTTAGAGAAGGTCAGCAAGCTGTTTTTATTAATGAAGGACAATTAGCAGATGTTTTTCCTCCTGGGAGGTATGAGCTTTCAACACAAAACATGCCTGTTTTGACAACCCTAAAAAGTTGGAAATATGGATTCAATAGTCCTTTTAAAGCAGAAGTTTATTTTGTCAATATGCGCCCTTTTGTGGATAATAAATGGGGAACTCGCAATCCAATTCGTGTTAGAGATGCAGAATTAGGCTCTATGGGAATCGAAATTCGTGCTTTTGGTAGTTTTGATTTTAAAGTTATTGAACCAAGTCGTTTTCTTATTGATATAGTAGGAACTGATGGGCATTTTACGACAGAAGAAATTACTACTAAACTAAAAAGTTTGGTTGTCAAGCAATTTACAGATGGGTTAGGAGAGAGCAAAATTCCATTTTTAGACTTAGCTGCTAATTATGATGAATTGGGAGCAATGATTAAGAAAAAATTAGTATTAGACTTTGACCGTTATGGTGTAGATATTACTGATTTTCTAGTAGAGAATATGTCTTTGCCAGACCATGTACAGAAAGTTCTTGACCAAAGAAATGAAATGGAAATTATGGGACGTTCTATGCAAGGAAATCTTAATAATTATACGCAGTTCAAAATGGGACAAGCTATGGAAGATTCTGCCAATAATCCGAATGGAGGAAATGAGGGTCTGAGTATGGGAATGGGGATGGCAATGGCAAACCAAATGTCTAACCAAATGCAAAATCAACAACAGAACCAAAATCAAGGTCAGCAGCACAACAGCACTCCACCTCCCATGGTGTCCTTTCATGTACATCTAGATGGACAACAAGCAGGTCCTTTTCCATTAGCAGAATTACAAAAGATGATACAAAGTGGACAAATTACTCGTACTTCTTATGTATGGAAAGCAGGAATGGCAGAATGGGCAGCAGCCGAAAAAGTAGCAGAACTACAAGGCTTTTTTGGAAGTGTGCCACCACCATTGCCACCACCACCTATGTAAAAAAAGGTTTTTAATAGTAGAGCTTAAAATTTAACTGTAAATTTATAACCAAAATATATTTTTTGAGTTGTATCTGAAAGTTCCTATTTGTTGTTTGTAACAAATAGGAACTTTTTAGTAAATAGCTATTTTTCTATCTCATTTTTTAGACTTATTTTTTAATCTACTTTATTTTTATGCCGTTTCAAAAGCCTCAACAAGACGAAAAAATTCATAAAAAACAAACAGAAAGCCGTAGGATTGTCCGTACTTTATCTATCGGTTTAGGACTTATACTTATTCTTTTAGTAGGATATTTTGTTTCTCAGAATATTGAAAATAATGTTCAAAAAAGATTAAATGATATTTTAGTTTTAGAAAATGAATTAGGTGATCTCTTGTCTTCTATGCAAGATGCAGAAACAGGACAAAGAGGATTTGTAATTACAACCGATAAAAAATATTTAGAACCTTATTACCAATCTATCGAAAAAACAGCTAAAGCAGTAAAAGAAATAGAAGCTTATCCCAATCAAAACCCTAATTTTAAAAGTAATTTAGATAGTGTAAAAATACTCATAACTAAAAAATATGATAAAATAAAAACCACTATTTATTATATAGAAAATAATCAATCTGAGAAAGCAATAGAAGTAGTAAAGACAGGAACAGGCAAAAGAACGATGGATGAAATAAGGATTCAAATCAAAAAATTAGGTAAAGAAACGTATGAAGATTTTCAAGAAAGTAGAGAAGAAATTATTATTCTCAATAAAATAATTTTAGCAATACAAATTGTTGCTTCAATTGCTATGTTATTTATCTTTTATAATATTTATTCTATTCTGCGTCCTCTCATTGATAATTTGGTGGCATCAAATACAGAATTAGAGCAAAGAAGAGAGACTTTAAAAGAAAAAAATGAACAGTTAGAGCGTTTTGCTTATATTGCCTCTCACGATTTGAATGAGCCGTTGCGTACCATAACAAGTATGATAACTATACTTGAAGAAGATTATGGAGATAAATTTGACGCAGAAGCAAAGCAAAATTTTAACTTTATTACTTCGGCTGCTGAAAGAATGAAAAATATGATTGATGGAATTCTTAATTATTCAAGAATTGGAAAATCTAGTGAAATTGAAAAAATAGAATTAAATGTTCTTTTATATGATCTTAAAAAAGATTTATCATTATTAATTGAAAAAAAACAGGCTACTATTTCTTATGATAGACTTCCTACTATTGAAGGTTTTAGTTTAGAAATAAGGCAACTTTTTCAAAATCTTATAACTAATGCTCTAAAGTTTAGTAAAGAAAACACACCTCCAGTAATAGAAATTTCAGTAGAAGAACAGTCCCAAAGATGGAAATTTGCTGTTAAAGATAATGGTATTGGTATTCCAGAAGAACATCAGAAAAAAATATTTGGTATTTTTGCTAAATTGCATCGTAATTCAAAATATGAAGGACAAGGAATTGGACTTGCATTTTGTAAAAAAATAGTTTCTTTACACAAGGGTAAAATAGGTGTTAGGTCTCAAATTGATGAAGGGACTACATTTTATTTTACTATTTCTAAAAACCTAAATCACAACAACTATGAAATCTAAATTAAATAAAATCTTGCTTATTGACGACTCTGAAGCTGATAATTATATTCACAGCAGAGTAATCAAGAAAGCTGACGTAACTAATGAGATTGTAGTAAAATTGGGAGCGCAAGAAGCTCTTGATTATTTGCAAACGAAGGAAAATGGAGAATATCCTAATCCAGACCTTATCTTTTTAGACATAAACATGCCAGGTTTGAATGGCTGGGACTTTTTGGAAGAATACAAAAAATTAGATAAAGAACAGAAAAAAGGAGTTGTAGTTTGTATGCTTTCTACTTCTGCGCCTGACATTGAACGTCAAAATATAACAAAATATGAGGAAATAAAATCATATTCTCAAAAACCTCTTACCAATGAAGCTTTGAAACATATTATAAGAGAAGTATATCCTGAGAAGGTAAAATAAGAAAATAAAATTAGATGTATAAAATCAGAAGTAAAATCCTGCTTTGTAGTTTTTAGAAACCTATCAAATATATTTTTTTTAATATTATTGGGTAGATTTTTCTACATTATAACTATCTTCAAAACTATTTTCTTTCAAATTTTCAATCAACTGTAAAAGCCCTTTTTGTCCTTTTTTAGTATACCAACGAGCAACTTCTTCTTGTGATAAAAAGTAATGTATTTGAGCATTTTCCGTAAAAAATTGCTCTGTGGTTTGAAGGTTTTGTAATTCAAAAGACGAAAGAGACAAAGAATCTGAGTCTAAAGGAGTAGTAGTATAAAAATCAGAATTTGAATTGATATTAGAATCATTTTTTTCTATATCTATAAGATTTCGCCAATCTTGTTGTAAAGTTGTCCAATATTCAAAGCGTTTATCTACAAGCATAGCCAAACCTTCATCAAACCAAATAGGTATTTTATTTCTTCTTGTTTGCCAACCTAATCTTTCAATAAGTTCAGCATGAGAGAGTTCGTGGCTCAAAACATCGATATTTGTTCCTTCAGGAGAAAGAATAATGTAAGTTCCAAAAGGAGTTAGATGAGTCATTCCTGTCTGTCCTTGAGCATTGGAATTACCAAAACGTTGCATTACTTCATTAGTAGTTCCTACTAAAATAGAAGGTCGTGCCTGACTACTTCCAAAAAGTGAATCAATACGAATTCTTGATTTTTTATAAAGAATAATGATATTTTGTCGTTCCTCTTTATTCATTGCAGGATTTACATAAATATCAGTCTGTTCGAATTTTAATTTATCTAAATACAAATCTTTCAAAAAGATACTTCGAATTAGTGTTGGGGCATAAAGAAAAGTGAGTAGAATTAGCCAAAAAATGAGTAGTAAAAAAGCAATGCCTATCCATTTTTTTAGAGAGATAGGAGGTTTGAATAAATTTAGCATCACTTTTTAGAATTATTTTTTTAAACTAACTGTCTTTTTTCCATTTCAATAATAAAATTTTCTTTCAAGTCTTTTTGAAAAAGCTCAATTATCTCTTGTTCGACGGCATCAATTCCATCACTTGCTTTAGCTACTTTTTGCAAAATTTCTATTAAGTAAACATATTCCTTATCTTGTCCGTGTTGTGTAAATGTATCTAAAGCCTTTTTATAAACCTCTTTCAAGTCAAGTTTTTTACTGGCTTCATAATTAAAAGACCATTTTATTTGAGAAGCCCAAGGATGTCCTTGTAAAATAGTATTTAAGGCGTGTATTTCTTCTGGTTGGATAAGTCCATCTGCCATAGCAAGTGCATAAATCAGCTCGCCAAAAGCATCATATAAACGTTCTTTGTTCATTATTATAAATTTAAAATTACTAGCGATTTTATCAAATAAAAAATCCTTTTATTATCATAAATAAAAGGATTTTTGTAGATTTTGTTTCAATTTCTAATTAATTAGTTGAATTAAATAAGAAATTGAGTTTTTCTGCTTAATCTAGTTTATATAATAAGCATTGCATCACCATAACTAAAGAAACGATATTTTTCTTTAATAGCTAATTCGTATGCTTCCATGACTAATTCGTAACCACCAAAGGCACAATTCATCATTAGTAGAGTAGATTGTGGATAGTGAAAGTTAGAGATGAGAGCATTACAAATTTTGAATTCGTAAGGAGGAAAAATAAACTTGTCTGTCCAGCCTCCATTTGGTTTCAAATGGTCATTTGCAGAAACAGATGACTCTAAAGCACGTAAAGAAGTAGTACCCACGGCACAAATTTTCTTCTTGGCATCAATTGCTTCATTTACAGCCTTTACAGTTTCTTCTCCTACTTCAAAGTTTTCAGAATCCATTTTATGTTTTGTCAAATCTTCTACTTCTACTTGACGAAACATTCCCAAACCCAAATGAAGAGTAATCGGATGAAAACTTGTTCCTTGTAATTGTAATCTTTTTTGAAGTTGAGGTGTAAAGTGAAGACCAGCCGTAGGAGCTGCAACTGCACCCTTTTTGTTTGCAAATATAGTTTGGTAACGTTCTTTGTCTGATTCTTCGGCTTCTCTACCAATTTCACGAGGAAGAGGAGTTTCTCCTAGCTCTTCTAATGTTTTATAAAACTCTTCAGGCTCGCCATCGTATAAGAAACGAATTGTACGACCTCTTGAAGTAGTATTATCGATAACTTCTGCTACTAGTTCTCCGTCTCCAAAAAATAGTTTGTTACCCACTCTAATTTTACGAGCTGGATCAACAAGCACATCCCAAAGGTGTGATGTCGAATTTAATTCTCTCAATAAGAAAACTTCAATTTTGGCATTTGTTTTTTCTTTGTAGCCATACAAACGAGCAGGAAAAACCATTGTGTCGTTCATAATCATTTTGTCGCCTTCCCCAAAATAATCTAATACATCTTTGAACATTTTGTGTTCGATAACGCCTGTATCCCTATGGACAACCATAAGGCGAGAGTCATCACGATTATCAGTAGGGTATTTCGCTGTCAATTCTTGAGGTAAATCAAACTTGAATGACGATAATTTATAGCGTTTCGTAGATTTGTAACCAGGTGCTTTGATAATAGTTGTAGGTTTTGGGTTGATGGATTATACTTTATATACTAAGTTTCAAAAAATAAAAGTGTGTTTTCTAAGATGAATAAAATAAAAATACTAGAAAAAAATACTTTTAGCTTGCTTCAAATTAGATAACAATTATCGAAACTAACTACAAAAATACAGAATAGTTAGTTTATGCTCAAATTATTTTTCATAAAAATATAATACAGAGCCAATTTTTAGATAAAAATAATCTTCAAATTTTAATTTTCTTTTTTTAATGTATTGAGAAATGAAGTTATATTTACTTAAACCAATCTTAATTTCTAATTGATTTATCATAATTGTGGATTTTTAATTGAGTTTGTTATCTTTTCAGTTTATAATTACTTATTGAATAATTATCTTTGTGTTATGAAAGAAACCAATCCACAATCAGAATTACAAACAGAAAACTTTTCTTCTGTTGCTCATCAAATTGCTTCAATGCTTTTAGAAATTGAAGCAGTAAAATTACGTCCTCATGAACCCTTTCAATGGGCTTCGGGCTGGAACTCTCCTATTTATTGCGATAATCGTCTGACACTTTCTTATCCGAAAGTAAGAACTTTTATTACTAAAGCATTAGTAGAGATGATAAAAACGTCATTTCCAAATGTTACTGCAATTGCAGGAGTAGCGACAGCAGGAATCCCACAAGCTGCTCTTGTGGCTCAAGAAATGGATTTGCCAATGCTGTATGTACGTGCAAAACCAAAAGAACATGGAACACAAAGTCAGATTGAAGGAAAACTCAATGCTGATGATAAAATTGTTCTGATTGAAGATTTGATTTCAACAGGACAAAGTTCTCTTGCAGCTGTTCATGTATTGCAATCTACACGAGCAAAAGTAATCGGAATGGCAGCCATTTTTACATATGGTTTTGACCGTGCAACACGTAATTTTTCACAAGCAGCTATTGATTTAAAGGTGCTTTGTGATTATTCTACGCTAGTTGAACAAGCTATTTCTCTAAATTATTTGCAAGAAGAAGACCATGCAATTCTTACAAAATGGAGAGATAAACCTGAAAACTGGATGCCGAAAAAGAAATAAATTGTTTTGTTATTTCAAATACAATCTTGACGGTTGGCAAGGTATAGCAAAAGCGAAAGATATTTTTATAAAATGTCTTTCGCTTTTTTTGATTAAATTGAGTAGCACCCAAATTATTTTATACTAAATTTATTGAAATGATTATTCATAATTCTATAAAAAAATAGAAGTATTTTGAAGCAAAAAAACCTAAGAATAAATATATATTCTTAGGTTTTTTGATATATAAAACTATTAAATAAACTCAGTATAATTATCTTAGTCGCAAATAAGCAGCTTTAATTTTTCCTCTCGTAAACTCAACAGATGTAGTATCTATTGTAGTGTCAGATTCTGTAATTTTATCAAAGCTAAAGTTAAAATCAGCTTCTAAAATATAACGAACAGTATCGAAACGAGTAATATTAATTGTGCCTGAGGGAACATCTTCTCCTTTATAACGAATAATTGGTATTGGAAGACCAATAGTATCTGTAGTATCACGAGGCGCTACTATGAAAGAGCCAACAGCAGGATAAGGAATGAATAAATAAAGTTCACTTCCATCAATTAATGAATTTCCTTCTACTGTCAAGATAGTGTCTCTTCCCAATGAATCTTGTCCAAAACTTTGTACTTTGGGTATATTTGTATTCCAATAAAGACAATCGGCTACATACCCTTCCATTGTAGAGACAGCTAAAGGATTATCATCATTGTCAGACTCACAAGCAACAGCAAAAAAAGTAAAAAGAGCTAAAAAGGTGTAAGCAAATTTGGATACAAATTTATTTGTATTTCTAATTGAATGAAACATAGAATAGGCTATTATTTTATATGAATTGATTTTTTTTATGAATTTCTAATTGTTTATTGAGGACCACCACCGAAAGGAATACGAACTCCAAAATTAGCTCTCCAAAAATGATGTAAGTGAGGTGTATAAGCTGTTACATTCGAAACGTAGTCTTTGAAACGATAAGAACCACCACCTTCAGCAAAAATATAAAAAGAACCTGTATAAACTTCTGCACCAATTCCAGCATTCAAACTCAAAAGCCAAAACTGTTGGTCTTGAAAGTAATTACCCTCTGGAAAAACACGAAAACCGTCATTAGGCTCATAATCTTTTAATGTCCAGTCAATTGTATACATTCCTCCACTCATTCCACCATAGGTATAAAAGCCTCCTCTGTCATTATAAGCTCCAAAAAGATAATAACGCAAATTAGCACTTAGTTCAGCACCTGTACTTTTGCTAGTAATAATATCAGAGTATACAAATTCACCACGTTTTGTTCCTAACATATATGAGCCTTCCAAAGTAAGAGCTGTTTTGTAGCTTATCCCTATATTTAGTCGTGCCTCTAATCCAGCAAAGGGAGGGAAGTCTTCCACTTTTCCAAAAGGAAAACGATCTTCTTCACCTGCAATAAATTTTTGATAACGTGCAGCCACACTCATGCTAACTTGAGCTTGTAGTTGGTTAGTAGAAAAAATAAGAACTGCTACAAAGAGCATCAGAAATATCCCTATTTTTTTGAGAGAGATAGAAAAAGGAGTTGAAGTCATAATTGCAAACATAATATGGAATATGGATTGTTTTATTTTGTTTTTTGTAGTGATTTATTTTTCGTATTCTAAACAAATTCTATAACAAAAGATTTTTAAAGGTTGTTTTTTATAATTAACAAAATTAGTTTGGTGTAGTAAGACCATTCAAATTAATCGTAGTTTTATAAAATATTTGGTAAAACTAATAATTTTCTTTCATTTTTCTGTCCTAATTATCAAAATTTGCTCAAAATTTGCTTCAAAAATAACAAAGCAGTTTTGGCTATCTTATAAGTTGTGTCTTATTAAAAAGCCTTAATAAAAGAACGTCATTTATCACAATTTATTGAAAACGTATTACTATTAAACTATAATATAAATTATTTCTCTATCAATTTGTTAGTTTTTACATCAAATTTATCTCAAATCCTATACCTTAATGAACCATCCTAAAAACATTTCTAACACAACTTTGACAAAAGCAACCTCTATTACAGCAGAACAAGAAATAAAAGCACAAAATAAAAGATTACGAATTTTATCTTTAGGATTCATTTTTAGTGTTTTCTTAACTTTATTGATTTGCTTTTCTAGCCAAGCACAAAGTGCAGATAAAAATAAATACCTAGCTACTTTTCAAGACAAAACTTATATTGGACTTGCAACAGAAGACAATATAGAAATTATTTATACACAATGTGGTGAGCCTATAAGCACTTTCTATTTTGATGTCAGCAATGGAGAACCTATGTTTGTAATGGCAGGTTTGTATGATATTATGATGTATCAACTTACTTCCGTAAAAAAAGAAAATAATAAGTATATTTTGACTTATAATGATACAAAAGGACAAAAACAAGTGGCGCAATTAGAAACAGAATCTAATAATGAGAAAATATACATCATCTTTGAAGGAATGAAAATGGGCTTTGCTGTAAAAGAGAAAATGAGCATATATAAACTCTCTAATGATTGTGAGGAGATGAGATTATCTAATCCAAACAAGAAAAAATAGAGTTTTAAAAAAAGAGATTTGAAAAAAAATAAAAAAGTTGCAGTAAAAATGCAACTTTTTTTTGTGCTTTGAGTATAAATACATAGATTTACGATGTATTAAAAATCTATGTAAAAATGAAGACAAATCCAACCACCGAATTACTCAAAGGAACACTAACCACAATCATACTGCGATTGCTTTCCGAAAAAGGCAAAATGTATGGTTATGAGTTAGCACAATGTGTCAAAGAAACTACTGATAGCAAAGTATTGATAAAAGAAGGTTCTCTTTATCCTGCTCTTCACAAACTAGAAGCTGATGGCTTAATTGAATGTGAAAAAATGATGATAGGAAAGCGAGTGCGAAAATATTATCATCTTACACCAGCAGGAGAAACAGCAACTGCCAAGGCAATCAACGAACTTTTAGAGTTTTTGAGTACAATCCATCATCTAATTACTACTGAACCAATTTATGGTAACACTTAATGAAAATCAAGTAGAACTAATTTGTGAACGTGTTTTTAAAAACTCTCTTCAAGATACTGATTTGCAAGACAGTTTGCTAGACCACTTTTGTTGTTTTGTAGAAAGCAAAATGAGTGAAGGCTTTTCTTTTGAGGAAAGCATCAAAGAGGCTTCTGTTTCTATTGCTCCCAATGGAGTTGGCGAAATAGAAGAAGAATTATTTTTTATTATCCATTTCAAAACCCAACTTACTATGAAACGTATCTTGTATTTTTCTAGCTTTATTACAGCTTTTACGCTTTCTATTTATTTGCTTTTCAAGCATTTACATTTACCTTATGCTAATACATTATTACAGATAGGTAATATTAGTTTGCTCTTTTTTGTTTTACCTAGTTTGGCTACTTTAGCTTTTCGTAATCGCACAAGCCTTGTAATGATGGACAAAATCAGACTTTTTATAGGTCTTTTTGCTGGAAGTTTGATAAGTATCGGAATGATTTTCAAAGGATTACATTTCCCTTACTCAAGCATTTTATTTGCTGTTGGTTGTGGTATTTTTGCCTGTATTTTTCTGCCTATTTTCTTTTATCAGCTCTATCAAAAATCAGTTCGGTTAGCTTAACCTAATTCTATTAGTAGCCTTCTAAAATGTGTTTCTCAAAAGAGTAGAAGGCTATTTTTTACCTCTTTATTTTCTAATAAAAATTTCTCAGAGTAATAATCAGTTTATTTCTTTGGCTAGGATACTATTGTCTTCTAAAAAATACTTCTAATGAAAAAATTATCTTTAATTTATCTGGTTTATTTTTTTCTCATTCTATCATTTTGTTTAATTAGTAGAACTACTTTTTCTCAAAATTATTTCACAAACTGGAAATCAAGAATTGATTCTATCCTTCAAAAAAATACTCAAAATCAAGATTTAGGTGTTACTATTGGGATTACTCAACAAGGAAAATTAGCATATCACAATTATACAGGTTTAGCAAATTTAGAATATCAAGTTCCATTTAATGACAGTACCGTTTTTGGCTTGGCTTCAGTTACTAAGCAATTTACGGCTGCTTGTATTGCAGTTTTAGAAAAAAAACAACTTTTAAGTGTAGAAGAGGATGTTCGAAAATATATTCCAGAACTTCTTTTTTATGGTGATACAATCAGAATAAAACATTTACTCAATCATACAAGTGGAATTCGTAATCATAATATACTTCTGAGCTTACAAGGATTTGATTATCAACATAGAGGTTATACCAATAAAATGATTGAGAATTTGATGTTTCGTCAGCGTGGAGTAAATGATATTGCAGGAAAAAAAATGTTGTATTCGAATACTAATTATGTCTTTTTAGCTCTGATTATAGAGCGAGTTTCTAAACAACCAATTTCAGAGTTTGCAAGAAAAGAAATTTTTGAGCCTTTAGGAATGAATTCTACATTTTATCAAAGTGATTTAGAAAATATTATCCCTAATAAAGCCTGTGGATATTATTTTACTGGTAAAGTATATAAAAATCCAAAATCACTTACCTTGTGTGTAGGAGCAGGAGGCGTAGGGAGTACCATTTCAGATATGTCAAAATGGTCTGAAATATTTTTAGATGAAACACATAAGTTTTCTTATATCTCAAAATTTCTAACTACAAAAGATATTCTCAATGATGGTTCTTCAATTATACAAGCTCGTGGAATCTTTGTTTGGGAATTTGAAGGAAATACTTTAATAGGACACGGAGGAAGAGATGTAGGAATGCGTTCCTATTTTGTTTGTGTACCTAAAAAAGAGTTGTCAATTATGGTTTATACCAATTCTGAACATATTAATGCTCAAGCAATTGCTTTTGAAATTTTGGAAGTGCTAACAGAAAAAAATGAAAAACTAGATACAAAAGAAGCTGCTGCTTATCAATATTCCAAAGAGCAGTTATCTTCATTCGTTGGGGATTATCAAGAAAAAAACAGTGATTTATTAATGAGTTTTTTTATAGAAAATGATACCTTAAAAGTTAGAACAAGTATGGGAAAAGTGGCTGTTTCATTATTTTCTGAGTCCAAAAATATATTTTATCGTCAAAACAGCAAAAATGTGGTCTATAATTTTTATAACATTTTTGAACATAATAAAAACTCTGATTTTGATTTGAGTGTAGATTTTGGTGAAGCAAGATTTTATTTTGAGAAAATAGATTTATTTCCAAAAGAAAAAGTCAATGAAAGCGATTATATAGGCGAGTTTTATTCTGACGAACTTGATGTGACTTACAAAATTATTGAAGAAAATGATAATTTAATTCTTTCTTTTCCAAATAATGAAGACATACAACTCTTTTCAAGAAGAGAAAATGAATTTGGAACAAATCAAAGAGTGCGACTTTCTTTCCAAAGAAGCAAAAAAGGAAAAATAATTTCTTTCAAAGTAGCAGCAGAAGGAACAGTAAAAGATATTTTATTTATAAAGGTAAGTACATTATAACATAAGTTTATTGTATTTTGCTATCGTCGGTGGGGACACCGACAATGGCAGAATTATAAATTGAACAGGGTTTTAACCCTGTTTTATAGTAAGTAACTGAGCAAAATAAAACAGATACCTTTGAGGTGTCAGACAGATTCCATTTGCATACTTTGATAAAGTATCAACTATGAAAAAAATGTAAAACTTATTTTTGAAAAAAATCAAGCCTATCAATAGCCATTTTTTTTCTTAATTTTGAAGGATTAAAATTATTCCTCTTTTCCCTCCTATTTTAAGAAAAAAGAAAGTTTATATGTTCATTATAAAAGATAGTACACTTAAAGAATTTGTTATTGATGTTTTTATTCAAATGGGTTGTCCAAAAGATGATGCTCTTTTGGCTGCTGATGTTTTGTTAGCTGCTGATTTGCGTGGTGTAGACTCTCATGGAGTTGCTCGTCTGACAGGCTATGTCCGTTTGTGGGAAGCTGGTCGTATAAATCCTACTCCCAACTGGAAAGTTACTTATCAAACTCCAAGTACGGCTACCATTGATGGCGATGCTGGTTTGGGTTTAGTTATTGCTCCAAAAGCAATGCAAGTAGCTATTGAAAAGGCTGAAAATGTAGGCTCTGGATGGATTTCTGTCAAAAATTCAAATCATTTCGGAATTGCAGGCTATCATTCCATGCTTGCAGCAGAAAAAGATATGATAGGTTGGGCAATGACAAATGCAAGTCCATTGGTTGCTCCTACACATTCAAAAGAGCGCATGTTAGGAACAAATCCGATTGCAATAGCTGTTCCAGCAGGAGAAGAAAATGATTTTGTAGCTGATTTTGCCACAACAACAGTAGCAAATGGAAAATTAGAAATTTTACAACGAAAAAATGAAGATGCTCCTAATGGTTGGGTGCAAGACAAAGATGGAAATACTACCAATAATGCTGCTGCTTTAAAAGAAGGTGGCGCACTTTTACCTTTAGGCTCTGATCCAATGCGAAGTAATCATAAAGGATATTGTTTGGGTTCGGCTGTCGATATTCTTTCGGCTGTACTTTCTGGGGCAGGTTATGGTCCTTGGGCACCTCCATTTGTTAGCTTTTTGCCTTTGCCATATGACCCTGTGGGACAAGGTTTGGGACATTTTTTGGGTGCAATGAGAGTAGATGGTTTCCGTCCAAAAGAAGAATTCAAATCTCACATGGATAATTGGATTCGTCGTTTTAAAAATGCTACTCCTATTGATGAGTCTCAAAGAGTAATTATTCCAGGAGAGCCTGAATTAGAAAATAAAGCCTATCGTCTTAAAAATGGAATTCCTCTTTTAGAACCTGTCGTAAAAGATTTGGAAGAAGTAGCTAAAAAGTTGAAGTTAGAAAAGTTGAAATTTTGATAAAATAATCAATTTTAAATACACTATTTTATACCACAAACTATTGTCAGAGTTGTTTCGGATTACCTTACAACTACTGACAAAGTTTTTTATATATTTTCTATCTTTAAACAAAAATATAGAACTTTTGAAAAAAGTGTACTAATAAAATTGAAAGAAATAAAAGAATGATTGTAGATAACATAGAATTAGACAGAGAAAATATAGAGTTTAATAATGCCTTAGACCTTATTAAACATACAGAAAAGACTATTTATCTGACTGGAAAAGCAGGAACAGGAAAAACTACTTTCTTGAAATACCTCAAAACGACCATTAATAAAAATATGGTCATTGTTGCGCCTACAGGTGTGGCAGCTATCAATGCAGGTGGACAAACGATACATTCATTTTTTCAGATAGCTCCTAGTTTGTATGTTCCAAATGACAAACGCTTGAGAAAAGACTCCAAAATTGGCGATGAGGATAAAAGCACTATTTTCGAACACTTTGTTTACTCTAAAGAAAAGCGAAAAATTATTACTAGTTTAGAGATTTTAGTTATAGATGAAGTTTCGATGGTGCGTTGTGATTTATTGGACGTAATAGATCGACTTTTACGTATTTTTCGCAAAAAAGAAACTATTCCTTTTGGTGGTGTTCAGGTTCTTTTGATTGGTGATACCTTTCAACTTCCTCCAGTGATGAAAGATGAACACAAAGAAATTTTGATGGAATATTATGAAAGTGAATTTTTCTTTAGCTCAAAGGTAATTCAGCAAATAGAACCCATTTATATAGAACTCAAAAAAATATACCGTCAGAAAGACCAGCGTTTTATCAATCTTCTCAACAAAATAAGAAATAGCAATCTTACTTACGACCAACTGCAGGGTCTGAATACAAAATATGAACCTAGTTTTGATTTTGAAAAATATACAAACTGTATCATGCTTTGTACGCACAATGAAAAAGTAAGTGAAATAAATGCTGAAAAATTAGCTCGTCTGACTACTTCTTTACAAACCTTTAATGCTACTGTAGAAGAAGAATTTCCAGATAAAAACTTTCCAACTAATAGAAATCTTGAACTAAAAATTAATGCTCAAGTGATGTTTGTCAAAAACGATAAAGACAAAAAATATTACAATGGAAAAATTGGTAAAATAATACGAGTAGAAGGTGAAAAAATAATTGTAGAAGATGAAGCAAAAAATCAAATTGAGGTAGAACAACAAGTTTGGAAAAATATAAAATACAAATGGAACGATGAAAAAGGAAAAATAGAAGAGGAAGAACTGGGTTCTTTTACGCAGTATCCTATAAAACTAGCGTGGGCAATCACAGTTCATAAAAGTCAAGGACTTACATTCGAAAAAATAATTGCAGATGTAGGAAATGCCTTTGCAGCAGGTCAAGTTTATGTTGCGCTGAGTCGTTGTACTTCCTTTGAAGGATTGGTTTTGGCTTCTCCCATTCCTCACAGAGCTATCAAAACCGATAAAAGAGTGATGGCATTTGCCAAAACAGAAACATCAAAAGCTGCCATTTCGCAAGAAATAAATGATGGAAAAGCAGATTTTTATTATAAAAAAACAAGACAAGCAGCTAAAAACAAAGATTTTGAAGGTGTTTATGATAACTTTATACAAGCCTTAGACTATCGAAACGACATCAAAACGGAAGATTTTAGAAAACACTTTTTATTTTGGGCAGAAAAACTGACTGCACCTCAACCAATTCAAGAGAAAAAAGAAGTAAAAGTAGAGCCAAAACAACAAGAAAAGCCAAAAGAGCAGCAAGAAGTTCCTCAAAAAATTAAACCGAAAAAGATTATTCCTGCAAAATTAACTACTACTAAAGAATTTCAAAAAAACGAAGATAGAACTCATAAACGTTGGACGATAAAGGAAGAGCAAAAACTCAAAGATTTATTTCATTTGGGACACACAATAAAAGAAATAACCAAAATAATGGGACGAGATAAAGATGCAATTATTTCTAGATTACATAAAATAGAATTGAAGAAATGATTTACAAAAAAACAATGTATTGTTGCATTCTATTCTTTTCAATTTCTTGCAATTTGAAACAGAAAACAAATGAGAATATAAATACTGAAGTAGAAATAGACTCTTCTTCTAAAGAGGTAGTTGAAGATGGTATCAATGCAGAGCAAAAAGAAAAAAGCACAAAAAAGTGGAATTTAAGAAAACCGACAGACACTAAAAATGCCAAGGTTACAAGAATAATAAATATTATCTCTCAAAACGTGGATTATGCTCACGAAGGAGGAGGAAGAAAATCTTCGTACATAATGTCTTTAGTTTGGAATCTGGTTTATAATGATGATACAGTTAGTGATGAATTAAAATTTGAATTATTACATATAATGTCATTTTACAAGGAATCAGCTAGAAGACCATTTAGAGCTCATCTTTTTAGTGAAATTGAGAAAGGTAACTCAAAAGTATTGGCTCGTATAGAATTTGCTATACCTTTTATTTTATGCCATTATTGTCAATCCACAGATATAGTCAAAATTATAAAGAATAGACCTACACAAGTAGAAAATGAAGACATCCCTCCTTATTATATGAAATACAATGATAAAATATGGGAAATAGTTGAGCAAGTTGATATAAGTAAAGAAGAAGACAAAATACTCAATTCCTCTAAGTCAAATAGTCTTATTATTGATTATTATTTGAAAAGAAAGTATCCACAACTTCCTAAGTCAATGCGACATCCTTATCAAGATTAAATTTATTTATCAGCCTTTCCCCTCAAAGCCACCAAACCCAAAAAAGGTCCTAAAGCTAAAAACGTGAAAATATACTTTTCATTGATAAAATTAGGAAAATCAGAAAGCATATTTATAAATTGAATACTGACAATCGTAATAGCAAAACCAATACAATTTACAATCGTGAGTGCTGTTCCTTTTAGTTCTGAAATGGCACTTTGAGCCACCAAAGTAGAAAAAAGGGGAGAATCTGCAATCACTACCAAACCCCAAAAAATGAGAAAAGTAATCAATAGAAAATAAGAATCTGCATAAAAAATAAGAGGAGAAACAAGACAACAAAGCGCAGAAAGCGATAAAGATGCAAAGGCAATTTTCTTAGTTCCGAAACGCTCCGAAAGATAGCCACCAATTACACAAGCAAAACTTCCTAAGCCAATAATTAGAAAAGAAAGAAAGGAAATATTCAAATTTATTTCTGGGTGTAATTCAGAATAAGTCAGTAAAATAATAGGAACAAATGCCCAAAAGGTATATAACTCCCACATGTGACCAAAATATCCAAAAGCTGCCGAACGAAAATTAGCACTTTTAAAGACTTGAAAGAAAGCTGTAAGTTTTATTTTTTGTGCTGATTTTCCAGAACGATTGATGGAACGGTTTGGAACAAAAGCAAACATCAAAACTCCTCCCAAAACAGCAATCAGCGAAGTTGCTTGTATAACCAAACGCCAAGAAAATATACTTTGTGAATCTTGAGAGTTGTGAAAATAATCCAAACTTTGAATGCTTTTCAAAAGATGAGGAAAAGCCGTTCCGATAACTAAAGCTCCCACTAAATAACCTAGTGATTTTCCTAAGCCCTTTTGATAATAATCTGATGCTATTTTCATTCCTACTGGATAAATTCCTGCTAAGAAAAAACCAGTTAGAAAACGAAATAATAAAAGAGTAGATAAATTATTCCCTTCAAAAATTGTAAAATAATTACACAAAGCACCCAAAATAGCACAAACAAAGAATACTAATGAAGGCGAAAAACGATCAGCAATCATCAAAAGTGCAAAAATCAATGTTCCACTTATAAAACCAAACTGAACAGCAGAAGTAAGCGAACTCAAGGCATCAGTAGGAAGACCAAAAGCGATTATTAAATCACTCATTACGGCATTTCCTGCAAACCACAACGAAGTACAGCAAAATTGAGACAGAACTATGATTGGTAAAATTACACGTTTGGTCATGTGTTTTGTTTTTTCTTACAACTCAAACTCAAAAAACTACTTTTATATCTTTTATCAGAGATATATTTTCAAAATCTACTATATATTATAAATTGGACAGGGTTTTAACCCTGTCTTTCCAAACTAGCAAGAATGATTTTTTATAATTAATCCTCCTTTACAATTTCTTGTTTTACTAATTTCTTAACAGTCAGACCTTGAATCAAAATAGAAAATACTACAACAACGTATGTAATTGTTACAAATAAATCCCTTCCCATATCTGGCGTAAGAGAAAGCGCAAGAGCTACCGAAATACCTCCACGAAGACCTCCCCAAGTCAGAATCAGAATTGTATTTGGAATAAAATCTCGTTTCAATTTCATAAACGAAATAGGCAAGCCTACCGAAATCAAACGAGATAAAAGAGCTACCACAATTGCAATAACACCAGCAATCAAATATTTCCCATCAAAAGTTAGCACCAAAACTTCCAAACCTATCAAAACAAACAAAACAGCGTTCAGCACTTCATCTATGAGTTCCCAAAATTTATCTACATAATCTCTCGTCAAATCTGACATCGCAAATTCTCTTCCTTTTGCGCTCATCACAAGACCAGCCACCACAACAGCCAAAGGACCAGAAGTATGCAAGTATGCAGCAAGTGCATATCCACCCATTACAATCGCCAAGGAAATCAAGACTTCAACTACATAATTATCAATCGAATACATCAGTTTGTAACACACCCAACCCAAAGCCAAACCAAACGCAATTCCTCCAATTGCCTCAACAGCAAAAAGCTCTACAACATCCAAAAATTCAGTATTTTCTACTCCTTTTTCTGCCATTTGAAAAATTGTAAGAAAAACAACCACAGCCACCCCATCATTAAAAAGTGATTCTCCTGCAATCTTAACTTCTAAATTTTTAGGAACTTTTGCGCTTTTCAGAATCGATAAAACAGCAATAGGGTCAGTAGGTGAAATCAAAGAACCAAAAAGCAAACAATAAATATAATCTACACCAAGTCCTAACCAGCCCAAAATGAAATACATTGCCGTTCCAATAATAAAAGTAGAAGCTGTAACTCCAATTGTAGCAAAAATAATAATTGGTGTTCGTTCCTTAGCAAGAGTAGGTGTATCGACATGAAGCGCACCAGCAAAAAGCAAGAAACTAAGCATCACTTCCATCAAAACTTTAGAAAAATCTACACTTCTGACAAGCTCTTGCGCTTTCTGAAAAATAAGTGGGTTAAACTGTCCCAATCCAACAATAACCAGTGAAGCCAGTAGTGCAATAAGCATCAAACCAATTGTAGTGGGAAGTTTCAAATATCGATAATTGATATAAGCAAAGGCAGCAGAAAGCACAATAAGAACAGTAAAGGCGTGGAATAAATCCATAAAAATAAATTTAGAGGTAGGAAGTTAGATTTTAGAGTTAAATACAAATAAAAAAATTGTAGGTTAAAGGCTTCTCTTTGACATCAGACTTAAAAAGTTTAAAAAATGTAAATACAATTTGATATAAATAGTTTTTGAGTTACTATTGTTTATAAAAGTGAAAATTAGCAATTTTAGGGTAATAATACTAGTCTAAAACACACTTTCTATTTTTAATTATGAAAATCCAGTATTCAATCAACAACATAACTTATACAGCCGATTTATCAAAACCACTAGACATTTCTATTCCATTGCAAGCAGGAAATGCAGAAAAGACAGTAAATCCAAATTGTTATCATGCTGAAGAACCTACTTTTAAAACTATTAGTTTTGAAGATGTTTTTATTGGAAGTGTTGCAGAAGGAGGAGTTTGTAATTATCAAAGAGTAAGTCTTACACCACACGGAAACGGCACACATACAGAATGTTATGGACATTTGAATAACCAAGAAAAGGAAAATGTTACAATTAATCAATGTTTGAAAACGTTTTGGTTTGTTGCTCGTATGATTAGTTTAAAGCCTACCAAAATTACAGAAGAATACTTACAAAACGAGGAGCTTAGCCAATTAAGAGAAATTGCAGAAATTGGTGACGAAGTAGTTTTGAAAAAACATCTTGAAGAAAAATTAGATGAATTAGAAAAGATAGATATTGAAGATACTAATTCTATTGCTTACGAAGCTCTCATCATTCGCACTCTTCCAAACTCTGATGATAAAAAAACTAGAAATTATTCAGGTCAAAATCCTCCTTATTTAGAGCCAAGTATAGGCAAGTTTTTAGCTCAAAAAAATATCAATCATTTACTTTTAGATTTGCCTTCAGTGGATAGAGAATGGGACAAAGGAAAATTATCAGTGCATAAAGGGTTTTGGAATATTCTTACTAATAGTTTAGATAAAAATAGCAAAAATGACTTTTCGCAAGTCCGAAAAAACGCCACTATTACCGAACTTATTTTTGCAGATAATAAAATTAAAGACGGAATTTATTTATTAAATATTCAAATTCCGTCTTTAGAAATTGATGCTGTTCCTTCAAAACCCGTTTTGTACGAACTAAGTAAATAAACCTAAACTACATCCCAAGATTGCATAAAAGCAAAATCTGATTTTTTGAGTCCAAGCCATTCCAATGCCGAACCACTCAATAATTGTTCTTTTTGTTTATCATCATAATTCATTGAATGAATCAACTTACCTGGTTGAAGTTCACCCAATGGAAAAGGATAATCTGTTCCTAAACAAACTTTATCAGCTCCAATTAATTTGACTATATAATCCAACATTTCAGGACTATGAACCAACGAGTCTAAATAAAATTTACCTAAATAATCTTTTGGTGCAATCGGATTATCGACAGCACATAAATCTGGGCGAACATCAAAACCATGTTGAATACGTCCGATAGTCGCAGGAAAAGAACCTCCACCGTGAGCAAAGGCAACTTTTAGGTTGGGTAATTTTTCAAAAATGCCACCAAAAATCATTGAACAGATGGCAAGACTTGTTTCTGCTGGCATTCCGACGAGCCAAGGAAGCCAATATTTAGGCATTTTGCTTGTTCCCATCATATCCCATGGATGCACAAAAATAGCTGCACCAAGTTCTTCTGCTGCCTGAAAAATTGGAAAAAGCTCAGGTGCATCTAAATTCCAATCCATAATATGTGAGCCAATCTCTACACCTGCAAGTCCTAAATCTTTTACACATCTTTCTAGTTCTTTAATAGCCAAATCAGGTGCTTGCATAGGCAAAGTTCCCAAACCAATAAAACGGTCTGGATAATCTTTTACAATTCCTGCAATATGTTCATTGAGCATTTTAGATAAATCCCATGTGTGTTCGGGCTTTGCCCAATAGCCAAACATCACAGGAACAGTTGAAAGAACTTGTACATCTACATGTTGATGATTACATTCTTGCATACGACGTTCTGCTGACCAACAATTATCTTCTACTTCACGAAAAAAACGATCGTCCATCATCATACGAGCGCAACAGGGTTTGTGATGGTCTAAGTGAATAAAACCACCATAACCATAACGTTCACGTAAATTGGGCAAACGTTCAGGCAAAATATGCGTGTGAATGTCTATCGTAAAAAGTTTAGATTCAGGTGTAAAAATCTCTTTTTCGTTTTGTTTCTGTAAGGTATCTAGAATATTCGGATTGTGTGTATTTGGCGTGGAGTCTTGTGGCATTATTTTTTATAAAAATCTTATTGTAAAATCTTAAAAGTAGGCTAAATTAAAGAATTACAAAGGGTTTTCAAAAAAAAAGTTTTGAGGTTAGTAACTAAAATGGTCTGTTTAGGTTTCTACAACTCAAACAGACCATTTTTAATTTTCTATGCAAATAGCACTTTACTAATATCTTATTTTGTGTATGCTCCTGACGAATAAGTTAATTCATAACTATGTGTATATATTTCGAAAACGATTCCAAAAGGATCTTCTACATAACACATTTTGTAAGGTTTGTCATTAGGATAATATTCTCTTATAGGCATTCTTTTTTTTCCACCATAAGCTACAATTTTATCTATAAGTTCCTCAATATTTGGATCTTGTATGCAAAAATGAAAAAGCCCTGTATTGAAAGGGTTAAAGTCAGGAGCTTCTTTAATACCATGAGGAAAAGAAAATAGTTCGATTCCAATTCCATCTGAAGTAGCTAAATGAGCAATTTCGAATTCTTCCCAATCTTCTCCAAATACATCAATACACATTTGACCAATAGCAGTCTCTTTTTCTTTTTTTATTTGAGAAGGTTCCATAATAATATACCAACCCATTACTTCTGAATAAAATTTTACAGCTTCTTTAATATTTGGAACTGTAATCCCAATATGAGAGAATGATTTTGGGTAATCTTGATTTTTCATAATCTATTTTTTATAGTTATTGTCTGAATTAGATAACAAAGTTGAGGTATATTTGTAAATATAACAATAACTTACTAAAGAGTAACCTAGTTACTAAAAGGTGTAAAACTCAGTAAATCAATACTTTATAATTTTATGATTAACAAAAAAAAACACTGTCCACTTAATTATACAATGAGTTTAATTGGAACAAAATGGAAACCTTTAATTTTATTTCATCTATTAGAAGGAGCATTACGTTCGGGAGAATTGCAAAAGCAAATTCCAGATATTTCTAATAAAATGTTTACTCAAACAGTAAGAGAATTAGAAAAAGATGGTCTTATTTATAGAAAAGTTTTTCCAGTAGCACCCCCAAAGGTAGAATATCAATTAAGCGAAAGAGGAAATTCATTGGAAAGTATTTTGAGAAGTTTGGATCAATGGGGATTAGAAGATTTTAGTAATAACGATATTTCAGCAAATTCATGAAAATTCAAATATCAAAACAGCTATCTATAAAAAATGAATAGCCGTTTCTCATTTACTATAATTTAAAATATCTTTTTTAAGTCTTTTAAATATAATATAAATAAGCCCAAGAAGCTGTATTTTATATTTTCTTGTAAAATTTTTCTATTATTATTTTAATGTCTATTATCACATCTTATATATACACAAGGTGTGTTTTTATCTACAAAACAGACAGAAGGACATCCAAATGATACACTTTCAAAGCCAAATAAAATAGAAGGTTTATTTTTAAATATGTTGCCTGTCCATTGATTTGTATAGTAGTTCTCTTTACTATCTTTTTCTATTACATGCAAAGGACTAAAGTCTATTGATTCTCCGTCACGAAAAGAAATAGTGGAAATCACTGTTTTATTAGAATCAATAATTACTATTATTCTATAACGACCAGTATCTTTAACAAAATAATCTAGTTTATTGACAGCACAATGATAGGTGCGAGTTTTGAGTTTAGAAGAAGATAAATGTTTTTTTAATTCATCATCATTTGTTGAAAAGTCAGGAAAAAGGCTTTCATCAATTTCTTTCCATATCATACTTTTGGCTTTTCCTTCTCTAAATGGATTGTGTTTGCCTACACAGACAAAAAAATCATTCCCCTTACTTAGCAAATTCAATTCTGTTTTTTCTAGCTCAAAGCCAATCATAAAATCCCATTGTCTCAATGGCTCTGAGCCTCCATAAGGATTTATAAAAGCCACTAAATTAATATCCTTGACATTGAAAGCAAAAACAGAATTTTGAGATAAATCATAAATATATATAATATCTGTTTCTTTGATATTCACTGATTCAAGAAATCTTTTTCTGTGTTTTGCATCTAATTTGTGGTAATTATTTTCAATAGTAGATTCATTATTTAAATACTTTTTTGCAATAACAGAGGAGTCTGGATGCTCATTGTATGCATAACTATCTGTCAAGACAATAAATCCTGTAGAATCATAATTATAAAAATCATAAATAATTAATTCTTCAGATTCCTCAGTAGGAGAAATGAAAGAAAATAATAGAAGCAAAATAAAAAAGAAATTTAGTTTCATAGTAGTATTAATTTGGTGTAATAAAATTTGCTTCAATGCCATTGTTAGTGTTTTAGCGAAGCGACAACAACAATCAAATAACAGTTTGGAACTTGATGAGCTACTATCTCTAAATGGAAAATAGAAATTTTAGTCCAAAGATAGATGGAACAACTCCTTTTCTAAAGAAGAGGATGCTAAAAGTTTTATGCAAGAACACAATGGAAAAAAAATCTATTCTTTTGAAGAGATTAACAAAGATGTGGTTATCTTGGAGTTGAAGTAAAATGACTTGTCTTATTTTTTACTTTTCAAATTTTGTAATACCTAAATCCTCTTTCTGTGTTTGTGATATTTTCGGAATTTGATTACCTTTCAATAGATTTTTAGCATTTTCATAGATAGAGATATTCTTATTTGTAGGATAATTTCTCATAAAATGTTCTCTATAAATATTCTCAATTGCAGTTTGGGCATTTTTGCTAGGATAAATTTTATTTGCAGTTTCTGCCAAACGAATAGCATAATTTGGATTATATTCTGCCTTTAATAATGCGTCAGTTAAAAGTTCATTTGCCTTTGCTTTTCGTTCTATCTGCTCTTGTAATTTGTTTTTTGTGTCAATACGTTCTTTAAGGGCATCTACTGTAACACCTAATTGGTTAATTTCTTTATTTTTATTTTCAATAACTCGGTAAGTGCTTTTATCAAGTTTCAAAACCTCTTCTAGTATTTTTTCTTTTTCTACTAATTTTCCCAGTTGATCATCTAGATTTTTACTGAGTTGCATTGTGCTATTGAGTTGTAGCTTTATTTGTTCATTTTGCATTTCTATTTCCTCTTTTCTATCAATGGCAATACTTCTTTCACGTAATGCCCAAGCTGCTAAAATACCAAGCATGAAAATAATGATTATCAAAGAAACCGTTTTGATAATCTTATTTGCTTTTACTCTGCGCTTACTTTTTGTTATTAACTCTTGTTCGTCATGAGTAAGTTGAAGTGTTTCTAAATGAGGTTCTATTAAAGAAAGACTATTTTTACTTAATACCTCCCCTGTATTTTGGTAGGTTTTAATTCCTGTTTGTAGAATTTCTTTTGCTTTAGATAGATTTTTTTCTTCTGTTGTGAGCCTTTCTATAATCTTTAATGCAAGACTGTCATGAGCCAATTCAACACGCTGTTCTGAAAGGTGAATAATTCTAACCTTGCTAAGTTCTTCTAAACAAAAAGTAATATTTTCTTTACTTGCACCATGCGAATACATCAAGTTGGTAGCTTCATGCAAGTCCATCGAAACACGAGTTCCATCATCAGTTACAAGCAAGTTTAAAATTGTCCAAACTTGTCGTTCTTCAGTTTTGGGTAAACGATTTTGAACTTTCTTAACTTGTTCTTCTAAATATTCTCCCAGAACATCACCTATCGTACTGAGTTCTTTTACAAGCTCTGGATTGAAAGTAACACGCTCTTCCCAGCTGTCATTTACAGCATTTGTATAGCCAGCCAGTACGCCCTGTTTGCTTTTTGCAAGCTCATACAGACGATCTAAATAAATTTGAAGATAAGTAAGTTCTATCAAACTGCGCTCTTCTGCAACCTGTGAAACAATCAAATCAGCCGTTTCTTCTGGATATTCTACTTGAATATTAAATGCTTCTGCTGATTTCAAAATAACCTCTTTGGCATTTGTTCGACGCATTTTTTCTACACGCACTCTATAATCAAAAAGCTGTGGAACACATTCTTCAAACTCTGATAAATCAGCTAAGTACTCCTCACGCATCACCAAAATAACCTTACAGTTGTATTCACTAGACAAAACAGTCTGAATAAAATCATAAAACTGGTTTTGTTCTTCTTTACTTCCTGAAATATATAATTCTTCAAATTGATCGATGATTACATAAATTGGACGAAAAAAAGTCATGTGAAGTGCCTTAATAGCAAGATGCAAAGGCGTATGTGGTTTGAGTTTTCGTTGAAGGTATTTATTTGTCTCTTCTAAAAGTGCTGTTCCAATATGATCTTTTCTACGGACATGAAGAGGTAGCCAGTCGTCAGAAGAAAAACAGATTGGCAAACCACAATGTACCAAACTCGTTTTTCCTGTACCAGACGCACCATACACCAAGACTAAATTACTTTCTGTCGTTTTTTTGAATAGTAATTGAATCTCGGCATCTCTACCAAAAAAAATTTCTTTGTCCTTGCGTCCATACGCTTCCAATACCTTAAATGGACTTGTCATAATTTTGATGAACAGCTATTGATTAGTTTATAGGATAATTATTATTAGGAGTAATTATAAATATAATATAACAAATAAATTAAAATTTTAATCTTGTTCGCATTAATAAATTTTTCCTTATTAGAAGAAATATAAAAATACGATTTTTTAATAAAAATACCTATTGTCTACTCTGTTTTTAGATTTTTAATTTGTGTTATACTATTTTTTTATCATATAATATGAAACGAAGCAAAACCGTTTTTGGTTTTTTGATTCAAAAAATACTTGATAAAAAATAATTAACTCATTTAATTAAAAATAAATAAAAAAACGCTGCAAGCCTAACATTTTTCAATCTTAATAGTATTTTTCGTATAAAACAAATTATATTTGTTGAAATAAAAAATCACATACAAACAATTTTGCCTACTTGGTTTTATGCCACTTTCTACTTCAAAATCTGCTCAATTTGCCCAATTTGTTCATATAGAACAAACGCATACAGGAAAAATCCGTAAACATAATGAAGACGCTTGTGCTATCTTCGAAACTCCAAACGGTCTTTTATGTGTCGTTTGTGATGGAATGGGAGGGCATTTGGGAGGTGAACGAGCCTCAAAACTTGCTTTAGAAAAAATAGGAGAATATATGTCTTCCAAGCGTTTTGATTTGGCAAAACTAAATGATGCCTTAGACCAATCTTTTGCTTCTGCTCATGCAGCCATTGCATACGAGGCTGAAACAAATCCTTTATTAAAAGGAATGGGAACAACATGTGTTGCTATTTTATTTCATCCAGATGCTACTTTTTGCGCTCATGTGGGCGATAGCCGTTTGTATATTTTTAGAAATAATGAACTTATTAGACTAACAAAAGATCATTCTTTCGTTCAAAATCTGATAGATGAAGGCATAATTACAGAAGCAGAATCGTCTTATCATCCAAAAAGAAATTTGATAGAACGTGCTTTAGGTTCTGATGATGCTCAACCAGATATTGCTAATTTAGGCAGAGTTTTACAAAATCTTAGAGTAGGAGATGTGTTTTTACTTTGCTCTGACGGACTCTCAAATGAATTAGATGATGTAGAAATCAAAAATTTTCTTGAAAATGAAACCCTTGCTTTAGAAGAAAAAGTAGAAAGAATGATGGAATATGCTCTTAAAGCAGGAGGAAAAGATAATATAACAATTCAACTCATTGAAAAAGTAGAGTAAAAATTAAATATTGAAGTATTTAAAAATTTAAAATAGAGTGTTTTTTGAAGTATACATCCGTTTATTTTCTTAGAAATACTTTTTAGTACCTCATAATATCTATGAAGTTGTTTAAGAAATGAATTTTTCCATAAGATAGGGGTTGCAACCCCTATCTTATGGAAAAAAACATCGCCTTTGAATTCTATGACAAAGTCAAGCCTAATCTTTAGAAATTTAGGATAAATTTATGCTGCATTTTGAAATCCTACTCCTTGTCTTTCATAGATTTTGTTATTTTGTACACAAGCTACTACACGTTGAAGTATTTTATTTCGTAAAGCATTCAAAACACTCATTTTATTTTTGCCTTCTTTTATTTTACGTTCATAAAATTCACTTAATTCTCCCCCTTTTACTTTTATAGCAGCTAAAGCACACATATGTAACAATGTTTTAAGTGATTTATCAGCTATTTTTGATACCCTTGGCTTTCCTTTGTGGTTACCTGATGATTTTTCAAAGGGAACAACACCAGCATAACAAGCTAGTTGTTTAGCAGATTTAAACTTTGTAAAACCTTGTGTAACAACAAGTAATTTTATAGCTGTTACATCTCCTACTCCAACAACAGAAGTAGTGAGTCGATAGAGTTCTTTTAATTTCTCATCATTTCTAATTACATTTTTCATGCTTTTTTCTACTGCTATAATTTGTTCTTTTATCTGCTCTACTGGCTTTTGTAGATGTTCTGTTAAGTATTCATTTTGTTGTTCTGTTTCAAATTTTTGAGATTCTTTCCAAAATGTTTCCAGTTGTTTTTTGCATTTGATTAAATTTTTACGAACTAATTGCAATGTTTTTAAGGTCTTAATAGACTGACTTACAGGGGTATACAGTTTGCAACGGTCTTGAAAACGAAAAGCATACAAAGCTATTCTATAGGCATCTTCTTTGTCATTTTTTTCTCTAGTAAAGCCCATAGATTGTTTTATTTGAAGGGCATTCTCTACCCAAACATTCATTTTTTTGTCTAGTAGTGCAGTCAATAAAAAATTTATATATACGCCTGTAGGCTCTAAACAAACTAATAAAAAAGAAATATCTATTTGAGTTTCTAATTTTGCTAAGTAACTCTCTATTGAAGCTAAGTTATTTTTAATTTGCTTTTGGCTTACTATAACACCATCTTTCAATAAAGTACAATCTAAATGATTGCGACTTACATCGATTCCTAAAAAAGTTTGATAAGTTTGCATAAAAAGTTAATTTTAAGTGATTATTTAATAGAGTAGTTCATCAATTAGTCAATCAAACTTAAAACCTTATCTAATGAGGTAATTTTTATTATTTAGAGTAATAAAAGTTCTCCGAATTCTATATAAGTATGCGATTGAATAAATGTAGGTAGGGGCTAATTCAACGGATAGAATCTATGTTCTTGTTGGTGTTACAGGTTCTCTACCTACTTGATGAATACTTAAATACAAGATAAGTATTTCATTCTATTTATCTAGTGCAAACCTAAAGGTTGGTGTTTTAGCGTAGCGACACCAACAAACATATCCAAATCCATTCTTAAACAACTTCTATTATAATTTTCTAGATAGGCTATACTATTCTATGCTGCTTCTGAGCAAAATACACGCAAAAGTATAGCTTCTACACAAATAACTTTTAGAGCATTTTTCATTATCTATTACAAGCTATTAGTATTTTCACTATTTTTGCAGATAAATTATACTCAAACTTATATTTAGAACTGATTTTGATTGAGTATAGAATAAAAAAACAAAAATATAAAATGAATACAGAAAAAGAAGATCAAACAAATAACGATTTTGTAAAAACTAACACTCTTGAGGAAGTTGAAAATACGGAACAAATTGAAAAGGTAGAAATTGAAATGGCAGAGCCTTTAGATGAACCTTTTGATGATGATGAAGATGAAGAAAATCTTTACGAACATTATCGTATAAAAGTAGATGGAAAGCAGTTATTATTGCGTATCGATAAATACTTAATGGAGCGTTTGCCTAGAGTTACTCGCAATCGCTTACAAACAGCAATAAAAGGAGGATATGTAAAAGTAAATGAAAAACAAGTAAAACCGAGTTATAAAGTTTTGCCTCATGACGTAATTACGGTACGTTTGCCTGACCCTGTTCGTGATTTGAAAAAGGTTGAACCTGAAAACATTCCTTTAAAAGTAGTATATGAAGATAAAGACTTGATGATTGTTTTCAAACCTGCAGGCACAGTTTCACACCCTGCTACGGACAACTGGACAGGAACGCTTGCCAATGCGATAGCTTATCACATGGAACAAAATGGTGAGCAGTTTTTAGGACTTTCTCATAGAATAGATAAAGATACCACAGGAATTTTGGTAGTTCCCAAAACAGCAGAAGCAAGAGATTTTATAGGAAAACAGTTTTTTCATCATACTATTGAGCGTACTTATTTGGCTTTAGTTTGGGGAGAAGTAAAAGCCGATAAAGGAACAATAAAAGGAAATATTGCAAGAGGAAAAAATGATCGTCGTGTGATGACTGTCCACCCAGATGGTGAACGTGGCAAGCATGCCGTTACGCATTATAAGGTAATTAAGCGTTTGCGTTATGTTACTTTAGTACAGTGTAATCTTGAAACAGGACGTACACATCAAATCAGAGCGCACATGAAACATATTGGACACCCTCTTTTTGGTGACTACATGTATGGAGGAAATAAAATTTTGCAAGGCTCTGTGTTTTCAAAATATAAAACTTTTGTAGACAACTGTTTTACAATTTTGCCTCGTCAAGCTCTTCATGCAAAATCCTTAGGATTCGAACATCCGACAACGAAAAAATGGATTCAGTTTGATTCTGAACTACCAGAGGATATAGTACAAGTAATTGAGAAATGGGAAAATTATGTAAAATATACTTAAAAAGTTATTTTGCATTTGCATAATTTATTTGGTGTTATTGGCGTTTTATAAATTAATGAACAAATTATTGTGTATTTTTAGTTTGTCTTTATTTTTATGAATTTGCGCTAAAGAGTTTTAATGCTTATTTTTAAGTTATAAAGTAAATAAAAAAATCAATCCTACTACTCTAAAACTAACGCTCACCCCATCCCTGTGAAGTTCCTTTTTTCCATAAAATCCAAATTGTTTCTCTCCTTTTTGGTGTTCCTCTTTGCAACTATTACCTTAGCAGCAATGCTTCTTTGGTATGATGCTCAGATGCACCGAATAGAAAAACTGACGGCTACACTTTCTCAAGTTGATTTAGATATTCGTCAAACTGATAAACTAGAACGTGATTTTTTTAGTTCAGAAGCTCTAAATTTAGATTTTTACGAAACAGGAGATAGTTATTATGTATTGCAGCATCAAGAGCTTACCTCAAAACTACGAAATGATTTATTAGACCTCCGAACTCATCCTCTTATTCCTTCTGCCCATTTGCGTCATCGCATTGATACATTGCGTCGTTCAGTCATAAAATATGAAACTACTTTTGATGATTTAGTTACAAAAATTTATCAAAGAGGATTCAAAAATCAAGGGTATGAAGGAAAAATGAGCGAACATTTGGATTCTCTTCTCAAAACGCCATTAGATAAACTTTATCTTTATAGAATCAGACAAGCAGAACAGCGTTTTCTTTTATATAAAGAAGAGTCTCAAATCGAACAAGTAAATGCACTTTTAATAGAATTTCAAAACCATATTGAAGAATTTACTCAAAAGGAGTATAAGAATATAGCTATAAGAACCGAAAAACGTACTGAATGGAAAGAATTAACTAATAAATATGAAACTTTGTGGCGAAGGTTAGCAGGAACAGAACGAAAAATAGGATACAGAAGCAAGCTAGGTTTGAAAGGAAAACTCAATCAATTATCTAATCAAATCGAAGTAGCAATTGAAGATATAAACAAAGAAGTACACAAAGATAGCGAAGACTTTAGAAAGAGAAGTAGGACAAAATTAATCTGGGTAGTAAGTGCAAGTATTTTTTTGAATCTTATTCTAGGGTTATGGATGACACGAAAATTGGGAACACCTATAAAAAGAATTTCTGAGGCAATTCATAATGTAATTGAAAATGATTTTTCGGTAGAATGGCAACCCATTCAGATACGTCATAAGGATGAAATAGGAAGGCTTTCTAAAGATGTAAATTTACTTGTTAGCAGGATTTTGGAACGAACAGCTGAAGTATTTCAGCAAAATGAGGAGTTACAAGCACAAAAATCTGAATTGGAACAACAAACCGAAGAAATTTTGGCGCAGCGTGACTTGGTAGAATCGAAAAACCAATCTATTTATGCACAAAATGAATATTTGGAAAAACAACAAGAAAAAATTCAGCTTCAAAATAAAAATATTACGGCAAGTATCAATTATGCAAAACGCATTCAGAAGGCGATGCTGCCAAGTCAAAATCGTTTAGAAGAAATTTTACCAAAATCCTTTGTTTACTTCAATCCTAGAGATATTGTTTCAGGAGACTTTTATTTCTTTGCAGAAAAAGATGATAAAATTGTTATTGCCGCTGTCGATTGTACAGGACATGGCGTTCCAGGTGCGTTTATGTCTGTGATTGGAAATGATTTGCTTACTCAAATTGTTATTTGGAGAGGAATTACAGAAAGTAATTTGATTTTGAATGAATTACATAACGGAATTGTACAAACACTAAAACAAGAAGAAACTGAAAACCGTGATGGAATGGATATTTCTCTATGTGTTTTGGATAAGAAAACAAATGAAATTCAGTATTCAGGCGCAAAAAACTCCTTGCTTTTCATTACACCAAATGGAAAAGTAAATCAAATAAAAGGTGATCGTCATCATGTTGGTGGAGTTGCTAGACAAATAGAAAGAGATTTTACAGCACACAAAATACAACCCGAAAAAGGAACTCGTTGTTATTTACTTACTGATGGATATTTAGATCAATTTGGAGGAAAACACAGTAAAAAATATTCTACAAAACGTTTTCAGTTATTTATAGAAAAACTAAAAACCTTTCATATTTTCGAACTCCAACACGAAGTAGAACGTAATTTTATTGAATGGAAAGGAAGCGAAAAACAAATTGATGATGTTCTTGTGATTGGTTTTGAAGTATAATTAGGGAATGAGAATTGGAGTTTGGAAAACACACAATCTCTGTAAGTACCTAAATCTAATCAATACATTTTTCATAATCTAATCAATACATTTTTTTTAGTGTATTGATTAGATTATTTTTTGAATAGAGTTACTATTGATATGAGATATTTACAATAGTATTATCGTGGTCATTTGCATTTTGGTATCTTGCATTTATAAGAATAACGGCATCGCCTGAGTGTGCATTAATAGCACTATTCAATTCGGCTAAATTCAAAGGCGCACTAATAGGGACACTAGCAGGCGAAGGCAAAAGATTATAAGAGTAAATAGAAGTAACGCCATTTCCTGACACTAAACTATCTATATTATACTTACTATTTCCATCCATACCAATCAAAACAAATTGACTAAACTCTGGGAAATAGTAACGAGTACATCCTACTGTTAAATAAAAACTTTCAGTATTATAAGAAGCTAATAAAGAACAATGAATATGTATTTGAGTATATCCAGTTATTTCAAAA
Organism: Bernardetia sp. Wsw4-3y2; assembly: GCF_037126295.1. Classification (NCBI taxonomy): domain Bacteria; kingdom Pseudomonadati; phylum Bacteroidota; class Cytophagia; order Cytophagales; family Bernardetiaceae; genus Bernardetia; species Bernardetia sp. Wsw4-3y2. The sequence continues at coordinate 4,889,272 of NZ_CP147017.1, read as the reverse complement.
TAAATACTATACCCTGACGCAACCTCAAAATCCGTCAAATTATCTATTTGTTCTTGTATTTGTGCCTCCGTCATATTTGGATATAATGACCAATCTGAAGGGAAATCAACTGGTGCGAATTTCAAAATCACATTTGAAGCCCAATTATGAATATTTTTAACTGAAAAGTTTTGTATCCTTTCTGTAAAAACAATAGATTCTCTATTGTATAAACCCTGAAAATGGAAACTTTCTTGCTTAAAGTTTCTATTAGTAATCCATTCAGAAACGCCATCGCAAGTTACACCACGGATGCGATAGTAATACTTTTCGCAAGCTGTTAAGCCTGAAAAGGACTGACTAAAACCTGTTAGATTATAACTTTGAAGGATATTTGAAAAGTCTGACGTGTCTGATAATTGAATCTCATAGCTGGAGGCGTTTCCAGTCCAATTTGCAGTAAATGAGGAAACTGTTAGATTAGTTTCAGGAAGCAGTTCTAATTCAGTATTTAAACTTAAAAGATTGTCAAACGGTAAACGGCGAACAAAACTATCTGTTCGTATTAGTTTTGCTCTTGCTTCAACAAGTGAAAATCGGTCATCGTCATTTATCTCATATTCCTCATTATCGGCAAGTTTAAACTCACTTTCAAGATAGAATCCTTCTTGTTTTTGTTGTATCAAAACAATATCAGAATCTAAAGCATAACTGATAATTTCATGTAAATAAAAAGGTGCAAAGAAAGCATCTAAAGTACACCCTGTCCGTTTTTCTTTCTTCAAATCTAAAAAACGCCCTATGCCGTCCTCATAAATTTCACGCTTATTTAGCTTTATGAAATTATGAATAATAGCAGGAATATAGGCTATTTGTTGAAAACATGCATCATAAACGCCATAAATTCTATGAGGAGCATTGTTATTATAAATGAGCTTAATAAGCTCGTCTGAATGTTCTAATGGTTCTGTTTTTAGATAGTTGGTATCTGACTGAACGATACAATAACTACCATTATTCAGACCAGTAATAACTGACCAATCTATAAAACCATTCCATACGCCTATTCCATCTATTTGCCTTACTGAGCTTGTATTTATAGTTTCTAATAGAATATCAGAAGCACTATAAACACGAACAATAGGCATAACCTCAGCCCAAAACTGCACCCTACTTTCGTCAAAAAAGTCTATAGGCTGTTTTACACATTCTTCATGAACATTCCCTAAAACGGTTTGTAATTCATAAGGAAGCTGTAAAAAATCCGTAGCAATCGGCGTTCCTGAGCTATTGCACGGAAACCAGCGCAATCCATTATGTTTAAAAGCATATAGCATATTTTATAAGTTTTAAGGATAAAAAGCTGGAGTTTGTTGTCCGATTTCTATCCAATTTTGATTATTTATTTTGATACGTCCAAATAATGGAACGCCGATCGTCATTATGCCAAAAGCAGTATATTGAGGGTTTAAGCGAATATATTGATTTGAAGCATCTACATAAACGACTGTCTTTGTTTCTGTGTACCAAGTGTCAATATAGAAATACTGAATAATTACAGTATCGCCCAAAACAGCAGGAATAATTTCGCCAGTTGCAATGTCTTGAATAGCCAAATTAGCTTCAATTATACTTCCTAAACGAATACTATTTGCCATATTCATTTTGATTTTAGCATAGTTTTTAGGTACATCGGGAACAACTACATTATCTTTAAAAAGAAGCGTAAAACGTGCCTTTTGAGTGATAATATCATAATTCATTTCTTCTATCCACCCAGCCAAAAAATCAGTATCGGTGTCAGATACTTCAATAATTCCCTTTCTATTTGCTTTAATAATTTGGAGCTGTTCAAAAGAACATGGTGTTTCAAACTTCACATATTTCGGCTTAAAAATCTCTTTCTGAGTAATGGAATAAGTTAAATCTTGATTTTCTACTAATTGACTGTCTAACAACTCATTTTGGCAGCCAAACAACATTTCTGTACTTGCTAAATAATTGCCTTCACCTTCAGCGAATTTCCAACTTTGATTGACATAATCGGCTAATGTAGGATTCAAAAAAGACGTATGTCTAAAGAAATTACGAGCTGGAGAAATTCGTAAATTATAGCTACTATTCGGATCAATTAAATTTTGTATAACTCCAAAATTCTCATCTTTTTCAGGCACATAAGTATTTACATTTATGATTGCATAGCTATCAGGTTGTAAATTAATTTCGTCATCGCTTGGGAAACCAAATAGCAAAATACGATCATACAAATCAAAACGGAAAGTTAGATAAATTGGGTTATAAGTACCATCATTCACGCCACAGTTATACAGCTCTACTGTTGTCATCATTGAAGGTTTTTCAATGATAACGCTTCCTTTTGCAATGTCAATACCATTTAGGACAAATCCTACAACTGGAACTTTTACACGCTTAGAAACACAAATAACAAAGTTATCATTATCGTATTTATTGCCTTTTGATGCACTTTTTTTAAACTGTTCCCTTCTACATATTTCTAAGGCATATCCTGAAGCAATCAATTTTGATAATGAGTTGTATTCATTTGAAATTCGGCTTATAAATGAATTTCTAGTCTGTTTAGAACATATTTCATCTAAAGAATTGAAACTATCATTTTCAAATTTCTCATAACCGACATTTACTTTATTATAATAGTAATTATCGGCACAGTCCTCGTTGAAATCTTCTATATTGACGAACGGAAAACGCATAACAACCTCGTCAGAATAAAAATATTTTCTTTCTTCTATTCGTATTTGTTCAATATCGCCATTTTGTTCAATTCCTAATCCTAGACAATCAATTGCATCCAAGGAAGTAAAAAGGTCAGACAAAGTAATATGAGGCTTTTTTCCTTCCTCAAATTGCCTTATTTGAAAACCATTCGTAAGGCTTTTTAGTGAACCACAGCCATTACCTGAGTAGGCACGTGGAGAACTATCTAAACGTCCATAATAATTAGATATAAGGACGTTATCCTGTTCGGTTATACTTTCTAAAACACGAGCCAAGGATTCGTGGATTAGCCAATTTTTAGCAGGTGTAGCATCCTCAGTAGATAAGCGTTTTAGCTTCAAATCAAAATCTACATTTAGCTCGTCAAAGGTCATTTCTTGACCTCCACCACATTCAACGGCTATTCTTAAATAGACTTTTAGTGTATCGCCTTCATTCAAAATAAGACGTAAATTTCTAGTAAAATTAGACGGTGTATCAGCATTTATTTCGGTACTTGTAAGCGTTGCAAATGGAAGCAAAGGAATATCCGAACCAAACTCATAAAATAAATTTATATTAGCCTGAGTACAATTTGTAAAGCCATTCACAGTTTGCATTAAGCCATCTATTTCTATTTCATACAAATCAGTATTTTCAATAGTTGTAAACGGTAAAGTTGGGTTTGCACCTTCAAATGTAATATTTTGAATAATAGGATTAAGACCAATTTCGTCAGTTTCGGCATTTTGTGCATAAACTGAAAAAAAGAAAGAACTAACGCTTGTACCAATAAAATCAACTACACTTCCACCCATGTTAATTATGGATTCTAATATAATTGCTTTTGAATGAAGGTACATTTCAAAGTTCTCATATTGTCCTAATGACTGCAAAGGACTGTTATTTCTGACTGAAAACTTACGGCTTAAATCAATCGGAATCTTATCATAAGTATTTAAAAGCAATCCTAAATTAGTCGTATCAATAGGCATTTTTACTCCAAAATAACTACTTTTTTCTACTTCAAAAGCATTTCTATTCTGACCACGACTTACTTTTCTGTATTTGGATAAATTCAAAGTCCCTTCAAAAAACCTTTCAAAACCATTAAAAGTATCAAAAGCAATGTATATTTTTACAGTTGCTTCAATACCTTGGGTATCAATTATATTCATCACAAAAACACCAGCCGAACCGAAAAAAGTAAGGTTAGCAAGATTCTCATAAAAAAGACCATGATATTTCTTAGATCGTGAAATATCTAATTTTGTATTAGTCCATCCAATAGCCTCATTTTCGCATAAATGAACGCCTTCTATATTATTTTCTAATGTGATTTGAAGCATTATTGATAACGATTTTTATGGTAAATAATCTCATTTCCATTCTTTAGAACTCTTTTCGAAAAACCATTTTCATCAAGTGTAATTGTAGTATGAGGCTGTTTTGAGATAGCATCATTGATAGCACTTTGATCCAAACTCACTTCCGAAATAGTGGAGGTAGAAACGTTTGGACTATGTGATTTTCTTAAAAGCTCAGGAAGTTTTGAAACACTTAATCCATTTGCTTTTAACATTTTATTTATATGTACTGGAACAATACCTTCTCCTTTTCTTAGATAAGCTGGTACATCATCCCTATCGCCCATCCCTTGGGTAATTTCGTCTTTACCCCAATAGTATTTTGATCTACCAAAGCTATTAACAGTCTTAAAAGCACTAATAACAGTAGACAAAGTAGTGGTAATTGCTGCAATATTCGCAGGAAAAGGCAAGGCACTCGCACGGGCGACCCCTTCTGCTGTCTTTGCACTTGTTACAGCCTGAGAGGTCGCTATTTGAGTTTTAGCAACTGTATTTAGTTGTTGAGATAAAGCCACAAAACTTTGTACGTACTGACCAAATTTTTGTCCTTGTTCCCCAAATAGAGAACCTATATCTTGACTAATAGAAGAAATAGCTGCAAAGGCTTCAATTTCTTTATCTATTGTAGTTTGTATTGCATCTTGTTTTTTCTGTTCTGAGTTTTGAAACATTTCAGTTTCATAATCTTTCAATGCCAAACGTGCATCGGTAAGCTGAGTTTCTATTTCCAAAATAGATTCGCCTTCACTTAATAGGACTTCCTTTTGTGCTTCTAACTGAGCAATCAAATTACCTATCAAAATGCCTTTTAGTTCCTCAGTGGATAATTCAGAGCCTTTTGCTACATTATCCAAATGCTTATAAAAATCAGATATTTCAACAAGACGAGCATCTAACATTTCTTTTTCAGTAGCTTGATATTCTTGTTGTTTTGATAGAATAAGAGCTTGACGGCGTTCTTCAAAACTCACTTGTAATTGTTCTTTTAGAAGTGCTTTTTGTTCTTCATTTAGCTTTATAAAACCGAGTTCGGCTTCTAATTCTTTTATAGCACGTTTTTGTAATAAAGCCAAACCAGCCTCACTATCATCGCCTCCTGCTTTATACAATTCGGCTTGGGCTTTTAATTTCTCAAAACTATCATTGATAGCTTCATTGAGGGCTATTTGTTTCTTTATTTGGTCATCGGTTAGTTTATTAGTTACCGTAATAGCCTTATTTGTTTCAACCCATCCTGTCGGATTTTTTTCATTTTCTTTATTTAGATTTTCTAAATTTCCTTTTAAGGATTTTAATTTAGTTTCTAAAACAGCAACTTCATTTTGAATTTCTTCCTGCTTAAATGTAATACCGTCCTCAGTTGTTTTATCTAATTCCTTAAAGACTTTATCAAGTCTTTTTATTTCTGCCTCAGTAGCTTGTATTTCAATGGTAAGCTGACTAAAATTAAATCCTTCGCCATAAGTTTCGGCTTCTTTTTTGTTTTTCTTTAGTAATGTATCGGCTTTAAAAATAGCTTCATAAACAAGATTGAAAGCATTTATAACATCGGTTAATAACTGAGTAGTAAGCGTATCATAACTTTTTGATAACCCTTCTAAATTTTCAGCTAAACGTACTTTTTGATCGGCTAATTCAGTTTCTAATTTTAGTGTATTTTCTTGACTTTTACCGTATTCGTCTAAGGTGTCAAGATTGATTTTATAAGCAGCGTCCACCTGTTCAATAATAGCCAAAAATCCACCTGCATCTTCACCTGCGCCTTTGAATAAATCGGCTGTTAATTTTTGGGTTTGTTGAACCGTAAGACCTGATTCTTTTGCTTTAGAAGCAATTTGAAAGAATGCTTCCTCAGTTGTAATTTTTCCTGTATTTACACTATTTACAAATTCGTCAGTCCATTTTTTACCAAAGGCATTATTTAAGGCATCTTGCTGAGCTTTATCCATTTCCTTTATGGCTAACTCAAATTCCTTCAAAGTATCTAACAATTTATCACTATAAATGCCTCCTTTTACTTCCTGAGTAGCAACTTTAATAAATTCCTCAGCTGAGCGTCCTGAGTTTTTGAATTGTATAGGATATTCTTTTACTTTATCCAAGAAATCACCTGAAGCATCTGCACCCTGTAAAAATCCTTTTTGCATCAATGTTAGAGCTTCGTCAAAACTAATCTCAGATTGTTTCGCAAAAGAATTTGTAGCAATAAGGACTTCATTTAAGTCTTTACCGTATGTTTTTGCAAGTGCAGCAACCTTTGAAGTTGTTTTGTCTAAGGCTGTTCCTGTCAGTCCTGAAAATCTACTAACCTGAGCATTCAAAGTAGTAAATTCCTTTTCAATATTCATTACTTCATTTGCAAAACGAATAAGGTTTTCCACGGCAAAAGCAGCCACAAAAGCAGCACCAACGCCTTTAGCAATCCCACCAAGTTTACCCATTCCACCTCCTAACTTTTCGGTTTGTTTTGTGGCGTTTGGAAGTTTTTGTTTTTCTAAAGGCGTTAGCATTTCGTCTATCTCTTTTTCAGATAGATTTGCTTCTTTTCCTACTTTTTTCAGTTTGGCGATTAGTTCGTCTAATTCTTTTTGTGATTTGGACGTACTTATTTTTATTTCTTCCATTTCTGTTTTTGTTGTTCCTGACGGTGTTTCTCGGCACGTGACGCTAGGATTTCATTGTAGCAATAAAAATCCTCAACAATCATTTTCTTAAGGCTTTCTGATTCGTTTATTGAATGTTCAAAAACAAAAACTTGAAAGTCCTTTTTTGCTACTTCAAATCTTTCTTGTAAAGGCTTAAAGTCTGAGAATAAACGGCGATTTTTCGTTCGGCTTTTTGTGAATAATTTAGAATATCTTTTGGCAAGTGTAAGCCAAGATGTTTCAAGTTTTCGGTTAGCATATTCCAAAAAAAAAGCCTGTTTTTCACTTCCTTCATTTGTTCAATTTTCCAGTCATTCAGTTCAATATCATAGTCAAAAGGGTTTTCATTTTCCACCAAGAATAAAACCGATGCAAGCCTATAATAATGTTCTAATGGTCTTAGATTATTTATCGCTTCTTTCATTATCATTGCAGCGTGTGAAGCGTCCACAATCTTATTGTAATTCAGAGCTTTAATAATTGTATCTAATCCTAAATTAAGGAACTCATTATTAGCACCTTTTTCTAAATCACTATAAATTTCCGTAAAAATGAGATAACGACTTTGTGGCATTTTCAAAGGGTCGGCGAACTCATAAACTTGACTTTTGTCTAAAAAAAAGCCGTCAATACGATTAACGGCTTCTTTATAATCAAAAGTCAAAAAGTTATTACTTCTTACTTTCTGATTTTGCATTGTCTTTTGTTTCGGTTTTGAGAGTTGTTACTTGTTTTTCTTCTAAAGATTCTTGTGTGATTGTTTCTACTTTTGCGCCTGTCTTTGTAGCGTAATTTTCGGCTATATCGGCAAATCGCAATAGAAATGGTTTATCATTCACTAATAACATTTTCGTTTCTTTAGGATGCTTTTTGAAGCATTTTTGAAGCAATACTTTTGTTTTATCGTTCATTGAAATTATAAATTTTTAGGTAAAAATTAAGACGATAGAATTTTCTGAATAGCTTTCAAATGAATTTTAGGACCTTGACTATTTTCTATCCATTTTGTCAGACCTTGTTCGTGAAATTCTATTTTATTTAAGTCTTCAATCCACTTTCTTTGTCTTTTAAGAAAGCGATTATGAGCTTTTGATAACTTTGTCATTTCTCTTCCAAATCCGAACGTTTTATAGGAATAAACTTATAGTTTAAAGATTCGGCAAAACTAGCGTGTGAAGAAAGCCAAACCTCGTGAACATCTTTTTCTATTTCTACAATTAACAATTCAGATTCGTTTTTTTGATTTTCAAATTCTTGTTTGACAATCGTATTCAAAAATTCAGTTTCTTTTTTAGTTAGTTTTGCCATTTTAGTTTTTGTCTAAGTTTTGTAACATTTCAATTAAATCCTTTTGAGGATGGATATCGGCTTTATCGCCTCTATAACTTGTATGACTAAATATTCCTTTTTCACCTGAAAGGGCTTTATCACTTAATTCAAACATATCTGAATTAAACTTTTTAGGAATATTATGACGTTCACAAAGTTCCTTCAAAAGTATTTGTAAGCTATCAATCTGACCTTTAGAATAACTTTGATAAGCCGAAAAAGAACGATACTCTTTATCATATTCAGTAACTAATTCATTTGCTATTCTAACACGCCCTGCCGTCCATCCTTTCGGTGTCCATTGCCCTGCGTTATAGAACAAATTATTAGCTTTAACTAATCCACCCCAAGCAACTAATTCAATTCCGATTGAACCTTTATTTAGGGTTGTATTACGATTATCTCTTATGCCTAAATGATGAATCCAATAAGTTTCTTCGACAAACAAATAAACGTTTCCTGAATAATCAATTACGTAATGAGTACCAATTCTTTCAGGGTTGCTATTCCACCAATGCCAAACAGCCTCAGCCCCTCCAGTTGGATTTGATACAGTATGATGAAGAACGATTTGCCTTTTCTTTGTAGGCTCAGAAAAATGCTGTTCTTTTGGTAACAGCATTTTTGTAATAATTAGCTTCTTTTCAATTTTCGGTTGTTCCACAACTACATCTTTTGCAGTTTCTACAACGTCTTTTTTTTTTCTTCATTAGCCAAATTCTCAGCTTCATTTAGAAATAATAAAAGGTCATCATATCCACCTAAACTGACAATCTTATTATGTATCAATTCCATTTTATTCAAAACGCCGTCCTCATTTGCACGAACATACATATCACGGATTGTATCAATACCTCCACCTACTTTAATAAGTGGCAATAAATCATTTACATCTTTTAGTGTTTCAGGTGTTAGTTTTACTTCACCATAATTCTCATTCCATCTATCATAGATATTTTTCAAAAACTCTTTATTTAGTTTTATTCCACTAAACATTTTGAAAAGAAATTGAAGAACCCAGCCATACTGTAATAAAGCCCTAATTTTATTTAACCAAGATAAATCGGCAGCCATACCTAACATTCCAAGTCCTAAAATTCCAAAACCAATATTTCTACTATGATTATGATTTGAAGCCGTGCGATTGTAAGTATCCACACTTTCAGATTCATAGATAGTATCTTGAATTTGTGTTTTGATTTCTACTTTTTCAGTAGGTGGAATCGTGATAGGTTTTTGTTCGGAACTCTGACAAGCAACAAGACTAAAAATAGCAAGAACTCCAATAAGGAAAAGTCTAAAGTAATTTTTCATTTTAAAGAAATTTAGATTCTAAATTGTATAATTAATTATTTGATTTTGTTTTGGAATTTCTTTTTTAAAGTAGCTACTTTTTAGTTACTTCTTTTTTTCTACTTCCTGAGTATTAGAAAAACTGTCTAACATTCCATTCGTTTCTAAGATTGTAAGTAGGTTATTCAAATTGTGAATTCCACCCATTCGTTTTACTTTTTTACGAACTTGAAAGAACGCTTCTATGTCCTGAGAATTGAATGTTACTTTCTGACCGTTTAGTTCTTGAATAAGATTCTGAGCCATTAAGTCAATTTGATTTGAGTTTTCAATTAATGAGGAAGCGTCTAAAACGCCTCCCCCTAATTTTGCCAAACTCAAAACCATTTCAAAAGGTGTCTTTTGCATAGTTTAGTACGTTTATGAAGTTTCGACAAGTGCGTAAACGCCTCGTTCATTTGAATAATACTTATTTCCACCTACTAAAGAAGTCGTAGAAAACTCAGTTCCACCATGAACATCAATAATAGAAACAAGACTATCAGGGCTTAATGCACGAGTAACAAAAGATTCGTGATAGAAAATAATTGAAGCATTGTCAGTAGCAGCACCTGCGTAAGGTGTAAAGGTGTCATCGGGTAAGTAAGCAATAGGAACTGGAGTTGCTGCATTAGAATAAACTTGACCAACGGCATGTACATAAACATCAAATCCAAGAATACGTCCGATGACACCTTCAGGAATAGCCTTATTATTGACATAATCAACTGAAATAAACTGATCAATAAGCATTAAATCAGAGTGCATTGAAGGTGGAATAACCATCACACGCCCTGTAAGTGGAATGTTATCGGCATTCATTTTTGTTTGAATTTTCAAAATATCAGCGTAAACAGCAGCAAGTCTTGTTCCTGTCGCTGCGCCAGTTGCACCAGCAGCCCTTGCCGTTCCTGAAGTACGAACAATATTTGTAGCAGCCGTTGGAGCCCATGAAAATAAAATACGTAAAGAAGTTTGGTCTTGAATAGTGCCTAAATGTTCCTCTAAAATTGAAGAACGTTTATCATAATTCGTAACATATTCGTCAGTCCAATCTAACTTTGTTGGTTCTGTCAAAATTTCATTTAGCTCATAAGAACGTGCAACATCTGTTCTTTGTACAGCAGTACCGTGTCCAGTTGTACTGTTTATTTTTGCACGAGGTTTTGCCCCTGATTCTGAATAATTTACAGTTTTTCCACGAGCCGAATCTGACCAATCACGGCTTCGCATAGCAAATTCGTTATTGTTAAAGATTTGGGCAGCAAGATCGGCTCGGAATATTTCCTGAGCCGTTGCATAACTAGAAGGTTTTGCCATTTTATATATAAAATTAAATTAGTGTAATAGGTAAATTTGGTAGTTTCTAAATGCTTTTAAAAAGGCTTTAAAGGCTTTTCGTTTAGCGTTTCTTTGCAGGACTTACATAAGTCTTTGCTAATGCTGCATAGCGTTTTGGGTCAGTGTCATGAATCTCTAAAAGTCCTTTTGGGTCTTTAGTTTCCCAGTCATTCATTGTCCAGTTTGCCTTATCCACCGTTTCAGGTTTTGGTGCGTTTTCCATTGTAACCTTCATTAACTCAGCAAAAGCATTATAATCATGCATCGCCGTTTTATTAAGAAGTGTTTGCTTTTGTTCTTCTTTTCCATTTTCTGAATTATCAGTATTTGGAACAGTTCTAAGGTTATTCATAGAAGCAATCGGCTGTGCTTTCATTACGATTTCCTTTGCTTTCTCATAAGGCGAAATTTCTAAAAGCGCAATCTTATCAGAATCAAAACCTTTTGTTTTTGCGAGTTCTATTAAAAGGCTAGTTTTTTCAGTTTGGTCAGATTCTAATTTTGCTAAAATCGCCGTTTCTTCCTCATTTGTTTTAAGGAAAGAAGCAATTTTGTGAAGTGGTTTTTCCATAACTTGTATAGGTTGTTTGGTGGATTGTGAAATAAAAAAAGTCTTTTTGTCTTTGTTTGCCGACGCTGCAATATTCATAGGAATATCAAAAACGTCTTCTATAACTTCGTCGACAAATCCTTCTTGTTTGGCTTCCTCAGCCGTCAAATAATGGTCTTTACCGTCAAAGTATTTTTGTCTAAGTTGCTCAGGCGTTTGTCCAGTCTTTTTAGAATAGATAGAAAGCATTATATTTTCTATTTTTTCCATTACAATAAGTTCTTCCTTTAGTTTATTAGAATTTGCCCATTCCAAATATCCTGAAGGCGCATGTAAAAGGTATAAAGCATTTGAAGACATCTTAGCAACCTTTGTAGAACAAGCGACAATCGTAGCCATAGAGGCACAAAAACCTGTTATATTACTTTCAGTATAGTTTTTTAAACTTCTTATATAATCATAGATAGAATTTCCGTGATAAACACTTCCACCGTCTGAATTAATTTTGAAAATTATTCTTTCAGTTTCTGAAACGCCCTCTATTTGCCTTGAAATAGCTTTTTCTGTTAGTTCCTCAGAACCAACAATGCCCGAAATAGATATAATTTTTGCCATAGTTGTACAAAGTATTCTAATTTTTTCTATCAAATTTAGACAAAATTTGTCAAATTACAAAAAAAAAAGGTATATTTGTATAAAAACTTTTAGACAAATTCCAAATTTAATTCGTAATGGCAAGAAATTCCAAAAGAGAACTCGGTTATGATATGTTCAAAAAAGGCACTACAAGTAAAGAGATAGCTGATTTACTAAGTGTAACAGAAACAACCGTGTCTAATTGGAAAAAGGCTGAAAATTGGAAAGAAAGAAGCCTTGCCGAAAAAACGCAAGACACTAAGATTTTGGCTAAGGTTAGGTTTCATTTATCTAAAGAATTAGAAAATGAAATATTAAACACGGTGGAGGTAAAAAGGCTTTCTAGTATTATCAAAGACTTGACAAAAGACGAAATAGAAGCAAGTAAAGTAATTACTATTCTTAGTCGTTTTATGAAATTTTGTCAAGACAATGGAAAGACTGAAACGGCTAAAGGCATCGCCGAAATAGCACCTAATTTTATAAATAGTGTATTAGAAAGAGAATTATAAAAATGGCAGGAATTACAGATAAAGACAAAAAACGATTTGAGGAACTTTGTGATAAAATTGCAAACAATCAAAACGTACCAATTAATGAATCAAAATCTTTACAGTCAGAACGCAAAAAACGTGTTTTAACTGACTATAATTTCTTTGTCCAAACTTATTTTCCTCATTATACTGAAAGAGAAGACGGCACTCATATTGATTGCGCTCCTTTTCACTTGCAAGCTGCAAATGAACTAAGCAATAGAAAGCAAATAAATCTATTTTTAGAGTTTTATCGTGGTGCTGCAAAATCGGTTCACGCCGATATATTCTTTCCTTTTTGGCTAATGATAAAAAATGAATTGAAGTTTATGGCTTTATTTGGCGAAAATGCCGATAAAGGCAAAAGACTTCTTTCTGATTTACAAGCTGAGTTTGAAGCAAATCCATTAATCATTCACGATTACGGAAAACAAGTAAACGGTGGAAGTTGGGAAGAAGGCGACTTTTATACAAAGTCAGGAATATATTTTAAAAGTGGTGGATTAGGTCAATCGCCAAGGGGTTTTCGTAAGAAGCAACATCGCCCTGACTATGTTGTTTTAGATGACTTTGAAGAAAGAAAAACGGCTAAAAACCCTACTCTTATAAAAGAAATGGTAAACTGGGTTAGTGGGGACGTAATGGGTATGTTTGACGGTTCTTATCAAAGGTTAGTTTTTGCACAAAATAGGGCTTACAAAAACGGTATTTTAGATTCTTTGAAAAGAGAATTAAAAGATTCTGAAAAGACTTGTATTATTTCTGTTCCTGCTGTTCTTCCAAACGGTGAACCTACATGGAAAGCAAAATACACAAAAGAATATTGGACACAAAAACAACTAGACTGGACGTATAGAGCTTTCCAAAGGGAATACATGAACAATCCAATTACGGATGGTGGAATATTCAAATCCGATTGGATTCATTATAAAACGCCTTTAGATTTTAAAGAATATGAGGACATCGTAGGTTACTGGGATTTATCTTATACATCAAATGGCGATTATAAAGCCTTTGTTTTGGTAGGTAAAAAACTTGACGAATATCACGTTTTGAGGTCTTATTGTAGGAAGACAGAAACGACACACGCAATAGGTTGGTATTACGATTTAGTAAAAGAACTAAATGAAAAAGGCATTTATTTCCGTGCCTATTACGAAGGTTTGGCACAGCAAAAAGAAATATTTGCGAAGGCATTCAATGAAGAAGGATATAGACGAGGTTGGTTTACAATGCCTTTAGCCGATATGGCTTCAAAAGCAAACAAACATATTAGAGTAGAAAGTACACTTGCAGCTCCTTTATATCACAAAAAAATATTCTTTAATATTCTTGAAAAAGAAAGTCCTGATTTGATAGCAGGAATAGACCAACTTTTAGCATTTGAAAAAGGTAGCAAATCACATGACGATTATCCTGATACCTTAGAAGGTGCAATTTCCAAAATACAAACAAGTGCAATTACTAATTCGGCTGCTTCCTCAGGATTTGGAATAGTAAGAAGACGAATGATAAAAGGATTTTAAATTATGAGTACACTATTAAAACGCCAAGGCAATAAATCAAAAATTGCTAAAAACATTTTGAGCTATTTTCCAAAACACGATATTTTCATAGAAACGTGTCTTGGAGCAGGTGGAATATATTTTAATAAGCCAAAAGCAAAGTATAACATTTTGAATGATTTAGACGATGACGTTTTTAATTTGTTCAATCTAATAAAAAACGATGCTGAGTTGTTCAAAACTGAATTTGAGAAAGTTCCTTTGAATCATTCTCTTTTTGATTTTTGGGTAAAAAATGAGGAAGTAACACCACTTTCAAAAGCACTTAGATTTTTGTATTTGTCTAACTTTTCGCTTTACGGTGGAATGGAAACTTTTAAAATTGATTGTCGTGACAATATGAAAAGGCTTACACTACAAAGAATCAATGAAGCACTTTTATATTTAAGCAATGCAGTTATTTCTTGTAAGGATTTTGAAGTGTTTTTGAAGAACATTCATTTTAATTCTCAGAGAGATAAAACAAAAACTTTCGTTTATAACGATCCGCCTTATTTAGGAACTGGTAATAATTACAAAAATGGATTCAAAGTGGAAGACACAGAAAGACTTATTAAAGCAAATATAGCTTTCAATTCAAAGTTTGCAATTTCTGAATTTGACAATCCTATTGTAATTGAAATGGCTAAGGATTACAACCTTTTTGTTTTTGATATTGGAGAAAGAAGAAATATCAAAAATAGACGAAAAGAAATTTTAATAACGAATTATTCAGTAGAACAATTTATACAACCTACTTTATTATAGCTATGAATGAAAAAATTTACCAAGGAACTGATAAGACAATTTCACTTCCTGTCTATGACGAAAATCAAAATCAAATTGATTTAACCGATTTGGTTACTGCTGAGATTGTTAATATAGTTGCTTTCTTGAATAGCAATTATGACGTACAAGACAGTTTCGTTTTAAACAAAACTGGACAATATGAAAATGGCTTTTATCCACTTACGATAGTAGATAACAAAGTAGTTTTGAAATTAGGAAGAAACCAAACTCAAAACTACAAAACGGGTACTTTGAATATTGAAATAGTTCTTGTAAAAACCGATGCAACGGCTTATGAGGGTTTCACACACACAAACTATCCTCAAAACAAAATAGGGTGCATCTTGCCTTCAGAGGCTCGCCGTATTGCCTAAAATTCACCAAATTTATTTTATCACTAAATTATTTTACTTATGCCTTTTATTATTGGATTTACACCTTATGGCTGTTCACCAACGGACGTTTATGCTTTAGGCGATGACTGTTTAGATCAGCCAGGCAAGATTGCATACATCGTACTTATATCTATTGACTTTATTGGATTTACTGATATTACAGACCAAGCCGAATGGGCTACTGCAATTACGGCAGGAACGATTGAAATTATTCCTACAGCTGGAGAACTTCCACCTCCGTCACCTGTTTTGCAGCCTGCAAAAGGAAGACAAAAAGATCGCATTGTTGGATTTGATAGTTCTGCTACGGTTAGAGCTGACAATCCTGACGGCAATCATAAATGGATGCAAAAACTAAACTTTCAAAGAAACAAATTTGGTGTTGGTTTTGTAACGCCTGATTTAGCTATTCATGTTCCTATTACAAAGAAAGGCGATGTACTTCCACTTTCTACAATGGCTTATCCTATTATTCCTGCTGAGATTGCTTCACAAAGGGAAATAGAAATTGTAATGAATTGGAGTACAAAACAAGCTATGTTAAGCGAAGCCGATTTGCCTGAAAGTGTTTTTGATTAAAACTAAATTTCCTTTTTTACTACTTCTAACTCAAAATAGCCTGTTTACTTTATTTTAAGTTTCAGGCTATTTTTTTAAAATTCCAAAACTATGAAATATCCTTATTTAGAAAAACAACGCCAAATACTTAATTCAAAAAGAGATAAGTTAATAGAAGAAAAAAACAATGTTCCTGATAATGGGATGCAGGAATATAAAAAATCACATGAACTTTTTCTTGAAGACAAATTCAAAGAATCCTTAGAACAATATGCTATTTATAAAGAAAAATCAAAAAAAAGCGATTTGTATTTTACTCGCCTCACAAATGGATTTTGGGACAAAAAAATAAACAAATTAGAATTTGAAATTACTCAGCTTCAAAATTTCTTCATTTGGTCAGATAATTATTATAGACCTTCTGATTCTTATATAAGAAGAAAATTAATTGAAGACAGTTTTAAAACCGAATAAAAATTATGGAAAACTTCCTAACATTTCAAGACTACGCACCAATAATAAGGTCAGAAACAAGAAATATTCTTATAGAAGATCGCACATTAATAGAAGTACAAGAAACTGTCATTCAGGAGGCAAAAGAAGCATTGCGTAAAAAATACATAATAGAAGTAATTTTTATGCAAGAAGGCGAAAACAGATATAAGCCTTTAGTATTTCACCTTTCTAATATGGTTATTTACCGAGCTCATATAGCTGTGTCAAATCGTGTTATTCCAAAACAACGTGAAGACTTATATGTAGATGCTCAGGAATGGCTAAAAAGAGTAGCATTGCCAAGCGATCATACAAAAGCAATCTTTCCTGATTTGCCACTTTCACAAACTGAAAACTCAGAACAAACATTTAGAGCAAAATCTAATAAAAAGTATAAAACGGGTTTCTAATCTTTTCTAACTTAGTTAGACTAAATTAAAAACCCTTCAAAACTATTTCAAAATCGCTTACATTAAACGATAATATGAAAAACATACAAATATCTAACTCACTATCAAAAGCCTTTAAAAACGCACAAAAAAACGTTTCTAAATTCTTTGCTCAAAAACGAGTTTCTACTCAGGAAGTAGCTAAGATAAAGAACACCGAAAAAGTATTATCTGCTATCCATTCTTTAGAGAAAAAATATACTTTACAGATACGTCAAGAAATTACTGATTTGCAGTTGGCTCGTGCAATAGCAGAACATCCTTTGACACCTTTTCGGTGGAGGCTTATGTTAGTCTATAAAGATATGTTACAAAACGATGCTCATTTGTCTGCTGTCGTTCGTAAGCGTATTTTGAAAGTAACTAGCCGAAAACTAAAAGTAGTAGATTCACAAGGAAAGAAAAAAGACGATTTGACTTTAGAACTAAATCGCAAGTGGTTAAAAGACTTTGTCGAGGCTTCAATGGAAAGCATTTTTTATGGCTATACATTAATAGGTTTGCAGCCTGTGGAAGACTTAGGATTTAAAGTAATTAAGTTTCCAAGGGAAAATGTAAGTCCTGAGAAAAGCGTAATTGTTTATGATTATACGGCTCAGTCCTATAACGGTATTCAATTTACTGAGGACACTATAAAAGACTTCTTTATTTTTGTACAAGGATTTGATGGTGATTTAGGAATACTTAATACGGCTGCACCTTTTACAATAAGTAAAAGACATAGTTTTGGAGCTTGGGGCGAGTTTGAACAAATATACGGTGTTCCAATTCGTACAGCTTATACAAGTTCTAACAATCCGAAAGTTCGCAATGAAATTGAAAGCTGGTTAGAAGACATGGGCTTGGCTAGTTACGCACTTTTTCCTGAAGGAACACGACTTGAAATTATTGCGAACCCCGGAACTGGTAACTCCGATATTTTTGATAGGAAAATAGAGGTCTTAGACAAACAAGTATCAAAACTTATCCTTGGTAATACAATGACTTTAGATGAAGGTTCTTCACGAAGCCAAGGTGAAGTTCACGAACGTTCTGAGGACGAAATAACAAAGGACGATTTGACTGAAATTCTATTTGTATTGAATGACGAATTACTTCCACGTCTTAGAAAGTTCGGTTACAATTTTGCTGAAGGCGATAGATTTGCTTTTGACGAAAAAGCCGACCTAAAGGCAAGAATGGAAATAGATAAGAATATGTTAAGCCGTTTATCAGACGAATACTTAGAAGAAACTTATAATGTAAAAATTAGGAAAGAAGAAACTACAACTTCTATTCCTTTGAATGCCGTTGCTCAGTTAAAAAAAAAAGAGTTTTTGAGAAGTAAATTAAATGCTTTCAAAAGGACTTCAAAAGTAGATACTCATTATAATAAAGAATATTGTTCTTCCTGTTCTGATAAGTATGTAGCTGTTTTAGAAACACCTGATAATATTTCTGTAATAAATCAGATTATTACCTTTTTGCATGACAATCCAAATAGTGAAGTTCCTGAGAATCTTATACAAGAATTATCAGAAAGTTATGTTTCAGTTTTTGAAAGTGCCATAACGGAAGGTTATGGAACAGAAAATATTTTGATTGAAGACGAAAATATGATAAATGTATTACGTCAAAACGTCCAAGTTTTTGGAGCTGCAAAAACAGAATCCGAACTTAGACAAATGACTAATTTATTATATGATTCGGACGGCTCACTAAGAACCTTTCAAGAATTTAGATTTGATGCACTAAAATTGCACGAAAACTACAATGTAAACTGGCTAAAAGCTGAGTACAATGTTTCTGTAAATTCGTCTATTGCAGCTCGTAAGTGGGTGGAAATAGAAAGAGATAAAGAAATATTTCCTTTGCTCAAATATATTACGGCTGGTGATGACCGTGTTAGAAGTAATCACGAAAAATTGGATAATAAAATACTTCCTCAAAACGATGACTTTTGGAATACTTATTATCCACCGAACGGATGGAACTGTCGTTGCACCGTCCAAAAAATTAGAAAAGGCGAAATTTCTAAAGATGTTCCAAATATAGAAATTAATCAAATGTTCCAAAACAACGTAGGAAAGAACGGAATAATCTTTCCTAAAAAACACCCTTACTTTAACTCTTAACTCTTATAATAAAATGCTTTTAACATCAATTTTTGACGGTCTTAATTTAGCTATTGCATTTTTGGCAATCGTTGTAACAATTTTGTTAGCCGTTTTAGTGCCTTTAGTAACTTGGGCAATACGTCTTAATAGTCGTGTTGAAAACCTAGTCCTTTTTGAAAGAAGAACAGAACAAACATTGGAAGAAATCCGAGTTAATTTAGAAAAGAAAGCTGATAGCGAAAAAGATATTTTAATTGAACTCACAAAAGTACGTTCAATATTAGAAACTAAAACCATTCGTTAAAATGAAAAATCTAATTTTAGATAACTATATCTATGTCTTAATAATAGCCTTTCTTTTCGGACTTTTTATAGGAATAAAAATCTTACAAAAAACACTTGCAAAAAATGCCAAAGAACATAAACCAAATAATTCAGAAACTAGAAAATCTAAAGAGGACGATAAATCCGATTCTAGCTAATGAAGCCTTGGTTTTCTTTCAAGATAATTTTCGTCGACAAGGCTTTTTAGATAAATCTTTAGAAAATTGGAAAGCAAGAAAGCCCTCAGCTTCACGAAATAAAGGACGTGGAATTTTGATTGATTCGGGTGCATTGCGTAACTCTTTACGAGTTGTAAAAGTCAATAATAAAAGTTTTGTAATTGGAACAAATATAAAATATGCTGCAATTCATAACCAAGGTGGAAAGATTGACGCACGTGTATCAGTCAAAGGCCATACAAGGCGTGGGAGAACTGGTCGCCAAAAAGTAAAAGCTCACAATCGTAAAATGAACCTTACTATTCCACAAAGGAAGTTTTTAGGTTCTTCTTATACACTCAGGAAAGAACTTGAAAAACTCTTTATAGAAGAAATACAAGATTGCTTCAAATAACCATTAAAAACCCTTTATTATGCCTATAAAAAGACGAATCTATACATCTTTATCAGAATACATAATTGAAGCCGTCAAAGGCGTTGTTTATGTAAGTAGATACCGAAAACAATTTGACAATCCAGAAGCTGACACGGAATTTTCGCAGGGCGTTTGGATAGAAATAGAAGAACTAAATTTTGAGGAAGGAAAAGGAAGACAAAGAAAAGCCTCAGGAACTCTAAACTTCTATGTTTCGTATGCAAATTACGCTCAGGACCATAGAACACAAAACGCTGATAGTCGTACCTTAGACGAGTCCTTAGACGATTACGATTTTGAGGAATGTATAATCAATGCTTTAGACAAAATCTATTCTAAAAAGGAAAATTTAGATGGTCTGAAAAGTTTGGAAGTAAAGCAAAGTTCTGAGTTTCTGAATACCGATGCACTAATTGTATTCAAAATAGTTTGTGAAATTGAAACCTGTGAATTTAAAGCTGAGTGTAATTGTTAAGTTATTCCAGTTAATTCTAAATTATTTCAGTATATTTGTAATGAACTTTTTATTTTCTCTCTTTTTGAGTTTAGAATGAATAGAGTTTCATAATTGAAAGATAGAAAAAGCCGTACTATTTTGTAGTACGGCTTTTTTATTTCTAACAAATTCAAATCTAATTAGACAAATTCTAATTTATTTTGTAATTTTATATTCTCTTTGTTCTACTAGAATCGTTATCTAGTGAGAATCTTTGTTTTGGAAAATCAAAAAGCCGTATTCTTTTAGAGTACGGCTTTTTTTTATTTAAGAAGTAACAATATCGTCAATTATTTTAAGAATTTCCTCAGGCGAATCTACTATTTCAATAACATCGCCGTCTATACTATGTAACCAATAATCGCCGTCTATTATCTTAACACCGAACTCAAAATTATAATAGTCGTCTATAAGACTAAAATCATATTCAGATTCTTTTGATTCTGAAAAGGCTAGTTTTGCTTCCTTTGCAGCTTTTCGCATTGCTTCAATTTTAAATTCTTTTGTCATTATTTTGGGTTTTTAAGTGTGATACATTTTTTAAATAAAAGCCTTTCAAATACATTTTGAAAGGCTTTTGAATTTAGTATAATCCAGTTACATTATTTTGATATTGATTCTCAAAGAAAAGAAATTCATTTTCAATTCTGAATTTACAACTCCCTTTTGTTTTTATATTTTTCTGATTTTCTGACTGAATTTCTATCAAACACTCTTTGCATTCTACATTTAGAACTCTATCAAAATAATCTATGATTTCTTTACTTACTTCTGACTTAAAAGATACGCAATGATAAGAAGACCTATCATTATAAATTTCAAAATGCCATTCGAAAACTTCCATTTCAATTACTGGATTGTTTTCTATATAAATTCTAACTGTATTCATTTGTTTTGGGTTTTTAAGTGTGATACATTTTTTTAATAAAAGCCTTTCAAATATACTTTGAAAGGCTTTTGAAGTTAGTTATTTTTCTTTGAACATTTAGGATTCAAAGCTATGTTAAGCCTTTTCGCTTTCTTTTTCAATTCAATATCCTTAGCATTTTCCACTACTTCCTTATTCTTTTCCAGGGCATCTTGAATGCGTTGTTCCTGAGCAGCATCTTTTGAGGTGTCTAATAAAGCATCTTTAATGATATTTTCTTGATGAGGACTGATAAAACGCTTATTATCATTGAGAAAGTCGTGAATACGTGCCTTATCATAAGCATTTACAGAATTATTACCGAGTAGATAGAAACGAATTTGTTTTGTTTCCAATTCAGTAAAATTACTTTTTGCTTGTATCTGTTCTATATCTTCCACAAACGCCTGAATAGATAGATTGACTAAATCATATTCTTTTGCTTTGTTTTCTTCCATAGCAATAGCATTTCTTTCAAGTCTTGAAAGTATATGATGTAATTCATCTAAATCGTCTAAAACATCGTGAAAATCGTTTCTTTCTGATTCTAAACGGCGAAATGCTGAGGTTGCACTTACGAGGCTATCCTTGAAACGGCGAAGGTCTGATAAGCTATAAGGACAAAATATAGATACTTCTAAATTATTTGAGTTATTCATTTTATGTAGAGTTTTGATATATTAGTGGTTTCCAAAACCAACTAATTATAATTATGAAGAAATATGAAGCCTTTGTCATTAGGATTGCGACTTGTTATCGTGAACCTTATTCAGCTAAAAAAGCATTTCAAGCTATTACAAAGATTTACGAACAAAAACCTAGAATAGAAATACGGTATTCAGTTGTTGAAATCAATAATTTGATAGTAGATTACCATATTACATTAGTGTTCTATGAGTATAGCAAAGAAGAACAAGCCAAAATCCTAATGGACTTCAAAGAAAATGCACCTAAGAAATGGAATATTAAATTTGATTTCGTTTTGCAATGTCTTCAAGAGCTGCTTTCTTACGGCGAGCAATAACATCAGCAAAATTGCCTATCTCAACTTCGTTCGTTTCAGGTTCAAAATCTAAGAATAAAGCCGTCTGACCAAAATGCTTGTCTTCCAAGGCATTCAAAGACTTTTTGAGGTTGTCTTTTTCTAATTGAATACGAGTGTATTCTTTGTATTCGGGGGTGTTTTCGGCTGCTGTTTTGGCTTTTTTTGCCAAGCCTTGTAGGTGTTTCAATTGCGAAACTAACTCAGCCTTTTGAGTGAAGTAAGCACTTTGATACTTTCCAGTCTTACGAATAGTAGGCAAAACAACAGAAGTAACCCACTTTCTGAATTTCTTTGCCTCAGGTTTACGGCTTCTAAAAATTAAAGCATACATACCTGATTCAGTTATGACGTTTACTTCTCTTTTCTGACCTGACGTCAGTATTACTGACTTCAGCTTTTCGTCATCGTCTAATGAAGTAATAGCTTCACGTGCATTTCCTAAACCTAAGACATCGCAAACATCCTTGGCAACAAACAAAATAGTGTCCTCATTTTGGATAGTTCCGATTTGAGAAGTTTTGTACTGGAAGATTTTGGGTATAAGCATACCCTCGTTCGGTTGTTTTTTAACAACCGTTTCGTTATTTTTGTGTTCCATCTCTTTGAGTTGGTTAAGAACCCCCTACATTTACGTCCCGTCAAGTCTGTAAAATGTTTGGGGTTCGGTTTTTATAAAAAAATCAATCTAAGTGATTGATTAAGACAAATATAGCTAGTAGTTTTCAAACTACCAAATTATTTAGAAAGAAATTTCAATTATTTTTTTTACTTCTGCTTTTCCATAATTTTCCATTATAGAAACCATCTTGTTTTCTGAAATTCCTCTTTTTTTTCTAAAATCGTAAATAAAGTGTTTAATTTTTCTAATTTCCTCCGAGGGTAAGTTGGGATATATATTTTCAATGAAGTATGTAAATGCTTCATTTGTGGAGGTAAATGTTGGGGTTGCTGTTAGATTGCTCATAATTTTAGTTTTTGTTTTGGGAATTTTTCAAATATAATAAATATGCTACAAATATTAGCAATATTGTTTATTTATTTTCTTAGAAACGTAAAAAAACACCGTGTAGTATCGGTGTTTTTTTTTATTTTTATTGGAATGGCGAAAAGTTTTTGTTTCCTGTGCTTGTAATGGTATAAGCGTTTGGACTGGTATCAGTTAAGTTGTCGCCTGTTGTTTTGTCAAAATCTACATTTAGTAAGAATAATCCTGAAGTAGCCTGTTGGTAGCCATTTGCAGCATCACGAGCTATTTCTTCGTCGGATTGAGCGTAGTTTACGGCTGAGAGTTTGCCAGCATTTACATTCTGTCCAGCATTTGATACAGTCGTATTATATCTATTTATATACATTGGATCATTTGCATTTCTATCAACCTTACTTGTTGTTGGTAGTATAAAGAAGTTGTAAGGAAGTTCTATTTTAATTCCATTACAAAAAAAATCAACATTATTTTCCCCTTTGCCTGCTTTTTTTCTTACAGTAAATATATTTCTTTTTGTTGTTGTTGGAAAATTTGCAGAACGAAAATATAATTTGTTCACAGTATCTGTGCTATATTCAACTTGAATTGCAATGCCACAAATAAGACTAAAATGACCGTTTATATTTGAACCTCCATTTTGATTCCTACTAGACATTATTAAAGCACCTTCAGCAGCAACAAACCACGTTTCAGGTTTATCTATATCCTGAGCAACAAAGCCATTTATCAAATCTGAATCAGTCGTTGTGTACTCTTTACAATTCCCTATATCTCTATGTCTCCAGTTACTTCCAAAAGTACCGTCCCCATAGATTCTTTTCATAAATCCATTCATAATAATTTGATTTTTAGTGTTTTAAATTTGATTTTGTGTTACTTTTTCCCAACCGATTAACTTTTTAGAGTAGTCGGAATATTTCGGCATATAGCCTAATTTACGTAAGTGTGAACGATAGTTTACAAGTTCCTGAGCCGTTAGCTTATTTTCTAATTTAGCATCGTAATAGTTAGGGAATTGCGTTGTTTCGGGTTGTTCTGATTTTTGTCTTACAGCCCAGTCCCGAACTTCCTGTATATTTGCAAAGAATTTCAGAACCGTTTTTTGTTTTGCAAACCATTCAGAACACTCAAAAAAGTCGTGTATTTCCTGAGGTGTTACTTTTTGAGTTTTCAAAACTTGTAATTCTTTTTCTGTAAACTTTGCATATTTGAAGCCTGTTCGTTTTTCATAAATTTTATTCCATAAAGACGAATTTTGAAATATAATATCATTGTCTTCATTTGTATTTACAGCTACACGAACAGCATACAACGTATTTGAAATATCTGTTCTTCCAGTCTTACTGATTTCATTCTCAAATACTGTATTTATCAGTTTTAAGAAGTGTTCTTGCTTCATTGGAAGAACTATTTTGAATTCAGAAATAAGTCCTGTATCGTCTATTTTCAAAGAAAGCAGGGTTTTAGCCCTGCCGTCTTTTTTACTTTTTATGTGGAATTTCATTTTTATTTTATTTTGATATGTATTGTAAATAAGCAACCGTTAGAAGCAATGCTTTTTTGTGTTGTTTCTCATTACTCATACTTTGAATAATATTTACACAACATGCCTGAATGTTTTCTTCTATATTCGTGTATTGCTCAGGATCACTTTCTATTTTTAGAATTATTTTATCTATTAGATTTTGTTTAAATTCAGAATCATTGAAACGTTCTAATAAATAAATTTCCATTTGTGTTTTTGAAAGTTCTATAAAGAAAGAAAAGTTTTTTTCCTCTAATGAATTTGCCTTTTCAGATAGCTCAACAAGTGGCACAAATAAGCGTGACAATTTCCCTATTTTATGTTCTGTATTCATTATTTTAAGAGTTTAATAGTTTGTTCAGATTTTTCATTATCTGAAATATAAAAGTTATTAGAGCGATTGAATTTATCTTTTAAACTCATTACTAATTCACTCATAAAATAATGCTCATATTCATTTTTTGTGTGAAAGGGAAAAAGTTTACCCATTGCCATCGCCTGAGGAAGTTCCATTACAAAACGATAACCGTCCTCGTGTTTTGAAGGAAGAGAAAGCCTATCAAATTTTGATTTGAATAGAATAAGTAAGTTTGCCAAGGCTATACTTTCATAGTTCAATTCCAAATTGAATTCAATGGCATACTGTAGTTGTCCTTGTATAGCATACCATTGTTCTTTATTTAGATTTGATATTCTTACTTTTGTATTGTCTTTATTTAGTTCTATTTTCATAGAAATTAGAGTTAAAAAAAGCCTTTCAAATATACTTTAAAAGGCTTTTAATGAGGTTTTGAAATATTAAGATTGGGAATCGTAGGTTTTGACTTTGAAACTAACTAAGTTATCCTGAACCAAAATGCCACATTTTTCAAGTGTTTTTTTATCCACCTCAGCAGCTTTAAAAAGATTTTTAAGATAGTTCTTATCTATCTTTTTAGTAATATTTGTGGCTTTTTCGGCTTGTTTTGCTGTTAAATTCTCAGCAAACAACTGAATAACGTCCTCGTCTTTTAATCCTTTCTTGATTGCGATTGAAAGTGCTACGTTATTAAATTTGATTTCGCCTAAAGAATCAAATACAACTTTTTCACTTCCATTTTGAATACAAAATTGTTTTAGAAAAATTTGGTCTTCCTCAATTTTCTTTTTTAGATATTCCAAACGTGGTGAATATTTCGTTTGAAGTGCTGCAATTTCCGTTTCCAAATTCCCAGTAAGAAGTGCGTGTTCGGCTTCGTTTGTTCTGTAATTTGCGATACGATTCTCAGCTTCTTGTTTCGTAAAAACAGTTTCTGAATTTTGCTGTTTTTTGACTTTTGTAGTTGCCATAATTAATTATAAAATAAGAGTGATAAAATGATTAAATAAAAGTTTATTTTGATGCCCTCATTTGAGAGCGTAATTTTTTAGAGTTATGTTCCCTTATTATTTCTAACGAGGTTATAACATCATTTAGATTCCATCTTTCAATATAGTCTAAGCGTTTTTTTGTAGGAATATTTGGGTTTTTGATAAGGTAAGTATCAATTTTTTCACGTGAATTATAGCCCATATCTTGACATATATATTCTACCTTTGCACGCATACGTAAAAGGCTGTTATATTCCTCAGATTGAAGTAAGTCTGTTATGACTTCCTGAGCTTCCTGATAGTCTAATTCAGTTACTTTTGCAACGTCATAAGGATAGACTAATTCAGACCTTTTTTTTGAAGCATCTTGCCAACAAAGATTTGTAATGACAATGATTCTGTTTTTCTGCTTAATTGTAGATTTCATAATTAAAATAGTTTTGGAGTTGATTGAAAAATAAAAATTAAACGCCTTCATTGACTAATTTTAGAACATCAAATGTTACTTCATTTCCATTTGCGAGGCGTTCTGCATTTGTGAGTAGTTCTTTTAGAGTGCCTAAGTTTTGGCAAACTCTAATTATATAGTTTATAGCATTTGGTTCGCTTATTCCTCTACCTTTGGCTATTATTTTAGCTTCTTTACTAGAAAGTTTGGTTAGTTCTTTCCACAAGCCTATTCGGCGATTCATTTCACGAAAACCGAGTTTATCTTTGCTACACATTTTATCTATGTAGGTTTTCAGATATTCTGTACCTGCTATGACTATTCCTGCACGTCCTTCTATTTCGTCATAAATAAGCTGAAGTATTTGAAGTATACTGTCTTTTACTTTACCAAAATCGTCAAGAATTAAACAAGCGTCTTTAGTCTTTATCAGAACTGAGCAAATACGTTGTAACTTCTCTATTGCTTTTCCTTTTGTGTCTTCACGCATAGAGCGTAAAATTTCAGTCAAAAAGTCATTTTTATTCATGAGAACGTTACAATGAACATAGAAGCAATTAACTTCATTTTCAGATTTGTATTTACGTAAAGCCGTTGTTTTACCCTGTCCAGTTCCACCAACAATCGCTAATAAACGTTTGTGATTTTGAGCTTCCTCACAAACGGCAAAAATAGATTTATAGCTTTTCGTTTTTACTACAAACCAATCCGATAAACTAATATTCAGAGCTTTTGCCATTTCACGAATTTTTGAATCTGAAATATGATCCATTTCGCCTTTTCTTATATTTGATATATATGCACTTGAAACACTTATTTCTTTTCTAAGCTGTTCGCCTGAAACACCCTGTTCTAAGCGTCTTAAAACTTCGTTTCTTACTAATTGCTTTATCATAATTGTTTTGGATTATCCAGCGATTTCCAATTCGTCATCGTCGTCGCTATCGTTTTGAAAATTAAATAAAAGATTATTTGAATAGTTAATTTTGCTATCTTGTCCTATTGTGATTGTTTTTTGTGCATCCTCAATTGCGTTTAGATAGTCTTTTTGAATATTTGATTTTTGAATTATTTTCATATTGTCAGGAACATTGTCTATTCTTGAAACTCTCATTTCGTCGACTAAAAGCATTTGTTCCTTTTGCGCTTTCCAAATGTTTTCTAATTCTTGACGGCTACCTTCAGTATAATCTACAATAGCCATTGGCTGCTCAGGAGCTTTTGCAAGTGCTACATGTTGTTCGTCTATTGTAAAAGGAACATCATTTTTGTAAAGCCATAATAAAGAATCGTCATTACCTAAAGAATTTGGATCAAAACGCACTTGATAGTTTCCGTGAAGGATTCTACTATTTAGCGAAGCATCATAAGAAATGAATGAATATTTTTCATTCTGATATTGAATTGTAATGCCATCGTTTGTGTATTTGTATTCGCCTCGACCGTGTTTAGTGTCTTTTCCCCAAAAGAAGAAAGCCTCACGGTATAATTTTGCATCAAAGGGACGCTGTTTTTCCTTATCCTTAGCAAAGTTTTCATAGCGTGTAATTTCGTGTCCTTCTTTCTTTTCGTAATTCCATTGAATTACTGCTTTTTCAATTTGTTCGTCGAGTTCTAATTCAGTAGGAAGTAAATCAAAGTTATCTTTAATCCATTCTCTATTATCCTTAGAATCTATTTTTTTAGTAGTGATATTTCCACCACTAAAATTATGTTCGTACTTCAAAACCTCCGTGCAAAAACGGTGGAAGAAAGATTCTATAATTTTAGCTCGTGCATTACCAACTGAAGCAGGCGTATTGTAACGAGATATAGCTTTCATAACACTTTGAATTTGACCACTTTTTAGAGCCGAACTATTATCATACTGTAATTGAATAGGAAAAGTGTTAGTTTGTCTAACAGCTTTTCTTAAACAGTCTTTTACCGTTTCAATAGTTTCAGTTTCAGAAATAGAATATCCTAAAATAGCCTCAGAGTGTGCGTCAATAGCTGCAAAAATATACTTTCTACCAGTTGTCCAAATGTTTTTTGTTTTTCCGTTTTTATCAGTTGTCTTTTTGCATTTTTTATAATGTAGTTCTAAAGGCGAACCGTCAAGAACCCACATTGCACCCCCAAAAGATGCACGTTTACGCTTAATAACCATTTCAAACTCGTTTCTTGCAAAACTTTTTCCGTGGCGTGGTGCGTACCAAATTTGTTTTTGACTTGGGTGGAATAAAAAGGTTTTTATGGTTTGGCTTGTAACTGTTTTATTTCCAAACAAAGGCAATGATTCATTATAACAAGCCTTATTATAAATACGAGTAGTTTCTTCTATACTAAATTTTCTATGGTCAGAATAAGTAAACAAGATAAAGTCCTCAGCATCTTGAGTTAGTTTTTGACCGTTTTTCTTTCCTGTATTACCGTCTAATAGTGTTTTATAGCCTTTTTTATTAAAAGCTATTTCTTTTCTTTGTAGCGTTTGTATGCTAGTTACATTTTTTAATGCTTCGTTTTGTTCTTCCTTTAGATATTGCAAAACAGCCGTTCTTAAATCATTTTTGTCATAAAAACCTATTTTCTTAATTGCTTTTTTGCCTTTAAATTCTAATAATAGACGTAACCATTCACACGCACGAGCGTAATGTATAGATTTTTCAAATTCAAAATACTTTAGATAGAATTTCAAATCGTCATTATTAGACACTAATCTATTTTGTAAATTAGAAATAGCGTCTAATTTTTCTTTATCTACATTAGAAACTTTGTCAGAACGAACAGTCGCCCGAATCTGACCAAGCTCAGGAAGTTTTGATTTAGTAGGCGTAGGAATTGAATCGTACTTAATAAGTAATTCTCCTTTTTCTTCCACCGTTTGCCAAGATTTTCGCCCTTTTGCACGACTTACCGATATAGCCTTATAGATATAGCTTTCACTAATACTATTTTTAGACAGTTCAATAAGTTGTTTTACAGATAATTCCATTTTTAAGCTGCGTTTTTGTTCAATTCTAATTTTTCTAATACATTTTCAAACTCAATTGAAAAGTCTTCATTTCTGTTTTCAATTTTCTCTAAAAACTCAGCTAAGTAAATTATATTTAGTTGCAAGCGAGTTTCTTGCTTATAATTGCCTTTTATGACCTTTCTAACGCATCTTGCCGAACAATTTATACTATTAGCTATGAGAGTTTGGTCGCCGTATTTTAAATTATATTTAGAATGTCTTGGAGTTTTCATATAAATTAGATTATATTTGTCAAAAAGGGAACAATCGTTCCTAATTATGTTTAACAAACATAGATATTCTAAATTAGAATTCCAAATCATTTAGAATAAATTAGACAAATATTTAAAATTATTCCAAAACAAATTTATAATTATGTATGACATTGAAGAATTTTACAAGCAATTAGACTTGTACATGAAAAGAAATGGGCTAAACGCTCAGGAAGTAGCCGACTTAATAGGAGTTTCACGAGGAACTGTTTATAATTATCTATCAAAAGAATCTAAGCCAAATTTTGAAAAGGCTTCTAAGATTTTCAAGATTTTAGAATTAGACACCGAACTTCTTTATCTAAAAAAAGAAAAATTGATTCCAAACACCGAAAACGAAAAGGGTAAGGTCGAGGGTAAGGAAAAGGGTAAGGTTGAGGGTAAGGTAACGAGTGAAAGTCTTGATTTTTATGAGAATGTTATAAAAGGAGATTTCAAGACTGCTTTAATTATAGAATTACGCAAACAAATAGAAACTTTAGAGCGTCAAACTCTATTTTACGAACAGATTATAAGACAGAAATTTGAACTGTAATCTCTATAAATCTATAAAAAAAGCCTTAAAACATTGTTTTAAGGCTTTTTCTTTGTTTAGTATATTCTAAGACCTTTTAATATGAATAGAGTAGCCTTATAATCACTCTCAGTTAAAACTAACTTCTAATTAATTCAAATATATTCAAATTTCATTGTAAATATCTGTCTTATTATATAAGTTTAAATTAGACAAGTTTAAAAAATATGTATTGATTAGATTATTTTAATATTACCTTTTTTTGTTTAGTTTTGAAAGCGTTTTGAAGCCCAATACCTATAATCCAGCCAATAGGCATTAAAATTTAAAATATTTCAAAATTCCCCTTTTTATGTATTGATTAGATTTACTTACTTATCTGATTGAGTTTCATTTTGGATTGTTGGTGTTTGGTGTCGCTTCGCTAAAATACCAACAACGACATTGGTCTATTAATAATGGAGAGTTAATCCTATCTAGTATTCGAAAGTAGTTTTTACAAAAAACGAATCGCATAAATAGCCAAAACTACATTTATCAAAATTAATAATCCTGTCAAAAAAAGTGTCAGAGTAGAAATTGTATTTACCTCAAAATCTTTTTCTCCTGTCATTGTCGGTGTCCCCACCGACGATTTGATAAACAAATAATAAGGAATTTTGAGATAATAAAAGAAACCTATTAGAGTTGCTAGTCCAATTCCGATAAGAGAAAATAAAAATGTAGGATTAGAATGATTTTGATAATTCTGAAAAGCTACAAAAATCACAATCATTTTTACCAAAAAACCACCCAAAGGAGGAAAACCAGCCAAAGAGAGAGAAGCAATAGAAAGAATTATTTTTGGAATAAAAGAAAGGTTTTTTAAGTTTTTTATTGATAAATCAGTATTGGTTATGCTTTCTAATTCTGCACAAAACTTCCAAATAATAGCATTTGATAGGATATAGAAAATCCAAAAAATCAGAATTCCGTTGGTAGAAATAACGGCATTTTGAAAGTTATAAACTAAAAGGAGAATCAAAAAACCTACTTGAGAAACTCCTGAATATGCAAAAAAACGTTTGAAATTGCTTTGTTGAATGGCTAAAAAACCACCAAAAATAGCCGACAAAACTCCCAAAATAGAAAGCGTGGAAAAGATAATTTCTTGAAGGTTTGAAGGAATACTTATTAAATAATTCAGAATAAAAAATAAGATTCCACTTACAGCAATTTTGGGAATAGTTGCCAAGAAAAAAATAGTTCCAGAAGAAGCATTCTTATAGATTTCACTTATCCAAAAATGAAGAGGAACGGCAGCCAGCTTGAATAAAAAACCAATTCCTATTAAAAGAAAACCAATCAGAAAAGTAATTTGATTTGATTCTGTTGAAGAAGCATTGAGAAAAATATCAGAAATATTAAAACTAGCATGAAAAATAATAGGAATAGAAAAAGAGCCACTCATTCCATACCACCAAGAGAAACCGTAAAGCAAACAAGCTGAACTAACAGCACCAAAAACAAGATAATTGAAGGAAGAAGCAATTAGTTTTCCTTTACTTTTTTTATTTTCACTTGTATCAAGAATTTGCTTATCATAAAAAACAACTAATAAATACCCACAAATAGACAGCATTTCCAAACTCACATAAATTCCAAAAATGTTAGCTGAAATAAGTAGAAATTGTGCGCTCAAAATTCCTCCTAAAAGAATGACAAACCATTCTGAAACTGTTTTTTGTAAAAAAGAAGAGGACTTATGAGAAGAATATTGAATCCAAATAGCAAATAGTCCAGAAACTGAAATCAAAATTTTGAGATAATAGGTAAATCTATTTTGATAAAATAAATCATTCCAAAAGAAAGTAGTTGTATCTGTTTCAAGTTTACCTAAAGAAAAAATAAGTAAACCAATATTTACCAACAGAACAGAACTACAAACAAAAGGCACAAAAAAGTAAGTTAGTTTTTTAGGCAAAAGCAAACCACAAAAAGCAAGCAGCCAAGCCAAAACTAAAAGCAGTTCTGATTTAAAAAAATTTACATCTTGCCAAGAAAAAAAATAAAAAGTATCATTCATGTAGTGTACACTTTAGTGTGCAAAAAAATGTACCGTACCCTTTAGGGTGCGAGAGAAAATAAGACCACAAAGGTAGAATAAATACAAAAAGAATGAAAGACTATCCTCTATCTAAAACATCATCATCATAAAAAATTTCTTTTTGTCCTTGAAATTGTGCATCTCCAAAAGCAAGCACTGGAAGAAATATAAATGGCAAAAGAACCATTCCTACACCAAACCAAGCATTTTTATCAAATTTTTTGGCAAGTTCTATATAGATATAAAAGTATAAAACATAGTTCAGGAGAGGAAAAAATAAACCAATTATCCAACCTTTAGGCTTTTCTGTGATGTCTAGCAAAATGATAAAATTAAGAATAGGAATAAGACCAATCCAAGGCATTTTTCCAGCTTTTTTAAAAATTCCCCACAAACAAATTCCACGCACAACATAAAACAAAAAAACTATTCCAAGAGGAAAAATAAACTCTATAATTAAATTGACAGGAATATCTCCACCAAACGAAGAAGCAATTAAGTTAAACATACAAGGAAGTTTATGACAATAAGACAAGTTATTTTCTAGCAAAAGTTTACTTACGCTTTTTTCTTTTTATAAAATATCTAATTAAAAAGAAAATAAGGATTACTGCTACAATAGCTATAACAGCAAGCACACATAGAACAATAAAAACTCCTATCATTCCATCATAGGTCACATACAAAAATACTCTATTCATATTTTTTTAAGTAAAAAACTTCTCAAATCTAAGTGTTTACGAATAGTTGATAAATTTTAAATAAAAAAAAGGTTGCAATACAATTAATTTAATTCTTATTATTTCTACTTTTCTTTATTATATATTTAATAAGAAAGTGTATAAAAAATCCTATTGTGATAGTAGGTACAACTATCATTATAACTAAAACTGTTACCAGTCCATCATAAGTTACGTATAAAAAAATTCCATTCATAGTTTTTTATTTTTTGAGTTAAAGCAAAAAACTTCTCAAATCTAAGTGTTTAGCAAAAATTTGAGAAGTCCGTATTTGTTATTTAGAAAAAGAAAAGATTATCCTCTATCTAAAATACCGTCATCATATACTTTTTCGCCTGCCATTGTGCCTTGATATTGGGCATCTCCGAAAGCAAGCATAGGATAAAACACAATAGGTAATAATATCAATCCGATAGCAAAACCTGTATCTTTTCCAAATACTTTGGCAAACTCTACAACTGAAACAATAGCTATATAAATACCATAAAAAGGTATAAATAAATACAAAACCCAAATGGCTGGTTTGTTAATAATTTCCATCATAATGACTAAGTTATAGATAGGAACTAAGGCAGTCCAACCAGGTTTGCCTGCTTTTTCATAAATTTTCCATAAACATACATAAATAAAAATTTGAATAAGGACAACAATTAACATAAATGTTCCCATCATTGCCATCATTCCTGCCAAAGCAGCTTCATTCTGATCCATAAGAGTAAAATTAAAATTAAGTGAGAGATAAGTAAATTTGTGTGATAAATAATGCTTCAAAATTCTAAATAAATCTTAAAGCAATAGTCAATAAACTAAATTTTTATCAAAAAACGAAACTTTATATCATTATTTAATCAAAATTTAAAATATCTTACCTGCGTTTAATATTCCATTTGGGTCAAATACTTTTTTGATTTCTCTCATCAATCTTAGATTTACTTCGCCTAACGCAATAGACATATACGGACGTTTGGCAATTCCAATTCCGTGTTCACCTGAAAGCATGCCACCCAAACGAACAACTTCTTTAAAAATTTCTCCAATTCCATCTACTACTTTTGTGTTCCAATCTTCTTCCGAAATTTGTTCTTTCAACACATTTACATGTAGATTTCCATCACCTGCATGCCCAAAACAAACTGAACGAAAACCATATTGATCACCAATTCTTTTGATAGAAGTAATAAGCTCAGGCAAATTTCCACGAGGAACAACTACATCTTCTGCTTTTGTGAGTGAATAAGCATTTACGGCAGGCGAAATATTTTTACGCAATCTCCAAAGTTCTTCCTTTTGAGCTTCCGAATCGGCAAACAAAATTTCTCCTATTTTAAAGCCATTTTCTAATGTCTCAACAATTTTTTCGGCATCTTGCATCATTGATTCTTCGTTGTTTCCATCCAATTCGATAATCAAATGGGCTTGTATAGTAGAAGGCAAATCAATATTTGTCTTTTGATTCATTTTATCTTCTAAGTAAAAAGCTGTTCTTTCAATAGCTTCTCGTTCCATAAATTCCATCCCTGAAGGAGTAACTCCTGCAATATAGATGGCTGAAATAGCTCTACATGCTTCTTCATTACTTTCAAAAGGAACTAGTAAAGCAATATTTTTATGAGGATAAGGACGAAGTTTGAATACAATTTTGGTAACAATACCCAATGTTCCTTCACTACCAGTTATTAACTGAGTCAAATTATAACCAGTAGAGTTTTTCAAGACATTTGCCCCTGTCCAAATAATTTCTCCTGTTGGCAAAACAACTTCCAAATTCAAGACATAATCACGAGTGACACCATATTTTACAGCTTTTGGTCCTCCTGAATTGTGTGAAACATTGCCACCAATAAAACAACTTCCTTTACTTGCTGGGTCAGGTGGATAAAAAAGATTTTTTTCTTTGACTGCATTTTGGAAAACTTCAGTAATTACGCCTGTTTCTACAGTTGCTTGGAGATTTAATGTATCAATTTCAATAATTTCATTGAAGCGTTCCATAGAAATTACTACACCATGATTGGTTGGCAATGCACCTCCACTCAAACTTGTTCCCCCACCACGAGGTGTAACAGGCAAAATATGCTCATTACAAATTTTCATTATTTCACTAATTTCTTGAGGTGTGCGTGGTTTTAAAACGACATCAGGTAAAAAAGAATAATCTTCAGTATGGTCACGAGAGTAAGTATCTCGGTTTTTATCGTCTGTAAAAATGTATGCTGCACCTACAATTTTCTCAAAATCTTGAAGAATTTGAGGAGTAAGTTTCCCAAAATGATTTTGTGACGTTTCTTTGAAGTTTGCAATATCTAAAGACATAATAATGGAGTTGAAGTTTTTGATTAGTAGGATTACAAAAATACGATTTTTCTGTCTTTTCTCTACTTTGTTATCTAATTTACTGTTATTTTGTCGTTATGCAGAACAAATTGTGTAATAAAAAGCACTTTTTTTTACTGTATTGGTATTGTTGTTGCATTTTTATTTGAAATTTTGAATCAAAATATGCACATTTGCATGTCTGTTTTAAAAAGTAAAGAACCAATTTTTAATTTTATCGTTCTTACTAAAAAAAACCACTCTAAAAAAGCTAACTTTCTATGAATCAATCTATTTACAAAGATATAAATACTTTACAATCAACTACACCAAAAGTGATTGTTCTTCCCCAACCAACTTTAAGAAGCATTTTGGTAAATTATCTTTCAGAGTTATTTTCTTCAAACCTAAATGAGGAACGTGTAAGAAATAGTAAAAAGCTATTTTTTGGCTTATTTTTGATAGTTATTTTTTTTACTTTGGGCATATCTTCTGCTTTCGCTCAAGATGATTTTGTAGAAGACCCAATGGGGAAATCATCTATTTGGCAACAACTTACCGAAAACCCTACTGATTCTACACTTTGGGAAAATTATTATGGTAAGCCTTTTAGTGCCATGAATCAAAAAGAAGCTGAAAAAGTGAACGGGTGGAAACAAGAATTAATGCTTCGTAAACTAGCTAGTAATGATGCCGTTATTGGTTTTGTAATTACAGATGAGATTGATGAAGGGTTCTTTATTGATGAAGCTGCTTTTAGAGAATTTGAAGCACAGATTCAGGCAGCTAAGGCAAGTGGACAAGCTGCAACCATTACCTTTAAGGACATACAAGGGTTAGAAGCTATTATCATGCCTGAGTGGGAAGGCATGTCGGATTTAAAACAAAATATTGCAGAAAACTTTGTTATATTAGAAGATATGTATAAGGATATTTTTACTGAACAAGGAATTGATTTTCAAAACTATACAGTAGCACATCCAGATGGAAAATATAGCCAAATAAAATGGATTGAGGAGTTAGATGGAAAACTTCGTAAAGCAAAAGAAAATCAACTCAAAGAACTCAAGAAAAAATATAATATGAATTAATAACACTTAAAAGAAAAATAATAAAGTTTTTTCAAACTTATTACTTGTTTTTAGGTTACTATGAAAAGGTAAGTATTCTTTCTTACGACTTTTTTTGTAAAATTTATCAAAAGTCTAATTTTTAGAGGAAGAAATTTTTAGCTTATTTTATTTTTTTTAGAATTTGTAGTTCTTCAAAACTAGAACAAAATTCTTACATTTTTTTATCTTCTTTTATTATGCAATCATTCAATCAGAAAACCAACAATGTTATCTTAAATGACATTGAAGTAATAGCTAATACAGAGTATTACACTATTTCGTATTCATATTCAAAAAACCGTTTTTATCTTACCATTACAGGCTTTTGGAAAAATCCAGATGTAATTTCAAGTTATGTAGATGATTGGAGGAAAGCCATGCTTTTGGCAGTTCCTAATTTTACATTACTTACTGATGCTACAAATGCAAAAACTTACCCTCCTTCAGTAATGGCTGTCCATAATGAAGCACAACAAATAGTTATAGATGCAGGACTTATGCAGGTAGCTGAAGTTCTCCCAGAGAGTGCATTTTTAAAATTTCAATCTGAATTATTAACTGAAAATAGCCAAATGCCTTGTTCAAAATTTAATAATTTGGAATTAGCTGAAAGATGGTTAGATAATTTGCAAAAAACTCTTTTAAGTAAAAAGCATAGTGCTTAAACCATTTTTTATTTTAAAAAAGATGTTCAGTTGGAGATTCTAAAATACTTACTTTTCCTTTGTACTCTTTCTGTATTATTTTTAGAACTTCTCTTTCTTTCTTGTTTTTTGTGTAAAAATGTAATTGTACAAACGGAGCAAAACTAGCCAAAGCAAACAAAAACAATTCAGTTTCTAAATGTGATTTAGTAGGTAGTTTGTGGCGAATAGTTATCTTATTTTTTCTGATAATATACAAACTATTATCAGAAGAATTTTTAGATTTATCTATTAAATTTCTGCTTTGTGGATAGGTAGTTTCATAAGTCTTTACATATTCTATAGCTTCAATTTCTTGAAAGGAATAGAAATCCTCTCCTTTTAACTCAATTCCTTTCTCCGTAATTTTTACTTTTTTAATATTTGCACCAAAGGTTTCTCTAAAACTCTTTGTTTTTGCCAAAAAGCCAAATACTATTGATAAAACTAAAGTTAAAATGGTTTGAACATAAAAAGGTATTTCTGAAAATAACTTAGGAAAAATAATGAGTAAGACTGAGGCTGAAATTGTTGTAAATATAACTTGTAACGTTTCACTAGAAGAGTAATCAGAAAATTCAAAATTAAATTTTTCTCTTTTCTTGGCAAAAAATGAAGTCGCTTGTGGAGGAATAAAATCAAGAGTTTCAGATTGCTCACAATGTTTTGAGTTCATATATTCCCAACTCTCTTTTAAAAAAACAGATTGACAATTAGCACAAAAAACAACAATATTATCTGCTTCTATGCTATCTCCAGTTACTCCATCTAGTCTTCCAATTATATGAGAATGCCTTTGAGAATCTAATTTATGTATATGACTATTCATTTTATTCAATGTTTGAATATCCAATGTTGATACTAACATAAGTATTCATGCTAATAAGTAATTGAGCTAAATTATTTACAGCTTATTTATTAAGCCTCTTTTTTAGAATGAATGAATGAGACAGTTAGAGTGTATTTTCCACCTTTCTGCTCCTCTTTTTCCACGATTAAAATCGTGGTTTTTGTTATATGTAATTCTGCCCAATTACTTAATTTAGAATTAAAATTAATAAAATAGGAAAGAATTTGACTTGAATCATCAAAATTTAGATTATTATTTTATCCTATTTTGAATCCCATTACAAGGACATCATCGACTTGTTCTTCGTATTTTTTCCAATCTAAAAAGTAATTTTCCAGTTTTTCTTTTTGCTTAGTATCATCTAATCCAGCTATTTCTACGAAAAGAGATTTCATTTTTTTCTTCATCAATTTCTTTCCTTTATCTCCTCCAAATTGGTCTTGATAGCCATCAGTACATAAAAAAATGGTTGTTTCTTTTTCTATTTTCAAGATATGATTTTCATACACTCGTTCTTTTTCTACACCCCATTTTCCAGCAATAGGAAATTTACTTCCAGCAATATCTTTTAGTTCTTCATCTTGAACATAATATAACGGACTTTTTGCTCCTGCAAAAGCTAATTCTTTTGTTTGTGTATCATATATACACAAAGACATATCCATTCCATCACGATTTTGAGTTTCAGACTGACGAAGAGCTGTAGAAACTTGTTGATGTAAAGTAGATAAAACTAAAGAAGGATTCAGAATTTTCTTCTCTAAAATAATATTATTCAACATATCATTTCCAATCATGGACATAAATGCTCCTGGAACGCCATGACCTGTACAATCTATAGCAGCAATACAAATTTTATTTTCCGTTTTGGCAAACCAATAAAAATCACCACTTACAACATTACGAGGAAGCCAAAGGACAAACGCAGAGTCAAACGTATTTTTAATTTCCTCTATGGGTGGTAACATCGCCCTTTGGATACGACTTGCATAATTTATGCTTGATTTTATATTTTCATTTTGAATACTTATGGCTTTACTCTGCTCTGTAATTTGTTCGTAAGACTTAGCATTGACTAGTGCAATTGCTGCATAAACAGCAATATTTTGAACTAAATTAAGATGATTTTGAGTATAACTATTTTTTTCAAAGCTCTGAACAGTCAATACACCAATAGTTTCATTTTTATAATTAATTGGAACATAAATGAGTGATTCAGGTATTTCTCCTTCTATTGCACTTATTTTTTGATTCGGTATATACTCATTAAATTCTTTTTGTAAATCTTTGATATTAATTTCCTTGTTTTGCTTAAAACAGTAAGTTGGTAGATTTTCTTCATTCAATGATGTTTTATGAATAAAAAGTGTTGTTCCATTTTCTTTTGAATTAATGAAATCTAATGAGTTTTCTTTTGCATTATAAATTCCGATAGCAAAAATAGATGCATCTAAAAGTCTATTGACAGATGAATATACCATTTCTACAATCATTTCAACGGAAAGATGAGAAGTAATTTGTTTGCCTACTTCACTCAAAAGACTTACATTTTGGTAGGCTATTTCAACAAGTTTCTGCTGTTTTTCTAATTCTTGATTTTGCTGTAAAATCTCTTCATTTTGTTGATTAATTTCTTCATTTCGATTATTTACTTCTTCATTTTTTTCTTTCAACTGTGAAGTTCGTTCATTTACTAGGCTTTCAAGTTTTGCATTTCGGGCTTGGATAGAGTTTAGTTTGTGTTTGTAAAAACCTATTGCAGTACTCAATACAACTACTCCACAAAGCATAATAAACCACCATGTTTTCCAAAAAGGAGGCGAAACACTTATTTTGAGTGTTGTTTCTTCACTTTCTATATTATCACTATTGATTACTTTTACTTTAAAGGTATATTCTCCTGCTGGCAGGTTGGTATAAGTTGCTTGTCTGACAGATTTTGTTTTGTTCCAATCCTTATCAAAACCTTCTAATTTATAGAGATAAGTATCATATTCTGGTTTATTAAAATTAGGCGATACAAATTCTAATGTTATGATTTTGTCTTCATAAGTCAAATCTAGTTTATTTGTGTTTTTTAGAGCTTTAGATAATAAGATTCTATTATTATATTCTTGATTTACTTTGACAGTATTTCCAAAAAGTTTGAGTTCTGTCAGAATTACTTTTCTCTTTGCTGTGTTGGGCTTAATATCTTTTGGATAAAATGAATTAAAACCATTAATTCCACCAAAAAATAGTTCTCCATCATCAGCTTTGAAATAAGCTCCTGAATTAAATTCTAAACTTTGTAGATTATCTCGTGTGTCATAGACAATTATTCGTCTGTCATCAGCTAAATTTTGGCTTTCTTTGTCGTTCAAAAACTTAAAAATACCTCTGTTGGTACTTATCCATAAATTATCTTTTTTATCTACCAAAATGGCATAAATAGCATTGTTTGCCAGTTCGTTGCGTTCTCCCCAATACTCAAAAGTTTGGGTTTCTTTGTCCATTTTATTGAGTCCATTGGTTGTTCCGAGCCATAAATTTCCTTGTGAATCTTCTGCTATTGTACGAATTACATTACTACTAATAGACTTTAAATCTTGAGAATCATAGGTATAAAAAGTAGTTCCTATGATATTATTTTGCTCATCTCTTTTTGTTTTAACTAATCCATCATTTGTTCCTAGCCATAAAATTCCTTCTTTATCTTCATAAACTGACCAAATGATTAGTGTTTTTAAAAAACGTTTTGTTTTATAGCCACAATCATTTTCTGTTGTGGGTTCTAATTTGTAGATTCCATTAAAAGTAGCTATCCAAAGGTTTTCTTTTTTATCTTCTATAACAGCTAAACTTGTCGATTGAAGTGTTGTTGTATCTGTAATACTGCTTTCCAAACTAACAAATTTAGCTCCTTCTTTTTCAGAAAAATCTATCAAACGAGAAATAGTAAAGTTTCCCATTACCCAAATACTCTTATTTTTAGTTCCGTAGAGGCTGGTAACGCTATTTATTTTAAAGTCATTTTTATTGTTTCCTTTGAAAATATTTGTGTACTCGTCTGGTTGTCCGTTTGGTTGTCTTTCTATACGAGTAATCCCTGCTTCTGTACCTACCCAAAGAATATTATCTTTTGTCTTAGTAATTCCCCAAACATTTGTGTTAGGCAGTGAATTAGGGTTGTTTTTTTCTTTCGTATAAAGCTGAAAATTTGTTTTAGAAGGATTGAAATATACAACACCTAAATTTAGAGTAGCTACCCAAATTGTATTTTCTTGGGTTTCAATAATAGATGCTGTTGTACCAATAGAGCCAAAATTAGTTTTGAAGCGAGTGAGTTTTTGGTCAGAAGGAGTTAATGTATAAATATAATCTGTACTAATTCCATATAAATTTCCATTTTGAGTTTGTGTAATGGATTGTAAATTATACAAAAGTCCATTATAGGAAAAATGTTGAAAATTATCTGTTTTAGAATTGTATTTATTTAATCCTTTTTCAGTTGCTATCCAAACTTGATTGTCTTTGTCTATTAGAATATCATTGGCTGTATATCCAGACAATGAAGAAGAATCAGCCTGATTGTAACGATATAATGTTTGCTGTTTTCTATCAGCACTCCATTTATTGACTCCTTTTTTATATGTTCCTATCCAAAGATTATTATTAGCATCAATGGCTAAGGATTTTATATCATTTCCTCCTAAAAGTAAAGAATCATTTTGAGTTGCACTATAATTTGTAAATGTATTATTTTTGGTATCGAATTTTGATAATCCTTGTCTTGTTCCTATCCATAAAAAACCTTCTTTATCTTCTGTAATGGCTTGAACGGTATTATTTACCAAAGAAGAATTATTATTTTTATTATTTCTAAATGAAATAAACTGATTGGTATTATTATCATAAAGAGCAAGTCCTGCCACTGTTCCAATCCAAACACGCCCTTGTTTGTCTTGATATAAAGACTGAATTTGATTGTCAGGAATAGTGGTTGTATCACTACGAATGTGTTTATAGACAACTACTGTTTGTCCATCGTAGCGATTTAAGCCGTCATCTGTTCCTATCCACAAGAAACCATCTTTGTCTTCCAACAA
The DNA here is from genome assembly GCF_037126295.1 of Bernardetia sp. Wsw4-3y2. Taxonomy (NCBI): domain Bacteria; kingdom Pseudomonadati; phylum Bacteroidota; class Cytophagia; order Cytophagales; family Bernardetiaceae; genus Bernardetia; species Bernardetia sp. Wsw4-3y2. The sequence continues at coordinate 4,847,168 of NZ_CP147017.1, read as the reverse complement.
AGCATTTACTGTATTTTGAGAAAGTCCATTCTCTATATCTAATGCTTTTGTTTCAGAAGTAAGTTCTTCTTCTGTAAGTTTTTGAGATTGGGAAAACCCAAACTGATATAAAAATAGTAATATAATTACTAAAAAATATTTCATTACTTTCCTTCTTGATAATAGAATTAGTGTATTAATTTCACACAAAAATAGTCAATTATTAGCTATATATTACTGTTTCCAATTTTAAATCCCATTACTAAAACATCATCAACCTGTTCTTCATTTTTCTTCCAATCTAAAAAATAGTTTTTTAATTCTTCTTGTTGTTTTGTGTCATCTAAATCAGCAATTTCTACAAAGAGAGACTTCATTTTTTTCTTCATCAATTTTCTTCCTTTTTTTCCACCAAACTGGTCTTGATAGCCGTCTGTACATAAAAAAAATGTAGTGGGTTTGTCTACTTGGATAGTATGAGTTTCAAAAACTCTATCCTCTTCATTGTTTTGCCAACGCCCACCAATAGGTGATTTTGCACCTGCAATTTGTTTTAGTTTTTTATCTTGAACATAATACATTGGATTTTTTGCTCCTGCAAAAGCCATGGTTTTCAAATCATTGTCGTAGACACAAAGTGCCATATCCATTCCATCTTGATTTTGTGTTTCAGACTGACGCAAAACTAGAGATACTTGCTCATGAAGGTACAATAAAATAAGAGAAGGATCTGTAATTTTTTTCCCAAGTACAATATGATTGAGCATATCGTTTCCAATCATAGACATACACGCCCCTGGAACGCCATGTCCTGTGCAATCAACAGCAGCAACGAATGTTTTGCCTTTCATTTGAGTAAACCAATAAAAATCGCCACTTACCACATCACGAGGCATCCAAAGCACAAAAGCCTCTTCGAAAGCATTTTTTATTTCTTTAAGTGGTGGAAGCATAGCACGCTGAATACGACTAGCATAATTTATACTTGCTGTTATATTATCATTCTGAATACTGATGGCTTTACTTTGCTCTGTAATTTGTTGATACGACTTTGCATTTATGAGTGCAATAGCTGCATAAACAGCAATGTTTCGAATAATATTCAGATGATTTTTATTATAACTATACTTTTCAAAACTCTGAACTGTCAGAACTCCAATAGTTTCATTTTTGTAAATAATGGGAACATAAATTAATGATTCAGGCATTTCACCCTCTACAGTTGCTACTTGTTGATTGGGAATATAATTATTATATTCTTTTTGTAAATCATCAATTTTAATTTCTTGATTTTTGTTAAAACAATAAGCAGGTAAATTATCCTGATTTAAAGATGTTTGATGAAAAGGTAGCGTTTCACCTTTTTCTTTTGCATTAATAAAATCTAATTTGTTTTCTTCTTTATTATGAATTCCGATACTAAAAACCGATGCATCTAAAAGTTCATTTATAGATTCATACACCATTTCTATAATCATCTCAACAGAAAGATGAGACGTAATTTGCTTTCCTACTTCGCTCAAAAGACTGACATTCTTGTAAGCTGTTTCAACTAATCTCTGCTGCTCTTCTAGCTGTTCGTTTTGTTGTAAAATCTCTTCATTTTGTTGGTTTACTTCTTCATTTTTTTCTTTTAGTTGGGATGTTCTTTGATTTACTAGTTTTTCTAATTTTTCATTTTGAATTTTTACGGTTTTCATTCTATGTTTATAAAAACCTACCGAAATTCCAAAAACAACCAAAGCACAAAGTGATATAAACCACCAACTTTTCCAAAAAGGAGGTGAAACACTTACTTGTAGAGTTTTTTCGTCACCTTCTATGTTATCACCATTTACTACCTTTACTCTAAACGTATAATTTCCTGCTGGAAGATTGGTATAAGTTGCTTGCTTAATGGTTGTTGTTTTGTTCCATTCTTTATCAAATCCTTCTAGTTTGTATAAGTATGTATCATATTCAGGTTTATTGAAGTTAGGTGACACAAATTCTAAAGTAATGATTTTATCTTCATAAGTAATATTAAGTTTTTCAAGATTATTTAATGCCTTTGGAAGTAATACTCGTCCTTCTTTTTCTTGGTTTACTTTTATTTTTTCTCCGAAAACTTTGAGTCCTGTCAAGATTACTTTTCGTTTTTCCTTATTTGCTTTAATATCTTTTGGGTAAAAAGAATTTAATCCTTCTATCCCTCCAAAAAACATTTCGCCATCTTTTGCTTTATAAAAAGCACCTGTATTAAATTCTAGGCTTTGCAAACCATCTCTAGTATCATAGACAATTATTCTTCGGTCATCATCAAGGCTTTGACTTTGAGTATCATTTAAAAATTTAAATAGTCCTCTATTTGTGCTTAACCATAAATTATCATCTTCATCTGCTAATACTCCATAAATGGCATAATTTGCTAGTTCATTTCTTTCTCCCCAATGTTCGAAAGTACCTGTTTTTTTATCCATCTTATTCAAACCGTTATTTGTTCCTATCCAAAGATTTCCTTTCGAATCTTCTGTAACAGAACGAATAGTATTGCTGCTTATAGACGTAATATCTTTAGGGTCTGAGGTATAAAAAATAAAATCAATAGGTTGATTTTCTGCATTTCGAATTACTTTAATTAATCCTTTATTGGTACTTAGCCAAATTATATTTTCAGAATCTTCAAAGATATGCCAAACTTCAAGGTCTTTTAAATATGCTTTTGTAGTATAACCTAACTTGTTTTCTTTGGTAACATCAGTAGGAATAAGTTGATAAACTCCTTCAAAACTAGCGACCCAAAGTGTATTTTTGGCATCTTCATGTATATACAAAAGAGTGCTTTGAACAGCTGTAGAATCATCATTAGAAATAAGAGACGTAAATTTTGCGCCTTCTTTTTCTGAAAAACTATCCAGACGAATGATAGTCGTTCTGACAACAAACCAAATTTGTCCACTGTCTGTTTGTGCTATGGAATAAGCTCCTTCTCCTTGGTAATCTGTTTCTTTTTTTCCTTGAAGAATATTATAATAGGAAGTTTGATTAGTTGAAGTTGTATCATTGCGATTTATCCTTGAAATGGCTTCATCTGTTCCGACCCAAACTATTCCTTTATTATCTTTCAGAATTGTCCATATATTTCTATCAAATAAAGAATTTTTATTTCCTTTTTCAGCCTTGTATAATCGAAATCGATTAGAAGACGAATTATATTTTAATAAGCCAGCATCTCTAGTTCCGATCCACATTGTACCATTTTTGGCAAGATATATAGTTTGTACTACTCCTATTTGACTTATAGAAGTACGATAGACAGATAAAGAAACAAGTTGAGGGTTTACTTTATAAATAAGTTCGTCAGATGACACCCAAATATCTCCATTTTGAGTTTCTCCAATTTTATAAACAAGATACTTTTTTCCATTTGAAAGTGTAAAATGTTGGAAATCATCTGAAGATGGATTATAAAGATGAGCGCAATAATTTGTTCCTATCCAAATTCTATTATTAGTATCTTGATAAAGGGAGCTAACTCGGCTACCCAATAGTTTTGTAGATGTTTTATTAAAACTGCAATTATAAACTTCTTTTGGTTTTCTATCAGCCGTCCAAACATTTATACCCTTTGCTGTTCCTATCCACAACTGATTTTGATTATCAATAAGTAAACTTGTAATTTCATTACTTTCTAAAAGTAAGCTGTTTTTTTCTTGAGTAGAATAATTTGTAAATGTTTCTTTTTTTGTATCAAATTTACTTAAACCTTTCAATGTCCCTATCCAAAGAAAATCTTGGTCTTCCTCAATGGCAGTTATATAATTATTGATAAGAGAGTTTGAGTTTTTTTCATGATTACGATAACTTTTAAATTGATTTGTGTTTTTATCATATACACACAAACCACTTACTGTTCCTATCCAAATTTTTCCAGTTGTATCTTCATATAATCTTCTAACTTCATTATCTGGAATAGTTGTCGAATCACTACGAATATGCTTATAAATTGTGAACTTTTGTCCGTCATAACGGTTTAGTCCGTCATCGGTAGCAATCCATACAAAACCATCTCTATCTTCCAAAATATCATTAATTGTACTTTGTGATAGACCGTTTTGAATATTAAGAGCCTCTACATTTAGTATTTTATCACTTTGGTTGTGTTGAGCAAATCCAAAATTAATAAAGAAAAGTAAAGTAATTGAAAAAAAAAATCGCATCATATAATCCTATTTCATAAGTGGTAGTACCTATAAATATAATTGATTGTTTGGATGCGAGCAAATTACTTTCTGAAAAAACTTAATAAAATAGAATATAATTTTGATTTAATCCATTTTCACTTCTTTTATATCCTGTAGTTTTGCTTCAACTTCTTCTTCTATGGCTAAACGAACAGAAAGTTTCATCTGACAGGTATTTGTAAACTCTTGGTTTATTATCTCTAAATCATAATCTTTTATTAGTTTCATCACATCATTCATTCCTAAATAATCAAAGGAAAATGAAATAATTTTTGTGATAATTTTCTCTTCAATTTCTGCATTTTCTAAGGCTTCTTGGGTAGAGGTTTTGTAAGCATTGATAAGTCCACTTACCCCCAACTTTGTTCCACCAAAATATCGAATAACGACAACCAAAACGTCTGTAATATTAAACGATTTTATTTGATTTAGAATAGGAGTTCCTGCCGAATGATTAGGTTCTCCATCGTCGTTTGCTCGCCAAAGTTCTCCATTTTGTCCTAACTGATAGGCGTAACAATGATGACGAGCATCATAGTATTTTTTTCGTAGTTCGTCTAAACGTTCTTTTATTTCGTCTTCGGTTCTGACTTGAAAGGCAAAAGCTAAAAATTTACTTCCTTTTTCTTTGTATTCTCCTTCAGAGGGTTCTTTTATTGTTAAAAATGTATCCATAAATAAAGTATAAAGTAAATAGTATAATTTAAGAAATAAATACTAATACATCTTTAATTATTTGTGTTTTTGTCTTATTTCTTCAATTTCTTTTTCAGAAAAATCAGTAATAGAACTTATCGTTTGATTATCAAGTCCCTTTAAAATAGCATTTTTTACAACCTCTTCTTTTGCTTGTAATGCTCCTTGTTTTACACCTTCTTCTCTGCCCTGCTCTCTACCTTGTTCTATGCCTTGTTCTATGCCCTCTTTTCTACCTTCTTCTATTGCTGTTTGCATCACACTTTTTTCTATCCTTCTATTTTCTTGAAAACGTTGATAAACTTTTTTATCTGTTTCATCTAACTTTTCATACTTTAATTTTTCTTCTACAAGTTCTAATCCTTTGGCTTTGAAATCTTTCTTCACTTCACTATTTTTTAAGAAATAAATCCATTCGTCTAAGGTGTTTTTGGCTACATCATCAAAATTATTTACTTTCAAAATATAATATTTAGGAAAAATATCAGATACTTTTTCAACATCAAATTTTTCTTTTTGATTTTTACTTGCTTGTAAAGTATCACCTAGATTTTCTCCAACAAATTCTCCTACATATTTATAAATATAATCATCTCCTTGTCCGAGTTGAAAATAAATAATATTGATAGAATATACTTTTTTGATTTCTCCATATACTTCGCCTTCTCTTATATACTCTGTGACAAGCTTCGAAACTCCGTAAAGCATACGTTGAAAGTAATCTTGTTCTGCAGTATTTTGAAGTTCTACCAAGACAAGTTCGCCACTTGTAGTTCTGACTAGAATATCAACTCTATTGAATTTGTCGTATTCGTCTTCTTTATTTCCTTCACTTTCTAAAATAGTTTCAATAGTTAAATCAAACTTTAAAAGTTCGGTCAAAAAACCTTCTAAAATTCCAAAATTTGCCTTATGGCGCAGGATTTTTTTTACTGCCCAGTCGAATCGTATTAGTTTCATAGTAATAAAATATGAGGTAAGAAATAAGAATTTTGAAATGAATTGTAAAAATACATTTTTTAAACACAAAGTTATAGGTAATGCAAAAGAAAATACATTTTAAACACAGAGAATGAAAATAAAAATAAAATTTCCTAACCCTCACTCTCCATGTTCTAACATCTATTTACTAACACCATTAACAAAAACCTGTTCAATCAAATTACTACCAAATGAATAGGGAAGAAATGCAAGCGAAGGAATTTTTTTAGTTAGAATAAAGTTTGCATCTGAATTATTGCGAATAACTCCGTGTGTTTTTTCTAATTCAATGGCATAGGCTGCATTTAAAGTGGCTGCATTAATTGTTTCTTCAGGTGTCATTCTCATGTGAATACAGGCAAGTGAAAGTACAAAAGGCATATTTCCAGACGGAGAACTCCCTGGGTTATAATCTGTTGCCAATGAAACAGGCAAACCACTTTCAATTAATTTTCTAGCAGGTGCATATTCCAAACGCAAGAAAAAGGCTGTACTTGGTAAAAGTGTAGGCATGGTTTGATTATTGACTTTGGCAGAGTTTAAGAGAGAATTTATTTCATCTTCTCCCATGTGTTCCAAATGGTCAACACTTCTTGCGCCATGTTTTACCCCAATCTGAACCCCTCCAGAAGTATCTAATTCGTTAGCATGTAGCTTTGCTTTTAAGCCGTATTTTGTTGCTACATTTAATATTTTGTCAGTTTCTTCTACTGTAAAAAATCCTCTATCACAAAAAACATCACAATAATCGGCTAGGTTTTCTTCAGCAACTTGTGGAATCATTTTTTGAGTGAGCAAATCCATATAACTTTCTCTTGAAATTTCTTTTGGAAAGGCATGGGCACCCAAAAAAGTAGCTTTTATTTCTATGGGAGAAACCTCTTTTAGTTTTCGGATTACTCTGAGCATTTTCAGTTCGTCTTCTAAAGTAAGCCCATAACCACTTTTTATTTCGGCTGCACCTGTTCCAAATCCTATCATTTCGAATAATCTTTGATGAGCAGCTTCGTATAGTTCTTCTTCTGAGGTTTGTTGTAATCTTTTGGCAGAATTCAAAATTCCTCCTCCTCGTTTGGCTATTTCTTCATAAGTCAAGCCGTGTATTCTATCTTCAAATTCTGTTTCTCGGCTTCCTGCATAGACTATATGTGTATGAGAATCGACAAAGGAAGGTAAGATAAATTTGCCTGTTGCATCTATTTTTTCTACTGAGGAAGAATCTAACCAAGCTGATTTTTGCTCGTCGTTCATGTCTTCCATTCTACCAAACTCCTTTATTTTGCCACTTTCTATGATTAAAAACGCATTTTCTATGCTTGGCAAGTCTTGCATTTCTTTTCCTGCACGAAAAGAAGGTATTTTTTGATTTTGTGCTTCTGCTTGAACTAATGATTTGATATTTAGGAATAATGTCTTCTTCATGGATTGAATAGAGTTTGTGTATTTTGGTAAATGATTATTGCAAAAATACGAAAACTATATTACTCTAGTGTTTTCTAAAGCAAGCCTATCAAAATTCTTGGATCTGCTATTGATTTTAGAAACTGATTATTCTTAGCAGCTTTTTTGTTTAAACTAATTTTAGGAGCTTTTTTTTGATTAAAATAACATCCATTTGTTTAGCTATTATTTTAAATAAATTGCTGATATAAAGACTTTTAATTGTTTTAAATTCTCCATTTTTGTATACTATGTCAATACTTTTAGCTCTTTCCATGCTTTTGTCATTCTTTAAAATATAAACCTTCTAAAAATAAAACTTTTCGTTCTTTTTTATCAAAAAAATAGATTGTGTACGTTACGTAAAGAAATATCTACTATTTATTATTCGCTTTGATTTCTTGTGCTTTCATCGAAAAATTTTCAAAAACTACTAATAGTTTATTATTTATTAATAAATTTGGTGTAAATATTGTTTTGTAATAAATAATATTTTAATAAAAAAAACAAAATATCTAAACTACCAAACCTGCCTATACACCTATTTACATAAATCCTCTTTCAATTATATCTTATCTTACTTTTATTACTTGATTAATAATTAATTTATGCAAAAGAAAGGCTTTTTTGGTGTTACTAAACGTTCTGATTTTACTCATCGTTTAGATGTTTTATTTTACTCTTCTGTTTCTGCCCCTCTTATTCTGCTCTTTTTTGGTTTAGGGCGTTATCAGAAGCCAAATAGTTATGCTTCTCCCTATGTTATATTTCCAGATTGGTTTGTTTGGTTATTAGCTATTTCTTGTATTGGAGTAGCACTATCAGGAATTCTTTTATATAAAAAGCGCATTCCAGATGCTAAAGCGCAGGTACTGTTACGTTGGAAAATTCAGCGTTTCCTTCGTGCTTCTAGTTATAAATATACACTTCCTGCTTTTTCAGGAGTTTTTGCTGCTTTGGGATATTATATGACAGGTGAAATAGAATTTGCTCTTGTTGTAATGAGTATCCTTACTTTATTTCTTTTACAACGTCCAACTACAAAGGCTGTTTGTAAAGAACTATCACTTCAAAATGAAGAAATATCTCTTTTTAGAAGTGAAAAAACGTGGGCATAGTAGTATTTTATTCTGTAATAATTATTTCTTTTTCTTTGCTCTTTTCTTGTTCTTTTAAATTTTCTATCTGATTCTTTTTATAATTTTTCATATAATCACTCAGTATCGGATAAGTAAATACAGAAAGAAGCAATAGCCCAGTTCCGATATAAAAACCTGTATTCATTACTGTTTCTTGAAAAAGTAAAATTGCAGCAGCCGTTCCATAAACAGGATTTAGATTACTAACCAATGCCACTGTAAAAGGAGGAATTGATTTCATTATACTTATAAAAATAGAATAGGCATAAATAGAAAATACAAAAGCAAGACCTAAAATGAGCATATAATCCGTAGGACTTGCTTCAAACTGAAATGATTTGCCCTCGGGAACTAAGAAAAAATAATAGTAAAAAGGAAGAAAAATAGTAGTGCTGATAAGTGCACCACCCATCTGATAAAAAGTAACAACATAAGCATCATGTTGATGAGCTAATTTTGCATTATAAATAGTGAGTAATGCGCCAAATATTGCTCCTATAATTCCAACAGCAAGTCCCCAACCATAATCAAAATCAGAGTTGAAGATAATATAAATACCTAAAATAGCATTCATACCCACCAAAACTTGAAAAGGACGACTTTTGCGTTTGGATAAAAGAGGATCTAAAAAGCTAATCCAAAGAGAAGTAGTTGCCATTCCGACCAAACAAACGGAAGCTGTGGAAATTTTAGCAGAAATAAAAGATAATCCCCAATAAAGGAAAACTAATATTCCAGATCCTAACATATGAAAAATCGCATTTTTTGTAAAAAGGCTAGGTGCAGCTCGTTTGTTAATCAACAATAATAACATTACAAAGGCTGCCAAAGTACGTAAAAAAAGTAGTTCGATAGCAGGCACATCAATTAGAAGCACTATTGAGGGAATGAAGCTACTCAATAATACAATCATGTGAAGCATGACATATGTACGTACATTAGAAGACATGAAAATTTCTAATTAGGGTGGCAAACATAGAGAAAATAGAAGTTTTATTCTATCTATCTCTGTAAGATTTGTTAAAGATAGCAAATAATGATTTGGTTTATTAACTACTTTATGTTTGGAATATTACTTACCAATTACAAATCTTTGCAAAATACACACTCTTATTCAAAACTCCAATAAAAACAATGCTTTATCACACTTTAATTACATTGAAATATAAAATTAATATCTGAATGCCTATTAATTATTCAATCTACTAAGTTCTTTAAATAAAGATTCTTCTTTATCACTAAGTTGTGTTGGAATTTCAATGCGAAGTTTGACAAACATATCTCCAAATTTATCTGATTTTCCATACAAAGGCATTCCTAAATTTTTGAGTCTTAATTTCTGTCCATTTTGTGCGCCTTTGGGGATAGGAATATTTATAGGACTTCCTTTAATAGTTGGTATTTGTACTTTTCCACCTAAAACAGCAGCATATAAATCTACTTTTACATTACAGTATAAATCATCTCCTTTTCTTTCAAAGGTAGGATGTTTTTCAACTTTTACATAAATATATAAGTCGCCACTTTGTCCATTTGAGCCTTTTTCGCCTTTTCCTTTTAGTCTTAGTTTTTTATTGTCTGTTGTTCCTGCTTTTATATTGATGCGAAGTTGCTGTTTGTTTACACTGATTGTGCGAGTAGTTCCGAAATAGGCTTCTTGCAATGTAATTGTCATTTCAGCTTCCAAATCTCTTCCTGCTGAAGCAGCTGAGCCAAAACCACTAGCACCTGTTTTTCCTCCAAACATTTGCTCAAAAAAACTACTAAAGCCTCCTTGTCCAAAGGCATCATCAAAATTAGTTTCGTATTGTGCATATCCACCTCCATTTCTGTTTCCACTAAAGTCATAGTGTCCACCACCAGAACCTGCACCTTCATATTTTTGATAATCTTGACCAAATTGGTCATATTTTTTGCGTTTTTCTGGGTCTTTTAGTGTTTCATAGGCTTCATTTATTTCCTTAAATTTTGTTTCTGCTTGTGGATTGCCTGTATTTTTGTCTGGATGGTATTTGACAGCAAGTTTACGAAATGCTTTTTTTATTTCGTCTGCTGTTGCAGTTTTTTTTATTTCTAATGTTTTGTAATAATCCATAATTAATTATCTTGTTTTATCGAATCAAATAAAAAGTGTAATAAAAAAATATTCAAAAAATAAATGCTTATTTGTATTTTATGAATTTACTAGAAAAAAGAATTATGAATTACAATTTTTTTATATAAATCGTAATTCATAATTCCTCATTCGCAATTGAATCTAATCAATTTTTACTTTGCGAATTTCTGTTTGAGTTTCTTTGTTTATGAATGGCAAAATTATTTCCAAAATTCCATCTTCGTATTTGGCTGCCACTTTGTCTGTATTGACGTGAGAAGGAAGGGAAAAGGTGCGTTTAAACTGTGAAAAACTATATTCTCTACGAGTAAATTTCTTTCCAGTAGAAGCTGTAGTTTCATGTCCTTTATTTGCAGAAATAGTCAGGTTTCCTTCAGAGAGGTCTATTTCAAAATCTTCCTTTTTTAGTCCAGGGGCTGCAAGTTGAACACAATAAGAGTTTTCAGTTTCTGAAACATTTACAGCAGGACGGCTAATAACCATTTGATTGGTTAAATATTCATTGGCTTGTCCGACAAGATTATCGATGAGTTGAAGTGGATTTTTGTATTCCATAATTGTAAAATTTTAGGTTTAAAAAGGTAAATTAGTGATAAATTAACTTGAAATAAAGAAATTGAGTAAATCAAAAAAAACAGAATTGAAAATAATGTAATACCTTTGAATGAAGTTTAATCTGTATTATTAAATTATTGAATTCTATCCAAAAAATGAAAATTTCAACCATTTCTATAAAAAAAGTATCTGTCTCTTTATGTTTATTCATTTTTTTATCTGTTTATCAAACTGTTTTTTGTCAAGATTTGTTACTAAATCCTTCTCCAAAAAGAGAATTTAGAGCTGTTTGGATTGCTAGTGTCGGAAATATTGATTTTCCTTCCAAGTCAAATCTCAACTCAAAAGCTCAACGAGAAGAGTTTGTTAGTTTAGTCAATCTTCATTCTCAAAATAATCTAAATGCACTTATTGTGCAAGTGAGACCTTCTGGAGATGCACTTTATCCATCTGTTCGTGAGCCTTGGTCATCTGTTTTGACAGGCAAAATTGGTCAAATGCCAATGCCTTTTTATGATCCATTAGCTTTTATGATAGAGGAAACCCATAAAAAATCAATGGAGTTTCATGCTTGGTTTAATCCCTTTCGTGCTATTATGAGTCTGTCTCAAAAAATAGATTTACCAGCTAATCATATTACAAAGCTACATCCTGAATGGTTTATGCAAGCTGGAAATAGTTTGGTTTTTAATCCAGGCGAACCTGCTGCAAGAGAATTTGTAAGAGAGATTATTATTGAAGTTGTGATGCGTTACGATATTGATGGCGTTCATTTGGATGATTATTTTTATCCTTATCCTGATGCAGGAATTTATGATGATAAAGCTACTTTTGAGAAATATGGAAAAGAATTTTCTTCTATAGAAGAATGGCGAAGGGATAATATCAATACATTCATCAAAGAAACAGCTTTGGCTATCAAAAATATTAAACCTTATATCAAGTTTGGAATTAGTCCGTGTGCTGTGTGGCGTAATCAAAGCAAAGACAAAATAGGTTCAGATACCAAAGGAATTTCGGCTTATGATGATTTGCATGCTGATACTCGTCTTTGGTTGCAACGTGGTTGGATAGATTATTTAGCTCCCCAAGTTTATTTTAGTACAAAATCTAATGCTGTTCCTTATCAAAGAATGCTCAATTGGTGGCAAGAGAATAGTTTTGGAAGACATATTTACATAGGTCATGCTGTCTATAAAATTCAAAATGATAAATATGATGAAAGATGGAATAATCCTTCTGAAATGAGTGAACAGATTAGAATAATGAGAGAGAGAACAGGAATGGCAGCAGGAAGTATTTTTTACCGTTCTCGTTTTTTGCAAGATAACCCTGCCCATGTTCAGGATTCTTTAAAGGCTAATTTTTATCGTTTCAAGGCATTGCCTCCTGTACTGACTTGGATTGACCAAACTCCTCCTCCTCCTCCTATGAATCTGACTATTTCAGGTTCAAGAAAAGGAGCTGTTCTGAACTGGCAAGCACAAGAAACCTCTGACCCTTTTGATCAGCCCACTTATTTTATTGTCTATCGCTTTGAGGATGGAAAAGAAATTGACATCGAAAATCCTGAAAATATTGCAGCTATTTTGCGTCAAAAAGAGTGTTTTTATATTGACCCAAATGTTCGTAAAAACTGTAAATATAGGTATCTAGTTACAGCAGTCGATAGATTGCATAATGAAAGTATTGCCACAAAGTCAGATGTTTTCAAGTATAAAAGACGTTATTTGAAACAGTAAAAAGATAATTTTTCTTGTAATAAATCTTTTTTCTGGCGCAAGATTCTATCTTGTGTCTATCTATTCTGTCAGCATATGCTGACGAAACAGAGCGTCCAAGCAAAATGCTTGAACGAGTATATTGTGCCCTTATTATAAGGTTATCACGGTTATTTTTGTATAACAGTCTTCCAGACTGTTGTATTAGGATAAAATACTGCTTTTTATGTTCAGACAAAATGTCTGAACTACCTTAATAAAAACCGTGATAAGGCTTATTCTTTACTTTTCTTTTAATTCAATTTTGGAATTACTATTTTCAAAGAGATGCAGATAATCATCAACTTTGAAAACTTTACTGTTAAATCTTGAAGTTCTGTTTGTGCCTTCTTGTTGTCTTGTAATACTTCTAGCAAAACGTCGTATTTCCTCTTTTGTGGTCAGAATAATTCCGGGGACAGGTGTGCTTTTCCCGTCTTCATCTTTTGCAACCATCGTAAAATAAGAAGAATTACAATGTTTAGTGATACCAGTAATAACATTTTCAGAAATGATTCGTAGACCAACCACCATAGAGGTTCTTCCTGTAAAATTAACTGATGCTTTTAAAGTAACTAATTCGCCTACTTCTATAGGATTTAGAAAATCAACTCTATTTACAGAAGCTGTTACACAATAGTTTTCTGAATGTTTGGAAGCACAAGCAAATGCAATCTGATCCATCAAGTTAAGAATATGCCCTCCATGAATTTTTCCACTAAAATTGGAATGAGAAGGCAACATTAATTGTGTAATAGTCACTTTAGATTCTTTGATGTGTTTGAATTTTTTATTCATTTTTCTTTTTTTGAGCTTAAAAAAATAGGTTCTCTGACAATTTTTGTACTATGTTGTAGGTTTTACACCAACAACGGCAGGTTATAGCCACTGTTGGTGTCCTCACCGACGACCATCAATATTCAAAATTCGAATAAAATCTGCAAAAATTGTCAAACAACCAAAAAATATCTCTTACTGGTAGTTTCTGAGTAACTTGTAGGTATTGGGCAATAGTATTAGATCATTACTTTCCAAAAAATTCTTCAATAATAATTGGAACAACTCTTAAAAAAGCAACAATAAAAGGAGCTGCAATTAAAAGTCCATCAAAACGGTCTAAAAAACCTCCATGTCCTGGTAAGACAGAACCAGAATCTTTTATACTCATACTTCTTTTAAAGAGAGATTCGACAAGGTCACCGTATGTTCCTGCGACGATGATAATGAGTGAAATTCCTATCCATTGCCATAAAGCGAGTGTTTCTTGAAAGAAATATCCCCATGTAGTACCGACAATCAAAGCCAAAATTCCTCCTCCTATACTTCCTTCCCATGTCTTTTTAGGAGAAATACGAACAAACAGCTTGCGTTTGCCAAAGTTTTTACCAGAAAAATAAGCTCCTGTATCGTTTGCCCAAAGAATAAATAGAGAACCTAAAATAATTTCATAATAATATTGTTGGTCTTTAAAAACAGCAATATTTAAGAGTGCAAAAGGTAGAGCAACATAAATAATTCCTAGAAAAGTAAAGGCAATGTTATGAAAAGGTTTGGTTTCTCCTTTTTTGTAAAGTTTGATAAAATAAGCTCCCGAAAGACTTACCAACAAGAGAATATAATAATTTGGATTGAGTGCAAAACGTTCTATCAGAAAGGATAATGTAAATAGAAAAAGACCATTTAGTGTACCGAAAGTACGCAAAGGTGAGTTTCCGTCTAAGCCTAAAAGTTTGTAAAACTCCCAAAGCGCAAACATACTAATGAAGAAAAAAAGCGAAAAATAAGTCCATTCGCTCCACATAATCGCTGTCAGAATTGTGATTGCTCCCAAAATTCCTGTAATGATGCGTTGTTGGAGTTCGGAAAACTTGTCTAAGTTTAGGCGCATTCTTTATGGATAAGTCGTAGTAAATTTATGATATTTTTTCTGTACTGAGTACAATAATGACTGCAAGAAAAATTATAAACACTAAAACTACATAAAATTCAGAAAGCAAAAAAATGATATTCTAGTTTTTCCTATCTAACTTCTTTTAAGAATGCTTTTTTAGGTGTTATTTGTAGTTATCTGAGAGTTTTTAAGGTAAAAATCCGACCAATAATAACTATATGAATTTCTGAAAATATTATTTTGTTGTCATTGTGAGTGTCTTATTAACAACCATTAAACTAGAAAAAAATAGACTGCTACTTGTAATTTTGAAAATAGTACCGTACTTTTGATTCGTTATTTAAAATAAGTCTAAATAAACGTAGTTAAAAATTACTAAAACAAAACACAATATGAAATTTAACTGGAAAAACTCATTTTTTCTTTTAGCTCTTTCTTTTTCTTTCTTTTCTTGTGAAGAAGAAACAACAGACGTAACTTTCCCTAGTTTGGAAATACCGACAACTTATGAGAGTACAGCTTATGAAAGTAATGCAAGTACAGAATTAGCTATTCGTACAAATCTGTCAGAATTAGCTTCTAAAATGCAAGTTGGAAGAACTGGCGCACGAGTAGATGAAACTGAACTTTTAGCAGCTTTTAGTCAAGGAAATCCATCTTTGAAAGACATTACCACAACTTATTATTCTGATAAAGTTACCAATTGGTTGCCTGAATTAGCAAAAGCAAGTGGTGGAACTTTTGACCCACTTACTGCACCAATTGGTGAAGGTGGTGTTTATGGAGGTTATTTATTTGATGAGAATGGTCTAGAAATAGAACAAGTAGTAGAGAAAGGTCTTTTTGGTGCAGCTCTTTATAATCATGCTCTTACGATAATTAAAGGAAATGAAATTAACGCTGCTGATATTGATCGTTTGGTGGCTATTTTCGGAGCGCATCCTTCTTTCAAAAATAGTGATGCAGCAACAGAAAATAAAGATATTTTTGCAGCAAAATATGCAGCTCGTAGAGATAAAAATGATGGAAATGGTCTTTATACTTCTATCAAAACCAATTTGATTACAGCAAAAGCAGCTATCGAAAAAGGACAAGATTATAATCAAGACCGTGATAAAGCTCTTTCAGATTTTCGTTATAACTGGGAAAAATCAAACATGGCAACTGTTATAAACTATCTCTTGGGAACAATTTCGAAACTCAATAAAACAGATGTTACTGATGCAGATAGAGCTTCTGCCTTACACTCATATAGTGAAGCTGTTGGATTTGTATACGGATGGAAAGGTATTTCTGAAAATGATAAATCAATAAGTGATGCTGATATTGACCAAATTTTGGAATATATGAACGTACCTGCAAATGGAAATGCTACTTCTTATACTTTTGTTACAGATTCTTTTAATCAATTGCCAAAACTTCAATCAGCTATCGATAAGTTAAAACAAGTCTATAAATTTACTGAGCAAGATATGATTGATTTTGAATATAACTGGGTAAGTGAGCAAGACAGAAAATAAAAACTGGGAATTTTTTCTATTCTTAAACAACTTTACTGAGTACAAAAAAGACTTTCAAAACAATAGATTTTGAAAGTCTTTTTTTAGTTACTCTGATAATTCAAATGATATATTAACTCTCATTATTCATTAATAAACATGCTGTCCACCATTAATAGCAAAGTTTGCGCCTGTAACAAAACCTGCTTTATCCGAAACGATATAAGCAATAATTTCTGCAATTTCTTCTGGCGTTCCTAATCTTCCCATCGGAATCTCTGCAATAATTTGATTACGAATTTCTTCTGGAACAGCCATAACCATATCAGTAGCAATATACCCAGGGGAAACAGTATTGATAGTAACTCCTTTACGAGCCGTTTCCATTGCCAAACTTTTTGTAAATCCGTGCATGCCTGCTTTGGCTGCACTATAATTTACTTGTCCAAATTGTCCACGCTGACCATTCACAGAAGAAACATTGATAATTCTGCCAAAACTATTTTCTAGCATTGGATTAATAGCATGACGACAACAATTAAAAACACTTGTCAAATCGGCATTAATTACAGAATTCCATTGCTCAAAAGACATTTTACGAAATGAACCATCACGAGTAATTCCAGCATTATTGATCAAAATATCTACTGTGCCAACTCTACTTTCAATGTCTTCAAACATCTTTTTTACTTCATCAAAATCAGCAACATCTGCCATTACTAAAGGCAAATCATATCCATCATCTTTGAGTTTTGTATTCCACTCTTCAGCTTTTTCTCTGTTGCGATAATGCGCTACAACAGTATAACCTTCATCGTGTAGTTTCTTGCAAATTGCTGTTCCAATTCCACCTGTTGAGCCTGTTACTAAGGCAATTTTTTTATTGTTTTTGTCCATGATATAAAATTTATTGTGTGTTTGTATGAATTTTTATTGATAATCCATTTGATTCAAAGCTACTATTTTTTTTGTTAAATCTGCTCTTAAAATTGAAAGTTTAATACAAACTTAAATAACAAATTTTAAGGAAGAGAATTTTTTGTCCTAAAAATTAAACTATATGAAGCATTCAATAAAAATTAAAATACTTTTTTGAGAAGTTTTATGCACACTAAAAAAGAAAAAAAACGTTATTAATTAGATGTTTTTAGGTCAAAAATAGTTAATCAATTTTTCCCCTATAAATCCTAAATACAAATTTGTTACATCAGTTTTACAGTAATTTGTTTGAAAAGTTCAAATTAATATTTTTATATCACAATAATTAATACTTATCTTTGAAGGATACAAAGTGTTTACCAACATCATTCATCTACATTGGATTTATACTATTTATGAAGAATAATAGTCCTGAAATTTAAAACACACAGTTTCATAATTAAATCATTTATATGAAAATTTGGTTAATAATATTAATTATATTCTTGTATAAAGTCCCAAACAATCCCTTTATCTTATAAAATATACACCAACCGATGCAGAAAATTGTTTTCTCGTTAGCCTTATTTTTCATTCTATCTTTTGTTTCACTAGTATGTCCTACTTATTTAGTAGCACAAGATTCAGAAAATACACAAGATTCAGAAAATACAGATACTACTGCAACTCAAAATTTTGAAAAAAATACTTTTCCACATGAGGGAAGGGTGCAAGTTAGTTTTTTGCTTTCGAACGCAGAGAGCCTTTTAGAAAATCAAAATCTAGTTTTTGATGAAAGTGAAAAAAGTTTTACACTTAAAGACATCCTACAAAAAGGAAATTTTATCACAAAAGCTATCAAAATTGAACTTAAAAATCCAACACCTTTTATTTCTGCGTATACTACTTGGAAAGGTGAAAATTTGCATGATGAGTTTTTGACTATCGAACAAAGGACTTCTATTGATGGTAAAAAATGGAATACTTGGGAACAAACAACTTTTGATGGACATGTAAACATTGAAAATCAAAAAGAAGCAAAACGAATCACTTCCGTAGCTAGTTTTTTGCCAAAAGAAACTCGTTTTGTACAATATAAAATTTCTTGGAAGACAGGAAATAAAGAACCAGCAAGCATCAAAGATGTAGAAGTGTCATTTTATAGTCCAGGGGAAACTCCAAAAAAAACACTCAAAAAGGCACAAGAAGACATCATAAATTATATTCAAGATGGTGATTGTTCTCAACCTCCTATAGTTTCTCGTAGCAGTTGGGGAGCAAATTCACCAAAAAATAGTTATTCTTATACAAATGTTACTCATTTGATAGTACATCATGCTGACGGATATGATTGGAGTGATGGTGCAGCAGCAGTTAGAGCTATTCAAGACCTGCATCAAAACTCAAATGGTTGGTCAGATATTGGATATAATTATTTGATTCACAAATCAGGAGTAATTTATCAAGGAAGACCTGAAGACGTAATTGGAGCGCATTTTTGTGGATATAATGCACATACACAAGGTATTTGTATATTAGGAAGTTTCAAAAATCAAAATCCGACTAATGAAGCCATGATGAGCTTGAAAAAATTATTGGCTTGGAAAGCAGACAAAGAAACTATTAACCCTTTAGGTTCTTCTTATCATCACTCAACAGGTGGAAATATCAAAAATATTGCTGGTCATCGTGATGGTGAATGTAGTTCTTGCCCAGGTAATTCGCTTTATTCTCTTCTTCCAATAGTAAGGACCGATGTAAACTCAATGATTCAAAATGATTGTGATGGCACACCTCCTCCTCCAACAGGAGATACAATTCCTCCAACAACAAGTATTTCTGTGCCAAATAGTGCAACTGATAATTTTACAGCAGTTTTTACAGATACAGATAATATGGGTGTAGTTGCTCGTTTTTATCAAGTCTTGGAGTCTGTAGAATCTGAATGGAGAGGTAATAAAAATAAAGGTTTTTTTAATGATAATTTTGATAATTTATCTATTCATTCAGATTATACAAAAGGCTTAGATGACTGGGAAGGTACTTGGAGAGAAACCTCAGAAGGACGTTTAAGACAATCTAGTTTGAATTCAAATACATCTATTTCTACGGAGCTTTCTCAGACACAAGGAAATGTCTATCTCTATAATTTTGCTGCAAAAGTAAATAACATGTCTGGAAATCGTCGTTTTGGAATACATATTATGGCAAGTTCTCAGACTTTAAGAGAGCGTGGAAATTCGTATTTGATTTGGTTTGCTACTGATGCAAATAAGGTTTATATCTATGAAACGATAGATAATGTACTTTATAGTCGTATAGATGCTACACTTTCGACAGACAATAACTGGGCAGATTACAAAATTGCTTATAATACCAATTCTGGCAAAATAGAAGTTTTTAAAAATGGTCATCCTATTTTGGATTGGATAGATTCTAGTCCTCTTACTTCTGGTTCTTATATCTCTTTGCGTACCAATGATGCGTCTGTAGATTTTGACGATTTGAAAGTCTATAAATCTCGTGATACAAGTCAAATAATTACAGTAGGCTCACACACTTCGAATGATGTACGAGTAAATGGAAGACCAGCAGCAAAAATAAAATCACTTGTAAAAGATGCTGCAAATAATTGGTCTTCGATAGGAGATGCAGAAGTGAATATTTCAAACATTTCTGTAAAAGAAGAAGAAATTAGTTCTTTGTTTCCAAATCCGATGATGAACTCTCGTTTGCATGTTGTTTATTCTTTGAAAGAATCTTCTGAGGTTAGTATTCGTTTGTATAATGTTTTGGGAGAAGAAATTTCTATACTTTATCAAGGAAATAAAGAAGAAGGAACACAGAATGAAGAGTTTGAACTCTCTAATCTTCGCTTGAAAGCAGGAACATATATTGTCAGAATTTCTACTAATGAAGGAACTAAATCACTTCGCTTGGTAAAAATTTAGAATCTAAACTTATTTTTTAGCAATTTTATAAATCAAAAAACCTTTATTTCGAATTCGAAATAAAGGTTTTTTGATTATAGCTTTTATAGAATTTTTACTTTACAAATAGTAATTATAATTTGAAGTTTTTTGATTCAATTATACCTTTTTCTTATTAAATTGATGCAAAACAGCTGCAAAATCAGCAATTAAAGCAGGTTCTTCTTCTAAGCGTGTGCCTACCACAACTACATCAGCACCAGCAGCAAAAGCCATATGTAATGCTTCAGGGGTTCTGATTCCTCCTCCAATAATTAAAGGAATATTTATACTCTGTTTTACAGTTCGAATCATTCTTGGAGAAATTGGTTTTGCTGCTCCACTTCCACCATCCAAATAAGCCAAACGCATTCCTAAATACTCGCCTGCAAGTGCTGTATTGGCTGCTACTTCTGCTTTCTCATAAGGAATTGGCAAAGTCTGACTGACATAAGAAACTGTTGTTAGATTATCACATAAAACAAGCATGTAACCTGTCGGAATTACTTCTAAATCCATTCTACGCAGTCTTGGAGCTGCTGCTACGTGTTGTCCTATCAAATATTCTGGATTTCTTCCTGAAATAAGAGAAAGTAAAAATAGGCTATCAGCCTCAGGAGCAAGATGAAAATAATGACCAGGAAACAAAACAACAGGCAATCTAGCATGTGATTTTATGAGTTTGACTGTTTGAGAAACTTCACCTTCTGTCAGAAGACTTCCACCAACCATAAAAAAAGAAATTCCATAATGAGCAGCTTGTGCAGCCAAAAGAGCCGTTTTTTTAGGGTCTATACGGTCAGGATCTATCAAGACAGCTAACATTTTTTGTCCTTTAAGTGCTGCTTCTAAAATTTGAGGATATACATTCATGCAGTTATCAGTTAATTTCAAATTACTATTTGAGTTTTGTGTCATGTACTTCTGATTCTGTTTAAAAACTCTTTATGTTCTATAAGGTATGGAACAATATCTTTTCAGAATTTCTCATACAATCTAATAATGTTTTTCAACAAGAAAAAAGCAGTATTAAAAAATAATTCAAATTGAATTTCAAGTTAAATATCATAATTCTTAATTCGTAATTCGTAATTGAACAACGAATGTTGTAAGTTTATACAAAAATACATATTCATAACCGACTTCACAATAAATATGAAATTTAGCTTCAACAAAACAAAAGTAATTGCAACTGTAGGTCCAGCTTCTTCTACTCGTGAACAGCTTTTAGAGCTTATGGTAGCAGGAGTAGACGTTTTTCGTCTTAATTTTTCGCATGGTTCTTATGACGATCACAAAAAGGTATTAGACATAATTAGAGAACTCAATCACAAATTTGAATTTAATGTTTGTATTCTCCAAGATTTGCAAGGTCCTAAAATTCGTGTAGGAGATATTGAAGGAGGACAAATAGAACTCGTAAAAGGAGAAAAAATCCGTATCACAACTGATAAAGGAGTTATGGGGACAAAAGAGCGCATCAGTTGTGCTTATGAAGACTTTGTTAGAGATGTAAAGATTGGAGAACCTATTTTGATGGATGACGGAAAGTTAGAATTAGTCGTTTCGGATAAAGATCAAAACGATGTCATTGCAAAAGTAATTGTAGGAGGAACTCTAAAGCCAAGAAAAGGAATCAATCTTCCCAATACAAATGTTTCTGCACCTTCAATGACAGAAAAAGATTTGAAAGATGTGATGTTTGGAATTGAAAATGAAGTAGAGTGGGTAGCTCTTTCCTTTGTTCGTAATGCAAGTGATATGATTCGTTTGAAAGAAATAATTACAAAGCATGACAGCAAAATGAGAACGATTGCCAAAATCGAACGTCCAGAAGCTGTTGCCAATATTGATAGTATTATTGAAGAAGCAGATGCTTTGATGGTAGCTCGTGGAGATTTGGGAGTAGAAATAAATGCCGAAGAAGTGCCAGTAGTTCAGAAAAGAATTGTCAGAAAATGTAATGAAGCTGCAAGACCTGTTATAATTGCTACTCAGATGATGGAATCGATGATAGAAAATCCTCGTCCTACTCGTGCAGAAACAAATGATGTAGCTAATGCAGTTATGGATGGAGCAGATGCCCTCATGCTAAGTGGAGAAACAGCAGTTGGAAAATATCCAGTTGAGGTAATCAAAAGTATGGTCAAAACGATTAGTTCTATTGAAGTAAATGTAGAATCGGTTTATCATCAGTATTATCCAATTCCTACTTCCATGGTAGATTATACTAGTAAAAGTGTAATCACGACGGCTTGTCGCTTGGCTCAAAATGTTCATGCAAAAGCTCTTATTTCGATGACACAATCAGGTTATACAGCATTTCAGTTGGCTAGTCATCGTCCGAAAGCAGGTATTTTTATTTTTACTTCAAATAATAATTTGCTTACGACACTCAATTTAGTTTGGGGAGTTCGTGGTTATTATTATGATAAATTTGTTTCGACAGACCAGACTTTTAAAGATACTCAAGAGATTTTATTTGAAAAAGGACATATTCAGAAAGGAGATTTGTTTGTCAATACTGCCAGCATGCCAATTGATGAAAAACAAAGAACTAATGTATTGAAACTTAGCAAGATGGAGTAACACCATTTTTTGTCCAAAAATTAGATAAATAAAAAAGCCTTTATGACTCGTAAAGGCTTATTTTATTTATTGCTGTTGTTGGTGTTTTACCGACGAGACATAGACTATTTTTAATCTCAAACTCACGTTAAACAACTGCCTATCACTTTCTAATATTCTAAAGTTTCAAAAATAATTTCTTCTTCAGCTATATTTCCTAATTTATCTTTTACTTCTACTAAAATTGTATAGCTTTTGTTTTTTGCAAAACCACTTATTTTTCCATTGTAAAGACGTTTTCCACTTCCATTTATACGGTAATAAATCTGTTCAGTATTGGTCTGTCCGTCTTGCGCCCCCAAAAATAACTGTACATAAGAAGGATAAGCTGTATTTCTACTTTCATCTGGCAAGGTGCTAAAATGATAAAAAACAGTAGGTGCTTCTCCATCGACAGCAAAAGAAGTGCTAATTGTATTTCTATTATTTACATTGTCATAACCAATAATTTCGAGACTTTGGAAGCCTGATTCACGAACATTAAAAGGAGAATTATACTCAATTTCTTCACCTTGTCCATTTATTTTATAAGTTACTCGTTGCAAACCAGATTCGCCATCAGTAGCTGTCAATTTTAAATTTGTTTCTGGACTAATATAAAGAACATTGCCTTTTTGAAAAGTTTTTCCTTGATAATTATAACCTAATTTTGGTCCTGTCAAATCTACATAAACGGCACTTACATTATGTCTATATGTATCAAAACGTGGGTCAATAGCTCCCTCAACACCTATATTTTCTGTATTATCAACAGCATAATAACGAATAGTATGGGTTCCTGATTTGGATGGCAAGTAAAAAGGGTCGTTATATTGTGTCCACTCTCCACCATCAATCGAATACCAAACTTCTTTTACACCTGATTTATTATCAACTGCTGTAAGTTTTAGTTTTGTACGACCAGAAAAATAAACTTGCTGACCAACAATAAATTTATCCCCTAAAACATCAGCAGACATAATAGGTGCAGTTCTGTCTAAGTAAAATGAAAAGCTTTGTGCCGTTTCTTCATTTTTTAGATAATCAGTAGAATAAAAATGAAGTGTGTGATTGCCATCACTTAGAGCTTGTAAGGGTAAGTTTCTTTTATTGTAATAGGGTTTCCAACTTTGTTCATCAAAACGATAAAATGTGTTTTTTACCCCAACACTATTATCTTCTAATGTAAAATAAATTTTTGTACCTAATGAAATTACATTTTCAGAGTTAATTCCGACAACATTATACGTACTTATAGGAGGAGAAACATCAACAACAAACTCTTTTGTATTTTCTTTTTCTACATTTCCTACTTTATCTAATGAAAAATAACGCAGTAAATGGTCACCTTCCGAATCTACTGAAATTGTATTTGTGTAAGGCTGATTTCCTAATCCATCAAGATTAAAATAAAGACCTTCTACACCCGACATTTGGTCTTTTACATCCAATGTAATCTTCAAATCTTGTCCATAAAAAGTAGTTCCTTGTTTGCGATATACATAAGGAGTTGCAAATTTTGAAGTAGAATTTGGTGGAAGTCCATCAGCATAAATAATATATTCATAACTATTTCTAGGATTTTTTCCATCACTGTGTTTTAAGATATGAATTCCATGTCCATCCAAAATAATAGGCTTAACAGAAATTTCTTTTTCTCCTACTTTTTTTCCAGATAAAGGGATTTTCTCTCCATTTGGGCTTGTAGAAATATGAAGATAAACAGGTAAATCTGCTTGCTGATAATATTTACCTTCTTCATCTACATAAGTTCCTGAAAGGGAATCGGTTTGTGCAGATACATTAAAGGATAATAAAAAAATAAATAAAAATGGAATAAGTAATAAAAAGTATTTTTTTTTCATCTGAAAGAGTAAAATAGGAAAGTTAGTAGTTGTAGTGTGCCACAAATTAAAAAATTGAATTTTATCAAGAGTTAGAATTAATAAATCCAAACAAGAATAATTTGTCAGTAAAATAGTAATGTAAATTAATGAATTTTAAGTCATTTATGCAATTACAAAGTGAACATTTATATTTTTCAAATTATTTTATTAAGAATGATTCTAAATTCGTACTTTTGTGACTTAATAAAAAATAACCCACTATCTATATTTAACCAACTATGAAAATTTCCTTTGCTATTCTTGCTACTTTATGTATTGTCTTTTTTGGATTTCAACAGTTTAGAATTAGTTCTTTACAAGATGATATAAAAAAAATGGAATCAAAACAGCAAGATGTATCAACAATAAACTCAACTTCTGATAAAGAAGAAACAGAAGAAGAACATTATGAACTTGCTCTTGCAATGGCTAGAATGCAAACGTATATGCAAAAACTTCATTTTGCAGGACAGAATGAAAATTGGAAATTAGCGCAGTTTTATACACACGAACTAGAAGAAACAATGGAAGACATTATTGACCATAACGTTATCGATGAAGGAACAGAAATTAGTGGACTAGTCAAAACAATGGCTTTCCCAAATATAGAAAAACTAGAAAAAAACATTGAATCAGAAGACAAAACTTCTTTTGTAGAAGGTTATCAATTACTTTTGCGTTCTTGTAATAATTGCCACGTTGCAAGTAAACATGAGTTTATCAAAATTATGACACCAAAAAATGAAGATTTTATTAATCAAGACTTTAAAAAATAGTTGTAAATGATAAGTGGTAAATTGTGAATGAATAATGTATTTTCATTTCCCACTCTCTAATTTCCAATCCCAATCCTTAGAAATTTGAAAAAACAGAATTATCTTTTCATTTTTAGTACACTTTTTATAGTCTTGACTTTTTTATTTGGATTAAATCTGTCTTTGGGTTCTGTATCTATTCCGTTATCTGAAATTTGGACGATTATTTTTCAAAAAACGGCTTCTAAGTCCTCTTGGGTTACTATTATTTGGGAGTTTAGATTGCCAAAAGCTCTAACTGCTGTTATTGTTGGAATGGCTCTTTCTATTTCGGGACTTCAAATGCAGACGCTTTTTCGTAATCCTTTGGCAGGTCCTTTTGTTCTTGGCATTAGTTCTGGAGCAAGTTTGGGAGTAGCCATTTTAATGCTTTTTGTTTCTGGACTTTCAGCAAATAGTTTTCTAAATTCTTTATTGTCTCAAAGTTCACTTTGGCAAACAAGTATAGCTTCTACTTTGGGAGCTGCACTTGTTTTGTCGTTGGTGATTATTGCATCAATCAGAATTTCAAATAATATGGCTCTTTTAATTGTGGGCTTAATGTTTGGAAGTGCGACAGGTGCAATTGTTAGTATTTTACAATATTTTAGCGATGCTGAGGCTATAAAATCGTATCTATTGTGGACATTTGGCAGTCTTTCGCAGGTTACGTGGGATAAACTACCATTTCTTTTTGTACTGAATTTTATGGGGCTTTTGATAGCTTGGGCAATGCACAAACCTTTAGATGCACTGCTTTTGGGTGAACGTTATGCCCAAAGTATGGGATTGAGTTTGCAAAAAACTCGTTTAGGAATTATTTTCACAACAAGTATTTTGGCAGGAAGTATTACTGCTTTTTGTGGACCTATTGGTTTTATTGGTTTAGCAGTTCCACATCTTACCAAGATTTTGATAAAAACAGCTCGTCATCAAATTCTTATTCCTGCTGTAGCTTTAGCTGGAGGAATTTTGCTCTTGATTTGTGATAGTGTTTCTCAGCTTCCCATGTCTTCAAAAGTATTGCCTATCAATGCTGTAACAGCACTTATTGGTGCGCCTGTTGTGATTTGGGTCATTCTAAAAAAACGAAGTCTTTGAAATCAGTTAAGTATCTATAAAAAATTAACTATACATATAACTGATAGCTCGGCAAAGCCAAATCACTCGCTAATTAATTTTTAATTTGCATTTAATTTTACTTTGGTATTTACATCAGAAAACAAACTTTGATTAATCTAAATCTGAAAGAGAAGGAATATCGACATGACTTAAATAAACACTTTTTGCTTCTGCGCAATCTATAGTTTTGCTATCTTCTGAACGATAAGTAATATTGACAATTTGGTTGTGAGAAGGGTCTTCTAAGAAAGTATTCAAATTAGTTGGAAGAATATAAGTCCCATCTTTTAATAAAAAAGCCACTTTATAGCCACATAGTCTGTCAGCATCTTGGTCTACACTATTTTCATCAAAAATTTGAATAGTTGCAGTACGGACTAATAAACTTCCTTGAGAAGTTTTTTCTTGTGGACTAATTTTTTGACAGGCTGTAATTCCTGCTCCAAGCATCAAGATAATCATCAAGATAAATGGAATATTGTGGGCTTTCATGAGAATACAAATTTGAAGTAGATAAGTAAATAATAATAAAAATGGAAAAATTAGGAGTTTAGTTAGGTGTTTTTAACTTGTTAACTAAATATAATTACATTAAATTCCCTTTATTATCATGACCCAAAAACTTGCAAAAAGGTTGCAATAAAGCTCAAAATAATTGATTTTTTCTATATTAATTTTATTTTAATGGATTGTTTCCTATAAATTAAGCAAATAAAAATCATTTTTCAGGAATAGTACGCATGTAATTTTAAAATAAAGATTCCAAATTTTAAACCAATCCAAAATACCACATCACTACAAATTGTAATATACCTGCAAACATTCCTAAAACAGCTCCTACCAAAATCAGAATCCATTCATCTTCTTGAAAAACAGGACGCAAAAATTCTTCAAATTCTTTAAAAGAAAGATTACCCATTCTCTCAGCAAGTGTGTTTTCCAAATTGAGAGCCTCTTCTGCATATTCTTCTGTTTGTTTGACGACAATAGGAAGTTCTCTCATAAAATGGAACATAACAATGTTTTTGGCAATATCCATTCGCTTTCCTGCCACAAGTGTAAAAATAGGACGAGATGCCCCAGCCATATCTTCTACTACATTATCAACCAAATTACTAACTTCTTTATTTATGATAATGGCGAGTCTATCTGAAGCAGGACCTCTTACCAAATATTCTGTCATAACTTCAGTAGGAAGTATTTTTTCTGTAATTACTTTTGCATATTCTCTAGCTACTTCTTTTTGACGTTTTAAAAATAAACCCTGAAATTTATAAATTCCTAAAATATTAATAGGTTCTAACGGCTCAAAAATCAGTTTTAAAGCTAAAACATTGGTTAAGTAACCCACTATCAAACCACATCCAGGTAAAATAAACCAAGAACCAGAAGAAAAATTATAAGAAAGAACCATCTGAGCCAAACCAAAAAGACCTCCAAACCAAAAACCTGAAACCTCTATAAACTTAAACTCTTTCTCACCACAACGTAAAAATATTTCATTAACAAGCTGTTTGTCAGCCATTAGAGTTTCAATAGCAATACGTTTAAGGTCTAATAACTTGTCAATTTGACCATTTACCTCAAGCATAATATCTGCTACTGCATTCGGAATTTCTTGTTTTGCACGCTCATAAATTTGCTTTTTGATAGGAATTGGTGTGTTTTTCCAAATCACTCCTGCTTGTGCTTCCATTGCTTCATTGATAATCTTGACACTCAATGTTTCTAATTCAGGCTGCATTTGACGAGCAACAATGATAGGATCAAGTTGTTGAAAGCGTTCTTCTATACGTAAGAGTTTGGATGTCAGCATTTCTACCGATTTGGTAGCCATTTTTTGCGCTTTTGAAGGGATAATTCCTTGCCAACCAAAAGGTTTAATTCCTATATACTCAAGAGGATAAAAAGTCATTAAGAGAGCCATCCAGTTGGTAGCCCAACCAATAATACCACTTGAAATAGGAATAGATAGATACACCAATAAGACCTTGATTTGTGTCCAATCTAGGTTTGAGAAGAAGTCTGAAAAAAAGGCTGAAATAGTTAAAACGATTTCCACTTAAATGGTTGAATCAAGTATAAAATTAAAAATTACGAATTCAAAAAGATAAAAATATACGCTCAGTAAGAAAAAGTAATTATAATATTAAAAATCTATTAAAATATTTGTGTGTCAAAATTAAGTAAGTACGAAAGATAAAAAAACTCTTGACAACTAAAAATAGTTTTGCTGTTTTTTATTCTTTTAGAAGAGTTTTTTCTATAAAAAACAAAAATCCTCTTTTCGCTAGAACTAAATCATAGAAAAGAGGATTTTTTAAAAACTTATATAAGAAATTATAGTCTTATAAAATAGATGGTATCTATTTTACTTTTTCTACAATCGACTTAAATGCTTCAGGATGATTCATAGCCAAATCAGCAAGAACTTTACGGTTTAACGTAATTCCTGCTTTATGAATTTTGCCCATAAATTGAGAATAAGACATTCCATGCTGACGTGCGCCTGCATTGATACGTTGAATCCAGATACTACGGAAATCACGTTTTTTGAGTTTACGACCTATATAGGCATATTCAAAACTCTTTTCGACAGCATTTTTTGCTACTGTCCAAACATTTTTACGACGACCAAAGAATCCTTTGGCGTGTTGCATTACTCGCTTACGACGAGCACGGGAAGCTACATGGTTTACCGAACGAGGCATAATTATAACAATTTTTGAGAGTTGGCGACAAAAGAAAAAATCTTTTATACTTGTTCTTATTGAAATTAGAATTTTTTAAAGCTACTGCTTTCAAGTCACTTATCATCAATGAAATTTCAACTGTGCTGAATTTTCATTCATAATTCGTAATCTTTAATTCGTAATTTATACTAAGAGCCTATTCTCTGGTAAAAGAAACCTAAAATTAAAAAAGGTGCATACACGATTTGTATGCGATAGTTGTCTATTCTATACTTAGTTAGGTCTAATTATAGAAAAATTAAAAACAATTTGCTTAGAAATAGAAATAAGATATCAATTTGAAAATTATAAACTACTTATCATCAGAACTTAATGCTCATAAGTGGTAGTTTTTAATTCGTAATTGCTATTTATTACTTCATGTTGATAAGCAATTTTTTGATACGCTTCTCGTCAGTTGAATGAACGATAGCAAATTGAGCAAGACGCTTCTTACGTTTGTGTGACTTCTTAGTAAGAATGTGGTTCATAAATGCGTGTTTACGCTTTATTTTTCCACTACCAGTAAGTTTGAAACGTTTTTTTGCGCCTGAGTTGGTTTTCATCTTAGGCATAATTGCACTGTTTTATTGAATTAAAAAAAAGCAACTTAAATCAAATGAATGGTATACAAAATTAAATAAATCAAATAATCCTTGACAATCATCTAAATTTAATCATCTCTATACAGGTTAATCCATTTGAGCCTACAAAGGTAGCACTTTTTAAATTACTTTCTAAATTATTTTTTACTATATTTTACATTAATATCTAGTCCTGAAATAGTGTTACAGATTTCTTAGATAAATTATACATAAATCAGGCAGTCTATTTTAAGGTTGACTAAATTTGTATTCAACTTCCCTAACTACTTGTAGTCTGAATTGCATAATCTTTTTGTGTGTTATTGCCCAATAAAATTAGTTGTTTAAAACTGAAGTTGTTTAAGAATGTTTTTTTCTAGTTCTGGCAAATATTAAAGTAAAGGCTAAATAGTGTAAACTTTGCCACGTATGAATTTTAGTTTCGTACCTCATAATTAAGGCTTTGAAAGCATCTAACCACGCATTAGTTCTTTCAATAACGAATCTCAATTCATACATTTCTTCATCTTTAAATGGTTGATTATCAAGGTCTTTTTTATTTCTTTTATTAAAATCTATATTATCTACAATATCTAAATGATTACAAAAAGAACGAAAGGCTTGTGTATCAAAGGCTGCATCAGCATTGAGAAAAATTCCTCCTTCTCTAATTTGAGAAGCATTCAAATCATCTATCATAGATTGCATATTTTTTTCAAGTTCAAAAGCATCGTGATGATTGCCTGCTCTTGGAACAGACATCGCTACTGGAATACCATTTTTATCCGTTAGAAAAAGTGCATTGGTTGTTTTTCCTGCTTTTCTTTTGGAATATCCAATACCTTCTCCTCCTCGTTTAGCTGAAGTGTGGCTGCCGTCTAGCTGACAAATAGAAAAATCTAATTCTCCACGATAATCTTCTAAATACTTGATCCATAATTTCTTCCAACTTCCTAATTTTGACCATTTATTATAATGGTAATATACTGTATTCCAGCGAATTGATAAGTTTCCGAAAAATTGTTTCATAGGAAGTTCTCGCCATTGACTCCCTGATTTTAAGCGATACACAATGGCTTGGATAATACGCCAAAGAGCTACTTTTATACGACGACCTTTTGTAAATTGATGTAAATAAGGTAAAATATTTTCGGTTATAAATTTTTTTGATAAGTTTACGTACATAGAGGGAAAAATAGTTAGATTGAAAATGTGATGATTTACAAGTATAACTATTTTGACCTCTTTTTAAAAAAATAAATCACCATTCTTAAACAAGTTCACTATGTTAGGAGAGCAAAACTAGTATAAAAACACATAAAATTTATTTTTTCCTTTCTACCTTCAAGGCATTAAAAATCAAGTCGGTCAAAAATTCTATCAAACTCTCTTCATTATCATCTCCTTTTACTTCTGTTAGTGTAGGTAAATGTTTAGCAAAATAACTTTGCTGATGCGAACTTTCCATAATAATAGAAACGATGGCATTTGGAAATTTGTATTTTGGATTCAGTTTCAAAATCATTTCAGCTACTCTATGTGTAAGTCTTTTATAGCTTGCAAAATAACCTTCTTTATTATCATTATCTACCTCTTTTGTTAGATAGGCTTTTGCAGATTCTGAAACTACAATTCTATGTAAAGCTGTTGCATCAATGTTATCATACTGATTATCTACTTCGATAGGCTTTGCAAGCGTAGAAATAGCTGTTTCAAGAGCTTTTTCAGGAGATTCTAAATTACTAGTCTGAAAGACAAGCTGATATTCCATCCAATTCCAATACCATGAAACTAAATAAATAAGAAGTTTGTGTTTGTTTTCAAAATAACGATACACTGAGGCTTCTGTCGAACCAATTTCTTTTGCTAATTTTTTGAAAGTAAAGTTTTCCAATCCTATTGTATCTATAAGTGAAATACTTTGACGCACAATTTTACGTCCAAGTTCAGAACTTTCTGGGTCTTTTAAATAAACTCGTTCATTTATTTTTATCTGTATTTTGGATAGTAGAGTTTTCAATATTTTAACTAGTTATGATTGTAATTATTTTTAATAAAATAGTTTTGTTTTAAGTTGTGTTATATGCTATAAAATAACAAAGGTGATTTTATTTTTCACGTATCTTTCGTTTATATTTGTTGAGTGAGTGTCTGTTAAATCTAAACAAAATACTCTCTCTCAAGTATAATTTTGGATAAATCATACTTGAGAATAAGCGCAAATTTTATTTTAAGGATACAAAAGTAATCAATAGTAGGCTTATTTTAGAATATTTTACTTGTCTTTTCACTAAACTTAAAAACAGATTCCAAACCTTCTGTGGTATTGGTTGTAATATTCAAATCTTTTAGAATTCCATCCTTCAAGCTATATACCCAGCCGTGGATATATGGAAACTCACCTTTTTCCCACTCTTCATTTAAGAAAGAAATTTTAGATAAATTAAGAACTTGTTCCATAACATTTAATTCTACATACTTGTTTGCTCTCTCTTCTTGATTTTCAATTTCATCTAACTCTTTTTGGTGCAAACGATATACATCTTTAATATGACGAAGCCAGTTGTCGATAAAACCAAATTTTTCTTTTTGCATGGCCGAAATCACGCCACCACACCCATAATGTCCACAAACAATAATGTGTTTTACCTTCAAAACTTTTACAGCATAAAAAAGCACACTGAGCATATTCATATCTGTATGAACAACCATATTTGCAATATTTCTATGTACAAAAATTGACCCTGGAACTACTCCTGTAATTTCTGATGCAGGTACACGACTATCAGCACAACCAATCCAAAGATAATTTGGATTTTGTCCTTGTGATAATTCATCAAAAAAAGTAGGGTTATACGTTTGGACTGTAGACGCCCATTTTTTGTTACTTTCTAATAAATCTAAATAAGATTTTGGCATACTATATTTTTTTTGCGTTAGAGGTTTGATTGGTTTTGTACTATTTATAACGACGATTTTGTTTCTTCAAAAAAATCATCATTACCATTTTTCTTTTCATGTTTTTTTATAGCTTCTTCTGAACTTGTAAAAGTTACATTTTTTAAAGTAACTTGAATGTCATGTTGTTCAGACTCTTTTATAAAGTTTTTGATTGTATCTTCAATATCTTTATCGATAAAATGAGCCTTTGTTCCGTCTACTATCACTGAAGTATGATTAGGAATTCTAGCAAAAATATCTCTTAAAAAGGCACGATTGACAAAAGATAAATCTTTATTAAAGACAATTTCAAAATGATTTTCATCTCTACCAACTTGTTTGATGGAAATAGCTGTTTTTACATTTGCACGAATTACAAAGAAAAATCCTACAACAATTCCGACCATAATTCCGATAAGTAAATCAGAGAACAAAATAACTATTGCTGTCACTATAAAAGGCACAAATTGCTCTCTTCCTTTTTGATAAATTTCTTTTACTGTAGACGGCTTAATCAGTTTATAACCCACCACTAAAAGAATAGCTGCTAAACTAGCCAAGGGAATATGATTGAGATATTGACTAATGAAAATAACAGAAATAAGCAAAAGTAATCCGTGTATAATGGCAGACATACGAGTGCGTCCACCTGCACCAATGCTTGCTGTACTTCGGACAATAACAGCTGTTACAGGAATTGCCCCTACCAAACCAGCAATAGTATTAGCTATACCTTGCGCCAAAAGCTCACGATTAAGAGGCGAATTTCTTTTGTAAGGATCAAGTTTATCAACAGCTTCAATTGTTAAAAGGGATTCTATACTTGCCACGACACCGATAGTAAAAGCCAATACCCAAATATCCCAGTCTTTAATATGCTCAGCCCAAAGCGAAAAATTGGGAAAAGTAAGCTGTTGCCAAAAATTAGAAAGAGATATTTGTATAAACTCTAAAGTAGGAACAGATTGAGTAGAAAGACTTTTTAGTTCATCTGTCATGGGCAAATCAACTAAATGAGAAGAAGCTAAAGGAGAAAAAATTGAAGATTCAAAGTTATAATATAAATATGCTTCATTGATTAATGTTCCTATCACAACAGCCATTAAAGCAGCAGGAAGAAAAGATAATTTCCTCAAAAACGGAATTCTATCCCACACAATTAATACAAATAAACTAATAACGCTTATGACAATTGCATTTAGATTTTTAGAAGCATTTTTAAGAGCAGCCAAAATCATTGTAACAGCATTTTGATCTGTTCCCCAAATCCAAAACTCATCTTCACTAAATGCTTCCACATCATAGCCAAGAGCATGAGGGAGTTGTTTTAAAATCAGAATCATACCGATTCCTGCGAGCATTCCTTTCAAAACAGAAGAGGGTAAAAAATAAGCTATTGTTCCTGCTTGCATAAAAAAAAGAACAAGTTGAACAAGTCCCCCCAAAAAAACAGCTAATAAAAATAACTCAAAACTACCTGTGTCTGCAATTCCTAATACTACAATAGCAGTCAGACCAGCAGCAGGACCACTCACCCCCATTGCCGAACGACTTATTAGAGGAACAACTAAACCACCTAAAATTCCAGCAACAATACCAGAAAATGCAGGGGCATCTGATGCCACAGCAATTCCAAGACAAAGAGGAAGAGCGACCAAAAAAACAACTAAACCAGCAGGAACATCATATTTGAAGTTTCCAAAAAGAGAAGGTTCTGAATAAGTATTTTTTTTAGTAGTAGTGATTTTGGGAAATGAATTAGGCATTTTGTAAGAGTAATTAAGCAGTGTTTGTGTGATGTTTTAGCTTTCTTATGTAATCAGAAATACTTCAAAAAAATAATGTGTTACTTATTGAGGAAGTAAATAAAAAGCATTTTTGATAGTAATACTTTTGTTTTAAACAAACATACAAAATTTTGGTCTACTTTGAAATTCTTATTGTGTTATTTTAAGGAAGAAAATGAAGCAATATTTAATTACTCAAAATAAAATTTTTCTTAAAAACTGTAATTCTCCATCTTATCGTGCAACATATTACAAAAAAAGCACTCTATTACAGAAGTTAATTAAAAATCATTTTTCACTCACTTAACTACTTTTTATGCAATTAGTCATCAAAAATCTCAATAAAACTTACGCCAATGGCGTGCAAGCTCTTACAGATGTTTCCCTTACTATTAACAAAGGAATGTTTGGACTTTTAGGACCTAATGGAGCAGGAAAATCTTCTCTTATGAGAACAATAGCAACATTACAAGAAGCAGATAGTGGAGTAATTTCATTTCAATCTTCAACAGGAGAAATAAATGTCTTAGAACAAAAAGATAAAGTTCGTTCAATTTTGGGCTATTTACCTCAAGAATTTGGCGTTTATCCAAAAGTAAGTGCAGAGGTTTTATTGGATCACTTGGCAGTTTTGAAAGGAATTACAAATAAAAAAGAACGTAAAGAAGTAGTAGCTGCGCTTTTAAATAAGACAAATTTATACGATAAAAGAAAAAAGAATTTAGGAGGTTTTAGTGGAGGAATGAAACAGCGTTTCGGAATTGCTCAAGCTCTTTTAGCCAATCCAGAACTCATTATTGTAGATGAACCCACAGCAGGACTAGACCCAGCCGAACGAAATCGTTTTCATAATCTTTTGAGTGAACTTGGCGAAAACACAATTGTAATTCTTTCTACTCACATTGTAGATGATGTAAAAGAACTGTGTACGGATATGGCAATTATAAATAAAGGTGAAGTATTATTACAGATTCACCCTCTCAGAGCAATTGAAAAGCTAGAAAATAAGATTTGGAGAAAACGAATTGAAAGAAATGAAGTAGAAAGTTATGGAAAGAGAATGAATGTGATTTCCGATAGAATGAGCGCAGGAAAACCAGTCATTCATGTCTTTTCTGAAACGCAACCTGAAGACGGTTTCGAAATTGTTGAGGCTGATTTAGAAGATGTTTATTTTAATACAGTTAGCAGTCACCAGTTAGCAGTTACCAGCAAATAGTAACCAGTTAATTTCAATTATTCGTTTTTTGACTTTGACAATTCTTTTCAGAAGGCTGTCAATAGTTAGAAAGAATAGTGGATTACTGAAAACTACTAACAAAGTTTTTTAAAAAAACATGAGAACTCATTCCTGTAATTCGCTTATCACTTACCATTTATCACTAATCACTAAGAAATATGCTTTTAGAAGTCATTCGTTTCGAACTCAAATATAGGCTCAAGCGTCCTGCAACCTATCTTTATTTTGCCATTCTTTTTCTGCTTACACTTGCAGCCATGACAAGTGATTTTGTACAAATTGGTGGCGCAGCAGGACAAGTCAAAATAAATGCTCCTGTTACTCTTGCCGATACAATCCTGATTATTACAGCTTTTTTTAGTATGATAGTTTCGGCTATTATGGGAGTAGGAATTTTGCGTGATTTTGAACATAAAACCCATTCTATGCTCTTTACTACGCCTATTACTAAACGAGATTATTTATTTGGGCGTTTTATAGGTTCTTTTATAATTCTAATTTTTGTTTTTAGTGG
This sequence comes from Bernardetia sp. Wsw4-3y2, assembly GCF_037126295.1. NCBI lineage: Bacteria > Pseudomonadati > Bacteroidota > Cytophagia > Cytophagales > Bernardetiaceae > Bernardetia > Bernardetia sp. Wsw4-3y2. The sequence goes on along the minus strand of NZ_CP147017.1, from coordinate 4,810,796 downwards.
TGCTTTCTTTGGAATGACTTTAGGTTATCTTAAATCATTTTCTGAGCCTGATCGTTTTTTAGCCTTTAATCTTTGGCATTATTTACAACCATTTTTACTTTTTGGTATAACAAACCTCTTTATTAGTGGAACAATTATGTTTGCTGGTGGTGCTTTGAGCCGTAAAATGTTAGTCGTTTATACACAAGGAATTTTACTTTTGGTGCTTTATATTGTTGCACTCCAACTTTCTAGCTCATTAGAATATAAAGATATTGTTGCTTGGCTAGATCCATTTGGAATTTCAGCTTTTAGAAGACAAACAGAATATTGGTCTATTGCACAGAAAAACTCGCAAACAGCACAACTTACAGGTTTTGTTTTGTATAATCGTTTGTTATGGCTCAGTATTGCTTTTGTATCTTTATTTGTTTTATACAAAGGTTTTGCCTTTCGTGTTGTTCGTCAGAGTTTTATAAAACCTAAAGCAGAAAAGAAAACGATTGCTACTTCAATTGTGCTTACCAAGTTACCTAAAGTAAATCTTCATTTTGGCTTTGGTGCAACCACTCAACACGTTTTCAAACTAACTATTTTCTATTTTAAAAGCCTTTTTAAAGAAGTTCCTTTTCTTGCTGTCGTAATTGCTGGAATGCTCATGACTTTTGCTGCTTCAATGAATATGAACAGACTTTATGGAGCATATTCTTTTCCTACAACGTATTCTGTTATAGAACTTATTCAAAGTCAGTTTACACTCTTTTTCTTAATTATTGCTGTTTTCTATACAGGAGAATTGGTTTGGAAAGAACGAGAAGCTAAAATGGATTTAATTCTTGATGCACTTCCTACACAAACATGGATTGGAATTATTAGTAAATTCTTTGGACTTGTTTTATCCTATTCTGTTTTGATTGTGATGCTAATTTTTACAGGCGTTTTGATACAAACTTTCAAAGGATATTATAATTATGAACTCGGTTTGTATTTCAAGACAATGTTTACCGATACACTTTCGATGCTCATTATTTACACTTTACTTGGCTTATTTGTACAAGTCATGGTCAATAATAAATTCATTGGATTTGCTACAATGATTATAATTTTTATTGTTGATGGTCTTTTACAATATATTGATGTAGAACATCCACTGTTTCACTTTGGAAGTGGAATGAGTTTAGGTACATATTCAGATATGAATACGTTTGGACATTTTGTAACTCCTTTTTCTTGGATGAGTGCCTATTGGATTATGTTTTCTATAGTTTTGTTGTTTTTAGCTATTTATTTCTCAGTAAGAGGAACAGAAACAAATCTTAAAACACGATTTGAAATTGGAAAATACAGAATCAATAAAATGTGGGTTGCTGGTCTTATGGTAAGTGTTGTTGCTGTTGTGTTTTTAGGTTCTTTTGCATTCTATAATACTAATATTTTGAATGAATATAAAAACTCTAAAGAGCAAGAAAAACAACAAGTAGCCTATGAAAAAGAATTGAAGCAATACAAAGATGTAGAATTACCAAAAATAACGGCTGCTAATCTTAAAGTTGATATTTTTCCAAGTGAAAGAAATGTAGTTGCTGAAGGTTATTTTACACTCAAGAACAAAACAGATAAACCTATAAAAGATATTCATATCCAAAAAGGAGACAGAGGAAATATCCGAACAGAATATCTGAAATTTTCAAAAGAAGTTGGTCTGAAAGATAAATTTGAAGAATTTAATTATGAAATCTATACACTTGCAAAACCTTTACAACCCAATGAAATCATGAAACTCAATTTTAAAATGGTTTTGGAAACAGAAGGATTTGTCACTCGTGGAAGTAATACACAAGTGGTAGAAAACGGAACATTCTTTAATAATGGCTTTTTTCCTTCTTTAGGATACAATGAAGGCTATGAAATTTCAAGTGATGACAAACGAAAAGAATATGATTTGCCAGAAAAAGAACGTATGCCAGCTCGTGAGGAAGAGAAATTTCATTCGCATAATCTTTTTGGAAATGATGCTGACATGATTGATTTTGAAATTGTTTTAAGCACTTCGCCTGACCAAATTGCCATTGCCCCAGGTTATTTACAGAAAGAGTGGACAGAAAATGATAGACGTTATTTCCATTACAAAATGGATGCTCCGATGGCTAATTTTTATGCTATGCAATCAGGTAGATATGAAGTAATGAAAGATATTTGGAAGTCAAAAACTGATTCGAATGGAACACAAAAAGAAGTTGCTCTTGAAATTTATTATCACAAAGAACATACAGCTAATTTGGATAGAATGATGAACGGAATGAAAGATGCTTTGTCTTATTTCTCTGAAAATTTTGGAGAATATCAACATCGCCAGTTGCGTATTATTGAGTTTCCTCGTTATCAATCGTTTGCTCAATCATTTGCCAATACAGTTCCTTATTCAGAGGAAATTGGTTTTATGTTAGATATGAAGCAAGAAGATGTTGATATGAATTATTATGTTACAGCACATGAAACAGCACATCAATGGTGGGGGCATCAAGTTACAGAAGCTCCTGTGCAGGGAAGTACAATGCTTTCTGAAACGCTGTCTCAATATTCGGCTTTGATGGTAATGAAACATAAATATCCTAAAGAACTTGTTCAAAAATTCTTGATATATGAGTTGAATAGTTATTTAAGAGGAAGAAGTAATGAAAAAAAGAAAGAGCTTCCTTTAGATTTGGTAGAAGGACAGCAATATATTCATTATCGTAAAGGTTCTTTGATTATGTATGCTTTGCAGGATTATATTGGCGAAGATAAAATAAATCTTGCCTTGAAAAATTATCTCAATAAATGGAAGTTTAGTGAAGGACACTATCCAACTACAACTGATTTGACCAACGAAATAAAAGCTGTTACCCCTGATTCGCTTCAATATTTGATTACTGATTTAGTAGAAAGCATTACTTTTTATGAAAATCAAGTCGAAAATGCAACTTATAAAGATTTGGGTAATGATATGTATGAAGTTACCTTAGAACTCTCTAGTGGAAAAGTAGTTGCAGATTCTTTAGGAAAAGAAACTGAATTGCCTTTGACTGAATGGATAGATATTGGAGTTTATGGAGAAGAACCAACCGAAGCAAATGCAGAAGGTTATAAGTTTGCTCCTCTTTTATATCTTGAAAAACATCAAATCACAAAAGAAAACTCTACATTAAAAATTAAAGTAAAAGGAAAGCCTGTAAAAGCTGGAATTGATCCTCTTAATAAACTTATCGACAGACACCCTGATGATAATGTCAAAAAAGTAGAGACAGAGTAGCCTTTATTTATTTGAAGTCAAAAGTCCAACAAAAAACCACTTTTAGAAAATAAACTCTAAAAGTGGTTTTTTATTTTTCTGATGTGTCTTCCTAATATTGTAGTGATGAATATCAAACAATTTTGACTAAAAATCGTATTCGGTGTAGTATTACAGAATCTTATAATTCCTACGAAAATGCAGTTGCAGAACATGTCAATGCATATTTTGAAACAAGAATTTTACTAGAAACTCAACAATCTTATTTGACTTGGATGAAACAACTGGTAGAGCAAAGCGTACAAATATATAATAAAGAATCAAGAAGAAAATGTTCAAATAAGAACCTATAAAAAAGAAAAATCAGACAGTTTAGAAACTGCCTGATGTATATATAATTTATCTAAAAAACTGTAACATTATTTCAAGACGAGACAACTTCTTTAATAGGGAGAAATAAAATAGTATTAATTTTAGATTATTAAGGAAGAAAAATAACTTCATTAGGACCTGCACTTGCAGTAAATGTATTTTTTAGAGTTCCTTTATTGTCATATTGTATTACTTCATTTCCTTCTGGACCTTGAAAATTAGCAATTCCTACCCAAATATCACCATTTGAAGGGTCAATACTTACCCCATAAGCACCATTCTGAATAATTGGAGTTGTAGCTTGAGCTGTCGCAGTAATAGGTAACTCATAGATTCCACTGCTAAAATTATAATACAAAATATCTTTGCTTGGATTAATAGCTAACTGTCCACCTACATTTTCACTTCCTGCATTCAATTGAATAGTAGTTTCGATACTATTTGTAGATGTATTTATCTTATAGATTGCTCCAGTTGAAGAACCAAAAGGAGATGCTGTCACCCAAATATCACCATTTTTATCTAAAAGCATATCTTTTGGACTATTTGGAGAAATATCAATTGTATTTTCTAATACATTGCTAGAAGGGTTATAAACTGAAATAGTAGAACCAAAAGTATTAGCAACAAATGCTTTTTTAGTCTTACTGTCAAACACTACATATTCAGCACCTGAACTAGCTTCTATTGTAGTAATAATTTTTTTTGTTTGAGTATCTATAACCAAAATTTTTGCAGGAATATCTCCAAAATTTCCCCAAGTAGTAATATATGCTTTATTGTTTCCAACATCAGCAAGATAACGAGGGTTTGCAAATTTGAAGGTGGTAGTATCAAAAATAGTTGCCTGTCTTTCGAATGTTCCTCTATGTACAACTTCAATTTTATCACTTCCACTTACCATCAAATAAGCTTCATCTTCCAAAATAGATATAGATTGAAGTTGATCTCCTAAACTATCACCAGTAACGGTCTGAAAAATTTGCTGAGTAACACTATTAGATGTAGAGATGTGTCCAACTGAAGAATTATTCATTCCAAAAACACCTTCATTAACTACTAAATAACCTTGTGCATATTTTCCCTCAAGAATATCAGGAGTATTTTCTCCGTCATCATTACAAGAAGAAAAAACAGAAACTGAAATAAGAACATACAAAAACAGAGTCCAAAAGTTTGGACGTAAATTAGAATTACGAATAGACATAAAAATTAAAAAGAATAAAATAAAATAATGACTCTAGTTTTTTCCCGAACTGAGAGTACAAGAATAGAAAAGGCAGGTCTCCTGACTGATTTGAAAAATTGCTGACCTTCCCACCTAAATCAATTACGAATTATGAAATAATCAGTGTAACTAATTAAAAATTACGAATTGAATAAATTTATAATTAGGCAGTGGTATGTAGAACACAATTATTTTTTGAAGTAGAATTACTTGATAACTATCAAAAAACCAAATTCACAGTTGCGGGTACAGTTACGGAATAAATCACATAAAATGATGACCGTATTCCCTTTTCAGTGTTTTTATATAAAAAACACCACCTTTTCAAGCTGCAAAGGTAGTGTTTTTTGTGAAATGATTTTGTATTATTTTATCGCCCTTTACTAGATTTATCTTATTTGTGTTTCTAGAGCCATAAAATGGGTGACTTCATTAGAATAAAGAGGAAAGATTTGAACTTGACAAGTATAAGGCGTTTTATCTTTTTTATAATTGACAACTGATATTTTAAAAAGTTTTCTTTTTTGAAGGTTCACTTTGACTTCCTTTCTTGATGGTCGTCGGTAGAGACACCAACAACGGCTATAGCTCTTATACTCCTCCAGACATAATTAGTGAGTGTCTAATCGGAATTCCTATTTGGATTTTATATGAAATAAGTATTCTTAATTTCGGCTTCTATTCAAAAGAATAGAAATATAGCAATTGCAAAAGCTGAAAAATTAAGACAAATGGAATAAAATAATTTCTAATTTTATATAATTTTTCTAATAAATCAGAAAATTTATAAAACTATATCTATATAATCTAGTTATGTCTCCAACTATTACCTCCTAGCCTTTATACTATTTTTCAATCATTATTTTTTGTATGTTATTTAATAAAAAACAAGCTACAAAGAAGGCAATAGTCATTTTTTAAACTCTCTTAGATAGTTCATGCTAGATTCTATTCCATTTTTACGTGTTCCAAAACACTTAGCTCCTGAAAAGCACCGAGATTTTGCTATTCTTACGATGGTAGGAGTTTTAGGTTTTTCTGCTCATGTAGTATTTTTGATATGCTTTCTGATTTTTGGAGTATATTCAATGGCATATTTTAATATAGCTAGTTGTTTTCTTTTTGCTGTTATTTTTATGGCAAACAGACAAATTGACTCAAATACGTCTACACTATTAACTGTTGCTATAGGAGAAATTATTCTTCACGCTATTTGTGCAGTTATTATTATAGGCTGGGATTCTAACTTTCATTATTATCTATTTTTGGCAATGATGACTTCGTTTTTAACAGGTCGTTTTGGTATGACTTCTTATATTTCTAATGGGATTGCTTTTTTTTCTTATCTAGCTCTTTATTTTTATACTTCTAATTTTGCACCTCTACAAGAAATTTCAGAAACAGGAGTATTTACATTTGGAATAATGAATTTAATAAGTGCTGGTATAATGGTAGTTACAATTACAGCTTATTTCAATTATGTAGCCAGCGAATCAGCTAGAAAATTTATAGCTTCAAATGCCGAACTTTCCCAACAAACGGAAGAGTTAAAGACACAATCTGAAAAATTAAGTAAAGCCAATACACATACAATGGATAGCATTAAGTATGCCCTGCGTATTCAAGAAGCAATGCTTCCTTCATCAAAGGAATTAACTCAAATTTTGGGAAATGAAAATTATATGGTGTTTTATAGTCCTAAAGACATTATTTCAGGCGATTTTTTTTGGTGTAAAGAGGTAAAAAACAAAAAAATAATTGCTCTTGGAGACTGTACGGGGCACGGCGTTCCAGGGGCAATGCTTACAATGATAGGAGAAAGCCTTTTGAATAGTATTATAGAAAAAGGAATTACACAACCTTCTCTTATTTTAGATGCTTTACAAGATTATTTTTCTACGTTATTTATCAGTAGAAATGATGTGAGAGATGGAATGGATATTTCTATTTGTACAATTGATAGTAATCAAAATCAACTCTCTTTTGCAGGTGCTAAAGCTCCTCTTACTTATATACAGAATGGAAAAATAAAGGCGATAAAAGGAGATAGAATGAGTATAGGACAAACATTTACTCGTAAGTTTATACCTAGAGATTTTACAAATCATCAGATAGATATTTCTATTCCAACTACTTTTTATATGTATTCTGATGGTTATCAAGACCAATTTGGAGGAAAAAATAATACAAAATTTTATAGTAAAAATTTAAGAAAACTTCTGCTAGAAATTTATGAGCAGCCTATGAAAAAACAGCGTCTTGTCTTTAAAAGAACCCTTTTTAAATGGAGAAATCTAAATAAACAAACTGACGATGTTACCATACTTGGATTTAAAATCAATCCTAATGAATCGCAAGAAAAAACAAAGAGCATAGAAGAACAAATAATTGAAAATGAATATAATGATGATAAAATAAGTGATGAAATTATTCAAAAACAATTAGAAATTCGAAAAATTTTGTATGAAGAAAATTATCGAAGTTAGTTAGAAATTGTTTAAGACCAGAACACGGATAAAGTGTTCATTCTTCCATAAAATGTCCATTCTTAAATAACTTCAAAGTATATATAGAACCAAAATTATAAAAAGGCTTTTAAACTTATTTAGTTTGAAAGCCTTTTTTGTTGTTTATTTTTTTAACTTGAGCTAGAAAAATTCTTTGAATAAAAAAACATTCAATCAAATGAAAACAAATACACTAGTATCATTTTTTATCTTGTTGCTTTTCTCTATCTCAATTTGTAAAGCTCAAAGCACTTATAAAAATGAACCTTCATTAGAAAATCAGTATGGCACACCAAATGCAGATGCACCAAAAGAAATTTTAGATTATGCTGATTTAATTGGAAAATGTAATTGCAAATCAGTCAGTCGAATTAATCAGACAGAATGGTCAGATACAGTTGCCATGACTTGGGAATTCAAATATATCATGAATGGAATGGCTATTCAAGACCAAACTCTAAAGGCTGATGGAAAACATTCAGGCAGTATTCGTCAGTTTAATTCAGATAGTTCTCGTTGGTATGTGCATTATTATAGTAGCTCAGTAGCTATTCCTATTATGTCGGTTTGGGAAGGAAATAAAAATGAACAAGGTGATATAGTTTTGTATAAAAATCAACCTTCACCAACTGGTGCAGCAGGTTTTTACAAAATTGTGTTCTCAAATATTTCTAAAGAGAGCTTTGATTGGACAGGAGCTTGGGTAAGCAAAGATGAATCTATCATTTATCCAACTTGGAAGATATTTTGCAAAAAACAAGTTCAACTCACAGCACACCAAGAAAAAGAAATTATATTGAAAAATATAGATGCTTTTTCTAAAGCTTATATGAATGCTGACTTTGAGGCGATTGCAAATTCTTATTCTATTGATGCCAAGATTTTCCCTAGTGGTTCGGATATTATTGATGGACGAGAAGCGATAAAAGAAAAGTGGATTATCAAAGATGGAAGCAAAATTCTGAATCATAAAATTACACCTTTAGAGATAAAATTAGTAGGTGATTATGCCTATGATTTTGGATACTACGAAGGAGAATCAGAATCTAAAGAAGGAGAAAAATCTAGTTTTAAGGGAAAGTACGTCATTGTTTGGAAAAAAACAGAGGGAAAATGGAAAATGTATTTGGATATTTGGAATAGAATTTAAAATTATTTTTATCAACATTTTTATATATATTTTCTCAAACAATTCAATTTTAATTGGATTGGTAATTTTATAATTCATTCTATTTTAGTGTATCATATTGCAAGGTTTATTGTATGAAGTAGCAAAAATAAGATAAAAAAATTTCGTGCGTTTGCTCTAGTCTTTTTTGATTTTATCTAAAAAATTTTCAGCATCTTCTACTGTATAGAATATATTTTGAGGAAGAGAGGAACGCTCAGCAATTCTTCCAAACTGTAAATTTACAATATCATTATTTGGCAAAACTCTAGCAACCTTTAAAAGTCCGTTCTCAGTTACATACTTTTGAATTTCTTCATGATATTTATCTAACTTTGGAGACTGTATTTGCATATTTCTGATATCTGATAGAATAGTAAAATTAGGTTGAATTTCTTTAATTACATCTTTCCAATCAGATAAAAAAATATCCATATCTTCTATTTTCCAAACTCCTTTTTGAAGTCGAAAGTAGACACGGTTTTTTGATGTATCAATAGAAAACATATAATTTTTTCTGTCAATTAATTTTATTTTCATTTTACAATAAATTTTTTTTATGTTTTATCTACATTCATCCAAAAACTTATCTAAAAATCTATCAGCTAGTTCGTATGTTTCGAATCTACTTATCGGAACTCCAGAATGTTGAGCAATACGAGCCATTTGCAAATTAGAAATATCATTTTCTGCTACAATTTCAGCAATATGACAAAGTCCATTTCTAGAAACATACTCTTGCATATTTTCAAAAACTTTTACCATTTGGCGAGACAAAATAGGCATCAAACGAAAATCACAAATGATGGTAAAGTCTACAGTTATTTTGTTTATTATTTCATGCCATTCTTCAAAAAAATGACAAAAATCATCTTCATCGTTCCATTTTTGGAGTATAGAAAGGTAGACTCTATTTTTTGAATAATCTACTTCTAGTGTATAGTAAATATTTTTTGATACTTGATTTTTCATAAACAGTTTCTAATAATTATAAGTAAGTTTACAAAGATAGAATTTATTTATGATGTTATTCCCCTAATTTTTATACTTTTTTTCTTGTTGATTTAGATATTCTTCTGCTTCCTCAAGAGAGGTAAACATATTTTTGGGAATTTTATTCTTATCTTCCAAACGATCAATTTGTATATTAGAAATGTCATTTATTGCTGCTACTTCTGCTACATGAAACAGTCCTTTTTCTGTAAAATAATTATGTGTTTTAGAAAATAGAGCTGCAATTTCTTTAGATAAAATTGGCATTACTCTCAAATCAGAAAGAATTGTAAAATTAGTTTCAAGCGACTCCACAGCTTGTTTCCACTCTTCAAAGAAAGTAGGGAAATCTTCAATTCCATTCCAAGGAGCAAGAACATAAAAATAAGCTCTATTCTTTGTTTTATCTATTTGTATATGATAATATTGAGTCTTTGCAATATCTATTTTCATCTTTTTATCTCTTTTTTTTACTAGAGAATAAGTTCTTTAAATTTTGTTTATTAAGTAAATTCCACTAGCCACAATATCATATATTTGGTTTTGTGTTTTGCTAATTAATTACAATTAAATTTCAACTATATCTTGATAAAAAAGACTACATATTCAAATTAGCTACTAATTGGTCAAGATAATTTTCAGCTTCCTCTTCAGTTTTGAATTTATTGACAGGCATTTGATTACGTTCAGAAAGTCTGTGTATTTGCAAATTCGAAATATCATCAACTGCTGCTGTTTCTGCAAGAGCAATAAGCCCATTCTCTATCAAATAACTTTGAATTCGTCCAAAAAGAGCCTCTATATCATAATTCAACTTTGGCATCAATCTCAAATCAGAATGAATTGTAAAATTTGGTTTCATTCTTTTTGCTGTTTCTATCCATACCTCTTCAAAATTCTCAAAATCTTTTATTCCAGACCATTTAGCTAATACTGCAAAATAAATCCTGTTTTTTGAAAGGTTTACTTCTATACAATAATGTTCCGTTTTTAATACTTCTGTTTTCATGATGAGATATTCTTATTTAATGTGAACTTATTGAGACACCAACGATTTTATAGAGTGGTTTGTTGATAGTGTTACACTAGAATAGCAACAAAGGTAAAGTTTTTCTATCAAAACAGATTTTTTTTTTAGCCTACATAAATTCCCATCACCAAAATATCATCTGTTTGTTTTTCGGTCTGTTTCCAGTCTTCCAAAATCTGATTTAAGGTATTTTCTTGTTCTGAAATAGGAAGTTTACTTATTTCTAACAAAAGTTCTCTAAACCGTTTTTTCATGAATTTCCTAATTTCACTTTGTCCATCTTTTGGCTTTCCAAATTGGTCTTGAAAACCATCACTTGCCATATAAAGTGTTGTTTGAGGAGGAAGAATAAATGTAGATGTTTCAAAGCTTTTTTCTTTTCGCTTTTTATAATTTGATTTTCCTCCTCCAATAGCATGTTTTGAGCCTTTTACTTCTTGTATTGTTCCATGTTCTACTAAATACAATGGATTTTTTGCGCCTGCAAACTTTACTGTTCGGGTTGTGTGGCAATAATTAATAATAGAAATATCCATTCCATCTCTAGTATTTTGATTTCTAAATGTAGCTTCTACTTTTTCATCAAGAAGTTTTAAAACTTCATTTGGCTGAGTTACTTGTTTATTAATTACAATTTCTGTCAATAAATCATTTCCCATAACCGTCATAAATGCCCCTGGAACGCCATGACCTGTACAATCTGCACAAACGACAATAGAATGTATTTTTTCATTAACAATCAATTTGGTAAACCAATAAAAATCTCCAGAAACAATATCACGAGGTTTAAACAATACGAAACTCTCAAGAAATAAATCCTCTAAACCATTTTTGTCTCCTAAAATTGATTGCTGAATTCGTGCAGCATAACGAATGGAATCTGTAATATGTTGATTTTTTTCCTCCAAAATGTGACTTTGCTGTTCTAATTCAGTATTTCGCTCATTTACTTCAAGAGTTCTTTCAGCTACTTTGTGTTCCAAATTTATTGTTAAATCTTCTACTCTATTAAAAGCTCTTGAAAAACGTTTGGCAAGAATTCCCATTTGTAAAAGAATAAAAGCACCAAAGCCAAATTGAATCAAGTCAAAATATGAGGTTAGCGAAATTCCTACTGTATTTAGTCCATCATGTATGCCTGTAAGCAGTAAAAATGCAATACCTAGAGTTTGCCAAAGCGTTTCATCTCGTTTTTTGTAAATAGCTGTTCCTAATATAATCACACCAAAAAGGATTGCAATAACCATCTGAACAATCTGTAAATACTGTATAAATTGAAGGAAAATATAAGTCGGTAAAAGCAAAAACAACAGACTCAAAGCAGCCAAACCTCCAGAAACAGGAAACATAAACTTTTTAGCCTCTCTTGGATAAAGTGATTGCAAATATAAAATAGCTGTTGGAAAAAGCAAGAAAAACGAACCGTAATAAAATCTTGGTTGAAGACTTGAATCAAAACTTGTATGCAAATGAAGATATTCGTAAAAATAATGGTCTGCAAAAATCAGATGAATAACTCCTAAAAAGAAAGTCAAAAGCCCAAAATATAATGTCGATTTTTGTTTTGGGCGAAAAAGAAACAAAACAAAATGATAAACAGCAATAAAAAATAGAAGTCCAAGCCAAATTCCACTCCATGTCTGCTTTATTTCCTTAGTTTGTAACAGATTTTTGTATATTCCAATTTTGAAATTTTCAAGAATTCCACCAATAAAAAAGTCAGGATTTGCTACTTGTACAACAATATCTAGTTCTGCATTTTCTCCCTCTAACATAAGTAAGTCTCCCAAAAAAACATCATCAGCTTCTTTTGCATTTGTTGTCATTTTGCCTGCCTCATAAATTAATTTTTGATTGACAAATACTTTGTTTGCAGACCATATTTTAGGAATTTTGATAGCCAAATTTTTACGCAGATTTCTAGGCAATTTTACTTGAATTCGGTACGTTGCTGCACCTCTTGATGGATAATTTTCTCCCGTTTTTGGGTCTTTATAGGTATTCCATGATGTTGGAACAAGTACATATTGAAACTCTTTTTGCTCTTCTATATTTTTAGGTAAAATCCATTTATTCCAAAAAAATTGCCACTCACCTTTCAATATAATTACTTCTTCTGAGTCCATTATTTTATCTGAAAGATCTATTATTCCTTTTTCAGATTCGATAGAAAGTTCTTTTTGATAAGAACAAGAAGAAAATAAAAAAACCAATAGAATTCCTAGCACAAAATGAATTCTAAAAATCATTTGAACAGACAAAAACCTAAGTAAATAGGAAGATAAATATGGAAATGTATTTTTTAATGTATAGTTTTGCATTTGGAAAGGCAGATGGATACTCAAATAAAACAGTTCAATAAATCTAAATTACAATAAAAATAAATAAATCCATTACCTATTTATATTTCAAATTTGTTAAAGTATTTTTTGCAAAAAATAATCCTATAAAAAACACTTAAAGTTTAATAGCTTTAAAGATACAATATGATAGAATTAGAAAGATTACTACATCATCTCTTAAATCAGTTTTTAGTTTATACTCAAAATGCTCCTCTACTTTTTAATAGTGGTATTTTTTTGGTTCTTTTTCTTATTTTTTATGGTGGATATATTCTTCTTTACAAAAATGATTTGTTGAGAATTGTTTATGTCATTGCTTTTAGTTTTTTTTTCTATTACAAATCTAGTGGAGGATTTGTTTTTTTACTTGGTTTTTCTGCTCTTTTCAATTATTTAAGTGGGTTCTTAATAGATTCTTTTCAGCTAAAACGAAACAGAAAAATAATACTTTGGATTAGTATTTTAGTAAACGTAGCTTTACTTTTTTACTTCAAATATACTTTTTTCTTTCTCAAAAACTGGAATGCAATTACTTCTCAAAATATTCAATTAGAATCTATTTTTCTTCCTATTGGAATATCTTTTTTTACATTTCAAGCTATTAGTTATGTTGTTGATGTCTATAAAAAAGAAATTCCTGCTTGTCGAAACTTATTTGACTTCACCTTTTATCTTAGTTTTTTTCCTCAACTTGTGGCAGGTCCTATAGTTAGGGCAAAAGATTTTTTACCACAAATTCGCCAAAAATTAGAATTTGATTCGGTTAACTTAGGTTGGGGACTTTTTTGGATTTTGAAAGGACTCTTTAAGAAAGCTGTTTTGGCTGATTATTTGGCTCAGTATGTAGATTTGATTTATTCGAATGAAGCAGGTTATACAGGCTTTGAGCATCTTTTGGCAATGTATGGCTATACCATTCAGATTTATTGTGATTTTTCAGGTTATTCGGATATGGCAATCGGACTCGCCATGCTGATGGGTTATGAGCTTTGTATCAATTTTGACCGTCCGTATTTGGCTACTTCAATTACAGAGTTTTGGAGACGTTGGCATATTTCACTTTCTACTTGGCTGCGTGATTATATTTATATTCCTTTAGGTGGAAATCGTCATGGCATTTTGAGAATGTATCTGGCTCTTATGGCGACAATGCTGATTGGTGGTTTTTGGCATGGTGCAGATTGGAAATTTGTTTTTTGGGGAGCTATGCATGGAGTGGGTTTAGTTGTTCATAAACTTTACTTGACACTTATTTTAGAATTTAAGAAAAATAATTTAGACGATTATAATATAAATAATAATCAGAAAATAGGCTTCTTGAAGAAAACAATTCTTTCTACTTCTGATAATCTATTTAATTCATTAAAAAATAGTATTGGATGGATTATGACATTTCATTTTGTGGCTTTTTTATGGGTTTTCTTTAGAGCAGAGAGTTTTGAAAAAGCATGGTTTTCTATTCATAAAATCTTAACCACAACAGATTTTGATTATGCGCTTCCTTTTTGGGAAACTCGTCCTTTATTTATTGTAATGCTTATTCTAGGATTAGTTGCACATTTTAGTTCAAAATTATCGTATCAAAACTTAGGGAATTATTTTGCTTCGCTTCCCTTTTGGGCAAAAGCTGTTTGTTATTTAATCGTTGTTCAGATTATTTTGCAAACGCAATCTGAAGGGGTACAGCCGTTTATTTATTTTCAGTTTTGATTTTTCATTTCTGGTTCAAGCGTCGACGCTTGAACCAGAAATGAAAAATCCCTTGAACCAGTTATATAAAATCAATATAATATGCGTCGAATCACTCATTCTGGTTGTTACAATTTTATTACACTAACAGTTGTAAATTGGATTGATATTTTTACACGTATTGAATACAAAGATTTTATCATTAAGAGTTTAAAGCATTGTCAAAAAAATAAAGGATTAGAAATTTATGCTTATGTTATCATGACGAATCATTTGCATTTGGTAGTCAGAGATATACATATTCCATTATCTGATATTTTGCGTGATTTTAAAGGATATACTTCAAAAGAGCTTTTTAGAATGATAAATCTAAATGAGAAAGAAAGTAGAAAAATTTGGCTACTACGACTTTTCGCAGAAGCAGGAAAAGAAAACCCTTTGAACTTAAATCATCAAATTTGGCAAAATGGAAGTTATCCTGTCGCACTTATTGGAAACAATATTATTCAACAAAAAATAAATTATACTCATCAAAACCCTGTAAAGGCTGGATTTGTAGAGGAAGCAAGCAAATATTTTTATAGTAGTGCAAATCCATTAAGTCCTTTAGAAATAATAAAATTTTAAGTACTCACTAGTTCAAGCGTCGACGCTTGAACTAGTAAAAAAAACATTCATTTTGAATACATTCGGACATATTTTTAGAATAACCACTTTTGGAGAATCTCACGGCGAAGGTATAGGTGTTGTCATAGACGGCTGTCCTGCTGGTTTGGAGATAGATTTGGAATTTCTAGCAAGTGAAATGAAACGCAGAAAACCGGGGCAATCCAAAATAACAACTCCTCGCAAAGAAAAAGATGACCTACAAATTTTATCAGGAATCTTTGAAGGAAAAAGCACTGGAACTCCTTTAGCTATTTTTATTCCTAATCAAGACCAAAAAAGTGGCGATTATTCACACATTGCTACAAAATTCCGTCCTTCTCATGCAGATTATACCTACCAACAAAAATATGGAAACCGAGATTATAGAGGTGGTGGAAGAAGCTCAGCAAGAGAAACAGCTGCACGAGTAGCAGCAGGAGCAGTAGCAAAATTATTCTTAAAATCAAAAGGAATTTCTATTCAAGGCTATGTCTCACAAGTGGGAAACATTACATTGCAAAAGGATTATTCAGAATTGGACTTTTCTAAGCACAATCAAAATCAAGAGAATATTATTCGCTGTCCAGATGAAGAAACAGCAGAAAAAATGATTGATTTAATAGAAAAAGTCAAAAATGAAGGCGATACAATTGGTGGAGTGGTTTCTTGTGTCTTAGAAAATGTTCCTGTTGGTTTGGGAGAGCCTGTTTTTGACAAACTACATGCTGAACTAGGAAAAGCAATGTTGAGTATAAATGCCGTAAAAGGATTTGAATACGGAAGTGGCTTTGAAGGCGTAAAACTCAAAGGTTCAGAACATAACGACGAGTTTTATACCGATAAAAACGGAAAAGTTCGTACAAAAACAAATCATTCAGGAGGAATACAAGGAGGAATTAGTAATGGCGAAGATATTTATTTCAAAGTTGCTTTTAAGCCTGTCGCTACTCTGATGCAAGACCAAGAAAGTGTTGATACAGAAGGAAATAAAGTTGTAGTTTCTGGAAAAGGAAGACATGACCCTTGTGTAGTTCCTAGAGCTGTTCCGATTGTGGAAGCGATGGCTGCCCTTGTGATTGCTGATTTTTATTTGAGAAAGAAATGAGGTTAATTAAAAATGAATAATTACGACTTGATAAATCAGCGTAGCTAATTAGGTATTAAATAACTAGCTACACTGATTTTCAATTCATAATTTACAATTTATAATTCACCATTCACAATTTGATTCTACTCTTCTTCTTCAGCAATTTCCTCTGCAATCGTTCTAAAATATCCTTCTAATTCAGATGGATTGCGTGGATGTTGTGTATCCAATTTTTGACGAGTAGAGCTTTCTCTTGATTCAGAAAGGCTATCAGTTACATATTCCAAAATATCAAATGCTTCTTCTGCCATTGCATTTTCCCAGTCTAAAGTAGGGTTTACTTCTACCATTTCCCAAGCACAAACTTTATCATTACTTATCAAAATTGAGTTGAGTTGTTTGGCCTGTTCTACACTAAGTCCATTTTCAACTGGTGTTCCTGTTCCTTCTGATATTTTTGGGTCAAGACTATCGACATCAAAAGAAATATAAATCAAATCACAATGTCCTAAATGCTCCAAAACTTCGCTAGAAATCTGTTCTACCCCTTTTGAATTAACTTCTGAAGTAGGAAAATTACGAATCCCATACTTATTCATCAAAAACTCTTCTTCTTCTTCTACATCTCTAACTGAAACAAAAACAATGTCTTGAGGAAGAACATTTTGTCCGTTTCCTCCAATATGTTTGAGTTTGTTCCACCACTTTACAGTATCTTTATGTGGCTCATTTCTACGAGATTCTTTGTTATCTTCTCCTGTAGCAATTGCCAGAGGCATTCCATGAATATTTCCAGAAGGAGTAGTATAAGGTGAGTGTAAATCTGCGTGTGCATCTATCCAAATTACACCTAGTCTTTTGTCAGGATAAGCTAGTTTAATTCCTGCTATCGAACCTGCTGCTGTAGAATGATCGCCAGCCAAAATCAATGGAAAGTAACCATCTTCGATGGCATCTCTTACAGCTTCACAAGTTCTACGTTCTACTTTATAGACCGAATCTACATGTTTTGCATGGTCATAAGGCGTAGATTCAAAAAGAGCATCATTTTCAGTTTCTACCTCTGCAATATCAAAACGAATAAAATAATCGCTTCCTTTATCCAAACAAGCTGTTTTGAGTGCATCCACTCCCATACTTGCCCCTCGTGTTCCTGCTCCTAATTCTGAACGTACTTCAATAAGTTTTATAAAATCCATATAATTTTTGTATTGATAAAATTTGTGTCCTGTATTTATGTGTTATTTTCAAGTTATAATTTGATTTAATTGACAATTGTGTATAAAATAATCAACAATTAAATAAAACGATTCTGAAAGTTTGAAATATAGGAAATTCAAATTCAAAATGCTATTTCCTCAATAAATTTTGAGTATAAATGAAGGCAAAAAGTGCCTATTTTTTTCATTTTGCAAAAGTAATCAAAATCCCCTAAAGAAAACATTTATAAAATCTGATTTTTTAGAAAAAAATAATTGCATTTTTGCCATAGAAAAAAACAAAATTTCCTTTTATTTCGCTAATCCTTACTTATTTCAAAAATAAAAATGTACCTTTGTGTCTACAAATCCCCTCTATTACTATTTATTCTATTTCTACACAGAATTATTCACAGTTATAAGTTACATTCTCAATCCCAAGAATAGTAGTTTTTAATTTCATAATTCGCAATTGAATTTCTTTGATGACAAAATCATATTCTAATTTACACAGTCTACTCTTTGTATGTGCTGTTTTTTTGTTGAGTAATTTTTACTCTTTCTCTGCTTTTGGGCAGTGTAATCCTGCTGTTAGTGATCCTAGCTTCAATTCTTTAGATGAGGGATATGGAAATGGTGATGTTGGTATAAATCTTCGTAGAATTATTCCTTTGCCTAATGGTAATACTTATTTAGCAGGTGTTATACATAGATATAATAATCAAATTAAGGAAGGTATTATACTTTTGAATCAAGATGGTAAATTAGATAATTCCTTTAGAGCATTTCTACCCAATAATTATTATACAGCTTCTATTGAAGATGCCGAATTGCAATCTGATGGTAAGTTACTTGTTATTGGGCATATAATAGAGCGACCTAATGTACAAAAACAGATTGTAAGATTAAACACAGATGGAAGCACTGATTATTCCTTTGAAGTAACAGGTTTGGACAATACAAGTACCATCACAGAGATAGCCTTACAATCAACAGGAAAAGTAATAGTAATGGGTAATTTACAAGTAAATGGAATAGCTAAAAAATTAGTTCGTCTAAATAACAATGGAAGTATAGATAATTCATTTACTCAAGGTAATGTAGTAAGTTCTGCTGCTTATGCAATACAAGATGTAAAAGTACAGAGTGATAATAAAATACTTTGTGTGGGGGATTTTTCTTCCTACAATGGGGTAGCAAGAAAGGGTATAGTTAGATTGGATACAGATGGTAGTGTAGATGTTACTTATAATGTGGCAGCAGGTGGAGTAGAGTCTAATGGAACATATAGTCCTGTAATCTACAATATTGAACTACAAGCAGATGGAAAAGCCATAATTGTAGGTAATTTTTCTGGTTATAATGGAACTAATAGGGGGAGAATTGCTAGAATAAATGCTGATGGAACTTTGGATATAAATTTTGATAGTAGTATAGGTTTTGAAGGGGGGAAAGTAAATAATACTGATATCCAAGCAGATGGAAAAGTAGTGGTAGTTGGTTTCTTCAATTCTTATAAGAATGCATTTAGAAGGCATATTATTCGTCTAAATGCAGATGGAAGTATAGATAATTCTTTTGTAGAAATTTATTCTAAAAACGCAGTTAATCCTAGAGTAAAAATTTTATCAGATGGAAAAATACTCACTAACACTCGTTTCACTAGCACAGAACTAGCACGTCTGAATTCAGATGGAAGTTGGGACGAAACTTATAATCGTAGTTATGGAGCAAATGATGGATTAGATCAAATTGTTCGTTTGCCTAATAATAAAATGTTTTTATTTGGTAATCAACAGTTTGGAAGGTACGATAACCAAGTTGTTAATGCTATTACAAAAATAAATGAAGATGGAAGTAGAGATACTACTTTTTCTTTTGTTGAAACTAGCTTATCACAATTACCTTCTGTACCACCTAATCATTATATTAAGGTAATTGCTGCTCAAAGCGAAAAATTATTAGTAGCAGGTTCTTTTAGTACAACATCATTAACGACAAGAA
Organism: Bernardetia sp. Wsw4-3y2; assembly: GCF_037126295.1. Taxonomy (NCBI): domain Bacteria; kingdom Pseudomonadati; phylum Bacteroidota; class Cytophagia; order Cytophagales; family Bernardetiaceae; genus Bernardetia; species Bernardetia sp. Wsw4-3y2. The sequence continues at coordinate 4,791,279 of NZ_CP147017.1, read as the reverse complement.
CTAAGATAGTACGTTTGAATGAAGATGGTAGTAGAGATTTTAGTTTTGACGCAACAAGTGTTTTTCCACTTTCTTCTTTTTCTGAAATTACTCAAATGAAGGTACAATCAGATAATAAAATTTTGGTTGGGGGATATGATATTGATGCACCAAATACATACGGATTGATTAGACTAAATCCAGATGGAACTCGAGATAATTCTTTCACTTGGTTAGGTATAGATAATGCAGGAAATATTGCAGAAATACTAATACAAAATGATGGTAAAATAGTATTAAGTGGGTATTTTACTAATTATGGAGGAAGTAGTGTAGGCAATTTTATGAGACTGCTTCCAAGTGGAAACTTGGATACTACATTCACTCCAAACTTTACTCTAACCTCTCTTATTAATACTATTAATGAATTAGCAAATGGGGATATTATTATTTCGGGTCGTTTTAATAGTACTGCGTTTCCTAATAATTCATTGACTAGAGTTTTGAAAATAAATAATCAAGGTATAATTTATCCTTCTATAGATATTACTCTTGAAGCGAATGCTAGAATCAATAAAATTCTTCCACAAACTGATGGTAAAATAACTATAGTAGGAAAGTTTAATCAATTACAAGGAAACCCGATTCGTAATGTTGGAAGAGTAAATGAAAATGGAAGTGCTGATATTGCTTTCAATACTACAACAGGAACAGATACGACCATAGTAGATGCAGTAATATTGCCTAATTCAATAGTTATAGTAGGAGATTTTTTAGAATATAACGGTGTAGGCAGAAACAGAATAGCTAAAATTACAAATCAAACACCTATAATAACTAATGTAACTCCACCAAATCAACAAACAGGAGTTTGTATAAACTCAACTACTAATTTGATTGCAACAGGATTAGGAGATATACATTGGTATAACTCGCCTACAAATCCAGTACCTATTCATATTGGAGATACACTTACGACATCAGCAATTACAGCCGATTCTACTTATTTTTATGCTAAAGACTCTGTCGCAGGTTGTGGTAATAGTGATAGAATAGCGATTCTAATAACTTTAGGGGATAGTGCTTATATTAACACCCAAAATATTACAGTTTATTTGGATAGTCTGGGAACTGTAAACGTAAATGCTTTTCAAATAGATAGTTTGAGTAGAGTAGGATGTGGAGATACGATTGTTTCTTATACTTTTAGAGATACAGGTCTAGAAACTCGTTCTTATTCATGTGCGGATACAAGTGTTATGCACGAAGTTTGGCTACAAATTACAGATAATAATGGAAATATTGATACTGCACAAGCATTTATTCAAGTTAGAGATACGATTGCGCCAGTAGTCAGAACTCAACCTTTTGCAGTTGCATTGGCTACAAACACGAGTGTTGTAACAGTTTCAGCTTTAGATTTAATTTATTCATTGAGTGATAATTGTACAGATAGTGCAAATATTACTGTAGTTTTTGCAAATACAGGGCTTATAACACAAAGTTTTAGTTGTGGAAATTTTAGTAATTCTAATTTACGTGTTACAGATAGGTCAGGAAATAGTGTAATTGTTCCTACGACAATAATTCTTACTGGACATGATTTAGATGTCAGTTTTACAAGTGGTGGGTTTCGTCCTGCGGTACATTCGTATGTCCAACTACAAGGGTTTAATAGAACTTGTGCTCCTGTTTCTGGTCAAGTTCAAGTAATATTAGATAACTTGACAGAATATTCTACTATTTATAATTTCAATCCTCCTTCTTCTATTGTAGGAAATACACTTACTTGGAATTTTTCTAATTTATCTGAAGCATTACCTAGATTTAGAAGTGGTTTTTATGTAAATACTGATATTTCTGCTAATATTGGCGATAGTGTTTGTTTTACAGTAAGAATTACTCCAACAAATGGAGATATAAATCTAGCTAACAATACAAAAACATATTGCTTTCCAATCATAAACTCCTACGACCCGAATGACAAACAAGTCTATCCACAAGGAATCTGTGATGATAAATTCACAAAACGTTCTGATTTACCCCTGACTTATACCATTCGTTTTCAAAATACAGGAAATGCACCTGCTTTGAATGTAAATATTGTAGATTCGTTGAGCAGTTTATTGGATAGAAGTTCTTTAAGAATTGTTGGAAGTAGCCATCCGATGGTGGTTGATACGACAGCAAATAATAATAATATTAATTTCCTTTTTGATAATATTAACCTACCTGATAGCACTTCTAGCCCAGAACTTAGTCAAGGGTATGTTATTTTTGAACTGGATGAAATTGCAGCACATACAGATACATCAAGAATTGAAAACAAATCTTATATTTATTTTGATACCAATGCTCCGATTATCACAAATACAGTCAAAAATACAATTTTGGATGTCTTGCCTTTATGTGATCCTGCTGGTGGTTCAAATCCACCAATTGCAGATTGCCAGTTGCCAACTAATTTGACAGCAGAAGCACTTTCTGCAACAAGAGTAAAATTATCTTGGGCAACTCCAGCAAATTCAAATGCTATCAATTATGAAATTTGGAGAAATAATCAGTTACTAGAAACTATTGTTTCTTCTCAATTATCTTTTGTTGATTCATTAGTTAGTTCAAGCACACAATATACTTATTCTATAAAAGCAATTTGTGGAAATAATACAGCAACTTCAAACTTTGTTCAAGTACGTACCATTCCATCAACGCCAACTTTATTCTCTTTAGAAGCTGCTTGTAAAGGAGAAACTGGTACAATTGAAGTTCGCAGCAATGGAGCTGTCTATCGTATCTATGCTTCTCAAGATGCTACAACGCCACTTTTTGAAACGGATAATGCAACTATTCAAACACCTGCTTTAAATGATACAACTACTTTTTATATTTCGGTTATTATAAATAGCTTAGAAAGTGAACGATTAGAAGTTGTTGTCCCAATAAAAGAAGTTTTTGAGGCAATTGTTGAGCAAGGAAGTTTGTTTGAAACGTGTTCTAACACATTTACACTTTCTGCTAATGAAGTAGAAAATGCTTCTTATCTTTGGTTTAGAGATAATATTCAGGTAGGAAATACAAGAGCATTAGTTGTTTCTTTTGAAGGAAATTATACTGTAAGAATTTCAAAAGAAGGTTGTTTTGCTGTTTCTGAAGCTACAAAAGTGGTTTTTGTAGATGCTCCAACTGCCAAAATTGAACAAGGAAGTGAAGTTCCTTTCTGTGGAAATGGAATGCTAAATGCTCAAGATACAAGCTCAAATGTAACCTATACTTGGTCTCTCAATGGAACAGATATAGGAACAGGAACATCAATTTCAGTTTCAGAGTCTGGAAACTATACTTTAACAGCAAGTCAGCCTTCGTGTTTGGATAGTGTGAGTATTGCTGTTACAATTACAGATTTGCCTGCTATGGTTCTTTCTGCTGATAAAACAGAAATTTGTTCAAGTGAAGAAACAAGGCTTTCTGTAACAACTAGCACAGGTTTTACTTACAAGTGGTTCAGAAATGATACAGCTATTTCAAATGATTCGTCTACTTTAGTAACTTTTGAAATTGGAACTTACAAAGTAGAAATTACAACAACAGAAGGTTGTCAAGTAGAATCAAATGAAATAGAAATCACAGAAGCACAAGCTCAAAATGCAACGATTACGATAAACAAAGAGAATTCTTTTGACAAAACGATTAGTGTTTCGTCTTCTGATTCTATTGTTTCAGTAATTTGGTTTAAAGATGGAAATGAAGTTGCTAGTTTCAATAATCAAAAAACGATTGAACCAACTGAAAGTGGAAGCTATAAAGCAAAAATAACTTACCTTGCAGGCTGTGAATTTGAAACGGAAGAAAAAGTCTTTACTTTTGATATTGCAACTGGAATTGAAGAAGAATCTGCTAAAATCTTTACGGTTTATCCAAATCCAAATAATGGTTCGTTTAAAGTAGAGTTTGCTACAACAACAAATCAAAAGACAAATCTTGTTTTGGTAGATGCACTAGGTAGAACAATTTACAGTAAGGAAATTTCTAGAAACGAGAAAACTACTACTATTACACTTTCAAAAATAAGTGCAGGTGTTTATATAGTTCAGATTATTTCTCAAGGAAAAGTATATACAAAACAACTGGTTATCCAATAAAATAATATTTCTTTCTAGTTCAAACATCAAAAAAGCCTTTACGATAATTTGTAGAGGCTTTTTGCTTTTAAAAGAATCAATCTTCAAGTTCCATCTTGATTAGCTTTACCACATTAGTTTTTTGTTTTTCCTCAATTGGTATGGTTGAAGTAAAAATAAAGAATACCTGCTTTCGGACGATGAAAAAAAACGAAAAAAGTTTACAAGAAGAGTAGCTGTTGGAATAAAATTTCAAATTAGTTTTATCAACATTTTTATAAATATTTTCTCAAACAATTCAGTTTTAATTGGGTTGGTAATTTTATAATTCATTCTATTTTTTTTGAATTTATTTTTAACATTATTTTTAACCCTAAACTATTTTTTACTTATGGCATTCGAACTTCCTAAGTTGCCTTACGCTTATAACGCTCTTGAACCAAATATCGATGAGCAAACAATGACAATCCACCATACAAAACACCATCAAGGTTATACTGATAAGCTAAATGATGCTATCAAAGGTACAGATATGGAAGGAAAAAGCATTGAAGAAATTATCAAAAATGTGAGTTCTTCTACTAGTAAAGCTGTTCGCAATAACGGTGGTGGATATTACAATCACGATCTTTTTTGGAAAGTTATGTCGCCAAACGGTGGTGGCGAACCTTCTGGAGAGCTTGCAGAAGCAATCAACAAAGCATTTGGTTCTTTTGCAGATTTCAAAACTAAATTTGAAGATGCTGCCAAAACACAGTTTGGTTCAGGTTGGGCTTGGCTTATCGTGAAAGCTGACGGTTCTTTAGCAGTTACAGGAACTCCAAATCAAGATAATCCTTTAATGGAATTAGCTTCTGAAAAAGGAACTCCTATTTTTGGAATTGATGTTTGGGAACATGCTTATTACCTCAAATATCAAAACAAACGTCCTGATTATGTAGGTGCATTTTGGAATGTAGCTAATTGGGATCAGGTAACTGAAAATTATAAAAAGGCTAAATAATTTTTCTTTTATAAAATTGAAAAATAACTAAAAAAGCGTTTTATCTCATTGAGGTAGAACGCTTTTTTAGTATATTGGATTGAATAAAAAAGATAAAACCAAATTTTAGATAACCTTATTTTGTTTTTAGACGTATAAACTACTTTAACAATATACATACGTTTGACTATGTATTTCTTTATTTAAAAAAGTTCTTAACCATTTATACCTAACAAATAATTTATTTATGTTCAAAAAATTTGCCTCTGAAGCTCTCGGTCTTAGTGATATTGGAAAAATTATCCCTCCAAAAGATTATGATAAAGTTGAATCTGATGATTATATTTTACACGAAGACAATGAAAAAATATTTTTTCTTATCAAATCCAAACAAGACGAATATTGTTTTACCAATCGTGCCTTGATTCATGTAGATGGAACAAGTGCAATGAGCAAAAAACGAACATTAAAAAGGTACGAATACTATAAATATCCTGTTTCACATGTTTTATTAGAAACAGCAGGAACAATAGATTTAGATGTAGAAATAAAATTTAAGTTGGGCGCAAGAAATAGTGCATCTAGTGCATCTGCTTTTTCAAAACTAGGTTCTTCTTCAGATAGTGGAGGCATTTCTTTTTCTGTTGATGTCGATAAAAATCAGTTAGAACAACTAAAAGATTTGTATAAAGCTCTTTATGAAATGTCGCTTATAGAAAGTAGTAATTATTCAAGTTATAATGGTGCTTATGATACGCTCAATAAAGCTATTCAAGTAGTATCGAACAATAGAAATGATGGAGCAAATCAAGCTGAAGAATTAGAAAAAGTAACTAATTATATTGGTCAGTTTTTGGATGATGCAAAACAAAAATATGTCAGAAAAGACTATTCAGAGATATTTTTGAAATATATTAATAATTAGAATTTATCTTCAGCAAATTTAAGCTATTCATAAAATACGTTTAAAACTTAGGTTTTAAACGTATTTTTTGTCGAAATTTGTTTTTAATTTTTTCGTGCTTTAAAAAGTACGATACTCACTCTAAAGAGTAGGCTACATGTTGCAAATTCAGAATATTTATAAAAAATTTCCTTTAATGGAAAACTATGCTGTCGATGACATTTCTTTTTCACTCAAAAAAGGCGAAACATTGGCTCTTTTGGGAGAAAGTGGAAGTGGAAAAACAACACTACTTAGAATGATAGCAGGATTAGAAAAACCTTCAAAAGGCTCTATCACTTTGCAAAACAAATTAGTTTTTGACAATAGTAATTCTACTTTTATAAAACCTGAAAAACGAAATGTAGGCTTATTTTTTCAACATTATGCACTTTTTCCTCATCTTACTGTTTTTGAAAATATTGCTTATGGATTGAATAGCAAATTATACAACAAATCACAGAAAAAAGAACGAGTAGCTGAAATGCTTGCTTTGGTAGAGCTTCCAAATTATGAAAAACGATTTCCTCATGAGCTTTCTGGAGGACAACAGCAGCGAATAGCTTTAGCTCGTGCGCTTGCTCCCAATCCAGAACTTTTACTTTTAGATGAACCTTTTTCAAATCTTGATGAGCAGCTTAAAGGAGAAGTTCGTCATCAAATCAAAACAATTTTAGAAAAAACACAGACTACAACTATTTTGGTAACTCATGATTTGCAAGATGCACTTTCACTTGCCAACCAACTTGCTGTGATGCGAAATGGAAAAATTGAACAGTTGGATAATCCTCAAAAATTATATCAAAATCCGAATACAAGTTATGTAGCAACACTTTTTGGAGAAATTCAAGAAATCTCAAATAATCAGTTACAAAAAATATATACACGTCCAGAATGGATTGAAGTTATTGATAGAAATACGTTAGAAAATAACACTAGCTTAGAAACACAAAAAATTCAAATAGAAGAAATAGAGTTTTATGGGAATAGTTATAAAATAATTGGTAAGAACTTAGAAAATCATATTTTCAAAATTCATACAAATACTTATCAAGAATTTAGAAAAGGTGATTCATTGCAAGTTGAGATAAAAAAGACTTTTTCATTAGATTAGTTATCAAAAGATTTTCGTATTTTGATGTTTACTTTACTACTTACACTACATTTTGCATCTTAAAAATACTATGAAAATTAAATCTTTAGTTTTAGTTTTTTCTATCTCATTTCCTTTATTTATTTTTTCTTGCCTTATTTCATCTTGTCAAACAGCAAAAAAAGCAGAAGATGCAGAGCAAGAAGATACAGCCGAAAAATTAGCTCAACTAGTACAAAAACACAAACAAGATTCTATACAAAATGCCTTTTGTGACTGTTTGGTAGAAGATAGCATAAGCAGAGAAGAACAACTCAAAAATATTGATAATTTTCTATCTCAAAAAGTAAATATAAATTTTCCTTGTGTTTTCGAAGAAGAAGTAAATTCTAATGTAGCAGAAACAGCCCTTATAAATATGGGGGTAGCTATAAGTAATCGTATTTTGCGTACAAAATTTAGAAAAAGACAGACAAAGACAAATACAATTCTTAAAAGTTATCCTATTTTAATGCTTTTTAATGACGATACAACCATGATTAGGCAGCTTGTTAGTCGTGGTGCAAACTTAGATATAAAAACAAAAGATATAGTTTCACTTCCAGAATATTATATCAGTCAGAATGAGTTACAAAACCTGCAGTTTTGTTTAGATTTGGGAGCAAAAGCAGAAGAGATGAGAATTTTTACAAGTAATGAAAAAATGATAGAAATTTTGATAGAAAAAGGAGCAAAGACTGAAAATATAGACAAAATCACCTTATTTGAAAGCGACAATTATAAAAAGGTAGCAGAAAAGTATAAAATTGACTTGAGTAAAGTCACTTGTATAGAATTCAATCAAATAATACAAATAAAAAAATTCAGTAAAATTAATTTTGAACGCACAGAATGGCTCTTAGCAAATGGAGTTTCTTCTTCTTGTATAAATAGTTATTTTTTAGAAAATGTAATTGATGAAAATTTTGATGGTAGAATTTTTAGTACAAGAACCAAGAGAAAACCAAATCAGCATACAAGAAAAGAATGGATAGAAATGTTAGGTAAATATGATGTAAACTGGAATCAATGCACTTCTTTTGGAAAAAATCCTTTAATACTTGCTGTGGAAAAACACGATAAAGAACTCATACAAATGCTTCTAAATCAAAATGCAGATATAAATTTTGCTTGTAATTTTGCAGGACAAAAGAAAACAGCTAAAGATATTTTAGAAAAAGAAATAAAATATGCAGAGGAAAACGAACTGCGTAAAAAAGAAAGAAAACAAGAAAATTACAGCAAAAAAGAAGCAAACAAACATGCTGATTATATGAAAAAGCTAGATGAAATTAAAGTATTATTAGAACAAAAATAATTTCATAAAAACCTTATAATAAATCTCTAAAAAATCCATTCAATGGTTCAATATCTTTTGTTTCTCGTTTCAGATTACTGGCATAAATTCCACATTCTGAAATTTGAGCTTCGATAAAAGAATGAATAAAAGCAGGAACTTCTATTCTGTCTCCTTCTTTTGCAATTAGTTTGTCTTCCCAAAGATTTTCGATAGCATCTTTGACAGATTTTTCTTCTTTTGTTTGCAGATTATTTACTAAATATTTGAACTCCATGGGAGCAGCTTCATTTCTTGTTTTGATGTAATAAGCAGCCAAAACAGGACGCAAAATATAGAAATATTTTTTGATAGAAATTTGATTTTCTTCTATCTTTGAAATCATTCCTTTTGCAATTCCGAGATAATGAAAAATAAGTGTTTTGGCAGAAAAATAGTCTTTTGAAAGTTGCCAAAGTCTATTTCTAAATGCTTCACTTTCTTTGCTTTGTCTGTAAATAATTGGTGATTGTAACCATTCAAAAGGAGTTGCATTTGATTTTACCAAAAGAGATAAGGCTTTTTTGATGTCCCAAGCAGATAAATCTACATCTTTATCAAAAAACTTATCAATAGAATCTAAAGGAGAATTGACAGATAAATACTTTTCTTTTTGGTGGACAAACAAAAAACGAACATCATAATCACTATCGGGCGAACCAAATCCCCACGCACGACTGCCACTCTCACAGGCATACAAAATTCTAATATTATTTTCTGTTTCTACCTTTTTCAGACATTCTTCAATATAAACTTGAATGTCTTTTGGAATAGAATTTTCTAAATTGGTTTGCATGGAAATTAGTTTTTAAATAGAGAATCTTCAAAATCTTTTTAGGGCAAATACACAAAATTCATTGCTAACTTTCTAAGATACTCTACATCATAAATAGTGATTAGTTATTAATGAAAAAGCATTACTTTTACATTAAATTACTTGTACCTACAAAGATAATAGAATAACTTTAGAAGTTAGATGTCAAAAATTAGAAATAACTTATTAGTTTTGTTGAAATTTTCTTCATTCCTTTTTTCCAAATTATGATTGCTCAAACATTAGAAACACCCTACTATGCCGTTGTTTTTACATCTATTTTAAATGATGAAATAGCCAAAAATCAATATTCAAAAACAGCTATTCGAATGGTAGAACTAGCAAAAGAACAGGAAGGTTTTTTAGGAGTTGAGTCTGCTAGAGAGGAAATTGGAATAACAGTTTCGTATTGGAAAGATTTGGAATCGATAAAGAAATGGAAAGTTCAATCTGAACATACTTTGGCTAGAGAAAAAGGGCGTACAGAATTTTATAAAGCCTTTAAAACTAGAATTGCAAAAGTAGAACGAGATTATGATTTTTTTATCTAATTGTTTTTGCTTTGCTATACCAAATAAACAAAGGCAAGAAAGTTATAAACTTATAATTGTAGAACAGTTTCTAATATCTAAGTGTTAGGGCATGATAATTAATTTCACTTCCTAATTGATTAATGCTTAAATTTACCTCATGGAAAAAGAAATGGAGAGTAAGAATAATAAGACGAATAAACAAAAAGTAAACTGGATAGAAAAACTCAAAACTCGTTGGCAAGTAAATTCAGCTTGGCAGGTTTGTGTTATTCTGATTGTTTTTGCTCTAACAGGTTTTACAGTTATGTATGGCAAACGTTGGTTTTTCGGAATCATTGGTTTTGATGAAACAACACCTTGGTATATCAAAACTATTGTTTGGATTATTCTTATTTTACCTATTTATCAAATTGTACTCCTTTTTTACGGTGCAATTTTTGGACAATTTAATTTCTTTTGGAACTTCGTAAAACGTACTTTTGGTAGAATTTTCTTTTTTCAAAAAAAATAGTTAAGAATCAAATACTAAGGCAAAAAAACACAATAAACCAGTTATGCAACGCAAAAAGTTAGATTTAGCACTACAAGGTGGAGGTTCTCATGGAGCTTACACATGGGGAATTTTAGAACGCCTTTTAGAAGACCGAAGAATAATTATTGATGGAATTTGTGGAACTTCAGCAGGAGCTATGAATGCAGTCATTACAGCAGCAGGATTACAAAAAGGAGGACGTTTGGGAGCTATTGCTCATCTAAATGACTTTTGGAGAAGAGTAGCACACCTTCAAAATTTTGGAATGATAAAACCAAGTGGTTTTGATAAACTCTTTAATAGTGGAATGTTAAAGTTATCTCCCATCTATAATATGATGGAAATGTTTATGATGCAGTATTCTCCTTATGAGTTTAATCCACTAAACATCAATCCATTGCGTTATATTTTGGCTGATATGGTAGATTTTGAAAAACTCAAAAATACACGTTACAATAAGCTATTTATTTGTGCTACCAATGTAAGAACAAGTCAAGCAAAGGTTTTTGATAATGAAACAATGTCTTTAGATGCTGTTTTGGCTTCTGCGTGTTTGCCTTTTCTTTTTCAAGCTGTTGAAATTGATGGAGAAGCCTACTGGGATGGTGGTTATATGGGAAATCCCCCTCTTTATCCACTTATTGATAATACTCGTACTTCAGATATTATGATTGTACAAATAAATCCAATTCGAATTCCACATGTTCCAAAAACAGTAGAAGAAATTAGAGATAGAATCAACGAAATTGCCTTTAACTCTAGCTTAATACACGATATTCGTCAGATAAATTTAGTCCGAAAAATGCTAGACCGAGGAATAAATATTGATGGAAAATTTAGAGATTTATTTATTCATAATATTGCTCCAGAGCGTTTGATGGCAAAATTGAGTTCAAAGACAAAAATGAATGCAGAACTTAGCTTTCTATTAAAACTCAAAAAATACGGAAAAGCTGCTGCCGACCGTTGGCTAAGAGAAAATTTTGATAAAATAGGAAATGAATCTACTTGTGATATTGAAGAAGTATTTTTGAGTAAAACAAAAATCCCTATTGCACAACATGATGTAGCAATAGATTTAGATGATACAATTTAGTCAAATCCAAAATCTAACTATTCTTTCCAACTGTTCTTTTTGAGACAAGAGTTGGATAAATCACATGTAACTTTTACATATCATTTTTAGAAATAATACTTGGATCTATAATAAAAAAGTCAATACATTCTTGTCCATTGAAATCTACTTTTTGAGCATATTCCCACACTGTTTTTATTTTTTTACTTTTTGTAACAACCCTGAAAGTAGCCGAATAATTATTTCCTGTTGCTAGTTTTTCTTTTGTAACTTGAGCAAGTTTTGGCAGGTCGTCTTTATGGATAAATCCACCAAAACCATTCTTTTTGATAAAATTAGCATCGTAACCAATTAAGTCTTCACCATATTCATTGACATAGACAATTTCTAATTTTCCCCCCAATGTAGCACGTCCTACTAATGCAGGTACTTCATCAAGAATACTCAGTAAGGATTCTAAGAATTTTTCTCTTTTTTCTAATTGATCTTGATGTTTTTTTAAATCGTTTATATTTTGTTGGATTAATTTTTCTTGCTCTTTTTGGGTTGTAATATCATCACTAACAGCTGTAATTTTGGTTACATTGCCATCTTGGTCTTTGATAGGAATATAAAATGTTTTGAGAAAAATAATTGATTTGTTTTTGGCTTTCAGTTTTACAATTCGTTCAGTATATTCTCCTTCTACAGTTTCTTTCCAAAGATGTTCGAAGGTTTCATTCCCCTCTAATTCCTCAAAATCAGAATAACTATGCCCCATGACTTCATCCTCATGATACCCTGTGATTTCTTCAAATAAATTATTAACTGTCAGAATATTTCCTTCTTTATCAAAATCGACAATGATATTAAAATCATTGATAAACTCATGAAAATCTTTAAACTCTCTTGTTTTGTAATCCAGTTCTTCCTGTGCTGTCTGCAAATATTCCATGCTAATACGCATTTCTTCTTCTTGCGCTGTCATTTGTTCTAACAAGTTTTCCAATTCAATTTGCTGATTTTTGGATTCAGTAACATCATAACTCAATTTAGTTACTTTTTGAAGCTCATTTTTTGAATTAAGAGTTGGTGTATAACTTCCTCGTACCCAAACTGTTTTTCCTGTATTGTATTTTCTTTCAAAAGTTCCCTCTACAGTTTTTCCTTCTCTCAACTGTTGCCAAAGGTTTAAGTATTCTTCTTTTAAAGCTGTTTGTTTTTCTATTAAATCAGAGTGATGTTTTCCTATCAGATCTTCTTTGTCTTCATACCCCATAATCTGCAAGAAATTATTATTTACTTGAAGTATTTTGCCTGTATTATCCATTTCTAACATAGCTACCGAATTATCAATTGCTCTTAATTGCTCCTGACTCTGACGACTTGCAGAGGTTGCTTTTTCTCTAGCTTCTTCAGTTTCTTTAAGCAATCTCTTTAACCTAGCATCTTGCTTCATCTGACGTGTAATATTATGTCCGATGGCAATATATTTATAAATTTTCTTATTTTTATCTCGTACAGGAGCAATAGTTAGGTCAATCCAAGAGTGGCTTTTATCTGGGCGTTTAGTCTTGAATACTAAATGTCCTATTTCACCAAGTTGTACTTGCGCCCATACTCTCTCCCACGATTGCAAATGCTCTTGTTCATCTATTAATGTTGATAATTTCAGTCCATCTAAATCATCTTCATATCTACGAATTGCATCAGTAACACGCTCATTAGCAGAAATAATACGTCCCTTACTATCAAGTTGAATAAGTAAAGCAGAAAGATTTAGAGCTTCCAACTGTGCTGTGACTTCGTTTTTGATATACTCTGTTTCACGCATTTGCTTGGCAAGTTCTTCCTGCGTGCTAGTTAGTTCTTCTACATTCTGACGCATCTCTTCCTCTTGAGAAGCAATTTGCTCTGCATTTTCTTGAGACTCTTCTAATAAACGTTTGTTTTCTTCCTGTGAACGAAGGGCAATCATAGTGGCTGCAATACGACTAGAAATTTCTTCTAAAAAACTACGTTCATGTTGTGAGAGAGGACGCAAAAGGGCAATTTCCAAAACACCTACCAAATCTTCACGCAGTTGCAAAGGCAAAAGCATAAGACCCTGTGGAGGAGCTTCGCCAATAGCTGATTTTATTTTAAAAAAATGAGGAGGAGGATTTTTGAGATAAATTGGATTTTGAGATTGGGCTACCTGTCCTACCAAACCATCTCCAATTAATATTTTTTGATTTAATTTTTCAACATCATCGTAGGCATAAGCTGCTGTTGCCTTTAAATAAGGTTCATGCTTATAAGAATCTTTGTGTAAAGAATAAAAAATACCTTGATGCGCTCCCAAATAAGAAACAACTTTATTGAGAACTTGCTGTGAGAGTATACTGAGTGATTCACTAGAAACCAAAATATCACTAATCTGTGCTACTCCATCACTTCGCCATTTATTTAATCTTTCATTTTCTACAAATGTAGTTAAGCTATTTCTCATATTTAAAAGAGCTTCTCCCATTACATCATTTTCAGCAGGTTGAAAGTCTGAATTAAGTTCGCCTTCTGCAATCTGATTTGCAAATTCTAAATTACCTGAAAAATTGAGTTGTTCGTTGAGATAAATCTTGTTTCGTGCATCTTGGTCAGTTTGTTTTTTAAGATAACCTGCAAAAAATACAGCTATGGCAAGTTCTGCACCACCTAAAAGAGAACCAAAAAAAGCAACTTGAGAATCTAAATTTTCTATGTTTAAAAAATAATTTTTAATTCCTTCTTGTCCAAAGGCACTATACAGCACAAAGCAAATAATATTATAAGCTCCAATTATGGAAGCATAAAAAACTAGAATACGCCAATTTTGATAAAATACTAAAACAGTTAGAGTAATAAAAAACACAAAATGAATATAGAAAGCTCCATGCAACTGTATCAAATACAAAACTCCCATAAGTGCCAAAACAGCCGTCAAGACATAACGAGAATCTTGAGGCATTACAAAACGTTTAATCAAATGATAGCTCAAAAAAGCTCCTGCACTAGGCAAAAACCAATATACTTGTACAAATTCATCGTAAAAAACAGCCAATACACCACTAAAGCCCATATAAATAAGTAAAAAACGTTCCATTACAGAATCAATATAATGGAAGGCTTCCTCTTCATAGGCTTCTAAGAGTGCATCATCTGGAACAAAATTTTCGACGTTGATATATTGCTTCATTTTATATTTTTACTATTTCTTTTTGTATGTGTAGTTTAATACACTGTTTCAAAAGTTTTACAATGTTTTTTGTGTGTTCAACTCCCCAGAGTTGAACGAAACGCTTCCTCAGAAGCGTGATTCAAGCAAATAAATCACGCTTCTGAGAAAGCGAAACATTCAGTTCTGAGGAAATGAATGCACAACAACATGCAATAAAGCTTTTGAAACAGTGTATTTAAGAACTTAATTTACAACTTCATTTTTTGAGTTCAAAATAAAATTTGATTTTATATCATAAATGTGAGCTTCTAAAATTAAAATACAAAAACAGCTCTAGCAAAATTTATCTTTTCACTAGAGCTGTTTTGATTTTTATCCTATAAAAATAAATTACTATTTTATTCTCCACTTCCGTTTGGTAAAACAGTTCCAAACAAGACTAAAGCTTCTGAAGAATTTGAAGCATTTGAGATAACAGTAATTACTTTTCTCTGTTGCCCTGCTTTATGAGCAGAGTTAAAACGAACAATTATTTTTCCTTCTTCATTGGGTGCAATAGGCTCTTTTGTCCATTCTGGAGCAGTACATCCACAAGTGGTTCGAATATCTTGCAGCATTAATGGATAATTTCCCGTATTTTTGAATGAAAAGACATATTCAACTATTTTACCTTCTTCAACTTCACCAAAATCATGTTCCCGATTTGCAAAAGTGAGTTGTGCTTGACGGTCGTCAGCTTTTTTGATAAAAGTAGTTGTTTCTTTCTTTGTTTCTGTATCTGTTTGTGCTTGAATAGATTGAACAGACAAAAAAGTAAAAATTCCTAAAAGCCATGCAAAAAATATTTTTTTCATAATTAGTTGAGTGTAATTTTATTCTTAATTAAAAGATTTATATTTAAAACCTTATATTCTTAAACTTTGTTTCTAATTTTAAAATTAATAAGAATAAGTCAATTATTTTGCCATAAAAATAAATTTAACATTTATAGTTATAGCTAATATACGCTTCTTATTTTATCTATCATTTTAACTATTCTATTAAAAGCTATGAAACCTATTTCTAAATTGATTTCTCGTTACTTACTTTTTTCTATCTCTTTACTTACTACTTCTTTTTTATTTACATCTTGCGAGCTAAATGACGAACGAGTAGGAGGCTTTCCACCAGAAGGACAAATTTGGGTAGAAGTTGAAAATCAAGACTATACCTTTTCAGATCCTAGTGGAACAATTCCTTCTCTTTTAAATACATATTCTGAGGTAGCAGGGTCTCTTTCTATTTATCGCTCTACTACTTCTAATTCAACTGTTATTAGTAATTTTCGTGTCCTTCTTACTCGTTTTGATTTTGATAATACTACTCCTAGAAAACTAGACAAAGAAAATGTACGTCTTGAGTTTTCTCAAGGTAATATAACCTACATAGGTGCTGCTGATAAAGGGGATGTTCAATTTGAAATTTTGAGTATAGAAAATGATGTAATGAAGGCTAATTTTAGTGGAACACTAGAACATAGAGAAAACCCAAATCAACAAATAAGAATAAGAAATGGAGCTTTACATATAAAAGTCAGGAGAGAATAAGCAGTCAAAACTCAAAAAAGACCTTAAAACAATCCTATTTTTTAGTTAAAAAACTAATAAAAAAACTATACTTCTCTAAAAATCAATACTTTATATCTTTAAAAAAGAAATAGTGTATTGATTTTTTTGTTTAGAATCAAATAATATTTTGTAGATTTGTGCTTTCTGAAAATAAGCTGAAATATTAATCAAAAATTAATCTTTTCATTTATGTTAGAAAAAATTAGTAAGGTCTAGAATACCTACTTCCACACTCACTAACATTATATTTTTTACTAAAATCCAATTATATGGACTTTAAACGTAATTCGCTATCCTTTCTTTGTGCTTCACTAATTTTTACTTGTGCTGCTTTTACAGTTTCTCCTTCAGAAATTACTAAGCCTAACTCTAAATCAACAAATAAAAATAATAAAACGAAAAAGGCAAAAAAACGTTCTCATAGTCTTATTGTTGCCTCTACCTCTTCAAATTCCAATTCTCATAACTCAGTCTCTTCTTTCAATTGTTTTCAAACTCCTTTAGATTTATTACCCACTTTTCATTTGGTAAATAAAGACACTATTCTTGCAGAAAGTACGACTGTAGAAACCATTTCTAATGATTTAGAAACTCAGCAAGATGAGCAAGAAGATCAAAACGACATTTTTGCTTTACTTGACGAAGAAGCAAATCAAAAAACAAACGAAAACAATCTTGAGTTAGATGTAGAAGAGGCTAACTTTTTTGACTTTTCTAGTCCTAACAATATTGCTGTTAGCCCACAGTTGTTAGAAAAAGTAGTTATTAGAGATAATTTTGTAACTTCATTAGTTGATATTGCTGTGGCACAAGAAGGTGTTCCGTATGTACATGGAGGAAAATCACCCAAAGGTTTTGATTGTTCAGGATTTGTATCTTATGTGTATAGTCAATTCAAAATCAATCTTCCAGCTTCTTCTAGCTCGTATGACCATGTAGGTAAAAAAATAAAATTAGAAGATGCTCAAGTAGGTGATATAGTTTGTTTTACAGGAAGAAATTCTCGTTCTGGACGTACAGGACATGTTGGAATTATTGTTGAAAAGAATCCAAATGAACCTATAAAATTCATTCATGCAGCATCAGGAAGCAGAAGACAAATTACATATAGTACAATGGAAAGTAGTTATTACAAACCTCGTTTTCGTTCTGTGCGTAGAATTTCTGCTCCAGTTTTGGAAGAGATTTTAGAAAATGAAACTATTGAAAGTGCTGAATAAGAAATTTTGATTTATTTGTTAGAGTATTTTTGTAGGTTACAAGTAATTCAATAAATGTTATCACGGTTAATTATTCATGTGTGTTCAGCTTCGCTGAACTACGTCGTTATCAGAACTGAACAAAAACGCTTCCTCAGAAGGGTGATTAAAGCACAAAGTAACGCTAATACACAAAAACACCTTATATAAAAATAACCGTGATAATGTTTAATGTAAATGCTTTTTCATTAATAACTAATCACTAAAAATTAATCACTATTTATGACTATTAATCAAATTCAAGACGAAATTATAGAAGAATTTGCACTTTTTGACAATAAAAACGACCAATACGGTTATATTATAGAATTAGGAAAAAAATTAGACAAATTACCTAAAAGTGAATATAAAGACGAAAATTTAATTAAAGGGTGTCAGTCAAAAGTATGGCTTACTGCCGAAAAGTCAGAAGAACAATCAGAACTACAAATAAAATACATTGCTGATAGCGATTCGACACTTGTCAAAGGTTTGGTAAGCCTTTTGATGCGTGTATTATCAAAACAACCAGCAAAGGAAATCGTTTCATCAGACCTTTATTTTATTGACAAAATTGGATTAGGTCAGCTTTTATCTATGAACCGTTCGAACGGACTAGCTTCTATGGTAAAACAAATGAAAATTTATGCGCTCGCTTTCCAAGCAGTTTAAATAAAAATTACGAATTATGAATTATGAAATGGATATTTAATTATAACAGAATCCATTTATAAGAAATAATTTTCCATAGATTTAATAAAAAATGCAAAATACAGAAAATACTACACCAACCGTATCAACAAGAGATAGAGTTATCAATGCTATTCAAAGCATCTATGACCCAGAAATACCTGTGGATATTTATGAGTTAGGTTTGATTTATGAAATTAATACTGTTGAGCTTGTTCCAAATAATGCAAGTGTTCATATTTTAATGACACTGACTTCGCCAAATTGTCCATCAGCAGAACAAATTCCTGCTGAAGTAGAAGAAAAAGTAAAAGCCGTAGTAGGAGTAAAAGAAGTAAATGTAGAACTTACTTTTGACCCTCCTTATGAAGCTGAGATGATGTCAGAAGCAGCTCGTTTGCAGCTTGGTTTTATGTAAGTGAGTTGTGTGTGTCGCTTCGTTAAAACACAAAAAAAGACAAACGTCTTGGCAACCACTTTAAATTTCAATTTCACAATTTTCAATTAATATATTATGTATCCAGAACATTTGACTACGCCTATGAAAGGCGAGCTCGTAAATATAGGTTTTAAAGATTTAACAACTCCAGAAGCAGTAACAACAACACTTTCAGAAGACGGAACTACACTTATGGTTATCAATTCTGTTTGTGGTTGTGCAGCAGGTGCAGCTCGCCCTGGTGTTCGTATGGCTTTAGAGAAAACTAATAAAAAACCAACTCAGTTGGCAACTGTTTTTGCAGGTGTTGATAAAGAAGCTGTTGATAAAGTACGTGAGCTTGCTCTTCCTTATCCTCCATCTTCTCCTTCAATTGCACTTTTCAAAAATGGTGAAGTAATCCATTTTGTAGAGCGCCATCACATTGAAGGACGTTCGGCAGAAGCAATTTCTGAGCATTTGAAAGCTGTTTTTGAAGAACTTTGCTAAGTCAGTTACCAGTTAATTACTGAATACAATTTCATGACTCATCCTGAAATAGTGTTACAGTTTGTTAGATAAATTATATATAAGGAGGCTGTCCGAAAAGGTCAGTCTCTTTTTTATGCAGCTATTTTGAGTATTTCTTTTTCTTGGTTGATTTTTTTGATGCTGCAAACAATTTTTTCCTTTGAGGAGTTTTTTGATGATAAAAAATGCCACAAAAAGACGATTTTTTAGAATTGACATTATTTTTTAGCTTATTGGTAGTTTTTGCCACCATTTTTCTAAAATTATGCCCAAGAGCCATCAGTAGAAACTCCATTTCTACTTTTTCTAATCCCTTAAAAGTAAATCGATTAAATTTATTGTTGTATTTGAGTTGCCCAAAAATAGCCTCCACTTCTATAGTACGTTTGCTGTGCTGTTCTAGTCCTTTTTCACTCATTAATAAATTTCTAGCTTTTTCTTTCAGTTGGTTTAAACGATGATTCACTTGTATTATTCTATTGCCTTCAGCTTTATGACATAAATTACGAAGAGGACAATCTTGACACCTTTTTACTTGATAATAAGACACGTGTGATTCATACCCATTACTTGAAGTACGTTTTCCACTCCTTATTTTCTCCATTCTTTGTCCCATCGGACATACATAAAAATCTAATTCTTTGTTGTAAAATAAATTCTGAACTAGGGTAAACGCACGAAACTTTTTATACTGTTTTCAGTGTGTTTAAACGCACTTTAATTATCAGAGCAGATTCAATCTGCAAAGCTAAAAACTAGCTTGATTTGCTTTAAACGAGTACAATTTTTTTCGTGCGTTTACCCTAATTAATTATTAATCAATAAATAAGTAAGCAAATCATTTATAGGTTAGCAAAATCTGTCTCACACCTCAAAGAAGTTTTGAAAGTTTAAATTTTCAGTTTTTAAATCTTTTTTAGATAGGATTTATTTTGACCATTTATTTTTTTATTCAAAACAAGTAGAATTAATGAATGGTTATACTTTCTTAGAGCAGGCAACTTGAGTTACTATATTTTGGAGGATTAAACTACAAATTGCTTAAGAAGGCTAAAAAAATAAATTTGCATTTTTAGCTATCTATAAAAATAGGACTAAAACCCTGTTTATTAATTTTACTTTTTTACTTAAAAAGTGTATATTATGAAGTTATATTGATTTTAAAATCCTAAAGAAATACTAAGATGGAAATATTTTGTGTAGTAATGGCAATAATAATTGCCCTTTTAGAAGTAGCTATGTTTTATGTAGCTTATAAGTTTTTAGATAAGAAATTTTTATGTGTTATTAGTTCAACTGTTTTGATAGGTTTTGGAATTGCACTTTTTACAAAAAGTATTTTAATGCTCGGTTATACTATTGGAGCTTACTTTTTTATAAGTTTTTTAGTAACTCTTTATGGTTGGCGTTCCCTCAAAGGCGAAACAAAATTGATGACAGTGGTCTTACATATTATTATGATAATTTCTTCTTTGACTTGTCTTTATTTTGAATTGTATACAGCCACAGTTTCACTTTACTTTTTGAATATTCTGATTTCTATATTTTTATTTAGAAAAGATATTTTTAGGTAAAAATTTAATTACTTAAATCAAACCATTCTTAATTTTGTTGGTATTCTTAACTACCAACAAATTTATTTATTATCAAAATCAAAAAAACAACAATGGCATTTTTAAGAGTAGAGCATATTGGTATTGCTATCAAAAGTCTAGAAAAATCAAATGAGCTTTTTGAAAAACTATTTGGAAAAGAACATTATAAAGTAGAAAAAGTAGAACGAGAAGGTGTAAGTACATCATTTTTTCAGTTGGGAGAAACTAAAATCGAACTTTTAGAAGCTACTACACAAGAAAGTGCCGTCTCAAAATTTATAGAAAAAAAAGGAGAAGGAATTCATCATATTGCTTATGAAGTAGATGATATTTATGCTGAAATGAAACGTTTAGAAAGTGAAGGATTTACACTCTTGAGTCAAGAACCAAAAACAGGTGCAGACAACAAACTAATTTGTTTTTTACATCCAAAATCTACAAATGGTGTTTTGGTAGAACTTTGTCAAGAACGAAAAAGTTAGAATAAAATTAATATTTTTGTAGGCTATCTATAAAAACAGGGTTAAAACCCTGTTCAATTGAAAAACTGCCTTTTGTGATTTTTTACAAAGATATGTTTTCAAAAATAGGCTATGAATTATAAATTGGACAGGGTTTTAACCCTGTTTATTAATGCTAATGCGTGAATTTTTCTAAACGAAGTCAAAATTTTGTCATTACAAAACAAATTTGTAACTTTAATTAGAAGTTTCTGTAAAGGAAAATCTAAAACAATCTATCCTAAAATAAAATAGTATTCTCTTGCTCATGATAAACTCTGAGATAAACTCTGATTCTGTTCTTTCTCCTAACGAACGGGTGATTGCTGCCATTTTAGCTGTTATCATTCATATTTTTTTGGCAATTATTCTGTTTGTAAAACCTGTTTGGGAGCGTCCTATTCCTGCTCCTGAGCCTGCTGGTATTACGATGGTTAGTTTTGGAAATGTAGCGACACCTACCGAAACACCTGCACCTTCTCAAACTGAATTTACGCCCTCTATTACAGAAACAGAAACTTCTGAAAACGAAACAGAACAAGTAGAACAAACCCAAGAAGTACAAGATATTACACCTCAAAAAGAAACTCAAACGCCAGATATTCAGACTACTAAAAATGACAATACAGTAAGCGTTCCTGAAACGAAAAAGGATAAAAAAGAGGAAAAGAAGGAAGAGAAAAAAGAAGAAAAGAAAACAGAGCCAAAAGAAGTAAAAAAGGAAGAAAAACAAGAAGTAAAGGAGGAAAAGAAAGAAGAAACACCAACTCCAGTAAAAGAAGAAAAGAAAAATGATGTTACCAATAACTCAAACGAAGATGGAGATTTGAAAACTAAAGACAAACAAGGAAATTCGGACGACCCAGAAGACAAAGGAAAAATAGGTGTGAAAGATGGGGCAGAGATTAGTGTTGTAGGTTGGAGATGGATACAAAAACCTCAACCCAACGATGCGCTAAACGAACAAGGAAAAATAGTATTTGATATTACTATTGACCAAAATGGAAATGTTATAAAAGTAGGATTAGTAGAAAAAAGCCCAACTATTGGAATTGCTACTTATACAGCCTATAAAAATGCAGTTTTAAACACAAAATTTGAACGTACACTTTCAAAACCTGCCACAGAATCAACGATAGGAAGACTGACATTCAATATTAGAGTCGGAAATTAATCTTTTTTTCTAGGACTTTCGAAAAAGCAAAATAGTAAAGAATATTTTTTTTTAATTAAACAGGTTTTAATCCTGTTTATGCTTTCTAATAAGCACAAGACAAAATCTTGTGCTTATTTTTTTTGATAAAAAATAATTTTAGCTTTGTTTTTATAGGGGATTTTGTAAAATTTTAATTATGTTTACATTACTAACCTAAAAAACACACGCATTTTTCTGTAATTATTGATTTTTATAGAAAAGTGGATAAAAAAACACACCATTAATTAATTTTGTGATTTTTCTAAAAAAAAATAAAACATGACTTCTATTCTCAAAAAAGTTAGTCTATCGCTTCTGCTTTCCCTACTGCCTTTATTTGCTTTTGCTCAAACAACTGAATCTACTTCTACTCTTAATAGTGGAGATACAGCTTGGGTTCTGATTGCAACAGCTCTTGTTATGCTCATGACTCCTGCTGGCTTGGCACTTTTTTATGGAGGACTTTCGCATAGCAAAAATACACTCAATACCGTCGGAATGAGTTATGTTTCCTTTTGTGTGGCTTCTGTAGCTTGGGTAATTGTGGGTTACTCACTTGCCTTTAGTGATGGAAACGGATTTATTGGCTATTTGGATAATTTATTTTTAGAAAATATTGGTATCAACGAATTAGCTGCTAATACTTCTATTCCTAAATTACTCTTTGTCGTTTTTCAAGGAACTTTTGCTGCTATTGCTGTCGCTATTGTGAGTGGCTCAGTTGTCGAAAGAGTAAAATTTTCTTTTTGGCTTGTGTTTTCTTTTATGTGGATTTTGCTTGTTTATAGTCCGATTACACATTGGGTTTGGGGAGGAGGTTTTTTGAGTAATAGTGGCGAATTAGATTTTGCAGGTGGAACAGTTATTCATATTAATGCAGGAGTGGCAGGACTTGTATTAGCTCTCTTGTTAGGAAAACGAAAAGATTTTGGTAAAACAACTGAAATGCCTATTTCTCTAACGCTTACTGTTGTTGGTTCGGCTCTTTTGTGGTTTGGTTGGTTTGGGTTCAATGCAGGAAGTGCTTTAGGCGCAAACGGAACGGCTGCAAATGCGCTCTTGGTTACAAATGTAGCTGCAAGTATTGGAGGACTTTCTTGGATAGCCATCGAATGGATTAATAAGAAAAAACCTAGTTTGTTGGGAGTGGCTTCAGGTGCTGTTTCTGGTTTAGTAGGCATTACACCTGCCTGTGGATATGTGAGTGTGAGTGGAGCGTTGGCAATTGGTCTTTTTTCTGGTCTGATAGGTTATTATGGCGTTATCAAACTCAAAAAAGTATTAGATTATGATGATACATTAGATGCTTTTGGAATACATGGGTTAGTTGGTATTTGGGGTTCTCTAGCTGCTGGTATTTTTGCAAATCCTGCTATTAATCCTGATGCTATTGGTGCTTTATATGGAAATATAGAGCAAATAGGCGTACAGTTATTAGCTATCCTAACAGTAATAGCCTATTCAGCTATCGCTACAACAGTTGTTTATTTTGTGAGTGCGTTTGTTACAAAAGGCGCACGAGTAGATGAAATTATGGAAAAAACAGGACTAGATGAAGCCTATCACGGAGAAAGAGGGTTTAATATTCAGTAATTGTTTTTTGTCGTTGGTGGGGACACCAACAACGGCATGGTAATTTTTGAAATAATTACGAATTAATCTAACAAACATACAACAAGTTCCTATTCAATTGTTATGATTGAATAGGATTTTTTTTATTGGAAAGGAATTGTTTTTTTTATAGTTTTATTCTAAATTAAAATCTGTTTGCTTACATATAGAGGTTTATAAAACAAATACATGAACAAAATTACAAAACCAAGTAGAATCCTCAGTCCTGCTTATCGCAAGATTAATGTGACTAGAAATGAAATAAATAATTTCAAAAGTGCATTGAATATCTGTTTGGAGCATATCAAAATAAGCGAAGAGAAAAATGAGAGTGAAGAGAACATAAAAAAATATGTAGGCGATTTTTTGCACCAAGCATTTTATCAAGAGTATTTAATCAATACAAAAGACAAAATTGATTTGGCTATTTATGCAGGAAAAGATGCTACTAGCAATATTAGTGTTTTGATAGAAGCCAAACGACCAAGCAATAAAAGTGAGTTCTTGAAAACAGATAATCTCAATAGAAAAGCATTACAAGAACTATTGCTCTATTATTTGAGAGAACGAGTAACATTAGAAAATAATCAAATCAAATATTTGATTGCTACAAATGGTAATGAATGGTATTTTTTTAAAGGAGAAGATTTTTACAATACATTTTACAAAAATAAAAAACTGCTCAAAGAATATAACGAGTTTGTAAACAAGCAAAAAGATTCTTCCAAAAATGAGTTATTCTACAATGAAATTGCTAAAAAATATATTGAAGAAGTAAAAGACGAATTGCCATTTCTATATATCGATATCAAAAAAGACTTTCAAGAATTTTTGCCTATCGAAAATACTGAGGATGACAAACTGGTTTCTTTGTATAAAGTATTTTCTCCGATTCATCTTTTGGCACAATCGTACGGAAATGATAGCAATCAACTCAACAAGCAGTTTTATTACGAACTTTTGCACATCATCGGACTAGAAGAAGTAAAAGAGAAAGGCAAAAAAGTAATCCAACGAAAAGAAAAAACAACACGAAATGATGGTTCACTCTTAGAAACGACTATTTTTATTTTGGAAGACAGAGATTATTTGAGAAAAGTAGATAATCTCAAAACCTACGGACAGAATAAAGAAGAACAATTATTTAATGTCGCTTTAGAGCTGTGTCTGACGTGGATAAACCGAATTTTATTCCTCAAATTATTAGAATCTCAATTGGTAGTTTATAATCAGGATTCGAAATATAAATTTCTGAATACTGATTTCATTACTGGTTATGATGATTTGGAAGAACTCTTTTTTTCTGCTTTGGCAAAGAAAATAGAAGACCGAAACGAGCGCATAAAAGAAAAATACAATCATATTCCCTACTTAAATAGTTCGCTTTTTGAACCCAATCAATTAGAAGATACAGCTCTGCAAATTTCGAATCTGAAAGAAATTGATTTAGAACTCTATGATAAAACGGTTCTGAAAAATAATTTGCAACGTCTTACGGGTGGCTTGCCTACTTTAGAATATATTTTTCGCTTTTTGGAAGCCTACGATTTTAGTGGAGAAAAAGGCGAAAAAGTAGATGAGAGCAATCAAGCCAAAACGCTTATTTCGGCTTCTGTGTTGGGACTTATTTTTGAAAAAATAAATGGCTACAAAGATGGCTCGTTTTATACGCCTGCCTATATTACGATGTATATGGCTAAAGAAGCATTGCGTAGGGCTGTCGTGCAGAAATTCAATACGCATTATACGTGGAAATGTAGCAATTTTGAGCAGCTAAAAGAAGATTTGAAGGATTATATACGAAATGGCGATAGAGAAACTATCCGAAAAGAAGCCAATCAAATCATTAATTCACTCAAAATATGTGACCCTGCTGTGGGTTCTGGACACTTTTTGGTAAGTGCTTTGAACGAACTTATCGCCATAAAAAGCGAACTCGGTGTTTTGATAGACAAAGACGGAAAACGTTTGAATGCTTATATTCAGATTGATAACGACGAACTGATTATTGAAGACGAAAACGAAGAAATATTTACTTACAAGCCCAAAAATAAAACAAGTCAACGCCTACAAGAAACGCTTTTTCATGAAAAACAAAGTCTGATAGAAAGCTGTCTTTTTGGTGTAGATATAAATCCAAATTCTGTCAAAATATGTAGGTTGCGTTTGTGGATAGAACTCTTGAAAAATGCGTATTATACTAAAGAAAATGAACTTCAAACGCTGCCAAATATTGATATTAATATCAAAACTGGAAACTCTCTGATTAGTCGTTTTGAGCTAGATGAAGATTTGAAAAATGCCTTCAAAAGCAAAGAAAATCCGTATAGTTTGAATGATTACAAAAATGCTGTTCAAGAATACAAAAACACCAATAATAAAGAGCGAAAAAGAGAAATTATCAAAATTATTGATACGATAAAATCAGCTTTTACAGGAACGCTAGACGGAAAATTTAAGAAAAAAATAGCATCTGCAAGAGGAAAACTAGAACAAAAACAAACCGAAGTACAAAACCTAGAAGCATTTGGAGAAAAAATAAGTAAAACTCTAAGTGCAGAACTCAAAAAACTAAAACTAGCTCTAAACAAAGCACAAGAAGAAAAAGAAGGGTTACTAAACAATGTAATTTATCAAAATGCCTTTGAATGGCGTTTTGAGTTTCCAGAAGTATTGAATCAAAAAGGAGAATTTGTAGGTTTTGATGTTGTGATTGGGAATCCTCCTTATGGTTATAGTTTTTTATCAGTTAAAGAAAAAAATATTTTCAAAATTCAATATGACTCTGTACATCAAAAAATGTTTGAAGTATCAACGTATTTCACTAAAAGAGGATATGATATTATAAAAAAAGAAGGAAGTATTGCATTTATTTGTCCTAATAATTTAATTTTTCAATTAACTTTTGAAAAATTTAGAAATTTTTTAGTAGAAAGTACAATCATAAACACTGTTATTAATCTTGGAGATAAGGTTTTTGATGAGGCAGATGTTCCTACTTGTATATTTATAGTTACTAAAGGAGTTAATAATCAGAATGAGTTTATTTATGGAGATATAAGGAAAAATGAGAGTATAAAAATAGATGGATTTCAAAGTTTTAATCAATACCAAAAATATAATCAAAATGATTTAAAATTAGGAGATGGGTTAGTTTTTGGAATCCCACAAAACTTATCTAAACTGATTGTAAAAGTGTCAGAACAATCAATACGTATAGATGAACTGGCTAATACAGTTTCTTATGGTATTGGTTCAGGAGGAGATAGTATTTTTAGAATAAAAAATGATAAAATAGAGGAATATCAAATAGAAGAGAAACTGCTTCACAAGGTTGTTAGTGGAGGTAATATAGTGAGATATAGAATTAATTATGAACAAGAGTTTATAATTTATACTGTAAAATCAACTAAGATTGAAAATTATAAAAACACATTAAAATATTTAGAACCTTATGAAACTAAGTTATCAAATAAAAGAGAAACTAAGAAAGGTACACTACCTTGGTGGTGTTTACACTGGCCCCGAAATATAAATTTATATTCTTCACCAAAAATTATATTAAGGCAAACAGCAGATACAATTATAGCAAGTTTAGATAACGAAGGATATTTTGTTATGGATAGTGTAATGATTATAAAAATAGATAATAAAGAAAAATATCCTTTACTATTAGGGATTTTGAATTCTAAGTTAAATCAATTTATCTATAAAACCATTACTCAAGAAACTGGGAGAGTATTTGCTCAAGTTAAACCTGCAAACATTAGAAAGTTATTTTTCCCATTAAATATTTCTGTCGAAATACAAACTCAGCTAACCAATCTAGTAACCCAAATCCTCTCCTCAAAAAAACAAAATCCGAATTCAGATACAACAGCTTTAGAAACTGAAATTGATATTTTGGTTTATAAACTCTATGATTTGAGTTATGAAGAGGTTTTGCTAATTGATTCAGATTTTGGTTTGAGTGAAGAGGAGTATAATAAAGTATAATGGTTTTTATCTCAACGACGGCTTTCGCCTCGTTGACGGTTGGTAAATATAAACCGTCGTTGAGGCTCAAATGCAGCCGTCAACGAGGATTTTGCCCATAAAAGACAAAACTTAATATTGTCTAATAACCTTATTTTGCAGACAAAATAACCCGTTTTGCAAATTAAGTTTGTTTAAATATTCATAACTATAGACTTTTGACCTATTAATCAGTTAATTAATTTTAATTCTTTCTAATATGAAAAAGTCAGTTGTTTATATTGTTCACACAGCATTTTGGGTGTTATACTTTTTATTGCTTTTGCTGATTATCGCTGCTGCGACAAAAGGGTTTTCATCAAATATACCTTTTGGATACATTGCCAAAGTAGGATTTTCATTTGTTGTGATTCCTTCTGTTATTACATTTTATCTGTGTTATTTCTATCTGTTTACAAAATACATCAAAACAAAAAAAATAGTTTCTTCACTTGTTTATGCTATCTTGTTTTCTGTTGGTTCGGCTCTTGTTGGGGGACTATTTTTAAGCCTGCTTTTTGGTTTAGATATGATGTTTAAAGGTGGTATAAGTTCTTTTCTTGCTCAACTTTTTTCTATGGTACTGATTGGATTGCTTGCAGGTGTAATGAGCATTATTATCAATGGTTTTATTACTTGGTATGATGAAATAAAATTAAAAGAAGAACTCATTATTAAAAATCATCAAATTGAATTAGCCTTAGTAAAAGCACAATTAGATCCCCATTTCTTATTCAACACAATTAATAACATTGATGCCTTGATACTCAAAGACCCAAAAATAGCTTCTGAATACTTAAATAAACTATCAGATATTCTTCGGTTTATGCTTTTTGAAACTAAAGCTCAAAGAATTGATTTATCAAAGGAAATTGAATACATAGAAAAATACATTGCGTTACAAAAAACAAGAACAGCAAACGAGAGTTTTGTGCATTTTACACTAAACGGAAACTTATCCAATCAAGTGATTCCACCCATGCTTTTAATCTCATTTATTGAAAATGCGTTCAAACACACAGCCAATAAAAAAATAGAAAATGCAATAACCATTTCCTTAAATATTGACGATAAAACAATAGTTTTTGAGTGTGAAAATAAGTACAACCCTAAAAACAAAATTCAAATAGAACATAGTGGCATAGGAAATAATTTGATTAGAAAAAGAATAGAACTTTTGTATCCCCAAATATAAACACGCTTTCAAATTATACATTTTTTTTGAAACACTATCTACATATTTTGAATAAGTAGATAGTGTTTGTTTTGTTAAGACAAATCTACATTTTTTTGCTTTAATATACGCTTGCATTTAGCTAAATAATCTTGACTATACTCCACACTCAAAACATTAGCTTCGTGAGCAAGATGATACTCTAAAGCACACTTGTAACACGAACCACAACGCCCAACCAACAATACATTACCAAATTTCATATTGGCACGAACTACATTAGGTTTGCGATAAGGAGGAAGCAAACAAGAACTAAGTTTTGATAGCAAATTAAGCGAATGCTTAATTAACACCTCAAAAGCGTGTTTGTCATTTCTCAAAAAAGAATGAATTTTAAAGTTAGGGATATAGTTTTTATATCCTTTTTCCAACTCTTCAAAACATTCTATTGAATCCGAAAAGTCGGTATCAAATTCAGAAACTTCAAATTTGTAACTATAATGATTACCAAAAGCAAATTGACTAATACCACTCAATAAGCCAAAATCTACCATCTTAGACAGAATTAAAGCGTTTTTGATAGGATGTTCTTTGTATGGCAGTTTGCCTTTGATGGTGCATTTTTCTACTATCAAAGGTAAACCTAACTCCTTAGCTATGTTTTGAGCGTGTTGTAATTCGTGATTATAGGCACGGTTCACACCTGACAAATGATAAAGAACAATATCAAATCCTTTTTCTTTTGCTAAATGAACGGCTGCAATACTATCTTTACCTCCTGAAAAAGCCAAAAGCAACTTATTACTATTCTCTATTTGAATAGTATTTAATTGGTGTTTAAATAGGTATTTAATACCGTTTATGGATTGATTATCCTTTTTGTAAAGTAGGCTAACAAAACCTTCAAACCCTTCCAAAACGGAAGGATTTGATATTAATGGTAGGCTACTCGTTTGTATGAATAAATTAGCGAAATATTCACTAAATATTCCTGTGAAGTTATTTAATTGCATTCTCTAAAAAGTCTTTGTATTGGATTGGTAGTAAGTTCATATTTGCCGTATCTCCTTTATAGAAAACTAAAACGTTTTGATGTAAACGCCCATTCTTACGTGATTTGTTAAAAGGTCTTGACATTCGGATAGGCAATGAGCCAATAGCATTGACAAGAATAAACTCATTATAGTATTCCAAACCAGCGAGTTTAAAAGCATCAATAGTTTCTTGTACTAGATTCTGATATACTCCTGTATCTTTGCATCTTACGTTTGACACAATAAAACAAGCAAAACGATTTTCTTTTAATCGCTTACAACTTTGTTTTATTATACTTCGGTAATTCCTAATAAATTCAAGTGTGGATTGTGTAGATAAGTCTTTTTTATCGTCTGAATATTTCTCTAAAGAGAAATAAGGAGGACAACTAAAGACAAAATCAAACATTTGCTCACTACCCAAAATTGATTCTAATTCCGTACTATCACCAGCTATCCAATTTGGTTTTGGGTATCTACCTTTTGTCTTTTTCCGAATAGTTCTCAAATTTGAATAGTTTGCTTTTACCTGTTCGGCTCTCAAATCTATTCCTAAATATTTTCTTTTCATTTGGGAAGCAACAACACCACGAACAGAGCCACCACAAAACGGGTCTAAAATACTATCATTTTCTTGCGAAAACCAAGTATAAAGAAGTTCGCACAAAAAGGGGTCAAATATACTTGTACCTGTGAAAGTGTGCATTTTCTTTCTTTCAGCTTCATTTTTTATTTCCTCCCAAGTAGGCTCTCTTTTCATTTCTTCACGCATTTTGTTACGAAGTTCATAAATATGCGTTCCTTGTGCAGAATAGGAATAGGCTAAACCTTCATTCCTTCCTAATTCTGACTTGATTCCAAGCTCTGAAATCCATTGTTTTTTTCTTGATTGCCAGTATCCTAATTGAGTGTTAAGAACACTAAAAGGAGGCGCACCGAAGCGATTTTGTAATACGCTCATGTTTTTTATTTTGGGTTTTGGTATATATAATAAGGCAAAAAATAAACCCAACACAAAGCATTGGGTATAAATCTACCTGTAAACTCTATTGTTAAAAATCACGGCTCAGGAACTACAATATCAGCTAAATACGGCTTTATTGTACGAACCGAAGAATACGTTAATTCACTCGTGTCCACATCTGATATATGCAAAAAAGTAGGGCGTTTTAAGCGTATTCTCTCTAAAAAAATATTGTGTAAAATCAAATCAGAACGCATATTTATATCTAAATCTACATTCTCTATAATGAGAAAAGTAGGCTTTACATATTTATCAAATAATGTCTTTTTGTCAGTCTCTACTTCAAACCAAAATTCAGGTTGTTTTGGCGAGTAGCTTTCACAAGTGTAAAGCTCACTAACAAGGGTGTTTTTTAGTGCTAACAAATCCGATAAATCCGAATTTGCATAACCAAACCCAGCAACTAAGTAAACACCTAAATCTTTTAAATATTCTGCATTCATAATTATACGGTGTAAAATCTACCTTCTACAATTCTATAAGCTATGCGAACATTTTCGCACATTTCATCTATATATTGATTTAACCCACTTGGGTCAGTATGAAACTGTAACGAACACTCAACAGTTACTTCATCACCCTGAGTGAAATTACCTTTCAACCTCAAATCTCCACCAAAAACATATTGCGTGCCAGCAGCATCTACTATTGGATATGGGGCGTGTCCGTGCCTTAATATTGCAATAGTCTCATCATCCCCACCATTAGTTATGGTAGCATTTGCACTTGTTATTTCTATTCCATTTTTCCATAACGAAATTGTAAGACGTATCAATCTATTGACTCCATTTGAATCTACATTAGTATTTGGAATAACATTATTGACAAGCTCAGCTTTGAGCTGATCAACACCAAATTCATACTCTCCACTCACAGGAATAGTATAAGTACGACCTAAATTAAAGGTGTTTCCTTCATCAACTATTTCGTTATTAAATTCAATAAAGGAACGTTGATTTGGTTGTGGAGGTAAAATCTGATTTACATCAATTCTACTTTCAAATAAACCCCCACCCGTTCCAGCATAATATTGAACAGGAAAACCCAAATCACGCCAAAGGTTGCCAACACCTCCTGAAACAATTGGATGTGGAGGGGAAAGATAAGACCATTCAAGATGCGAGTTGATAGGATTGATTCTAAAGGTTGGCTCATAGCCATTTCGGAAAGCTGCGAAACGAGCATCTATTTCAGATTTGGTATAGTGAAGATTTGAAATACCCAAGCGAGTATAAAGGATATCTTCTAACCTCAAAATGGTATTATACTGAATACCTCCTACTCCTCCTCCTCCAGCTTGTAAAATAGCTTTTCTTTCTAAGTGAACACTTCTTTGCGTGGTGTCTAAATAGGTAACATCTGTATTGTTTCTTACCGTTTCATTGACTATAAACCAAACATCGTTTACAGATGCTGTGATACTTTGTGCATCTACATAAAACACCTCATTATTATAGAATAATGTTCCAGCCGTTAAAGTTGTTCCATTGAAAACACAACCAGTCAAAATACAAGCCGTGTTTGGAAAAATAAGACCAGCGATAACAGCGTTCAGGCTTTCAATATGACCTTCCTGTATATGCTCATAGTCATCAAGACTATTTGGATGCCCTCCAGTAAATAGTTGTAATTTTTTCATAATCTAATAGTAAATAATTTGGTACGTTTTATCAGCAAGTCGGTATCTATCAATAACAGCTTTCAATTCATTTTCATCAATAACACCTTGCAAAGCAATAGGAACATTAACAATAAAAGTAGCTCCAAAAGAAAACAATTCATTTTGAAAAACGGAATAGTTTTGAGGGTTTCCTTCTGATAAGAATTTCCAATAATTTGAAGGATAACCAAACCCAGTTTCACTTATGTAAAATCTATATTCTTGCGCTATGGTAAGATTAAAAAACACATTATCAATAAAAATTCCTGCCTGACTGTTATTAAATCTTTCGTTCAAAAGAAACTCAAAAACGGCAGTTTGTGAGTTGTAAGATGCTTCTTTTCTTGCTTGCCTTGCATAGATTAAAAAATTAGAATGAAGGGTTTGTAAAGGAGTAAGTAAAGTAGCTATCCAAACACGCCAAAAAGCAACATTCTTAAAAGCTGTTGGTAGTAACCGATTTACCAAGAGTTCAATATTTAATAAATATCTATTCATCGTTATTGATTCGTTTCAGGAATGAAAGTAAGCGTTCCTGTCAAGTTATTTTGAGTATCATTCAATAAAGGATATTCGTCATCTTTAATTTTTGCGTACCCACTTTGCGTGATATAGATTCGTTGTGTTGCTTGCCAAGAACTACCTTGCGAATCTGGGCGACCCTGAAAATTGATAATTTCCACATCGCTAACACCCTGTACATTTTGAATAGAATCTATCAGTTTTATCAAAAAGAATTTACCATCAAACGGTACGTTCGCAATGTATTCATTGACAGCATCAGCAACCTTAATTTGAAGGTCAGGTAATGGATAAATGGCATTGTAATAAATTTTAGCATACAAACGAAGAAAATCGGCTGGCAAAGAACGTGTACCTATAAATGAACCTGCAAACATTAAACTTCTTATATACCCATTAAAAGCTGTTATTTCGTTAGTATCTAAGGCTCTTAATTCATTCGTTTGTTCATCAATCGTAGCAACTTTTATGATAGCATTTGCATTCTCATTCCCCAAACGTACAATAGAAGCACGCTTAATAATACGATTATCTAAATTAATAGTATCATAAACCAAACGCCCCTCTGTAACAACAGGAATATCAGAATACTGAAACTCGTATGCACGCTCTACATACCAAGCCTCTGAACCAATTACATTCGCTGCATTAATCGCATCAATATCAATACGAAGCATATCAAAAATAACCTCAATGGTATAAATGCATGCAGCAACAATATATACCCACAACCTCCAAACCGACACTTGACTATTACTAGATAGCACGTCTAACTCAGATCTTCCTGCCTTTTCAGTATAAATTTCTGCCTGTATTTCTGCTATGCTTCGTGCCATGTTACTTTGATTTAGATTTAGATTTAGATTGCTCTTGCGTTGGTAGAATGAAAACAAAAGGCTCTGTAATTAATCCAAAAGCTCTTTTTAGAGAATCCTGTAAAATATTTTCAGCATCTATCATCAAAGTGTGATTTTTAAGGATTTGCCACATATCCCACTCACCAATCATTTCCTGTTCATTGTTTTCGTTCATTTTCGGTTTTCCTTTTTCAAGAAAAACAGGAAATTGATTTTCATTTGAAACCTCTAGATATTTACTAATTTTTGTATCTGAAAAACGAGTAATTGTGTGTACAACTACCTCAAAACGCATTATCTTATTAAGATAAGCTGTGTTTTGATTTACAATTTGCACTTCTGTTGTTACAGATTCTGTTTTTTCTATTATGATTTTTTCCATTATTGTGTATTTTAAGGGCGATTTACAAGACCTAAATTATATAAGACATCTGATAATTCTGCATTAGTTGGGTTAGTAGATAAAATTTGTTGTGGGATTGGAGTGACTCCGTGAAACCCTAACTTACCGTTTTTAGCTTCTATCATTTTTTTGAGAATAGGGTTTGTACCTGTTTGCTTTACCCAATTATATATATGGACTCCTGCACCTTCTTTACCTTTTCCAGATACATCTGTTTTTGGTCTTCCATCCTTTATTTCTACATAATTTGTTAAAGGAGTGTTATCGTCTGAATTGGTAGGCTCAGGGTCTGCATATCCTTCTAATAGTAAAGGAAGTCCAGATTCTAGCCTATTTATGATAGAATTCGAAACTATTATTTTTTTTGTAATATAGATAGTATTAGAATCTACTAACACAACATTAGCCCCTAAAATCCTCAATGCAATACCCACCTTTCCATCTAAGAGTAAGTATTCATTTGAGAATCCGAACCCTAAATTCGCACTTGTTTTTGATTGCATCTTTTCTGCGTAAACTATACCGTTGGCATCGACCCCTAAAACCTCCACATCAGAAGTATTTTTTACAGAAAATATACGCCCTGTACTACTACTTGCTTTTATTGCAAATACACCTAATAAGTTTAAAATAGAATTTAAAAAATTAAATCCACTACTAGCTGTAAATTTCCCATCTACTCCTCTTGTTTGTACATCGCCTGTTGCACCAGCAGCCGTACCAGCTTCATTTATCTTACTTTCAGTAGTATCAATAAAATCAGTCGAAAACTCACGGTGTTCAACTGCTTTTGTTTTTTCAGTTGAACCAGTGCTTTGTCCTTTTATATAAGCATTAAGTTTAGTTCGTAAAGCTGCCCAAGTTAGAATTGCCATAATTAATAATAGTCTTCTGTTTCGTAATCGTTTTCATCGTAATCTAAAGAGTAAACAGGTATAAATTCATCGCCTGTACGCACTCTGTAATTTCTTTTCTTGTACTCATTTTTAATAACTACACTTTCGTCAAGTGCAGTTTTTGAAATGAGCAGCTCCGTTTCCCCTTCCAAAAAAACGTTCATATTCTCTAAATTCGGATTGTCTAAGAGTAACTGAAAAACAGCCTCAAAACTTCCGTATTCTTGAATAGCAATATCTATTATATTTTGTCCTTCCTCTACTATCATTCTATTTTTAGATTATTATCCGTGATAGATATTTTCTTAGGAAATATTTTATCTCTCTCTAATTGCAAGCGAATTTCCCTTTTAAAATCTTCATTCAAAGGTGCGTTTTGACTTTGCCTAAGACCAACACCACACAAAGGATATTCTCTAAAATCCCCTTTTTGAGAAAAACAAATCGTTTCAATTTCTTGATTTTCAGAATCGCCAATATCAAAATCGCCATTAAAAATAATAGACTCGTGCGTGTTGGTAGTATATAAAATATCTTTTCTCATCAGTGTTTTACTTTTTTGTTTTCTAATGAATTTCGGTTTGTTGTTCCTGCGCTTGTCTGCATTGGTGCAAGCATTGGAGAAACTACATTATTTGCTGGATGCGTATGTGTTTTAATGAGCGTTAAAGCACTGGTTACAGTTTGTTCAATACTATTTAAACGTTCCATCAAATACTCAATTTTGATAAGTCCTCCATTATCGGTTTCAGAAGTTTGAAGATAAATTTCTTCGACTTCCGAAAACATAGAAACAAAACCACTATTTGCTCCCAACATCGTAACCACGACATGCGAACCTACCTTTGGCACTATCCAAAAACCGTTTGTTTGTTTTAATTGGATAGCACAAATACGAACATCAAATAATTCAGCCCCCTCCAAAGGCTGTACATCACACAAGCGATTAACCTTATCCACTTCTGTAACTTTTGCCAAAAACGATTCTACCGAAGCATTACCGTTATCAGTCATTTTTTGTACTGCTTGTTTTATAGTATTCATTAGCTTACTTTTTTATCCAATTCTACATTCTGTCTATACCCATTCATTCCAAAAGAATAAGACACAGATTTTACAAAATATTCTCCGTTACGTTCCTGGATATTTGGGTCTGTTAATTCCACTATATCACAAAACCGAACGAACGGTTCACCAAAGGATTCAAAAGAACCTCTAAACCCTTCATATTTCAGAAGGTCTATTTGCCTAATTGCTTCTTCTTCTAATTGCGCTTTACTCAAATCAACTTTATTGATTGTGCGTAATTCGCCTTCCGTGTCTCCTTTCGTTACCTCAATTTTACTATTATCCTTTGAGGAAATAGAAATTGCTTTTACTTTGATTTTAACCTCATCTTTTCGTTTGTATTCCAAATCCGAATCAATGATATTTTTTTCAAAGTCAAAAGAATGCTTTTTTCTATCATCTGCAGTAAGCAAATAAGGTGTTCCTACATGCAAAACTCCATTTCTGAAAAACGTTTTGAGAGAATAGTTTTTATCCAATTCCTCAAAAACATTTGCTAGTGTTGCGTTCTGAATGCGAAACTTTCCCAAATCAGCCTCAAAGGTTTTTAATTCGCCTTTGTAATAATCAGAAAGCAAACTTTTAACCGTTGCGTTTCTTTGGCTCAACCCCTTTACTTCGGTTTGTTTTAAATTCCACATTGCATCTTCACAATATAATTTTAGTGGGCGTTTTGGCTCAATACGTGTCAAAAAACCCTCAAAAACTAATTCAAACGCATAGTCATATCCCAAAAAAACACGCACAACCGAACCAATTTGAAAGATAGCATTTGCACCCTGCACAACATCCTTTCCTTTCCATTGTAATTTTTTAGGAATCGTTATAGTACAGGTATCTGTTAAACTATCCCAAGAACTTTCAATTTGAACTTCATTGATAAAGTCAAACTCAAAGTTTCCTATTTGAATATAGCTAGTTAGTTGTTTCATATCTCGCCATTATTTAATTCAATAGGTTCATCACTAACAGCCGAAATGCTATATACTTGCGTGCCAATAAAACCTTGTTTAGTAGGAAAATTGTAACCTTCTATTACAATTTCATAGACACCCAAACGATTTAAAGGCTCAGAGATAACCTGTAAACTAACAGGTGCAATCAACACTTTTTCTAAGGCTTTTACCTCTATTTCGGGATATTCCTTTTGATTATCCGAAATGATAGAACCACTAATATTCACTATATAGTCCCCAAGGCTAACGTACTCTTTTACAGTTCCTTTTCTACCCTGTATTTCTGTTTTGACTATGTTTTTAGAGTTGGAAATATCTATCAAGGCATTTTCCAAAACCACCTCATCATAAGTAATTGTATCAGTTCTTGTATCGTAACTACCTGCCTTAAAAATCAAAGGCGCATATATTGGCGTTCCTAATTTTGAAAGCATAATTATTCAATTACTAATTGTGAATCATTGACAGCCGAAGCCAACGCTTCGGTTACTTGCCTTTTTATCTCTCCCATTCCCTCACGAAGATTAGTAGTAGAAACCGTAATTTCGCCTACCAATGTGTTTATGGTAATAGTAAAGTTTTTCGGTGCTTGCGATTGAACATTAGAAACTGTATCAGTTCCACCACTTCCACCAGCTCCCAATCCACTAAGCGAATTACTAAGGTTTTGATTTGTGTTTGTTGGTTTTTGCCCAGCGTCATACATTCCCCAGTCAAACGCATCTGAATTGCCATCTGCATTTGCAACTCCTTTGGTAAGATTACCCAGCGTGTCTAATAAAGAAGTTCCTTTTTTAGATTGCGATTCTTGAAAATCTGCAGAACCTTCGGCATAACCTTTTTGAGCAGATTGTACAATATTTGGCATTTGTTCGGCAATGATAAGACTAGGATTAGCCAATTTTAATGCGCTTGTGGCAGTATCCATAAACCCACTACCTACCTTTTTCAGAGAGTCAAACGCACCTGAAAAGTCGCCATTTGATAAGGCTTCAAATGCACCTACCAAACCACTTACCATATCCATAACGCCCCCAATAGCTGTTTTACCAACTTCATAGAAGCCCATAAAAACCGTTTTTCCTACTTCCCAAATCGCAAACAAACTACCTCTAAAAACTTCACTTTTCGCATAAGCGTAACCAAACAAACCAACAAGAGCCGTAACACCTAATCCAATAAGAAACATAGGATTAGCCAAATTCATAAGTACAAAACCAGCCGTAACCAAACCAACACCAATAGCAACGCCTTTGAAAGCATCGGCAATAACTACCCAGTTATTGTTTACATAATCAAAACCAGTCTTGACAAGTGTAAAAAACGATTTTATAGGAGGTACAAGTTTTTCCCTTGCAAATGCTCCAATAATAGGAATAGCATTTTGGATTTTGTCTAAAAAGGTCATTTCATTTGGATTGAAATCCCCTAAAACAGAATTTACCAATTTGTACCATTCTAGTTTTAGAGAACCAAAAATGTTAGTGGCACTATCCGACAAGAAACCGAATACTTTACTAAACTTACTCGTTTCTTTTGCCAAATCTTCCTGTAAAGCTAATTGTCGTAATTGACGAGCAATGAAAGGATTTGATTTATCAATCAGCTTGTCAAATTCTAAATTCATTGTAGCAAGTGTATCAATGAATTTATTACCAGCATCTTCCCCAGCTCCTCCAAAAATATTTGCAATAGCTTCTTGTCGTGTTTGTTTATCTACACCTTGTAAAGCCTTACTAATATCTTGAACAGCATCAAAAGTAGAAAGACTACCATCACGCAAACCCAACATTGTTTTTTGAACATTCAACCCTCCTTTTGAGAGTTTTTGTAAAGCATCGGAAGTAGCCTTTGGCATTTCTTGTAACCTCAAATTAGCCTCCTTTAGCGCATCAACTCCTTTGTCAGAGTAGATACCCATTTTTGGCTCTAAGGAAAGAAAGGCTATACTTTCTTTTGCTGATAATCCAACAGCAGCAAGTTGTGTAGGATATTCTTTTAGTTTATCCAAAAATTCCCCTCCTGCATCTGCACCAGCAAGAAAGCCAGTTTGAATAAGGGAAGTTGTAACCTCTCCACTTAAACCACTATATGCCTGTGAAAATGCGTTGGCTGCTGTCGTTAGTTCGTTAGCATCTTGTTTAAAGGTTTTTGACGTTGCACTAAGTTTTATACTCGTATTTTCGGCAGCTTCGCCAGTAAGTCCGAAGGTTTGGGAAACTTGTTTTTGAATATCTAAGAAAGCGTTACTTTCTTGTACCAAATCCGACAAACCCAAACCAACAGCAGCCACACCAGCCAATGCTCCACCAACTAACAAACCTTTGCCAAAACCGATAGCATTATCTTTTAGCTTATCAAAACTATTCCCAAGTGAAGAAATAGAAAAAGCTGTCTTTTTAGATTGTGCTACAAATTGACCAAGTTCATTCCTAAGTTTTCCGTTTTCATCTCTATAACTTTTTGCAGCATTTTCAGCCTTGCCAAATGGTTTGGAAGCAAGGTCTTTAAGAGCAATCGTTATATCGTAAAAAGAAGCCAAAAGAAATTATTTTTTAGATTTTAATCCTAAGTGATGATACATAAGCCATTCCGTATCTGCCAATCTTAAAGCAAACTCTAAATCAGATAAGGAATAAGGGTCAGCAATATGCTGGTAGTGACTAATAAGAGCAGCTTGCTTTCTGTGCAAGTCTTCACCTTGCTTTGGCGAAACTCTTAAAGTTTCGCTGCTGATGCGTTTGGGAACTCTACAAGTCTTTGTAACTCCTGACCAGCCGAAACTGTAGCCTGCCAATTATCTAAAATTTCACTATCTGAATGTTCTTTGATAATTGTGTTTTGAGCTAAAATTTTAGCAGCTGACAAAGGGTCTGAAACTGATAATTTCGCCACAACAGAAGCTGTTTTAAAATCCAAACCTTTGAAATAACCAACTAAAAATTCTTTAGTCGTTTTTACATCTTCGTTTGGTACTATTGTGATTTTATAAACCGTTCCATAGGTAGATTTAAGTTCTTTTTCCAGTTTCTCTAATGCAGTATCTACTTTATTTAGTTCTGCTTTTTCTTCTTTAGTTGCCATTTTACAAATAGAGTTTAAAAGGTGTTTGAAATGATTTTAAAACGTGTTTTTGAGAATGATTTTTAGGATAGAATTTAAACGATAGCCTTACCGTTCCATTCAATAAAACCAACCGACAAGGTTAAATCTTGCTCAATAGATTTATCATTCTGACCAGCAGAACGCCCATTATTTGTAAATACACATTCTCGTAATGTATCGGTTACGGTATCTCCATTTTTTTTTAGATATGAAACGATTACAGAAAATGGCTCAACATCTTGCAATCTTCCTGTGCTAGAAATATCTTGAAGGCGTTGTATTTCCTCCATTTGTAGGGTTACCGAGCCTTCCGAAGTGATATTTCCTTTTGCTCTACCAACAGGGCGATTACCTGCACCGTAAATCATTTCCGTTTCTTCTTCTTCTGTATATTCAATACTTGTAACACCGTAAACATCAAGACCAGCAACATTAAATTCAATGTTTGCCCAACCGTATAGGTTACCGTTTATAAGTGGAGTTGCCATAGTTTTTTATATAAAATGATAAAATAAATTATCGTAATTTCTAATTCGTAATTTTTAATTGATTAACTAAGCTACATTTGCAGTAAAACCAATTTTCACTTTTAGTTGCCTTGCAACACCCACAGGCTGCACACTCATTTCAATCTGAATTTCAGAAGCAGAAAGTACGTTTTGATTTGGGTCAATGAAAATGCTAAAATTTGACACTTCCCCATCTCGCTGCATTTGCTCAAGAGCTTTGCGAGATGTAACACTAAGACGACTTATATCTTTTGCCGTAAGCGTACCGTCAGGATTTAGATAAACAGGTGCATTCAAAGAAGGCAATAGTAAAATTCTAGTTTGTCGGATTGCCTTGTCAAGTGTTCGGTTGTTTTCAATGTAAGCAAAATCAGAAGTGAGAGCCGTTGCCGTTGGCGAATCATTCAAGTACGAACCACTAAGACCTGTGTATTTTCTTACGAAAATGTACCCTTTTTCAGTAAGCGTGTTCAAATCTGTTGTTGTTAATCCTACAATAGAAGTAGTAAGACTATTAATAGCAATTTGAGGGGAATTCATACCTTCCAAATTACCTACATTGATATTTTCCACCCAACCGATATTCTCGTTTACTTTTGAGTAAGCCGTTGCTCCAAGCGCAATACCAACACGAGGAACAAAAATAGTATTCGTAAGCGTATCGCCTGTAATAACTTTTTGAGGTGCAACAATACAAACCGAAACATCAGAACTTGAAAAAGTACGGCAGTCAGGAAAACTTGAAAGTGTAGCAAAAAAATTGGTATGACCTGCATAGATAATTTGCAAAGGCATATTTTCGGCACGAAGCGCATCAGCCTGTGTTTGAATTGTTGAAATATGAGCCTGTGTTACTTCAATAGAAGTAGTAAACATTTCATAATCAACATCGCCAATCAATACAATTCCTAATTGTCTAATTTTTCCTTCTGCAAATCTTTGAAGCTCTATAATCTCCGAAAAAGTCGGAAAAACAGTAGGCTCATGAATATCTATATAAAGCGTTGCACTCGGCTGTAAACTGAAAAAATCAATTACGAACTGTTTATATTTTCCCCAAAGTGTTGTGCCAAGCTGTGTTTCGGCATCTTTCACATTGGTAGTTACAATTCGTGTTTCTGTTGTATCCAAATCGTAAATTAATAGACCCGAAGTAGCATCTTCCGAAGCTGGTAGCCTTCCAAGATTTCCATCTGTTCTTTCAAAAATAATTTCTGCCATAACTTTTTATGAATTAGGATTATCTATTCTGACAATCCGTGTTGGTGTTGTAGTTGTATTTAATAGAATATCAGGGTTTGCCTCAATTCTATCTTTTGCCGTATCTGTACTTGTATCTACAAATTCACATTCATAGTCTTGTACGATTACATAGACAGCATTAGGGTTTTGATCTTGATTCAATCTTGTACGGCTTAAAGAACCAAAAAAAGTTCCTTCAAAACCCTGCAAATTCTCGTGAACCGTTTGAGCAATATCAAAACATTGTAAAGCCGTTTCTTGTGTCGCACTTCCTTTTCTTGTATCTCCAATGAAAGAAGTAGCAATATGAACTTTGATAGTTGCTGTTCCTTTTTGAGTGTTTTGAGTTGTATTATCGAAAGAGCAATCAAACTCTAAAAAAGCCAAAGGAAAATCATAAACCGTTTCTTGTCCCCAAGTAGCGAACTGATTACGGAATAAGTCTATTGACTTTAATTCCGTAATCGTTGCTAGTTTTTCAGAGAGGGCTTTGTATAATTCTTTAATCATAATAAACTAAATCCATGTCGTTTACAATGTCTATAAATACTCTTTTTCCTGATAAAAGCCAGTTCGTTGGAAT
Source organism: Bernardetia sp. Wsw4-3y2 (assembly GCF_037126295.1). Classification (NCBI taxonomy): domain Bacteria; kingdom Pseudomonadati; phylum Bacteroidota; class Cytophagia; order Cytophagales; family Bernardetiaceae; genus Bernardetia; species Bernardetia sp. Wsw4-3y2. The sequence continues at coordinate 4,748,228 of NZ_CP147017.1, read as the reverse complement.
AGGATAAAATTCTTTGTAAGCATCTGTTGAGTTGTATACCTCAAAGTCTCCATTCTTATCTCTCCCCCAAGTTTTGCCTGTCAAAGGACAACCTTCTGTATCTTCTTTATCATTTCCTATGTGAATAAGAACCCACAAATAGTTAGGTATATCTTGTATGTGTAATGTTCCTTTATGCCAATTCTTGCCAAACTTTTTAAGATAATTTAGATGTATCCTACCCTCTTCACGAAGTTTTATTTCATATCTACCTGCTGGGATAGCTGTCTTTCCTTTTATCTTGTTTTTACGAAGTGCATCTTCTAAAACAAACCAAGTTCTACCACCTACAGAGAGGGTTGATAAAGTTGTGTTTTTAGTTTGTTGAAACCTGAAAAGACGAATAATTAAATCCGTATCTTCAGACTCCAATTCTTTTTCTTCTTTTGGCTCTTCCTGCTCCTTTACCTCTAAACTGTTGGGTTTGTTAGGTTGTGTAAGTTCGGGTACTCGCTTTTTTTTTCAAGCAGAGCAGTTGCAAGTACATTACTAAAATCAGAACTTTCGGCATTGTCGTAGGTAAGCTGCATTACTTCTTTTTGAGCAAGTGCCATTTGCTTCTCTTCTTCTGATAGATGAGTGTTTTTAGCAAACTTTGCAGCCAGTCTATCTCCAAAAATTTGGAATAATAGTTTTACAAGGTCATCTCCATGTTCTTCAAAAATAGCCTGTACTTGTGCGCCATTATTTGGGTCTTTATCCACTAATGCAAGTATCAGTTTTTTGGCTACTGTAAAGAGAATCATATAGTCGTATTTGAACTTATCCAAAAATTGTTCGGCTATCTTTTCAGCAGAACTAAAAATAAAGTTTGTCCAAAATGCTTTAAATCCACCTACCCTAATATTTACGCTAGTAGCAGCCATAGCAAAAAACATAAGACCAAATCCAATATTCCTATTGGTGTGATTTTCGTTTTGAGATGTATGATTGTACTCTTGTACGCTTTCATAAATCGTATCTTGTACAGGTGCGATTTCTACTTTTTCAGTAGGTGCAATTTTGATACGTTGTGTTTCTTCGGTTGTTAGACAACTTACTAAACCTATTACACTAATTAGTGCAATAAATAGAATTTTAAAATAGTTTTTCATAACGGTTGAAAGTTATTTGAAATGAATAAATGAATACTAAATAAATACAGATTGAAAATTGAAATTTTACTTTTTATCCTCTAAAGACTTAGCAATACGCTCTAAATACTTATTAGTTTGCTCGGTTTTTGCCGTATTGTTTATATTGTTTTTTTCAAGTTGAGCAACAATTTCTTTAGTGTTGTTAGTAAGCCGTTCCTCTACTATCTTTGTAATATTGAAAGTTTCCTGCATTACCGTAACCGTTACATTAAGTCTAGTAAGTGCAATATTATATTCTTTCAAATCGCCTACCTTGTTAGTAAAGTCTTTTTCAAGTTGCTCAAGTTTCCCTTTAAAAGTAAACCATCCACCAACGGCGATAAAAGCAATACCTGCTAGTGTTATCCAATCGCCAGCAGTAAGTTGTATTTGTGTTAAAAACATCGTCAAAGGAAACATAATAAGTGAGAATTTTGAATAAATAGCATTTACACACTTGTTAAATGCTATTTATTTAGTGAATGATTAGGCGATAGGCTTAGAAACTATTGCACCAATAGCACGTTGTTTCAAAGGCAAGGCAATAAAACGATTTCTAAAACCTGCCGTGTTTGCACGTTGCTCAGGGTCAATGGCAGCTTCTCGGTAGTGCATCGTTGGCTCTGTCATTCCTTTGAATGTATCAGGTGCATAGAAAGCAAAAGAACAGTATGAATCAGTATCTCCCAAAGCTGCATTAAAGTCTAGTTTTACATTACTAGCATTGTAAACAGGATTGAAAGAATACTCTAAAATATTGAATCCATAGAGTTTCAAAACAGTACCTTCTTTTGTATTTGTGTATTGTAGAGAAAAGGCATTATCCAATTCTAAAAGTTGTGCAACGTGTTCAGGGTGCAAAACTAAATAGCGATTTTCAGTAGGAACACCCAAAAGGTCAAATAATTTTTTAAGGGAAATGATGTCTTTTTTAGTAATAGACTTTCTTTCTATTGTTCCGTTATCCGTTCCACCTGTTGCCTCTACAATAGGTGTTGCCGTGGTATTTGCTGCTGGTGCTAAGGCGTGAGCTGCCTTTTTTGCGTGTGATTGGTCTAAAGCATTTCCGTGAGCATCAGTAACCTCACCCATTACATCATAGGTAACCGCATAAAGTTGTTCCTCTCTAACTCGTGTATTTTTTGTATCAAACTTATCTAAAGAGATAACAATATCATCGTCATCATAATCTACTACTGGAATTGGATAAGTGCTGTTATTGATAAGCACTTCGGGTTCTAATCCAATATCATTAATATGAATAGTTGCATTGTCTTTTACGAGTGAAGACTTATCAGGAATAACGGCAAGAAAAGAAGTAGAGTGCTTTAAAACTCGCAATACTTCGGCTGTAAATAGTTCTTTATGTACTGGCATAATTTATAAAGTCAAATGAGAAAGTAAAAAAAAGTAAGTGGGATATTTTTGAGTAAAAAAAAGGCTTTTAATTATTTAGGTGCTGGCACTCCAAACTTACCTTCATAGAGTTTGCTAAATTTCTCAAAGTCATTAGCTTGTAATTCTTGCAAACCTTTAGGGTCATTTGTTTGGTAATCATCCCAAGAAAGTAAAGCCGTTTTTTCTTGTGTATTTCCTGTCTGTAATTGCTTAATAGCATCTAAAAGAGAAAGTGTTGGGATTTCTGTTTTTTTACTTTCTTCTTTCTTGCCTTCTGTTTTTTCAGAAGTTGTATCTCCCAAAAGCGACAGAGCAGAATCAAAGTCAATAGCTGCCAAAGTAGCAAACGCCTTCTTTTTCTCTTCACTATCAAACTTCACATACTTTTCAATTACTTTTTGAGTAGTTGCGCTAAGTTTTTGAGTAAGCTCATTTTGTAATTTATCAAATGCTTCAATCGCCTGTGTTTCGGTAGCATTTGATGCTAAACCTAATTTTTGAAGTAATTTTTCCATTGAAATTAAATTTTTGGTTTGTTCCTCTACTTTGGGTAAAGCTAAATCTACCGTGTCTAGTGGGTTGGATAAAATAGTTAAGTCTGACATACTAAGCTCTTGCATATTTTCATCGTACAGGCGAACAGCATTTGAGTTGCTAGGCATTTCTACAATAGAAAATTCTACTAACTTACATTTTGTTACCGTTGCATAACGCTGACCTTTTGCTAAATCCTTTGGGTCGTCTGACGTTTCCAAAATTTGAATACCTATTGAGAAGGCATTTAAAAAGCCTTCATCAAATTTTCTTTTTATATCAGCAGCATAATTATTTCCCTCATAAAATTCAATATCCTTAGCTACTAACTGATTACCAACAATAGCAACATCAATCCCTTTTCCTACTAAGCCTTGATAACGATTGTGATTGTACAATACGATAGGATTCTTTTTGTAGGCTGTTAAATCAATGCCTTTTGTTAGGACACGATAGCCATAACTATTGATAGATTCATCGGAAAGAATTAGTTTTTTCATTTATGCGTTGCTTAGTTTATCATCTAACTACTAATTGAGATAGCAAAGTAAAGGGATTACTTTCGCATTTTTATTTACAAAATCGTATAAAATTGGTAAATTGCTTATATTATTAGTTATTCTTGTTGTTATTCGTAATGGATTAGCAAAACTTTACCTACTTACCTAAATTTGTTAGCAAATGATACTAGCTATGGAATTACCTTTTAGTCAATTTTTGGAAAGAATCAATTTGAAAGAACTATTACCTCGTGGATATGCTAAAATAGTAGCAAATGAGTTTGGTTGTTCTCCTGAAAAAATATATTCTATTTCGGCTGGGCGTACAAAGAACAATGAAATACTTTTACACCTACTAAATATGGCAGAACAAGAATATAATAGAGTCATAGAAATTGAGCAAAAACTAACAAAATTAGAAAACGCCATAAATAGCCCTTTAAGCGTTCCAATTTCTTAGCTATCCATTTTACCAAGTGCAAAATAATTTTGCATTCTAAAAGAAATTAAACAGTAGTTAAACGGTTTTCACAATGGATAAACAAGATGTTGCTAAAATACTTTTCGTTAATGCTAATTTAAGTGGTAAAGAAATAGCCGAAAAGTTCTCGGTTTCTGAAAACACAATTTCTACATGGAGAGAAAAAGGAGAGTGGGATGATGCAAAAAAAGCAAAAGGCAATATTAGTAAGATGCGTTTTGATGGCTTGTGTAATTTATACGCTAGATTTTTTCGCTTGTCAGGAATGAGTGATAAAGATTATGATGAAGATAAAATTTCAAAAGTAACAGCTTCTATCAAAAGATTAGAAGATAGGATTCCAGCTATTGCATTTGAACAGGTAGGACAAGAATTTATATTATTCTTGTACGAAACTCAAACGAATGAAACGGCTGAGTTAATTCAAAACATCTATTCTGATTTTATTATTTACTTGACAAGCGAACGCCATGAAAGAAGCTGAAAAATTAAAATTACGTGAAAGTTGGTCGGCTATTGTAGAGCGTACAAAAAAAATACAAGCAAAACCCACAAACGAAAAAAAGAAAAAAGAGAGAATAGAGAGAGCCAAAAAGGACTACTCTTATTTTTGTGAGTATTATTTTGAACACTATTGCTTGAATGAAAAAGATGAGTTAGTTCCCAACGCTCCTTTTCATAACAAACTAGCCAATCAATTTTTAGAGGACAAACAAATAAAAATTATTGTAGAGTGGTCAAGAGCTTTGGCAAAAAGTACGCACGTAGATTTGTTTATTCCTTTATGGTTAATGATTCAAGATGAGAAACAAATAAATACGCTTGTTTTAGTAGGTAAAAACCAAACCAGCGCAACGATACTTTTACAAGGTTTACAAGCTGAATTGCAATACAATGAACGTTTTATAGAAGATTTTGGTAAGCAACATTCACACGGAAACTGGTCTGATTCTGATTTTACTACTAAAAACGGTATTTCATTTATGGCGTTGGGAATGGGACAATCTCCAAGGGGATTGAGAAAAGGAAGCAAACGCCCAGATTTTATTATCTGTGATGATTTGGATTATGAAGAATTATGCAGAAATGAAATACGAGTAGAGGAAGTTGTACAATGGATTTTGAGAGCGTTAATTCCTTCTATGGATATAGGAACGGCACGTTTTGCCTTTGTAAATAATAGGATTTCAGAAAAAGGGATTTTAGCAAAATTAGTAGAACGGAATCCACATTGGAAACACTCAAAAGTAAATGCTTTAGATGATAAAGGCAATCCATCATGGAAAGCAAAATATACAAAAGCATATTATACACAACTTAGAAAAGATATTGGTACAAACGCCTTTATGACCGAGTACCAAAACACACCAATAACAGAAGGCAATACCTTCAAAAAAGATTGGATTGCGTGGCGTAAAATTCTACCTCTAAAAGATTACCGAGCTATTGTTTCTTATTGTGACCCAAGTTTTAAAGCTACCAAAACGGCAGATTATAAAGCCATTGCAACTATTGGTTTGCGAACTGATGGCACGTATGATTTGATTGATTTATGGGTTCGGCAAAGAAAGTCTATTAATGATATGGTAAGTTATCATTACGATTTACACGAACGTATTTTGGCAGAAGGCGCAACGGCTCAACATTATATGGAAGCTAATTTTATTCAAGATATGCACCTCCAAAACTACACTACTGAAGGTAAAAAACGAGGGTATCAATTAGCCATACGAGCAGACAAACAGGCTAAAAGCGCAAAAGAAAGTCGTATTGAAGCAATGTCCCCACTTTATGAAAATACTCATATTTATCATAATGAGGAAAAACAGAAAGATAATGACTTCTTAACTTACATTGACCAACTCTTAGCATTTGGGAGTAAAGGGGCGCACGATGATGCGCCTGATGCTGTGGAGGGTGCAATATCTATGTTACAAAAAGCAAGAGCAAAAGACTTTAAGCCAAGAACAGGAAATTTTGTTACTAAATCTATTCGTAAATTTTTTAGATAAATAACTATGCAATTCTTACTAGAAACTGATTTTGATGTTCAAATAATGACTATGATTTTGAACATTCAAACGAATGAAGACCCTTTAATTTTAGACAATGCCGAATCTGCCAGCATCTCGGAGATGATTAGCTATTTATCTACTCGTTACAATACGGAAGAAATATTTGCAGCTACTGGCGATGATAGGCACAGGTTGATAGTAATGTATTTGGTAGATATGGTAATCTACCATACAGGCGCACGCAACATACCGAAGCAAAACATTGAATTAAGAGGTATAAGATATGAAGCTGCCATAAACTGGCTAAATAAGGTAAACAAAGGATTATTAAACCCTGATTTACCAAAACTTACTGACGAAAACGGAAACACTAAAACTACTTTCCGTTGGGGTTCACAACCATTAAGAAGTAGATAAAACTTACAATTATGTTACAAAAATTAAAATCCTTGTTTGGTATTTCTACTTTAGAAAAAAACCAAATGACAACGCTTTCTGATAGGGATAAAGAAGAAAAAAAAGGCTTTCGTTATCGTATCAAAAGCAAGCCAGTAGCTGTAACTTTAGGGATGAAGGAGTTTAAACAAGCTCTTGAATTAGCTAAAAAATTTGATAAACCAAAATGGAATGCTTTAATAGACCAGTACGAAGTAGCTTTATTTGACTGTCATTTATCTGCTCAAATTTATAATAGAAAACAGAAAGTTTTGAAACAAAAGTTTGCCATTTTTGAGAATGAAAAAATCAATGATGAAAAGACAAAATTAGTTCAAAAACCGTTTTTCTATGATTTTATTGATTTGTCTTTAGATGCCCTTTTCTTTGGCAATTCTTTGGTAGAGTTTTCTAGTATGAATGACCAAGGCGAATTTACAGAAGTACACCTTATACCAAGACAACATGTTTCGCCAAGTGATGGTGTTATTTATTTTAATCTTTCCGACCAAAGAGGTTACGATTACAGAGATAAAAAAGTAAAGGAAAACGCTTTTTTGTTTGAAGTAAATAACGGTGATTTTGGTTTGTTAGCAAAAGCAACACCACAAGCAATACGAAAAACCTACTCTTTAGAAGATTGGAGTATAAAATGCGAGAAATTTGGACAGCCATTTATTGCTCTTTTTACTGATGAGCAAGACAAAGAATTGCTAGACGAGTATCAAAATATGCTTACAAATATGGGTGCAAATGGTTACGGTATTTTTGGTAGTAAAGATAGAAATATGATAGAGTACATTGAGGCAAATAGTGGTCAAGGTGCATATCAAACTTTTTCTGAATTGATAAAATTCTGTAATGAAGAAATTTCAAAACTAATTGCTGGTGGAACAGGAACAACCGATGAAAAGGCTTTTGTAGGTACGGCAGAGTTACACGAACGAATGCTAAACGACATTGTAGATGCTGATATGCGTTATACAGAAAGTCTAATTACCTATAATCTAATTCCGTTTTTGGTTTCTCATGGTTATCCTTTAGAAGGTTGTGAGTTTCGTTTTGTTATGCCTGAAAAGGAAAAAGAACAAAAAAAAGACAGCCCAAACACAACCGAAGAAAAAAAGAAGGAACAAAAAACAGATAACGAACTATCTGTAAAAAAGTCTTTCGGTACAATTATACTACCGACTAATTCGGATGATTGTTGTACCTTAAAAGACGATGACAAAGCAGAATTTGACATCAATCTAGCAAGTTTCATAAAGCAAATCTTTGAAGGAAAACTAAAGAAAGGCGAAATTTCAAAATCTGTATTTCGTATTTATAATGAGATTTTACAAGCTGCAATTAGTGAAGGCTACGAAAACATACCAGACTCTGATAAAGCATTTTACAATGAATTATCATACAACCAAAGTGTTTTTGCAGCCTTCAAAACGCATTCAATCGGTGCGAAACTTGCCGAACAACTGACAGACGAAAATGGACAACTTCGCACCTTTTCAGAATTTCAAAAAGCCGTAAATCCTTTGTTAGATAACTATAACAAAAATTGGCTAAGGGCAGAATACAACACTTCCGTAGCCAGTGCACAAGCTGCAAAGAAATGGCAGCAAATCCAAAGAGATAAAGATTTGTTTCCTTACTTACAGTTTAAAACCCAAAACGATAAGGCAGTACGTGGAGAACATAAACGATTACATAATATTATTCGAAAAGTAGATGATTCATTTTGGAACACTCATTATGCGCCATTAGCTTATAATTGTAGATGTTATGTAATACAATTAGAAGAAGGAACAGAAACAAAATTACCTAAAGACCTTCCACAACCAAAAGAAGGCTTTGAGGAAAATGTAGGAAAAACGGCACGCATTTTTGATGTTAAAAAAAGTAGCTATTCCGAAGGAACGACACTAAAAAAAGTTACTTCTTTTCTTAAAAATGTTGCTAATATTGTTATTCCAAAAAAAGAAGAGTAAAACAAAAACGGCTTTCTAATTTCTTAGAAAACCGTTTTTGTTTTTCTTGTAAAAAGAAGTATTATTGTGATAGGATAAAAACATCCTGCTATTAAAAACATCCTATCTAATACAATAATGAATACTTTAAACTACCTAAAAGTAGGCTTATTACTAGCCTTGCTTTCATTTTCCTATGTTTCAAATGCTCAAATAAGTCTAAATGATGGCTTAAAACTAGGAAAAAAATTTGCCAAAGATGCTAAAGCTAATAAAAAAAGTAAATTAGCTGAACAGTACACTATAAAGGAAACCACATCGGAAGGTTTAGAACTGATAATGATGCGAGTTCCTATTGATAAAATCAAAAGCGATGCAAAAAATTCTATTATAGAAGCTCAAAACGGTTTACAAACAGCTTACACTCGTTATAAATCTAAAATGTCTATTGAAAACGTAGATAGAATAAGACAAGATATTAGTAGAATAAGAGCAATAGATAGAGATTGGCTAGTAGCTAGTTATGAAAGCGAATCTGAATTTTATCAATCTTATGAGAAAAAAAGAGTAAAAGAAGAGCGAGAAGCTGAAAAAAAAAGAAAATTAGATGAATTAGAAAATCAGCGAAAAAGAGTTGATAGCCTAAAAAAAGCAAGTGAAGAAAAAGAATATCAAAACCGAGTACGTGGTTATCATTTCGTAAATAAAGAAGATTTACAAATACTAGAAACAGCTCAAAATAATAGTAAACAGTTAGGAAAAGTTAGTTTATGTAGTTATATCAAAGTTTTAGATACTACAAAAGTAAACGGATATGTTGAGATAAAAGTAGATGATATAACAGGATATGTATTATCTGAATATTTAGTAAACGACTTAGATAAAATTACTGTTCCTTATGCCGACATACAGAGTGCTAAGAAATCCATGTTTACCTCAGTTAGCAAGACAGTTTCCGAAGAAGAAGCGAAAGAATTACGAAGACTTGCTAAAGAACAGGAAAGACAGCAAAATAATATAAATACAGGAAGAAAATATTATCGTGGCCCTAGAGGAGGTTGCTATTATATTGATTCAGGTGGCAACAAGCAATATGTAGATAGAAATATTTGTAATTAATGTTATATAACAAAAAGCCATAATTATTGAATAAGTTACAGCTTTTTGTTATCTTCATAGAAAAATTTTCAATTATGAAAAAACGAGATATAAAACATTTAGGTAACGATATAGCCAAAAAACAAGCCGAACTAAAGAAGTATCTAGTAAAAGACTTTCCTAGATTGGTAGCTAATGATGCCTTGCAGACTTTTGATGATTCTTGGGATAAACAAGGATTTACAGACGAAAAAGGAACGTTTAAGAGTTGGGAAGAACGAAAAAAAAATGACGGCTCAAAAAGTGATTCTAATAGAGGAACTTTAATTGGAAAAGGAAGTGGGATATTAAGACGAAGTTTGGAAGCTAAAAGCATAACTACAAATAAAGTTGTTATTGGCACACCTGTCAAATATGCACAGGCTCACAATGAAGGCGCAGAAATAGAACAAACTATTTCCATAACTCCAAAAATGAGAAAGTTTGCGTGGGCTAAGTTTTACGAAACAAAAAAACCAAGTTGGAGAGGCTTAGCACTTACAAAAAAGAAAGAAATAAACCGTACTTTGACTATACCAAAACGTCAGTTTATGGGTAATTCTAAACCTCTGACAGATAAAATTAGAAAGCGATTAGATACTAAAATGAATAAACTATTCGAATAAAAAAAAGCCTTCAAATTTTCACTTTGAAGGCTTTTTTAATAGCGTTTTAAGGTTTTACCCAATCTACTATTTTAGATTTGTTATTTACTGAATAAACAGGCTTATAACCTAATACTTGCAAATGCTGCAAATACTTTGGTATCTCCTGTGGAGGTAACGAGTTTTTGAACTTTACAGAATAAAAAACAGGATAATTGTTTTTTTCTACTTCTATTACACCTTGTTTTTGTGTATTTAGCCAGTCTTGAACTTCCGAAATGTATTTATCAAAAAAAGAAATCGTTTTTGTTTTCGCATACCATTCAGATAAATCAAACCACGCTTGTACAAGTTCAGGTGTCCAATTTTGTTTTTTCAAAATTTGCTTTTCCTTCGTTGTGAAATCCTTAGCGTATTTAAAACCTTTGTTTCGCTCATATACTTTGCGCCAAAGGTTTGCATTATTCGCCAAAACTTCATTTTCTTCAGGAGAATTAGTTTGTTTCAAAACAGCGTAAGTATGCTCATTTATTTCAATCCGTTTCTTTCCGAAATTTTCAGAAGTTAGAATATGAGTATTGATTAACGTAAATAAGTCAATCAAATGCACTACTTTCATATTCTTTTTGAGTGCTATTTGAGTAAAGAAGTCTTCGCTGGTATCAAAAAAAAGCAGCGTTTTTACGCTGCCTGATTTCTTAGATTTTATGTAGTAACGCATAGATTAATTAGTTTTAGTCATAAATTCAGTAACATCAAATTCAATCTCATTTCCATCGTCATCAAAAACAGAAACTTTCCAATCCTTCCTGTTCTTTCTTGCCTTTGCCTTCAATGTACTTTCTCCAATTCTCTCAAATTGTGTAACGAGTGTGGTTAATTCTTTGTAAGTATATGAATTTAAGCCTTTTTTGAGGTAGCCTAATTTCTCCACACACGAATAAATGCGTTTCATATCAGCTTTGCCGTCATCCGTATTCATATCAAATGCCTCACGACAAATACCAATTATCATTCGACGCATATTATTCCCTTCTTGCTGCTCATAGTCAAAAGCCGTTTTGCGAAAAGGTCTTGCATTTCGTTTTTGAGAAATATTTGAAGTCTGATTATGAAAATCTATAAACTTCTGTATTTCATCGCTAGTCATTTCCTTTGTGCTTTCGGTTCTGCCTTCGGTATATTCAAAAACAATTTCCTTTTTATTATCTCGTAAATTCTTACGATTTAGGATTGAATTAAATATCCGTATTTGGGTGTTGTTTGGGCTATTCACTTTCTACCTCCTTTCCTATATTATTTCCCATATTATTTAAAAAGCGAAGAAAAGCATAAATATTTGTAAATACATTTCCGTTTTCTTCAATTGGACTGCCAGCCAAATAATGCAATAAAGAACCTGCTAAAAACAAATGATAGTTTTTAACATCAGATTTTGTCAATCCTTTATCTCTTATTTTGAAAAACTCTTTTGTCCAATCTTGCACATAAATGCCCTTTTGCCTTGCATATTCTAATACTTTTTCAGAGTAAATATTTACAGTTGTTCTGTTGTATCCCTCCGAAGATGCAATAAGAAGTTTTACTATTAGAAATTCCTCTGAATTTATCATGAGCTTTTTTGATTTAGAGTTTGATTGAATGGTATAGAGTGAGTTTGTCCTTGTTGCGCTTTTTGAGGTGCATCAAAGATTTTGTAAGGTTCGGTATGTCCGAAGCGTGAAGCTGCCTTTGCTACTCCTTTATGAACCGTAATTTTTATATCTACCATATATTCAATAGCTTTTCCGTATTCGCCTTTCGGCTTTCCTCCCTTAGACCAACTTATTATGAGAAATGCTTTCTTTGGGTATTTTTCAATAAGGAGTTTGTATTGTGCAGTAGTCAGATTTGCGTATTGAAGTGAATCAATGATTACAAATTTTGCACGGTTTTTTTTGAGTTTTTCCAGCATCTCTTCAAACGTATCACGGTCTCCAAACATCAACTGGCTTTTTTTCACTTCATGTATATCACAAAACTGACAAACCTTTTGAAGGCTTCGGCTTTCGCCTTGCTCACAAGAGTTGTAATATACTTTACCGTGTTTGGCTAACTCTTTAGTTAGCTTAATGCAAAATGTAGTCTTTCCACTTCCACTATCTCCATAGATTAAAGCCGTAAATCCGACTTCGGGTTCGCCTATTGCTTTTTTCCATTCCTCGCTAATTGGAATGGTTACATACTCTTTTTTCAGCAGAGTATGATGCGAAAATGTCTTTCCCATAGTTTTTGATTTTTATTGATTTGATAATTGATTAATTAGAAAATTTAGTATGTCTTAATAGAATATATTTCTGTCAGTGAACTCAAATAATTCTTCTATTTGATTCATTGCGTCAACCAATCCGAAAAGACCATTATCTTTAAGACACCCTTTTATACAAAACTCTTCATTGTCATACCTGCATTTTAAACTAATGTAGTTGCCAATTACAAGCTCTGATTCAACCAAAAAGACTTGCTCACCTACATTAATAGTTTTGTTAGTAATTGGAATTCTCTTTTTACATAAAGCAACTTTTTTTATTATTGTCGTTTTCTTTTTTACCTGCTCTGATTGTTCGCCAAGATGCTTTGGTATATATAGTTTTGACATTTGATTAAAATTTATTGATTTGATAATTGATTAATTAGAAAATTTCCTTTTGTGAATTGTAGGTTTTCATTTCTTCTATTCGAAAAGGAATTTTTCGTTTTCGGAAATCTTTGGCCATTTTTAAGGAATATTTTTCAAAATCTTCTAATTCCTTCCACGCCTTGTTTCCACTTTTTTTATTTTTTAGGTTAGCTTTTAAATACTCTCTGTATAGGTATTTATATTGCTCAGAATGATATATTTTATGTTCATCCCAAAAACAATTTCTATAATCAGTTAAGAGTTCTCTTAGGTAATTTTCATTCTGAACAATTACTAAATATGACCTATATTTAATTTCATAATCAGTTCCATATATACCATTCACTTTCCTGCATAAAGCAGTCATTAAGTCCATATTTGACATTAAATCAGATAAATATTCCTCAAATAGATAGTATTTATCATTTATCAAAAGTAGTTTGGTGCAGCCATCTGATTTCCAAACGTGATACTTTTCATTGCTTAAATAAGCAAACCAAGGATGAATACAAGTATTTACATCTACTCCTTTTTTATCAGTTATTTTCATTTGATAATTGATTAATTAGAAAAGCTCCTTTTGTACATAGTTTTTGAGCTGTGCAATCATATTTTTTAGAGCTTTTTGTTTTTCTAGTAGCTCGTTTAATGTCTGTTGTTGTTTTGGGTGTGATTCATCACACTCATAGCTAAAATAATTTGTTATTAGCTCAACTAATTCACTAGAAACCTGTACAAATTCACTCATTAGAAAATTACGATATACTGCAAAAGTCAGCTCTAAACTATTGCTTTCATCTTTTGCACGAATTACATACGAATCACCGACTACATAAATGAGATATTTATCAGCGTCGAGTAAGCTGTTTAATTTTTCGTGCCTATAGACAGGTTTTGCATTTGGATTGTGAGTAACAACCTTTGGCGTTTTTTTGAATTGTTCCTCCATAGCTTTGTACTTTTGTTGTAATGGAATTATTGCTGTTGCAATAGGTTGTATTTGCGTTTTGAAGTTCTTAGGTGATACATACTGTTCTTTGTAATATCCCATAAGCGATTATTTGTAGCACAGTAATCGTAAATCCTTTAGAGCTTCCAGCATTGGAGTAGTCATAAAACCAGTATCAGAACTTTTATTAATTGGCAAAGAAAAAGCAAGAGCAGCCGTTTCCGAAGCTGATAAAGTAAGACGATGTTTTGGTTTTTGGATAAATCGTATTTTGTACAACTTGCTAATAAACAACTCCTTAATTAAGAGGTATTGAAGATTTTTGCATGTATTCATACTTAAATCCATTTCTAATGTTTCCTCACAATCATCACTCAAAAGTTCTATTTGCTTTTTTGTAAATTCAATGGATATTTTCCCTGTGCTTGTAATTGAATATTTCATAAATAAGGATTAAAAAAAAGCCTATTAAACAGTATTTAATAGGCTTTTTTGAAGTGTTTAAATGGGTTTTGAATTACGATTTTGCATCGTAGGTTTTGACAAAGAATTTTGTAGAGCTATCTCTTATAATAAGACCACACTCATCAAAAACATCTTTTTCCATTTTACCTTGTCCTAACAACTTTTTTAGATAGTTTTTATCTATCTTTCTAGTTACCTTTTCAGCCTTTTCAGCGTGTCTTTTTACTAAATACTCCTCCAGTAGTTCAATTACATCTTCGTCAGTTAATCCGTCTTTTATTTCAATAGCAAGGGGAGTTTTTCGGTAACCGAACTCTCCAAGAGAATCAAATGTAGATTTTTCAGAGCCTATTTTTTTACAAAACTCTTCCATATATTCCTCTTCTTTTTCCATTGTCGTTTTTAACTGCTCTAAGAGTGGTGAGAATTTCGTTTGTAAAGCTGCAACTTCGGTTTCTAAGTTTCCAGTTATAAGTTGGTGTTCAGCTTCTGCATTGCGATACTTAGCTAGTGATTTTTCGGCTTCGGTACGATTGTAAAGTATTTCTACTTCGGTTGTTTCTACTGTTTTTGTTTCCATAGTTGTAATTGAAATTTATAAAGTGAATTTGAAATTTTATTAAAAAAGAAGACTATAAACAATGCTTATAGTCTTCTTAATCGCTTAGAGAGGGTGTCATGATATTTCAGGCTGCTCATTTAGAGCTATCAAATAAGCCGTTCCTTACCTTTATTTCCTTGCTATAATTAATTATGAATAATGAAAAAAGAATTCTAATTTTTCTTGATAGTATGCGTTTTGGTAAACAAATGATTTTTTGATTTTCTGTTTTCTACTATCAAAGAAATCAAATACAAAAGGCATCATATCGTATCTTGAAAAGTCTAAATGTAGAAATTCATAGAATAGCTTAAAATCCTGAATTTGATGAAGTGTATAAGTAGAATCTGTATCAAAATCGTAAAAATGATATTCATTTGTTTCTAAGTTAAGCACTAACATATCGTTGATGATAAATTCATCACGCTTCTCAAATTGTTTTCCAAACCATTCCTTAAATAAATTCAGTTTCTTAATTTTTTCACGTTGGTGTGGAGGAAAACCTTTATCTTTTAAATACATATCCATAGCATAATGATAGAATGTATAGAATGTATCATCGTTATACCCTGCCAACTCATAAACTAATAATTGGCGTTCTTCGATTGTCAAATTTTTAGTTTTCATATTAGTTGGAAAGGTTTAAAGATTGTAAAACTTCTAAAGTGATTTTTTCGCCTTTGGCAACACGAAGCGCATTGATAATAAGGTTTTTGAGAGTACCAAAACAAGTAACATTGCTTTTCACAAAGTGTAATTCTTGTTTATCTGCAATACCGTACTGCTCACAAACAAACTTTATTTCTTCCCAATCTAAATTTGGGATATTTTGCCAGTATTCAATGCGCCTGTGTAACTCAGGAAAAGCCATTTTATCACGGCTTTTCATTTTATCTAAATGTTCCTTCATTTTCTCTACTCCAAAAACACCTATACCCAAATTAGGTACTCTATCAAAAACCAACTGTATAATAGGATAGATGTCATTTCTAACTTTACCTAAATCGTCCAAAATCCATAAAGGCTTTTCTAATTTCCTTAGATTGTCAGCTATTCTATTTACCTTATCTTCCTTTGTGCCATTTAATCCTATTCCAAAAGATTCTAAAGTGGAATTTAGAAACCCTTTTTGTGTCATTAATACATCACAAAGAACATAACCAACGTTATCCCCTTCACTTGCGTAAATCCTTAATGCTTCTGTCTTTCCTGCTCCTGTCTTGCCATAACCTGCTAAAAAACGGTGATTCTCTTGCGCATCTTCACAAATATCATGTATTGTCTTTAATCCACGAGTTTCAAATACTTGCCATTCTGATTCTGAATAATCTACTCTAATAAGATTATGAGATGCTAGTTTGCGCCAAAAATCATCACTTATCTTATCCCATTTTCTTTTTGGACTTACAATATTGGAAAGGTTAGCTGAGGAAATACCTAATTTATCAGCAAGTTTGTTTTGACTTTCTCCTTTTTTAGAAAGTAGGTTTTGGATTCGAACTAAAATTTGTTCCTTAAATTCTGTTTTCATACTTTTGTAGTGTTTAATTTTTCGTTGATTTGATAATTGGACACTAAGCCGACCTGTACAGTCGGCTTTTTTATTTAGTATACAATATCAGCAGTAAATAAATAATTAAGAGGCTTCTTTTGGTTTGTAAATACTCGGTTTGAAAGTTTCCTTTTTCGGTGCAAAGTAGCCTTCATTTTTAGTCTTTACTTCCCTTACTTTTGGAGTGGATATATCAATTACTTTCATAGAAAATTCATTGATTTTATCCTTTACAATAGCTTCGTATTGCTGTTTTTGTCGGTAGAATTTGCCTAAATTCTTAGTGTCCTGTTCGGTTCTTTCTACCATTGCTGTATTAACTTTCATTTCTTCCGTGAGCAGCTCGGCTTCGCAAACAAAGTTTGCACCTTGAAATACCCAAACTTTATTATCAAGAAATGGCAGTTTATAGGCTTGTATCTTTTCGGATTTGAGTTTGAAGAACCACGAATCAACATCAAATGGCATTAAGAAACGTTCTGTAAATCCATCAAAATATTGATTTCGTCTTACGGTTGTTTCTACTTTTTCGCCTAACCAGTAAGCCAAATTCATATAGCTTACTTCCTGCATTTTCTCACGATTTACGCCCTCAAAAAATCGTTCTAATCTACTCTTTTGATATTTCTCTTGTATATCGTTATTGTAGTCAGATATTAGAGAAGAAACCATATTTGATAGTTGATATTGATTGTATTTGTGCAGCTTCTTATCAGTGTTCAAACGATTTTCAAGTTTTTGCAAAAATGGTCTTGCCTTAAATCCTTTTGTTTCGCCTTCAAAGTTGTATTTGAAGTTCCTAATATTCCGTTCTGCATGTTTTTCCTGTGCATTTCCACCACGAGCGAACCGAACAAAAGGAAAAATGACACCTTCTTTTAAGTAGGTTTCCTTTGCAGTATTAGCCAAATGTTGTTCGGCTTCCACTTGCCAAGGAACGATGTTTTGAAGTCCGTTTTTGTGTAGAAATTCAAACGTATTGACAATACAGTTTTTGAACAAATCAATGTTCTTTCCACTTTTAAACTCTCCGTTTTTCTTGCTATCAAATTCATACGAATAGCCTATAATTGCCGTTGAATGAACATCAAAAACTAAGTAAGCCCAACATTGAATACCATTTTCAAGAGTAAAGCGCATTACCTTGTCATCCATTGAAAGTTTAGCCAATGAAAAACTAGCTTTATTTCGGTGCGTAAACGGACTTTGAGTAGAATTGTGATGCAATGCACTTGTATATTTCTTTTCCAATGCCAAACGAATAGGGCGTTTTTTAAGCAAGTCATAAACGGCATCGTTACTAATTTCTACACAATCAGCAGCCGAATAAACTTCTCCTGTATCTGTTTTAATTAGCTCGCCATCATTAGAAAGGAATTTTTTGTACTTCTTATGAAGTGAAGCTGCTGTTGGTATGCGTTCGTAAGTAGAAAAAGCCAAGTATAAGAGTACATTTTCGGTTGTTCCTTTTACCAATCTTCTGTTTTGATTACCAGCAACCTCCCAAGTAATAGCCTTTGTTCCTTCGTTCTTAAAATCGGTTATTTTTTGCTGCAAATAGCGCATATTCGTGCCGTTTCCAATGCCTTTAATTGTGTTTTGATTGACTTTTAAGTAGTCTAAAACTGCCAAATAGACAGCTTTTTTACTCTCAAAACCCAGTTTTTTAGCATCTTTCTTTCCTTTTATTTCAATCAGAAAGCGTAAAATACCTGCTGCACGTTTTAAACAAACAGCTAATTCGGCATCGTACTTTATTGTAAAGTATTCTAAATCAATTAGCTTTTCGTAATAGCCAAAATATTGAGGCAATTTACTTGTTTGTGCCTTATTGTAAGATAGTTCTAATTCGGAATAACTCGGTAAGTCTTTTTTGTAGTCTTTTCGTTTGATGCGTTCGTTTGCCTTCAATATACTTTCATAGAATACCCAACCTTTATGGGATTGCTCCCAAGCTCCTTTTGAAACATTAGGAGTAATAGTAGCATCTGAATAAAATTGTTCTAAGAAAGTATATGAAACGGACAAACGCCCTTGTACGATTTGTACATTGTCGTTATAGTCCATAAATAATTGATTAATTTTTTGAAATGAATTGAGCGTGAAGGGGAATCGAACCCCAAAAGAACCGTTCACGCTTTTTTTACTATATTTAGGTTTCAAATTCCACTTTGTTTAACCTAAATTTTATAGTAAAATGATTAATGTAGTTGATAAAATGCCTCGTTACTCAGTTAGAAAAGACAAATTAGCTGACTTAGTAAAATCAGGTATCAATAAAGTTTTTGACGATATCTATAATCAGATAAAAACTAAAACTTATAAATGCCCTAACCCTAATAATAGTACAGCAATAGTAACATTAACTGTTTTGGGCGACCCTATGAATAAGTCATCTATTGAGATAAGTATTGAAACTGATGATACTGAATTAAAAGAATTTTTACTTAATCATTTGAAACTTTAATGCCCTCTATTGCTTTTTCAAAAACTGACTTTAATTCATGTAAAATCATTGATGTTGTTTCTTTTACATCTGGAATTTCCACTTTAATAGTAGATTCTGATGTTTGCTCTTCCTCTGATTCAATAGAATTAATATTGGTATTGGATAAATATACATTCTCTACAACAAAAGAGATATGTAAATGAGTGTGTTTTTTCGCCATTTGAATAGTATTTAAAAGGGTTTTAAATTGAATAAATATGTAGTTTCTGAAAACGTTATACAGTTACTTTATCACACTCTCTAACAAGACTATCGATAGTTTCCATCTTTTCAGAGTGAGTAAAATAACGAGTTGCTCGGTGTGAAATAAGAGAACAATAACAAATAAGGTCTTGATGCGTGTGTACAAGTACTTTTACCAACCTTGTATATTTGCTGATTATAGAATAAAACGCTCTTAGTAGATAGTCTTTATCGCTATAATCAATATCTAAATTTTGATATTCAGGAAGTCTTTTTAAGCATTTTGATTGAATAAGACGAAGTATTTTATAATCGTCTGAGATTTCTCTCATATCTATAAAAAAGACTTTGCTATCATACTCAAATTTGATAATTGCACGAGTAACACACACTTGAATTTCTTCTATTTGTAAAGCATCAACTTTTATATTTTTTGCTTTTGCTCTATAAGGGTTGTTTTGAGTTTTCATTTGTTTAATTTTTATTGATTTGAAATTGATTTGATTGAGGGCGTTAGAGAATCGAACTCTAAAAAAACCGTTCGCCCTAAAAATCCTATCTGACAAAATCAAATAGCATTTTCTATCCTATCTTTAAATTTTACCTTCATTTCAAAGAACTATTTATAAAGTATTCCGTACATTTGGGTACTAATTATCTTTAAATTAATACTCCATATATTATGAATACTTCAAATCTTAAAGCTACAAGGCTCATTTGCTTGTGCTGTACTTTTCCTTTAGCTCCTCCTCTACTTCTTTTAAGCGTTCAGCATATTCTGCCTTCACTCTCTCAATTTTTTTTCTACTACCGTACTGACCTGCCATAGTGTTTTTCACATTCTGTTCAGTGCATCCTAGTACGTTAGCTATCTGCTTATAGGAAGGAGTATAATCATCTCTTTTTTTCATAGCAGACTAGTTAATGGTTATTACTTTGTTCCGTACTCTATTAGTACAGCTCAAAGGTATATAGAATTTTTGGAATTCCAAAAATTTTAATTGATTTATTGTGTATTTATAATGATTCTAAATAATGACTATTGGAAAAAAGATAAGAAGCCTTAGAAAGGGTAGAAAGTTAAACCAAAAACAACTTGCTGATATGGCTGGGATAAGTGATAGCTTGCTTTCATTTTATGAAATAGGAAAACAAAAGCCATCAGAGGAATTTTTGGAGTTTATGAGCAATGAATTTAATGAAGATTTGGAATTATTAAAATCTTTGGAATCTTTGGAAATAAACTCTAGTGAAATTGGAAAAATAAGCAATGTAATAAGCAACAAATTAGGCAACATTGAGGGTACAGAAGCCTTACATTCGTGTCAAAGTGAAGTAAGTCGTTTAGAGGGTTTACTTGCCGAAAAGGAGGAGCTAATAAAAGAATTAAGGGCAAGAATTACCGATAAAGAAGATATGGTGTCTATGCTAAAGAATCAGCTAAAAGTACACGAGAGTACGCAAAATAAGCAAAATAAGGCTAATGATATAAGACAAACTGGGTAGTTTGGGTAAATCCTTGTGAGGGAAAAGACGACAAAGGTAAATCGTAGTTCAATATAAATAGACTACCATTTGAATACCAATCAAATACAAGTACCATACAAGCGAAATACAAATTATGTATTTTCTGAAATCGTTGTGCTTTAACTACTTAAAAAAATAAAATCGCCCTTTATGCTACCATAAAAAGCGATTTTGAGTAAAAAATTTGAAATTTTCCTTTTTATATTTTATGTATATTTAGATAACGCCCTTATACAAAAGCACAATTTATCTATCATCAACCTCAACAACTCTTACCGAGTGACCTTAACCTTAATAAATGACTAAATATACATGTATCATCATAGAAGACGAACCTTTGGCATTGGAAAAGACCAAAGGTTTTGTCGTAAAAATTCCTTTTTTGGATTTACTTGAAACATTTGATAATGCCCTTGAAGGATTGACATTTTTGAAGTCTAATAAGGTGGATGTACTTTTTTTAGATATCAATATGGACGAACTTTCAGGTATTGAGTTGTTGGAAAGTTCTAATTTAGATTGTCAGGTAATTATTACGACTGCCTATTCAGAGTATGCCTTAAAAGGCTATGAACTTTATGTTACTGATTATTTGTTAAAACCTTTTTCATTTGAACGTTTTTTGCAAGCAGTAAATAAAATTCAAGACAAAAAATTGGTCAAATCTAATGAATTGACGAGTAATTATATTTTTATAAAAACAGAAAATCGCTTGGAAAAAGTTAATCTTGATGAAATACTATTTATTGAAGGAATGAGAGATTACAGAAGAATACACACCACTAACAAACGAATTATGACACTTCAAAATTTTTCGGAGTTGGAGCAACTTATATCAGCAAAATTAATTTGTCGGGTGCATAAATCGTATATGGTTGCTATTAGTAAAATTGAAGAAATTGAACGAAGTCGAATTAAAATTTCAAACGAACTTATTCCTATTTCAGAAACATATAGAAAGCATTTTTTTGCACAGATTAATAGTTAATGGGTTATTGTAGCCTACTACTTTTTTTAAAGACCGAAGTCAAATCCTATCAGTCAATCGCTCAGTATCTTGTAACAAAAGTTTATTTGTGTTTTACTATTGTCAGTGAGAACACCAACAATGGTAGAATTATAATTTACAATCTTTTTTTTATAAAGTGTTCATTTATAAGTAATTGAACTAAATTATTTAGGGCTTATTTATTAAGCATCTTTTTTAGAATGAAACCCATAACTTTAGTTATGGGATAGTTGGAGGATATTTTCCACCTTTCTACTCCTCTTTTCCCACGATTAAAATCGTGGGTTTTGTTATATGTAATTCTGCCCAATTACTTAACAAAATATACAGTAGTGCGAAAGTCTTATAGATGTTATAATCTATATTTTGCAGACAAAAAAAAGGTGTTTGCATAATCTATTTTCACAACAGAAGCTATTATTCGACATTTGTTTCAGTATTAATTTAAAACCAATTAAAAAATGAAACAAATTGCATTTATCTATGTCGCATTGCTGATTACTTTTTCAGCAACAAGTCAAAACCCTACAAATCTTATTGATAATTTATTTATCGATTGGAGTACAGAAAACAATCCAGGGGGTGTTGTTTTGGTAACACATCAAAACAATCTTGTTTTTACAAAAGCGTATGGCTTGGCAAATATTCCATACCAAATTCCAAATACAGAAGAAAGTGTTTTTAATATTGGTTCTTTATCAAAACAATTTACAGCCATGGGAATTGTTTTGTTATATCTTGATGGAAAACTATCCTTTGATGATGATATTAAAACCTATTTACCTGAATTTACTGATTTTGGAAAGACGATAACTATTCGACAGTTATTGCATCACACAAGTGGATTAAGAGCCGTTCCCGAATTGTTTGGTCTAGCAGGTTGGCGTTCGGGCGATGCCATTTCAAACGATGATGTTTATAGATATTTATTAAAACAGCAAGATTTGAATTTTGAACCTAATTCTGAATTTATGTATTCTAATTCAGGTTATATTTTACTTGCTAAAATTATTGAAAGGATTTCTAAACAAGACTTCAAAAGCTATATGAAAGAAAAAGTTTTTCAACCACTTCACCTGAATTCCACTTTTGTTGAGGAAGATTATTCTGCAATCATTACCAAAACGGCAAATTCTTATACTGAAACAGCACCTTCATTTTTTCAAACGGTTGAAAACAACGATTTAACTTATGGAGCTTCCAATGTCTATTCTACAAGTGTCGATATATCGAACTGGGCAAAAAATTATACTAAAGCTCCTAAAAGTTGGAAAAAAGCCTTTTCAATACTTGAAACTTTAACTACATTAAATTCAGGCGAGAAAAATAATTATGCTTTTGGAATTGTAATTGATGATTTTTTTGGAAATCGTAGAATACAACATACAGGTGCTATTGCTGGTTTTCAGTCAATAATGTATTCTTATCCTGATGAAGACTTACAAATTATCATTTTGTCAAATTTCACTTCAAATCAATTATCACAAAAAGCCAATCAAATCAGCCAACTTTTCCTACAAAACAAATCTAAACCTACCAAAATTGAAGAAATAAAAAGTTCCTTTAAAATTAGCATTGAAGCTTTGCAAAAAAATGAAGGAATGTATTGGAACAATAAAAATAATTATTCCCGAAAAATTTTTGTAGCCAACGATACTTTGTGGTATTTAAGAAATAATAATCAAAAATCGCCTCTTCTTCCTATATCTGAAACAGAATTTCAAATGGGGGGTATCAATGAAAAATTAGTTATAAAATTTGATATTCATTCAGCAAAAATGACTTTAATTTTTGCGAATAATTCCACTGAAACATTTGAAAAATACGAAGATAAATTGCTTACGTTGGAGGAATTAAAATCATATACAGGAGATTTTTATAGTAGCGAGTTAGAAACTTTTTATACTATAACGCTCAAAGACAAATCATTATACGGTTATCATAGTCGCTTTGGTGAATTTGAAATTCAAGTGCTTAAAAGAGATGTCGTGAACTGGTCAGGAATGGCAATTTCGAAGTACAAAAGAAATGGAAATAGTATTGGCTTTTGGGTAACCATGAATGGAATTCGAAATTTGTGGTTTGAAAAAAAATAAATGTCAATATTGACCAAATTTATCTTTGCAGATATCGACAACAGTGAAGGTGATATAATGAATAAATTTTGAATGCAAAAACTCTTATCCAATTTCAAAAATTAGATAAGAGTTTTTTAGAATATTAATTGAACAGGGTTTTAACCCTGTTTTACCTTTGCTGTCATTGGTGGAGACACCAACGACACTTTATTTCAACCAACCTTCTACTTCTTCTTTGGTTGGATTTTTTACTTCTTTGAGTTTCATTTTCTTACGCATTCCACATATATCATTGAAAAGTTTTGAAGGAATTGCTTCTTTCAAGTCTTCAATTGTAAGGAAACCTAGCTTTTGAATAATTGGAATAAGTTCCGAACGAATTCCTAATGCTTCATAATCGCTTTCAGATGCATATTTTGGTTGTTTTTTAGGGCGCATTTGAGGGAAAAACAAAACATCTTGAATAGAGTTTTGATTCGTCATAATCATAGAAAGACGGTCAATTCCGATTCCTAAACCTGCTGTTGGTGGCATTCCGTATTCAAGCGCATTTAAGAAATCTTCATCCAAAATCATTGCTTCATCATCACCTCGTTTTCCAAGTTCTAACTGTTCTTCAAAACGTTTTCTTTGGTCGATTGGGTCGTTAAGCTCAGAAAAGGCATTACAAATTTCTTTTCCATTACAAACTGCTTCAAAACGCTCTACTAAACCTTCTTTTGTTCTGTGTTTTTTGGCAAGTGGCGACATCTCAACAGGATAATCTGTAATAAATGTAGGTTGAATCAGTTTTGGCTCACAATGTTCTCCAAAAATCTCATCAATAAGTTTTCCTCTTCCCATTGTATCATCAATCGGAACGCCTAATTGTAGAGCAGCTTTACGCATTTCTTCCTCACTCATTTCCGAAATATCAACACCTGTAAAATGCTCAATGGCTTCGTACATGGTGTAGCGTTTCCAAGGACGAGCAAAGTTAATTACATTTTCGCCTACCTGTACTTCTGTCGAATTATGAAGTTTTAAAGCAATTTTTTCTACCATTTCTTCTACCAAATTCATCATCCACTCGTAGTCTTTGTAAGCTACATAGAGTTCAATTTGAGTAAATTCTGGATTATGAAAACGGCTCATTCCCTCGTTTCTAAAGTCTTTTGAAAACTCATAAACACCATCATAACCACCAACAATTAATCTTTTTAGATACAGCTCATTTGCAATACGCAAATAAAGAGTCATATCTAATGTATTGTGGTGTGTTTTGAAAGGACGAGCTGCTGCACCTCCATAAATCGGCTGCAAAATTGGTGTTTCTACTTCTAAATAATCTTTATCATTTAAAAATTCACGCATCACATTCATAAGCTGAGAGCGTTTTTTG
This sequence comes from Bernardetia sp. Wsw4-3y2, assembly GCF_037126295.1. Taxonomy (NCBI): domain Bacteria; kingdom Pseudomonadati; phylum Bacteroidota; class Cytophagia; order Cytophagales; family Bernardetiaceae; genus Bernardetia; species Bernardetia sp. Wsw4-3y2. The sequence continues at coordinate 4,723,092 of NZ_CP147017.1, read as the reverse complement.
AAAACGTCTCTAACCTCAGGGTTTACAATCAAATCGACATAACGCTGACGATAACGCTGCTCTGAATCTGTAAAAGCATCATACGTTTTTACTGTTCCATCTTCATTTTCTACTCGCCTTACGACAGGTAGAGGATGTAGAGATTTTGTAAGAATCGTAAATTCGGTAGCACGAAGCGTAATTTCGCCTACATTTGTACGAAAAATATATCCTTTTACGCCAATAATATCTCCAATATCTAATAGCTTTTTGAAAACAGTATTATACATCGTTTTATCTTCATCAGGACAAATATCATCTCTACGAAAATAAACTTGCAAACGTCCTGTGCTATCTTCAATTTCTGCAAAGGCAGCCGAACCTTGAATACGATTTGTCATCAAACGACCTGCAAGAGAAATTTCCTTAAAATCATCAAAATTCTCCTCTCCTTCTGGTTTTTCTTCTGGAAAAAGAGCTTTAATCTGTTTGGCTGTATGCGTAAAGTTATAAAGTGCAGCAGGATAAGGTTCTATTCCTAGTTGTATAAGTTGTTCTCTTTTCTGACGACGCAGAATTTCTTGTTCGCTAAGTATTGGTTGCATAAAATGAGTAAAAGTCGTATTTAGTAATTGGTTCAAGCGTCGACGCTTGAACCAATTACTATTACTATCAATTATATATATAGTTTAAAAAAGCCTTTTTTAGATATAAGTTTCAAAAATACGGATTATTTGAATAGAACAAAAAAAATAGACTTTATTTATAAAAAATAAAGATATTCTTATCAATTTGGTATTCAAATTTGAGTGTTTACATTCTTTCAGGCATTTCTATTCCTAAAAGTTTCCCTGCATGTTTTAATGTCTTTGCTGTTGCATCAGAAAGGGCAACACGAAGCGATTTTTTAGCTTCATTTTCTTCTCCAAAAATTGGAAGTTCGGCATATAATTTACTATACTGACGAGCTAAATCATACATATAATTTGCTATCGCAGACGGTGCATAATTAGTTGCAGCTTCATTCAGATAAGAAGGATAATCAGAAAGTAAACGGATTAATTCTTCTTCCGTACTTTCCAACTCTTCTAAATTCTCAAAAGAAGTAGATTGGTGTGAAATGTTAGTTTCATTTGCTTTACGTAAAATAGCCGAAATTTTGGCGTGGGTATACTGTAAATAAACACCACTATTTCCTTGAAAATCAATAGAATCAGCAGGATTAAAAAGCATTTTCTTCTTAGGTTCTACTCTCAAAAGGTAATATTTCAATGCTCCTAAAGCCAACATTTTGTATAAATTCTCAGCTTCTTCTTCCGAAAAATCATCAATTTTTCCTACTTCTTGTGTTCTTTCTCTTGCCATTTCTACCATATCAGCTACAAGCTCGTCGGCATCAACAACAGTTCCTTCTCTTGATTTCATTTTTCCAGACGGCAGTTCTACCATTCCGTAAGAAAGATGATACATTCCATCAGCATAACTTCTACCTAGTTTTTGCATAATCAGTTTCAAGACTTTCATGTGATAATCTTGTTCGTTTCCGATTACATAAACTGATTTTTGCATTGGAAAATCATTAAACTTCAAATCTGCTGTTCCGATGTCTTGTGTCATATAAACAGAAGTTCCATCGCCACGCAAAACGAGTTTTTCATCTAAACCATCTTCTGTCAAGTCTATCCAAACCGAACCATCTTCTTTTTTGAAGAAAATTCCTTTTTCTAATCCTTCTTCTACAGCATCTTTCCCAGACAAATAGGTATTTGATTCATAATAAAATTTATCAAATGTTACTCCGATGCTTTTATAGGTTTCATCAAATCCTTCATAGACCCAACCATTCATTTTTTTCCAAAGGTCGGTAGTTTCTTTGTCGCCTTGTTCCCATTTCAAAAGCATTTGTTGTGCTTCTTTCAAGCTAGGAGCTTCTTTTTCGGCTTGTTCTTGTGTTCTTCCTGCTTCTACCAATTCTTTTACTTCGGCTTTAAATAAATCATTGAATTTCACATAATAGTCTCCAACCATTTTATCGCCTTTTATGCCCAAATCTTGTGGTGTTTTGCCTTCTCCATGTTTTTGGTAGGCAAGCATTGACTTACAGATATGAATTCCTCTGTCGTTTACCAAATTTACCTTCATTACTTCGCTACCATTAGCAGCCATAATTTCAGAAACCGAATAACCTAAAAAGTTATTTCTAAGGTGTCCTAAGTGCAAAGGTTTGTTTGTGTTTGGCGACGAATATTCTACCATTACTTTTTCGTCTTTCTTTTCTATTGCTTCCCAAACAGGTTTGTTATTGAGATTAACAAGTGTTTTGACCCAAACAGATTGTTCCAAAACAAGATTTAAAAAACCTTTCACGACATTAAAATCTTTTATAAAATCTACATTTTCTTTCAAAAATTCTCCTAAAAGAGTAGCTGTTTCGTCTGGTCGCTTCCCTGTAACCTTTCCATAAGGAAAAGTAACAAAAGTATAACTTCCCTCAAATTCTTTGCGAGTTTGTTGGAAATCAATTTTTTCTATTGGTAAAGTATGATTGAAAAGCGTTTGAAAAGCGTTTTGAATTTCTTTTTGGAGTTGTTGTAGTATCATAACTGTAAATAAAAGTTGTTTTTTGTCTTTGCTTTTTTGTATTTATTCGGCTAGTTTTTAATTAATTTACAAAGTTGCACAATTTGCAGCAAAAAGCGAAGAGAAATCGTGTTTTATGTATTCCTTTTAAGACAAAATCTTGGGTGTTAAAGTTCGCCAAAGCTAAACAAAATGCTCATTTATACAGATTATTATAGGATTATTCTAAACAATTCGGAATAAAATTTGTATTATACGGTACTTAATGTTAATTTAATGTTACATTTAATTGAATTAACTGCGAATGTATTTATTTTTAAACCTTGATTTTTATGAAAACTAAATTATTAAACTATGCCATAATCAATAAATATCCTTTGTTTTGTTTTATTGCAGGTGTTATATCGGTTGGTGTTGGGATGTACCAAAATCTAATGAAAAAAGAAATATTATTGATGGCTGTTGTTTTCGGAGGATTAACAGCTATAACAATAGCAGGGATTTATTTTACTCGCTATATAGTAGTCAAAAACATATTAGAAAAATTAGCTGAAAAACAAATTCAAGCTCATGTAATTGATGCAAATCTTATTTCATTTTCTTATAAAGAAGATAATTACAAAATGAACCTGTATGCAAGCAGAGGGACAACATTTGTGTTTTTTTATAAAAATGAAAAATTAATTGCTAATAAAGCAATTAGTCACTCAGAAGAAAACTTACTCAAAATGATTGCTTTATTGGATTCAGATAAGCCACTTTCAAGGAAGAAATATAAAGTTAAAATAAAAAGTAAGTGGCTTTAGATAGCACTTTAAAACTAGTTATAATTTATAAAACCTTATTTCCTTAGTATAACTTAGAAGTTACGCACCTTAAACTTACGTAATTTTTTTTAACTTTAGGTTGTATTTTTTTAGTATGTTTTTTTATTACTTAAATTTTACTTTTGATGAGAGTGTTGGTACGAAAATCAACTGCATTGTGTAATTTATCTCTTTATAGTAATTATTTAGGTTCTCTGACAATTTTTGCACCTGCCAGTTTTTGTCTGCAAATTTTGAGGTTGATATTTTTATTTAATAACTCACTTCAAAACACTAAGTGTTTGATTATCAAATAATTAATAAACATTCTGTATTTTCTTTTTAAATAATGAGTCTAATACTTTAAGCTTTATTTAGAACAAAGTGCAAAAATTGTCAGAGAACCATTATTTATTAGTAAATCCTAGAAATAAAGGATGTACTCAACTAGCTTTTGGAATGAAAAAAATGAGCCATGATAGTGTTCGCAATTTTTTAGTCCGTGAAGATTATACCCCACAGGATTTGTTTGAACGTGTTTGTTTACTGATTGTACTAGCAGGAGGCACTTTAAGTATTGATGATAGTGTTTGAGATAAACCCTATAGTGATGCCAAATTAAATCCTTTTATAGCTCGTCAGTATTCAGGCAAACATCATGGTGTTGTAAAAGGTATCTGTTTAGTTACCTTATTTTATACTGATATAAATGGGGTTCGTCTTCCTGTTAATTATAGAGTATATGAGCCAACTTCAGGGTTACAAAAAATGAACTTTTTCTTAAAATGCTTAGAGAAGTATTGGATTGGGTAGAGTGCGTAACTTCTAAAATTTACACTTTGAAAAATTCAGGCATTAATAAACTACCTTTTGTGATTTTTTACAAATACATGTTTTCAAAAATAGGCTATGAATTATAAATTGCACAGGGTTTTAACCCTGTTTTTATAGATAGCTAAAAATGTAAATTTATTTTTTTAGTCTTCTTAAGCAATTCGTAGTTTAATCCTCCAAAATATAGTAAATCAAGTTGCCTGCTCTAAGAAAGTATAACCATTCATTAATTCTACTTTTTTTGAATAAAAAAATAAATGGTCAAAATAAATCCTATCTAAAAAAGATTTAAAAACTGAAAATTTAAACTTTCAAAACTTCTTTGAGGTATCAGACAGATTTTGCTAACCTATAAATGATTTGCTTACTTATTTATTGATTAATACAGATTATCAAATAGTTTTGTAATTTTGTGGTTATTGAGTTTCTCAAAAAAAAGATTTTATTCATTTTAGTCAAAGCAGCACATTGGAAAACGAATATTCAAAACCTTATTATCCTTTCGAATCTGATTCAGAAAATACAGATAATTTAGCCTTTCAAAAAAAAGAACGCCCAAAACGTTTTCGTCCAAAGATAGGAATTTCTATGGGCGATTTTAATGGTATCGGTATAGAAGTAATTCTCAAAACACTTACAGATAGCCGAGTTTTAGAACTTTGTATTCCTGTTATTTTTGGTGCTGCACGAGTTTTTTCTCATTATAAGCGATTATTAAATATAGAATTTACATTTCAACAGCATTTTATAGACGATGAAAATTTAGCTAATTCTATTCATAATCAAAAAGTAAATATTGTAAATTGTTCTTCTGCAAAAGTAGATGTTGAGGCTGGAAAAGTTACAGCAGAAGCTGGTGCATGTGCATTAGCAGCTTTAGAAGGAGCAACCAAAGCTATGAAAGAGGGTTGGATTGATGCCCTTGTTACTGCCCCAATCAATAAAGATAATATTCAGTCTGAAACTTTTAATTTCCCTGGACATACCGAATATCTGACTGAAAAATTTAGCGTTGATAAAGTAAAAGATAGCTTAATGTTTTTGGTTCATGAAAATTTACGTGTTGGTGTTGTTACAGGACATATTCCATTAAAAGACATTCCTACTGCCGTAACTGCTGAAAAAATCACGAGCAAACTAAGCTTGATGTTACGTTCTTTGCGACAAGATTTTGGAATTGCAAAGCCAAAAGTTGCTCTCTTAGGACTTAATCCTCATGCAGGAGAAAATGGGCTTTTAGGAAATGAAGAAAAAGAGATTATTTTACCTGTAATAGAAAAATTTCGTCAAAAAGAGCATTTAGTTTACGGTGCTTTTCCTTCGGACGGTTTTTTTGGTGCAAAACAATATGAAAAATTTGACGGCATTTTGGCAATGTATCACGATCAGGGACTTATTCCATTCAAAACACTTGCTTTTAATGAAGGCATAAACTTTACAGCAGGTTTACCTGTTGTACGAACATCACCAGACCACGGAACAGCTTACGGAATTGCAGGAAAAAATATAGCAGATGAAAGTTCGTTCCGAAACGCTTTATTTTTAGCTATTGATACTCTAAAAAGTCGAATTGATTTTGAAATAACAAATCAAGAAAAAAATCAACACAAACAAAGACGCAAAGAAGAACGTAAAAGGAATAGAGGTTAAAGTTTTGTACCTTTACTTTTTACTAAATTTTAGATAAAGCCTTTTTAAAGAAAAAACATAATTCTATTAAGTGCACTGTTTCAAAAGTTTCGTTATGTTTTTTGTGTGTTCAACTCCCCAGAGTTGAACAAAACGTTTCCTCAGAAGCATGATTTATTTGCTTGAATCACGCTTCTGAGGAAGCGAAACATTCAGTTCTGAGGAACTAAATGCACAACAAAATATAAAATAACTTATTAAACAGTGTATTAAGTTAGGAATAAAAATTAGTTTCATTTTTTATGATAAGAAAAAAAATATCACGTTTTAATTTTTCTATCTTCTCGTTTTTAATTTTATCCTTAGCTTTTAGTTGCTACTTTTTTCTTGTGCCTTGTAGTTATGCTCAATCAGAATTGGATAGTATTCATAAAGATACTTTGCAGAATATTGAAAATACAAATCAAGAACAACTAAAATACAATCAGACCAAGAAAAAAGAAGTAGATATATTGATAGCTAAACTAGAAAAAACAACACCAAAACTAAAGACAGAATTATTTCTACAAATTTCAGAGTTTTATAGAACAGAATTAAGAGATTCTGATAAAGCATTAGAATATGCAACTTTAGCCGTCAAGCAATCCAATGAATTACGAGATAAAAATCTAATTGCTCAATCTTCTATACAAGCAGGTGCGTTACACAGAAACAGGGGAGAATCAGATTTCGCCCTTACTTTGCTTCTCAGAGGATTAAGTGCAGCAGAAGAAATAGGAAATGACTCTCTGCAAACTGATGCTTTACACAAAATAGCTGTTACTTATCTTTTAATGAGAGATTTTGAACAGTCTTATGAATATGCTCTAAAAGAAGAAAAACTATGGCGAAAATTAGGCTCTGAATATGGATTGGCAAGTGCAGTAAACTTAAAAGGAATTAGTCTTATTTATCTCAAACGTTTAGATGAAGCCATTCAATCATTAGAACAAGGATTAGTAATTGCCAAAAAATTAGAAAATGATGATTTATTGTATAAATTATTTTCTAATCTAGCAGATGCACATCTCAAAAAAGAAGAATTGGGAAAAGCAGTTTCTTATATTACTAAAAGTAAAGAAATTACAGAAAGAATAAATGATAACTATGGGAATATTGCAAATATGTTAAAAATGGGTGAAATTTATTCTGCCAAAGGAGAGATATCAAAAGCAATTAATACAGCCGAAAAAGGTGTAGAGTTAGCTCAAAATTTTCGTTATGCTGCTCTTGCAAGAAATGGATATGAAGCATTAAGAGAAATTTATTTTAGAGCAGGAAACTATAAAAAAGCATTTGAAAATCAATCTCTTGCAGTTGCTATGAATGATAGTCTTTCAAATATTAGTCGTAGGCATCAAGTTTCGAATATGCAAACTTATTACGAATCTGAAAGAAAAAATAGAGAAAATCAATTATTAAAAGAAGAGAGTAAAAATAAAAGTCTAACTCTTTATCTTATTTCAGCAGTTGCATTAATCGCCTTTTTGTTAGTTGGTTTATTTATTTATAGAACACAGATAAAGAAAAAAACAATTACTAGACTGCGCAAACAAAACGATGAAATTCGTTATGTTTACGAACAAATGTCCAAACAAGCAACCATTATAAATGATACAAATACGACTCTTACTGAAAGTATTAATTATGCTCGTCGTATTCAAGATGCTATGCAGGTCAATACAACCACTATTTTTGAAGAATTAAATGATTATTTTATAATAGACCGTCCTAGAGATATTGTAAGTGGAGATTGCTATTGGTTTGAACAGAGACAAGGAGAATTTTATGTGGCTTTGGCAGACTGTACAGGACATGGAATACCAGGAGCTTTTATGACAATCCTTTGTAACTCTTTACTAAACGATATTTTTAATTCTCGTCAGGGTGTTCGTTCGCCTGCCGAAATGCTTATTGAATTACATCGTCGTTTGATTCATCATTTACATCAACAAAAAAGTAATGTACAAGATGGAATGGACATTGCGCTTTGCCGTATCAATACAACTGAAAAAACGCTAACTTACTCAGGAGCAAAACAGCCTTTGTTGTATGTTGATAAAGATGGAGAATTCAATCGCTTTAAAGCAAGTTCGCTACCTATTGGTGGACACGAAGTAAAAATAAAACGTAAATTTGAAGATATTACTATTCATTATCAAATAGGAGATAGTCTATACATAACATCTGATGGTTTCCAAGACCAATTTGGAGGAAAAAATGATAAAAAATTTATGAGCAAACGTTTGTATGATATGCTTAGTCAAACTCATAAAATGCCTCTAGAAAAACAAAAAATTCATATAGAAAATCAGTTAGAAAAATGGCAAGCAAACAATGACCAAACTGATGATATAATGATGATAGGAATAAAATTATCTTAAAAAATAGCAAGAAAAAAGACTGGAGAATAAGGCTTTAAGTTTCTTAAACTCCCTAATTAATTTTTTATATAAATACACAAAGCTTACCTACTGCATTTAACTGGTAACTGATAACTGATAACTGATGAAAGTGATTTGGCGATTAATGGGCTTTATGCGACCTTTTCGGTCTTTTGTGCCTTTTTATATTTTGGTTTCTATATTAGCAATTATTTTTGGAGCAATTAATTTTACACTTCTAGCTCCTCTGTTAAAAATTCTTTTTTTAGATGAAACACCTACACAGATTGCTGTAGCAGCACCTATATTTTCTTGGTCATTGACTTATTTTGAAGATATTTTCAATTATTATTTTTACAAAATTATAATTGAAGAAGGAAAAATGGAAGCTCTTTACTTTGTTTGTAAAGTATTGGTTATTACTGTTTTCTTATCTAATATATTTCGTTATTTGGCGTTATTTATTGTCAATACTGTTCGCTTGAAAGCAACTGTAAAACTTCAAAATCAACTTTTTGAAAACATTCTTTCCTTAAATGTAGGTTATTTTTCACAGGAGCGAAAAGGAGATTTGATGTCTCGTTTTTCAAATGATGCTAGAGAAGTAGAAGTTTGGGTGTACAACGAATTTAAGGTTTTGATTCGTGCTCCCCTTACCTTTATAGTTTATTTTAGTTTGCTTGTTTATTGGTCTTGGGAACTCACTTTATTTGCATTTATATTTTTACCTATTTCTGGTGGAATCATTGCCCTTATTTCCCGTAAACTTCGCAAAAGTAGCGATATTTCACAGACTGTATTAGGTGATATGTTGTCTATGTTAGATGAACTTTTATCAGGAATAAAGATTGTAAATGCTTTTAATGCACAAAATTTTATTCTTTCAAGGTTTGAAAAATTAAATGAACTTTACCGTTCTTCTAGAACCTCTTATGATAATAAAAGAGACATTTCTGCACCTATTTCTGAGTTTTTAGGAGTCGCTACCATTGCAGTTTTATTATTATATGGTGGAAATATGGTTTTGACAGAACAAATAACTGCTGGAACTTTTCTCGTTTATATTGCTGTCTTTTCTCAAATTATTCCTCCTATAAAAGATATGTCTACACTCATTACTAACCTACAAAGGGGAATCATTGCAGGAAAAAGAGTTTTTGAAGTGTTGGATATTCAAACTTCTATTAATGACCTTCCTGATGCAAAAGAACTAAAACAGTTTTCTGATAAAATAGAAATCAAAGATCTTCATTTTTCTTATAAAATAAGTAAAGAAGAAGAAGGAATTATAGAAAAGCAGGTTTTAAATGGAATAAACCTAACCATAAACAAAGGTGAAATAGTTGCTTTAGTAGGAATGTCAGGAGGAGGGAAATCTACTCTTGCCGATTTGGTTGCTCGTTTTTATGACCCACAACAAGGAGATATTTTATTAGACAACCGTTCTTTGAGAGAATGGACACTTCACTCTTTGCATTCTCACATGGGAATTGTTACACAAGAAGCTATTTTATTTAATGATACAATTTTCAATAATATTGCCTTTGGAATAGAAACGGCAACACAAAAAGATGTAGAAAAAGCTGCCAAAATTGCCAATGCACACGAATTTATCATCAAAACTGAAGACGGTTATCAAACAAATATCGGCGATAGAGGAAGCAAACTTTCAGGAGGACAACGCCAACGCATCAGTATTGCAAGAGCTGTTTTGAAAAACCCTGCTATTTTGATTTTAGATGAAGCTACTTCTGCCCTAGATTCTGAATCCGAACAACTTGTACAAGAAGCTCTTTATAAATTGATGGAAGGACGAACTACACTTGTAATTGCACACCGTTTGAGTACCATTCAACATGCTGATAAAATTGTAGTGATTAATGATGGAAAGGTAATTGAAACAGGAACACATCAAAATCTAATAGAAAAACAAGGCGCATATTCTAAATTGGTAGAAATGCAAATGATGTAGCATTTGTATTTTCTATCTTAAAGAATAAACAAAGAGTGTATCATTTTCAATTTCAAAAATAGTCTGACAAAACGAAATACTATTTTGATTTTTGGGTAGAATTGTACACGCATCATAAGGCATTCCAAACATCATTGGTTCAAGGCTAGTTTCAAGTGTATCTATACTTTTATCTTGATGCACTTGAATAGTAAAATATTCTGTTCTAGAAGGTGCTGGCATTAAATTGTATTCTCTTCTATATTCATTCAATTTTTTATCTTCTTTGGGTGCTGTCAAAAATAAAATCATTGAATTTTTGTAAGGAATAAAACCAAGTAAATGATGACTTAGATTATCATAAAAAAATACTTCTTCAGCTTTTTCATAGATTTTCATCATTTCTTCGTGTGAATTTCTGTACGCTTGACTAACCAAAGAATCAAAATTATCATTTGAAGTAAGCATTTTAGGATTTTCAATTCTCATAATAGAAGAATAACAACCCATGTGACAATCCATTCCAATTATCCAGTATGAATCCTCCAAATAATAAATAGCTTGAGGATTATCCATAATTGTATAATAAAAAATACCTGTTTTCTTGTCTTCGAAAATGACTAAAGAAGTACCATAGTCATAAGGAATTACTCTTATTTTATAATTTTCATCTTCTCCTTTTAATGGTTTATCATTTGAATTAAATGTAAAATAAATCTGAAAATAATTTTCAGTTTTGGCAGTATCTACCAATTTATTATCCTTGATTTGAGCAAAATAGATTCTATCTCTTGTTACTAATTCAAAACAAAATTCTTTCTCATTATAACCCTTAAAACTTTCTATTTTTCGATGCTGAATAGTTATTTTTGGCTTTTTGAGTTTATTTTCTGTATTCTGACAAGAAATCAAACCAAGAAATAAAATACTCAAATAGACACAAAAAAGTAATTTCATAGGTTTTGAAAAAATTAAATTATCAAAATTAAAAAATGAGTTCAAAGTATTATTTTATCTTTGTAAAAAACTAAAAATCAAAGGTAATTAACTGATTACTGGTAACTGATAAAACTGATAACTGAAAATATGAATTTTATAGACACGCACGCCCATTTGTACGACAAAAAATTTAAACCTGACTGGAATGAGTTAGTAGATAGACTCAATGATACAGGAATAGAACGAGTTTACTTACCAAATATTGACCACGCTTCCATCGAACCCATGTTTGAAATTGAAGCAAAAGACAAAGAGCGTTTTATTCCTATGATGGGTTTGCACCCTTGTTCGGTCAAGAAAGATTTTGAAAAGGAATTATATATTGTGGAAGAATGGCTCAATAAACGCAAGTTTTCAGCTGTTGGAGAAATTGGACTGGATTTATATTGGGATAAATCATTTTTCGAACAGCAAAAAGAAGCCTTTGAAATTCAGATAAATTGGGCTAAAAAATTCAATATTCCGATTGCAATTCATACACGAGAATCAACTGACGAAGCATTAGATATTTTAGAAAATCTCAAAGATGATAACTTAAAAGGTGTCTTTCATTGTTTTGGTGGAACTTTGCAGCAAGCTGAAAGAATTCAAAAACTAGACTTTTTGATGGGAATTGGTGGAGTAGTTACTTACAAAAATGGAGGTTTAGATAAAGTCTTGCCAAGCGTAGATTTGAAACATTTGATTTTGGAAACTGATGCTCCTTACCTTTCGCCTGTTCCACACAGAGGAAAACGAAATGAAAGCAGTTACATTCCAATTATTGCCAAGCAAATTGCTGAAATAAAAGGACTTACCATAAAAGAAGTAGCTGAAAAAACTACTCAAAATGCGAAAATACTTTTTGGAGAATAAGGATTAGGAGCGAGAGGAGTGCAAAATGACAAATACAAGAATTAGAAAATAAAAATTAAATTTACAACGTACTAGTAATTGAAATTAACTGATTACTGGTAACTAATTACTGGTAACTGAAATGCTTTTAGACCAATACAACATCATAAAATTACGTACTGCTGCTGACGAGGATTGCAAAACGTCAATTTTGGTAATTTATACAGGAGGAACAATCGGAATGGATTACGATGAAAATGGTAGTCTTGTCCCTTTTGATTTTGAAATTTTATTGGAAAAAGTTCCTGAACTGACTCGTTTTAAGTTTTGGCTGACAATGCTTGTTCCTTTCGAACCTATGGATTCTTCAAATATGGGAACAGAGCATTGGCTCAGTATGAGTTGGTTAATTGAAGAATTATATGATGAGTTTGACGGCTTTGTGATTTTGCATGGAACAGATACGATGTCTTATTCAGCTTCTGCAATGAGCTTTTTACTTCAAAATTTAGCTAAACCTGTAATTCTGACTGGCGCACAAATTCCGATAAGCGCACACCGAACTGATGCAAGAGAAAATTTAATTGGAGCTTTAGAAATTGCTTCTATGCAAGAAAATAAAAAACAGATTACCATTACAGAAGATGGAAGTGAAATAATTAAGGAACAAAATGTAGCTCTAGTTCCAGAAGTATGTGTCTATTTTGATAATCTGCTCTTGAGAGGAAATCGTTCTAAAAAAGTTCAGAGTCTAAACTTCACAGCCTTCGAATCTCAAAATTATCCTCATCTTGCTGAAGCAGGAATTTTTATTAATTATTCTAAAAGCTATATTCTTCCTGTTCCGACAAGAAAACTAGATTTTAAAAGTGCAATGGATAATAATGTGGTACTTTGGAAAATCCATCCTAGTATGAATCCGAAATATTATCTTCCAATGCTAGAAAATGAAAATCTAAAAGGCTTAGTTTTGGAGTCATTTGGTTCTGGAAACATTCCAACTGAAAAATGGATTATCGATATTTTAGAAAAAATTATTAATCGTGGAGTAGTCGTTGTAAATGTTTCTCAATGTGCTGGTGGTTATGTTTTGCAAGGACATTATGAAACAAGTCACGCCCTCACACAAATAGGCGTAATTAGTGGAAATGACTTGACTTCAGAAGCTGCACTTACAAAACTTATGTATCTCTTTGGAAATTATGACCACCAAAAAGAGAAGGAAAGAATAATTGAATTGCTACAAACTCCTCTTTGTGGAGAAATGACTTTGTTTTGATAAAAAATAATACTTTTTCACTCTAAAGAGTGAGCTACATAAATGACATAAAAAAAATGCTTGAAATTTCTAATTAGAAATTTCAAGCATTTTTTATTTATAAATAATGAAGTTAATGGTTTTACATTCATAATTCACCATTCATAATTTCACTTTCTTATCCACCAAAATCATCAAACATGATGTGTTCTTGTGGAACGCCATAATCATCTAACATTTTCAAAACGGCTGCATTCATCATTGGAGGACCACAGAAATAAAATTCAATTTCTTCTGGATCTTCATGTTTAGAAAGATAATTATCTATCAAAGATTGATGAACAAAACCTACTTTACCATCCCAATTATCTTCTGGTAATGGTTCTGAAAGTACAATATTAAATGTAAAATTCGGAAATTCTTTTTCGATAGCTCTAAATTCATCTACATAGAAAAGCTCTCTTTTCGAACGTCCACCATACCAAAACGAAACCTTACGGTCAGATTTTAATGTATGGAATAAGTGGAAAATATGAGAACGCAATGGAGCCATACCAGCACCACCACCGATATAAATCATTTCTTTGTTTGTATCTTTAATAAAGAACTCACCATAAGGTCCTGAGATATTTACTTTATCTCCTTCTTTACAATTAAATACATAAGAAGAACATTTACCTGGATTTACATCCATCCATTTGTTATTTGCTCTATCCCAAGGTGGAGTAGCAATACGAATGTTAAGCATGACAATATTTCCCTCTGCTGGGTGATTTGCCATAGAATAAGCTCTAAATTCTAGCTCATCATTAACCATTTTCAAATCCCAAAGACCAAATTTGTTCCATTCGTCTCTAAATTTATCTTTTCCACCTGGATCATTTGGAAGTGGACTAATATCTATGTTTTTGAAATCTACTGTAATTGGAGGAACATCAATCTGAATATATCCACCTGACTCAAAGTGTAAACTCTCCCCTGGAGGTAACTCTACTACAAATTCTTTGATAAAAGAAGCTACATTGTAGTTAGATTTGACAGTACATTCCCATTTTTTGATTCCAAAAATCTCTTCTGGAATACGGATTTGCATGTCTTTCTTTACCTTCACTTGACAAGCCAAACGAACATTTTCTTTTTGTTCAGAGCGACTCAAATGTCCGACTTCGGTAGGCAAAACATCGCCACCACCGTCATCTACGATACATTTACACATGGCACAAGTACCACCACCACCACAGGCAGAAGGTAAAAATATTTTGTTATCGCCAAGTGTAGAAAGGAGTGTTGAGCCAGCAGCAACAACAATCGGATCGCCATCATTACCATTCACAGTAATTTTTACATCTCCACTTTGTACTAATTGTGCCTTTGCAACAAGAAGCAATCCTACAAGAAGAAGTGTAACAACTCCGAAAACGGCAAGTCCTGCAAGAATTACAGTTAAATTGATCATGTATTCTGTTTTTTTATAGGTTTTTTATAGTTCTGGTTTTGCGTTTGAATAAATTACTTAATAAGGATTCGTTTATTGAATAATATAGCTACAAATATACGTTCAAAAATTATCAAATACCAATAGCAATTCATCAAAAAACACGTTTTATTTTAAAATTTTGCTATTTTTCTTAAAATCTAAATTAAAACAAGATGTAAAAAGAAGTTTGAAACAAGAAATTTTTGTTGGTCTTTTATCTGTAACTTTGTGATTCAGAATAAGAAAGACATGTAGTAGAAAATTGTTTAAAAAAATTATAACTCATTCAAAAAAAATTATGAATTCAATACCTTTAATAGAATCAGATAAAATAAATCTTCTTATTGACGGTTTAGCAGATAAAGGATGGGCAACTGTTGATGATTTTTTGCCTTTAGAAATTGCAAATTCTCTTCGAAAAGAATTAAATGATGAATATGAAAAAGGCGAATTTGACCCAGCAGGAATAGGCAGACGAGGTGTAGATTGGCAATTACGCCCAGAAATACGAAGTGATTATGTAAAATGGCTTCAACCCAATGACTTGACAGAATTTCAACAACTTTACTGGACTCAAATAGATAATTTCAAACAGACTCTCAATCAAGAATTATATTTATCATTAAATAACTTTGAGGGACATTTTGCTATCTATCCTCCAAAAAGTTTTTATAAAAAGCACTTAGACAACCATCAAACAGCTCAAAGACGTTTTATTTCTTGCATTCTTTATTTTAATCAAGACTGGAAAGAAGAAGATGGAGGAAAACTTAGAATCTATGATAAAGATGATAAAAACAAAGTTGAAACTGATATTTTACCTATCTTTAATCGTTTTGTTTGTATGCGAAGTGAGATGATTTGGCATGAAGTTCTGCCAAGTGAAAAACGAAACAGAATGAGCATAACAGGTTGGCTCAGAAGAGAAATATAAAATTAGCTCAATATTAAACATTATCACGGTTATTTACAGGTCTAATAATTAGCAAGTTATAGACAACAAAACAGTCTTATTTTTCCGTAGCGACAGGTTTGCAAACCTGTCGCTACGGAAAAATGAACATTACTAAATTAACCGTGATAACCTTTATTAAGCTAATTTTATTTTTTGAGATTCAAAATACCTGTTGGTGTAGGAGCTTGGGAACGAATTTTTTCTTGTAACTTCAAAATTCCTCCAATAAGAGCTTCTGGGCGTGGAGGACAGCCAGCTACATACACATCAACAGGAATTATTCTGTCTACTCCTTTTACCACATGATAGCCATGTTCCCAATAAGGTCCTCCACAATTGGCACAACTTCCCATCGAAATTACATAACGAGGTTCTGCCATTTGTTCATAAAGGCGTTTTATTCTATCAGCCATTTTGAAAGTTACTGTTCCTGCCACAATCATAACATCAGACTGACGAGGAGAGGCACGAGGAAAAACACCAAAACGATCTAAATCGTAGTGAGGAGCATAAGTTCCCATCATTTCGATAGCACAACATGCCAAACCAAAAGTCATAGGCCAAAGAGATGATAACCTAGCCCACTGTATAAGATTTTCTAAAGAAGTAACCACCAAACCTCCTTGTCCTGTTTTTTCGGATTGTGTGAGTTTGGTGGTAGTTGGAATATTCATTTTTTATATAAATACGTTTTGTAAACTAAATTACACAGTAGTTTTTTTGCAGCTTGAACGCTATTTTACTAAAAATTATAGCTACTGTTGAGTTGATTTTGAAACTTTTTAGATAACCTTTTCTTTGTTCGGATTACATTCAAAAGATTCATATATTCGGAACGAACAGGTGCATGAGAAGGCTCATTTCTATCAAACATAGGTCTGCCATAACTATCTTGAGGAATGTTCTTAGCAATTTGTTGAAGTTTTGGTTCTTCTTCTCTAATGCTATCTTTGATAAGTTTGATTTTGAGTTTTAATTGTTCGAAACCAGTTTTTTCTTCGTAGCCTTCAAAGTTTTGTTTTGCATCATTTTCTAAAAATACATGCGTAAATATCTCACTACAAGCAGCATGAAAACGATTGTTTAATAAACGGTCTTCATCATTGTTTTTAATGATACCCATTTTTTTCCATTGCACTTGTTTTGTCTTGACATTATTCAAATGTACATTTTCAAACTTATTTGCAATTTCTTCTACTTCTTCAGTCATTTTGCGTTTGGCTTCCAAGATTCCCTCTGGAGTAGTTGGAATGGGTGGTTCTTGACGATACGACCCATAACTATCATTGCTCTGCTCAGGATTACCAAAGAAAATATCAACTTCTCGTTTATAGTTTCTATATAATTTTAGGTATTTCCATTTCGGAATTACGCCTACATCTTTCCATGCTTTTTGCAAGTCTATTACTTCTTGACGCATTTCAGGTGTTTTTTCTTTTTGATAATTGAGCTTTCTAACTTTATTACTAATACGTTTGTATTTCAGAATTCGCTCATCATTGACAATTCTTTCATTATCAAAAAATGCTTTTCGTCGTTCAAAAAAAACATCTAAGCATCTATCAAATTCTTCTGACATTTCTTCGTCTTCTTCACCCACACTGCCTGTTCGTATCCAGCGCATTTTGAGGTCTTTAAGATATTCAGAAACTTCTTCCCAGTCGTCGCTATCTTTAAGCTCTTGTGCTTCGGCTAATAAAGCCGTTTTTATTTCTGTGTTTTTTACTCTATTTTCAGAAATATAGTCTTCAATTCCTTGTTCTAATTCTAAAATACGTTTTTCTACGGCTGTATAGTCACCTATAGAGTTGTAAGTTTCTAAAGATTCTCTAATATGAACCAGTTTCATAAGATAAGAACCTTTATTTTGAGATTCTTCGATAGCTTGTGCTACTTCTTCTACTTTCTCTAATAATTTTTGATAACGGTCTTCAAAATAAGCAATACTTGCTTCTGCACTTTCTTTGACTACTCCGATTTGTCTGTCTGATTTGTCATTGTATGCTTTTAAGTAAACATTATTGTCTTTAATATAACCGAAAGAATTTGATACTGAATTTGAGTCGTGATTGGTAGTTGAGTTGGCTGAATTTGTGGTGGACATTGTTTGTAGTGATTTTTTTGAGTGATTAAAATAAACCTAATTTAAAGTAAATTTAGGCTTAAAAGGCAATGGTTTTGAGAAAATTAAAATTTGCACAATTTGTATAAAATAAAGCAATAAAAAAGCCTAATTTTATTCTAGCTACATTGTATGAATCTGTTTAAAAATTATTTTCTGTACAGAATTCCGAAACAGAATGTCGTATTAACTAAAGAATAGATTATTTTGTTAAAAAAGAACTAAATTTATTTTTGAGATAAATAATTTAACTGTTCCAAAACTAAGATACAATTTTTTTGGAAAAATAGAATAAAGAATAGTATAAAATTACAAGTATTTTATTAAAAAAATTCCTAATTCTTATATGCACTTATATACAACATAAACAGGGTTAAAACTATTTCTTTTTAATAAAAAATACTAACCTACTTCCATCTATTTGCTACAAAAACACCAAAAATAATCAGAGCCATTCCAATAAAATGTCCAGACTGTAAAGGTTCATCATCAATTACTCCCCAAAAAATGGCTACAATGGGAATAAAATAAGTTACTGTACTTGCAAAAACAGCATCATTGAGTTGAATCACTTTATTAAAAATAATAAGAGCGATTGCTGTTCCGACAACTCCTAAAATAACAATATAAAAAAAGGATTTCCAAACTAAAGCGATAGGAGGAATAAGGGTTGTCTGTGTAGTAATTTCTTGCGTTTCTTGAAAGTGAGACAAAAAAGGTGTTCCAAAAAACAAAAATAAAATAGAAGGAATACCCACAGTAAGAAAAGCACAAGAAGCAATTGGAAAAGAAGCCACTTCTGAAAGATTACTTTTGATTACATTTAGACTAATTCCATAAAAAAAGGCAGCCAAAATAACGAAGACCACATAAATATTTATATCTCCAAAACCTCCTCCTTTTTTGGCAATACTCAAAAGTCCTGCACCTATAAAAGCAATGCCTAAACCTACTAATTGTTTGTATTTTAGTTTCTGACTAAAAAAAAGCGCACCAACTAAAACAGTAAAAAGAGGTGTAAGTCCATTCAAAACGCCTGTAACCGAACTCAGAAGCCGAGTTTGGGCAAGTGGAAAAAGTACAGCAGGAATAGCATTTCCCAAAAGCCCTGAAATAAGCAAATATTTCCATTTTGATTTAGGAATTTTACGTGCATGAAACACAGCAAAAGGCAGTAGAGCTACAAAAGCAGCCGAAATACGCAGCGCACCAATTTCTAAAGGAGAAAAAACAAGTAAACCACGCTTCATCAAAATAAATGAGCTTCCCCAAATAAGAGCAAGTAAAATAAGTAGAAACCAAGATACAACAAGAGGATTTTGAGCAGATGTAGAACTTTTCATAAGAAGAATAAAATTACTTTTTTGCAGAAAAATAGTTGTTTCAATAATTGAAATTGAATGCAAAGGTAGTTTTTATTGAAAGGACATGTTCTTATAAAACGTTATTTTTTAATCGCCTTTAATCAAATTATGATATAGCTAAGAAGCCCAGTTTTTGATTAATTCTTCTTCGTTTCCATTATAGATATTATAATCTATTCCACATTCTAAGTCATCAACTTTATAAAAACAAGGTTTTTCTTCATTTACATTATCTGAACAACAATTCATTTCACAACCAAATTGCCAAAGTGAATAAGTAGTCCAAATTTTCTTATTTTTTCTATGATTTGTATAGTCTTTTTCAAATACTTCTGTAATATCTCCATTTTCAGTAAGTGCAATAATCCAGAGTTTACATTTTTTGAATATTTGACCGTAAAGAGAATCTTCTAATTTTTTGAGATTAGAAACAGAAGAATAAATATGAGGATAACGTCCTGTTTTTTCATAAATACGTGTTACAAAAAGATACGCATTATAAGGCGAAATGAATTCCTTTGTCATTTTGTGCATTTCAAAATCTAAAGCCAAAAACTCTTTTTTTATATACTCTTCTCCTACCATTTTTAAATATTCATCAGCCTGTTTTTTTCCATCTGTATTATGTTTGGGTAGCCAATACGAACCAAAAAGCAAATCGTTTTGGTAGGCTTCTTTTCTTCTTTTATAAAAAATACTACTGTCTTCTGCTGACAGTTTGTGAATAATTCCTTTTATTCTTTTTTCTTTCGTGATTTGATTTATGGTATAATCATTTTTAGAATAAACATCAATAATAATCGGTTTTTCTGTGTCATTCCACGGCTTGATGAAAGAAGCAGATGCTTTCTTAGTTTGTGCATTGGAGATAGAAAAAATTAACACGAAGAAGACTAAACTAAAAATTATTTTCATTTTGTATTTTTTTTAAATTTTAAAAGTAAATATGGTGGCAAGTTATTTTTTATCAAAACTCATCAAATCATTTTGTTCAAAAGTCCATTGAGGAGTAAAGATTTTATCAGATTTATTTTTCGGAATTTCATACCAAGGACTTATCTTATCATCATTAAAGTTTTTCAAAATATGAATATCTTGTGCAGGCATATAGCTTTGAGCCACTAAAAATATCTTTTTATTTGTTTCTGAATGAATCGCCACATCAACTACCAAAACAGCATGCCCAGGAAAGCCACCTTGTATAAAAACATCTCCTATTTCAATGTCTTCAATATTTTTTGGCTTTAATTCTTTGCTAAGTGAAGCCGAACCTGCATACATAAAAACATTATCCATATACTTTAAAAAATTAGTGTAACTTGTATCTACTTTGGCTTTCAAATTCCAATTTACTTTATTTCCTTTAATAGAAGGACGATAACCTGCTGCCCACTTTTCATAAATAGCTGCATCTCCACTTGTATAATTGAATGAAATTTTATCTTTTTGATTAGTTTTGAATAAATATTCGGCACGAAGGCGCATCACAGCATCAGCACATTGTTGCAAATCTCGCTTTCCGACTGAAATATCAAGTACTCTATAATGAACTTGTTGATAATTTTTGAGTTCTCCGTTGTATAATTTTACAGGTGCATTAGGCTCTTTTAATGAAATATGACGAAGGTAATAAGCAAATGAAGTTGAAGAAACTTCTTTTCTAGTATAATCTTGAGGTAATGGAATTTGATAAATTTCTTCTCTGTTTTTTACTGTTGTTTGAGTAGAAGCAATTGAAAGTATTTTTTCAGTTGAATTCTCTTGAACAGAAATAGAATTATCAGTTTTTTTTGAATCTTCAATAATTTCATTGGAATAGCCTTTTTTGACTTTGGTAGAATCAAAACTACAAGAAGTAGTTCCAAAAATAATTAATAAAATAAAGAGAAGTAAAGAAGTGTTTTTAGTTTTCATAAGTTTAGTTTGTAATTTTATAAAAAATGTTTCAATTTAAAAAGTTTAGTATTAATCAAGATAGTTGTGCCATGAAAATCTGTACAGATGCTTGTATTTTTGGTGGTTATATTGATGCTTCTGAAAGTAAACGCATTTTAGACATTGGCACAGGAACAGGTCTTTTATCCTTAATGCTTGCTCAAAGAACAGATAATGCATCAAGTAATTTTGATAAAAAACCAATAATAACAGCTATAGAGATAGAAAAAGAGGCATTTTTGGCAGCTAAAGATAATTTTGAAAAAAGTATCTACAACGAAAGACTAGAGATATATCATAATTCAGCACAAAAATTTTCAAAAAACTACTCTTCTACTTTCGACCACATTATTAGTAATCCTCCTTTTTTTCTTCATCAATCTAAAACAAAAAATACTCCTAAAAACTTAGCTTTGCATAGTGAAGCTCTTTCTTTTAATGAGTTAATAGAGATAATTGACAAATTACTTTCTAAAGATGGAAAATGTGATATTTTACTTCCAGCCTATGAAATGGATGTTTTTATCAAAAAAGCAAAGCATCATAATTTATCGGTTCAAAAAAAAATGAATATCTATACAAGAAAAGAACAAGGTATATTTAGGGTAATAACGAGATTTGTGCGAGATAAATTTGAAGAAAATAGAGAAAAGGAGATTCTGATAACTGATTTTGTTATCTATAAATCAAAGAATGAAAAAGATATTAATTTAAATAGAGGGTATACAGATGAATTTGTGGCACTTTTGAGAGAGTTTTATATTATTTTCTAAACTAACATAAAGGTAGTGTCACTATAAAATAATTCTTTTTGCACTTATTGGTGTCTCAATGAAGATAAATAATAAAAAAACTGTAATTTATTTTAGTTTTTTGCTCAAAATAGTTGCAAATTAAACTTCAAACCTTTTACTTTGTTTATCAAACAATATTCAATTCAAATAGACTTTATAAAATTAATTATTTTATCAAAAAAAATTTAACTTTTTAATTATATGGCAGATTTACGCAGTATCATTACCGATATGGACAAAGAATTCAATAATCGTATTCGCTTAGGACTTATGGCAGCGATGATGATAGAAGATTGGATAGAATTCAAGACAATGAAACATCTTTTAGACCTCACTGATGGTAATTTAGCAAGTCATGTAGCTGCACTAGAAAACTGTGGTTATATGGAAGTTCGTAAAAAGTTTATTGGCAAACGCCCAAATACTTCGTATAAAATTACTCCAACAGGAAGACGTGCTTTCGAACATCATTTACAACAGATGGAAGAGCTTATCAAAAAAGCTAGAGCATAAAAAAAATAACACACAAAGCGAAGAAATTACTCTCAAATTTCAGTAATTTCTTCACTTTCCATTTTTGAGTTTTTAGGAGAGTTTGGTTTTGCAATCGGACGAATCAAATCAGCTATTTTTTGGGCTACTCTTTTTGACGTTTCATCAGTATGATGTGTAAAATAAACTTTCTTTGTTTTGAATTTTTTGGCAGAATTTTCTTTGTTTGTCTTGACTAGAAAGAAAATTCCTTTTTTGTGAAGTGTTTTTTTATCTTGATAAATTATTCTCTTTATATCCTTCCAATTTCCTTCTTCGCCTACAAAGCCTAAAATCCCATAGTTTCTTATTGAAAAAGTATATTTTTCTTTATCAAAACAAGCTACTTGATAACGCCCACTCACACTTAAAAACAAAAGTCCTAGAAAAGAAATTCCTGCGGCAATGCCCCAGTAACCCATATACCAATCCCAAGTATTGAGAGAAGGACGTTTATTGAGAATAAAATCATTAAAATTTTTACTAAGTAATTCGGGTGTAAAAGCCACATCAGAAATCCTACGCAATGGATAACGCTCTTGTTGTGAAGTAACAAAAGTAGGATTGTAATGAACAGCTACATCAGATTCACTTTCTAATGATGAAAAATATCCTTTATCCATTCTAATAATTTCAGAAAGAAGAATTGAATCTGTTTTAACACCATTTTTAAAATCAAAATGAGTAATATAACAACGAGTTTCGGCAGTTAATTTTTTTCGTTTCTTATTTTTTTTATTCTTTTGAGTAGTAGTTACTTCCAAAAGTGGTCGCTCACATTTAATAGAAATATATTCAAAGCTCATATAAAAACTCAAGACTAAAATAGTGAGAAATAATCCTGTCCATACAAACCCCATTGCTGTTTTACTACGTACTTCTAATGTTTTTTCAGTTTCTTTTATCTTATACATGAATATTACAACTATTTTTAAAAAAATATTAACTAAATTTTGATTGCATTTTATGTGCCATATCAATTGTACAAAGGTCAAGAAATTTTTGCCATCAAAAAAGTAATATCATCTCTTTGATTCTGATTTCCTTGATAGGTATCTAAAAACTGTTCTAGTTTTTGTTTTTGAGTAGCTAAATTTTGTTCTTTTACAGAATCAATAAAACTAAATAGATTTTGACTACCAATTCGCTCTAATTTTATGTTATGTTGGTCGGCTATTCCATCTGTAAAAAGGTAGATAACTTCATCTTTTTGTATTTCAAAAATTTCTTGCTCAAAAACTCTTTCTTCTTCTTTTTGTCTTCCTCCTATGGATTTTCGTGTGCCTTTAACTAGATTTAATTCTCCATTTTTGGTATAATACATTGGTCTTTTTGCCCCTGCATACACTATTTTAAATGTGTTGGTTTCATTATTTTGTTCTTCATTCTTGACAATTAAACAAATCGAAATATCCATTCCGTCTTGATTTACTTGTTCTAATTTTTCAAGCTTTTCTTTTTTATTTTGGCGCAAAAGCTGACGAATCCCTTCATGTAATTCTTTCAAAATCAATTTTGGCTCTATTATTCCTCTTTGTAATACAATCTCATTTAAAAGCCCGTTTCCAATCAAAGACATAAATGCCCTGGAACTCCATGTCCTGTACAATCTGCTACAGCCAAAACTCTAGCTGATACTTTTCCGTTCAAATCTATGCCTAAAAAAGGATTTTTTTCTTTTTGTTTCTCTTTGAGTAAAATTTTAGAAAACCAATAAAAATCTCCAGAAACACCACTAGAAGGACGATATAAAATTTCGCATTCTGAAAAACTTCGATACATTTTGTTATGAACTGATAAGATAGATTCTTGTATCGTTTGAGCATAACGGATACTATCAGTAAGTTTTTGATTTACTTGATGTGTTTTTTCATGTGCCAAATCTAGTTCGGTATATGTTTCAGCATTTTTAAGAGCAATAGAAATGTAAGTTGCTAATGATTCTAAAATACTAATATGTCTTTCTGTATAAGCATTTTTTTGAAAACTCTGTACAGTCAGAACACCAATTCGGACAGTTTGGTCGTGATTTAAGATAGATAAAGGCACATACACAATAGATTGAGGCTCTTCTCCTTCAATGAGTTCTCCTAAATCTGAAATATAATTTTTATATTCTTTCTCTAAATCATTAATAAAAACGGCTTTTTGGTTATTAAATGACCAATTTCCTATACTTTCTTTATTTACATTTTCACTATGGTCTGGCAACACCACATTTTTTTCGATATAACCTGTATAAAAAAGTTCGTTTTCTTCTTCTCTAAAAAGACCAATTCCAAATCCTTCGACTGCCATAATCGTTTGAATACGCTCATACACCTGTTTTATCACCTCTCTAAGTTCTAAGTTAGATGTAATTTCTTGTCCTATGGTGGTAAGCGTATTTAGATTTTGATAGGATTGTTCTAAATTTTCATTTAGATTTTTTAATGAACTATTTTGCCCTTCAATGGCATCACGCTGCGCCAAAATTTCCTCTCTTTGTTGTTCTAATTCTTCATTTTGAACCAAAACTTCTTGGTTTTTTTCGTTCAAATCTTCATTAGTAGACTTTAACTCCTCATTTTTTACGTTTATTTCGGCTGTTCGCTCTCTGACGGTTTGCTCTAATTTTTGATTTTGTTTTTCTATTTGTGCTACTCTATTTTTGTAAAACAAATATCCTAAACCAAGTATAAATAAAGGTGCAAAAGTCATAAACCACCAAGTTTGGTAAAAAGGAGGAGTTACTTTTATCAATATACTTTTTTCTTCACTCCAAATTCCATCTGCATTAGCTGCCTTTATCTTAAAGGTATACTTTCCTGCTGGAAGGCTTGTATAGGTTGCAAACTTTCGGTTTGCATCTGTATAACTCCACTCTTTATCAAAGCCTTCCATTTTATAGGCAAAACGACTTTTTTGAGGTAAGTAATAACTCAAAGCTGTAAAGTCAAACTCAATTACTCTATCTTGATGTGATAAAATAATTTGATCTACTTGATTAATAGGTTTTTCTAGAGGAGAGTTTTTATTGATAGAATCTCTAATAAAGACCTCCTTACCAAAAAGTTTGAAGCCTGTAAAAGCCATTTTTGGAGCAAAATTATTTTTTCTTAAATAATCTGGGTGAAAAGCATTAAACCCTTCTTTTCCTCCCATAAAAATAATCCCATTTGGAAGGCGAATCAATGCACCACGTTTAAAATCATTAGCTTGAAGTCCATCTAATTTGTCATAATTAATGAATTGAGATTCATCTTTATTATTTTTCTGTGATTTGTTATAAAAAGACAATCCTTTGTTTGTAGTCAGCCAAAAGTTATTATTTGTATCTTCTATAATGGCTTGGATAACATTAGAAGGAAGTCCATTTTTTACAGTAAAGTTTTCAAAGGTAAAATCTGATTGATTATTTTCTATAAGTTTATTCAAACCTCCATTTGTTCCTATCCAAACCGTTCCTTTTTCATCTTCAAAAATAAAATTGATTTGATTATGAGTAATTGATTTCGGATTTTTCACGTCATTCAAAACTCTCTGAAACGCATTTATTTCAGCATCATAGAGGTGCAATCCATTTCTTGTTCCTATCCAAAGTCGATTTTTTTGGTCTTGCAAAACTGCTGTAATATATCCTTCATTCAAAGAAGTAGAATCAGAAGGTTTTGGAAAAAAATGTTCAAATTTTTTAGTTTGAATATCATATTTTGCCAGTCCATAAAGCATTCCGACCCAAATATTTCCATCATTACCCTCTCCTAGAGCTGTTATTTTATCTCCTTTTAGTGCATCAGGATTATTTCTATCAACTTCAAAAACGGTTAGTTTTGCTTTTTGAGTTTGATTATTTGTTTCTAGTTTTGCCAAGCCTTGCCAAGTTCCGACCCAAAGTGAAGATTTATTTTTTGTTTTTAAGAGTGTCGTTATAAGCCCATCCAAAACTGGAGGAGTTTTGTCTGTTTCTAAATAATCTAGCGAAGTTAGTTTTTGATATTCATTTTCAAATTTTAATTTTTCTAGTCCTTTTTCTGTTGCCAGCCAAATTGTTGTTGAATCTTCATATTCAAAATCCCACGTATTTATACTCTGTAATCCTTTTATTTCTCCTGTCCAAAGTCTAAACTGTTGATTTTGAGGAGAAAAATATTCAATTCCTTCTGCATATAATCCTAACCAAATCCCTCCCATATTATCTGCATAAATATCCCAAGCTAAAGCTTCCTTCAATCCAAATTCATAATTCTCTACCACATATCTCGCTTTAAAATTTCCATTCTCATCATATTGAAAAACTCCTGCCCCAAAAGTAGAAAACCACATATTACCCTGCATGTCTTGTGCTGCTGCTGTAACAGGAGGAGTAGGAATTTTTTTAATAAATTCTTCTTTTTCTGTATCAAAAATATAAACCCCTTCATCCCAAGTAAGTATCCAAAGTCTGTTTTGATTATCTAAAAAAAGCTTCGAAATACTTGCCGTACCATCCGAATTTGGAAGATAAAAATTTTTAAATGTTCCGTCTTGATAGAGTTGTAAAATGGTAGTCGTAATCCAAACCTTATTTTGTTTGTCAATCTGAATAGCTGTTACGTTATTATCTTTTAATGAAGTTGAATCTTTTTCATCATTTAAGAAAGTAGTGAAGTGTGTTTTTTCTACATCAAGAATTTGCAATCCTCCACGTTTTGTACCTATCCATACGAGTTCTTTTTCATTGTTTTGTTGTACTGCCAAACTTTGAATGGTAACATCTGAAATTGTGTTCTCTTTTCGTTCTGTTTGTTTTAAAATAGAAACAGGATAATGAAAAAAGCCCTTACTTTGATAATCAAAATAGTTTAAACCTCCATTATTTGTACCTATCCAAATTTTTTCTGTTTCTTGATTTTCATTTATACTTTGAGCAAGAGAGAGAATATATGTATCTGATAACCCTTCTGAAAATCCAGCTTTCAAAGTTGGCGCACTTCTATAATTTTGAAAAGAGTAGGCATCAAAACGACTCAATCCATCTCTAGTTCCGAACCACATAAAACCTTTTTTGTCCTGCAAAATACATTTTACACTATTATTAGCAAGTCCATTATCAGTAGAGTATTGAGTAAAAAGCACAGAAGGAGCAACAGGCGAAACGGAGTTTTGCTGTGCTAAAATAGTTGTTGCATCTATAAAAAAAATTATTATTAGCAGAGGGAATGCTAACAAAAGGGGAAAACGCATATATTTTTGAATAAAAAAATAATTAATTATTAGAAGCAGAAATAAGATAAAACTAAAACAAATTGCTTGATAAAATAAAAGACACACAAAGTTAATTAAATTAACTATAATAAATTATGCTTTACACTAAATTTTTATCTTCTTCCTAAATATACAATTATTCCAACAAAAAAACTATTCTTATTTCGTTATGATTAGACGAAAGCAAGAATAGTTTAGATAAAAACGAGACTATTAGTAAAGTGATTATACAAATAATTGACTTATCTTATTTTTTCTTTTTACCAAGAGTGATTTTGAAGCCAAAAAGTGTTGTTTCTTCATTTTTGAGCTTATCTCTTACTTTTTTGAGGTCTTCTTCCATCGGTAAATCTTCAGGTTTTATTCCTGTTTCTTTTTCAAAGGCTTCTCTAATTGTCTGATTTGAATTTGTATGAGTGTCCTTTATAGATTCCTCTCCTCTAATTTTTGGGTCTGTACTGACTTTGAATTTTGTAAAAAGAGTAGCCAAATTTTTCGAACCAATAGTTACAGCAGGCATAAAATCGGACACATTTCTTTCTTCTGGAATTTCATTTTGCTCTTTAAGTTCTTTAGGAGAAGTTCCACCAAAAAGTGTTTTGTCACCTTCATTTCTAATGCGTTGAAAACCTGCTTTACTTACGCCTCTTTCATCTGCAATCTGAAAAAGTTCGAACTCATTTTTTGCCAAAATTCTGCGCTGACGCAAACGTTCTCTACTCTGAATTTCTTCTTCTAATAATTCTGCTTTTCGTGTTTGAAGTGCAAAATAAGTTTGAGCAAAAGCGACTTCTTGTTTGCGAGAATCTCCATTTTGGGCAATCAAATAACAAGCATAACGAGAAAGTAAGTAATCCATTTTCATACGAGAACTCACTCCCGTTTTTACTTTTCTATCTTTTCTCAAAAAATGAAAATCTACGTCTTGCTCACTATTTATGCAAGCTGTTTGTGCTTTTGCGATAGTTCGTTCAAAATTTTCCCACTTTGAGTATTTCAATAAAGTTTGTAGTGTTCTAGCAGACCAAACTTCGTTGCCATTGCCATCTTTGAGAGCAGCATTTTCAAAAGCTGATTTGAGTACAGTTATGTTTTGATTATCCATAATTGAAAATAAGGGTAAAGAAAAATCTATGTTTTAGTGACTTTATTTATCTAGTTGCTAATTAGACTATCTAATATACAAAAATTTTAGCTAAAATCATAACATTTTTTTTAATAAAAAGTGAGATTTTCGTTATTTATTTTGTCGATATTTGTGACATAAAAAACTTGTTTTTAAATCTGTCTAGTGTCTTTAAAATGTGGTGACAGTTACAAACTTAATTTTAAAACGATGAAAAACAACTTTATATTTTTCGGTGCAATCTTGGGAGGCTTAGCTGTTGGAATTGGAGCTTTTGGAGCGCATGCTTTAAAAGATTGGCTTATTTCTATTGGTCAAGCCGAAACATTTCAAACAGCTTCCAAATATCATTTTTATCATTCCCTTTCTCTTATTTTAATAGGTATTTTATCAAAAATGAAATTAACAACTTCAGAAAAATCATCTAAATTATTGACTTGGGCAGGAAATTTACACCTTTTAGGAATACTTATTTTCTCAGGTACACTTTATTTACTTTGCCTTACAAATATAAAATGGTTGGGTGCAATTACTCCAATTGGAGGTGTTTTATTGATTGTTGGTTGGGTATTTTTAGCTCTTTCTTTTTGGAATAAAAAATAGGCTTTCATGAAAAGGTATAGCACAAAAGAACGATTATTTTGGAAAGTTAATCAAGATTTAGAAAATAATGACTTGAATAAAGCAATTTCAAGATTGGAAAGTTCCTTACAGTTTAATATTCTTGATGCAGCTTATAGAAAAAAGCTAGGAAATTTATACCTCCAAAAAAACAACCTTACCAAGGCAGGAAAATATTTCTACTTATTAGAAAATAACTCAGAAACAGAAGTAAAAGCTATTGAAGCCTTTGAGAAACATTTTGGAAATGATCCTATTTTAATTTGTAAAAATATTGTTACCAAAAGTCATTTTGCATTTTCAATATTGAGTAATTTTGAAAAAGATGTTTTTAGAAATTTACTCCTTGATATTCATTTGAAATTTGGTGTTACACCTAATTTTTTGAAGGGCTTAGAAAGGCATTTGAAAAAACAGTATCCCAAAAAATAAGATAAGACTTTGTTTAAGTGAAAACTACTTTTATGATTTTTACGTAATTGTAAGAAATGTTAATTAAAAAACACTCTTTACAAAACTACCTTATGAATTGCCCCAGTTGCGAAATAAAAATACCTAGAGATGCCATAAATATTCAAAAAGACATTGCTCAATGTCAAAACTGTGGAAATGTCTTTAGTATTTCAGCTCATGTAAGTACTAAAAAAGATGAATTTTCATCATCAAAATCTAGCTCAAGAAGCTACACTGACGATTATGATTTGGCTCGCCAGTCGATGTACAAAGAAGCAGACTTTCATAATCAATCTGTCCAAAAAAATTTTGATACAAAAAACTCCCGTAATTTTGATATAAATAATCCTCCCAAAGGAGCTTATATCAATCATCTAGATGATGGTGTTCAGATTGGAGCTTCTACTCGCTCGTGGTCTGCTCTTTTTATTATTCCTTTTGCCCTTGTTTGGTCTGGTGGATCGATAGGTGGAATTTATGGTACTCAAATTTTTACAGGAGAATTTGATATTGTTACTTCTCTTTTTGGAATTCCTTTTTTGTTGGGTTCTTTATTTATATGGAGTATGGCTTTGATGACAATTGCAGGCAAAGTAGAAGTTACTCTTGATAGTAAAGGGGGACATATCTTTACCGGAGTAGGGAAAATAGGAAAACATAAACGTTTTTTATGGTCTGAAATAAATAGTATTCGTGAAGATGTAAGTATTTCTCGTTCTAGCAAAGGAGGTAGCTCTACAAGTCGCTATATTTCATTAGAAGGACAAAGACAAGTTCGTTTTGGTAGTGAGTTGTCTACTGAAAACAGATATTATATACTTAAAACTTTAGAAGAACTTATTCAGAATAGAAAGTAATTATTTTTGGTTCTTGGTTTCATTATGTCGTTGGTGGCACACCAATAACGGCAGGTGAGACCAAAACGACAAAAAAAGAATGACAAATTTGAAAGAACCAAAACTATTCTTTTATCTCCACTTTTACAGAATCTAAAATTTCAACTACTTCTCCATTTAGAAAACGAACAGTTCTTTTATATTTTCCATCTTCATTTGGATATCCGTAACCTTTCCAAATTCCATTTACATCTTCTGATTTGTAATCTTGTTCTATACTAATCAAAGGAAAATAATCATGACAATAAACTCTTTTTAGTTCCCATTTCCTTCCGACTCTAGGAAAACGATGATAATGAGCATAAATAATTTTATCATATTTATTAGATACGTTTTCATAAACAACATAACTAAACTCTTTTCCAGAAAAAAGAGCGAAAGGAAGGGTTACAAGATTGAATAACAAGATAAACGTAAAGATAAATACAGCTCCAAGTCGTATAAATTTTCTAAATTTCACTTTTGAATGAAGCCTTTTATTCCAAAAATGAATAATCAATATTAATGAAGAAATACTCAATAATGAAGGATTAAAAAATCTGC
The DNA here is from genome assembly GCF_037126295.1 of Bernardetia sp. Wsw4-3y2. Lineage (NCBI taxonomy): Bacteria > Pseudomonadati > Bacteroidota > Cytophagia > Cytophagales > Bernardetiaceae > Bernardetia > Bernardetia sp. Wsw4-3y2. Next base: position 4,691,756 of record NZ_CP147017.1, on the reverse strand, counting down.
TGACAAAATCAGGCATACCAAGTAAACAAACATCATAAGGAAGAATAATTAACATCAAACTACTCAAAAATATTCCAATAAGAATTTTGTCAAGTCTTTTAAACTCTAATGGTTTTATCTTTTTATCTACATTTTTCATAATCAAATTGTAATTCTGTTCTAAACATTTTACGAAATAACGTATATTTGCCAATATCAAAACTACTCGGCAGAAAGAATTAAATTCTTTTATGCTCATTTTGAATTTTTTATCTTAAAATCAGAATAAGAAAATTAACATAGAATTAGAGATATGAATATACATTTTATCGGAATCGGAGGAAGCGTTATGCACAATATCGCTATTAGAGAAAAAATAAATGGAAATAAAGTTACAGGTTCGGATGATGCGTGGTATGACCCATCTGAAAATCGTTTGAGAGAACATGGCTTACTTCCCCAAAAGGCAGGTTGGTTTCCAGAAAATATTACTCCTGATTTGGATAAAATAGTGTTAGGAATGCACGCAAAAGCAGATAATCCAGAACTTTTGAAGGCACAAGAACTAGGTTTAAAAATTTATTCGTATCCAGAATATATTTACTCCCTTTCTGAAAACAAAGAACGTGTAGTAATTGCAGGAAGTCATGGCAAAACCACTATTACAGCTATGATTATGCACACATTAAGACTTCAAAGTTATGATTTTGATTATTTAATTGGTGCGTATGTAGAAGGCTTTGATTCAACAGTGCGTTTATCTGATGCCCCTATTATTATCATTGAAGGCGACGAATATCAAACTTCTCCTTTAGACAAAACACCTAAATTTTTACATTACAATCATCATATTGGCGTTATTAGTGGAATTGCTTGGGATCACGCTAATGTGTATCCTGATTTTGAAGGCTATAAAAATCAGTTTCGTTTGTTTGCTGAAAACTCAGTAAAAGCAGGCGCACTTATTTATAATGAAGAAGACAAATTGGTAAAAGAAATAGTAGAAGATAATGAAAATATTCATTTTGATACGATTCAGTTGCCTTATAGAACACATCCATCAAGCGTACAGGAAGGAAAAACATTTTTGAAAACAGAACTGGGGCAAATGGAAGTTTCTGTTTTTGGAGAGCATAATATGTCAAATCTGAATGCTGCAAAAATTGTTTGTAGAAGGCTAGGAATAAGAGAAAGTCAGTTTTATGATGCCATGATGTCTTTTAGAGGAGCTTCAAAACGTCTTGAACTCGTAGGAGAAAATGATCAAATGCACGTTTTTAAAGACTTTGCTCACTCACCTTCTAAAGTAGAAGCAACTATAAAAGCAGTAAAAAAACAATATCCAAAACAGCGTTTGACAGCTTGTATGGAACTTCACACATTCAGTAGTTTGAATCAAGATTTTATACAAGAATATGCAAATACTGCAAATAATGCTGATACAGCAGCAGTTTATTATAACCCTGAATATGTGGCAGCAAAAGGATTACCTGCCATTTCTAAACAAGATTTGAAAGATGCTTTCAAAAGACAAGATTTAGAAGTATTTACTACAATTGATGAATTAGAATCTTTTTTAGTAGCTCAAAATTGGAAACAAAACAATCTTTTGATTATGTCCTCTGGAAAAATGGGAGGAATGAACATTGAAAGTTTGGCTAATCAACTTTTAGGATAACTTTTTAAAACCTTGTTCTGCACTGATTAGAACAAGGTTTTTCTGTTAATTTTGTTGCTCCTCAGAATTTAAAAATACTTCACACTTCATTAATACACTGTTTCAAAAGTTTTATTGCATTTTGTTGTGCATTCAGTTCCTCAGAACTGAATGTTTCGCTTCTGAGGAAGCATTTCGTTCAACTCTGGGGAGTTGAACACATAAAAAGCATTGTAAACAGTGTATTAATAAATTATGAACTTTATGATTTTAGTTGCAAAAGATGGTTGCAACTAAATTCATAAAGAACCAATTATTATTTCTCCAAAAGTTCAAAAATCTCATCTAGTTTGGGCAGAACTACAATTTCTATTCTTCTATTTTCACTTTTCCCTTCTGCTGTCTTATTACTTGCAATAGGTAAATGTTCGCCATGTCCTGCTGCTACAATGCTTTGAGGAGCAATGCCATTTTCTACCAACAATTGTACTACCACAGAAGCACGCAAAGCACTAAGCTGCCAATTATCTTTGAAAGGAAGCTCTGCGCCCGTTACAGGCATATTATCTGTGTGTCCTTCTACCCAAATATCTAAACCAGAAGCATTATTTTTTAATAGAGAAGCTAGTTTTTGAAGTGCCTTTCTTCCTTCTGAATTAATATCAATACTTGCTGTTTCGAAAAGTAGTTTGTTAGAAAGTGAAATATACAAACGTCCCGATTTTTCTTTTACTGAAAAAGATTCTTTATTGAGCGAACTAAAAGCCATTTTGATAGATTTTTGTAATTCATTAGATTGTCTTTGGCGTTGGTATTGTTTATTTTTTAAAGTAGAAATATTTTTTTCTTTACCTAAAATCTCATTTTCTTTTTTTGTTAGTTCTACTTCTTTTTCCTGTAATTCTTTATTTAATAAATTATTTTTTTCAACTGTTTTTTTGGCAATTTTTTGAAGACTATCTAATTGATAATCTTTTGTTTGCAATGAAACAATAATTTCTTTTAAAGAATCCGAACTTTGAAGTAATAGTTTTTGAGCTTCATAAAATTGTCTTTTTATGCGTTCGTTTTCTTGTTCTTTACGCTCTACTTCTGCTAATTTTGCCTTATATTTTTTCGGACTTACACACGAGAAAATAACCAAAATCAAAAGAGAGAGTAAGAAAGTGGGCAGAATTATTTTTTTTATAAAATGTAGTTTTTGATTCACTTTTTTTTAGGTTTTGTAACTTTGTAGCTCTTTTTAGTAAAATTTAAAAAGAATTAATAGAATAATAAAATTCAATATGCAATTCTCCTTTGTCGCTAGTTTAAATCTTACGACTTTTGCACCAAATTAATTTTTTATTCAGAAATAGAGTTTAATTTAACTCTAAATTTCGTCAAATTGTAGTTCTATGCAAGATTTTTTTTATCAGTATCTCAATGAAGATACAATTTGGGTGTATGCCTACGTTATTCTTCCTATTCTTATTTTCTTGGCTCGTCTGACCGATGTTAGTCTTTCAACGCTTCGAATCGTACTTGTAACAATGGGAAAACGCAATATTGCGCCACTTATTGGTTTTGTTGAAGCTTTTGTATGGCTACTTGCTATTGGTCAGATTATGCAAAACCTTACTAATATAATGTCTTATTTGGCGTATGCAGGAGGTTTTGCAATGGGAACTTATTTGGGAATGTGGTTAGAACAACGAATTGCTTTAGGAATGGTAATGGTCAGAATTATTACAGGAAAAACGGCTGAACATCTTATCTCCAAACTAAAAGACACCAATTATAGATTTACACATTTACAAGCAGAAGGAAAATATGGCGATGTAGGAGTAGTTTTTTCGATTGTGAAAAGAAAAGAATTACCTAAATTTTTACACTTAATAAATACGCACAATCCGAATGCTTTTTATACTATAGAAAATATCAGACACGTGCAAAATACAGATGATATTCCTACTTCTGACTCGGGGACATTTTCTCGTGTGGTCAGAAAAATAAAAACAATTAGAAAGTAATTGTGGATTTAGAATAAAACGAATTAGTAATCTTTTTTGAAAAATGTAGCTTTATAGTTTACTTTTGTAATCCATTAAAAATAAAATTATTTGTAGAGAAAAGGTTTGTCTTTTCCTAGCTAGTAGCCTAAAAATAAAATGAATATAAACGAAGAAATACAAAGTCAGCAAATAGATTTTGAAAAACAAAACGGACTTGTTCCTGTCATTATTCAAGATTCTAAAACCATGCGTGTTTTGATGCTTGGTTTTATGAATCACGAAGCCTTCGAAAAAACGCAGAAAGAAAACAAAGTGACTTTTTTTAGCCGAACAAAAAACCGTCTTTGGACAAAAGGAGAAACGTCTGGAAATTTCTTGCATGTACAAAAAATGCACTTAGATTGTGATAATGATACTCTATTGATTTTTGTAAAACCTCAAGGCGAAGTTTGTCATACAGGAACAGATACATGTTTTGGCGAAGAAAAAAATACAGCTAATATTCATTTTTTGCAGCATTTAGAAAATACAATTGAAAAAAGAAGCCAAGACACAGAAGAAAATGCAAGTTCTTATACAAATAAACTTCTCAAAAGTGGTGTTCATAAAGTAGCTCAAAAAGTTGGCGAAGAAGCCGTCGAAGTAGTTATTGATGCAATGAGAGGAAACAAAGAACGATTCAAAGAAGAATGTGGTGATTTATTGTACCACTTACTTGTCTTGATGCGCTCTCAAGATGTCAAAATTGATGAGGTGATGGAAGTTTTGGAAAAAAGACACAAGTAAACGGTTATCTGTAAATAATTATTAGTAACCAGTTAATAAACGTTATCACGGTTATTTACAGGTTTGATAATCAACTTAATTATAAAAATATACCTTTGCTCATTTTTCCTTAGTGGTAGGTTTGCAAACCTATCACTAAGGAAAAATGAACTTTACAAAATTAACCGTGATAACGTTTAATACAGAATACATTTTTTTGATAAATTGTATTCTGTATTTTTTTTAGCCTTATTTTGATTTTGAATATTTTTCTCTTGATTTTTTTATGTTGTCTATATTTATTTTTGCCCAATTTACAAGCGTTTCTATGTGAGGAACAAGACTTTCCCCCATATCAGTAAGTTCATATTCTACACGAGGAGGAACTTGAGGATAAATAGTTCGTTTGACTAATCCATCTGACTCTAAGCCTTTTAGAGTTACAGAAAGCATTTTTTGTGATATACTCTCAATATATTTATTTATTTCATTAAAACGCAGTATTTTTTCTTCGTGCAAAATCAATAAAATAAGTATTGACCACTTATCGCCTACTTTATCAAGGACATTTCTGACAGGACAATTATCTACGTCCGAATATTTTTCTAAAGTTTCTCTTTTCATAACTAACTGATTATCAGCAATAATAACTTCAAGATAAGTGAGTGATTTTGTTGTAAGCTCTTGTAATAACAAAAGTAACCTTTTATCTTTGACTAACCAAAAGTTAGTTACTTTATTTTAGTTTGTAAAATTAAATCATAGAAAAATAAGAAAATCATGAGCAAAATATTAATTACAGGTGCGACAGGTGGATTAGGAAGCAATGTTGCAGAATTTTTAAAAGAAAAAATTGAAGCTACAAATATTGCCGTTTTGGTAAGAGACAAAAGTGCTGAAAAAGCAAAACACTATCTAGAACAAGGCTTTGATGTTCGTGTTGCTGATTATGACAATTCAGATGCTTTAAAAGTTGCCTTTGCAACTATTGATGTGCTTTATTTTGTATCTGGAAGTGATATTAATAATCGCTTATCACAGCATGAAAATGTAGTCAATGCTGCTAAAGAAGCTGGAATAAAGCATATTCTTTATACAAGTACAGTAAGAAATGATGAAACAGAAAAATCGCCACTTCATCTTGTTGTTGATGCACACATTAAAACAGAGGAATGGATTAAAGAATCAGGAATTACGTATACAATTCTTAGACATAATCTATATGCAGAAGTTGTTCCTATGTTCATCGGTTCGAAAGAGCAATTACAGCAGACCAAAACAGTCTATTTGCCTACTGGCGATGGAAAAACAGCATTTGCTCTAAGAAAAGATTTTGCTGAAGCAGAAGCAATCATTTTGAGTGAACCTGAAAAACATGCCAACAAAATTTATGAGTTTAATGGAAGCAAGCTGATAACATTTAATGATATTGCTACTTATTTATCTGAAGCAATAGGTGAAACGATTAATTATGTTTCTCCAACAGTTCCAGAATTTGAAGCGACATTAAAATCTGTAGGTTTGCCAGCCGAAATTATTGGCATGACAACAGGTTTTAGTTTGGGAATAGCAAGTGGCGAGTTTGAGAAAACAAAAAATGATTTGGAAACTATTTTAGGTAGAAAAACTCAAACTCTTTCATCATTTATTAAAGAAGTGTATAAATAATGAGTTATATATTGAATTATCAAAATCCTAAGTTTTAAAATGACTTAGGATTTTAACTACTTTATTTGTGTATTTTTCATAAAATTGCTAATTATTGGATTTACAATGACTAGAAAAGACTTTTTAAAATCACTATTACTTTTACCATTATTAAGCACTTCCATGAAATTGAAAGAGTTAGATAAAATGACTTCATCGCTGAGTAAGACAAGTAAAATGCCTGTATTATTTTTAGGTCATGGAAGTCCAATGAATGCTATTGAAGAAAACGAATTTGTTGCATCATTCAGACAATTAGGAAAAGATATGGTGCGTCCTACTGCCATACTTTGTATATCTGCTCACTGGGAAACAAAGGGAACTTTTGTTACAGCTATGCAAAATCCACGTACTATTCATGATTTTGGAGGATTTCCAAGAGAATTATTTGAGGTGCAATATCCAGCTAAAGGAAGTCCTGAGTTAGCGCAGGAAACTAAAAAGATAATTACCAAAACAGAAGTAAAGCTAGATGAAAAATGGGGACTTGACCATGGCGCATGGAGTGTAATCAAACATCTCTATCCAAATGCTGATATTCCTGTTATCCAAATGAGTATTGATTATTCAAAACCTGCTCAATATCATTATGAGTTAGCCAAACAAATAGCTAGTTTGCGTGAAAAAGGAGTTTTAATTGTGGGCAGTGGAAATATAATACATAATTTAAGATTAGTAGCTTGGGATAAATTGAATCAACCTTATGCTTTTGATTGGGCAACCGAAGCAAATGAAAATATCAAAAAATATATCTTAAATGATGACCACCAAAAACTAATCAATTTCAAATCACAAGGAAAAGCATTCGAACTAGCCATTCCAACTCCAGAACATTACTTGCCTCTCATTTATACGTTAGCATTAAAAGAGGAAAATGACAAAATAGATATTTTTAATGATAAACCTATTGGTGGCTCGCTTACAATGACTTCAATAAAAATAGAAGCAAGTTAGAATAACTTTTTATAAAAAAATACAGAATACAGTTTTTTGAGAAATTATATTCTGTATTTCTATTTCTTAGAAGTATAAAATGAATAAATTTACACTTTGAAAAATTCACGCATTAATCAACAGGGTTAAAATCCTGTTTTTATAAATAGCTAAAAATGTAAATTTATTTTTTTAGTCTTCCTTACTTTATAATCTCCATTTTTCTAATTTCTATTCCCCGTCTAATCGTTCATTTTCAGATTTTGCCACTAAAAGAGAAACTGTTGCATCTCCTGTAACATTGACAACTGTTCGGCACATATCCAAAAGTCTATCTACTCCCAAAATAAGGTTAATTCCATCAGAAGGAATTTTTGCTTGTTCCAAAACAATAACAAGCATCAAAATACCAGCCCCTGGAACAGCAGCAGCACCCACAGAAGCCAAAGTAGCCGTCAAGACAATTCCAAGTTGTTGTACAATAGTCAAATCCATTCCGTAAGCCTGAGCGATAAAAAGAGCTGCAACGCCTTGATACAAACTTGTTCCGTCCATATTTACAGTTGCGCCCACAGGCAAAACAAAACTTACAATTTCTTTGGGAACACCCAAAAATTTGTTTACTCTTTCCATCGTAACAGGCAAAGTAGCTGCACTAGAACTGGTAGAAAATGCCAAAAGCTGTGCAGGAGCAATGCCTTGAAAAAACTGCAATGGATTATAACGAGCAAAAATCATTAGCACAAGCACATAAAAAACAACCATCAAAAATAGTCCTAAAATTACAGTTAAGCAGTACAAACCAACTACTTTAAACAGTTCAACTACTTTATTCAAATCTCCTTCTGCAAAATCTACAATCAAAAAAGCAAGAAGTGCAAAAACTCCATAAGGCGCAAAGAGCATTAGTATTTCTACTATTTTTATGACCAAATCATTGAGAGCATCAAATCCTTTTTTGATAATTTCTCCTTTCTGAAAATCAATCATTACTAAAGCTACACCAAACAGAACAGCAAAAAATATCACTTGAAGCATATTTTGATTATTGGTAGCTGCTGCCACAACATTATCAGGAACAATATCGATGATAGGTTGTAATGGATTTGATTCTTTTACAGCTAATGCTTTTTCTTTGCTAGATTTTGTTTTGGCTTCATATTTTTGAGCAAATTCGGCTCTTTTTTCTTCCGAAAATGCTTTACCAGGTTGAATTACATTTGCCAAGACAAGTCCAATAGTAATGGCTACTACTGTTGTAATAAGATAAATAGCTATTGTACGAGTTCCTAAACGAGAGAGTTTTGAAATATCACTCATACTTGCAATTCCTTGTATCAAAGAAATAAATACAAGAGGCATTGCAATCATTTTTAATGAGTTTACAAAAATCTTTCCCCATGGTTGAATCCAATCAGCAACAAAACCACTCCAGCCCATCAGAACGGCACTTATTCCGAATACGACACCGAGTATCATGCCAATAATAATTTGCCAATGTAGAGCGAGTTTGAAGGATTTGTTAAAGGATTTTTTCATGAGATATGTTTGTAAATTGTTTTAGGTAATTAGTTCATCTAGAATTAAAATATAATTCAAATATAGTTGTGTTTCTCTTAAACAACAAATGAAGTTTGTTTTGGCTCAAAAAATAGTGTGAGAATAAACTCCCCTGACACTTGACTACCAAATTTGTTTTTTACTTTTATTACTTTCTATTTACAATATTCATTCAAAGGCTTTGCAGCTTCTTGACTTCCATAACTGACAGCAATTTTCCAACTCTCACAAGCATTTTGTTTATCTTTTACCTTCGCATCTCCGTTATTCTCTATTTCACTTTCTATACCTGAAACTGGCTTTTCCCAAAAATAAAACCCTTTATAATACCATAAGTACGAATTCTTTGGATTAATTTCTATTGCTTTATCTAAAAGTTCTCCCATTGCTTGATAGTCTTTTGTATTATGTTTGGCAACAGCTTTTCCAATATATGGCTCTACCAATTTTGGTTCTTTCTCAATAATTTTATCAAAATACAAACTTGCTTTATCATAATCTCTCAATTTCTCAAGATACAAATCAGCAATATTCATGAGTACTCTTTGATTGTAGCCTCCTAAAGAACCAACTATCTTATACTCTTCAATAGCTAAATAATATTCATTCATCAAGAAATAAGTATCTGCTATTTCATTATGGTATTTTGCTCTAATCTCTTTTTCACCTTTATCAGTATAAGAAAGTGCATTTCTGAAATAGCTAATAGCATCAGCATAATTCTTTCTATTCAACTGAATTTTTCCTAACAAATAATTTACTTCAGCATCTTCTTCTTTTTGTGTTTGTGCTTCTTCTAGTGCTTTATGCGCAGTTACAAAATCATTTGATTCTATGGCTGCTTTTGCTTCCTCTATGTAGGTATTATATGAGTAATTTGTCATGACATTCATCAGTAAATAAGCAAAAACAAACATTACAGCAAAGCCTAAAACGATATATAACTCTGTTTTTCCAAATTCGAAAGTTGGTTGTTTTTTTTGAGTAGTTTGTCTTCTTTGGTAAGTATAGCCTGTATCTCTTTGTGTATTCTGATGTGTATTCTGATTAGAAGAGTCAGAATAGTTCCCACTTGATGTATATTGTTTATAATATTGTTGTCTTCTTGCACTTTCAAACTCTAATTCATTATCATACCTTGACTTTTTAATAGGGTCAGAAAGAACTTGATAGGCTTCATTTATTAATTTGAATCGCTCTTCTGCTAGTTGTGCTTCTTGAGGAGTTGCTGCATTTCTATCTGGATGAAACTTTAAAGCCTGTTTTTTGTAGGCAGATTTTATTTCTTGTAAAGTAGCTGTCTTTGTGATGCCTAATAAATCGTAGTAATTACTCATGTTTTATTAATATATTTTCGCTTTAATTCTGTTTTGTACTATTTATTACTCAAATCTACAAACACTTTTTCCTCTTTTGTAGTTTTAAAAAGAACGGTTGTAAGAGAAATAAATTTTTGAGATAATAAAATTCAATTTATTATGCCTTAAATTTTATCTCAAAACTAATTTATTCCTATCTTTATTTCTTATCAAGAATAAAGAAATTTTTTCATCTTAAACTCACTTTTTATGTCCTATTTCAAAATGATTTTAGCAAAAATAATAAACTTCAATTTATTTACAGTTAATCACTTCTACAAAAGAAGAGTTTTACTTTTATTATTAGGCTTTTTTATTACTTCAAACTTTGCTTTTGCACAGAAGAAGGCTGTTGTTCTCTCAGAAACTACTCAAACTAACAAAATGGCTTATTTTGCAGGTTCATTTGACCAGTTGCAAGAGGAAGGAAAAAAGAAAGACAAACCTTATTTTGTTTTTGTTCATGCCAAAAACAACAAATTTGATTCAGTTACTTTTGCTAACCAATATGTTCAGACCTACGTAAAAAAACGTTATATAGCTCAAAAACTACAAGCTCCTTCATTATATGCAGATTATGTAGTTAAAAAATATGAAGTGAAGAGCTTTCCTCAAATTTTGGTTTTTACACCTCAAGGAAAATTAGTTGATAGAATTACATCCTATCTAAGTCCGAAACAAATGATTGCTCGTTTGAAGCTCCATGAAGACAAAAAAGGTTCTTCAGATGACCGTATTTCTGCTTTTGCAAAAGCTGCCGACCCAGAACTTTCATTGAAATTACAAACAGAAGGTGAAATTCAGGAAGTATATCATTTTAGTATTCGTCCGTATGGTGTAGAAGAAAAAACTATTGGTATTCAATTGGGTGTTTTTGAAAATTATCAAAACTTGGTAAATAATGTTGCTGAATTAGAAGTACACTGGCACGATAACATTTTGGTAACTTTTGTAGAAGTAGATGGAAAAATGTTGTACAGATTACTTCTAGGACCTTTTTATAGTTACGAACATGCTGAAGTTTATAACAGAAATTTAAAAGAAAAAATGGGATTGCGTGGTATTTTGGTGAGTTTAGAAGATTTTGATCCAATTACAGAGGATAACAAATCTAAATATCTATTAAAAAATATAGAAACGCCTGTGGAAAGCGAAAACCCTAACAAAAGATAATTTTTTTATAGAAAATAAAAAAATAAAGTTTGAACTTATTTAAAATCCTATTGAGTGATTTATCGAATTATCGAAGATTACTCAGTAGGATTTTGCAATTCTAGCTATTCTTAAATAATTTATAAACAATTAAAAAACAGCAATTTGTCTTTGAAACATCTAAAACTAACAGATTTATTTTTAGAAAAAAACATTAAAAACCACACAACAAAACGATTTTTATCTTAATTTTACATTATTCTCTTACTCAGAAGAGTATTTTTCAAGAGAAACCTAAAATACAGATATTAAAGCTAGAATATGAAAGAATTTGGACAAAAGTCTGATAAAGAATCAATTACTGATTTTTCATTATTATATAAAAATAAAGAACAAGCTATTCAAAAACGAATAGAGTTGTTGTATAAAAGTATGTCTTTTTCGGAAGGCATAGAACCAAACTGGTCAAACTTTCATGACTGTTTTACAAGTAGTGCACAATTTATCAATGCAAACCTTGATGCACCTATGTTTTTAGATGTTCGTACATTTGCACAAGTATTACAGAGTCAGATAGAACAAAATGACATTCCTCAACTTTTTACACAAGAGATTTCACATCGTACACAGATTTTTGGAAAAATTGCACAACGTTTCAGTATTTTTACCAACAAAATTGAATTAGACGGAGAACCAACCACAAAAGGAATAAATAGTATTCAACTTATTTGTGCAAAAGGAAATTGGCTTATTCAGTCTATTTCTTGGTATAACGAACGTAGTGATGACAAAATCCCCAATCATTTATTAGAGATATTGAAATAATTTTATAATTGCACATGCACATGGTCATCATGTCTAGCAGCTTTACAGCCGTGAAAACGCCATTTGGGAGATGTAATATTGAAACGATTTTTAAGATGTGGTTCTAAAAAAAATTTCTTTAAAGATTTTTCTTTTATGATTAGCTTCATCAAATAATTTGTTCGTTCTGTATCAAAAGAATAGTCTTCTTTATGGCTATAAACTTTGGCATATTTTCCTATATCATAATACCAACTTTGTTTTAAACATATTGCTGGCTGATTTATTTCCCCTTTTTGTGGCTCTTCATAAATACCATAACCCGAAAAAGAAGGCTTTTCATGTGTCGGTTTGCCTGTTTCCTTATCCAAATAAAAAAAACTCAAATCTATTTTTTTTCCGTCGTTATGGCTAATATGTGGTAGAAGAGGAAAACCTGTATAAAAAGGAAAATTAGCATCTAAATACCTTACTTTTGAATTTGGATATTTTTTATCAAAATCTTTTCCTATTCTAAATAAGGCTTCTTTAAGCTGTGGTTTTACATAATGCCTATTCAAAATACATGTCCAAATTGTGGTAGGTTGAAGATTACTTTCTTCAAAAATGGGAAGTGCTACTCGGTTACTATATTTTTCAGAAGCTAGAGGAATAATTGCAAAAGTAGCAAATAGATAAAATGCAAGAAAGTAAAGCAACTTTATTTTGAAATAATTGAAATAATGCTTTTTCTTTTTTTTGTAACCAAAAATAGTTAGTTGTAACCAACAGATAATCCAAATAATGCCTCCAATTTGAGTAAGAACTGTCAAAAAAATGACTAACAAAATTTGTAAACTAAAAGAAATTATTTTTTTAAACATAAGATTTTAACAATAGTCTGTTTAGGGTTTAAAACACTAAAGCTTCATATTTGGGATTATTTATGTGGTGTTTGGGATTTATACTGAACAATTAAAAAATCATATTTAGTAGTAATTAATTTTGGTATAACCTTGTAAAACTTTACAACTATGAGCTAATTTAAAGTAGTTCAAATCTGTATTTTTAATATCAACTTTGCCATCAGGTTGTTTTGGCTCTCTTCTAAATAAATATCTTAGATAAGCATCATCTCTAAGTCTTGAAACAAGGCAAATGTTTGTTTTTACTGAGACATTTTCTATAAAGTGATATTTAGAAAAACACGCATCTACACATCCATAAACACTAAGTTTTGGCATTCATTATTATTGCTTTAATTACAAACTGATATTACGCAGTTTAGTGTTCTGTGGCACACAGAGCAGCCTTTTGCGTAACATCAGTTACAAACGAAAAAATCACTTCTTTAGCTTAAAAAAGTGATTTTGATTTTTACAGAAATTGAATGTATTTGATAATTTCTATTTTAGTTATTCACTATTTCAATGGAAATAATTTTGATTGGCTCACTTGGTCCAGGGTATGCAAGACAAATAACTATATCATCATAACGATTATCTTTTTTAGCATACTGATAATGAATTTTCAAACTCATTTTGTCTTTTATTTCCATATTTTCAATATCGGCTTTTGCATACTCATCTAAAGAATAGGGTTGTAAATAAGTATTTGAGCCATCATTAAACCAAAGATTATCCCATACACCTACTCCACAAACTACTTGTTCGACCACTACATCAGCTGTCATAACAATTTCGCATTCATCAATAGGAGGGTCACAGCCTTGGTCATCACACTGGAAAGCAGAAAAAGCAAGTAAAATTCCTAGTGCAAAAACATAAAAAGGAAAATTGATAGAAAAAGCATTCTTAGCAGAATTAGCAATTTCTTGTCTAGAATTGAAATTTAATTTTAACATAAGTTGTAAGAATTAATAGTAATAGAATTTTTGAGTGAAATTATTTTTCTTGTTGGAGTTGTTATTTTCTATACGTAATTCTTTTTCAATATGTCGCAATAATTTTTGATGTTTTTTACTCCCAAAAAATACCATCTACTAGCCATTTATTTCCTATATAAAGCTGCCTACATAAAAAATAAGTATAGTTTACTCGTTTAGGAATTCGTTTTTCTGCTGCAAAATTTTGATGAATAAATTGTTTTTGATAATCTGAGAGTGTGATTTTTGGACTAATTCGAAGAACTTTCAACACATCTTGAATTTTAAACTTTGCAATGAGTTTATTAATCTCAATTCCCGATTTTTCAGCAGGAACATATAACGAAATGTAAGCCGATTGATAATAATAACGATCATTTTCTATATCATAAATAACTTCATTCTCAATTTCTAAAAGCGAAATATCCGACATATAAAAAAATTTACTAGAAGGGTCAGTATACAGTTCGTTTACTTCCAAAAGCTCTTTAGCTTGCTCATTTCTATATTTTTCTAACTCTGCAACTTGTTCTAAAGAAATTCCTATTTTAACTTGTTCTTCACTAATATTAAGTATTTCAGACGCTGATTTTTCAGTTTTTATTTTCAATAAATTTGCTTTAATTTCTGCAAAATCAATCTCTTTCTCATAGAAATTTCCTTTTTCTGCATTGTAATTTGCTTCATACGCCTGTAGTTTACCTTTTTCAGCAGCTTCTAAAAGAAGTTTAGAAATTTCATTATCATCTTGAAACAATGATTTATTTACATTTTCTTTCAAATGAATTTCTGTTCTGACATAATAAGCTAATTGATTTAAAACTTGATTTTTTAAATTAGAATTGTATTTATAAAAAGGTTCATCTTTCAAATCTTCATTTTCCCAAACTATATTTTCGCTTTCAAAATACTGATTTTGCAAAGCATTTGTGTACGTAGTTATTTTTTGAGAGGTAGAAGTAGACCTTTTACTTTCAAAAAAAGGCTTCATTTCTTCCACTAAAAAAGAAGCTACTGGTTTCAAATAATCACTTTTTGTATTCCAAACTGTAATCCATTTTGAAGTAAAAAAATCATGTGAGTCTTTCGTAGGAATTCTATCATCAATATTCTGAATTCTGACTTCTCCAATAGGAGCATCTGTAAGAGAATTCCAACGATTTAAAAACTGTTCAGCACTCATTTTTTCAGGTTCTTTGAGTTGCTTCTTCTTTCCTTTTTCTTTCTTTTTATATTCAAATTCTTCTAAATCGTAAGGAGTAATATTACCACTTTTCACAAGCTGTGCTAATTTTTGGCTAATTTTGGCTTGCTGACTTTCGTCTGCTAAAAACAGATTTTCAAAAAAATTATCATTTTGTACCTCTTCGTTTTCATCACCTTGAGTAGGCATCCAAACACTTCTGTGGTCATTGTCTAGAAAACGTTTGGCATCTTCATAGCGAAATGAAACAACAGGTTGAGGCTTCGAATCTGAAAAGTATTTTCCTGCTACAAACAAATGTAGATATTGAATATGAATCGTTTGATTAGAATTAGTTACACTTTCAACATAATCGATTCCCAAAATGCTAAGCTGGTCAGTAGTAAGCGTTTGGAATTTATCCATGTGTTCTGTTTCCAAGCGTTCTACCTCTACTTTTTTTGCATCATTATCTTGATATTCTACCTTATAAATTGGCAATTCACTTCTTTTAGCACCTTCAAAAAGAAGTTTTGTAATCTGCTTATCCGTTTGAAAAAAGCCTTTATTAGCTTTGTTTTTCAAATTTATCAATTTAAAAAATCGCTTATTTTGCTCAGTGGTGTTTTGAGCAGTTACTTTTATTTCAAAAAAAAATAAAAGAGCAAATAATAAAAAGCAGGAAAATATAGAATAAAATGATGACTTCATAGGAGGAGTTTTATAGTAGAGAAAAGGTATGCTTTTTCTTTTTTTAATAAAAATTGTAAACAATTACGAAGATAAGAATTAAATTACACCATTTTTATAAAAAATAAAAATTGTAAATTTGTTCTTTTAGATTTGATAATACAATAATAATTAGTCAGAATTTACCATTACTCATAAAATGAATTTCATAGAAGTAGAAACAAAAGAACATAAAAAAGAATTTAATGATTTTGCAGCTCGTCTTTACAAACATAATCCCTATTGGATTCGTCCATTAAATAAAGATATAGAAATTGTATTTGATGAAACTCAAAATCCACTTTTTAAGCAAACTGGAGGAGAAAAAGGGGAAATAAAAGCACAAGCAATTCGCTGGCTTTTACAAAACAATACTGGAAAAACAATAGGAAGAATTGCAGCTTTCATAAATCCTAAAACTGTTTTGCAAGATAATGAACAACCTACAGGAGGAGCAGGTTTTTTTGAATGTATCAACGATGAAAAAGTAGCTTTTGCATTATTTGATAAAGCTAAAAAATGGCTTTCAGAGCGTGGAATGGAAGCGATGGATGCACCAATAAATTTTGGAGAACGTAATCAATGGTGGGGGGTTTTGATTGATGGATTTGATAAGCCTCCTAATTATCAGATGGGTTATCATTTTGAATATTACAAAGATTTTTTTGAAAAATGGGGCTTTCAAGAGTATTTTCAGCAGTTTACCTATGGACGTGAAATGTATGATGTTTCAGAAAGGTTAGAAAAAATTGCTAACCGAGTGATGACAAGGGAAGGCTACTCTTTTTCTCATATCAACAAAGCAACTATTGACAAACATGCAGAAAACTTTAGAGAAGTATATAATGCTAGTTGGGGAAATCATGCAGGTGTAGCAAAACTTACAGTAGAAGATTCAAAAGCTCTTTTAAAGCAAATGAAACCTATTTTAGAAGAAGATTTGGTATGGTTTGCTTATTTTGAAGGAAAAGCTATTGGTTTTTATGTGATGTTACCTGAACTTAATCAGCTTTTCAAACACCTAAACGGAAAATTTGGCATTTTGCAAAAACTACAATTTCTGTGGCATAAAATGCAGAAGAAAAATAAAAAAGTATTTGGAGTAATATTTGGAGTTGCACCAGAATTTCAACGAAAAGGAGTAGAATTAGGGATGGTTATGGCATATCAAAAAGAGCGCAGAAGTAAACCTAACTATCAATATGACTACATAGAATTTAATTGGATTGGAGATTTTAATACTAATATGGTTAAACTTTGTGAGAGTTTGGAAGCTGAAAAAGTAAAAAGACATGCAACGTATCGCTATCTTTTTGATAGAACAAAACCATTTGAGAGAATGAAAGAAATCAAATAGTACAACAGACTTCCTAATCTGTTTCAAAGTAATAGTTGATAATCTACTAATTCAACAGACTGAAAAGTCTGTTATACAAATAAGAAAATGCTAAATAAAGAAGATAGTTGGGGAAATAGTGTAACTGAATTTTTCGATTACGCAGAAGAAAAAGAACAGTTGCTTTGGTCGTATTTATTCGAAAAAATAATTGACGTTACACCACGAAGTTATAAAAAACAGATTTTGCCTATTATAAAAAAAATAGGTGAAAAATCTTTTCGTACAATAGTGCATAGTTGGCTAGAACTTGTAATTCTTCAAAAACCCAAAACAGCTTTTTATGAAGATGAATCTGGATTAGAATACGAGCGAAATTATTTACTAGAATATCCAAATGAAACGATTTTTTCTCGTCTTATTCGTGCTTTACCTTTTGTAGCAGACCAAAATTCTATTGATTTGCTTTCCGAACTTGCTATTGAAGCAGGCAAAAATAGACCTTTTAAAAGCAATGATAAAACAGATAAAATCACAGGAATTGCTTCTTACAAACTTTCTGAACAAGCAATTTATGCCATTGCAGACATTGAGAATGTTACTCCTATTCAAGCCCTTCTTTCTATACAAATTCAATTACAATCTCTTTCTTTAAAAAAATTAGTAGAAACTAAACTTACTCAAATTGCAAAAAAACGAAAAGTGGAGGTAATAGAGCTTTTAGAAAATCATTTGCCAGATTATGGACTAGAAAATGGATTTTTGGAAGGAGAAATTCATTCAAAACTAAATCCTGAAAAAATTTATGCCTATCAAATGCAGGTTATAGAAAATAAAGTAAAACTTACTTGGTTTGATACTCAAGGAAAAGAATTAAAAACTGCTCCTGCTGCTCTCAAACGAGAATTTCCTAATAAAATAGAGAAACTAAAAAACACAGCCAATGAAGCACAAAAAACACTTACTCTACAAAGGCAACGTTTAGAAAAAACCTATTTAACTCAAAAAACTTTTACCTATTCACATTGGCAAACTGCTTATGCCAATCACGGACTTTTGGGAACTGTTGTAGAAAATTTGGTGTGGCAAGTAGAAATTAATACAACAAATTCTGAATCAGAAAAAGAATGGAAAACAGTATGGTCTTCTTTTGGTCGCTTTGTCGACACTGATAAAAATCCTGTTAAAGTAAAAGAAAATACAAATATTCGTCTTTTACATCCTGCTTTCTTACAGAAACAAGAATTAGAAGATTGGCAAGAACTTATAAAACAGAAAGATTTAAAACAGCCTTTTCAGCAAGTTTTTAGAGGTGTTTTTGAAAGAAAAATAGATGAAAATGAAGAAAGCAATCGTTTTGAAGCAATAATTCTGAATCAGAAAAAACTTCGAATGTTTGCCAAAGTACAAGGATGGAACTATAAATGGCTTACCTATCCGAAAATGAATCGTAGTTTTCTTACTTTTCAATTTGACTATAAACTTTACAATACAGAAAAAGCTACTAAATTAGAAGTAGAGTTTTGGGTAGAAGCATTACCAAGTCAGCCACAAAATGTAAAAACAAATGTTATTCGTCTTCATCAGAAAGCACAGTCACTTTCTTTTGAAGTTTTAGATAAAGTCACTTTTTCAGAAATTTTTAGAGTTATTAAACAGATTATTCATGTCTCTTCTGTAGATACTTCTATATAATTTCCTTGTATTAAATTTGTGTAATTGCAATGGCAGCAATACTTACTGTTTTTGCTCCCTTCTCTAAAAGCAGATTAATACAGGCTTCCAAAGTAGCTCCTGTAGTAACTACATCATCTACAATCAAAATATTTTTGTCTTTTATTTCTTCTGGGTTCGGCACTAAAAATCCTGCTTTCATATTCTCATATCGTTCTTGTCTTGATTTTTTTGTTTGAGAACTAGTATTTGTTACTTTCTCTAATCCGTGTTCTAAATGTGGAATTTTCCAAACTTCTGCTAAACCTTCCCCAAAACAAGCACTCTGATTATACCCTCTTTTTCTAAGTTTTTT
Organism: Bernardetia sp. Wsw4-3y2; assembly: GCF_037126295.1. Lineage (NCBI taxonomy): Bacteria > Pseudomonadati > Bacteroidota > Cytophagia > Cytophagales > Bernardetiaceae > Bernardetia > Bernardetia sp. Wsw4-3y2. The sequence continues at coordinate 4,672,706 of NZ_CP147017.1, read as the reverse complement.
TGGGTGTAGAGGGACAGGAATAATAACATCAAAATTTTTATGAAAATCATTTTCTAAAAGCTCTTGTCCATACCAATTTCCTATAAGTATTCCCACTTCTGGCGAATCCTTGTATTTGAGATAATGCAACATACTTTGTACATCTGCTGCTTTTTTAAAAAATAAATACGCAATAGCATGTTCTACCTTTGTTCTTCCCCAAAATTTTTGTGCTAAAGCATTTTCTTTATCCAAATGAAAATTTGTTCTAGGAAAACTAAATTTACATATCGAACAAATCGTTTTTTCTCCTTGCTCTATTACTCCTCCACAAGCCAAACAAACATCTGGAAAAAAGATATACACAAGAGTTGATAGATAATCTTTGAAAGTCGTCATAAGAAAATACAGATAGGAAAGATCAATTTTCAGAAATATACAAAATAAATTCAGCTTTGCCTCAATAAATTACTATTATTACTTGATTTACTCTAATAAATTTTTCTCCATCATATCTTTTCACTAGGATGATATAAAAACTGTTTTCCACAAAAAAAGCCTTTCTAATCAATTATGATTAAAAAGGCTTAATTCTTTGTCCGTTCACAAATACATTTCTGCATTTGTCCTTATAAAGACGGGCGATGACCTACTCTCCCACGAATAGCGCAGTACCATCGGCGCAATAGGGCTTAACGGCTCTGTTCGGAATGGAAAGACGTGTACCCCTATGCTATGATCACCCTTTTTCTTTAGGTAAATTGTCTGGCTAGTACCAATGCAACTTACACAAGTTCTTAAAAAGTTCTTTAACAAAGTAAGGTGTATAGTATATTTAAAAATTATGATCTTCCGTTTGCATATCGGAAAACCTACACTAACAAAAGACTACTGAGAAATTAGTACAGCTCAGCTCCATTTATTTCTAAACTTTCACCTGCTGCCTATCTACGTCATCATCTTTAACGTCTCTTAAGGGAAATCTCATCTTGAAGTCAGTTTCGCACTTAGATGCTTTCAGTGCTTATCTGTTCCAAACGTGGCTACTCAGCAATGCAGTTAGCACCACAACTGATACACCAGAGGTTTGTCCAACTCGGTCCTCTCGTACTAAAGTCAGATCTTCGCAAATTTCCTACGCCCACAACAGATAGAGACCGAACTGTCTCACGACGTTCTGAACCCAGCTCGCGTGCCACTTTAATGGGCGAACAGCCCAACCCTTGGGACCTTCTCCAGCCCCAGGATGTGACGAGCCGACATCGAGGTGCCAAACCTCCCCGTCGATATGAGCTCTTGGGGGAGATCAGCCTGTTATCCCCGGAGTACCTTTTATCCTTTGAGCGACGGCCTTTCCACACAGAACCGCCGGATCACTATGCCCTACTTTCGTACCTGCTCGACCTGTTTGTCTTGCAGTCAAGCTTCCTTATGCCATTACACGCTACATACGATTACCAACCGTATTGAGGAAACCTTGGGAAGCCTCCGTTACACTTTCGGAGGCGACCACCCCAGTCAAACTACCCACCACGCACCGTCCCTCTCACGAGGTTAGATGACAAATACAGAAAGGGTGGTATTTCAACAATGACTCCACGATGCCTAGCGACACCGCTTCAAAGTCTCCCACCTATCCTACACATTCTGTATTCAACAACTATGCGAAGCTATAGTAAAGGTTCACGGGGTCTTTTCGTCCCGTTGCGGGTAATCGGCATCTTCACCGATACTTCAATTTCACCGGAATCATGGTTGAGACAGTGTCCAAGTCGTTACACCATTCGTGCAGGTCGGAACTTACCCGACAAGGAATTTCGCTACCTTAGGACCGTTATAGTTACGGCCGCCGTTTACTTGGGCTTCGATTCAAACCTTCGGATTACTCCTAAGCTCCCCTCTTAACCTTCAAGCACCGGGCAGGTGTCAGGCATTATACTTCATCTTACGATTTCGCAATGCCCTGTGTTTTTGTTAAACAGTCGCTTGGACCTTTTTATTGCAGCCGCTTATATCGCTATAAGACGGCACCCCTTCTCCCGAAGTTACAGGGTAAATTTGCCTAGTTCCTTAACCATGAATCTTCCGAGCGCCTCAGGATTCTCTCCTTGACTACCTGTGTCGGTTTGCGGTACGGGCTATTTAAATTAACGTTAACGAGGATTTTCTTGGAAGCTATTATGTAGATTATCAACGCCCCCGAAGGTTTGTCGTACTATTGCCTAATCCAATCTCTAGCGGATTTACCTACTAAAAACCTTTGCGTTTCGGCTTTAACGTCCATTTCTGTCAGAACGCACTACACTATTTACTCCGTCTCCCCTAACAATTTAAACGAGGTACAGAAATATTAATCTGTTTCCCATCGGAATCGCTCTTCAGCTTATCCTTAGGTCCCGACTAAACCTGAAACGATTAGCGTTGTTCAGGAAACCTTAGTCTATCGGCGAGGGGGTTTCTCACCCCCTTTATCGTTACTCATTCCTACATTTGCTTTTCTAAACGCTCCACTTTCATTCACAATCCAGCTTCTACGCATTTAGAATGCTCTTCTACCACTATGACTTCAAAAAATCATAGTCCATAGCTTCGGTAATAGATTTATGCCCGTGTATTATCGACGCCCAATCACTCGACCAGTGAGCTGTTACGCACTCTTTAAATGAATGGCTGCTTCCAAGCCAACATCCTGGCTGTCTCCGTAATCGGACCACCTTAGGTCAACTT
>NZ_CP147017.1:2072500-4665000 GCF_037126295.1 Bernardetia sp. Wsw4-3y2 | reverse complement strand
TCATGCTTTAAATCTAAACTTGCTTCCACAGAAAATTCGCAAAGAAAAAGCCAGTGTACTTGCAGAAAAGCTCTGTTATGTAATCAATAAGAGGGTAAATATAAATTGGGACAATTTGCCAGATAGACCTGATGGGCAAGTCAATCAAAGTAGTGTAGGAAATAAATCTATTGCAGGAAAAGCACAGAAAAGTATTCGTTTTGGCTCTCTCAATTTAGAAGGAAGAACTATCTCTCTGCGTTTAGACCGTGTAAAAGTAAAAGATGAATCTCCTGTTTGGGTAATTTCTGCTAATACAGTTGAAAATATTGAACTTTTATATGATGCTAATGCTCCCTCTAAATTAAACCGTCTTATTCCAGAGTGGGGAGAGTTTGAGTTTTTGGGTATTCAAGTTTGGAAAATAATAGGGTTAATAATCTTTGCTATTGCTTGTTATTTTCTTGGAAAACTGATTGCTTATATTATAAACTGGTTTGTACGTAAATCTGACAAACATTGGGTAGATGAAATAGGAGATAAAATAGCTACTCCGATTGCTCTAGCGATAGGTGTTTTGACTTTTTACTTTGTAATGAATAAGTTTCTTTCTATTTCAGGTTCTTTCTCGCCCATTTTTTATGCAATCATGTTAGTTATTGTGATTGGTGCTTTTACTTGGCTTATTTTGAGAGTAATTGAATATGTAATAGATAGAATTGCAGAAACACAAGTAGGTGATATTTCAGAGGAAGAAAATTTGGATTCTAGACGTTATTTGACTCATATTTCAGTTGCTCGTAGGGTCTTTACTTTTATTATTATTATTGTAGGAGTAGGACTAGTTCTTTCTCAATTCGAATTTCTTCAAAATTTAGGTATTTCTCTAATGGCTTCTGCTGGTGTAGCTACTGTTGTTTTGGGTATTGCAGCACAGAGTACACTCGGGAATATTATTGCAGGAATGCAGATTGCTATTACAAAACCAGCCCGAATAGGAGATACTATTTATTTTGAAAATCAATATGGAACAGTAGAAGATATTCGTTTTACCTATCTAATTATTAAAACGTGGGACGAAAGAAGAGTAGTTGTTCCTTTAAAACACTTTATAACAGAACCTTTTGAAAATTGGTCTATGAATGATGCTCATCTTATGAAGCCAATAATGATTTATGCAGATTATAATATTAATGTAGAAAATATAAGAACAAAATTTTCAGAATTGCTGAAAGAGTCTGACAATTATGATGAAAAACAACCACCAAAATTACAAGTCGTTGGAAGTTCGAAAGAAGGAATTGAAATGCGTGCTTTATGTAGTGCAAAAGATCCTTCAACAGCTTGGGATTTGCATTGTGATATTCGTGAAAAGCTAATGAAATATATTGCAGAACTAGAAAATGGAATTTATTTATCTAAAGAAAGAATTCTTATTCAAGAAAATGACAACATTCAAGAGTCTAAAGATAAGTCTGAGGTAAATCCTAAAACGGCTACTAATGGAGTTTTGAAAAAAGATGAAGAAGAATTTGAAGAGAAAGAGGAAAAATAGGTTTATTTAAAAAGCTATTTTTTATAAAAAATTTAAAATAGCTTTTTTCCAAACATTTGGTTCTGCCATAACATAGGATTCGTGTCCTGCATTTATCCAAACTAATTCTTTTTTATCATTTTTAGTAGCTAGATTTTCATATATTTTATCTATTTCCCAGTTCTTTACTCGTAAATCATTTTTCCCTCCTATCAGTAAAGTTGGAGTAATTACTTTTTTAGAATAATGTTGGGGATTATGAGTAAATGCCCAAAAACCGTGTTGTAGTCCTCCCCAAAACATCAACCATTCAGCTAATCCTTTTGAAGGAACTCCCATCACTTCAAAACGACCTTTTACTGTTTGTTTCATCGTTGCAAACGGACATTCTAAAATTAATTTATTTGCTTTGAGCTGATAAACAGCTATTGCTCTCAAAATTGAAGCTGCTCCCATTGATGAACCATACAAAATAACATTTTCTGTATTTTGATTCTTTTTTATATAATCAAAGGTTGCTTTCACATCGTCGGCCTCGTGATAACCCAATGAAATTTCTTGTCCTTCTGAACCTCCGTGTCCTACAAAGTCTACTAGCAGCGTAGAATAACCGATTTGTCTGAAATAATCAGCTTCCAACTCATAAGATGACTTACAACCTCCATAACCATGAAAAAGAATGACTGTTCCTTTTGAATTTTCAACTTTATCATACCAACACTCTAAATTATATTCATTTTTTCGTGTGGGAACAAGAATAGTTTCTCTTGTAGAAGTAGTAAAAGGAGAAGTGATATTTTGAGATTTAGGCAAGGAAATTCCTCCTAAAAGTATTTTGAGTTTTTGAGAAAACGACAAACTCTCTGGAGAAAGTGAACGCTCACCATCTTTAACATGCGTAAAATGATAAGCATGTTTATAAACCATTACATTAGCAGCTACAAAGCCTCCCAAGAGCGTCCAAAAAATTGTCTTTTTAGTGTTTTTGTTCATCAAAATGAGTTCAAATAATTTATTTACCAATCAGAATAAAGGCAGCCCAATAGTAAGGAGCAGCAAATTTTTCACTTTCCAATAATGACAATTTAGCTTTTTGAAGAGACTTAGAATAATCTATTTTTTGAAAAGACGAAGTTGAAGATGTATTTGTTTTTAAATTTTCTAAATTACTTTCATAAAAAGCAGTAGCTAATTTGTTGGTAGCTTCATCACTTACTTGCCAAAGCGAAACGTTAAGGTTTTTAGCTCCTGCATAAAACCATGCTCTTGTAAGTCCTACAATTCCTTCTCCTTTCGAAGTTTTTCCTAAACCTGTCTCACAGGCTGACATCATCACCAACTCTGCACCTACTTCTAAAGCATAAATATCAGAAGCAAAAAGACTTCCTGTACTTCCATCAGCATTAGTTAGAAATATTTGAGATAAATCTGGATTTTCTTCATTTACCTTTCCGTGTGTAGCCAAATGAATGAATCGATAATTTTTTAAGGAGTCGGAAAATAAAATTGATTTATCAGCTTTTTCGTAAGTATGAAGGGAAGTAGAAATATTTTTTTGATTAAAAATAGAATTAATCTGTTTTATTTCCTCTGCTGTACCGTTCAAATTTGGAAGTGCATTGCTTTGAAAATTAATAGGAGCAAAAAGAAAAATTGATGGGTTGGTAGATTGATTAATTTCACTTTCTTCTATAAAAAGAGTTGCTGAATAGCTATAACTAACCTTATGCTTTTTGATAAGAAAAGGTAATTTAGAGTAATCTTCACTTTCTATATTTGTATTTTTGTCTGTAATTTGTTCTGTAAACAACGCTTCAAAAGGAATTTTGCCCATATTTCCTTCTGGAATAATAACTACTTTTTGAATCATGGAAGGAATATCAAAAAATAAAAGTTGATTACTTAGTAAAGAAGAAGACTCTATAAAATCGCCGTAGCTTTGGAATTCAATGCTATTTCTAAAATAAATCAAATCACTTTCTAAATCCTTTTCAGCAATTGTGTTTACTTCTAGTTTATTTTTGGTAATAAGAAAGGCATAAATTTGTGGATTGTTTCCTTGATTATAGGTTTGAGCATATAATAATAAAGCTGTTTTTTCATCTAGTTTTTCTTGAATTTTTGCAACATCAGCTATTTGTGTATTATATTTTAAAGAAAAATAATTTGGATATTGCTTTTCTAAAAGACTTGTAAATTCTTTGGCTTGGCTTTGATAATAAATAAGCTGTGAACGCAAATGAAGCAAAACAGAATCTTTAACTGTATTATCTGAGATAGGATAAGTTTGAATTTGCTGCTCAAAATAAGTGATTTGAGTCTGAATATCTTGTTCTTTTTCTAAAAGTGAATCTGGAATTCCTGCAAAATGTTTGGCTTTTGTATCAGCAATAGCAGCTAACAAAACAGAGGCTTTATTTCTTTCAGCAAAATAAAAAGCCTGTTCTTTATATTTTTGTTTTTGTAAAGGAAACTCGCTAATTGTATACGAAATTCGCAAACCTGTTTTATAAATTTCTGTTGCACGGTTTCCTAATGCAATTTTATCTTGTTTGTTGGTTCTAAGATTACGAATAGTCGAAATAAGTTCATCAGCTACTAATAAAGTTTCAATAGCATCTTTCAAATCATTTAATAAAAGTGTCTTTTCATTGTATTTTCGTTCTAAAGAGCGAGCTTTCAAAGAAAGAGAAAGCAATAAAACATCAGCATTTAGATAATCGGTTGGAAGAGGATTTTCATCTATTTTTTTTGATTGAAATTGTAATGTATTTGCTTGAATAGCTTTTTGATAAAAGTGTAATGCTTTTGAAAATTTTTCTTTGGCTTCATAAATTGTTCCTAATTGATTATAAACTGTAGCAATATCTGGATGTTTTTGTCCATAATTATTTTGATAAATTTTGAGTGCCTGCATTTCATAGTCCTCTGCTTGCTCAAAATAATTTTGCAAAAAAGAATTTTGACCTAAATTATTCATTACAAATGCTTTAGCAAGTTCATTATGAGAGTTTTCAAAAGAATTCAATGCTTTTTTAAAATAATCTTCTGCCAAAACATAACTTTCTTGTTCTCTCAAAATTATTCCCAAATTAATCCATGTATAGGCTAGTTTATTATTTAATTCTTTGCTGGTAGGATTTTCTTTTTGAAGTTTATCATAAATATACTGACTCATTTTGTAGTACTCTTTTGCATTTTCAGGAAGCTGGCTGGTAAGAATCAAACCAAAGTTATTGTAAGCATCTGCTACTTCTTCTGTATTTTCACCTATTCTATTTTGTGCTATCAGAACTGACTGTTCGGCAAAAGAACGTGCTCTCGTCAAATTCCCAGATTGCCAAAGTGCAATACTCATACTTTTATTAAGTTGTAGAGCTTGCTTTGCAGACAAACTCTCAGTATTATTTAATTTTTGAGAATTTGTATAGGCTTCTTCAAAAAATTCTAGCGCTTTACTTATATCTCCTTCATACAATGCAAATTCACCTTTTGTATGGGTGGCTTGAATAGCCAAAGTAGGTTGTTGTTGATAAACAGATTTTGGAATCTCATTTAACTTTGAGAGCCGTTTTTTAGCTTTATCAATATTTCCATTTTGAATATAAAAACGAACTAACTCAGCGTGTGTATCTAAAAATTCTTTCCAAGAATTGGACTCCTGATATGTTATTAGATTATTTTCCAGACTTGAAATTACGTTTTGTGTAGAATCTATTGTAGTAATTTGAGCAAAAAGGTTATTTGAAAATACTATTCCTGTTGAAAGGAGTAAAGAAAACACAAAAGAAAGAGCTAATTTCATAAGTTAAGTTATTTTTCAATTTATAATAATCTTTTTCTAAGATAAAAGTAATAATTTCTATACTAATTACTATTTACTCTAAATAAACAGAATAGTTTGTAAAACTAGCAAAATACTTTATTATTTTATTAAATTAATTATAAAAAAAGTCATTCAAATTAAATTGAATGACTTTTTGAAATTTTTAAATTATATTTTCTTATTCTTCTATTTCTTCCTCCATCACTTCCTCATTTTCATCATTGAGACCTTCTTCTGCTGCTGTATTTGGATCTTCTACCGAAATACTAGCAATTTCGTACTTGGAAGCAGGACTAAATGCTGGACTCAAAATAGCAGCTTTCTTGAGATTTTTAACAGATAAAGCATATTGTTTACCTCTATGTTGGAAAATACCCAACGCAAAAGCAGCCATAGCACGAGCGTTTCTATTAATTTGAGGTGTACTACTAATTGCCAAAAGCAATGATTCAGCTTCGACATCATCACCTACTTTTTGTAAGGCAAGAGCTTGATAGAATAAAACCAATGGGTTTTTAGGGTTAAAAGCAGAGTATTGACGAGAATATTCTAAAGCATCATCATAATTAGCAACTTCTAAATATGTTTTGGTAAGTTTGAAATACACCTCTAACTTTTGAGAAGTATTAAGCATGAATTTTCTTGGATCTTGATCTCCTTCTAACTTACCTGTACGTGCTTTTTCATCCATTTCTAAACGAAAATTTAGTTTTTGTATCAAAGTATCTTTTGCAGCTTTATCTTCGATATAAACTTTCAATTCTTGTGCATCTGGAAAAGGATCTTTCATCGCAATTACTTTTTCTAAAAGAATTTTTGCATCATTAAACTCATATACTTTTGAATAGCCATCAGCTACTTTCATCAAAAACTCTGGACTAAACTCTTTAGAACGAGCTGAAAACTGACTTCCTTTTGTAATTTTGCTAAAAGCTCTCTCTGCCTCGGCATAATTACCTAATTGAAAATGAGTATAACCTAATTCATAGAAATCTTTATCATAACCAATTCCTGTTTCACCTCCTGTAATATCCATGAGTTGACTCATTAGGTCAAGAGCTTTTTCATGATTACCTATTGTATTCTCATAACGAGCTTGTAAATAAAATAAATCAGGCATCCCTGGAAATAATTCGTTTGCACTTTTTATATATTTTCCTGCTCCTTCTATATTTCCTGTACGAAAAAGAAGATCAATAGTACGGAACTGATAAGCAAACTTTTCTCCGTCATCTTCTGCAAGAGCTATAATTTTCTCATACATACTAACTGCTTTATCATAATCCTTTTTTTGCTTATATGTATTAGCAAGCATTTCATAAGCAGGGATATAATTTTCTTTTCTCTCTAAAACAGATTGAAAACAAGTTTCGGCTGCTGGATAATTACGACCTTCATAATAACACATACATTTATTGTACAGATATTCTAAATTATTAGGTTCTTTAGCAATCGCTTTGTCATAGAAAGGAATCGCTTGTGGAAATTTTTGAGTCATACGCAATTGTTCGGCTACAACATACTCATCTAATCCTTCCCCTTTATTAGAACGAGGCAAAGTATGTGTTTCATCCACATCAGTAGTATCTGTTTCGTCTTGTGCTTCTACAACACTAACTGAAATAAAGAAAAAACTACATAAAATAGCTAAAAATAAACAGCCTTTTGACAGCTTGTTTGGGGTTTGTTTGAGTGTTTTCATAAAAGTTAAATTTGGTTTCTTTGATTTTTATATATCGTTTTATTTTGTACTACTTCATTTATATAAAAAATAGTCATTATTATAATGGTAATGAATTCTATACCAGTATAGACAAAAACTTTACCTAATTAGTTTACAGTGTGATTTAGTACAAACACATTTAAAAAAATTAATATACACAAATATAAGAAAAGGCTTTTCGAAAACATCGAAAAGCCTTTACAAAAGTATTTATTTATTCTTATTTTTCTTTTCTAGTATTTTTTATTCTTGTGGTTCGATTTTGACCACAAAAGGAGTAGAAAGTCTATTTTTATTATCTTTGAAGCGCACGTATAAAGTCTTTGTATTTGAGCGTAACTTTTCTTCTGTCATAAGTGCTGGCTCATAGGTGTTCCATTTGCTACCTTTAAATTCTTCTGTATCTGAAACCATATATTCTGTTGCACCTACTGCATAAATACGCATTTGTGCAGTACCTTCTTCTATTTTCGCAGGATTAACTGATACACCAACAGCAAGAGGCTGACGATCTAATGTATCTGTCATACTTGCCCAAGAATACATAACTAAATTATTTACCATAGAATAAGTAGCACTTTTAAGGTTTTCTCCTTTTTCCATAGTACGCAAATACTGAATGTAGTTTTCCACAGCATCTTCATGTTTGCCCAACACTTGATATACATCTCCTAATGTATATAAAATACTTGCTACTTCTGGGTTTTCTAACCCTACTGCTTCAATAGTTTGTAGAGATAGCTCTTCTGCCTCTACATAATTACCAATGTTTAGGTTGAGTTGAATCTGGCTTCCTAAGGCATCTAAATATTCTTTTGACTGAGTACCTTCTGCTTTTACTACTTGATCAATATACATATTCAAATATTTTTGAGCACTTTCATAATCATATTGTTGCTCATAATGTTTGGCCAAAAACTTTTGATATTTAGAGTCTCCTGCTTTGGCTTTTTTTGTAGCTTCTTCTAAGTTAGAAAGTAATACATTTTCAAAATATAAATCAGATTCACTACGGTCTCCTTCTTGAAGATTAATTACTTCTGTTCCTTCAGGAAGAGCTTCAAAAACTAAATGAAAATATTGTACACTCATCATTTTACATTGAATTACACCTGGTTCTGCTGCTGTAATTCTTAATAATGGATATTTTGTATCATCAACCATCATCTTAAAGGCATGAATAGACCCTTTTTCGTGTAAAGTATATTCTAAACCTTCATAACAAGTCAATTCCATCTGAAAGACAGTGCTATCTGATGAGGTTTCGATTTTAGAAATTGTAATATATTCGCTGTTTGTACCTGCAACAATAGGGGTTTCTATTGTTTTTTGTGCAGAAACAAAAGGCACTATTGCAGTAGTAGCAATGAGAGTAAAACTTAAGGCGAAATAGCGTAAAATATTATTCATAAAAAAGGCGTGTAAAATACTGTAAAAGTGTATTAGTTTTGAGAGAGTAGAATGATAATGTTTAACTTAGATTAAAATCTAATCATAAAACAAATATAAGATACTAAAATTTCAATTAAAAGTAATGTTTTGAGAATGGTTCTAATAAAGAGTAGAAAAGTTTTCTCGTTCAATTAACAAGATAATCGTTTAGTTGCAAATTGGCAAACATTAAGCCATTATTTATTTGCTAATTTGCTTTTATATAAAAGTAGTAGCGTCTTAGCAATTAAAAATGTAGTTTGGTTTTTATTATCTTTGTTAGATTTTGGGATTCAATTTCGAATCTAAGCTACTCTTAATCCCAACAGTTGTTTTGACTTTATCATTGTACAAAAAATAAATACAGAAAATCCGTTTATGTTTAATTTATTCTTAAAAGAAATACGCTCTTTTTTTAGCTCATTAATTGGCTACATTGTACTAATTATTTTTTTGGTAGCCATGGGACTTTTTGTGTGGGTTTTTCCTCAGACAAGTATTTTAGAATATGGCTTTGCTGATTTATATCCACTTTTTTCGGTTGCACCTTATATTTTTTTGTTTCTGATTCCTGCCATTACAATGCGCTGTTTTGCAGAAGAAAAACGTGCAGGAACAATGGAACTGCTCTTTACTCGTCCTATTTCTGACTGGGAAATTATCTTAGGAAAATATTTAGCTGCTTGGGTTTTGGTTTTGTTTGCACTTCTTCCTACATTGATTTATTATTATAGTGTTTATCAGCTTGGAAATCCTGTCGGAAACTTAGATAGTGCTGCTTTTGCAGGTTCTTTTATAGGACTTATTTTATTGGGTGCAGTTTTTACAGCAATTGGCGTTTTCGCTTCTTCGCTTACCGAAAATCAAATTGTAGCTTTTATTATTGCTGTATTTCTGTGTTTCTTTTTATATGAAGGTTTTACGTCGCTTTCTGGTCTGAATGTTTGGTCTGATACAGCTTATTTTATTAGTCAGTTGGGTATAGACTTTCATTATCAGTCACTTAGCAAAGGATTAATAGATTCTCGTAACTTGTTATATTTCTTTTCGTTGATTATCTTAATGCTTGGTTCTACACAACTAGTTTTGAGTAGCCGAAAATGGTAAAGTTCAGTTATCAGTAAGTAGTAATCAGTTACCAGTTTTATGAAAATGAAATAATCAGTGTAGGGAAAATGGCTTGCCTTTTCCTGTATTTGTTATGATTGATGATGAAAAAGTTAAATTAAAAAACCAAATTATGAGTTACGAAATTATTTTAATAAGTGATGAAGAAAAAATAGATTTCTGTAAATATTATCCTCAATTAAGATTAGATGAAGAACAAAACTTTTACATTTCAACTAGAAATAAATTTTTAAATATTTTTGCTGCTGATGCTAAAATAGAAGATTTTTATTCAAAAGAAGAATTGACTGCTGTGAAAAGTATTTTAAATAAAACGTATTATTATTTAATTGATAGCAACTCATTTGAATTAGTAAAAGTTTTTTTTGGAAGCATTCCTGAAAACTTAAACTTTATTATAGACAATGACCATGGAGGATTAATGAGAAGGGAAAGAATATTAAAATTAAAAAGTTTTCATGAGTTTATAGCAATAGAAGAAAATGAAATATCTGCCAGTTAAATAACCTTTAACTTTTGTCGGTATCCCACCAACGATTTTGTACTCTAAAAATCTTTTAACTCACCATTCATAATTCACCATTCAATAAATTATGCTCCGTTTCATTGATTACGTATTTTTTCTTACCACTTACAAAGAAGCAGGTTCTATCAACCGAGTTGAAGATGTGAGTTATGTTATTCAAGGTTATTTGATGGCAATGCAAGACGAAAAATTGAACGAATTTATGTTCAATTTTAGTTCTTTTATGTGTGCAAAACTAGGGATTGGCGATAGAATAGAATGGAGTAAAGTTATTCGTTTCAATGCCCATTCTGATATTCATTCTTTAGAGCTTTTTGAAAACTTTTTTAGAGATTATGTAAATAGTGTAAATTAAAAACACCAAATTAACTTTGAGAAGACAAACTCACCAAAAATAATATAATTTTTGTTACTAAATTGCGTATCTATTATTTTATAGAACAAAATCATACATTATATTTTTTACAATACAGACAAACAATCACTACAAAATCAATTATCATTTTATTATATCTTTATGCAAAATAAATCTATGAAAAAAATAATCTTCTTACTCTTAACAGTAAGTTTTATTTTACCTACTTATTCCCAAGCACAAAATAAAACAGGTTGGGAGTTTATACAACAAAATGACCATCAAAAAGCTCGTCAAGCCTTCCAACAGACACTAGAAAAAGATAGCACTGATGCAGAAGCCAACAAAGGAATGATTTTTCTTTCAGAAGTAGAAGGAGACACACAAGGATATTATTTGCACCTCAATAGATTGATGCGTCATCATTGGGATGAAAATTATTATGATGTTTTTAAAAGACAAATTTCAATTTCCTATTCTGATTTAAAGAAAAAAATGTATGATAAAAATGGAAATCAAAAAATGTCTTCTCGTTTTTATGTAAGTCCTTCACTTTTTGAAGCCTACAAAGAATTTACAAGAAGAGAATTTGAGAAAAGTAAAGCCTCTTTTGCCAAAATTCATAATCGTTTGTATTGGGCAACAATAAATGGCTTTCCAAATATAAATGGCTACGGCTACACAGTTGAATATCCTGTTGAAAAAGAAGCCTTTAACCCAAACGGTAGCTATAAAATCATTACAGATGAAAAACTATCATGGGAAATATTACCTTATTTTCAATATGATGGTGATATTTATCTTGACCAAACAGAAGGAGTACATTATGCCAATACTTTTTTTAGTGTAGACAAAGAACAAGAAATTGATTTTCGTATTACTCGTTCCTATCCAATCAAAATTTGGTTAGATGGAAAAGAAATTTTTGCTTCTCCAAAAACAATTTCAGCACATTATGATGCCGAACGCATTTCTATGAAATTACCTGCTGGAAATCACAGAATTTTGATAAAATATGCTGTAGCAAGATATTTTAAAGGAGGTTCAGGTTCTTCTGAATTAGACTTTGATGGCATGAAAAGTATAGATTACAACTATGAGGCAGAAGAGGAAGATGATAAAAACAAGAAAAGCACTATCGAAAGACTAGAAGAAGAAGAAGATAATTATTATCCATATTATCAAAGAAATCTTTTTATTCGTTTGACAGACAAAAATGGCATCGCTATTCCGTTACAGGCTTATAAAGACCCAGTTACCTATTCGGTAGCAACAAATTTTGAAAACTCTACAACAACAAGTTTAGAAACATTAGAATACTTCAAAAATTTAGTAACTAAAAATGATAGTGAAAATATAAATTCATTTTTTGATTATTATATGTTGATTCAGTCTCATTTATATTATTCAAGAGGAGAAGAGTTAGAAGAGTTTTTTGCTAAAAAAGTAGAGCAAAATCCAAATTCAGTTTATTTCAAATATTTGGCTGCAAAAGTCTATAATGAAAATAACAAGACGGAAAAGAGTTTTGATTTAATGGGAACATTTGACCAACAAAAAACACCTATTTTCACCCTTCTTTACAAAGATTTGAAAGAAATTGATGCAGAAAATCAAAGCGAAGAATACGAAGAAAAATTAGATCAACTAGACCAAATTAGTCGTTCTAACTTTGATGTCATTCAAAGAAAACTTCGTTTTTATGACCAAAAAGGACGTAAAGATGAGCGAATTGCGTATGCTAAAAAAATGGTAAAAGAATATCCTCTTTACTCTCAAAGTCTGCAAAGATACATTGATGATAAAGACAATCGTCCAGAAGATTATTATCAAAATCAGCAAAAAGACAAAAAAGATGATGACAAAGCTAAAGAGAAAGATTATAAAAAAGCTCTCAAAAAATACTTTGATGTAGGAACTTACAAAAAGCTAATTGCACTCTACAAAAAAGATAAAGAAGTAGAGAAAGTATTAGAGCTTTATGATGAAATGATTGTTGTTAAGCCTAATGAAAGTTGGTTGTTATATCAAAAAGCAAATTACTTGTACTCAAAGGAACGTTATGATGAGGCAATGACAACTATCAAACAAGCGATTCCGATTGACCCAAATTCAGGTGGAATTTATGAAATGATAGGCGATATTCATAGTGATAAAGGTGACAAACAAACTGCTCTTACCTATTATAAAAAAGCGCAACAATTATCAACTAGTCAAAATTCGTATGAATTAGATAATAAAATTGAAAAAATTGAAGGTGAAAAGCAGTATAAAAACAAATTCGAAACTCCTTCTTTTGACGAGTACAAAGCCAACTACGAAAAAGTATCTAAAACGGAGGCTTTCAAAAAAGAATACAAAGATGCCGAATCAATTATTTTAGGTTACAATCGTGATGTAATTTGGAACGATACTGCAAGAGCCACTTATTTTTATAGCAATATTATGATAAAAATATTGACTGAATCGGGTGCAAAACTTTGGACACAATCTAACTTTGACCTCTTAGGCAGAGTTACAAGTGCAAAAGTAATTCGTGAAAATGGCACAGAAACTCGTCCAGATGTACAAGGTTCATTTATTATCTTTAAAAACTTAAAAGTAGGCGATATTATTCAAGTAGAAGGAATGGCAAGTTGGAGTACAGTTTCCGAACTTGGAAATAATTTAGGAATTAGTAGCTACATTCCTTTCCCTGCTCCAATTTTATCAGCTAAATTAGAGTTTTTGATTCCTCAAAATAGAAATCTTTTTTATGAAAGTCATAAATTAGACGGAAAATTAAAAGTCAGTAATCGTGAAGATGGATTAGCTTCTTATCGTTGGGATTACGAAAACATTCCGATTCCGATAGCAGAAAATGCAATGGTTGATGATTTGGAATACTATCCTGTTTTGAGAGTTTCAACAACAGAAGACTGGGGAATTATTGTAGATTGGTACAAAGCCAAAACTTACCAAAAATTAGAATCAAATTATATCATTGATGATATTTTGAAAGATATTATTAAAGATGGAATGACTGACAAACAGAAAATTGAAACTATCTTCAATTACATTTCTCAAAACATCAATTATTCTTCTACAAGTCTTTTGCAGTCGGGTTATATTCCAAAAGATAGCGACCTTACGTGTTCTTCAAAAATTGGAGATTGTAAAGATGTGGCAACCATTATGATTACGATGCTTAGAAAAATAGGTATAGAATCATATTATGTTTTGGTAAAAGTAAACGAAAATACACAACCGTTTATGCCATTAGAAATGGAATTTAATCACGCTATTGTAGCCTATTATTTAGATGGAAAAATAAATTATTCTGACCCAACAACTGATTTTTATCCATACTATTCACTCAATGAAGGTGATACTGAAGCGTGGGCATTGCTTATAAAAGATGGTCAAAACAAAGCATTTCGTTTACCTCCTAATCATACCGATTCTACCAAAACATTTACACAGTATAATGTAACGGCAGCTTTAGATGAATTCAATACACTTGATTTGGAAGTAAAAACCACTTATACAGGTCTTGTAGCTGGAAGATGGCGTTCGACAATGGAATTAGAATCAAAGGATAATTTGCCAAATCATATCATTTCTAGTTTGGGAAGTAGTGCATTTAGAAATCTTGAATTAGATGAATATGATTTTGATAAAGTAGAGAATATTTCTGTTCCTTTAGAAGCAAATTATCAGTTTCATGCTAGAGAATTTACAGACGATGTAACAGGGATTTATTTTATGCGTTTGCCTTTTGTCAAAACGGTTGAAGCTGATGTAGCAATTTATGGAAGTGAGCGAACCAACGCAATGGATATAAAAACATTTACATTTGCACAACCTCATATTCAGCGCATTACTGTAAAAATGAACAAGAATTTTGCTGTCAAAAAATTACCTCAAAATGTAAATTATGATACAAAATTTGGAACTTATACACTCAAATTAAAGCAAACAGCAGAAGGATTATACATTGAGCGTTTTGTTCACTTCAAACAAACTCGTATTGAACCATCTGAATTTAAAGCCTTCAAAGAATTTTATTTGCAACTTTTGAAATACGATAATTTGAAAGTGCTTTTACAGCAAAAATAATTGATAGCGATTTGTCGGTGGTATCGCCATAGCTGTAAGGTTAAAAACTTAGGCTCTTCCGACAATTTAGCGAAATTATAAAAGGGTGTGCGTTCGTTTTAGCTTCGCTGAGGGTTACACCGTTCTCAAAAACAAACGAAATGCTTCCTCAGAAGCGTGATTTAAGCAATATCACGCTTCTGAGGAAGCGTTTTTTTCAGTTCTGAGGAACTGAACACACAATGTTTCGCTAAAAAATCGGAAGAGCCAATTATTTTAGTTTTGCAAAAGCCCAAATTCTAAATCATCTTTAAAAAGTCATCTTCACTAATTACAGCTACACCTGCTTTTTCGGCTTTTTCAATTTTAGAACTTCCTGCTTTGTCGCCAGCCAATAAATAATCTAATTTTTTAGAAACCGAACTTGAAATTTTTCCTCCCAAACCTTTGATTTTTTCTTTTAGTTCTTCTCGCTCAAAATTTTGAAAAGTACCAGAAACTACAAATGTTTTTCCACTCAAAATTCCGTCTGTAATGACTGCTTTTTTCTCTGCTTGCTCAAACTGCAAGCCTGCTTTTCTGAGCCTTTCTATAGTTTCTATATTTTTTGGTTCATCAAAATAGGCTTTTACAGCTTCGGCTATTCGTTCTCCAATTCCAAATACAGCAGATATTTCTTCTTTACTTGCTTTGATGATATTATCAATAGTTGAAAACTCATCAGTTAATATTTCCGAAACTCCTCTTCCAACATATTTAATTCCTAAAGAATACAATACATTTTTAAAAGGTCTTTTTTTAGAATTTTCTATTCCAATAAATACATTATTTACTGATTTTTCTTTAAAATTAGGTAAAGCCAGTAGCTTTTCTTTGTCTAACTCATACAAATCAGCAAATCCCTTAATTATATCAGCATTCAAAAATGTTTGGGCTGTTTTGCTTCCAATACTGTCTATATCCATTCCATTCTTTCCAACAAAATGCTCTATTTTTCCTAAAATCTGTGGAGGACAACCATCTTCATTTGGACAATAATAAGCAGCTTCGCCTTCTTCTCTCACTAATTTAGTTGCACATTCTGGACAGTTTTCTATAAAAATAATCGGTTTTGCATTTTTTTCTCTAAGCTCCAAAACTACTCTAGTTACTTTTGGAATAATCTCACCACTTTTTTCTACAAAAACCGTATCGCCTTCGTGCAAATCTAAACGTTTTATTTCTCCTTCGTTATGCAGAGTAGCACGTTTTACAGTTGTTCCAGAAAGCTGCACAGGCGTAAGATTTGCAACTGGCGTAATTGCTCCCGTTCTACCTACTTGAAACACTACACTTTTGAGTTTTGATTGTGCTTCTTCTGCTTTGTACTTATAGGCAATTGCCCAACGTGGACTTTTTGAGGTAAAACCAAGTTCTTCTCTTTGATTTAAATCATTGATTTTGATAACCACTCCGTCGGTTTCATACGGCAAAGTAAAGCGTTTTTCTTCCCATTCTTTTATAAACTCTAAAACTTCTTGAATTCCATTTGCTTTTTTGTGGAAAGGAGAAACGGCAAAATTCCATTTTTCTAAATTTTCTAAAATACTGGTATGTGAAGTAAAAGATGTTCCGTAGGCATCATACACAAAACAAGAAAGTTTGCGTTTTGCCATTTCCTTCGAATCCTTCATTTTGATTGCGCCAGAAGCTGCATTTCTTGGGTTTTTCAAGAGTAAATCAGGAATTTTTCCTTCCTCCACTTCTTTTTCTTTTGCTCTTTCTACAATTTCTTGATTAAGAACTTCAAATTGAGTTTTGCTCAAATATACTTCTCCTCGTAATTCAAAATCAGTTGGTAAGTCGTTTGAATTTTCTATTTTTAAAGGAATATCACGAATTGTTCTGACATTTGAAGTTACATCATCGCCTTGTGTTCCGTCCCCACGAGTAACGCCCTGCGTAAAAATTCCATTTTCATAACGCAGCGAAATAGCCACACCATCAAATTTGAGTTCACAAACATAAACAGGATTATCAACAGTTTTTCGGATTCGCTCATCAAAATCTAGAAGTTCTTCTTCACTATATGTGTTTGAAAGTGAAAGCATTGGA
This sequence comes from Bernardetia sp. Wsw4-3y2, assembly GCF_037126295.1. Taxonomy (NCBI): domain Bacteria; kingdom Pseudomonadati; phylum Bacteroidota; class Cytophagia; order Cytophagales; family Bernardetiaceae; genus Bernardetia; species Bernardetia sp. Wsw4-3y2. The sequence continues at coordinate 4,648,327 of NZ_CP147017.1, read as the reverse complement.
TAGCGATGAACTACCGTTTCAAAATTACTTGTAATATCTCCACCCACACGCAAAGTAGGCGAATCTTGACGCTTAAATTGTGGATTTTCTTCTTCTAATTTTTTTAATTCTTCTAATAATTTATCAAATTCAAAATCAGAAATTTCTGAAATATCATTTTGATAATATTGAGTATTGTAATGATTGAGCTTTTCAACAAGGAAATTTATTCTGTCTTCTATAAGTAACAAATCCATATATTCTAGTGTAGGTATTTTTGGGAAATTTGGCAATAAATAGACAACGTAGGTCAAAACATACGTTATCATTGCTCACTCTAAAGAGTAAGACATATTTTCCCAAATTTACGATTTTTTTATTGCTTTTTTACTGATTTAGAAGCCATTTTTCGCCTTCTTCTAATTTTTTAAAAAAAGATATATGAATTGTTTTATAAATTTTCTGAACTGAAGAGGTGATGAGAGAAGTTGTCATTTTTTGAAATAAATTTTGAGATTCTAATAATGCCAAATAACATTCTCTTTCTTTGAGTTCTCTTCCATAACGAGGGACATAATTTGTTACAAACCAAGCTCTTGATTGAGGTGGGTCATATTCCAATTTTAAATAGTCAAAAATAGCGTGGCTATAATTTCCATCTTTGAACAATTCTAAATAGGTTTCGAAACCTTCTCTGTGTTCTTCAACAGTCAGTCGTCCGATTAGATAGAGTTTCAATACTTTTTGTTGTTTTGCTTCTTGACTTTCTGATGTAGTCTTGTCTGTTAGTATAACTTCTTCAATTAAAAATGTTTTGCGAGTATTTTGATAGAGCATAAATTTTGATTTAGAAAAGGGAAAAAGGGATATCTGATTTAAAACTTCTTTTTTTTGAAAAAGGTTTTATAACTCAATTATACTCTTTCAAAAACCAGTCTATTTCATTGATGTTTTGATATTCTTTTGGTAAAAAATCTAAGATTTCTCCTTGACTATGTTTAGGTAAATGAATTTCTTTTTTAGTGCGAATGAATTTTTTAAAATCACTTTCTTTCGTTCTGTAAATGTATTCTACTGTATCTAGTTTTGTTCCACTCCATTTATATTTATACAAACCTACTTCTGGAAAATAACCATATCCCAAACCACGAACTATTTTTTCTTTTGGGCTAAAAGTAGGATTGATAAAATTGTATTTTACAAAATTCTTGTCTTTATAAAGAAACACAATTTTGCTTTGTCTTGGACAGCAGCCAGAAGAAGGAGAATAAGGAATAACAAAGTCTATGTTTTCATCTCCATTAATTTCCATAAAAATAGGTTGTTCTCCATGATTAGTATATTCTTCTACTAGCAGTTTAAAACTATCAGATTCTTTCAAATATACTCTATAATATTTGTCATCAGATAGTTTATGGTACTCACAAGTTAAAATCAAAAACTTATCATTTTTATTGAAAAAAGCACCATAATCTATATTGACTTTTATAGAATTATAATTACCTTTTTCTAAATCATCTTCAAAATAATAAGTAAAGTGAGGTTTGTCTTTTTTTTGTTTTGCAAAATCTAAAGCTTTCTCAAAAGCTTTTTCTACTTCTTTTGGTAAGCCTGAATTTTGTTGTAAAGACTTAAAAGAAGCAATAAGCAGAAAAATAGAAAAGACTATTAAAAATGATAAGATATTTTTCATAAGGATAAATAAAATCAGAAGATTATTCAATCATACTACAATTTTAATTTTTAGGCAAACTATTTGCCTTTTTTGTCTAAAAAACATCTAAAATTCAAACTATATTCTATTATGAATCATCAAAATTTCAAGTTTTATTCTCTTTTTGCTTTTCTCTTATTTGGTGCTTTTGGCTGTCAAAATCAAGAGGAGGAAATAGCACCAAATCAAGATAATTTTAATGTAGATGCCCAAGAGCTAGTAAAACTAGTAAATGAATACAGAACACAGGGTTGTACGTGTGGAAATGAACAAATGCCACCTGTAGGAATAATTACTTGGAATGAAACACTTGCCAAAACGGCTTATCTTCATAGCAAAGATATGAATGATAAAAACTATTTTTCACACACAGGAAAAGATGGTTCAAGTGCAGGAGAAAGACTAGAAAGACAAGGTTATGATTGGAGAACTTATGGAGAAAATATTGCAGAAGGTTACACCACCGAAAAATCAGTTATTGAAGGATGGATAGATAGTGAAGGACATTGTAGAAATATCATGAATCCAAATTTTCAAGAAATGGGTTTGGGTAGAGAAAGCAATTATTGGACACAAGTTTTTGGAGCGCAATAATGATGATAGGATATGGAATTTAGGAAATGGAGATGATAAATTAGAAACAAATATAGAAATTACGCACTCTAATATTACGTAAGGTTTGTTTTGATAGTTTGATATGTGATTTTGTTTTTAAATTGATACCAATTTTTATATATTTTAGTTGTTACATATTCTTCTAGTGTTACTGTACCCTAATAGGGTTTTAACCCTGTTTTATAGATAGCTAAAAATGTAAATTTATTTTTTAGTCTTCTAAAAATAATCTATTTATGAAAAACCCACTTCTTATTTTTGATTTTAAGGAAAATGCTAATATTTCCAACTGGAAAATTGTTGATGATGTAGTAATGGGTGGTAATTCAAATGGAAATTTTTATCTTAATAAAGCAGGAAATGGTATTTTTGAGGGAAAAATTTCTTTAGAAAATAATGGAGGGTTTTCTTCGCTTCGTTATACATTTGATAGAGAAAAAATAGCAGGTTATAAAAAAGTAAATATTCATCTAAAAGGAGATAAAAAACGCTATCAGTTTAGAGTAAAATCTAATGGAAGCGAAAAATACTCGTATATTTCTTACTTTAAACCAACTGGAGAATGGGAAACTATTGTACTTGATTTATCAGATATGATTCCTGCTTTTAGAGGAAAACGACTTACAGAACTACCCAATTATCAAGCAGAAGAGTTAGCAGAAATCAGATTTCTGATTGGAAACAAAAAAGAACAAAATTTTAAGTTAGAAATAGATAAAATAGAATTGGTTGAGTAAAAAATGTTTTGCAACGATTTAGAAATAGATAACGTCTTGAATAAAAGGGTTAAAAAAACACAAAAAATAGATATAAATCTACATTTGAATTTTTAATCTTTCATTTCACTTTGCAAGTAACCAACTTTTATTTATCTAAAAATGAAAAATCCCATATTCTTTATCCATTTTATTCCACAAAAGATACTTCAATCAGTATTATTTGGAATGTTGCTTTTTAGCTTGACTAGCTGTTTTTATGTAGAAGAACCTTCACAACCTGTTTATGAAACAGAATATAGCCCTGTTTATATCAGTCGTCAAGACTTGAATAATTCTGTAAAATTTGAGAATGCACGTCCACTCAAAAAAACAGGCAAAATTTTTATGAAAGGCTCGTATGTATTTGTTGGAGAGCGTTATGAAGGAGTTCATGTTATTGATAATCGTAATCCTAGAGAACCTAAAAATGTTGGTTTTATTAAGATTGCAGGAAATGTAGATGTATCAACAAAAGGAAATGTTTTGTATGCTGATAATGCTGTTGATTTGGTAGCAATAGATATTTCAAATCTACCAGTTATTAAAATAGTGAAACGTATAGAAGGTGTTTTTTCAGAAGCAAACCAAGTTCTTCCACCCGACGGAGGAAACTTTGAATATGATGCCAGCAAAGGGTATATTATTAATTGGATAAAGAACGAATAATTGATAATTTACTTTTTTAGTATAAAAAATAATCTAATTTATAAAAAAATGAAAAATAATATATATATACTCTTTGCTTTTTTAGCACTTTCTCTTACTAGTTGTAATGAAGATAGTAATTTTTCTTCTGATGAATCAGCAGCAATTGGTAATGGAGGAAAAGGGGGTTCGTTAGCTCGTTTTACAGTGGTAGGAGACAAACTCTACACAATAAGTAATAATCAAATGCGAGTTTTTGATGTCCAAGACAACACAGATCCAACATTCGAACAAACAGTTGAATTGATAAATGGAGTCGAAACTGTTTTTCCTTATGGCGACTATCTGTACTTAGGAACTCAAACAGGAATGTTGATTTATGATATTTCAAATCCTTCAGCCCCTGCTTATACTTCTATGTACGAACATGTTCAGGCTTGTGATCCTGTTGTTGTGCAAGGAAACTATGCTTATGTAACTGTGCGTTCAGGAACTAGCTGTCGTAATACAACACAAATAGACCAACTGGAAGTAATTAATGTAAGTGATCCTACTCAACCTTTTGCAGTCAATCAATATTCATTAGAAAATCCGTATGGATTGGGAATAGATAATGATTTGCTTTTTGTATGTGATGGTAATTCAGGATTAAAGGTTTTTGATATTGCTTTTACGCCTGACCAAATTCAACTTTTACATGAATTTAAAGATATAAAAGCCAGAGATGTAATTCCTTTTAATGGTTTACTTTTACTTATTGCAGAGGAAGGTTTTTATCAGTATCAATACAAGCCTTCTGGAGAAATGGAGTTACTTAGTCTTATTGAAGTAGAGAAAGAATAAGATGTATTAGAAATTTATTTAAGTAATAATTATTTTCCATAATAGTAGATTTATAAATCTATTGTTATGGAAAATTTAGTTTATTATTAGTAGTATTTTTTGTACATTTAGGTTTATACTTTACATTGTTAAAGTTTGAATAATTTTATTTTCATCAAATTTACTATAACTATTTATGAGCCATTTTCAGTTTCCACTTCATCTTACTTTCAAAATTGCAACTTTTGCAAATGATTTTATTGCTACTGATGCAAACGGACAAACACTTGCCTATGTGCGCCAAAAAATATTTAAGCTAAAAGAAGAAGTCAATCTTTTTACAGATGATTCAAAATCTGAATTAAAATATTCTATTAAAGCAGACAGATGGTTAGACTTTTCAGCTTCTTACAGATTTGAAGACGCTAATGGTAAAAATCTAGGTCGTGTAGCTCGTAAAGGCTGGCGTTCTATTTGGAAAGCAAAATACGAAATATATGATATTGAAGACAATCAAGATTTGATTATCGAAGAAGCCAATGCTTGGATAAAAGTAGCTGATTCGGCTCTAGGAGAAGTCCCTGTTTTAAACATGCTAACAGGCTATTTTTTCAATCCTAGTTATAATGTTAGTCGTCCGAATGGAGAAATTGTAGCCAAACTCAAAAAAGAACCTTCTTTTTTTGGAAGACGATTTAAAGTAGAAAAATTAATGGAAATGGAAGAAATAGAAGAAGAAAGAATACTTTTAGGCTTAATGATGATGATTCTTTTGGAGCGTAGAAGAGGATAAAAAAGAATTGTGAATGGTAAATTTGATTCATTAACAATAAACCTTTTATAATTTGAAGTTTTTAAATTAGAAATAAGTAATTAAAACCTCGTTGAGCGTTGCATTTGAACCTCAATGAAGGTTTTTGTTTCAAAATTGTAAGAATATGAAATCAAAAATCTTAGTTTTATTTGTCTTGTTTGTTTGTAGTTCTTTTGCTAGACCTATCGTTTTTGATTTTCAGAATGAAATTAAGAATGCTAAAAAAATTGTGGAAGTAACTGTTTTAAGATATGAAAACAATACATTGACTTTTAGAAATAACGCAACAAGTATCATAGATTCTGCAAATGTTCGTTGTTGCAAACAACTTGAAAAAAGTGTGCAGGAAGTAGATATAATCAATAACAGTAATGGTAGAGGGCAATTTCTAACTATGTCAATTCCTGCAATTAATGAGAATGTTTTAATAATAATTGATAATCGAAATGAAGTAAGATTATTTGCTTATAAAAGAGATAAATATTATAGATTTTGGACACCAATATCTTCCAATAGTCTAACTTTATTCAAATATGAATTTCCTGCTTTACCTATTACTGACAAAAAAAGTTATAATGTAGGATATGGTTGCTTTGACGGCTGCTTATACCCAATAGACCAACTAGAATTAAGACAATAAAAAATAACATGAACGAAAAAATATTAGTATTCTCAACTCAAAAATATGCTTATTTTCAAGAAGCATTTATTAAAGAAAAAACTATTTTTGAAAAAGGAGAATTAGAATACAAACTTTTTCCAGATGGAGAATCGTATTACAGAATTTTATCAAAATTACAGTCAAAAGAAGCTGTTTTGATTGGTGGAACAGTTTCCGAACAAGACACTATGGAACTCTACGACCTTGCTTCTGGACTAGTAGATGAAGGTATAAAAAAACTAACAATTATTATTCCTTTTTATGGTTATTCCACTATGGAAAGAACTGTAAAGTCTGGCGAAATCGTTACTGCCAAAACTCGTGCAAGATTGCTTTCTGCTATTCCTCAATCCTATTCAGGAAACAGAATCATTATGGTAGATTTGCATGTTTCAGGTCTTCAATATTACTTTGAAAGAGGAGTTCATACTGTTCATCTGTATGCAAAACCCTTGATTTTGGAAGCTGCTAGAAAATTAGGAGGAAAGGATTTTGTGTTGGCTTCTGCTGATGCTGGTCGTGCAAAATGGGTAGAATCTTTAGCTTTTGATTTGGGAGTGGATGCAGCCTTTGTGTATAAGCGTCGTTCTTCTGGAAGTGATACAGAAATTACAGGAATAAATGCTGATGTGAGAGGAAAAAAAGTAGTTTTGTATGATGATATGATTAGGACGGGTGGTTCACTAGTCAATGCAGCTAAGGTTTATAAAGAAGCAGGCGCAGAACAAATTTTTGTGGTTGCTACCCATGGCGTTTTTCCAAATGGTAGCGTCAAAAGATTAGAAGAATCTAAATTGATAGAAAAAATTATTGTTACAGATACGCATCCAAATGCAAGAGCAGCAGCTCAAAAAACCGATTTTATAGAAATATCATCTATTTCAGACTTATTGATACAAGCTGTAACTTCATTTTAATACCTTTTTACCCACGAATTTATTCGTGGGTTTTATTATAGCTCTAATTTATTACTTCAAAAATTATCTTTGATAGTTCTGCAATAAGCGCATTATTTACATCATTGCTTTCATTCGAATTTTTAATAAAAATGGCTATTGCATAACTTTTTGTTGGTGTTACTACAATTCCAATATCATTTTCGGCTGCTTTAAGTCCAAACTCTTGCCCTTCTATTGGTTCTTTTCTAAATGAGCTTCCAGTTTTGTGTCCTAAAAGTATTTTTTGATTGTCTTGTGGCAAACCTGCTTTTATTTTATTTGCTCCTGTCTGAGTTTCTACCATTATCTTCCACAAAAAATCGTGGGTTTCTTTTTCTAGAATATTTTCTTGATAGAAATGTTTTAATAAAAGGACAGCATCAGTTGGAGTTGTTGTATTAAGATATTGATTATCAAAAGTTTCATGCATTTTTTCTTCACTGGCTGCGAGGGTTGTATATTTTAGACCTAATTTTTTGACAAATTTATTCGTTTTTTCTACTCCCTTTTGATTGTATTTTTGTCTAAGTTCTATGCTTTCAGATGCCGAAAGTTCATGCTTTGGCTTTTTTTCTTTGATTCTTTGCTCAGTTATATAGGCTTTTCCTCCTAAAAAACGAAACAGAATATCACAAACATTATTATCACTTTTCGAAACCATATAAGAAAGGAGTTCACTCAGTTTTATCGAAAAACCTATTTTTGTTTCATACTGTTCTGCATATTGTTTTTTCAAATCTTCTCGTAAAGGCGAATAGGTTTCTTCTAATAAATCCCATTTGGTAATAAATAATTCATCATTCAAATCAAATTTTCCTTTATCAACCTCTTTCAAAATAGCTAGAGCTAGATGAAATTTGTAAACACTCATTGTTGGGAATTTTTCTAAATTATTTCTATATAAATCATCTTCTGTTTTGTTATTTGAGTAAAAACTATACAATCCTTCTATATAATAATCTGAATGGCTCAAATCTACTACTGCAATTCCGATAGTCAGATTTAAGTTTTTCTCTTTTAAAATTGCATCAATAGAATCTTGATAACTACTAAACTGCTTAGTAATTATTTTATCATACTTTATTTTCTGCCCAAAACAAGCCTGAGAGCCAAATAAAAACAGCAAACAAAAAAATAACGCTTGAAAATACATCTTCATAATTGAAATCAAATAAAAAGGAAATAAATTTTAATACAATTTTACGGCTTTTTTTTAAAATACCAGTAAAATTAACTATCTTAACTATACCAAATTAAAAATCTACTCTTATGAAAAATACTTTACTCTTATTCTCTTTATTGAGTTTCAGTTGCTTTTCTTCTTTTGCTCAAATAGATTCTCTTCAAAGTGAACTTTACAAATTTTCTTTAGATGAGCTTACCGAAACCGAAGAGAACCAAACAGCTATCAGTGTTGCATCAAATGTTAGCACCGATGAAAACAAACAGCCTGCTGCTGTAACTACAATTACTCGTGAGCAATTGCAACTCAGTTCTGCTCGTACACTTGCTGAGGCTTTAATGCTTTTTGTCCCTGGATTTTTTCTTGTTGAAGATCAAGATGACATGATTATGGGTTTTCGTGGTCTTGCCCCTGATAATAACTCAAAGGTAATGCTTCTCATAAATGGACATAATGTAAATACAGAATTTTTTTGGGGTCCTGCTGATGCAATTCTTAATAATACAAACTATGATTACATAGAAAGAGTAGAAGTCATTCGTGGTGCTGGGTCGGTTACACTCGGACAGGGGGCACTTTTAGGGGTAATAAATATTGTAACCAAACAAGGTGAGTTTGGAAAAACAGAAGGTCTTGCAAGAGCAAATATGACGGCTGGTGTTGGTTTGAATGGATATTTGAATGGCAGCTTTGATGCTCAACTTCGCTCTGGAGATTTAAAAAGTTATTTTTATATTTCTACAAGTCGTTATCAAGGACAAGAACTTAGAGATGATGGTTGGGCAGCACAACAAGGAAATCAAGGTTTTGCAGGTGGGTCAGTAAAAGATGTTGGTCTTCGTCTTCGCAAATCAGAAAGTGTTTTGATGACTGGAAATATTGAGTATAAAAACTTCAAAATTGAAGCTACTTATACTGACCAAATACGTGATTTGTATAATTTTTATAGAGATAGAAATGTTTTTAATCAGACACTTACAACTATTACAGGTTCGTATAATTTTAATTTGAGCCAACACGCAGTTTTGAAAGCAGAAATGAGTTATGCTCAAGATAATTTTGCTCTTTTTTCTGTTATCGGAACGGCAATGGGAGGTACTCGTGAAGATCGTTTGGGAGGAAAACTACTTTTAAACCTCAATGAATTAGTTCCAAATAACAAATTAGCAATAGGAGTAGAAGCACGAGTTTTTCAGATGGGAAAAACTAATAATCAAAACAATAATTTTATAGCAAATAAAATTGGAGCTTTCGACCCAACAACAGCAAATCAAGTTTTGACAATGGGTTTTAGAAAAGACATACAAGTTTTTAGTTTTTTTGCAGAAGATTATTATACAGTTTCTGATAAACTAGAAGTCTTTGGAGCTTTTCGTTATGATAACCATCCTTTTTGGGGAAATAATATTTCACCTCGTGTAGGTGCTATTTATTCTCCTACTGAAAAATTTATTACTCGTCTTTCATATCAAACAGGTTTTAGAGGTGCAGTAGGTTTGCATTACACAGGAGGATATAATGGTGATGGATTTTTGCGTGCTGATAATTATGGTCGTGTAAATGGTGCAGATATTCCAGTTTTTGATGCTAATGGAAATCCAACAAGTGATACAGAGAGAAATATTCCAACTGTTTTACCTGAAAGAATAAATGGAATTGAGGGTTCATTTACGTTCCTTCCTTCCAAAAAATTAAAATTTAATGCTGTTGCTTTTTATAATAGCATTACCAATGTAATTGATGTAGGAGTAATTTATCGTGATCCTAATGATGTTATTTTAGATGAAATTGGCACAGACAAAGCAGGAGATTGGAATGGGTTTTGGTATTTCAAAAATACCCCAGGAAGTTTTAATCAAGTAGGTTTAGAAACTTCAATGACCTATTCGCAGGATATTTTTAACTTAATTTTGTCGCATTCATTAGTTAAAGTTTTGGGAGCAACTGATGAACAAAAACAAATTGCACAAGGAGGAAATAGTATGTATTTGGCAGATGATGGCAATGAAAATTTGCATTTTAAAGCCTATCCAGAAAGTGTATTTCGTACCAATTTTATTGTAACTCCTATTTCTTCATTTTCTATTGGAATGAATGCACTTTATTATAGCAAGTGGTATTCACCTATTGGAACAGTTGCAGATGGAGGATTGATTGTAAATCTTTCTACACAATGGAACATAACAAAAACAGTTCAATGGGGAGTTTCTATAAAGAATTTACTTAATGAAAAAAATCTTTCGCCTATGAATAGTAATGCAGGAGGAGAAGATATTTCATCTGGCACGCCAGCTTGGGAAACCACAACAGGTTGGACTACCATTCGTTTGAATTTTTAGAGAATTACTTTTTTTCTTAAAAAATATTGAAATAGATTGATAATATTTGTCTGTTGGAATAATCAAACTCTTACTTTTTTAGTTTAATAGTAGACCAATACAAAAAACATTTGCTTTTAAAACTGCTCTAATTTTAGTATCTTGCTAAGAATAAAAGCAGAGTTCTGTTTTTACTTTGTTTTAAAGAAAAAAATGAAACCTGTTTTGTTCAAGATTCTAAATTACCATGTTTTCAAAAACTTTTTCACATAGAAATAAAATTAAAATTTGTTAATAAAAAAATATCAAAATTTTATTCTGTTTCATTGTGTATCGTTTTAGAAATTCAATTTTGTATTACCCTATTTCACTAAATAAAAATCACAAAAATTTATACAAATATGCTCTCTACCGACACAAGTATTTATATTGATGTTCAGCCAACAGCACATTCACGCATTACAGAATTAGACCAAGATAATATTCCTTTTGGTCGTGTTTTTTCTGACCACATGTTTATTGCTGATTATAAAGATGGAGCTTGGACAGATTTTAAAATTGTGCCTTATGGTAACCTTTCATTGAGTCCAGCAGCTTCGACTCTTCATTATTCTCAAACTATTTTTGAAGGAATGAAAGCGTTCTATAATAAAAAAGATGAAGTTGTTCTTTTCCGTCCAGAAGAAAATTATGAGCGTTTAATGCGTTCTTGTGAGCGTATGTGTATTCCTAAAATGAACAAGGAAATTTTTATGCAAGGACTAAAAAAATTGATAGATGTAGATAGAAAATGGGTTCCTAAATCAGAAGGAAGTTCACTTTATATTCGTCCATTTATCTTTGCATCTGAAGGTTTTTTGGGAGTTCGTCCTGCCGAAGAGTATAAATTTATCATTTTTACATGTCCTGTGGGCGCATACTATACACAACCTGTACGTGTAAAAGTAGAAACTAAATTTGTTCGTGCTGCAAGTGGAGGCACAGGAAATGCCAAAACGGGAGGAAATTATGCAGCAGCTTTATATCCTGCCAAACTAGCACAACAAGAAGGGTATCATCAACTTATCTGGACAGATGCAAAAGAACACAAATACATTGAGGAGTCTGGAACAATGAATATTATGTTTGTCATTGACGATGGAAGCAAAGGAAAAATACTTACGCCACCCGTAGGAGATACTATTTTGAATGGAATTACTCGCAAAAGTTTGGTTCTCTTAGCAAAAGATTTGGGCTATGAAGTAGAAGAACGACCTGTGACTGTTGCAGAGATAGAAGGAGCTATGAAAAATGGTAACCTAACTGAAGCCTTTGGAGTAGGAACGGCAGCCGTAATTTCTCAAATTGCAGCCATTGGAATAGAAGGAACAGATTATGAACTCCCTGCCATAGAAACTCGTAAAATAAGTAATCATATTTTGAAAGAATTAAAAGCTATTCGTTCAGCAGAAAGTGAAGACCGTTTTGGGTGGATGGAAAAAGTTTAATCTGAAATTATGAATGGTAAATTGTGAACGCATTGTTTTATTAGTTTAATTCAATGCGTTTTTTTATTTGTTTCTAAAAATCACTTATCTTTAAAGCAATAACATTTGTTTACTACTTTATTTAGAAAGATATACGAAAGTTTTTTAAAATAATTGAACGCTATTGCGTTTATAAACAAGTTGCTGCCATTTTAGTAGAAATCATTCACAGAAAACTATGAACAAGTCTGACGACAACACATTATTTGAATTATTTTTTCATAAAAGCAAAGAATACTATATTGACAAATTGATAAGCTATCAAAAAGGTCAAAAATTTACCTTTAATGTTTTTGCATTTTTGTTCGGACTTTTTTGGTTTATATATAGGAAAATGTATCTACAAGCATTTGTGATTTTACTTATCGTAGTAGGAGAAGGTTTTTTAGAAGTATTGTTTTTCCCTGATATGGACGAATCTACTATTAACACTGTTAATGTTGTTATGACAATCTTAATAGCTACAATTACAGGGTTCATGGGAAATTATTTGTATATAAAACACGCAGAAAGAGTAATAACAAATGCTCAACAAAAATATAATGACACAGAACAAATACATAAAATAGTCAAGCGCAAAGGAGGCGTTAGTTACTTAGTTTTTATTATATTAGCAGGTATAATCGCTTTAATTTTCCTTTATAATAACTTTATCCCATAGAAAACCACACTAACCAATGAAAAAATTTTTCCAACTAATTTTTATTTTGATGACCTTGACCATTTTGTTGACAAGTTGTAATCAAACTAAATTTAACTCCGAAGAATGGAGAAATTGGGAAGAATCAGAAGTAGATTTGTCTTTACGTTGGGATATGACAGAAGACTTGATTGACGAATATGACTTAAAAGGAATGTCGATTGAACAAGTAATAAAACTGCTTGGTCAACCAGACAAAAAAACTAAAAAACAACTTGAGTACTTTCTTGGACATACTAGAGAAGGAATTAATATGGGTTATTTGATTTTAACAATTGAGAATAACACGATTACCGAGTATATAATCTATAACGGATAGAAAAAAAACTACCACTAACATCAGTTTAGCAAAAATAGACTTAATATTTTGACACAGACTTTTGAACATAAAATAAACTTTTAGAGGTTTAGCGAGGGAAGGAGCTAAGAAATCCCACTTTCGCCAAGCCATACCGTTGGCAAACATTAAAACGAACCTCTGTACTAAATCGAAAAATTGTAGTCAATAAAAAATGAACATTGAAAAAATATTAAATGAAATTGGAGAAATTTATTCACCAATATCCAATGAATGCCAGCAGGAATTTATTGCCAATTCAAAAATTAGCACGTTTAAAAAAGGAGAAATTGTGGTTCGTGAAGGACAATTTTCTAAAAAAGGATATCTAATTGTACAAGGCTGTTCTAGAGCCTATTACCTGAAAGACGGAAAGGACATTTCTGACTGGTTTACTTTTGAAAATCAGATTATGGCTTCTATAGTAAGTTTTTTCAGCAAAGAGCCGAGTCCTCATTATGTTGAGTTTATTGAAGATTCAACAGTTATTGAGTTTACAAAAGACACTGTAGATATACTTACTAATAAATATCACGATTTTGAACGCTTTATAAGCAAAGTGATAACCGAAACTATGTTAGGTTTGTGCGAAAGATTGTATACCATTCAATTCAATAAAGCGGAGGAACGGTACAAGCACCTTTTAACAATTTATCCTGACATAACAAACAGAATTCCGCTCACTCATATTGCTTCTTATTTGGGAATTACACTTGAAACTTTGAGTAGAATAAGAAACCCTAAAAACCGAATTTGATCTATATCAAATGATACCACTTCCATTAGTTTGACCTTTGTAATAAATAATTACAAATGGAATAACTAAAATTAATTACAAATGGAAGAACAAAATTTACAACTAAAATCAATTTGGGGAAAATGGTGGGAACCTATTAGAAAATGGTTTTATCCTGCTTGGCTTATCTACGAAACCACCGTTCGCTTTTATGACTATTCAGAAGTCATCTATCTTTTTTTTATCGCACAAAATTACTTGGGAGAACTTGGCTCACAAATCTTAGCTGTGCTTTGTAGCATTACTACTTTTGCAATTTGTAGCTTCTTTTTGACTGTTCCTACCACTTTCATACTCTATAAATTCTTCAAAATAGAAACTTTATCAGGAACACAATTTGAATCAAAAATCAAAAAATATTTCTAAGTAGATGAAGAAAATACTAATTATAAACGGACATCCTGACAAGGAAAGCTTCAGTTTTGGACTTTCAGAAGCCTATAAAATAGGTGCTGAAAAATCAAATGCTGAAATAAAAGAAATTAATATCCGAGAATTGAACTTCAACCCAAACCTAGAATTTGGATATAGAAAACGGACTGAACTAGAACCAGATTTACTAGCTGCACAGGATAAATTAAAATGGGCAGACCATATAGTTTGGGTATATCCTGTTTGGTGGAGCTCTGTCCCTGCAATGATGAAAGGCTTTTTAGACCGGATTTTACTTCCTGGATTTGCTTTTAATAAAAGAGAAAACTCATTGCTTTCGGATAAGTGCCTGACAGGTAAATCTGCCAGAATAATTTGCACAATGGATCAACCAACTTGGTTTTACAAATTTGTTTATAGAAGCCCTAGCCACAATGCAATGAAAAAAGGAACATTGCATTATATTGGTGTGAAAAAAGTGCGAATTACAGCCATTGGACCTATACGCCTTTCTACAGAAGAGTTTAGAGCTAAATGGTTGAATAAAGTTAAAAAATTGGGGCAGATGAATAAGTAATACCCACCTGTTCGTAATGTCCACTACGAACCTACAAATCTATTTAAGTGTCACGCTTTGTATTTCATACTAATACAAGCACACCACTAAGAACAACAATGAAAATAAAATTTTATCTACTGCTTTTTAGGATTTCTTTGTAACTTTGAGAGAACCTAAATTTATAATTATGAACAAATTGTTCCTAAGCCATATAAGTTGTGTGACATTTAATAAAAACTATTGAATTTTAAAAATGAAGAAAGATGTATTTCTAATTAAACAGGCTTTTATTATCCCTGTCTTAGCTGTAATAAATATAATACTTGGTCTATTTGTTTCTGGCTATGATGTTGCTTCACAAAGAATAAGTGAATTGGCTCTAGAAACTCCTTTTATTGCATACACTCACAGAATTTTAGATATAATTATTGGTATTTCTATGTGTATTTTTGCTGTGCAAGTTTTCAAGTTAGTAAAAGCTTATTTTTCATTATTAACCATTTTTGCCTTTGGTTTGACTTGGATTTTTGCAGGAGTATTTATATTAACTAGCCCATTACACGATATATATGGACTAACAAATGTTCTGATAATCATTCCTCTAATTTTTGTGATTGAATATAGAGAGGTTTTGAAATCTAAATATTTCGTGACCTATTCAATATTAACATCGCTTATACATATCATATTTTTTTGGTTTTTTGATTATGGCTTCTTTTCACAAGATTATGTGGGTATTACTCAACGCATTTGGGTATTTATAACATTAATTTGGTTTGGAATTGCAGCTCAAAATAGTATATTGATGATAAAAGAACAACCACACATGGACACAGACCTTTGAACAATTATAGGTTTACTAACGAATCATCTAATAAATCCTACTTTCTCTAAGCCACACACGTTAGTAGCAATATTAGTGTAGAGTAGAATAAAAATCTAGCAATGAACGAAATAGCAAAAAAATATTTACTTAAGTTTAATAGATTTAGTTCAGATGAAATTGACCTAATCATAAAAAACACATCCGTTGAAACCTTTAAAAAAGGAGATATTCTGATTCAAGAGGGGAATATTTGCAAGAAATGTTATTTTGTTCTAAAAGGTTGTCTTCGTCAATTTAAAGTTGTAGATGGAGTTGAAAAAACTACAGAATTTTTTCTTGATGGCGAACCTGTGGTTTTATATTCAAGTTATTTGAATGGTAAGCCATCTGAATACACTATTCAATTTATTGAAAATTCCACACTAATCAGTGGTACGAGAGAACAAGAGCTTGTAATGCATAATTCCAATCCATCCATTGAACATTTAACCCATAATCTTATGTTTGAGGATTATAAAAAAGCTGAAAATTACATCACACTTCTTAACTGTTTTAATGCCGAGAAAAGATATTTGATGTTAATGAAATCAAGACCTGAAATTTTAAATAGAATTCCACTTATATATATATCAAGTTACATTGGTGTAACTCCAGAATCGCTAAGTAGAATTAGAAAAAGGATTTTGAAAAATAGGGATTAGTATCAATACTATCAGTAAAAAATAATTCAAATATACCGAAGTCTAATAATTTAAAACCATAATAAGACTTCCTCTTTTTACATTTTTAAATCACTACTAGTCTTTTTTCTCAATCTATAATATACAATATAAGCTACAAGACCTATAGTGATTTCAGAGATAGTTACAATCACTAATGATTGGTTAGGAATGCCATCAACGATAATACCGTACACTCGTGATAAACCGTAAGACAAATAAAATAAAATAGCAAGGAAAAGTGCCGAACTACTTAGAGAATGTCTGAATGCACCCCAAAACATTATAATCCCTGCAATTAATAAAGTACCACCAGCAGCTCTTATTTCACTTAACAAACTAACTTCCCCTTCTACGTTTATACCAGCAGATGCTTCAAATGCAATAGGAAAAAACATTTGACCGATACCAACTGAAATACCAATAACACCTGCAAAAATTAGAATTGCTTTTAAATAAATTGACTGTTTCATAATAACTAAAATATTGATTTGTATTAAATTTGTAATGACACAAAGATAAATGAAGCAAATAACAGTCTACTTGACTTAAGATAAGAAATGAAATTATTACAAAAAAGTAAGAACTTTCGTTACCGATACTTCTTCTCAATATTACTGGATATATATACAAAAACATCTGTCTTACAGTAAGACTTCGCAAAAGAAGATTTAAAATATTTTTATTATTCCCAAGGATTGAAAAATATAGATTTAACACCTTTTCCATCTCTTTGTTTTGACCCAAGAAGAATGAAAATGTTTAAAATGGCTAATTCAAATAGACTTAAAAAGGCAAAAAATATTGGAATGAAACTAATTCAAGAAAATCCATTTGATTTAGGAACATTGATTTATCTTTCTATGTGTTTAGGTAAGTTAGAAGGCAATACTGAGAATAAGTATTACTTGCGTATGAAAGCAATTGTACAATCCATATTATATACTGGAGATGGAAATACTTCTGAGTCATCTATTAAAATCTCTAATATAGGAGATGATGGATTACTAGTTGGCTTTCTGGGATTCAATGGAAAACGAATAGAAGATTCGAATATTGATGGAAAAATGTTTTCTCTTTGGGAAAGCTCCTCAGGCAGAAAGTTGTATTTTGAGTATGTATTTATTTTCTTATAAAATAAAGGTTATCACGGTTATTTTTGTATAACAGTCTTCCAGACTGTTGAATTTGATAAAGTACTGTTTTTGATGTTCAGGCTGGAAGTCTGAAATACCTTAATACAAACCGTGATAAGGTTTAATGATTACTCTCCTCTTTTATACTCAAGATTAATCAGTTTTTGTTACTCCACCTAACGGTCTTAAAGATTCTTAGGATTTAAATAAGGAATTTTTTGAGTGAAAATTTAGTTATTATTTGTCGAAAACCAATTATGAATGAGTATATACAGAGAATGAAAAAAACTAAGCAAAAACATAAAATAACAAAAAAACACAAACATTTTATACAAACTTCCGTAAATCTAAACTTGTTGTGGAACTGTTGATTTCATTTTACGATTGATAGCCAACAACAAAAAGTGTTTTTTATTTCTATTTTACTTACTACACATTTGCTTATATGAAATTAATTAAACCAATACTTAAAATAGTATTATTCTTAATCATAATTGTAAGTTTAGTCATCGGTACTATGATATGGAGTTTATCATATATAGATGAAGATATTTTAACTGATACAGTTTCTGAAACTAAGATAAAATTTGGCGATTTTAAAGAAGGGGAAATATTAAAAAAGCAAAAGTTAGACGGATTTAAGTATTGGTTTTTAGAAACATCAGGTGTGTTTTTTTCTAAATTTAAGCCTTTAAAAAACACGATACACTATTCCATAGCCTACAAAAGTGATGGTTTGATTGTAACAGGTAGTATGGTAACACCCAAGAAAGAAGGAGTTTATCCATGTATTATCTTTAATAGAGGTGGAAATAAAGATTATGGAAGACTTAACTTTAGAATGGTTAATATATATATGACTGCATTAGCAGAACAAGGCTATGTAGTTATAGCTTCTAATTATAGAGGAAATAGTGGTAGTGAAGGAAAAGAAGAGTTTGGGGGGGCAGATGTAAATGATGTATTAAATTTAGTACCAGCACTTTCAGAAGAGCCTATGGCAAATACTTCTAAAATAGGTTTATATGGTCATAGTAGAGGGGGTATGATGACTTATAAAGCTCTGCAAAACTCAGAGATATTCAAAACAGCTGTTGTAATGGCAGGTTCTGCTAATGAGTTTACATCAATAAAAGATCGTCCAGCATTAGAAAAAAATGTACATGCTGAGTTAATTCCCAATTATTATGAAAATAAGGAGGAAGAATTAAAAGCTAGATCTGTATGTTTTTGGGCAGAAGAGCTTAGTAAAACTCCCTTACTTTTATTACATGGTATTGATGATAAGAGAGTTAATTATGATGAAGTAGTAGAATTGACCACTAAACTTGATAGTTTAAATTTTCCCTATCAATTACTATCTTTTACAAAAGGGGATCATACTCTATCTAAAAATAAGAAGCAAGCAAATGCAAGAATTATTAATTGGTTCAATAAATATTTACGAGAAGAGCAAAGCTACAATGAAACTCAAAATAAAGTAACTATACCACTTCTTTAAGCATACTTTGATTACGATTTATCAAAAAAATAATTCCTTGTTTTTGTTAAATGAAATTTTAAGCTACAAAATAAAAAGTTACTCTTGATTTGAGTTTTCTGCAATTTCATCTAAAAAATCTTCGGCTTGTTGTTCTGTGTTGAAGTGTTTGACAGAAAGCTCAGTACGATTGACAGTTCTCTGAACTTGCAAAACAGCAATATCATCTGCTGAAATAACTGAGGCTGAATACAAGAAACCATTCTCTAATTGATACTGTTGTAATTCTTCCATTATTTTTTGAAACTTATTAGGCATAGGTTGCATAAGTTTTAAATCTGCTAAGACAGTAAATTTTTTTTGCATACTATCTACTGCTTTTATCCAATCAGAGCGAAATTGTTCGAAAATCGCATCATTTCTCCATTTTGCTTTTAAGTGGATATAATAAATCCTGTTTTTAGAGTAATCTGCTGATAAGGAATAGAATTCTGTTACATTTATTTCTGTTTTCATTTATCTGAAATATAATAAACGTTGTAAGTAGTTTTAAGTAGTGATTTTTTATACGAATATAAAAAAAAATACGTTTCAAAACAACATACAAGAGAGTGTGCTTATTTAAATTGATAGTACTAAATCGTCGGTGAGGACACCGACAATGGCGATTGTTTTACGAAAAAGTGCTTTTTTTGCCGTTGTTGGTGTCCTACAAATTTAATTAAAGTCCAAATTACTTTTCAGATAGATAATTTTCAAACTTTTTCTTGTAAAAACTCTTTTCTTATTGTAGATTGCTATATAACAACGTCCTCAACGATGGCAAAGTCTCGTTGAGGATTTAAAAAACATTTTCTCGCCGTTGTTGGTCTGCTGACCAACAACACAAGCACCATTTATTTTATGCCAAAAAAAATTCTTATCATAGACGATGAAGCTGCCATTCGTCATACACTCCGAGATATTTTGGAGTACGAAAAGTACGAAATAGATGAAGCCAAAGACGGACAGCAAGGTCTTGATATGTTGCTTATTAATAATTATGATGTGGTTTTGTGTGATATCAAAATGCCAAAAATGGACGGCATAGAAGTACTACAAAAATCTACCGAGCTAGGTAGAGAAAACGCTTTTATCATGATTTCGGCACACGGAAACATCGAAACTGCTGTTGAATGTACTAAAAAAGGAGCATTTGATTTTATCGAAAAACCACCCGATTTGAATCGTCTTTTGGTTACAATTCGTAATGCAATGGAAAAAACCCAGCTCGTTACAGAAACCAAAACATTAAAGAAAAAAGTACCTAAAACGATTGATATTATTGGAGAATCACAAGCTATCCATGATGTAAAAGAAACTATCGAAAAAGTTGCGCCTACAGATGCTCGTGTTATGATTACAGGACCTAACGGTTCAGGTAAAGAGTTAGTTGCTAAGTGGTTACACGAAAAAAGTGAGCGTTCGGCGCATCTTTTAGTAGAGGTAAACTGTGCTGCTATTCCTTCTGAGCTTATAGAAAGTGAGCTTTTCGGACACGAAAAAGGCTCTTTTACATCAGCTATCAAACAACGTATTGGTAAGTTTGAATTGGCAGATAAAGGTACTTTATTTCTTGATGAAATTGGCGACATGAGTCTTTCGGCACAAGCAAAAGTTTTACGTGCTTTGCAAGAACACAAAATTACTCGTGTGGGTGGTGATAAAGAAATTAAAGTTGATGTTCGTGTAGTGGCTGCAACCAATAAAAATCTAAAAGAAGAAATAAAAAATGGAAATTTTAGAGAAGACTTGTACCATCGTTTGGGTGTTATTTTGATAAAAGTTCCTGCTCTCAATGATCGTAGAGATGATATTCCTCTTTTGGTGGAACATTTTTTAGATCAAATTGCTACTGAATATGGTGAGCCTAAAAAGAAAATTGATGCAGCAGCATTGAAAGAACTTCAAAAACACGACTGGACAGGAAATATTCGTGAACTCAGAAATGTAGTAGAAAGACTTATCATCATGAGTGGAAAAGCAATCACAGCTGATGATGTAAAAAAACATGCTTAGTTTGATAATCCTTATTTTCATTAAATGAAGAAAAACCCATTATATTAGTTTTCAAAACTTATACAATGGGTTTTTATCGGACTAAATTATGTCCAAAAATTAATTGAAATTAAATTTTTAAGTCAAAATTATCGTATATAATTGTTTTCCTACAAACTTCCCTCCCAAGAAAAATAATAAAGACAAGGAACAAGCCAAGATAAAACCCAAAATAGCAAAGCGATTTTTTTATAATTACTCCAAAAAACTAAATAATTGGTATTTAATTTATCCTTTACTAACGCAAAAATTAATTTATTTACTAGAAAAAGACCCACAAAAAATAGATTGAAGAAAAGTAAATAACCTACATAGTTATATTTCTGAAAGAAAATATCAAATAAACACAGATGAGAAGGCAAACCGTAAATATATTTTACAAAAAAGAATTTCAAAACATAAACACTCAAAACGATATACAAAATACCATCTATGAAAAGTAGAAAATTAGATAGGAAAGATGTATTCTTTGATTTATCTGATTTATTATTTTTGAATAGATTTCTAATTAAGTAAATTCCTAAAATACTTCCAGTAAAAATCCAAGCAAAAATTCCTTCATTGAGAAAACCTGAAGAGTTTAGAAAATTAGTAGCATCTATTTCTTGACTAAAAAAACTTACACTACAACAAGTCGCAATCAAATCAGGATTTATATTCCAAAAATAAAGAGACATCAATATAAGTTCGGTACTTACACATAAAAAAGCAGGAAAAACAAGATAGTATTTTTGAGGATTAAGAGGGTAAGTAGGTTCTTTTTTATCCAAAAAGTGTAAAAATAAAAAACTACTATAGACAAACAAACTTCCTATTTTAAAATATAAAAGAGGATAACCAAACTTATTTGCTTCAAGCGCACCTGTGGCACACATTGCTCCACGTAAAAGAGATGGAATATGTTCATTGATTGTAACCAAAAAAGCAATCAAGGAAAAACTCTGAAATAATAGCACCAATTCCAAAACTGCACCTACTAAAAAAGTACGCCTTTCAAGGTCAATTTGATTTTCATCATTACTAGAAATATTCCATTTTATGATAATCTTAAAAACGGTCTTTAAGACCATCAAAAGTAAGAAAAAACAACAGCTTTGAGCAAGAAGTTGAGCAATTATCCATGTATCAGTCATAATTTCAGTTATCAGTTACTATTTATCAATTATCAGGAAAGTCATTTTTTATCCTAATAGTTTACATAAAAAATATTATGCCGCATTATTTTTTTCTCCTACCAAAACAGCTACACCAAGAAGTGCAATAGTGAGCAGAATGCCTCCTAATTCGAAAAATAGAATGTAATCTGTTAGAAAAAGACGTGCAATCTGATCAAGTGTAGAAATATCTGTATTAGATAAAAACTCTTTTTTTGTACTACTAGTTGAAGCAAATTCTATTAAATTTCCTCTCAAAATCCAGCTTGAAATCAATAAAGTAAACAAAACTGAAAGCACAGTTCCAGAAAGTTTGTACTGTTTGTCAGATATAATTTTTTCATCTGAAATTTTATGCACAAACATAATCCCAAATAAAAGCAACACCACAACACCACCAACATAAATAGCCAAATGCGTTGCAGCCACAAAATCAGCACCTTCCAAAACAAAAAGGGCAGCCACTCCAAGCATGGTAGCCAAAAATGAAAAAGCTGATTTTATCACTTCTTTTTGATACCAAACATTCAATGCACTTAGAATAACGATTATTCCAAAGACAATCTGTAAAATTTTTATGTATTCCATTATATGACTTTTTCTAACTTTTTTAGATTCCTTCTTTTATTTTTTTAACTAAAATAGCATTTTAAACACCAAGTAGTTAAACAGAATTAGCGAGTGCTTTCACTTCACCGAGTTATCAGTTTTATCCATTACTATAATAGTCAGTTCTAGTCGTTTTTATTTTTTTGAAAATAATTTAATAAGAAACTTGAAAATCATAAGCTACGCCTCATAAACTAGATTTTTCTTGGTAAATTGCACACTAATTTTAAAATTAAAAACAAAGATAGTAAAGCACTCACAAATCACACTACCCAGATTTCATACTTTTTATTATCTACATAAACTTGAAATTTCTTTTGTCATAAAACTTTTTACAGAAAAATAGTGTTAAGGCGCAAGTCCATAAAAAAAATGTTTTACTATCAAATAAAACCTTCAAATCTGTATTTTTTGTGAAAATACAGATTTTATCAATTATGAAAAACGCAGAACAACAACTCACACACCTTCAAGAACTTTTACGCATAGAAAAACGAGAAGATGCAGCACAGTACCAACTCAAAATTGTACAAGCACCACTAGCCAAACGTCGAAAAGATGGATTGTGTTGGTTTCCTGTCGGAATAAATGACGAGTTTGTCGGTTTGGGAGGAAGATGGAATATTGATATTGAAAGAACAAATGATAAAGGACAACCTCATCAGCTCAATGTTGGAAGTATAGTTACTGTTTTTGAGCAAAAAAATGGCTTAGAAGGCGAGAAAGTAAATGGCGTTATTAGTAAAGTAGAGAATAACAAAATGCGTATTGCTCTTAGTAATGATGAACTTCCAGATTTTTTGGAAAATCAAAGTAATAGTATTGGTGTTTACTTGGCTTTTGATGATTCTACGTATCGTGAAATGAATTATACGATAGATAAAGTAAAAGATGCCAAAAATGATAGATTATCAGAGTTTAGAGAAGTTTTTTTAGGCGAAAAAGCTCCACGTTTTAATACAAAACTAAAAGAAAATGAATATGCACTTCAAGATTTAAACGAATCACAAAAAAATGCTGTTCAGAAAATTCTACAAGCTGAAGATATAGCCATCATCCATGGGCCTCCAGGAACAGGAAAAACAACTACTTTAGTTGCCTCAATTATTGAAACATTAAAAACAGAAAGACAAGTCTTGGTTTGCGCTCCAAGTAATACGGCTGTCGATTGGCTTACTGAAAAATTAAATGCAAAAGAGGTAAAAGTAACACGTTTAGGACACCCTGCACGAGTAAGTGATACATTAGAACACATAACTTTAGATGGGAAAATAGAAAACCATCCTGATTACAAGTATTATAAAAAGCTATTAAAACAGTCGGAGCAAATGCGAAAAAAAGCACTAAAGTTCAAACGAAATTTTGGAAAACAAGAGCGAAACGAACGTCAGAATATGCTTCGTGATGCAAAACGATTGAAACAAGATGCTTTAAAACTAGAAGAATATATTTCAAAACATATCTTAGAAAACTCACAGGTTCTGACTTGTACACTTGCTGGTTCGGCAGGATACATTCTCAAACATCGTACTTTTTCAACACTTTTTATAGACGAAGCTGCACAGGCTTTAGAAGGTGCAACTTGGATTCCGATTTTGAAAGCAAATCGTGTAGTTATGGCAGGTGATCATCAACAGCTACCACCAACAATAAAATCGTTTGAAGCTGCAAAATCAGGTTTAGAAAATACATTATTTGAGAAAATAATAAAAAAACATCCTCAATCAGCGCAAATGTTAAGTGTACAATATCGTATGAATGAACAGATTATGGAATTTTCTAATCAAAAATTTTATAAAGGAAATTTAAAGGCTTATGAGACAAATAAAAATCATATTCTTTATGAAAATCTAGCACCAGTAGAATTTGTCGATACAGCAGGCTGTGGTTTTTCAGAAGTTCAGGATGAAGAAACATTGAGTCGTTATAATCCAGAGGAAGCAAAGTTAGTAGTTTCTCATTTAGAACGACTTTTTGAGGAAATTCTACAAAAAATAGAAAGTAAAGAAATCAAAAATCCGAAAGAATTTATTGATATTTTTTCAGTTGGTGTTCTCTCCACTTATAAATCACAAGTTTATTTATTACGTGATTTGATTCGAAATAATGATTTGCTTGCTAACTACTCCAATCAAATTACAATTCATACTGTCGATGGTTTTCAAGGACAAGAAAGAGAAGTAATGTATATTTCTTTAGTTCGTTCGAATGAAAAAGGCGAAATTGGTTTTTTGAAAGATTTGCGTAGATTCAATGTGGCTATTACACGAGCTAAAAAAAGATTAGTAGTTTTTGGAGATTCAGCTACGTTGGGTTCTGATGAATTTTATAAAGACTTTTTAGATTATGCAGAATCTATTGAGGCTTACAAAAGCGCATGGGAATATATGGTTTAGTTTTTTAATTCTTTCCAAACATTGTTCTGGACAAACTAACCATGTCTAAAGATAAGATAATGCATTGAGACAAAGAGTAGGCAGATTTGTATGAAAAACATTATTTTTTTAAAAATCTTATTATAAGCATTTCTTCTTTACCTACTATTTTATCATCAACTATAATAACGATACTGAGAGAAAATATTTAAAATCATTCAAAATGTAACACTACCTATACTTTATATTTTATTTTTCGGTTCGAATTTTGCAAACTCATTAGAGTTAGATTAATTTTAGATAAATTATTTCTTAATGAAGTTTTTTATCAAAATTATACTCTTTAAAATAACTTAATTTCTCTTTCTATTATAATTATCAAACACAAAAATATGATTCGTATTACAAAAATTTTCGCTCTTATCTTCTGCATTGGTCTTTTATCTGCTTTTGTACCACAAGATAGTCCAAACGCTAAAGTATTAGGAAAATGGAAAACGATTGACGATGAAACTAAAAAAGAAAAGTCTATCATCCAAATCTATGAAGTAAATGGAAAAGTACATGGAAAAATCGTTGAACTTTTAAATGGTGTAAGTCAGGATAAAGTATGTACTGAATGTACAGGCAAACGCAAAGGACAAAAACTTGTAGGAATGGATATTATGTACGGACTAGAAAAAGATGGTGACAACGAATGGGAAGACGGCAAAATCTATGACCCATCTAAAGGAAAAGAATATAGCTGTGAAATCAAACTTGTTTCGGCTGACAAGCTAGAAGTAAGAGGATATGTAGGTTTCTCTTTCGTAGGACGTTCTCAAAACTGGTTTAGAGTCAAATAAGCATTCTTTGCTAGATGTAAAATTGGAAATGGATAATTCATGTTGAATGGGTTATCCATTTTTTTGTTATTTTGTGTATTATTATTTCAAATTTAAAAATATAAAGATGACAACAGAAGAAGAATGTAAACCACAAGAAAAATATTTATTTACAGCTGAATTATTTTCTGATGAATCTATTTCTATTTGGAAAAATGAATGTGTAGAAAGATGTGAAAATAGAGATGATAAAGGAGAAGAGTATGAAAGATATATAAATTGGAAACGAAAAGATAACGAAGTTGCTTTATTTATTTTATACGCCTATGCTGATATTAAAATCCCTAAACAATTTGATTGCATTTTTGAGTTAAAAAATCCTTCTAATTTCATAGTTACTAAGTTTACTTTAACACAAGCAATTTGGGAAGCATGGTTTCCTTTAGGTTCGCTTGACCACGGACACAAACATTTATGTGTATTTGAGTTTGAAGATGAGATTCCCCAAATACTTAAAAAATTACATATTATAAAGAATAAATTTTCAGATGCTCCTAGAGGGTCTTTACTATTAGGAATATGTCAAAGAAATAATTTTGAAGAAATAAAGACTGCGAGAGAATTAATTAACTCAAGAGGCTTTTAAAAAAAGATAATTTCTTTTCTCTAAAAAACAATCCACTACAAAACACTTCATTCACAGTTATTTAGTTATTCAAAAAAGAATAAATCCCTAATATTCTCTCTAATTTTGATTTCTGTCTTTTAAATGTTATTTTTTTGGTAAATTTGTAAAATGTAGCTTACTCTTCAGAGTGAGTAAAGTTGTACTGAATGCTTTAGCTTTCTGTTCAAACAAATACTACCCTATAAAACTAAAAACACTTCCGTTATTGGTGTCTCCACCAATGACTTATCAGACCTAACAAAAAATAACTCATAAAAAATATATCACTATGGCTAAAATAGAAATGGTAATGCCCAAAATGGGCGAAAGCGTAATGGAAGGCACAATCCTAACTTGGCTCAAAAGTGTAGGAGATACAATCGAACAAGATGAATCTGTTTTGGAAGTAGCTACTGATAAAGTAGATACAGAAGTTCCTGCAACACACGCAGGTACTCTTGTCGAAATATTGGCAGAAGAAGGTGATGTAGTACAAGTAGGTGCAACAATTGCCATTATAGAAACAGAAGTAGATGCAGAAGGTGGAAGCACTCCAAGTTCTCAAGCACCTGTTCAAGAAACAAAAGTAGAAGAAAAAGAACCAGTTTTGGAAACTGCATCTTCAAATGGTAGCAGTCATGTAAATGGAAACGTTCATCAGCAAAATGATTTTGCTACAGCTACTCGTTTTTATTCTCCTTTAGTGATGTCTATTGCAAAAGAAGAAAAAGTTTCTGTTTCTGAACTGGAAACTATCGAAGGAACAGGTTTGGAAGGACGTGTTACCAAAAATGACATGTTCAGTTTCCTTGAAAACAGAAAAAATAATAATGGAAATGGCTCTCAAACTGCTGTTGCTGCTCCTAAAATAGAAGTAAAAGAACAAAGACAACAATCAACTGCTCAATCAAATCAGAAAATAGAGCAATTACAACCTGTAAAATCATACAGCAATGATATTGAGGTGGTAGAAATGGACAGAATGCGTAAAATGATTGCCCAAAGAATGGTCGATTCAAAACGTATTTCTCCTCACGTAACTTCATTTATCGAAGCTGATGTTACTAACTTAGTAAATTGGAGAAACAAATGGAAAAGAGTAGTAAAAGACCGTGATGGTGTTGCACTTACTTTTACGCCTATTTTTGTAGAAGCTGTTGCAAAGGCAATTCAAGATTTCCCAAAAATCAACTGTTCAGTAGATGGCGACAAAATTTTGATGAAAAAAGGAATTCATGTAGGAATTGCTGTTGCTCTTTCAAATGATAATTTGATTGTTCCTGTCATCAAAAATACAAACGAACTCAACCTTTTAGGAATTACTAAAAAGGTATCAGAGCTTGTCGATAAAGCAAGAAATAACAAACTTTCTCCAGATGATTTGTCTGGTGGAACATATACGCTTTCAAATATTGGTTCTTTCGGAAATATGTTAGGAACACCAATCATTATGCAGCCACAAGTAGCAATTATGTCTGTCGGTGCGATTGTCAAAAAACCTGCTGTTGTGGAAACAGAACATGGTGATATGATTGGAATTCGTCACATGATGTATCTTTCTCACTCTTACGACCACAGAGTTGTAGATGGTGGACTAGGTGGTAAATTTGTAAGACGAGTAGCCGATTATTTAGAGAATTTTGATGTAAATACAACGATTTAGTGATAAGTTGTAAGTAATAAATTATAAGTGAAATAAAAACACATTTGACTTAGAAAATTAGAAAGGCATTGAATGAAATTTTATTCAATGCCTTTTTTTGCATAATTTCATGGAAAATCTAGTGTTTCAAATAGCAAAGTTTCATTCTAAAGACCAACAAGAACATACTCTTATTTTATAGTTACTCTATCAATAATTTATTCAAATCTTTTACAAAAAACACTTTATCTAAAGGATTTTTTAAGAAATTAAGAGGTAATTCATTTTCCAAAATTTCTCTAAATCCATTTTTTTTATAGAAAGTTTGAGCTGCTTTAAATTGGTTCATTGTTCCAAGATAGATTTTAGAAATTTGATTTTCCTTAGTCCATTCAATAACAGTTTCAAGCAATAGTTTTGAGAGTCCAAATTCTTTTCCACGAAACTCTTTTTTTAACATCATTTTTTTTAATACTCCAAACTCATTTTGTACAACAACGACTCCGACTGCTCCAACCACTTTTCCATTATGTAGTACAACCCAATATTTATCAGGAACTCTAGGAGTTTCAACTGTTATTTTTGGAAATATTTGTTCCTCAAATTCCACTGCAATTTCATTCATCATCTCATCAATTCCATTTTGATGAACGCTTTCATAAACAACAACTTTTGTCATGCGTTAGATTTTTAAGATTTCTTTCTACTCAAGTATTCTTCCTTATCTTCCAACTGAAAGACAGGAAACTTACCTATTTTCAAAGAAATTTCTAGTATTTTTTCCAAACTAAAATCATTGCCTTCTCCATTTAATAGTTGAGAAGCCTGTTTTTTGCTAATTTCTAAATCTACTGCTAATTGAGTTTTATTGAAGTTCTTTTCCTTCATATAAACTAAAATGGCATCGTATAGCATACCATTTATTTCATCAATCCAATAATCAGGTTGATTTAAAGTTTGTATTGGAACACCTGTTTTGTTTTTCATTTTGTTAGTTTTTGGTTATTGCTCATTTGTAGTGAGTGAGTAGTACATATTTCTAGTCTGATACTTCACAAACGTACCCAAACAAAATTACAAATCTAAAAAATGACCTCCAAAACAATCCAAGAAATATAAAATTTTGCTTGAATCTTTTCCTATTTTTAAAACTTATTTGTCCAGTAACAACAAATACAAAAACCACGGCTACAAGCCGAATACATATAAATCACTCGTTAAAAACGAGCGATAGCCATAAAAAAGCCGAGCTAGGGCTAGGGGATAACCATATAACTACTTATTTCTATGCCTTTGTATCTGATTTCTGAACCATTCCATCACTCTTGTAGGAAGTTTAAAAGAGTATCGTTCTATCGTAATTTCTAAAAGCATAAAAGTATCCCTATCATCCATATAAGCCCTTATAATATTCCTCAATCCTTCTATTTCCTTATTAGTTCCTAGAATATAGCTAGAGTTATCGAAACGATACCAAGAAGCTACATACTGTTTAATTTCATTTAATAAAAGCTCTTTACTTTTATTGTTTCCTTTGTAAGTAAATATATACATTTTATAATTAGACATAATTTTCTATTTTTTTTTAAAACTAACTTTAACGTGATCTTTCATTTCTAGAACTCTATTCTGCCATTTCCCATCCCAATCTAATGATATAGTAAATTCATCGTGTCTATTATTGTCATAGGAAATGAGATATGTTATTTCCAATTTAATTTCACTAGTATATTCAATATCATTTGTTAATTTAAGTTTAGGAGGAATAGTAGTATTACTTCTAGGGGCACTATCAAACTCATCATTTTCTTCCAATTCTTGAGAAGAAGCAATGGAAAATAGTGTAAAATGCCTACAACCTTTTATTGGAATTCTAGTTGATGTTTGGTTATTTTCCCAAACTAATGGAATATCATACTTTACAGTATTATCAGATACACGTTTAGTTGTAATGTTTTGCATAGAAATTTCTGCATTTTTTTCGGCAACATTTCCAGTATTTTTAAATTCTAATCTGCAAATATATTCTTTAACAACTGTATTATCTGTTTCTCCTTCAGTATCTGTTATTTCTGTTATCTTATTAGTTTCATCTATAAAAGATATGGATATATCATGTTTTTCTAGAAATATACGTCTTAGCTCGTCTCTGAATAAAGCTACAAAAGCTGACGTAAAAGTGGCTACGGCAGCTCCTGATTGTACCAATCTAGTTATTAAATCATTCACACTTAAATCTTTATTTATTAGGTGTGGTATAAATGATTTATGAACTGGAAAAAAAATTCCCGCAAGATAAGCTGGTATTAATAGTAAAACCAAAACAGTAATTATAAGATTTTTCTTCATGTTCACTTTTTTTAATAAAATTTTGAATATAAAATTATTACTATTCTAAACCCTCCTAAACCGTTTCTCATACGTTTCAATAACTTTCCAATAGACGACAGGAATTTCCTGTATCAAATCGGCTGCAATGGCAAAAAGAGAAGCGTCTTTTGAAAGTGTGATGCTGTATTGTCCTGCATTTTCTTCCCAGTTTTCGGCTGTCAGTATTTCGTTTGCACCAAAAAAATCGCCTTTTTGTAGGGTTTCTACTCGTGTTCCGTTTCGTTTTATGGTTACGCTGCCTTCTTCTATGATGTAGAGAATGTACTTTTGAGAAAGTTCTACTTCTTGCCCTTTGGTTTGAGTCATCGCCTTTGCTATGCGTGTAAGGATAGGAAAAGAAACCACCTCGCCAAAAAGCCACGTATTTTCTAAAAACAAAATGTTTTTTTCTACTCGTTTGAGTTCGCTATACAAATCATTGCGTTCTACAAAATCGTGATACGATTGTAAAGGAATTTGAATAACGGTAATATTACTAGCTGCTCGGTAGGTTTCAAGAGCTTTTCCACCCAAATAACCCGAATAAAAACCTATCAAAGAACCTGCTGGCAAAACGTGTTGATTGCCTCGCTGTGAATCTATAAACTCCACCGAACCTGTGATAAGCAAATAAACATACTCGCTATTTTGTCCTTTTTTGAATAAAATCGTTCCTGCATTGAAATGCCTAACCGAATGATTGAGCAAATAATTGACTTCGTGCTGTGGTGCGCTAGGAAAATAAAACTGTAAATACTTACTAGCAAAATCAAATAAATAATCATGACTGGCAGGAATAAGCGTATCAATCATTCCAAAAGCTGCCGAAGAACCAATTTCACGCTCTTTAAAAGTGAGTGGTTTGTGTGTGTGTGCCAAAACGATTTTCTTTGAGTCGTCTTTTCGGTAATCTTCTGCTTGTCCGTGAATCATTCCACCACCAATATCAATTTTTTTGAGGTTGGTAGGAATGAGATAATTCTGTGTGATTTTTTCGTACCATTCCTTCGAAACTTTCAAATCATCGCCTTCTTCTCGTTCAGTCATTTTTTTGAAGACATCAAAAGAAACTACATCGGCTAAATGTCCATACGTTTTGTAGGTATCATTCCATTTTGCTCTAAAATAAAATAAATTCGTTTCTACAGGATGAGGAGAATACAAAGGCATCACTTCCAGTCCGTCGACATCGTTCCATTCATCAAAATTAAGGTCGTGAATATCAAAAAAGTTAGAAAAATTATTTTCTGCAATAGACATCAAAGCACATAATTTTTTGGTAATGGCAGAACGAACCAAAGGCGTTGCATAATATTTAAAACGTCTATCTGTTCGGATAAGCGTAGTAAGTCCTGCAAAATGGTCGTCGTGAGCGTGTGTATGAAAAATACCTTCAATTTCATTGACACTAATTCCTAAATAATTTAGACTTGTAAGAATATTTGGCCCTGCATCCACTAAATAAATCTTTCCTTGAAAAATCAGAATACTAGCCATACAAGGACGGTTTATATCCCAACCATCGCCCTCGCCAGAATGAACGACAGCAAAATATTCTCTATTCAAATAATGATAACCGAGTTGATAGGGAGCTTCATAACGGTCTTCTGCACCTAAGTTTAGATTTACTTCTACACTTTCATCTTGATAACTAATCTCATAAACATTAAAATCTTTTCGTTCAATAAAAACACCATTTCGGATTTCTGTTTTTTTGTTTTCTGTTTCTATTTCATCATTATTTTCTGATTCTTCTATTACTCTTTTATCCAAAATTGCATCGGTAGGATTTATTTTTCCAAACGCAAAATTGAGTTTTATACGCATCATTTGTTCGGCAGTTTCGCCAGTTATTCCTGCTGCTGCGTACTCTTCTTTATTTATCAAACCATAATTTCCACGATAAAAATATTTCATCTGTGCTTCGATTTGCTCATCTGTTCCTATAATCATCGGACGAATTCCTGTATTATTCGGATGGTTTGGGATTCCCATTCCTTGCAAATAAAGCATTTGCATAGCAGGAAATTCTATCAAATTAGAAAAACTTCCGTTTTGCATCAAGACTTCGGAAAGTAGAATGCAGTTTGGACCCGATTCGTAGGAAACTATTTTTTTGTCTATTTTTTTATCGATAGTTTCGATAAGCCCACGTTTTTTCAAATGTTTGACAGCATCAGCAGGACAGCCACAAAGCATAAAAACATTTGCTTTTGGTACTTCTACCCAAAAAATTCCTGTACTGACACTCAATTTTTTTACCAACATATAATTGAAATTTATGCTCTAAATTATTCTGCTTTTCAACCGTCAACGAGGCTTTGCCGTCGTTGAGGATTATGTTTGAAACCTCGTTGACGGCAAAGCCTCAACGACGGTTATAAATATTTAACTGATAACTGTATTTACAAAGTACATATCAATTTCACCTTTATTTTTCGCTGTAATTTTTCCTCTATACTCACACTCAAAATCATTTTTGATATGATTGTACGTTGTTTCAGAAATATTTACTTTTCCTACTTGTCCACTAGATTCCATTCTTGCAGCCAAGTTTACAGCATCTCCCCAAATGTCATACGCAAACTTATTTTTACCAATAACGCCAGCTACAACAGAACCTGTATGAATCCCCAAACGAAGTTCGAAAGTTGGTTCTCCTAATTTTTCTTGATAATCTTTCCATTCTTTCATAAACTTTTGCATTTCTAATCCTGCTTTTACGGCATCTTTTGGGTTGGAAGTATTAGCAACAGGAACACCACCAGCACACATATAAGCATCGCCTATGGTTTTGATTTTTTCAAGGTTATTATTCTCACAAATCTTATCAAACTCGGTAAAGCAATATTCTAACTTCTTGACTAAATCTTCAGGTGATAGTTTTTCAGAAATTTGCGTAAAGCCTTTAAAATCTGTAAACATAACTGTCACAAGTTCGTAAGAATGTGGTTGTGCATGCCCTGTTTCTTTGAGTTCTTGTGCTGTTTCTTCTGGCAGGATATTGAGTAAAAGTGTATCTGATTTTTGACGCTCTAATTCAATTTCTTTGTTTTTAGAATTGAGTTTACGGTTACTATTAAACTTCTGTACAAAAGCAATTACAGAAAGAAGAAGAACAATTCCACCTCCAATCAGACCTATTAAAAATTGATTGTTTCTTGCTCGTTGAGTGGCAGCTTCTGCTTTTTGTTTTTCAGCTTCTGCTTTTTGTTCTTTTGCAATGGCTTCTTGTTTCTGACGGTCAGATTCTTTAATTTTTAAATCCAGGTTTTTAAGTTGAAGCTCCAAGCCTTGTTTTTCAATGACATATTTTTGCGAATCTATATCTAATGTTAGTTCTTTCTTTTGGGTACGTAAAAATTCCAATTCTCTTTGAGAAAGAAGCATTGGGTCAATCTGCATCGCCTCAGCTAACTCTCGTTTTTTATCTCTTGGGTCAGGTTTTTGGTTGCGTGCTTGTTCCCACATAAGTTCAAAGAGCTTTACTTTTTCTTCGCTTCCTTGTTTTGTATGTGCTTCCATCAGAACAGTAGAAAGATTTATTCTATCCTGACGAGTAACTTGAAATGTATCAGGTTTTGATAAAAGTAGCTCTGCTGTCGGAATTAGATTTTCATAATCTCTTTCTTTATGAGTGATTTTGACAATTTTTCGAAGAACATTTCCTTCTTTTTCAAATTCATTTATTTCATTATAAAGAGTTGCAGCTTCTTGATATTGACTATTCTTTTTGGTAAAATAATCAGGCATTTCATATTTATCCCCTAATTTTTCGTGACTTCTTGCTTCTAAGAGTTTGTCATTTTGCTTTTCGGCTGCATAAATTGCACGTTCGTAATAGCGCACCATCAAACCTGTTTGTTTGATAAGATGATAGCTTTCAGCAATTTGCCAACTCAAACTAATTGCTGTTTTGTAATCACCATTTTTTAAAGCTCGTTTTCGTTTCACCTCATAATCTCTAATTTTAGAAATTACTTGACGACGATTATAATTTTGTGCTTTTCCCCAGTCGTAAGGAACAAAAAGCAACAAAATAAGTGAAACAATAAGAATAAGGTACTTTTTTTTCATAATAAATGCTCTGTTTTTTGGATAGAATTTTCTTAAAAGTTCTTTTGAATGAATAGTTTTATTGAAACCGTCTAAATAAATTTTGTTTAAGAATTCAGTTTTGTTAGAATTTAGAAACGACAAAATACATATCTACTTCCCCTTTATTTTTAGCCTGAATTTTTCCACGATAGGAACAGAAAAAATAATCTCTAACAAGCGAATACGTATATTCTGAAATATTTACTCTGCCTATTTCTCCACTAGATTCCATTCGGGCAGCTAAATTAACTGTATCTCCCCAAATATCATAGGCAAAGCGTTTTTTACCCACAACACCAGCCACCACTGCACCTGTATGAATCCCCAAACGCATATCAAAATAAGGTTTTCCTTGCAAAATTTTCTTTTGTTTTAGTTGTTCGATGACTTCTTGCATTTCCATAGCAGCACTTACTGCATCTACAGGATTAGTATAGTTTGGAGTCGGAACACCACCAGCACACATATAAGCATCGCCAATTGTCTTGATTCGTTCCAAATTCCAACGTTCACAAATAGTATCAAATTCAGAAAAACATTCTGCAAGTTCATTAATAAGTTCTTCTGGGCTAAGCAACTCAGCAGCCTTTGTAAAACCTTTAAAATCGGTAAAAATAACAGTTACTTGGTCGTAAGAACGTGGTTTTAGCTCTACATTATGTTTGAGTTCTTCGGCTACTTCTCGTGGAAGGATGTTTAAGAGTAATGCTTCCGAACGTTCTTTTTCTCGCTCTATCATCTCTTTTTGCTGCTCAATTTCTTCATTTTTAGCTTCTAATTCGTGGTTTGCTGTAGCAAGTTCTTTATTTGCTTTTTTCTTTGCTCTTACTGTATTACTTTGGATAATGATAAAAACAATTAATAGAACAGCAATTAAAGCCACACCACTAACAATAAACATAAATAACTTTTCACCTGCTTTTTTTTCTGTTTCTAGTGCCTCAATGTGGGCAAAAACTTCTTTTAAACTGTCTGCCTTTATGGTGTTTTCTGCTAATAAGGCATCTATTTGTTCTTGGGTAATGAGTTTTTGTTTATTAGTAAGTACAGCAACTTCTTCCTTTTTTTGTTTTAATTCTGTAGGTGAGAAATTCAATGAATCTTCTAACACTTTATCTTTTTTCTCTTCTAAATTAATTACTTCTTCGGCAGGATTTCTAATTTTTTCAGTCAGATTTGCATATAGTTGAGCATTCGAATAATCTCCTTTTGCTCTATGTACTTTTGATAAATATTCAGTACTTTGTAAAATTAGTTTTGCATCATTTGCTTGTCTTGCAATACGTATCGTTTCTTCAAAATTGTAAATGGCTCTATTATATTGTTTTGTCTCAGCATACATAATCCCTCCTAAATAATAAGAACTGGCAACTTTCTTCTTGTCTCCTAACCTATCATAGACTTTTGATGCTTTTTCATAATTCTGAATAGCTAAATCATAATTTTTTTGACCTTTATAAACTCCCCCTAATAAAGAATACGTTTTACCCAAATTATCATAATCTTTTACAGAAGCTGAATATCTAACAGCCTCATTTAGATAATCAATAGCTTGTCTTGTATTTCCTTCTCTATAATAGCCTTGTGCTATTTGATAAGCTAGTTTTCCTGCTTTATTTGGACGTCCTTTATTAATAGCTGATTTGTACTGTGTTTCTAAATTTTGAGCAAAGCTATTTTGAGGAATAAAAAATAGACACACTATAAAGAGTAAGAAAATAAAAAACAGTTTATTTTGAGAGGTAAATTTTTTCATACATTTATTTTTGTTGTGCTTTTTCATTTTGAAAAATAGCTATAAAATGACCAAAGAAAGAGTAAAAAATAAAACACTTAAATTAGATTGATTCTAGTAGAAATACAAATTTTTTCAAAAAAAGTTAAATTTAAAAGCAAAAATAGGTATGCTAAATGGCAGAAGCAACCTATATATTTAATATTCTTCATTATCGACATAAGTTTCTAAATAAATTGTATCATTCTCCTTGACAGATGATGTCCAGCTCACATAGCCTTCTTTATAAAAATCTATCATATAATCGCTACAATAGTCGTGTGCAAGTTTGTAAATTCCATTTTTATCTGTAAAAATTGGAGTTTTTAGGCTGTCTTTATGAATCATTGATAAATAAATACTTACCTCTACATTTTCTAAAGGTTGTTTGGTTTGGCTATCCATCACAATTCCATTTGCCTCTGTATGACAATCACAACTACAAAAAATAAAAGCAAACAGAACAAAAAACAAACAAAACCAATAAGAGAATTCTTTTTGCATAAAGGTAGAGATTTAAAATAAAGTAATTTTGTATTTGATAGCCATAAGTATTGTTCTTTCTTAGTACCTTTGTGGATCAATTTACTAATTTATTTTGCTTTATGATTAGATAAAATAGTCAATCTCTACTTTTTCTCATTTATAAAATAGATTTTTAATACAATAAATCCTTTTATTACAAATTAATTATGTTGGTTCTACTAACTTTTAATTCGTAATTTTTAATTCGTAATTCGTAATTGGTTTAGCTATATGATAAAGTTTGTAAAATTTATTTGGATGCTCTCTATGCTTGCTGTGATGGGTGTTCTTTTATATGAAAATGTAATTCTTCAACCTCCTGTTACTATCAAAATTGATGATGTAGGAGGCGTTTTTAATCTTAGCAAAAATGGTTTTTTCTATCTTTTTTTAGCTGCCATTGTTGTTTTTAATGGAATTCTTCTGATTTTAGGAACTGTTATTCCTACCTTACCTGAAAAGTTTTTGCCAATTCCGAAACGTAATTTTTGGGCAAAAAATCAGACTACACGTCGTATGCTTCTAAATAATTTTAAACTTTGGATAAAAGGAGTAGGAATTTTTATCAATCTTTTCATAATGATTTATTTAGTGGCTATTCAGATTGAAAATGGCGCAACTCCTAAATTTCCTTTCGATGCTTCTATTTTATCCACTATAGTTTTGGTACTTTTAGTAGGTTGGTTACTCTTATTTTTTGCTTGGTTTGGAATGAATAAAACGGCTGCTGAAAAGGTAAGAGTAGAAAAACAAAATTAAAAGCGATAAAAGACTAGAATTAGATTTGATTTCGTTTTGGCACAATAATTTGATTATAGATTCCATATAATCAAATTATTTCCTATCAAAATCATTATTAAAATCAACTATGAAAATTAGAAACACTAAAACAATTAGAGAAAACGCATTAAAAACAACTTCATTTGCTTTCTTATTATTAATCATTTTTTCAGCATTCAATTTTGCAGGACAAATGCCTGATAAATACAAAAGAAAACGAATTGGCGAAGGTGTAACTCTTCTAATTCCTGATAATTTTGTAGAAATGTCTGATGAAGAAATTGCAACAAAATATTTTACTCCAAAGAGACCTTTAGCTATTTTTAGAAGTCCAGACCGAAAAGCTGAATTAGGTATCAACTCAAGTATTTTTGAGTGGGG
This sequence comes from Bernardetia sp. Wsw4-3y2, assembly GCF_037126295.1. Taxonomy (NCBI): domain Bacteria; kingdom Pseudomonadati; phylum Bacteroidota; class Cytophagia; order Cytophagales; family Bernardetiaceae; genus Bernardetia; species Bernardetia sp. Wsw4-3y2. Next base: position 4,610,133 of record NZ_CP147017.1, on the reverse strand, counting down.
AGAAGTAGGCTTGGAAAGTGAAATAAATATGGAACTTTTGAAAGGTTTTTATAAAGGAGCGATTGCAAATTCGTTTTATGAGAAAATAAAATTCTTAAACGAAGGTGAAATTATCAATATTGGAGACCGAGAAGGTGTTTTGTTTGAGTTTATTGGAGCAATTCCAGAAGACCCAAATGCTATTATTAACAAAGGTGGAAAATCTCGTTATCATCAAGTTTTGTACAGTGTTTATAACGGAAAAGTGCTTATCGTTAATTTTAGCGTTACTGGAACAGATTATACCTACTGGCAAGAACACGCTACAAAAATGGTAACTTCTGTGAAGATTTAATTTTCTAAATAATTTTGAATGAAGACCAATTTTAAAGCTGTTGCTGAAGAAATTTTAGGCAGAACAATTTCTACTGAGGAAGGTATAGAGATTTCAAAAATTGAAGCTCAAGAAAAAAACATTGAAATTTCTATTCCTTCCTCTCTAAAAGAATTTTATGCTACTTTAGGGAATATTCCTTTATTTGTAGATGGATATCAGCATTTTGCAACTATTGAAAAACTGTTTGTAAAAGATGATAAATTAGTTTTTTTGGAGGAACATCAGTCTGTTGTATATTGGGCTGTGGATTTGAAAAATGATTTTACTATTCTTCAAACAACAAATCAAGATTTTACAAAAGACATAGAATGGTTTGAAATGGATTTTGAACTAGATACATTTCTACTGATGAATCTTTTTTTTCAATGTGTTATGTCTGATGAAAGTTATCACATAAAAGCAAAAGGTGGATTTGAATATGCAGCTTCTTTAGATAGTGAAGAATATAATCGAAATAAAGTCTCTAAAAATTTCATTGATACTTTGAGTATTCATTGGGAAGAAGTTATTAATCAAGATAATATGACTATTTATTGGAATAAAAAGCTAAATGAAGAATCTATAATTATGTATTTTTCTAATTCTGAAAATAAAGAACTTGAAATAACTGCTTGTACAAAGAGTGAACATTTTTTAGATAAATTAATTGATGACTATGGATTTTATCAATTATAGAAATATAAAAAAATATTCTCTGATTCCTAATACTGTGTAACGAAAATTTGTTTGTATTCTCTTGTGTGTTCAGTTCCTCAGAACTGAACAGAACGCTTCCTCAGAAGCGTGATTCAAACAAACAAATCACGCTTCTGAGGAAGCATTTCATTCAACTCTGAGGAGTTAAACGCACAAAAAAACATTGCAAAACTTTTGAAGTAGTGTAATAATTTATAATCCAGAAAAAAATGACAAAACCTTTTTCAGTAGCCAGTATGCAAGAAGTGCTTTTAGCACAAGAAAGTCGAACTATTTTTCAAAATGTGAATTTGGAAGTAGCTAGTGGCGAATTTGTTTATTTAATAGGAAAAACAGGAAGTGGAAAATCTACTATTTTGAAGGCGTTGTATGCTGATTTGCCTGTCGAAAATGGAGAAATTGTAGTGGCTGGCTATCGTGTCAATCATTTAGAGTCTTCTGAAATTCCGTTTCTTAGACGAAAAATAGGAATTGTTTTTCAAGATTTTCAATTATTTACAGACCGTAGTGTTTTTGAAAATCTAGCATTTGTAATGCAGGCAACAGGTTGGACAGATAAAGTAGCCATTCAGCACCGAATAGACCAAATTTTGAAACAAGTAGGCATCGACGAACTTATGTACAAAATGCCTCATCAGCTTTCAGGAGGAGAACAGCAACGTGTTGCCATTGCTAGGGCATTACTCAACGACCCTTTAATTGTTTTGGCAGACGAACCCACAGGAAATCTTGACCCAACTATTGCAAATGATATTTTGAATGTTTTTGTTGAAATCAATAAAACAGGAACAGCCGTTCTTATGGCAACACATCATCACAATTTCTTAAAAAAACACCCTGCACGAGTTTTTTATTGCGAAGAAGGAGAAGTAAAAGATATTGATAAAAGTTTAGTTATCAAGAAAATGACCGATTAGAAGCTTTTTTTCGATAAACTCATTGTTTTCTTTCTCAAAAGTGAGTATTTTCAAAAAAAACAAAACTTACTTATGAGCAATATTACTCCTCCAACTACTTTAGATAAATTAGAAGATAGCCTAGATACTCGTTTTAATGATGTTTTTATTTCGTATGGAAGAGCCGAATCAAAGGCTTTTGCTACTAAATTATGCGAACAGCTTACTGAAAAGGGCTATAAAGTTTGGTTTGACCAAAATAACATTCCTTTAGGTGTAGATTTTCAACATCAAATCGATGAAGGTATAGAAACGGCTCACAACTTTATTTTTGTGATTGCTCCTCATGCTGTAAAATCTCCTTATTGCCGAAAAGAAATTGATTTGGCTCTAAAAAGAGGAAAACGAATTATTCCAATTCTTCATATCGAACCTACTACAAAAGAAGTTTGGGACAGGATGCACCCTGCTATTGGAAAAATAAATTGGGTGTATATGCGTCAAAAATGGGAAGAAAATAAAGACCAAACAGAATATGAAAACATTGATGATTTTGATACAGGTTTTAAAGGTGTGCTTTCTTTATTAGAGCAGGAAAAAGAATATGTACAAAGGCATACAGAAATTCTTTTTAGAGCCATTGAATGGGAAAAGAATCATCACAATTCGATGCACTTATTGGTAGCCAATGAAAGAAAACAAGCTGAAGAATGGCTATTTAATCGTTTTGATTCTACTCAACCTCCTTGTTTTCCTTCTGATTTACATGCTCGTTTTATTTCAGAAGCGAAAAAGAATGCAAATAACCTTCAAACGGATGTTTTTATTGCTTCTGCCGAAAAAGAAAAAGAAGGCAACAGCGTGACAAGAGGGCAAGTTATTTATATGCTTGCTTTGTATGGATATACCTCTTGGACACACGTAAACGACCTAAATTCAGGTGTTGATTTTCATAAAGCTATCAAAAAAGGAGTAGAAGGAGCTGATAATTTAATTTTTCTGATTACAAAAGAATCTTTGGAGTCAAAATATTGTATAGAAGAATTGGAATACGCTATTTCTTTGAATAAGAGAATTATTCCTTTACGTTTAGAAAAAATAGATGAAAGTGAGTTTCCTCTCATTTTGAAAGATATTCAATACATAGATTTGACAGATAATAGGGAGGGTATAACTCTTTCTAAAAATGAAAAAACTGATTTTGAAAAAGATATAGATGAACTTTTAGAAATTCTTGACAACGACAAAGAATATATAGAGCGTCATAAAATTTTGCTTACGCAGGCTTTAAAATGGGAGCGTCAAGATAAAAATGCTTCTATGCTTTTGCGTGGACATAACTTAGAACAAGCTAAAATATGGCTAAAGATTGGTCAAAAAAGAGAAACACAATTGCCTCTATCTATTCACGAAGATTTTATAAAGGAAAGTCAAGCCAAAAGTAGTTCTGAGCGAACAGATGTGTTTGTTTCATATTCCAGAACAGATGGAGATATTGCCAGAAAGATAAATGAGAGTTTACAGATTGCAGGAAAAACAACGTGGTTTGACCAAGAAAGTATTGCATCAGGAGCAGATTTTCAAAAAGAAATTTATGAAGGAATACAAAATGCTGATAACATAGTCTTTATTCTTTCGCCTGAATCTATTTTATCGCCTTATTGTGCTGACGAGGTAGAATATGCTCAAAAATTAGGAAAGCGTTTTGTCACTTTATTATATAGAGAAATAAATACGGACGAATTACATGGTGCACTTTCGGCTGTTCAATGGATAGATTTTAGAACAAATACTACAAAATTTGATAATCAGTTTACCGAAATTTTGCGCACCCTTGATACAGATAGAGAACACGTACAGGCGCATACAAAATGGCAAAATGAAGCAATGGAATGGGCTTATTTTGATAAAAACAATGATTTTTTATTGCGTGGAAATGAGCTGCTACTTGCAAATGAATGGATAGAAGGAGCAAAAGAAAATCAAAAAATTCCTTTAGTTACTCAACTGCAAGAAGAGTTTCTAAAAGAAAGCCTAAATCAAGAGGGAAAAGTTAAACGAGCTATTGAAAGAAACAAGCAAATTGCTATTGCAGCAGTAGCAATTATATTGGCTGTGGCAATGCTTGCAGGTTCTCAGTGGTACAAATCCTACAAACATCAACAAGAGTTAGCTATCAAAAATTTAGTTTTTGAGTCTAAGGATATGTTAGAAACTTCGCCTGATAGAGCCTTACAACTTGCCCATGAAGCCTATAAAGTAAATGAAAAAGTTTCATTAGTAGCAGTAAAAAACCTATATCATATAATAGAAGACGCAAATATTTTTCCTACTGATGAGCCTATTTTTACAGAACTAAAAGCAGAGGATTCTATACTATCAGTCGTTTGGGCTACAAATAAATCTCGTTTTATTACAGTGGGTCATGATGGGTTAAGTTTGTTTAATGGACAGGGACAGTTTATCAAAACTATTACAGATAATAAATCAAATGACTATCAAAGCAAAATCAATAATCTTTCTCTATTAAATGCAGAATTAGAGGGAGATTATACTCATCATCAAAATATTATAGAACCTTGTTTTGTAGCCATATCAGATGATGGAAATTATATCATAACTCATTCTGATGATGATAAAATTAGTTCTTTTGACAAAAACGGCAATAAAATCAGAACTATTCGAAAAGATAACATAACACAACAAGACATTAAGCTAAGTTTTATAGAATTGAATGATAGTCTTTTTAGTGTAGCAATAGAAGGAGGAATAAATACTTATTACCCAACAGGATTTACACTTTTCGATACATTAGGAAACAAAATCAGTTATTATAATGGAAATGATATTGATTGGGATTCTCAAGACAAACTCTATAAAAAGATAAAAAATATATGGCAACAAAAAAGAGGAATAAAGTACCTTGAGAAAACTATTATTGATAGAAAGACAAGTTTTATACTTGAAGAGCATGTTTTGATAAATGACGAAGATGATGCTTGGAGACTCGTAAAAGATAAAAAGAAGGATTCTACTATTATCACTTATGGCTTTCCTAAATACACTCGTTTTTCATACCTTGACTCTAATTATGCAGTAGCTTATAATTATAATACAGCCTATATTTTTGCTTTTCCTAGTAAAATACAATCTACTTTAGAAAAAATACCTCCCTTGTCTGCTGAAGAAAAAATACATTATCAAGTAGCTAAATTAGATGATTATAGACAAGTACCAGCAGAGGTAGCTGATATGATAGCTAAAGGAATTTTATTTTTGACTGTCTTTTTAATGAGTATTTTGGTATTAAACTATATGAATATGCTCTTTTTAGCGCAAAAATATTTCAAAATTATTATTTACTTATTTGTTGGTTTCTTTATTGGAGTAGGATGGTTTTTCTTTATTATGACGGATAATTATATTATTCCTGTGGCATTTTCTTCTGGAATTTCTTTAATTATTGCAGGAGCATTTTTTGGAATACAATATTTAAAAGGAAAACTCTACTTCAATGGCATTCTTTATACAATAGTAACTGTTTTTTTAGCTATATTTTTACTCTTACTATTTCATTATACAAATCGTGCTGAAGGCTTTACCAATACGCTTTCTAAGGCTTTTGGAGGAGTAAATATTTTTATATGGTTAGTGGTAGGTATTACGTGGTTTGCCACTGAAAAAGCAGCTAAAGAATTTTCTCAACGCAACTTCAACTATTTTGCTGATTGGATAGGAATTTTAGTTTCCACAATTTCATTTTTTATTGTTTTTTCTATAACAAAATTATCCTTTGAAAGTGATTTATCTACTTATTTTGTTTTATTAATTTTTCCGTTTATCTATCTTTTAAGAACTTTAATTCATCAATATGTATTATATACCTATCAAAAAGCCAAATATAGCCTAACTATTTTGAAAATGTACATTCCTGCTATTATCCTAGGAGGTTTCTTTTTGGTGGGAGTAGTTATAGAACTAAATGGAGGAACTGGAGGAGGTTCAAATTATTTCCTTATAATTTCTAGTTTTTTATTACTGTTTTATATCTTTATTTTATATATATTTACTATTTTTGTTGCATTTAAGCAAAAAGACAAATTAAATTTAATTACTAATTTCTTCTTTTGGTGGACGGTACTATTACTTATTTTTGTAGTGCCTTTCGGTGATTTAATAGACACACCTCTATTTTATATCTTGTTTTTTATTATTTGGCTTACTCCTCTTGTTTGGCAGTTATACAAATTTTTCAAAAATATAAACATCAAAAAGAAACAGTCATATTAGAATAAAAAGGCTATTTCACAAAGTATGATATTTTGTATCATGTTTTATTTTTTTGGTAAATTATCGTTGGGGAAAACACGGGGAGAACACCAAGAATGACAATACTTAGCTGTTGTCAGTGTCTCTGCCAACGACAAATAAACCTATCCTACTTTTTACAACACCACCAAAATAAATAATAAGATAATCTTAAAAATGAGCAAAGAAAGCAAAAACACCTACTGGAAAGACCTAAAAGAAGCCACTCAAACAACAGCAAAAGGTTTGAGTATGACATGGGAGCATTTTCAAAAATCTATACAAAGTTTAGCTAAAACAGAAAACAACACAAGTGGAAATGCAAATGCTGCCAAAAATCAACCTTTTGATGCTACTGATAGTTCAAATCTAGGAATTGTAACAAATTTGTATCCTCACGAGATGATGCCGATTCCTGATAACGGAAGATATAAACTGCATAATGAAATTGAGGATTGTATTGTCTGTAACAAATGTGTGGAAGTGTGTCCTGTAAATTGCATCGAAATTGATGCTATTCGTGGAACTGAGCAAGTGGGAAGAGCTTCTGATGGTTCGCCCATTCGTTTTTATGCTGCCAAGTTTGATATTGATATGGCAAAATGTTGTTTTTGTGGATTGTGTACAGTTGTTTGTCCGACAGAATGCCTAACCATGACCAAAGAATTTGATTTTAGTGAAACTGATATAACTAAGATGAATTATGAATTTGGAAATCTTACTCAAGAAGAAGCGACTCAAAAACAAAGAGAATGGGACGATTTTCAAGCTGAAAAGGCAATTAAAAAAGTAGTCAAAACAACTGTTTCTAAACCTGCTCAAAAAATAAAAATAACTCCAACAGTTCAGTCAGAAGAAGATAAAGCAATTAAAAAACCTACTATTAAAATTAAAAAAATTGCTGCACCATTAAAAACAGAACAACAAAAAGAAGAGAAAAACACAAGCGATAAAGCTAAGATAAAACCAATTAAGATAAAATTACCTATAAAAAAGCAATCCACAGAAAACCAAAATCTATCTTCTCAAAATGAAGCAAAAAAAGAAAAAGAGAAGCAAGAACCAAAAATTGAGCAAAAAAAAATAATCAAGATAAAAATTCCCAAATCTACAAATTCAAATAAGCCAACAAATGAAACTCAAAAGTCTTTGGAAAGCAAAAAAAACATCATAAAGATTAAATTACCCAAACAAAAATCTAAAAATCAAGTTACTAAAATAGATACAGAAAAAAAATTACCAAAATTAGAAGACCCTTCTGAAAACGGTAATAATTCTGATTTGGAAAAAGAATAAGACTTCATTTTTTATGTAAATTTGTCACAATTAAAATTTGCGTCAAAGCCTATACATTTATTACTTATATTAAATAATTATGCTTTTTAGTTATTATTTTTTTATAATATAAGTTAACAAATATTTTTTTTTCTAAATATATACCAATACAAACTATATTTATATACTCTATACATTATATCAAAACAGTTCGCTTTTAGAACAGTAACCTATAAAAGATATTGTACGTTATCAGAACTAAAATAGATGGCTCTTCCGACTTTTTAGCGAAACATTGTGTGTTCAGTTCCTCAGAACTAAAAAAAACGCTTCCTCAGAAGCGTTTCATTCGTTTTTGAGAACGGTGTAACCCTCAGCGAAGCTAAAACGAACGCACACCCTTTTATAATTTCGCTAAATTGTCGGAAGAGCCAAATAGATTTTATTATATATAATTGGTATGCTTTCTTTCTCTATCTATTTTTTTACTATCATTTTATTTCTATTATTTTATGAACACATCTACTATTTACAGGATTTATCTCCTCATTTTTTTTACTTTTTGTGTACATATTGACTTTTGTTATTCTCAAAACACATTCCAACAACCTGCTAGTGTAGTATCTGGAGGAGGAGAAGCAAGCAGTTCGGGTAACTTTCAAAACTTTGGTGTACTAGGTGAAGCAATTGTTTCTCCTCAAATTGGGAATGATACTTTTTCTGGTCAGTTAGGTTATATTTACATGACAGGTGCAAATGAGCCTTATTATATTGGCAGAAACGACTCGCTTATTTTAGTCGATATTTATACTAGAACTGGAGGAGATAATTGGTTTGTTTTGTGGGATTTGACTACTCCAGTTTCTACTTGGCAAGGTGTTGAGATAGCTTATGGTTCTGTTGTTACATTAAATTTAAATGATAATAATTTAACAGGAACACTTCCTAATTCAGTTCGTAATTTTTCTAGAATCAATGAATCTAATTTTCAGATGAATATTGGAAGTAATAGATTAGATTTTGGGTCAGCAGAAGGCTTTATCAATATAATTCCTTCCTTTATATATTCTCCTCAAGCAAAAATCTATGCTCCAAAAGACACTACTATTCTACAAGGTGAATCAGTTACATTTTATTCAGAAACTGCAGGGAATTTTAATCGCTATCAATGGTTTAAGGACAATACAATTTTAGCAGGACAAACAAACTCTACTCTAACAGTCACAAATGTAACTCCAAATGATGCAGGAGCATATTATTGTAGAATAACAAATACACAAGCTACACAACTGATTTTGCAACGTCATACAATTAGCCTAAATGTAGAAGGTTTTGTAGATATATTTGATTCATTAGCATTAGTAGAAATTCACGACCAAACAGGAGGAACAAATTGGATAAACCCTTGGAACTTAAATAATCCAGTTGCTACTTGGGAAGGTGTAACACTAAGAGGAAATAAAGTAAGAGAATTAGATTTATCGAAACGTAACCTTACAGGAAATCTCCCAGAGGTTTTTGATGCAAATTTATTTTCAGAACTACGCTACTTGAGCTTTTTTGATAATAAACTGGAGGGACAAATTCCTATCACAATAGGAGAACTTGCCCAACTTACTTATCTAGACCTAGATAAAAACAACTTTGAAGGTGCTGTTCCATCTTCTTTTGGCAAACTCACTACTCTTCAAGCTCTTTGGCTTTCAAGAAATAATTTAGATGCTTTACCTACTGAAATTGGTAATTTGTCTAGTCTACAAAATCTTTATATCAATGATAATAAATTTAGCTCACTTCCTATTACTTTAGGAAATTTGAGTGAATTATTAGTTCTTAATGTTAGTGATAATGACCTTTCAGAACTTCCAAACTCTATTACAAACCTTGTAAAACTGAGAGAATTGTATGCTAATCGTAATTTTATTGCTAATTTACCAATAGCAATGAATAATATGAGTGCTATTACTATTTTAGAAGTAAATACAAACCAACTAACATCTCTTCCTACTGAGATTACACAGTTATCTAATTTAGGTGTACTGCGTGTGTCTGAAAACAGCTTAGAATTTGATGATTTATTGCCTTACGCAAATCGTAATTTACAATTTTTTGATTATGCTCCTCAAGCTCTTATCAATGAAGAACAAGATATTTTAGCAACTGTCAATCAATCTATTTCTTTTAGTGTCCAGACATTAGGAAATGGAAATGAATATCAATGGTTAAAAGATGGACAAGATATTTCTACACTTCAAATGCTAACACTAAATAGAGTACAAATTTCAGATGCAGGAATTTATACTGCCTTTGTTACCAATCCAGCTCTACCAAAACTTACACTTCAAAGAAGAAAAGTTGTTTTGAATGTAGAATGTGTTGAAAATGCAACTTTTGAATTGAACCAACCTCAACAAACTGTTTTTTGTGAAGCTCAACCGTTTGGATTACAACTAGAAATTAATTCAGATTTTGCAGGAAGTCCAAAAATTCGTTGGAGAAAAGATGGTGTTATCTTAGCTTTTGCTAATGAAAAAAATTATACTGTAACCCAAGCAGGAAAATACACAGCGGAAGTTACAACAGCAGCAGGCTGTACAGCTCGTTCGAATGAAATAGAAATCATAACACTACCACAACCTATATTATCCATTGAATTAGTGGATAATACTTTCTTTACCAGCTCTGTAACAAGCACAGAATCAATAAGCTACCAATGGTTAAAAGATGGAGAAGCTATCGAAAATGCTTTTGAAGAAACATATAAACCAACAGAAGACGGAGAATATAGTCTTTTAGTTATTTCCGAAGTAGGTTGTAGTTCAATTTCTTCTAGTATAATTTTCAATCGACAAATTACTGCTATAGAAGAACCTATCGAACTTCGTAGTCTTACTTTATTTCCAAATCCCAATAATGGTATTTTCTTTGTAGATTTTGGAACTACTTATCCAAATGGAACGCCTAAATTTACATTAATTGATGCTATTGGAAGAGAAATTGATTTAAAAGTAGAATATATATCTTCTAGTCGTTATAAAATTTATGTAGATAAACTGACAGGAGGAATGTATCAGCTTAAAATAGAAACTGTAGATGGTGCAGCTTTAAGAAAATTTATTCTTTCTGAATAATTTTGACTAAAATTAGAAATATATAGGCTATAAAATAAGCCATTCTATCAAAAAGATAAAATGGCTTATTATAATTTCTCAGAGTCTAAAATGACAAGATTAGTGAGCCATTTCTTTCTCAAATACAGTATTTACATCTACATAAGGTAGCTCAAATGCTTCTGCTACACCTTCATATACTACATCGCCTTTAACGATATTAAGTCCTAATAATAATTCTTTATTTTCTTGACATGCTTTTACCCAGCCTTTATTTGCCAATTGAATAGCATAAGGGAAAGTTGCATTTGTAAGACCAACAGTAGAAGTATAAGGAACAGCACCAGGCATATTGGCTACACAATAATGAACTACATCATCAATAATATAAGTAGGGTCACGGTGTGTAGTTGCTTTAGTAGTTTCGAAACAACCACCTTGATCAACAGCTACATCTACAAGTACAGTTCCTGGACGCATAAGTTTAAGCATTTCACGAGTAACTAAGCGAGGAGCTTTTCTACCAGGAATCAAAACAGCACCAATAATCAAATCAGATTCTTGAACTGCTTGTTCGATATTATATTGATTTGACATGATAGTTGTTACATTCTCAGCCATAATATCATCAAGATGACGCATACGAGGCAAACTAACATCCATAATAGTAACACTTGCACCCAAACCAGCAGCCATTTTTGCAGCCTGTGTTCCTACAATTCCACCACCCAAAACGAGCACTTTTGCAGGCTGAACACCAGGTATTCCACCCAAAAGAATACCACGACCTTTAATTGGTTTCTCTAAATATTTTGCACCTTGTTGAACCGACATACGACCAGCTACTTCAGACATTGGAATAAGAAGAGGTAAAGAACGGTCAGCTTGTTCTACTGTTTCGTAAGCAATACAAACAGCCTTTGCTTCTATCATTGCTTTTGTAAGAGGTTCAGAAGAGGCAAAATGAAAATAAGTAAATACAACTTGATTCTCTTTAATCAGTTTGTATTCAGGCTCAATTGGCTCTTTTACCTTCATTATCATATCTGCAATTGCATATACTTCTTCGATAGTAGGCAATATTTTTCCACCTACACTCTCATACAAAGCATCAGGAAAACCACTTCCAATACCTGCCCCTTTTTGGATATAAACAGTATGTCCGTGATGAATAAGTTCGGCTACTCCACCGACAGTAAGAGCTACACGACTCTCGTCGGTCTTGATTTCCATTGGAACACCAATAATCATAATTTTGTGTGTTTTTATAAATGTGTTGTAATTAGTCTTTGAATCAGAGTTTGAATAAACAAAGGATTAAAAATTCGAATTACTAAAATAAATTTCAGGTTTTTTCTAACTTAGCACAAATATAATTTTTTGAAAGCAAATAATCCCTCTTTTTCTAAGTTGCTGTTTAAAAAAAATCAAAAAGATAATTTCTATAAATGATTTTATCGTTGAAGTGGTTTTTGAAATTGGTTAAGGATAGGCTTTTTACACATTTTTTTTGTTGGGGTCACTACGATAAAACACCAACAAAAGATCCGTATATGACAATTGCTACTACCAAGTTCACATTAATCTATCAAAGGCAAATTATTTCCTTTTGCAGAAACTACATATATTTTCGAATTTTCTATTTTTGCAATCATTATTTCTTTTCCAGATTCAATAAAACCACCATTGAGTGAACGCACTTCAAATATTTCTCCATCAATATTTACTCTTCCATTTGGACGCAAACTAGAAATTGTCTTTCCTATTTGTTCAGGGTAAAGTAATAGTTTTCTTTCTGTATCTTTATCATCATGTTTGCCTTCTATTGCTTGTTTTTGACTAAACTTTTCCCAAGATTTGGAACGAACACTATAGGCAATTGCACCAATATTAAAGATAGAAGCAATAAAAAGTGTCCAAACAGAAGCATCTATTCCAAAAAAGAAGTAGGTCAGTGCAGTCCCTAAAAGAGTCATAAAAAGACTGATTACCCCAAATTTTATAGTTCCCGAAAGAATTTCTATAGTAAGGGTAATCATTGCAACAAAAAATAGAAAGCCAATTAAAAATAGTTCCACTAGTAAATTGATGTTAGATTGAAGTTTTATTTCAAATACGAATAAAATCGTGCTTTTGTTAGTGTTACAGGTTCTTTTTTAGTTAAACAGTAGAAACACGAATATTAGAGTTGCCATTAGCAACCATTCTCTGAACGTGGTGCAGTGTATTTTCTTGATTAATTTCTATCTCTACTGAAATATTTTGCTTTTTAGATAAAGCATTAAGAGCAGGAAAAAGAATAGTTCCAGTTTGCAATATTTCACTATCTACATTAAATTTCATTGATGTATTGATGCCATTACTTTTATAATAAACCATACAATAACTATTTGAAGAAAGATTGTTTTTTTCGTAAAAAACGATATTTGTTATATTTTCTGCTGGTAAAATAAATTCTTCAAATCCATATCTACTTGCAAAACCGATTGTTTTTTTAGTAATGTAAAATGTATTATCTGTAAAATCTTTATAAGTAGATTTTACTCTTTGTCCATAGTACCAGTCATATAGTGGATAAATACCTAGTATAACAATAAAAGGAATATAAATTGCTAAAGCTTTAATAATTGCTGCTGATGCAAACAGGAATATACAAAGAGTAAACAAACAAAGACCTACAGGTATAAAAGGATTATAAACAGTAGGGTGGTTTTTTTGAGAAGCCTGAATCCAAGGGATTTTATTGGTTTCACTAGGAATATTGTCTTGTATTTCATCCAGTTTTGGATGTGAAGTATATTTTGGAAGTGAAGTATAAAACAAAATATCATTCTCTAGCTCTAATCGTATCGCTTTTTGGACAGGAAATTTAGATAATGTTTCATTCTGCTCACAATGTCTTTTTCCTAAATACTCCCACGTATCTTTTAAAAAAACAGATTTACAACCTACACAAAAAACCACTTCATCGCCTTCTAAAATAGAATCGCCTGTAATTGGGTCTTTTCTATTTTGGGCTAGGAAATTTTGATGTTCGGATAAGGTAGAATTTATTTTATGAATGTGCATTATTTCAATTATTTACCCTTTAAGATTATTTCAGATACGAATAAAATCGTGCTTTTGTTAGTGTCACAGGTTCTTTTTTGATTTCAGACAATACAAAATTATTTTGCTGTAAAGTCAATGGAAAAGTTTGGGTTTTGTCATGAATTTTTTCGTAAATCTCTATATCAATGGCTTGACGAAATTTTAGAGTAGAAAAAAGATTGAATTTTTCTATAATTTCTTTTGCACCTGATTGTAAGACACCCTCAAAAACCTTTGACTTTGAACCACTTCCATAGGCACAAAAACCTATTTTTTGATTTTCTAAATTATCTTTTTCATTCCCTTTGGATAATTTCATTTCCAAACAGCTCATCAAAGCCATAAAAATAGAAGCTGTGTACATATTTCCAATTTCGGAAGAAGCTAATTGACTATCAGCAATTTTTTGATTTACAAAATCTCTATATAAATCTGTTTTGGAAACAAGTTTGACCAATTGACTTAAATCTATATTTATATCTTCTTGACTCAGATTCAATCTTTCTAAAAACTCTTTTCTTGTTTCCTCATTATCTGCTAAAATTCTTTCTTCAGTAAAAAGCTGACTAAACATTCGCTTTCCATGAAAAGCATACGGTAAATGAAAAATCAAGCTATTCCATTGTTCGGAAAGAATATCGTTTTGAGTGTATAAATTTTCTTTAACAGCCTGTTTTTTGAACGAAAAATAAGCATCACGCAGACGATTTTGATAACAAGAATTCGAAAATTGTCCATCAAAAACAGGAGTTTCGCTAAAATCAGGCTTAAAAAAATCGTGTTCACTTTTTGTAGAAACTCCCCAAACATCATGAATGGCAAGTAACCTAGGAGATTGTTTAATCAACATAGCAACTGCGCCAGCTCCTTGTGTATACTCTCCACCTGAATGTTTTTCATACTTGGCATAATCTGTACAGACGACAATACCAATACGGTTTTTATTATTTCTACTCCAATCTAATGTATTTTGAAGCGCATCAACACCACCAATACAAGCAAAAGTCATATCTATGGCATCACAATTTTCAAAGAATTCTTCTTCTACATTATTCTCTTCTTGTAATTTTTTGGTAAGCATTCCCAAAACATAAGTAGCAATAGGTTTTGCGCCATCAAGTCCTGATTCTGTACCTACATAAAGTCTTCCAATATCTTTTGGATTTATCTTATAATCTGTTATCAATTTCAAAACGGCATTGGCTGCCATACTTGCAGCATCTTCATTGACATCTAGAAGAGCCATTTTCAAAACGCCTAGCCCTTTACTCAATTTATCATAATCAAGATTTCTTGAAGGAGCTAACGTTTTTAAATCTAAATAAATAGAAGGAACATAAAAAGACATGGCATCAATGCCAACTTGTACTGTATTTTGATTCATCAAAAAGTAAGATCATAAGTAAATAATATAAATAATTCTTTGTGTGTTTTTATTAGTTTATTTTGTCTGTTCACAAATCTATAAAAATATCATTAGAAAATGTTAGTATTACTTTTTGCATATTTATTTTGATTGGTCGTCGGTGGGACACCGACAATGGCTATAAGTTTCTTATTTTGACGAAATTGATGTGCATTAATCTTTAAATTTACTTCAATTCTAAAACGACCACATCTTTGTTAATCTCTTCAAAAGAATAGATTTTTTTGCCGTTATGTTCTTGCATAAAACTTTGGGCATCTTCTTGTTTAGAAAAAGGAACAAAATCCTTCCCCATTGGACTTGTTTTATCACTTCCTGTTACATAAAAAGCAGTTGTCCCATCTATCTTTTGAGTGGTATAATAGTCTGTAACTTCCATTTTTTCAATAGAAGTAGCCACATTATTTGAAGAATCAGCTAAGTGAATAAACATACAACGAGGTGCGCAAAAGGCTAAATTTTTAGAATTGGCTTTTAGCATTACCTGCCAATTTGGAAAGTCATTAGTAGGCATCCCACAATTTTGGCAGTCTGTCCACTCATATTTTTGCTCTGTTGATTCTATATTTTGCTCATCTTTCTTTGTAGTAGTTGTGCAAGAGTAAAAGAACATGCTTGCACTAATAAAAACAAAAAAAGTTAGTTTCAAAGATTTAAACATTTTTTTTAGATTTACTAGGTTATTTTCTTCCAATAAGAATACAATACTCTTCGGGTTTTTCGACACGAAATTGCAATATATTTTGTGATTCTAAATAATCACGGATGAGCTTTTGATTAAATTTTTCTGGAAAAGTAAGAATAATAAAGCGTTTAGTAACACGAGTTAGTTCGGGTAAGGCTTCCATTAATTCTTTTTCAGTTTCAAAACCATCTGTACTTGTAACCACATCAAACTGATTACTAGGATAGCCTTGAAGTTTTGGAAAAGGTAGATTTTCTTTTGTAGAAAGTGTAGTAAAGCCTCCTTTGTGTAAATTCTTGATTCTATCAACTTGCTTTTTGTCCATAGACAGTGCAATTGTAGGCAAATAATGAAACTCATCAACTAATTGCCAAACAAAATCGGTTTGTTTTTTTTCTAAATTAAGCACTTGGTCAGGCTGAACACCACGTAAGACTCCAAAAAGTTTGTCTAAATAAGGTGCAGGAGCTTCTTTTTTTAAGAAATCTAATTCTAGCTTTTTTTCTTCTCCTAATTTCACTAATTCATGGTTTTCTTCATGAATCAAATCTTCTAACGGTTTTTTGAAATAAGTTTGAGTAGCTGAAGGAGTGCTAAGTTTTCCACGAACAAAAGCAGCTGTTAGTTGAAGATAATAGGAAGACGGTATTTGGTCTGGAGTTGATGAAAACGGATTTTCCACGTAATACTATTGTTATGTAATTAATTCTAAAGGATAGGTAATATTAAGAAGTAGACTTATATTTTTATATTTATTCAGAATAAATTTATACTTCTTCTATAAAACAATAAAATAATTTTATCAATTTTGAGACAGGGCATTCTGAATTTAGTTGCTTCAAATATACTCTCTTTTTGTAAGTTGTCCTAATAAAAGATAAATCAAAGTAGAATATTTAGATTTAGAAATTAGTTGTAGACAAGATATATGTTTTGATATTATTAGGTTGTGATTAATAGTAATTATTTCTCTAAGACTTGATTATTAACTCGCTTAGATAAAAATAGTGTCTTCTAAAAAGCTTTATTTTACAGTTTTCAGAGCAGAATTACATCAAATTTATATGAACTTAATCTATTGACTGAATCAAGAAATTATAAATATCTGTATTTATTACTATCTAACTCTCAAAAGTTCATAAAAAGAATGTATTTTTGTGTCTTAATTAAAATTGGTCTAATTTTGCCTCTTTAAAATTGGTCTTTTTTCTATGTCTTATTATTCAGTTGTATTAATTTGACCATAAAAAAACTGAAAATTTATTTATTCTATCAATTTGATTATTGATAGTTATTACTGTTATTTAATGAGAAATACTATTGTTTTTTCAGCAAAAATCATTTTTTCTTTGCTCTTATTGTCTTCTTTATTTTCTTGTGCAGGCTATCAAAACAATATTCTTTTTCGTACAGGAGAAGATTTTGATAATAGTGCTTTCGATAAAGTAAAAGCAGAAGCAGAACAAAATTATAGACTTGCTCCTTTTGATTATATTACTATTCAGGTTTTTACCAATGATGGAGAAATTATGATTGATCCTTCTGGAGATTTTAGTGAAGAAGTAAAAGATGGAGGAGGTGTTGTAGTTGCCAATCCAAATCAGTTTGAAACAGATATATCTGGCATTCCTACTGGCAACTCTGGTACAGTAAATACAGGAGGAGGTGGAGGAAGAGGAGGTTTTTTGCGTAGATATTTAATACAAGAAACAGGAGCAATAGTTTTACCAATGATTGGACAAACTACATTGGCAGGACTTACCTTATATCAAGCTGATAGTTTACTAGCAAAAAAATTCAGTAAGTTTTATGAAGAGCCTTATATTATCACTCGTTATATCAATAAGCGAGTTATGATTATGGGTGCAATGGGTAATAAAGTCCTTACACTGACTAATGAAAATATGACTTTGTTAGAAGTACTAACTTTGGCTGGAAATTTTGACAATAATACTAGAGCAAACAAAATTCGTTTAATTCGTAATGCCAATACAGGAAATCCTGTTATGAAAAATATTGATTTGAGTACATGGGAAGGATTGAAAAATGCTGAGCTTATTATTCAACCTAATGATGTTGTGTATGTAGAACCTCGTCGTCGTGCAGGTTCAGAGTTTTTGGCAGATTTTGCACAAGTAGCATCTGCTATTGGTAGCTCAGTAACACTTATCCTTACCGTCCTTTTATTACAAGATAGATTTAGTGGCAATTAGAAAAACACTTTCGAATAAAAATTTCATAGACAAAGTTATATATAAATATTAAATGAGCGACTTCGAAGAAAATCCATTTATAAATCCTTCTCAAGCAGCAGAAATTTCTAATGAAGAAAATTTTTTAGCTGATTTTGATGTTTCTAAGCTGATTAGAGTATTCAAAAAGAAAGTTATTTATATTATACTTTTACTTATTATTTGTATAACAGGCTCTTGGATATTGTTACGCTATACAAAAAGGGTATATAGCTCTTCTTCTACTTTAAAATTAGAAGTAAAGGGAACTTCTGAAGTATTAGGTAGAGGTATTTTTTCAAGTGAGGAAAGTGTAACCAACTTTCTAGTAGGAGAAATTGAACTTATCCTTTCTCGTTCTGTATATCAAGAAGTTGCACAAAGACTTGATTTGAGTGTAAGTTATTTTGTAAAAGGTAGATGGTGGTTCAATTATTTCGAACGTTTTCAAGATAATCCTTTTGAAGTTAGTGAATATGAGGTTTATAATAATGAATTTTATAATCGTCCTTTAGATATACAAATTATTGATGAGGAAGAGTTTGTACTTTCTTATCAAACTCCTACTGGAGATAGTTTTAGTAAAATATATAAATTTAATACTCGCATAAAAAATCAATATTTTTCCCTTATTGTTTCTTTAACTAATAATTTTAATAAATTAAGGTCTCCTTCAGATAATTATTTTTTTACCATCAATAGTGAAGAATATCAGATAAACTATATAAAATCTTCCCTTAGATCTAATATATTAAATCCTAAGGCATATACTATACAAGTTGTATTTACAGACAATAATCCTTATAAAGCATCTATTATTACAAATACAGTAGTAGATATTTATTTTGAAAAAACATTAGAGAATAAAAACAAAGTCTACAAGCAAACCATAAATTACTTGGAAGACCAAGTCAGAGTAGTTCAAGATAGTTTAGAAACTATAGAAAAAAGTATTAATGATTATAGAAGAGAAAATGGAATTACAAATCAAAATCCTGATGAATATCAAAACTTAGTACAAAATATTTTCAATAGTATTAGAGATTTGCAAGAGAAAAGAATAAATATGGATAATGAGTTGAAGATATACAGGGAAATATCTACTCTTTTGGAGAATGACTCTACTCTTTTAGTTGCTCTTACTTACTCCAATCTTTTAAATAACCCTTCTTTGGAGACTAAGCTAGGAAAAGTATATGATGAAGAAAAGCAGAAAAAATTTATGCTTGATAGAGTGACCAAAGAAACAGGAGCTTATCAACAAAAGGAAAAAAGAATAGACTTTCTTAAAGACGAGATAGAAAAACTCATTACACTTAATCAACGTATTATTTACGAACAATTGAGCGAGCTGAATATAAATATTTACAAATTACAAAGCTCAATTCCCTCTTCTGCAAATGAAATAGATTTAGCCCTCAAAAAAATGCTACGCTATCAAGATTCTTATCAGAAAAATTATAATATTTTGTTAGGCAAACTTATAGAAACAAATATTACAATGTCTGGAACAGTTACTAACTATCAACGACTTTCCACAGCCGTTCCTAGTATTAAACCTATTTATCCAGAACCACAACTTTTTTATATTTATGGAGTAGGAGTTTGGCTATTTTTATCTTTTTCATTGCTAGGACTGACTTACATAAGACAAAATAAAATAGACTCTCTGCCCGAACTTGAGAAACTATCTAGTGTTCCTATTTTGGGTATGGTACCAAAGTATGATAAAACAATGGATTATTCGCAACTTGTTATCCATAAAAGACCTAAATCTGCCATCAGTGAATCATTCCGTTCGCTGCGTACTAATTTAGATTTCATGGGTAATATTTCCAATGATTCTATTATTTCTGTTACCTCAACAACTTCTGGAGAAGGAAAAACTTTCATTGCTGTTAATTTAGGTGGAATTATTGCTCTATCTCAAACAAAAGTTGTACTCTTAGATTTAGACCTCAGAAAGCCAAAGGTACATTTAGCTTTTGGAGTAGAAAATACAAGAGGAATAAGTACACTTTTAATAGGCAAAACCTCTATTGATGAAGCTATAAATCACAGTGAAATTCCTAACTTTGACTTTATTACAGCAGGTGCACAACCTCCAAACCCTTCAGAACTCATCATGAGTGATGAATTTGGTACATTAATAAAACAATTAAAGCAACGCTATGATGTAATTGTATTTGATATGCCTCCTGTAGGTTTAGTAACTGATGGAATTATAGCCATGCGATTGGCTGATTTGCCTATTTATGTAGTACGTGCCGAATATTCTCAACGTGGGTATATAAGAGGTATCAACCGTTTACATCAAGTACAAAATTTCAAAAAACTATCTATTATCCTCAATGCAGCAACTAAAAGTACAGGTGGTGGATATGGATATGGTTACGGATATGGTTATGGATACGGATACGATTATGGATATGGCTACTATGATGATGATGAAACAACAACTCCTTTTACTAAACTAAAAAACTGGTGGAGTAAGGCTAAAAGAAAATTGAAAAAAACATAAATCAGCAAAAAATGATTTCATTATTTAGAAAAAAAACTAAATCGTATGGCAATATACTGCCAATTACAGTTGATATGCACTCTCATCTTTTACCAGGAATAGATGATGGTTGTAAATCTTTTGAGGAGTCTATCGAACTCATTAAAGAATTAATTGATTTAGGATATAAAAAACTTATTTGTACACCTCATATTATGGGGGATTTTTATAGAAATACACCTGAAATCATTTTAGGAAAATTAGACCAACTAACTGATATTATTCAGCAACTAGGACTAAATATAGAATTAGGAGCAGCAGCAGAATATTATTTAGATGAATCTTTTATGGAACGAATAAACAAAGCAGAAAAACTACTCTGTTTTGGGAAAGAAAAATACCTCCTTTTCGAAACTTCATACATGAATGCCTCTCCTCATATAGAAAATGTCATTTTTATGTTGCAATCTTTAGGTTACACACCTGTACTTGCACATCCTGAACGTTATGTTTATCTTTTTGAAAACTATAATGAAAAATTACACGAATTACATGAAAAGGGAGTTTTATTTCAAGTAAATATTAATTCCCTTTCAGGTTACTATTCTCGTCCTTCCAAGAAAATAGCTGAATATTTGATTGATGAAGATTTAGTTAGTTTTTTAGGTACAGATATGCACGGAAAACGTCACTTTCAGTCTTTATTAAAAAGCAGAGAAACAAATCATTATAAAAAAGCTCTCTCCCAACAATTATTAAATAATAAGCTATTAGAAATATAAGTAATTGAGCTAAATTATTTACAGCTTATTTATTAAGCATCTTTTTTAGAATAGTTTCTGCTCCTCTTTTAAAATCTTGGGTTTTGTTATATGTAATTCTGTCCAATTACTTAAAACTAATATCTGCAAACTGATTTTACTCTTAATTTATTGTATTATGACTTATAAAAAATTAAATTTTGTAATTCATAATTCGTAATTCGTAATTCCTTTGTGTATATTTGTAACAAGCTGTATCTTTTTGTAAAAAAAGATTACTATCAAAAATTATTTCACACAATTATTTAAAATAGAACATTTTTTATGAGCGAAAATATCATAACCATCGAAAACGGCAAATTAAATGTACCTGAAAATCCTACTCTTCCTTTTATCGAAGGTGATGGAATTGGTGCAGATATTTGGAAAGCATCACAAGCTGTTTTTGATGCTGCTGTTGAGAAAGCCTATGATGGCAAAAGAAAAATAAACTGGAAAGAAGTATTAGCAGGAGAAAAAGCATTTAATGCAACAGGTAATTGGTTGCCTGCTGAAACATTGGAGGCATTTAGAAAATATTTAGTAGGAATCAAAGGTCCTTTGACTACTCCTGTAGGTGGTGGTATTCGTTCGCTTAATGTTGCCCTTCGTCAAGAATTAGATTTATATGCTTGTTTGCGCCCTGTTCGTTATTTTGATGGCGTTCCTTCTCCAGTAAAACAACCAGAACTTACAAACATGGTTATCTTCCGTGAAAATACAGAAGATATTTATGCAGGTATTGAGTATATGGCTGGAACAGCTGAGGCTGATAAAGTAAAAAAATTCTTGATAGAGGAAATGAAAACTAGTAATATTCGTTTTCCTGAATCTTCTTCTATTGGCATCAAACCAGTTTCTAAAGAAGGCACAGACCGTCTTGTTCGTGCAGCTATTAAATATGCAATCGCTCAAAAACTTCCTTCTGTAACACTTGTTCACAAAGGAAATATCATGAAATTTACCGAAGGTGCATTCAAAACTTGGGGTTACGAATTAGCTGAAAAAGAATTTGGTAACGAAACTTATACATGGGCACAATACGACCGTACAAAAGAAGAAAAAGGAACAGAGGCAGCAAATGCAGAACAAAAAGCAGCTTTAGACAGTGGAAAAATCTTAGTTAAAGACTCTATTGCTGATGCATTTTTACAACAAATTTTGCTTCGTCCATCTGAGTATTCAGTAGTTGCAACACTTAACCTTAATGGTGATTATATTTCTGATGCTTTGGCTGCTATCGTTGGGGGTATTGGTATTGCACCAGGAGCAAATATCAATTATGTAGAAGGTGCTGCAATATTTGAAGCAACTCATGGAACAGCTCCTAAATATGCAGGTTTGGATAAAGTAAATCCATCTTCTGTAATTCTTTCAGGTGTAATGATGTTTGAATATATGGGATGGCAAGAAGCTGCTGACCTTATTACACAAGGATTAGAGGGAGCTATCAACTCTAAACGTGTTACTTATGATTTTGAAAGACAAATGGAAGGAGCAACTCTTGTTTCTTGTTCTGGTTTTGGACAAGAAATCATCAAAAACATGAAACCTGTAACAGTATAAACAGAATCATTTTTATAATTCAGGAATTTGCTCAACATCTAATTTGAGAATTTTGATACAATTTCTGTAACTTTATAGCGATACATTTTACCAACTAATCTAATATTTTAGTAAACGGAAAATGTATCGCTATTTTTATATATTATTATAAATTAGTTGTGCTTCTTAATTACGACTGATAAATTTCAGTTCTATATTGGTTTTACTTCTAAATTCTGACTTCTAAATTCTAACTTTATTAAAATTATGCGTTTTTCATTTTTAAAGACTCTTGCTTTTACATTGCTTATTTGCCTTTTTTCTTGTAATTCTTCAACTAAAGACAGTGGCGAAACAAATGGAGATTCTACAACAGTAGAAAATACAACTTCTACATCAGCAGAAAATACAAATACAGAAACAACTGTTGAGTTTTCGCCTGATGATGCCAATAAAGAAGGTGGTTTTTTTAATGTTTCTTTAGGAGAAGAAAAATCAACAGTAAAAACAAATTTTGCTGATAATGGACTTTCAATGGATAAAGACAACGGTGTAACTTATATTATGGCTGGAAATACTGAAAACAATATCAGTATTGATTTGAAAGGTGGAACTTCTGGAGATTTTCCAATTGGTAGTGATGACAAACGTTCGGCAAATGTTGCTATTAATTTGACAACTACTTCTGGAACTATGGGTGGTTCACTCACTAAAGGAACAGTAACTATTACAGCACTAGATGAAGCAGCAGGAACAGCAGCAGGAGAATTTTCAGGAAATACAGCAGATGGAAAGGAAGCAAAAGGAGAATTTAAACTCAACCTTAAAAAAATGTAAAGTATAGGGGATGCAAACGCATCCCTTTAAAAATAAAATGCAGAGGACACTTTAGTTTGCTTTTTTTATTTCGGAAATTGCATTGTCAAACAGTGTAAAGAACCATGCTGACGAATGATAGGCAAACAATTTATTCCAATAATTTCTCTATCAGGAAAAGCTTTTTGAATTTGTGAAAGTGCTAAATTATCTAAATCTCTATTTTCATAAGTAGGTACTAAAATAGCTTTATTAATTATCAAAAAATTAGCATACGTAGCTGGCAAACGACGATTATCTTCATCGTGATAGGCAGCAGGTGCAAAAGGCAAAGGAATTAATTTATAGGAATTGTTATCTCTAGTTTTTAGGCTTTCTAATTCTTCTTCCATTTTTTTCATAGATTTATAATGAGAATCTGATTTATCTGTTGGAGGAGCAACATAACAAATTGTATCATTTGGACAAAGACGAGCTAACGTATCAATGTGTGCATCTGTGTCATCTCCTTCTAATGCACCGTGTTCTAACCACAAAATACGATTAGCACCAAAATAACTTTTGACTTTCGTTTCTATTTCTTCTCTTGAAAAATTAGGATTTCGCTCTTTTGAAAGCAAACATTCAGAAGTAGTCAAGATTGTACCTTCTCCATCAGATTCTATCGAACCTCCTTCTAATACAAAGTCTATCTGCTCTACTTTTCCTTTCAAATAATTTTCTTTTTTTAAGTTTTGAGTAATCAAATTATCTTTAGATGCTTCAAATTTATTTCCCCATCCATTGAAAGTAAAATCTAAATGGATTTTTTCACCATTTTGAAAAACAGTCATTGCGCCATGGTCTCTTGCCCATGTATCATCCGAATCTATTTCTACAAAAGTGATTTTTTCAAACTGTTTTTTATTTTCATTTAATAGTGAACTAAATAATTTTTCAGTTTCTGATTTATCTTGACAAACTAAAAGTACATTTTCAAAACGAGTAATTTGGGTTACGATTTCGATAAAAACAGGTATTACAAGTTCCAAATCATCTTTCCAATCTGAATTTTGATGTGGAAAAGTAAGTTGAACAAATGATTGTTCTTCCCATTCAGCAGGAAGACGACGAGAAATAGACGAATTTTCAGACATAATTTGTAGAAGTATAACAGACATCCCTGTCTGTTGGAAAGATATTTTTATTTTTTTGCACAGACTAAGAATTCTGTGATACTTGTACAAAATAACGCAATTTTTGGAACAAAATTGAACTAAATCAGATTCTATTGGATGTAAAATAATTTGTAATAAGCTTGATTCCTTATCTAGAAAAATAAAACACTTATTATGTTAAAATTAAAAATAGACAAAATTGATGTAAATAACGATTATGTGGAGATAGTAGGAGATATTATTCAGTCTGACCTTGACACGTGTTTTAAAACTTACTCTTATCTATGCTCTATAGATGATTTTGTTAAAGATTCTAATAGTTGGATTGGTAACAGTTATATTCACTTGAGTGCTTATCGTGGATTTATTTCAAAAAAGGGAATAACAAATATTTCTTTAAAATCTTTCATCGAAGATTGGTTGGATAATTTTTCTAGTGTAAAAGCTGGAAGTCTTTTCGAATATCAAATGAAATGTAGATTTTTTTTTCAATTTGACTCAGATTATAACTTCGGAATAGAAGAAACAGTTATTGATAAAAATGCTAAATTAATAAGTCTGAATAAGATAGAGTTTATGGCAGCAGAAGGATGTCTTTCTGACAAAAAACAATTAAGATTTGAGCCTTTTACTGAAACTTTCTGTCAAAGATATAGAACAACAAATGAGTTCGAAATAATACTAAAACTCAATTTTTGTTTTGATGATGGAAGTTCTCTTGTAGGATATACTACCATAATTACTGCACAAAAATTCAAACGAAGAATAAATAGATTATTTTTGGAAAGAGGGCAGGATATTATCCTTTCATTTTCACATATTCCAGTAGACAAGTTCTCGTATGAAGATATAATTTCAATTTTCACTCCAAAAGTATGGAAAAGAGAAGATAGATTTTTTAGATATGATGTGAAAGGCAAAAATATTGCTGAGATGGTAATTAAATTACTTCCTTATCTTGATATTGACAATCCAAACGAGTATTTATCAGATTTGATTGTTGAAAATAACGAAGTTTATACATTAGATATTGATCAAGCTAAACAGGAAATACAGAAATTTATAACTAATCAAATTTTATGATGGAATTTAGCACCATAAAAGATGTACTACAAAAAAACACTACATTTTTACTTTGTTAAAAAACTTCAAATCCAGATTTTCTTCAAAAAATGAGTAGGGGAACTCTTTTGATTTGTTCGTCATAGTTACAAATCAAATCACAAATTCAATTTCAAAATCAAATTTAACTATTTCAACTATGACACATTCTAAATTTTATACTTTATCTCTTTCTACCTTTATCTTATTTTTCTTTATTTCATTTTCATCCTTTTCACAAGATTCTACTTCACAAGTTATAAATGAGAAAAATACCAAAGAAAAAAATACTTCTGACCCAATTACTATTTTTGGAAAAAATTCTACACAAAGAAGTGGCTTTTTTATGGCGTGGGACACAAAAGCAACTAAGCTTATTGGCGAACCTGCTATTCTGACTGGTGGTAGAATTGGTTGGAATGTAAATGGAGTAATGAATATTGGATTTATGGGACAAGGACTTGTACCGACTGTACAAAAGACAATTTCTAGTGATGTATTTCAAAATCAAAATGCTCGTTTATTGATGGGATATGGTGGTGTTACTCTTGAACCTATCATTGGTTCTCGTTTGCCTATTCATGTTACTTTTCCGACTACGATTGGTGCTGGTTGGGTAGGTTATGTAAAAGATTGGAAACATGAAATAGCTTATACCAATCACGAAGACGATTTATTAGATGATGAAATTTTCTTTGTTCTTGAGCCAAGTGCAATGGTAGAGATGAATCTTACCAAAATTTTGAGAGTTTCGATGGGAGGAAGTTATCGTTTTACGGATGATGTCAAACTTTTAGAAACTTCAAAAAATGCTTTACAAGGATTTGCTTTTCAATTTTCAGTCAAATTAGGTAGATTTTAGTTTAACCTTTGTTTATTTTAAACTAAACAAAAAAATCTATTTTTTATACAAAAATCTTTTACAGTCTTTGCTAAAGGTTTTTTTTTTTGTTTTCAATTAAAAAAACTCTTTTATTGTTAATGTTTTTTGGAAAAATGTTAAACAATTTATACATTTGTAGAGTTAATAAGATATATTGAGAAATTAACCTACTTCTATGTATTTTTTCTTGTTTCAAATACAAAGAAGGCATTTTATAAAAACACAAATAGATTAAAGACATTAAAGATTCATTGTTTTCCTGATTGAATAGAAAAAGGCTCTTACATTTTGTAAGGGTCTTTTTGTTTTTGGAAGGAATCTATAAATTCTCTAATAATTTCAAAACAGCAATGAAGTAAAGATAAATTACTACTTCTGCAATCTGCTGAGTAGCTCCCAAACAGTCGCCTGTATATCCACCAATCCATTTTTTGAAATAATAACCTAGATAGAGTTTGAGTGCAAAAAGTGGCGCAATGACAAGCGCACCAACTGCCCAAGGAGAAAATAGAAAAATGGGTAAAAATCCAAAAACAGAACTTACTATAATTTCAGTAGCAGAAAGTTGTTTTGCAATCGGTTTTACTTTACTAGACAAATCCTCACGAGCATATTGGTGTGTATACACAAAAGTAAGAGCTGTAAAACGACTCAAACTATGTCCTATCAAAAAAATTATCCAAAAAGAATTTAGTGAACTAGCAGTCATAAACTCAAAAAGTGTCAGAAGAGCTGTATATTTCAAAAATAATAAAAGAGCTGTTCCAATCATTCCATACGCTCCAATCCTAGAATCTTTCATTATTTCCAGTATTTTTAGCTTTTCCCAACCTCCTCCAAAACCATCACAGACATCAGCAAAACCGTCTTCATGAAATGCTCCAGTCAGCAAAACAGTAGCAATCATACTCAATATAAGAGCTACATAATGAGAAAATAAAAATTCACTTCCCCAAAAAACAAGTGCTGCGATTCCACCCACTAACCAACCAATAAAAGGAAAATAAATAGATGATTTATTTAGCTGTTCATCGCTATAATCTACCCATTTTGGAACAGCAATACGTGTATAAAACATCAAAGCAGTCAAAAACAAACGTAACTGATAATGAAGAATAGGAAGTAGAGATTGGAAATTAGGTAGATAAAATTTCATAAAATAAAATTAAAAATCAGATTTTAGAAGTTAGAAAACAAAAACAAATATATTCAAAATGTATTTCATTCCTCTTTGTTCTCTGCAAACTCTTCAGACCTTATTTAAAATGCATTGAAAAATTCTAAAACTAACCCTAAAAATTCTCTTTCTGTCGAAAATATTCAAATGAGATTAAAAAAACAGTTCGTTTTTTCTTATTTTTACTTTCTTATAAACTGACCTAGCAAAAACGATATACACTTTCCGAAAAATATGGATTTCGAACTTACACCAGAAATAGAAGAAAAAATAAAATTATTAGCTGTCAAATATGATTCGATGGGACAAGATTTAGTCTCTTATTTAGATGGTTTGTTGTATGCAAATTATCTGACCTATTGGGATTATATTCACTTGGATACACTTTTGAGTCTTCAAGACCCAAAAACTGATTTCCCAGACGAGACTATTTTTATTACTTATCATCAAATAACAGAGCTTTATTTTAAGCTCATTCAGCACGAGCTAAACCAAGTAAGTTGGCTAAAAGATAGCAATGGAAAGGTGTTTTTGGAAAAAATAAGACGTGTAAATCGTTACTTCAGACATTTAGTCAATTCCTTTGAAATAATGGTGGAAGGAATGGATTACAACGAATTTTTGAAGTTTAGAATGTCTTTGCTTCCTGCTAGTGGTTTTCAATCAGCACAATACCGTCAAATAGAAATCCTATGTACTGATTTTCGTTTTTTGGTGGAGGCCAGTCAAAGAGATTTATTTGATGAACATTCTCGTATTGAAGAAATGTTTGGTTATGCCTATTGGAAAAGAGGTGCAATAGAAACAGAATCTGGACACAAAACGCTTACTCTAAGACAATTTGAAAGAAAGTATTCAGAAGATTTATTAAAACTCACTAAACGCTGCCGAACTCGTAATTTGTGGTTTATTTTTTCTAATCGTCTGCAAGAATCTAATCTAAAAGATAAAATAATAGAAGAACTCCGAACACTTGATGCTCTTGTAAATATAGATTGGCGACTTTCTCACTTTCAAGCTGCTGTCCGTTATCTCAATAAAGATACACAAGCCATTTCAGCTACAGGTGGAACAAACTGGCAAAAGTATCTTCCTCCTAGATTTCAAAAACAAGTTTTCTATCCTTCTCTTTGGAGTGAGGAAGAATTAGAAAACTGGGGGAAATCGTGGGTGATTCAGCATGTAGGTTCTCGTACTCGTGTAACGACTCCATCACCTTCCAAAGACTTTCATTCAGAAGGAAAACCAAATTCTTCTACCAAAAATGAAAATGGCGTAGCTGAGTAAAAAAATAGAATTACATCTTTTTATAAAAAAACGGATTTGGAATTAGTAACCTAAAAAATATTTTTGTTACCTTTGCAGCCTAAAATTTTATTCAAAAAGAGTAAATATTTTGAAATAATAAAGAAATAACAAACGAATTTTTGTTCTTTAAAACCCTTAGGGTATTAAAGACCCTTAGGGTTTATAAAATCAAACATAAAATCAAAATGGCAAAAACAACAGACAAAAAAACAGTAAAAGCGCAAGCTAAAGCAGGAGAAAAAACTGAAGTTCAGGATATAAACCCAGATATTGAAGCTGGAACAGAACAGTTTTACCAAGCTGTAGAAGCTGACCGTTTGCAACAAAGTATCTTAGAAGTAAGCGAAAACAAAGGATTAAGAACTGGTGTTTTTATAGCTTTAGGTGCAATTACTCTCGTCATAGTGGGTATTTTTGTTTATCAATTTTATGTAGAGAAAAAAGAAACAGAAGCTCAAAAAGAACTTTTTGCAGCTCAATTTTACTTTGAAAATGACTCACTGAATACAGCTCTTAAAGGTGATGCAACTACAACAGTAGGTACTGAGAAAATTGCTGATGAGTATTCTATGACTAAAGCTGGTGATTTAGCTGCTTTTTATTCAGGAACAGCCTTATTAAAAGAAGGAAAATTCAATGAAGCTATTGAAAGTTTAAAACAGTTTGATGCTGATGACTATTTAGTTCAGGCAAGAGCATATTCTTTAATAGGAGATGCTTATATGGAACTTGATAAGTTAGACGATGCAGTTACTTATTACAAAAAAGCTTCAAATCATTCTCCAAACGACTTTTTCACACCAGAATATTTGATGAAATTAGCTTTAGCTTACGAACTCAAAAATGATTATTCGATGGCTATACAGGCTTACGAAACAATTATTGAGCAACATAAAAAATCTGATATGGTAAGCAAAGCAAAAAGAGCTTTAGGTCGTGCAGAAAGCATGAAAGGTAAAAAAGCAGCTTAGGAATGATAAATTATTAATTGTGAATGATAAATGAATACAAACACAATTACAAATTATACAACTAGTAATTTATTTAATTTCAATTCCTTAGTACAGTGTAACATAAGTTTATTTGCGTTTTACTATCGTTGGTGGGGACACCAACAATGGTAAAATTATAAATTGAACAGGGTTTTAACCCTGTTTTACGCAAAATACACGATTTTAATTGTGACATAACAAACTCCTTTTAATAAAATTAGAAGGAGTTTTTTTGAGCTTAGTAAATACAATAGAAAATAATAATCAATGAATATTTTTAAAGACTTAAAAGTTATAGAATTGGCAAGTGTTTTGGCTGCTCCTTCGGTTGGGCAATTTTTTGCTGAATGTGGAGCAACAGTTATAAAAATAGAAAATCCTTTGACTTCTGGAGATGTTACACGTTCTTGGAAACTTCCTTCTGAAAACTCTTCAAATAGCGTATCAGCTTATTTTTCGTCTATCAATTGGGGTAAAACATCACTTGCTCTCAATATTTATGATGATGAAGATAAAAAAAAATTATATCAAGAGATAAAAGATGCTGATATTGTTTTGGCGAGTTATAAAAAAGGAGATGCCGAAAAATTAGGAGTAGATTATCAAACACTCAAAAAAATTAATCCAACACTTATTTACGGACATATTACAGGGTATGGAATAGAAAGTTCTAAGGTAGGTTATGATGCGCTTATTCAAGCAGAGACAGGTTTTGTATTTATGAATGGTGAAAAACAAGAAGTAAATAAAGATACAACCACAACAAGACAAAAAATAGAAGGAACAAAAATGCCTGTTGCTTTAGTCGATATTTTGGCAGCACACCAACTCAAAGAAGGGTTGTTAGTGGCTCTTCTAAAAAGAGAACAAGAAGGAAAAAGTAATTTTGAAGGAAGTTATGTAACTGTTTCTCTTTACGAATCTGCACTTTCATCATTAGCCAACCAAGCTACAAATTGGCTCAATGCAGGTCATTCTCCTCAAAAAATGGGGAGTGAACACCCAAATATTTTTCCGTATGGAACAATTTTTCAGACCAAAACAGATAGTCTAATGTTGGTTGTAGGAAGTGATAAACAATTCTCTGTTTTGTGTGAAATATTAAATATTGATTCTATTTCAGAAGATGAACGTTTCAAAACGAATGCAAACCGAGTTAGAAATAGAGAGATGTTACGTCCTATTTTAGAAAAAGCATTTTTAGAGACAGAGAGTAAAGAAATTTTACATATTTTAGAACAAAACAATGTTCCTGCTGGAAGTGTAAATGATATTCCAAAGGCTTTTGAAAATGAAGTCGCTCAAAATCTACTTTTTGAAGATAAAGAAACAGGACTAAGAGGTGTAAAAAACTTTATTGCTCGTTTTGATAATCAAAATCATAATTTAGATTTGAGTGCACCACCCAAATTCGATTAAATATGTAGTTAGTTTTTATCCAATCTGTTTATATTTAATAGAATAAAATCTTTTTTTTTAGAAAAAAGTTAAACTATATCGCTTACTTTGTAAAAATATAGCTACGATTTGAGTTTTCTGTCATTGATTGTGCCAAAAATCACATAAAGTTTATTTTTATGAAAATAGAGTATCTTTTGGCAATAGTTTTTCGTAGCTTGCAACAATTTGTAATCCTATTTTAATTATGGTATAGTTCTATTTTTTATTGAATAGTAGAATTAGTAAAAGCCATTAATAAAACCTTTTCTTTCTGTTAGTTATATGAATTTTGCTCTGCCTCAAAAAGGCTATAAAACAATATTGTTATTCCTTACGATGCTCTCGTGGGTTCTATTGACTGCTTATGGTATGATAGAACAATATTTGTTAGTGCAAGGCTATCAAGAAATTCAGCAAAACCTACCTATTTGGATTAAAGGACTTTTGTTCAATACTTTTCTTCTGTGTGCATTTTTTACTATTCGCAGGATTGATGTTCAGAAAGATGACAACGAAGATTTTTATGGCTTTCTTTGGAAAGCATTTGGATCAAGTATTGTTTCTGTTGCACTTTCTTTGATGCTAAATGTATTCATTAGTGTAGCATCCAACTATCTTTTGGAGCATACAATGCTTTATAACTTCATTTATCACGTAGATTTTGGGCTTTTTGTAGGCTTTTTACTGACAGCTTATCATAAATGGAAACACCTGATAACCTATCAGGCTAACAAATTTATGCGTACTTTGATGAAGAGTTTTGAATATACACTTTTCATAACCCTCTTCTTTCACTTTTTTGGCTTCCAATTTTTTTCTCCTTATTCTCAAATTATCCTGCTATTTTTGATATTGATGGCGTTTGTTTTGTCTGTCAATATTCGTTGGGTTGCCTATTTAGATTTTAATCAAAAGATTCGCTCTATTTTATTACTGTTGGTTATTCTAGGAGTTCAGATTTATTTTCTATTTGAATTTTTGCGTTATTATGATATTGCACAACTTCAAACGGAATCTCAACCTATTCGGAATTTAGTAATTGATTTACAAAAATCTGTTTTCTTTATGGCTACCTTTATTTTTACAGGAATATACTCGGTTACAAGCGCACTTCTTCTACTTTTCAATCTTCCTACTTCTTCGGTTTTTGAGAAAAAAATTGGAGAACTAGCTAGTTTTCAGAAACTTTCCGAATCTCTTTTAAGTGGAGATAATGAAAAAGAAGTTTATAAAGTTTTGTTAGAAAGTGCTATTCAAACACTTCATGCAGATGCTGCGTGGTTAGAAATATGGAACTCTCAACGAGATTTTATCACAAAAGACATTTCAAATAGTGAAGCCGTAAAACTCAAAAAAGTAATTTATGAAAGAGGATTAGATAGAAGTAAGCCTAGAAAATATTCAGCTATGCAGCTCTTTGAAAGAGAATATGAAGACCAAACTTATCAATCTGTTTTGTCTTTACCTTTGATTGCTAACAAAAGCTATTTGGGTTCACTTGTTTTGCTAAAAGAAGTCGATAATGCTTTTGATAATGTAGTCATGACAACACTTACATCCTTTGTAACACAGGCAAGTTTGGCTATTTATAATTTTAGACTAATCACAACAGCAGTAGAAACACAACGTTATCAGAATGAATTAAAGATTGCTCATAGGGTACAGGAAAGTCTTTTACCTAATATTATTGATGTAGATAATCAGTTTGAAATTTGTGTAAAAGCGGGTTCTGCTGACGAAGTAGGTGGAGATTATTATGATTATTTTCAAGTTGCTCCCCATCGTTTTGCTGTTATTATTGCAGATGTAGCAGGAAATGGAACTTCGGCTGCGTTTTATATGGCACAAATGAAGGGTATTTTTCATAGTTTGGTTCGGTTAGACTTAAGTCCTGACTTATTTATGGAATATGCCAACAATGCGCTTAGTTCGTGTTTAGAAGCTCGTCTTTTTATTACAGCTACTTATTTGATTATCGATACTGAAAAACGTAAAATTTACTCTTCTCGTGCTGGTCATTGTCCAACTTTATATTATAATGCAAGAGAAGAAAAGTCTGACTTTTTAGAAGAAAAAGGAATTGGTTTGGGAATCATTCGAAATGGCACTTATGGAAAACATACCCAAGTTTCTATTTTTGATTATGAAGAAGGAGATATATTTTTTCTTTATACAGATGGAATAAATGAAGCTCGTCACCCAGTTTCAAAGGAAGAGTATGGGTATGATAGAATCAAAAACTTTGTAGAAGAAAATGCTCATTGTAGCGTTTCTCAAATAGCTGAATTAATTATTGATGATATTTATCAATTTATAGAAGGAGATGATTTGAGAGATGATTATACTGTTATGGTGATGCGTTTTGACTAAATACAATTATGAACGATTAATTTTTAGTGATTAATGAATACAAATAAGATATTTAAAGTATTTCAAGATTACTGTTGAACCAAAAACTGCCGTTGGTTTTAGGATAACAATAACAAAAAAAGCCTTTTAGTTCAATAAGAACTAAAAGCCTTTTTTGAATTGAATTACATTAATAATTAATTGTTAAAAATTAATCATTAAAAAACTATATATTTCCTTCTTTAGAACGACGAGCGATAAGTTGAACTACTTTCATAGCCATTTCCATATCTCCGTTTACTTTTACTTTTCCAGTCATATAAGCTGCCATTAAGTTCAAAGAACCATCAATCATCTTGTTAGCATTTTCTTCTGAAATCTTAACTGTACAATCTGCATCTTTGTCTTCATGAGAAACTACATTTGGAACTTGAGTAGCATCTACATAAACAACCCCTTCGCCTTTAAGATCAAACTTAACTGATTTTCCTAGTCCACTATCTGTTCCGACTACTTTTTTTACACGCTCTGTGAAAGATTCTAAGCTCATAGTTTTATTTTACTTTTGGATGTGAGTAATTTAATAATGATTACGATTTTGAAATAATAAAATGAATATTCAGTGTAGTTAAATAATTCATTTATTATCTAATACAAAGTTATTTACTTCGGTATTTTTATACTGCAATTTAACACAAAAAACTCGGCTTGCAGCGTTTTTTATTAAGAATTAAACTAAAAAAATAGTAATTAGTTTTGAAGTTTTCTATATAAATCTGCGTGTGCTGGGTCAAGTTGAAGCAAAATCTCAGCAGCTTTGAGTTTTTCATCCTTTTCTGCGTTTGAAAAAAGCTGATAAAGTTCTTCTCCTTTTGCATCAAAGAGCGTTTGAATAAGCAAGGCATTTAATCGAATAGCACTTACTTCTTTCCACTTTTTCAATACTTCCATTGTTTTTTTACGAGCTTCTTCTGGTTTTTCTAGCATCACATCAAGCCCTAAACGATGATAATCATACAAACCTTTTCTCAAATCTATAAATTGAGGGCTGTTTAAGTTTTCTCCTAACCAATATCTTGAACGAATATCATTATTCTGCCATCCCGAATTTGCAACTCCTGTACTTTGTGCATTATTAATAATGTTTTGTGCTTTTTCGATATAGGGTGTTCCTCCCAAAGAAGAGAAAGAATCATAGTCTAATGCTAAAATAACATAAGAATAATAAGCCAACATCAAAGTCAGATTATTATTAGTGGAATTAGGAATATAAATTAAGGGTTCACTAGGTTTGTAAACGAAATCAAAGTTCTTATCAAAATAATTTAGAATTGGTGAAGTATAAACTGTTCCAAAAACAGGACGATTATATTGAATTTGAGCGTCTCCTGAATAAATTCCTTGAGAAAGGTCAGTATTTTTATCTAGCGTAATCAAGATATTACATTCTATACGCTCCCATTCTTCATAACGGTCTTCTGTCCATTGTGTCGTATTCATAAACTTTGTCAGAGCTTTGGTAAGTTGCCCCACAATTTGTTGATTTTGAGCTTCTACACGAGAATCATTAATAATTACATTACAACGAAACTCTTGTGCAAACACTTGGCTTGAAAATGATACAAAGAGAAGACTAAAAACTAAAAAAATATATTTCTTCATTGATGATTATTTTTATAAAATTCAAAAAAACGCTATAAAGAATTTATAATTTTTCTTTATAGCGTTCAATTTACTAAAAACTTATGATTTGAGAATTATTTTTTATAAATACTGATTAATCAAACCTGCAATTACTTGACCTGAACTAGGACGAGGTGCATCTGGATTAACTACTTTTCCTGTTTTGTCTACTAACATATAACGAGGAATTCCTGAAATTCCATATTGGGTAGAAACAGCTTGAGTTGCATCAGAAGCAGGATAAAAATGCACTCCTTTAATATCCATTTGCTCAATTCCGTTTTTCCATTTATCTTCAGCTCTATCAAAAGAAACATATAAAAACACTACATCTTTTCCTTCAAACTGACTGTGTAGCTTCTGAGAGCTAGGCATTTCACCACGACAAGGAGGACACCAAGAAGCCCAAAAATCAACATAAATAACTTTTCCTTTATATTCTGCTAATACATCTTCAAACATCTTTATACTGCCATCAGCATTAGTTTGACCGACAAAGATTTTTTCAGGTTCTTTGTCTTCTGTTGTTGTGCTTGTATTAGTAGAAGTATTGGATGTATTTGAAAAGCGATTCTGAGTAGAAGCAGTAACATTAGAATCATCTGTGGATGCACTAGCTTGTTTTTTTTCACTAGCACAAGAAGCTGCCGAAGCAATAAGAGCAATAAATAAGATGAATTTTTTCATAATAATTAAAATTAAGTGAGTTTGAATATTTTTTATAAAAATTGAAGTTGTATAATCTTTCCTTGAAATTTATTATTGATGTCGCTTAAAACATTAATAATAGAATAGCTTGAATTATTTCAGAATCAGAATAACAAAAATACTAATTTTTTTAGATTTTATTCCCTCTCAAAAACTCTTCAATTTTCATTCTTCGTTTTCCTTCAGGTTGTAATTCATTGATTTTGACATAACCATCTTGTGTCTTAACGTAAAGATAACTCTTTTGGTCTGTAAGTGGCTCTCCTATCAAAAGTTCATTTGTTTGCTCAAAATCAGCAATTTGCACATCAAAAACCTTATACATCTTATCATAAAGGGTCATTCTTGCAGCAGGATAAGGAGTAAGTCCACGTACAAAGTTTAGTATTTTTTCACTTTCCTTATTGAAGTTTATGAAGGTATCTTCTGTAAAAATTTTTGGCGCATGGGGTGTTTTTTCTTTCAAATTCTGTTTTTTGACAGCATAATCATTGTCTTGAATAGCTTTTACAGTTTTCAAAACAAGTTCTGCTCCTTTGTTTTTTAATCTTTCATAAAGCGTACCGACATTATCGTTGTCATAAATTCTTTCTTCTTCTTGAAAAAGAATATCTCCAGTATCAATTTTATGTTGTAGGAAAAAAGTTGTTACTCCTGTTTTCTCTTCTCCATTAATAATTGCCCAATTGATAGGAGCAGCACCACGATAATTAGGCAATAGTGAAGCGTGAAGATTAAAAGTTCCTATTTCTGGCATTTGCCAAACCACTTCTGGAAGCATTCGGAAAGCAACCACAATTTGAAGATTTGCATTATAACTTTTCAGTTCTTCTAAAAAACTCTCGTCTTTTAGATTTGTCGGTTGCAGGATAGGCAAACCGTGTTTCAATGCTGCTTTTTTCACATCAGATTCATTTATTTTCTGACCTCTTCCTGCTTTTTTATCAGGTGCAGTAACGACAGCGACTACATTATAGCCATTTTCTACTAAGATATCTAAAGAGGAAACGGCAAATTCAGGCGTTCCCATAAAAATAATACGTAACTCGGGCATATTTTATTTTCTAAGCTGCTCATAAGCAAAAGAACAGCACTATTTTTTAATTTTCAATTTAAAACTAAGACAAATGTACAAAATTTATTGTACTCATTTCTTAAGATTTAAATTACTATTTTTCATCTCTTTTTTGCATTAATTTTATTCTTAATAATTTATCAAAAAGACTAAACTGCGTAGTGAGTAAAGCAAGTGCTTGAATGATATGTAAAATCAGTAAAACAACTACAATAAAAAGAGAAAAAATAGAATCTGTACTTATCCAAAATAAAAATCCACTCACTAAAAACATTGGTATCCAGTAAATTAGATTTCTTACAAAAAGTAATAGAAAGTGAGCTTTCTCATTTGAATCAGTAGTTATAAAATAAAGACCTAGCCACTTTTTACCACAACTACCATCACCTAAAATACAATCTCTAAATATGATATACAATAATCCTATTCCTAAAGAATAATCAAAAATAGTTTGCTGTTCAAATTTAAAATAAGGCAAAAAAAGATAAACTAAGCCTCCTAAAACACCAGCAATAAATAAATCTAACAAGAAAGCAAGTGAATGGTCATCACTATTTGATTTTATATACACCGAATTATCAACTTTCTGAAAGAGTAAAGTAACTGCTGTTTTTGGAAAATCATTGAATGTTTTTCTTTGATTACAATGTTCTGAACCCATATATTCCCAACTCTCTTTCAAAAATGCCGATTTACATTCAGCACAAAAAATAATTTCATCTCCCAAAGAAAAACTATCACTAGTAATTGGGTCTTGACGGTTTTCTTGTAAAAAATGAGTTTGATTTTTAGTAAGGATTAGAGTATTTTTCATGTATTAGCATTTTGTTATAAAAACAAATACGTAATTTATTTTTTCTTAGATACTCTACTTTTCTAAAAAAACTGACTTTTAGAAATTATATTTTTCAGCATTTAGAAAGAAATGCTAGTATATATTTTCTTACATAAAAATTAAACTACTTTAAATAAAATCTAACAAAATTAGCAACATAAATTGTTTTTCTAGTTTAATTTGCTATTTTTGTAAAGCACTATCTTTTATAAACTATTGGAACAATCTGCCGAAAATACTACGAATACTAACACTGAAAATAATATAAGTTCAAATCAAGAACAAAATATAACTAGCACTCAAAATTCTAAAAAAGCAGTTGAAAAAACAGTTTTTGATACAAAAATAGAATTTCTGAAAGGTGTTGGGGGTTTGCGTGCCGAAGTTTTACAAAAAGAACTCAATATCAGAACTTTTGGTGATTTGCTGATGCACTTACCTTTTCGTTATGAAGACCGTACACAATTTCAAAAAATCGGATTTATTTCGGAAGAAGATACAGCCGTTCAACTCAAAGGAAGGCTACGAAATATTAATCTTTGGGGAGAAGGAAAAAAGAAGCGTTTAGAAGCCGTCTTGGAAGATTCATCAGGAGAAGTAAAACTGGTTTGGTTTCGTGGGGCAGGTTGGGTAGCCAAAAAGTTAAAAGACGGACAAGAATATATCGTTTATGGTCGTCCGAATATGTATGGTAGGAATTTTAGTATTGCACATCCAGAAATTGATTTGCATATTCCATTAGAAAAAGAAAAAAGTTATTTTCAGCCTGTCTATCACACAAGCGAAAAAATGAAGGCAAAAGGAATGGATAGCAGAGGGATTTCTAATCTCATGCAAACGCTTATTCGTCAGGTTCATAAAGAAATTGAGGAAACTTTGCCACCATCTATTATTGAAAAACAAGATTTATTAGATAGAAGAAGAGCCATTGTTCATATTCATTTTCCAAAGAATACAGAATGGTTAGAAATGGCAAGAAAACGACTAAAATTTGAAGAATTATTTTTTATTCAACTTCAACTCTTACAGTTAAAACTTGTCAGAACAGATAAAAATCAAGGTTTAATTTTTGAAAAAACACCTACTTTAACCAAATTTTATAAAGAACATTTGCCTTTCGAACTCACTGGCGCACAAAAACGAGTAATCAAAGAAATTCATCAAGATGTACAGTCAGGCAGTCAGATGAACCGACTTTTACAAGGAGATGTAGGAAGTGGAAAAACAATTGTTTCTTTTTTGATTATGCTCATGGGAATTGATTATGAGGCGCAAAGCTGCTTAATGGCTCCTACCGAGATTTTAGCGCAACAGCATTATGAAGGATTAAAAGGATTTTGTGATTTGTTGGGACTTCGAATCGATATTTTGACAGGCTCAACACGTACAAAGGCAAGGCGTGAAATGTTGGCAGACCTAAAAGATGGAAAAATTAATATTATTGTCGGAACACACGCACTTTTAGAAGATAGAGTTCAGTTTCAGAAATTAGGAATTTGTGTAATAGATGAACAACACCGTTTTGGAGTGGCACAACGAGCTAAATTGTGGCAAAAAAATGAAGGTTTCTTTCCTCATGTTTTGGTTATGACAGCAACGCCAATTCCTAGAACATTAGCCATGACTTTATATGGAGATTTGGATGTTTCGATAATTGATGAGCTGCCAGCAGGACGAAAACCTATCAAAACAGTTCATAAATTTGATGCTCATCGCTTGCGTGTTTTTGGTTTTATGCAAAGTCAGATTGATTTGGGAAGACAAATTTATTTGGTTTATCCATTGATTGAAGAATCAGAAACACTAGATTATAAAAATTTGGAAGATGGATATGAGAGTATTTGCAGAGCTTTTCCAAATGTTCCTGTCAGTATTTTGCATGGAAAAATGAAACCTAATGATAAGGATTTTGAAATGCAACGTTTTGCAAAAGGAGAAACCAAAATCTTGGTTGCCACAACAGTAATTGAAGTTGGAGTAAATGTTCCAAATGCTTCTGTTATGATTATCGAAAACTCTGAGCGTTTTGGTCTTTCACAGCTTCATCAGCTTCGTGGGCGTGTTGGACGTGGAAGTGAGCAATCCTATTGTATTTTGATGAGTGGCTATAAATTGAGTAAAGAAGGCAAAAAGAGACTTGAAGTAATGGTCAGAACAGTAAATGGTTTTGAAATTGCAGACGAAGATTTGAAATTGCGTGGTGCTGGAGATATTGCAGGAACACAACAAAGTGGCGCAGTAGATTTACGCATCGCAGACCTTGCACGAGATGGCGAAATTTTGAAAGTAGCTAGAGATGTAGCACAAGAACTTTTGAAAGAAGACCCAAAGTTAGAAAAAGAAGAAAATCTGCCTTTAGTAATTACTTTAGAAAAAATTCAAAAAGCACAGACTATTAATTGGAGTAGGATTTCTTAGGTTTATGATGTTGTTGGTGTTACACAAAGTATGATTTTTTTAAAGCGTTTTAGAATAGCAAAATCATGCAACTAAAAACTACCCACAATGCCGTTGTTAGTGTTTTAGCGAAGCGACACCAACAACCAAATAACCACCAAAAAATTTTAGAATTATGGAAGAAATAAAAATGAATGTTGTAGAAATATTTCATTTAAGTACTGGAGTTATAATTTTTGTTGGTAATCTGAATACAGAAAATGAAAAGATGTGCCACAGAATTAGCTGGAAATTGCTCAAAGATGGAAAATATATTGATGAAGTTATTAGTACAAATTTTCGTTTTAGTAGTGGGCTTAATGCAAAGAACTTGTTGGGATTAGAAGTTATCACTCCTATAAATAAAAACTCTTTAGACACTAAAACACATACTATTGAGTTGATAAAAATAGCAGAAATATAAGCCTATAAAAACAACTGTTCAATCATTTCTGTATCTAAAAGCATAAATATTTTCTTTCCATCAGGTGTATAATTTGGCTGCTGACAGGCAAAAAGCTCATCAATCAAACTTTGCATTTCTTCATTTGAGAAAAAAGTTTTGGCTTGCATAGAGGCACGTTTGGCAAAGGCACGCAAAATATTTTCTCGTTTCGGAATTTTGATAGTCGTTTGGTTATACTTAAACTGTTCTAAAAGTGCTTCTAAGATAGATTCTCCTTTTTCTTTAAGCAAGTCAGCAGGAAGACCAATCAAACGAACTTGTCCTTTTTTCTCTAATTCTTCATTGATTTCTATCGTAAAACCTAAGTTTTTGAGTTCTGGCAAAACCTCCTTCAAAAGCTCATAATCTACCACCGAAAAAGTAAGAGTAGGAGGAAAAAGAATTTGTTGAGAAGTGGCACTATTTGCTGTGCTTTTCGAAATTCTTTGCTCATAACGCTCATATAAAATACGCTCATGAGCTGCCGAAGCATCAATCAAAATCATTCCCGATTTAGTCGGACTTGCTACAAAACGACCTGCTACCCAAAAAACATGACGTTTGTCGGTGTTTTCTATTTTGGATTTAGATGATTTTATTTCAGCTTCCAATTCAGACTTAGAAAGATTATTCGCAGAACTTCTGAAAGTTACAGGATTTTGAGATTGAGAATTGACGATTGGAGAATTCTCATTTGTGTTTACTGACTCCTTTTTAGTGTCATGCTCTAATTCCAATTTCTGACTTCCTATTTCCTCTCTTTGCTCGTCATTCAGATAAATTCTTTCCCAATTTCGTTGGTTATTTTTTTCTCTTTCTGTTGGTTCTGGTCGTTCATATTTTTTTAACTCTTTATTTCTATTAAACGGCTCGCTAATATAACTTCCATACTTTCCTTTGTTTTCTTCTTTATTATATCTGCCAATAAAGTCTTTATTTTCAGCATTTTCATCAACATCATCATACTTTGAAAAGTCAGAAAAAAATGTTCTTGGTTGTTCTTCATTATCCTCATCTTCGACATGGTTGATATCTCCACCAACGACATTATTACGATAATTTGCAGGATTTAAAAAGTTTGCATCTGTATCAAAATCTAAAGGAGAAACGACCTGATGAACTCCCAAAGCTTGTTTGACAGCCGATTGAACAACTACATAAACTGTTCTTTCATCATCAAATTTTATTTCTGTTTTGGTGGGATGTACATTTATATCAATCTTTTTTGGATCAATTTCTATGAATAAAACATAAAAAGGATGTGCATCTTTTGGCAAAAGTCCTTCATAAGCCGTCATTACTGCATGGTGTAAATAACCACTTTTTATGAAACGATTATTTACAAAAAAATACTGATTTCCTTTTGTCTTTTTGGCTGCTTGTGGCTTTCCTACATATCCCAAAAGTTTAATTGTTTCTACGTCTTCTTGACATGTCAAAAGATTGGATTGATAGCTTTTTCCAAACATTGCTACAATTCTTCTAGCCAATTTTCCCTCTTTAAGATTATAAACCTCTTGTCCGTTGTGGTGCATAGAAAAATTTATATGAGGATTTGCCAGCGCAACACGTTCAAACTCCTGCGTAATATGACGTAGCTCAACCGAATTAGATTTCAAGAACTTTCGGCGTGCTGGTGTATTAAAAAATAAATTTTTTACAGCTAAAGAAGTTCCTTTTTGTGTCGCTGTTGGTTCGTGCTTTTTGACTTCTGAGCCTTCAATATAAATAAGTGTTCCTACTTCTTGGTCTTCTTGTCGTGTACGAAGTTCTACCTGTGCAACGGCAGCAACTGAAGCCATTGCCTCTCCTCTAAAACCAAATGTTAAAATATTATATAAATCATCAGGATGTGTTATTTTGGATGTTGCATGTCTTTCAAAGCACATTCTAGCATCTGTTTCAGACATTCCCTTTCCATTATCAATAACTTGAATAAGTATTTTTCCTGCATCCTGTAAAACGAGTTCAATACTTGTAGCTTCTGCATCCACCGAATTTTCTAACATTTCTTTTACCACAGAAGCAGGTCTTTGAACGACTTCTCCAGCAGCAATTTGATTGGCAAGTGATTCGGGCAGTAAACGGATGATGTCTAACATAAAAAATTACGAATTAGAAATTACGAACTGAAAGACGACGTAAGTCAATTACGAAAGTAGTTCGTAAGCAATTTATGGTTTTAAGAGGTTTAAATTATAAAAGTAAATGAATACCTTTAAATTAGATTTTTTTGATTTATCACTTACTCAAAGTTCGGCAAATTTGAGCGAGCAAACAAATGATACAACCAAACAACTAAAAATCATGGTATTTCGTTTTATAAAAAAAATACAAAATTTATTTCGTTCTTTTATTCTTATGCAAAATCAGAAATATATTCCCGTTGATTGTGGTTTTTATGACAATTTAGAAGCCTTTGCCACTACTAAAAAAACAGTAACAATCCATTATTTAGACTCAGATTATGACACAATTATTCATCAAAAAATTAAAGTTAAGGATTTAGAAACCAAAAACGGAGAGGAATTTATGATTTTTGAAGTAGAATCAACTAAAGAAAAAATTAAAATTCGTTTGGATAGATTAATTGATATTGATGGAATAACAGTTCCAAAAAATGGAGAATCTTGTTTTTTACAAACATTCCAAAAATGCTAACAAAGCCTTTTTTTCTTCTGAATTCAAATCTAGTTCAAGCGTCGACGCTTGAACTAGATTTGAACTTCCATCGTGCAAATAAGGAAATGTTTTGGAAATATGCCTTAAAGTAGGCGTTTTGAATTTTAAATAATCGTTAGGGTTTTCAGTAACTCGCTGTCTTCCTAATTCGTTTTTATCTGCATTTTTATTTATAGGATTTGTTATCGTATCTAAATGAGCAAAATGAAACTGATAATCTGAAAATAAAGGCGCAGTATGACAAGAGTTACAATGCTTGTTAAAAAGCTCTTGTCCTTTTAATTCTAACTTTGAAAAGGTAGCTTTATTTTGCTGAACACTATCCCATTTTGTTATAAAATTAAAATCAGAATTAGAAGAAGAAGGCGAAATAATAGTCCGTTGATATTGTGCTAATGCTCTAAAAATAAGCGCATTTGTAATATTGTCACTTCCAAAAGCATTTTTAAATAAAGCAGGATAACTTTTATCTTTTTGCAATAAAATTGGTAATTTTTTCAAATCC
This sequence comes from Bernardetia sp. Wsw4-3y2, assembly GCF_037126295.1. Lineage (NCBI taxonomy): Bacteria > Pseudomonadati > Bacteroidota > Cytophagia > Cytophagales > Bernardetiaceae > Bernardetia > Bernardetia sp. Wsw4-3y2. The sequence goes on along the minus strand of NZ_CP147017.1, from coordinate 4,565,603 downwards.
ATTGCCATTTCGTCTGGGTGTTGAAGTGGCGCAGCAGGAAGTGACTCAAGGTTTTTTATGCCTCCGTCTAAAAAAAGTCCGTTTTCTGCATAAGCTATATTTATTAGCGTGGGTGTGTTGCGAGAAAGTTTCTTTTTAGTTGTTCCTAGATTGCTTTTTTCTAAAGTATCTGTAAAATAGAGTTCTGGATTATGACAAGTCGCACACGAAATGTTATTGTTTTTGGATAATTTTGTATCAAAGAAAAGAATTTTGCCCAAAATTATGCCTTCTTTTGTAGTCAGATTTTGAGAAGGTTCTTTTGGTATAGAAGGCATATAGGAAGCTAGAGTAATTTTATATTTCTCATTTTTAAAATCTCTCGTTTTATTTTCACAAGAAAAAGCAAGCAACAAAACAGCAATTAATATAGCTAAATAAAGAGAAAAATTATGTCTTATTCGGTTCATACATTAAATATAGAAAATCATTCCCACATAATCGGAAGGCAAGATGGAGTTACTGGTGATACGATAAAAGCAAATGATGAAATCGTTTTTTGCGCTGCTTGTTAGTCTGTTTTTTTGATGGATAGTTGGGAATATATGAAAAATCAGCATTGTGAGCAATCTGAAACACTTAATTTTGTTCCTTCTCCTATTTCAAAAATAACTGTTCGTAAAGGAGGAAGAAAAGAAAAAGTCCTTTTTGAAATTAAAAATAAATTTACAAATAAAATATATAGTTATCTAAAAGATTTTTTACCTTCACTATTCAAAATATCACCTCTTTTTTATGTGATTTGTTTAGTATTTTTGCTGTGGAATATCTTACCTAAAGACTATTTTGTGTCTGGAGAATATAACGGTATAGTAATTTGTTTCTGTTTTGTACTCTTGTTTTTCAGTATCATAATTGGAAAAAGATGGAGTGAAAAGAAAGAAATGAGTCTAAAAAATGCACGTTCAATTAATTACTCTTTTAGAGTTCTAGAAACAGGAATGACTATAAGAAACCAATTTTACTTTTATTTTGAAATAGAGAAAGTAAATTCATACAAAACTAAAGACGAACATAATTTAAGTATTCGATTAAGAAATAATCAAAACATAACACTAAACTTACCATTTAGGAATTATAAGCACACAAAGCCATTTTATTTAGCACTTGCTTGGACTGCACAGTTTGTAGAAGTTCATTTTCAAGCAGAAGATAGTAGAGAAAAGGAACTTTTGAGAAGTGTCGTGAAAAATTATGCAGGAAACCTTTTTTTAGTCGAACATCTTTCAAGTCTTGGTTCTAGTAATTAAATTTTTCAATACAAAATGAATATACATAAACTAGATATAGAAAATCATTCCCACATAATTGGAAGGCAAGATGGAATTACTGGGGATAGTATAAAAGCAAATGATGAAGTGGTTTTTTGTGCTGCCTGTCAGTCTGTTTTTTTAAAAGATAGTTGGAAGTATATGAGTGGAAAACATTGTGATCAGTTCAGAACACTTCGTTTTATGCCTGAACCTACTCCAAATTTGATTATTAGAAATGGAATCAAGATAACAGAAAATGTAATCTTTGAGTTTAAGAATGAATTTCTCTCTCAAATAAATGAGTTGATAAAATTAGTTGTTCCTTTTGCAATGCGAAATATTTTTTTACTTCTAGCTAGTGTAGTAATAGCCTTGATGTGGATTTTTATTCCAAATGATGCTTATAATGGGCAAAAAACTGAATATACTTTATTTCTATCAGTGATTATACTTTTTGTTAGTCATTACTTCAAACCAATGTGGACTGAAACTAGAAGCAAAGAAATAGAAAATTTAGACTTTATCAATACTAATTCAGGATTGAAAATCTTAGAAACAGGAATTATTCTTGGAAAGAATTTTCATAATTACGATCAAATAGAAAAAATTACTACTTCAAAATCAGAGAAAAAACATAAATTTACTATTGAACTAAAAGACAACTCAAAATTCACTAAAAATCTTTCTTTGAAAAATTACGAGCGAACCAAACCTTTTTATTTAGCACTTGCTTGGACTGCACAGTTTGTAGAAGTTCATTTTCAAGCAGAAGATAAAAGAGAACAAAGACTTTTGAGAAGAATAGAACAAAATTATGCAGGTAGAATTTTTATAGCAGAAAGCTCTGTTATCTCGTAAAGATTTTTTCAAAATAAAAAAGCAACTTCAAAAAAGTTGCTTTCATAAAATGGTTTCCATCTATTTTTTTTTAATTTGTGATTTTTTCTAAGTAGCTAATCTTTTAGATACTCTACAAATATTAGCCGAACCACTTCTCTCATACTGTATTTCGTCCATTATTTTTTTGACTAGAATAAGTCCGATTCCTCCACTTCTTTTATCTGCAATAATTTCTTGCATATCAGGTTCTTTATAAGAAAGTAAATCAAAACTTGGTGCGCTTTCATCTTTTATTTCAAATACAAATTGATTATCCTTTCTACTTACACTTACTTCTATATCTTCTTTCGGATTACACTTATGGGAATGAATAATCAGGTTGGCACAGAGTTCGTCTACTGCCAAAACCATCAGATTTATATCTATCGGCGAAATTGCATGCTGCTTGAGTGCTCCCTCAACAAAGTTGCGAACTCTGCTAAGGTTGTTTTTCAAACAAGAAATTCGAATGCTATGAATCATTTATTATTTATTACTTTATAGCTAGTGATTATTATGCTAATGAATTAGCTTTTTATTTAGCTCTACTTTTTGCTTCATCTTTTGTTTTTGTTATCGGAATTATTTCATCTAAACCTAAGATTCTAAAAACCTTTAGCACTTTATCATTCATCCCATATAAAACCAAACTGATATTTCTAGCTTCACATTCTTGCAAATGAGAAGTAAAAACGCCAATTCCAGGTGATGAAATATAATCTAAACGATTACAGTCTACCAAAATTGGATTACGATTTTCTCCAATGGCTTTGGCAAGCACTTTATCTAGCTTAATAGAAGAAGAGGCATCTAAATCTCCATCAATGCTAATAATATAGTTTTTGTCCTCTTCAGTAAATTTGACTTCCATTATATCTTACGAAAAATAATTGCAATAGGTTTGCTACGAGTAATAAATTATAATAAATAAAGTATAATTAGGAAGAAAGATAGATAATTCTAATTTAAGAATATCCTGTTTCTCTCAAAAAACTACTTTTATTTGAATTGACAAATTTACTATTCTTACCGAGAGTTTTCAAGTTTTTTTGAAAATAAATAAAAAAGATGCTATTTAATTAGATTATTATAAGAACGAAACCTATAATTAACTCGTTAATTAACATTTTATACTCACTTTAGTTTATTACTGATTATCAATCTATATAAATGACTTACCATTCTCACAAATTAGATTCAACTCACTCTCATATTATTGGAAGAACTGATCCAATTACAGGCGATACAATAAAAGAAGAGGATAAAGTAACTTTTTGTTTGACTTGTCACTCTTGTTTTTTAGAAGAAAGTTGGAATTATATGAATAATAGGCATTGTGAGCAAAACGAGACTTTAAAATTTATTCCCTTTCCACCTCCTCAACTTATTGCTAAGAAAAAAGAACAAAAACTGATTGCTGAATTGAAAGAATCAACAATTAATCCATTTCCGATTTTTATTCTAAGTTTTGTCTTTGGCTTTATTGGTTATTACATAGCTGAATCTGAAAAAATTGGTTTTCTTTTTATAGGTACTGCAATAGGCTTTTCTTTGGGCATTTTGATAGGATGGCTTAGCAAAACCCAAGTAATTAAAGAATTCATAGGACAAAAAAGCACAAGTTTTAGTATTTATGAAAGTTATATGGAAATAGAGAATGTAAAGTTTTATTGGAATGAAATAGAACAAATCAATTTTAGAAGAACTATGCTTGTAGAATTTGATGATAGATATGGAACTAAAAAAGCATCTTCTCATTATCCTTCATTAGAAATTTACTTAAACAATGGAGAGTTTTTAGAAAGAGAACTTCCCACTACAAATTATCCTAAAATAAAACCCTTTCTATTTGGTCTTGCGTGGGCATCACAATTTACTAGCATTTATTTTTATACTGAACACGAAAAAGAATATGGATTAGTCCAAAGTTTTGATAGAAATTATCAAGGAACTATAAAAATTGGAGTCCCAACACAATTAGCATATAATCCAGAAGAAAATTAAAATAACTATATGACTTACCATTCTCACAAATTAGATTCAACTCATTCTCATATTATTGGCAGAACCGATCCAATTACAGGCGATACAATAAAAGAAAATGATAAAGTTGTATTTTGTTTGGCTTGTCAATCTTGCTTTTTAGAGGAGAGTTGGAATTATATGAATAATAGACATTGTGAGCAAACTGATACCTTATTTTTTGCGCCTTATATTCCTTCCAAACTTGTCGCAAAGAGAAAGAAAGACCAAAACTCAGAACCTTTACTAAACAAAAACACAATAAGTATTCTTTTGATTTTACTTTTTTATGGAATATATAGTAGCTCAATCTATCTTTTAGTAGAAGATTTACTTCTCTTTACTAGAGATAGAATTTTGTACTCTGTTATAATTGGATTTTTTCCTGCTGTTCTTTCTGTAATGGGTCTTACAAGCGAAAAGTTTACAAACTTGATAGGAATAACAAAATCTAAAAAAACAGATATTCATATTCTTGAGGAAGGATTACAGATAGATGATATTCTTTTCGCTTGGTCTAATATAGAAAAAATAGAGTATCGACGAGCAGCAAAAGAAGAAAATAACCTTGTATCTCCACAAATTAAAATCTTTCTTCAAAATGGAAATACTATTCAAGAGAAATTTGAAACTAAAAATCCAGAACATCAAAAATCATTTTTACTCGCCTTAGCGTGGGCTTCTGAACAGACAAAAGTAGAGTTTTATACCAAAAGCCAACAAGAATATGCACTTTTGGTAAGTGTAGAAAAAAATTATAAAAACATGAAATTAGGAAATAGAAATAGAGAATAGAGAAAAACTACGTTTTTGTAATCTTTAGTATAAAACAATGCGTTTTTTAATAAAAAAAATTCGTAATTCGTAATTCGTAATTCGTAATTCGTAATTCGTAATTCGTAATTTAATATTTTTATTTGGAATTAATCTAAATAAAATCTACTTTTGTAAAACATTACAAACTCCTTTACCTCAACATCTTATTTTAAGTCATGCAAACTACATTCCCTGCATTTCCTTCAATTATTGGTTCTCAGACAAATTCTTTTTCTACTAATTTGAATAATGAAGACGAATCATTTTGTCAGTCATTTAGCTGTTGTAAAAAAGATAAGTGTTGTAAAAAATATAAGAAAAAAGGAACACATTGTAAAAAATGTCCGAAAATATAGAGTTTTTTTATTCTATTTTTCTAGCAGTTTTTGGATTTTCTGTCTATATGTTTGTCCAATCGGAACAACCGTATTTTCTAAAAAAATCTGATTTCCTTCAATCGTTTTTACTTTTTCTAAAGCCACAATAAACGATTTATGAACACGCAAAAAATATTTTCTAGATAAAATAACTTCTAAATCTGATATTTTTTCATTGCAAATAATCATTTCTTCTTCCAAAAATAGCTTTGAATAATTGCCATAGGCTTCCACATAAAGCAATTTTTCAGGATTAATCTGATGATATTTTTTATCACCTTTTACAAAAAAAGAATCACCTTTTGATTCTGTATTTTCTAAATTTGTAAGAAGAGGTAATACATTTTTGATAGAATTATTCTGAACAGAAATAGCTTTATTGACAGCCTTCACAAAACGCTCAAAACTAAATGGTTTTACCAAATAATCTACCACACCGAGTTCATAACCTTCCAAAGCAAATTCTTGATAGGCACTCGTTACAATTACTTTAGGCGAATTAGTAAGTGTTCGTAAAAGCTCAAATCCGTTAATTTTTGGCATATTTATATCCAAAAAAATAAGTTCTACATTATTTTGATGCAAAAATTCCATTGCCTGAAAAGCATCATAACAGTTTTTTTGTAATTGCAAATGAGGCAACATTCCACAAAACTTTTCTATAAGTTGATGTGCTAGAGGTTCGTCGTCTATGATAATGTAATTTGTCATTTTTTTTTATTTTAAATTACTAAACAGGGTTAAAACCCTGTCCAATGTATAATTCATATCCTATTTTTGAAACTATATCTTTGTAAAAAACACAAAAGGCAGTTTTTTAATTGAACAGGGTTTTAACCCTGTTTTTATAAATTGATTACTCAATCTGAATTTTCAATTTTGCACTATAAATGGTTTCTTTTTTCTCAATTTCTAAAGAATATTTTTGAGGATAAAGAAGTTCTAGTCTTCGTTTGAGATTTTGTAATCCAATTCCTTGCTCTGTCTTTTTTTCTTTTTGATTATTTTCTTCTGAATCAAAATTATTTTCTATCCAAAAAGTAAGTTCTTGTTGATTTTTATTTTGAATCAAATCTAGTTGAATAGTCAGAAAAGCATTTTCTCTCAATGTTTCCACGCCATGTTTGAAGGCATTTTCAAGCAAGATAATAAATAATAAAGGGGCAATTTGAGTAGTTTCTATATTGATATTTTGTCCAACTGAAAAGTTGATTTCTACACTTTTTTGATACCGAATTTTTTGAAGTTCTATATAATTTTTTAGATATTCTATTTCATCAAATAATGAAACAGTCTGTTTTTGTCCTTCATAAATTGTATAGCGCATCATATCAGAAAGTTGCAAAATCATTGTAGGAGCTTTTTCTGAATTTTGAACCGTCAAAGAATAAAGATTATTGAGTGTATTAAAGAAAAAATGAGGATTGATTTGAGTTTTCAAAAGTGCTAATTCGGCAGCCATTTTTTGTGCTTTTAAGTTTTGTAACCATTTCCATTGTTCATATATCCAAATCAGAAAAAAAACAGGAATAGGCAAAATAAAAAAACTAAGAGCTGTTTCTTTTTTCTGTAAATACATTTCCAATCCACCCGAAAACAACCGAACATACAAAAAATAAAGCGATGAAAATCCATAAATCCCCCAAATAATGATTTTATATTTTGCAAAAAAAGATGGAAAAGCAGCATAACAACCACCCATCCAAAATAAAATTAGAATCAAAATAATTATAGGATTATCAGTCATTCCCTGCATAAAAAGCCGTACAAAAGCCAAAACTCCAATCAATAAAAGAAGTCCTAGAAGTAGATATAGGTAGTTTCCTCTTTTTTTAAAATAGGTATAAATCATCAACGAAATAACAACTCCATAGAGCAACAGAAAAAAAGTATTCATAAAAAACTCCTTTTCATCTATCAAAATTAGTTTGCTGTACTGCAATAATTTTACAAAAATAAAAGTAAGTGGAAAGCCTATCAGAACAGCTTTATATTTTTTGAGAAGAGGAATAATTTGATTCATAAGATTTGAAATATAAATTTTCTACCTCAATGACGGTTTTAGTATACTGTTTAAAAAGTTTAGCAATATTTTTTGTGTGTTCAACTCCCCAGAGTTGAACGAAATGCTTCCTCAGAAGCGTGATTTATTTGCTTGAATTATGCTTCTGAGGAAGCGAAACATTCAGTTCTGAGGAACTGAATGCACAACAAAATATAGCCTCATTGACGTTTAAATATTTATACGAAAATACATCTTCTTTACTCTCATTCATAAAAATCATGACAAACCCAGTAAAAACAAGGTCAAACAAGGTATTTTTTGATTTAAAATGGTTTATCAGTCTTTTGAAAGTGTATAAAGTCAAAAAAAACGTGTTTGTCATTCTTATTAGATAGAGAAAAAATAGTGTTTTAGTTTTGGAATATAGAAAAAAACAGTCGTTGGTGAGACACCCACAACGACAGTAGAAAAAAATATTCTCATTTAACTCTACCAAAATGAACACACTCACTATTGAAAACCTTTCAAAAACATATCCCAACGGAACAGAAGCCTTACAATCTATTTCTTTACAACTCACAGACGGAATGTTTGGCTTATTAGGAGCAAATGGTGCAGGAAAATCGTCTCTTATGCGAACCCTTGCTACATTACAAGAACCCACTTTAGGAACTATTACTTTCAATAAAAATGACATTCTAAAAAATCCAGATGCAATTCGTCATACACTTGGTTATTTACCTCAAGAATTTGGTGTTTATCCCAAAATTTCAGCACAAGAAATGCTCAATTATTTAGGAATTTTGAAAGGGTTAGAAAATAAAAAAGAACGAAAAGAACAAGTAAACGCACTTTTACAACAAACAAATTTGTATCAGCAGCGCAAAAACTCAGTTGCTACTTTTTCAGGTGGAATGCGCCAACGTTTCGGAATTGCACAAGCATTATTGGGTAATCCAAAGTTGATTATTGTAGATGAACCCACAGCAGGACTTGACCCCACAGAACGCAATCGTTTTTTGAATCTTTTGAGTGAAATTGGAGAAAACCGAATTGTTATTTTATCGACGCATTTTGTGGAAGACATACGAGAACTCTGTACCAATATGGCAATTATGGGACAAGGAAAAATTATAACAAAAGGAAATCCTAATGAGCTTATTTCTACTCTAAAGGATTGTATTTGGACGAAAATGGTAGAAAAAAATGAAGTTTTACACCTCAAAAATAGGTTTCAAGTCATTTCTACAAAACTCATAGGAGGAAAAACACAACTTACTATTTTTTCAAAAACAGTTCCTAATGAAGGTTTTAAGCCTAAAATGGCAACTTTAGAAGATTTTTATTTTACAAAAAGCAACCTATAAAACAGAGTTTTAACTCTGTTTAGCAATAAAAACTACCACAAATCAAATAAAACACTTATGCTTTCTCAACTCATTTCTTTCGAATTTTCTTATCAAAGAAAACACTATTTTTTCTTTCTTGGAGCATTTATTTTCTTGCTTTTCGGATTACTTTTAGTCAAGCAAACATACGATATTGATTATAATTCTTCTTACAAAATAAGTTATCAAACGTCTTTGGTTAGTTTGGGAAGTGTTTTTATGATTATGTTTTTTGTGATTAGTGGCGTTTTGAGGGAGAGAAATTATGAAACTGAAAGTCTTGTTTTCACTACAAAATTATCCAAAGCTTCTTTTTTTGTGAGTCGTTTTTTAGGTGTTTTTGTGTTTAGTTCGTTGGCATTTAGCTTTCTGTTTTTGGGTTTGATACTCGGACTTTTTATACACGATTTGGATGCTGCACGAATTGCAGAATTCAACATTTTGATGTATTTATGGAGTTGGTTTATTTTTGCGTTGCCAAACGTATTTATTTGTTCTTCTATTATTTTTTCGGTGGCACTTTTGAGTAAAAATAGCTTGGCTGTTTATAGTAGTGCTGTTTTTATTTATGCGTTTTACTTTCTATGTTCCATGTTTTTTGAGTCGCCCTTAATGGCTTCTTCGGCTTCTACTTCAGCTGAAAATCTGCAACTTGCTGCCATTTTAGACCCTTTCGGAATTTCTGCTTTTTTCGAACAAACAACCTACTGGACAAATCAAGAAAAAAATACTTTATGGATTTCTTTTACAGACAATTTACTCATAAACAGAATTTTATGGATAGCAACAGGCATTTTTATTTTGGGATTTTCGTATAAATTATTTTCTTTTCGAAGTAGCAACACAAGCCTAAAAAAACAAAAAAATAGTACAGAAAAAGAGAATCATCATTTTATTTCTGCATCTACTTTTGATTCCATTGAACCCAATTACAAAACTTTCAAAATACATTGGAATAGTTATTTGATTCAAACCAAAATTAATCTACAACTCATTTTTAAAAGTTTGCCGTTTGTGGCTGTGCTTTTAGTTTTTATGATAATTGTTCTGATAGAAAGCTATACAAGAACTACAAATGGAGGTGCATATAATGAAAGTTTGTTTCCTGTTACATTTATTTTGATAGATTTTTTTAAAGATATTTTGAAGCCATTAGCTCTGTTTTTAATTGTTTTTTATAGTGGAGAAATTGTTTGGAAGGAACGAGAATTGAAATTTAATGGAATTTTGGAAGCTCTGCCAGTCAAAAATACAATTTTGTTTTTCTCAAAATTAACGGTACTGATTGCCTTACCTTTTATTCTGATTTTGGTAGGAATACTTTTATCTATTGGATTACAGATTTCGAAAAGTTACTTCAATTTTGAATTTGATTTATATGTCTCTGTATTCTATTATGAAGGTGTAAGGATGATTTTTTATAGCATTTTGGCTCTATTTATTCAAAGTCTTATAAAAAATAAATATTTAGGAATGCTGCTTTTAGGTTGTTTTATTCTGCTTTTTGGAACTTCTCTTTCTTTTGGAATTGGCATTGAACATCCTTTGCTGCGTTTTGGAAATTTGCCTACTATCAATTATTCAGATATGAATGGATATAATGTGGGAGGTTTTCATTATTTGGCTTTTCATTGGACTTTAATCGGACTTTTTATAGCTATTCTGACTTTCAAAATTTGGAAACGAGGAGAAAAAACAATTTCAATTTCTGAATTATTTACAGTCAAAAAATCAAATTTTACTTTAGGGATTGCTTTTATTTTGCCTTTATTTTCAGCTCTATTTATATTCTATCAAACCAATATTGAAACTGAATATTTGACACAAAATGAGCAATTAGACAGACAAGAACTCTATGAGCGAAAGTATAAATCGTATGAAAAGAATGAAAAATTAGTTCCTGTTTCTATTGCTATTGAGATGGATATTTTTCCAAATCAGCAAAAATACAAAGCTGTTGGAAAGTATATTTTGAGAAATAAAAGCAATGAAAAAATCTATAAATTATTCATCACAGAAAAAGAAAAATTATCAAATGTAATTCTTCAAGATGCAAAATTGATAGAACAAGATTCTAGTTTGGGAATTCTGATTTTTGAGTTTGAAAAACCTATTTTGCCCAATCAAGAAGTTTCTTTTTCGTATCAAATAAATAAAGAAGTAAAAGAATTTGAAAACTCAAAAAGTATTCTAAAAAATGGCTCTTATATTGGTTTGAGAGATTTTTCTCCTATTTTGAGTTATGCAAAAAGTTGGGAAATTACCAATTCACATGAAAGAGAATTGCGAAATTTACCCAAAAGAATAGAAGAAAAAGTTAATGATGATGACCTAAATAATGAGGATTATAATGGAATTGGAAGAATTAATTTTGAAGCGATTGTTTCTACTTCTTCTGAACAAATCGCCATTACTTCAGGAAATTTGATTAAAAAATGGACTAAAAATCAAAGAAACTATTACCATTACAAAACGCCTATTTTGATTTCGCCTGCTGTTTCTTTTTTCTCTGCAAATTATGTTGTTCAGAGAGAAAAATATAACGGAATTGTGATTGAACATTATTATCATCCTTCACATAACTTTAACAATCCACAGATTATAAAAAGCATCAAAACAACACTAGATTATTGTACTAAAAACTATGGAAAATATCCTTTTAAAGAATTACGTATTGCTGAAATCCCTGCTTATTGGAGTTTTGGAGGCTTTGCACATGCAGGAATGATTTCGATGGTAGAAGATAGATTGTACTTGATTGATAGAAGAAATGCCAATGATTTTGACTTATTAACCAAAAGAACCATCCATGAAGTGGCGCATCAATGGTGGGGACACGCTTTATCGCCTAAAAATATTGAAGGTTCAAGTTTGATTGTTGAAGGATTCACAAAGTATAATGAAGCTATGATTATGGAAAAAATGATTGGTAAAAAACATCTTTTTCAGCTCGGCAAAACGGCAAACAAACAATATTTTAAAGGCAAAACCTATACAAATGAAATAGAACCAGCTTTGTATTTGGCACGAGGAGAAAGTTATTTATCGTATGGAAAAAGTTATGCTGTGATGCTTGCATTAAAGGAGCTGATAGGAGAAGAAAAAGTAAATCAAGTTTTGAAAAACCTAGTAGAAAAACATCAAAATAAAAGCGAGTTTTCAGGAACTTCTTTAGATTTTTTGGAAGAAGTTTATAAAATCACACCTCAAAAACATTATTCTTTGATAAATGAGTGGTTTAAAAAGCGAATTATTTATGATTTAAAAATTGAAAGTGTAAGCTCAAAAAAACTCACTAACGATTCACGAGGAAACTACGAAATTACGCTACAAGTAAAAGCAAAACGCTTTGAAACTCTAGAAAATAAAGATAATACAAATGAAAAAATAGTTTCTATTTCTATTGATGAACCTATCACAATCGGACTTTTTTCTGTTTTACCTTCTCAAATTGATAAAGAAAAAGAAAGTGAGCAAATCATTTATTTAGATTCAAAAAATATCAATCAAGAACTAAACACATTTACTTTTTATGTCAATAAATTACCTATTTATGCTAGTATTGATCCATTTTTTACCCGTTTAGACAAAAATTTGGAAGATAATCTTATGGAAATTGGAGAGTGAAAAGCAAATATTTATAAAAAATAGGCTTTATCATAGTTTTCTACAAGTCATATAAATATAAATCCTCATTTAAAAAAAAGGATAGCTAAAGTTCGAAAAAGAAAATATTCGTAATTTTTAATTTTTAATTCATAATTACTTATGAAAGTATTGGTATTTTACGAATAGAAAGTTTAAATTTGCATATTCAGTAAAAAATATATAGTTTTATTAAAAAAATAGAATTGCAATAAAAATGCAATTCACAAAACTATTTTTTTATCTGTGAGTTAAGAGCAGTAGTGAGTTTAAATTTATAAATACATTATTTTTTAGATAAATTAAGTATGACGTAGATTTATCATTATTCAAAAACTCATTTTTTATATTCAAATTCTTCATTAAATAAGGAGGTATACAATCGCAAAAACATATAGAAGAGGTGGCAGACGACCTATCAGAAGAGAGGAAGATCCTCATCGTATAAATCGTCGTATCAGAGCAAAAGAAATTCGTATCGTAGGCGACGATGTGGAAAATGGAATTTATTCTACTGCTGATGCTTTAGAAATCGCTCAAAAACTGGGGCTTGATTTAGTAGAAATCGCTCCCAACGGTACACCACCTGTTTGTAAGATTATCGATTATTCGAAATTCAAATACGAACAGAAAAAGAAACAAAAAGAACTAAAAGCCAATGCTCATAAAGTAGTGGTGAAAGAAATTCGTTTTGGCCCTAATACCAACGAACACGATTTAGACTTCAAAACAAAACATGCTCAAAAGTTTCTTGAAGAAGGAAACAAAGTAAAAGCGTATGTTCAATTTGCAGGACGAACAATTGTCTTTAAAGATAGAGGAAGAGAAATATTAGACCGTTTTGCAGAATCATTAGAAGAATATGGTAAACCAGAAGGATATCCAAAAATGGAAGGTAAGCGTATGATTATTATGTTTACACCAAAAAATGTCCCTAAGCCTAAGAAAAAAGCAACAGATTCTTCTAAAAGTGAAAAACCAAAATCTAGCACTCCTTCTGTAAAAAGTAAGGACACAGAAACAAAAGATTCAGACAATAATAGTTCTGAAAATAAAGATTCTAAAAAAGAAGACAAAGCTTCTGTAAAAAAAGCTCCTATATCTAAAAAACCTTCTACCAAAAAAGATACGAATGAGGAAGAAGAGTAAATAGGAACTCATGTAATTTTATTCGAAATAAAAAAGTAGCTAAATTATTTTTTAGCTACTTTTTTTATTGCTATTATGTTTTGTCCTAACATAGCATTATATAACCAATTTAGGGCAAATTTGTAGTGATGAGTATCAAACTCTTTTAACTAAAAATCGTATTTATTGTAGTATAACAGAATGTTATGAATAAGAACCCATAAAAAAGAAAAATCAGACAATCTAAAGACTGTCTGACTTATATTTAATTTATCTAAAAACCTGCAACATTATTGCAGAAATAGACAAGAAGTTTTTTCTAAACCAATTTCTCTAAAATTCTACTCATAGAGCATTCATGAAGTAGTTTTGCCTTTAGTTCTGAAATTGGAATACGAATTTGTTCCATTGTATCACGATAACGAAGTGTAACTGTATTGTCTTCCAACGTATCATGGTCGACAGTAACACAAAATGGAGTTCCGACAACATCCTGACGAGCATAACGCTTTCCGATAGAAGCACTTTCTTCATAGAAAGTTTCTAAATCTAATTTCAAATCATTTACAATTTCCATTGCTTTTTCTGGCAAACCGTCTTTCTTAGTAAGAGGAAAAACAGCTACTTTTGTTGGCGCAAGTGGAGCAGGGAAAGAAAGAACAATACGTTTTTCTACATTTCCTTTATCGTTTGTAGATTCAATTTCTTGATATGCATTACTCATCACAGACAAAAACAGACGATCAAGACCAATAGACGTTTCGATAACATAAGGAATATAATTTTCCTTTGCTTGTGCATCATGAAAACGCAATTTTTTCTTAGAAAACTCTTCGTGTTGCTTTAAATCAAAGTCTGTACGAGAATGAATTCCTTCCATTTCTTTCCAACCAATTGGATAATTGAATTCTATATCTTCAGCTGCATCAGCATAATGAGCAAGTTTGTCGTGAACATGAAAACGAAGTTTGTCGGCAGGCGTTCCGATAGCTAAATGCCATTTATGACGGTTTTCTTTCCATTTTTCAAACCATTCTTTTTGTGTCCCTGGTTTAATAAAAAATTGCATTTCCATTTGTGTAAACTCACGCATACGCATGATAAACTGACGAGCTACAATTTCATTTCTAAATGCTTTTCCAACTTGTGCAATGCCAAATGGAGGCTGCAAACGGCTAGTTTTCTGAACATTTAAATAATTTACAAAAATACCTTGTGCTGTTTCTGGACGCAAATAAACTTCACTTGCTTCATTATCCACAGAGCCAATTTTGGTAGAAAACATCAAATTAAACTGACGTACTTCTGTCCAGTTTGCAGTTCCTGAAATCTCACAAACAATATTTTCTTCAATAATCAAATTACGAACCCCTTCTAAATCTTCTTTCTTCAAAAGGTCATTCATTTTATCTACTAAAGTAGTTGCTTTTTCTTTATCGCCTTCTTTTTCGTATTGTTCTGCTCTGTTTTCAATAATTTGGTCAGCACGATAACGCTTTTGAGAATCTTTGTTATCAATCATTGGGTCATTAAAACCTTCAATGTGTCCAGATGCTTGCCACGTCGTTGGGTGCATAAAAATAGCTGCATCAATCCCAACAATATTATCATTTAAACGTGTCATTGCCAACCACCAAGCCTGTTGAAGATTGTTGCGAAGCGCAGAACCATTTTGTCCGTAATCATAAACGGCTTGTAAACCATCATAGATTTCAGACGATTGAAATACAAAACCGTATTCTTTACAATGTGAAATTATTTTTTGAAAAACCTCATTTTCAGGGCTTCCTTTTTGTTTTTTATTTTTTTTTGCTGTGCTTTCCATGAAAGTCTTTTTAATATATGATTTGATAATTTTTTTTGATAGAATAAGCAAAGATAAGAATTCTATATGAAATGATTTTGGTAAAAGACATTAGTTCTTAAAACATGTCAAAAATATAAGAAAATAAAATTTTTAGTTTTCTTTTTATAATTTTACCTTTCACAAAACAACTCTATTTCAAGAATAGCTATATTCAAACTTTTACAACCAAAAAAACTCAAATTTTATCATAATGAAATATTTCTTTCTATTCCTTTTATCTAGTATTATTCTATTTTCTTGTCAAAACAAATCTGAAAACTCTACCCACTCCACAACTAAGCAAAAAGTAGATTTGATTGTCTACAATGCTCAAGTTTATACAGTGGATCAAACAACTCCAAAAGCTCAAGCATTTGCTGTAAAAGATGGAAAATTTATTGAAGTAGGAACAAATGAAGAAATTCAAAATAAATTTGAATCAACAGAAAAAGTAGATGCACAAGGCAAAACTATTTTACCTGGTTTAATCGATGCACATTGTCATTTTTATAATTTAGGAATGAAACTACAACAAGTAGATTTAGTAGGAACAACAAGCTATCAAGAGGTTTTGGATAGAATTGTTGCTTTTCAAAAAGAAAAAAATGCTCCTTTTATTGTTGGTAGAGGTTGGGATCAAAATGATTGGGAAGAAAAAGAATTTCCTACTAATAAAGAACTAACAGAGCTTTTTCCAGATACTCCTGTGGCTATCACACGCATAGATGGACACGCCATGATTGCAAATCAAAAGGCACTTGAACTCGCAAAAATCACTACTTCAACAAAAGTAGAAGGAGGAGAAATCATTCAAAAAAATGGTAAACTTACTGGTATTTTGGTAGATAATCCTATGGAACTAGTAAGAGAAGTAATTCCACAACCTAGCCGTCAATCACAAATAGAAGCTCTTTTGGAAGCTCAAAAAATCAATTTTAGTTATGGATTGACAACATTAGATGATGCAGGACTTTCTCCAGATATTATTTCTCTTATTGACAGTCTTCAAAAGACAAACCAACTTCAAATGAGAATGTATATCATGGTAAGTAACCGTCCTGAATATGTAGAAGAGTACCTCAAAAAAGGAACTTACAAAACCGAAAAACTCAATGTTTCTTCATTCAAAGTCTATGCAGATGGTGCTTTGGGTTCAAGAGGAGCAGCTTTGAAAGAACCTTATTCAGACAAAGAAAATCATCATGGTGCAATGCTTATTGGTTATGAAGACTTACAAACACTTGCAAAAAAACTGGCTAATTCTGATTTTCAGATGAATACACATGCTATCGGAGATTCTGCAAATGCTGTGATTATTCGCACTTATTATGATGCTTTGAAAGGACAAAAAGACCGTAGATGGAGAATAGAACACGCACAAGTAGTTGCTCCAGAAGAGTTTGAAATGTTAGATGATAACTTAATGATGAGTGTGCAGCCTACTCACGCCACAAGTGATATGTATTGGGCAGAAGACCGTTTGGGAGAAGAGCGCATAAAAGGAGCTTATGCTTACAAGCAACTTCTTGAAAAAACAGGAAAAGTAGCTTTAGGAACGGATTATCCCGTCGAACAAGTGAATCCATTTCATACATTTTATGCAGCAGTAGCACGTAAAGACTTAAAAAATTATCCTGATGGAGGTTTTCAAAAGCAAAATGCACTCACAAGAGAAGAAACGCTCAAAGGAATGACAATTTGGGCAGCATATAGCAATTTTGAAGAAAACGAAAAAGGAAGCATTTCGGCAGGAAAATATGCTGATTTTGTTATCTTAGACCAAGATATTATGACTGTAGAAGAAGATGCAATTCCAAATACAAAGGCAGTTTCTACCTATTTGGGGGGCTTGAAGGTTTATGGAGAGTAGATGCTAAAACTTATACTACTAGATATAAGTTAGACCATTAAAAAAAGGACAGAAGTAATTAATTTAGAGACATAAACCTAGAAAACTCTATTTCGTTACCTGTCCTTTTTTAAAGGAATTTATACTTTTAGGTAATAGAGAATACAGTTACAAAGTATAGTTTAACTATTGAAGTGAATAGTTTAAAAACACCCAAATTTTTTTTTTAAATTAGAATAATTTTGAAACTTGTATCGTATTTTTGCGTTAGTTATTGTAACTTTCATTTTAATTTGAAAGTTTTGAAACTAAGATTATTACTTGCTCTTTTTAATCAAGAGCAATATACATATAAAATATAACCAGTCGTGAAAAATCATTTAGCTATTTCCAAAATACTTTCTATTACAGATACAACTACATTTTTTGATACCAATAAAGAGAATGAAGGAGAAATTAAATTAAATTCTTTTCAATTTATCAAAAAAATGTGGTGTGCTGCCATTGCTCAAAACTTAGCTGTTTCATTATGGAGAGAACCCAATACAGATAATTTGCAGTTAGTTATAGATTTATCTCAAAAAACAAGGTTAGTGGAAGCCGATTTAGAAGATTTAGGAACAGGCTTTTTGATGCATAAGTTTGAAAAGGAATTTGATACTCATAAAGGAAAAAACAACTCAAAGGCTTATTTTTTAGAAGCACATCTCTATTTTGATTCTTCAAATGATTTTATTGTAGAAAATATCCCTTCTAAAGACAAAAAGAAATTTGAAAAATTAAATCAAACTAAAAAAGATTTTTTTCAGAAATTAAAGCAATTACAAAACAAAAAAGATTGTAAAACGCCTTATTTTTATCCACAAAGTATTCCAGCAGCAACTACAAAAGAAATATATGAAAAAGCTGTCGATAAAGCGATAAAAGCAATGCAAAATGATGAGTTTCAAAAAGTAGTTATTTCACGCAATAAATTTATTGATTTAGATAAAAATGGAAAAAATACGTTTGATGCTTTGGAAGCCTATCATAAATTAGAGCAGACTTACAAAACTGCTTTTGTGTCTTTGGTTTCGATTCCTCTTGTTGGTACATGGATGTGTGCAACGCCTGAGCTTTTGGTCAGTCAAGATAAAAATGGAATTTTTAGAACCATGGCATTGGCAGGAACACAGTCAGGAAAAGAAGTAAAAGAACTCAAAAATGCACTTTGGAGACAAAAAGAAATTGAAGAACAGGCTTTAGTCAGTCGTTATATTATAAATTGTTTTAAGAAAATTCGTTTGAGAGAATACGAAGAAATTGGTCCTAAAACGGTAAGGGCTGGAAACCTTTTGCATTTGAGAACGGAGTTTTTAGTCGATACAAAACAAGAGCGTTTCCCACAACTGGCAACGGTTATGTTAGAACTTTTACATCCAACTTCGGCAGTTTGTGGAATGCCAAAAGAAATTACGACACAGTTTATTTTGGAAAATGAAGGCTATAATAGAGGTTTTTATGCAGGATATTTAGGTGGAATTAATTTCAAAAATGGAAGTAGTCTTTATGTTCATCTTCGCTGTATGCAACTTTTAGAAAATCAAGCTATTTTGTATGCAGGAGGTGGAATTACGGCAGATTCGGATACTGACAAAGAATGGCTAGAAACCGAGATGAAATGTCAAACGATAGAAAGTGTGGTTTTTGAGTAATTTAGTTTACTTCTGTGTCTGTAAAAGTTTTTTTAATGTGTAACCTTACAGCATTTTATTTAAACAAAAAAACTTAATAGTAGTTGATTATAACAGTATTAAACTATAAATATGTTAAATACTCATTTTTTAAACTCAATATTCAGTCACATTTTTTAAACTCTCAATTTTTATGATTTCGATTAACTCATTATCAACAAACAAAAAAGAATCCCTAGAAAAGTTTGCCAAGTCAGGCTATTTTATGAAAGGAGTTGTTTATCTCCTGATTGGTGTACTTGCTACAATGACAGCCTTTGGTTTGGGAGGACAAGTAAGTGGTAAAACTGGTATTTTTCAATTTATTTTACAACAACCTTTCGGACGTATTTTATTAGGTATTGTTGCTGTTGGTCTTTTTGGTTATACAGCATGGCGATGGACACAGGCTTTTATCAATCCCGAGAATGATCAAAATGACACACAAAATAAATTTCGTCGCATAGGATTTTTTATTAGTGGTCTTTCTTATGGTACATTTGCTACTTTTGCAGCGAAAATGGCAATTAAAGGAGGAAGTTCTTCATCAGGTGGTGGTGGACGTACTACAGCTATCGCCAAAATTCTTGAAGTTCCTGCTGGTGAAGTGATTATTGGTATTTTAGCTCTTTTTATTATTGGAAAAGGAGTTTATGATATTTGGAAAGGATTTTCGAATAAACACATGAAAAAAGTAAGTGATTTAGGATTCAAAACAAAAGAAGTAGTCAGAAAAGCTGGGCAAGTAGGTTATATTTCAAGAGGAATTGTTTTATTAGTTGCTGGTTATATTACAGCACGTGCTGCTATTGAATCTAATGCGAGTAAAGCAGGTGGAACAGAAGGAGCATTCGAATTTATGTTTTCTTCCACTAGTGCTTGGCTAGTTGGGTTAGTAGCTCTTGGCTTGGCTCTCTATGGTCTTTTTATGATGATTAAAGCTAAAGAATTTTATATTCAGTAATAAATCTAAAAAATTTAATTGTACATAAAAACCTCAAATTATTCTAACATAATTTGAGGTTTTTTGTGTTTACTCAACTATAAAATTAGCTTTACCAATTTTAGAATCTGTCTTTTCAACTAGTTTCTATAAATCGTATTCTATTTTAACATTTACAATTCCATCACGAATAAAGTCTAATTCTCTTGCTCCTCTGCTAGTTACATCAATAATTCTACCTGTTACAAAAGGACCTCTATCATTTATTTTGACTCTTATTTTTTTTCCATTTTTAAGATTTGTAACAGTTACCATTGTACCAAAAGGAAGTGTTTTGTGTGCTGCTGTCAATAAATTTTGTCTAAATGTTTCGCCACTTGCAGTAGGTCTTCCTTCATACTTATCAGCATAATAAGATGCAATTCCTTCTTCTGTATACTCTCCTCCATTTGTAGAATCATCTTCTACAGGTGCAAATAATTCGTCACAAGAGGAAAGCGAAAAAATTAGAAACATAGAAAAGAAGAGAACGTTTGCTTTGACTTTCAAAATATTTTTAAATTTTATCGTAGGATTCATATTGTATAATATTGTTAGTGAATAAGTTAGGTTTTACAAAACCAGTAAAGAGTAAAAAATAGTATTTATTTTATATCTTTTATAATAGATTTTACAAAAGCCTTACCAAAAACAACACTATCAACAAGTTGGATATAATTTTTATTTGATTTAAGCAATTAGACAAAATAAAACATATCTAAAAAAGATTTAGAAAATGAAAATTTACAACTCTCAAAACTCCTTTCAGATGGCAGATAGATTTGCCTAATCTAATAAATAATTTTGCTCAGTCACTTATTCAAAAAACTAACTTATATTTGATTAAAAATTAGAATATCATTTTACAATTATTTTTTCAAATAAATTTTAGAAAGATTAGTATTTTGATTAATTTGAATGGATAAAAATTTGATTCTATTTTCATTGTAACTATTTTAAAGTATAAAAAAATACCAATTTTGACTATGACCAACAATAAAAAAATAACTATAAATAATTCACTTTTTTTGAAAGCTAATTTCATTTTACTTTTACTTATCGGAATATGCTTTTCTAGCTCAGCACAGATACAAGTCATTGATCACACCGAAATTACAACAAAGTCAGAAGAAGGCTCTGATTTTTCAGATTACACGGCTGTGCCTTTAGGAGAAAATGGTTTATTAGTTTCTCTAACTCATTATGTAAAAGGACAAAAAGAAATTTTAATAGCTAAATATGATACTACTTTTCAAAATATTTGGGAACAAAAACATGTGGTAAAAGGAGAAGATAAAATTGTTCATTATGTTGTTGCAGATAGTTTTATTTATTATTTGGTAGATAAACAACGTTATGATTATGAAATATTAAAAATAAACTTGCATAGTGGGATAATGAAAATTATTACTTATGAGAAAATATTAAAAGCTACTTATACAGAAATATGTGCAGCAGGAAATATAATTCTTTTGGGAGGAGAAGCAGAGAATAATCCAGTAGTTTTACATCTAAATATTAAAACAGGCAGACAGCAAATTTTACCTTCTTTAGTTCAGAAAAGCACTTACTTGGCAAATCTAAGTATAGATATTGAAAATGATGTAATTTTGGCTATTGTGGCAGGTAAATATAGTTCATATAAATATTCATTCTTTTATTTCTACAGTCTGGATGCTCAATTACGTTATAATGTAACTATTCCAGATAATAAAGAATATGATTTACAAACTTTTCGTCCTTTGATTACAGCAACAGATGAAATAATAGTATTTGGAACATACTCTTCTCCAAAATGGAAACGCTCACAAGGAATTTATAGTTTGAAGATAAAGGATAAAAAAGAAGACGGTTTTAGATTTTATGATTTTTCTTATTTGAATAATTTTTTTAATAATTTGAATGAGAAAAAGCGTGAAAAAATGGCTGTTAAAGTTAAAAGAGCAAGAAAAAAAGACTCTCCTGTACGCTACTCAAATGATTACTTCGTAAGTCCATTACGAATAGAAAAAGACCGAATTTATTTATCATTGGAAGGATATAACCCCGTTTATCAAAACGGAAACAATGTAGCTAACAATATGATAGGAAATCCTTATTTTGGTTCTGGAAACTCTCGGGTTTATAATAACAGAGGAGGGAACAGAAGTATGTGGCAAAATGGAGGAAATCCAAATCCAAATGTGACAGTGAGCTATAAATATGAACAAGGCATCGTTTGTAGTTTTGATAAAGAAGGAAAACTACTTTGGGATAACCAATTTGACTTTGATGAGTTTGAGTCACAAAAAATATTTCCTTTTTTCTCTTATAGCGTCAGAAATGATACATTAGCACTTTTTAGACTAGATGAAGAAGAATTATTTTACAAACAAACTGTAAAAAGTAAAGAGCAAGAATTAATCTCTGAATATGAAGTTCCAAGAAGAGATAGTTTGGATAATATAGTCAATCGTTCTGATGAAATTTTGATGCACTGGTACGATGACAATTATTTGGTATCAGGTTATCAAATTGTCAGAAATCAACTTTCTAGTCCTGCTCGTAGAAAAGTTTTTTATTTTACTCGTTTGCGTTATCCTTTTTCGGCTGTTGAGGTCGATAAAAAGGAAGAGAAAGAAGAGAAGTAATTTTTACTGACACAAGATTCTATCTTGTTTCTATTTATTCTGTCAATATATACTAACAAACTGAAAGTTAGTAAAGCTAAAAAGAGCATTCAAGTAAAATGCTTGAACAAGATATATTTTGGTATAAGTTTGATATAAACAAAAAAATAACGCTATGAATTTTCTTCATAGCGTTATTTTTATATAGATATTTCTTTATTCAATTAATGAACAACAAATAATTGCATAGCCATAAATACAGCAGCTCCAGCAACGTATCCAATAAGTGAAAGCCAAGCAATTTTTCTAAGATACCACATAAAGTTAATATGCTCCATTCCCATGGCAGCTACACCAGCAGCAGAACCGATAATAAGTGTACTTCCACCTGTTCCTGCACAGTAAGCAATAAACTCCCAAAACACATGGTCTGGAGGATATACACTCAAATCATACATACCCATAGAGGCAGCTACTAATGGTACATTATCTACAATCGCAGACATAAGTCCTAAAAGAAGACCGATAATATAAACGCCTCCCTCTCCTGTGAAAGTCGCATCTAAAAAGACAGCTAGTTTATTAAGTGTTCCCATAGACTGCAAACAACCTACGGCAAGCAAAATACCAAAGAAGAATAGTACACTAGGAACATCTACACGCTCTAAAATCGCTACAACAGAAAGTTTACCGTGTGCTCCATCTTCTGCTTTTTTGCGATTATGAAGTATTTCAGTAACCAGCCATACAATTCCTAAACTAAATGACATTCCCATAAAAGGAGGTAAATGTGTAATTGTTTTGAAGATAGGAACAAATAAAAGTCCTGCAAGACCAATTCCGAATACTAGGTTTCTATCAGCCTCTCTTACTTGAATAGGAGCATGTCCTCCATGTCCTCCAGAGTCTAAAGTGCCTTTTTTGTCTGGTTTCAAATCTCCCTTTAACATGAAAGTAATAACTGTAAGAGGAGCAAGTAAACATACAATACTAGGCAACATCAATTTTGTAATAATATTTACTGTTGTTACTTGTCCACCAATCCAAAGCATAGTAGTTGTAACATCACCAATAGGCGACCACGCACCACCAGCATTGGCAGCAATAACTACCATACTTACATATATCAAACGATCATTTTTGTCTGTAACCAATTTGCGAAGCATCGAAACCATTACAATAGTTGTTGCAAGATTGTCTAATGCTGCTGATAAGAAAAATGTTACCCAACTAATAATCCAAATAAGTTTTCTTTTATCTTGTGTGGTTATTCTTTTTGTAATTACTTCAAAGCCTTGATGAGCATCAATTACTTCAACAATCGTCATGGCACAAAGCAAAAAGAATAGAATCTGGGAGGTTTCGGCAAGATGTGTAAGAAGTCCTTGTTCATGTCCATGAACAATTTTATGAATCATATCTTCATCGTGAGGTAGTATTCCTTCTGAAACGATATAGACTGTCCAACACAGAACAGCAATTAGAAGCGCAGGCGCAGCTTTATCAACTTTAATATTATGTTCAAGGGCAATAGCCATGTAGCCCAAAACAAAAATTATAATAACGACAATCTCGTAAGACATAGATTTAAAAGTGGTTAGAAAATAGCCAAAAAGGATATAGATTATAGAATTAAGACAGATTACTTTTCTATCTTATTCTAATTTGCAGTTTATATTTATAATTAAAATAATTGATTTAGATGCTGCTTCTCAAATCTTAAAAGCTAAAATTAATCTAAAATAAAATTCGAATAATAATAATGTATAAATAATTTGGTTCAGAAATGCCTACATAATAAAGCAGGCTTAATAAACCTAGTGCAAAGTTAAGTTTCTAAAGTTAGGAAACAAGAAAAAATATAAAAGAATAGACAAACTTAATTAGAATTTAAAGCAAACGAGTTGTTTCTACTTTAAAAATCTGTCTTATAGTTTTATTTCATTCTATCTCCAAACTGTTACTACTACTTTTCGATCTTTTTGTTCTCCAACTCCTCTAGCTGTATCATCATTGCGAGCAAAAAATTCTCCGTGTGATTTGCGTAAAATTTTTTCATATTTTACACCAAACATCTGCAAAGCATAGCCCACCTGACTGATTCTATCTTTAGAGAGTTCTAAATTTACTTGCTCAGAACCTTTTGCATCTGTATAGCCCTCTACTAAAGCAGCCTTCCAACGTCTAGCACCAATAAAGTTTCGTAATTTAGCTTCTTCTTCTGAACTTAATTGACTTTGGTTAGCATCAAAATACAACGTAATTTGAGATTTTCTATTTGGGTGATGATGTTGCAAATTTATTCCTTCTTTTCCTTTAGGCACGCCATAAAATACTCTAAAAGTACGCACCTCACCCTTTCTTAACGTTTTTGTATTCCATCTCAAAAGAATTGCACTGTCATCTGTATAGTTTCCCACTTTTTGCTGTTCAAGTTGCAAAACATTTGTTAGATATGCCCATTGCCCTACATAAGCCAAGTCTGGACCAATTACATTTTTATGTTTAGTGACTAACTGTGCCTGCAAGCCACCATTAAAAAATGCAAAATGTAAAGGCATGTTTGCACTTTCAAACTTTACATCCATCCCAATATGCGAACCATCAGCCGAAAGTTTACAAATATCATCAGCATCAATCATAGGGTCTAACAAAAGTGTAAACTCTATGTCTCTTGGAGCATCAGATTGATTTTCTATTTCATATTCTATTTTATAATAATTTCCTTTAGACGTATTTTCTAAATCTTCTAAATCTGCATCAACAGGCACTAAAGTTTGGGTTATCAATAGATTATCATAGGTATAAATTACTTTTGAAGTAAACGTCATATCAGAATTTTCTTCCACTTCTGAAATAAGAACACCTTTTAATGCCTTCGTTTGAGAAAGCTCTGGGTTATTAGATGCATATTTTCCACTTGATTGTAAAACAAAATGAGAGGTAGAAAAAGAATAAGGATAACCAAATAAAATACTTTTATCGCCATAACCTATGGTAAAACGTCCGTCTATAAGTTGGTCATCTAACGGACGAGAAATCGACGAGAAAATACTTTTAGGTAAAAAACTAGTAGGAAGATAGCTAACTTTATTTTTTACAATATCCTTTGCATAAGGAATACCTTTCCAATTTTCATATAGAGTTGAAAAAGAGTGTTCAACTATCTTATTTATTGGGGAAAAGAAGGATGAAAACACCAACATTAGACAAATTGAAGCTAAGACTACTGTTTTTTTATTGTTTTTATAAAATTCTTTTTTTTTAGTTCTTTTTTTGCTCAATGGGAAATTTAGTAGTATTTTTCTATTCATTTTGATAAAAATAGTTGTGTAAGGTAGGATATTTTTGTGGCTAATAATTATTTTTTATAATTATTATATTTAAGGTAAGCAAAAAACGTTCTTTTTTAGTTTTTTTAGATTTATGCCTCGTTCTATTCCAAATATATGCACGTCAGATTGTTATTTGCTTTTACAAAAATGTTTAAAAAAAGTGGTTTTACAAAAAAACAAGTTTAGATTTACCAATAATAAAATTTGATTTATCAAATTATCACTCTAATTATCAAGCACTTTGCTTTATCTATCTTAAAAAAATGATAATTCTATCTATTCTACTTTTCTTAGGAATTATAGTAGTACATTATTTTCTCAATAAAAATGAAATTCTATCAAAAGTGTATGTAAAAGCTTTGATTTTCAAACTTTTTTGTGGATTATTATTATATCAACTTCATTTAAGTTTCAATATTCTTCCTGACCTTATTTTTTATGAGCAAGATATACTTAGATTGAGTGATTATTTTTGGAGTGATACTTTAGGGTATTTGATTTTTTTAGTAACAGGAAAACTAAATCCTGCTTGGATGTATACTTTTGCAACAGAAGGTGAAAGAGCATTTTTCTTTGTTCGATATTTGAGTTTTATGAATCTTTTAGCTGCAAAGAATATGTATTTGACTAATCTTTATAGCTCTCTTATGGCTTTTTTTGGACTTTGGGCGTGTGCAAATCGTTTAGCAAGGTGGTTTATAACCAAAAATGATTCTGATATAAAAATTAAAAAAATAAAATTAGCTCTTTGTATTGGTTTTTTCTTTACTCCTTCGGTTGCTTTTTGGGCATCATCGATGATGAAAGAGAGTTTTCTGTGGCTGATTATGGGATTTTTAATTGCTTTCTTTTTAGATATTTTGAAATTTTTTGAAAGTAAAAATTATAGAATCGTTGGTAAAAATTCTGATAATACAAAAATCAAAACAGAAATAAGTATTTTTACAGGAATTGTTATAAAAACAATTTTATTTTTTGTTCTTATTATTTGTTTGTTTTTACTCAAATACTATTACTTTGCGCTGCTTGTTCCCTTACTTTTTGCTTTTGGAATAAGTTTCTTTGCTAGAAATTATTTTAATAAATCTATTCGCTTTCAGTTTCTTTTATTTTTAGGAGGTTTTGTTTTTATTGTTGGTCTAGCTTCCAATCTTCATCCAAATTTATGGTTTTCTCGGCTAACAGAAGCTATTTTTATTAACCAACAAAATATTTTAGCTACCTCTGACTTTGAGAGTCAAATAAATTTTACATATAGTTATGATTTTGAACCTACTTATCATAATTATCAAAATGGAGAGTATAAAAACTTCCCCACTTATCTTCAGTTATTTGAGCAAAGTCCAAAAGCACTTTTGGCAGGTTTGTTTTTCCCTTTGGAGATTGATTTTTCTACTTTTGGAGCACCTAAATTTAATTTTTATAGATTAGCTTCTGTTATCGAAAACTGGATTATTTTATTTTTCTTCATTCATACTATTTCTATCAAGAAGTTATTTCATCAAATTCGTTCTTTGGTTTTTCCTCAAAAATCTACTTCTAAAAATAATTCTTTAGCTATTTTATGGCTTCTTGGAATATTTTTTTGTTTGGGAATGGCCACGCTTTTAGCCTTATCTGCTCCTAATTTGGGTGCGCTTGTTCGGTATAAAATAGGATTTCTTCCTTTTTTTATTTTCGGTATTTTTATGCGTTTAGATTAATTTTTTATTAATTTGCCATACCAAAATTAATAGTTAATTATAAATGACTAATTATAAATTAAAAAATACTACTCACACACAATAGTTAATGGTTTATGAATAATTATAAATTTCATCTTTTATAAAAAAATTAAAATTAATATAATTCATTTATCACTTACCATTAATAATTAACAATTCTCTATGTCCACTAACTCAAAAACGCCTACACCTACTCTCTTTCAGTCGCTCATTCCTATTCTTGGCTTAATCGTTTTATTAGTATTTAATGTTCTTATTTTTGGTGATAATGCTACTTCTGGTGCAAATCAAGTAGCTTTACTTTTGGCTGGTGCAATAGCAGGTCTAGTAGCTTGGTATCTCAAAATGAGCTGGACACAAGTAATGGATGGTGTTTTGGAAAGTATTAATTCAGCTATGTCTGCTGTTTTGATTTTATTAATGATTGGCGCATTGGCTGGTACTTGGATGCTTAGTGGAATTGTTCCTGCTCTTATTTATTATGGTTTACAAGTTTTGACACCTACTTTTTTCTTAGTGGCTTCTTGTATTGTTTGTGCTTTAGTATCTCTAGGAACGGGAAGTTCTTGGTCGACGATTGCAACAGTGGGGATTGCTCTTCTAGGGATTGGTGCAGCTCTTGGTTTTGATGAAGGTTTGGTAGCAGGTGCAATTATTTCAGGTGCTTACTTTGGAGATAAAATGTCACCTTTATCAGATACAACAAATCTTGCTCCTGCGATGGCTGGCACTGACCTTTTTACGCATATTCGTTATATGCTTTACACTACTGTACCCTCTTTCTCAATTACATTGATTTTATTTTTGATAATTGGATTAATGAGTGAAAATACAGCTTCTGCAAGCAATGTAAACGAAATTATGAGTGCCATTGAAAATAAATTTTCTATAAGTCCTTTTCTTTTTGCTGTTCCTGTTGCTGTTATTGCATTGATTGTAAGTAAAGTACCTGCTTTACCTTCACTTCTAATTGGAAGTGTTTTGGGAGGTATTTTTGCTATTATTTTTCAACCAGAAATCATTGAACAAGTAGCCAATGTAGCTCCTACTTTGGAAAATCTGAATAAAGAACCAGAAACGGCTTATAGAAATATGCGAATATTTGCTTTAGAAAATTTTGGAGGTTATACGGCTGTTATGATGGCAATGTTTGGCGATGTAAGCCTTATTACAGACAGTGAAACAGTAAACGGACTTTTATCTAGTAGTGGAATGAAAGGAATGTTGGGAACAATTTGGTTAATTTTGTGTGCTATGATTTTTGGTGGTGTCATGGATGCTGCTGGAATGCTTGCACGTATTAGCAATGCTGTTATTTCATTGGCTCACTCTACGGGTTCGATGATTGCAGCTACTGTCGGAACTTGTATTGTATTTAACTTAACAGCTTCTGACCAATATTTGGCAGTTGTAGTTCCAGGAAAGATGTATGCAAATGCTTTTCGTAAAAAAGGACTTGCACCTGAAAACCTAAGCCGAACACTAGAAGATTCAGGAACAGTTACATCGGTTTTGATTCCTTGGAATACATGTGGAGCAACACAAGCAGGAGTTTTGAAAGTTGCCACTCTAGATTATGCACCTTATTGTTTCTTTAATATTATTAGCCCTTTTATGAGTATTATTTTTGGTTATGTTGGAATAAAAATCAAAAAAATTAATCCCGAAACAGGAAAAGCTATTAACTAATTTGGAATAAATCATTAAAAGAATTGTCTTTAAATTTTTAAATAAATTCTCAAAACTATTCTCTTTACTAACTTGTTTTTAAAATTCAATATAGAATTTATAGAATTATCATATTTTTTGACTTTCTTTGTTAAAACAAACTCAAAATTCTATATCTTTCAGTTAGTTTTATATCGGCATTTAGCAACGTACTATCCATAAAAAACAATCTATCAATTTAAATAATGAATCAGCTCTGTAATCAGTAGATTTAAACAAATAGCTTCTTCAACTCGCTTTTTGTATAATAATTTTGATTCAAAAGCATATTCAATACCTTAACAAACGCTTTCTCATTTAGTGTTTGCAGTCAGTAATTTTATGAACGAATATATATTTTTCGCACTCTTTACCGTCTTTATCGTCCTTATTCTTTTAGTTGATTTAGGTGTTTTTTCTAAGGAAAATCATATCATATCATTCAAAGAAGCTGCCATTTGGAGTGTATTTTGGATATGTTTGGCTCTAGGTTTTTGGGGCTTTTTAGATTATTATGGCGATTTAATTCATGGTGTAAATAACTATGAAGACGTAGTACAGATTGTAGAAAAATATATTCCCATAGAAGACAGAGCTGGAATTTTGGTAGAAGGTAACTTCGAACAAAGTGTTCAAAATTACAGGGATAGAATGTCTTTAGATTTCATAACAGGCTATTTATTAGAATATTCACTCTCTGTTGATAATATTTTTGTAATTATTTTGATTTTTAGTTCCTTTGGTGTTGCTGAGAAATATTTCAAAAAAGTGCTATTTTGGGGTATTTTAGGAGCAATATTGATGCGTTTTCTATTTATTTTCTTAGGTGCTACTATTATTCAGCATGCTCATTGGGTTTTATATGTCTTTGGAGCTTTCTTGATTTTTACTGGTGGCAAAATGTTTTATGAATTTATAAAAGGTGAGGAAGAAGAAGAAATTGATACGAATGATAGTTGGATAGTAAAATGGACTTCTAAAGTCTTTAATGTTTATCCTCGTTATGTAGGTTCACATTTTTTCATTCCACTTCCTACCTATGAAGAAGGATTATTGACTAAAAGTATCAATAATAAAAAATTAAAAACTAATGAAAACAGAAAACGTAAAAAGAAAATAACTTGGGCTGTTACTCCACTTTTTATTGTTGTTTTGGTTATCGAATTTACAGATTTGATTTTTGCTGTTGATTCTATTCCTGCTATTTTTGCTGTTACACAAGACCCTTATGTAGTCTTTTTCTCCAATATATTTGCTATTTTAGGTTTGCGTTCAATGTTCTTTTTCTTATCAAATATTATGCACCTTTTCCACTATCTCAAACTCGGTTTAGCTTTCCTACTTACTTATATTGGTCTGAAAATGCTTGCAGGAACTTGGCTCAAAACATTTGGTTTTACTAATGAACATTCCATTTTTATTATCTTGGGAATACTTGCTATTAGTATTTTAGCTTCTATAATTTTTCCTCAAAAGGAAGTTACCACTCCTAGTTCTAAAACAGAAGATAAAAGAAATATGAAAAATGTTAGTTAGATAAAAATATATTCGTTTGTAGTCTGCATTTTTTTAGCATTTAATCAATAAGAAATAGAATAATAAAATATTTTAATATTTATTAATTGGTTCTATTGCTCCTTACATATTCTTGCAATAGATTTTTTTGTACATTTGAAAAACTCAAATTAAAACATTCTATTCTCATTTTATGCGACACGAACCTATAAAAAGTAACCTTTTCGTAAAAAATCGTAAAAAATTTACAAAAGGCTTACTCTCCAATTCAATTGCTATTTTTAACTCAAATGATATTATGCCAACTAGTGCTGATGGCACTATGCCTTTTGTGCAGCATTCAGATATTTATTATTTGACAGGAATTGACCAAGAAGAAACCATTTTAGTTCTTTTTCCAGATGCAAAAGAGGAAAAATATAGAGAAGTTCTTTTTGTTAAAGAGACCAATGACCATATTAAAGTTTGGGAAGGAGAAAAGCTCACTAAAGAAGCAGCCACCAAACAATCAGGTATACAAACAGTATTTTGGACAAGTCAATTTTGGTCTATTTTGCAGCAGTTTTTGATTTTCCCTGCTCAAAATGTCTATCTAACCACCAACGAACATACTAGACAAAGTGTTGAAGTAGAAACTCGTGATGACCGTTTTCGTAAAGAAATACAGCATCGCTTTCCTTTGCATACCTATCAAAGAAGCGCACCTATTTTACAAAACATTCGTGCTATAAAGGAAAAAACTGAAATAGAATTGATGCGTCATGCCTGTAGTATTACTGAAAAAGGTTTCCGTCGTTTGCTTTCTTTTGTAAAACCAAATGTGATGGAATATGAGATTGAAGCCGAACTTTTACATGAATTTGTAAGAAATCGTTCTAAAGGTTTTGCTTATGAGCCAATTATTGCAGCAGGAGAAAACTCTTGTGTTTTGCACTATGTTCAGAATGATAATATCTGTAAAAAAGGAGACATTATTTTGTTAGACATTGGTGCAGAATATGCAGGTTATGCGTCGGATATGTCACGAACAATTCCTGTAAGTGGAAAGTACACAAAACGTCAAAAAGAGGTTTATAATGCTGTTTTGCGTGTTCAGCGTGCTGCCATGAAACTTCTTAATCCTTCAAATACATTAAATGAATACCACAAAGAAGTGGGAAATTTGATGGAAAAAGAATTGATTGGATTAGGGCTTTTAGATAAAAAAGAAGTTAAAAATCAAGACCCAAATAATCCATTGTATAAGCAATATTTTATGCACGGAACAACACATCATTTAGGAATTAATGTTCACGATTATGGTGCTTTTGATAGAAAAATAGAAGCTGGAATGGTCTTTACTGTTGAACCTGGTATCTATATTCCTAAAGAAAAAATTGGTATTCGTCTTGAAAATGATATTGTCATTACAAAAAATGGTTATGATGACTTAATGGGCAATATTCCTATTGAAGTAGAAGAAATTGAAGATTTGATGAATAAAAAATAAGAAAAATAAAAAGAGTTAGATAATTTTTTGTCTAACTCTTTTTTTTGAAGTTAATGTGTCGTCCTAACATAGCATTACACAACCAATTTTATTATGGTACATTTATGTTAAAGCCAAACTTTCCCATAACTTTAGTTATGGGTTTCATTGTTAATACTTTAATTAATTTCTATTCCTTAGTTAAGTTCATCCATGAAAATTAATTATTTTAATTCATTAATAATCAATAGGTTAGACTCACACCTTATAAAAAATCAATAAAAAACACTTTTTTTTCAAAGAAAAATTTGTCTATATCAAAAGAAGATACTACCTTTGTATCACCAAAGAAAAACAAGCCTTCTTAGCTCAGCTGGTAGAGCAATTGATTTGTAATCAATAGGTCAACGGTTCGATCCCGTTAGAAGGCTCAGAAAAACCTTTCAATAAATTTGAAAGGTTTTTTTATGTTTTTTTTATGAATCATTGTAAAAACAGTCCTATAAATAAAAAGCCTAAAGCTTCAGTGATAAACTGAAGTTTTAGGCTTTTTCTATGCTATAAAGAAATATTTTATTGCTTACTAATACCTTCTAAGCAAATTACTAATACCTGCCAAGAGATCATTTATTTCTACACCTATTCCGTCCAAAACAAGAACAATATAAGAAAAAACATCCATTACTAGAGGCATAAGCAATGATTTTTCTCTGATTTCAGCTTCTTGAAAAAGACCAATATCTATACAAAGAACCATTACAAGACCAATTACAAAACAATATTTGACGAGACTAAAAATAGCTCCTATAAATGAATCAGCAGAACCGAAAAGCGTAAATCGTAGAAATTTTCTACCCAAATTTCCTAAAAATTCCATCAGAAGAGCTAACAGAATAGTAACAATAAGAAAGGTTAGAAAAGGAGTCGTTGTTTTGGAAAATTTTCCTACTACATCACTTTCTTGCAGAGAGTTAAAACCCAAATATGTACCTGTCATTACCCAATAGACAATAAAAATAAGTATAAATAAAGATAACAGTTCTACAATAATTCCTTTTAGATAGCCTTGATATGCACCAAAACCAAGAAGCAAAAGTAAGATTACGTCTCCAATTTTGAAGGAATAATCCCAAAATGATTTGTCTGCTGCACCGATTTCTAAGAGAAGATTTAACATAGGTAATTGATTATGCTGTAATTAATACTATAATTTTTGTTTTATATAAAGTTACTACAACGAAAAATATAAAATTAAAGTCAAAAAATGCTTACTAAATAGTTTGAAAATTGTGATACACTCGTAAATCTATTGAAAGATAAGCAATTTTACAATAAAAAAGCTAACTAAGTTTTCTAAAAAATAGGTTCAGGTATAGTTTTGTTAGCCTTTTTATGATTTATTTCAGTTTAATGCTATTTATCAAAACAAGTTTTAGAAAAAAAAATACAATTGTAATCCATTTTTCTATATTTTTCTAATGTTGAAAATTTGCACTATAAAAAGTTTTTTGTATCTTTATTAAAGCTGTTATATTTCACATCTTATCGCAACTTTTTAATAAAAGTAGATTATCCTTCCTAATTTCTATACTCCTTATAAAATGAAACTACTATGACAACAATTTTGGAAAAAACAAATCTCTTGGAAAGAATAAAGCAAGATTTAAAACAAACAAATGTAGATATCAGCAATCTGAAACGTAGTATTGAAAATAATACGAGTAAAGATAATCTAAACGACTTTGAGGACATTATGCCTCCAACTGATGATGTAAATGTCAGAGTAGCACAGATGTACCGTGTTCTGTCTTTTTATGGAAATAATGGAAATGAAAAGCCAATTTGGAATGAGTTAAGAAATTGCTTCACTCCTTCTGCTATTATGACAAATAATACATTTGGTGAGCCTATTCGTTTGTCTGTTGATAGATTTATCAGTTTGTTTCGTTCACAAATTCAACAAAATGACTTTCCTCCCTTTTATGTTCGTGAACTCAATTATAAAATTGAACAGTTTGGCAATATTGCACAGCGTTTTGGTGGTTTTGAAATCTGTTATTATGATTCAAATATTGAAAATAAAAAAGGAATGGCAAGCATTGAACTGTTATTTATAAAAGGAGATTGGAAAATTAATTCTATGATTTGGCAAGAAGAAACCGAATATTTTAAATTACCTATTCGTTTTATTCTATAAAAAAAATTATTGGTTATCTTACAATATTCATGAGATATGTTAAAAACTATCGATAAGACACCAACAACTTTCAAGAGGAAAATGACTAGATAGAATAATTAATGTCTTTTAAAAATACTCTACTTCCATCTATCCACAAGATTTTACTTTTCATCAAAATAATTTCTTGTGGTTTTTTTATATTTTCACTTATCAAAAAATGAGTTTTCAGATTTCCTTCTTTATCTGTACAAAGTAAATAATTTTCATTTTGCTGTTTTTCATTTTCTACTAAATAACTACAAATCAAATAACTTTCATTTTCTGTATAAAGAATAGAGTTTTGAATATTTTGATTTGTCTTCTTAAACACAAAATTTGAAATATCCTTATAATTTGGATGACTTATTAGATACTCATCAGTAGAATAAAAATACTGTTTTACTTTGGATTTCAGATTATAATATTCTTCTTCAATGGCTTCTATTTGTTCTTTATCTGTATAAATTTCTATTTCTAAATTAGGTTTTAGAGGAACAGAGTAGTAATTGGATTGTAGAGAAAAGGCTACTTTGGTTTCATTCTGATTATCTTCTTCTATAACTCCGTAATAACTTACTTCTTCCAATTCCCAGATTGTTTCAAAATCTGTATTTAGAGCCTTCAAGCCCTTTGCAAGTGGCATTTCATGTTGAAAATCAATTTCTGATAATAAAATAGTTTCATCAAAAAAAGTAAGAAGTGTTTGAGTAGCTTCCATTTCAGCCATTGCTACAATTTCTTTTTTGTAGTTGTGCAAGATAAGAAGTTGAGATATATTTTTTTGTTCTTGCTTTTCTCTGATTTCTAAAACTATTAAATCACTTTTTGGATCAGGAAAAACACGCCAAATTTTTTGATTTACTGCTTTTGGTTTAAAAGAATATAATCTATTATTTTCATCATATTCTATTTCAACATTTACCATTTATAATTCATCATTTGCAATTCATAATTCATTTTCTAGTTGTCTAATTGTAACCCAAAACGTCGCATAGCTTCATTTATTAGAGGAAACTCTTTCACCAAAACGTCTAGCTTTTCTTGTTCTGATAATGCTTTTACAGGTATTTGTTTTTCTATATGTTGGTCTATAATTTCTATTTGCACAAAATCATTATCCAAATTATTGGCTAAATGAGGATTTAGTGCAATTCTGATAGTAGAAAATTCGGAACGCAACGCAATATTATTGAGTAATTCTACTTTAATAATTGGTGATTTTTCTACTACTAATTTTGCATTGATTAGACTTCCTGCAAAAGCTGAAGGACTTGATTTGAAAAACTCTTTCCAAACTTTTTGAGCTTTTGCTGTATCAAAACTAGAATTTCGGTCAGCTTGTGAATTGACTCCTTTCTTTTCTTCTACTTTACTTTCAACAACTACTTTCTTTTGAATTTTGACATTTGTTGTAACCTTTGGTGTTTTCTTCCAAGGTATATCTTCTGTATTTTTTGCTAGAGCTGGATTTTGATATGAAGTAGTTGTCTTTGATATAGAATTTTGTTCTTCTGATGAATTTTGAGATTTAGCTAGTCTTTTTTTTTTAAATCTTCCACCAGTTGAGGAATAGAAAGTGCAGCCATTACATGAGAAAGTTTTAAAAGTGTCATTTCTACATGAAGACGCTGATTTTTGCTATTTTTATATCCCAACTCACAGGCAGAAGCTAAATTAAGAGCTGACATCAAAAACGAAAAAGAAGATGCAGCAGCTTGAGATTTATATTTTTCTTTTATCGATTCTGAAAGTTCTAGTAAAGAAACTGTTGCAGCATCTTTTGAAACGAGCAAATCACGTAAATGCTCACAAAGACCAACTACAAAATTATGTCCGTCAAACCCTTTTTTCAATATTTCATCAAAAATAAGTAAGGCTTCAGTATGGTTTCTACTCAAAAAGGCATCTGTCAATTTAAAGTAATAATCATAATCCAAGACATGCAAATTATCGATAGCACGAACATAAGTTAGTTTTCTGTCAGGTGAAAACGTAACTAACATATCAAAAATAGAAAGAGCATCACGCAAAGCACCGTCAGCTTTTCTTCCGATAAGCTGTAAAGCCTCTTCTTCTGCTTCTACATTTTCTTTGATAGCAATTTTTTCCAAATGACGAGCTACATCATTGGGCTGAATTCTATTAAAATCAAAAATCTGACAACGAGAAAGAATAGTAGGAATGATTTTGTGTTTTTCTGTCGTTGCCAAAATAAAGATAGCATACGAAGGTGGCTCTTCCAAAGTCTTCAAAAAAGCATTAAAGGCTTGATTGGAAAGCATGTGAACCTCATCAATAATATAGACTTTCTTTTTTCCAGCCTGAGGAGGATAACGCACTTGCTCAATTAGATTACGAATATCTTCAACTGAGTTATTCGAAGCTGCATCTAGTTCACTAATATTAAGCGAATTACCACTATTAAAAGATTTACATGACGTACACTCATCGCAAGGTTCTGTTTCTGGCGTAATATTCAAACAATTGATTGTCTTTGCCAAAATACGAGAACAAGTTGTTTTACCAACACCACGAGGGCCACAAAACAAAAAAGCCTGTGCAAGTTGGCTTGAGCGAATTGCATTTTTGAGAGTATCCGTAATGTGAGATTGTCCGACGACAGCATCAAAAGTATCTGGGCGATACTTACGTGCCGAAACTACATAATTTTCCATTCCACGAAGTTACGAAGAAATTTATGTTTTTGATAGTTATTTTTTACTAATTTGGTTAGAAGCTGGTAACTAAAATAGATTTTGATTTTAAAAATTGCTAGTCTTTAGTATTTTTGAGATTGTTATACTAAAATGTAAATAAAATTTAATTCTTTCTCAAAAATTTCTGAACTTTACAGATTAAACACATTGTTACAAAAATAATTTACTGATAACTGTTTACTGGTAACTGATAACTGAACAAATGAAAGAACTTAGCAACACCTACCAACCCACCGAGATAGAAGACAAGTGGTATGAATACTGGCTTGAAAATGGATTTTTTGAAGCTCAAGTAAATCCTGAAAAAGAATCTTATACTGTCGTTATTCCTCCACCAAATGTTACAGGTGTCCTTCACATGGGACACATGCTCAACAATACCATTCAAGATATTTTGGTGCGTCGTGCCAGAATGCAGGGATTTGAGGCTCTTTGGGTACCAGGGACTGACCACGCATCTATCGCTACGGAGGCTAAAGTAGTTCGTTTGCTTCGTGAACAAGGAATCAAAAAATCTGACCTTAGCCGAGAAGAATTTTTGAATCATGCTTATGAGTGGAAAGATAAATACGGTGGAATCATTCTTGAGCAGCTCAAAAAACTAGGGGCTAGTTGTGATTGGAATCGTACAGGTTTTACAATGGATGAAGGTTATTATAAAGCCGTTATTCGTGTTTTTGTTGATATGTATAAAAAAGGCTATATCTATCGTAGCCTGAGAATGGTAAACTGGGATTGTGAAGCTCAGACAACTATTTCAAATGAAGAAATAATCTATAAAGAAGAAGGCGAAAGAGCATTTTTATATCATACAAAATATGAATTAGAAGACGGAGGAACAATCACAATAGCAACACAAAGACCTGAAACAATTATGGGTGATGTTGCCATTGCTGTAAATCCAACCGATGAGCGTTTCAAACATTTAATAGGTAAAAATGCAATTGTTCCTTTTATTGGTCGTAAAATTCCAATTATTGGAGATGAGTATGTAGAAATAGATTTTGGAACAGGATTATTGAAAGTTACGCCTGCACACGATCCAAATGACTACGAAATCGGACAAAGACATAATTTACCAGTTATTGATACAATTAATGACGATGGAACTTTAAACGATAAATGTGAAATGCCAGAAATGGTAGGAAAAGACCGTTTTGAGGTTCGTAAATTGATTACAAAGAAATTAGAAGAAGCAGGTTTATTAGTAGAAAAAGAAGAAGTTGTTTCAAGAATCGGTCGTTCTGAACGCACAGGAAGCGTTGTTGAGCCAAAATTATCGTTGCAATGGTTTATCAAAATGAAAGAAATTTCTGCGACGGCTTTAGAAGTTGTTGAGAAAGATGAAATCATTTTACACCCTGCAAAATTCAAAAATACATACCGTCATTGGATGGAAAATGTAAGAGATTGGTGTATTTCTCGTCAGCTTTGGTGGGGACATCAAATTCCTGCTTATTTCTACGGAGATGGAGATGATGATTTTGTTGTAGCTGAAACTAAGGAAGAAGCTCTGCAATTAATCAAAGAAAAAACTGGAAAAGAAGTAACTGAAAATGACATTCGTCAAGACGACGATGTTTTGGATACGTGGGCTTCTTCGTGGCTTTGGCCTATCGCTGTTTTTGATGGATTTAATGATGAATGTTTTGACAAAGAAACAGGAAAAATTGATTTATCTAAAAATAAAGAATTAGACTTTTTCTATCCTACACAAGTTTTGGTAACTGCTCCAGAGATTTTATTCTTTTGGGTAGCCCGAATGATAATTGCAGGTTACGAATATACAGGCAAACGTCCGTTTAAAGATGTTTATTTGACAGGAATTGTACGAGATAAGCAAGGTAGAAAAATGTCTAAGTCATTAGGAAATTCGCCTGACCCATTAGATTTAATCAAACAGTATGGTGCTGATGGTGTTCGTGTAGGAATGCTTTTCTCTTCTCCAGCAGGAAATGATTTGCCTTTTGATGAGAAATTATGCTTTCAAGGAAGTAAATTTTCTAATAAAATATGGAATGCTTTCTTACTTTTGAAGTCCCTTGAACAAACAAGTGATGCTATTCCACAAGGAAATCAAGTGGCAATAAATTGGTTTGAAGCAAAATTAAATCAGTCTTTGACAGAAATTGAGAATCATTATAAAGAATATCGTATTTCTGATGCGCTTTTGGGGGTTTATAAATTGATTTGGGACGAATTCTGCTCTAATTATTTAGAAATGATAAAGCCTGCCTACGGTTCTCCAATTGATAAAGGAACATACAATAAAACAATTGAGTTTTTCGAAACACTCATGAAAATTTTACATCCTTTTATGCCATTTATCACAGAAGAGCTTTGGCATTTATTAAACGAAAGAGGAGAAAAAGAAGCGATTATAGTTGCAGAATATCCAAAGGTAAAAGAATTTGATGCTTCTATTTTAGAGAAAACAGAACAGATTTTTGAAATAGTTTCTCAGGTTGGAAAGGTTAGAAATGCTAAAAGTATTCCTCCAAAAGAAAAATTAGATTTATTTGTCAAGGTTGCAAATACTACTTCTGATTCTAGTTTTTATGATGAGTATCTTTCTCTGATTCAGAAATTAGCAGGAGTTGATAAAATCAATTTTACAGACGAAAAGCCAAATCCAGCTATGAGTTTTGTAGTAAAAGGAGATGAGTTTTCTGTTCCAGTTCAAATCAATGTAGAAGAAGAACGTCAGAACTTAGAGAAAGAAATCAAATATACAAAAGGCTTTTTGGTAAGTGTTGATAAAAAACTTTCAAATGAGCGTTTTGTAAATAATGCCAAACCTGATATTATTGAAAAAGAACGTCAAAAGAAAGCTGACGCAGAAGCCAAAATTAAAGCTTTGGAAGAAGCTTTATTAAGTTTGGTTAATTGATTAATAATATATACGAACAGTTTATAAAACGAATAAACTGTTCGTATAAACCAAACACAATTTATTTATGTTAGCATTCAGTTTATATGGATTATATAGCTTATTTTATGAATTATTTGTTCTACTTTTACCATTTTATGGCATAGGAGTTATTTTTTCTATCATATCTCTAATTGATATTTTGAAAAATAAATTTGAAGATAATGAGAAATTAATTTGGGTTATTGTGGTGTTAGGGAGTAATTTTTTATTTGTTTTTAATATCATTTCAAATATTTTGTATTATGAAATAGGACGTAAACAAAAAATAGAATAATTTCTTTTCTACTTTTTATTTCTCCAAAAGCCATTCCAACATTCCTTCAAAAGCCTTTTCTCTAACTATTTTTGAAGATAAAAATATATCGTGCATCGCATTTTCTACTTCTAATAAAGTAACTTTATCACCTAGTTTTGCACCTCTTTCTTTTATATCTTCTACATCTAAAACAATATCTTTTCGCATAGCTTCTTCTGAAAATTTGGAAAGTTTGGTAGAAGCAGAAGAGTGCATAACCAAAACGGGAACTTGAATAGCTGAGTGTTTTTGTAATCTTTCGTGTGCCTCATCAATTGCCAAAACCCATTTGAAATAAGTAGGAAAGCCTTTTGTATATTTCCATTTCAAATTAAAATCCCATTCTCCCTTAAAATCTTTGTGAATACTTTGCACATAAACAGGCGAAAGCATATTATTGATATAGGTATAATCTGAAAATAAAGTAAGCATATTACAAGCAGCTAAAGTAGCATTCTTTTTAAACTCAGAATCATAGAAATCTAAAAAGGGAGAGTTTAGGATAAGCCCACTTATTTTACTTTTTTCTTCTCCAAAATTAGCATAACTAGATGCTGTAAGTCCTCCAGTAGAATGTCCAAATAGATAAATAGGCGACTGACTTTTTTCATAAATCTGATTAATTGCCATCGTTATTTCCTCAAAATATTCTGTAATAGATTTACAATAGTTTTCTCTTTGATGAGGAAGCCACGAACGCCCATATTTACGAAGGTCTAGCGCATAAAAATCAAATCCATTTTCAATAAACTGTTCAGCTACATGAGGATGAAAAAAATAATCGATGTAACCATGAATATAAATTATACTTTTTCTATTTCCTGTGTTGGCATTACAAGAAACAAGTGTAGCAATTACTTTTCCTTCGTAATCATCTTTTAAATTTAGAATTTGGGTAGTAAAGTCTTTTTCTAAGTTCATTTTTTTATAGCTAATTGTTTTTTTTTGTTTTTTTTTGCAAAATACAAAAAAGATTGATTTAAGTGTATCGTTTTAAATTTTGACTTTATAGGACAATAAGAATTATTATATTTGTCCTTCAAACCAATTTTTAATACTAAAACACACCATGAAAAAATTAAGAATCGCTTTAGATTGGACTCCAAACATCAATCATATCGGAATTTTTGTAGCAAAAGAACTAGGATTTTACAAAGAATTGGAGATAGAAACAACCATTATAAATCCTTTAGAGGATAATTATGCTCTTACTCCTGGTAAAAAATTAGAGCTAAATGAAACTGATTTTGCTATTGCACCTTTCGAAACTGTGATTAGTCTAAACAACAAAAAAAATGTAGTTGATGCTATTGCTGTTTTCGCCATTTTGCAAGAAGATATTAGCAGTATTGTAACATTAAAATCTTCAAAAATAGATAGACCTCAACTTTTAGATGGAAAAATTTATGCTTCTTATAAAGCACGTTATGAAGACTATATTGTGAAAGAAATGGTAAAAAATGATGGAGGAACTGGAGATATTGAATTAGTATATCCTGAAAAGCTAGGAATTTGGAATATTTTATTAGAAAACAAAGCTGATGCAACATGGATATTCAATAATTGGGAAGGTATAGAAGCTGAATCCAAGAATGTAGAACTCAATAAATTTTCTTTAGGTAACTTTGATATTCCTTATTGTTATTCTCCTGTCATTATTACAAAAAATAGTAATTTGAACAAACAAAAAGAGGAATATTCAAATTTTATAAAAGCCACTCAAAAAGGATATTTATACGCCATAGAAAATAAATTAGAAGCTATAAAAATCCTAGAAAAACACCTAACAGAATACGATAAGCAAAATGTTGATTTAGAAAAGTCAATTAATTTTACGGCTCCATATTTTAAAACTGATTCAGAATGTGGTTCTATGAAACCCAAAAGAGTAAATTCATTCTTGAATTGGCTTGTTGATAACAAACTAGAAAATGAGCGAATTCTTCATCAAGATTTATTTACAAATGAATTTCTAAAACTAGAAAAACAATTTTCTTAGCATAACGTTATCGGAGTAATTTTATGTTTATAAAAAGATAGAATTACTTTTTTTATGTAACACTTTTTAATCTAGTTAGAATGAAAACCGACATTAAATTTAAAGAAAACACATTTGTAGTAAAGGGTTATGGAGCAAAAGATAATTTGCTTAACAAATTAACAGACCATAGGCTATCAGAAATGGATGTAGAACGTCCTATGATTAATGATAACCAAGTTATTGTAGAGGTATTATATAGTGGCGTTTGTCATAGTGATATTCATCAAGTAAACGATGATTGGAAAAATACTCGTTATCCATGTGTACCAGGGCATGAGATTATTGGAAAAATAGCAAAAGTCGGTAACAAAGTAACAAAATTTAGTGAAGGAGATTTAGTAGGAGTTGGTTGTATGATAGATAGTTGCCAGACCTGCAAACCTTGCCAAGATAATGAAGAACAGTTTTGTGCAGGACCTCACGGCCCTACAATGACTTATAACGGTTATTTTAATGACCCAGCATCTGATTTTAATACTTTTGGAGGTTATTCTAGTCATGTAGTCTCAAGCGAAGAGTTTTTGTTACGTATTCCTGAAAAGCTAGATATAAAGAAAGCAGCACCTATTTTGTGCGCAGGAATAACAACTTATTTACCACTCAAACAATGGAACATCAAACAAGGAGATAAAGTAGCTATTGTTGGAATAGGAGGACTTGGACACATGGCTGTGCAACTAGCAAAAGCAATGGGCGCAGAAGTAACAGCAATTACTACACAAGAAGCCAAAAGAAAAGAAGCCTTAGAATTAGGTGCTGACCACGTTCTGATTTCAGAAAATGATGAGGAAATGAAAAAAAACGCTATGAATTTTAATTATATACTGATTACAATTCCTTATGCTTTTGATGTCAATCCTTATGTTAAGCTACTCGCTATTCGTGGTAGTTTGGTAACAGTTGGTCTTTTGGGAGAGTATAAAGAACCTCTTAATAATATGGAAGTGGCAAAACTAGCTCGTCAAGTAGGTGGTTCGGTAATAGGGGGAGTAAAAGATACACAAGAAGTTCTTGATTTCTGTGCAGAACATAATATTCATCCAGAAGTACAGATGATGAAAATAGAAGATATTAATGATGCCTTCGAAAAGATAAAGAAGGAAAAAGTACGTTTTAGATATGTAATTGATATGAAAGCCTAAAGAACTATTATCTCATTTTTTAAGATTAGCACAAGACCAAAATCTTGTGCTTTTTCCTATCTACTTTGTCTTTCTTCTAACTCTGACCGTATAAGTAACAAGATATTTATTATCAATTTTTATATGAACATCATAATGACCTAACTTTTCAAACGTATATTTTAATTCTAAAAATCCTTCTTTGGTTCTATTAATGATAGGTTTTTTAGAATATTTAGAAGAACCTGAACCTAGTTCTAGTTGAATAGCTTCTGGGTTGAGTGAATCGGGAGCTTCAAATAAAAAACTAATTGTTTCATTTTTCCCTATCTCTATTTTCATTTTTTGAGGCTCTACTGGAATAAGCTGATAATTGAAAGCATATTTATAAATCAATGGTGCATTTAGGAATTGAGAAAGAGTAGGTTTATTTTCCAATAACATCCATTTTTTATCTAAAGGATAATGATTTTTGATAAATAACTTAGGTTCAGCCAAAAAATAACCGTCATTATATTCTGAAACAAACTCATTTTTATCTACATCAAAAAATCCACTTGACCAAGTTGCATCACAGAGATACCATTTGTTATCCAGTTCTACTACATTCCATGAGTGATTTGGAATGCTGTTTTCCTCATCCATATTACTACTTGCAGTCTTTCCATAACCGTTCACAATTTCGCACTTTATATCAGATATATCTGCTAATTCCTTTATCAAAAAGGCATAGCCTGTACAAAGCGTTTTTTGTTCTTTGATTAATTTCTCAGCTACTTTTGGTAAATATGATTTATTCCAATTACGTAAAGCCAAACTATCATTTTGAAACTGTTTGCGTTTTTGTTTATTTTTGACATATCCCCAATAATCATTTTCAATATTGGTACTTACCCAAGTATATATCGCTCTAAATTTTTCTACTTGAGAAGGTAAAGAGTTTGTCAAATTATAAGAAAGTAAAGGCAAGTTTTTTAAGCTCTCGCCCTTGTAATGATTTGCAACACTATCAGCTTTACGAAAATCTACATTTCCAAAATCGCTGAGCTGTGCTTTAGCTATTCCAGTAATGAAAAAGAATAAAATACAGAAAAATCGAATCATCTAAATAAACCTTTAAATTTTTGCCAAACTGTTTGTTTTGATTGATAAACTTCATTGACACTTACTTCTCCCAAAAGTTCGTAATCATGTAATTGTAATGTCAAATTTTGTGAAGTGTTTTCTGTTACTATTTCTTC
The DNA here is from genome assembly GCF_037126295.1 of Bernardetia sp. Wsw4-3y2. Classification (NCBI taxonomy): domain Bacteria; kingdom Pseudomonadati; phylum Bacteroidota; class Cytophagia; order Cytophagales; family Bernardetiaceae; genus Bernardetia; species Bernardetia sp. Wsw4-3y2. Next base: position 4,520,739 of record NZ_CP147017.1, on the reverse strand, counting down.
TCTTGCTTCATATCCAACAAAACGTGCTACAATAATAATTTCATCTGCAAAAGGAACTGTAAAACTAAAATTTCCCTCCATATCTGTAGTAGTTCCTCTAGTAGTCCCTTTTAGTTGAATAGTTGCTCCTGGTAAAGCACCATATTCTGGACAGTAAGAGGGGCATAACAATAGTTACAGTTTAATAATATTTGGGGTTTTTGAAAAAATGGCTTTTAAATGTGTTTTAAAGGCTATTTTTATGTAAAATAGCGAAATGACGATAAAAAACGAAAACTACACTTTTATACTTATTAACACATTTACTAATCTTTTAACAGGCACGTGTACGTGTTCTACAAGACAGGGGTGTACAAAACGAAAACTACACTTTTACAGATACATAAGGGCGTGTATGCGTAAAGTAAACAAAACCTACTCAAATACTACTTACTTGAAATAGTGGCTTGTAATTGCTTATATAGCGTTATTTGCTCCTGTAATGATACGATGAGCGTATCTTTAGTAGATAGCTCCTTACGAGCTGCTGATAACTCCACTTCTAAGATTTTGACTCGGTTTTCTAATTCTGAAATTTCCAATACTTTTTTTTGATTTTCCTCTAAATCTTGTGAAAGGTTGCTCGAAAGGTTGCTCGAAAGGTTGCTCGAAACTTTTTTAGTTTTGCCTTTTTTGTTGGCATTTTTCATATCAAGAAATAATAATTCTGTTATATCTTCTTGGAAGTAATCAGCCAATCTGCACAAGTCTTTTATTGTTGGCATACTTTGGTCAATTTCCCAATTAGAGACAGCAGAGCGATTATATCCAATATCTTCTGCAAACTGCTCTTGAGTCATTTTTTTCTCTTTTCTCAAGAATCTAATATTATCACCTAAAAAAAAAATCATTTCTTTTGCCATATTATTTGGTAATGCCATAATATTTGTCTAAATTTGGTTCATAATCAAAACTAAAGTTTCACAAAGCTAACAAAATTATGCAAATGATAGCACAACAAGAAAGCGTAGTAAATTATGAAAATATACTGCAAAATGGAGATAAAGAGAGACTTGCTCGTTTAGCTGATTGCTCTCCTCAATATGTAGGTAGAATTGCTCGTAAACTACATAGTGACGAAAATTACGAAGCAAGAACACTTACACAAGTAAAGGTAGTTTTATTACTTGAACTTACGAAAAAACACTACGAAGCACTATTAGAAGCTGTAAGTACAGTTTCATTCAATATTCCAACTTATAAATCTGTAAGCTAATGATATTATCAAATGAAATATCATTTGTTAATAAAACGGTTGTCGTTTCTTACGATTTTCTAAGAAAATTCTATACAGAATCTGCTGTAAAATCAAGTACATCAAGACTTTGGCAAAAAGCAGAAAAAGGTTGGATAGTTTGGCAATCTGTTTTAGAAGCAAATGAAAAAGCAAAAAGAGAACAGGATAGAAAAAAACTACCTAGTTTAAAAGAGTTACAAAGTGTAGCCTTATCTGAACAACTAGAAAACATAGTTTTAGAACAGTTTTACTCAAGTTCTGAAGCACAAGATTTAGTAGTTCATTATGGTTACGAACTGGCAAAAGATTATAGTGAAGCATCGGCTTGGTTGAGAATGCTGACAGAACTTGGCAAAGACAAACAAGCAATAAGACGTTTGACTGGCTATAATACAAAGACTAATCTTCGTAAAGCTGCTGCAAATATCTTGAAATTCAAAAACTTGAAAGGATTAGCAATTACAAATGCAGCTTCTTTGAGAGTAAAGGAGCATCATTATAACAATCTAGGAGTAGAATGTATCATTTCTGGCAAGTTTGGCAATAAAAACGCTGCAAAAACAGAAGTAAAAGACTTCCACGACATCACTTTAGTAGGTTTATATATGAACATTGACAAACCTCAAATCTATCATATTGATAGCAAATACGGTGTTTATGCACAATATTTAGACAAATGCGATGCACATGGTAAGGAAGCAATGTCGGTTTCTTGGGTTAAACAGCATTTTTCTTGTGAAAGGGTACAGGCTATTATCTCAAAACAGAGATACGGTAAGAAACATCAAAAAGCTCATTTCATGAATAAAATTAGATCCGAAAAAGTGAAGTATTCTAACTCTAGAATAGCACTTGATGGTATTCCAATCGGAGCTACATTTATGTATAAAGGCGAATTGAAATGGCAATATAATCTCTTTCCAATTTTTGATGTTGCTTCTGGTGCAGTGATAGGCTTTTCTCACGGCTTTAATGAAAATACTGCAATGTTTAAAGAAGCTATGCGCCAAGCAATACATACAGCGAATTATAAAAAATTCAAAGAAGTAGTTTCTGATGGATTTTTGAAAAAGAATATACAGGCAAATGATATTTTAGCTTTTGCTTGTGAAAAATACAATCCTGTTGTACAAAATCCACAGGAAAACGAAGCTGAGAATATGGGTTTTATACTCCAAGAAAGATTTAGAAAGTACCCTTGGTGGACTGGTTTGGGAATTACGACAAATAAAAAAGAAAGTCGTCCAAATCGTGATTTTTTCAAAGTCAAAGAAGCTCCAGCATATTCTGTTTTTCTAAAAACGATATTCAAAGAAGTAGCTCTCTATAATGCAGAAATTCAAGAAAATGGAAATTCAAGAATAGGGAATTACAATCAAAATTTTAGAAAACAATCTGAATTTATACATCCAAGCGTACTAAGAAGAATGTTTGGCGATTGGACAACTCGTAAAATTGTAGCTGGAATGTTAGAGGTGCAAGTTGGTAAAAAAACTTACAAATATGCTGTTCCAGAATACGCTGACTGGCTAGGTAATGACCAAGAGTTCTCTAAAAATCAAGCTCGTGTTAGGGTTTATTTTGACAAAAACGATATGTCACAAGTGGATATTTGCAATATAGTTGATAAAGATGATTTGAGTAAAGACAAATTCAAATCTACTCTAAATGAACTTGAATTGACTTCTAAAACATTCTCAGAGCATACAGAAAAAACAAAAAGCGCACTCGGTACTCAACTCAAAAATAGAAAATCTACTAAAGACTTTTTGGATAAAGAGGAAGAGGAATACAAGAAAGCACAAAAGGAGCTTACGATGCAAGAAATGGTTAATTCTGAATTGAAAGTACCATTCACGAACGATAGAAATGGAAAGTATAAAGAACAGTATAATTTGGCAGAGGCTAAATACTTCGAAGATTACTTTTCATTTGGAGAAAGTGGAATGATGCAAAAAGCTGCTGGAGATGGAATTGATTATTCAGAAGAACTAGAACAGGAGCAAAAAACAGAATCAAAAACAATCAAAATACCTAAACGCTGGTAACAGCATATTTTTTTAACCCCAAAAAACCAACAAAATGGAAACTATCGAAAAGAGCGAACAAAGGCAAACAATGGAAAAATTCCTCATTAAAAATGGATACAGATCGTTTTATAATAATGAAGATGATATAGATTCATTTGTAAGAGAAATTAGCAACGAAGTATCAATAAATGCAAATTTTTACTATCAAGGAGAGTTTGAACAAATTACACTTGAGGCAGGAAATCAACAACCACTATCTAATGAACCATCATTTTTTATCAATACTTGTATGTGGGTAAACTATGATGTAGCAATGGATAAACTAAAAGAAATTGAGCAGCATCTTATTAACTGTATTTCTAAATCATTTTAACTAAATAATTTTTTCACAAAAAAAACTCCTTAAAGAGGGCATCAATAAGGAGTTCATAATTTTTCAACAAACTGAAAGACACAATATTATGGAAATTACAACAAAAAAACAAATCTCAGCAGCTTTAAATCAGCATTTACAACTGATTTATGAGCGTGATGGTTCAACGCAAACAGACTTTTACAAGCAACATAACCTCAACGATGGCTATGTATCTTCTGTAAAAAATGGAAAAGTAGAAGGTAAATACCCTGCTGATTCATTTTATGTAGAATTAGCCACTATCATAGGCTTTTCTCTACAAAAAACATATTGGAAGCACATTGATACTACTTTATATAAAAGTATCATCAAAACAGCCGAAACGGCTCGTGTTCAAAAGAAACTAATTGGAGTTGATGGAAATACAGGAGCTGGCAAATCTCATTCAGTAGAACGAATCGCAAGTGAACGCCCTGGAACAACTGCTCTTATAGTAGCTGATGCAACGCTTTATGTAACAAAAGCAACGCATAATTTTATCCAACAAATCTATAATGCTTGTGGGTATAAAGAGGAAATGAAAATTTCAAATATGCGTAAAAAGATTTTTGATAAAGCTCGTAACACTCCAAATTTCTTATTCATTTTTGACGAAACTGAATATTTGAATAAGCAATGTTGGGACATTATCAAAGGAATTTATAGAGAGCTTGACTCTCAATGTGGATTTTTAGTGTGTGGATTAGGAATACAAAAATATGTAGAAAACCGTGCAGCTTCTAAATGGGGAGGGCGTGGATGGCAGCAAATAGCCAGCAGAATGAAACCAAACTGGAATATTCTACCAGACATGGGAGCGGGCGTACAGGGTTGGAATACAGAATGCGAACGTGTTTTGAAACAAGTATCAAAATTCTTTACAAAAAGTGCAATTAGTTGGTTTGCTACCAACTGTCAAGACTACAGAGACATCATGCACTATGCAAGTGAGATTTTATTAGTAGCTGATGAGGAAAAATGGAATAAAATAGAGGCTAATATTTTAGATGGTTATTTTTTCAATCAATCAAATTCAAATCCTTATTCTGAATAAAGAAAAGTCAAGGCGTGTAGTTTAACTGGTCAGAACAAAAGTGTAGCTACATAAAAATACTTTGATGAGAGTTCGAATCTCTCCACGCCTTCATAACGCAGCCAGCAAGTCCAAGTTACGGACACTTTAGGCAAATCAGAAGAGAGCCGAAAGGCAGCAACAGGAGCAAGCAAAGAAGACTTGCTCCTTTAAAGAAAGTCAATTATCAAATTTATTTATCACTTAAAATTCAAAACAACATGGCTTACAAAAAAGGCATTGAGAAAAAAGATATTTCAAGAGAGGAAACCGAAAAGGCTCTCTCACAATATAGACTTGCTGAAGGTAACTTCAATGAATTGAAAGGAGAGCTGGATCAGAAAATTTCTGAATTACAAGCTGCTTACTCTCCAAAACTTGAGGAATTGCAAAAGGAAATGGATAAGCAGAATGAGTTATTAGAGTTTTCTTGTGAACTCAATGACTGCAAAAAACTTTCTTTTGAAGGAATTGGAGAGATTGGTTTCAGAAAAAAGCCAACTACTGTTCGTTTCAAAAAAACTCTGACAGATGAGGATGTTCACGGATTGATAAACACTTTTGTAGAAGAGTCTTTACGTAAAAGTATGTATAAGGAATCTGTAAAAGTTGATAAAACAAGTATCAAAAAAATGATTGAATTGGAGCAAGTAACAATAGATACTTTGAATAAATGTGGACTTGTTGTAGAAACGGATCAATACAAATTCTATGTAAAAACATACGATTTGCAGCGATAAAAATACTTCGTGCTTAAGATAGGATTAAGAAACTCGCCAGTTCTGCTGGCGAACTTCTTTTTTTTCTCTTTTCAAAATTAAAACACTCAAAATTTACTTTTATGAGAATCAAGCGCACTAATAAAGGTCAGTTGCAAATATCTGAAATGACTGCTGATAACTATTCTGTCATTAAGGAGCAACTTAGAAAAGTCAGTATGGCTAAAGTAATTCTAAATGCTCCAAATGCACTTGCAATAGTTACTCTACAGGAACTATACAGAGAGAAATTTAGTAACGAATATCCTTCTTACAACAATCAAGGATTAGTTACAATGACGTGGAGGGCATCTGATGCAATGGCTTTTAGGTTAGTTCCTACAATTTACTTGGGTACAAATCCAAATCATAGAGATTTTATTGACATGACAATGGAATGTTTAAGAGATAAACTATCTGAAGAGATTGGTCAGTTCAATAATATAATTATGGAGTCTATCAATACACTTCGCTTAGAAAATGGCATACACGAGTAAGGAACATACACCTCAACGGTACTTCAAAAATGAAGAACCAACTACTATCCAAAATTTAGCTTTAAACGAACTAAATAAACTGAAAATGGCAAGACCAAACACACTAAAAGACTTGCTAGATCCAAATCATTTTGAGATTTACGCAAACAATGGAAGATACTGGATAAAACCAGTTGATCCGAACGATGGCGATGAGCAGGAACTTGTAATGATGGTTTACATATACTTTACAGAAAGTATTTTTATAACAACTATAAAGGATATGTTAGATGCTCAACACAAGTACTTCAAATCTAAACTATCATTTGGGCATCCAGATAAGCAAAAGTTATTAGAAACTAGCAAAGCTATTGAAACAAAAGCTAGAAAGATGCTTGCTAAACTATCTGAATTTACACAAACTAAACTCTACTGATATGAAAATCACAGATAAGAAAGGAGTAGAGGTAAATATTCTAAATAATACTTGGTTATCGTATTTAGGTTGGGAATCAAAGTATAGAATTTGGAAATCAGACGGCTGTAAAAAATTACTTTTTACAGATAATAAATATTACTTATTTAATGAATACTTAACTGATTTAATGAGTAATATGGATTTAATGACTACTGTATGTAGGCAAGTAAATGGTATTTATGCTACCGATGCAGATATTCAATATCGATCCTATATAGTGATTCGCCAGAATCAAAATTATTTGGATGAGTTGCTAAATGATTATCGCAACTGCTTTTGGGATGAGCATAGAATATATCATTCTGAACAGTACAAATATTTGTATAGAGAGTATATAAAAGCCGTTTTAAGAAATACAAAGGCAAGTAAAAAGGCTTTTAATGAGTTACAAGACTTTGAAAAATACTCTTTACAGATGGCAAAGGATTTTAGGAGACGTAAAGTTTCTTTTCGAATAAAAGATATGAGAATCTACAATTCACAAAAACAACTTTTCTTATGAAGAACAATACCTCAAAACACAGTTGCTCGTATCAAAACACTACTTTCTTTAGTAGAATTTGATGAGCAGGAAGAGCTGGCAATTATTAGAGAAGCTAGTGAGCAGCGCACCATCAGTGTAAAGGAACTCGGTTTTAAAGAAGCAATCAATTTACAACACTTAATTGTAAAAACTGACAAATGGAAAGCTGTTGTTCAAATGCGTTTGAAAGTTATTGCTCTTCGTGGAGATTTGGCTCGTATTGCTCCCAAGTATTTTGAAGACAATGACCAGCATTTCAATAACTACTTAGCAACCAACAAACGATTATTCAAAAATCGTAAATCTTTAAAAAATTATCCACATTCAGAATTAGTAAAACTGATTAGTCAATTACAAGCGATGAGTAATAATCTTACTCGTGCTAACAGAAAAAAAATGACAGTTTCTTATAATTCACAATCAAAATAAATTATGCTTAGAATATTTAGATATAATATTTCTGCTCAAGGTAGGTATGAAAACTCACATATTTTCAGTTTTGAGTGGGCAGATTCACAGGAACTTGCTATCAGGTATTTTCAAAAAAGATATTTTGATAATGAAGGATATTACCCAAAAGTAGTAAAAGTATCGTGTGTTGATGTACTAACATTCAATCATTCTCTTTTTGAAGTAGCTACAGAATTGAGAAAATCCGAAAAAGCTCTTTTTGCAGCTATCAAAACACAGGATCATACTTGGATTGGTAAATGTCGTCATCTTGTAAAAGAAGTTCATACCAAGATTGATAAAATTCTTTTTCCTAAAACTCATAAACAACAAAACGAAAATGAAAATAGACTACATCAATAGAAGGACTGATTTAGCTGAATTGATTATAGCTTTAATGCACTTGTATTCACATTCTGAAGAGGAAGATAGGAGCATAGATTTTGACAATAAAGTAGCTTTTGTACAAAGAGAATTTAGCAAAATAAAGGAAAGCAAATCACATGAAAGTTATGATAAATGCTTGGCATCTGCTAAAGAATATATGAGTACTTATGATGATATCAGAAAGGGAATATTATTATTGACTCAAATCTTATCATTTTCTATGTATCAAGATAATTATTCAGATAAAGAACATACTATGATTTACGCTTTCATAGTGGCTCTCAAGGAAACAAAATAAATTTTCAAACAACTAACAAACTGAAAAAATGACACTACCATTTTCAACTCATTGGGCTGATAAAACTCCAAATTATTTTGTAGGTAAAATTTGGTGTTCTATCCTTAAAGGGCTATGCGATAATAAAACTCAAGAACTTAGAAAAAAGTTATATGAGCAATCCTACTTTACTTTGTCTGGAAAATATATTGAAAGAACAATAAAAGAACATCAAAATGATTTTTTTGGACACTTTGGAATTGAGATAGATTATCCAACTGATTTACACCCAAAACTTCACACTCTAAGGGAAGACAAAAAAGATAGATGGCAAGCTGGTAAAAAAATACATCCTGTCATTCACAACCGAACAAAAAACAGGTTTCAATTCGCTCCTACTATGGAGTGTAAGGGTATTCAGAGAGTTACAATTATAAACTTTTTTGTTGCAGGATATTTTAAGAGAGAAGTATATATAGACTCAAAATTATTCTACATATTATATAGTCAATATCCAGCAAAAACATTTCTAAAGGATGTAAATGAAAAAATGCTCCAGTTTGTCAAAAATGACGGCTTCGGTGATATTGATAGTTTCTTTAAATTCTTTTTCCCTAAAGGTTCAGAAGGAACAAAAGAACTTAAATTAATTCACTGGACTGATTTAACCTACTAATTATGGAAAAAACAAGAGAAAACCCACTTTTGAGAGCCATCAATGTTGAGCTAAAAAAGCTAGAGAAAAAAGAAAAGAATCTAAAAGAACAAATCAACTACAATCCTTTACAGATTTTTATAGATGCTAGAAATGAATTTAGAGAACAAAATGCTGAACACATAAATGACGATGGAACGTTTAAAAAATCCTTTTGGGAAAAGGAACGCTTATCAGAAGAACTAAAAGTGCTATCAGAATTAGAATCTAAAGCATTTAAGTATAAATCTAAAGAGAATCTATTCACTAAATTAGCTATTGTTCAACTTGATATTGGGGACTTAACTCAAGAAAAGTTTTGGACTACACAAAGAGCAAATAAATGAAAAAACATATTTATTACCTAAAACAAAAAAAAATCGGTAGCATAATAAGAATTGATTTTGTTAATGGAAAGGCAGAAAACCTCAAATTAATGAAAAAAGACTTATATCCTACCGATTTTTTAATGTCCATTGATTTGCTTTCAGAAGGCTTAAAAACAATGGAAGGAGCTAAACGTAAAGCACTTGTAAACGACTTCTACATTACCCATACAGTTCGTGTAAAGGCGAACAAAAGTAAGGAAATAGGGCAAGTTTGCCAGTTGTGGAGAACTCTCTATAAAGAAGTTTTACAAACGGATTACAAACTAACTGATACGGATGCTGCCAAGCTCTCCACGCTTGAGCCTGTACCAACTGAAAGCCGAATAAGAGAGTTTTTGGCAAAATGGAAAATTCGTACTATTGGTAATTTTTGTAAAAGTGATACTCAAAACTCTATTACTTTAAATTTGAATACTCAAAAACACGAAGTAAAAGAAAAGAATTTTCCAGATGCACCAGATATGAAGTTTTACGAACGATTATCTTCAGAAGATAAAAAACTTTGTGTAAAGTATTGGAAATCAAATGGATTTGTACCAATTCAAAAAATACAAGATGGAAATATGTTTTACATTTGGAAAAAAACACAAAAAAGCTAATAATTTTAGCTAATAATTCTTATATTTATTCGTTATCAAGAAAAAAAAACCTTTCCTTACTTTTTTTACTAAAAATATTATCAAAAACAGATAGAAATGCAACAACCTATTGAAAAAGTATTACTCGCAGATGGAACTATATCTACAAACTCTATAAAAGAAACTTTAGTGCGAACAGTATTTTTACATGCACAAAATAGTACAGGAGAGAAAAACTACTTTACTGACCTTCAAAATTTAAAAAATTTGTATTTGTATATTTCTGATTATCAAAGTTCATAAGATGAGCAGTAGTTAAGTTGTGTAAGGTAAAAACCTCTACTTTTTTGAAGTAGAGGTTTTTTTTCGATTTATTTTATTTCCTTTTCCAGCTTTACTAATAAATCTTCATACTCTCTTAAAGTATTTAGAATTTGATTTTTACCAGCTCTTCTATCTTCGTTATGATTTGGATTTAAAATAGCAAATTTGTTATTTATTTCTCTCAATTCATTTACGGTATTGTTAAGAGATTTGATAGTTAATTCTAATTCTTTTTGAGTCAAATGTGATAAGTACATAATGTAAAATTTAGTTTGTTTAGTTAATTTACATTGGTGTACACGACACGTCCACGCAATGGTTACGAGTGTTCGCAAAGAATTTGAATTATTTTTTATATCTTTATAACTATGAAAAAATACCTAACTATTTCGCTTATTAAATCTTAGAATTGTATGAAAGATGTAAACAAAAAAGACCTTTTAGATTTGGTGTCATGTTCTTGGGCAGAATATGAAGAGGCTAATATAAAAGCAAATACTATTTTACCTGATATTTTTATACATCAAGGAAATCATAAAGTAGAAGATAATTCAAATTTTGGATGTCTTAGAACTGTTAGATATTTGAATGAAGAAGAAGCAATAAAAAAAGGTCTAAGATTATACAAGAGTATGTTGCTTTTACAGAGTATGAATAAATCTATTTAAAACAGAAAACCCACACATTACAATCTTGGACGAGCGTTAGTGGGGTTTTCACATAACCGTTTAAAATTATGCAAAACAAATTTAAGCAAAATACAGATGCCTTACAACAAAATAGCACTGTAAAAGAATCGTTTTTAGATAACATTCCAGAGTTTCAAAATCCAGACTTGATGGAAATGAAGGATAAAGTAGAAAAATTATCTGGTGATATGATTGATACGTTAGATAGGTTTTCTTTAAAAAACTCATTTATGTTAGCATTTTTTGAATATGCTAGACATTGTACTGGAGATATTCACTATCAAAAGAATATAGATAATCTTCAAATTATTTTTCACACTCTATAAACTAAATAAAATGACAGTAGATCAGCAGCTTACTTTAATACAATGTATTAGAGAGTTTCAATATAGCTCCCAAGATGATGACATTGTGAAAATGTTTGTAGAAATGGTAGAGCATTTGAAAGATAAAGAAAATGGTTATCAACTAGAAATAGAGAAACAATTAGATGTTATTTATAGATTAGTTGATGAAGAACCTCCAAATGTAACCTTAATAGAACAAAAAATAAAGGAAACAGGATTACAAGAACACCCAGAAATACTTCGTATTAGAACAATGGTTCATTTTATGGAAGATTAAAAACCAAAAAAAAGCCTTCAATTAATTTTGAAGGCTTTTTTTATGGTCTTAATTGTATAATGTAAATTCTAAATCAAATGCAAATTCGGTTCTGTTATTTGCTTTCTTTATAAGGTTGCTATTTTCATAGTCTTCTTTATTATCAAAAAGTCTGTTTTCAATAATTTGATAGTTATTTTTGTATAAGAATATAACTACATCTACTAAAGTAATAGTTCTGAATTTTTCCGTATCATACGGATTGTAATGCGTATCTAATCGCATCATTAACTCATCATAAGCCTCTTTATGTTCTACTAAAATAGTTTCATATCTCAAATCTTCGTGTATAAAAGTTATTGCAGTTGTGTGCATTTTTTGTCGTGTTTAGATTAAATAAATAGTTCGTGTCTTTAAAACACTACTGTACACGACACGTCCACGCAATGGTTACGAAGGTTTTACACTTTTTTTGAGAAAGATTTTTTATTTATAAGAATCTTTTTTGTTTCTTTGTTGAAACTATTGTATCACAAACGAAACTACTATTATATGAAAAAGTCTTTTTTTATAGTCTTATTTATAAGCCTTTTTATTTTCTCCTGTAATGATAGTTCAAATAAGAAAGAATACAAAAGTGATAATATGTTTGAGCTTTATTTAAGAGATGCTGATAGTCTATCAAAAGAAGGTTTGTTTATAGAGGCGCAAATGAAGTTAGAAAGTATAGTTGATGTTTTTCCAGAAAAAAAAGATACACTAAATAGCTTAGCAAGTTATTATAGTGATTTGTATATAAAACAACGTGATTCTTTAGATAATCAAAAAGAAATAGCAAAAAAGGAAGCTGATAAATTACTTTCTAATTTGAGAGTAAGTAAAGATGATATGAAGGATTTATCATTTTATGAAAGTAAACTAACTCCAAAATACATAGATGTAAACAACTTGTATTGTTATATTGTGGAACACAAAACAGGAGAACCAACTTTAAGACTGAAAATTCAGTATGCTGCTGATGACTGGCTTTTTGTGAAAAGTTACCTAATAAAAATAGATGAGCAAAAATTTAATTTTATTCCTAATGAAGTTAAAAGAGATAATTCTGGAGGCAAAATTTGGGAATGGAGTGACGACTTAATAAAAGAAGATAAAATAGAAATTATAAAGGCTATTTCAGAAGCTAAAAGCGTAAAAATACGTTATATAGGAAGTGATTATTATCATGACAGAAATTTGTCATCAAAAGAAATAAAAGCTGTAAAGGAAATATTGACTGTTTATAATTTACTAACAATCGCTCAATAAATCACACACATGAGCCAAAAAAGTGAGCTTATGCACAAAGTGCGTTTTGTCTTCCAAAAATAACTCTTCTTTATTTATCTCCAAACGAAAATAGCCACAACCAGAAGAAAAATTGTGCAGCTCTCTTTTGACTTTATCTCTAAATTCAAAATCTAGCCAAGCACTATCTTTACTTTTTGAGGTTTCTAAAGTGGTATGTTGTGCGCTGGCAGCATTCGTAATTGAAGTATAAACTTCTAAAGTCATCACGCCTGTACGGTCATTCTCATCTAAGATACCGTATTGTGGACGTTCTTTGTCTTCTTCAGCTTTTTGCCATTCAATTTGATTAAAACGAACCAATACAGATTCATGTATTTGTTGGTAGTTTTCGTCATCAAATTGATTTTCATAATGTCTATCTACATTTTGAGTTATGTTTTTTTCTATCAGTAAAGCTGAAATGGCATCAAAAATAGTCTGTTCTAAAGTCATTGTAAAGTAGTTTTAAAAGGCTTGTAAATGAGATATACAACTGTATATCTGTACTATATAGAGGCTTTTTTAAGATGATTATTAATAGCTTTTTTGATAATAGAATCTAATTTTTTTGAACGACCTAAAAACATACGTTGAGGAATAGTAGTATTCATTTTTCGTTTATGGCTACTCACTTTATGTGCTTTTCGCTTTTTGCCTTTACGAGTAAACGAACTTACCGTAACACTTCCTGTCAGTTTTGCACCTTGGTTGTGAGCTGGAGCATAAGGAACATTTGAACCAACAATTACAAAATTACTTCCTTTTTTACGAATGCGAATACTTCTTCTTAGTCTGCCAGTATCTACCAAGAGCGCACGTTTAGAATTACGTTTGGCAGATGGTTTACGAGCTTTCCATGCATCACCGTCCCAACCTTGTTTTTTGAAGGCATCTAAAGAATAATTGACAACTTCATTACCTACTATCGTAGGAATGTCTTCTATCTTTTTCGCTAGACTCTTTATGTATTGTTCTATGTTCATGTTTTAGATATTCTACGATATGTATTCCTATTCCAAGTCCAATCATAAAAACGATTGCTAGTATTATTAAGTAAAGCATAATTTTAAGTTTTTAAAGGTGTATCCATTTTAGATTGTAAAACCATAATTGCTGCATACGTATCTTTTTCAATTTGTGTTTGTTTTTCCATGTTAGTACGCATCTCTTCCAATGTTGTTTGTGTTACTTGTTTAAAGTCCATCAACTTAGCTACTTTAGTGTGTAAACCAACAACATAAATAATTAGAGGAATTACAATGGCTGTAAGCAACGTCAGCATAATTCCTATGATGACGAAAATGAGATTTAGAAAATTATAATCAATAGTAAGAAGCATTTTAGTTATTAAAATAAGGGTGATTAGAAGGAAAGATTATTCCAGTCTTTCCAATATTAGTTTCAAATTGACTTCCAAAATCTGGAATTTCAATTTTAGAAATGTCCGTTTCTTTTCCATCAGCAAGACTACGAACCGTACATCTATCATTCCAGCCATTCGGTGGATAATTCTTGTCCCAAAAAGCATCGTCGAATTTACGAATGATACCTTCCAATTTTGCATGTGATTTTCGTACTCTACCATCGCCAGCCGTTTCGTATTGTAGATAAGGAAGAGCTTCACTTGAGTTTTCAATATCACGCCATTTACGAGCCATTTGTGCAGAACCAATACTATGATTATATTCTGTACGAAGCCAAGCAACATTATAAGTATCATGAATTTTGAGAGCATCAGCTTTAAATTTTGAGAATGTTTTTAAAATTCCATCCTCATCTAAAAGTAGATTTGTCATTTCACGAAGTTCAGATTCCGTTTTGGCTGCTGAGAAAACATTTACATTTTCAGTAAGTGTTTCGTAAAAGTCCTCATCATTTGTATCAAAATCTCCAAAACCTTCACTTACTCCAGAACTTAGTTTTTCAGAATAAGAAGCTATCAAGTCTTTTACTTCGTCAGAGTCAAAGTCTGGTGCATCTTGATCCCTATAAATAATTTCTATAAGTGAGTTAATCAAGTCTTCAGTGTCTGGAGCATCAAAACCCTCATTTGTAGGAACAGCCGAACAACAGCTACTATATAAAGAGTTTACAGCATTAACAATGTTTGGCTTTACCCAAGTATTTTTTTGTTTTTCCTTTTCCTTTTCTACAACAGGAATAGGAGCTGCTGGAGGTAAAGAAATTTGAGAACTTGGCATTTGCTCAATTTCTACATTGTAAGTACGTTCTATGTACTCTTTAGTAAAGATGTAACCAGCTTGTAAAAGAGGTGTATCAATCAAAATTTTATCTTCTGGATACATATTTCGTTCGTCATCCCAAACAAAATATTCTCCTTCCAGAATCTGAAAATTAAAGGCTTTACGTAAAAATGGAAAAAGAGTATCATTGATAAAATCTTTACTATTCTCTTTATCATTTTCACGGACTTCATTTTGCTCATCTGCATGTGTTTCGGATTGACTTCGTGAAGAGCCGTTGTCGGTTGTCATTGTCTGACCAAGATAAAGTTTTGAAATTAGCTCATTAGCTAACTTAATTTTCATCATAGGAACATTATGAAAATCTTGCCTTGAGGTTTCATGTAAAGTCAATTTTGATTCTGAAGGCAAAACAGCATAAGCAGCCGAACCCATCTCTTCTAAAAACTGACCTAATAAATTTCTAGTTTCTGGATCTTTAAAACCAGCCGTTTCTACTACTCTAATAAAAGTAGTCATTAACTGTTCGCCTTCGTCCCAAGCTGCCCACGAGTGTCGTGATAAAATATCTAGCATTGCTACTAAATCTAGCAAACCAAATTCATCAGCATCATCACAGATATTTAAAACATTGACACCAGCTTCTTGTAACGAATCAATGGCAATTCCTTCTGTATCGTAAGTAGAAAGTACAATCTGCTCAACTTCTGGTCTTATATGCCTTCTATCTATATTTTCAATTTTGAATGTTCCTTCTTTTTTAGGATTAGGAAAAAATTGAATAACAGAATATCCATAACTTATACCTTCAGTATAGAACTTCAAAAATCTACGAAACCAAGAGTGTTGCAAAAGTTTCGTTTTTTCTATTATCTCATCTCCATTTTTATCAACTACTTTAAAAGGATGATTAGATAAAAAGAAAGCTCGTTTTTGCATAACAGTTTTCAAGTGAGCATTATTCGAAACGATATTACTATATACTTCCTGTAATCTATCACGACGAGGAAACCACACATCAAGTGCAGACCGACGAGCAGAAAGAACATCTGGAATTTCTTTACGAGCAACTGATTCTGTCATTCTCTGTAATTCAGATTTGACAGATTTACTCTGTTTTGAGTTTTTAGCTAAAAAACGGTTTTGAATGTAGTCTAAACTTTTAGCAAAAAAACCTTTTTTAAGCGTTTGTTTTTTTATTCTATACATACAGTTATAAAAATATATTTCGTTTAATGTCAGACTTTTACGATACACGTAATAAAGTCTTGCTGGTTAGATTAGAAACGGCTATCGTATTTAGTTTGACTTTTGCCTAAAAACTTAGCAGAAAGTTCAATTCCTTCTACTGTTTTGATAGGAAGATTGGTAAATAATGCTTCTGGCTCGTCATCTGGCAAACTAACTCTTTCTAAAAATTCCTTTGCTTCGTTATAGTCATCCACAACAAAATTTGGAACTCGTGAAGGAGCTTCTAATTTCCACGCTTTATATGCTATGATAGAAACTAAGTGAGTTACTAATTCGGCATCACGTTCGTTTCCAGTTTTCGAAAAGATTTGATACAAATCAAATTTTCTACCTAACCTACCTTTTGCCATTTGCACGGCTGACATTTCAAGTGTTTCTAAAGAATAGTCATCTAAGATTAAACTTTTAATCCTTTCATTGAAGGATTCGTCAAAATCGTCATTATTAAGAAAAATCATAATTTTTTGATTTTTTGGTAATTCTACTCCTTATACATGTATATATAAGGAGTAGAAAAAAATTAAGCTGCCAAACTAGCTTTAATAGCTGTTCTAAGAAAAGTTTTTGGAACTTCCAATAAATAAGGAAATTCGTTATTTTTCCAAAACAAATCTAAAGTACCCTGTCTTTCGGCTTGGTCTCCAGCATACATCACATCAATTTCTAAAGATGCTTCATGTCCTAAGTCGTGATCCAAAATCACATAACAAGCCAAATCTCTAAAAACGATAATTACACCGTAATTGTCTGGATTGTTTTTTAGTTCTTGCATTACGATTCCATAATTACCATCTGGATTAGGGAAACGACTTGTCAAAGAATGTGACATATCAACCATTTTTTGAGATTTACCACCGTAACCATCAATTTTATTTCCAGTAGGTTGATTTAGAGTACCACGAACAGGAATAACATCTAAGCTACCAGCCGTTTGTGCAGTTGCCCATTCAGCATCATCTGTATCATCTGTAAATACATAATCCCTTTCTATTGGAATGATTGCAGCGATGTCACTCGGTTGATAACGCTTACAAGCTGTCAATGCAGCTTGAGCTAAGTACCCAAGTCCAGGCGCACAAGCTCTCTGAACTAAAGAAGGAAAAGAAGCCATAAGTAAAATAATTTAAAAATTAAGAAATAAGACGACTTGAGCCTTTTACGACTTCAGCCAACTTGTTAAATTGAAACTCCTCTCTACGAAGATTATTCGTAAAAGAAGTGTCGGTATAATCAATACTGACATCAATGTTTATTGTGCCAATATCAAGTGTTCTTGTTTGCTCTCTAGTGAGCTTTACAAGTAATTTGTGAGTTATGGTAGCATCTACTTCACAAAGTAAATAGCCTCCAATACCCACTAAATCACTTGCAAATTTGAATTTGTCGTGTCTGCCTAACCTTACAGTTGCATATATTCTTTCAATATTTGCATCTGTCAAATCTACAAACTGAGTTTCTTTATTGGTAACAATGACTTCTAAAGTCGTATCTGTTCCTTGTGCAATTTCTAGCATATATAAAATAAGTTTAAAAGCCTTTTATACTTCTTTTTTTAATAACAGAAGTGTTTTTTAATTCGCTTGCATCAACAGCGATAATTTCTTGAATGATATTTATAGCACCGTGAACAGAGTCGGGACCATCAACAGATGCTGTTGTATTTTTTTCAAAAGTTAAAAATTGACTAATTAGAGTTTTTTGATCTAAGTTGTCTTTAAGAGCTTCATTAAAATAAAATTGACTATTTTTGAAAAGTGGAGCAATGGAAGCAATACGATTCCACTTATTCCCTTTTTGTCTTAAATCCCAATTCACATTTATAAAACGGTAAGTTTTGAGTAACTCCTTCGTATTGAAAAATAATTTGTAATGCGCTTTTTGACTTGCGTTTCCCTCTATCCAAAGTATAGGATAAGCTCCTTTTCCTTGTATATATTGTTTATCAAACTGATAATAACAAGCGATAACCTCTCCCAGTTCTTCACGCAATCCGTTCCAAATGTGGTGAAACTCGCCTGTAAATTTGTCGTACCCTAAGCAAGAAATGTTCTTAGTACATCCAGCATCTTCATAGGCTAAATCTCCATACGCAATCAAACATTCATATTCATGTAATGGAAGCATTTTTTTATGTTGCATCCATTCAGCTTTAAATTCCTTACCAACCTCAACTGGATTGTTATAGTATTGTCGTTGTACTTCAGATTCGGTAAAACGTTCTAACAGCTTTTTTACTTTTTCTATTGTAAAACGCTCTTTCCAGTTTGGTTCTCCTTTTTTGTTTGTAATATCTACTTGAAAGATATTAGTGGCTGGCTTTCCTTTTAAAGCTTCTATGATTTTAGCAGTAATTCCAGCTCTATGAAACAAGTTATTATTCACTATAAGTCTTGCACGCTCTTGTTTCATACCAGCCTTAATTGTACCCATTACTCTATGTAGCATTTTCTTAACTATCACAGGGTTTTCGGCTGTATCTCTTTCGTCAATGTCATCTATCACAACATAATCTGGTCTGTACTGGCGATTACGCATACCTTGAGCAGGTTGTTTTATACCAATACCTCTAAAGAGAGTACCGTTTGTTGCACGAAACTCTCCTTCTGCCCAGTCTCCACTTACGACTTGTTTCCCAAAATCTTCAATGATTTTTTGATTGTATTCTAATTCGGCTTGTAAGTCAGAAAGTAGAGTTCTACCAGCTACTTCATTGATACCAACCACTACCATAAAATCAATTTGTCTCTCACTTGTAAGACCTAATTTTTTCTTTTTCGCTTCTGGCAGCCTATGAATATTCATTAATAGAACAGGAAGAGCAACGACAAACTCTGTAGATTTTGCAGCTTCACGATACCAAATATTCACTTGGTCAATTACTTCATTTTTGACAACATCATTTGCAGCCTTAACGTGATACCAAGCACACGGAAATTCAGCATAATGACTAAAATAGTATTGAAAAAATTCAGCATAGTTTTGAGGATCAAGAAGTCTTTGAATACGAGCTTCTTTCTCTTCTGGCGTTTCGACAAGCAAATCTTCTTTAGTTACTTCACGTAACCAAGCGCAATGCTTATGATACTCTTCTATACGTTTTTTTAACTTTATACTAATTTTGTCCATTTGTAGTCTTTGTCAATTCTGAAATATATTCTGTTTGATAAATTGATACTTTTTTAGAAAACTCTAAATCTCTATGTGCTAACCAAACTGCAAAATCTTCACAAACATCAATCGTATTCAAAACACGTCGTTCTGGATCAGATAAGGTTTTTAGAACAGCATTCATTTTAGAAAGTGCATCAGCTTTTTTAATAGCTTTAGTTTGTTCCTCTTCTGTTAATTCGTCATCTAAGAGTCTATTCATATTCTCTTGAATTTTTCGTTCAATTTGTCGTGGAGTTCTCCTAGCTACTTTACGTAGCTTTTCCCAATCTCCACGAGCAGCCCACTTATTTATAGTTCCACGAGTAACGCCAACTAATTGAGCAACATCCTCTTGAGTGAGCTTTTTATTTTCTAAATAGTCTTTTCTAGCCTTTGCTTCAGCAGTAGAGTAGTCTAAACCAGTCTTTGTAGTGCGTTTTTTTGCCATTGTAATTAGCTAAAAATCAAGTATTTCAATTATTTTTATCAAAAATACGAAAAAAGTTAGACTAATCTAACTTTTTTTGTTAGATTTGTCTAACTTATTAAAGTTAGACTAAATCTAATACCGAAATGGACATTTTATTTGAAGGCTATATAGGCTATAATTTGACAGCATCTTATATAAGAGAGCAGTTTTCAAAGGCTACTACAAGTAATCCAACACTATTAATCAATAGCGTTGGAGGTTATATAAATGCTGGAAATGCAATCATAAATGAAATGCAACGCTCTGGAAAGAGTATTACAGGACTTGTAACTGGTATGGCAGCAAGTTTTGCTGGAGTTATTTTACAAAAATGCGATAAGCGTGTAATGTATAAAAACTCAAGTATGATGCTTCATAGAGTAGGCTCTGGAGGTTATGGCAATGCTGATCAAATACAAGCTAGTGCAGACAATGCAAGAGATTTGGAAAATCAAATTATTGAAGCGTTTGCTACTCGTTCTGGCAAAACTGAAAAGTACATTAAGGACAAATACTTTAATGGAGCTGACAACTGGCTAACAGCCGAAAAAGCTCTCAAAGAAGGATTTATCGATGAGATTATTGAGGACAAGTTTGCAGTAAAACTACCTTCTAATTTTGCAAAACAGGATTTATCTGACCGTATGAATTTTTACGCTGTTAATATGGCAGCTAATTATAATCAAACCAATTTTCCACAAAACCAATCTATTGAAATGGATTACAAAGAAAACTACGAAAAGGAAAAGGCAAAAGTAGAGGACTTACAAAAAGCTCTCAATGCTGCCAATTCTGAAAAAGCAACGGTTTTGGTAGAGGCTGCCATTAATGCAGGAAAAATTCCAGCTTCCCAAAAACCAATTTACATTTTGAGTGCTACCAACGACTTTGAAAACACAAAAAAAGCTCTTGATGAGATTGTAGTTGAGACACCTTCAAATGCCCAAAACGTTGCGCCTGTTCAAACTCAACCTGCTCAACAAGTTTCTGTACAAGAGTTGATTAAACAAAATCAAGCTGCAAATGCTGCAAATCGTCAAACTGCACCTACTCAAGAACCAGAAAAGGATTTTGAATGGTATCAAAAAAATGACTGGAAAGCACTTGAGAAAATGGAAGCTGAGAATAATGTAGAGTTTGAAAAATTACGAAATGCTCACGCTGCAAAAGTTCGCCAGAAAAGAGGCGATACAATAAAATACTAAAACAGCTTTACAACTGATTTAGAAGTCTTTTAAAACTGTTTTATACACCAAATTTACTTATAAAATTTTTATACAATTATGGCTGGATTAAGAAAAGAAGTCTGGACAGATGTGCTTTTAGAGCAGTACGATGAGGAGGTTAATTTCCTTGATAGTACAACCGACCTAAGTGCATTTGTAGAAAACGATAAAATTAACTTGGCAGAAGCGGGTATTGATCCTACTGTCTTGATTAATAATACAACCTATCCTGTGGCTGTTAATGAGCGAACAGATATTGCACATGGATTGGAATTAGATTATTATGATACTGAAAATACACTTCTTCGTAATGCTGAAAAGATAGAACTTGCTTATAATAAAATGCAATCTATCACACGAAGACACGCTCAAGCTCTTAAAAACAAACAAGCTCAACGTAGCACATTTAATTTTGCACCTACATCTAATAGTGCCTTCACTCCTGTAATCCCAACAACAGGAACAACAAATGGAGCTGGAGAAAAACTTATTACTGAAGATGATATTTCTATTATGGCAGCCATTTTTGATACGATGAGTGCACCAGATGGGAATCGTCATCTTGTGTTGCATACCACACATTGGAATGAGCTTGTAAGAACTTCACAAACTTTGAAGGAACAAAGATACCGTTCAAAGGAAGGTGTTATGAATAGAGTTGCCTTTGAATTATTTGGATTCCAAATCCACAAATACAAAAATGATCCTCTTTATATAAAAGCAACTGGAGTAAAGGCAGCTTATGGAACTACTTATGTACCAGCTACTCACGGTATTGCTTCTGTAGCATTTGTTGGGAACGAAGCATTCAAAGCAGTTGGTAGTATTGATATGTTTGATGACCTTAAAAACCCTCGTGAGCGTGGAGATATTATTGGCTTCCAACAAAGATTCCTTGCTGGTATGATGCGTAACAAATACTTTGGTGCGATTCGTACCGTGGACGTATAACCTCTTTTTTATTTAAAAACTAGCTTCATTTTACAATTATGAAATTATTTGAATTTGCATTTATCATTCGTGGTTTTTTCAAGATTTGGACACCAAGTTCCATTTTAGCGAAAAAACAAAAAATCAATTTGTTACTAAAACGTATGGCTCAAGATGAGAATGAAAATGATATTCCTTCTACTGATTTAACTGATGAGTGGATACAAGATTTTGGACAACTTATGTTGTTTCAAAAACGCATTGGAGGTGTAGGCAAATTCAAAGATTTTATGACTGAAGTAAGTGAAGCTGGTTTTTTAGATAACGTGGAAACGTCAGAGAACGAAAAAAGTAAGTAAGCCTAACTGCCTTACAAATTTGATTAATTAATCTATTTCAATCACCAAATTTATTTATTCGTAATTATGAAAAATTTAAAATTTGTATTTGCAATTTTATTGCTTGCGCTAGTAGGTTTTGCTTGCACTCCTTCACAGGAGCAGCACTCTATTAAAGTAGAAGCAACCGAATATCCTTCTGTAAAATCTCAAATTGAAAATGAGTTAGAAGTGAGTATCGATACTGTTCAAAGTGAAACGATTTTAGAACAGGAAGCTAAAAACGAACATTCTGAAAAACCTTCTGGAATTATGTTTTTGTTTTTTGCGATGGCAGTTGGAGGTTTTAGCTTTTGGGATGTATTCAAGTTTAGACAATACTTTTGGGTAATTGAATTACTCTTTAAAATGTTTAAAGGCATTGATTTGAAAAATAAGCCTTTAAAACAGTTAGGAAATAAGTTTGTCGAAATTTTTGGAGAAGTAAATCTAACTGATGAGAATATTCAAAAAACAGTTGAAGTACTTCCTTTAGCAAAAAAAGCTGGTGGAATTGATAGTATTCACGAAATATATACTTCAATGGAAAGTGAAGGAATGTTAGAACAACTGCCAGATTTGAAAGAAAAAGTAGAAAGTTTGGGAGGTTGGAAAGCACTTTACGAAATGAGTACAGCAATGGTAGAGGCGAATGATTCTGAAAAAAAAAAGAATCAGTAGTCGTTAGTGAACCAGAAGAACCAAAAGAAAATAATAGTGTCGGTTCTGAAGAACAAGATGCAAACGGCTCTTATGAATTTGAAGAACCTACACTTATTATAAAGCTGCATAGAATACAGCAAACACCAAAAACTACTTTAGGACAGATTAGTATAGAAGGAATCAAAAAAACGTGGTGGACTTTAGAAGATACACTTCGTATCACTAAAATCAAAAAAGAGACTGCAATTCCGACTGGAGTTTATGAAATTCTACTTCGTAAGGCAGGTAGAATACACCAAAATTACTTAGCTAAGTTTGGTGCTAAATTTCACAAAGGCACTCTACACCTACAAAATGTACCAAACTTTCAATGGATTTTACTTCACATTGGAAATAATAAAACACATACAGAAGGCTGTCCATTAATAGGTAATAGAAAAGATAAAGCTCCAAACGGAGATTTTGTTCTTTGGAATTCTACTGATGCTTATAAGGAGTTTTATCCAATAGTAGCAACTGCACTTGAGGAAGGAAAACGAGTTTTCATTGAAATAACGAACGACTCGGATTTAGTTTATTTTGATTAATCAAACCCATTTCAGCTATGAATTTTAAACCAGAAACGATACAAGCACTTGAAAAGGCTTTTTCTGTCAATTCAGATTACAAACTTTTAGTAGTTACTGATCCACGAACAAAAAAAGAGTTCGTTTGGCAAATCAAGCATAAACAACTTGCTCGTGGACAATACAACACTCAAGAGGTTACTAGAGAGCAGTTTTTAGAACATACAAAAGTAGTTACCTTAAAAATCAATGAAGATTTTGATTTAGCAAAAGCAATTGAAAAAGCTGCTGAATTAGAAACTTCAAAAGAGGAAAATCAACTTGTTCCAACTGAACCTGTAAAAGAAGAGGAAACAACTACCGAAGTAGTAGAAGCTCCAAAAGAGGAAGCTCAACCAGCTCAAGCAAAACCAACTAAAAAAACAACCAAAAAAGATGTTTAAAAGACTTTTAAAACGCTTTTATGGTAGTTCTACAAAGTACAAACACCCTGCACCTATTGAAAGGGTACAGGGTGTTTTTTTTGAAGAAAAACCATTATTTAAGTTCAAAAACCCAAAAGATATTCCTTTGGATCGTGTTCGTTTATTCCAACACTATTATCCAGAATACCTTTATGGTATTTCGCCAAATTATATCCAAGAGATTTTAGATAGTGCATTGGAAGCAATGGATTTGGGAGAGCAGTCAGAAGCTGCTTTCCGAATAAAATCTTTACAGTCTGTTTTGGGAAATACAATGCCTGTTGATTGTATTTATGGTATGTCAGCACTTTACTTATTTACAGAAGATGAGAATACAGAAAGTATTGATGTAACCACAACAGAACGAAAAATATATGCTTTCAAAAAAATGAACAATCCTCAGTTTTTTTTTGGTCTTCAAAAAGAGAGTTGGTCAGCACTTGGACTCAAATCGTTGAGCGATGTGGAGAGCTTTTTACAGAACGGACAGAAGAGAATGACACTATTTCGCCAAGTTCTTTTGAGGAAAAAAGAAAACAAAGAAGTGAAAATTTAGAACGTGTTATCTATGCTCTTAGCAATGGAAACGCTTCTGAAATGCAAAGACTAAAAAAACTCTCTTGGTGGAATTTTTACGAATACTGGAATACACACTCTATAATTACTAGAGAACAAAACGAGCGAAACGAAAATCTAAAACGAGCATCTCAAAAATCAAATTCTTATGGTTACTGAAAGTTTTAAATATGAAGTAAAAGGACTTGATGAGTTACTTTCTGAACTCAAGAAAGTTGCTAAACAAAGCAACATGACAGAGAAGGAAATTGATGAGATGTTTTCTAGTGTCGAAAAAGGAAGTAAAAAAACGAGTAAGGAAACCAAAAATGTTGGTGGAGGTTTTAATGGATTAAGTGCAATTGCTGGAAAGGCAGGTGCAGCGATGGTAGCTGCCTTTGCAGTAGAAAAAATAATTGAGTATGGAAAAAAATTAATAGATATTGAAAGAAAATACTACAATTTAGAAAAACAAATAAGCCGTTTTTCTGGACTTTCTGGAACTGCATTGGATAAAGCTACTTCAAAAGTAGAGGCTTTATCTATTGTATATAAAAAGGATTTGAATGAAACACTACTCAAATCTCAATATCTTTCTACTCAACTAGGTACTGACTTAACAGGATCTTTGTCATTGATTGAAAAGGGTTTTCTAGCTGGTGCAGATTCACAAGGAAAATTCTTTTCTTTTTTAGACTCTGAATATCCTAAACTTTTGCAACAGGCTGGTTTGGTAGAAGATCAAATATTACAAATTGCCATCAAAAGCAATGAGTTTTATGGAGATAAATTTGAAGATGGACTTAAGGAAGCCATAATTGCAATTAGTCAATTTGAAAAGGCTCAACGTGATGCGCTTGCTCCACTTGGACAAGGTTTTACAAATAAATTATATGAAGATATTGCTACAAAAGCAATCACACCAATAGAGGCTTTAAAGCGTATTGATGAACAGTCTCAAAAAGTAAATTTGACTACTCAAGAACATGAAAAAATTACGGCTGACGTTTTCAAAGCTGCTGGAGAAGACATTGGAGGTTATCAAAATGTGCTAAAAGGATTGCGTGAAGCAATGGAAATTAATCTTGATGTAACCAATGAATATACTGAAGCTGAGAAAGAAGAACTAAAAGTAGCAACTGAACTTGCTGACGAAAAACAAAGACTTGCTGAAAATGTAGAAGGATTATCTAAGAATTTTGATACACTGACTAGCAAAATAACAACTCAAGTTATAAGTGCTTTCAATAATCTATATGAGTCTATTTTTAAGACAGAAACTCTTATAAAGCGATTAAATAAAGAAACTGATGATATTGGAGTTGGTAAAAACTTTTCTGAATTAACGGTTTTGATTGCAGAATCAGAAGAAAAATTAAAAGGTTTTATTAAAGAATATGAAAGAGTAAAAGCCGTTGATCCAGAATTAGACAGAACAAGAGAGGATCTTCTTATCCAAGGCGAAAAGGATAAATTAAAAAAACTTAGAAAGTTGCTTATTGAGGCAGAAAAACAACAAGAAGCTGATACTATTGCAGCGAATGAAGCTGCATTTAAAGAAAAGGAAAAGTATGTGAAAAAACTAACTGATGCTGAGAAAAAGGCAAATGAGGAACGTTTGAAAAAACAAAAAGAAATTGCTCTTCGTGAATTAAAAGCTAGTAGAGAGCTGTCTATTTCTAAGTTAGAAGCTGAGATAGAATATAATGAGCGTTCTATTGAAAACAACAAAAATAAGTTCGAAAAGCAATTAATTTTGAATGTAGAAAATAAGGATAAAGCTCTTGAAATTCTTACTCTTCAGTATCAAAATGAGATTGAAGGAGCAGACTTGACTAAAACTGAAAAACTCGTTATTGATGAGGAATACAAGCAAAAACGCAATGATATTTTGAGAGAAAGTACAGAATATCAGTTAGAGTTATGGGAAAAAGAACTTACAGCAAATAAGGAAAAGTCCGAAAAAATGGCTGCTGACCAACGTCAGTACCAAATTGAAGAACTACAAATGAATTACGACATGGCAAATGCTATGTTGGTAGATTCGCTCTTAAAAGGAGAAGTAACCGAAAAGGATTTTTACAAAAAACGTAAGACTTTAGCTCGTGAAAACACACAAGCTGAGATTGATTTGCTTTATGAGCAATTCAAAGAAGTAGAGTTAAATTCAGATGAGGAAACTCGTATTCTTGAGGAAATAAACGAAAAAAGAAAAGAGCTTCGTGAAGAAGATTTAGAAGACTTTTTGGATAAAGAAGCTCAAAAAAAGGAAATTATTGATGCTTCCATTGAAGCTGCTATTTCGGTTGCAAATTCCTTATTTGAAATTTCTACTTCATTTAGAGAACAGGAGATTGAACAAATCGAAAGGCAAAAGGAATATGAGCTTCATGCTGCTGGAGAAAATGCAGAAGCCAAAAAACGTATTGAGGAAAAGTATAATCGTGAAATTGCTCAACAAAAACGTAAACAGGCGCAAAATGATAAATTGGCAGCTATTTTTAATGTTGGGGTTAGTACAGCAGAAGCTATAATGAAAGTATCATCACAATTAGGTGCTTTTGCTGTACCTATGCAAATTTTAATAGGTATACAAGGAGCAGCACAAATTGCAGCGATTGCAGCTCAACCTATTCCTAAGTTTAATAAAGGAACTGAGTATGTGCCAGGGGTTGGAAATACCGATACTGTTCCAGCTCTTTTGACACCAGGGGAAAGAATTTTCACAAAAGAACAAAATGCAGCGATAGGAGGGATTCCAAATACAGAAGCTGTTGATTTAATTAACTTTGGTCTTACTATGAAAAACCTTGGTTTTAATGGAAGTGGAATAAATGAGCATGTTCTTAGTGCAGCTATTGAAAAAGCTGTAAAAGAAGGTTTCTCAAGCCAAACTATCTATAATACTAACTGGACAGAAAAAGGAGTTCAACGTTCGGTTACAAAAGGTATGCAAACTACAATCATCTTAAATTCTGAAAATAAATAATGGCAAAACAAGATAGATTATATCGTTATACACTAAAACACTTTGTTTTGGGCGAAAAAACAGCAACCTACGATCCTGCAAATTGGGAAAATGCGTCGGTTGATATTGTTCGTTCAAAGGAATATCATGGTGTTTTTTATGAGCGTTCTGAACGCTTGGGTTTTGTCGGTGTCTTTCAAGAATTTATACACGAAGTTTTAGCTAAGTTCGGATTAGAAGCTGAGTTAAAGATTATAGTTGAGGCGATTGATGAGTATGGAAACTGGCAATCTTTTTTTGAAGGAAAAGTAAATTTAGCTCGTGGAGAGTGGAAAAAGTTAGTTATTAATGTTCCAACTCCTTTTGGAGATGTTGGACGTTTTTTGACTTACGAAGCGCCTTGTGAAGATAATGGACTAGCTACTTTATTGAATAGAAGAGAAAAGGATAAATTTGAACTTACTAAAACAAAGTCTTTAGATAATAGAGATTTGTCGGATTTGCAGCCGTTTACTTTGCCTTTACATAGTAGAGAGATTATAATTGGTAGTTTGTTTTATGCTTTTACTTCTGTTTTTCAAAACTCTACTTCTTTGGCTGTAGATTCTTATTCTGCCATCAATCCATTTGAAATTGCTTATGATGAGAATGAAGGTTTACAGCCTATAACAAGCACAACAGATACTGATCCATTAGCTCTTGACTATGTATTTGTTGCTCCAAGAGCAGGTAAATACAGGTTTAAATTTACAGGAGAGTTAGAAATAACATATACTTCTGAACTAGGAATAGGAACTTATTCAGTTCTTTTTGTTCGTACAGATTTTGATTCACCTCCAAATGCTATTTTTACAAATATTGATAGTGTTAATTTACAGGATTTATATGCTGAACCAGAACAATCAGCTACAATTACAAAACAAATCAATTTTGAAGTAGAATTTTATTTGATAGAAGGAGAGCCTATTTGGTTAGTAGATTCGTTAAGCTGGACTCCATTTAGTATGCCTATTGATACACCAATTTTCAGCATTGGTGCAAACAATGGCATTAATAATATAACTGTAGAAATTACACAAGTATCTACTTTTCCAGCTTCTCAAGCAAAAGCGTTTATGATTTACGAAGCTCTTAATAAGACTTTAGAAAATGCAGTTTCTATAAAAAGAGTATTATTAAGTAAATTTTTTGGTAGAACAGATTCTCAACCACGTTCTTATCCTAAAAAAGGGCAAGGCTCTTGGTTAGCCTTAACCTCTGGTTTATGGATTAGAGACTTTAAAGAAGGTAAAAACGCAACTGTAAGTTTTGAGGATATGTGGAGGTCCTTAAATGCTGTTTTCAATATTGGAATGGGAGTAGAGCGTATCTCTGACGAAGATTATTTTGTAGTTGAGGAAGTAGAGTATTTTTACCAAGACAAGGTTTGGAAAGAGTTCAAAAATATTAAAGATATTGATATTGAGGTTGCTGATGACTTGCGATACAATGGTTATTCGTATGGATTTGAGAAATACGAAAATGAGGCGTTCAACTCTTTAGATGAGTTTTTGACAAAACATTCACGTTCAAATGACAATAAAACTACTTCAAATATGTATAGCAAAGTGTCAAAATACATAATGAGTGGATATGCTATTGAGGTTACTCGTCGTAAACAGTTTGAAAAAACAGCTACTACGAGCAGTGAGTATGATGACGACAATTTTTTAATTTCTTTATCTGATAAGGAAGTTCATACGATTG
The DNA here is from genome assembly GCF_037126295.1 of Bernardetia sp. Wsw4-3y2. NCBI lineage: Bacteria > Pseudomonadati > Bacteroidota > Cytophagia > Cytophagales > Bernardetiaceae > Bernardetia > Bernardetia sp. Wsw4-3y2. The sequence goes on along the minus strand of NZ_CP147017.1, from coordinate 4,491,443 downwards.
TCGGTGTAGATTTAGATGGTGGAAATAACTATTTGATTATTACTGGAGGGTTTGTTAATCTTACTTATTCAAATGTTATTATAGAAAACTCTGGATTTTTGAATGGTTCGTATCAAGTTATTGAGTTCATTCAAGAAAATGATTTATATAAGATAGAGTTGAATTATACTCTTCCTGTAGATAGTTCTACTCAAATAAATTCAGATAGTAGAATTTTGATGTTTGTAAAATTTATTCCAGAAAAAAATGAAAATTTTTCTTTGTTAGAAAATGTTTTATCTCCTTCTACAATTTATAATGCTAGATACTCTCCAACTCGTAATTTTTTACGACATACGAATTTGCTTACTGGCGAGTCTGTTAATGCTACTACACCTTATTGGACTGTAAAAGCGAACGATACACAGGTTATGCAATTTCGTGAAGGAGAAGGAAACTATGAATTGAATTCTCAACTAAGTTCTGGTTTGGGAGACGATATTTTAACAAATCCTGTAATTGAAAAACTTGAGCCTCAAATAGGTATTCGTACCTATGCAAAAAAGCCTTTATTTTTGCCGTATAGAATAAAGTTTACTGCACCTATTTCTCTACTTGAATATTTAGATTTAAGAAAAAGAGGTAGTGATAATACTCCAAATAAATACAAAAAAATTGGAGTAGCTGTTGATGAGACTAATTTTGTTTACGGATTTATAGAATCCGTAAAAATGAAAAGAAATAGGGATAAAATGGAAGCTGATTTTATTTTGTTAATGACTGAAGCTCCAGCAGCTCCTGTTCCTCCAGAAGAGAGTTTGATTTATAAAATGGGAATGGCTAATAATCTACGTGCAGGAACTTTTAACGAAGGCTCTTTATACGTAAATGACATTAATGACATTCCTAACTTTGTTATGGAAGTTGGACATACAATAGAAGTTCAATATTTTAGAACTTCTTGGTTTACTGATGTAAGAACAGTAAATCAAGTACAAAATGGAGGGCAAGGAATATTTGTCTCTTCTCCTTGGAGCGGGATAACTTTATCAAATACGATTGGAGTGCCTTTACACGGTCGTTTTCGAAACATTACTTTGAATGGTCCTTATGTAGAGTTTGGACAACAATCACCAAACCAATATCCTTAAATTATGGTAATCGCACCTTCAAATCCAATAAGGTTTTATCCAACGACAAATACTTGGCTTCCAAGTCCAAGTAAACGTGAAGATTTACCTTTTCAAAAAGACTATCTACCTTCACAGGCTAATGAAAAATGTTATCATCAGCCTGTAGATTTTGATGATGTAAGCACTTTACAAATTCAGTCAGCAACATTACCAACCGTTACGGTTCATAATGCTGCTGGTACTCAAATTGGTACGGTTACTATGAATTTGGATAGTACACAAAATGGAGAGAATCTTTATAATGCTGTTATTGAATGGAATGTTGATTTTCCAACAATAGCAAAAGGTTGCTTTTTGCGAGCGAATGATGGTACTCATTATGCACAATCAGAACGCCTTTACAAGCCTTCTACACCTCTTTTAAAACTCACGTACAGCAACAATAATCAACACGATTTATTTGGTAATTATCAAAAGTGTTTTGAACACGTTTTGTATTTGCCAGCCGAATTGATAGAAGTTCAATTTCCTACAGAAAAAGTAGGTTATGAATCTAGTAATGGTAGATTTTTGGAACAGCTTACTGCTTGGCAAGAAACTGTTTTATTGCAAAGTGAACACGTTCCTGTTTTCCTTTCAAGAACTTTGATGTATGCGATTCACTCTAAATCTCTTCATATTGAGGAAAGAGTGAATGGATATTTTGTTGGGGAATATTATAAGGTATTTGATAAAGGAATGGAAATTGGTCATCAAGATAGATATGTACTTCATTCTTTATCAGTTACTTTGCGAAAAGTAGAAGGATTTGTACAGAAGTTATATGTACAAGATGACGTTGCTTTAGCTCAAAATTCAGTTGATTTATTACCAGAAACAAATATATCAGCAACTAGCTTTACAGCAAACTGGTCAATACCTGTAGCTCCAGATGAGTTTGATTATCAATTAAGCAGAAACGAAGATTTTACAGATTTAGTCGTAAATACGACTTTAAATGGAAATGTAACGGCTTATGTAAATACAGGTCTTACACAATGCGAACGCTATTATTATAGAGTTCGTGCAAGGTCGTGTGGAGAAACTACAGATTGGGTTTCAAATCAAAATTTCAAACAACAGTCAATACATTTCCAAGGATTGTTTAACCAAACCCAAAAAGGATTTCAAGAACGTATTCAGAATTTCTCTGTAAAAAATGTCTTTAATTGGTGTGCTGGGTTTACACTCAAATTTGCTCCTGTACGAAATGACCAAATAGGAGGCAGTGATTGGGATATTTATCCTGCGCTTTCAGAAGCTCAAATACAACAAGAAATAGATATTCTTACAGATTTTGAAATATCTGAAGGCTTTACTATCTATTTTGAATGTACAGGATATAGCCAAATACATCAACATTCTACTTTACTGTTAGAGTACGATACACCAAGTTTTTATATTACTGTAGGTTGTACAAATTATTATTTTCCAGAATTTTCTCAATTTGTATTAATTGCTATGTCTGGAGATGCTAAATACAACTTAGACTCTATTCAAAGTCAAACTATTCCTACTAGCATTTATAGTTACGATTTACTTACTTCAGCAGCTGACGTTCCTATACGTGCGCCTTTGACATTAGCTCAATTGAATGATGCTATAAATGCACATACAGGCGATTGCATTGTTTTGGTTAATGCTCGTTATCAAGGCACAAACGATCACGACAATACTATTTTTTCATTTTCTTATCAAAATTAAATTTTACTTATTATGGCAGGTTTTTTAGAAGATATACATGGCGATGGTTCGTTTGGGAGCGATTGGCAGCATAGGGATGTTGGGAATTGCAAACAATATACAACAACAGACTGTGATTTGATAACTGATTTCATTCCTCAGAACATTGATAAAGCAGAAACTTGGTTTGTTATGTCTGAAGGTGTTTTTTTGTTATCTAATCGCAATCAAAATGGAGGATCAAATGCGAATGGTCATTTTTCCCTTATTTGTGGCACAGGAATGCAAGTAGAATATAGTACAGACTCGGTAAACAAACTCTATTTTCGTTCTGCAAATTTCCCTGTTACTACAAAACGCAACATTTTTACTATAAGAAAAAGAGAAGGAGTAGGAGCAAATTGCGTAGATTTTTTTGTGAATGGGATAATAATAGAACTTCCTTATAGTTTTTTTATTTTGCCAACAACAAACAAAGTAAATCGTACTGTAAATGATCCTATGTATATAAATAGGTATAACGTAAATAATAATCCAAAAGATGGACAAAACACAAATATAGCTAAAATGTCTTGTGTAAATTATGCTCAAAGCGATTTAGAAATAGTTAGAGATGCTGCAAACGAAAAGCAAACTGCAAATAATCCAAATCAATTTTTATTAAATGTAGATTTTAATAAAAGCACTGGAGATAACCTTACAGATATAAGTCCAAATAATTACACAATTACAAGTGTAGGAAATAAAAATTTTGCTAATTTTTACTCTTAGAATGCAAATAATATTAATTTACTTTTCTTACGAAACTCTATAAGATAGTTTTATGTATGCCTATTATACATAATCCTATCTTATTTTTTTTATTGCTATGTTAGAAAACGAAAAGCCAAAACCTCATAAAAGATACCCTTTTGGGTATTATGGAGGTAAAAATCAGATGTTGAAATACATCAAACCAAATATACCCAGTCATACTCTTTACTGTGAAGCGTTTGTGGGTGGTGGAGCTGTATTTTGGGCAAAGCCACCCTCAAAAATAGAAATCATAAATGATAAAAATAATCTTATATCTAACTTCTATGAAGTTGTAAAGACAGATTTTCAAGCATTAAGAGATAAAGTTTCTATTACCTTACACTCTCAAGATGCCTATCGTACTGCTAAATTGATTTATAATACGCCAATGGTTTATTCTAAATTAGAGAGAGCTTGGGCAGTTTGGACACTTTGTAATATGAGTTATGGAAGCATTCCAGGGGCTGGGTTTGCTTTCCAACGCAAAACCAAAAACTCTTGTGCAATGAAAGTCCATAACAAAAGATTATTGTTTGAAAACAGTGATTTTCTACTTGATAGACTGAGTACAGTTACTGTAGAGAATAATGATGCTTGTTTCGTTATAAAACGTTATGATTCTAAAGATAGCTTTTTCTATCTTGATCCACCTTATATCAATAGCGCACAAGGACACTATTCTGGATATACAGAAGAGAACTACAGAGAGCTATTATCACTAGTAGAAACTATAAAAGGAAAGTTCCTTTTGAGTAGCTATCCTTCAGATATTTTAGATGAGTTTGTCAAACGCAATGGTTGGTATCAAATCAAAATAGAGAAGGCAATGTCAATGGTAAATAACACTCGTAAAAAGATTGAAGTATTGACAGCAAACTATCCTATAAAAGTGTAGTTTTTGTTTTAAAAAACTGTAATTTTGGTTTTGCCGTCTTTAACAGCTAACATTTCCTGTTATGGTAATTGTTTTATCTGTAGTAGAATTTATCTCTTCATTACTATTTTCTTTCTTTTCAGATGCTTCTGTAATCACAGTTGGATTAGTCTGTTGGGCTTGACTTTTACTAATTGTCAAAAGAGAAAGAAGAGAAAAACTCATTAAACCAATTCCTATTTTTTTCAAGCTATACATTCTTTTTGAAGGAGTAACGGTAGAATAGGTTTTGAGTTGAGATTCATTAAAACGACCACAAGATTTTTTTTGATTATTTTGGAAATAGGCTATAATCTCTTTATCAGTCATTTGGGTAAAATCTATGACTTCTTTTTGACAAGATCCACAAAAACCACCTGCTTTTGTAGCTTTAAAATTCTCAAACTTTTTTGAACATGGCTTATTAATACCAAGAGTAATATTTGGTTTCATGTTTTTTCTTTAGTTTCTTAAAAATTTATAATACGCTCACAATACGTTCAGTAGGGTGTGAAGTGTTGCAGTAGAAAAGAAAAAATAAGCACAAAAAAAGAGAAATAACAGTTTAAAAAACTATCATTTCTCTTTTACAACATATTTAGGAAAAGGCAAGCCGTTTTCCCTACAATAAAATAATGACTAAAATTACTTTCTAATCAAAGCACCTACTTCTTGTTCGTAAGCAGCAATAAGTCTTTGCATCGTTTTTTCGATTGTTTTTTCATCTAGTGTTTTGTTTTTGTCTTGCAATGAGAATGCAACAGAATACGATTTTTTGCCTTCTTCAATTTTGTCTCCTTCGTAAATATCAAAAACAGAAACATTTTGTAAAATTTTTCGCTCTGTTTTTTGAGCTACTTTTTCAAGTTCAGCAAAAGAAACTTTTTTATCCAAAACGATAGACAAATCACGACGCACAACAGGGAATTTTGAAAGCGCAGAAAACTCTCTTGGTTTTATTTTTTGATTTAATAAAGCTTCCCAACGAATTTGAGCATAAAAAACTTCTGCATTTGTTTCTGTCAGTTTACACAGTTTTTTCTTTACCAATCCCATTTTTAAAATTTGCTCAAAAGAATCTTTTCCTGTTCTTTTAGTAAGTTCGATGCCGTATTGAAGTTCCTTATCTTCACTCAATTTATTTTGGTCAAAATCAGAAATATCAAATCCTACAGCTTTTAAAATTCGTTGAACGACACTAGAAAGCTGAAAATAATCAACTGGAGTAGCTTTTTTATTCCAAGAAGTAGGCGTAGAACCAACTAAGAAAATACCTAATTGCCATTCTTCAAAGTATTTGTGTTCGTCGTCTTTAGGTTCTGCTATTTTATGATATACTTTTCCAAACTCAAATCCTTTTATGAGTTCTTCTTGTCTATTCAAATTTCTTGTAATGCTTTCCAAACCACCAAAAAGCAAACTCTGACGCATTACGTCCAAATCTTCACTAAGTGGATTGAGCATTTTTACACTTGTAGCTTCTATTTCTAAAGCCTTTGCGTAATTTGACGAAGTAAGCGAATTATTCATCATTTCTGAAAAGCCCATTCCTACCAAAATATCAGCCGTTTTCTTACGAATTTCTTGGTCTTTCGAAATGGAAGGCGCAATATAATCTGTTGCTGCCGTCTGTGGAAAATCAATATTATTTAATCCATAAATACGCAAAACTTCTTCAGCAATATCAGCAGGTTGAAGTACATCGACACGATAAGTTGGAACTGAAACAGTTATTTTATCATCATTCTCGTTCGTATTTTCTTTTACTACTTCAATATCTAAATCAGTCAAAATACGTTTTACCATTTCCTTTGGAATATCATTTCCTATAAGTGTATTTAGGTAATTGTATGAAACTTCAAAAGTCGGATTTTCAATTTTTTGAGGATACAAATTGGTAACTTCACTAAAAATTGTTTCTTCTGTTCCTGCAATTTCTTGAATTAATAAAGCTGCGTATTTGAGTGGATAAAGAACATTATTTGGGTCAGTTCCACGAGCAAAACGGAAAGAAGCATCTGTAAAAAGGTCGTGAATTTTGGAAGTTTTACGAACAAAATCAGGCGAAAAATAAGCTGATTCTAAAAATATATTCGTCGTAGTATCAGAAACACCTGAATCCAGACCACCAAAAACACCAGCAATACAAAGAGGATTTAGCTCAGAATCACAAATCATCAAATCACTTTCTGCCAATTTATACGTTTCTTTGTCTAAGGCTACAAATTCTGTTTTCTCCTTTAAAGTTGAAACTACAATTTTATTTCCTTTAATTTTATCAGCATCAAAAGCGTGTAAAGGCTGACCAAAAGAATGCAAAACATAGTTTGTAATATCTACTACATTATTGATTGATTTCTGACCAATACTTTCTAAAGCCATTTTGAGCCACGCTGGAGAATCAGCAACCCTTACATTTTTGATTGTTACGCCTGCATATCTTGGACAGGCTTCTGTATTTTTTATTTCTACTTGAACAGCTTCTTCGCTACTAATTTCTTTCTTTAAAGAATCAAACTCTTCAATACTAGGCTTAGAAATTTCACGCTTCAAACGAGCTTTCAAATCTCTAGCCGTTCCATAATGTGAAGCTGCATCTACTCGGTTTGGAGTAAGACCAATTTCTAAAACTATATCATTTTGTAAATCAAAAACTTGACTTGCAGGAGTTCCATTTTTGGCTTGTGCTTTTTCGCCTTCTAAGACCAAAATTCCGTCGTGTCCTTTTCCTAACCCCATCTCGTCTTCGGCACAAATCATTCCTTCCGAAACTTCTCCCCTGATTTTTCCTTTTTTGATTTTGAATGGTTCGCCTTCCTCTGGATAAAGCATTGTTCCAATTGTAGCAACGATTACTTTTTGTCCTTTGGCTACATTGGAAGCACCACAAACGATTGATAAAACTTCTTCTGCTCCAATATTTACCGTTGTGCAGTTCAAATGGTCAGAATTTGAGTGTGGCTCACACGTCATTACTTCACCCACTACAAAACCTTCTAAACCACCTTTTATTTGTTCGAAAGTTTCAATTCCTTCTACTTCTAGTCCTGTTTCGGTAAGGTATTCTGCTATTTTTTCGGCAGATTCTTCAAGTTGAATGTATTTTTTGAGCCAGCTAAGTGAAATGTTCATAGTATAAGTTCTAGGTCGTGGGTGAGGGCACCAACAACGGCGATTTTAATTTCTTGATGTATATTTTTTATAGATGCGAAGGTAAGAAGTTTTTTGGAAATTATCTATACGGGAGTTTGTCGTTATTCTGTATTTACATCCTACAAACGACTATTTTTCAAAATAGTTATTACTTCTTCGTCTGTTGTATCTCCAAAAACACCATAAAAATCTTCGACATCTCTGAAAGATTGAAAAGGTAAAAAACTAATTATTTCATCTACTTCTTTTTCTAAATAGTCTTTTCCGTTCAGACTTGATATAGGTACTGCCAAAATTATTTTTTTGGGTTGTGCTTTTTGTAAGCTCATAATTGTAGCCTTCAATGTTACTCCCATAGCTATTCCATCATCAACTACTATCACCGTTTTTCCTTTGATAGTTTGCTCTTTTTGATACTCTCTAAATTTATTTTTTCGTCTTTGCAATTCATCCAATTCTTCCTCTATAATTTCTTTAAAATCATCTGCAATTAATCCTTGTTTTGTCAAAACAGTTTCTTTAATACTACTTCTCCCATTTGTGTTATTGCTCCTGCGCCCAATTCTCTATTATTTGGACAGCCTATTTTTCTAACAACAATAAAATCTAAGGGTAATTCTAAAATTTTTGCGACCTCACTAGCTACCACTAAACCACCTCTTACGACACCAATAACGATAGTATCACTACTTTTTTGATAGTCGATAAGTTTATGAGCTAATTTTTGACCTGCATCTGTTCTGTCTTGAAAGTCTGGCATTTTTATTTAGGTTTATTGAAATTATAGGGTGTGTTCATAAAAACTTTGTCAGTAGTTTTTTTGGTAATCCAAAATAACTCTGACAATAGTTTGATGCAAAAGTGCTTGTTTTTTAACTATTGACAGCCTTGTAAAAGAACTATCAAAGTTAAAAGTTTTCAATCTAAAATCTAAGCAGAAACTCCCTCTCCCTTAATCTCCAAAATGGCATTATAAACCCTTTCAATCATTTCTTTAGAAATATCCAAATGTGTAACAATTCTGAGCCATTCTTTTCCAAAATTAGAAACTAAAACACCTTTTTTAGCTAGTTCATTTTTGAACTTTTCAGATGTGTAATTTGATTCTATTCTAAACAAAACAATATTTGTTCCTTCAAAAATTACTTCTTCTACTAGCTTATTTTGTTTTAAAGATTCAGTAATTTTACCAGCATTCTGATTGTCTTCTTTTAGTTTTTCTATATTGTTATCCAAGGCATAAATTCCTGCTGCTGCCAAAAAACCAGACTGACGCATTCCTCCACCCAAAACTTTTCGCACTCGTTTTGCTTGATGAATAAGTTCTTTGTTTGCCACCAAAACCGAACCCACAGGCGCACCCAATCCCTTCGAAAGACAAACCGAAATGGTATCAAAATACTGTCCTAGTTCTTTTGCAGATTGATTTCTATAAACTAAAGCATTAAAGATTCTAGCTCCGTCTAAGTGAAGTTTCAAATTATTCTTTTTACATAATTCTGAAATGGCTTTTATTTCTTCCAATTTATACGAACTTCCACCTGCTTTATTGACTGTATTTTCTAACGCCACTACTCTTGAACGAGGAAAATGAATATCATCAGGCATAATAACTTCTTCAATCATTTTGGGAGTCAGAATTCCTTTTTCGCCTTGTAAAAGTCTGACGGAACAAAGTGAGTTATACGCAATTCCTCCTCCTTCATACTGATAAATATGTGAACGGATATCACAAATAATATCATCTTGAGGCTGGGTTAAGATTTTAAGAGCAATCTGATTGGTCATTGTTCCCGAAGGACAAAAAAGAGCTGCTTCATGTCCAAATAAATCGGCTGCTTTTGCCTCTAATTCTTTCACAGTTGGATCTTCATCCCAAACATCATCGCCTACTTTTGCATTCATCATGGCTTCTTTCATTTCTAACGAAGGAAGTGTAAAAGTATCACTTCGAAGGTCTATATTTTTATTATTCATAATAATTTAAAAAGGTATTATAAAAAAGTATGCTTAATTTTTGATTTAAAATTTTTGTCCTAAAACAGTAACTAAAGGTGCATTTTTGAGACGTTCTTTAATAAAATCAATGTCTTTACAATAAATTGTATTATGATTTCCAAGTGATTCTATTTTTTTGAGTTCTCTTTTTATAGGGTCGTAAGAATAAGGTTTATACCCCCAATTTTCTAATTTTTGATGAATTTTTGCTTCATCATATCCATATCTATCTCCAGAACCATTGAGTTCGATAATAATTGCTTTTTGTAAAGGAGATGAAAAAATAGTTTCTCCTCCATTTATAACTTCAGTTTCAAATCCTTCTACATCAATTTTTACCAAAATAGGAATCCTTGTAGCTACATCATCCACTTTTTCAATCGGAACATCAATTCTTTGGTCTTGTGGGGTTTCTTCTGTCGCTACATGATTTATGGTATCTAAAGACTTTGTAAATTGTAAAACACCTTTTTTACTTCCCAAACCAATATTTAAAGCTGTTGCTTTATTTGCTAAGTTATTTACTTGAATATTTTTTTGAAGTTTTTGATAAGTCGTCGGAATAGGTTCTATACTTGTTGTTTGCGTTCCGATTACTCCTGCTGCCAAAACGGTATAACTACCAATATTTGCCCCAATGTCCATAAAATAATCCCCATTTTCATCTTTTGTGTTTCTGAGAAAATGAAGCAAAAACCCCATATCATTAAACTCGTGCAGTCCTGTATAAATATTTCCTGTTGCACCCGTCATTCCATTTTGAGCAGCTAATTTTGTATTTTCTACAAAAGGTACAATATGAATCCCTTTATCTAATCTTGATTGAAATTGCCACTTGAAATACCTAAAAATAGCTGATAGTTTTTGATTTTGGGTAAGTGGGTGTGAGGTAATATGTTTTAGGGTAATAGATAATGACATAATAAGGGGTATTGATAAAATCCAGTAAGGAATATATGTTTTTATAAAACTGTTAGTCAAAACAACTTGTTAAGCAAAGATACTAGAAAGCTATTAATTTAATCTAAAGGAACTTAAAGTAAATTATGAGTTTTGCTAAATTTTTAATCAATTCACTAAAAACACTCGTTTTACTATGAAATTTGCTACTAAAGCCATACACGCAGGCATAGAACCAGACCCGAGCACAGGAGCTATCATGACTCCCATTTTTCAAACTTCTACTTTTGCACAACCTACCGTTGGTCAGAATAAAGGCTTTGAGTATGCACGCTCATCAAATCCTACTCGTCAAACGTTAGAAAAATCATTTGCAGCCTTAGAAGAAGCCAAACATGGTTTTGCTTTTTCTTCTGGGATGGCTGCCATAGATACAGTTATGAAACTTTTAAAACCTAATGATGAAGTTATCTGTGGACAAGATATTTATGGTGGTTCGTACCGTTTGTTTGTAAAAGTTTATGAAGAAATTGGAATCAAATTTCATTTTATAGATATGCAAGATGAAGAAGTAGTAAAAAATACCTTGAATTCCCAAACTAAGATGATTTGGATAGAAACGCCTTCAAACCCACTCTTGCAAATCGTCGATATCGAAAAAATGATTACCATAGCAAAAGAAAATAATCTTATTTCAGTAGTTGATAATACATTTGCTACACCTTACTTACAAAATCCAATAATTATGGGGGCAGATATTGCTATGCACTCAGCAACAAAATATTTGGGTGGGCATTCCGACGTTGTGATGGGAGCTTTGATGCTCAATGATGATAAACTGGCAGAACGCATTTATTTTATTCAAAAATCGTGTGGTGCTGTTCCTTCACCTTTTGATTGTTTTTTGGTTCTTCGTGGTATCAAAACGCTTCATTTGCGAGTAGATGCAAGCTGTCGAAACGCTACAAAAATTGCTGATTTTTTGGTAAATCACGAAAAAGTTGAGAATGTATATTTTGCAGGATTAAAAACTCACAAAGGACACGAACTTGCAAAAAAACAAATGCGTCAGTTTGGAGGAATGATTTCATTTGATTTAAAAAACGACACACAAGAAAATGCGTCTATTTTTTTAGAAAATACGAAGATTTTTGTTTTAGCTGAGTCATTAGGAGGCGTTGAATCCTTGGCTTGTTATCCTGCTATGATGACCCATGCTAGCATTCCTGTCGAAAAAAGACACGAAATTGGCATTACAGATTCACTAATTCGTTTGAGTGTGGGTTGTGAAGATGTAGACGATTTGATTGAAGATTTGGAAGAGGCACTAACTAAAGTAACACTTCAAAAATAAAAGCATAAAAAAACCGTTTTTATAATTTAATATAAAAACGGTTATCAGTATAAAACCGAACACTTGCAGAGAAAGAGGGATTCGAACCCCCGGTACCTCACGGTACAATGGTTTTCAAGACCACCGCATTCGACCACTCTGCCATTTCTCTAAATGAAGAAGTCTTACAAATTAATATAAAACTCTTGTGGTGTTTCTCTCAATGAGGATACAAATGTACAACACTTTTTTTTATTATGCAACTATTTTTTTTTGTATTTGGTGTTTTTTTCATTTTTATTGCTCTCTAAATTTGTATCTATGTTGTGATACAGAACAACAATTTACTTTTTACATTCTGTCTGTAATTATCAAACTATAAACATAAAAAAAGCTGTTTTTATAAATTAATATAAAAACAGCTTTAACACTTGCAGAGAAAGAGGGATTCGAACCCCCGGTACCTCACGGTACAATGGTTTTCAAGACCACCGCATTCGACCACTCTGCCATTTCTCTAAATGAAGAAGTCTTACAAATTAATATAAAACTCTTGTGGTGTTGCCCTTAAGACGATACAAATGTACCACCCTTTTTTTTATTATACAACACAGTAACTAAAGTTTTTTCAAAAAAGTTCGCCTCCTTTCTCTTTTTTAAATAAAATCAATTGACTTTCAACATGTTACTTATTTATTTTTTTTCTTAAAAAAATATCTTTTTTTAAATATGCTTCTGCATTCTTGATATTCGACTATTATAAAACCTTTCTTTATTAAAAAATCATTAATTAAATTTATCCTAAAATTGCCTTCACAGATTAAATTCTTATCTTTGAAGTACAAGAATTCAATTCTCATTTCTATTTCATCTAAACAAGTCATCTTTTAGTTAGATTATGTTTAGAAGACAAAACTTATTTTGAATTCCATTCTAAAGAAATTTTAGTAATTTATAAATTACGCAAGTTAAAAATAAAAACACAAAAGCAAACCACATAAAATAATACGTTCTTATGGCTGAAATCCTTATTATGCCACGCCTTACCGATACGATGGAAGAAGGCGTTGTAGCAAGCATACTCGTAAAAGAAGGCGACACAATAAAGTCAGGCGACCTTTTGGCAGAAATTGAAACTGATAAAGCAACGATGGAATGGGAAAGCTTCGTCGATGGTGAAGTTTTATATATTGGCGTAAATGAAGGCGATGGTGTTCCTGTAAATGACCCCGTTTTGATTTTAGGCAAAAAAGGAGAAGACATTTCAGACTTAAAAGCAAAGTTTGGACAAAGTGGAGAAAATAAAAACGATTCTTCTGAATCTAAAAAAGAAGAAACGAAAGAAGAGCCAAAACAGGAAGCAAAACAATCCGAATCTAAAAAAGAAGTAGAACAACCAAAACAACAAAAATCTACTACTAAAAAAGTAGATACTTCTTCTATTAAAGCTGTTGTACTTCGCATGCGAAAAATGACAGACACCATGGAAGAAGGTGTGTTGGCTTCTTGGCTTGTAAAAGTAGGCGACAAACTCAAATCGGGTGATGTTATAGCTGAAGTAGAAACAGATAAAGCAACCATGGACTTTGATATTTATGATGATGGTGAAGTTCTTTATTTAGCAGCAGAAGAAGGTGATAGCGTACCAATTGATGCACCTATTGCCGTTATTGGAGAAAAAGGAGCAGATTACCAAGCACTTTTAGATGCTGAAAGTGGATCAAGTAGTTCGGATTCTAATAATGAAAAAGAAGAAGAAAAAGCAGAAACAAAAGAAGAAGAAAAATCGGCTTCTATGTCTTCTGCAAGTAATAATAATTCTTCAAATGGAAGTTCAGAAGGACGTATCTTTATTTCTCCTTTAGCTAAAAAAATGGCAGAAGAAAATGGATATGATATTAACCAAATAGAAGGAAGTGGAGAAAATGGTAGAATTACCAAAAAAGATATAGAAAACTTTACTCCTCAAAAAGCTACAAAAACAGAAACAAAACAAGTTTCTGAAACGCAGTCTAGTCAATCTAATGGACAACAAGCTCAAAAAGCAGCTCCAGCTTTTGCACAAGAAGGCACACAAGACGAGAAAGTTTCACAAATGCGTAAAGCAATTGCAAAGAGTCTTTCGGCTAGTAAATTTACAGCTCCTCATTTTTATCTGACTATTGCTGTAAATATGGATAAAGCCATCGAAACACGCAAAATGTTGAATGGGCTTTCTGATACAAAAATTTCGTTTAATGATATTGTTATCAAATCAACAGCCTTAGCACTCAAAAAACATCCAGCTATCAATGCCTCTTGGCAAGGTGATACAATTCGTTATTATGATAATGTTCATATGGGCGTTGCTGTGGCAGTAGATGAAGGTTTGTTAGTTCCTGTGGTTCGTTTTGCAGAAATGAAAACACTTTCTCAAATCAATACAGAAGTAAAAGATTTTGCAGGAAAAGCAAAAGACAAAAAATTACAACCTTCAGATTGGGAAGGAAGTACATTTACAATTTCTAATTTGGGAATGTTTGGAATTGAAGAATTTACAGCTATCATCAATGCGCCAAATGCGTGTATTTTGGCTGTCGGTGCAATTACTCAACAACCTATTGTTAAAGATGGTGAAATTGTAGTTGGAAATATCATGAAGATGACACTTTCTTGTGATCATAGAGTTGTAGATGGTGCAGTTGGTGCAGCATTTTTACAAACCCTAAAGGAATTTATGGAAAATCCTTTGAAAATGTTAGTATAATGTTTTGAAAAATTATTCTTCATCAAAAATGAAAAAATAATAGAAAAGCCTTTACAGATTTTTGTAAAGGCTTTTTTTGTAGTTGAATATTATTTTATCTCTAATAATTCTATCAAATTGATATGATTATTTTTTATCTTTATAAAATTCTCGTTTATCATTTTTTACACTTCCTTCATAAATTTCAAAACGCATAAAACGGCATTCTAATGAGCCATTAAACATTTTTAATTTTGGTTTGGATGAAAGACCAATATGTTTTGCAGCATCCATATTTGAAGTAATAATCCACGCTGTATAACCTGCCCAGTTTTGTTTTAGGGTATCTCCAATTTCGGCATAAAAAGCATTTATATCTTCATCTTTGTCCATTCGTTCTCCATAAGGAGGGTTTATGATGATTACACCTTTATCTGCTTTTCGTCTTTTAAACCACGATTTTCCTTGTTCCTTTTCTTCTTCTTGTTTTTCTTCTTCCGTTTTAATTGTTTCTTCTTTCTCTTCTATTGGTGGTGGCATCAAATCTTGAAAAGCAATATCTTTTAGATGAATATATTTTTTTAGATTGGCTTCAGCGATATTTGCAGCAGCTTTACGAGCTACATTTTTCGAAATTTCTCCTGCCAAAATATAAGGCATATTTTCAGTATTTACTTTTTCCATTTCTTCATCAAATACTTCTTCCCACAAATCAGCATCAAAATTTGACCATTTCTCAAACCCAAAAAGAGGACGGAAAGAACCTGCTGGAATATTGGCTGCCATTAACGCAGCTTCGATAGAAAGTGTTGCCGAACCACACATAGGATCTACAAAATCACTTTTTTTATCCCATTTGGAAAGCATAATAAGTCCTGCTGCCAAAACTTCATTCATTGGGGCAAGATTAGTTTTGTCTCTGTAACCACGCTTATAAAGTGGGTCTCCAGAACTATTGAGCATTACCATACAAACATTATTTTTGATATAGACCTGAATTCTCAAATCAGGATTCATAATATCAACCGACGGACGTTTGTCGTATTTTTCTCTAAATTTATCTACAATAGCATCTTTTGTTTTTTGTTCGATATAGCGAGAATGCGTAAATATATTTGTACTGAGTGTACAATTAATAGCTAATGTTTCTTCAATAGACAAATACTTTTCCCAGTCTATATTTTTTATCTTGTCATATAAATCATGTTCGTCTTTGACTTCAAACTCTGCAATTGGAACAAGCACACGCAGAGCAGTTCTGAGACACAAATTTGCCTTATACATCATTCTCAAATCGCCTTCAAAACTTACAGCACGATTATTTAATTGGACATTTTTTGCACCTAAATCTTTTATTTCTTGAAATAAAATTTCATCTAATCCAAACATAGTTTGGGCTGTCATTTGGAAGGTCTTGTTGAGCATTTTTTTATATTTTATGTCATTGGTTAGGACACCAACAACGGCGAAAAAGCGATATTTAGCAAATCATTTTAATAAATAAAATTCAAAGATAAAGTCTTTTTTTGAACGGAACTAAAAAATGCCCTAAAAACTTGCTTTCTAAGGCGTTTTTACTTTTATGAAATATTGAAAGATTAATCTTTAAAAGTAATTCTGATAAACTGATATTTCTTTTTTCGTTTGGCAAACAAAATCATTTCATTTTTTGAAACCTGTACAGACACTTTTGGACGTACAATTTCTTCTTTTTTAGGTGTATTTAATAAACTTATTCGATTTTGTTTTCCATTACTATCTACTGTATTTAGAGCTACAGCAAGATTTTTATAACTAAACGAATATACTTTTCCTTCTTTGAGGCTTTTGTCATAAATATTTCTAGCGTTATCATTAAAAACAAAATGAAGTTTGTCTCCTACAATAGCTAATGTATAAGAAGAATAATATCCTCCATCATTTACTGTTGTTTGTCTTTTAGGAACTTTGTGCGCCCAGTCTATTTCTCCAGCAGGCGAAATACTGATAACAATAATATCGTGATAATTGTAGTAATAATTAGTTCTAGAGCTTACCTGTCCATTTGCGCCAGTAGTTCGGATGGTAGATTCACGAATATAAAATTGCTCTCCTACAAGTACAGCTCCTCCATCCTCTTTCAGGATAATGTTATTCAAATCATATTCATAGAGTTCGACATCTTTTCCTTTGTCTGCTTTTTTCTTTGTTTTCTTCTTTTGTTTTTCGCTCATATCTTGAGTGATAAAGTCAAGCCCAAACTCTTTAAAACTCTTTGTTTTGATTTGTTTGCTTTCACTATCTATTGTTAGAAAATAACTTCCCTCAATACTGAAAGTTCCTACATTAGAATAAAAACCAGCACAAATTAAATTAGAATTATCAGCAATAGCAAGTTGCATATCAGTCAAAAACTTATCTTTTACAACTACATCATATTCTTTTAATGTTTTTCCTTCGTCTGTATAGCTCAAAATTTTATACGAATAATTTGGCTTTCCTGCTCGTTTTGTTCTAGCTTTTTCTTTATAAAGAATACTCAAAAGATGTACATTTCCTTTTTTGTCAATCTTATAATCTGTTACTCCCAATAGCTTATCTTCGTAAGGAAGTATAACATTTTTTGACCAAAGTAGATTCATATCATTATCAAATACATGAAAACCAAACTTTTCATTTTCTTTTTTCTCATAAGGAAGTTGATAATAAACCAATATTTTGGAGGTATCTCTAGCTACTGAAAAACTAAACGAACCACTATTTCGACTTCTATTTCCTTCAAAAGAAATTTGAGCAATTTGCTTTTTTTGCCCTTTAAATTTCAAACTTTTACTGTCTATTTGTTGAACAAAAAGCGTTTTTTCTTTTGTTTTTTTATCTAGAAGCTGTGAGAATAGATATAAATTTCCATTCAATTGACTAATCCTAACCAATGTATAATCGTCTTCTAATTCTAATTTTTCAGACTTAATTTGATTGAGATTAATATCATAATGTTCAAGATAATTGTCAGTTCTAAAAAGACTTTTTGTTTCAAATTTTAGCAAATAGAATCCCGTTTTATCATAACCTATAATCGAACCTATTTCCCCTCTACGAGAAATAGAATATTCTTTTCCCATTTGCACACTTGCATACGCATTATTGTTGATTTGTCCAAAAACAGACAAGACACTAAAAGCAATAAGGAAAATACTGAGAATAAAACTAATCGAATATGTTTTCATTTTTTTTTGATAAAATAACTTGAAATAAGATAGAAAATAAATAATTTTAATTTAAAATAATCTAACAACAAAAATACCCTAAAAAAGCAACTTTTTAGGGTATTTCTTCATATAAAATATAATTTTTAATACTGCACCAATTTCTTTAATTTCTCAACAAAACGCTCATACGGCAAGAAATTTTTCTCTAATTCTGCACTAAATGGAACGGCTGTATCCAAACTTCCTTCACGCATAATTGGTGCATCAAGGTTTGTAAAGTGATGTTCTGCAATCCAAGCTGAAATTTCGCCACCAATTCCACCTGTTAGGCAGTCTTCGTGTAGAATAATTACTTTTCCTGTTTTCTTAACCGTTTCTGAAACAGCTTCTTTATCCCAAGGAAGTAATGTTCTTAAATCTAAAATTTCTAAAGAATAACTATCACCTAGTTCTTCGGCTGCTTTTCTAGCCCAATGAACTCCCATTCCGTAGGTAATGATACTTACATCTTCGCCTTCTGAAACTAGAGCAGCTTTTCCAATTGGAAGAGTATAATAATCATCATAAATATCTTCCGAAATAGCACGATAAAGAGCTTTATGTTCGAAGAAAATAACTGGGTTTGGATCTTCAATAGAAGCATTCAGAAGTCCTTTTGCATCATAAGGAGAAGATGGATAAACTACTTTTAATCCTGGGGTATGAGCAAACCACGCTTCATTTGACTGGGAATGAAAAGGTCCTGCTGCCACGCCTGCGCCAGTTGGCATACGAACCACCACATCAGCATTTTGTCCCCAACGATAATGCGATTTAGCTAAATTATTAATGATTTGATTGAATCCACAGGTAACAAAATCGGCAAACTGCATTTCCATGACGGCTTTCCAACCACGAATAGAAAGCCCCAAACTTGCTCCTACAATAGCAGACTCACAAAGAGGTGTATTTCTGACACGTTGCTTTCCAAACTGCTCAACAAAACCATCTGTAATTTTGAAAACTCCTCCATAATCAGCTACATCTTGCCCCATAATTGTCATTTTTGGATAGCGTTCCATACTCTGACGCAATGAATCCGAAATAGCATCGATTAAGCGTTTTTGAGTTTGGCTACTACTGATTGGTGCAATAAGTTCCTGTTCGTGAGGTGCATACATATCTGCTACTTCATCTTCAGTATTTGGAACAACTTTAGGCAATTCTAAGGCTGTATCTAATGCATTTTTTATGTTTTCAAAAAATTCTTCTCTTATTTCTTTTGTATTTTCTTCTGTCAGAATATTATTTTCTACTAAGAATTTTTCATAATTGGTAACTGGGTCTTTTTTCTCCCAAACCTCAAAAAGTTCTTTAGGAACATATTTTGTTCCTGATGCTTCTTCGTGTCCACGCATACGGAAAGTTATCATTTCTAATAAAACTGGATGTGGATTTTCACGCATCTCTTTAGCTAATGCCCTTACTGTTGAATAAACTTCTAAAATATTATTTCCATCTACCTGAACAGCTTTCATTCCATACCCAATTCCTTTATCGATAAATTGCTTACAACGAAACTGCTCATGACTTGGTGTAGAGAGTCCATACCCATTATTCTCTACAACAAAAATGGTAGGCAAATCCCAAACGGCTGCTACATTTAGAGCTTCATGAAAATCACCTTGCGAAGTACCACCATCACCTGTAAAAGTAACTGTAATACGCTTTTTGTTTTCCAAAACATCAGCTAAAGCAATTCCATTGGCAACTGTCAATTGAGGACCTAAATGCGAAATCATTCCGACAATATGATGTTCATTTGTTCCAAAATGGAAAGACCTATCTCTCCCTTTGGTAAAACCTTCTTTTTTTCCTTGAAACTGAGCAAAAAGTTTTTCTAGTTCTATTTTACGAGACGTAAAAAGACCTAAATTTCTGTGAAGTGGTAACAAATATTCATCTGTTTGTATGGCTTCTGCAATCCCTACAGAAATGGCTTCTTGTCCATACCCTGAAAACCATTTTGAAATTTTGCCTTGGCGAAGCGCAATTAGCATTCTATCCTCAATCAAACGAGGTTTTAAGAGGGCTTTATAAATATGAATAAGCTGCTCATCAGAAATATCTGTTCTATCAAAAATCATTTCTTCTTCTGAATATGATTTTCTGATTTCTGTTTTTTCGTCTTGAGAAACAGTAGGTTTTTCTTCTTCAATTTCTTGTTCGAAAATGGCTTCTGTTTTGATTTGTTCTTTGGTATCATTTACTGAATCTGTCAGTAACTCTACCTCAATTTCTTTTTTGTTTGTTGTGTGTTGTGGCGTTTGCATGTCTTCCTTTTCTATTGAATCTTGGTTTGAATCCTTTAAATAAGTATTTTCCAACAACTCAGTTTCCATTTCTAATTCTTGTTGAATAGAACTGATTTTGTCTTCTAAGGACAAAGATATATCATTTAATTCTGTTTCGCTTGTAGTTTTTGGACTTCGTTCTTTTTCTTTATTTTCTTCCAAATTATTTTTTTCTTTTTTAGCGAATCCATTCAAGTGAGTTTTTGGCTTTGGCAAATCTTCTGAAAACTCTATATTTTTGAAAAAGTCTGTTTCTGTATCTTCTAATTCAATTTCTAGTTCTATTTCTTCTTTTATTTGTTTTATTTTTTCTTCTTTTGGCTCATTTTGTTTGTGCAGATTTTCCAACTCTTCTCTAAGGGCATTCATTTCATCTTCTGAAAAAGCATCATTTCTATCTAAAGGACTAGCAAAATCATTTGAATTTTTCTTGTTTTTTATTTCCTCTTGTTTTTCTTCTTTTGGCTCTTCTTCTTCAAGAATCATATCCAAAGGATTATTTGCCTTTTTGGTAGGAGTAGTATTGTGAGTTTCTATGATTTTGTTTTCTTTGTTTTCTTCCACCTTTTTTTCTGCTTTATTTTCTTCTACTTTATTTTCGTCAAAAAGCATATCTAAAGGACTAGATGTTTTTTTCTGAACAGTAGTTTTTTCTGTCTTAATTTCTTCTTCTTTTTGCTCTTCTTCTTCCAAAACCATATCCAAAGGGCTAAATGCTTTTTTCACAACAACTTTTTGATTCTCTTCTTGCTTTGCATCATTATCTTTATCTTTTTTTTCTTGCTCTTTTTTAGCTTTTGCTTCCTGTTCGGCTTTTAGTGCTAGTTCTAGTGGATTCATAGTCAGTTTTATTGAAAAGTGAGTTATTTGCTTGTGTTTCTTAGGACGGAAAAATAATTGACAATTTTATAAATTGACAATACATATTTTTTTTGGATACAATATTCATAGACAAAATTAAGTATAAAGTCACTCTAAATTTCAATGAATTTGTAGTCTATATTCTAAAATACGGATTTTTTTTGAAAAAAGTGTTTTGAAGGAGATAGATTTTCGATAAATATGCTTTAATACTATCTTTGATGGAATATTACAACGATAAAATTACAATCAAAATTTATTATTCTGATGTAAACTCGGAATTGAAAGCAACCTTTTTATTTGTTTATAGTCACTTTAAAAATGAACATTACTTAAATTAACCGTGATAACCTTTAATATTCCTTATTATTTACAAAAATGCCGTTGAGAGTATCGAAGGCAATCAAATAATAATCAAAGACAAGCAAATAGCAATCAGTAGAAAAAATACGCAAAAAATTATTAATGAAGTGACTCAAAATAGATTTTTGAAAAAATAAAAATAAGGAAACTATTGGCTTTCAAGTACACTAAAAGCGAATCAAGATAGATTAAAATTTATTGAATTATTTTTCCGATACTTAACTCTTGGTCATTAGGTATTTTGTATTCTTTACATTTTTGCTTTATAGTTTCGTATTCTTGAATAGAAATATCTATCCAATTTTGTGTTCCCAATAAATCATTAAAATAACGTTCGTCTATATTTTTCAAGAAAAATGCTTTTACTTCAAAATAAGAGCCATAGAGTGTATCTTGAGTAATTGTATCTATAGTTTGGGTTTGTATAAACTGTTTTTCAAAATAGTGCATATAAATTGTATCCTTGCAAAAGATAATATGTTTAGGCTCTTGGTCTTTTTTACCTTTCCATATTATTTCATCCTCTTTTAGATTGATTTTATATTTAAAGCTTTGTGTTGTGCCATAATTATGTTTTGTAAGCAAACCTATATGAGTAGTTTCTTTATTTGTCTTCTCTACTTCTAAGTATTTTCCGTTGTCTAAGGTTGTACTTTCTACTTTTATGCTTTCTTCAGAACGCTGCTCACAACTTACCAAAAATACAGCAACCATTATAAAAACTATACTACTTTTCATTTTCAGAAATTTATTTTTGCCATTAAACTTAAATACAAATTTAATCAAAAATAGCCTTAGAATTACTTTTTGTAATACTAAAGGCTATTTTGATAGAATGAATGTAGTTTTTGAAATACAAAACCACAGCTAAAAGCCAACTACATATTTTAATTTAGATTGGTAAGCTAAAGCAAGGATTAAATTTAAGACGTAATTATTTATACCATTTGATAGTAATACTTATTCTTTTTTTGTTCTATAATACAAATTCCAAGTTCCAGAATTTGATTCTACAATATCTGGAAGTCCATCATTATTTACATCTCCTATTTCAATATTGTAAGTGTCTTCTTTTAAATCTTCTCTCAAACCAATTTCTATAAATGTTCCATCTTTCTGTCCTAAATAAACATAGTTTCGTTCTTCTGAATTTCCCTCCACAATATCCAAATATCCATCTTGGTTCAAATCAGCTACTTTAATTGATGAAGTCAAATGTTCAGGTGTAAAATCAAAAACTCTATTAAAACTTAACTCTTTATTACCAAAATAAATACTATTTTTCAAACCTAAATTTCCTGTTACAATATCCAAAAAGCCATCTTTATCAAAATCACCAATATCAATAGAACGAGTTTCCTCTTCAGTAGTGCCAAACTCTATTATTTTTGCAAAATTCTGTTTCCCATCATTTAGGAAAATTTTGTTTTTTGACCCTCTCTCAGCAGTAATAATATCCCAAAATCCGTCTTTGTTTATATCAACTATTTTTGTTTGGATGGTTTGGTCAGATGAATCACCAAACGTTATTATTTTTGCAAAATTCCCTTTTCCATCATTAAGGCAAATTTCATTTTCAGATTTTCTATTTGATAGAATTAGATCAAAATCTCCATCCTTATCAATATCCACTACTTCAAGGTTTCTTGAGGGAGATATTGAACCAAATGTGGCTTCTTTATCAAAATTTTGATTTGCTGAACCAAAATATATTTTATTGGCAACATTATCATTGGCAACAGCAATATCCATAAATCCATCATTGTTGAAATCAGCACTTTTTACAGAATAAGAAGCATCAAGAAATCTTCCAATAGGTTGAGCTACTTTAAACCCACCACGTCCGTCATTATAGTAAATATAATTTTGTTCTGCCCAGTGTCTTCCATTGGCTACAAGTGCATCTAAATCTCCATCCTTGTCAATATCAAACAAAGTTATTGAAGCTGTTCGCTGTGATTGTGTACCGATTGAAAAAAATCCGTCACCATTAAAAAATGAGACATCTTGAGCAAGTCCGTTGAATGAGATTGCCAAAAAAGCAAACACTAGTATATGGATTGATTTATTTTTCATAATTAGTAAATAACAGTTTTAGATTTGGAGATGTGTCTAAATTCAAATTCATAAAACTTACAGTAAAATAGAAGAGTAATAAAGGTTTAGATTAGTATCACAAATGTAATTATTTTTATATATTATCCCACAAAAAAGAGTATTCTGTAAAAAAATAGCCTTAGAATTGCTAAATAGTAATTCTAAGGCTATTTTGATAGAAAAGTAATTTGTTCTTAATAGAATAATTGGTTGTCTGACAATTTTTGTGATTATGGAGGTATTTATTGCAAATTCTTTTTTTTTTGCTGTTGTCGGTATCTCACCAACAACCTCCATAAAAATTGTCAAACAACTAAATAATTTTGCATTATTTATAAGTGACTAAAATATCAGATATCTTTTGTAAATTTGGAGCTACTATTTCAGTTTCAGGTGCTAATGGAAATAATTGCTGTCCAGGTCTGCTAATAAAAGCAGCTCTCCATCCAGCCCATAATGCTCCTGCTACATCCCAACCATGAGCAGCAATTAACATTGCTTCGTTAGACTTAATACCCATTTTTCTAGCTCCCCATT
Organism: Bernardetia sp. Wsw4-3y2; assembly: GCF_037126295.1. Classification (NCBI taxonomy): domain Bacteria; kingdom Pseudomonadati; phylum Bacteroidota; class Cytophagia; order Cytophagales; family Bernardetiaceae; genus Bernardetia; species Bernardetia sp. Wsw4-3y2. The sequence goes on along the minus strand of NZ_CP147017.1, from coordinate 4,467,413 downwards.
CATAAGTATCTCTAAAAGGTTTAAATTTTCCAACATCTTCGACACTCAATCGCTCATCGAAATATTCTGTTAGACCTGCACTTTCAAATTGTTTTTTGACTCCTGCATTAGACAAGTTTGTGAATGATACTAATTTATAACCATCTTTTTTGAGTTGTGCTAACGCTTCTTTTACTTCAGGATGAGCAGGTAAACCTCTTAAAGCATTAACAATAACTTCTCTGGCTTCACTTTCTGAAATAGTAATATTGTTATTTGCCCCCACCATTTGCAGAGCAGCTGCACCAATATTTCCAAAATGTTCATATTGTCCACTAGCTGTAGTTACCAAAGAATATTGCAACATTGTAGTAAACCACAGGGAGAGTAAATCTTGTCTTCCATTTAAGGCTTCTCCAACCTGTTTTTTCATTTGTGTAAGGTCTAATAGTGTTTCATTTACATCAAAAAATAACACTTTAGGTCTTGATAATTGTTTTGGTTTCATAGTTTCTGTATTTGTTATGCCGTGAACAGTAGATGGTAAAACAAGTCCTGATATACCCATTAACCCTACATTTTTTATAAAGTTTCTTCTTGAATTGCTCATTTTAATTAAGTTAAATTTAGTGTTTTTAATTTTTTATTAAAAATCATCAAATTGATGGCAGATGAGATGACAATACCAAGAGCAATGAATACAAGTAGCCATTTTGGCTCCACTCTCAAAGCAAACTCTGCGATTAACGCCCCTACCATTGTAAGTAGTCCAAGTGTATGAGCAAAGATTCCAAATACATAGTAATTTATACGATGACTTAAAAATTCTTTATCCTGAAAGAAAGTATAAATGGCAGTAATTAAATAAGATATAAAAACAACCAAAATTAATACTCCAGTAAAGATTCTAAAAAATGTTGGGTCAATTCCCAAAGGTTTAGCCATTTCAATAAATGCTTTAACCGAAATTTCCCACCCTGTTAGTTTTGAAATAGCAAATCGGCTAAGTATAAGACCACTTAACAAACTAGAAATAGTAATGTATATTTTACTTGATTTTTTCATGAATTGAATAGAATTAAAAAAAGATGTTAAAAATTATTTTCAACATCTTTATAGTTATTGATTATTATTTATTCCAAGAATAAGCCTCAAATCCTTTATCTAAAGGTGTTTCAGCAATATGATTTGTATAATTACTGATTACTTTTTGAGATAGACCAAGAATAATTTCTAATAATTGTCTTTGATTAAATCCTGCACTATAAAATGCTTGAACATCATCTTTTGATATATTTCCTCTATTTCTTACCATAGATAATGTCATTGTTCTTAATGCTTCCAATCTTGGAGTAGGAAGTTCCGTTTTATTACGTAATGCTTCACTTATCGCATCATCTACTTTCATTACTTTAGCAATGGCAGTATGTGCAGGTACACAATAATGACATTCGTGTTCTACATTAATAGTTTGCCATACTACAGTAAGTTCATCATTATTGAAAGATGAGTTTGCAAATAACTCATGAATATTTTGATAGGCTTCTAATAAACCTGGTGCTCCTGCTAACACTCCATGTAAATTTGGAACATAACCATAAGCTTTGGTAGAGTTTTCAAGTAATACTTTACTATTATCTGGTGCTGTTTCGATAGTGTGAATCTGTAATGTTTCACCTGTTTGAGTAGTGCTCATAATTTTAAATTAGATGTTATAGTTTATATAACTAACCAATCGGTTAGTTTAAGATTAAAAAAAATGTTATACGTTTTTGAAAATATTTTCGATGTAGTTTTTTAGTTGTAATTCATTGAATACTCGTGTTGCTGATGACAAACCAAACATTGAGATAAGCAAATAATCTGCTTGTTGCTCAATAGTATTGTTATCTTTTGTCTTATCTTGCTTCAAAACTTCGGCAAATACAGTTCTTACATGTTCTGTAAAGCTGAATAAAGATGTTTTAATTTGTTCATCTGCATCTTGTCCAATTTCATTGGCAGTATTAGTTATCAAACAGCCTTTTCCACATTCATTTTCCTTTGAAAACGCTATAAAATCGTAGAAATATTCCTTTAAGCCATTAGTGCCTTTATTAGAAGTTTTTAGCTTATTGATAAGCTCATTTAACTTCTCTTTGTAGCATTTTATGCTTTCCAAAAAAACTCCATTCTTACTGCCAAAACTTGAATAGATAGAAAATTTATTAATTCCCATTTCCTTTTCAAGCATTTGCATAGAAGTTGTTTCATAACCATTGCGCCAGAATAAATTCATAGCTTTTTCGATTACTTCTTGTTCGTTATATTTCTTTGTTCTTGCCATTTTCTATTTTGTTATACGACAAAACTAAACAATCGTTTAGATATAATAAATATTTTAACACTTTTTCTAAAATATAGGCTTTTTTTACCCTATTTGGAAGGTTTTTAGTTATACTTTTTGTCTCGTCCTAACATAGTGTTACACAACCAATTTTATTATGGAACGTACCTATGTAAAACGTACACAGAAAGACTATACCATGCAGTTCAAACTTCAAGTAGTTAAGGAAATAGAACAAGGTCTTTTTACAATAACTCAAGCACAACGGAATTATGGTATTCAATGTCGTCATACTGTTGTGAACTGGTTAAAAAAATACGGTAATTTTGATCATTCTTATAAAGTAATTCGTCCTATGAAAACAGCAGAACAACGTTTAATGGAACAAGAGCAGGAAATTCGTCTTCTTAAAAAACAAAATGCCACTCTACAAGAAGAATTATCTACCTTAGATAAGAAAGCCATTTTGTTTGACATGATGATTGACTTAGCCGAAAAAGAATATAAAATTTCTATACGAAAAAACTCCAACCCCAAGTAGTTAGTTCATTTAGTGAACAGCCTGCAACCAGTATTGAAAAGACCTGTAAATTGCTTGGGATATCTAGACGGGTATATTATTATTCTTTATTTCGGACAGATAAATACAAAGAATTAGCTCAAAAAGTAGTTGATTTAGTCAAAGAAGTTAGACATCGAATGCCACGAGTGGGTACTCGTAAACTTTACCACATTTTAAAAATTCCTTTAAAGGCTTTAAAAGTGGGACGAGATAAACTATTTCGTATTTTGGAAGCTAATCATCTTCTTATTTTACCTAAACGGAGGTATCATGTTACTACAGACTCCTTTCATCGTTTCAAAAAGCATAAAAATTTAATTGCAAACTTGAAGGTAGATGGAGCAGAACAAGTTTGGGTAAGTGATATTACCTATATTGGAACACGAGAAAATCCGATGTATTTGGCATTGGTTACTGATGCGTATTCAAAGAAAATAGTTGGTTTTGATGTTTCTAATAGCTTAGAGACTGTTGGTTGTTCAAATGCTTTAAAAATGGCATTGAAAAACAGAAATTATCCGTTACGAGAATTGATTCATCATTCAGATAGAGGTGTCCAATATTGTAGTGATGAATATCAGACGATTTTAACTAAAAATCGTATTCGTTGTAGTATGACAGAATGTTATGACCCTTACGAAAATGCAGTAGCAGAACGTGTCAATGGTATTCTCAAACAAGATATTCTCAAACAAGAGTTTTTACTAGAAACTCAACAATCGTATTTGACTTGGATGAAACAATTAGTACAACAAAGTGTACAAATATATAATCAAGAAAGACCTCATTTTTCTTTATATATGCAAACACCAGAGCAAACACATCAAAAGGAAAATATTGAAATAAGAACCTATAAAAAAGAAAAATCAGACAATCTTAAGACTGCCTGATATATATTTAATCTATCTAAAAAACTGTAACACTATTTCAGGACTAGACATTTTCATTTTTTGATACTACTTCAATAATTTGTTTGGCTGCATAACGAGCTGTTTTGCCAACACCATAAATTGTCGCAGAAGCAAATCCTGTCCAATTTCCATAGCCAATAAGCCATAAATTAGGTTCTTTGACTGAGCGAGTAGTTACAGTTTCTATTCTTTTGTCTTCAAAAATATCTAAAGATTCTAAGTGTTTTAAATTAGACCTAAAGCCTGTACACCAAATGACTACATCAAATTCTTCTTTTGTCCCACCTTCCCAAATAACTCCATTTTCATAAAATTCTTTGAAAGGTCGGACGGCATTTAATACATTTTTATCTCGTGCTTCTCTAACACTTTCAATCATCACAATATTGGACAAAGAAATACTAAAACCTCCAGTAGATTTTTCATCTGAATTGCCTAAAAATTTTTGGGTTGCTTCATTAAAAAGATAACGACCATCAATATCATCAGGAAGAAATTGAGGTTCTTTTAAAGTAACCCATTTTGTATGTGCCACTTTAGAAACTTCAGCTAAAACCTGCGCTCCAGAGTTTCCACCTCCAACAATAAGCACATTTTTATTTTTTAAATCACCTGAATTTTTATAATTCACAGAGTGAATTTGCTCTCCCAAAAAACTATTTTGATTTGGATATTTTGGAATAAATGGATTACCAGCCGTTCCTGTTGCACTTACTAAAGTCTTGGAATAAAAAGTATCTTTGTTTGTTTCTATCTTGAAAAGTTCGTTTTCTTTTACCACTTTCAAAACTTCAGTTTGTCTTTCTATTGCAAAATCATAACGTTTTTCATAAGCAGATAAGTAACTTATAAACTCGGTTTTGGTAGGATATTCCTCTTCCGTTTTGGGCATTCCCCAACCTGACAAAGAACTGAACTCGGAAGGCGAGAATAATTTTAAACTATCCCAAGTCTGTAACCAAGAACCTCCTGTTTGTTCTTGATTATCTAAAATTAAATAGTCTAATTTACTTCTTCTTAAAAAATAGGCTATAGACAACCCTGCTTGTCCACCTCCAATTATTAGTACATCATATATTTTCATCTCACTAAGGTACAAAAAAAATAGCCACAAGTTCCTAGAGACAAAAAACACAAAGTATGAAGTTAAAGTACATCAATAAATTTTTAGTGGGACACTAATTAAAAGAAGTTTATATACACTCAAACTTGATAAAGCCATATTTTTTATAAAAAACCCTTCTATAATTTACATTATAAATTCTTTTTTGTACATTTAAAACTAATAAATAAAATAGATTATTGAATTTGTGAGAGTGTTTTTTTTCACATATTAAATAAAAAACATTCTTATATTATATTTTTTCACATAAAAAATCACCACCATGAAAAAAAAGTTTTTATTTGCTATCTTCTTTATTCTAGGAGCTAGTACTTTCGTCAAAGCACAGAGTGTTACAGTTAAAGCCCATGATAGATTTAGTCTTTCCTATAATCTAAATGAAAAAGCTGGTAATAAAAATTATAGTGATGTGCAAGGTAGTCCTTATACAACTATAGAATTTCAAGAAGCTACTTGCTCAGAAATAGATGAAGTAATATTTGTGCGTTATGATGCCTATAAACAGATTCTTCTGTTTAAAGACCAAAATGGAAATTTGAAAGCTATGAGTCCACTAAGCAAATATCGTATTGATTTGGCAGGTAAAGATTATTCTTATGTTGTGGCAAATTTTCCTGAAGATGGATTAGGTTATGGATTATTATTATGGGAAAATAGTAATGGTATGCGTTTAATAAAAAAACAAGTTATTAAGTACAATGAAGGTCAAGAGCCTGATGGAGGTTACACAGCAGCCATTCCAGCTTCATTTGGAAATGTAGTTGAAACATTCTTTATTCAATTGAAGGAAAATGGACCTATAGTAGAAGTACCTTCTCAAAAAAAGAAGGCTTTTAAGCTTTTAGGTAATGATTTCGAAAATAATGCAAAGAAAAATAAGCTAAATATAAAAGACGAAGAAGAATTTATAAAATTACTTAAACTAACATTTAGCGATCCAAAATAAGTTGAATCAACCTCGTTTTAAAGTTGAAGATAGTTGTATTTCAGTTTACTATAAAAGAAAAAATAGCCTTTAGTATTACAAAGAGTAATCGTAAGGCTATTTTGATAAAAGAAAATAATATGAATTTTTAATTTTAGTAAATCGTTTGAGACTGATTCATTGGACGGTTATTTAGACTTATAAACACTATCTGTTACTGACTCCATCCAATCTACAATACCCTTTTCTGTATTGGGAACAATGTAAAGTTGTTGTAAACCTTCGTCAGGACTTGCCCCGTGCCAGTGCCTGACATTTGGGGGACACTTTATAACATCTCCTTTTTTTATGGTTTTGATAGGTTGCCCTTCAATTTGGTGGTAACCAACTCCATCTGTAATAATCAGTATTTGACCAGATGGGTGTGAGTGCCAATTGCTTCTTGCACTAGGTTCAAAATAAACGTTTCCAACTGCTGTATTGTAAATAGAATTCGCATTTACCAAACCTATATTAAAAGCATTTCCTGTAAAGTATTCCTCTGAGCCTTTTTCACCTTTTGGAAAAATGGCATTCAATTCAGTTTTATCTGTCTTCATATTTTTTTGTTTTTCAATTTTTGTATTGCAGCTTGCAACAAATATTGTTGCAATTAAAAAAGTAGTTATTTGTTTTATAATAATCATTTAATATTTTACATTTTGTAAATTATATTATTTTTTTTAATTAAATTGTGGTAGCGTCAATTACATAACGGTAGCGTGCTTCTTTATTAACTACTTTATCCCAAGCAGTATTGATTTCTTTTGCTTTAATGATTTCAATTTGAGGATAAATTTTATTTTTAGCACAATAGTCCATTACTTCTTGGGTTTTGGGTATTCCACCAATTAAAGACCCATTAAAGTTAACACGGTTAAATATCATATTAAAATTATTAATCTCTAGTTGACCATTAATTGGTTGTCCTACTTGGGTAAAAGAACCATAAGGCTTAACACAATCAATGTAAGGTGACATGTCGATTGCTTATATTATAAAAATAGGTTTCAATGAATGGAAAAGAAGAAAAGTATCCACGTATTATTATATTGGAATTGTCAAACAAACAGGATTTTCCGAACAACTTTCAATTAAACTATCATACACATCTATTTTGCCATTGTGGTAGTCTCTCTTTTTTGTTCAACGACACAAAACTAAAATGTAAGAGCAATGAATTTGTATTTTGGTTTGCTAATAGTAAAGTAGAAGATTTAGAATTTTCAAAAGGCTTTAGAGCAACAGTTCTGCTCGTAGAAAATCAATTTTTGAATGATAATATACCTGACCAAAATTGGGGAATTGACGCTACATTGCATTCTCGCCAATATCCCTTAAAAAAGATAAATGATAAAAATGACAAGCAAAGAATACTATCAAACTTTCAACTGTTATATGACAAATTTCAGGACAAGGAACATCGTTTCTATAAAGAAGCTTTAAAATTGCAAATGCGACTTTTTATTCTTGAAATGTGGCATATATTTGCGAATGAGTATGAACGTAGAAAACGCACCTTGCAAATCGGAACGTTATACGAAAGGTTTATACATCTAGTTCAAGAATATTGTATGAAAGAACGTGAAGTACAGTTTTATGGCAATAAACTTAATATTACTGCTAAATATTTGAATTCCATTTGCAAACAAAATTCAGGTATTACTGCTTCGGAATGGATTCAGCGAAATACAAAAGAACGTATTGTACTACTTTTAGAAAACCCAAATTTGAATATAGCAGAAATTGCCGATGAAATGGAATTTTCAAGTCGGTCATTTTTTACTCGTTACACAAAAAAAGTTTTAGGTGTTACACCAAGTGAATATCGCAATCGGATGAAGTAGAAAAGGCAAAATTTATCTCTAAAACTTCCTTTTATTGGTCATCGTAACGGCTGTCAAAAGTAAAGACTCAACAACAGCAGTTTGAATGTTCAAAAATTAGAAGACAATACTTAAAACAAAAAAAATAAACGTGCTAATTTGTAAAACAAAAAACTACTTACCTCACATCACTTTAGAAACGGACAAGAGCCTATAAAAATAACCAATAAAAAAAGGAAAAGCATAAATTGAGCAGTTACGATTTAAAATGTTTTTCTAAAAACTGAAGTGCATTCGAACTCATTACTCTTGAAATAACTTCACTAGGTAGTATTTTATTTTCTTTATCTAACGGACAGTTAGGATTTTTAAAATAGTTTTCAGCATGTCTTTCAAGATAACTAGCTAGCAAATCCATTTCTGAGGCTGTCCAAAAACCATTTAGAGGATCTATAATGCCATCATAATCACTACCTATAGCTATACTATTCCAAGCAGGAAGATTATGTTTGTCAAGAACTTCTGCTATATGTTGTATTTGATTCCACACAATTTCTGAACGATAATGTAATAGCATGTGTCTTCGCATAGACCGTTTTACATTTTTAAGTGCTTCTCTACTTATTAATCTTCTTTCATCCATCTGTAAACCCATAATTCCACCACTCTGTGCTACCTCTACCATTTCACTATCATAAAAGTTAATATCTTCCTTATAAAAAAGTCTTCCTGTTTTGATAGAGGATAAGCTAGGATTAGTAGGTGAAGTCAGTCCATTCATTGCTCCATGACTAATAATAATAGGAATATTTTCTGAAGCATATTCTTCCTTTAAGATTTGATAATATTCTTCTCTAGCCTTAACACTCATGTGTTTGATATCTATCAGAATACGTTTTCCATTCTTATTTTCCAATAATTGATGCAGGATTATTTTTCCTTTTTCTGTAAATCCTTCTCCTATTCCGTATTCTTGATTCGTAACACAATCAGCTATTCCGACTAGGCTTTTGGCGTGTCCACACAACTCATTCCAAAAATGATGTGCAAGTGTTACAAAGAAAGGAGAGTGCTGCCAATTTTTGATTTTATCTACATTCTCTTTCAATAAATTAATATCTGAGTTGCTATTAGCTCCATACAATCCACAATCTAATACGTGCATACCTTCAATACTTAGGAGAAGACATATAGTAATTACATCACTATCTGGGTTTGTATCTACATACGATAAAATTTCATCGTAACTTCTTACTATTTTATAACGAACTTTATGCTGATTATCTACCTTTACTACAACTCCATCTAATTGTTGATAAAATTGATACTCTTCTTCTAAATCTTTAAAATAACTATCCAAATTTTGAAGATAATCAATTCTTTTATCTCCAATACCTGTTAGAAGATTCAGAGGTATATCTGAAATCATATTCTGACCTAACTTATTTTTAACAAAACCTTTCTCAAGAGGATATAAAGAGGCACAAACCACGTGTACTCCTCCTTTAAAAAGAGTAGTACAATCAGATTGTGTAAATTTTGTCAAAGAGCCTAATGTATTAATAATCTTCTTGAAAATATTAGGAGTTTGCTGATGCCAAATGCTGCTTTTATCACTAAGTTTTGTGCTATTTTCCCTATTTGTTTTATTAAAGCTTTTTCCAAAAGGCTTCATAGCTGGGTGACAATGCAAATCGACATAAAAATCATATTGACTCATACTTAAAAATATTTAGCTAATTCTTTATTTGATGGATTATGACCTAAGATACAAAAAAAATAGCCTTAGAATTACTTTTTGTAATGATAAGGCTATTTTCGATAGAAAGGAAAGCAAACTATTACTTTGTCCAATTTAGAATTTCTAAGCCATCAATATTTTCATAATCTTTTTCATTATTGGTACAAATAGCTAAATTGTTTGCCATTGCAATCGCTGCATTGAGGACATCAAAATTTCCACTATGTCGTTCCTTTTTTGTACAGCTCTGCAAAAATAGAACTTGCTAGTTGAGCAACCTCTTTTGAAGTATCTAAAATTTGAAAAGATGAAATAAAATTTTCAAAAAACTCTAATTGCTTAGAAGCTGATTTTACTTTCAATCCTCCCATAATTTCTATCACTGTAATACGACTAATAAAAACTTGATGATGTTCTGCTAAATAGTTTTCAAAATTTGCAACTACAACAGGATTTTTCTTTAAATAATACGATAAAATATCTGTATCTAACAGCACTTTTTTAGTTCCCATAAATAATTATTCGTTTATAAAATTATCCATTCGCTTAAAAAACTGTTGATTGTCTTCTTTTCTACGTTTCATAATTTCATCAGATAACTCTTCCCAATCAAAAGTTTCTGCATCTTCTTTTACCTCACTTGTATCAGAAGGTAAATTTTGACGAAAAGCCTGAACAACACCAAAAACAACCTTCAGATATTCTTTTGGAATTTGTTCTAATTCTTGTAAAATACTCAAAAACAACTGTTTTTCTTGTTGATTTATATTCTCATTTTGCATAGTTCAATTATTTATTTTTTATCTTTTTAAAATCATACTACTAAGATACAAAAATCACGGCTGGAAGCCGAATGCATAGTCCTAACATTACGTATAGCTATTGTTAATGTTTATTTCATTCATTTCTTTTTTGTCAACCACCCCATATAAATTGACGATTGAAAAAAGCGAAGTGGTGGTTCAAATCCTGCTTCTTGCAATAATTCTGACAATCTTTCTTCCGAAACTGCAAAAAGTTTGTTTTCTATTCTGTTCAGCCGATTATTTATTTCTTCTTTATCTATACTGTTTGGTAAAAGAAGTTTGAGAACTTGTAGGTTTTGTCTGATTTGGTTTTTGTCTCCTGTTATGTCCAACATTACAAATGTTGCACCCGAAACTAATCTGTCAGCAATGTCTTTCAGTAAGTTTAGTTTGTCGCCATTGTCGTTCAAAAAGTGCAAAACCAACAAAAGTGTTGCAGAACTATATTTTTTCTCAATGTCAAGGTCAGCTACTAAACCGTCAATTAAAGTTACGTTATCATAATTTTGAAGTTTTTCACTTGCCTGTTTAATCATTTCAGACGAAGGGTCAATGCCTGTTATTGTCCAATGTTCAGGTGCTTGGACAAATCTTTCTATTTCGTTTCCTGTTCCACAACCAACTACCAACAATTCTTTTGAGTTTGTTTCACTTAATAGTTTTGGCAAACGGTCTAAAAAATAGTGATAGTTTGGTATCCAAGTTTCTACAAACTGATTGTAGCCTGTCGCTCTTTCATTTTCAAATATTTCTACGTTGTTCATTTCGTTTTTCATTTGTGCGATGTTTCTTTTCAATGATCACCAACTTGTTTATACACACAACTACGTTCAATTTAAATAGTTTCGCTTATATTCGCTCTATCTGAACTATGTTTTCCTAACATAATAAATTTATCAGCTATAATTTCAGTAACATATTTTTTGTTTCCATCTTTATCATCGTAACTACGTGTTTTGATTTTACTCCCGAATACATAGTTCTAACTCGTAAAGCGTGACGCTTGAATGCATTATAGATTCTTAGTGGGACACTACGAACAGGTGGGGAGCAGGAGGTAATTATTTTATCAAAATCTTTTCAGAATACATTTTACCTCCTTTTGTCAATTGAACAAAATATATTCCCTTTGAAAGTTGATTCATATTTATAGTTACTCTTTGAGTTGTTTTATTTAATTGAACAGTTTGATTTCTACCCAAAACATCTACTACATTTATCTGTATCTCTTCTGATATAGGTATCATAAATTGTATAGTAAAAATGCCATCATTAGGATTTGGGTATAGTTCAAATAATGTGTTTTTTACATCTTCAATTCCTGTAACAGTATCTTCACCTTTAGTAGTGCGTACTTTTAAATAAGCTGGAGTTGATTGTATAGTTTCTGTACCAATATTATTTATCGCAACTACTTTGACAAGATAGTTTGTTTCTTCATCAAGATTACTGAACTGATAAGTTGTCTGTTGTGATGATATTGTACCCACTAACAACTCATCTTTATATATTTTATAATTTGTAGCATTGTCAGTAGAATTCCACGAAATACTAATTTTTTTAGCTAAAACTTCAATAGTAGATAATCCTGTAGGTGCTGGAGGTACACTACCAGTTAACGGAGGAGAAACAAACTTTCTTATGAAAGTAGTATTCTCGTAAATTCCACCTTGTGAATAAAGAATGTATGGTTCTGATGTAATAGGATGAAACTTAACTGATTGATAGTTGCTACTATAACTGCCATCTATCGTTTTGCTTCCTACATATTGCCAATAGCTATCACTAAACTTGAGAATTGAAGACTTAAAATATTCATTAGGGTCAGAACAAATAAAGTATGGTTCTGCTGTTACAGGATGGAAGGACAAATCTGAATCTTGTCCACTAGGATAAAGTCTATCAGGAAGTGGTAATTCTACCCAGTTTGTACCATCAAATCTAGAGATTTTAAATCTAGGTGCAGGTTCAAAAAAACCATCATCATATTCCTCTTGATAAACCATATGAGGTTCTCCACTAATAGGATTAAATGCCATGTCTTCAAAATAGGTTTTTTCTTCTGATACCAATTCTCCTCCTAATAAAACCCACTCATTTCCATCAAAATGTCTAATAGTTAATTTATCTTCTTCACTCTTAGTATATACTACATAAACCTCTTTGGTTACTTTATTGTATCTTGTAGTACCATATATCCCTTCAGGTAAAGACTCTCCCAGTTGCTCCCAACGTCTTCCAGTAAAACTCATAACTGACAGACGAGAGGGGGCATCACGTATATCAGTATTTATACTTACATAAGAAATAAAACATTTGTCAGTAAATGGCTCAATAAACATATTCAAACCTAATTCATAAATTACAGACGTGTAAGAATTTGATATAGGTGGGGTTATCTCTGTCCATACATTTCCTTCAAGTCTTCTAATACTTATATTTGTTTTTTCATTTGTATTGTTTAAGGATGCAATGTATGCTTGCCCCACAGAAGTAAAATCAATTTTCATAGCCACTTCACTTGATAGTGAAAAGTTTTCTTGTCCTACTATTACCCATCTTTCTCCATCAAAACGTTTTACTACTAATTTACTAGGTTCGTAGCGATCACTTATATCAGTATAGAATACATAGGGTTCATTAGTAATTGGATTAAATGCAAAATCAACGGTAAATATACTACCATCTGTAGCATTCCCCCCACCTACTGATTCCCATTCTTGAGAATATGTAAATAAAGGTATAAGAGTAAAAGTGAAGAATAATAAACAATTCTTTAATATTAGCAAATATTTTTTCATATCAAATGTGTTTTTTGGTTATTTTTTTATGTGAAAATAAGAAATTCCCTCAAAAGCAAAAAGCCTTCAAGGGAATTTTCAGTATAAAAACAAAAGAAATCTACTTTTTGTCTTTTTTAATATCAGGAAGTCCATATTTAGCAATTATTTCCTGTGCTTTCGCTAATTTCTCTGGAAATAAATTTTTGTCATTATACTTATCTAATCGCTCGTCAAAAATGATTTCTGGATTTCTTACGTCGTTTAAATTTTTCTTCTTCATAATTTTAGATATTTTCTTTTTTGGTGATAAAAAATGCTACTGTACCCTACTATTTTTTTGAAATTATAAGTTGCAGAGCAACGAAATGTTTGTAGAAAAAATCAAAACATAAAGTTCAAAAGTTGCAGCGCAACGTAATATAATTTTCAGTATTTATATTTAAAATGTCAATATTGCGTTGCGCTGCAACTTTTAAAGAAAGATATACATTATTCTACTACAAATATAACGTTGCTCTGCAACTAAAAACCACTTTTTAAAAATAGTAGGCTACAGTACAAAAATGCTTCATAGTCTTCTTCAAATACAAAAAAATTCCCTAAAAAGCAAAAAGCCTTTAAGGGAATTTTCAGTATAAAGAAATTGCAATTTAATTCACAATTAACCATTTATCATTCACAATTATTTTGTGGCTTCTAACATTTCTTTAACAGCTCCTTCCAACTGCTCATCTTTTCCTTCGCTTTGTGGCGTAGGATTATTTTTGATTTCAATATCTGGAATAAGCTCTGTGTTTTCCATATATTTTCCGTCGGTACGAATAATTCCTACTTGTGGAATACCAAAAACAATAGTTGGGTCAATCAAACGCTCCCACCAAACAGCCGTTCCTGTTCCTGCAACTGGCATACCGATAAGTTTTCCAATACCTAAATGTTGATAGACATAAGGGAAAATATTAGCATCTGAATAATTGCCTTCATTCATCAAAACAGTAGAAGGTTTGTTCCATTTATACATCGGTTCTGTACCTATTTTTTCTCCTCTTGGCACGATTTCAAAATACTGTTTTCCACTAAGGAAAGTAGCCAAGTCGTCGTGTAACCAACCACCACCATTAAAACGAGTATCTACAATCAAGGCTTTTTTGTTGCCATGACGACCCAAAGCCTCCGAAAATAACTCTCTGAAACTATCGCTATTCATTCCTCTTACGTGAACATAACCAACTTTTCCATCAGATAATTTTTCGGTTTCTTCTCTACGAGTGTTTACCCAACGCTCATACAAAAGCTGACGTTCTTCCCAAGTTTGGATAGGCAAAACAATGACTTCTTTTGTAGCATTTGTTTTTGCATCCAAAATAGTAAGAAGTGTTCTTTCATCTGCCTTACGGTTCAATAGAAAATGATAATTCATTGTAGGCGTGATTTCTACACCATCAATTTTTTGAATAATGTCGCCTGCTGCAATATCTTTATTTGCTTTTTGCAATGGACTTTTATTCAAAACTTCAGTTATTTTCAATCCGTTTCCTTTGTACGAATCATCATAAAAAGCACCTAAAACGGCTGTCATATCTCCATTTGGGTCAGAATGACGATAACGAGTTCCTGTATGTGAAGCATTGAGTTCTCCCAAAAGTTCGCTTCCCATTTCGGCAAAATCATAATTATTGTTGATATGAGGTAAGAAACGAGCGTATTCTTTTTTATAAAAATCCCAATCTACACCATGAATATCTGTAACATAGAATTTTTCACGTACTTGTCTCCACATGTGTTCAAACATATATTCACGCTCTGCTGCTGCATTGAGTTGCATTTTGGCATCAATAGAAACTGGTTTTGGAGTGTTTGTAGCCAAATCAATAACTTTTATACTTCCATTTGCCAACAAATAAAGGTTTTTACCTTCTTTATCCATTACCAAACTTCCACCTCTTACGCCAAGTTTCAAGACTAATTTAGTTTCTTTTTCTCTCAAATCTTCTACCCAAAGGTCTGCCCCTTTTTCGAAAGAAGTCAGATAGTAAAGTTTGTCGCCTTTCGGACTTAAAGCAGCATCACTCATTTGTGAAGCGTGGCTAGTCAGACGTTCTTTTCGGTCTTCGAAGCCTGTCCAATCAAAAGTCAAAGGTTCTACTTTTTCTTCTTTTTTGTCGTCGTCTTTCTTATCCTTCTTGTCATCTTCTTTGTCTTCGTCTTTGTCTTTTCCGTTTAGTTCTTCCCAAAGTGTATATTCTTCTTTTGACATTGTGAATTTTTTCCACTCATCTTCTTCAAAAAATTGAATATAGGCATCGTATTCAGAACCCCAACTTCCATGAGAGCGCAAACCTTCTTTATCAGATAACCAATAAAAAGCCTTACCATTCATTGCAAAACGAGGAGCAGCATCATTATAACCACTTTGAGTAAGATTTTTGATAGCCTCTTTTCCTGTTGCAGCAATTAAACCCACTTGAGGAATCCACGCTTTATTTGGTTCATAAGTAATCAAAAACCACTTTGAATCTGGAGACCACGCATAATATTGGTCGCCATCAGAATACGAATACGAAAGTTTGTCAGTAACAGTACGCACTTCTTTTGAAGCTAAATTAATTACTTTGAGTGCCTTACGGTCTTCTATATAAGCAACTTCTTTTCCGTCTGGAGAAAATAAAGGCTGAAAAGATTCATTTTTATTGTTGGTAAGTTGTGTTTCATTCAAAACTGTACTTGCATAAAAATATTTCTCTTCTTCTCTTCCTAATTTAGCTTGATAAACATTCCAACTTCCATTTCTTTCTGCCGAATAAATCAACGATTTTCCATCAGGAGAAAAATCTACATTGCGTTCTTGTTCTGCTGTATTTGTGATTTGTTTGGTATAACCATTTTCGACTGCTGTTACGAAAACTTCGCCACGCACAATAAAAGCGATTTCTTTTCCAGTGCTAGAAACTGCCATATCTGTAATTCCACCTTTCAAGTTTTTATATTCGATAGCATTGTAACGATTATCTTGAGCAATTTGAATAGCAATTTTTTTAGGCTCTGAACCATCTTTCATGGTATAAATTTCGCCATTATAGCCAAAACACAACGTTTTATCATTTGAGGAAGAAAGAAAACGAACAGGATGATTTTCTAAGTTTGTAACCTTTGTTTGTACACTTGGATTAGCAGCAGACATTTTAAAGATATTCATAGAAACTTTATCATTATCAACGCCTCCTTTTTCACTCAAAAAATAAACATCATCACCTACCCAAACAGGATTACGGTCTTCTTCTAAATTTCTTGTAAGTTGAGTATGTTTTTTAGTAGCCATATCATAGACCCAAATATCTCTTGCAACGCTTGAAACGTGGTGTTTTCTCCATTCATTTTCATAGCCTTTACGGTCTTCATAAACGAGTTTGTTACCTGCTGCATTCAGATTTCCTTTTTGAGTAACTTCATTGATAACCATTTCTGGACGTGTTTTTCCATCAATAGCTACTTTATAAAGCTGTTCGAAACCACCAAACGGAAAAGCGACATCACTTTTTGTAGGCATACGGTACGCATTGAAATAAACAAATTTTCCATCAGGTGAAAAAGCCACAGGCGTATCATCAGAAGAATGAATTGTAAGACGTTTTGGCTCTCCTCCGTCTGCACTCATCAAGAAAATATCTTTATTTCCGAAACGGTCAGAAGCAAATGCCATCATTTTGCCATCTGGCGACCAAACAGGATTTACATCATAGGCTTCATGCAAAGTAAGCAAAGAAGCACGTCCTCCATTTACATCTACTTTATAAATATCACCTTTGTAGCAAAAAGCAATATTTTGTCCGTTGGGAGAAATAGCTGAATAACGCATCCAAAGAGGATTGTCATTATCTGTTGTTGTTTGCGTATTCTGTGTGTCAGCCTGTGCCAAAACAGGAAAAGTCAGCAGCAAAGCAAAAGCTGCCAAAATCCATTTTGACGACTTGGTAAGTGTGTTCATAAAAAAATAAATTGTGTGTATGAAATATTAGATCCTAATAGTTTTTAAAATCCTTAGGGTCTAAAGTATAAAAACAGTAAGTAACAAATATACTTTCAGACTTACAAATTGTGCTTTATTAAGATAGAAATTAACTTTTTTTGTGTAACAATTTTAAATCCCTTTGAATGTTCATTTCCCCCATTCGTTTTTTATCCAAATAATAAATCTTATTACGGTTTGTATTAAGGTAGTTAAGACTTCCAGTCTGAACATCAAAAACAGTATTTTACCAAATTCAACAGTCTTCCAAAACTTTGAGTTACTAAACAAAATACACAATGAGCTATTTTAGATAGTACAATTTGTTAGCTAACATAGAGGTTGCGACTTTTTTTAATGCAATTTATTTTTAAAACTAAAAAAGATAAAAATTAGATATAATTAAAAATAGGACTTTAGTAATTAACATTTTATCAATAATGTAGTGCAATTTTTACCTACAGTTTTTGTTTTTGATATTTTTCTACTTAAAAAAGTAGTGAAAATATTATTCATTTATCATAAACAACTGTTAATCAGTAAATAAATAATTTTATTTTCTTTTGAAATTATTTTTTCAAAAATTCAAACAAAGTACACCCAAATTTCATTTTACTTCAATATTTGAGTATATTTAATACAAACTCTCTCCTTTGCTGTTTTTTATAAATAGTTGTTTTTCATTTTTTACAATTAATTTTTTTCTAACTATGTTACGACATTTAACAAAAATCAAATCAATATCTTCAAAAAGTCCTTTTAAATACTTAAAATGGAAATTTCTAAGTGTAATAATCCTCTTATTTTTTAGTTCAACAGCCATTTTTGCCCAAAACCGTTATGTAGCCACTACAGGTAGTAATGCAGGTGCTAATGATTGTACAACACTTGGTTCTCCCTGTCAGACAATTGCTTATGCAATAACTCAAGCAAATACTGGTGATCAAATAAATGTGGCAGCAGGAACATATACAGCAAATAATACCGTTATTACTAAAGAAGTTTCTATAGTAGGCACAGGAAATGGAACAAATCCTGCCATAGATGTAATCATTGATCCTGCTAATAATTCAAGTACTGGTTTTAATGTACAAGCCTCTAATGTAACCATTCGCAATATGCGTATTCAAGGTGCAGGCTATGGAATACAAATAAGTGATGTAACTGTAAGCGATATTCTTTTAGAAGATTTAGCTGTTACTAATCATAATAACATCGGGATTTTTGTTCAATCCCAAGCTACTGGTGGAATAGGTATTGATAATGTAACAATAAATAACTCTACTTTTTCAGCAAATGGAACAGGAGATCCAGGAAATGGAGATATTTCTTTCTTTAAATTTAATAGAAATGCTAGTCTTTCTAATATCACAGTAACTGATGGAACAGGACATATAGGACTTCAAATAAGAGGTTGGGACAATGGAAGTGCAAACCCTATTTTGCGTTACGCAAGTTTTTTACCTGCTGGAAGCGTTATTCTAAATAATGTCAGTATAGAAGGAAGTTATAAACGACTTTCTTCTCCTACAACAATTGCTGGAGCTCCTATGTATATTTCAGGTTATTCTTCTGATTTGGATAATATCTCCTTCACAGATGTAGAACTTACTTCAGTAGCTTCAGATAATACCTATTTAAGAGCCTGTCTGTATGTTTCAGAGATGATTGCAACACAAAATCTTAATTTAGGAAATACTAAATTTACTTTAAAAGGGATTACACCATTTGCTCCTACTACCAATAATGGATATATATTTAATAACACTCAAGTAATTTATATTAATGCCACAGTTTCTCCTTTTTATTTTGAACTTCTTTTATTAGATAAAAATGATTTTGCTCAAGCCTTTTTTATAGAAGATTATATTCTTCATGGAACAGATGCAAATTATATAACTGATGCAAACCCATTTTCTTCTTTGGGTGGTTTTGTAGAGTTTAATATAGGACATGCATATACTACTCTTAATTCTTTTGCTATAGGACTAAATACTGAACCAAATATTGGTCGTGCTGTTGAGTGTGTTCAAGATGGTTTTACTATTGTAATTCAAAAAAATGGACTCAATGCTCTAGGAAATCCATACGATGAATATGCACTTCCTTTTACTGTAAACAAAACACTTACTTTTCAAACAGATGCAGCCAATTATAAAGAAACAACTATCAAAGATATTACAATGGATGGAACAGGGAAAACGCTTACTTTTGAAGGTAATTTTGGTATTTCTGAAAAATTATCTATGCAAGATGGAGATGTAGTTGTGCCAGTAGGAGCTAATTTTGCGCTTCGCTCAACTGCTACTAATACAGCATTGATATTTAATGCTTCACCTATCAATACTGTTCAAGGTAATGTAATTGCAGAAAGATACATTCCTCAATCTTCGACTATTCCTAGCTTTGGAGGTGGTGGATATGACGCTCAAGCATATCATTTGTTTTCTTCGCCCTTTTCCGATGCAACTATTTCACAGTTTGGAGATGATATGAGTTTGGTTTTAAATACAGCTTATAATACAGCTCCAGAACCTGCTTTTGTACGTCCTTTTCCTAACTTTTTTCAGTTTGAAGAAACAAACAACAACGTAATAACTAGTGCGTATTACAATGCTTTTATTTCTAATTATAAAGTTCCTACCACTCCGAACTTGTTACCTGCAAAAGGTTATCAAGCTAATATTGCTACTCAACAAATTATTGATTTGAATGGAACATTGAATAATGGAACTCAATCTATTGGGGTTACAAATAGTGGTGGACAAGGTTATAATTTGATTGGAAATCCTTATCCTTCTCCTATTTCTTGGACTGCTTTATACAATTTGAATAATACGCTCTTGAGTTCTGAGGTACAGTTTGATATTCCTGTTAGTCAGTACAACGGAAATTTTGCAAGTTATACAGCTAGTGGAGTAAGCAATAATGGAGGTACAAATGAAATTGCTTCTATGCAAGGATTTTTTGTAAGAGCAAACACAGCAGGAACGGTAAATATAGATAATTCGATTCGTTTAACAACAGATGCTCGTTTCTATAAAACTACAGGTATAGAAAACACTAAACAAGGTTTGATTCGTTTAGCGATTGAAAAAGGAGGAATGGCAGATGAAACAACTATTTACTTTCAAGAAGGAGCTACACCAAATTACGATAATGGATTTGATGCAGGTAAACTTCATAAAATGAACAGTAAATTTTCTACCCTTTATTCGTATAATGAAAATGAAGAACAAACAGAGTATTTTTCTATTAACGGTTTAGGTAATTTTGATAAGGAACAAAAACTTCCTTTAGCCATGAATATTGTAGTGGAAGGAGAATATCAAATTTCTCTGCGTACCTTAAAATATTTTCATTCTAGCCATGAAGTTTATTTATATGATTCACTTACCAATACTTTACACAATTTGCGTCAAGATGGAAATTATAAATTTAGTGCAAAAGCAGGAACAGAAATAAAACGTTTTGTTCTTTTATTTAAAGCAGATGCAAGTAAAGACTTCTTCAAAAATGAAAAAGTAGTAGTTTATCCAAATCCAACTTCAAATGAGTTTTCGTATAGCCTAAAAACAGAAAGAGAAGGAAACTGTACTGTTCGTTTGTTTGATGCAACAGGAAAACTAATTATTGAAGAAAACAAAACCAAAGAAGGAGCATTTTTGGAAGGAACAATAAACTTACAAAATCAACCTCTAGGATTGTATTTACTTCAGGTTTCTGATTCTGAAAAGACAAGTACTGTACGTATTGTTAAAGAATAAGCCAACCAAAGCAATCTTGTAATAAAATAAGACTCTTACCTATTATTGGACTGATAATATAATACCTTTGTATTTATCTTCTATGAGGTTGTAAAAGGAGGTAAAAAGTTTTGTGTAGAGCTTTTTGCCTCTTTTTTGATTATGTATCCATTCAAAACAAATTACATAAAAGGGGAATTTTTCTTTTAACTAACTTCTCCATAAAGACGAAATTCTTGTGTATTACTAACTTCACAAAATTCATCTGTATAAATCAAAAATCCCAATTGAATAGAAGAATTCTGTTTATATTTTGTAATATCGTTGGTGTATTAGTACAGCGTTTCAAAGGTTTTACAATATTTTTTGTGCAACTCCTCAGAGTTGAACGAAACACTTCCTCAGAAGCATGATTCAAGCAAATAAATCAGTCCAAAATCTGATAAATTGTATTTTATGTTTACACTTTTCAATGATTTAGACTGTTTTGCATTTCTTCAACTAATTTATCTAAACACTCTTCAGCTTCTTCCAATGAAGAGAGTTTAATAACTGGAAGTTGCGAACGTTCTGTAATTCTATTTGCTTGTAGATTTGCAATGTCATTGATAGGCATAATTTCAGCTACTTTAAAAAGTCCATTATCAATTAAATATTTTTGAGTTTCTTCATGGAGCTTTTCCACACTAACTGCATGAGGTAACATAGTAAGAGTATCTGAAATAATTGTAAAATTAGGCTGTAAATAAGAAATAGCTTCTTTCCAATCTAACAGATAATTTGTTAGAAGAGTATTTTTGTCCCAATGCCCACGGATACAAAAATAAACTCTATTTTTTGCAATATCAATTTCCAAAGAATAAGCATCTGTATTAACTATCTGTTTGCGTTCTTGTTTCATTTTATTTGTTGTAATAATTCCTCTTTATAATATAGAAACACTAAATCTATTGGCTTGTCTTAAACAAAAATACATAAGAATAAGCTATCCATCATCATATTGTTTAATAATTTTAACAAAAAAATACACAAATTAAGCACTAAAACTAAACATCTATCTTTTTATAAAAAAAGAAACCTGATTGTTCAAGTTTCTTTTTTTTTAAGTAAGAAATATTAAATCTTAAAATTCCATTTTATCAGCAGCTTTCATAATTAAAAGAGGACTTTCTGCATGATGTGCCATTTTTTTGGTAACACTATGACCAAAAATACGCTGTACAAAATCACGCTCACGACGAAGCATTACCAATAGAGTAAGAGGATTTTCTTCTATATAGTCTAATAACGTATTTTCTACTCTATCTTTATCGCTTTTAGAGACAACTTTAAATTCTACTTGCTGATTTTCTGTACTTTCATTTTTATATTCTTGTGCAAAACTTTCGAACTTTGAGTTTGTTTCACCATCTTTTTCTATATGGATACATTGTAGTTTTGCTTTGAAATCTGTAGCTAATCCTTTCAAATAATTTAAAACTCCTCTATCATCTGCAATAAGAGAAGTGGCATAAACTATTCTTTCGTATGTTCCTTTTTGACTTTCTTCTGGAACAATAACTACAGGACAAGACGCATCATTAATAATTTTACCAGCAACACTACCCAAAAACACTTCATTTAATCCACTAGCACCTTTTGTTCCCATAACAATCAAATCAGATTCATATTTTTCTGAATAGAAAAGAATACGCTGCATAGGGTCACCATCAACCACCAAATGTTCGAAATCTAAATTAGGTTCATTTTCTTTTATGCGCATCACTACTTTATACATATTATCTTCAGCTTCTTGTTTTCCAAGAGTAACCAATTTTTTTCTACCTGTAAAACTTCCACCACCCATTTGAGGAGGTTGATAAGAGTGAAAAACAATAATTTGTGATTCTGATGTTTTGGCTAGTTCGATAGCATGACGAAGAGCCTGTAATGAGTTTTCTGAAAAGTCTAAGGGAACAAATATAGTTTGCATGAAATAAAATTAGAGTTTGAAAGGTAGATGATAGAACTTATCAAAAATCTACACTTTTGCTGATAAGGTTATAAAAAATATAACACAAAGTTACTAATAATATCACTTTTTTAACTGTAAAAATTTATATTCAGAAGCATTTTCTATAAGAAGATTTTTTTCTCCATTTTCAAGGTTTATCTTTGCTCTTCATTTTTGAAATTTATATTATATCAAAAAACAAAATTTGCTTTGGAACAACTCCTAGAATCTTTTCTGACCTATTTTTTTTCTCACAAACTAGAGCTTTTTGCTTCTCTTACAGGGCTTGTCTGTGTTTGGCTCAATACTAGAAATAATCATTGGGGTTGGTTTTTTGGTATTCTGAGTGTTGTTCCGTATATCTATATTTTTCTTGAGGCTGGTTTGTATGGAGATTCTATTTTAAGTGCCTTTTATTTTGTAGTTAGCATTTGGGGTTGGTATCATTGGCTTTTTGGTGGAAAAGGGAAAGTAAAAAAGTCTACTAATTTATCCTCAGAATCTTCAATTTTAGATAAAGATGTTGTAACAGAAGAACTAAATGCTAAAAACTTCTATGATACACAAAGAAAAGAAGAAAGTAGAGAGCTTCCCATTACTTATATGCCTATCAAATTTTGGATAATTAGTATGATAGTTGGTATTGCAGGAGTTTTTGGTTTTGGAGCTTGGTTTTCAACTTTACCCAATGCTTCTGTGCCTTACCTAGATGCTTTTACTACTTCTTTTAGTGTAGTAGCACAATTTCATCTTGCCAAACGTTGGATAGAAAATTGGATTTTTTGGTTTGTTATTGATGCCTTTTGTGTAGGGATTTATTATTACAAAGGACTTTATTTTACAACAGGATTATATGCTGTATTTTTAATTTTGGCTACTTTAGGATATTTTGAATGGAAAAAACAAATGACTAAATAATTTGCAAAGTATTCTTAGGAATATAAAATGAATAAATTTACACTTTGAAAAATTCACGCATTAATAAACAGGGTTAAAAATGTAAATATTTTTTTTTAGTCTTCCTTAAAAGAAAAATCTATAACTATAAAAATGATTCTTATTTTAAGAATTTGGTTTTGATTATCTAGTATCAAATTTACTTTTTTATTACAAAATGAAATAAATATAGTAATTTAGTTTTTAAGTAATTTTGAAATTAGATTAACATTCATCTTAAATCTATCCCAAAACAATGAATACAGTTTTTAGTCTTACAAACAACTCTTCCATTGCTCATTATTTTATGAGTAATTTGAGAGATACAAACCTACAAGCTCACAAAGGAAACTTTCGTCAAAACCTAAAAAAAATAGGTTATTTACTTGCTTACGAAATTTCAAAAAAACTTTCTTATCAAGAGATAAATTTAAAAACAGGATTAGGCGAAAAACAAACTAAAAAACTAACAGAGTTTCCTGTCTTGATTCCAATTTTACGTGCTGGTTTGCCTCTTTATGAAGGTTTTGCAGAATTTTTTGAGCAATCTGATAGTGGTTTTGTAGGAGCTTATAGAGGAGAGTATAAACAAGACTTGCAAAACAAACTCAATCAATACGATTTTGATATAGACTTGCTCTATACAGCTTGTCCTAATTTGGAAAACAAAACAGTTATTCTGATTGATCCAATGCTTGCCACAGGAAAATCTCTAATCAAAACCTATCAAGAGCTTTCTAAGCAAAAAGGAATGCCAAAGCAATTGCATATTGCTTCTGTAATTGCAAGCGAAGAAGGTATAAAAAATGTACAAACAGAATTACCAAAAGCTAACTTATGGATAGGAGATATTGATGAAAAACTAGACAAAAAATCCTACATCATACCAGGTTTGGGAGATGCAGGAGATTTATCTTTTGGAGAGAAGGTATAACTATTTTTACTTAATCTATTATTCCTTCATAACGAACAGCAACCAAAACATTTTGCTCAAAAGTAAAAAAATAATAATTTGTTTCGTCTTCATCCATCACCACAACAACAACATCTTGTTTCATTCCTTCTTCTGTTTCTGAAAAACAACGCATAAAATCGCCTTTGTTCATTCCCATAGAAAGACCTTTTCCGATGGACAAAGGTTCAAAACTTACTTTTGCCTCTAGCAAAAGGTCTTTTTGGTCTGCACGATAAAAACGTAAATGTGTTTTTTCTGTCTTAACTTCAATTACTGTATCTGTTTTTGAAGTATTATGAACGTTTTCAATAGGTGTGCGCTCAATTTTGGCATCTGGATAATAAGTCAGCCATTCGTCAGCAGTACGTTGATGAAAGACCCAACTTGGAGAAATTAGTTCATCTATAAGTGCAACAGTATCAATAGAAACAGGAGGAGGTGTATTTTCTTGTGTACTTTGTTTGTTGGTAGAAGTAAACTCAGTAGAGTTTTGATTATTTTCATCAAAATTCATCTGTGAAACACGAGCCTGCACAGAAGTAACTGTTGCGTAGGCAAACAGCACAAAAAAAAGTCTGACAGTCAGTAGATTAGACATAATAGAATTATAAGAGTAGAATAGGTTTGTTTTTAAATTAATACGTTAAAAACTTGCAAAGCGTTGCCTTTTTCTACATTAGTTCGAAAATATTATTTTTATTCTGACTGTGATTCCATTTTAGTTTTTACTAGAAATTGCTTTTTTTAAATCTTCTGGTGTATCAATTCCTATGCTTTCGAAAGGTGTAATAGCTATTTGAATAGAAAAATTATTTTCTATCCATCTCAATTGTTCTAAAGACTCTGCTAGTTCTAGTTTTGAGGGTTGTAGCTTTGTAATTTGTTGTAAAACCTCTTTTTGATAAGCATACATTCCTATATGACGATAAAATGTATGTGTTGAAAGCCAAGCATCTTTTTGATTTTTGTCTTCATTTCTTACAAAAGGAATAGGATTTCTACTAAAATAGATAGCTTTATGATTTACATCAAAAATTGCCTTCACTACATTTGTATCAAAAAGCGTTTCAGCGTCTTTTATTTGACTTACTAGAGTTGCCAATTGTACAGCATTATTTTCTATCAAAATTTCAGCTAAACTATCTATTTGTTTTGGTTGAATAAAAGGCTCATCACCTTGAATATTAATGATAAAATCAAACTCTACTTTGTTTTTTTCTAAAAGGAGTGCAGCTTCTGCAATTCTGTCTGTTCCTGAAATATGATTTGAATCTGTCATCAAAACATTTTGAGTAAACTCTTTCACTTTATCAAAAACAAGTTGGTTATCAGTAGCAATAAAAACATCATTGAGTTTTGTAGCCTTTTTAGCTTGATTAAAAACACGTTCAATCATTGTTTTTCCATTGATATCAGCCAAAACTTTAGCAGGAAAACGACTAGAAGCATAACGAGCAGGAATAATAGCAATAATTTTCATAGCAATAATTTATTTTTGAAGTTTATAAAATTATTGTAAAATTATTAATTTTGTTTCAAACTGTTGCCTACTTTTTAAAATAGATGATTGTCTACAAGTGATTAGCTTTAGTTTTTTTTAAATATTCAATTATTGATAAACAGATTCCAATTATTAAAGGTTATCAAGATTATTTTTGTATAACAGTCTTCCAGACTGTTGAATTTAATAAGGTTTATTTAGCTATTCTCTCAATAATAATTTAAATCTCTAATAAGAAAACTAAAATTTTAAAGCTATTTTTGCAAATAATTAAAAGACTACACTAGGAAAAGGCAAGCCTTTTAGCTTCGCTGACTTAAAAATTCCCTACAAACATATTTAACTTCTTACTAGTAATTTGCTGGTAACTGGTCACTGATAACTGATAACTGCAATGCTTTCGACTCCCGACGCTCCCAAAAAATTATTTCTCTTAGATGCAATGGCTCTCATTTATAGAGCGCATTTTGCCTTTAGTAAAAATCCTAGAATGACTTCTACAGGAATTGATACAGGCGCAATTTTAGGATTTACAAATTCTATTTGGGATATTCTTCAAAATGAAAAACCTACTCATATTGGCATTGCTTTCGATACTTCGAAGCCTACTTTTCGCCACGAACAGTTTGAAGCCTACAAAGCACACCGAGAAAAACAACCAGAAGCCATTACACTTTCTAAGCCTTTTATTAATCGTTTGTTGGAAGGTTTGAATATTCCTATTTTAAAAATGGATGGGTTTGAAGCTGATGATATTGTCGGAACGCTTGCAAAAAAGGCAGCTAGAGAAGGCTTTGAAGTATATATGGTTACGATTGATAAAGATTATGCACAGCTTGTTGAGGAAAAAATATTCTTCTATAAAGTAGCTTATGCTGGTCGTAATCCTGCCGAAATTTGGGGAATAAAAGAAGTTTGTGACCGTTGGGAATTAGAAAACCCAATGCAACTGACAGATATTTTGGGATTACAAGGAGATGCTTCTGATAATATTCCAGGGATTCCAGGGATTGGAGAAAAAACGGCTATCAAACTTTTGAAATTATACAATAGTGTAGAAGGAATTATCGAAAATGTAGATAAGCTAAAAGGAAAACAAAAAGAAAATGTTATTAATTTTGCTCAGCAAGGTATTTTATCAAAAGAATTAGCGACAATAAAAATTGATGTTCCGATAGAGTTTGATGCAAAGGCATTGGAATATGACGACGTAAAAGATATTACAGAAAAAAACAAAGGACTTTTATCAGCTCTTTTTGATGAATTAGAATTCAGAACATTGAAACGAAAAATTCTGAATGAAGAATCTGCAAAATCATTTTCTCCAAAAACAGGTGCAAAAGTAGGTTCATCTTCACTCAGCAAGACAATAAGCGAAAACAAAAAAGCAGCAACTGACCAAATGGATTTGTTTGGAAGTCCAAAAAATAATGAGCAACTAGTTCAAAAAGTTGCAAAAAAATCAAATCTAACTCCAGAAGAAGCAAAAGCTGCTTTAGAACAATTGCCTTTTATTTTTACAGAAAAAGAATTAGATAAAGCAGAAAATACAACTGCAAAACCGTCTCAAATTGCTCAAGAATTAGAAATTCAAGAAGCTACTTCTGTAAAATTAGATACACTCTTTACAGTCAAACACGATTATCACTTAATTGATACTAAAGAAAAACGAGAACATTTAATCGAATTTCTTTTACTTCAAGATGAAATTTCTGTCGATACAGAAACTGATAATTTGGATGTCATTGAAGCAAATATTGTTGGTTTTTCAGTGGCTTATAAAGCATTTGAAGCCTTTTATATTCCTGTTTTGGGAAGTGATGAAGACCGAAAAGAAATTTTGAATGAATTTAGAAGCATTTTAGAAAATCCTAAAATCATAAAAATAGGACAAAATATAAAGTATGATTATCAGATTTTTTATAAATATGGAATTAAGCTAAAAGGGCAATTTTTTGACACCATGTTGGCGCATTATTTATTAGAGCCTGAACTTCGTCATAATATGGATTATTTGGCGCAAACTATCCTTAATTACAAAACTATTTCTTATGATGAAATTGTAGGAACTGGCAAAAAAGCCAAAACAATGGCAGAATTTGAGCCAAAAGAAATTCTGAATTATGCAGCCGAGGATGCAGATATTACACTCAGACTTAAAGAAAAACTACATTTCGAACTAGAAAAAGAAGAAAATAAAGGTCTAAAATCTGTTTTTTACGATATAGAAACTCCATTAATTTCTGTTTTGGCAAAAATTGAAATGAACGGAATGAACATTGATACAGAAGCATTAAGTGAGTTTTCAACAGAGCTAGGAAAAGAAGTTGAGGTTTTAGAAAAAGAAATCTATGCAATAGCAGGAGAAGAGTTTAATATTGCATCTCCAAAACAATTAGGAGAAATTTTATTTGATGAAGGAAAATTAAATCTTACTCCAAAACCAAAACTAACAGCAAAAAGTAAACAGTACAAAACGGACGAAAGTATTTTGGTAAAACTTGCCGAAAAGTATCCTATTGCTGCCAAAATTGTAGATTATCGCCAGCTTCAAAAACTCAAATCTACTTACGTTGATGCTTTGCCTTTGCTGCTTTCACCAAAAGACAATAAAGTTCACACTTCATTTAATCAAGCTGTTACAGTTACAGGAAGGCTTAGTTCGACAAATCCAAACCTTCAAAATATTCCTATCCGAACAGAAAGAGGACGAGAAGTAAGAAAAGCATTTGTTGCTTCTGATGAAAATCATGTTCTTTTAGCTATTGATTATTCTCAAATCGAACTTAGATTAATGGCTTCTTTTGCAGAAGACCCAACAATGATTGAGGCTTTTAGAAATCAAAGAGATATTCATACAGCCACAGCAGCCAAAATTTTTAAAGTGGGAATAGATGAAGTAACTTCTGAAATGCGTCGTTCTGCCAAAACTGCCAATTTTGGAATTATTTATGGAGTTTCAGCAATGGGATTAGGTCAGCGTTTGAATATCAAAACCACAGAAGCAAAGAAACTAATTGATTCTTATTTTGCAGAATTTTCTTCTATCAAAAACTATATGGATAAAATTATCAATGAAGCTAGAGATAATGAATCTGTACAGACACTTTTGGGTAGAAAACGTCCACTTCGTGATATAAATTCAAGAAATATGACACAGCGAGGTTTTGCAGAACGAAATGCTGTAAATATGCCAATACAAGGAACAGCAGCCGATATTATCAAATTAGCTATGGTAAAAGTACAGGAATATTTGGAAGAAAATAACCTTCAAACAAAGATGATTTTGCAAGTGCATGACGAACTTGTTTTTGATGTTCCAAAGTCAGAATTAGAAACTGTCAAGCCAAAAATTATGGAAATAATGAGCAAAACCTATCAAATTGATGTTCCTTTGGATGTAGAGGCTGGAATCGGTCAGAATTGGCTAGAAGCGCATTAAAGTAATGGTCTTTGTTTTTATTTTTGTTGGTAGTCAATGAAGAGTTCCTTCAATTCTTCATTGACTTTGGATGTCAGTTTTATAAAATATAAATTAGTATAAAAATAGGTATTTTGTTTTAGCAATCTCAAGACTTGTTTTTGCCAAAATTCAAAACTCTTTAGTAGTTTTGTGTAAAATAGTGTATGCGCTTTAGCGTGTAAAAACATATTGCCTTTTTAGGTGCGAAAAAAATAGAAATGCTAAAAAAAATAGTTGTACAACCCACAGGAGGACTTTGTAATCGCCTTCGTGCCATAGAATCAGTTCTAGATTTATTAAAAACAACAGATAAAACAGATTATATTACAGTTGTTTGGGAAAATAATCACGAGTTAGGGACAAGATATAAAAGTTTGTTTCAATCAAATGATAAAATAAAAGTTATTGAAACCTTGCCTTTTACTGGAAAAAGTGTATTTAATCCTGTTAAAATGGCAAAAGTGTGGAATGTAATTGCACCTACAGAAAAAAACTATCAAAAATCATATAAATTTCGTCAGCTTTTGGGAAAAGAAAAAAGCTTCGATAAAATTATCTATCAAGATGAAATGTTTGACTTAGTAAAAAATAAGTTTGATTTTAATACATTAAAAGAACATAACTCTTTATATATCGCTTCTTGCTTTGATTTTAAAATTGATTTTAATGATAAAAATAAAGAACCTGATTTACCTTTTTCTGATTTTGTAGTTCATACTTCTGTTAAAGATAAAATTAATCAGATTACAAAAGATTATTCAACTTCTTCAATTGGTTTGCATATTCGTAGAACTGACCATGCAGGAGCAATAGAAAACAGTCCGTTGTCACTTTTTATAGAAAAAATGAATGAAGAAATAGCTTTAAATGATAAAACTGATTTTTTCTTGGCAACTGACGACAAAGAAACTGAAAAAGAACTAATCAAACTATTCTCAAAAAGAATAATAATAAATCAAAATAAAGCATTTGACAGAGATTCAGAAAAAGGCGTTCAAGATGCTTATATCGATGTAGCTTGTCTAGCTAAAACTTCAAAAATATATGGTTCTCATGCAAGTTCTTTTTCAGAAACGGCTGCAAAAATGGGAGGAATTGAACTTATTATTTGTGAAAGATAGAGGTTATTCTGTCTTGTTGTAAACACAAAACATGTATACTCAAACTTATTGAGATTTAGAATTGATAAATCAGCAAATCTAAAATTAAACTTATCAGTCCTCAGATAACTAGGATAAGTTACTTATAATCAAATAAAAAAACCTATTCCCTTTTTATAGAGAATAGGTTTTTTGAGTTTCAATCCAAACAGTCTTTATCAAAATGATATTTTTCAAAAAATTCTGCAAAAATAAAAGAGCAGAACATAAACGATTTACGTTGTAAAATATTATTTCATTTTGTTTCAATAAACAGAATTATATTTCTTGAAATAATATTTTTTATTGTTTTTATTTGCATATTGAGACTTAAATCAATATAATTGCAAACAACCCCTTATTTGTAAATACATACTTCCCCCTTTACTTGATACAAAAATCAAGGTGGGAATGCTATGTCTAATTTTTCTACAAAAAGGGAAATTTGATAAGCTAAAAGTTTTGAGTTACAGATAAGAAATAAAAAAAATTAGTCTTTCACTCTCAAAATTCTAGTTGCTTATGCGAATGCTTGTCAATCTCACTCCCAATACTCGCCCTGTTCCTTTTGAATACCCTCAACGACTTTTGGGTCGAATTCATAAATGGCTCGGCGAAAATAATTATCACGATGAAATTTCTCTCTATTCTTTTTCTTGGTTGCAAGGAAGTAGAAAAAAGGGCGAATTTTTAGATTTTAAATATGGTGCAAAATGGTTTATTAGTGCCTTTGATATGCCTTTTGTACAGGAATTGGTACGAGGTGTTTTTCAGAATAGCCATGTAGAATATGGAATGGAAGTAAAAGATATTTCTCTTGTCGAAACGCCTCAGTTCGGCACAAAAGCGCAGTTTTGGTTGGGAAGTCCCGTTTTTTTGAAACGAAATGAAATTGATGAAGCAGGAAAAGAATTTCAAAAATATTATCTCTATAACGACGAAATCACAAACGAACTTCTCACTCAAAGCCTACAAACCAAACTGCAAATAGCAGGAATTTCAGACCCCAATTTGAAGGTTTATTTTGACACGAGTTATGACAAAGCAAAAACGAAAATGATGCGTATCAAAAACAAAAATTATCGTGCTTCTATGTGTCCTGTGATTATCGAAGGAAAATCTGAATCCCTTGCTTTTGCTTGGAATGTAGGTGTAGGGAATAATACTGGGATGGGATTTGGGGCTTTGAGGTAGTGTTTTTATTAACCGTCGTTGAGGTCTGAACCGTCAATGAGGTTTTGAAATACCTCAACGACGGCTTTATGTCTCATTAACGATTGAAATAATAGTAAAATTAGAAAAAATTAAATCACAAATTTTATGATAAAAGAAATTGTACAGTTTACTGAAAAACTCTCTGATGATGTACGGCAGCGAGGAATAAAACCAAAAGAAGGTTTGCATATTCTGCTGAAACTAACTGAAAAAGAAGATACATTTTTTCTTGATTTGGATAACTACCAATACGTTCGTTATACAAAAAAAATGGAAAATATGAATAATTCTTTGACTAAAGAAGAAAAAGAGTTATTAGAAAAGCTAAAAATGCTTCAACAAAATGCATGGATGGTCGACACAAATAAATGTTTAGATGCTCCAGCAAAAGGCATTCATTCGGCTTCTCCTTTTTTGATTGGTTTCAAACCTGATTTTTTTGAGGGAGGAGGAAAAAATTCTAGTCGTAGGGCTAAGAATAAAAAAGAAATTCCAGAGCGTTTTCAAAAATATTTTTCTAAAGCTTTTGATTTGTTTGAAGAAGACAAAAGAAGTTGTTTAAGAATGTTTTTTTCTAGTTCTGGCAAATATTAAAGTAAAGGCTAAATAGTGTAAACTTTGCCACGTATGAATTTTAGTTTCGTACCTCATAATTAAGGCTTTGAAAGCATCTAACCACGCATTAGTTCTTTCAATAACGAATCTCAATTCATACATTTCTTCATCTTTAAATGGTTGATTATCAAGGTCTTTTTTATTTCTTTTATTAAAATCTATATTATCTACAATATCTAAATGATTACAAAAAGAACGAAAGGCTTGTGTATCAAAGGCTGCATCAGCATTGAGAAAAATTCCTCCTTCTCTAATTTGAGAAGCATTCAAATCATCTATCATAGATTGCATATTTTTTTCAAGTTCAAAAGCATCGTGATGATTGCCTGCTCTTGGAACAGACATCGCTACTGGAATACCATTTTTATCCGTTAGAAAAAGTGCATTGGTTGTTTTTCCTGCTTTTCTTTTGGAATATCCAATACCTTCTCCTCCTCGTTTAGCTGAAGTGTGGCTGCCGTCTAGCTGACAAATAGAAAAATCTAATTCTCCACGATAATCTTCTAAATACTTGATCCATAATTTCTTCCAACTTCCTAATTTTGACCATTTATTATAATGGTAATATACTGTATTCCAGCGAATTGATAAGTTTCCGAAAAATTGTTTCATAGGAAGTTCTCGCCATTGACTCCCTGATTTTAAGCGATACACAATGGCTTGGATAATACGCCAAAGAGCTACTTTTATACGACGACCTTTTGTAAATTGATGTAAATAAGGTAAAATATTTTCGGTTATAAATTTTTTTGATAAGTTTACGTACATAGAGGGAAAAATAGTTAGATTGAAAATGTGATGATTTACAAGTATAACTATTTTGACCTCTTTTTAAAAAAATAAATCACCATTCTTAAACAAGTTCAAAAAAGAATCGTTAAGCGAACACTATACTGTTTTTAAAAATTTCTTTCTACAAGAAGATAGTCCAGCTTATTATAAAACTGTTCTTGATAAAATTGTGAAAGAATATGAACAGAAAACTGAAGAACTTGAAAACCAAATTCAAGAACTAAAAGAACAAGAAAAAAACGCTGATAAGTCTGAAAAAGAAGACTTTAAAAAGAAAATTTCTGACAAAGCAGAAAAGCTAGAGCGTTACAAACCTCTTTCTGAAACGGATTATATCTTGTTTTATCTTGAGGAGGATTTAGAAACTTATAAAAAGCCATACAATAGATATTTGGCTGACAAACTTTTCAATACTCCACATTTCACAACTGCACCAAATGAAGACAATGAGCTTTTTGGTACAAGTAATTTTAGAAATGGATTTAATTCTAGTATGCCTTTTCTGTTGCATCAAACGGCTACTTTTGATATTTCTGGTCGTATTTCGGATCGGGAAGCTTTAAAGTTAAATGAGTTTCAATCTATTCTGCCTAGAAAAGTATTGCCGAATCCTTTACCCATGTTTGTTTTTGAAAATGAAACACTGAATGAAAAGGTAATTTCTTATTTCAATGAAAATGATGGAAAAGTAGGCTACAAAGAAATAATTACAAATCTTGTTGATACCAAAAACAAGGATAAAATAGGCAATTATTATCTTCTTTTTTATCAAAATACCAAAGACGGATTAGTTTTTCAAGATTTTGATTTTGTTCCTAAGTTTGATTATGACCTGAAAGACGAAGAAGGCAAAGATTGGAAAGTAGAAGAACTATTTGAAACAAAAAACTCAAACATTATTGGAAAAATATCTTCTGTGTTTGAGTTTCAAGATAAAATACTTCCTATCATTTTCAATAATAATCTGATTGTCAGAACTAAAGAAAAGGGAATTATCTATAAATATTTTGATGACATAGAAGAAAAATATTGTAAATCTTCTAGAAACTACCTTTCTATACTTAGCTATAAAAAAGCATTTTATGACTTTGTCTATAAATCTCAACATCAAGCTATTACAAAAACTATGTTTGATGATATGATGCAAGTCAGCATCTTAGAAGATATTCGTCTTGATGAAATTGCAGGTTATAAGAAAGAAGGCATATTACATCCTTTTCACATTCTTAATAAACTAAATATTTGGTTTAGTTTAATCAATTATTTTCCATCTGAATCTAAAACCCAAACGTCTATTATGGCAAGTAAACTCCCACATTATAGAGCATTTGTAGAAGAACTCGCAGTTAAAGGAGCAAAACTAGATACTTCAACTGTTAAAGTCGATTATTTTGCTTTTACAGCAGGTCAAATTATAGCTCAAATTTTCAAACAAAGTAAGTCAGAAACTTTAAAATATCAACGATTAGAGGTATATCTAAGAGTGAGTACGCTTGCTGATTTAATTAAAGTTATTTCATTAGAATTCAAAAAGTATAAGCATGGTAATTATACTACCACATTTACGAAAGTTTTACCTTTTCTGACTTCTTATGAATTAGACGATGAACAACTCAATGATTATTTACCTCAACTGTTAGCAGGTTTCTTTTCTGAAACTTTACTTAAACCTCAATCAAAACCTGATTCTGAGAAGAATGACGAAGAGGAATAAAATCCATTTTTGTTCCTCAACGACGGCAACGCCTCGTTGACGGTTCAAAAATGAGAAAAACCAACCGTCGTTGAGGCTTCGCCGTCAACGAGGTTAAAAACATTCAAAATCAATCATTTCGTAACAAATATAAATTTCAAAAACTATGAGCAAATTTAATAATCGTGTTTTCGGTTGTGCTATCATTAAAGCTATCAATTCAAATTATAATGCTGATTTTTCGCATCAACCTCGTACTCTTCCTAGTGGAATTGTCTATGCAACTGATAAAGCATTGAAATATTCTATTCGTAATTACTGGAAAAATGCACTTAATGAAAAAGTTTTTTATTCAAAATCTTTGACAGACGAAATGTCACCAAGGACTTTAGACCAAACCTATGAATATCATTTTGAGGAAGACCCTGCCAAAATGGATAAAAAAACTAGACGTGCTGCCATTCTTAAAAATTTACTTACTCGTTTAGATGTGCGTTTGTTTGGTGGAACGTATGCAGGAGCTACAAATATTTCACTTCACGGAACGTGTCAGATTACACATGGAATAAATCGTTTTCCAAGAAATGAAATTTATTCTGAACAAATTATGTCGCCTTTCAGAAATCCTAGTGATAAAAATGTAGATAGTACAATGACCACTTTAGGCACACAATCCAAACTTTCAGAAGGTCATTATGTACATCATTTTTCTGTCAATCCAAAAAATATTGCTGATGATGCAAAACGTGTAGAATCTGACGGACTTACACAAGACGACATCGAAAAACTAAAAGAAGGGTTACGAAAAGGAGTTACTTATTACGATTCGGCTGCAAAGTCTGGAAGTGAAAATGAAGTTTTATTTTGGGTACAACTCAAAGAAGATTCGAAAGCAGTTTTGCCTTCTTTTGTAGAACTAATACAAATAAACGGAACAGGATTAGACAGAGAAATTGATTTTTCGGCAATTTCTACGCTTTTAGTCAAAGAACATATCGCTTCTGAAATCGAAAAAATTGAAGTTTATTATCAGAAAGGAATTACTAAAGTAGTAAACCTTCCTGCAAATTCACAAGAATTAGATATTTAATTTTCTTCAACTATTTTTTTACCCAAACCCTAAGAGTCTTCGAAGACCCTTAGGGTTTAAATTCCACATTTAAAATCAGAATCTTTATGCAAAAACTTATTTCTATCGACTTAAAAGCTGACTTTGGTTTTTTTAGAAAACCTGATGTCAATTCGGGAATCAATTTATCTTATAATATGCTTCATAAACCTGCTCTTTTAGGGATTTTGGGAGCAATTATCGGATTAGAAGGCTACAAAAAACTAGGCGAATTGCCAGAATATTACCAAAAACTAAAAGACCTAAAAATTGGAATTGAACCTTTGGATAAATATCATGAAAGAGGAAATTTCAAAAAAACAGTCATAAAATACAGTAATACAATCGGTTATGCCAACAAAGGAACAAATTATCTAACCGAAGAAGCCACACTCATAAAACCTGCTTATCGTGTCTATTTACTTTTAGATATGGAAAATAAAGAGCATCAAAAATTACATGACTATTTGGAAAATGGAAAAGCTGAATACTTACCTTATTTTGGAAAAAATGAATTTTCGGCTTGGTGGGAAAAAGAAGATTTTAAAGAATATGATTTTGAAAAGGTAGAAAGTTTGAAAGAATCATTTGAGATAAAAACACTTTTTTATAAAGCTGAAGAATCTGTAAGAAAAAATAAAGTTTCGGTTGCTGAGGATTTTGATATTTTCAGTTTAGAAGCAAGTGTTAGTTCGTTTTCTTATTTCGAAAGAATACCAACAGGATTTGATGAAGAACTTTTTCAATATGAATTGGGAAACTTTGCTTTTACCAATTTCAAATTAAAAAAGTCAGATAAAATAGAAACGTTGTATCATCTCAAAAATGAAAACTACTATGTCCAACTTCTCTAAACTAGATAGCATTTCTAAAATTATTAAAAACCTTGATGCTTTTGATACTCTTCTGAAAAATGCTTCTACTTATCACGCTCACAGAAAAGAAGGTTTTGATTCTGAAACATTAAAAGAACACATTATTCTTGTCAATGAAAAATTTGAAAAACTAACTGAAATTCATCAATTAGATTTAGTTATTGATACTTTGATTGAAGGTTTTGCAAAGAATAATTTTGAAACTAAAACAGCTTTTCAAGCAAGTCAATTTATAAAAAAATTGTTTGTAAATACTATTGTTTTTCATGATTATGGAAAGATAAATCCGAATTTTCAAGTTGATAAAATGAATAATAAACTCTTCAAAAAAGAGAGAAATAGTGTTTTGAGTTCTCATCATTCTTCCTTAGGTGCTTATTTTTTTATTCTTAATCATTTTCAAGAGTTTTCAAAAAAGCAACATGAATTTTCTAATTCTGAAAAGATGTTGCTTTTCTATTCTATTCTTATTTTCTCTTACCCTATTTTCAAACACCATTCAAAAACACTTTCCAATAATGTTGAAGAAAAAATAAATTTTGATACAAAAGAGTTAGAAAAAATGCAATCCTATTTGAAAGAATATGACTTTGAAATAGGCGATTTTCCAAAAAAAATAATTACTCAAATAAAAACTCTTTTTGAAAAATATAATATATTAAAATCAGAATATAATGAAGGAGTTATAAAAGATAATTTCCCTCTCTACGCTCTCCTAAAATTAAATTTCTCCTTACTAACAGCTTCCGATTATTTGGCAACAGGCGAATATATGAACGGACTGAAATTAGAAAATGAGAAAGAGTTTGGCGTTTTGAAAAGGGAAGAAGTAGAAGAGATTTATAAAAATATGATTGGCAAAAACGAAGGAAAAGGAGAACTTTATAATAAAACTACTTATCAAAATTTAGATACAGATTTTGGAGATTTATCAGAACCAAATAATGAAAACTTAAATAAATTACGACAAAAAATGGCGATTGAAGTCATTAATAAAGTCCGTCAAAATGCTGATAAAAATCTGTTTTATATAGAAGCTCCGACTGGTGGAGGAAAAACAAATCTTTCGATGCTTGCAGCAATGGAACTTTTGAAAGAAAATGAAGAATTGAACAAAGTTTTTTATGTTTTTCCATTTACTACACTTGTTACACAAACTTACAAAAGCATTAAAAAAACATTGGGATTGAATGAAAATCAAATTGTTCAGCTTCACTCAAAAGCAGGTCTGACAGCAAAAGAATCAGATAACAAAACAGAAGAAAATCAGGGAGAAGTCGATGCAGATTATGGAGAAGAAAAAAAGAATTATATCGATAATCTATTTATCAACTTTCCGTTTTGTTTGATGACTCATATCAAGTTTTTTGATATTTTGAAGACCAACGAAAAGGAAACGAATTATATTTTGCATCGTTTGGCTAATTCTGTTGTCGTGATTGATGAGCTACAAGCCTATAATCCTCAGCATTGGGACAAATTGATTTATCTTATCAAACAGTACGCTCAGTTTTTCAATATTCGTTTTATTATTATGTCGGCTACACTTCCAAAACTTAGTAAAATAGAAGTTTTGGAAAAAGATACAAGTGATTTTGTTTATTTATTGGAAAATGCAAAAACAGATTATTTTCAAAATGAGAATTTTGGAAAACGAGTAAGTTTTAATTTTGATTTGTTGGAAGATAAAGATTTTGATTTAGAGAAATTAGCCATTCAAGTCGTTGAAAAATCAAAAGAATATGCTCCAAAAGATTTTGGAAAAGCCAAACCAAAAGGAAGCGTTTATACAATCGTAGAATTTATCTTCAAAAAATCGGCTACTGATTTTGAAGATAAAATTAAAGGTTATCAAAAAGAGAAAGGAAAATTCTTTGATAAAGTTTTTGTTTTATCAGGAACAATACTAGAACATCGTCGAAAATATATTATTAATTCTCTAAAAAATGATCAAAACCGAAACAAGAAAATTCTACTCATCACTACCCAAGTAGTAGAAGCAGGAGTAGATATCGATATAGATTTGGGTTTTAAAAATATTTCATTGATTGATAGTGATGAACAGCTTGCAGGGCGTATCAATCGAAATGTAAACAAAGAAAATTGTATGCTTTATCTTTTTGACAAAGACGATGCAAGTGTTCTTTATGGTTCGGATTGGAGATTTCAAATAATTAATAAAGACAAGAAAATTTCAGAAGAAGATTTAAGAAATATTCTTGAAAAGAAAGATTTTGATAGACTTTATAATCTAGTTTTTGAAAAAATTGATTTAAAAAATGAAGATACCATGACAGTCAATTTTTCCAATTATAAAAATCATTTTCAAAATTTAGAATTTACTAGCGCACATAGAAACTTCCAATTAATCGAACAAAAAAACCTTTCCATTTTCGTTCCGATTCCAATTCCTATAAAAGTGGAAAATGAAAAAGGCGAGAAATTAGATGAAGTTTTTTCAAAAGAAGAATTAAATTTTTTAGAGAAAGCAGGAAAATATTCTTTTGATGATGACGAAGTAAAAGGTGAGGAAGTCTTTGAGTTATACATTGATTTAATCAAAAACAGAAA
Source organism: Bernardetia sp. Wsw4-3y2 (assembly GCF_037126295.1). NCBI lineage: Bacteria > Pseudomonadati > Bacteroidota > Cytophagia > Cytophagales > Bernardetiaceae > Bernardetia > Bernardetia sp. Wsw4-3y2. Next base: position 4,427,784 of record NZ_CP147017.1, on the reverse strand, counting down.
CAAAGATTTTTTGAAGCAAAAATCAGATTTCAAAATCTTGCAAGGGGTGATGTCTAAATTTATTTTTTCGCTTTTTGGAAGTAGTAAAAATGAAAATAAAGTGAGTGAGGCAATAGATACAAAAAAATCGCAGCACGGAATTTATTATTTAGAGAATTACCAAAATATTTATTCAGATGAAACAGGTTTAGATGAAAATGCTTTGGCTGATATGATTAATGATTTTATATAGGAAATGGTAGATTTTGCCCTAAACTAAAGTTTAGGGTACATAATTCTCACTCTAAAGAGTAAGCTACAATTTACAAAATCACAACTTAACTTTTAAACAGACAGGGATGTCTATTTTACTTTACTTAACTATGAAAAAAACAATTAGTGCATCACTTGTCAATATGTTTCATGTCTGTCAGCGTGAACTTTGGCTACACGCCAATCATATCAATATGGAACAAACTTCTGATTTGGTTTATGAAGGAAAACTGATTGGAGAAGAAAGCTATCCACAACGAACTAAAAATTTTCGTGAGGTAGATTTAGGAATTGCCAAAATTGATTTTTACGATTACAAAAACAAAGTCGTACACGAAACCAAAAAATCGGATAAGCTAGAACACGCTCACATCGCACAAGTAAAATATTATTTGTATCTGCTAGAAAATGCAGGCGTAGAGAGTCCGACAGCTATTTTAGAATATCCAACAGCTCGCAAAACACACAAAATCAAGGCTTTAACTCCTCAAGACAGACAAGAAATTGAAAACTGGCTTTCTGAAATTGAATTGATTTTGGAACAAGAAACTTGTCCTGCTTTAGTCAAAAAACGCTATTGCAAAACGTGTTCGTATTTTGATTTGTGTTATGTAGGTGTTTTTGAGGAAGATTGATTTTATTCATTAAACAGTATCACAGTAGTTCAGACATCCTTGTCTGAACAAAAAAATACGTTTTGCTTACCAAATACAACAGTCTAGAAGACTGCTCAGTCCTCTGACAAAAGATTTTGAAACGAGATAAAAAAAAGCCATAATTGAGTTTCTTACAAAATTTTTCTCACAAATTTTTCTCAATTATGGCAAAAGCAAAGTATGCTTCTAGTGGTAAAGTTACAAAATTAGTTACTGTTTTATCTTCTCATTTAACAGAGTTTCATTTTGCACGAGTTCAATTTATAGGTCTTTTTGTAATAGCTGTTATAAAAGTAGGATTAGGAGGGTTGATTCAAATTGCTACAGCTTTTGAACGGAATGTAGAGTGCAGCTCCTCTTTACGTCGTATTGAACGCTTTTTAAATCACTATAACCTTGATTTTAAGGCAATTACTCTTTTAATTGTTTCTTTACAAGGTATTGATAAGTGGAAGGATATTGTTTTATGTCTTGACCGTTCCAATTGGAAAGTGGGTAAAAAAAATATAAATATTTTGTTACTTTCAGCAGCTTATAAAAATGTTTCAGTGCCTCTTATTTGGTCTGTTTTTCCAAAAAAAGGAAACTCTTCTACTGAAGAACGCATCGAATTAATAGAACGTTTTTTATCTATTTTTCCTAACCTATCTATTTCTTCTATTGTAGCAGATAGAGAGTTTGTAGGTCAAAAATGGTTTACTTATTTATCAGGAAAAAACTTTGATTTTGTAATGCGACTAAAGTCTAATTTTAAAGCGACTAGAAAAGGTAAAACAAAGTCAATTGCAGCCTGGTGTAGAGGACTGGCTATTTCAGAAACGTATCATTTAGAGGGTGTTTTTATAGTCAATGGTGTAGAAGTATATTTATCTGTAAGTAGAACACAAAAAGGATATATTTATCTAGCTTCACCTGTTTTTTTAGAAAACGCTTTTGAAATTTATAAACAACGTTGGGAAATAGAAACGCTGTTTAAAGCACTAAAAACACAAGGTTTTAAGCTAGAAAATACAAAATTGACAGAACCAGAGAAAATAGCTAAATTACTTGCTCTTTGTTCTATTGCATTTGTTTGGTGTTACAAAGTAGGGGAGTGGAAACATAAAAAAACGAAAATAAGAGTCTGTTCAAATGGATATAATGAATACTCTTTTTTCCGATATGGATTACTAGAAATCAAAAAAATACTCAATAATCCAATGAGTAAAGAAACTAAATTCAATCAGAAAATTAAAGTTTTGTCAATGGAGTGAGAGAAGACTGTTATACACAACTAGCCGTAATAATCTTTATTCTAATTTTTTTCACAACTAAACTACTTATATCATGAGAGAAGAAAAATATATTATGTCTTCGGGCAGACTCTTACGCATTGATAATTCTCTTCGTTTTATTCGGATAGACGAAGAAGGAAACGAAACAGGAAAAAAAGATTTTCCCATTCATAGCTTGAGTAATCTGTATATTTTTAGTAATAATATGGAAGCTAACAATAATTTATATATGTTTTTGAATAAACATGGCGTTGGGGTTCATTTCTTTGATTACTACCAAAATTATGCAGGTTCGTTTGTGCCTAAAGAGCAGCTATTATCAGGAAAAGCACGAATCGTACAAGCCAAAACATTTATTGATGAAAAAAAACGACTTTATTTGGCTCAACAGTTTGTTATTGGAGCTATTCAAAATATGCGTATTGTCTTGAAATATTATCAAACAAGAAAAGAAGATTTTGATAAAAGCATTATAGAAAAACTAGAATTGTATTTAGAAAAAGTTCCGAAAGCCACCGATATATCTATGTTGATGGGATTAGAAGGAAATGCTAGAATTATCTATTATTCTGCTTTTGATAGCATTTTATCGACTTTTAAATTTGAAAAAAGAAGTAAAAGACCTCCTCACAATGAAGTAAATGCACTTATTTCTTTTGGTAATACGATGCTTTATACAGCGTGTATGAATGCTATTTTTCAGACTACTTTAGACAGTACAATTAGTTTTTTACATTCTCCGGGGGCGAGGCGTTATTCTTTGGCTTTGGATTTGGCAGAAGTATTTAAGCCTTTTATTGTGGACAGATTGATTTTTAGTTTGGTCAATACGAAGCAAATTCAGTCTAAACATTTCAAAAAACAGGATAATGTGTGTCATTTAAATGAAAAAGGAAGAGATGTTTTTGTAAAAGAATTTCAAAAATTTATGAAGACTACTTTTAAGCATCGTGGTTTGAATCGTCATGTAAGTAAGCGTCATTTGTTAGTTTTAGAATGTCATAAACTAACTAATTATATGATGGGAATGCAGTCGGATTATCGTCCTTTTAAGGCTCGTTGGTAAATCAGTTATCAGTGCAAAAATGAGTTTCTCTTTTGTTTTAGTATAAAAAAGACTATTTTTAATTTAATTTTTATATTTATGTATATAATTTTGATGTATGACATGGATTCGAAGAGGGTGGGGAAAATGCTCAAACTTTGTCGACAGTATTTGAATTGGATTCAGAACTCTGTTTTTGAGGGGGAAATAAGTCCACCTAAATTAAGAGAACTTTCTGCAAAAATGAAAATGATTATGGATGAGGAGTATGATAGTGTTATCATTTTCAAGCATCGTAGGAAAATTGCGATGGACAGGGAAGTGATTGGAGTAGAGCGTAATCCGTTGGATGATTTTATATAAAATTATCGATTTTGAATAATTTTTAAAATGTGTTATTTTAGGCAATAGAGAGGCATTGTGTCGTCTAGGTCTAAAAAAATGTTCTTTGACGTATTGAAAAACTAAAACATTTTTACAAACCTCTGTTAATCAGGGTTTTATGTGTGTCGTCGTACCCTCGGGTTTTTCTTATTATTGGGGTAAGACGACAAAATTGTCGAATTTCAGAAAAAAAATAGGGCTTTTCTTTGCAGAAACCAATTTTTTTTCTGACTTTGCAACGACTATTAATCGAATCCATTTGGGATTGAAACTTAAAGACTGCTACGCTTTCTGGGTGCATTGTGCCACTATTAATCGAATCCATTTGGGATTGAAACACAAATTGGTCTTTTATATTGGTTACAAAATCATCTACCTATTAATCGAATCCATTTGGGATTGAAACTGATACATCAATCAATCACAAATTCAAGTCAAAGATCTATTAATCGAATCCATTTGGGATTGAAACTTCCATTTATACCTGTTACCCCCAAGGCAAGAGTATACTATTAATCGAATCCATTTGGGATTGAAACCAGCTCATTTGCAACTCTCCATAAACTCTAATTGTACTATTAATCGAATCCATTTGGGATTGAAACAATTCCTTAGAAACGCAAACGAATGAAACCGTCGATGCTATTAATCGAATCCATTTGGGATTGAAACTCTTGCTTAATATATTTGTATGTTGTCTTTCCTTTCTATTAATCGAATCCATTTGGGATTGAAACATATTTACATTTTCCATTATGATTTATTATTTAACTATTAATCGAATCCATTTGGGATTGAAACTACTTCTTTATAGTCTAAGATTTGTTTTTTAATTTGCTATTAATCGAATCCATTTGGGATTGAAACCCTTAAATTCTTTTGCTCTTCCAAACATTTCAATTCTATTAATCGAATCCATTTGGGATTGAAACTTACTAAAGGATTACAGAGTAACTAAAACTGAAAGAAATTAATCGTACCAAAAATACGATTTACAAAAATTATTCTTACAAAGAAACTTACCTAAATATTTAAAAAACAATATTTTTTAATCAATTGCAATAATTTTATTTATACTATAGTTAAGTTATAAATTTGTAATTTATAACACAAATTTCTATGTTAAATCAAATAAATGCACATCCTAACACTTATTTTTGATAAAAATGAACACATTTAGTAAAAACATAACAATTTATATTCTTGTAATTACAACAGGAGTAGTTTTTATCTCTTCTTTGATAGATACTATTGAAGAAAGTATATTCAAGATGGAGTACTTTACTAACATGGAGGAAGGAATATACGGGAAACTAGATTCTTTAAATCTTAAACAAGAAAAATTAGTAAAAATAGGTCAAGAACTTTTTGAAGAAAACTGTCTTCGATGTCACTCTGTCAATGAAAAGGTTATAGGGTCTGCACTTGTTGGAGTAGAAAATCGTTGGGAAAGTAAGAAACAATTAATACAGTTCATTAAAAATTCTAAAGACATGATTAAGAAAAATTCACACACTCCACACGTATACAAAGAGTATGGACAAGTAATGCCAAATTATGATTTTTTGGATGATGAGCAAGTTAAAGCAATTTTGTTCTATATAAAATATCAGTCTGGAGAAAAAGTATATATCAAATTATAGATATACTTAAATCAAATTAGAGTATTGGACATTGGATATTTTTTTCCATCTGCTCGGTCGGACTCCTCAAAGGTGTCAAGACAGTTAAATATACGAATTGTCTGACACTTTAAAAGTGTACTGACAGATTCATGTCCAGTACTCTAAAATCAAATACTTTATGTGAGTAAATATTGATGCTCTTTACGTAAATAGTAGAATATCCCGTTTAATCAACATTAAGATTTGTAGAGCCACTATTAATGACTCTGTCAGGTTCTTCCATTAGGTCAATTCTTTTAGTTTCATCAGGTTCTAATATATAAGAAGCACCTGTAACACTAAACGATCCATTTTTTGTGTTAGATAAATTAGTTACAGTAATGGTAGCTGTAGAAACTTCGTAAGATTCTCCTGGTTTTAATATCATAGTTCAGTATATTTAGAAAATTAATTCCTACTCTATTAAGGCTTTTCAGAATACGCCTATCAAAAGGTTGATAATTCAAAGTTAAGGACTTGTTCACTCAATAACATCCGTAAAAATGCTCTTTTTAAAAAAACAGTAAAAACACTTAGTGGAAGCTATATTAAATAGAAGTTTTTTTTCAAAAGATTAGGTACTAAGATAGTAGCTAACCTTTTTAACCAAAGTTTTATATTTCAAGTGTGTAAGAATAACAATTGAATTTCAAATTTATCATCCATTCAATAACCTCAATAAACTATAAAAAAATGTACTCATTTCCTTTTTAGTAAGTCACATTATACCAAAAACCTCATTTAAAGCCAAAAAAAGAGGCTGTCCGAAAAGGTCAGCCTCTTTTTATGCAGCTATTTTTTGTAATTCTTCTTTTTGGTTGATTTTTTTGATGATGCAAACAAATTTTGTCTTTTGGTGATTTTTTTGAGTATAAAAAAAGGTGCAAAAAGATGATTTTTTAGAATTGAAAGTATTTTTTAGCTTATCGGCAGTTTTTGCCACCATTTTTCTAAAATTATGTCCAAGAGCCATCAATAGAAACTCCATTTCTACTTTTACTAATCCCTTAAAAGTAAATCGATTAAACTTATTATTATATTTGAGATGCCCAAAAACAGCTTCTACTTCTATAGGGCGTTTACTGCGCTGCTCTAATCCTTTCTCACTAGTTAGTAAATTTCTAGCTTTCTCTTTTAGTTGGTTTAAACGATGATTCACTTGTATTATTCTATTGCCTTCAGCTTTATGACATAAATTGCGAAGAGGACAATCTTGACACCTTTTTGCTTGATAATAAGATACTTGCGATTCGTATCCATTACTTGAAGTACGTTTTCCATCTCTTATTTTCTTCATTCTTTGCCCCATCGGACAGACATAAAAATCTAATTCTTTGTTGTAAAATAAATTCTGAACTAAAAAAGGATTATTTTTCATTTTCCTTTTTTGCTCTTTATGGAAATAATTGTACTTAACGTAGGCAGTAATTTCTTTTTTTTCAAGTAATTCATAATTTTCTTCACTTCCATAACCTGCATCAGCTACTACTTCTTTACTTTGTTTATTGTACTGATTTTCAAATCCTTCTAAATGAGAGGATAAAGTGGTGGTATCTCCTGCCGTTTGATGAATAGAAACGTGGGTAATAAATTGATTTTCTGTGGACACTTGAGCATTATAAGTAGGTTTGAGTTGTCCATTTTTCATGTGATCTTCTTTCATCCGCATAAAAGTAGCATCCGTATCTGTTTTACTATACGAGTTTCTACAACCTAAAATTTTCAGAGACTCTTCATATTTACTTAATCTAGGAAGATATTCATCTTGCATTTTTTTTAGTTCTCTTGCCTGTTGTTTACTCGGTTCTTTTAGTTTTTTATTGATTTGAGCGAGTTTTTCTTTTAATAATTCTGAATCTAATGGAGTAGATACTTCTTCTTTATTTTCTTCTTGATTATCTGATTGAATACTACTTTCAATATCAGATAAAATTTTATTTACTTTAGTTTCTAACTTTTCTTTATTTTTTTCAATACTACCACGCCAAACAAAAGTATAACGATTAGAACAAGCCTCTATTTTTGTTCCATCAATATATTGAACATCAAGACTTACATAACCCATTTCAACCAACATTTTAACAACTTCTCCAAATAAACGATGAATGTGTGCCTTCAAAATTTTACCTCTAAAGTCATTAATTGTTCTAAAATCTGGTGTAGAATTGCCTGATAAATACATAAAATGAATATTCTCCCCAAGAGCTTTAGCTATTTTACGACAAGAATAAATATTGGATAAATAAGAATAGAATAGCACTTTAACGAGCATTCTTGGATGATAAGCTGAACAACCTCCACCTTTGTATTGAGAAATCAAATCGCTAATATCCAATGAATCAACCACCTTTTCAACTAAACGAACAGGATGGTGAGCTGGAATTTTGTCAAATATATTGACAGGAAAAAGTTCGGGCTGCTTACCACTTTGGTTTTTGAAAACTACTTTTGCCATAGGCTATATAACGTTAGTATAAAAGTATATATACCTCGAAAATAAAAAAAATTAACCATAAAAAAAAGGCTATCCGTACTTTTCGGACAGCCTCTTTAGTCTTGTGGAGCTGGTGGAAATACTATACTAATTTTTAAAACACTATTTATCAACAAGTTATAAGTATTTTTTTTTTGTGATTGTCGTTTTAGTTGTCGAAAATTGCATAAAGATGTATCTATTTGTCAACTTTTAACTCCTTCCATAACTAACCACCTCACTTTTCTTCATTTATGAGTTTAGCCAACATCTCATCCTTAATCTGCTGCGTTCTATTACTCACATCAAACTGAAAAGCACTTAATAAGACTTGCTCATTTTCACCTGTTTGTTTAGATAGAATCTCAGCTTGATTTTTTAAAATGATTTCAAGGTGCGCCTGGATAGAAGCATTCGAAGCGATGGTATTTGCAAATAATTTTTCTGTAGAAATTGAAGACATGTTTTTTTGAATAAAGATGAACTACAAATTTACTCTTCTTCTTTCTCATACAAAAAAATACTTTTCCCATTCTCAATACTCATACTTGGAGTGCCATTAAATTCTGAAACTTTTCCAGTAACACAAATCGTTTTTCCTTTCAAATATTCTTCAGGTTTGTATGGAAAGTTTTTAACATTGTTTGCAAAAATTGAAACTGTAAAAACTTGATTAGGGAAGGCTCTGTCTAAGTTGATAAAAATATTTCCTTTACCTGATAGCTTGGTACTGACAACCGTTCCACAAATTGTTACGTTTTTATTGTTACCGACTTTATACTTGGCTTGATTGGTATTAAAATATCCTTTAGGCAATGACATAACAGCTATTGGTTCTACATCTTGTTGTTCATCGCTCGGTATCCATTCTTTACCATCCGTCATTAATTCTAGTTTATTTTCTAATTCATCCTCAAGACTTGGAAAAAAATCTATCTGTGTTAGTTTTTCTATCTCATCAATGGAGGTTGTGAAACTAGTCAGTAGAGAAGTAGAAGATGCGTTGGGAAGTAAAAAAGCAATTCCACGATTATTTTTTAAATCAATGGCTATTTTTACATACTGTTTCGGAATAGCTACCTTATTAACACCTCTTTCTATTTTTGGTAAATCTTGACTAAGAATAGGCAATGTAACTACATAGAGTGGAGTATTATTTTTGATAACATACCCTCTCAAAGCATCTTCCAAGTGTGCCCAAATATCTCTATTGAATTCAGCTTTTTGAGGACTCATATTAGAATATAAAAAGGATTCCGAAAGTGCTTTTTCTGACCATCTAAAGTCAGCAGATGGAGCTAAATGACCTCTGTCATATCCAAAGCCATCATACTCCAATTTTCCATTCTCTAAAGTATCTACTAAAAAGTAATCTTCTTGTTTGGAAGAGCCTGTACTAACCTTATCATCTTCTCTAAAATCATTGCTTCTACCAAAACTCGTTTGAACAATATCTGGAGTGATGATGTGAGTAACCCATCTCGCCTGTTCAAATTCCTCAGCATAGCCAAGAATCATTGCTGAATGAGTAATTATTTGATCTTTAAAATCTGATTTTGGCAATCCAACTATATTCAAATCTTCAATTATTTTTAGAAGTTTTAAGCTGTCCAACTCATTTGTTGTGATGATTAATTTTTGCTCTAAACTCTCTTGCTCTTGCTTAAAGGTCTGAATTTGTTCGCTTAATGTTTGAGCTTTTGAACTAGTAAAGCAAAAAAGTATAATCGAAAGGATAAACAATTTTCTCATTTTGAATAAGGGGTTTTGTGGTAGGAATAGAAATATACAAAAACCTTATTAGTTTATGATTTAGAACTCTGAAAATTTACTTTTTATTTAGAGACTTGTCTAGTAGATTTTGAGTAACCTCCAATTGGTACTTTAAAAATTTTACTTCATCCCTAAGAAATTCATTCTCTTTTTTTATTACTTCCAATTCTACAGAATGATTGCTCTGATAAATATCACTTAATTTTTTTGATTGATTAATAATGTTATGATGGTCTCCCATAACGTAATTTTTATTTTTAAAATTATCAAAAATGCTGTCAGCTTGCAAAAACACAATATTTTGTTGTATTGGAGGTGTTTTTTTATTATCTAAGTTTTCCAATGTCGTAAAAATGCTTGCATAAAAATAAAAAGTATTCTAAGTTCGAAGAGTTAGTGATTTGGTAGATAAAAATAAAATAAGAAAAGACCATTTAAATTATTTAAGTAGTCTTGATAAATTATACTTTCCTTATATACTTAATGACAAAAAACACTTCGTAATTACAGATTTTATATTAAAAAAATCAATTACTTTATAAGCTATTGTTTTTCAGAAACTTAGAATTATTATATTTTTTAGAGTTTGTTAAGGGGTGTTAAGAAATTTAGAAGAGTCTTATTCTATTCATACTAGATAATGATTCTTTTTTCTATAAAAAAGCATGTGTTTCTATAAATAAAAACGTAACTTTGCACCTACAAATCCCCTCTATTACTATTTATTATTTCTACACAGAATTATTCAAGATTATAAATTACATTCTCAATCCCAAGAATAGTAATTTTTAATTTCATAATTCGTAATTGAATTTCTTTGATGACAAAATCATATTCTAATTTACGCAGCCTACTTTTTGTATGTGCTGTTTTTTTGTTGAGTAGTTTTTATACTACTTCTGTTTTTAGTCAGTGTGACGGTTACACTACCAACGAAGATTTTAACCCTAATGATACTGGTTATGGAAATGGAAATGACATTATACATCACATTACAAACAATAGTTATCCAATCATACCCGAGCACATTTATGCTACCAAAATTTTACCTAATGGAAAAATAATGATAGGAGGAAGTTTCTTTTCGTATGCTATGATAGATAGAAAAGGGTTAGCTAGACTAACTAGAGATGGCAAACTAGACGAATCATTTCAAGTTGGTTCTGGCTTTGAAGGAGGATTTGTAAGGGATATTGCAGTTCAACCTAGTGGTAAAATACTAGTAGCAGGAGATTTTACTACTTATAATGGAGTAGCAGTTAAGCCCATAATTAGATTAGATATAAACGGAAATATTGATAATACATTTGACTCTCACGTATCTAGAGGTCGTATACTTGATATAGAGCTAATTTCTGGTGGAAAAATAGTAGTTGCAGGAAAATTTCACTATGATTATAATGGTCGTTCAAGACAAGCATTTGCTAGACTGAATGCCGATGGTACATTGGATTCTAATTTCGATGTTCCAGCCTATTCTGCTCTTGACTTGGAAGCTAAGAAAGTAAAAAAACTAGCTAATGGAGAGTTAGTTATATCTTTATATATAAATGGTACTTCTGAATTATTTGTTCTTCGCAATGACTTAACACTAGAAGAATTTAGCCCTTCTTTCTATGGTTCTATCGAGTATATAGAGGTAGATAATAGTGGGAAATTACTTGTTGCTGCTAGTCGAGGTGGACGTTACGCATCGGAGTTATATAAACTAAATCAAGATGGAACTCTTGATTCAACCTTTCGATTTGCCGAACCAGTTGATTATATAGCACTTCAAGGAGATAAAATATTAGTAGGAGACAGGATAACAGGTGTAAGACGTCTAAATTCAGATGGTTCACTTGATACTACTTTTTCCTTCAAAAAAGATAAAATTAATACAGGAAATTATGTCCGTTATAGAGTAACTGGCTATGAAGAGTCATATGCAGATGCACCCTATCTTATTACTACTAAGCCAGATAATACATTTATTGTGACATTTACGAATGAAGATACACCTCAAGCAGGTATTTCAGGAGATGTTCGTCTTATAATGGGTTTTAAAAAGGATGGTGATATAGATAACACTTTTAACTTAGGTACAGCAGCAGACCATCAAATTCAGTTTGTACACAGATATGAAGATGGAAAAATCTTGATTGCAGGAAAATTTACTAGATACAATGGAAAATACGTAGGGGGAATAGCTCGTCTGTTACCCAACGGTGAACTAGATGATTCCTTCTTTTTTAAAGACAATGATATTTTTGTACGTAACGAATATGAAATTCCTTACATTAACAAATACACTGATGTTTATATGGCAGATATGCATGTGCAAAAAGATAATAAAATAGTATTATCAGGTAGATTTGACTTTGAACAGAATGGAGTAATCGAAAGCACACTACTAAGATTAAATCAAGATGGAAGTATAGATAGTAGTTTTAATGTCTCAAAAAGTATTATTATTTCTGGAGATGATATTGCTGATTTTGATATTCAGAGTGATGGAAAGCTAATTGTACTTTCAGAAAATGGTCGTTTGATAAGACTTAATCAAAATGGCTCATTAGATTCTATGTATCGTACTTCTTCCTATTTAAGTTTAAAACACGACCTTTTAGAAATAGACAGTCAAGACAGAGTTTATTGTGTTTCAGAAAAAAGATATAGAGCAATCGTACGCATTGATACCACTGGTAGAAGGGATAATACATTTATCTCTCCTGACTATGATATTATTACTGATTATTCTATTCAGCAAGATGGTAAAATAGTAGTATCTTACAAGTCTAGAGCTACAGAACCTTATCCATCGTTAGTAGAAAGGTTAAATACAGATGGAACAGTAGATGAATCTTTTGAGATAAAAAATCTTAACCAAATTCTACCTAATGCTACGCCTACAACTACATTTAAACCTTCAGTCACAGTAAAAAATATAACTGTTCAGCCAAACGGAAAGATAGTTATTGTTGGAGAGTTTTATGCTAATATAATGTTAGCTACTGGGTTTATGTTGAGATTAAATCAAGATGGTAGTTTGGATGAAGAGTTTGGTATAGAAAATCTTGCTAGTTCTGTTATAAATGATGTAGCTCTGATTGATGAAGGAGATGAAATGATTGTAGTAGGTGCTTTTACGGATTTTAAAGATGTGGGACGCAACCGAATAGCAAGTATAAAGCGAAATACACCTATTGTTCCTATTGTCAAGGGTACTAGTAATCTAATTGATGCATGTCCTAACTCTACAATTACTCTTCAATCTAGTGGAATAGGTACACTATATTGGTACAATGATACTACTGCTAATCATGTAGCACAAGGCAATTCTTATATTACACCTAGACTTGCTGCCGATACTACTTACTTATTTGTTAAAGATTCAATCACAAATTGTAGTAGTGGTTCTTTCAGTAAAGTTATGATAACTACTTTGAAGGGTATTAGAGCAAAAGGGAAAACATTGGATGTGTACTTGGACGAATCTGGAAAGGCTATAGTATATGCCCAGCAATTAGATGGTGGAAGTGTAGTAGGCTGTCAAGGTAGTATCGTTTCTCATCTATATATGAATGGCGAGAGTTCAAAGATTTTTTCTTGTGTAGATATCGGCACTTTACAAAGTATAGATTTTGAAGTAAAATCGAATACAAATAGTAGTGCAATTGCAACTGGATTCGTAAATGTAAGAGATACAATAGTACCAAGGGTTAGTGTAAAGGCTCTTCTACTATCATTCGAATCATCCAACCAAGTAACAATCAAAGTAAACGATTTTATTGTCTCTTTAAGTGATAATTGTACAGATTCGGCAGCTATACAAGTAGTTTTTGATGATACAGGATTAAAAAATAAAGTAATAGATTGTAGTATTTCTTCTCAAATGCAGTTTAACCTTAGAATTAGAGACCAAGCAGGTAATCAGTTTATTCAGCCTGTAACTATTAAAAGTCCTTTTGCTGTTTCACTTTCTGCTAACAGAACATCTATTTGTCCAAGTGAAGAAGTATTACTTTCTGCAACAGTAAATACAGAATTTTTATACAACTGGTTTAGAAATGGGACAGCTATTTCAAATGAATCAGCTACTTTTGTAACTTCTGAAGTTGGAAAATACAAGGTAGAGGTTACTACAACAAAAGGGTGTAAAATAGAATCAAATGAAGTAGAAATTGTAGAAACACAAGCTCCAAACGCAATAATTACAATAAACAAAGAAAATTCTTTTGATAAAACGATTACCGTTTCACCTTCTGATTCTATTGTTGCAGTTGTTTGGTTTAAGGATGGAAATGAAGTAGCTAGTTTTGCAAATCAAAGAACCATTCAACCAACGGAAAGTGGAAATTACAAAGCGAAATTAACTTATCTTTCAGGCTGTGAGTTTGAAACAGAAGAAAAAGCATTTACTTTCGATATAGCAACTGGAATTGAAGAAGAATCTACAAAAATCTTTACGGTTTATCCAAACCCAAATACTGGTTCATTCAAAGTAGAATTTGCTACCACAACCAATCAAAAGACAAATCTTGTTGTAGTAGATGCACTAGGTAGAACTATTTACAGTAAAGAAATTTCTAGAAACGAAAAAACTACTACTATTACACTTCCAAAAATAAGTGCAGGTGTTTATGTAGTCCAGATTGTTTCTCAAGGAAAAGTATATACAAAACAACTTGTTATTCAATAAAAAAGAGTTGTCTAATCCTGAAAAAAGAAAAATCAGGCAGTCTTATAGATTGCCTGATTTTTCTTTTTTAGAGGTTCTTAATTGAATATTTCTTCTTAATAGATTGGGTTATACAAACCTCAAAAAACAAACTCATTCAATTCCTTTTTGATTTGTTTCCATTGATGGAAGTGGTGGTTCATGTAGGTGTAGAAACGTTCGTTATGGTGGAATATGCTTTATAGTTAACTTGATAACTTTTTAAATCATCTCACCTTTAGACTAAAAAAACGTATTTAATAGTTTAATTAAGCTTTTTAAAATACTCTGACACACTATCTCCTATTTTATAATCTGTAATTATACCCTTATCGTCTCGCATAAATTTGACGGTATCTTCATTTAAGTCAGTAAAAACATCTCTTTCTATGTAAAATAAGGGATAATCCTGACTATCTAAACGTGCATATAGTGAAGAATCCTTTGAGTCTACATAGAGTTGAATACTCTTTCCGTTAGTGTATTCATATATCCCTGTATAGTCATTAATATAATTTATATCTATATAACCTTTGTATGGGTTTTCAGATAATAATAATCCTTCTTGTGGAATCCATTTATCATATTCCATGTGATAAGCAATTCTACGAGCTGTATTAAATCCTTTTATTTTTGCTACTACATGTAAAGCTCCATCTATTCCAGCAGAAATACCTGCTGTAGATATGACTTTTCCGTTATCCACAAAACGAACACTTTTAACAACCTGTATTTTAGGAAAGTCTGTCTCTAGTCTATTAAGAGCATTATGAAAAGTTGTGGCTGTCTGGTCATCTAGTATATCAGCTTTCGCTAATGCAAATGCTCCTGTACAAACAGAAAAATGATATTGTATATCTTGTTGCGCTTTAATCCATTTAACTACTTCATCTGAAAATGCAGCTTCTGAGTTCCCTCCAAAAAAAGCTAGAATATCAGCTTTAGGCGAATTTTGAATAGAATATTGTGGTACTATTTTTAAAATACCTTGAGAAACAATAGGTTCTTTAGTTTCTGAAACTGTAAAGACATCAAACCCTGCATAGGCAAAAACCTCCATAGGTCCAGCAAAATCTAGTACTTCTACTCCATCTTGAAGATAAAAAGCAATCTTCATATTCTCTTTTTTTTCATAAGAGAGTTCACTTTTCTTAATTAACATCATTCCACAGTGTTCACATGTACCCATTGAAGAGTACTCTAGATTATCACATTGACTATTACAAGGTGGGCATACATAAGTATCATGCCTTTGAGAAATGTTATTTAAAGTATAAGCAGCTGATACAATGACCACTAAAAATATAAATATTAATTTTTGCATAGTTTAGAAATGGTTTAGGAGTGATATAATTTTTATACAAAACTATATAGTTCCTTGCTAGTTTAATAGGACAACTATACGCAGTATTAGGACATTTTTTTTGTAGCAATGAATGCTGAAGGAAGTATATTTTTATATTTTTTTATTAGTGTTCTCAGTTGGTTTGTACTCTTTAAACCTACTTGCTGAGTAACATAGTCTACTTTATGCCCATCTATTAACAACTGGGAAGCCTTTTCTACACGAAGCTTTTCTATATATTTTCCAATAGTTATTCCTGTACTAAATTTAAACACTCGTGTTAAGTTTCTAGAGCTTATACAAAAAATTTCGGCAAGTTTATCTATAGTTATAGAAGCATGTAGATTTGAAATAATATAGTCTTGCATTTCGTGAATACGATTATCCAAATGATTTCTATATTGTAAAAAAATACTTAGTTGTGGGTCAGTATTACTTCTTCGAAAATATACTACTACTTCTTTAGCTATATCTGTTGCTAACTTAGCTCCATATAGTTCTTCTAAGATGAACAAAGAGATATCTATACCTGAACTTACCCCTGCGCTTGAATAAATATTTTTATCTCTAATAAACAGTCTATTGTGAAACAATTTAACTTTGGGATAATGCTTTTTAAAAGTTTCCAAATATTTCCAATGTGTTGTGCAATTTCTGCCACTAAGAATACCTGATTCAGCTACTAGAAACGCCCCTGTACAAATAGAACAAATTTGAACTCCTCTTGCATGTTGCTGACCAAGCCATTTGAGAAAGGGTGTTATGTGATTTATAAAATTATTATTTGAAATCAGCGAGTAATCTATACCTGGTATAATAATAAAGTCTGTTTCTTTAAGATAGAATTTACTAAAATGAGTAAGTTTATTTATAGATAAACCAGCACTGCTTTTAATCTCAGTAGACTGATTTATGCTTGCATAGTTTAAGACTAAATCTGCTCCATATTCCTTAGCCTCATAGAATATATGAGCAGCACCACTTAGATCAAGTAGATGAGTATTTGGAGGGACAATGAATAAAATACATCTCTGCATTATAACTGTGTTACTAGCTGGCTTTTTGTTTTTCAAATCTTTTCATCATTTTAAATAAATCATGTCTACTCCTTTGATCAAGTTCTTTTTTCTCAATAATCATTCGAGTAATATCACATAATTCTTCATCAAATTCTTCTTGTCTAATCCATGTAGCTGCTCTTATACCCCAGTGTCTAGTCGAAGTCAAAGAAAACTTAATGATTTCTTTAATAGGAAAAGTATTAAAATTCTCAACAAGCATACCATTTAATTTTAACCCATTTTTTACTAGTTCTTCAATCTCAATCCGTTCTTTATCAATAATTGCCATTATATGATAGCAGTCTTCTCGATTTTTAATAATATATAAACCTTCGGTTCTGGGTGGCTCAAATCCATTAATCCAAAATTCTTCCTTAGTCAGACCAATTATCCTTTTATAATCATCACCAAATGCAACTGAACAAATAGGAATCCATTCGATAGTGACATCATTTATAGTTGTTCCTAATTTCCAGTCTATTTTAGAATTAATCATATAATCTATCTATTTGGCAATACATTTTTTTTAGGTGGCTGGTAAGTTATATAAATGCAACTGCATTCAATTATTTCAATTTGTTCTATCAGGCTGGAGTCAGCATCTTTTATGTACTTGCGAAGTTCGGCAAAAGACTTCCTAAGTTTTATTCTTGAATTGTTCTTCCATACCATCGTTTCAACTTTAACATCTTGCCCTCTGCTAATTTTTGGCTTGTCTTGAATTTCTTGTTTTATTAAGTCATCACAATAAGTTTCAAACTCTTCTAAATGTTGTTATTAATTAAAAAAAATCACTTGTATATTAATCTTCATTAAGTTGTTTCTCGATGTATGTCTATTCGTATCAAAAAAATAGAGCTAACCTACTTCTTATTCTGGGAAGCGTCCAAATTTATTTATTTCTTCCAACGAATCATCCCAACTTGCTTTGTTTGAGATAAAAATATGTGCAGTAGGTCGTTTTTCTAATTTTGTATCTAAACACCCTGCTGGAACTACTAAAAGTTTACCGTCCATTTGTAAATTGGGTAAAGCTGAACCACAATTTGTACAAAAGGCTTTCACATGATTACTCTTGTGGGGTTGAAATATTTTAATTTCAGTTTCCGTTTTTATCCATTCAAGTTTAGCTGTAGTAGAAAATAAATTTGCAGCATGAGCAGACCCTGTATCTTTCCTACAATATCTACAATGGCATAAATAAAAACTCTCAAAGTTACCTATAACTTTAAATTTAACTCCTTTGCATAAACAAGAACCCAAGTATTCCATTTGATAACTCCCTTTTTAAAATTATGATTTGAGTTGAAACCAATTTCTAGTGTTTTCTTTAAGCAGATCGTGTTTCTGTGTTAATTAAGCACAACGGTTAGTATATGAAAAGTAGACGATTTCGAAGCACCAAATTTTCGGTTAAGAACAAAGTTTGATATGATCCAAAAACGCTGATTTTATTGTACTAATTCGCCTATTTTTTATATACATTGTTGTGTGTTCGTTTTTTTATTAATTCCATAATTTCAGTATGTACTTTAAATGTCTGTTTAAAGTCATCTAAATTGTTTGCAGTATTTTCCAAAACAATAAGGTTCAAATTTTCCTGTGGATAATAGTAGCATGCAGATACAAATCCAGATGCATAACCCAATGCGCCAACTTGAA
Source organism: Bernardetia sp. Wsw4-3y2 (assembly GCF_037126295.1). NCBI lineage: Bacteria > Pseudomonadati > Bacteroidota > Cytophagia > Cytophagales > Bernardetiaceae > Bernardetia > Bernardetia sp. Wsw4-3y2. Next base: position 4,409,496 of record NZ_CP147017.1, on the reverse strand, counting down.
CATTTTGTTCTCCGTCTTTGAAAAGTAGTCCATAACCATATTCAACCCTTTCAAAAATCGGATGGATTCGAGTTGCGTATTTGGTTGTCATTAATTTCAGAGTTTCTTTCGCAACTAATTTTCCCGAATATAAATTTTCGTTCCATTTTTTCAGGTCGGCTGCATTTGATATGAAACTACCAGCTGGAACATAATTGTCTAAACTATTCGTAGCAAAAACCAAAATTCCATTTTCGTTTTCTTCATAGCCTTTTACTAGGTGTTCGTATTTTTTGTTGCTAGGATGAAATGTATTTTTAAGTCCATAATTTTCAAAAAGTTCGGTCGATAATTGTTCAAAAGATTTTTCAGTAACCTTTTCAAGGATTTGAGCGAGTAGTTCATATCCCAATTGGGAATAATGAAATTGTGAACCTTGTTTAAATTTCAATGGTTTGTTCAAATCAACAATTCCGTGAGTGTGAGTTAATAAGTGATGAATGGTTACTTGTTTTGTCCAAGGCTGATTTATTTGAGTTAAGTATTTTCCAATTGAATCGCCAAGTTCAAGATTTTCCTTTTCATATTCTCTTAAAACCAATACGGCTGTAATTTGTTTGCTTATGGAACCTATTACAAATTGGTCGTTTAAGTCAAGTTTCGTTTCGTTTTCCAAATCAGAAAAACCAATTGCTTTTGAATAGATGTCGGTTGAGTCAACGGAAACTAAAATTACTCCATTGAATTTTTGTTCGCTAATTATTGAGTCAATTCTTAACGACAAGTCAGAATCGTTATTTTGTTTTTTCTGTCCGTTGGTTTGACAGGAAATTAGAAGGTAAAAAGTTATGATTATTAAACTATATTTCATTAAGTGTTCTTCTGTTTTTCAAATTACGCACAACTTGTTTATAAACGCAACTGCGTTCAATTATTTAAAAAACTTGCGTATACTCCTCCCAAAGATAGAAATAAACGCAATTATATCACTTGTCCTTTCTACTTAATGTCAAAAACTATCAAAATATGACAAATTTTTCAAAAAAACTATTTATTAATTTTTTTTTACAAAAGCAAACTTTTAGTAAACTTGTTAATATTTGTTAACAATAAGTATCATTTATCTAATACATTTGTAGGAGAATCTATTTGAGGTTTATTTTTTTAAATCAGATTTGAGCAATCCTAATCCTTTCCAAAAATCATCAGGACATTCAATATTCTCTGACTTTCCTATCCAACCATTGGTTAAATCCAATTCATATCCGTTATCTAATCTTTTGTATTTAACTGAACTAAAAATAATTTTATCCCAATCCCCAAGATATTTCAGACTATCTAATGTTGATGGATATTCTCCTTCATGAAGTTTATATAATTCTATTAGTGATATAGCAGTCTTAAAATGCTGATCACCAAACTTTTGATTTGCTTACTCTTGGAAGCCTTCAGGAAAGCAACCTGATACTATCAAGGTTATTGAAAATATAAAAATTAGCCTAATTACTTTTGTCATTACTCTCTATTTTTAGTTAAAATAAGCTCATTTTTCACGAAACTAATTCTACTTTTATTGTATCTATTGTATCAACATCGTTATTAGTATTGCCACGACGAAGTAGACAAAATAACTTGCAACGATAACACCAACCACTTTTAGATAGCTTAGTGTAGAAGAGTTTTGACGAAAAATATCATAACTAATATATACTCCAAGCATACCGATTAAGGCACCAAGTGCTCCACCAACAATTACTAATAACATAGGGAGTCCACCTAGAACATATTGAAACCACTCTAACTTAGAAGCTACGTGATGTTTGACACCGTCAATCTCCAATGTAGGTGTAAAGTCAGAGGCTGATCTAGGGTAAGCTTTAACTACCTGCCCTGAATCTGTGGGAATGAGAAAGGGTTTGCCTTTTTCCTTGGAACGTTCAACGAGAACATTGTCCTTGTGAAGCTTAGATTTACCTGTCCAGATAGATTTCTCAATTTCAAAAATTGAGTTTGGAAAGTTTGGAAGTTGAAATTTGTATTTCATAGGTGTTGTTAAGTATTTCTATGTTAAAAAATCTGTGTCAAAATGTTAAGCCTATTTTTGTTAAGCCAATGTTATAGCCAGTTTTTATTTCCATATTTTCCACCAAGATTTTTTAGTCTGTATTTCACTTTCATTTCTCAAGTCGATTGTTACTGTTCCACCTTCTTCGACTTCCCAAATTGTCGCTGTTTCAATGTCAATACAATTTAAGTTTAAAAAACTGTCTAACTGTTGAGAAATGAATTCTGTCTCCATAGCATTTGGTGAATTACCTAATCTTGGCAAAGAGATAATTGTAGTGTCGTTGTTTTCAATTTTCCTTATTCTGTCAATAAGAGTTTCAAGATTTTCTTTACTATAAGTTGTTGTTGTATCATCAGCAACATTCAAGTTTTCATCAAGCATAAAATAGTCTGTTACAAGAATTTAGAAAAATTCGTTATCCCTTTTGTCGAAATAAAATATTTCCGAAAGTCGGTTAGCTGGTTGTTGAAGTCCAGTCGTTAGCCAATTATATATTTGTTCTTGTCTACTCATTCCTACTACTCATAAATTTTAGCACCTTTAAAAAAGTCGGCAAAAGTTGACCATTCAGGCTTGTCAGCGTTTACATTTAGTTTCATATTGTCGTAATAACCTTGAACGTCTTTTGTGTATGCACTTAACGCTTCCAAAAAGTCAGGCAATGTTTTGTTTTCCCAATTTTCTGGATTGTCCAAAAAATCCTTGCGTAATAAGTCAAGGAACTTAATAAAAGTTTGTCTGTCCGTTACTATAAAGTCGTTAAGTGTGTCGTTCATAAAATTGGCTATAACTTATATATAAACGCAACTGCGTTCAATTATTTAAAAAACTTGCGTATACTCCTCCCAAAGATAGAAATAAACGCAATTATATCACTTGTCCTTTCTACTTAATGACAAAAACCACCCAAAAATGACAACAAATCTTAAAAATAAATAAATCAATTTTTAAATGATTGATTTTAAGTAAGTTACAAACGCAAAATTTTAACATATTTATTAATTTTTGTTAAGATATTAATAACTATTATCAAAATTAATTCTTTTTACTTTATCCTCTTTTCTGATTTCTAAGATTTTAGTTCTAGGAAGATAGTCTTCAATAGTTCCTAATTCATAAACTCCAGTAGGAGGGTTTTCTAGGGTAAGACCATCATCTATTACATCATAGTAACCACCATTGATAAATAGAACAGAACCTTCTATATCATCGTTTTTCAAGAAATAATCTATTTGATGTGATTTAATGGGTTCTCTAGCGACTTCTATGATAAGGGAGTTATTGTTTTTTTCTTCTATCAATAAATAGGATAAAACAGCCGTTGAAAAGGCTAAGATTAAAATGAGTAGATGTTTCATAGTTTTTTTTGATAAGATACAGATTAGTTGCAATTAAAATAAACAAAAAATAGAATACAAAAAAATCCTTCAAAATTTTAGTTTTGAAGGATTTTTTTTGATACTTACACACTTTATGAGTATTTATTTAAAACTCAACTTCTACTTCATTTCCATCCTCATCTATCTGATAAAAAACACCTTCTCTACCTTTAAAAAGGTAACGAAAATTCCCTGATTCCAAATACCATACTTTTCCCTGTACGTGTTTTATATTTTTATACATTTCACTATCTAGTACTTTTCCTTCTTTATCGAAAGTATAGATAGAAATAAGCTCTCCACGCCTATCAAAATAAGAGGCTATTTTAGGAATAGGTGTAGGTTTACCGTTCGTCAGAGAATCTATAAAAGATACTACTCGTATACTTCTAAGTAATCCAGTAGAATAATACGACTGTATTACCCCTTTTTGATAATCTGTTGAACGAGCAAGTGTTCCATTCGGATGAAACTCCTCTAAGGGATAGCCTAAATCCTGCACTCCATCTTTAAAATAGGTAATACGATACAATGAATGTTCCCTTGTTCCATATCTATTTCGATACATCTTTTCTACTCCTGTTCCATTCTTGAAGGTAGTTTGATACAAAGTACTATCTTCTTTTTCTTGAGTATATACTCTGTACTCGCCATCTCTCAACCCTTTAACATAATACTCCTCTACATTGGCTAAGTTGTAAGAGTCATATACCCATTTACCCTCTCTACGTCCTCTAAAAACTTGACCTTTAGCATTTGTTTTTCCTTTTCTGTCTATCCATCCATTAGTAATGCTAGGATTTACCTTAATACAATCTCCCTGTTCAGGTTCATGGCAGCCCCTTTCATCAGCTATTATATCATCATAATATGGTTTTTCGTTTGTAGAAAAATTTACTTTACCATTTGCATATATAGAATCAGTAGGCTTAAAATGTCCTCTGTTTATGTAGTATAAAGTAATATTTCCTGTTTGTAAAACGTAATAATCCTCATCATCAAATAGATAACTATTTTCTTTCATACATAGTTCATCTTTGTAACTATTACGACAATCATACAAAGTATCATTTATATAAATAGCGTATCTGAAGTGATTATCACGAGGTATTTTAATTATTAATGTATCTGTTTGTTGAGCAAATAAATTATTGAACATAAAACAAAAAACAATAAAAAAAAATTTATGCATAATATTTTGATACCTCCCTCTTCAACATTTTAGATTGGAAACGGAAAAAATATGTTTTTGTATTGTCATAATCCATGTAATTGGTAGTTTTACCTTTAGTAATTTTGAAAAAAGGACTTGCATATACATTTAACTCATGCAGGCTCTCATTTAAGTCTTTTTCTGCATTTGTTATAATCTTTTCATTAAAAGCAATATCATCTTGTGCAGAAGCAATATTATCTTGTAGAGTTTCTAAAAAATCAGGGTCAATTTTAGCTTCTGTTTCTTCTCCTATTTGCTTTTCATAAAGTGCTATTGCTGTTGTCTTTTCTTCTATCTTCTTTTTATAAAGAACTATCGTATCTTTATATTCTTGAATAGCTACCTTTAGTTTTCTTATTTCTCCACTATTATCATTTGTATCTTCATCAGCAAAAGGGTGTGCTAGTCCCAACATATGCCCTAGTTCGTGTATATAAGTGCCATCATGAGTTATTCCAATATCACTTTTATCTGTTGTAAAAATAAGAACCCCTTGATATTCTAAAGGACTACTACTAGAAACTCCTCCAAGTCTTTCTTCAAGTCCTTCTTTTGTTCTCTCAACATGATATTGGTCTGTTACAAAGACGATAGCTCCTTTATAGGAAGCATCAAACAGTTCTTTATATCTTTCTACCAGTTTGCTATTTATTTCCTTGTCAAACATTCCTACATCTTTATATATTTTAGAAACTTCTCCTACCGCAGGTTTCTTTTGATTATTTGTTGCAATAATATCAATTATTCGATCCTCGTAATAATGACCTGCCAACTCATCTGCCTCTTCAGCAGAATCTACCTTATTTCTTGCCTTACTAGGGTCTATTACAATATATTCCAGTTTTGGCTCTTTTGCAGGTTCAATAACACACTTAATACCTGCTTGTGCAAAACCTTTGTTTAGCTTATTATCCCTTTCAGTAGCTTTCAAAGCCGTTTCACGGAGTAAAACAGCATTTTTTAGCTCAGCTTCTTTCTTCTTTTCTGCATTCTCATTAGTAGAAGCAATTACAACAGGAATAATCCTAACTCCTAACTCTACAATGTTATTGGCTTCCATCTCTATTTTACCAACTTCTATGCCTTTGTCATCTACTAAAATGATGTCTTGTGGAGTGCTAAAAGTAGTGAGAGCTTTAATGTATATTTTGTCATGACTTTTTCCGTTTACTAATTTTTCTAAACGAATGTTATCATCTTGGTCTTTTCCTTTTGTGATTTCAAAATTCTCATTCTTTTTAAAGGTAATATATCCATTTTTTCTCTCCTCTCCTTTCACTAAAAATTTGACCTCTACCTTCACAGTTTCCCCCTCAGGCAAATTTATCCACGTAGGGATATAGTCCACTTCCTCTAATTTATCTTTCTCCTCTGTTGTTTCTGATTCAGCATCAACTGCTGTCTCCTTTACAAATCCCTTCTCATTAATTTTTGTAGTAGCGTAAAGAGCTTTTATAAGTTCCTCTCTTTTATCTTCTGTGATTCCATCTGAGATAAAAGTATTGGAAGTTTCATCAAAGATATGTGAAATCTCAGACGGCTTTACGTCTTGGAATTTCTCTATTTTTGCATCTTTTATTTCGCACCAGTCTATGCCATATCCACCCTTGAAATTTCCATCAGGTAAAACATAGGCAATTGTAAAGTTTTTTTCATCTAAAATAGTAATAGAAATACTTTTTTTATATCCTATAGAAGGAGCTGTAAGCGTGAATATATTAGGCATTTTTTAAAAATTTAAGTAATAAAGTAGTTTAATTTTCAGGAGCAAGAACCACAAGTTCAATTTTGTTTTGTTCTCCTGTAATTTGATAATTAGCAAGTCGGTCATTAGGTAAACGATTTCCTTGATATTCAAAATCGTGGTCTTTATCAGCTAAATCAATATCGATTGTTTTGCCTTCCATTCCTTCTGATTCTATTACTAGCATAATATGCTCTCCTATTTTAAACTCTGTTATTCGTGTTCCATCTTCTCCAATTGCATAATAGTCTATTATTTTCCCTTCCTCGTCTTCATTATTTAAAACAGTAATAGGAGCATTTGCACTCAAATCGGTTTTCTTCCAATAATGGTCTAAGACTTTATACCCATCGTCTATCATAATCGCAGGTGTGAGATGAATAAGTGTTGTCATTGGTTCTCCATTTTGAGCATTGAAGTTATTTTTGAAATGCACACAATGAACATCGTAGAGTTCTATAATTCTACTTTTACTTGCTGCTGTAACAGGAGAAACTACTATTTTGACATGTTTTGTCATATCCGTAGCAATTGACCATTGCATAAAACTTTGGTCTGAAGTAGTTTCGAAAATAATTTCAAAAACAGTTCCTCTAGGTTTTCCCATCGGCTTGCCGTGTTCATCTGTTGAGCGAGTAAAACGAAATTTGAAATCTAAAATATTGATTTCTTTATCTTCTATATACATTTTGGCTATTAAGCTCATTTTTCAGTGGTATTAAGAAAAGTAAAAGTTGTATTTTTCTGTAAAAGTAGAATTAATCATTTACTAAAGCAATAAAAAATTACATTAATGCTATTTTTTAACATTAGAAACATTTTTTATTAGTTAGGAGAATAAATTAATACTCATAACTCAAAAAAGTACTATACTAATTACAATTCAAATAGATGTAAAACTAAAAAAGCCATCAAATTTACAGTTTTGATGGCTTTTTTAGTGGTTATAACTTCGTGTCTTATAGGTTTTATTAAAGTATATTAATAAACTACTTATTTTCTTCAAAATATCTTGAAGAAGCACTTGCGTAAACTCCAATCACTTTTCCAAAAAATCATAAAGAGCTAAAGCTTCATTTTGCGTAACTTCCTTATGCACAGCAACAATATCTTGGAGTTCTTTATTAAACTCAATCGAACTCTTACCTTCCAATTTTGTCAGAATACGGACTTGTAATTCCAAACTTGTGCGTAGCAAAGTTTGATTCATTTTTAATAACTCAACGATGAGTTGATTTGCGTCTACTTCTTTTTCAGGCATAACTTAGAATTTTTTCTTCTGTTTTTGTAAAATTTTCTTTGCCTTATTTTTTAAAGCAATGTTTGAATTAGTGAAGTAAATATTTACAGTCAAATAATATTATTTTATAAAACAATATTATTGGGTTTTAAACACATTAAAGAAGATTTAAACCATTCTAAAAAGTGTGCTTCTTAATACTTCATTTTTTTTGAGCAAGCACTAACACTCCATGAGTTTTATTATAAACCATAAGTGATACAAAGTTTAGTATCAAGATATTAAGTCCATTTTCACTGAGCTGATGTTCGTGGCAATTTTTATTGATTATTCCACATTTCATATCCAACAAGCTCGTCTTTTGTAACCTCTTCAAATCCCACAATAATTGGTTTCCAATCGTCAAATCCTTTTCGCTCTAAAGGAACGTGTCCAATACCAAACCCACCTTCTGAGTCATTTATAGAACCTAAATCTAGTGTCTTAATATCAACTTTTGTTGGTCTTTGGTCATATTCATTTTTATAAATTTTCACGTGTGCTTCTTGGTCGTTAATAACAAGAACTTTTACCATACCAAATTTTCCTTCACCATTTTCAATTGTACAAATTGAACCTGCTTTAATGTTGTTAGCTTGGTTTTCACAACTTAATATCAAAATAGCTGTGATAATAAATAGGATTGATTTTTTTTTCATTGATTTTCTTTAAATTAAATTTAGTTCGTAATATTAAACACATTGTCGTCTATTTTCTTTTCTTTAATTTTCTTGGCAGTCATAATAAAATCAGATTTTGTGTCTGAAATAATAATTTTCAGGTAAATTGAATTTGTCTCTTGGGCATATCTATCATAGGAAAAATGCTTATGTTTTATAAATAGAGTAGGGTCTACATACAAGTCTTCGGTATAAAAATAAGTCACCGTCTTCGTCTGAAAATGGAATATTATTGACTTGCATTTATGCTTCAATATTTCAGTTATTGTATTACTCCTTTCAATATTAATAAGTGTGTCATTTGAAACAGAACAGTCAATAGCTCGTATTCTATCTGTGTTTTTAAAAAAATAATAGTATTTATTGTCGTATCGTCTGTAGATTATGCTTTTTAACTCCTTTGCAAGAGGGTATTCTTGTTTATAATTTCCTTGTTTTATAAAAACGACAGCTTCATTTCCACAATATTCATTTACTTTGGATGTGTCCTTGCTTATATATTTTATGTCATAATTAATAACCCCCTCAAAAGTTGTCTTGTTTTGAGAATATGATATTGAAGGAATTATCAATAATAAGTAAAAAATAATTTTTCGTTTCATCGTTTTCTTTTTTTAATGGTACTAAATGCTCGTCTGTCTACAACAAAATTGTCAAGTTTTATGCTTGCCCTAAAATAGCCACTAACGGTATGGCTTGGCGAAAGTGGGATTTCTTAGCTCCTTACCTCGCTAAACCTCAAAAAGTTTATTTTATGTTTAAATGTCTGTGTCAAAATGTTAAGCCTATTTTTGTTAAGCCAATGTTACCAATAGGCGTTTATTTTTTATTATTCAATCACTATATTTTGTTCAGTTATAATAATCATTTTCAATTTCATAGTCATTTTTTCATTGACCTCAATTATCATATCCATTGGTACTTCAGATTTGTATTTTGTCAAATGATTTTCTTTAATATCAAATTCTGATGCTCCAGTTCCAGTTCCACTTGCAATGACATTTAATTGCTCTTGACTCATATCCAAACCTATAGTTTGTTTAATATCAAAAAATGCTTTTCCATCTTTAATTTCAGTTAGTAAATATTCCATATTTATTTTCACGGAAATAGGATTCATACCTTCCATCGGAATTGTCATTGGAATTTCGTTATTGAATGTTTCTCCAACTTTCATTGGTTTTTCAGGAAAGTTAATTGTTTGTTGAATACTTTCTAAAGTGGTTTTCAATACATCTCTCATTTGTTGAGAAACTTTGTCTCCAATTATAGTATCTACTTTGAATTTACTTTCAATGTCATATTTTCCTAAAATTTTCATTCCAGAATATGGCTTTTCTTCTGTAGTTGTTTTTCCACCAATTGTTGTGGTAGAAATCATTTTACCATATTCTACCGTTGCAGCCAGCTCTCCATTTTCGTCAAGACTTTGAGTGAAAGTATTAGTTTCCATATTCATTTCACTTTCATTAATCATTGGCAATTCAATTCCTCGACTCTTTATTCTATCCATTATTTCTTGATCAGCGATGAATTCAATTTCGGTGTATGAAGTTGTTTTAAGTTGACTTCTATATATTTTATTTGGTTTAACTTCAATTTTAAAAGTGATACTTTCTTGAGCGAAACTTTTTATTGAAATCAATAATAATAAAATGAATGTTAATTTCTTTATCATAGTTTTTTAGTTTGCTGATAATTTGTTTTATAAACACAATAGCGTTCAATAATTTTCAAAAAACAAGTTAATTATTTTTCAAATACTTGATTTTTAGCAAGTTGTGAGATTATAACTTTATTTGGTTTAATTATTTTTTAATCAATTATTTAATTGCTTAATCCATATTTTAGCATTGTCTAAATTTTCAAAATACTGAACAACAAATTTACCTTTATCCATTTGGTTTACAATGTTTTTTACGGCTACTTTGTTGAAAACATCTGTGGATACAACGACTGCTGAAGTACGATAACCTTCTTCGTAAGCTCTAGGAAACCAATCTTCCATCAGCCAATTTTGATTTTCGACAGACACCACTTTTGAGTTTGTATTATCAGCAATCATTTTATTTACTTTTTTATCTCTAAGTAGCTCTAAAGAAAAATCACAAGCTTCCCTAAATTGATCACCTTTTACAAATCCACACCAATCAAGATGAACACAAGAAAGTTCTTCGTAATAATAGATTTTGCACCATTTTTTATCGTAAAAAAGCATAATAAGTTAGTTGTTATGTAAGTGGATATTAATTATTGACTACTTCTTTAAAAGAATTTATCGCATCTCGGTATCCTTGTCTTATCCTAAAATCCATTGCTTCAGGAGTAAAATTATCAGTACCTTCTACACCTTCTGCCTCATACTGAAGTAGAACAGGTGGATTTATTTTTTCATGGTCTAATAATTTTTTGAAAGTTTCATTATTACGAATAGGACTATTTTGATCTAAAACTTGGTCAATTTCTCGCATCAAATCAATTGTATCATTCATTTGCTCAAAAGTCTTATAGTCAAGTTTGAGTTTACTTTCAAAGATAATCTCTTTTACACGCTCAGTAATTTCTGAAATAGTAGTAGGTAATACAGCACCCTTTCTAAATAAACTTATCACAATTACTTCTCTTTCAGTAATTGCAATTCCCTTTTTTTGTTCTACTTCGGTAGGTCTATATTTTTCTAAAAAATTGATAGCAGGACTTAGAGGCATATTTGCATATAAACCACCATCCCAATAATAACCATTCTCTACTTTCATAGCAGGAAAATTGGGTGGAATACTCACACAAGAAATAATTTTATCAATATCTAATCCTTCTTTATCATGATTAGAAAATTGCTTTAATTCCCCACTTTCTACATTTACAGCTTCTATGACTAATTTTGTTGTTTTTTTATCATTCAGTTTGTCAAAATCAATTAACTCCAGTAATAATTTACGGAAAGGGCTGATATCATAAATACTATCAGCTGTTAAAGGAGAAAACATCAAGGTAGGATTGATATAGTACATATTGGGATTACCAAATTTAGAAACTTTGGCTTGCCAATCTTGAGGAATAAAAGGAGTTGGTGGAATTTGAAGCGCATTCCACAATCTGTCTAATGATTCTAATGCTCCATATCTCCCTCCTAGCATAACCGCTCCATTGACAGCTCCAATAGAAGTTCCTGTTACAATTTCAGGACTAAAATTAGGATTTATTTCATAGAAGCCTTTTAATGCTCCATATTGATAAGCTCCAAGAGCTCCTCCTCCTTGTAAGACTAAACCTGTAATTTTCATATTTAATTATTGATTGTAGTGAGATTTTTAAAGAAAGTATAACACTTTAGGTGAATAAAAGAATGATGTGTTACTACTTAATGATAAAAAGTATGGAAGTATTACAAGGTTTTTACAACAAAGGTTAATTTATTTTTAATCACCTGACTTTCATTAAGTTATAAATTCCTATTTTCATGAAGGTTATTAAAATATGTTAATAAATCACTTACTTTTTTAAAACATCTTGAAGAAGCCTAACCCAAACTCCTCAATTCCCTCTCCATCACCTTCAACCTAAGATTCAACTCCATTTTTTTTATTAAACCATTTCCTTTTTCAAACAGCTTATCTTTTGTTGATTCTTTAGGATTGATTTCATTTAGAATCAAGGTGGTTAATACTCAATGCGCCTTGGGTATTTTACTCATTCATCTTCCTATATATTTTCATCATCATTAATTCCTTGACCAAATCCCCAAACATTTTATCTTCAAGTATTTTCTCAAAAATATCTTGGTTTTAATCCCTTCTACTAATGAGTTTACGTAAGAAGACTAGACCTCAAAAAACAAACTCATTCAATTCTTTTTTGAGTTCTTTCTATTGAGGGAGATGGTGAGTCATGTAGGTGTAAAAAGTTTGTTGTGATGGAGTTCAAAGAGTGGAATAGAACTTTTAATAGCTAAAAAAATACTCACCTAAGCCTTATAGGAAGTAAAGAATATTTCTCTAGATAAAATACAAAAGTTTCAAAAATACCAAATGAAACTATTTGATAATCCACCATTCAATCACAAAAATACACATAAAATCTGCTGTTCTTGTAAACTCAAAGAAAGGCATTAGATAATTTTTTCTAAAACAAATAATTGAATTTTTCCAATAATAGCTTTGACGTAATGTTAAAAAGACGTTTTTTTACTGTAAATATTTGCATACATTTTTTTTTAAAGTACATTTGTAGGTATAGTTTAAAATTGTCACTGTTTAAACCTATAGTATTTTATGAGTTTAGTTTCCAAAATGTGTATAGAATAGGAATAAATCACTATTTTTCACTCTAAATTTTGTTTTTATAGAGTTACAGGAACAACTTAACAGAATAATAAATTAACATGTTACACAAAAATAAATATGTATTTCACAATTAAAATACTAGGCAATAGTAAGAGAATATAGTAAACATGGCTGTTAAATTTTTAAAAAGATAAATTTCACTTACAAGAGTTTTTTCACTATCATCTCTATTTATGTCTAAAGCTGTTCACACTAAAGTATTTATTGCAGGGCAACAAATACTTAAAAATATTTCCTTTAATATTGAGGCAACACAAAAAATGGCTCAACACCAAGAACTCAAACTAACACATGATTTCTATGGAATTAATGACACTAGTTCAGATTTTGCTCAACAAACATTAAATCTTATCGGCTTTCCATTCAAACTAGAAGTTTGGGAAAGTTCAAAACGTGATACTAATATAGGTAAACTCCTTTTTATGTACCAAGGGGTAGTTACTGATGTGAGTATCATAAAAGATGATGGAGGACAGGGACACATAGTTGTTCTTGTGAAAAGTCCTACCGAACTACTCACTCATGGAAAAGATTCTATGAGCTATGAGAAAAAGAATCTGAATGACATTATTTGTGAGGCTACCCGAGAGTATCCTAACAATATAGTCGATATAAGTGTAAATCCTCGTTTTACAGATACCATACCTTATACAGTTCAGTACAAAGAAAACGATTTCGATTTTATTTGCCGTCTAGCCAAACGCTATGGAGAGTGGTTTTACTATGATGGACATACTATCAATTTTGGAGCAAACAGCTCTTCTAAGGTAGATTTAATACTGAATGCTGGTTTAGATAAATTTACATTTAGAGCAAAGTCAAGACCACAGAACTACAATTACTTAGGGTATGATTATCAATCTTCTGAAGTTCATACTTCTAGTATGAAGGATGAGAATCAGAAAAGCAAAAATCCTTATATAGACAGACTCATAGGTGCGTCAAAAAACTTGTACGCTAAAGAACCTATAGGAAGTTACAATAATTCTAGCTTAGAAGGAGGAAAAAAAGAATTAGCTGATATGATAAAGCTCAAAGCCAAGGCAGCTCATAATATGCTATATGTTCAGGGAGAGAGTGAGAATACTCAAGTAAAATTAGGAGGACTAATAGATATAAAAGGAAAAAATATAAATGATCCTTCTAAAGAAGATGTTTATGGAACTTATATTGTTACTTCGCTTTCTTATAAAATTACTCCTAGTGAAGAGTACTCAAATGAATTTGAAGGTGTTCCTCAAGAAATAGATGTACCTGATTACTATGATGAAGATGCAGTTCCTTTGTCAGAAGAACAGTTTGCAGTAGTAACAGACAACAACGACCCAAAAGGAATGGGTAGAGTGCGTGTTTCATTTCCGTGGCAAGCTAAGAATGGAGGCAAGACACCTTGGATACGACTATCTACTGGACATGGAGGTGGAGGGAAAGGATTTTATTTTATTCCTGAAATCGGAGAAGAAGTATTAGTTGTTTTTGAAGGTGGAAATGCCGAAAATCCGTATGTAATCGGAACACGCTACAATAGCAAACAACAAACGCCTGTAAAAGATCCTTCACAGAAAATCATTCAAACTAGAAGTGGAAACAAAATCGTGTTGAATGATGCTGATGGATCTGTTTCAATTTATGATAAAGGAACAGCATCTATCAAAATGGATGGAGCTGGGAATATTGAAGTGAATGCTGATAAAAAACTTACAATAAATATTAGTAAGGACAAATCTACATTTGAAATGAATGAAGGAAACGTAACTCTTAAAGCCAAAGATTCTATAAAATTAGAAGTAGGTAAAACTAAACTAGAACTAAAAGCAAAGTCAGCTTTACTTAAAACAACAGATGCTGAAATAGCTACAACTAAATCCTTTTTTCACTCAGACGGAACAACAATTATTACAGGAAAGCCAGTTGCTATTAACTAATCCCAATTATTCGAATATATGAATTCTCAACCCACTGATCCGACCAAAAGAAAAAGTCTTCTTTTTGATGATGAACCTGCTACAGACTACGGAAATTCTAAACCTGTCTCTTCTACATTTACAATGACCGATTCAGAAGCTGTTGTTTTTAGACACAAGACATTTGGCTCTGAAAAATATACGAGTTCGCAGGCAACATATGTCTATGTCAATGGTAGGAAGCTAGTGAATTTTTCACAGAAACAAGAATTTACTCTTTCTCTTACTCAAGCAGGTACTACCCCCATTTTTGAGTTAGATATTTTGAAAGATGATATGGACGATGGAATGAATTTGAAAGAACAAATGAATGGCTTGTTAGAAAAGATTGTTTCTCTCAAAAGTAATCTTCATCTTGCTTTGACAGGTCATGGCAAAATTCTCAATGTAGTTAATAAGGCAGCGATTCAGAAAAAATGGTTTGCTTTAAAGGAGGAAATGAAAGAAGATGAAAACATAAAGTCATTACCTGAAAATCTAAGAAAACAAACCTTCACTAAAGGGGATGTTGAGTTTTCTCCTGATTATCCTTTGCAAAATGAGCTAAACAAACAGCTTTTTTATTTTGGTCTTTTCTTTCCTTTGTATGGTCGTGCTTTTACAGATAAGTCAGTTACAATTACAGATTTATCTATTGTTTCTACTCTTTTTGGAGAATTATCTATTCCTCTTCGTATTAGCATGGATTTGATGTACGACGAAGAGACAGAAGAGTATGCTATTCGTTTGGATGGTAATGTAGATAAAGGCAGACTTAGCCGTCGTGTTGTAGAAGAATCGTATAAAAAAAATTATCCTTTTGTAAAAGATAGCTTTTCTAAATATACGTGTCATATTCAAGCTCTGTATATCATTGATAAAAATACCCATCAGATAGAAGAGGTAGAGATGGAAATAGAAGAGAAAGTCAATGACAATTTGATAGCAATTCAAGAATTAGATATTGAGCGATTTTTGGAAGAAGAGGAGGAGGAAGAATTAACCAATGTTTAACCAGAAAATACAGAAAACAATGCCTAGAGAAAGTTATGTACACGAAGATGTTACCCTTGTTTGTACAAGTGGTATGATGACCTCAAAAATGGGTGTTACTGATCACCAAACCACTGTAGCTGGGAAAAAAATGGCTAATGAATTAGACAAGCCCACCAATTTTATGTGTAAGTGGGCAGGAATTCTGATGGCAGTAGCTATGGGTATTTTATGTGCTCTGATGGCAGTTCCTTTTTTGGCAGCTCTTCTTATCGCTTTTTTGGCAGGCATGGCGAGTGCAGCAGGTCATGGTTCTCTTTTGTGTTGGCTTTTGCTCCAGTCTAGTAAGTGGGTCAATCCTCATCCAAAAACAATAGTAGGAGGCATTCCTGCTCTAACAGAAAAATCCCAACTATCCTGTCCTATTGGAGGAGGAACAATTCAACTGTTTTTTTCTCCTGCGATGGCAGCAGAACAAAATAAAATCAATGTTATCAAAAATACTACTGAGATAGCAGGTGCAGCACTGATGGGTAGAGGCATTCCTGCCTTGGTTACTTCTATAGTAGGAGCAGGAGGCTTTTGGGCAGGTACATGGGTTTTGGCTAAGGAGGCAATAAAGTTTTTTGGTCTGGGATATGCCCTATCTGAAAGTGCTAATGCTACAGCTAATTATATAAATGATGGCGATATGAGCAGAGACTTGGGAGCTTCTATACCCTTTGTTCCCTTTGCTTCTACTACTAAAGATGGAAAAGAGGTAGGTTATGGTTATCTACATAATGATGCAACCGATGCCTTGAACGATGATAAGAAAAACTGGATGGAAAAATCTTACGAAGTATCTAAGGAGGTTTCACAAACTGATTATCAAAGACTATTTACAGACCCTTTGAGTCCATCACAGGAAGCTAAGGTAGGTGCAGCTTATACACAGAAGGGACAGCAACACCTGTATGATAACAAACAGTTTTATGAAACGCTTAAATTTAAGCAAGAAAATCCTTTAAGTAATTTCCGTCAAAATGGTGCAGGAAGTAATTTGGATCCCAATGAGCTAAATAGATATGCAGAAGCACAAAGGCAGCAGTATATAAAAGACAACCCTGTTCATAAGTACAAGAATAAGAGTAATAAAAAGTTGCAAGGTCGTCAGATACGCAACGAGCAGAAGCTGCGTAATAGAGCAAAGAAACATGCCGCAGCTCAACGCCAAGCCAGACAACAGCAATTGCTAAAAGAAGATATAACTGCTAGTAAACAACGACAACAAAGAGCAGCTACAGAAGCTGGGAAAAACTCCCGAGACAAGCTCTTTAAAGCTGTAGAAAAACGCTTACAGGCTAAATACCAAAGACAATACAAAGGTATGCAATACGGGTTTTTTGCTGCTTTCTTTGGGATAGATGTTTTCTCTAAACTTAAACAAAAAAGACTAGAAGATGCACTTAAAGAAACAAATAATCCAGAAAGTAAAGCAAGAGATGCAGCGAGAGTCTTTGCTATTGATAAGTAAAAATATTATTTTCTGCATCCTATTTATTATAATATATGCTATATCTTATTTTTATACTAAAGATGAAAGCATATACATAATCATTAAGGAAGAGTATAAAATAACGTATTCTCTACCTTACTCGCTATTTGTATGCATTATTTATTTTTTCTTATTGTATAGAAGACAAGCTAGTGAACTGTTAGGTAAATATGCTGCTTTACATTTTTTATTTTTAATAGGTATTTTTCTTATTAATACAATGATTTTCAATGAATTATATGACCATGTAAATGAGTTGAATAATGAATCATATAAATCTGAATATGCTATAATTACAAATAAAGAAGTAGAGACTAAAGAGCATGGTGGAGCTCGTGGTGGAGCTAGCAGTACTACAACTTATGTAATTAATTATAAAACTAGGTTAGGAAAAATTTCTAATATTGTATACGGAGGTAATAATTGGGAATATTTCAATGAAGGAGATAGTATTTCCATTAATTATTATGAAGGTAAGTGGGATAAATATCATAAAATACAGAAAATAGAATAAGATTCTTGATGAACCAAGTAATCCAGAAAGTAAAGCAAGAGATGCAGTGAGAGTCTTTGCTATTGATAAGTAAGAATATAGTTGGTTCTTCCGACAATTTAGCGATAATTTTTTAATTCACTCAAACCAACCTCTCCTTTTTCATCTGATTTTCTACAGAAATAATAATATCTTGCTCAAGATTCTGAACTCGGCTTAGGATTATTTCTAAGTAATTATTACCTAAACGACGACGAACGTCTTCAATACTTTCAATTGTTTTTTTGATTCCTTGATTAGAAAAGAGTTTTTGTGTTAGTGTAAGTCCCTCAATTCTTTCTCAACCACCTTCAATTTTAAATTTAATTCCACTTTTTCATTGAACTGTTTACTATACGACTTTTAAAAAATTACTTCGTCCAATTCAAGAACAAATTGAGGTAGGAAAAGGAAGGTTCTTTTTTCCTCCACAACTACGTATCATTAGAGAGTTTTTGGACGGTGTGCCTGTGGAATATTGAGCATAAAAAAACTACTCTTTTGGGAGTAGTTTTTTTGTTTGACTGTGTGTCGTCCTAGATTGGATAAGATGAAATTATTCAAAAAATAAACTCATTTTATTACGCCACCTCAAAAGCCTCTTTCAAAACCGATTGCATAAGTAAAGTTGCGTGTTTTTCACTCTTTTCTATTTCTTGTTCCAATAAACTACACTTTGACATCGCTTCCTCTACCTTTTCTACTATGAGTTTAATTTCATTTACAGGAGGCAAAGGAACTTTTAACATAAAAATAATTCCTAAATTAATATTTTTTTGAGCAGTTGCTGGAGCATATTTTTCAATATCTGAACGAGTTGCTTCTATAAAGTATCTAACATATTTTGAAATAGATTTATCACTTAAAGCTGTAAAACCTACGACACTATCAGGAAAACAAGCATCAATATTTAAAAATCCTGTTTGTGCTATATTTGCAGCTATTGTAATACACATAGTTCCTTTTTTCCATAAACGACTTTGTTCTAAGCCAAATTCATTATAATAGGTGGAACAAGAATCAATTAAATAACCATTATTTTTTGAACGTGCTACTTCTCCTGTTTGTACAAATGGAATATTTCCATTTTTAAATAATTTACTATCATTACGAGGTCTATGTTTTGATTTTCCTCGTTCAAATAAACCTGTCTCTTGCATTCGACACCACACCCAATTATCAGGAATTTGAAAAGGAATTTCGTCTTTTGTAATCTTAGGTAATGGTTTTTCTTTTTTGATTTTTTTGTCTTTGATGAGTTGTTTTTTTTCTTCTTGAATGCGTTTTAATAACTCACTCGCTGATTCAGTTGTGTTTTGGCTGCGATAATCGGCTGTTAGTTTGCCTTCAATGGCTTCTTGGAGAATGGATTGTTTTAAGTTTTGAAGGAGCTTTTTTTGAGTTTTGATTTCATTATTAATTTTTGATTGCTTCTCTTTTGAAGTTAGAAGTTTATCTAAAAGTTTGACTTGTTCTTCTATTTTTGGCAATGAAATTTTTTGATTAAAAAATTTATCTTTTTGTAATCTAATTCTTTGTGTAGTTCCATCGCTACCTCTTTTACATATTGTATCAAACCAACTTGTAGCTGTTAGTTCTAAAAATAACTTTTTAGAAATAATATTTTCATTTATATCAAAGTACCAAAAATCATTTGTTACTATTGCCCCATCTAATTCTTTTGGAATAATTCCGAAAGCTCCATTTCTAGCATCAATACCTGATAAAATAAAATCTCCTTCTTTTACAACATACATTTTTGACTTTATCTTATCTCCTTTTTTCATTTCTCTTAAAGTTACTCCTCTATGATTCATTTTGATAGTCACTAATTTGTAGTCTTTATTATCATCTAAATCTATAGGACGTTTGATTCTTTTTAAGAAACTGCCTATTAAATGTTTTTCCATTTTTACTTAACTGATTAAATTTTCTAACTCTGAAATAAGTTGGTTCGATTTTTCAAATGACACTTTCATTCTTGTTAAATATTCTTTAGAAGATTTCAATTCTTCTTCCTCTTCTTGTATAGGATTTTTAATATCAAGGTCAAAGTTTTTGAGGTTTTTGGCTTCTATTTTCCAAGCGTTTTCATTTTCTGTTCGGTTGTTCCACCATTCCAAAATAGGTTCGAATTCTTTAAACTGAATAGGTTTTGTTTTGGAATAGCTTTTTTGTCCTTCGGGAAGTTTGTGTTCGTAATACCAAATTTGTTTTGTAGGCGTTCCTTTTTCAAAGAAAAGTAAGTTTGTACTTACGGTAGCAGGAAAAAATGTGCTTTGAGGCAGACGAATAATGGTATGCAAATTGGCTTTTTTGAGTAATTCTTCTCTAATTCGTGCCTTTACGCCATCACCTGTAATCGAACCATCAGGCAAAACAATGGCAGCACGTCCTTTTTCATTGAGTAGTTGCAGAATAGCGACCACAAACAAATCAGCCGATTCTTTGCAACGAAACAGAGAAGGAAAATTACTTGTTATATCAATCTGACTATTAATACTTGCTCCAAAAGGAGGATTTGCCAAAATAACATCTACTTTACGGCTCTTCGAAACATCAATATAATTTTTATTCAAACTATCAAAATATTCATAGTTAGGCGTATCAATGCCGTGCAAAATCAGATTGGTAAGCCCAAGTACAAAGGCAACAGGTTTGAGTTCCCAACCGATAATATTTTGTTGTAGGTTTTGTTCGTCTTCTACTTTTTTGACGTAATTTTCCTTAATGTGGTCTATGGCAGCCGTCAAAAACCCTCCTGTTCCTGCTGCTGGGTCAAGCACTTTTTCGTTTAGTTTTGGGTCTGTGAGCTGTGTCATGAGCTGCGTAATTGCTCTAGGCGTATAATATTCGCCTTTGTTTCCTGCATCACGGAGTTCTTTTAAGATAGATTCATAGACTGTTCCGAATACTTGTTTGTCAGCCAGTTTGTTAAAATCTATTTTATTTAGTTCGTTGATAACCCTACGCATCGCATAACCACTTTTCATGTAGTTATTCAGATTATCAAATACATTTTTTACAGTAGTGAGTTGTTTGTTTCCCTCCAAACTCTGCAATTCTCTAAGCGTTGTAAAAAGTCCTTTTTCTCCTGTTTCAAGATTTCCATCAATAAAAGCAAGTAAATCATCTCCTGTAATTCCTTCGCTATCTTCTGCCCAATTTCGCCATTGAAATTTTGTAGGAATAAGAGAAGTATAATTTTCTTTGGTAACTTCAAATTCTTGTTCTTTAGCATCAAGAATTTTCAAGAAAAGCATCCAGCCTAATTGTTCTAATCGCTGTGCATCTCCAGAAATTCCTTTATCATCGTTTCGCATGATATTTCGGATACTCTGAACGACTGCTGAAATATTTGTCATTTTTTTTGTTTAGTTTTTTACCATCAATTAGGCTTTGCCGTTGTTGAGGTTTTAAGTTCGTTTTTTATATTTTAAAACCCATTTCTTCTTCAAATAAAACATAGAAATCTATTTCATCAATTCTGAAATAAGGTGCGCTAACCTCTTGGTTAAATTCAAAGATAGAAGCAAATAAGTTTATAATTTTAGATTTATCTACAAAAAGGTTTTGTATATCTGTCGCAATTTTTCCTCTATAGAAATACATGACTTCCCAAACTATATCATTTAATGGATTCTCTTCTTCGTCCTCATCATATTCTAAGTTCTCATCAATTTCAATTTTTTGTTTTTTAGCTATTTCTATAAGTTCGTCAGCATGTTCTTCAAATTCCATATCTCCTACAAACAAACCAAAGTCGCCATGTTCAGACATTCCAGCCATAGATATTAAATAGGTAGAAACTAAATGAGCAAATGCAGCCGAATAAAGTTTTCCTTCTAATACAGAATATTGGTCATCATCAAATGTATTAGGATAATCAAAAAGAGATTTTATTACGCAGTATAAATTATGAGATTCTTCACTATACGAATCTAGCAGAATTTCAAATGCTCTATTGTTATATATTTTGTTCATATTTAGAGTTTTGGTTATGCAATATTATATAATTCATTTTGTAATTCCTTGATAGCTTCAAGGTATTTTTCTCTTCCTCCAAAAAGCTGAATAAGCTGTAAGGGTGTTCCCAACTTATTAAAAGGGTCAAGTCTTAGAAGACTTGTATCTTCCAAATCGCTCAAACCTTCATCAGCATATTTTTTGAGTAAATTCTGAATTACTTCTTGTGTCTGTGCTTCATATTTAGCAAAATAATTTCTTTTTACTACATTATCAGCTCTTTCTTTTCGTGTAAGTGGCTTTGCTTCAAAGGCTACATGACAAATCAAATCAAAGGCATCGTACTCTTTTCCTACCGAACGTTTCAAGTCTTTAAAATGGATTCCTTGTTTTTCCAATTCTTCAATAATGACTTTTTTCTTCTCGGTTTCATTCCATTTAGTCAAGAAATTTTCTAGGCTTTTGTAAGAGTTTTTGATTTTCTTTTGACTGTATTGTTTTAGGTTTTGAGTAATTATTTTTCCATCTTTTCCTAAATATTGCTCTCTTTCGTTTAGAATTTTGGGCGTTATGCCATCAATTCTTATTTTTTCTTTTCTTCCTCCTACAATTTCTCCACCTCCTAAAATGTCTGTTTCTGTTTCGTTTTTAGAATCAAAATCAGTTTCATTAGTATTGCTAGTTTCGTTTTCTTCTACGGTTGATAAATCTTCGTCTTGGTCGGCTTGTTTTATCATGACAGGTTCTCCGTCGAAGTCTTTATCAGCAAAAAGGTCGGTTGCTCTTCTAAAATCCATTATTGTAAAATACATTTTTTCGTATTCTTCATTTACACGAGTTCCCCTTCCAATGATTTGTTTGAACTCAGTCATAGAACCGATATTACTATCCAAAACAATAAGCTGACAGGTAGTTGCATCTATTCCAGTAGTAAGCAGTTTTGAAGTCGTAACAATGACAGGATATTTCTGACTTGCACTTGTAAAATTTTCTAGTTCTAGTTTTCCTTCTTTGTCATCGCCAGTAATCTTCATGACGTATTTATGATTTTCTTTTACCAAATCTTTATTTTGATTGATAATAGCTTTTCGCATTCCTTCTGCGTGTTCGATATCAACACAAAATACAATCGTTTTGGCAAAACGTCCGTGTCCTTTCAAAAACTCTGTAATTTTTTTGGCTACTAATTCTCTACGTCCTTCAATGATTATATTTCTATCAAAATCAGTTTGATTGTACATTCTATCCTCTACAGGTTGTCCTTTTTTGTCTAAAAAACCTGTTTCTGGTCGCCATCCTTCTGCATCAATATCCAAAGTAACTTTTACCACTTTGTAAGGAGCAAGAAACCCATCATCAATTCCTTGTTTGAGTGAATAGGTATAAATAGGCTCTCCAAAATAATCCATATTCGAAACCGTAGCTGTTTCTTTTGGTGTTGCAGTCAGTCCGATATGTGTTGCCGAATCAAAATAATCTAATATTTCACGCCATTTGCTATCCTCTCTTGCACTTCCACGATGACATTCATCAATGATAATTAAATCAAAAAAATCTCTACTAAATTCTTTATAGGCATCATTTGATTCTGTAAGAGGAGAATTATTTTCTGTAAGTCCTTGATAAATAGCTAAATAAACATTGAATGCTTTATCAATTTTTTTGTGTTTTATTCTCGTCATAGCTTCTCCAAAAGGTAGAAAATCTTTTTTTGCAGCTTGGTCTATGAGCGCATTTCGGTCTGCTAAAAACAAAATTCTTTTCTTTGCACCACTTTTCCAAAGACGATTTATGATATTATAAGCTGTAAATGTTTTTCCTGTTCCTGTTGCCATTACCAACAGAACTCTGTCTTGTCCTTTTGCAACTGCTTCTACGGTTCTATTTATGGCAATTTGCTGATAATAACGAGGTTTGTTTTTACCTAAGTCATAATCTTGAGTAGCAATTTTTTCTACTTCCTTTGTTTCTATTCCTTTGTACTTCTTGTATTTTTCCCAAAGCAACATCGGACTTGGGAAATTTTCTAAAGAAAGTTCTTGTTCTATTTGTTCGCCTTTTTCTGGGTCTGCTGTTTTGTCGTGAAAATAAAATCCATCTCCATTACTAGAAAAAACACAAGGAATATCTAAAATAGCAGCATAATTTAAGGCTTGTTGAATGCCTGATTGTACAGAATGTTTATTACTTTTTGCTTCTATGATAGCAATAGGAATATTGGGTTTGTAGTACAGAATATAATCAGCAAATTTTGCTTCTTGACGGTACGACATTTTCTTTTCTACCTGTATTCTTCCTGCTGTGAAATAAATTTCTCGTCCAATTTGTGTATGCTCATCCCAACCACTTTGTAAAATAGCAGGAGTTATGAATTTTGCTTTTATGTCAGCTTCCGAAAGGTTCTTTTTATCATTCATTTTCTATTCTATTTTGATTGGAGATAGGCTCAATTATAAAACAAATTTAGCCCTATAAATTTTGATAACTTATATACTTTTTGGGGTACTAGTACTCCCTTGTAAAGCGTCATATTTTTCTAACTCCTCAATAATATCATTATGTAGTTTAGTATGAATTCGTTTATGAAAATCTGATGATTTTGTATATGTTCCATAGATAAAACGATCTATTTCATGATCTAAGTTTTTTCCATTTATTGTTTTATCAAAACCTTCAAGCATTTTCTTGATCTTATCTCGCCAAGTATTATTGTGTTTATAAATATATCTTTTTGCGTATATTTCTTCTATGATATCCTTATGAAGGGTATAAATCTCATCCAAAGCAAATTTCTCTTTATGCTTTTCTACCTTTTGAGAATTAATTTTATAATCAGGGTTGTCTTTGCCGTTAGCTAGTTTTTTAGAAACTGCACAAGAAAGGCTTAATTTAGAGTTTTTTAGATCCTTTTTTTTACTTAGGTCATATATAAAACCTCCCTTTTTATCCAATAATTCAAACTTAGCATTATCATGAAAACTCTCTGAATATGGATTAAAAAAATCTTCATAAGAATCTCCTTTTGCTAAATTACAATTTGCACAACTCGGAACAAGATTATACAGCGAAATAGCTAGATGTGGAAATATTGATTTAGGTTTGATATGATCAAGCTGATATTTGGGTTTAAGTTTGCCTTTATCATCTTTATCAACCGACAATACCCATTGATTATTACAGTAGGGACAAGCTTTTATACCTAACTTGTCAGCAAACCATCCTCCATGCATTTTTTGGAGGTCTGTATATTTGAATATTTTTTCATAAAGTAATGTTGATAGAGTATTATCAAATATTTTATTAATTATTTTTTTTATTTCTTCTTCTAGCTTATCGTTTGGTATTTTATAAAAATAGTCAATATGACCTTCATGAAAAATTTCAGATATTAAATTTTTGGATATTGTTTTTTTATTCTGAATACCTTTTTTTTCAATAAAATTAGCAAAATCATTTTTAGCTTCGTTTTTATTTGTTTTGGTTTTGCTGATAAACTTAGACGTTTTTATAAAAGTGAAAATTTGCTCCTTTGTAACTAAATTTTGAGGGAAACTTGATAATAAATCACTAACCTTTATGTCATATAAACTTTCTAAATCTCTGTGTATTTGTGTTTTATATTTCTCTGTATTTTTGCTATTGCAAAATGTTTCTTTGATTTTTATTTTTGTTTGATTTGCTTCAGCCCCAACAGTAATTTCTTTATCAAATGCACTAATATTTTTACCTAATTTATCAAGTAATGATAAAAAAGAGGAGTTTTTTATTAAATTATCATATATGCTTTTTTTAAAGTCATCATGATTTTTATTTTTGTCTGTAATAATATTTTGCTCACTCCATTTTACCATATCACCAACACAGCTTTTAAAATATGATTGTTGAAAAAAGTAATCTTCTAAAACTAATTTAGGGAATAGCAATAAAAAAACTTTCCTACTCTCATCTATGTTAATATCCATTTCAAGATTATTATAATCAAACTCTTCACTAGTTAATAAACCTTTTAAAATGCCCTCATCTTTTTTAAGATCTTCTATTAAAAATGTGCTTAACTTTTTGATAGTAGGTTGTGTATTACTTTTATTATATGATTGAAGCTTCTTTAAGAGAAATCCTTTTTTCTCATAGCCAATATAATTGCAACTAGAACAAGACTTCTTTTGCTTAACTTTGCCATTTTCACAAGATTCACAAACAGGCAATATAAGATTAATATATTCTGTTTCAATATTCTCCCACTTTTTCTTATCTCTAGGATTGCCATTTTTGAATTTCTCTTTAATTGCTTTCATGATTATAAGTCCTCCTCGTCGTTTGATTTAGAAAGTTTATTACGAATGTTTTTAGCTTTGTCCTCAACTTCTTTAAGTTCTGAGAGTAGTTTTTGTCGCCTAGATTTAGGTGAATTATCTAATGCTGTGATAATAGAGGTATAATATTCATTGAATTTAAAACGAATAAAGTCATCCCCTATCATATCAATCTCATCTATTAATTGATTAAGTTCTTTTGAAGTTATAGCTTCCTCTTTTTCAACTTTTAATTTTAGTTCGCTGAGTTTTGTAGCTATTGCTTTGATTTTATTATCAGCAAATTTCCCAATTAATCCATCTTGAACAAAGAATGAATCTGCAAACAACTCAAAGATATTCTGACCGAAAGTTCTTTGTTGATTTACTAAATCAGCCACTTCACATTTTCCATCATCTCCTTTTTTAAGAAAAATAATATTTTCTTTTGGAAGATCAGAGGCTAGAAATGGAGAATGAGAAGTTAGAATCAGTTGAATATTTTTATTTAAAAATATCTTAGGCAAGATATCAAGTAATGTGTTTAGATATTTTTTTTGCCATTGAGGGTGTAAGCCTGCTTCGCCTTCGTCAATTAATAAGAGAATATCACTTTTGGTGATAGCTTTATCATTTAATATTTTTATGTTTTTATTCAAATCATACAAACGAGAAAATAAAGTAATACAAGCTGATTCTCCAGATGAAAAATAAAATTCTTCTAGTGAGTTAGGAAGTACTGCAAATTTTACATCTATTATTTTAAAAGCATATAAATCAAAAATAGCATTATCTTCATTTTCTATATTTTTAAATTTTAGAAACAAAGCATCATTATATCCTTGGTTAAACTCAAAATCATCATTATCCAAACCTTTTATAAAATTTTCAAATTCACTAATTTTCTTATCTATATATTCTTTTAGTTTATCTATGCTGTGCTTATTCTGAGAATGAACATTTAAATATCTATAAAAAATATTATCATTTTCGATATCATCTTCTGTATTTGTTGACTCTTGCACTTGTTCCGTCTCCCCTATTTTAGAGATAGCTTCTTTATAATCATTAGAGAGTGTATCTTTTATTTTGTTTACAAAATCATCTCTATCCTTCCAAGTAATTGTATTTTTACCATTATATGTAATTTTCAGTCTTAAATATTTAGGAATCCTTCTTTTATCTAAAAATATTTTGTTATCTGAAAAAGCTGTTAGAAATAAGATCTTTGCCCATAAATCACGTCCATTGGCATTGCCTCTTTCATTTTTATACAAAAGAGCTTGTATTATTTTTTCTGACGATAAATTGTAAACTGAGGAATAATTATTTTGAGGTAATGAAGAGATGGATACTTGTGATGAATAAAATAAAACATGTGTTTTACTAAAGTATTCGTGAGTTGTATTAGAACTACTAATTGAATCCATACTTCTTTTATCTACACTAGCAATTTTTAGTTGTTCTGAGATTTTATATCTAATTATAGCTTTATTATAAAAATGATTATCAGACATTGTAAATATTGCTTGAAGTATCGAACTTTTACCTGTACCATTCTCCCCAATAATAGCTGTAACATTGGTTATTTCTCCAAGCTGTTCTGAACCATCACTACCTGTATCTGATGTTTCTTTTAATTTAAAAAAATCTTTATAAAAATCCTCATTTCCTTTTTTATCAACACTGAGTTCTTTCGTATCTTCATCATATTCAAAATGATACTGAGGACTAAAGTTAAATCCCTGTTTTTCAATATTTTTATATTTTTCGATCCAAAGATATAGTAGTTCCATAGTAGTTAAGTTGAGGGTTGTTTTGGGAAAATTATGTTATTTGATATTGTTATTATTTACCTTTATCTAAGGATATATCAATTAAGACACATTTGTATCCTCTTGTCTCAAATGATCAATAAACTTGGTTTCATTAGAATAAGGATCTAAGTATTTCCAAAACCTCCATCCATTCACAGTTGCTCCTTCAGGTGCGCCTAAATCTTGTTTGGCTTTCATTCCTGCACTTGAGGGAGAATCAAAGAGTTCTCCATTGTACTGAATTGTTTTTGATTGAGGATTAAATACAGCATCTACTTTTTTATTATAATAGGTAGCTGAAATTTTTACAGACGTGACATTTACATTTTGAGGTTCTTGATAGTGCATGTCTTTTATTTCTTGAAACTTATCTACAACTTCTGTTTTTATCTGGTTGAATATTTCTCCAGCTCTTAATTCTAAGAAAAAACCAAAATTATTATCATATTGACCATTTAGAATGTCAGTATCAATATAATGAGTTTTTAAACTCTGTTCTATAGAAGGATTTCTCTGTTTTATCTCTGATAAATATGCAGAAGGTGCTTTATTACCTATTTTTATATTTGTTATTTTAGGAATTAGAGTTCTATTTACTACACTGTTTATAAAGTCTTTATTAGGATCATCATCGGACAAATTCTTGTCAATAAAATCTCTTGGAAAAATATGATGATCATCTATATTATCCATAAAATTAATTTTTGAGGTATTATTCCAATCTAAAAGCCCTTTTACTGAATAATTTATAAAATTTAAGATACCTCTATATACAGCATTTTGTCTTTTATCATAGCTATATAAATCACCCCAAGATGTAATTGCTATTTTTGAAAGCTTGTTCAAAAAAGTTCTGTCTTTGATTTTTTCACCTTTTGCTATTAGACTCAATATGTTACAGTCTTGTATTATTTTTTCATTGGAAGAACCTGTATAGCGTTGTGAAAATATAGAACACCAATACCAATAAAAAATAAATTCTCTTTGATTATCATTCATTTGGTCAAATCCATAACCTAATTCCTTCTGAAAAATAATTAAAGGAATAATCATGTTTGGATAGGGTATCCAGTATTGACTGATAGCAAGATGATTATTAAATAAAAACTCTAATGTTTTTTTATACCAGTTAGAAACCTTTTCCCAATACAAATTAAAATGTTCGGCATTTAATTCAGTTAAAATAAATGTTCGGTGTATTTCCATACCTTTTCCAGATTCTTCAAATCTATCTCGGCTGACTATATAAGCTATTGCACGAACAATAATTTCAGGTGATATTTCATATCCTGAATTTTTACTTTCAAATTCTTTGATCTTCTTCTTTAGGTTAAAACCTTCATACAGTTTGGCTGTCAATATATCTATAAAGTTCAATTGAACTCCTCTACTATTACTCCGTTCAAAGAATAATACAAAACGATCCAACGACATATCTAAAAGATAATACGAGAGTAATTTTTCAGCTTTAAATAAATTTTGAATCTTTTTTTGAAGGGATAGATAAATTCTGAATTCTTCTATCTCATTAAAATTTGAATCTTCTGAATTTGCCTTATAGTAAGATGTTTTCTTGAAAAACGTATTTTTTAATTCATCTTCAAAATAGTCTTCATTCATTGTTTTCCACACATCAGATAACTTGATAGACATCCTAGTATCATCTTCTTCTGTATCAAAATTATAGAGAACCTCCTCTAATGTTTGTTCACTTAATTTTTTATCACTTAAATCATTATCTAATTCTGAATCATTCTTCCGAATGAAATATATATCATCAACTCCTTCTAATGCACGATACATAGAGGTTATGCGCTGTTGACCATCAAGAATTAAACGAAAATTACTCTTATCAATCTTTTGTTTCTCATCTATTTGAGCCTTTGAAAAATGCTTAACTAAGAGAGTATTTCTTCTTTTACCTCTTGTTTTTCGCTCTCTATCATCAACAGCTCTTGTTGTGATTTCAAATGAAGGTACTCCATAGATAATAGCTCCAATAAAAATATCTTTAACAATTGAATCAAAAAGGTCAACTGTTTTGGCTATTTCCCAAACAAAGTCTCGTTGAAACTCAGGCAAAACAGCATATTCATTTTGCACATCTTTAATTAAGGATTCTATTGAATGGGTGCGTTCCATTTAAAGTATGAATTATTAGTTGGAAGTTTATTTTTACGGACAAAAAACAATAAGTCCTATCACTTAATGACAAAAACACTTAAAAAATGACAACTATTTCATAAAAAAAGTCAATTATTTTTTAAGTGGTTGATTTTTAGGGAGTTGTAGTTTTTAGGTTTTAAGGCTTTTGTTAAATTTTGTTAATAAACATAACCACTCTTTTGATTAATTATCTAATAGAAATTCTATCCTTTTTTAAATAAAATTTGTACTTTGCTAGTGAATGTTTTTCATCTCAATATTGAATAGTAAAGTTGCTAAAAAATATAAGAAGATTTCAACTTCTAAAAGTTTTACTAAAACAGATTTAATAAAATATTCTTCGACATTAAAAAGGATAAAAAATGAGTGTATCTATTAACGGAGTAAAAGGCTATGAGTATCAATATAAAGTGACTCTCTTAATTGCTTTACTTCACCATAGTGAATTAAAACTTGTAAAATTATTTGTAGAGAACGAGGGTAGAGAAGATGCTTCACTAATTATTAAGTCTGAAAATGAAACAATAATTTTTGAAATACAAGTAAAAAGAGAAAGTAATAGTATAACTATGTCTAAATTAACTAATTGGCTTTCTCATTTTAAAGAAAGAAGTGCTGATAATAATCTTCTCAACAAGTTAATAACAAAAAAGAACATTTGTGCATTATTTGTCACTCATTCTAGATGTTCTGATGATGTGGTCAAACTAAAAGCAAATTTCCCTTCTTTTAGTAAAAATAGCATTTCAATTACTAAAGATTGGAAAAAATCTTTTAGTCTAGAATTGAAAAGTCAGAATTGGAAGCCAACGAAATTAAATAGAAAGCGTGAATCTTTTTGCTTGGCTCAAGCTAATAATATTGAACAAGAAAATAAATCTTTTTTGGAAGAAGCTCTAAGTAAATGCCTAATATGGGAAGAGCTATCAGATGAAAAAGTAGATAGTTACATACTAGGTTTATTAAATACTAAATATCATATTGCTCAATCCAATACAGAAAATGTGTATTTATCTTTATTAGAAATAATAAAAATAGGTAGAGATAACTCTAAAGATGTTTTTGAGAAGATACATGAAAAAATTCAAAAAAATAAGATAGGCAGACCACTTATTGGCATCAACTATAAAGAAAGAAAAGAAGAAAAAATACTTTTAGATTCTTTATTAGAAAAAAAAGTGTTGTTATTAACAGGCATCTCTCAGTGTGGCAAAACCGAACTAGCTCGCAAAATTGCAACTTATTTTTTTGATAAAGGATTTAGTTTTCAACATACTGATAATATAGAAGATGTTAAACGATTTTTTTCAATAGATAATGTTTCAGATAACAAGATAGCAATACTAGAAGATCCTTTTGGACATGTAGAAGTTGTTAGTGAAAGTGAAAAGTATAAGAGAAAATTAGAAGAATTAATAAAAGGATTGAGTAACCATCATAAGTTAATAGTTACTAGCCGAACAGAAATTATATTGGAGGTGTTTAATGAGAGTGAGATTAAAAATTGTAAGATTGACACACATAGTTGGCAAGATGTAACAATTACAGATAGTTCCTATATAGATAATTTTTGGAAATATTATGCTGGAGTTAAATCTATAAGTAAGGAGGTAACACGAACAATTTCTAAAGGACTTACAAATACTCAAAATAATCACTTGCTACAAATTGGTCAATTAGTTTATCTAGCTAGTGAAAGAGATTCTCTATATTCAACATCAAGTTATGACAGTCTTGAACACATTGCGAGAAAAAATTCCAAAGAAATAGCAATGGCTCTTAAAACAACAAAAGAGGAATTTGCACAAGTACTATCTATATTGTCTATATGTTCTAACACAATTCACTCAGTATCATTTGCTGATTTAGCTTATATTTTCTCAAAGAATGAGAAACACTTATCATTTGTAACGTATGATCAATTTGGTCAATTACAAGAATACTCTGAATATCCCAAGTATCCTCAATTAGATTTAAAACCTGATGATGATATTTTAGCTGCTATTGAATATTTTGAAGAGAGGCAATTTATAACTATTGAAAATAAAAAAGTGCTATTCAAACACCCAAATTACTATGAAGCAGGAAGATATTTGTTCTTTTCTAAAAGCGAAAGTAAGCAAGAAAGACAACTAAAAATATTAAAGAAATGTGTATCTTCTTTAAACCCAACAGCTTCTAGAATAGCATCAAAAAACTATTCCTTTATTTACAGCAAAATCAAATCTAATCTACAACAACAACTATTAAAGACAGCTTTTGAAAGTCTGTATTCTATTTTTCCTGCTGTGGTAGATAATTCCTTAATGTTTATCATAGACAATAATCAAAAATTAAATGATTCACAGAATGAAAGACTTCAAACTACAATAAGGAAAGAATCTAATAGAAATTCAAAAATAAGTTGGGAGAATCAGACTATCCCCTTTCATGCAAAAATAGGTACTGTATCTTTCTTTCAACCTAAGATTGATGGGCAAGCTGCTCAGAAAGCAAAAGATATTTTAAATATAGACAAACTGCCTAGCATGTATGACGCTTGGATGTACGTTTTGAAATCAAAACGTAATGCTGTTCCAGAAAAGCATTTTAGAATATTATTACATTATTCAGAAACTTTTTTCAGAACCAAATTAGTCTATTCTATTATACAGCAACACCCTAAAATAGCTCTTGATTTATTTAAAGATGAGAATCCAACTGTTATATTTCATATTATACGAGCCAGTTTAATTAATTGGATAAAATTAGAGCCAAAAATTAAATCTAAAATAAAAAAACTAGTTAGTTTATCGCTTACAAAAGAGCATATAGCTATAAGAAGTTTCAATTTTCTATTCACACTTGCCACTGAACATAATTACGAGTCGATGGACTGGGATGAAGTAGTAGAAGAAGAAAAAAAAGAAATTTGGCAGGTATGGTCAGAATGGTTTATTATAATATCTAATAGCTTGCCTCTTAGTATATTTGGAAATCTTAATACAGCAAGATTTGGGAACTCAATGAATGTAGCTTTCAACTATTTAGATATAAAACAAGGGGTAAAAGTAATAAATATTTGGTATGACAATATCATGTGGCGTTTAAAAAATGGATATGTACTGGATTCGTGGGAACTTGGAATAGCTGATAATCTTATGCAGCTTACAAAAAAAGATTGGAAAAGTAGAAAAAGTATATTTCCAAAATTAATAAGTAGTAAGAATACAAGCTTTCTGCTTTCAAATTTGCGATGGATACTATCTTACTGGGAGGATTTAGACACCTCTGAAAAGGATAAAATATTGGCTTTAATTAAAGAAGAAAGAATAGATAGTAGATGGATAAAAAGTTTAGCACTAACATGTTATACACCTCCTAAAGAAATTGTAAACACTATATTGGGAGATGAAAATATATTTGAGACTGATATTGAAATATTCTTATCTAAATTTTCAGATAGGTTACTAAGAGATTGTCTAATTACTTATTGTGGTTTCTCAAATATAATCTCATATTTAGGAATAGGTCATCAGAATAGAAAGTTTTGGAATGAGGTAATCCTCTATATAATACAGCATAGACATGTTGTTGCCTTTGATATCTGTTTACAATATTTTGTTAATGGTGGTGTTAATGGTTTTTCATCCTTTGATTTTAATTATGAAAAGGTATATAAAATTTGGAAAACAGTTTGTAAATCTTCTGTTGATAATAGGGATTTGGCAATGTCATTAATTAATAATACTACAGACTGCACTTGTGTTATTTCCACTACTGCCAACTTATGGGATATTTTGATTTATAGTTATAAAGAGGTAGATAAGTCTAATGAATTAATTAAAATTCTACAAGAAAATTTACAGTTTATGTGCTTTAATAACCCTGATGACACTATATTAGTAATAATGCGATTTGATGAAATACTAAATAAAAATAAAGAAGAAGATAGTCAAATTTTCTTTTCAAGGTGGGTTAGTGAAGAAAGACTAGAAAAAAGATTAAAAAAGACATGGCACCTGTTTGACTCTGAAGTGCAAGACTGGGGTGATGAAGTATAGGTACTCTTTAAAAAGTGTAAGGCTAACCTTCTACTGAATATTCCTTCTCTATCTCATACAAATGATCCTTGTATCCAATAAACTCTTCATCTTTTGGATTGATGGTTAGTACATAATTTACTCTTCCTAATAAATGCTTGAGATATTTGTAGGAGTCTATTTGAGTTTCATCTCTTTGATTTCTGCGTTGTACGTGTTCTTGTAAGCCAAATTTTTTGACATAGAACATTTCATTTCTAATATCATTTCGTTTTTTTCTGGGAACTTGTGCCTTTTGGTTAACTACAATTCCTGTAACTATTTGTTGGGTTTGATTAGTTTGTACTTTGGTTTTAGCAGGGTTTATTTTCAGGCTTACTTTATTTACCTCACTATCTATAAAAAGTAATAACTTTTCATACTCAAAACGAGCATCATTTGAAGAGAATGTTAAATCATCAGCATATCTAGTATATGCGAGATTATTAATTTTGCAATATTCTCCAACTTTATTATCAAAATCAGAAAGAAAAATATTAGATAAATACGGACTAGTTGGAGAGCCTTGAGGAAGCCTGTTATATAAGCAACATATTTTTGCAAATAAATTAGATAATAAATTAGAATAACCTAAGTTTTTGAATATTGCTTCTACGCTTTCAAGACGTATAGAATCAAAAAAATTCTCTAAATCAATAGATATAACAAGTTTCTTTTTAGAGTGAATTTTTACATTTTGTAGAATACTAACACCTCGTAAATATGCAGTAGCATATACACTAACTTGAACATTTTCAAGGATGTTTTTTAATATCCAAAATTGAATTTCTTTTAAGCTAGGTAAAGGCTCGTGGATTATACGACCTGCACCATTTTTTTTAGGAATACTAAATCGTCTATAAAAATAAGGAATTGAAGAGCTGTGACGACTTACTCTTTTTAGATAACTTTTGCGATAACCTACAAGTCCAGAAAAATGAGTTGTATTATAAATAACAGGCACTTGATTAGCAAATAACTTTTCTGAATAGGAAAGGCATCTACTTATATCAGTTTCTGAGTAATTATTTTCCTTTGCTTTTTCTACAAAAATCTTTTTGTATTCTTCAAAATTCATTACTAGTAAATATCTTTAATTGGGTGTAAAGAATAAAACCTCACACCCAAATTAGGAATAAAGCAGTTATCAAGATTTCTTCACCCCAAGTGAAAAGAAATCTTGATAACTGCTTCAGCTTGAAATAATATTCACTTACGCAATGATGACTCATCATTTCGCCAACCGAAGTTGGAATATCTTTCAAATAAGCTAAAAGAATAACTCTCTTTGTGAAGGTAAATATACAAAATCTATATCTATTTTATCTATTTGACTAGCAATTTCTGGCTCTATCCATTTATTAATTCCTTTTCTACCTTGTTTATCGATTATTTCCTTAATATTATTCTCACCTTGAGAAGTAATAAAAATCTTATCATCTTTTTCAATGGCATTACCTTTTTCTACCTCATTTAAGAGCAGTTCTAGTATTTGTGTATAAGAATAACCAAGCTCTAAAAGAGGATTTAGATCTCCATTGAATTTAATTATTTTTAAGATTATAATTTGTATATCGTTGTTCATTTTTTTAAGTATAATGAATATCTAGGAAAAGGAGCTGGTTTTTCATTAGTTTCCCACCAGTATACAGGGAAAGTATTATTTGGAGGACGATGTGCCAAAACGATTAATGACTCAGTTTTTTTATATCCCATAGCATAACTATTAGGAACTTTCAATGCAAGTTCCATATCTTTCATTAATTCAAGTTTTATATCTAAATTTTCCCCTTCATATTTGTCACTTATTCCTTTTTTTAAAACTATATCAGCAAAGGTTACTATACCTATTTCATCTTGAATAAATTTTAAACCTTGTTCTTGAGCAGCAATACAAACTATTTTGATATTTTTGTCCAGTATCTTTTTATTATTTGCTATTGCATTTTTTGGGTCTTGAAAATAACTAATTATCTCTCTACAAGTTTTAATTGCTGTGTCTCCAGAGCCTATAAAATCATCTATTAGAAGTAAGAAATCTTTAGTATTATCAAACTTGCTCATAATTACTTTAAAGTTATCTTCAATCTCTAATGAAACCTTATCACTAATAAATGAACAATCAAATCTCTTTAAGGCTCCATGTAAATACTCAGAGCTTTTAGAACCTGAACGTATTTCATAGTATTTATCTCCAACTTTTGCAAAGGGACTAATTAAAGGATAAATGTAAATATTACTGGCATCTGATACATCTACCTTTTCTAGAAAATTCATTATTGAGTAACAAATCAGCTCTTCAAACTCTTTAGCATCTATAATGCGTATGTCCTCCGAAAGCTCTAGAAAAAAATCTATTTGTTGTTTTTGTTTTAGAGTAGCAATCCTTGTACAAAATCTATCAAAACGTGTTGGCTTTTTATAATCAGAACTTTCTTTTGTCGCCCAATTCTTTGAATTAAAGAGTTTCTTTACTCTAAACAAGCTACTTATATCTTCTAGTCGTTCATACATTTTTAAATACGCTGTTAATTAAAGTATTAAAAACAAATCAATAGTACAGACTTGTACTCTTTTGAAAATTAATATTTACTTCCCCATAGCCTTCTCCAAAAGCCCCTGCGTAAATTCCAACTGCTTTTTCAAAAACTCATTTACTTATAAATTATAACAACAGTCGTATTAGGCTCATCTACATCAAACTCTTCATAATCCATTTCGTAATGCCCTATCGGTGCGTTTGATATGATAGTAGTTTCTTTTATTATATCGTAAAATTTATCATCTAAAAAAATGGTTGTGTTGCCATGAATAACAAACTCTAAGACAGGAATACTGATAGATTTTTGATAACCAAAACAAGCAGTTGTAATTGCTAGTACAATAATGAAAGTGATAAGGTATTTTTTCATTGGGTGTAAATTAGTGAGGTTTGTTAGTCAGAAAGAAACTAAATATACCAATTATTTTTTCAAAAAATCATAAAGAACCAAAGTTTCATTCTGCGTAAATTCCTTATGAACAGCCACAATGTCTTGAAGTTCTTTATTAAACTCAATAGAGCTTTTACCTTCTAGTTTCGTGAGAATACGGACTTGTAACTCAAGACTAGTTCTTAACAGAGTTTGATTCATTTTTAATAATTCAACAATGAGTTGGTTTGCGTCTACTTCTTTTTCAGGCATAGGTGGATTAAATAATAATGTGTCTATATAGTAAACTAACAAGTAACGAATTTGTGAAGTGCTACGCAAATTATTTTTTGATGTAAAAAAACACTAACTTTTTTTGGGTTGGTGGTTTTGGTATAAATTAGTTGATTTTTTCTCTAGTTTCTCTCACTAATTGCGTACTCTTGTAACCTCATAAATTCAATACTAGGTTTTTCACTTGATACTTCATAGACTCTAGCAATAAGAAATGTATTTGCTTTTTCCATTAAGTCTAATTCGTTTCCGTGTAAGGAAATATTTTGATTAGTCTTACTGTTATTTGTTGTTTTGCTACGTATAAAAGTATTTTTATTTGACTCCATAACTTTAAAATCGTGATTGAATGTAGTATCTTCATTGATATTTCTCCAAATGACTTCTACATCAGCACCTACTTTGAATCCTTCTTTGGTTTCTTCTAATACACTTTGATTGTATTTTTCTGAATATATTTCTTTTAGCTTTTTGAATACTTCTAATTCTCCCTTCTTTTTCAAGTCTTCTTCTGAAATTTTTGATGTAGATCTTGTAGGAAGATTTTCAAATTCAGGTGTTGATGGATTTAAAATCTCATCAGGAATCAATGAAGTATCAAATCCTTGCTCTTTAAGGTATTCAAGTCCTTCATTGAAGGATTCAATCAGTAATACCATCAAAATACGTTCTGTATATCGAATACCTAAAAATGTAACCAATAGTTCTACTAAGCTATCTAAGACTCTAGAACTACTCCATCTTCCAACATAGTAAAATATATCACCTTCTGCCCAAGAGCTGCGTTTTTGAATATCACCTTCATCTCCATAGGACAAAGAAATTGCGGTGGTTTCAAAAAAACGAATAGTTGAAAGTTTTTGAGTTATTGCTTCATACTCGCTCTTCCATTCTTTACGATTTTTTGATTTCACTACAGACACCAATGTAATTAAAGGTGAAATATGTTGTAGTTTCTTTTTGAGGTCTGTTAATTCAACTTTACTATTAGAAATAATAGGAATAACCTTATCAATAATTTTAACACCTAAAAGACTCAAAAAATCGATAGTTTTAGTATCTTCTGTTTGTGGATAAACTAACTTATCACTTTTAAATCCTTTGATAGAAACTAATTGCAGTTCGTGAGGTGGATAGAAATTACCATCTCTAGCAAGTATTTTATTTGATTTACTCCATTCTTTTATCTCCTCTTGATCATCACTATGTAAGCTCATTGAGGCTAGAGTATCATAAATTAATTTTATACGGTCTTGATTTTCTGCTTTATCAGCTTTTGTATCTTTCCAAATTTTAGAAAGAATTTGTAAGTAATCATCTAGCTCTAATTTATCTTTAATTTTTAGATATTGCTGCCAATCAGAAGGAACTGTTACTTCAGAGGTAAATACAGGCAAGTACTTACCTGCCAAAATTGAAATATTTGGTATTGAATTACTATAAACTTTTGACGCTCGTAAACAAGTCTTCTGGTTTGTTGGGATACAATTATAGTCTTCAATAAACCACTCAGAATAACTTGGTAAAGCATTTCCTGTTCTTGCTCCAGAAGAACCTTCAAACCCCCAAAAACCTCTTGCTTGTATATTAATTTGGTTTGGCGAATATTTACTAAAAACTTTTTTCCAAAAGATAGCAGCAAAGGTGTAATTTTGAGTAAGCTCAATGAACGTAATTTTTGTAAGTTTATACTCATAAAAACGCCAATTTGGATAACCCTTAGGGTTTTCATAATCATAAAAATAATTAATTGCAAACTGGTGTACATGAACTAGATCCTCTTTATTACTTTTAAGATTAACAATTGAGATATCTTCATTTACTTTAATTTTAATGAAAAACGTTTTCCACTCACTTTTCAAATCTCTGCCTTCAAAGTAATCTTCTGAAACATAAAAATCATGTTGGTAGTCATTCTCTAGCTTTAATTCAGGATCATAAAAATCAGATAGGTACGCACTACTAGCAGGAATTAATGTTTTTTTCTTTGTCAATAATTTTAGACTCTGCAATTTATCATAATGCCATTGCTTTAATAACCCTTTTTTATGAGCATTAAATATATACTTAACTACTTTAAGACTATTTTTTTCAGTTACAAAATCATCTTGTGCAATGATTGTATTTTCTATAAAACTCAAGTCTGAAGGCTCTTTAACACCTAATTGCTCAATCCACTTCTTAATATTTGCATCAGCATTGATTTGAGAAACAACACTTTCGTGGATGATACTCATGTCTGCCGAAAACTCACTTGAAAACTCAACAGCAGGAAAATAAATATGGACAGGCTTTCTTAGCTCCTCCTTTTCATCAAAAATAAAATTAGTTTGTTCTAGTGTTTTATTCCAAATATTATCTCTGTCAGTTCCATGACTATTTTGGACTTTCTCATATAGGAAAGAAATTAACTTAAAGTTCTCACTTACTTTGTGTTCTTCTTTAAAAATTGATGAATTAAAAAAGTCTGTCAAATCATCTATACTAAACATTTCAACGCCTAACTTACTTAAAACGGAAATTGGCTCAAGATAAGGTACAAAAGAAGATATAGAAAAACTTGTGTTTTTCCTATGATTAAGATAATTGACAACTGTTTGAGGATTAATACACTCCGAAATATCAGTTTTGTCTAATACAGCTTCTTTTACTTTTAATAAATCTCCATTTATATTTGGAATAAAGGCTGTACTTTGGAGAGCAGTACTAAAACCTTTGTTAAAACTTTGTTCTAATAATGAACTACCAAGCTGATGTGGTAAAATCGTTAGAACCTGTTTTTTATATTTACTATTTTTATGAGCAAGTGTAGCCACCCAAGAAAGAAATTTAATTGGAATTTGCTCAAAAAGCCATTGATTCCAAAATGTGTCTTGATGTAAATGTTCCCTTCCTGCATCTGTTAAAAAACTTGCATTTACCAAAAAAGGTAAGTCGTAATTTATAGACGTTGGTAAGTAAGTAAATATTAACCTGTTTGCTTTATCAATACTTTTTAATGTGCCGTTTTCAATTTGTAGTGCAAAAGAAATTTCTGTTTTTTGTGCTTCTTTTAGTTTTTTTGGTGATTTATCATCGCTGTTTATTTTAACTCGCACATCTTTTGGTATTGAAAACTGTTCAGTTTTAATCAACCAATCACTAAGTTTTTTTCCATTTAGTTTTAAGGTAGTAACCTCTCCTATTATATCTTTTTCAAGTATAGTTTTTTTATCAGTATTGATAGAAATCATAACCTTCTTGCTACGTAAGAATAATGCGATCTGACTTTGTGAAAATAAATCATTTAAAGCATTTTTTAATAATTCTATGTTGGTGTAACGTATAATTGTCGATACGCTATATTCTTGAAAAATAGATAGGTTTTGTAGCTCTTTTGGTAAATCTGCCCAAAGTGGAATGATTTGCCAAGGCATTTTTAGATTTGTATCTTTCTTTTTGAATTTTCTTTCTTCTTGCCATTCGCTGTGAACACTCCAAGACTTATTCCAGTGGTTATCCCAGTGTTGTTTATCAAATTTAAAACAAAACTCTCCACTTTTAATCATCACAAAATTTGAGTGAGAAAAAACAGACTTAAAACCAATTCCTTTGAATCCAGTCTTATTGTTGTCTTCTGATTTTGTTCCATCTCCAGCACTTGATATACTTTCGATATCAATTTCTGAGAATGGTTCTCCTTTATGAGATACAATAATGTAGTCATCGATAAAATCTATATTAATATCAAGTTCACCACTTGCACTACTCGCATCATCAGCATTTTGCAAAAGTTCATAAACGAATCTTTTCTCATCAGTATAAATGTCTTTTGATAATAAGTCAAGAGAATTAGCTTGACTAATAGCCTGCTCTGGAGTCAAATAATTTGTATTACTCTGAGAGAGTTTTTCTATAAATAGTTGAGCTTTCATTTTTTTAGGGTGTTTTCGTCAAAATATCACATGATTTATCAAGTATATCTATGTTTTTTGCCAATAAAGAAGAAAAATATTATTCATAAACTTCTCCTTTCTCCTTAATGTCAAAAAACACCAAAATATGACACGATTTGCGTAAAAAAAGTTAATTAATTTTTAAGTGATTGACTTTTAGTGAGTTGTAAAATTAAGTTTTTGATATTTTTGTTAAAAATTATTAATAATAAAACAATCTATTATATTTATATAATTAAACAAACAATACATTTGGATTCCCATAAACATGCATTGCTGCCCATCCTGTGGGAGTATAAAAACCATAGTGTTCATTGTACCCATTCTGTGAAACATGAACATTTGCATTATATAAAGACTTTATAATGTTTAAGTGTAAACATTTTATCCTGTTATGACTTTTTGAAAAACTTGATAATTTCTCTCAAATGAGTTTTCTTCAAAAAACTCTTCTCTTGCTTCGTCTGTCTGAAATCGCACATTTCTTTCACCCCAAATGACTTGAACAAGCTTCATTTTATGCTTTTTAGTAAATTTATCTATCAAATCTTTGCGTATATAGGTAAAATTATGAGTATCTTTTTTATCAGAATAATGTATATTTTTAGATGCTAATACTCCAGCCTTATCCAATAAATCAAATGACTGTGCTTGACCAACTAATTCTAAATGTTCAGCTAATTCTTTTGATACCAAATTAGTATGACCTGCTTTATTCAAAATAGAGTGATGATTCTCCCAATTATATTGCATTACAGGCATTAGTACTTCAAAATCTACAGTTTCATCAAACTCTATTCTCATCTCCTCAGGATATTCGTTATGAATTTGAAGTGTATCACCTTCAAGATTAAATGATGGTTTAGGATAATACCCTTCTTCACCTCTCTTAATAATTTTTTCACTTGTTTTTATAGTAAAACTTAATGTCGTACTATTACTTACCACATTCCCAAAGAGATACATTTCTCCAGCATAAGTATAGTAGTTTTCTATAACCTCAGGCAACCAACGCCCTCCAAGATATTGCTTACTTAATTTATCAACAAATTCATTATAATCTTTATTTTTCACTAGAAAACTTCTAGTAAAGCTAAATATCTCTCTTTCTGAAGAGTTATCTCGCTGACTAATATGCCCATCCAAACATACCCATTCGTTATTATTTACGTCTTTAAATTGAAGAGATTTTTCTATATTGACTGGAATTGTTGTTTGTGCATACCATTCTTTTAGTGGCATTTCTCTGTCTTCTAAGAAGTCATCTTTAATAAAATTTTCAGACTTGCTAGTTTCTGGAAAACTCGGATCTATATCTGCGTATGGAAATCTAGCATCTTGTTCATCTTTTTCTAACAAATTCAAATCATCTCGTAAACCAGCATTTTCAAAATAAGCAATCCAAGAGTATTTTTTACCATATCTCTCAGTCTTTGTTTCACTACTTTCTTCATAATAACCTTCATCCTCTATTTCTCCATCTACTTCCCCAAATTCTTTTTCAGTCCAACCCAAATTATAAATTCGCCAATATGCTTGCCTTCTTACTTTTTGCTTCTCAGGTGGATCTGAATAAGAATGTCCACCTTTTACAATGCTCCCTAAGGTGTAATTGTTAAAATCCATTTGTATAGGGCTTGAGCTATGAAAGCCTATTTTATCATATTCTACTTCACCAAGCTCTCTAATACCACCAAATGTATAAGGAGGTCTTATGTTTTTAATCTCACACTCTTTTAATAAATTAGGGTAATAAATTAAACAAACCTCAATTATCTGTCTAGCATAATCCCTAGCAAGTATATGTGTCATAGAGTAAGAAGCTGTCTCTGAAAAAACATGGTCATAAATACTTTTACCAATAGATGGTAAATAATCCTTATGGTTCATATATAAAGAGGTGTGTTCTGCCATAGCAACACCATATAATGAAGCAAGAGTTCTTTCCCAAATATAAGGGTCGTTAATTTTTAAAGAGTAAAGTACTAAATCGCTAAATTTTTGTGGATATTTTCTTCCATAATAATATAAAGCTCTAGTAGCTTTATCTCGTAAGGGTCTGTTTGTACTTGATAAACACCACATTACTAGATAAGATCTAAGATGTTGCTTCTGCTCAGTAATTTGATTATTAACTGATTTACATTCTTCTTCAAACTTTTGTATAATCTCATCGATATAAAATATCTCTTTTCTTACGTATTCAGTCCAAGTTAAATCTCTTGTACTTATCGTCATTTTATAAAGCAAATCCGAAAGAAAATTGATGTTTAGAGGGTGATCAATAGAATCTACTGTCTGTAAAAATAAAGCAAAAAAAACCTTTTTGTTATTATCATCTTTATTAAACAAATCCTCTACAGTTGTTTTGTCGATATCTTTGATTTTATCAGCTGGAAGTTTAAATAAAGATATAATTGATTGGCTAAAACAGTACTTAAACTTTATATTTTTTCTTTTGCCTATTAGTTCATGGAATGAGCTATTCTGTTCTTTTCTAAGAAGAATAGCTAAAGAAGGAACAATATCATCAAAAAAGGC
The DNA here is from genome assembly GCF_037126295.1 of Bernardetia sp. Wsw4-3y2. Taxonomy (NCBI): domain Bacteria; kingdom Pseudomonadati; phylum Bacteroidota; class Cytophagia; order Cytophagales; family Bernardetiaceae; genus Bernardetia; species Bernardetia sp. Wsw4-3y2. The sequence goes on along the minus strand of NZ_CP147017.1, from coordinate 4,365,819 downwards.
ATGTCTCTGAGCTTCTAACTCTATTTTATTAACAAAATCAGGAGTTATGAAATAATCTAACTTTTGTTCATTCACTAATTTTTTAGCAATAAGATACCCAGCCATGGTATCATAAGTAAAGCCTATACTTTCTTCTTTTATTCTGTTATCTTGATTTACGAGCAATCCTTCATTAATGAGTACCTCAGCTCTAGAAGTATTCTTATCATAAGGCTGCCCATTATCTACAATATCATAAAAATCATCTATAGGCACTCCTCTCATGTCGTTCTCCCATAAATAAGTTGCTATTTTGAGAAGGCTTTTCACTATGAAGTCTTCATTACGTCTAAAAAAAGTATGACTTTGGATTACCCTACTATTGACCTGTTTTAGATATTTGTCAAAAATATCGAATCTTGATTCTTCTTCAATATTGACATCCAGCCATTTATCTACTTGTCTTTTTGGATTTTTTATCTCACAAAATATTTTTAAAAATATAGGGTCGCTAAATTTTTCTAGAGTAGAATTAGATATGTCAGACTTTATTTTGTATTTGAGAAAGTAGTTTTCTACAGCCTTTTTTATTGTAACATCATTACTAAACCCATTTATACGAATAAAATTTTCTTGAGATGCTTCCCAAATCCTTTCTTTATAAGATGTTCTACAAGTAGTGATAAGAAATAAATTGTTGTAACTTTTTATCTTCACTATAAACGAGTTAAGGTCTTTTTCCCAAATATCTGAAAAATGACTATTATTTCTAGTTTCATTTAAACCATCAATTATAATCGGAACTTTTTTCTTTATGATTCCTCCATAAACATTGATGGCTGATAAGAAATCTTCAAATGTAAATTGTGTGTTGATATCAAGTATATCTCTTATTGCTTCAGATATTAAGTTTTTATTAGAAAATTTGTCTCCAGTAATAAAAACAGCAGGTTCATTATTGTTAATTTTACTGTATGCTATATCACAAGATAGATGTGTTTTTCCTTTACCTGCGTCTGCTATAAAATGAATAAAATGATTCTTCTTATTCCCACTAAAATAGTTGTAAAAAAAACGTTCATAACTTCTAATGAAATCTGATAAAAGAGAATGAATATTAATTGTTTCTTGATATATATATTTATCCTTAAACACAGAATAATCAACTGTTTTTAGGTAATCAACCATATTTTTTATCAAAACCTCCAAGCTTAATTGATCTAGTTCTTTCTCTTTGTAGTTGATAATAGAGTTTTTTATAATTTCAATTTTTTCTAGTGCAATTAAAATATATTTATTAAAGTTAAGGCATGTATAACCATAATTAGAGCGAAGTTGATTTTCCTTATCACTAATCATTACTTCATTCATGAACAGATATATAGAATTTTCTATTTCGTCTTGTCTTCGAATCAATTCTTTTTGAAAATCACTCAGTACTTCAAGGTACGATATATTGAATAATGAAAGGTCTATTATTGATTTTGTATATTTATCTATTGTATGTAAATCCGTATCATACTTATCTTTTACTTTTTCAAAATTCTCATAAAATTTTTTCTTGAACCAATCTTGGTTTAAATTAAGATTTCCAAAGAAGAAGTTTCTAATGCCTGTATTTTGAGGTTTTTGTAAAAATAATAGTAATTCTGCCTTTCCCCAAGGTTCTAATTTTACTTTTTGTTCTTGTGGGATGCTCTTAGGTAGCTCATCTTTAAACCAATCCATCTCACCATCTCGAATGTCTCCTTTTTTAGAAACATTCTTATGTGTCAGGTCTGTTTTTAGACAGAGTATCCATTTTGTAAGATTAGGATAATTTCTACAAGCAGTTTCTAGCGAGTCACTAATCTGTTTTTTTCGACTACTAGTATTCAACCTTCCATTATCTCCAAAATATTTACACTGCCATCCCCAAACTTCTCCATTTTCTAATTCTAAATAAAACTCTACTCCACCATCTCCCCCACTTCCATCAATGGCACTTAATGATCCTAAGTGTCCATACTCTTGAGCTGCAATCTGATAACATAATTGCTCAAAGCAATTTGCTGTTTTTCCTTCATAAGGTAATAGTTTGTCAAAATCTATATCTTGTATGGTAACCATATAATATTAAGAGTATGTTTATGCAAATAGTATCTCTAATTTAAATAAAAAATATGAATTTAGCAGTCTGATTATTTACAAGCTCTTTTTTTTAGAAAACATTTCTATCTACTATGCGTAACTTAATCTAACATCAAACTAATTTTTATGAAAAAATACTGTTATTCTTGTATTAGAGAGCTTCTTCCAAAAGAAGAGGTTGATATTGAAATGCAAAAAGAAAAAAAGCATGATCATGGAGAGCATATTATTCCAAATGGTATAGGAGGTAAATTAGTTTCTACAGGTATTTTATGTAATTATTGTGGAGGTAAGTACGGTATTGGTATAGATAAAGCATTAAATGAATGTTGCGAGTCTTTTGTATATCTATCTAATACAGATAGAGATAGAAAAGATGCTAGACCTCTTAAAGTAGAGTATAAAGATGGAAGCATAGATAGGGTAGATATTGATGGAAATCGAACGAAAGTCCTGAAGGGAGCTCCAGCTATACCACTAAATGCTGATGGACTGCCTGATTTCTCCATAGAAGTAAAAAGTAAACAAGAAAGAGAAGCTATGCAAGGTCGCATAAAAAAAGACTTTCCTGATATTAATATAAAATCAACTCCTCAGCTAATATATGATTCATCTACTGGAAAAATAGGATATCCTTGGTGTGAAGATGCTTATAAAGGTGTAGCTAAAATAGCAGTAGGCTTTTTTATGTCTAAAGGAGGTTGTAGAACAGATATACAAGGTTTTATCCCTTATTTGGACAAACCTGTGGATTACGAATTTAGACCTGTAGCTCTTTACTATCCTAGTAGCTTGAATACTGATAGTTTAGGCATAAGTCATACTATTATCTTGCAAAGCGATAGAAAAAATAAAACTCTGTTTTGTTACATAAAGCTGTTTAATACTCTAGGCTTTTTAGTTTGCCTTAATGATGGGGGTTATGAAGGTAAAGATATAAATGAGTGTTATAACTATAATTTATTAGATAGAAAAGAAGAGGCATTATCTCTTTGTTTTGATAATGAAGAAGCACAATCTTTTCTTAGAGATATTGCATTTGACTATTGCAATGGGAATAATTATTTATTTAGAGATGATATGAAACAAAAATTTGAAGAAGAGCTAAAGAAGTTTGAAAAAATAATTGATGAGAAAAAACCTAACCCAAAGTTAGATTCAGAATTTAGAGAGTTAGATTGGTAAATTTTAAGATAATACCTTTTCATAAAGTATACAGAGAGTTTAAGCTACCATAATGTACAATACAAATTTATGCAGCACTATTGATTCAGAAGGTAGGGCAGATTTAAACTTAGAGCTTTCAGTACGTCGTTCGGATTATATTAAAACACTACTTGTAAATCAAGGTGTTGCTTCAGAAAGAATTATTAGTGAAGGACAAGGACAAAAGTTTTTGATTGTTCCTTTTTCTAAAATTCTTTTATTCAAATAAACCCATCAAAAAAATATCAATACCTACCATAACGACTCATTCCACCACCAAAATATTGATTTTTAAGATAATTATTTTTTCTTTTGAAAATTCTGAAAAATTAAGTACTATTACAGACAAAAAAATTTCTTTTTATAGGTTTCATTTGAAAATTTTAGTAAATGAAAATAATAATAAGATATTTAAAACACTAAAAACATAAGCGATAAATATGGAACAAGTACAGATAATTGCAGAAGAACTAAGTGCTAAAGAACTATTTGAGTATTTAGTAGCACAAGGGGAAATTACAGATGTTGAATATGAGTTACAACCAAAGCCAAAAGGAACATTAATAGCAGATGCTATCTTGCTTGCATTAATTGGAGGTGGTATTAGTGTAATAACAGCTATAATAGTTGCGTTATTTGGTATATGGAAAAAGAAAATAGAAACAGAGGGTAAAATTAAAATAGCTAAAATAGAAACAGAGGGTAAAATTAAAATAGCTAAAATAGAAACAGAGGGTAAAATTAAAATAGCTAAAATAGAAATAGAAGCTAAAATTGAAATAGCTAGAAATGAAATAGAAGCTAAAATTGAAATAGCTAGAAATGAAATAGAAGCTAAAATTGAAAGTGCTAATGTTACTCTTAAACCAAAATCTGGACAAGAGATAGTAATTCCATATGGAACACCACCTGATAAAATTGATGAGTTGATAGCTAAAGTAAAAAAAATGGATTACATTGCCTTAACATCCTAAATAATATTTCATGCAAGATAAAATTAAAATTCTTATAGTAACATCAGATCCAGTAAATCTTTCTGATAGTAAAATAAGGACAGAAAAATTTTTAAGTGCTATTCAAAATGGTCTATCTAGGGCTGAAAAAAGCAGTTTATTTGAGATTGAAACAGCTATGGCATCAAGTTTTAGCAATTTTGCAGAAGCTGTAGAAAAATTTAAACCTGATATTTTACATCTTGTAGGACATGGTAGTAAACTATCCTTTGTTTTTGAAGAAGACAAGGAAGAAGCAGAAAATATATCTTATAAAAATCTTACAAAATTTTTACATCAGTACTATCTAAATATTAAGATTGTGATTCTTTCTGCTTGTGATTCTCTTGATTTTGCACAAAAGATAACTGAGAAAATAGATTATGCAATTGGCTTTAATGGCTTCCTGAAAATTGAAGATGCCATTTTATATACTGAGAAAATGTATTTTTATTTAGCTTCAGAAAATACAGTTATACAATCGTCACAAAAAACAGAATCATTTTTGAAGACCAAAGGGATCGCTCATATACAAGAACTTGTACAACGAAATGGTGCAGACCCCTATTCAATTTATAGTACTTCTAAAGCTATAAAACATACCAAGTACTGTCTAGCTTCTCTTCCTACTCAAGATATATTCGAAGGCAGAGAAAAAGAATTACAAAAACTTAATGAAAATCTTTTTGAAAACCATCATACACACGTTGTGAGTGTAAAAGGAATTGGTGGTGTAGGTAAATCAGCTTTAGTTAGAGAATATTTCATTCGTAAGCACACAGACTTTGATTTCGCTATATTTCTTGAAGGACAAATAGATATCTTTAGCACACTACAACATTACGCTTTATTAGATAATCTTGAATTGACTAAAAAAATTGATAGTATTCCAAAAAATAAAGACCAAAATAAAAACATACTAGAGCTTATAGAAAACACACTATTGAACCTACAAACAGATGATAAAAAAGAACAAGCTACAAAATTATTGGTAATTGATGATGTTCCTACAAACGATACTCAAATTCTTAATAGATTAGTTAAAGGAGGGTGGCTAGTTATCACTACAAGTCGTGAAAACATACGAAACACCTCAACATATGAACTATTTGAGCTTACACCAGAAGATGCTCAACATATCTTTGCACGTTATTACTCTGACAAAGAAGTTATACAATCATCCTCAGAAGATACCGAGATTATTGAAAAAATTGTTAGTAGATTGAACTATCATGTATTGGCAATAGAACTAGTAGCCAAAAATACAAATTATTTAGGATGGGATTTAGAAAAACTCAATCAAATTTTAGCAGATAAAGGATTAGATATTTCACCTTATGCTGATATAGAAATACAGCACAACAAACAAAAAAATATAGAGCATCTTTTTTCTTATTTATTAGAGATTTTTCCTTTAGATGGATTGGATAAAGATGAAATTTATTTACTGCAACAATATAGCGTGATTCCTGATGAGATAATTGACAGTTTACTATGGGAAAGTTTATTGGGCGAAACAAGTGATTATTGGCAACATATTTCTCAAAAACTGCATAAAAAAGGATGGTTAAATATGGCTAGTACTAGTAAAGAAAATGGTTTTCGTTTACATGCGTTATTGGCTGAGATTGTACGAAATAAGGCTTCTGCTGATATTAACACTATGATTAATGTTACAATCATGATAGAAGGTTTACATAAAGTAATCTCTAAGACTAATAGTTATCTTCATCAATCAAAGGAAGTGTACCAAATATATCTACCCATAGTAAAGAAGTTGAAAACCATTCTGGGAGATACAGTTATTTTATCAGACAATAGTGTGCATAAGATTATTGATATTTATAGAGATATTGGTTGGTTACTAAAAAACCGTGAGTATCATAAGTTAAGTCTTGAATATCTAGATCTAGCACTAGGAATGTCAGAACAAATAGGAGAGGTAAAAGTAGCAGAGGTAAAGGCTGCATTATGTGATGCCTTTAGAGTATATTATAAAAAGCAACCTTTGAAAAATGAGCAGGATAAATTAAACGCATTAAAATATGCAGAAGAAGCTTATGAATATTTTAAAAAAGAGAGTATAATACATAACATGCATAATGTTGGTGTTACCTTGTCTATGTGCATTGTAGATTTTGATAAATCTAGAATAAATTATGCTGAAAAAATATTAGTAGAAGCAATAGAAGATGCTAAAATTAAATCTAAATGGGAGCTAGTTGCCCAAGGTATAGCAAATATGGGATATCTACTATACTACAAAGGGAAACCTACTGTTTTAGTGATTGAAAAGTATGAAGAAGCATTAAAGATTTATGATTTGAACAAAAATAAAACTAAAGATATTCATAAAATTGACTTAAAAACTGTAGAAGGATGGCATCTCTCTCTAAAAAAACTATATGGAGACCTAGATAATATGAGTAAATCTAATTATCATAAAAACGAGGCAGAGAAAATTGAACAGGGTCTTGAAAAGGGAGATAGTTAAAGACTATTATTTTAGGATACTATTTCCCTAATCAAAGCTTAGATACCTCTATCTTTTATTATGGAAGATAGAGCTTGAGTTATTGTAAATCTGTATAGGTTTTGAAACTTACTCATTCATCTTCCTATATATTTTCTTCATCATCAATTCTTTGACTAAATCCCCAAACATTTTATCTTCAAGTATTTTCTCGAAAATATCTTGGTTCTGATCCATTCTTCCAATGAGTTTATTCATAAACATATCTTCAAAAGCATATTTAAACGTATCAAGTTTATTGGCTTTTGCTTGCGTTTGTAATTTTTCATCTTCCATTAACTCAGCTTCTATTTGATCAAAGAACAATTTATCTGCATCTTCAAATTCAGTTGCAAAACGTTCATTCAAAACAGAAACAATTTCAGATAATAGAGCTTCTTCGCCTTTTGTTCGCTTTAAGCCAGCTTCTGTTACCCCACTTAGTTCACCTTCTTCGCCTTTTAAAAGGTCTATCGAACCTTCCTTTATTTTTTCTAAACGATAATATTCCAATGCAACCTCATCTGATAATTGAAGAGTTTCTGATAAATCTCTTTTCGGTAATCGTATTTGCAACAGTTTAGCAAAAGCATAAAATTTTTCAGCATCAGCATCTACAAATGGCATTATCTGAGCTAAAAACGAATATAAGTTCGTCCAAGAACGTATAGATTTTTTAAACTCATCTTGCTTCTCTTCCTCTAGACCTTTAAATCGTTCTACAGATGGATCAGTAAATGAATAAAGATACCTTTGATTTTTAGCATTGTTCAAATTAGTGTTTGGGTGAAAATAGATATTTGCAAAATCATCAATTTCTTCTTGCCAATAGACTTGAAAATCATCTAACCTTGCTTTTAAATCATATAAATGATTGATATCTGTTTCATCTGTTACTGTTGTTATTTCGTAATAAGGTTGAAATGATTGGAAGATGGTTTCTCTATCATTTGTAAAGTCTAATACAAAAGTATCTTCCTTACCTTTACACATTCTATTTAATCTAGAAAGTGTTTGAACGGCTTTTACACCAGATAATTGTTTATCAACATACATTGTATGTAGCAATGGCTGATCAAAGCCTGTTTGATATTTATCAGCTACAATTAATATTTTATATTCCTCTTTTTCAAACATTTGAGGCAACTCGTTTTCCCTAAATCCATTTAATTCAGATTCAAGAACTCCCTCAGGATAATTATCATCCTTTAACTTCCCTGAAAAAGCTACTATTACCTTTAATTCATTTTGATAGCCTTTTACCTTTATGTATTTATTAAACTCCTCAAAATATCTTTTGGCGTGTAATCTAGAACCACAAACAACCATTGCTTTAGCTTTTCCACCAATCTTTTTAGAAACAATAGACCTAAAATGTTCTATAATAATTTCTGTTTTTTGAGCTAAATTATGAGGGTGCAAAGACACATATTTACCAATAGCTTTGGCAGCTTTTTTCTTATTGAATCGTGGATCGTCTTCTATAGCTTTGGTTAGCTTAAAGTACAGTTCATAGGTTGTGTAATTCTTTAATACATCCAAAATAAACCCCTCTTCTATAGCTTGACGCATAGAGTACAAGTGAAAAGGTTTTGGATTGCCTTCCTCGTCTTTAGCTCCAAAAACTTGCAATGTTTTATACTTTGGCGTAGCAGTAAAAGCAAAAAATGAAATATTTGCTTGCCTTCCTCTTGACAAAGCTGACTTCTCAATACAGCTATTTACTATATCTTGACCTAAAATATCTTCATCAGATTCTAAATAAGCTTCTTGTGTAGCATCATTATCAACTACCCCTAAAACTTCTTTCATTTTTTTACTGGCTTCTCCTCCTTGTGAACTATGCGCCTCGTCAATAACAACAGCATATTTACGGTCTGGAACTTCTCCAACTTTATCAATCACATAAGGAAACTTTTGAAGTGTAGTAATGATAATATTTGTGCCATTACTAATTGCATCTGCCAACTGTGTGCTATCTTTATCAATTTTTTGAACAACACCTTGTTTGTGTTCAAATTGATAAATAGTATTTTGTAACTGTTGATCTAAAACTTTTCGATCGGTAACTACAATCACAGAATCAAAAATACGCTCATTAGACGCATTATGTAAGCTAGTTAAACCATAAGCTAACCAAGCAATAGAATTACTTTTGCCTGAGCCTGCTGAATGTTGCACCAAATAATTTTTACCTGCACCATTCTCTAAAGTATCTTTGGTTACTTTACGAACAACATCTAACTGATGGTAACGAGGGAAAATCATTTTTTCTATTCTATATACCTTACCATCATTGATAACTTCTTCTGTTTGGAGATGGATAAACTGTTGTAGAATTTGTAGCCAACTATCTTTTTGTAGAATGTAATTCCATAGATAAGATGTGCGATAATCTCCATTCTCATTAATTGGATTACCTTTTCCGTGTCCATTTCCTTTATTGAAAGGCAGCCAATAGGTTTTTGAACCCTCCAATTTAGTAGCCATATAAACTTCATCAGAATCTACTGAGAAATGCACTAAAGTCCTCTTTTTGAAAGAAAATAAAATTTCTTTTGGATCTCGTGTATCTTTATACTGGTTTTTGGCGTGATTTACATTCTGACCTGTAAACTGATTTTTGAGTTCTAAAGTTGCCACAGGTAAGCCATTTAAACCCAAGACAATATCAACTGAATTTCTATTTCTCTTACTATAATAAACTTGGCGATATACTTTTAAGCTATTCGTATTATATATTTCAACTGCATCTGGATTTAAGCCCGAAGCAGGTTTAAAAAATGCCATTTGAAAACGTACACCATAATCAACAAATCCTTTTCTCAAAACATCTAGGCAACCTCTTAAATCTAATTCTTTATATAAGCGTTGCAATACTCTATTTTCTGTATCTTTTCCGTGGATGGCAGATATTTTCTCCCACTTTTTAGGCTGTGAGCGTTGCAAAAAAGCTAATATCTCATCTCTAAAAAAGCCTAGCTCTTGACTGTAAGTAGTGGAGTCGCCAACAGTATAACCTCCGTTTTGTACTAAGGCTTGCTCTATGGCTGTTTCGAAAGTATTTTCTGTTGTGATGCTCATAATTGATATTTTATTGATAATCTACTCTCCAAGTTTTAACTGCTTGGTCTGATAGCCAATCTTGATATTTGTCAACATCTTCCAATGTCCATGTTTGATACTTAGCTACTTCACTAGCTAAACGATACGGACTATCTAAATAAACTCTTTGTTTATCCACAAAGCTTGATCGTTTGAGTTCGTCACGGTCTAGTAGAACCATATTGCCTAGTCTATCAGAAACATCATTAACCCCAACTCCAAAAGCTTCAATCCATTCTTGCTCTGGATTGTAAGGACAAATATGCTCTAAAGTAACAGCTAAGTAGTCAATATTTCTTCCAGACGATTTTTCTATTTGGGTAAGTAAAAATCGTATTTTTTTTGAAGATTTTCTACTGGGCATTTTATAGAATGAAAATATTTTTTTAAAATAATCATCATTAGGATATAATTCTTTAAATTCGTTGCTATCCTTTACTTTACTAGCTCTTTTTATACTACCATTTGAAATATTTTGAGCAATTGTATTGTACCTCTTCTCTTGTTCACTTGCAGAATGATTGCAAATCACGTTATACCTAATTGAAAGCACATAAAGATATTTAGCTGTTTTTACAAACTCTTCAGGTGTAAATTTTTGATAAGCAGCTAATAAAACAATATTTGGTTGTTTAATGCCAAATAATTTGAAAGATTCTAAATATGGCTTTACTTCTATATATTTTTGATCAATAGATTTCCACCATTCTTCATGATGATTAAGTAATGATGTATATAAAGCAGCATTTTTAGATAAACTATTCAAATAGCTTGATGCTTCTTGTGGTGTCTGATATTTTTCTCTAACCTTCTTAAATAAATCTTTTTTTGTTACAAATTCGTGTTCTGAATTAAATAAATGTCTTATAAAATCTGTGAAATTCTTTTCGCCAAGTTGAGAAATAACACTACTCCATTTTTCATCTAATTCATCTAGTTCTGAGTCTGTGACAAATCCTGTTTGAGCAATCGTAGAAAAAATGTAATTCTTTATTAAATCTGGTGTAGACAACATAACACCTCTAGCATTAAGGGTTTCAAATACTTTATAAGCATTTATACTATCTTGAACAACTATTTTAGTGAATACCAAAGATGATGTAAAATATTCTATATTTTCTGCGATAGCTAATCCATTATCTAACTCTATTTTTGAAACCAAAAACTCAAAAGCTTTTCTTATATAATTATTACTTACTGTGATCTGCGTTGGGTTTGATGGTTTTAGATTATCACATATATCTTTAAAATATGTTTTATTATTTCTATTTAGAGTTAATCTACTATCAACACTTAGTGTGATTAAACTTTTAACGCCAATATATCGCTTACTTATTACCTCTAAACGTTCTTCATTATCTTCTTTATCTTCGTCATTCTCAATGAAAGATTTAAGTTTAGACATATAAGCTAGAATCAACAATGTAAGGGTAACCATACGTTGCTGACCGTCAATTATTTCGTATTGATTTTTTTCTTTTTGCTGCAATACAATATAGCCCATATAGTGTGAACCTTCTTGCTCTAGTTCTCTTATATCATTCCATAAGTCTTCCCATTGTTCTTGCTCCCAAGAATAATCTCTTTGAAAACGAGGAACTAAATAGCGAGTGTTGCTACTCATTAAGTCAGCAAAGGTTTGACTACTAGGCTCTATATTCATTTGAGTACTCATATTACTTTTATTTTACCTGTTACCACCTCACTTATTAGAGTGGTGCGATATTCAGTTAGTAGTTTAATATATTTTTTTGCTTTAGCTATTTTGGAATCTATTCTTGCTGATTCTTTTTCTATGTGTTGGACAATTTGGGTTTGTTCCTCAAGTGTTTTAGGAATAACCAATGGAAGAGATTTAATATTATCCTTATTTAATTTTGGTTGGGCAGAAGAAAGAGCTAAATTCCTAAGTTTAGAATTTATTACACTTGAGTTCAGATAGTAAGAAATATACTCTGTATTTATGCTTACTCGAATTAAAAACATGTTAGGACCTAAAGTATGTTTACCTTCTAGATTTGGCATCAATACCACTAGACCTGCGTACGCTCCAACATTTGCTAATAAAATTTCACCACCATATAGTTCAGATTTGCTGAGAAAGTTATGAGAATGTTCAGAAACGTAAATACCATCATTCTTCAAGTTAACTCTTAAATCTGTTAGACGAACAAGTCTAGAATATCCTGAAGTTTCATACTTTACATTTTTAGCAAGAGAAGCAAAAGATCCGTTTGCTGTATAATCAGTTAAAACATCAATAATATGTCTAAATTGCTTAACCTCCCAATGCTCAGGAATATCCCCCAACCACTCAATACCACTATTTTTTAGCTTTACATCAGGATTAATACCTTTGGTAACTGCTTGGTTAATGATGCCTGTTTTTTCTTCTTGATAGAGTTTGATTAACTGTTTTTTTTCTGATATGAGTTGGTCTAAGTCAGACGTTTTTTTGTCTAGATAATTGGCTATTGCTGTTTGTTCTTTTTTTGTTGGTGGAGCTGAAAAATAAATTTCTTTTAACTGCTCTTGATTCATACTCGGAACTGCTGATCCATATTTATAGAAATCAAAATTTATCGTATTGCTTAAATAAAAGAGATATTTCGTATCAGTATTCTCTTTAGAAATTGTAAAGTATGCCGTATCAACAGCCCAAAATGGCTTATCAATAAACATTGGCTTATCAATAGTTCCTTTTCTTCCTAGAATAACTGAGGGTTTATCAAATAAAAAAGTATTGGCTCTACCAAATTCGCCTCCTGTTCCAATTATTGGATATTGTCCATCTTCATCCCACACATTTTTATGATCTCTACCATTTCCGATTAATGTTAGGTATTTCAATTTCTTAATTTCCCAATGCTCAGGAATCTCACCAATCCATTCTATACCACTGTCTTTGTAATTTTCGTATTTTTCCATTAATCTAGTATAGTTTTTTGGTTTTCTAAAGATGTTTTTTCCAAAGCCAAAATGGCTGCTTTAATTTCTTCTAAAGGACGAAGTGGTTTAAACTCATAGAAGTATTTAGTAAAGTTAATTTCATAACCTTCTTTAGTTTTTGCTTCATCTATCCACGCTTCTGGTAAATGTGGTGCTACTTCTCTAGTAAAATATTCTTTTATGGTTTGTGGGACTAGACTACCGTCTTTTTCTTTTTTAAGAAATGGTATGTTTTCGTAATCTCTTAATTTAGAATCAGCTTTGGGTTTGCTCTTAGTTTTTATCACTTTGCCATTTTCGTCTTTTTCAGGCTGCTCAACAGTAACTCGCCAATACCCAAAGTAATCATTAGGTACTATTTTAGAAAACTCGTTTTCCTCAAAATTACCATACAATTGACTTATAAAGCCAATGCCTTTAGTAGTTCCATTTTCAGGAATTTGTTTTCTTTTATTCCCTAAACTTCTATCCATTTTTTTCCAAAAACGGTTCACTTCCAGTTCCCCTTCTTTAATAAGCTCTTCATCTTTAGCACCTGTAGCGTTGATAAGTTGTACTTTACCTTTTCTTTCTTCCGCTTTTTTGTTATCTATAATCCATATATAAGTGGAAATACCTGTATTATAAAACAGTTGGTCTGGTAGTGCCACAATAGCTTCTAACCAGTCATTTTCAATAATCCATTTGCGTATCTCACTTTCTCCACTTCCAGCAGAACCAGAAAATAAAGGAGAGCCATTAAAAACAACTGCAATGCGAGTTCCAGTCGATTTCATTTTAGAAATCATGTGTTGCAAAAACAAAAAAGAACCATCGTTAATTCGTGGAAGTCCAGCACCAAAACGCCCTTGCATTCCTTTGTTTTCGTATTCTGCCTTGATTATTTTTTGAGCCTTTTTCCAATCTACTCCAAAGGGTGGATTAGATAGCATATAATCAAATTGTTCATCTTCTAAACCATCAATGGTAAAGGTGTTTCCAAACTTAATATTACTTGGATTTTGTCCTTTGATTAGCATATCTGATTTACAGATAGCATAAGATTCAGGATTTATTTCTTGTCCAAATACTTTTAAATCAGCATTTGGGTTAAACTCTTTTACATGCTGCTCTCCAACAGAAAGCATTCCTCCTGTTCCACAAGCTGGGTCATAGAGTGTTTTTACAATTCCTTCTTTGGTTAAAATATCACTATCATCATTAAATAGCATATTTACCATTAGCTTAATCACTTCACGAGGTGTAAAGTGTTCTCCTGCCGTTTCGTTGGATTGCTCTGCAAAACGTCTAATTAAATCTTCAAAGACATATCCCATTTCCATTGAACCCATATCTTTAAGGTCAATTTCTTGGAAAGCTTTGACAACACGAAACAGAATATCTGCTTTTGGGTCGTCCATTCTATCAATCTGATCATCAAAATTGAAGTATTCAATAATCTCACGAGCAGAGATCGAAAAACCATTAATGTAATTTCTTAGGTTGGCAGCAACATTATTTGCATCTGCTACAATTTTATCAAAATCAAATTGACTACGGTTATGAAAATTTAATCCAGCAGTAGCATTTAGAACTTTGTCTTTAGCAGTTTCACTACTATCTTTTACTTTAGATAAAGTATCTAATACTTTTTGTTTGTTGGGAGCTAATACACAGTCTAATCGTCTGAGAACCGTCATTGGTAAAATTACCTTTCCATAATCAGAACGCTTATAATCGCCTCTAAGTAGATTAGCTACTTCCCATATTTTATCTGCTTTTTCTTTGAAGCTATTCATTATTGTCTATTAGTAATTTGGATATATTCACACTTAAAATCTCAGCAATCTTATATTTAAAAATGTTGCTATTTTGTAGAAGGCTTTTAAAGTAGTATTACTACGCCTCCAAATCACTAAGCAATAAACAAATTTATGGAGTGCTACGCAAATTATTTTTGATATAAAAAAATACCAACTTTTTTTGAGTTGGTGGTTTTGGTATTTTTATTAGTATTTGCCAACGACGTTTAGTATATAGCAAGTAGGGGAGTAGAAAGTACTGAACTTTCGTAAACCACCGAACGCCCTATTTGCTATATACCATGTTGTAACCAGTTTTTCATTTTCCAAGTTTTAAGATCCTAATTGCCCCTTGTACAACTAAAACAAAAACAATGGTACCAATTATTAAATCAGGTAGGTTTGAGTTTAGCCAATTAACTAAAAGTCCAGCGAAAATGACTCCAAGGTTTATGATTATATCATTAGAAGTGAATATCATACTTGCTTTCATATGGGCTTCTTCTTTGCTTTTCGACATTTGAAGTAAATACAAACAAATTCCGTTTGCGATAAGTGCAAAAATCGAAACGATAATCATAGTCCAAAAATCGGGAAGTTTCTCTACTCCATAAAACCTTCTTAAAACTTCTATGAATCCGATAATTGCGAGGGTTATTTGAAAGTATCCAGCAATTTTGGCTATTCGTTTTTTTCTAATCAGCGTTCCACCGACTGCAAAAAGACTGATTCCATATACAAATGAGTCAGCAAGCATATCTAAACTATCTGCAACAAGTCCCATTGATTTTGAGATTATTCCTGTTGTCATTTCTATAAGGAAAAAAGCAAAGTTTATTGCAAGGACGCTCCAGAGTAATTTTCGCTGGTTTGCAGTTTCTTTAAATTTCGTTTGGTCAGTTTGTTCTGACGATATTTTCTTACCGCCCAAATTCAATTCAAGAACTGACTTTTCGATTTGGTCAATTTCTCCGTTATGAAAAACGGTCAGTTTTCGGTTTGGTATATCAAAATCCAAATTCGCAATACTTGAAATTCCATCCAGTTTCATTCGGATAAGGTTTTCTTCTGAGGGACAGTCCATTTTAGTGATCTCAAATATTGTTTTGTTCATTTGCGATTTTTTTAGTCTTATTGGCTATAACGAAGCAGGGATTTACGAAGTTATAAAATTTCCCTCCCTAAGGTCGGAATTTTATAACTTCGTAAATCTCGTGTTGGGTGAAGGTGTCGTAGCGTAGCGAAGGCATTTCACTCCCAACTTGTTTATAAACGCAACTGCGTTCAATTATTTTCAAAAACTTGCGTATATCCCCAAAAAAGAGAAACAAACACAATTTTATCTCTTGTCCTTTTTACTTAATGTCAAAAACCACCCAAAAATGACAACTATTTCAAAAATAATTTACAACTAACTGACTATCAATAAAATAAATTTTAAAACAGATTTAAAGATTATTAATATTTGTTAAGGATAATGCAGGATATAAAAAGCGTGCATTCCTAACACTTATCTTTGTTATCATTTGTGTTTTTCTACTAATGGTTCTCGGCTTGGTAAGTTTATGTAGCATTATTATTTCCTTTATCTTTTAGTTTTTTGAGTCGTTGAAGTAGGTTTTCATATTGGTATACAGCTTTTAAAATTTCCTTTGCAAATTCTAATGAAACTTCAATTTCTTCTTTACCAATTTCGCTAAAGGTTTGTGCTTCTATATGAGCAGCGTCATTTCCAAGAAGTCTCAATTCATTCATTCCATCCAATAACTCTTGTGGTATCAAAATTTTTCCAGCTAAGTTCTGTAGTTTTTTAAAAAGATTAGCTCCTTCAGATCCTCTTTCAATACATATCTCTTCAAGAGTCTTGCGAATCATTATTGCAGAAGCAATGAAACAAGAATTTGAGTGACACTTAATAGCCTCTTCAAAAGCATTCAAAACTCTGTCTGGAATATTCTCTTTGTCAAATGGTATTGTTTCACTTGGTGAAGTAAGCAATACATTACTGTTGTCGTCAGAAATGAAAAATAAATGTCCTTGACATTTTTCATTCGGACATTTTCTAATTCCTAAATAATTTACAGGATATTCAGTATTGTTATTCTGATATCGAGTCCAAGTATATACATCTTTAAGTCCAACTTGCAAAAAAACACCTTGGTGTCCACAATGAGGGCAACGTGTCGCAATATTTGTCGTTTTGTTACTCCCTATTCTATCTAAAGTTATTTTCATATATTACTGTTCTTAATAATGCCACCTAACTTATTTATAAACGCAACTTTATTCAAGTTTTTTTAAACTTGTATTTCTACTTAATGCAAAAAAACACCAAGACATGGTAAAGAAATCAAAAAGCTCTAATGTTAAATCACAGCACTTCTTAAAAGTATAACTATTGATATAATATAAACATAGGGTTTTTACTAATTTATTGAAGTTAGGGTTTTTACTTACTCATAGCTTTATCTAAAAGCCCTTTAAAGTATTCAACCTGTTCTTTCAAAGATTCATTTTCCCTTTTCAGAAAATCAATCTCCATATCCTTAGAAGATTCAGAACCAGAGCTACTATTTAAATTTCCCTGTGTTTGATTTACGTTCTCAAGATTTTTGGATTTACTTATTGTGTTGTTATTTGAGTTGATTTTGACATTCTCTTTTAGCATTTCACCTTCTCCAGTTAAAAGCCAAGTAGGATTTATATCTAAACTATTGTTTAACACTCTAGTAAATATACTCTCTCCTAAATCAGCTTCTCTACGAAGTTGTGTTTTTAAATATCCATTAGACAAACCCACATCCTTCTCATATCTAGTATGAGGAATATCTTTATACTCTAAATAAGAAAACAAGCGATTTATAGCCTTCATAAAAAATAGTCTATAAAATTGTAGTTTATTTTTTACAAATAGTTGTATTTGTAGAAAATTGTTTATATGTTTGTATTACCAATTCAAACGTAGCACAACACAAAACTACAAAAAGTTTTAGTGTAGTGCATAATGTACAATACAAATTTATGCAGCACTCCACAACAATCAGTAAGATTAAGCGTAGAAAACGCCAGCCAAATAAGCGATCCGAACATTTATGTATCACTTGCACGACTACTTTTAAAAAAAGTATGGAAGTAATTGCCTTTCTGCAAGGACACAAAAATGTAACAGATTTTATCAAGTCTCTTTTGGTAAATCCTGTACTTCCTAACTCAGCTCCTGCACCTCCTGCTAAAGATATTCCTTCCAAAAGACAGCACTTCTCAAAACAGAAAGGCAGCGCAGAAGATGATAAATCCCAAATTCGTTTTTACGTGTCGAAAGAAGAACGTCAGACTATCGACGAACTGACTGAAAGGGCAGAATACAAATACTACGCTGATTTTCTATTGAGTCAGATTGTGCCTGTTGTGGAAGCCAATCAAAAAATCATTGATGCCTATTTGGATTTTACAGAATTGGCGCAACAACAAACAATATCTTCCAATCCAAAAACACCAATTATTCATGACAGCAAATAGATATCGATTTCTTGAAAAGGAGGTCAATCGGTTAAGCACTGACATTTACCGACGCACCAATAACGGTCAATCTTGCAAAAAAGAAGAAGACCTTTTAAACAGCTACAAAGCTGAATTAAAAGCAGCAAGAGACAAGATAGACCGAGAGTTGAAAAAACAGAAACTTCAAAACACCTAAAAATTTTACGACTATGAAGGAATTCAACACAAATTTGATTCAAGATTATCTCAAAGAGCTACATGGGGAAGAGATAGAAATTGTATCTATTGACCCAAGTACAACCAATGTATATTCAAAATACAAAAGAGGTAATAATCCTGATGAATGCTACATACTAATCAATCATTTTGATTTAATGGCTTTCATCTACTCAAAAATGGAATTTCAAGAAACGGAAGCTCCGACTACTCTAGAGTTTAGAATTGATGGACAAGCAATTAAGGAAATGGTTTCAGAGTCACATGAGAAATTTCTAGAACTGCCTTTTGAGAGCCAAGAGTTTCAAGAAGCTTGGAAAGACTTTTTGAATTCTAGAATTGAGATGGCTGGCTCTATAAGTCTTGAAAAAACTGAAAAGATACTTAAGAGACTAAGCAAATGGGAAGAAAGAGATGCTATTGATTCTCTTGAGAAAAGTACAATTCACGGATGGTCAGATGTCTATCCTGTAAGCTATCCTGCAAAGAAAAACACCTAAAAAAAATCACCAAACTACCTATATGCTAACTAAAACACTCACTCAAACCGACTGGCTTGCTCTGTCCGATGTAGGACTGGCAACCTTCCTTTTCGGAATGCTTCTCATACTCTTTGCCATTGCCTTACTGGAATGGTGTGAGGTAAGAGCCAAAATTAAATCAACAACCAAATTTATCTATCACTCAACTTTTAAATATCACAACCCAAATGAGAGCAAACCCATATAACAACCCAACTCCTGCAAGAAAGCAACTTGCTAATGTCCGAGTAATAGCAAAAGACTTCAATTCAGACTATGCGATTATCTGCTTTGACAACGATGATGAAGCCGTTCTTCACACCAAAGCCAAAGCACGAGCAAGAATGGATTTTGGCAGCCAACTAGATGCTCAACAGCTAGAATATCAGATTCTAAGTAGAGAGACTTTAAAAGTCTAATCTCTCAATCTCATCAACAATCACCAAATTTTACCTAAAAAATCAATTCCAAAACAATCAAATAATTAAACAAATGGAAACAGAACCACAAGAATATAGAATCAAAAAGACAGACACGCTTTTTCAATTCTATGAAGAACTAGAAGCAGAAATGAATGAATGTTACTTTTCTTCGGATGATCAAGAAAACGAGAAGCGCACAAGCGAAAATATGTACACTCAACTCTTTGATGACCATTTGGCGAATAATATAAAAGAGTCGCCTAGTGACGATTTGCTGAGGGAAATTCACACCATCTGTAAAGACCCTCAAATAAATAGATTAGTAGAAGTTCAGATAGAGAAAATCATCCGAGAGGAACTCTTGAGAAGAAAAGAAGAAGCTAGACTCAAAGTGATCGAAGTGTATCACAGAATCCAACAGCCTACTCAAACGGAGCAGGTAGCATAAGAAAAAGGGGAGATACTGGGAGAGCAGGGTATCAAACCAAATTTTCCATCTAAATCAAAGGATGGTGAAAGAACTGCTCTTTTATACGCCACTAGCTCAATGGATAAGAGTATTGGTCTTCTAAACCAAAGGTTACAGGTTCGAGTCCTGTGTGGCGTACGTCTGCTTTTGTACGTTTGGCAATGTGACGACATAAATTAAACGGACAAATCCTGCTGATGAATAAGCAATAGTCTTAGTACTAACTATTGAATCGGTTAGATTCCGATGCAGGATTTTTAAGGGTCTTTAACTCAGTTGGTTAGAGTACAACACTCATAATGTTGAAGTCGCAGGTTCGAGTCCTGCAAGACCCACAAAAAACAATTTATTTACTCAATTAAAAAACTGAATAATGAAAGTCATCATAATCAACACCTCCACAGGACAATATTCACTTCCATTGGACTTGGTAGCAAAACACAGGGCTAATTACTATGTAGGAGAGGCTAATAGAGAGTCTAAAGAATACGCTGATGAAGTAGCTTACGCTATGAAAGACTCTTACGAAGGAATTGACTGGATTATAAATAACTCTGACTGGAGTGATTGGGAAGAAAGCGCAACTAAAATCAATGACGAAGTAAAATTGACAGAAGAGTTTTGGACTTGTTCTGATGACTTTGAAATTACTAGTTAAAAAAACTCAACTATTCAACCAAAAAAACAATGAAAAAGCATTTATCAAGATTATTCAACTTAGCAGCATATCGCATAATCTGTTTTTGGATACTCACTAAAATCTTCATCTCTAACCTATTACGCAAATGAACGAGCTAATCAACAACCCCATCAAGAAGTCAAAAGAACAAGTATTTACTTTTCTCTCAAGACTCAAGTCTGAAACAGGCTACCTAGAAATCAAATTTGATTTTACAGAATCAAAATTTAGAAAACTATCTGACCAAGAAGAAGGAGAGGAAGATCAAATCCTAAGTAGTCACTATAGCATACTTACTATGGTAGAAAAACTAAAGACGGAAATAAAAGAGCTAACAGGACAAGAAACTCACATTGCAGAATTTTCAATTTATGAAACACCATCAAAATCAGAATAAAATTACTCGTTGGGTACTCATCCGACATTATTGGAAGGCAATGAATAGATGGTTTCCAGTTTGGATAAGCTACCAAGAGATGAATGAAAACTCCTTCCCTCCAGCTACCGAATTTGAAAAAGAACGCTTCGGATGTTGCATCAAAACCAACCAAATAATGGCGTATGAAGAGGAAGTTTCAGACCGTTCCACAGGCTTTCAAGTCGCTTATTTAGTGCTTGAAAAAGAAGCAAAAAAAGAGCAGAAAGAAAGCCAATTATCGTAACCAATAGCACACGTTATCGTGTACAGTACTATAAAAAATATAAAACAAATAAATTAAAATATTCTTTAATTATGAAAAGTTCAATTATAAAAATAAAACAATATACTTTTTTAAATCCTTGGGAAATAGAGTATCAAATCGGAAAAGAGTATTTCGTTATGGCAATCGAAAAAGAAGAGCTAAGACAAATATTTGGAAGTGAATATCTAAATGGCGAATACGAAACTCCTCAAGACTTTTTAGAAACCGATGAAGATGTTGAAAAACTCATCACGTGGTTTCATACAGACTGGGAACACAAAGACCATATCGAACCAATGGACTTGCAATTTAGTAAGCTCTACAAGCCAAAAAAGAAGCAAGCAAAAGAGGTTACTTTCAAAACCAACTTAAAGCAAATTGGAAATACACCTGCAACGATTGAGATGACAAATCCTGCTTATGTACAGGCTATCGTAGAAAGATTGGAGCGAATGGAAAGAGAGGTTCAGAAATTAAAAGCAGAGAATAAACGAAAAGACGACATTCTTCTGACAACAAAAATGATTGAAATGAACTATCAAATTTCTGCAAAAACGATCAATCAAGCTAGAGTACACAATAGAATTGTAGGCAGAAAGATAAATGGAAAAGAGTGGGGATATGAAAGACGAGAAGTAGAAAGATACTTGGAAAATAGCAAAGGCTATTTCAAGAATCCACCACAACAATATGTATCGTAAAAATCAAAGAGGGTGAAGTCTATAAATACTTAGATGGGCTGTTGGTGGTGTCTAGCCAACTGGAGGTTCGAATCCTTCCATCCTCTCAAAACTAAAATCAGTTTTAATTCAATTTTTATCAATTCAACTTTATTTCAAAACTATGGACAATCAAGAATTAGAAACAACAGAAACAGCAGTATCAACAGAAGTGCAACAAGAGCAAGCAACTGAAAGCATACTTCCTACCACTAATATTTCAATGGAAGCAAGAAGTGTAGACGACATTGCAAATGATTTACTCGAACTCAAATCACAACGTTTAGACGTAGCTACTCGCTCTTGGTCACCATTGAATGTTGGAGAAAAGAAGATGATGCTTTTTTTAGGAGGAGGGGTAGCAAAAATGCCAAGTAAAGACGATCCTTCAGTTACAGTCAATGTACCTTATGTAGAATTCTTAGAAGCCTACAAAGACACAGATGAAAAACCTTCACTTCGTAAATGGCGCATGACAACGACTCGTATTACAAACATGTTTCTACAAATGGAAGGAAACAAAGAGGAAGGCTTCACAAGCCTAAGCTACAAATATGCTACTCAAACAGGATGGGAGATTGAATTTATAGGACTTGTTCCCTCAAAGAAGAATGCAGATCGCAAAATTATGGACTTTGCCATCCGAGTACCTCAAGCTAGTAAGTAGAACCTTTTAAAACTCTTTATTTATGACATCTACACCTTTAACTCAAGTAGCTTCCCCACAGGAAGCTGCTTATCTAAAACACCAAATAGGCGAAAAGAATGGAAAGCCTGTATTCCGACTAGAGAAAAATTATGATGCTGTTCCTGCCATTCGCAATTCAGCTCTTAGTTACCTTGCCAAATCTCCGATGCACTATAAAGCATTTGTAGATGGCGAGTACAAACTAGACACAAAGCCTCTTTATATCGGTCAGCTTCTACATCTTGCTGTGCTTGAACCTCATAAAGCACATTGGGAAATGAAAATTCCTAGAAAGGGAAAAGGTATAGATGCTCGTATTAGAGAACAAGAAGAAGAAGCACAGAAAAATGGAATCTACCTCTTCAATGAGGCTGAAATGAGGATGATAGATGGTATTTTAAATACTGTTTATAAGACCCCTGAATTAATCAAAATCATCAAAGAATGCCAAGTAGAAAAATCACTCTATTGGAAATATAGAGGTCTACAATGCAAAGGCAAACTAGACTTACTTAAAAAGCACGATTATATAGCAGATTTGAAATTTGTAATCGATGCAAGACCTAGTGAATTTATTAGGAAAGCAGGTCGCAATTATGATTACGACAGACAGATGGCATTCTATAGACTTGGTGCAAGAATGTGTGGATTAGCAAAAGGACATATTGATTGTTTCTTTATCGCCATTGAAAAATCAGCTCCTTATCCAATCAGTATTATTGAAGTAACAGAATCGACTCTTAAACGAGGCGAAGAGAAATATGAAAAACTCTTTGACACTTACTTTGAAACAATTGCAAAAGGCGAATATCCTGCTTATCCATTGTTTACAAAATGGGAAACACATCAAGCTGAGCAAGTACCATTGATTGAAAACACAAAGACTTTTTCATTTGAAAACTTCCTACAACTCGCTCAATAAAAAGCACTTACAGGAGCAGTAGTTGATGGAGTAGTAATAAATTATACACCTTAAAAATAACAAAAAAATGGACATAGAAAAAATAGGAAAAACTCAACTTGAATTATCTAGCAAATTTTGGAGAAAAAGAGAACAGTCTCCATTAGCTTATACCAATGAAGATACAGTCTTATATATGGCATTGGTTTACGAGTTTGGACGAAATAATTGCAACAACCCTGTAAAGCTATCCGACAGACATTTGGATAATTTGACTAGCCTAGGAACAATTCCTATAAGTCAATCAAGAAATAATCTAAAAAACAACAATCTTATCTCTTTTAAAGAGTCTGATGGAGGTATTGAATATACCATATGCCTTGGACACTAAATAAACAACTACTCTTCACTCAATTAATTACTAATAGATAGCAACAATTTAGATGGACAATAAACGAAACATACACAGTTATATCAACCATTTTTGGCAAATGAGACGAAGCACCTTCTTTACTTCTTTAGAGTCAGATTTGTACTATGCTTTATTGCATGAGGCAAATACTCGCAGGTGGAAAGAAACCTTCTCCATTTCCAACGGGTGGCTTACAGCTAAGATAGGAACGTCTGAACCTTCCCTTATCCGTGCTAGAAATAAGCTCAAGCAATGTGGATTGATAGACTTTGTAAGTGGCAAAACAAAAAGGCAACCTTCTAAATATCGTCTTATTCCTGTGGATAACCACTCAAATAACTTTAGTAGTGATGTTAGTGCAAACGACGAGGGCTTAAATGATTTTAGTAGTGATGTTAGTAGAAACATTAGTACAAACGACGACTACTTAAATAATTTTAGTAGTGATATTAGCCAAAGCGTTAGTAGTAACGTTAGCCCAAGCGTTCGACAAGTAAAGAGTAAAGATATAAGATATAAGAATAAAGATAATACAAATACTCATGAGGATTTTTCAAAAAATAATTTTGAAGAAGAAAATTCTAAAAATGAAAATTTCGAAAAACCGACGGAAGAGAAAATTTCCAAACCTCCAGCAGAGACAGAAATTTCCCCTTCCAAAAAAGTTGCGCCAAAAAAGGTTTCCCAAAAAACGCAGGAGGCGAAGGTCGATGCCTTGGAATTGCCTTTTGAAAGCGAGGAGTTCCGAGAAAACTGGCTTGGCTTCCGACAAGTCCGAAAGGAAATGAGGAAACCTGTCACACCGACGGCAGCCAAAATGATTTTCAAAAAGCTAAAACCCTTTGGTGAAAAAATAGCTATAAAAGCCCTTGAGGACAGCATAAGCAACAATTGGCAGGGTGTATTCCCTAAAAATGATGATCAAGAGCGAAGTTACTCAGCACCAAAAAATAATTTAAAACCACCAAAAATAGACTTGAGAAATGCAGACTACACCCTCTAATTTGCAGGTTAAAAAGCCGAATCCATCGCTCATCGGAAGAGCTTTCGATATGGATTGGTTCTGCAAAGTAGCCTCTCAAATTATCGGCAGGAGCTACGAAATTGATGAAGATAACCTTCAAGCTGTCAAGCTCTTATGGGATTATTTTTTCAATCCTAGAAAGTTTGACAATGAGAATCCAAACTATGCTTCAGGCAAAGGCTGGCTTGTCATCGGCAATCCAGGCACAGGCAAAACTGACCTGCTTAAAACTTTTCAAAAAATCGTTCAGCAGTACCAAAAAATAAGGTTTTTGAGTATCAAGCTATGGGATATTGCTGGAAATTACCAAGCCAAAGGCGATGCAGGAATACACCACGACAGGCGAAACTGGCTTTTTGACGAACTGGGTTTGGAAAGATGCCGAGAGGTCAAGCATTACGGACAACCTGTGGACATTGACGATGAGATTATCAGAACTCGCTATGAATTTTTCTTGGCAGGTTCAATTACTCACTTCACAAGCAATTTGGACAAAAAAATGCTTGAAGAACGCTACGATGTGAGAGCAAATAGCCGATTGAGTCAAATGTGTAATATCCTAATCCTAGCAGGAAAAGACCGTAGGGTAACAGCACGACCACGCAGAGAGGAAGACGAAATTGTCATAGAAAATACCCAAGAGCAGATTGAAAAAACAAGGAAAGAGACCTTGAAGTACATCCAAATTGCCAAAGAAACACAAGTTTTCCCTCCCAGTGAATACACATTAGCAATTTGGTATGACACGCTAGAGGCAGAACAAAAATTAGAAATTTCAAAGCAGCAGCGTTGGGAGCAGCTCTTGATGGCAAGACAGCAAATCTATCAGCAAAACAATGTCGGTAGAGTCAAAATTTTATTCCATTCACAAGGCAAAACCAAGGAGTGGGAAGACTTTCAAACAAGACACAAAGAGCGAGTTCAAATTAAGGAAAATTTGTTCGAACGGCTGTCTATCACGAAAGCAAAAGCTAATTCTATCAAAAAATATTACCTAGAAAGCTAAAATTATGACCACCAACGAACGAACGCAAGAAAAACAAGGGTTTATAACCCTGATAAAATTGAAGCCTTATTTGACCCTATTTTCTACACCATCACAAATGAAGAAGTAGAGGTAGAAGGAAGTTTTGAAGGAATAGAAAATGAATATTTCATTGAATCAGCAGGAGTCAAAATTCTACTCAAAGAAGCTGTCAATACGATGTTGGCAAAGTCAAAATTGGCGAAAGATTTTATTGGACTTTTTGAAAGAAACTCGCAAATGAGAATCTATCAAAAGAGCTATTTTAAAAATCGTAGAAAGATGGATTTGGCAAACTCAAAAAAGGCAGAAAATACAAATGACAATTTTATCGAAGTCTGCCGTCCGACTTACAAGGTACTCAAGAAATTTAATCAAGACTAAAATAAACAATCACCAATTACCCAAACAAGTTATGCAAAATCAAAAACCACAACCAAAAGACTTTGGCTATGTAGAAGGCACTATCGAAGAAGAAGCTGGATGGATGCTAGAAGAAGGGGAGGAAGAGTATCACAAAGCTCTTCAAAGATGGAATTTCACTCAAGAGGAGAATAAAGAAGACATTCTTGAAAGAATTACGGTAAGTGCTGACGTGACAATAAAATGCACTTGTTACTGTCCTCATTGTAGAAAAAATAATGAAGTATTGCAAGAGGTAGGAGAATGTTTAGACAGCTCTTTTTATGCTGAAGATATACAAGTGGAAATTATTTGCAAGCACTGTAATGAAATGTTTTATATAGACAGGGTTTCTCAATAGTCATTTCAATTTTTATCATATCAAATCACCCAAATTCATCTAATCAAGATTAAAATCACCAAAAAAAACCTAAAAAAATGAACACATCAATCATCAACTCCATAGAGCAAAAAAGTCCAACTAGCTATGAAGTAAAATTACAAGGAGAGTATAAAACCTATGTAGTTTCCACTACTTACTCACCAAGCATAGCAAGTAAAAAAGCAGGAGATACAATCTGTTATACCAAGAAAGGAAAGTTTATCAATGTCATTTCTTTCAAAGACATAGCCATAGGCATTGCTTCAGATATTTTGAAAGAAGTGACAGAAACAGCTTTTAAAATCATTCTTAAAAAGATTTTTAAATAAACGTATTTCAAATCAAACCAAATTTATTTTATCACTATCAAATTTTCAATTTTATGTTAGCTAGAGAACTAAAAACTCGCTTTAAAAAGAAAACCAATGAGTTCATCTTTTTTATCCAGGCGCAAACCATCAAAGGAAATTCATACACCTGTCAAATTACCAATGAGGAGGATATGAAAAAATTCAAACGATTCTGTGAGGATCTAATGCCACTTATTTTGGCAGATAATCAGTTTCCACAACTGCCCTTTGAGAACGATTCCTTAATCGTTGGTATAAAGTTTAGCGAAGGAAAAGACAGAGAAACACAAGAGCTTATTCAGCTTGTCCAATTTACCATCAATTATCATGTGGATGATAAATCTGTCAATGGAAAGACTGTTCCAAACACTATCAAAATCCCACTTATCAATCGTGATTACAATGAGCTGCCTGACCAAATGGTAAGAATGATTGAAAACTTAAAAAAGTTTTTGAGTTCCATTGCAGAGAAGTCGTGTAAAAGTGAGTATCGTCAAGGGACTATTTTTGACAATAACGACTACAAAGTCGAAATCAAAACCTCTAATTCTCCTTTTGATGAAGTAGAAAAAGCTACTCAAGAAATTACAGGTTCGGCAGCTCCCCAAGAGCAAATTGAAGGAATGAAAGCAGCAGCAAACGAAAGAGTGAAAGAACGCCAAGCTGAAGCTGAGAAGTTGGGAGTTCCTGTTGAAATTAGAGAGGAGGAGCTTTAATATGAAAACTTACCATTGCCAAGCCATCAATACTTGGCGATGGTAGATTTAAAAAACAATCACCAAATAAACCTAAAAACTATGTTCAAATCATTGATAAGCAAAAACACAACACAAGCCAAAATAGAACAAACAGAAGGCTACTTAATCCTTCCTATTGTAATAGGAATATTGAAAGGTGTTTTGAAAAATGACATCATAGCCTCATCTCCAAAATTGATGATGGCAGTAGAGAAGGTTATTAAAGAGATGGAAAATGATAAGAAAATCGCTCATCGTGTTGCTCACTTGGATGATGAATTTTTATCAAATGGAGAAGCAAAAAAATGGTCAAAAACGATAACTCAATCTATTAGAGAATTATCAAAAAAAGGGATCAAAGAAATTGTGTTGCTTCTAAATCCGAAAGATACAAACATTCCTCTTACAGATGATGAGTATGCCTCTATCGTAAATCAAGCTTACACAGTCTATCTATTCTGCCCTACCAAAAAGCAGATAGAAATTTACAGAAAGCAAATTGAAAGTTTTGATGAGTATGTGGAGGATGGTAGAATAATTCTTATCCACTCACAAGATTTAGATTTTTTCTTACAAATACCAAGTGTAGGTTATTTCTATTCCCCAAAAGAGGTTCAGTTATCTAGTGTGAATAATCAAAAAAGACTTACTACAACTGCTGAAGCGCAACGAGTGATTGAGCAGAACTTGCCGAGTATTCGACTTGTCTAAAAGACCTTAAACTCATTGAAAATCAATTTTTACACACTCAATTTTATACAACTGAAATATGAACTTTACATATAGCAATTTCCCAATTATAAAATTTATGGAATCTGATAAAGGTTGGGATTCCTTTTTAGATAACTGCTTTTATTTTACTAATTCTTTTTTAGAAAATTCCCTAGTTGTTTTTGATGACAAAAATGGCTTAGAAACTATATATAAAAATGTAAATGATTTTAGAGGTATTTTTTTAACTAAAATGGACGGTACTCATTTGGAGATGGTTATCGATTGTTTTAGAATAAATGAAAAACTTGTGTTCCATTATAAGTTTTATGGAGAAGGGACTTTGTTTGCAGGTGGAGAATTTATTATTCTTCCAATTGAAGCAGAGATAAAGTTATCCTCAACTGTTAAATTAACTGTAAATGAGATTGAGATTATAAAAGGCGTGATGGCTTTAATATTCTTTTATCAAAACGCAGAGATAAAAACTGATGAGGTTTCTAAAAGCTCTAAACAATCTAATTCAAAAACTAATCATTTTACTGAATTTAAAACTGATGTGAAAATTTTGAATAATAATTGGTTTACTACTGTAATAAATAATAATGCTTTTAATGTTAAAGGTCATTTAGCTTGGAGAGCTTGTGGTAAAGGAAAGCAAGATAGAAAGCTAGTCTGGATTGATGAGTTTTCTAAGACAGGGTATGTGAGAAAAGCAGGGGTTTTAAATAAATAAAAATCAAATTCAAAAACACCAAATTACCTAAAAACAAAATGAAAACAAATCAAGAAAATTTCAAAATCGTAGATATTAACGATTTAGCTGATATATGTGGATTCTTCAATGGAGAAACACCTGTTAATAATGGATATGGTTGTAATCATCCAGACGTGGAAGACTCAGAAATTGTAAGAATAGTAGATGGAGAGGAATTTAGAGTTGGTAATGAAGAACTTAGATATAAGATTCTAAAAGTAGCCTTACGCAAAAAATATGGTAGTTACCAAAATATTGAAAAGGCATTAGCGACTGAGGAAGGAAAACTATACGCAGGAAAAATTAGAAATGAATTATGTTATGATGATTCATTTATTGAGAAATTTGGATGCAAGATTATAGGTAAATGCTACTCGTTCAGTTGCCCAATCGCTAATAGGTGTGATGTACAGGATTTAAGAGAATACGAATCAGATTTTCTTTCAGATTATGAAGATGAGGAG
Source organism: Bernardetia sp. Wsw4-3y2 (assembly GCF_037126295.1). Classification (NCBI taxonomy): domain Bacteria; kingdom Pseudomonadati; phylum Bacteroidota; class Cytophagia; order Cytophagales; family Bernardetiaceae; genus Bernardetia; species Bernardetia sp. Wsw4-3y2. The sequence goes on along the minus strand of NZ_CP147017.1, from coordinate 4,336,103 downwards.
GGCGACTATCGTACAGACTTTATGCTTGTAACCGACCCTGAACTTATTGAAAAGCTATAAAATCAACACTTATGAAAACACCAAAACCAAGACACAAAACTAAAATAGATGGTGTAGGGTCTCAATCTTACTCAAGAGTAAAAAAACAGACTACTACTGTCAATTTCACACCATCTACATTCATTGACCTGCCAAGAATTATAGATGAATCTATTAGAATTGCTCTTGTAGAAATGAATCATCGTATTTCTAAACGTATGCTTGACTTCTTCTATGGAAAGACTTACAAAGAGTTGAAAAACAAACCTAGATTGATGTTTATTCTTACCGAACGCTTAAAGGAGATGAGTATAAAGCTAGATAAGTTCAAACAAGCAGAAACAGAGCTTGAAACTTACGGAGCTAAGATGATCAGAAATTCAAAATATAATTCAGTTGAAAAACTCATAAGTTTCTACCAAGGCTTCGCAACACAACTCTATGAATTTATCAAAACAAATAAAGAAATTAAACAGGAAGACATCGCCCTGGTAGTAGAGTGTAAATGCTGTAAAAAGTATCTGAATCTACACGCTATCAAAGAGTTTATCAATTACGATTCGTACCGTAAAATTCAATATTTGATTGACAAAAAGAATTGCCATATCAAAATAGTAAACCGAAGAGAAACAAAGAGAAAATTTGGCAGGTGCAAGGCGCACATTCAAACTATACAACATACTTTATTTTAATCATCAAATTACCCACTATAACCCACTATTCATTATGAGCCATAACTTATCACTAACTCAAGCAAAAATAGACCTAATTAGCGAAATATTAAGCAACCTCAAGTCAGTAGAATACGAAGATAACCCAACAAAAACCTACTTGGAAGGAAGAGAAACAGAAAATGACAGGTGTGCTGTTCTTCTCCAACAAAAGAAGATGGCTCTACTTGATTTAAGCTACCAAGAGAAGACAAGAGGACTAGAACGTTTTCCACTTCTATTTGCTAAACACTTCCCACAAAGTCATAAAAAAGCAGGAAAAGAAACCAATTTTGCTAGAAAAATACGAACAGGGCAAAAGATACATACACTTCGTAGAGACTATGCGTATTGGTCAGCTGCCGTTCGAAAGGTGCAAGATGGAGAAGGATATATTTCACTAACCGAATGGGAGCAGAACAAAACAGAAACCCAATCGGAGATTCTATTTTTAGATGCTGCTTGTAAGATTGGTTTGCAGAAAGTTCGTTACAGCAACGGCAAGTTTTATTTGAATAGAGTACGATTATGTGTAGATCAACTTGCTGAAAATGATGGAATGCTAACGAGTGATTTTTTACGGTTTTTCAAGACTTATGGGCATTCTGAACTGGCATTGATACATTTTACTGAGTTTAGATATTAAAAACAAACTCAAAATAAAATGGAACAAGACAGATTCATGTACGCCAATACTTCTGAAAATATGCAAGTCATCTATGCTATTCACAAGAAGAATGGACTCAAAGTGATTGAAACCTTTATTGATTTTATGCCAAGTCACAAGCTAAGACTTTTCTCTTATGATATTCTATTCATCAGAAAAGTAACAGAGAAAGATTTGGCAGTCATCAAAAAAATAGACGAGCAGGATAGAAAACAAGGTTTTGAGATAACACGATTTATACAGCGTTTTTGGTGTCATAAATACAAAACCTTGTCAGCTCTCATTGATGATGACAAAGACTTGGTAGATCAGCAAACACTCAATCAAATTAAAGAAAAACTAAAAAATCATTTTATCAAGCTCAATAAAAATCAAATGGAGCTTTTTGTTTAATCTTAAAATCCCAAATTAATTAATTCAAAATGAAAACAGCTATCGAATTCCTTCAAGACAATATCCCTTCGCCTACCTATAAACCCAATTATGCTGAAATTGCTCTTCTGATGGAGAAGTATGTTGAGTATGTTAATAACGATCCGTTGAAAGATGTATTTAAGGAAGATTTCTTTAATGCAATAACTCCTAACCATACTAGAGTAAATGATGATAGATACAGAAGTAAAAGTGGTTGGGATAAAAAGTCTATCAAAAAAGTCATTAAAGGTAGGATTATTTATTATGCTCCAAAGGATGATCTAGCTTAAAATCATAAATCCAATAAACAAATGAAACTATTCGATGACACGCCATTCAAACATAAAAACGCAGATAAAACCTGCCGTACCTGCAAATTTAGGCAACGCTGGCAGATGGGTTTATCTACAATTCAATATTGTGGAATAACCTCAAGTAACCGAACTGAAAATGGACTTCTAAAAATAAGAGCAAAGGATAGAGCTTGTCCTAAGTATGAGGAGAAGGAAGGTAAAATTGAAATCAAATCTAAATACTAAAGTTATGAATATAGAACAATCACTAGTAGATCAAATCAATAAAAATTTAGCCGAAAATAAAGAGAAGCCTAAAAATATAACCTCAGCTTGGAGTAAAGGAGATAAAGTTAGAGTTGTAAAAAGTATTCATATAAACACTCAGGCTATTCAAAATTATTTAGGACAGATATGTATTGTTGAGTCAGTTACATTAAACAATATTTTTCAAGGCACGCCTTGTTACACGTATTGGTTAAGGTTAGGCAACAATATTGAACCATTTGAAGAATGGGAATTAGATTATCGTTTCAAATCACACAAAACAAACTCATGAACATCAAACAACACTACGAAGCCTTTTTTGACCCCAATGAAATGGGACTTATAGAAAAAGATTATATGTACATTGAATGGGCAGAATCCCTTCTTGAAGATTACAAAGCTGAAAAAGCTAAAGCAGAACCCACTCATCAACAACTTCTTGTCTTTGAAGAACAAGCCAGAAATGAAATAATTGAGAAATGGAAAGAAATTGAAATAATTAAGCCTAGAAGCAAAAAAGATGGTTTCACAAAGCCAAATTTTATATCACATATTTTTAGAAACGGTTTCGGCTCTGCTATAAATTTCCTTTTCGAACACAGAAAGAAAAATGATAAGGAGTTTGCTGAAGCTATAAAACTATCTGATACAGAAATTCAAGATATGATTGATGAAGCTCTTGAGAAAAATAAACCTAAAAACAAATAAAACAAAATGGAAGAGAAAATATTTTATTTATCAATGCTCACATTTTTAGTTACTTCTTGCATTTGGTATTTAAATAAAATGTGGCAAATAGATAATTCAAAAAAAGAAAAAATCTACTTAGAAAAAGAACTACGAAAATCAGAAGAGTATAGGAGGCGAGAACTAGATGATGTTTCACGCTTTTATAATGAAAAAATAGACTTTATGAAAACACAAGCGAGAGAGGTTTATGGAGTTCCCAAAATGCAAAATCCTCCTCTACCTCCTCCAAAAAAAGACAAGAAGTTCAAAAAACAAGAACTCGTAAATTTAGAATTAAAAGATTCTATTACTGGAGATTTGCTTGATACAGTCAAATGTAAGTGTGGTTCATATTATTCAAGAGATACATACGCAATACATGGCTGTCCAAATTGCAAGCAATCAATCGTAAATAAAAAAATAATCTCAGACTAAAAAGAAAAAGATGGTTAAAAAAGAGTTCAACTTATAATTTTGGAGAATACACTTGCTTATTCCAATATGAAATATTTTCCAGCTTTGTGTAATTGAACTATTCAAATACCTGTTTTTACAAAATGTTAAAAGAGTGTTTTTTGTTTAATAAATTTGTACATATATTTTTTTAAGGTACATTTGTAATCTACAGTTTAAAATAATCACTATTTAATCTCTTGGTATTTTTATGAGTTTGATTGCCAAAATGTATGTAGAAGACAAGGAAATTAATATCCTTGACTTCAAATTTCGTTTTACACGAGCCGTTAATGAACACGGCTTTCCGATGGGAAAACCTAGAGGAACAATATTTGAAATTATTTTTGAAACTACCTCTGACCAAAGTTTTATGGCGTGGTCTGTTGCTACTGATATGACTAAACACGTCAAAATAGTAGTTTCTCCAGTAACAGCAACAAGTAAAAGTCGTATCATAGAACTCTATGATGTACATTGTGTCCATTTCAAGAATAATTTTAATGGTCAAAATGGAGAACCGATGACGACACTTGTTCATCTTACTCCTGCAATAATGATAGACGATGGCTACAAAATAGTAAACCATTATTGGAAGAAAACAGATTTAGATGCAAAAGCTCCTGTTACTACTCTGAATGATGACCAAGAACCTAGTATTATGTTCTTAGATTGGATTCATGAGGATACAGATGAATCTTTATCAGAAGTGAGTTATGGTTCAGGTGCATCTCTGAAAGTTCAAGTCAATAATCCGAAAGGAAACGAAGCTAAAATTAGTGTTCAAAAAGAAGATGGTAGCGACTTTGAAAACGGCAAAAAAGAATTAATTGCTACGGCTTTTTTAGATGGCAATGGTTTTGGTAAAATCTCTACTCTGAATTTTCTAGGCAAATGGGCATCAGAAAATGAAGAACTAGACTTTGACAACTTGATTGCCTATGTAGAACATGCAGGTATCAAAAAGAGCAGTCCTAAGCTGAAAGTAAAGAAGCCAAAAGTAAAATTTGAATGGCAAAACCCAACTGATGGCACTCGTTTGGAAGAAGTAGATTATGGTGAGCGAGTTAATCTAGCTTTAGAAGTAAAGGATGGCAAAGAAGGAGCATGTGTAGAAGTAAAGATTACTAAGAAGGACGGAACAGAATTCGAATCAGGAATGAAAGAACGTGTCTTTGATGTAAAGTTGGATGCTACTGGAAAAGCTGTTGTTAAAGACATTTTGATGGAAAAAATCTGGATGGACACCAACCATACCGATACAGATTGCCTTATCGCTAGAGCAAGTGTAGATGGTATAATGAGCAATAAGAAAAGTAAAGCTCTTGACTTGATTCGCCTACCAGAAGTAATTGTAGATTTCAGACCTGCTAAGGACTACAATGGTGAATTTGGCTTTGATTACATGAGAGATACGCATAAAAAGGATTTTGTTTCCTATGAAGAGATTTTAGGTAGTTATATCACCAAAAATGGAGTAGATGAATTTAATAAAGACAAAACTACAGCAAGAGGTGTACAATATCACTCACTCAAAAACAATGTACTAGGTTTTATTAGATTACAAGATCAACGCACTGATGAGCAAGGCAATGATGTAGGTAATCCAGTAACTTGGTATAAAGATGAAGTAGGAAACGAAAAAGAATACATTCAAAGCTATTTAGCTATGTATAGTGGAGATACTATAGATTTGAGTGTACAAGTAGAAACACTAGCACACGGAAATGACTTGACTATTGAATATGACACCACTTTGTTTCGTTTGAATACCTCTATTATTCCTAAAAATGGAGGTAGAAAGCGTATTGATAAACACTTACAACTAACTTGTTTACAAGAATTTAGTGATGAAAAACATCTTACAGTAAAGTACAAAGACAGAACACTAGGGCAGCTCAATATACTACCCAACGATAAATCTCATCGTTTTAGAAAAGATGTTGTATTTGTAAAAGTGAAAACCAATTTAACAGGAACAGGTAGATTTAAAGAAGGAGATAGTACAGATGAAGATATATTGTTGCGACGCTACCTTCGCCAAGCCTTCATACGTTTGGATTTAGCACCTACTATTAATTTAGATTTGAGAAATGACAATACCTTTAATACAAGTTTTGCTGATACCAGAAATGGTCTCATTAATAGAACCAATGGTATACATGCTTATCTAGCAGGAAAAATATCAGCACAGTATAATAACTATTTGAAGGTATATTTTATTGATGAAGAATGTCCTAAGATAGAAAATGGTGTTAAAATTGGTCTAGTAGTAGGAAAAGCAGAAAGTTTCTCTGCAAAAGATGTTATCATTTTTAAAGGACATAACAAGAAAACTACCTCTCACGAAACCATGCATGCTATGGGATTACGTCATCCTTTTGATAATGCAAGCACTTACATCTTTGAGAAAAATCATACTCAAAATATTATGGACTATTCCCACAATGTAGGTATCGATTGTATCTATACGTGGCAATGGCAGTGGCAGATTTTACAACCTAGTGCTTTACCTGAATAATTGACTATGAAATATCTTTTAATTTTTATTGCTACTTTATTAACTACAAGCTGTATGGTAACTAAACAAGAATATCGAATCAATATCTTATCTGAATCAAAGTCTAGTGACACCTTTGATATAGAAAAATTTAATCGATTAGAAAAAGGGGGAGAATATCGTGATACATTAAAGGATGGTACTATTGTTCGTAGAATATCTTCTGATATAGATTTTGCAGAATTTGAAACTCCTCCTCCTCCATCTATACTAGAAATTTTTAGGAGTTTTTACCTCAATGGAAAACTTAAATCCAAAGGATTGTATTACCCAAACGATGTTGAGTTAGGTGTTTGGCAAGAGTATGATGAAGAAGGTAATCTAATCAAAGAAGAAGACTACGACGAAGACTACGAGTATTCTTTTGAAGATTTACTTAAGTTTATTTATCGTCGGGATATTGATTTGTTTGATGAATATACTTCTATCCGTCGCTCTGACGGAATATGGAAAGTAGCGTATGTACAAGGAAAAGGTTATCCTAAACATATTCACGATGTTACTATTGATGGTAAGACAGGAAAAATTATTTCTGACCACAAAAACGAGTTTTCTATAGAATGATTATAGAGTTTTATTTTATCTTTAAAAAGCTATCTTTTCTTGTAAGAGATAGCTTTTTATTAATTATTGACTTATACAACCTAATTTTTAGTTGAATAGACTATGAAAAAACTTATTTTTTATTTTATTTTAACTACACTAATTTCTAGTTGTATGAGTCAGAAAGTTTATATAAATACCTTAGCAGAATCTAAGTCTAGTGACACCTTTGATATAGAAAAATTTAATCGATTAGAAAAAGGGGGAGAATATCGTGATACACTAAAGGATGGTACTATCATCCGTAGAATGTCTTCTGATACAGATTTTTCAGAGTTTGAAAATCCCCCTCCTCCTTCTATATTGAGAGTGTATAGAAGTTTTCATCTTAATGGGAAACTTAAAATGAAGGGGATAAGTTTTCCAAACAGTGTAGCGTTAGGCGTTTGGCGAGAATATGATAAGGAAGGAAACTTAATCAAAGAAGAAAATCATGATGAGGGTTATGAGTATTCTTTTGAAGATATAGTTAGTTTTATGCGCCTTCGCAATGTTGATTTGTTTCATAGATATACAGATATTATGAGGAACAAAGGAGTATGGAATCTCGTGTATGTAAAAGGGGAAAGCTATCCTAAACATATCTATAACATTAAAATTGATGGAAAGACAGGTAAGATAATAAGTAAAACTAAAAACGTGTTCCAAGAAGGTTCATAACAAAAAATAACTGGCTTATTTGAGAATTATATAAAACCAATATGATTTTTAAACAAGCCTTTTTATTGAGCTTTAATGTTTATAGTATGATTTTTAGCAGAATAAACCAATGAAACAGCTTATTTTTTTATTTATTTTAACCACACTAATTTCTAGTTGTATAAGCCAAAAAGTTTATATAAACATACTAGAAGAATCAAAGACTACTGACACTTTTGATATAGAACAGTTTGAAGAAAAAAAAATAGGCTCTCAATATTATGATACTTTAGATGATGGTACTATTGTTCGTAGAATGTCTTCTGATATAGATTTTGTAGAGTATGAAACTCCCCCCTCCCCTAATCTATTGGAAGTATATAGAAGTTTTTATCTCAACGGAAATCTCAAACGTAAGGGAATCTATTACTCAAATGATGTAGCTTTAGGAGTTTGGCGAGATTATGATAAAGAAGGTAACCTTATCAAAGAAGAAAACTACGATGAAGGCTACGAATACTCTTTTGAAGATGTAGTTAAGTTTTTGCGTTTGAGAGGAGCAGACTTACACGATGAAAGGACTTCTATCAGACGTTTTGACGGCATTTGGGAATTAGCCTATGTTAAAGACAAAGATGAAAAAAGTTTCTATTATAGTTATTCCCTAGATGGAAAGACTGGAAAAGTGCTAGAACATAGCAAGAATAATTATTTTATTGAAGGATAGTAATTTTATTCTTTAAAAAGCTATCTTTTCTTGTAAGAGATAGCTTTTACATTTTTTTATAATTCCCTATATCAGATAATTTTTCTGAAATAGATTTTTCATAATCATCAAGCTGTTCCTGTGTAAGGAAAATATAGATAAACTTAGTATTGACTTCGCTATGATTATCTTCTAGAGTTCCATTTACAGCATACGCTACAAGCACTTCCACTCTGTATTGATACGTTTTTTCTGTTTTCATACAACTTACTTTTCAGTTAATAAAAATTTATCCAACACTCCAGCTTCTTCAAATTTATCCAAAGCAACTAAAGAGATATAAACAGGAAGAGGAATAAGAGCGCAGGTTCTTTCAGATGTTTTACTAGCAATCTCCATAAGTTGTTTATACTCATATTTATCAAAGACTTCTTGCAATACTTCATTATTATAAGCCAAAAAACAAATATCATAACCGTCTTTGACAGGATTTTCTGTTGCTGCTTTATTCTCAATTACATAGTTACTTGTCAAGAACTCTATAAATCCATAGAGCTTTTTATTTCCTTCAAAAATTGATTTAAAATGATTGAATATTGTTTTCATCGTGTTGTTTATTTTACATTCAAAACTTCCCACTCCCACTTCCGATTTATAAAGGCTCGTTCAAACTTTTTACGATTAAATTCCGACTGCTCGTAACACAAAACTGAAAATATCCAGTCTTCCATTTTACCATTTCTTGAACGCCTACGAATAGCACGATTGACGTGCGATTTGCAGTAAATGGCAGTCAGGTGTTCAAGCGCACGAGCAGTCAGATTATTTGTTTCTCCAAAATAAATGGATTGTGTTGGCTTGTGGAAAAGCATATAATTTCCTCCTGCTGACCTTTCAAAGATTGTATTGTTTCTATTTATGGGTTTTGTTATACCTTCCATACATAGAACAGAGAAGCTAATTTTTTCACAACGATTAATGAAATAAATTAACTCTTTATGAAAATTATCTTTTAACTCAACATGATAATGCTGCGATAAAGAAGGATGAGTTCCTATTTTAAGCAATACTTTCATAGCCACTCAAATTTATATCTTGCCCATAGGTTTTTGGATTAACACCCATAGCTTCAAGACCTTTCCGTATAATATCTTCTACTATATCAGACTTTGACTTTTTAGTCTTTTTTATCTTTTCTACACCATGCATTACTTCAAGACAATCAGATATATCTTTAGGTACAGTAACAGAAAGGTTTTCTCTAGTTTTTTTAGTTGCTTCCATAATTATTAAATAATGTGATAATAAATAATGTGATATTATTTATTAAATATTACGATAATTTCAATAAAACTCGTTTTTGTTAAAAATATTTCAATAAAAATACTATTATTTTTTCATATTTGCAATAATTAATTTATATTTGTTAATGCCAATTAAAAAACTAATTCACTCAATGACAAACAGATACAACTATGGAAAACATCGCAAATTCGAAATATAGAATTGATAATATGAACTTTTTTGCTACCACTACAGCAGGAAATACTTATGTAATAATTCTTACTGTATTAGTAAATACAGTTGGTTATATGTTTTTCTTCAAAATGATTTTTACGGATAGAATTGCAGAATATGATGCACAGATGGCAAACTGGTTACCGTATGTGATAGGCTTTGTTTTTTCACTTGTAATGTCTTCTGGTAGTTACTTTTCTATTATAAATGGATATGAAAGATTAGGAAAAGTATTGTTTTGGTTAAGTATTGTTTTGAGTATTTCTACTTATGCAATGATGTTATTGACAGATATTCCTTCTTTTTCAAAATTAGTAGCAGATGCTAGTGGTGCTATGATTGAAAAGTGGTCTTTTGGGAAAGAAGAAATGAAATTCATTCTAAAATGTTTTGCTGTCTTTGTACTAGCAGTTACACCAGACTTTGTTGCAAAAGAAATTTCAAAAGAAGTTTCTGAAAAGTATAAGACAGATAAGTATATGGAAGCTTTAGGCTTGCAATTAGCAGCGCATCAAGAACTTAGAATAGAAAGAGAAATGCAAAATTTAGCCAAATCAAGTTCTTCAACTGAAGATGAAGAACTGAAAAGAATGCAAGACTTAATGAAAGCATTAGGCAGAAAACAACGTATTCCAAATTAAAATTATCCTTAGTAAACTAAAAAACACCTATTAAAAAATGGAAAATCAAAACACCAATCCAAACTCAGTAGCTCAAACAGATAGCTCTTCAAGAGTTACTGAATTATTGAGCTTGCATTTCAAATCTTCGTCAAGCACGAAGACTGCTTTAAGCTTCCTCAAAGTGTTGGCTATCTTGTTTATAGCTTCCTTTCTTTGGTCAAACATTGCTGAAAGCTCGCTTCAATTTACTTTCCCTATTGTAGCCCTACTTTACATAGTCTTTGTTTTTGGTCAGATTATCATTAAAGAAAATGATATTAAGCTAAAAAACGCAGATGAGATTGCTAAACTTCTACAAGTTTCAATCTTTGAAAGTAACGAGCTAGAGGAAGAATTAGCTAGCTATAAGCAAGCTCATCAAAACAATAAGCTAGTTGTGAAGGAGTGGGAGCAAGCTCATAGCTACCTCAAAGCCGAAAACAGCAACCTCAAAGAAAATTATAGCAAGCTCCAAGATAGCTATGATACCATAAATGGTAGGTGCAACATTGCCGAGAAAAATGCAGCTAGGTACAAAAAGGAGATAGATGATTCTGAAAATATCATCAAAAAAGCCAAAACAGAAGCATTTATTCAAGGAATTGTAGAGTATGAAGAACTCGTTACGCTCAAACGCTCCATTCCTCATATAAAAGATGAGGAAGCTAGAAGAGTGAAAGAAGCTAGGCAAGAAGTCTTGGAAGCAAGGATTGACCAAGCTAAAGTTATTCACGAGCAAGCTCAAAAAAATTAGAGTAAGCAATTAGAAAGGCTGTGAAGTTTTTTGCAGTCTTTATTATTCTGTTTTTATTCAATTAACAATTAAACTATGAAACTAAATTATATAAGAATTGAGAAAGATAAAGTCTTTCCTCTAATCATTGGGTTGCTGACTCTCATCGCTTTTTTATATTTAGTATATGACACTACCGAAACGCATATCCAAGAAGTAACTGTTGTTGAGAAAAATATCAATAAATGGTATCCGAATGGTAAAGCTGTTTGTGGTTATCTTTTTAATGGTGGAAATGGCGAATGGCATCTTGTTACAGAAAATCCAGAGAAGGATTATAATTATTTAGAAGTAGGAAAAACCTATTTAGTAGTTACTAATAATCGATTGGGAATTAAGGAAATTCTTAAAAAGAGATAATATGAAACTACTATCAAAAATTACTGATTTTATATTTAGTGATAAAGCAGAAACACGCAAGTGGCATTGGAATAATCCTTTCGAAAAAGGAACTGATAGTTTCGAATTGTATCAAAAGGGCAATGATAATTATTTTAAGTATTTGAGGAATGAAATGCCATCAACTGTTTATGTAGTAGAAGTGTGGATAGACGGTTATAAGTTTAACCAAAGTAATTCCAATAGATTCTACTCAAGGCTAGTCTATACAGATAAAGAAGAAGCTGCTTTAATAGCTATTCAAACAGCAAAAGCTAAAAACTTAGATATTGAAGATTATAGAATAATGCTTTCTATAAACGGACATGACCAAATGGAAATACCTATTTATTAATAAAACCAACAAACACCTATGGAAAAATTATTCTTCTATGATCTTGAGACAACAGGCGTAAAATACTGGAAAAATGGAATCCATCAAATCTCTGGTGCAATCGTTATTGATGGAAAAGTAAAAGAGCGTTTTAATTTTAGAGTGAAACCTTATAAAGATGCCCTGATAGAGGAAGAAGCTCTCAAGATAGCGAATGTTACGAAAGAGGATTTAGAAACAGATGTGTATGAGCCTTTTGAAACTGTCTATAAAAAACTAACTCAAATGCTGACCAAATATGTAAATAAGTTTGATAAAAAGGATAAATTCCACTTAGTCGGTTACAACAATGCAAGTTTTGATAACGCATTTCTAAGAGCTTTTTTCGTTCAAAACGGAGATAAATATTTTGGCAGCTTGTTTTGGGCTGATTCTATTGATTGCTACGTTTTGGCGAGTAACTTTTTCAGAAAAGAAAGAGCTAGTTTTGAGAACTTCAAACAAATGACAGTCGCTAAAAAACTCGGTATTGAAGTAGATGAGACAAAACTTCACGATGCTGAATATGATATAGATTTGTGTATGCAAATTTATGAGAGTGTAAGCAGGGAAAACTTATGAGTAAAAACAAAGAAAAACTCCTTTCGAAAGCTAAATTTTGAAAGGAGTTTTTTCTTTGATCTAAGCTCCAAACACTGTCCAATGCCCTGACTCAATTTGAAAATGTTCTTTTTGAATATAGGCTGTATTGGCTTGTCGTATAATTTCAAAACCGAGCTGAGAAGGAACAGAGCTTGCTTGCAACATTTGCTCCTCTATGTTATTAAAATTAGGTTGTATACTTACCCTCCAAGTAAATGTATCTCCTGCTTCAGCTGCTATAACAAGGTCAATTACTGGAAGTAAAATCTCATCCCCAATGACTGTTCCATCATCCAAATTAAACTTGTGAAAAAGACTGTACTCAACTTCATTATTTTTCACCAATTCGATCCTAATAAATCCATTTGGATTAGGTTGTCCAGAGCTGTGTTTTAACCAAGATGATGAATCATTTGGAATACTAGGGTATACTCTAAATGGCAGTATGGTATCAGCATTCGTATTTATATCTGCATAATCCACATCTTGAAAACATACCAGTTTTAAAGTATCTAAAAGAAAATTATAGTCCTTTGTTTGAGGAGCTATCCATTCTCTATTATTTATCCAATAAGTCGCCCCAACAGGTAGATTAGTTTGTGTATTAAATTCTAAAACATTGTGATCCCTTTGCTCAGGCGTGTTTACATTCCAAACTTCTGCATTTGGTAAATATTGTGCTTCCAGTATTCTGACTTCCATCGTTCCAGGACCTGAATTGTCTACCACGATTCCTTGTGCTAAATCTCTCCATTCAGTATCTGCTTCTCCAAACCATTTCCATTCAATATAAACCCCATCAAATTGCATTACAGGACGATAATACTCTCTCCAATCAATCATCGTTTGATTTAGGGCATCAAAATTACTTTGCAACGTAGTAAAACTCTGCTGCAAAGTATTGAAATTCTCTTGTAGAATATTGTGCTGCTCTTGTAGATTATTATTCCCAAGCTCTGGAAGTTGAGGACGAGTATAAATTATACCATTTGCATCCAATGTAGAGGTATTTGCAGGAAGATAAAGCTCCCCAATAATTACTTGGAAATTGGAATTTGTAAGTGTTGGAACGGTTGGAGTTACATTTGGAGTTCCTTCGATGATAAAATATTCAGCTTCTATCCCACCTGCAATTTCCTCATATTTATGCTCACAAATTACCAAATCAATTCTTGGGTTTGCTGCTGTATTTGCGCTTACTTGTAAGATAATAGGTTCATCTTCAGTTATCAAAACACCCTGTTTTGAACGAACTACTCCTATTTTAGAAGAAATTGTTCCATCTTTTTTGGCATAAGAAAACCCTCTAGTATCGTGATTTAATTCTAAAAATAAATTATTTGTTGGAGAAAAATCAAAACCACGATACAGCCCTGGTGGAATAAGTCCTACCAAAAACTCATTAAATTGAAAACTTATGTCATCACTTAAATATTCTATATGTCTTTTTTGTGCCATTATACTATCAATTTTATACGATCCTTCTTTTTGATTTAATTGTTTTCTATATACACAAATGGACTAGTAATAATGCCATATTTACGCTTTAATGACTGTTGCATTAATTCTAAACATTGTTTTAGTGTATATTCATCCGACAGATTTAGCCAAAGCTGCATCTCTGAAATATAGACTGGATTACCATTTACGTCATACTTTGGTGATTGGAGATTTGTATAAACGGGTATCTTATTTTCATTGGATACTCTTAGCTTATCAGGAGATTTTAGTCCTTGTGGAGTTGTTTCTGTAATTGTATCTATCAATAACTCTATAATTATTTCATTCGATAAAATATCTAAATGTATAAATGTTATACAAGCTGTTATTTTCACATCCTCTGTATCTTTTATTACAACAGGAGGATAAATTTCTTTTAAGTGATTCATTGTATTGTTGTTTTAAGGGCGATTTACAAGACCTAAATTATATAAGACATCTGATAATTCTGCATTAGTTGGGTTAGCAGATAAAATTTGTTGTGGGATTGGAGTTGCTCCATAAAAACCTAACTTACCGTTTTTAGCTTCTATCATTTTTTTGAGAATAGGGTTTGTACCTGTTTGCTTTACCCAGTTATATATATGCACTCCTGCACCTTCTTTTCCTTTTCCACCTACATCCGTTTTTGGTCTTCCATCCTTTATTTCTACATAATTTGTTAAAGGAGTGTTATCGTCTGAATTGGTAGGCTCAGGGTCTGCATATCCTTCTAATAGTAAAGGAAGTCCAGATTCTAGCCTATTTATGATAGAATTCGAAACTATTATTTTTTTTGTAATATAGATAGTATTAGAATCTACTAACACAACATTAGTCCCTAAAATCCTAAGTGCAATACCCACCTTTCCATCTAAGAGTAAGTATTCATTTGAGAATCCGAACCCTAAATTCGCACTTGTTTTTGATTGCATCTTTTCTGCGTAAACTGTACCGTTGGCATCGACCCCTAAAATTTCTGTATTAGAAGTATTTTTTACAGAAAAAATACGCCCTGCACTACTACTTGCTTTTATAAAAAAAGCACCCACTATATTCAGTGCCTGTGCTATCCAAGTAAATAAATTTGAGCCTGAGAATTTCCCATTTGCATCTTTAACTTGTATACTTCCTTCTACTCCTTCAGGAGTTGCAGTAGGTAAAAACAAATCAAAGTCAGCACTTACATCAGGATCATCTCCACTGCTTACAACATCACTCAGTTTAATGTATAGCGCATCCTCAAATTTGACAACATCATTTTTTTTATAATCTGTATTCTCATCAAACTCTCCTTTCCAAGCGAAGCCTAAGCCTTGAATATTTATCCATTCAATACCATTCCATATAAACCCTGCTTTTTCGCTCGTGAGTAAGTTTATGGTTTTTATCCAAAGTACATTTTTGTGTGGAGGTTCAGTTGGCTCTAGCCAAATACCTACCACTTGCCCTAAATTAGTTTCTGCCATTATTGTATCAATTTATCGTTATTCTTATTTTATCACTATCAAACTGTCCTTAAAAATAGTTCTCCATTTCTTATCTCAAAACGATTTGCATCAGCTCCCTGTGCGATTAATTCTCCTTCATTATTTATTACAAATTCTACATCATAAAGAGATAGGTTTTCATAATACAAATTCGTTTCAAAGATTCTGAAACGAATCAAACTAGAAAGCGCATCCTCTTTATTATAAAGTAGTGCTGTAAGTCGTGCATTGATCGGCTCATTAAATTCTATCACTTCTCCAACTGCTCGCATAATCTCAGCTGTTAATTCCATACTGCCAGTCAGACGAAGCTCATATCCTGAGCAGCTCTGACAACGCCCTCCACTATCCAAACGACGAATCGGATCATCCAAGGTAAGAGGAGAATCTAAAGAAGAAATTACCCAAGATTCTACAATATCAACACTCTCAAAACCGAGCATTCTGAGTGGCACTTCATAACCTAGTTTTGTTCCTCTAATTTTATAGAGTTGAAAAGCTATTTTTAAGACCTTTCGTCGTAAATCAATTCCATTTGTCAGTCGCATTGTCATTCCGATAGTTGTTTTGAAAAGTGCAACAAACCTATCGTACATCGTATCAGCAAGCATCGTATTTTCTATCAACGAATCTAATAAAGGCTCAATATTCTCATCAATATCTTCTCCCACAATTTCGTTATACCGTTCAAACTCGCCTTTGCCATTCTCATCAACCTCCCCCTGCTTATCCAAAATATCATAAGCCGTTCCAAACCAAGACCATATATTTTCACTCCAATACCCCATTATATTCCTCCTTCCGAATCTATAAGAACATCATTTGCGTAAGCGAGTACGATAGAAGGTTCTTCAATGAGTAAATTTTTTGAATAAGGGTAGGTATAGAATTCCCAAGTTTTGCCAAGGGCGTAATCGACACTTGGTAAAAGGGTAAAGTTAATCTCTGGTTGTGAAATAAGCTGACCTACAGTAGCAGTTCCCAACGAAACGCCATTTTTTGATACCCTAAAGGAAGTAGCCGAAACAAAGGTAATTTTCCATTTTATAGTAGTTGTGGAAGCAGGAAGTAGAGATTTACTCCAAACTAACTCCGTCGTATTTTCAAGCACAGGGCGAGCAAACGGTTCAATGTAAAAGTAGATTGTATCCGAACTGTCCACGCCTTCTGTTGTTTCTACCACTTCTACCAAGTCATTGATTTTCACTTTTCCTCCAATCGTTTGATTTTCAGCAGAAAGGAAATTCAAAATGTTTTGTTTTACAGCAGCAACCACAGCAGCACGAACAAAATTGGAACGCACTTGAATAGCAAATTTTACTTTTGCTTGTAAAACTCCTGCACTTCGAACAGTGATATTTGTTGTTATCATTCTTCTGCTTTCCAAAAAAGAAGTGACATTATCCAATAGTGTTTGTGTAGCCGTTCCACCACCCAAAGGAGAAACATAAATATCTACATATTTCCCACAATCAAAAAAATGTCCTGCGCTTCCCACTCCAGCAGCCAACAAAGGAACATCACTATAATCACTTGGCGTTACCATGTTGTCTTGGGTGCGAATGAAAATAGGAATTTTGCGCTGCAAATCCTCTAAGGTTTCAATATCTGCGCCTCCTGAAGCTCTATCAGGATTCGTTACTTTCAAAACAAACCCACTCGGAACAGTTACCGAACTAATAAGGTCTGTGATAGAGTTTTCAGAAACATTACCTCTACTTCCTTCAGATACAGCATAGTTGGCAGTAATGTCAGTTCCAACTTGTGGAATTTCTCCTTTTATTCCATCGCCAAAAACAATTTCCATTTTACGAGTTTGTCCAACTCCTGCCACAAAATCTCTATTGAGTTGAAACGATTTTAAGAAAGAATCTTTTGAGTTCCAACCGACATTATTAACCAAAACAGAAACCGAATTATCTACAATTTCTTCTATGAGTTCAAAAGTTTGTGAAGCCGAGCCGTTAGAAGTTCCGACAGAAATATTGGTAAATGAAATTTGCTGAACGGCATCGACAAAACCTTCTGTTTGTCCTGCTAAAATAGTTAGATTGTCAGAAGTGGTGTAGATAATTTCGTCAGCTGTTTGAGCTTCTGTTCCGATGGGAATCAAAACATCAGAAGGTAACGGACTTTCAAAATAAAAACGAAGTTCTACCGAAGCAGGTACAACGCCTTTGACTCGGTAGCCTACCATTTTAGCAAACTTGACAGCATTTTTATAGCGAGTAGTTGTTACTAAAAAACTCTCTCGTGCCTGTTCATCAATATAATACCCAAGCATTTCGGCAATGCCTCCCCAAACAAAAAGCAACATATAAAGAGGCTCTGTTGGAGAGTGATCGGTGTGTCTCGGTAATTTTGTTGGCAGCTTAGGCAAAACAGAATTTAGTATCTGTTCTTGACTTCGGTCTGCGTAGCCTATCCATTCGTTTTCTGAACTCATCTTATTATTATTCTATCGTTTTATCGTATCAAAAATTCTTGTTTTCTAATTCCATCGAATTCGATGGAATTAGAATTACTCTTTTATTTTATCAATGCCTTCTTTTTCCTTTCTCTCAACTAAACCTTTTATTTGATATTCACTGTTCTTTTTTAGCGTATTTATTAAAGCTGCATCTATTTCAAGGTAGGTAATTTTATGATTATTCTTTTCGCAAAACTCGCCTATTACTTTAATAAATAAACCTTCTAATTGTAGAATATTGTTTTCTACTTCGATGACTTCGGTTGATATTGACATAGCTTTATTAAATATTTAATTCTCTATAAAATGGAAAAACATAAGTCCCCTCTGTGCTACTTCCTACGATTTGATAGCTAATTATGCACTTAATCGCATTCTCTGGCAGCTCTTCAGTTTCAAAGGTTACATTTTTTACTTTTATTCTTTTCTCCCAAACTTCAATCGCTTCTACAATAAATTCATATAAAAGAGATTGTAAAATAGCATCGTTTGGCTCGTATCTGAAACGCTCTATCTGCACTCCAAATTCAGGCGCAAAAGGACGTTCTTTTGTCGGCTGCAAAAGAATAATAGCCAAAGATTGATTAATGAGTTCTTGATCAGAGGCATAGATGGAACGCCCTGCCGAATCTACTCGCAAGGGAAATGCTAATCCAATACCTGTAATTTTACTACTCATTTTGATTGTTTATTTTAATAATTGCCCAACTTTAACAAACCAAGTATTTACTTTTAAAATCGTATCAGGAGTTAAAGTATTACTAATTGGAGTTCCATTTAATGCTACTTTTAAGGTCAATAAAATTGTTTTCAATTCACTAAATAATCCATTCAGATTTTGAGAAGTGTTTTTCAAATCTATTTTCCCACTTTGTGCATTTACTGTAATATCAGCATTTGCAGTAATATCAATTTTTTCATTTGCAATAATTTCTATATTTCCATCTTCGAAAAACTCAATGCTTGCTTTTTTTGATTGTATAAAAATTCTATCGTTTTTCAATGTAATTCCATCTAAATAACGCTCTTTGAACTCCTTTGGAATTTCTTTATCTGAAAACCATCCCATTTCCCAAATTGGCATCGTTGGATCGCCATTGATAAACGTTATCCAAACACCACTACCCACAGAAGGAATTGCCCAAATGCCAATAGTATTGCCATTAAAAATAGATTTTCCATAAATCCATTTTTCAAAAACTTGATTTGCCAAAACAGAAGGAATTTTAACCTTCAGACGACCACGCTTTTCGGGGTCCTCATTTTCAATGACAATACCTTGGTACAAACCGTAAAATCGTCCTGTCTGCTCTAAGCCTTGCTCTTGAATGGCATTTTTGAACTTTCTATCCATCACTTATTTACTTTTTATTCTCTTTCCATTTTGGTCAAACATAACTACTTCACTTTGCGCTGCATTGATTTGTGTGCTTCCTTGACTATCGTTTACAGGCTGGCTTTTCGTACTTGCTTTATCAGGCTGCGTATTGGTAACCGACTTGTTTGTTGCATTTCGTTTCAATTCGCAAGTTGTTTTGTAATACGAACCTGCTGTAACATCACTTTTGACAGTTATAATTTTCCAATTTCCTTCGTGTTTTTTTGCCACTCCTGCAATCGTCAAGACCTGACCAGCTTTCAAAATTGGATTACCAACTACTACCAAAGTAGCTGTAATATTTGAAAGCGATTTATCTTCTTGAATTTTGTTTACAAGTCCGTCATTTTCTGTTTTATCGACAGAGCCTTGCACCAACTTTCCATCTTCTGACTTTTCGGTTTCTGCTCTTTTGGTAGGAAATACTTTTGTGCCATTTTCAGAATTTATGTCAAATTTTATATCATACTCGCCTAGCTTTTCTTTGTCTTTATCATCACTCTTAGCTTCACTTTTTTGGATAGCATTGGTTTGAGGATTGACTGAAAGAGCCGTAACTTTTTGAGAAGAACTATCTTGTTTTGAATACTTAATTTTTGGGTGGAACGAAATAATATCTTTTCCCCACGTATAAGTTTTGATAGATTCTTTTAGTAAATCTCGTTTCTCTAAAATGAGAGTTTCGCCAGTTACTCTAAAAACTAAATTTTCTCTTTTCGCCAGTTGAGTAAGAAAATCAAAATCACTTTTTTGAGCTTGTGGCAAGTACGAATACTTTTTTTTCGTTTCAATACGCTCTGCTTTTAGAGAGTATTTATCGGCTATTTCTTCTACCAGTTCTGAAAGCGTTTTTTCATTATGAATTTTATTAGAAAACTCTTCTTTCATAAATTGCCCTATATCGGTAGCATCAATTTTCAATTTAATGACATCTCCATAAAGCGTATCGACATCTGAAATTTTGGCTACTTTTATTTCTGTTTGAAGCCCTCCGATATAGCCAAAAAAGAAGTTTAACTTTTCGCCAATGGCTACCCAGTCCTCATCAATTTCAAAAACATTTTTTAGCGTTACCGAAATGCGAATTAAATCATCTTTTTCTAGCGTATCTTCATAGCTAAAACTATCCACAAAAGTAGTGATGTCCTGACTTGTGGAAGCTATAAAGACTTTGTAAAAAGGAGAACCTACTTGAAATTCCATTTTAATCTAATGCTTTTGATAGTTCTTTTAAAAAATCTGTAATTGCATCAGCAATTTTTAGAGATGAAGTATGAGTTATTTCAAGCATTGAGTTATTCAATTCTTCCCTTTTCAAACTCCCGTCATTGTGAATCCAAACGCAAGTGATAGTTTTACCATCTGTTTTTTCGATGGTCATAGCACGTTCTGGATTACTTTTTAGACACACTAAATCACCAATATTCATCTAGTTGATTATTAATTACTTAAAATAGTTATATTTATTTTACTAATTTAGCAAAATTAGAGCTATTTTATTGCAATATTTATAATTTAATTATTTTTTTTGCTAAATTTGAAGTGTTGATGATTACAACGCTTAGATGTTTGGTGCGTTTAACGTTTGTTTTTTCGTTTTTTGTTTGTAAGTAGTTACAGGAATTTGGTAAAAAAAAAGCTCTCATACTTTGAGAGTTTTTTTTGTGTTTGCTTTTTTCAATACCACAATGGCTACGATTAATTTTCTAATAGCACGCTGCCACAAGAAAACGACCCTCTGTTTCAATACCACAATGCCTACGATTAATTTGAATGTACACCTAAGTTACACCCTACTTTGTTAGTGTTTCAATACCACAATGGCTACGATTAATTTGGATTGGTTCGTAATTATGCAAATGTACTTGATTAGTTTCAATACCACAATGGCTACGATTAATTTTTGTAGGTCTTAAATTCAAAACTTACGACGACGAGTTTCAATACCACAATGGCTACGATTAATTAACAACGCTAAATAGTTTACTTGTTTTTACTTCTCTTTGTTTCAATACCACAATGGCTACGATTAATTAGCAATGTAATTGAGTGCGTTTAAATCCTTAATTCCAGTTTCAATACCACAATGGCTACGATTAATTTTTCAATCTTTGCAGTATCACTAACAAACGTTTCAAGTTTCAATACCACAATGGCTACGATTAATTCATAGTTTCCACTTCACTTGTATTAAGTTCGTTATAGTTTCAATACCACAATGGCTACGATTAATTTACACCTGTTTCGTAAGGCAATGGCATGTTTCTTGTGTTTCAATACCACAATGGCTACGATTAATTCCGTTACAAATTCAGAAAAAAAATGGATTTCTGCAACAAAAATGGACTTTTTATTTTAAAAAAATGACAGTTTTGTCGTCGTAGTCCAGTAGTAAGAAAACCCCTAGGGTACGACGACAACCTTAAATACCTGATAATAAATAGTTTATGATTTATTTTTGATTTCTTTACTGTTTGAGAAATAGATTTTAGAGACTTGGACGACATTAGGCATTAAAGTTTAACCCAACTTCCACTGCAAAACATCAGGAATAATAATTTCAATTCCAATATATTCACTAAGCAGCCAAGGCTTTTCGATATTATTTGCATCAGCGATAACGTGCCAATAGTTTTTTGCTTTCGGAACTAAAGAGCCATAATGCCTATGCGCCAAAACAGTCAAATCATCTCCTGCGACTACTAAGTGCATTTGAAAATTTAGATTTTTTGTAGGCTTTCTTTCCTTGACTTCTAAAATTCGTCTGCCATCATCGAAGATAGTCAGACTTCCTCCTGCGTAAAGATTGGATTCGTGTAATCGGATGGGTTTTTCTGTTGCCATTATTCTGCTGATTAAAACTGTCTTATATCTGAAATACTTCTATTGTTATCCATATCTAAGGCAAAGGAAATAGTTACTTCGGCTCTTCTGCTGCTCCAACCTTTATCGTTTATGAAATCAGTCAGTTTTGAACTTACACTCTTTACGATATAGGACTTGTTATTAAAAATCTTCCCAAAAATGACTTTTACTCGTCGTGTAGGCGCATTGTAAGAATCATTGCCCATCAATCCTTCTAACCAATTTACATCTCTATTGACTGTATCTACTCCACTTCCATCGTAAAGAAATTGACAAGACATAGAAAAAGTATCGCTACCTCCTGTGTAATGGTGTAGTGGATTATTTCGTCCAGGCACGTTGATTTCGGCATAGTTTCCTGTGCGCTGTTTAGTGATTTCTTTTGGAGCTTCTTGTAATTCTAATCGCCCGAAAGGTTCTGCTAATTCCAAGATGTAGATTGAGCCGTCTATGGCTGAGAGTTGATGCTGCATTATTTTTTTTGTTTCCTATATAAGAGATAAACCAAAGAAGCTATCATCATAAAAATCATAGCATACTGATAAACATTGAGAGACTGTATCAAAGGAATTTTCACAAGCCCCAAAACAACAATCACAGTCAAGTGAATATCTGAAGCAGTATCACTTATTAATTCTACTTTTTTTATCTGATAATAAATCAAGTTGAAGAAGTATAATGCTGATAAAATTCCACTTATCCAGTTGATTGCGTTTATGCTAAATTCTATCATCTCGTTTTATTTTAATAATTAATCTTTACTCATTACTTGTATAACAATCCACACACACGCTAGAAATAACATCACAATCAACTTCGAAAAGAAAATAGCTAACATATAATTCTTCTCATAGAAACAAGAGATTACCGAGCTAACCAACATTTGAATAACTATAATAATTAGAGTTATAAGAGTAAATCCTACTGCTTTGAAAAACATTTTATTCATTTGCTGATTCCAACTTTTTTTGGCTTATTTTCTAATTTCTCAAGTGTTTCGTCAAGTCCACCAACTTCAATGATTTTTAGAATTACATTTTTGAAATTCTCCCACCCTCCAAGAGCTTGAATAAAAGTAATCAAACCGACAATTTTATTAGCAATTTCTAAAATACGCTTTACTTTTTTCCCTGCGAAGAATTTTAACCATTTTACAGTTTTGCTTTCTAAAATTTCTTGTAAATCCTCATACCAAAGATTCGCTTCATTTTCTTTTATAACTTCTACTTTTTCTAAGCTATCAACTAATCTCTCTTTTTCAATTTTTGCAAGTGCCATCTTATTGTAATTTTATAGTTATCAATGACTTATTTTGTCAAATTTACAAAAATATTAGCTTTTTATTGAAAATTTCATAAATAAACCAATCAATATTTTTATATTTGATTTTAGTTAATGATAGATAGTTTTAATACAAACCCCAAATTTACTGAGTATGAAAAGTTATAGATTTTTGCTCTTTGCGATGCTTATTATTTTTATTATTCCTGCCTTTGCAGCGACAGTTTTTGACGATGATTTGCCTGATGATGATTCACCGAAAATTGTCTTTGTAGTTGAGCAAGAGAAAACTCAAAATGAATATTTTACGAATATTTCGGAGTATCTTTCTCCTATTTCCTACTCGTATGTAGAGAGGAATGAACCAAAGATTTACAATGATGCTGTGGACTTGAATAGTCAATATCATCTAGCAAACCCTACAAAAGCAATCACCGTCAAGGATATGTCACGAATAAAAAATCCATTTCGGTTTTCACTTAAATCTAATAAGAAATTACTCGCTTCGAACTTGCAGCCCGATAGCAGGGATAAAGCATAGTAATTTTGCTAAACTTCTTCTATGGCTAGATGGACTCTAAATCCAGTAAGTTTTCGAAGTGATAATAAGAAATATGGCTAAATAGCCTCTAAAACAAAAACGCATCTAACTTCTACAGCTAGATGCGTTTTTTTTTGCAGGACTATTTATTTTAAAGTCATCTATTTAGTATAAAAACAATTCACTATCTAAATCACTTATTTTAACCAAAAATATTAATTGAAGAACTATTTTAATTTCGTTAACAAAAATCAATTCTTAGACCATTTTTCTACAGAAAAAAATGAAGCTCTTTACATAGCATAATTAGTTAATAAAATATAAATACTGGTTAAACAAAGAATTTGTTTTTCTAAACTACCAAATGCTAATTATACAGAAGTCTATTTTATTTATAATGGTATTGTTTTAGATGTGTAAATACTTAAGCTCAATACAATTAAAAAAAATGGCACCTTTTTATAAAATACAAATTGTGTTATATGACTCTATGCTGTCTAATTTATCATCTGATTATTTTTTAAATTTATGCACTTTATAAAAAAACTCCTCAATTTAGGGTTACAATACGCCAATACTTCTCAGCAAAAAAGAACTGTTAAGATTGTAAATATCATTAGTTTATTGATGCTTTGTGTTTGCATTCTTTATATTGTTTTGTTAACAACTTCTATTCTTTCTATCGAAACAAGCAAAACCTTTTTTATCCTAGGATTTGTAGTTCTACAAGCACTAACTTCTCTCTTTGCTAATTATTATGGAAAGTTACTTTTTGCTAAGCTATTTTTCTTTTTGGTTATAAATAGTATTATTTTCTATAGGGTAAATTCATCAGACGTAGCTGCATTCAACGCTTTAAGTTTTGTAATGGGAATACCTATTGCAGGACTTTTCTTCACTAATAAAGAAAAAATATGGAAAACAATATTTTTTATTTTGCCTTTTATACTCTATATCATTTCAGAAAGTTCAGACTATAGTATTTTTGAAACAATTAATGTTAATTCAGAAGAGCTTAAAATTGGAAGAATAGTTTATATTTTATTCAATATGGTTATTTTATGGGCGATTATTCATTCTTTTACAGCTGATATGGAAAAAAATGAAACTCAACTGCACCATACTATAGAAGAACTCAAGATAACTAGAGCAAGTTTAGAGGTGCAAGAAGAACTTGTTGAATCTCAAAAAGAAATAAAGACTAAAAATGAAGAGTTACAAGCAACAGAAGAAGAGCTTCGCCAAAATTTAGAAGAACTTAATGCTACACAGGAACAACTCCAAGAAGTTTTTCTAATAAATCAATATCAATTAGAAGCAATTAATACTAACTTTGGGTATGTAGAATTCAAATTAGATCGAACAATTACTAATGTAAATAGTAGATTTGCTGCTTGGACAGAATTTAAACCAACAGAGTTAATTGGACTTTCTCACAAGCAACTTCTTCATCAAGATGAAAATACTGAATATTATTTTGAAAATTTATGGAAAGATTTAGAAACAGGAAAAACTGTAAGTGGTATTTTTAAAAGAAAAACCAAATCCAATAAAAATTTATGGGTTTTTGGAGCATATTGTCCAGTAAAGAATCAAAAAGGAGAAATCATCCGTATAATCAAAATAGTTAGTAATTACAATACACAAAAAGAAACCGAATTAGAAGTTCAGAGCCAAAAAGAAGAACTTTTGGCAACAGAAGAAGAACTCCGTCAAAATTTAGAAGAACTCAATGCTACACAAGAACACTTATTAGATGCAAAACAAGAACAAGATAAATTTGTCGATTTAGTAGAACAGGCTGATGCTGCAATTGCTATTGCAACTTTGGATGGAAAGGTAGTTTATCTTAATAAAAAAGGACAAGATATTTCGGGGTTTGGAAAGCAAGAATATCAAAAAACTATCACCACAGATTATTATCCAGAATATGAAAAGCCTAAATCAAAACAAGAGGTATTACCTGCCATCGAAACACAAGGATATTGGAGAGGTGAAAGAGATCTAATAAATCATAAAACAGGACAGATTTACCATACAGATGCAAATGCTTTTTTACTCAAAGATAAATCTACTGAAGAAGTCATTGGTTTGGCTACTGTTCAGATTGATATCACATCTCAAAAAAATCTACAAAAGGAGCTTAAAAATAAACAAAACGTATTAGATGAGGCAGAGAAAATAGCCAAACTAGGAAGTTTTGAAATAGATTTAGCTACACAAAATGTAATACACTCTAAAAATTTATTAGCACTCTACCAATTAGACAAGTTAGAATCAATGGCTGAGCTTATTCCACTAATGCATTCTCAAGATCAAAATCTTATCATTGAAACGCTCACGAGTGCTGCTCAAGGTCAGTTAGATGAATTTGATGTAGCTTATCGTTTAAAAACTAAAAATTTTACAGAGTATCGCTATTATAGAGCTATTGGAAAAGTTCTCAAAAAGGATGATATTCCTAGCACTGTGATTGGATCAGTGCAAGATATACACGAACAAAAACTTAGAGAGATTGAAATTTCTGAAGCCTATAAAAAAGTTCAAGTCTCTGAAGAAGAATTACGTCAAAACTTAGAAGAACTTCAAACTACTCAAGAACTTTTAGAGGAACAAAAAAATGAAATAGAAACAGCTTATCAGGAACTTCAGTCTACTCAAAAGCAACTTATTCAATCTGAAAAAATGGCAAGTTTAGGGCAATTAGTAGCTAATATTGCTCACGAGATCAATACACCTTTAGGAGCTATTCGCTCTTCTAATGAAAATATATCTGATAATCTAGAAAACAACCTATTACAATTAGCTTTAATTTCAAAAGACTGTACACAAGAAGAACTAGAGAATTTTATGGTTTTTTTAAGAAAATCTATTTCCAAACCTGATACACTTACCACTAGAGAAAAAAGAAAGATACGTCGTGTCTTACTAGAAAAACTAGAACAGAATGAAATAGAAGATGCAGAAACATATTCAGAAATACTAGTGGATATGAATATGCAAACGGAGGAGGAATTATTTAGTTTATTAGTTAATAATAAAAATGGTGAAGGACTTATCAATATAGCTTATCAGTTATCAAATATTATAAAAAGTAATCAAACCATCCAAATGGCAACTGATAGAGTTTCTAAAATCGTATTAGCTCTTAAAACGTTTGCACGTCAAGACCAAACAGAAGAGAAATCTGCTGTAAATATTAATGAGAGTCTTAACACAACCCTAACGCTCTATCATAATAAAATTAAACATGGTATTGATGTGAGTCGTGATTTTACAGAAATTCCAATATTTATGGGTTATCCAGATGAATTAATACAAGTTTGGACAAATATTCTTCATAATGCTATCCAAGCTATGAATGGAAAAGGTAGACTAGAAATTAAGACTAAAGTAAAGGATCAAAAAGCTATAATTTCTATCCAAGATACAGGTGGAGGTATTCCTAAAGAAATAAAAGATAAAGTTTTTGATCCTTTTTTTACCACCAAACAGGCAGGAGAAGGAAGTGGTTTAGGGTTAGATATTACAAAAAAAATAATTGAAAAACACAATGGGGAAATTTGGTTTGAAATTGAAGAAGGAGTTGGAACTATTTTTTTTGTAGGAATACCTATTAATTAATACCTAATGTTAGCAATAGATAAAAATTTTGAGTAATCCATACTGAGTTTGCTTCATAAAATCTTTCCCAAGTGGGCAGTTTGGAAGCTCATATTCCCTTGCAGCTTCGTTATATTTTTTGCTCATTTCTTCTGTTTTGATAAGTAAAAAATGAGCTTTATTTGGATTAGAAATGATGATTTCAAAAATTTCTTCTTTTGTCATTGTGGTGGTATCAAGTCTTTGTAGCATAGTTTTTATCTTAGTTTAATTAGTTAGTATTTAAATTACACTACTCTACACGATAACGTGCCTTAATGGTTATCAATTTGGGAAAGAAAAAGCCATCTAAACCTATCTTTTTTCAGAAAATTTAGACGGCTTTTAGACTATATTTAGACCGACTTTAGAGCAACAATTAGCTTCTTGCATCATCTAATTCATTTATTTCACGTATTACAGCAGCTACATCACGATCTCCAATCTGAACATTAAATTTAGGTTGTAAATTGACTTGTGTGTTTTGTTGTCCTGTATTAGCAATTCCTGCACTGCTTAATTCCTTCATTGCTACTGATGTTTCCCTAGTTTGTTGTGCTTTAGTTACCGAAGCATTATTAATGTTATCCACTTTTTTAGAAAAAGAAGAACTCGCTTGTGATGGCGCAATTTCAGTGTCTGAAACGCCACTTCCTGCTAATCCTGTTTGATTTACAGCAGCTTGTTTTGCTTGACCTTCTGCTGTGTCTCCACCAATTCCAAAATAGGAAGCGACAGCCTCGCCCCCTGGTAACGCCTTCAAAGAATTGACTAAGAAACTGGTTATAGATGACCAACCTGCTTGAATTCCTTCTAGTAGATTTCTAGTTATAGCCATTCCTATTTTACCGAAAAGCTCAGGAAGGGAAATAAAACCTTCTTTAAAATCCGTAATATGAGCATTGATTTCATTAAAGGTATTTGTAACGAAGTTATAGAATATCATAAACCCTTCTAAAGCAAGAGTTACATAGTTGGCTGTAATTTCTAAAGCAACAGCAATTCCACGAATACCCAAAGTAAGAGCGTCAAAAGCATACCCTCCAAGCTGTGAAAATATACTTACATCTCCTCCTAACTTATCAATCGTAAAACCTGCTTTTGCCAATAAATCTATAATTGGACTGAATGCTGTGCCTATTCTACCAAAGGCTTCCCAAACTGAACCGAATACGTTTTTAAGGTTTTCAAAACGCTCTACAGCTCCTCCAAAGAATGCTTTTATACGAACAATCCAAGTTCCAATGTTTAGAGCAAACTCTCCCAAACCAATTGAATTAAGAGCCTCATATAATTTTCCACTAAGCGTAAACCCTTCATTTGTGGCAGATTTCCAAATGGCTATAACTGCGTGGATAGCTCCTCCAATTTTTTGCATAAATCCTAAAAAACCATTGGCAGGAGCAGCATTCCCATTCAAGACATCTGTAAAGCTTTGGTAGGCTTTTATCATTCCATAAATTGCACCTGCAACAGCTACACCAACAGCAATATAAGGAAGCAAAGGAACTAATGTAGATGCAAACGCTCCTTTTAGCATTACCAAAACAGGTTGTATTGCCATCATAGCAAACTTTACAGTATGAAAAGCTGATACAAAACCTCCTAAAGCCACTAAACCAACTCCAATACTAGCAGCTAATTTTATAACGAACTGTCCAAATCCTGTATCTGAAAACGCAGCAAGAGATTGTACAACAGATGTGACTCTTTCAGCAAAAGATTTTAAAATAGGCAAGAAGTTACTACCTATTTTTATCATAAATGTTTCAAGATTGGATTTTAGAATAGTTACTGCTCCATTAAAGTTATTTAGCTTTTCTTCTGCTACTTTCGCAGCAGTAAAAGTAGCCATTTGAGCTTTCATTTTTTCTATTCCTTGTGCGCCCTCTTTTGCTAATGCTAAGGCTGCACGGACACCATCAGAACCAAATAAACGACGAAATATTTCAGAACTTTGTTCTTCGGTTTTGCCTTTAACAGCATCTTGTAGTTGTTGTGCTATTTGGTCTATTCCCTTTATTTTACCATCTTTAAAGAATTGATTTTGACCATTTATAGTAAGCTTTAATTTTTCAAATTCTGCTTGAGCAGCTTTGGTTTGAGGTTGTAAACTAGCTAACATTGTCTTGAAAGAAGTACCAGCATCTCCACCAACTAAAAAATTGTTTGCCATTACAGATAATGCTGAAATAGTATCATTAAACCCTAAACCTGCTGCTGAAGCTATACCACCTGACTGTGTTAATGCTTGACCTAACTGAGCAACACTCGTAGCAGCCGAGTTCGCTCCTCCAACTAAAGTATCAGCTACAATAGTTACATTTAGAGTTTCTTTACTAAATGCATTAATAGCTCCTCCTGCTAAAATTGCAGAATCAGCAACACTTATATTTCCTGCTGTGGCTAAGTTCAAGGCACTTGTAAGACCTCCAGTCATTATTAAATTTGCTTTTACACCTGCTTTTGCTAGTTCTTCATATCCTTGGGCAGCTTCCAAGGCAGAGAATTTTGTTTCTTGCCCTGCTTTCATAATAACTTCTTTAATATCCACCATTTGGTTGGCAGAAGAAGCTGTGGCAGCTTTCACACTTGACATCTGTTCTTCAAACTTAGCTGCTGTATTTACAGCAACTGCAAAAGGAGTTAAGATGGCAGCCCCTGCACCCATCAACTTAAAACCAGACCCAATACCTTTGAGTGAAGATTCCATTTTTGCAGCCGTTTCTGAAGACACATAGTCTAATTGCTTAAACTTTTGTGTCATAGCACTTGCTGCATTTGAAACCTCGTCTTTTAATGTAAAGACTAAACCTATTCCTAAAACTGAAGCTGCATTCATTATTGTATCATTTTATCGTATCAAAATTATTCTATCGCTATTCACTATGTTGCCGACATTGGTGTCGCTACCATCTTTTTTATTCTATCACATCACCACTATCACATAAAAAATGGCTATGCGATGCTACAAACGAATATTTTATTAAATTTATCGTCATACAATCACATAGCCCTCACATTAACTTTTTGAATCTGCTAACTCTTTTGCTTTTTGATTATTGAGCCAAGCCAAAATACGTGTCATTCGCTTGAACTCTAGACTATAAAATTCTGTAAAAGTGATACCAAGACCTGCATAGTGTATAGTACACCACATCTCATCCAATTCTTCTACAGAGAAGGGAACAAAAAACCAATAGAATTTACAATATCGACAGTTTGTTTTGGCAGGAAAGAAAGCTCTTCAATTGGATGCGTAAACTCATGGGATGTATTTATCTTTCCTTCTTTGAGATTGACTTGTTTTTGTAGGAAAGACAAATCTCTTGCGATGAGTTTTTTGAGGTCACACTTCATTTCTCTATCCACTTCTTTACCATCAGCATTGGTATCTTTTGTGATGATGACAGGTTTTCTCCATTCCAAAAGAGTGTTCAAATGAACATCTTGAAGGTTTACTGTTCCTCCCAATTTATCCAAATCGCCTTGTGTCAAAATTCTCAAACGCACTTTTTGCTTAGAAACTGGAAGCTCAATATCATACTTATATTCTAGCTCATCATAAGAAGCTACTTGTTTTTCAGGAGCTTGTTTCTCAAAAAAGTCTTCTGTAAGCTCAATAGAATGTTCGTGTTTGAATTTGTTTTTTTGTTGATTTTCCCATTCTAACACAAACCCAATTTCTGGGTCATAACAATCTTGGCGAAGCTGAATCATCAAATCCGTTACGTCATTGATAGGCATCTTTTCAATATCTGCGAGTTTGACATTCGTATTGTCGCCTATTCGTTTTACAAGGGCAAGTAACATTTTTGTTTTGTTGTTCTTTGTGCCTTGCTTAGAGAAAATCTCCAAATGATTTCCTGTGATAAACTCTGATTCTACTTCTACACCTGACTGGAGTTTATATACTTTTGTGTTCATTGTTTTTATGAATTATAATTTCTATTCTATCAATTATTTTAAATGAGTAATTAGAGTAATTCCAATAATTATTTACGCTGACAATACCTTCAAACGACTTACCGACCACTCTATCGTTTCATAGAATAATTCAGAAGCATTACGAACAAGACCATCAGGCGAAATTTTGACTGGAAAAATCTCTCCTAAATCATACGTTTTCACAGGTGTTTTTCCATCAGGAGCTAACTGTACAAGCACAGCAAAACGAGCGTATTCTTGTCTTGGTAGCGTCAAAACATCATCATGCCATTTGTCAATATAATTATCAGGTAGTGCAATAGGAACGAGTTTTTTGGTAGTCATTCTACCGATTTTCTTTTTTGTCGGTATTTCCATTTCGTACCCATTTATTGAACCTTGTATTTTTACTGCTTCGATCTCTCGCTCTGGTAGTTGTACTTCTTGAATTAAAAACTCATCTACACCTGTTATTTCAAGTCTGAATTTTGCTTTGTTTAAAACATTTCCATTTGATTCCATGATACTTTTATTTTATAGTTATCGTATTTTTATTCTATCAAAAATTAAAACTTTCAAAAACTTCTTTTTACAAAAGAACAGCAGAGGCAGCACTTGCGCCTTGGGTATTGACTGTTTCGATACCAATTTGCTCTAAAGAACCGATTGGCGTTACATAAAACTCAATTTTGTATTCTCCTAACTGAACTTTTACTTTATCATTCAATACCAAATCATCAAGCGTAGTTGCTTCTTGGTCACCTACCCAAACATAGTCTTCTGTAATGGCTCTACGTGCAATCAAATCATTGATGGTTTCCAAGGCTTCTCTATAGATTTCTCTAAAGGTTGGAATGTCAGAAGGTTTGCTAATATATTTATTACCAAGCCTTTCTGTCCAACGAAGATTGTAAATTGTCAAATCGCCAATATTTCTTTTACTAGCGAGTTGAGACTTATCTCTCCAAAGGGAATTGTTTCCATTCAATTTTACACCCAGCCCAGAAACACGAGATACAAAATTGATTCCTGCATCATAGAGTTGATCCAGTTCAGAATTGGTAAACTTACGAGCATTCAATACATCGCCATCCAACCTACCAAACTCAGCAGTCGATGCGCTGAGCCACTGACCGATAGCATCTTTTTTAGTAATGGCAGCCATAACCTCAGCCATTGGATGTAAATCCATGATTTGAGTTGGGTCCTGAATACTTCTCACTTCAATCTGACCCATCCAATATTCTGCAAACATTGAATTAATTGGTTGATGCATAAAAGAGCCTGTTCCCTCTCGTTGTGCAATGGCATCGACAGCCGAAACATTTAAAGGTAAAGGCAAATGAGCAGAGAGTTTGTTGGCTTCTGCCAAGGCAACAAAAGCAGCATCTACTTCAACATCAGCATAGAAAAGGTTGACGATATGGAAAATATCTCCAAAATCAAAGTCTTCAAAAGCTGCATTGAGAGCTGCAATAATATCAGCAGGAAGTAATGTACTAGCATCTTTTGCACCTGATGCAAGTGTGCCTGTAAGTGTATTTGCAAGAGTAAGCGTGTCTGAAATAGACAAAGAAACATTGAGTAGTTTCTTATTGATGGCAATAACTACTGAAGCTGTAAAAGAAACAGGAATGTCATAGACAGTTTCTGAAAACTCACTTCCTTTTGAAATAGTCAAATCTACAACATCAGCTTTTCGGCTTCTTGGAGATGAAGTTTTTACAATAATTCCGTTGTATCCTTCGCCAACTTCGTTTGCTGTAACAGTCAACGTTTCTGCGCCAACTGTAATTTCTACACTTGCTTTTGTTCCTGTAGTTGAGCCAGTAGTAAACTTATGCAAAGGATTGACAATAAGAATTGCTCCTTTTCGCAAGGCACGAACGGCTTCTTCGGCTGTGGGATGTGTAATTTTTCCAAAATATTGGATAAATTCTCTTTCCGTTCTGACTTCTTTAGGTTGGTTTGCAACACCACGCTCAGTTACGACTTGCACAGCAAATTTTGCAACACCTAAACTAAAGGTGGATTGGGTATCTTCTCTAAAAGAAACGGTGGTTTGTGGTCTTCCTGCCATTTTATTGTATCGTTTAAAATTATCAAATCAATTTTTATTCTATCAAAAATCTTTATTCGTTGTCTTGAATGTTTTTTGCTTCTATGGTTATCTCGTTCAAAATTCCTATCTCATCACTTATCAATGTGTCTGGTGTTATGAATACATTTTGAACGCTGTATCTAAATATTCTCTCAAAATAATCTCCGTCCGAGTTGTCTTTGAAATCTACTTGCTTATAATCAAAGTAGTTTTCTGTTTTTGAAAAGTCTTCTTTGATACCATTTTTGCAGCCCATTGTACCGAAAACCCATAAAACCATATTCAAAAGTCTTCTATCTTCTACCGTGCTATCGGTAACATATCCAATTTGATAGATCAGATTATATGTTCCTGCTGGACGCTGATACTTATTGTACGCTGTTTCAGCTTCGTTTTTTTGATAATGAACAGTTGCCCAAGCTCCAATATCAGCAGGGCTTATGTCAATTCTATCAATAGTAATTTTATTTACTTCGACAGCTCCTCTATCCTTTACATTTCCAACTCCAAAAATCTCAACTACTTTTGAATTTGGACTGTCAATCATTGCCTTAAGTTGAAGTAAAAAATCAGCTTTTGAAAGAATAGAAATATCAGGTAATAGATTATTTCTAACTAATTCCCTTCGCAAATAATCGTAAAAGGCTCGGTCTATTTCTTGGAGTTCGAAGTGCATTATTAATTAGAGTTATTTAGATTCTCCTCGTCAACTAATTCTTCTCGCCAACTAATTTTCGTAAGATTTAATGTATGAGTCTTTCCATTTTCATCTTTACAGGTTTGATTTTTAAGAAAAACTACTTTATATTTTTGTCTTTTAAGAAGCTCTTCTGTATCATCTTGTAGTTGAAAAGGAACATGTGTATAACAAGCAGATTCTTCAGAAACAGCTTTTTGTATATATTTTTTTATTTTATCTACTTGATGTTTGAAAGTCTCTTCTCTAGTTTTTTTTGCGCTTTGTATTAAATCTCCGTCCATATTTTCTTTACTTTTAAAATTTTGAATAAATAATTTTACATTCCTCTCAACAAAGCTCCTTTCATTTCCTTTGGAATTTCAGGCGAAGTAAGAATATAGTTTTCCATTTGATTCTTCACCACCATCCAAACAGGACGAGCAGGAATATTTTTTTTGGTAGAACCGTATTCATGAA
This sequence comes from Bernardetia sp. Wsw4-3y2, assembly GCF_037126295.1. Taxonomy (NCBI): domain Bacteria; kingdom Pseudomonadati; phylum Bacteroidota; class Cytophagia; order Cytophagales; family Bernardetiaceae; genus Bernardetia; species Bernardetia sp. Wsw4-3y2. Next base: position 4,301,366 of record NZ_CP147017.1, on the reverse strand, counting down.
CAGTTGCTATTTTAGCTACGCTTTCGCCATTGTCATATCTTGCATTTTTAGGAACTCCTGCATAAGCAACTAATGAAGAGCTTACATTGGATGTAATAGAGTTGATATAGGTAGAAGAAGCTATCAAAATCTTTTCAGACTTATTTTTAAATCTTCTATCCTTTTTACCATCTTTTCTAAGCCTTCCACCAGCAATTCCTAGCTTACGTTTTAGATAAGCAGGACTGAGTCTTTTCCATTCTGAAGGTTGCGACTTTATCCTATCAACAGCTAATTGTTCGGCTTTCAAGGCTACTTTAGCTAGAATATTCTTTTCTGCTTTCGTTACATTTTCAACAAAGTTGCTCAATAGTTTATTTGCTTTTCCAAAATCTCCAGTTCGTTTGACAGGCATAGTTTTTTATCTTTTTGGTCTTATATTGTCTCTATAAACGACTTTTACATACGTTTTTAGCGTTGCTAAATCAGGTACTTGAGTAACTGAGGTAACTTCATATCGCTCTCCACGCAACGTCATATAATCGGCATTTGCTTGTAGTAAAATTTCTCTATTTGCATCTACCAAGCCGTTTGCTTCTAATTGTGCAAAATTGATAAGCACGTAATGTTCTGACATATCTGTTCTTCCCATTTGAGAAAATTTGACTGCTGCATCTTGTTTTGAATCACTATCTACAATCAATCCTTTAAGAGGAATATCTCTAAATGCTTGATCGTCATTACTTTCCATAAAACGGTCATAAATCTGACCTGCTTGGTGGTAGATAATATCATTTTTCAAAAAGGTATCTGGAATATCTTCTTGAAAAGCTTTATTGATTTGATTCAAATCGCTTGTGCTGAATAAATTAGCCATATCACTTTCAAGTTTTGGTTACCATTTATTGACACGAAAAGCAAAAGGTGGATTCTTACTACAAGTATCACAAATCACTAGAGAAATACCCAAAAGTGCAGCCGTATCACAGATTTCATCTTTTAGTAAATCAAGCAATGTTCCTGTATCTAATTGAATAGAAGAGCCATCGCTTGCTTTACTAGTATGAAATTCAGCTTCTACCACATCAGCTTTTGCCTTTTTCAAGGTTTTGGTAGACGCTTCTTCAGAAGTTTCAGCATCTCCTGCCAGTGTTGTAATTACCTTTCTAAAAAGAGCTAAGTATGCCGAATAAACACCAATCAATATTATTTCTTGTTGGTTATAATTTAATTCAATTTCTACATCGGCATCTTCCTTTTTTAAAGGCTTTTGCAATGTCCATTGAACTTCCATTATAATTTTATCCAAACGAGAAGCAATTGCCGTATTTGTAAAATCTACAAATGGTAATCTATTCTGAATAATATCTGCGATGGTTAATGGCATACTATTTTACTTTTTAGCGGTACTTGTTTTGGTAGCAGGTTTTTTATCCTCTGCTTTTGGTGTTTCAGGAGTTTTATCAACTTCCTCTTTTGGAATTTCCTCTTCTGAAGTTTGCTCACTCAGCTTGTCTATTTTAGCAGCTTCTTGTCTATCAAATTCTCCTTTTGAAGACTTTGATAAAGCACCACTGGCAATTCCTTGTTGAATAGCTGCTGTATGTTGAACTTCAAAAATTCCTTTGCCAACAAGCATTTTTTGTTTCTTGTTGCTTGGGTCCCAAAACTGATTGCCTTGAGGCGAAATGGTGACGAATATAGTTTCCATACTGAATAATTAGTTTTGTGTGATTATAAAAAAGAAAATAGCACCAACTAGACAAAGTCTAGTCAGTGTAAAATTCTGATAAAAGAGCATCCACATCCATGTAAGACGGAAATTTATCATCTGCAAAAGGAATCGTTTTATCCAAAACAACCCTTCCATTACGACGAGCAATGGCAAAACCAAGATTCATAGATACCATTCCCATTACTGTTTGATTGACAATGTTTTTATCTTGTTCAATCATAATTCCTGTTTCCTCTAATTTTATCATCGTTTTACGAGGATCAAGTAAAAGAACTTGATTATCAGAAGGCATCGTGAAAATCTCACGAGTAAAATCTTGAGGAACACCCAATGGAGGTAAACGGAATTGTTTCGTTTCACCACTATATCCTTTGAATTCAGGTAAATCATCGATGTCCATTCCTGTGTCTAGACCTGTAATCATTCGGCTTGATGAATAAGAAAGACGAGCCATTTGAGCAATTACTCGTTTGATGTCTTTTGATTTAAACTCTCCTGTTGTACCTACTCCAACAATAGGTGCAGATTCGCTATTATCAGCCATATCTCCACTAATCAAGACTTTCATTGCCATCGCATCGGCTTTCATTGCCATTTGCTCTCCGATATACGATAAAGCATCAGCCAAATTGATAAGGGTGGTACTTCTCAATACCTCGTAGGTCATCTTAATTCCACCCATCAATTTGGTAGTTTTTGGACGCTTCTGACCTACTTCGATGTCTGTAAATTTAGCATCTGCACCCTCTGCTGTTTTGCCAACAGCTCCATTTCCCATAATAATATAAGGGAAGGTTGCACGGTCTTGACCATTGGTACTTTGAGTCCTGATAATCCAATTGAGGTGCATTCCTGAAGTGGTATATCCCAAATAAATGGCATCCAAAATAACTTGAGGTAGCAAAAAGGAAAACTCAGGACTGTAATCCCCTCGTTGTACTCCATACATCGTATGAAAACTTTGTGCTGTCAGCATATCCATCACTTGAGATGGATTTAGCGTAAAACTCTCTTTATCTGTCAGTTTGCGAGCCATTCCTTCCAACGTATCCGTTTCAGGATTTACACCAAAGAGTTTTAAGAATTCATAAGTAGATTCAGCACCATAAAAAGCTTTTAAAGCAGCATCAGTAGAAAGGTTAACAGGAGGGTATTTCTCATTTTTATCATTTGTCCAGCCACTACGAATCTTATAGACAAAGTCTGCAAACTCGGAGAAGCTTTTACGAGCAGCATCTCCTGCTTCAGCTACAGCCTCTTTAGAGAGTTCGCCTTTGTTTTCTCGCTTTTTAGCGAAGAATTGATGGGTCATTTCACACCCAATTACTTTTTTCTTATTCTTATCCATATCCAATTAAAATTATCTTGAACTTTTTTATAAATTATTTTTAATACTATTACGAGCTATAAAATCTGCTTGAACTAAGCGTAAGTAGAAATTCTAGGCGTGTATAAAATACCCAAACGAGTATTTGCTCCATCAGAATTATCTAGTATGACAGCCAAATAATCTTCTGTGCCATTAGCAATCGTATATACAGGATTCTTATTAAAGACATCTCCTGTTGGGCGAACACCAATACCATTTCCTCCTAGCGTACCTGTTCCATCAGCTGTAGTGCCATACGTTTCACAGAGAAAAATAGTACGAATGCCAATTTTTCCCTCTTTAGGAAGTGAGTCTACAATGCCTACAAAATTGTCAGCATTTGCTGCGCTCCGAGCTGCTACCGTATTAGCAGCACTTAAAACGACTTCTTGCCCTTTCACTAAAGTAGAGTCAATAGCACAATTAAAAGTCATTACTATACCTACACCTGCGTAGGTTGGTTTTTTGGTTGGTTGAATATCTCCTGTCATCTTATTTTAGATTTTGGGTTAAATAAAAATTATCTAGCGCATCATTTGAATTTGCCTTTTCAGCTTTATGCTCATCAGGCAAATCACTATGCTGAGAGTTGCGAATGGTAAAGTCTTTTCCTCCACACGCTGAACATTTAGGTTCTCCATAAATTGTCATGGCTTTGCCACCGAATGTTGTAATCAAATCATCAAGCGTATCAAAATCAGCTTTCATGATTATGTTTTCAATATTCGCAGAAAGTTCTTTTCCTTGTTTTGCATATACCTCTTTGGTGTAATTGCGTTTTTTCTCTAACAGACTCTTTGAAAGAGTGGCAAACTCTTCACTTGCTTTTAGCTTTTTATTGGCTACTTCAAGCTGAGTTGTGAGTTTAACGACTTCATTTTTCTCTTCTTCTAGTGATATTTGAAGTTGAAGGATTTTTGATTCTTTCGCCTTCAATTCTTCTTGGAATTTTTCTTGGCTAGTATCTGATTTTTCTTCCTCTTGAGGTTCTGTTTTAGTTTCTTCTTTTTTAGATTTACCAATAACATTTTTCAGTTCTTTCTCGTGATCATCAAATGTTTTACCTAGTCCTTCACCGAAAGTATCGTCTAAAGGTTTGTTTGGATTACCAAAAGTTAACTTCGCAAGCTTAGCGACTCCTTTAGGATACTCTTTTTTGAATTCCGTTTTGAATTGAGATTTATTTTCTGTTTTGGTTTTGAGTTCATCCATACGAGCTTCATTCAAGATTCTATTCTCTTTGAGGTACTTGAAAACAACATCATCTCCCTCCATTCCAAGCATCACAGCACAAGGATCTGCACCATCCCAAACGGCAGACTGTTCAATCACTTCTGTAATTTTTGTTACTATGAAATGACAAAACTCTCCATTGATTATATTGCCGATGTTATACCAAGATTCCCATTCTTCATCAAACTCATGAGAATACTTAAATTCAAACTGAACCCCTGCGCTAGTTGCACGAATACCAGCAGGGTCAGAAGTGAGTAGCTCCACTTCTTTGGAAAACTCTTCACGACTTACTCTAAAGAAACCATTCACTCCAGCAGGAATAGTCACTCCATCTTGAATAAAGCCCTCATCAAACCAAACTTCAACGATGTTTCCGATGATGTTCTTGGTAGATAGACTGTGATCAACTCGTAAAACTTGTCCTTCCCACATCTGAGCTGCTTCTTGCAGCACTTTTTTAGGAAAAAAGGAACAGTTCCAACCTCCTGCGCCAATAATAGAATCAGCAGAAAGCAATCTAAAAGGAATATAAGCGTACTTGGTATCAAAGTTTTTGATTTGTGGAATCCCATTACCGATGATTTGTATCGCATAAGGGCGGGTCGTTTTATTCTTATCCATATCGTTTTATAAAATTAAAATTATCATTTTAGCGTATCTATTTTGTAAAATTTACTTGCCTACTTGTCCTCGTATATCACGAATATCCAACTGAATACCTTCTATGTGTCCATTAATATGCTTCATAGTTGTATTGAGTTCTGTAGCAATAGATTGAAATTTTTGTGTTGTTTCAATAAATTTATCATACATCTCATTTTGCTTACTGACTAAAGAATTAGAGTCTTTCTCAACTTGTGTCACACGAGCTTCATATTTTATTCTTTGCTCTCTTTCAGCAGTAAGTTTGTCGCTTAGAGCCTGCTTTTCAACACCAAGTTGCTTTTCAACAAGGAGAATATCTTCTCCGTTTTTTAAAACAATCTTGTCAAGCTCTACTACTCTTTCAGAGCTTTTCATAATGCGATAAATCCAAATTCCTATTCCTGTATTGGCAAGAAAAAGTAATACGATTACTATTGCACCTACTATTTTTAATTCTGCATCCATTCTATTATTCTATCAAATATTAAAACTATATATCTGCGACAATTCTTCCACGGCATTTCGGATGCACAGCTTGCGCTCCAAATCCTTCTGCTTGTCTTTCTGCTGCACTCATATTTTTAAAGCTATCCAAATCCATTGCTGTAGCGAAAGGCGAAATACTTACAATATCTTCAGGACTTGAAGAAACGAATGTTTCGGCTTTTCTTATTTCAGTTGCTACTTCGTAAATATCTCCGTCCATTGCCTGGCAATATGCACAAGTCAATCTATCTCCTATTTCTACCCTTCTAAATCTTTTTATTTCTGCTTGATGTAAATACTTTATGTTGGCAAAATTACGTGCGTTGGTCATTGTTGTTTCTATAATCCGACGGATTTGAAACAATTCTATATCCATTTGCACTTCCATTAATTCAGCAAACTCACCCAGTGTTTGGCTATTACCTATTTCACCATCATTTGCTACATAAAAATCAAGTAACATTTGAGTAATACGACGTTTTGCAGCTTCATCGGTAACGAATTTACCTAAATAAAAGCTATCAGTTTCTGCCAAATACTCAATCAAACGAGTATCTAAAAAGTCTTCTATTACTTCTGGAGGAGAAACAAAACGGGTTGTTATAGCTTTCGAATTTTCTGTTTTTGTTTCCTCTTCTTTGGGGAAAATAGATTTGTCTTTACGATACTTTTTATACACCTTTTGTGTATAGTTTTCAATGTTTTGTTGGATATTTTCTACAAAGAGAGTATCCCAATTTTGCTCAATGACTAGAAAAAAAATAGTTACTAAATCATTTTCATTTTCTAATCCGAAATCTTTTATCGTATCAGCTACTAATTCAATTACTTTTTTACAAGCTGATTTATATTTTTTACTTACAATTTTGTAATAATTATCTGTATTTTTAGTCAGATAATCATCTTTGAAGTCGGTTTCTTCAAAATTTCTTTTTGCACTCAATCCCACATTTGTTTCTTTGTCAGGATTGGTAGTATTATCAGGCTCAACTGCCACTTTTGTAGTAGCTGCTGGATTTTCTTTTTTGATTCCAGATGCTTTTTCATAACCTAATTCTTGTGCTGCCATATCATTATCAATATAACCTGCATCTTCTTTTGCTTTTGCATTGGCGATATTAACAGATTCAGTTTGCGCTTCTTTGAGAGAATCTCCAATCAATGGCTTTTCAAAAACAACATTGATCCAATCTAATTTGGTAAAACCTTGTAATCTCAAATGAAGTAGAAAAACTCCACTCAAAACAGAAGCAACTGTTTTCTGAACACTATCAATGTTACCAATCAAAACCTGCAAAAGAACTCGTGCAAAAGTTTCAGAGGTATTATTATTTTGATTCATAAATACACCATCGGTATTCAATCCATTATTCAAAAGGCGATTGATAATTTCAAAGGCTTTTTCTGCTCCTCCGAAATTTATATTGGTCGCATTCATTTTGAAACTTGCCGATCCTTCATAACCTATTGCATAGCCATTCGATAGTCCTTTTTCAATTTCATTGCTATATTCAACGATATGAGTTTCGCATCTACTGTAGAAAGCCTCATCACTCTCTCCTCTATTTTGTTTGGGTATAGTAACGAGAACTTCCAAGAAGCCCATCATTCCCAATTTTTTAATGATAATTTTAAAATTATCTAGCATCTCCTTTTGAGTGGCTATATCTTCCATGGCTGCCAAGAGCGCAGGAACTGGATACGGATTTTCTTCTAACTGATTGACACATTCGTAAAAGAAAGTTTCTTTGCGAAGAATAATTTCAGATTTACCGACTACGTTTACATTGACCTGCTTGGCAATAAACTCGTCTTTTTCTGAATTGTAATTGAAACGAATATTTGCAAGATCCATAATCGCTAAACGCTTAACAGCACTTGGATACGGATTGAGAAATAAAATCGCATCAACAGCCAGTCCACCTGAATAGGTTACTGTACGAAGAGCATTTCTTGTAAAGGAGTCTATCTTTGAATCCTTCTCAAAAATGCGAATCGTTTCCATGATTCTTTTTCTATCTCTTTTAGATAGATTATCAGGAAGTTCAATCTCATAAGACGTTTGAGCTAAAGCAACACTATTATTTACAGCTCGCCCTACATTTCTATCAAAAACAGAATAGTGGCGTAAAATACTAATCCACTCTAAAGAAAACTCTGGAAAGATTTCTCTTTCTTTATCTTTTCCTATCAATGAATTTTTAGCAGAAACAGAAGAGCCTCTAGCACCGCCACTTATTGGATACTTGTAAGAAGTTATTTTATTTTCGTCTGATTTCGGCTCGTGTTTATACTCGTCATTGCCTTTTGCTTTAACTCCTTTTGCCCAAGAAAATAGTTTATCCAGTCCTAGAAACATCTTCTGTTTTTACTTAAAATTATCTTTTACTTTTTTTGATTATGCTGCTTTCTTCTTTCTCAAATTCACTCCCTTCTGACCAACACTAACTAGTTTGTCAAGGGCTTCTAAGGCTTCTTCTACAAATTCTTCTACTTCGTCATTTTCGATGTCAAAATCTTTTTTGAAGAAATCCACAAGCTCTTGACGTTTTGCAGGGTTTGTTAAAAGTTTTCGCTGCTCAATCGCTTGTGGAACACCGACTAACTTTGTGGATTTCATAAGAAGACCAAAACCTTCTTTGGTTACTTCTTCTTTTTCTGTCTTGCCATCTTCTCGAATTCTAGCCACAGCTTCACCTGTGTCGCACAAGAAAGAAACTACATCTTTCAATTCTTCTATACTTTCGTTGTGTACTTTTTGCTCTGCCATTTTTGTAACAAATTAAATGATTGATTATGAAATTATTAACGTTTTTACTATGTAATTGTAAAAATGATAAAAATATTTGAATTATTTTGCAAATTTCATAATAAAAAGCGTTTATTTTTTTAATTTTATCAAAAATAGTGCTTATAAATTGTGATTTTTGTAAAAAACAACTGATTTGTTATAAATTGTTTAAAAGGAGAGTATAAATTTTACGAATATGATTTGGAGAAGTATAAAGTCGATTTTATTTTGGTTGGGAATTTTGGAGAATAAAAATAAAGATGTAATAATTGATGATGAGATAATTATCGAAGTTCCTATTGTTATTGAGGAAGATAAGCCTAAAGAGAAAGAACCGATTGAGGTTTTGATTGAGGAAATAGAAAAAGAGCAGAACGATGAGAAAGAAATTGTAAAAAACAATCCTAATAAAAACAATCTTGTCATTTTCAGAATTGGACATGGTCTTAATACATCTGGCAAAGAAACTCCTATGCAAGATGATGGAACGATTATCAAAGAATACCAACTGAATAAATGGATTGTTGAAAAAGCAATACCAATGTTAGAGAGTTTGGGTTACGAATGTATAATCGCCAATCCTTACGATTATGAAAACGCAGATGCAAAAAAAGCATTAAATATAGTAGTTGGTCATGTAAACAGAATTACTAAAGAAGCTTGGGGACAACATAAAAACGTAATTTGTCTTGATGTTCATTGTAATGCTCATCAAATTGATGAAAATAAAATAGAATTCACAAGTGCGAGTGGTACAGCTTCATTTTATTGGGAAGTGAAAAATAAAGAAGGAGAGGTAATTAAATATAGCAAAAAAGGTAAAAAACTGGCTATCGCTATACACGAACAAATGGTAAAACGAACAGGGCTACCAGACCGAGTTTGGAGTTTTAATAGAGGAAAAGCTATTGGTTGGAATTATCAAATGGTTAGAGATACAATTTGTCCGACTGTAACGATTGAGTGTGCATTTATGACAAATCGTGGTGATTTGGAGTACTTAAAAAGTGAAGAAGGACAAAAAACTATTGCAACAGCTATTGCGATAGGAGTGGATAATTATTTTAATAAAAATAAATAAAATGACATACACACTATTTACTCTTTCAGAACGAGAGGCTTTAGGATATTTAATCGCATATTTATTAAGAGAAGACCATCCTATTTTGGAAATCAAAAAAGAGAATGGTCTTTTTAAGGTAAAAGCTGAGGGCTGTATCTATGATGTTTATCCTACTTTTATTGAACAAAGTGAAAATTATGATTATGAAATAATTGAAAGTTAATTTCATGAATGATATAGCAAAATGTGCAGGATTAGACTGCGCAATCAAAGAAACTTGTAAACGTTTTACTATTTCTGTAGGTGAAAATGAAGGTTATTTTGATGTAGAAGATAGTGCGTATTGGGTTTATCCTGATAATAAAGTTTCTGTTGTAGAAAAGAATAGAGATTGCGATTTTTTTTATCCAAATCCTCCTGTTCCTCCCAAACCTAGAAAAGAAAGATGGTAGATGGAACTTTCTAAATTTAATAAGGGTTGATACTGAAAATTAGGCTATAGCTCAGTTGGTTAGAGTATTTCACTGATACTGAAAAAGTCATAGGTTCGATTCCTATTAGCCTAACAAAAGGGAAGTTTGTAGATATGGCAATCTGCACCAGACTGTAAATCTGGAGCTTCGGCTTTCTAGGTTCGAATCCTAGCCTTCCCACTAAAAAACGAGAGTGTAGCTCAGTGGTAGAGCAATCGGCTGTTAACCGATAGGTCGTAGGTTCGAAATAAGTATTCAGCGAAGCTAAACCTACCTTTCTCGCAAAAAATAAATCTTGCCTTGTGGTGTAATGGGTAACACATCAGATTTTGAGTCTGATTCTTCAAGTTCGAATCTTGACGAGGTAGCAAAATGGAAAAGTAACTCAGTTGGTAGAGTGTCGGTTTGAAGAACCGATGGTCATTGGTTCGAAATAAGTATTCAGCGAAGCTAATCCAATCTTTTCCACAAATTATAATGCGAGTTCGAGAAGTGGTTTCTCACCAGTCTCATAAGCTGGGGTCATGCGACATACGTTGGTTCGAATCCAACACTCGCATCTATTTCAAAAAAGCGAAATTAGCTCAAAGGCAGAGCATCAGTTTTCCAAACTGAGGGTTGAGATTTCGAAATTCTCATTTCGCTCATATATAGCAGGATAACGGTGGTAGTTTACTTCATTTGGAATGAAGAGGTCGCAAGTTCGAATCTTGCCTGTTATACAAATAAAAAAGAGAGTTGGCAGAGAGGCTTATTGCGTTTGTCTTGAAAACAAAATATCGTAACAGATACAAGGGTTCGAATCCCTTACTCTCTTCAAGAAATATAGATAGTTGGTAGAGTGGTTTATTACGATGGGTTGCTAACTCATTTTACGTTCATTCGTAACACAGGTTCGAATCCTGTACTATCTGCGAAAAATAGCGATATGACGGAACTGGCATACGTATTAGTTTTAGAAACTAAGTTTTGAGAGTTCGAATCTCTCTATCGCTACAAAATGCTGAATTGACGAAATTGGCAGACGTGACAGGTTTAAGCCCTGTTTTGCAGAAATGTAAGTGTGGGTTCGAGTCCCTCATTCAGCACAAAAAAGCCTTTCAAATTAGTTTTTGAAAGGCTTTTTCATTCGATTTAGTATAAAGTAAACTCTAAATCAAATGCGAATTCAGTCTTATTATCTGCCACATCAAATAATTCACTTGCTTGGTATTCGCTTTCGTTAAAAAATAAATCCTTATCTGCTATGCTGTAATTGTTTTGGTATAAAAACATAACTACATCTACTAAAGTCGGTGCTTTATTTTTATCTAAATTACAATGTAGATTCATCATAAGCTCATCATAAGACTCTGTATGTTCTACTAAAATAGATTCGTATTGTAAGTCTTCGTGTATAAAAGTGATGGCAGTTGTGTTCATTTTTTATAATGGTCAGTTCGTGTTTTAATTACACTTACAATAACGACAACATTAAACAATGGTTACAATAATATACATATATTTTAATTATTTTATTTATAGTAAATACTATTTATTTTATTATTTTTTTTCGTAACCATTACCCAAACGTGTCGTGTACAGTGTGTAATTAAACCACTAAAAACGACAGTATGACAACTCAAATTTTAGCTTCCAACACGACCAAGACAAACAAAATAAAACAACTCTTAGAGTTAGGATTCACAAGAAAACAGGTAGCCGAGCTGATGGGAGTAGGCTACGGATTTGTACAAAACGTCTACGCTAAACATTTCTCCACCCAAACAAATGCTAGAGGGAATGCTAAATTTAAACCCACAATTTTCAATAGACAATTTGGAGTAGAAATAGAAGCCTACAACGTAACGAAAGCAAAGTTGAAAAAAGAACTGGTAAAATTAGGAATTAGAGTTGAGATTGAGAGATACAATCACACCACCAAAACGCATTGGAAAATAATAACAGATTCTAGCATCAGAGGATCAAACGGATTTGAAATTGTCAGTCCAATTTTGAAAGGGCAAAATGGATTAGAACAACTTGAAAAAGTATGCAAGGCTTTAAAAAATTGCAATGCCTATATCAATAAAAGCTGTGGTTTGCATATCCATTTTGATGCAAGCAAATTCAAACTAAAACAATTCAAAAACTTGATTTTAAATTATGCTGATATGGAAAGCGTAATTGATACATTTTTACCCAACAGCAGGAGAGCAAGTAATAATACCTACTGCAAATCCATAATCAATCACAAGTCAGCCATAAAAAATGCCTCAACAATCAATGAATTAACAGATTCTGTTCCTTATCGCCACAGCAAACTAAATACAAAATCGTATGTAAAATATAAAACGATAGAATTTAGACACCACTCAGGAACAGTAGAATTTGATAAAATTCAGAACTGGATTTTATTTTTACATAACTTAGTGGAATACTCAAGTGATAAAAGAGTAAGTCAAGTAAATTTTGAAACCCTCAAAACATTTAATCAGCCAAAAGTGTATGCTTACCTAAACAATCGCAAAGAAGAATTGGCAGCTTAAAAGCTAAGTCATAGCTAGGTATGACCTAGCTTAACCTTGCTGCGACCTAGCTCTAACCAAGTTAAGACCTATCTAAACCAACTTTATACCTAGCTCAAACTAACCAAAAACTATGAAAACCTACAAAACTAGCGACGAACAAATCATAAAAGCCTCTTCTAATTTAGAAATTGTAAATCAACTCAAAAATGGAGGTAGATTTACAGCCGACGAAACTCCAAAACAATATATAAAAGGGTTTGCACAGCGATTCAAAGAATACGAAGGAACACAAATCCGTTTTGATTCGGTAGATAATTTTGTTGAGGATTTATTAAAAATTGAATACTTGACTGAAATTAGCGACCCCCAAAAATAGGCATTGCCTTTGTTTTCGGCATCCTTCCTAATTCTTCAAACTTTCTATACGCAAGAGCAAGCGCACAAACGGTATCATCGTGCAACCCAGTAGGAGCAGAGTAGCGAGTAGCTGTCCGAGTATGTTCGTATTCAAAACTATCCAATTCATCTTTTAATATATTGTCAATGAAAGCGATAGCTTGCTGTTGGATAGCTACAGCCAAGCCCTCCATAAGTTGTTGCTTGCTCCGACTTGAAAAGTGGAAGCCTTCAGCAAGGTCCTGCGTTTCTTGAACTAGCTCCACGATAGGGTCGCCTACTCCTGTGCTATCTAAGAGCATAGGTAAATTTTCAAGACCTTGCAAAATCCTTACTGTTTCCAACCACGAACTTTGCCATCTTTTGAAGTAAGCAAGGTGTCCATCTTCGTCTAATCCGATGACTACGGTGTAATCTTGGGACTTGGCAAGGTCAATTCCGTAGCATACGACAGGTTTTTGAGAAATATGAGGCACAAGACAGGCAGCAATGTGAGCAAGCCCAAAAGGGTTTCCACCATCGTCAGGAGGTTCTACCAAATACAAAGCTCTAAATTCATTTTCAGGTAAAAACTGTTTTGCTTGTTCTACTTCTGCTAAATCCAATATACCAGCGTTCACAGCATCATAAGCTGTAATTTTGAAATATTCATACTCAGGATTTTCAAGGTTTTTATCTTTATTTTCCTTCGTGTAAACTTTTGCTTTTGTAATTAATTTTCCGTGCCAAGACTTAGTTCCGACACAGTTTCCAATAAATTTAATTTTTCCTTTTGTCTTGGTTACAACGGAACGAATAGCTATAAAAGAAGCCTCCTTGGCTCTCGTAAACTCATCAAAGACAACAGCTTGCACATCATCACCATATAGCGAATCAGGATTATCAGCAGACTTAAACCAGATATGTGTACCATTGGGTAAGGTAAGTTTGAGTTTGGAGATATTGACTTTGAAAAAATTAGGCAAAGAAACTTGGTTCTTCATCCGATTAAAAGCAATCTCAGCTTGAGAAAACACAGGTGCAACCCACCAAAAGTTATCTCCTTTCTTGCCTTTTAATGCTTGTTCGAAAAGCCAAATAATATGCGAGGCTGTTTTACCTGCCTTGGTAGAAGCTTCTGTTACCGTATAACGAGCAGGAGAATCAAGAATCGCCTTCTGATAACTCGTTATCGGAGGACGGTAGTAGTTGAATTGTACGTTCTTTGATTTGTTCTTGCTGCTCACTATCTCCTAAGTTTAGCGTAAAATTATAACTTTCAGTATGCTCACTTTCTATTTTTATTGTTTCTTTATACATTCCTTCTAATCTAGCTACATCTTGCAAAATGGTTAAGGCTGTTGAATACCTATCCTTTGCTTTTAATGCTTTATCTTCTAGAACATCTTTATACATCTTCATTCTTGCTGCAATATGTACAGCTCTGCGTTGTTCTATTTTTTCTTGGATAGACTTTTCGAACCACTCCAATGCCCAATTTATATACGTATAAGGTTGGCGTGAGCTTAGATTCCACATTGATTGGATTTGATAAATAATATCTTGGCTATTATGTCCATCCATCATCCACTCACAAACTTGGCGAATACGAGTTATCTTTTGGACTTTATCTAATCTCCTTTTTTCTTGATCCTGTCGCTTTTCTTCTTCGGTCTTTTTCTTTGCCATCTTTTATTCATTCTATTTTTATCATTTCTAATCATCCAACAAAATGGTTTCATTACTTATTTCTATAATTTCACTGAGCAGAAGAATTTGACTTTGAATCATATCTCTTTTCCGTACATAATAAATTAGTTCTTCTTCTGGAATGGAAGGACGCATAGGGTATTTAGCCAACTCATTTTCTAAACCTTTCAATTTGGTTTGCATTAAATTCATAATGCGTTTACCTTTCTTTGACTGGCTCATAGTTTAGTTAGTTATTAAATACAAAAACTCAAAACTATCTCTTGGTAAATCCCTTTTTGCTTCTTCTAATTCTTTTTTATTTATAATATTTTCCTTAACTGCATCGTAAGCCGTAATTTTAAAATATTCATACTCAGGATTTTCAATATTTTTATCTTTATTTTCCTTCGTGTAAATTTTAGCTTTTGTAATCAGTTTACCTTGCCAAGACAATTTATCCATAACATTTCCTATGAATTTTGCTTTACAATTTTGATTACTTATAATTTCATTTATTGCTTTTTTAATGCCATCAGCGTAAAATCTACCAAACTCATCAAACACAACTGCTCGTACATCATCTATGTATAAAGCGTTTGGCTCATCAGCTGATTTAAACCAAATATGAGTACCATTCGGTAAGGTAAGTCTAAGTTTGGAAAGAGATTCATTAAAAAAAGTTGAGGATAAGACACTTGCGCTTTCATACGACTGAACGCAATATTAGCTAGTGGAAAATTAGGAGTTACAAACAAAAAATTATCTCCCTTCTTGCCTTTTAATGCTTGCTCAAATAGCCAAATAATATGCGAGGTTGTTTTTCCTACTTTTACACTAGATTCACTTACAGTGCAACATGCTAGAGAATCTACAATTGCTTTTTGGTAATTTGTTATTGGAGGACGTGTATAATTAAAATTATTCATTATCAAATATTTATTTATGTTATTATTTTTAATTTCATCTAATATCTACAATACAACTCTCAGTTACTTTCAATATCCTTTCTAATAGATTGCATTGCGCTTCTAACAATTCTCTTCTGCTCAAGTAATCTTCTTTCTCTTGTGGGCTATACATACTTGGTACTGGCAATGGCAAATTACGCCAAGATGTTTCTACAGTTTCAAATTCTATTTTTAGATAGCCAATAACTTGCTTATGACTTCCTTCTTTCATAGAATGCTTGATGGTCTTCTTTATCCTAGAAAGCAAATCAAACTGAACGAACCAAAACTTTGATTTTCTTATCAACATTTGCCTTTCTTCCTTTTTATAAAGCGTTGGTATTTCAACAGGATAGTTTCTACAGTTGTCCTCAAGTATGTTCAGCTCTATTCCCAAATAAGCCTCTAATCTTCGGTCTTGCTCTGGAATTATTTTCAAATCATTAGACATCTTTATATTATTATGTATAATTTTCAATAAATTAGCGTTTTATTTACAAATTTATTAAAATATAAGCAATTTATTTAAAAATTATGCAAAAAGGATTGAATAAAACGAAAGGGATAACGAATAGAGTTTTGGGATTAGAAAATATTAACTGGCAAGAATTAGAATTTGTACAGCAGGAAGAGTTTAAAGAATTGCCCAAAATAGAAAGGCAAAAACTAAAGGCTAGTTTTGTGGAAAATAATTTTGCAGACCCTTTTAAAGTATGGGAGGACGAAAAGGGCAAACGATTTTGTTTGGATGGAAAACATAGAACATTATTATTGAAAGAATTAATTGAAGAGGGTGTAGATGTTCCTTTGTTACTTCCTGCGATTTTTATGGAGTGTAAGGACAAAAAAGAGGCTGCTCGTTTAGTTCTGGTGTATTCTTCTTCGTATGCGAGTATTACGCAAGAAGGAATGGGTATATTCATCAAAAATTATGACTTACCATTAAATGAAATTAAAGATTATATTAATTTGCCAAAATTTTCTTTTGATAAATTAGAGCAAAAAATTGACTTCCATAATCTGAAAGGCATCAATGATGAAGAAACAGATAAGAAAGATTCAGAATTAGCACAAAAAGTAGAAGCTCTATCAGATTTAGATATTTGGGTGAAGGCTGGCGATATATATCAACTTGGAAAGCATAGAATCTATTGTGGGTCTTTTAAGGATAGAGAACAAGTGGCTATTTTAATGAATGGCAAAAAAGCTAGAACTACCTTTACTGACCCTCCTTATAATCTGCCTTCTAATTTTTTTAGTGGAAAAGGAAAAAGCACGCATGCAAATTTTGCTGAAGGAGCAGGAGAAATGAGTGACGAGCAATTTGCTTTATTTATTCAACAAATTTTTGAAGTTGCCTCTGAAAACTCTGTCGATGGTGCTATCATTTATTTATGTATGGATTTTAGACACGTTTGGCATGTCTGTGAGGGGGCAAAAGCAGTCTTTGGAACAGTTAAGCCAAAGCAAGTCTGTGTTTGGAATAAATCACAAGCTGGAAATGGTAGTTTTTATAGAGCCAAGCATGAATTTATTTTAATCTTCAAAAAAGGAGAAGCAAAACATACCTCTCATTTAGCATTAGCAGATCGTTACCGTTCTAATATTTGGGAATATGCCACAGCAAGTAGTTTTTCTAATCCAGACCGTGATATACTTTCGCATCATCCAACACCAAAACCAGTCGATATGGTAGCCGATGTCTGTCTTGACGTTTCTGACGATCAGGATATTATTATTGATTTATTTATGGGCAGTGGAACGACTATTATGGGAGCTGAAGCAACAGGGCGAATTGCCTACGGAACGGAGATTGAACCCAAATATGTACAACTTATTCTGAATCGTTACCATAAAAAATACCCTGAACAAGAAATTAAATGCTTGAACAGGGCAAATGTAAAAATGGAATGGATGACGCTTTAAGAAGGTTGGTTTTTAATTTGTTCTTTTAGTTGAGCTACTTCTGTTTTTAATTCTTCAATTAATCTAAAGGCTTCAAATAAGCTAAAATGATTTTCTTTATTTTCTTTTTTAGAATAGTTATTTTGAACTTGATGAATATTTCGATTGCCATTTGATTTTGTAATGACATTAGTATTATTGTTATATGTTTTCTTTCCCATTGGGTATTAATAAATAAAGGCTATAAAATTATTTTTTCATTGGCAAAGATAAATAAAAAAAAGGCTTAGAAATTCGTTTCTAAGCCTTTTTTGCAGTTGATTGTGGTGATTTTACCACGATATGATGTGGTATAAATTTTCTAATTTTTGTATTGGAGTAGTATTTTTAATTTTAAAACCCATTTTTTCTAGTTTACCTAACGTAGAAGATTGTAATTCTTCAAAGACGTGTAATTCAGTTTTTTGTACCTCAACAGCACTTTTGATATCAGATTTGAGTCTTTCAAATTGATCATTATTTTGAATCACTGTTTCTTTAGTTTTTTCGATAACAATCTCTTCTTTTTCTTCCTGCTTCTCCTCTGTATTCCAAGCTTTTAGAAGTTGATCATGTTGAAAAGATTCTACTACTTTAGCATATATCATTGTTTCTTCAAGTCTTCTGTGACCTAATATTTTTTGAAGTACAGTTATTGGCATACCTCGTTGTAAACTTAGAGTAGCAAAAGTATGTCTTGCTTTGTGAAAAGTGAGAAGTTCATACTTAGGAACAATGACTTTTGTAGCTTCTCCTTTTTGATATACTAATTTTTCTACTGGAATATCAATTTCTGCTAATCGTCCTAATTCCTTCAAGTATAAGTTAAGTTTTTGATTTGTAATGATAGGTAAAAAATACTTATTACGTTGAGACATTATTACGTTATTCTTATACTTGTTCATAATTTCTACAGCCTTATCTGAAAGAGCTACTGACACCTTTTTATCTGTTTTTTCCTGTATGATTTCTAATATATAATTATCCTCAATTAGGTG
Organism: Bernardetia sp. Wsw4-3y2; assembly: GCF_037126295.1. Lineage (NCBI taxonomy): Bacteria > Pseudomonadati > Bacteroidota > Cytophagia > Cytophagales > Bernardetiaceae > Bernardetia > Bernardetia sp. Wsw4-3y2. The sequence goes on along the minus strand of NZ_CP147017.1, from coordinate 4,283,123 downwards.
TATATGATCTAAAGTAAGTTTTTCTATATCTGAATATCGCAATCCTGTGTAACAGGAAAAAAGAAAGCAATCTTTTGTTTTCTCTAAATAAGAATCTACTTGAGCTTCTTCTATTTTATTAAGCTCTTTTTCAGTAAGAAAAATCATCTCTGTATCTACCTTTCTTATTTTTATGGCTTTATAAAAAGGGTGTACAGTTGCTCCATTTCGCTCACAGAAAGAAAAAAATGCTTTTATAAATCCATTTCTTTTACTGACAGTACTAGGAACATTATCTAATTCATAGATACACCAGTTGGTAAATTTAGCATGGTCAATTTCATCAAATGAATCTAACCTTATTTTTATTTTTTTCTGTTTTTCATACCGACTAAACATGCGTTGCAATGTTCTGTATTTGTACTTTGTAGAACGTGAGCGTCTCTGCGAAATTAAATGTCTTTCAAACAGATCAAAGTAATCAGCCATTGAATGACTGTTTTTTTCTATTTCATCTTTTGCTTTTGGCTTTACTATTTCTCGGAGTTCTTTAGTAGAAGGTAAAACTCCTTTTGCAATACTCTTCTTATAAGCTAACACAACTTCAGTACAAAACCTATCAAGTATCATATTTATCTCTACATGAAAAGGTTGTTTTCTATTCACTCTTTGCCGTGCTTTATCAAAATGCTCTGGTAATACACGTTCTCCTGTATCTAACCTAAGTCGCTTCCCTTTATAAAAGAAAGACATAACAAGTTTACACCTTCCATCTTTCAATGGTTGGCTTTCAAGAATATTGATTTTTGCCTCATTAACATTAATATTTGCCATAGGTGTCGGTGCGCTATAATAAGTGTCGGAATAAGTGTCGAAATCTAAGGTTTTATACCCTTTTTTATACCTTTAGATTATAGACAAATATAACAAAAACCTCATTTAAAGCCAAAAAAAAGGCATATACTGTTGTATATGCCTTTAGTCTTGTGGAGCTGGTGGGAGTCGAACCCACGTCCAGATACGGCGTTCGTCGTGGTTTCTACATGTTTAGTTATCCTATTAATTGTCGGGAAAGAACTAGGCGATAACGTCCAAGGTTTTTCCTTATCAACTAAGTTTTCGTCGCAGATGCCGTTGCACTCATCATTGCTTAACTCTTACGGGGGTTGATGTCTATGTGTTTACGTGGTAAACGGATGTTAGTGTCGGAAGAGTAAAGACACTAAGCAAAGACAATGGTTACTTAACTCCTAGAGTTAGGCAGCCATGGCGTAATTAGATTCGCCGATTGTTGTTTTGAGAAATCGATATAAGGCTAGTTTTCTCATTAGCCTACATGCTTATACACGCAAAGACTCGTCCTGTCGAAACCAGTCAGCCCCATATAGTTTGTTTTAACTAATTCATCGTCACTTTTGAAAATGAATTGGGATGCAAATATACAACTACAACTGAGAAGAACAAAGAAAAGTTCAAAATAAAAAAAGTTTGATGTTGTTGGTGTAGTTATATAAAAACACCAACAACGATTTATAACTTTACAATTATTTAGTCATTCTTATCTATCATGCTTTTATAGAGCTTATCTTCAATATCTTTGAGTTCATTTCTAACTTTTCCAATGACTGTAAGAAGTTGTTTTCTTTCTTTTACTTTTTCATCCCATTCTGGCATATCTAAAAAGTCTTTTAATTTATCTTCATTGAAAAACATGGCACAAAGATGTAAAAATGACATTTTATTCTGAATTTTTGGATGTGAAATGGTTTCGTGAGTAGCATTTCTCATCAAATCATTTACTCGCATTCCCAAAAAATCAAATTCATAATCTAACTTTTTGTCTATTTTTTTAGCCAATTTTTCACGTTTTTTCTCTAGTTTTTTTTGCTTATTTTTTTTCATCGTATTTTTGGGGTAAAAAGTGGATTCAATAATGACAAATTAATTCCAAGCAATTAGGTCTTGCTTAAACTCTATTTTTGCTAAATAAGTTCGTTTTATATGTTATCATAAAATAAATAACCAATCTTTATGGTGTATTTTTTATAAATTTGACTGCAAAATTACTCAAAAATTAGTCATAAACTATGCTTTCTCTCAATCAATCTCCTTCCAAACTCAAATGGATTGTTATTCTTTTTGCCTCTCTTATTGGTTTGGCTTCTCTTTATTATACTAATGAACTTGTAGATAGTTTGGCTCAGCGTGAACAAGAACAGATTGATTTGGTAGCAAAAGCACAGGAGCTAGTAGTGCAAGTGGAAGACAGTCTAATGCTTAACTTTCTAGTAACCAGTATTTTACAAGGCAATCAATCTATTCCTATGATTATTGCAGATGGGGAAGGCAATCCAAGTGAATCAAGAAATATTGATTTTAAGAAAAATGCTACAGAAGAAGAAAAAAATAAAATTTTAAGACTACATTTGACTTCCATGAAAGAATCTCATCCCCCTATCGAAGTAAAAGTTTCGGAAGAGTGGAAATATTATATCTTCTATGAAAATTCAACCCTTCTGACTCAGCTCAAATATTTTCCATACGCTCAACTTTCCCTTATTACAGCTTTTTTGATTTTTGCCTATTTTTTATTTAGCTCTTCTAGACGAGCTGAGCAAAATCGGGTTTGGGTAGGTCTTGCCAAAGAAACTGCACACCAGCTTGGTACTCCACTTTCTGCACTCATGGCGTGGGTAGAATATTTTAGAGCAGACCAAAGTGTAGAAGAAGATATTTTACAGGAAATAGAAAAAGATATTGCAAGACTTACTATGATAACAGGGCGTTTTTCAAGCATTGGTTCTATACCAGATTTAAGCTCTGAAAATGTATTAGAAGTAGTTGAAGGAGTGACTGAATATCTCAAAAAAAGAATATCTAACAAAGTAAAGCTAACAATCAGAGCCAACAAAGATGCAAAACTATACGCTCAAATCAATAAACCTCTTTTTGAATGGGTCATTGAAAATATTTGTAAAAATGCTGTGGATGCTATGACTGAAAAAGGAGGAAAAGGAAGCATCACTTTATTTTTCTCTTCAAACAGAAGCCAAAAGCAACTTATTTTAGATATAACAGATACAGGAAAAGGAATTCCACAAAGCCAAATCAAAACAGTTTTTAGACCTGGATTTACTACCAAAAAAAGAGGTTGGGGCTTAGGACTCACATTAGCACGAAGAATTGTAGAACAATATCATAACGGAAAAATAAGCGTCTTAAAGTCAGAAGTGGGGAAAGGAACAACTTTCAGGATTATTTTAAGAACAAGTGATTAAATATACCTTCAAAAATTTGCAATTTGCTAATAAAATGGTAAATTACAGACGTTTGTCAAAAATAGACAAAAAAAATAAGTCAGCAATAAATTTGCTGACTTATTTCAATCAATCCTATCCTAAAAACTAAGCATCTTTTTAAGAAATTTTGAACTAAAAAACTGATTTCTGAAAAGGTGCTTTTGTGATTTACATCTTAAAAGTCTTTTCTTATCAATTTAGTTTCAATGTCTTTCTTAGAATTTCCTCAAAGTTTTTATAATTAAGTCAAATCTTTCAAATCAAATTTGGTTTCTTTGTCTTAATCGTTACGCTAATATACGGTAAGAATTGATACAAGATTTGTTTCTTCGATATAAACAAATAAGAGGTCGGTTAAAAGCTAAATTTGTTCGGTAAAAAATAAAGTCTGATTTTAAGCTATTTCAATTTAGGCGTGAATCTCTCTCAAAGCATCTTCATTTGCTTCAATAATTCTATTTACATCTTCATCAGAAAGAGCATTTGATAAAAACCAACTCTCAAACTGAGCAGGCGCAATATAAACCCCACGATTGAGCATAGCATGAAAGTATTTTCCAAAAAGAGCTGTGTCACAAGTAAGCGCATCTTCAAAATTTTCTACTTTTTTATCTGTAAAGAAAATATTTGTCATTGAGCCAATTTGATTTACTGTATAATTGAAACCTTGCTCTTTGATAGATTTACGCATTGCCTGAGCTATTTTTGTTGTCTTCTGCTCCAAATTCTGATAAATTTGAGGATTATTGTTTAAGATATTTAGAAGTGCCAAACCTGCTGCCATTGCCACAGGATTTCCAGAAAGCGTTCCTGCTTGATAGACTTTACCAAGAGGTGAAACACAATCCATAATTTCTTTTTTTCCTCCATATGCTCCCACAGGCATTCCACCACCAATAATTTTTCCTAAAGTAGTCATATCAGGTGTAACTCCATATACTTCTTGCGCTCCACCTTTTGCAAGCCTAAAACCTGTCATTACTTCGTCAAAAATGAGTACAATTCCATTTTTATCACAGATTTTTCGTAGCCCTTGCAAGTAACCTTCTTTTGGCAACACACAACCCATATTTCCAGCTACAGGTTCAATAATAATAGCTGCAATTTCATTTGGATTTGCATCTACTAAATATTGAATAGCATCTAAGTCATTGTGAGGAGCTAATAATGTATCTTTTGCAGTTCCCTTTGTTACCCCAGGGCTGTTTGGCGTTCCCATTGTTGCTGCTCCACTTCCTGCTGCAATCAAAAATGAATCGCCATGACCGTGATAACAACCAATTGTTTTTATGAATTTTTCTCTCCCTGTATAACCACGAGCCACACGAACAGCAGACATAGTGGCTTCTGTTCCAGAGTTTACCATTCTTACTTTTTCTATCGATGGAACCATCTGACAAATTAGTTCTGCAATTGTTACTTCTCTACGTGTTGGTGCGCCAAAAGAAGATGAGCCATGAACAGCCTCAATAATTGCTTGTGTAACTTCTTCATGTCCATGTCCTAAAATCATTGGTCCCCAAGAGCCAATTAAATCAATGTATTTATTGCTATCTTCATCAAAAAGATAAGCTCCTTTTGCCGATTTCATAAAAACAGGAGTTCCCCCAACAGCTTGAAAGGCACGAACAGGAGAATTTACACCACCTGGTATATGATGTTGAGCCTCTGAAAAAAGAGATTGACTATTTGTTAGTGTTACTGGATGCATCATTTTTTAGTATTGAATGAATTAAGGTAATTTTTGATAATTACAAAAATAGGAATTTAATTGTTTTCATGTTAATTATGTATCGTTGGTGAGACACTGACAACAGCAAAAAAGAATCTTTTAATACTGAGTTTACAATTAAAATGCTCTCTTTTAATCAAATAGAAGTTGAACCCATTGATAGATTCTTAAACAACTTCATAACAAACTTTAGGTAGTAAGAATAATAAAACAATTTTTGTTAAATTACACTTATGATTTTGATAATCTCTATAAATTGTTCTGAGTCAGAATATAAATCTAGAATAACTTTACTTAAAACTTAATATAATAATGAAAAAAATACTTTATTTCTTTGAAAAAAATGCTTTTGGCGTTTGTGCCAAAATAGGTGAACGTTTAGGAATTTCTTCTGAAAGTATTCGTCTCTCTTTTATATATGTTTCATTTATTACTTTTGGCTCTCCCATTTTTATTTATTTAGTGCTTGCTTTTTGGATGAAAATGAAAGCCCATTTAAGAAGATACAGACAAATTATTAGAGGATTATAAAATATAACAATTATTTTTTTGCCTTTAATTTTAAATCAAAAATGTTGTGAACCCAGTGTTTTTGATGTTAATTATGAAAAGCACAAAAATGCAAGTTGTTTTAACAAGTTGGACAGTATTAACATTTTTTACTGAAAATAGGATTTTTTAAAGGATTAAAAAGAGCGTATTGCAGGAAAAAATATTTTATTTTTTTTGATTAAAAATAAAAAACAGTGTTTAAATCTTTTTTAAGCACTATTTTTTTGATTAAAACCAAAAGTAGTTAACCAAGTTAACAAAAAAAGTGTTTCATTTTTCTAATTTTAAATCTATTATAAAAAAAATTTTATTTTTTTTTAGCATTAATTATCAAATCTTTAAATTCTTATATTCATAATTTTTTTTATTTAAAATTCTGCAATTAAACAATAATTCAGAATAAAAAACTGAAATAAATCAATAATTCAGAATTTTATATTATAAAGACATAACTTCTAATTGTATTTTTTATTGTTAGAATAATGCAATAGTTAGAAAAACATTATGTAATATTTGGAATTGTCCAACAGAATTATCTACTTGCAAATGTTTTAGACGCAAAACATAACACAAGTCTAATCCCCTTTACAACTAATATTATTATGTCAAAATTTAATTTGTCAAGCAAATTTATCCTCGGCTTAGGCCTTGCAGGTTCATTAACGTTTTTTGGATGTGAAACAGCCGAAAAACAAGCGATTGTAGAATTAGAACAAACAACAGATAAAGTAAGCTCAGAAGAGTTTATTAAACATCAGTTTATTGTAGTTCTTAAAGACGGTACTTTCGGACAAAAGTTAGGAAAAGTAGCTGTTGCTCCAGTATCAAGTAGAGAAACAAATCTCAAAAACTTTGAAGCAAAACAAGAAGCTCTTACAGCATCTGTAAACGAAATGGTAGCTCAATTTGGTGTAGAGCCAGAAGCTATTGAGTTTGTGTATGGTGACGCTCTTTTAGGCTTCGCTGGTACATTTACAGATGATCAAATTAAAGCTATTGGAAATGATTCTCGTGTAGAATATGTAGAACAAGATCAAGTAATGCGTATTTCAGACGGATTTGCAGATGATGGCAAAAGTGGAACAAATACAGTTTCAAGAACAGAAGCACAATCTACTCCTTGGGGAATCTCTCGTGTAGGATACGGAAACTATGCAGGTGGTGCTCGTTGGGCGTGGGTTATCGATTCTGGAATTGATGGTTCTCACCCTGATTTGACAGTTGATACACAGTTCAGTCGTTCTTTTGTAAGTGGATACTCTGGTACTCAAGATGGAAATGGACACGGAACACACGTAGGTGGTACAATTGCAGCTAAGAATAATTCTATCGGAGTTGTTGGTGTAGCAGCAGGTGCAACACTTGTTTCTTGTCGTGTATTTGCTGGAAATAGTGGATCTAACTCAGCAGTTATTTCAGCAGTAAATTATGTAAAAGCAAATGCTTATGCTGATGATGTTGCAAATATGAGTCTTGGTGGTGGTCGTTCTACTACATTAGATAACGCTATATCAAGTGCAGCTAATGCAGGTGTTTATTTTGCTTTAGCAGCAGGTAACGAAGCTCAAAATGCTAATAACGTTTCTCCTGCTCGTGTTAATGGTAATCGTATCTTAACTGTTTCTGCAATGGACATTAATAGTCGTTATGCTAGTTTCTCTAACTATGCTAATCCTCCAATTGATGTTTGTGCTCCAGGTGTAAGTATCAACTCTACTTGGACTGGTGGAGGATACCGTTCAATCAGTGGTACTTCAATGGCAACTCCTCACGTAGCTGGTATCTTACTTATCAATGGTGGTACAGTTAATACACAAGGAAATGTTCAGAATGACCCAGACGGAAATGCTGATCCAATTGCTAAAAAGTAATTAAAAAGCAAAAGAAGTCAAGTAAAATATCTTGATTGAATAGATAGAAGATTAAAAAACCTATTTCTTAATTGAAATAGGTTTTTTTTGTACTACTATTTTTTTTTCTATAAAAATAAAAAACCTCTTCCACGAATACCAACTAGCCAAACTGATGAGGAAATAGGTCTTGGACTAGATAAGTCATCAAAGAAATATTCTCTTGCTACAAAAAACTCAGCCTTTCCTTTAAGTCCTCTAAAATCAAATCCTGATTCTATTCTATAATTAAATTTGAAGTTTTCTCCTCCTTTTTCTTTTACTTTGTTAGAGAAAATGGCTGTATTGACCCAAGAACGATTATAAAAACCCCAAGCATTTTTTTGTTTTTTACTGAGCTTAATATCAATTCTGCCACCCAATAGAACCATTCCACTCATATAATCCCAACTTTGTTGTTCTGTAAAACGAGGAAACCGAGAATCTTCTGAAACAGTGTAATATTCTGCTCGTCCCCAAATATTTGTTGTGATTTTAGGAGAAAGGTTTATTTTATCGCTTGTAGCTTCTACGTGTAAGCCATTCAAAATAGCTACCCTTGAGGTAGGTTGATAACCAATTCTTGAAGTAGTATCATTGGGAGGCGAGTCACTATCTATTTCGTGTCTTGATTTGTGAGTAAAGCCAATATTCCAAGTAAAATTTTTCTTTTTATTGAAATAAGCAAAACTTTCTTGTAAAATAATTCCACGAGGGTTAAAAGCAATATTATTGTAAATATTTGCATTTACTTCAATGGAGGATAAAAAAACAATTGAATGCAAACCAACATCATTCTTTTTAGATTTCCAACGCACAATATCCAACAGTCCACAAACCTGAGCATTCCAACCTTGAGAGTTTTCAGTAGAACTAAAACCCCGAGAATTATGTCCTGCAAAATTAGTAACTGCAAAATATGTTTTTTCAGTAGAATGAGTTGCTGTTGTATCTAGAAAGGGTAAAGCCTGAAAGTTTCGCATTACATGGGCTTGTGAAAATGCGAAAAATGGCAACAGAATAAAATAGAAAAGGAAAAGATATTTTTTCATAGTTGTTGAAATAGAAAACCCTAAGAATCTTAAAGACTCTTAGGATTTAGACTAAAGTTTGAATAAAAATCAAATTATTAATAAGCTCTAGCAAACAAAACACGTTCTTTTGAAGGTTTTCCAGTCAAAATACATGTTCCATCTTCTTGTGGATTGTTTAAAGGAATGCAACGAATGGTTGCCTTTGTTTTGTCTTTAATTTGTTCTTCTGTTTCAGCAGTTCCGTCCCAGTGTGCAGAAACAAAACCACCAGCATCAAGAGCTTTTTCAAATTCTTCCCAAGTATTTACATAGGTTGTATTTGAAGTTCTGAACATTAAAGCTTTGTCATGAATATTTTGCTGAATATCTTTCAAAAGTTGCTCTATTTTTTCGCCTACATTTTCTAGCTCCCAAGACATTTTTTCTTTTGTATCTCTACGAGCAACTTCTATTGTACCATTTTCTACATCACGCATTCCAATCGCCAAACGAACAGGCACACCTTTCAATTCCCATTCTGCAAACTTAAATCCTGGACGGAAAGAATCTCTATCATCCAACTTTAAAGAAATATTTGCAGCTTTTAGGTCGTGCATAAGAGGAATTAAAGATCTTTTTATTTCCTTTAAATCATCTTCATTTTTATAAATAGGAACAATAACAACCTGAATAGGAGCTAATTTTGGAGGTAGAACCAAACCTTCATCATCGGAGTGAGCCATAATAAGCGCACCCATAAGACGAGTAGAAACTCCCCAAGAAGTTCCCCAAACATAATCTAATTTATTGTCTTTTGCAGCAAATTTCACATCAAATGCTTTTGCAAAATTTTGTCCCAAAAAGTGAGACGTTCCTGCTTGAAGTGCCTTTCCATCTTGCATCAAGGCTTCAATACAATAAGTTTCTTCTGCACCTGCAAAACGTTCTGATTCTGTTTTTAAACCTTTAACAACAGGCATTGCCATATAATTCTCTGCAAAGTCAGCATATACATTTACCATTTGCTCTGTTTCTTCGATAGCTTCTTGACGGGTAGCATGTGCCGTGTGTCCTTCTTGCCACAAAAATTCGGCAGTACGCAAAAACAAGCGAGTACGCATTTCCCAACGTACAACATTTGCCCATTGATTAATCAAAAGAGGTAAATCTCTATAAGACTGAATCCATCCTTTATAAGTATTCCAAATAACAGCTTCACTTGTCGGACGAACGATGAGTTCTTCTTCTAACTTTGCATCTGGGTCTACCATTAATTTTCCTGCTTTGTCAGGGTCATTTTTTAGACGATAATGCGTAACGATAGCACATTCTTTGGCAAAACCTTCAGCATTTTTTTCTTCGGCTTCAAACAAACTTTTGGGAACAAAAAGAGGAAAGTATGCATTGCTATGTCCTGTTTCTTTAAATTTATCATCTAAAATACGTTGCATTTTTTCCCAAATAGCAAAACCATAGGGTTTGATAACCATACAACCACGAACGGCTGAATGTTCTGCTAAATCTGCTTGTTTTACGAGTTCGTTGTACCACGCTGAATAATCTTCTTTACGTGTAGGAAGTCCTTTTGCCATAAGAAAAAGTAATAAATAGTTATCTTAATTTGTTTAATTTCTGTTTAATTCACAAAGGTAAAATTTTTGAGCATAAAATAATACTTGAATAGCTATTCATAAGAATATAAATCCTTTTTTTAATAAAAAATATAAATCTTATTATTTTTTTTGAGACAAAATTGACACTCTATTAATGTGATTCTAGAAAATTAAAATTATTAATATAATAAACCTTATCACAATTTGTATTAAAGTAGTTTATACTTCTAGTTTGAACATCAAAAACAGTATTTTATTAAATTCAACAGTCTGGAAGACTGTTATACAAAAATAAACGTGATAATCTTTAATATATACTCAGATATATCTTCAGTAAAATATCGACAACGATAAAAACGATAAAAGAAATAGAGAATAATAGTAAAAATAGGGTCAGATAAAAACAACTTCATTTTTGATAAAAATTATACCCTTTCAATTTCCAATTTTTCAAGATGAAAATTCCTGTTTCCTTCAACGATAAGTCTTTGAATATGTGATGTCATACTTCTAGATTTACTTTTGACATGGATAGGAAGCTGAGTCGAACCAGTTGCTAATTTTAATGAATCAACAAGTGAAGTCAGATTTTGAAAAATTTCTTGTGGAAAACTAAAGTGTAGTTTTCTTTCTTTTTCTTCTACTTTATAATAAATTGAGCAGGATATAAATTCCATATTCCCCCATTCATTTAAGTCAATTCTATTTATATTTTCTAGTGGTAATGTATAATAATTTGTTCCATAGCTTTCCGAAAAGCCAACTGACTTATTAGTAATATAAAATGTATTACTTTTAAAATATTTATAAACAGATTTTGAACGTTTTCCAAAATACCAATTATGCAGCATTTCAAAAATTTGTAAAACGAAAGTAAATAAAAACGCAAAAATTACTAGAGGAGATTGATACATAAAAAAGAAAATTATTCCGATTGTCCAAGCCATTACTTTAAGAGAAGTAACCAAAGGATGATGAAAGAAATTTTGAATCTTTGATATTTCATTTTGCTTATGAACCCAAGGCTTTTCCTTTACATATTTAGGAATTCTGGACTGACTTTCAGGAGAATGTGGAAGAGCCTGATAAAACAAAATATGCTCTTCTGCTTTCAAATTCATAACAGATGAAGAAGGAAATTTTTCTAACGTTTCAGACTGTTCACAATGTTTACCCTCTAAATAAAGCCATGTATCAACTAAGAAAACAGATTTACAACTTACACAAAAAACAACCTCATCATTTTCTCTAATCAAATCTCCTGTAATTGGGTCTTTTCTATTTTGAGATAAAAACTCTTTGTGTTTATCTTCTATTTTATGAATGTGCATACCGTGCTTTTAGGATATAAGTATAAAATTTGCTTTTCGTTTCTCTATCATTTCTTTTGCTTGATTTATATGTTTTTGTTTGTATAATTTTAATTCTATTGGTTTGGAAAGATGAAAAGCTAAATATTGAAAAGCATTAAGAAAATTTAATCTATTATCAAAAACAGATGATAGAGCTACAGATATTACTTGTTTTTGATTTTCTTTTGAATAAAAAATAGAGATAGAATCTTTTGCTAAGAAGTGAGGAGCTTCTCTAAAAATAATTTTATCTATATTTTTGTAAGGAAAAGTATATTCTACTGTACCATATTTTTCACTAAAACCGATTGTTTGATGAGTAATAAAAAAAGTTTCTCTTTTGAAAAATTTATGAGCTGTTTTTAATCTTTTTCCATAATAATTGTCACGTAAATAAGGCATCGAAACACTCAAAAAAACACTCAAAAGACTTATAAGTGCAATAATGATATAACCATTAAAAGCAGAAGCTACCATCAAACCGAAAAAAAACAGTTGTAAAATTAATATGACTAAACTAAACTTTTCTGAATGAAAAGAAGATAATTTTCTTGATTTATACTTCCATTGTAAAGTTACTTGTAGAGGGATTTTTGGAGTAGGATTTGATTTTATTAATGAATCAGAATTTTCTAAGAAATTATAAAACAAAATCTCATCTCTTAAAATTAGAGTAGATGAAGAAGGAAATTTTTCTAATGTTTCAAACTGCTCACAATGTTTACCCTCTAAATAAAGCCATGTATCAACTAAGAAAACAGATTTACAACTTACACAAAAAACAACCTCATCGTTTTCTCTAATCAAATCTCCTGTAATTGGGTCTTTTCTTTCTTCTGATAAAAACTCTTTGTGTTTATTGCTTTCTATTTTATGAATGTGCATAGGATATTTTTATTGATTTTTCATAATTAGAACGAAAAATAGTAACAAAGAGTTAAAAAAAATTCCCTATCCAAAATTAATTGAATAGGGAACTTTTGAAATACTATATTTTACAAATACAACGAAGGCTAAAGCCTGCACTACATTTAGTTTACACGCTCAAAAATACCTGCAATACCTTGACCACCACCAATACAAGCAGTAACCATTCCGTATTTTTTGTCTTGTGCTTCCATCTCGTTCATAAGTTGGATAGTAAGTTTTGCGCCAGTACAACCGAGTGGGTGTCCTAATGCAATTGCTCCACCATTTGGATTTACTTTAGACTCATCTAGCTTCAAATCACGAATTACAGCTAAAGATTGTGCTGCAAATGCTTCATTAAGTTCGATTACATCAATATCTTCCAATTTCAAACCTGCTTGTTTTAATGCTTTTGGCACAGCAGCTACAGGACCAATTCCCATAATACGTGGATCGACACCAGCAGAAGTATAAGCCAACATTTTCAAACGAGGTTTCAAGCCTAATTCTTCAACCATTTTCTCAGACATAACGATTACAAAAGCTGCACCGTCTGAAGTTTGAGAAGAATTACCAGCCGTAACCGTTCCATCGCTTGCAAAAGCAGGACGAAGACCACCCAAACCTTCCATAGAAGTGTCTGCACGAGGTCCTTCATCTGTATCAACTGTATATTTACGAGTTTTTTTCTGTCCGTCTTCGTAATAATTTTCTTCTACTTCAACAGGAACAATTTGACTTTTGAATTTTCCTTCTGCAATTGCTTTCAATGCTTTTTTGTGAGAATTTACAGAAAAAGCATCTTGGTCTTCACGAGTAATTTTGTAATCACGAACAATTTCCTCTGCTGTAAGTCCCATAGAAAGCATGTATTCTGGGTGTTCGCTTACGATATTCCAGTTTAGAGCTGGTTTGTAACCCATCATTGGAAGAGCAGACATAGATTCTGTTCCACCTGCAATGATACAATCTGCTGTTCCTGCCTGAATACGTGCAGAAGCGAGTCCAATTGCTTCCAAACCTGAACCACAATAACGGTTCAGTACCATTCCTGGCACATTAATCGGTAAAGAAAGAAGAGAAATAAGTCTTCCCATTTGCATTCCTTGCTCTCCCTCTGGGATTGCATTACCAACAATAACATCATCGATGCGTGTTGGGTCAAGATTAGGAATAGATTTTACAAGATGTTTAATTACATCAGCTGCCAAATCATCTGAACGATAGTTTTTAAAACCACCTTTTTTAGCTTTGCCTACTGCGCTGCGAAAGCCTGTTACTATATATGCTGTATTCATGTCAGTTATCAGTAAATAGTTACCAGTAATCAGTTAAAACCAAATAGCTAACAGTTTTCAACTGTTAAAATAAATTACTGGTAACTTATGTTATTTTATATTTTATTAAAAAAAATGTCAATGATTGAAATATAAAATTAGAGTTATAAAAAAAATAGTATTTCATAATTCGTAATTTTTAATTCGTAATTCGTAATTGAATTATTAGTTTCTAAGTGGTTTACCTTTGAATAAAATGCTATTGATTCTATCCAATGTTTTTTGCTCACCACAAAGAGATAAAAATGCTTCTCTTTCTAAGTCTAAAAGATACTGTTCAGAAACTTGTGCTGCACCTGAAAGATCACCACCAGCAATCACATACGCTAATTTTTTAGCAATTTTGATGTCGTGAGGAGTTGCATAATGTCCGTAAAGCATACCAACTGCACCAGCTGTAAAGGTTGCTAAAGCAGTTTTTCCTTCTACATCAATATTTTGTTGTTGAACAGGTTGAGTATATCCAGAAGCTACCATTTCCATTGCTTTGCGTTTTGCATCAGCTAATAAACGAGAACGATTTAATGTATAATCATCATGTCCACGTAAGAATCCCATTTCTAATGCTTCTTGTGCTGAAGTAGCCACTTTTGCAGTCGCAATATTTAAGAATACATCTTGTAAACGGTTTACTCTAGGGTCGCCAGTTGTGAATGTATTTGCAGTACGACGAATCATTTCTTTCGTTCCTCCCCCAGCAGGGATAAGACCAACACCTACTTCTACAAGTCCCATATAGGTTTCTGTATGTGCCTGAACGTGGTCAGCGTGTAAACAAAGTTCGCAACCACCACCTAAAGCTAATCCAGAAGTTGCAGCAACAACAGGAATAGCCGAATATTTAACACGCATCATTGTGTTTTGGAACTGACGAATCATCATTTCTACTTCGTCAAATTCTTGCTCTAATGAATACATATAAAGCATTGCTAAGTTTGCACCTGCAGAGAAGTTTGGCGCATCATTACCAATTACTAAACTTGTATATTCTTTTTCTGCCAAAGAAATAGCTGTATTGATTCCTTCAATGATTTCGCTACCAATAGCATTCATTTTAGTATGGAATTCTAAACCTAAAACGCCATTTCCTAAATCAAAAATTGTTGTTCCATCATTACCCCAAACTTTGTTTGTTCCACGAATAGCATCTAAAACAATAAATTCTTCCGTTCCTGGAATTACTTTATATGATTTTGATTCGATATCAAAATACATTTTTTTACCGTTTTCAGTTTTGAAGAATGAATCTACATTTTTAACCCAGTCAGCTACTTTGTAGCCAGCTTCTTCCATTTTAGCAATAGTTTCTTTTACACCAAGGGCATCCCAAGTAGCAAAAGGACCCATTTCCCAACCAAAACCAGCAGAAACAGCATTATCGATTTGGTAAGTATGGTCTGCAATTTCAGGAATACGGTTAGAAACATAAGCGAATACATCATAGAATGTAGTACGGAAAAATTCGCCATATTTAGAATCATCATTTAAGAAGATAGCAAAACGTTTGCTCAAATCATCTTCGTCTTTTGCTTTTCCATAGACTTTGATGTTTGGTTTTTCAGTTTCTTTATATTCGTAATCATTTAAGTCTAATTCAAGAATCACAGTTTTTCCTTTTTCGTCTTTAGTTTTCTTGAAATATCCTTGTTTGGTTTTGTCTCCGTACCATTTGCGTTTATCCAATTCTTTTACAATGTTTGGCAATTCAAACATTTCTTTACGCTCATCATTTGGTACGTTTTGAGCTACACCATTTGCTACTTTGATAGTTGTATCTAATCCAACTACATCAAGAGTACGGAAAGTTGCTGATTTTGCACGTCCGATGATTGGACCTGTAAGTCTATCTACTTCACCAACAGTAAGACCATATTTTTCTACTGCGTGAAGTCCTGACATAATTGCAAAAACACCCACACGGTTAGCAATAAATGCAGGAGTATCTTTACAAAGAACTGTTTCTTTACCTAAATAAAGGTCGCCATATTGTAAAAGAAAATCTACAATTTCTTGTTTTGTGTCTTTACAAGGAATGATTTCCAAAAGACGCATATAACGTGGAGGATTGAAAAAGTGCATTCCACAGAAATTTTCTTTAAAACCTTGGCTTCTTCCTTCAATAAGCATGTGCATTGGAATACCTGATGTATTTGATGCAATAATTGCATCTTCTCTACGGTATTTTTCTACTCTTTCAAAAAGTTGTTGCTTAATATCAAGTCTTTCAATAACAGCTTCTAAAATCAAGTCACAATCAGCAATCCAATCAAGGTTATCAGTAAGGTTTCCTGTTTTGATACGGCTTGCAAAACTATTGCTATAAAAAGGAGCTGGTTTTGATTTAGTAGCTTCTACTAAAAATTTATTTACCAAACTATTTCTCCAAAGAAGACTCTTTTCTTGTTTTTCGTCTTTTGGAGCTTCTAAAGGAACGATGTCTAATAAGACAACTTCACAACCGATATTAGCAAAATGGGCAGCAATACGAGAACCCATTACACCAGAACCTAAAATTGCCACTTTGCGAATGTGGCGTTCTGCTGTTTTTTTTGCGCTTTTGCTTTGTTGAGCAGGAGCTTGAGCAACTTGAGTCATAAAATATATAGTTTTGGAGTTAATATAAAATCAATTTCTCTGTTTAAGCAAGTTATACAATTATTTATTGACTAAAAATTTATTATCAAAAAAATAATCTTTTGCATAGCTTACCAAAAACCAAAGATAATAAAAAAAGGTATGCGTGCATAATTTTTTTAAAAAAATTAACTAGCTATTTTATTCTTGTCCTGTCCTCTTTAAACTCTCTATAACTTTGAGAAACAAAACTCTAAAGAGTATTTTTATTTTCTAAGGAATGATAATAAAAGAAAACTGTTAAAAGTAGGCTAAAAGACAATTGAAAAAGGGATTCGTAAATTGAAAGACCTTGAGTTTTATGCTCAAATCCCTATTTTCTGATTATAAACTTGTAAAAGAACTTATAAAAAAAACATCTACCGATTCTGGACTAGAAGTAATGGTCAGATTAAATCTATAAAGAATATCAAACAGGAATTTGTAGTGATAAAAACAAATTGACCAAAAAGGTATTCTAAAACCTCGTAGCATTCCTGAATTATCTTATAGAATGAGAGCAGAAAAAATAGTAGCTTATTTTAAAAATTTATCATTCAAAAGGAATCAAATCTACTTCGATGTTGACACCCTTAAATTTTTTTTGACCAAGTAAATTATACGAATACTCTGGAACAGCTTTATAAATAATTTCACTTTTGGCTACTACAGTAAGAAAATGGTCGTAGGCTTGAATGTCAAAAGAATCTCCTAAAATATTATTAAAAACATTCGAACTGCTCAAAACACCAGCTTCAATATGATTTTCTTGTGAATAATCATACAAATCCATTGAAGTAAGAATAGATTCTTTTTCATTGGCGTAATATTTTGCGTGTAATTTGGATTCAATCCGAAGTTCAATGTTAGTAAACTGCTTAAAAAACTCTACATCTTTTACAGCAATATTTTTTATAGGATTTGCTCCACTTTTGGCAAAAAGAACAATTATTTCAAGATTTGGATTGATTAGTTTTACTTGCAAAAGTTTTTTGTAATAAGAATGCAAACGAATATAAGGCGAAATTAGAATTAATCTCTTTTCAGCTTTTTCGATAATTTCTCCTACCTTATGATTGAGGGCATTCCCTGTTAAGAATTTTGGCATACTTCAAAAGTACAAATTTTTATAAACTATGAACCGTTTTTTTAGTTGAATAAGTATAGAAATTTTGCCTAAACATAAACTTTAAATTTCTTTATTTTTTAACCTTCTTTTTTCTTCATTATATGACTGATTTCTTACTCTCATTATTAAAATGGTTTCTGATTACTCCTGCACTTTTCTGTATAGTTGGAACGGTTTGTAGTTTTATTAAATATGAGGCTTGGTGGGTACGTGGTTTTGACTTTCCTCGTATTCAAATGCTTGTTCTCATCCTCTTTTCAGCTTGCTTAGTATATTTTTTTAATGAATATCCAATTGTTCGTTACGTTTTGTGGGCAAGTCTTTTTATTGCTCTTTGTTTTCATTGCTGGGTAATATTTCCTTATTCTCCAATAGCTTCAAAAAACGTAAAAAATGCAGAAAATGTAACAGAAAAAACACTCAAAGTAAGTATTTTGGTTTCCAATGTATTGATGTATAATAGAGAAACAAACAAACTAAAAGTTCTTATAGAAAGAGAAAATCCAGATATTGTTTTTATGGTAGAAACTGACCATTGGTGGGCAGACCAAATGGAATATTTGAAAAAAGAATATCCTTATCATCTCTTAAAACCTATTGATAATACCTATGGACTTTTATTTTATTCTAAAAAAGAACCTACCAAATTAAATTTTAATTATTATGTTCAAGATGATGTCCCTTCTATTGTGGCGACTTTTAAATTAGATAAGAACAGCGAAGAAACTTTTGATTTTTATGGAATTCATCCACGTCCTCCAGCACCAAAAGAAGCAAAGACATCTATTCCTCGTGATGCAGAACTAGTTATGGTAGGAAAAGAAATTGAGAAAAAAGACAACCCTACCATTGTAGCAGGAGATTTTAATGATGTAGCTTGGTCGCATACCTCACGTCTTTTTAGAAGATTAGGAAATTTACTTGACCCACGAATTGGAAGAGGAATGTATAGCACTTTTCATGCTGATTACGCTATCTTGCGTTGGCCTCTTGACCATGTTTTTCATTCTGATGAGTTTCAAATTATTGAAATAAAAAAACTAGAACATGTTGGTTCTGATCATTTTCCTATTTTTATAAATCTAGCCTACATTCCACAAGAAAAACATACCCAAGAAGAACCAGAAGTAGAAAAAGACGATGAAGAAGAAGCAAAAAAAAAGCTCGAAAAGGCGCATTTAGATGATACAAGTTCTTTATAAACTTTGTCTCGTCCTAACATAGTGTTACACAACCAATTTTATTATGGAACGTACCTATGTAAAACGTACACAGAAAGACTATACCATGCAGTTCAAACTTCAAGTAGTTAAGGAAATAGAACAAGGTCTTTTTACAATAACTCAAGCACAACGGAATTATGGTATTCAATGTCGTCATACTGTTGTGAACTGGTTAAAAAAATACGGTAATTTTGATCATTCTTATAAAGTAATTCGTCCTATGAAAACAGCAGAACAACGTTTAATGGAACAAGAGCAGGAAATTCGTCTTCTTAAAAAACAAAATGCCACTCTACAAGAAGAATTATCTATCTTAGATAAGAAAGCCATTTTGTTTGACATGATGATTGACTTAGCCGAAAAAGAATATAAAATTTCTATACGAAAAAACTCCAACCCCAAGTAGTTAGTTCATTTAGTGAACAGCATGCAACCAGTATTGAAAAGACCTGTAAATTGCTTGGGATATCTAGACGGGTATATTATTATTCTTTATTTCGGACAGATAAATACAAAGAATTAGCTCAAAAAGTAGTTGATTTAGTCAAAGAAGTTAGACATCGAATGCCACGAGTGGGTACTCGTAAACTTTACCACATTTTAAAAATTCCTTTAAAGGCTTTAAAAGTGGGACGAGATAAACTATTTCGTATTTTGGAAGCTAATCATCTTCTTATTTTACCTAAACGGAGGTATCATGTTACTACAGACTCCTTTCATCGTTTCAAAAAGCATAAAAATTTAATTGCAAACTTGAAGGTAGATGGAGCAGAACAAGTTTGGGTAAGTGATATTACCTATATTGGAACACGAGAAAATCCGATGTATTTGGCATTGGTTACTGATGCGTATTCAAAGAAAATAGTTGGTTTTGATGTTTCTAATAGCTTAGAGACTGTTGGTTGTTCAAATGCTTTAAAAATGGCATTGAAAAACAGAAATTATCCGTTACGAGAATTGATTCATCATTCAGATAGAGGTGTCCAATATTGTAGTGATGAATATCAGACGATTTTAACTAAAAATCGTATTCGTTGTAGTATGACAGAATGTTATGACCCTTACGAAAATGCAGTAGCAGAACGTGTCAATGGTATTCTCAAACAAGAGTTTTTACTAGAAACTCAACAATCGTATTTGACTTGGATGAAACAATTAGTACAACAAAGTGTACAAATATATAATCAAGAAAGACCTCATTTTTCTTTATATATGCAAACACCAGAGCAAACACATCAAAAGGAAAATATTGAAATAAGAACCTATAAAAAAGAAAAATCAGACAATCTTAAGACTGCCTGATATATATTTAATCTATCTAAAAAACTGTAACACTATTTCAGGACTAGACACTTAATTATTTAATTCTCAATTTCTTTTACTTCACAAATACATCTAAAACCTAACCAAGAAGTAGGATAACGATAACGAATGCGCTCATTAATTGTACTTTGAAGAGGCACATGAATCCAAGAACCACCTTTTGCAATACCTTCTTCTTCTATCATTTCAGCTACATTTCCAATCGTGTGATGAAGCCCTAGAAGTGTCGTAGGTTCTGCATAAGCATAAGCAGTTGGAGGAATTTGAGTAGAATCTCCTCTTTTTTTATTGAGAACTTGACTCAAATTGAAGATAGAAGGAGAAATAATGGAAGTATCAAATCCATATTTCAAATTTTCTTGATTCAATGTATCAATAAAAGATAAAGCAGATTTTTCCCATTCTTTTTCAGTAGGCAAACGGTATTCAAAACGATATTTTTTTTCTCTTGTACTCACAAAATTCTGTGTTGCTATTTCACTTCTCCACTTACAATAATTTTTAGCTTGCTGATGCGAAACTCCCACAACAGGCAAAAAACGATACCCTTCATATTCAAGATAACCCAGTGAAAGCGAAAGTTTGACAGAGTCTAAAAAAGGAACTTCTTTATCCATCCAAACGCCATTAGTAGGAATCTGGTTTTGATAATATTGATAGGAAGAATCCTCTCCCATATAATGCAAGTATTCCAAATAAGACAGATTTACAACTTCCGTTTTGTCCATAAACAAATTATCAATTATCCAAACTGTGTTGGGAGGAGTGGGAAGACTTGGCTTTTCAGCAAGATGACTTTTGACTTTTTGATTCACTTGCTTTTGCCAAGCTCTATAAGGAGAAGAACAAGCAAAAACAGAAAACAGAAAAATGAATAAAGCTAGTTTTTTGATAGACATGAATCGTTTTTTATAATTTTTATAAGCTAATAAGAAATAAGAACGAAATAAAGCGTTTATAATTATCTTATTCTTGCTGTAACCAATTAAATTTTTCATCTTTCCAAAAAATCAATTCTGTCAAATTATCACAGTAGGTGTTTCTGCATTAATTATTTCTCCATTACTCAATTCTAGCTCTATGCGAAACTTGACTCCTCTGTACCACTTTTGTAAAGTAAATTTTATGTTAAACTCTAACTCCAAAGGAAAATTATTATCGATAAACCTTTCTCTAGTAACTTCTGATTGCACAAACTCTGTTTTATCCTCATCTTGAGTACGAAAAGGTAAGTCAAAATATGAATTAACTAAACTACCTGCTTCAGTATCTCTATGTAGATCATATACAGTATATATTTTAATTGATTTTGGATAAACCTCTCTTAAATATAAAGTAGACTCACTACAATCTAAAGCGTATCCATATGAGAAAAGTGAAAATGATTTATTTCTGTTTTGATAATAAGCTATTTTACGAGTTTGAAATTTTATAGTAAAACCTTTGTACTTTGTAGTTTCAATTCTAATACTATCCATAAGTTCTTTATCAAATGGAGCTTCGCTATTTCTTGCTATATGTTTTACCTCTAAAACATCAACAATAGCTACTGGACTATTTGTAGTTGGCTCACAAGTACCATAACTTATAGAACAGCTATATAAACTGAATAAAATTCCGATAAAAAAAAGCAAAAGCACTTTTGTAAAGATTCTCATTTTTTAGGTCTAATAAATTCAAAGAAAAATATAATTTTTCATAATACGGAGAAAGATTAACAAATGCGACATGTTTTTTATGATTTTTTCAAAAAAAGTAATTTTAATCTAAAAAATAATTCTTTAAACAATCTTAAAATAAAGCTCTTACTCAATCGTCTTTCTTCAAAACTCGCTTTATTTGTATAATTGTCTAAAAATAAAATTCAACTTTTTTTAAACGTATGTCAAAAATTACTTTTTATACAGCTTTTATAGCTCTGTTTTTTATATTCCACTTTTCCAATTCTATTTTTGCTCAAATAAATCCTCTTTCAGCAGGCGAAGCACTTCAAAAAATAGAACACCTTCAAACAACTGGTAGCATTCTCTATATTGCAGCCCATCCAGATGATGAAAATACACGACTTATAACTCATTTTGCACAGGAAAAAGGCTATCGAACAGCTTATCTTTCCCTCACTCGTGGTGATGGTGGACAAAATTTGATTGGCGAACAAGTAAGAGAAGGACTTGGAATTATTCGTACAAACGAGCTTTTAGCAGCCCGAAATACAGATGGAGGAACACAATTTTTTTCTCGTGCAAATGATTTTGGTTATTCCAAAACACCTGAAGAAACGTTCAATATTTGGGACAAAAAACAAGTGTTAGCAGATGCTGTTTGGGCAATTCGAAAGTTTAGACCTGATATTCTCATTACTCGTTTTTCGCCTACTTTAGGAGGAACACACGGACATCATACAGCTTCGGCACAGATTGCAATGGAGGCTTATGATGCAGCAGCAGACCCAAAACAATTTCCAGAACAGTTGAAATATGTAGAGGTTTGGCAAGCAAAACGCATTTTTTGGAATACTTCTTCTTGGTTTTTTAGTAGAAATGGAATGGAAATGAGTAAAGATAGCACAATGACTATCGAAATTGGTGGCTATGATGCTGTTTTAGGAAAATCATACAATGAAATTGCAGCGCAGAGTCGTTCACAACACAAAAGTCAAGGTTTTGGAAGTGCTGGTTTTAGAGGTCAGCAAACTGAATATTTACAGATTTTGAAGGGTGATTTACCAGAAAAAAATGCTTTTAAAGGAGTTACAACAGATTGGAGTAGAATCAAAGGAAGTGAGAAATTTGTGACTTTAATTCAAAAGTTAAAAAAAGAATACAATCCAGCAAAACCACAAAATTCATTCAATTTGGTTATCGAAGCCTATAAAGAAGTAAATAAATTAGAAAAAAATCCGATTACAGAAAATGCAAAGAAAATTCTTACAGAGCTTATTTTCACAACAGGGGGACTTTTTGCAGAAGCTATTACAGATAATTCGCAAGTAGCAAATGGAGATTCTTTGAAAATGGAATTGAATTTTATTAAACGTTTTGATGTCCCTATCGAAGTTACGACAGTAATGTTACTTACTGAAAATCTACAAGGAAAAACTGATTTACAGCCATTTCATTTTAATGCCTATAATACGTCTATCAAAACGAATGAACTCAATACTTTTTCTAAAACAATTCAAGTAGAAAATATAAAAAATTCGAATCCATATTGGCTCAATGAAAATCAAACAACAGGAATGTATTCAGTTGATAATCAAGAGTTAAGAGGTTTACCAAGCAACCCTGCAAATCTTAAATTAAGTGTTACTTTAAAAGTAGAAAATCAAGAATTGAGTTTTGATTTGCCTATTCAACATAAATATACTGACCCAGTAAAAGGAGAAAAATATGCACCTTTGTTAGTTGTACCAAAAGTTACAGCTCGTTTTTTAGATGATGTGATAATTTTTGCAGACAATAAACCTAAAAAAGTGAAGCTAGAATTACTTTCAAATACTGATAACTCTGTTTTTGGAAAAATAAATATCGTTTCAGAAAAACAAAGTCCACAAGCAGTAGAAGCAAAGCAAATTTATTTTACGCCTTCCCCTTCAAATGCAGATTTTTCTTTTACCAAAAAAGGAGAAACTAAAATCATAGAAATTGAAATTACTCCTCCTACAACAAATCAAAATAATGCGTTTTTAGTAGAATTAAATTATAATGAGGAAGAAGGAAAAATAAGTAAAACCGAATTTGCTAAATCAATGGAAAAAATTGATTATGACCATATTCCCTATCAAGCGATGTTTCCGAATGCAAAAGTTCGTTTGATGCGTGCCGAATTAGAGAAAAAAGGAGAACGAATAGGTTATATTTTAGGTGCTGGTGATTATGTACCAAAGGCATTAGAACAAATTGGTTATCAAGTAGATATTATTGAAGCCAAAAATTTGGGAACAACCGATTTATCCGTCTATGATGCTGTCTTGACAGGAATTCGTGCTTTTAATATTCAAGAAGAATTAGCTATTTATCTTCCAAAACTTCACAAATATGTAGAAGACGGAGGAAATTTGATTGTTCAATACAATACATCTCACAGATTGGTAAGCAACGAAATTGGAGTTTATCCGTTTCATATTTCTAGAGAGCGAGTAACTCAAGAAGATGCTCCAGTAGTTTTCGAACTTCCTAACCATCCCATTTTGAATACTCCAAACAAGATTACTCCTTTAGACTTTGAAGGCTGGACACAAGAACGAGGACTGTATTTTGCTGATACGTGGGACGAACATTTTGAAGCTCCTATCAGTAGCTTTGATACAGGCGAAGAAGCTCAAAAAGGAAGTATTTTGATTGCTAAATACGGAAAAGGAAATTTTGCTTATACAGGAATTTCTTGGTTCAGACAACTTCCAGAAGGCGTAACAGGTGCTTATCGTTTGCTTGTTAATCTAATTTCTTTAGAAGAAAATAAGTAATTATTGATAGTTTCTGTTGCTTCCTGCTAAGAAAAATAGTATTTTTATCAAGCATTTATCAAAAAAAATTATTTTATTGGTGGTGTCGCTATGCTAAAACAGCAACAATGGCAGTCACCACCCATAATTTTTAATTCGTAATTCTTCCTATGCGTTTATTTCTCAAAATATTTATTGCTGTTATTCTTGTCCATCTTGTATGGAATTTTCGTTCTTGTTCGTATAGCGCACTCAAGCCTATTTTTTCAGAACGTGCTAAAATGAATGCAGTTATGAAAGTAGAACGGAATTATGGAGCAGAAATAGAACGTATTTGTGAAGAATTGGAAGCTCCTTCTGAATATTTTAAGGCATTGGTTTTACTAGAATGCTCAGCCCAAAATCCTCCTCAAAGTCGTTATGAACCCAATGTTTTTGAAAAATTGAAAGCTGTAAAGGAAGGAAGAAGAAAAAAGTACGGAAATTTGACTCAACAAGATTTAGAACGTTATTCTACTCAAGAACTAACTATGTTGGCTACTTCTTGGGGAGCTTTACAAATTATGGGATACCATGTGGTAAAAGAAGGTTTGACTATTGATGATTTGAATGGAGAAAAAGGACTTCAAATTGCTATTCAATGGTGTATCGCCAATTATGGAAAATATCTTGAAAAAGGAGATTACAAAAATGCCTTTCATATTCATAACACAGGAAAAGAACATCCTATTTTTTGGCAAGCTACCACGTATGACCCACTTTATGTAGATAAAGGACTAATTTATATCGCTTCATTGGAATAAAGATATAAAAAACTAGCTCAAGCGTCGACACTTGAGCTAGTTTTTTATAATCTTATTTCTTCTCATACAAAACGAAACTATAATCATAATCATTTTTTTCTCCTGCTGTAAAATCATCTTTTCTGATGATATTCCATTCTGATTCATCAAACTCTGGAAAAAAAGTATCTCCTTCTATAACTGCATCAATTTCAGTTATGTACATGTGGGTAACAAGATTTTTATCTAATGCTTGTTTATAGATTTCTCCTCCTCCGATAATAAAAAGCTCAGTTTCATTTTTCTCTTTAGCTTTCTTGATTCCTTCTTCCAGCGTATTTATAGTTTGGTCTTCTTCGTATTTTGGCGCATAATCAGACTTTCTCGTCAAAATAAGAGAAGGACGATCTACAAGTTGAACAGTAAAACTTTCATACGTTTTTCTTCCTACCAAGACATGATGAAAAATCGTACTTTGTTTAAAAAAACGCATATCAGAAGGCATTTTCCAAGGAAGTGAACTATTTGAACCGATGACACCATTTTTTGAGCGTGCTGTGATAATACTAATTTTCATGTGACTATTTTTACTTCTATTTTATAGATTTATTTTATCCAAAATTACTATAAAATTGAGAATTTATTTGTCTTTTAAATCATTTCCACAAAAAAACCTTATTTGAAATCAATCAAATAAGGTTTTTTAGAGTTTTATAAAAATGAATTCAATTATTAGAATCCAGAATTTTCATTGCGAAGAACGCTGCTAGAGCCTTCTACTACTGTTCCTGTAAGTTTGATAGTAGTTGTTCCTTGCGCACGGCTGTTTGTATAGATTACGATATCGTCTTCAAAAGCTCCCGTTTGTGTTGGAGTAATCACGATTTCTAATTCTTGTGTTTCACCTGCATTTGCAGTAGCTCTTCCTGCTAATTTCACACAGTTACATTTGCTAGTTAGGTTATGAACTTGAAGTTGTTTTTTTCCATCGTTTTTGAAAGAAATTTTATAAGTAACAGCTTCTCCTTTTTTGATTTTACCCAAAGCTACTGTAGTACGTTCTACTGTCATTTTTGGGTCATTTGCTGGATCACTTACTACATTTCCACGAATAGTCAAAACTTTTGTAGCTTCAGTTGCATTCGAAGTAATTGTAATTGTTTTATTGAAAGCACCTGGGCGACCTGCACTATTGTAGCTTACATCAATTTTACCAGTCTGACCTGGCATAACAGGCTCACGAGTCCAGTTAGGAGTAGTACAACCACAAGAAGCACGTACATTGCTCAAAATAATTGGTTGATTTCCTGTATTTTTGAAAGTAAATGTTTTTTCAGCTTTGTCTCCTTCTTCTACTGTTGAGAAATCAAAAGATTCTACATCAAATTGAAAAACGCCTTGCGCCATTGCGCCTGCTGATAAAAATAAGAATAAACAAAAGCTAAAAGCTAAAGATGCAAAAGAGTATTTTGTGATTTTCATTGCTAATACGGTTTTTTTAATGATGAAAATTATGTTAATATAATTCTGATGAAAATTCTGATAATGGCAAATTTACAAAATTAGTAAATCAAAACAGATATTTTCTTCAAATTTAAGTGTTAATGAGATGTTAAACTACAATTTAATTATTGTAGCACTTTATAAAGAATGAAAATTTCGTGCCTATTTTTAAATTTAGTTTTAGAATCTATATTGATATGTAATTGTATTTACCCACTCTCTTGA
Source organism: Bernardetia sp. Wsw4-3y2 (assembly GCF_037126295.1). Lineage (NCBI taxonomy): Bacteria > Pseudomonadati > Bacteroidota > Cytophagia > Cytophagales > Bernardetiaceae > Bernardetia > Bernardetia sp. Wsw4-3y2. The sequence continues at coordinate 4,256,206 of NZ_CP147017.1, read as the reverse complement.
AAGTCCATCAGGATTTGTATAACGTTTTTGCAATTGTTTTCCTAAAAGAAGTTTCAGACTTGAGCGAACTGAAAAATTATATGTTCCTCCAATAAGTCCACTCACAGCAACTCCTTTGCTATCCTCTACTTCTACTCTCTCTCCTGTTGCTGGTGATGTAATTATGTCAGGTGTAAAACGATAAATTGGCAGAATACCAACATTCATACTCCACTTTGAGAAACGAAGATTATATTCTGCTCTAAGCATAGCATCTGTTCCTCTATCTAAAAACTGTGCAACAGGATAATGATTGGCTTTTTCAGACAGTGGATGTTCTTGCCAAATGCCCCATTTAAAGCCATTATCTATTTGATTAAAAGGATGTTGAATACCTGCTGCAAATAAAAAATTTTTATTTATAAATGCAATTCCTGCAATTACATCATAAGTACCTAAGCTAGTCTGATAATACATAGGTAAAGATAAACCTGTATCATTTTTGAAATTTGCATCGTTTGTAGGTATTTTTGCACCCAAAGTAGCGTTTAATTGCCATTCTTTTTTCTGAATAAGTGTTCTTGTCAAACTCAAAGAAATATCTCCAACTCCTTGTGTGTTTGCCAAAGGACCTTGTACAAAAGTATAAGGAAGTTTAATTTGTGCTTGCCATCTGTCAGAAATTCCTACATTTGCCTCTGCAACATAAGAAAGAATTTTGTCATCAAATTTAGTAAGTCCGATATATTGTGTCAAACTAACAGAACGAAGACGAATATTGATTTTTTTGCTAAAAGGCTGGTCAGGGCGCATAGCTCCCATCGTACAAAAACCTGCATCACTACAACCTTGAGCAAAAACAGAAGTTGTTTGTAGAGAAAGCAGAAAACTTAAAACAAGAAGGCTAAATAATAAATTAGACGTACATATTTTTTTCATAATTCTTTTTAGATAACTAAGAGGTACTTTTCAAAAATTCAGATAAAACTAAAATGAAACAAGAGATTCAAAAAAGGCGATTTACAACATTTTTTTTACTAATAATTGGTAGTATTTTTTTAATACATATTCCTACAAATAGCTTTGCTAATAATGTAAAAGTAGAAAATTTATACATAACAGAAAATAACTTTTTAGAGTGTACGATAAAATGGGAAAACAGTTGGTTTTTTAACAAAGAACTTACCACAGCTTCAGAAAATTCTTCTTCTACGCAAAAAAAGGATTTCATTTTTAAAGATGGAGTTTGGTGTTTTTTAAAGATACGTACAAATGATTATACTTGGAAGCATATATATCTATCAGAAAATGATATTTTTATCAATCAGAATACAACTCAAGTTCCAGATACAGAATTAGAAACAGTAGAGGATAAAGGAGGCTTTTTTCTGAGTTCGATTATACAAGAAGAAAAAAATGGAATTTCTCAAACTTCTATTTCCATAAAATTACCTGATGAAATAAAAAATCAATTTGGGGTTTATGATATTGCACTTTATGCCGTTGAAATGGTTTGGGTAGATGAGGGAAGTTTTTTTGTAGGAGATGGTGTGAGTTCTCAAAATGCCCTTCGAAAAGCCACACAGACAAATGATAGCACAGATATAAAACCATTTTTGATACACTCTGAAAATGAAATTTTGGTAGGAACAGATCAGGGCAATTTATATGGAAATAATGGAAAAGAAGAATTTGCTAACTCCACAATTCCCACTACTTTTCCAAAGGGTTATGATGGTTTTTGGATTATGAAATATGAAATTAATCAAAATCAATATACCGACTTTCTCAATACTTTGACTTTCAAACAGCAATTAAACAGAACAGCAAACTCTCCAGAAAGTGATATTGCTACTTCTGCTTTAATAACTTCTTCAAATGCTCTTCGTAATTCTATTTTTATAAAAGAAAAAGGCAACGAAAACTTAAATATTCCTGCAATTTATGAAGTCAGAGAGGGAAAATATAGAGCTTGTAACTGGCTCAATGCAGAAGATGTAGCTGCTTTTTTAGATTGGGCAGCCTTACGACCAATTACAGAATTAGAATTTGAGAAAGCTGCACGAGGAGTAACAAATCCGATAAAAGGAGAGTTTTCTTGGGGAACACCTTATATTTTAGATGCAAATACAATTCAAAATGACGGAACAGAAAGCGAAACCGTTTCGGAACTAGCAAACGTTACAGATTCGGCAGGACTAGCAACTTACAATTCTGGAATAGAAATCAATCAACTAAATGGAGTTTTGAGAAATGGTTTTGGTGCAAAAGGTTCTGATTTTTCTACTTCTAATTTTGAGTTACGTTTACAAGCAGGTGCAAGTTTTTGGGGAGTAATGGAATTGAGTGGAAACGTTTGGGAATACTGCGTAAAAATAAATAATCAAAGTTCATTATCTTTTGAAAGAAACCACGTAGGAAATGGTTTTTTAGATGAAAATGGAAATGTTGATTTTCTTTCTTTCAATGTAATAGACGGTTTTATTGTGCGTGGTGGTGCTTGGGATAGTGTAACCTATGCAGTGGGAGATTTTAGAGATTTATCTGTTTCGGCTCGTTATTATGCTACACTCAAACACCAAAACAGACGTGGAACTACTGGAGGAAGAGGAGGAAGATAATAAGTTATCAGTTATCAGTTATCAAAAAAATGCTTTTTGAGTTGAGGGTTTAAAAACATTTTATTTCTCTTGTCAGTGTTTCACCCATGAGATGATTGAAGTTTTTGTGGTTTAGCTTGATAAACTTATTTCATACTAAATATTTTACGTACTTTTGAATTCATTTTAATTTCCTAATTATACTAAAAATTAAAAATTATGAACGGTTCTATTCGCTATCTTCAAACTCGTAAAGACAAAAGTGCTATTTTCTTTAAATGTTTGCCTGAAAAAGTAGCTACAATTATAATTAATATAAAAGCAGAAGCAAACTTTGATTTTTCTGAATCATTGCTTTCAGAAGGACTTTCAACAGAACAAGCTCCTTTTATTTTGGCAAAAAAACAAGATTTACCTTATACAGGAGAGCGAAACAAAATTATAGAAACGCTTATTCAAGATGGATTTTCTGAATCATCTGCTCAAGATTTCGAACGTGCAGAAGCAATTTATCAACAAGCTAATACAAAGTAACCAGTTATCAGTTAGAGGAAGTTTCTTTCTGTTTTAATTGTTTCAAATTTCTTTTCTTAGTGTTTCTTGCCAACTTAGTGTTAAAATTATTTGTATTCGCCTTTAATTCTACATTCTGATTTCTAAATTCTATCTTTATTAAATGCGCATTTCTATCATTACTCCCTCTTACAATCAAGCTGCTTATCTTGAAAAAACTATTCAATCTATTATTTCGCAAGGATATGATAATTTAGAATATATTTTGATTGATGGAGGAAGTAATGATGGTTCTTTGGAGATTATCAAAAAATATGACGCTCATTTTTCTTTTTGGATAAGTGAAAAAGACGAAGGGCAAAGCCACGCCATTAATAAAGGCTTTGAAAAAGCAACGGGCGACATAATTACGTGGATTAATTCGGACGACCAACTTATGCCCAATGCACTACATACTATTGCAGCCGAATTTGAGAAAGATATAAATAAAGAGATTTTTGTGGTGCATGGAAAGACAATTCTTTTCGGCGAAAATATGCTTGATAAAGAATTTGGAGCTTCTTCAACTGATTTTTTAGAACGTTCTTTGGCTGGTCTTCCTTTTCCTCAACCTTCTTCATTTTTTAGAAAAGAATTAATTGAAAAGTATGGAAACCTAAAAAAAGAATTTCATTTTGGAATGGATTATGAATTTTTTGTACCTGTCTTTCTAAATGAAAAAAGTGTTTATATAGATAGTATTTTTTCAAAATATCTCTATCATACAGAAAGTAAGAGTTTGACACAGCAAAGTGGTTTTGCTAGAGATTATGCAAAAGTTTTTAGTAAAATTTTACGCTCTTTTACAAACAGTCAGAATACTAAAAATCAAGAAATTGCAAAAAATATACTTTCAAAATTTAAAGAATTAGGTTTTTATACAGAAAATCAAAGTTCTGATGATATTTTTGAGATAACTAATTCTTTTACAGAAACTCAACTTCATTTGGCTTTTTGTTATAATCTTATGAATCAACTTATTTTTTATTACGAAGCCATCGAAACAAAAGACAAACAACAACAGGCTCAAAGTTGGAAACAAGTAAAGAAAATAACTTCTTATCTAGTCAAAAATGAACCTAATTTTGTCGCTAAAAACCCAGAAATAAAACAAGTTTATCAGCGAAGTAAATTTTTAAATCCTACTCTTATGGGATTATTAAGGAAAATGAAGAAGGTTTTATAACTACCACGTTTTATCTATATCTTTTAAATGTTCTTGAGCAGGTTTGAATCCCTTTCTTGCAGCCTTTTGCATAAGTGAAATAGCTGTATCTGGATTTCTTTCTACACCATCACCATACATATACATGACACCCAAATAGTAAGCATGTTCTGGAACATTAGGATTTATTTTATATGCTTTATTCATTAACCTAAATGCTTCATCTTTATTTTTTTTCACCCCTATACCTTGGGCATACAAAGCCCCTAAACTAAACATAGCTTCTGCGTGATTACTTTTAATAGCTTCTTTATGCCACTTTATAGCTTCTGTATAATTTTTTGTTGTTCCTTTTCCTTCTAAATACATCATTCCTACATAATACTGCGCTTCTACTACGCCTTGTTGAGCAGCTAATTTAGTCCACTTGAATCCTTCATTGTAGTTTTTATCTACTAAATAAATACTAGCTACAGCCATTTGAGCCATAGCACTTTCCTGCTTTGCTGCTTCTTTAAACCAAAATAGAGATTTCTCATTGTCTTGTTTTGTTCCTTTGCCTTCTTTATAAAGATAGCCTAAATCAAATTGCGCTCCTTCGTGTCCTTTTTTAGCAGCTTCTTCTAAATATGGAATTGCTTCTTGAAAATTCTCATCATCATAAAAAGTCTTCGCTTTTTGATATAATTGTATTCCTTCTAGAAAATTATCATCAATTACTACCTTTTCTTCTGTTGCTTCATTGCTATTCTTATTTTCTTCTCCTGCTTCAATTTTTTCTATAAATAATTCCATAGAAGGTTTCAAACTAGTAAAATGATTGCCTTTGACTTTCTCCATTTCCAATAAAGTAACTACATCAGCCTGTTCATACATCTTTTTTATGTTTGTACTCCAATAATCAAAATTATCATCTTCTCCCATATAAACAGTATGATTTCTTTGCATATAATGAAAAGTCATATAAGAGCCTGTTCGAGTTTTTATTTTTTCTTTCTTCTAGCCCCTTTATTTATGAGGTTTAAAATCATAGCTAAATACACAAATGCTTTAGCAGAATCTACAGTTTTCTCATAATCTACTTTTAGTCTTCTGTTTTGATTAAGCCAAGCAAAAGTTCTTTCTACTACCCACCTTTTGGGTTGAGGTACAAATGCTTTATCCTCTTTTTTTTCTCTTCTTGGACTATTGACAATCTCAATTTGTACTCCTGTTTGACTAAATATTTCAGCAGCCAAACTAGCACTTCTATAGCCTGCATCAGCAAGAATTTTAAAGAATTTTCTTCCTCTAAATTGAGCTAAATAAGCTAGATAAGCAAGTTGATTCACGTCAGCTTCATTGGCTGGACTAATCTCTAATTCTAGTAAATTTCCTTGCGTATCTACCAGTATATGCCGTTTACGTCCTTTTTTGAGCTTGTAACCATCTACACCTATAGCTTCCCCTCCATATACACTTTGTACACTTTGAGAGTCTATAGAACCCAAAGAGGGTTTAGCATTTCTACCTTGAGCCAACCGTTCTCTTGTGACCAACTTGTCCAAAAGTTTTTTGTACCAACCCATCTTCTGCCATTTGCTAAAGTAGTCATACAAACTACTCCAAGGAATACCATAACTACTGGGAAGTAAACGCCAACTACTGCCAGAACGAGTGATGTAAAATAGTCCTGAAAAGATATTATACAAACTGTGTTTGCGTTTTCTTTCCAAGTACGAAAAAGGTATAAATTTTTTCATATATTGCCAAAGAGCATCAGATAAATATTCATTAGTAAACATAGTCATTGATATTTTAATTAGTAACTGAAAATCAATAACTTAACTAATAAAAAAATCTGATGTTCTTTTTTATGTATCTAAACTCGAACAGGCTCTAAGGAGTTCTAAATATAGATTCTTTTTCATTTGAATAATCGAATGTTTTGACACCTTCTTTCTCAAAACTTTCTAAATCTCCAATAGTATAAAAACCAGCATTACTTGCACTCAAATTTATAGGAACATCAACTTGCAAAGAAAGCAAAGACGAAATTGTTCCTCCTATACTATGTCCAAAAACAAAAATACTATCAGCATTTGCATATTCTTGTTTTGCAATCCAATTTATAGCAGCTTTGGCATCATCAACCTCTCCCAAAAAGAACTCAAAATTTCCATCATTGCCATTTTCGCCTCTATATGTAGGAGCAAAAACAACAAAACCAGCATCTATGAATGGCTGACAATCCAAAACATCTTGATAACCTAATGCAAAACCACCATGCAAATAAACTAAAACAGGCTTTTTCTTATCTTTTTCTATGTTACTTGTTTCTACTAGTCCTTTTAATTTTTTACCCTCAGATTCATAATTTACAAGAATTATATCTTCTCTATTTTCATCAAATTTTTCATAGGGCTGAGGAGCTTTACCTTCGTTCAAAAGTTTGGTTTGAAAACCTTTTCGTTCAATTAAATACTCTAAACCTTGTGTAGTTTGAGCAAAAGAGATTGTTGAAATAATAAAAAAGGAAAGAGCAAGTAGTAAATTTTTGCAATACATATTCTAAGGTTTTTTTTGATAATTTATTTTGCTCACAAAGTTAAGTATTCTGATTATAAAAGAGATTAAACCTGTTCATAAAATAGATTTTCTTATCTGAGTCCTTTTTCAACAAAAATAGTTTTAGAAACTTATTAATGAAGTATGTTCTAATCAAATTCATTCAAGATAATTTCACTTATATCAAAACGAGGAAAATCACCTGTGTTATTGAGTAAAATAATTGTAATATCAGATTCAGGTTGCTTCAAAAACATAGTATAAAATCCAAAATCAGTTCCGGGATGATAAATTATTTTTCGGTCTTTGGAAGTCAGGAAATAATACTTATCAATCATAAAACCATATCCATAATAGGCTTCCCAGTCTATATATTCAGCTTGTGGAACAAATAACTTTTCAATTTGAGATAAAGGCATAAAGTTTTCGTTTTTACCATCTAATGCTTTACTCCATTTCAATAAATCTTCTGCCGTGGAAGTAATTCCACCTGCCCCAATACTGTTTTGAATAAAATAAAACGGCTCTTCTTTACCATATAAAAAGGCTTTTGATAGATTAGAATTTTCAGTTTTTTCTTCTCCAAAAAAAGTATTATTCATTTCTAAAGGTTCAAAAATTTGCTCTTTTAAAACAATTCCGAAATCTTGATTTGTTATTTTTTCAATGATTCTAGCCAAAATAACATAATTAGAATTTGAATAAGCAAACTTTTTACTCGGCTCAAACTCCAAACTATCACTACAAAAACGATAGACTAATTCTTCTGGTGAAAATGCCTTTGTCATTATTTGAGTAACATATTCATTCTTTTTCAGATAATCTGGAATTCCACTTTGATGGCTCAAAAGCTCTGAAATTTTGATTTGTTTGTATCTATAACTTGGTAAAAACTTACCTACTGAATCTTCAAAACTAATCTTTCCTTTATTTTCTAATTGCAAGATCAACATAGCTGTAAAAGTCTTACTCAAAGAACCAATCCGAAACTGTGAGTTTTGAGTATTTTGAGTTAATTCATTATTATAGCTTTTGTGTAAAATTGTTTTCCCATCATCAACAATAAGTGCATTTCCATTAAACAAACCTTCATTATTATAGAAAGTAAGTAGGGAATCCATTCGAATCGTTTTATCTTTTGAAAGTTTAGGTAATTTTTCCTCTATCTGAGTTTTTAGGTCGTTTGCTTTGTTGTTGGCTTCCAAAACTTTCGCAATTTCTACAAAATCATTTGAAGGCAAAACAATCGTATAATTTTTCCAAAAATCTTTATCATAAATAGAATTTTGATGTTCGATGAGCTTTCCTTTTCCTAAAATCTCCTCTTCTTCAAAAGGTGTTTTATTAGTCGTGTCAATTTCCGTAGTGAGATAATCAACTTGTGTGTCCAAATCAAAATTGAAATTCTGACGAGTAGAACTAAAATTAAGTAGCGTATTATCTGAAACATTATTCAAATAGTATGTATCTCCAACTTTTTTATATTGAATTTGATAGTGATTATCTACGACTTCGATATGAACATCAAGCAAATTCATCAATACTCGTGTTGCTGCATCGCCAAATTTGTTATATTTGACTCCTTTTTCACTCAATTTAAAATCAAAATAAAGAAAAGCAAATGTTTCTTTATCGATAAGAATATAGCCCTTGTAGCCCGATTTTTTCTCCTCTTTTTGGTCAAAAGTAATTTTGAAAGCTGCTTTTCCATCGACCATTTTATACTCTTCTAGCTCAAAAGTATGTAGTTTTAACCCTTTTTTGGTAAGTAAATCAATTCCGTTTTTATAATTTACAATATCCATTTCAAAAATTGCTTTTGGTTTTAATCCTAAATCAATTCCTTTTGAAGCCTTTTCATCTTTTATAACTCTCATTTTTTCTAGCTTAAACTGCTGATTTGGATTATCTGTTTTGGAAAGATGAAGGTCAAAAACGGCTTCTGACAAATGCACATAGTTTTTTCCTTGTTGAGCATCTTTTTGGGAAACAACTCTATAAAAACTTTTTGTTTTATGAGATTCGTTATAATAGTTTTTAGGAATATTCTCTATTGCTTTTTGGATAATAAAATCGGCTGTATAATCTTGAACAACGATTTCATTGAGCTTGGTTTGGTCAGTTTCTAAGAAAATGACAGTTTTCTTTTGAAAAATTAAATCAGAAACGGGTATTTTTTTGGTTTTATAACCGATATAAGAAATAAAAAGTGTGTCGTTTTTCTGTTTTTGAGGGACGAGAAGTCTAAATTTTCCTTCTGAATTACTGACAGTTCCTAGTTGCGTTGTTTTGAGATAGACATTACAAAAAGGCAAAACTTCTTTGGTTTCCTTGTCTTTTAAAATACCTTCCACTACGCTATTTTGGGCAATTAGAAAGGAATTTGATAGAAAAAATAAAGACAACAATAAAAAGAAATTGCTAGATTTTTTTGAGATAAAAGACATTTTGAAGTGAGTTAGGAGGTTTTTAGTAAAATACTATTTTTAGATTTCTCACTCACTACGGTAGAAATTGGGGTTTTGTTGAGATGTTTTTATTTAAACTTTTTTTGTATCTTTTACCTTAAAAAAATAAGTCATATAAAAATAGTCTCAACTCTCAAAATTAATGAATAATAAAAGACGATATACAGCATCCGTAAAAGCTGCTTTTAAAATAACATACTTTCCTAAGCTAATTCTAAATAACAGGGAAACAATAAAATATTTTCAATTTATTGATAATTTTCTATACTCTGATAATAAAACTCAGTTTGATTTCAATGATTTAATTGATAACACAGTCATTTTATTTTCTATTTTATCTCTACCTAATAAAAAAATAATATTTGCAGAATTAGAGAAAATAGTTCTTGGATATGAAGCTGAGAAAGAACACGCTGTAGAGTATGATAAAGGAGCGTTTATAGACAAAACTCCTAAAAAAATAGGTTCACATACTATTCAAAGCGAACATAAAAAAGTTGATAAGGAGCAAACATCATTGAAATTACGCTTTATTCAAAAATATAAAGAATGGTTATCAAATAATAAGATAGATTTATTAAAAGAAAACTCTCAAAGTATTCAAGAAAGTGAAGATAATAGAACAAGGGTGTTAATAGAGGAACAAACAGATAATACTAATGATATAAAACAAAAAGTATCTACAAACCCTACTATAAAACAAGCAAATACTTTATTTGAAATACTCAAAGACTATTTTGAAAAATCACAACATGAAGAATTAGGCAAATTACTTAGTACAGGGGAAAATGTAACCACAAAATTAGTCTTCAAAAGTAATGCTAATAAGTTAATGAATACTTTCAAACAACTAAAAGAAAATGAATTAATTATAGTAGAAAGTAAAAAGCAGTTAGAGCAGTGGCTTATTAATAACTTTAAATTTATTAAACAAAGTAAACCAAGTGACTTAATTAAAGATACTGTACATACCTCTATTTCAACTAACAAGCAACCTTGTAAGAACCCAATAATTCAAGTTAAAAATGGAAGTATTTTAAAGGTAATAAGAGAAAGTTAAATAAATATCTAAAAAACTTATACCCTTTTTATACCTTTTGTATTCCCTTAATTTTTAGGGTATTGTAAGGGAATAACATTGACCACTATCATTGCATAAGAAACTTACACAAAGTAAGACTGATTAATTTTAAATATCAATGATATGTATAATGAAGAAAGAAAAGTTTTTGCAGCTTTTTATGAGCAACCAAAAACGATGTTGATGGTGGCAAAAGAAACAAATATAGAAAGAGGAAATATTTGTTATTATGTGGGTAGATGGAAAAAACGCAATATGATATGGATACATGAGTATGATACTTGTCCAATCTCAAAACATGAAGGTGTTCAATTTTTAACAACCAACCCAAATAATTCAGATAATGATGATTTGACGCTATTCTAAATTGATGTATAAAACAAAACCCTAAGACTCTCTAAGAACTTAGGGTTTTATGCTTATATTTTGAGTAATCACTAAACCTGCGTCAAACCCAACTTCTTACCTTCTTTAAGCATAAAATTAAATGCTTCTTCGTATTCGTTTCTAATTTCACCTTCCAAAATAGCTTCTCGGATAGCAATTTTTATTTTTCCTACTTCTGCTGAAGGTTTGAGTCCAAACGTTTTCATAATTATTTCGCCATCAATAACAGGTTGAAAAGTTCGTAATTGGTCTTTTTCTTCTACTTCTGCCATTCGTTTTTCTACCTTATCAAAATTTTGTAGATAACGCTGCACTCGGCTATGGTCTTTTGAGGTAATATCAGCACGACAGAGCATCATAAGTGCATCTACATCTTCACCAGCTTCAAAAAGCACACGACGAATAGCCGAATCGGTAATTGTCTTTTTAACAAGAGCAATAGGACGCAAATGAAGCCTAACTAATTTTTGCACAAAACGCATATTAGAGTCTAAAGGAAGACGTAGTTTTTTGAAAATATATGGAGTCATTCGTGCGCCTTTGTCTTCATGTCCGTGGAAAGTCCATCCTACACGCTTATCAAAACGTTTTGTTGCTGGCTTTGCAATATCGTGCATAATAGCTGCCCAACGCAACCACAAATCATCCGAAACTTTGGCTACATTGTCCAAAACCTGTAATGTATGATAAAAATTATCTTTGTGTCCTTTCCCATCAATATATTCTACGCCATGCAAATCTGTCATTTCAGAGAAAATAAGCTCCAAAAGTCCACATTGAAACAACAACTTAAAACCATACGAAGGAGGATTCGAAAGTATAATTTTATTGAGTTCGGTAGTGATACGTTCTTGTGAAATAATCTTTATTCTTTCTTTTTGAGTAGAAAGAGCCTCAAAGGTATTTACTTCAATATCAAAGCCGAGTTGAGAAGCAAAACGCACAGCACGAAGCATACGCAAAGGATCGTCAGAAAATGTCTTTTCAGGAGCTAAAGGAGTACGAATTATTTTTTTACGCAAGTCTTTCAATCCATCAAAAGGATCTAAAAACTTTCCATACGTTTCTGCATTCAGACTAACAGCAAGCGCATTGATTGTAAAATCTCTACGTTTTTGGTCATCTTCTAGTGTTCCTTCTTCTACAGTTGGTTTTCTTGAATCAAAATCATAAGATTCTTTTCTTGCACCTACAAACTCAACTTCTATTTTTTGCTTAGTTTGCTCATCTTCTAGCGTAATCATTGCCGTTCCGAAACGCTTAAAAATAGAAACGTTTACAAAAACATTATTTGCTTGTCCATACGATTTAGCCACATGTTTGGCAAGTGTAATTCCACTTCCAATACAGACAATATCAATATCTTTGGTTTCTTTTTTTCTATTTAATAAAAAATCTCGCACAAATCCACCTATTACATAAGCCTCCAAACCGAGCGCATCGGCACTCTGTTTTATCCACTCAAAAATAGATGTTTCGTTTAATAATTCTGTAAGTTCTGCTGGTTGTTTTGTTTCAGTTGTCTTCATAGTGCAAAAATAACATTTTTTGTCTATAAAAGATAGCTATTATTTTCAAATCTTTAAACTATCAACCCTATAGAAAAAGAAAATCGTTAAGTTATAGGAAGAACCAAGTTATTATAATTACAGTAATAAAAATTCATTATCCTCTTTGAAAACAAATAGGAAAGGTTAAAATTAGAGTATATTTGAATTTCAAATACAAAAGTTATTTTTAGAACTTTCCGAAAGCTAAAGCGTTCGGTACTTTAAAAATTCTTTCAAAATTTTGAATTCTTCGTCAGTATGTTGTGGAAAATTAGCAATTCTGAATGTATTTTGTTTCCATTTTCCATATCCGTTCCCTAAAATTATATTATTTTCTTGTGCTTTTTGTTTTAAAAAACTAAGTTTTGGCTCATTTAGTTCTACCGCCAAAACCGTTTGTGAACGAACAGCTTTATTTTCTATCAATAATTTGTAGTTATTATTTTCTAAAAAATCATATAAATCAGTCGCTCGTTTTTCTATTAGTTGAGAAGTAAGAGAAATACTCGGAACAAACTCCATTACTTTGGAAAGCAAATATATTCCTAAAACATTGGGCGTATAAGTAGTCTGAAATTGATTTGCTTTTTCTAGTAAAAATGAAAGTTGATTGTATCTGTCGTTGGTGGGGACACCAACAACGGCTGGAGCTTTTTCATTGTTAAGAGCATCAACAACAGCAGGATTATTTTTTGAATTCTGAATTTCATTTTGATAAAAATCAATTAAGTTAGGCGAAAGAGCCATAATTCCAAGCCCAGCAGGAAGTCCAAAACATTTTTGAACAGATACAAACCATGCATCGGCATCAGAAAAGTTTAGATTTTGTCCTCCCCAAGAAGAAGTAGCATCTACAAAAATAAAATCATTTTGTCTATTGTTTCTAATTTCTGAAAGTGTTTTTTGAGAAATTTGAGTAGCATTTGATGTTTCATTCTGACAAAGACAAATTATATTCGGTAAATAATTATTTTGTAGGATTTGTTGGAAAAACTTATCCTCTAATTCTTCATTATGACCAAATTCAATCCCAAAACTCGTCTTTGGATAATTTACTTTTCTGTACTCAAACCATTTTTTACCAAAAGCACCATTATAAAAATGATAGGCATTCAATTCTGAAAAAGAATCATTGCCAAATGTATCGTTTAAAATATGCCAACATTCTGTAGCCGAAGAAGTAAAAACGATTGTATAGTCTTTGGGGATATTGTGTTTGTCTTGTAGATTTTTGACAATATTTTCATATATCTGCATAAATTTTTGGCTACGATGTTGAATGCTTAAAATGCCATCATCATAAGCCTCTTTGAGCCAATCTTTTATTTGTGGATATACTTTTGAAGGTCCTGGGTAGAAATTCATTTATTTTTTTTATTAATTATGACTTTAATCAAATTTTATAAGAAAAAACGATAAAAGAAAGTTTTGAATGACTTATATTTTTGTAATTTGGCTTTAGCTTTGTATTTTTGCTTGCTTAAAATCAATAGTAGTTATGAATTACTTTTAGCTTTATCGATATAAAATCTATTGTAAAGATGAATATTTTGATAAAACTGTTTACTGATTATAAAGAAAAAATTTTTACTTCATTTTCCTAAATTTATACGAATGGCTTATTTGTTCACTTCTGAATCTGTATCTGAAGGACATCCAGATAAAATCTCTGACCAAATCTCTGACGCTGTATTAGATGCAATGCTTTCTCAAGATCCAAAATCAAGAGTAGCTTGTGAAACACTTGTAACAACAGGACTTGTAGTAGTAGCTGGAGAAGTTACTACACAGGCGTATGTTGATATTGCAGAGGTAGCTCGCAAGACCATTAAACATATTGGTTATAATAGTGATGAGTATCGTTTTGATGCAGAATCTTGTGGTGTTATTGTTACTCTTCATAGTCAATCTCCTGATATTGCTCAAGGCGTAGATAGAGAAAATGAAGAACAAGGTGCAGGTGACCAAGGAATGATGTTTGGTTATGCAACTAAAGAAACTCCTGAATATATGCCAATGGCTCTTGCTTTTTCTCACCGAATTGTGAAAGAACTTGCCAAAATCCGTAAAGAAGAATCGCATTTAATGCCTTATTTACGTCCTGATGCAAAAGCACAAGTTACTATTCAGTATGATGATAATAACCAGCCTATTCATGTTCATACAGTTGTAGTTTCTACTCAACATGATGATTTTGATTCGGAAGCTGCTATGCTTGCAAAAATCAACGAAGATGTTAAGAAAATTGTCATTCCTCGTGTTATTACTGATAAATTAATTACAAAAGATACTGTTTTCCATATCAATCCTACTGGAAAATTTGTAATTGGAGGTCCTCATGGTGATGCTGGTCTTACAGGTCGTAAGATTATTGTTGATACATACGGTGGAAAAGGCGCACACGGTGGTGGAGCATTTTCTGGAAAAGATTCTTCCAAAGTAGATAGAAGTGCAGCGTATGCAACTCGTCATATTGCCAAAAATTTGGTAGCTGCTGGAATTGCTGATGAAGCTCTTGTTCAGGTTGCTTATGCAATTGGTGTAGCAAAGCCTGTTTCTCTTTCTGTAGATACTTATGGTACTTCTAAAGTAGATTTGACAGACGGACAGATTGCAGAAAAATTAAATGAAATCTTCGATATGCGTCCTTCAGCTATTATTAGTCGTTTAGGACTTACAAATCCTATTTTCTCTCCAACGGCTGCTTACGGACATATGGGACGTGAAACATATACAGACAAAGTAAGTTTTTCTACTATCAAATCTGAACAAAAAGGGAATGTTACTAGCCAAACTACGACAGTAGAAGAGCGTGAAGTAGAATTCTTTACTTGGGAAAAATTGGATTATGTAGATAAAATTAAAGCTGCATTCAAACATGCTTCAAAGACAGTAGAAGCATAATCAATTTCTAAATAATTAGCTAAAATAAAAAGCCTTTCAAATCTATTATTTATAGAATTGAAAGGCTTTTTTCTTTATTCATCAAGAAGAATAATTATTCTGTATCAGCTATATTTTTAACTGTAAGCACTTTGAGCATGCGCTCTAGTTCTGCTAGACGTTTTTCGGTATCTGATTGTTGATTATTCTGTGTAGCTTCATTCTTAGCATTTAATTTTTCAGAATCTATCAATTTGTTTTCAAGTTCTTCCAAACGAGTTTCTAATTCTTGAAGTTTTGTTTCTTTCTGTTCAATTATTTCTTGTTGTTCTTTAGTAGCTTGTAACAAAACGGGAACAAGACCTATATAATTTACAGATTTAAAACCATTTTCATCTGTAACTACCAAATTAGGAAATACTTCTTCTACTTCTTGAGCAATTACTCCAAATTGAAATGTATTATTCATGGCAACTGTATCCTTCCAGTAATAAGTAGTTCCACGTAAAGACAAAATATCATTGAGTGAATTATTCATTGTTTGAATATTTCTCTTATAACGAATATCACTAGGATTTGTAAAATTTCCATCCACTCTCAAATCTCCTTCTATTCTTACATCATCTTTAAAGTTTGAGTTTTCTTTTACATTGATACCCTTATCAAATTTGGCTTCTGTATCATTTACGTGAAAATGGTCTCCATAATGATCAAATTCACCATACATGTCAAATCTATCATCCAAATTACTTGCATCACCAAAAATAACATCATTACCTCCACCTACTAAGAAATCTCCATTTACAGTTAAATCTCCTGACGTAGCAGGTAAAGAACTAGCAAAAGAAGATTGATCTTCCCAATATACTGTACCACTAGCACTAGTCAAAAGCACTTTGTCATTTCCTCCACTTTGAATTTTGTTAGCACTTACTGCATTATTTGTAATTTTACTATTAGTTATAGCATCATTTGCAATTTTGTTGCTTGTAACAGCATTATTTTGAATTTTTAGCTCTGAAACTGCTCCATTCAATAATTTTATATCCGTTATAGAACCATTTTGAATTTTTTGAGACGTTACAGCTCCATCTTGAATTTTTTGAGAAGTTACAGCATAATCAGCAAGTTCAATTGAAGTGACAACATTAGCATTTAATTGTAAATTAGGATACGTACCATTTAAATCGCCACTAGCTGCTCCTAAAGAACCTGAAGTAAAGGTACTTCTATCTTCCCAAGTTACATTTCCTGAACCGTCTGTTACCATAACTGTATTACTTGTTCCACCTTGAATTTTTTGAGAAGTTACAGCATAATCAGCAAGTTCAATTGAAGTAACAGCATTAGGATTAATTTCTAAATTAGGATACATACCATTTAAATCACCACTAGCAGCTCCTAAAGAACCCGAAGTAAAGGTACTTCTGTCTTCCCAAGTTACGTTTCCTGAACCATCCGTTACCATAACTGTATTGACTGAACCTTTTTTGATTTTTGATTCTGTTACAGCTTCATTTTCTATATTACTTGTCTCAACAGCATTATCAGATAATTCAAAACTTGAAACTACGTTTTCTTTCAGTTGAAGAGCATCATAAGTGCCTTCAATGTCACCATCTGCCGAACCTAAACTGGTTGGAGTAACATCAAAATTACTTCTGTCTTCCCAAGTTACATTACCAGAACCATCAGTAACCATCACTGTATTGGCTGAACCTTTTTTGATTTTTGATTCTGTGATAGCTTCATTAGTAATATTAATCGTCTCAACTGCATTATCAGATAACTCAAAACTTGAAACTACGTTTTCTTTCAGTTGAAGGGCATCATAAGTGCCTTCAATATCACCATCTGCCGAACCTAAACTAGTTGGAGTGACATCAAAATTACTGCGATTTTCCCAAGTTACATTGCCACTGCCATCAGTTACCATCACTGTATTGGCTGAACCTTTTTTGATTTTTGATTCTGTGATAGCTTCATTAGTAATATTGATCGTCTCAACTGCATTATCAGATAATTCAAAACTTGAAACTACGTTTTCTTTCAGTTGAAGAGCATCATAAGTGCCTTCAATATCACCATCGGCTGAACCTAAACTAGTTGGAGTGACATCAAAATTACTGCGATTTTCCCAACTTACGTTTCCACTGCCATCAGTGACCATCACTGTATTGGCTGAACCTTTTTTGATTTTTGATTCTGTGATAGCTTCATTAGTAATATTAATCGTCTCAACTGCATTATCAGATAACTCAAAACTTGAAACTACATTTTCTTTTAGTTGAAGGGCATCATAAGTGCCTTCAATATCACCATCGGCTGAACCTAAACTAGTTGGAGTAACATCAAAATTACTTCTGTCTTCCCAAGTTACGTTTCCTGAACCATCCGTTACCATAACTGTATTGGCTGAACCTTTTTTGATTTTTGATTCTGTGATAGCTTCATTAGTAATATTGATCGTCTCAACTGCATTATCAGATAATTCAAAACTTGAAACTACGTTTTCTTTCAGTTGAAGAGCATCATAAGTGCCTTCAATATCACCATCGGCTGAACCTAAACTAGTTGGAGTGACATCAAAATTACTGCGATTTTCCCAACTTACGTTTCCACTGCCATCAGTGACCATCACTGTATTGGCTGAACCTTTTTTGATTTTTGATTCTGTGATAGCTTCATTAGTAATATTAATCGTCTCAACTGCATTATCAGATAACTCAAAACTTGAAACTACGTTTTCTTTTAGCTCTAAAGCTGAGTAATCACCACTTAAATCACCTCCTGCATTTCCAAGTGAACCTGAAGTAAAGGTACTTCTGTCTACCCAAATAACTTCTCCTGTTCCTGTTGTTGTAAGAACTTTATTATTTCCTCCTCCTTGAATTTTAGTTTCTGTAATTGCACCTTCTTGAATTTTATCTGTAGTTATAGCATTAGTATTAATATCTTCTGTCTCAATAGTGTTATCTGCAATTTTATTAGTGGTTATTACTCCATCATTGATTTGAAGGTTTGTATAATTGCCACTTATATCTCCACCTGCATTACCCAAAGAATTTGGATTGCTTTGTAAATCTGTTTTGTTAAGCCAAACAACTTCTCCTATCGAATTAGTAGTAAGAATTTTATTATTTCCTCCTCCCTCAATACTAGAGGGCTTGACAGAGCCAGTAGCTACACTTTTAGCCATATAGGCATAAGGTACAGAATTTAGTGAAGTAGCTATCATAGGAGCAGTATCGCCTATTTTTATTCTCAATCTCAAGTTAGGATTTTCGCTAAAAAGTGTATTTTCAATAGGATTGTTACTGCCCAAAACAACTGAATAAAGCCCTCTTTGAATAACGACTTGTTGTGTTTCAGACCATTTTACTTGGTCATTTTCAGAAATAAATTCAAATAAAATAGTCTCATTTCCTTCATAAAGTTGTCCATTTTGCATTAGCTTTCCTTGATAAGAAATACCTGATGAATAAGAGAAAATATTAGTTTGAGCGTATAGATAAAAAGGCATACAGATAAAGCATACCAATAAAAGTAAAAATGATTTCATAGCTGGGAAAAGTAAAAATGCAGATAAAAAAGAATGTTATCAACTAAAACTTTAACTAAAAATTAGATAGAGAAAATAAAAATGCTCTAACTCAATAAAGAAGTTGAATACAAAAATTTTGGAATTAAAAAATAATAACATCATCAAACCAATAAAATAAAATATTGGTGTTATATAATGTGATTGGTTTTATAACGCAAATTCTTAAATTATGTTTGTTTTTTTTTACTTTTGTTTAGGATTTATCAGTAATACTCTAAGTATAAAAGAGTTAAAGTAAACAAGTCAGGTCGTTTTTAATTAAACATTATAGTCATTTTAAAATATTTTGATGCTATTTTTTGTTGTAGTATTTAATTTAAAGTTATTATTTATTCTTAATCCGTTTACTTGATTTTCTCCAATAATTCCTACCCAAACTATATTAGTTTTGGATAACAAAACATAAACAAAATTTCTTTGATAAATCGAAATTTTGAGGTCAGTTAGAAAATCTCCTACATTCTTTTTATTTTTCATTCCTAATGGAATAAATTTATCTCCATCTTTCCATTTTCTCAATTTCAAAGGAAATTCTAATTTATCTAAATCTAAATACATAGCTTTTCCTTTGAAATTAGCATCTTTTGGGTTACATTTTTCTAAAGTTAAATTAATTTCATCTGTATTACTTTTAATAATAAAATTATCTGACTCATTAGAATTGAATAGAATTAAAAATTCTTTATCTTCCTCATCAATTTGATTTTGGTTTTGATTGACTAAAATCCATTCCTTTTTATTTGTATAGAGAATATGTGATTTTGAGATAAAAGTTTTAGTTTCTTGTTCAGAGTTCTCTAGCTGTTCTACAATTTGTTTGGCTTGTTTGTATGAAAATCCTTGTTTTTTGAGAAATTCAGAAATAATAAGTAAAGGTTCTATTAATTTCTTCAGCTCAGAAACGTATATTAAGCTACTTTTATCCTTATCTATTGAAATTGTCTTTTCAAATTCTTTTACGTGAAATTGAAGTAAGTTTTCCATACTTCGTAACCTCTCAGAAGTATTTAGAAATGTTTTTTCTATATCTGAATTTATTTCTGTGAGACGAGGAATAATTTGATGTCGTATAAAATTACGTTTGTATTTTTCAGTCTGATTGCTGGCATCTTCTCGCCACTTTAAATTATTTTCTTTGGCATAATTCAAAATTTCCTCTTTGGTAAGACAAAGCAAAGGACGAATAATTTGAGTTTGTTCTTTGGTAATTTTTCGTTTTGGCAAAATTCCTCTCAAACCTGAAATACCTGTTCCTTTACTCAAATGATAAATAGAGGTTTCTAGAGAATCCGATAAATGATGTGCTGTCGCAACAAAATCATAATTTTCTGTTTGACTAATTTTTTCAAAAAAATTATATCTCAATTCTCTAGCTATAAGTTGAATAGATTTTTGCTGCTCTTTCGCAATCTTTTTTGTATCAAATCTTATAGCATGAAAAGGAAGGTTGTTTTTTATAGCATATTCTTTTATCAGCATTTCATCTTGATCGGACTCTTTGCCTCTCAAACTAAAATTACAATGAGTAATTCCGATTTTACTTATTTTTTTATCACAATTAGAGTTTATCTTCAACAAAACGTCTATTAAAACCATTGAATCTACGCCACCACTAGTAGCCACAAGAATGGATTTATTTTCTAAGTCAAAATTATTTTTAGTACAAAAAAAATCAATTGTTTTTAAAATTGTCATTAGTTTCTTCTTTAAGATGAAGTGGTTTATAGGGTATTTTCAGTTTTGGGGATCAGAAAAAAGTTGTGTTCTTTAAAATTTGAGGTTATTTATTGGATGTGCATATTATTTTCTTGCAATAGAAATAGGATATTGGTTTTGCGTCACCTCTTGCTCTAAAACATTATAAATCAATGAATTACTATCTAGTTTAATACTGATTGAACAGACATCATTATTATTCATTCTACTTAAAGACTCTAAAAACTGCATTTTTTTGTCTTCTTTCTCTAAATAATTAGTAATCAAAAATTTTGTCTTATTTCCATGTATATCTTGAATTTTGCAATAATTAGAACCAAAAAAAGAATACGAAAAATGAAATTCTAATGACTTGATATATTGCGTTTCCAAAATATATTCTTGTGTTCCATATCTACTACTAAATCCTATTCCTGTTTTCGAAACATAAAAAACATTATCCAAAAAATATTTATGAACTGTTTTGAGTTTACTTCCTTGTTCGTTTTCTTCTTGTGATGCTATGAGAGTCACAACGATTACTAAAGCAAGAGAAATCAAGAAAGGATAAAACTCTTTTATTATCACACTAGAAATAATTCCTATCACAAATGCTAAAATAATAACACCATAAAAAACAGGGGTTAAATAAAAATCATATTCATGAGTTGCTAATTCTCCTTTCTTACTTTCCCACCCATTCAAATCTAATCTGCGTGGAATTTTACTTCCCTGCTTTGAATTTTTTGGTGGCAGTCTTTCGTAAAATAAAATATTTTCCTCTTTATTAATTGTTATGTTAGTAAAATTTGAAGGAAAATCAATCAAAGTTTCAAACTGCTCACAATGCCTATTTCCTAAATATTCCCACGTATCTTTCAAAAAAACAGATTTACAACCTGCACAAAAAACCACCTCATCACCTTCTGCAATAGAATCACCTGTAATAGGGTCTTTTCTATTTTGAGCTAGGAAGTTTTGGTGTTCTTGTGAAGTGGAATTTATTTTGTGAATGTGCATTTTATTTGGGGCATTTATCAATTGAACAGGGTTTTAACCCTGTATTCATAATAAAACAGGGTTGAAACCCCGTTCAATTGATAGAGTAAAAAAGGTCTATTCATATTTTGCAAAGCCAAATTTTCTCATCAACTGTTGTTCTTCTTGTTCAAATGTTTTTTCTTTATGATGTTCTTCTTGATTTTTGATGTAATTTCTTACTTTTTCTAGCATAGATTCTGAAACAGATACAGCATAAAATTCTTTCTGCCATCCAAATTTTCGCTCTGTAAGTTCGTTTTTATTTATCCAAAATGAAGATTCTCCCTTTAGTAATTGTGTAATTTGGGAAAGAGTCTGTTCAGCATTCATTGAAACCAAACAATGACAATGGTCTGAATATCCATTTACAAAATCTATTGCTATTCCTTTTTCATGTCCATTAAAAAATATATGCTTCCATATCTCTTTTCTAAGCGAGGGCGTATCTAAAAATTGTTCTCTATTTTTTGTACTCCAAACAAAATGAATATATACTTTTATAAATGACATATTATTTTTCAACAAATTATGAATTGAACAGGGTTAAAACCCTGTTTTATCAGCTTTCAAATTCAAATAACAGGGTTAAAACCCTGTCCAATTGAAGAATGAATGAAATCAAATTTTATCTGTATTGATACAATAGTACTATTTACATTTTATTCAAACAACGCTTCAAAGCATCTCTCCAATGAGGAATTTCGATATCAAAATTCTGTTTGATTTTAGACTTATCTAATACACTATACGAAGGACGCTCTGCTGGCGTTGGAAATTGCACTGAACGAACAGGTTGTAAATTTACTTTTTTATCTTTTGTTTGTTTTGACAATTCAAAAATCGCTTGAGCAAAATCATACCAACTCGCTACACCTTCATTTGAATAATGATATGTTCCCCACAAATGAGGCTCAACAAATTTCTTATCTTCTAAATTGAGAATAATTTGAAGAATTGTATCTGCCAAATCTCGTGCATAAGTCGGACTTCCTAGTTGGTCATAGACTACATTCAAAGGATTTTTATCAGCAAGTGAAAGCATTGTTTTGACAAAATTTTTACCAAAAGAAGAATACAGCCAAGCTGTTCTCAAAATAATAGTGTGTGGATTATACAATAACACATTTTTTTCGCCTTGCCATTTTGAAGTTCCATATACGCCCTTTGGATTAGGCGTATCATTTTCTGTATAAGGCGTATTTTTTTTACCATCAAAAACAAAATCTGTCGAAATATGAATCAAACGCACACCGTGTTTTTCACATGCTTTTGCAAGATTTGTTGTTCCCACTACATTGACTTCATAGGCTGCCAATTTATCATTTTCAGAGTTATCAACGGCTGTATAAGCTGCTGCATTGATACAATAATCAAAATGTTGAAGTTCAAATAATTCATTTACACGCTTTGGATGTGTAATGTCTAGCTTTTCAAAATCAGTAAAATGAAAATCAAAAGGATAGGCTTTTTTTAAGGCTTGAAGCTCTTGTCCTAGTTGTCCGTCTGCTCCTGTTACTAAAATCATAGGTTTATATTTATTAAGTAATAGCAAACAGTATTTGTATTTTTATCAATTGGACAGGGTTTTAGCCCTGTCCTTTAATTGTTTGCTATTGTTTTTTTAATGTTTAAAATGTCTAGTTCCTGTCAAGACCATTGCCATTCCATTTGCATCACATACATCAATCGAATCTTGGTCTTTTATCGAACCACCTGGTTGAATAACTGCGCTAATTCCTTCTTGTGCAGCAATTTCTACACAATCTGGAAAAGGAAAAAAGGCATCAGAAGCCATAACAGCTCCTTTTAAATCAAGACCAAAAACTTTAGCTTTTGCAATCGCTTGTTTGAGTGCATCGACACGAGAAGTTTGTCCAACACCACTCGCCAAAAGTTGTCCTTCTACAGCCAAAATAATTGTATTTGATTTGGTATGTTTGACAAGTTTATTTGCAAAAAGTAACGCTTCAACCTGCTCATTTGTTGGCTCTTTTTTGGTTACTGTTTTGAGGTCTTTTTTAGTTTCTCTTTTCTTATCAGCATCTTGTGAAATTACACCGTTTAATAATGTTTTGTAATGAACGTGTGGAAAATCGACCTCTTTGCGTTTTAATAGAATACGGTTTTTCTTTTGAGAAAGAATATCATACGCATCATCTGAAAAACTAGGTGCAATCAAAACTTCAAAAAACAAATCGTTCATGGCTTCAGCAGCCTCTTTATCTACTTCACTGTTTGTAATCAAAACACCTCCAAAAGCAGAAAGAGTATCGGCTGCAAAGGCTTTTTTATAGGCTTCGGCTACTGTTTTGGCAGTTGCCATTCCACAAGCGTTGGTATGTTTTAGGATAGCAAAGGCAGGAGTTTCATTTTTAGACTCTTCAAAGTCATCAATCAAAGCAACAGCTGCATCAACATCTACAAGATTATTGTAAGACAATTCTTTGCCATTTAACTGCTCAAAAAGTGCTTCCAAGTCTCCATAAAAATAGCCTCTCTGATGTGGATTTTCTCCATATCTCAAGGCTCTTCCTTCTTTAATACTTTGTTTGAAAACTAAATTCAAATCATCTCCTTGCGTATTGACTTGATTGAGGTGATTAAAAATAGCTGTGTCGTAATGCGAACTAGTATTGAATGCTTTTGTTGCAAAATTACGTCTAGTTTCTAAATTGGTACTTCCATTTTGGTCTCTCAAAATCTGATTGAGAAGTGGATAATCTTTTTTGTCAGAAATAATAACTACATCGTTGTAATTTTTGGCTGCTGCACGAATAAGAGCAATTCCACCAATATCAATTTTTTCTATAATTTCGTCTTCACTTGCTCCTGATTTTACAGTTTCCTCAAAGGGATATAAATCTACAATTACTAAGTCAATTTCAGGAATTTCATAATTTTCAGCTTCTTCTCTATCACTTTCAAGATTGCGACGATGCAAAATTCCTCCAAAAACTTTTGGGTGAAGTGTCTTTACTCGTCCTCCAAAAATGGAAGGATAAGAAGTAAGGTCTTCAACACGAGCCACAGAAATGCCTTGTTCTTCAATGAATTTTTGAGTTCCTCCTGTGGAATAAATCGTAACTCCCTGACTAGCTAGAGTTTGTAAAAGAGGTTCTAAACCATCTTTATAAAATACTGAAATAAGCGCAGATTTGATTTTCTTTTGCATAAAAAGTATGAAGTTTTGCTGTATGTTTGAATATTCTGGTTCTTGATTTATCAGAATATATTTTCGTACAATGTTTCTACAAAACTACATATAAATCTTAAAATTGAAAGAGAGAAATGTAAATCTATCCAAACTAAAATTTACATTGAGTATACCATCAATTATAAATCTTAGATGTATAACCATAAATAAACACCCAAAAATATAAAATTGCTCCTAAACTTGCCTTTTGTTTACTTTGACAAAAAATACAAGACTCTAAAATCTTAACAAAGACTGCCTGTAATCTTAACAAAGACTGCCTGTGTGAAGTTAGTCAATACATTATTTACCTAGATAATTAAAGAATACCACTAAATTTACGATAGAAAATAAAACTGAATCAATAAAAAACCTTATCACGGTTTGTATTAAGGTAGTTCAGACATCTTGTCTGAACATAAAAAGCAGTATTTTATCCTATCCAACAGTCTGGAAGACTGTTATACAAAAATAATCGTGATAACCTTTAAAGAATAAAAGCAATGATACTAACAATAAAAAATCTAGGCGCACTCAAAGAAGCAGAAATAGACCTTAACAAAGACCTTATTTTACTGTGTGGACATAATAATACTGGCAAAACGTATGTAGCTTATCTAATTTATGATATTTTACACCTAAGCTTAGGTCTTAAACTTTCTATGAGTATACAAAATTTGTTGGGTACTTCACATGAAAGAAATAATATCTCTTTGCCTTTAGTCAAAAGTGCAGAAGGCAAAGAAATTATTTTTTTTGCAAAACAACTTATAGAAAATAAAAAAATAGAAATTGATATTTCAAAATTTACAAAAAAATTAGTTTTCAATTTAAAAAATGAAATAGCTAAAAATATAATGAAGGAAATAAGCTCAGAGAATTCTTTAAATATTTTTTTTAGTAAAGAAATACTCGAAAAACTAAGCTTTGAACTTAATTATACAGAAGAATTTATTAAAAATAATTTAAGAAGTTCACCAGTCGATGAAATGATTTATTGGGATGGAGAAACAAGAAGAATAAAAGCAAAAAAAGAAAAAAACAGTTGCAAAGTGATATTTGAGCTTTTAGAAGACTTATCGTTAGACGAAGATTTATCGTTGGAATTTGTTACAATGCAAATTTATTTCTCTATACTACGTACTTGTTTAAATTTTTCTTTCAGAAGTTTTATTTTTACTTCTGAACGGGAAGCCATAGATATTTTTAGCGAAGAATTAGCACTAAACAATAATAATTTTTTTTATAAAATACTAAAAACCAATGGCGAAACCAAAACAAAATTATTAGAATTTATAGACAGCACTATAATAAACCGTTATCCAAAACCAATAGTAGATGGATTATTTACAGCACAAGATTTAATAAATCTGCAAAAGGAAAAAAGTGAATTTGAATTTCTAGCAATTGAGTTAGAAAAAACCATTTTAGAAGGAAAAATAAGTGTTGGACAGAATGAAACGTTGCAATATCAACCTAATTTTTATACTGAAAATGGAGAAAATGTAGTTTTAGAAATCTATCAGACTTCTTCTCTTGTAAAATCTCTTGCTTCTCTTGTTTTTTATTTACGTCATTCAGCAAAGAAAAATGATTGTATCATTATTGAAGAACCCGAACTAAATTTATACCCAGATAATCAGATTTTGGTAGCTCGCTTTTTGGCTCGTTTGGTCAATGAAGGTTTTAAAGTAGTGGCGACTACACATAGTGATTATATTATTAAAGAATTGAGTACTTTATTATTACTTTCTGATTCTTTCAAAGATAAAGACAGGATAATGGAAAAGTATGGATATACTCAAAATCAAATTCTGAATAAAGAAAATATTGGTGTTTATTATTTTGAAAAAGGTAAAGAAACGGCAGTTAATGTTCCCATTACAGAACGTGGAATTGAAATAGAATCTATCGACCAAACTATTTCAGATTTGAATGAGCGTTTTAATACTATTTATTATACATTTTTAGAGTCAGACGAAAAAAAAGAGGAGAAAAGAACAGAGAAAAATCTAAAATCTAACTAATGGAAGATATTAAAAAAGCACCTTTAAGCTATTATAATTAGGGATTGTGTTATCTTGTCTCACAATCTTAGTATTTTATAATACACTCAAAACCCTGTTTAGATTATCTAAGCAGGGTTTTTTGTTGTAAATTTGATTTTATGTTGTTATTTTTTCTTGATATTATTTTTTCTTTTCTTGAAATAGCGTATTGTAAAATATAATATGGTCAGAGTTGCTATTACGATAATAAAAGGAATAGAATCAGAGAAGGTGAGTGTATTAAAACTATAAAAATATTTGTTGTAAGCAAATAATAAAGTTGCTCCCAGCATCCAAATAAAAGTGGTGTTGTATTCTTTGAAAAA
The DNA here is from genome assembly GCF_037126295.1 of Bernardetia sp. Wsw4-3y2. Classification (NCBI taxonomy): domain Bacteria; kingdom Pseudomonadati; phylum Bacteroidota; class Cytophagia; order Cytophagales; family Bernardetiaceae; genus Bernardetia; species Bernardetia sp. Wsw4-3y2. Next base: position 4,229,087 of record NZ_CP147017.1, on the reverse strand, counting down.
GACTTTTTTTGTATCAAAATCATTCTTTTTGAATGTATCTACAATCCCTTTTAATTTTGGAAACCAACGATTTACTGCTGTACAATATTCATCAAAGGCAGTTCCAAATTTATCTCTCAAAAAATTTTCTTCGGCTCGTATAATGGCTTGATAAATAAAAATAAAAAGAGGAATCATCACAGGAATAGCAAAAACAGAATTAGATAAAATACTCATTCCGATTATCATGCTTACATTTCCAACATACATAGGATTTCTAGAGTGAGAAAAAAGTCCTTCTGTTACTAACCCTTCTGCGTAAATACGTCTGTTTTTTCCTCCTCTAATAATATAAACCATTCCAATAGTGAGCATTCGGATAAGCTGACCAATAAACGTTATACCTAATCCAATACAAAAAATTAAAATATAATCTTGCGTAATTCTTGGAAAAGGAAGAAATAAAAGCACATAAAAGACAGGAAATAAAAAATTACGTGTCTTAAAAAAAAAGTTACCTATTTGTACCATAATTGAGTTATTTAACTGCGATAAGTCCTGTGAAATTATACCATTTAAAGAAAACTTCTGTATATCTAAATCCAGTTTCTAATAAAAGTGCTGTATTTTCTGAGAGTTTGTAGGGAATAAGTACATTCTCTAAGGCTTCTCTTTTTTTCGAAATTTCAATTTCATTATAGCCATTTCTTTTTTTGAAGTCATAATAATGGTCTATGAAAAGGCGATTGAAGGATGAGTTTTCGGTTAGGATTTTTTCAACAAGAATTGTTATGCCATTTTTGGGAAGTTGTTCGTAGATTTTTCGTATTACTTTTTCTCTTATTACTGGTCTTAAAAACTGTAAGGTCAAACAAAGAATTACTACAGAAGGGTTTTCTAGTTTTAAATTGTAGAGTTTGATTTTAGTTTACTATTTTGATTATCAAGTTTTTATATTGATTTGATTTTGCAAAAGGTCTAGTATTTCTTTGTTAGAGCAGAGTATCCTTTGTAAAGAAATAAATCCTTTTTGTTTAAATTGTTTACATTTTCTTCTAATAAATCGGACTATTTTTTGAACTTCAATCGCCAAAAATGCAAATTTTAAAAGTTTATTTTCAAATTCTTCTTTATTTTTTGTTCTAGGTTCACTAATTTTTAATACGTGTTTGAGTGTTTTGAAAAACTGTTCTATATAGGTTCTATTGAACCAATGTCTTCGTAATGTTTTTGCAAAAACGGTCAAATTTGGGGTATATATAACACTTACTTTTTTTGAGCCATTTAACCTAAAAAATAATAAAACAACTTCTCTTTTTTGGCATTGATAGAACGCTTTTAGACGTAAAGTAAAAGGTGTTTTTTCTTCTTCCTTGAGATGTCTTTGCGCTTCTTGATGTTTTTTTTCTTGTTCTAAAAAAACACGATCTATATATTCTTTTGAGTTTGTTTTTTTATTATTTACTATAATAATATGATTTTTTTTAGGTACACTAATATAAATCAAACTTGTTGATTGGTTGGTACATTCTTCACTCAATGAAACATCACTATAGCCACTATCACAACTAAAATGAATAGAAGGTAATACACTATTTTCTTTAGCTAATTTTTCTTGTAACTTTCCCCAACGATTCACTAATTTTTTAGCTATTTGAATAGGTTCTTTTTTATCAGCTTTTTCTTTTTTTCTAACAAAATCAAAAAATAAAGGATAAAAAACATCTTCAATATATAATCCAAAACAAACCACTTTAAAGCCTAGAGTAGTAGCACGATACTGTCCACTAAAGAAACTTCCAAAATAATCATTTTCTCTACCTAACTCAGAGAGCCATTGACGAAAAATACTGTCATCTAAAACTGCCGTAACTCTTTTTTTTGACCAAATACTACTATCTTTTGAAGCCATTTCTTTCAATAAATGAACCACTTGAGTTTTAAATACATATTCATAAAGTACACGTATTTTGTTGATTGTCAGTTTTTTATACAACTTTTTGTAATTGATGGATACTTGACTACTTGTGATACCAAATTTGACTAAAATACTTTTCAAGGTAGGCAAACCTAGTAATTGACCTAGAAAAAATACAGTTTGCATTTTTTCAAAAAGTAATGTATCAGATTCATCTACATTAGAAATATCTAATTCTGAAAAAGAGTTCTGAAAAAGAGTAGAAGTAGCTGAAAATTCCTGTTCAAAATATTTTTTTGTCAAAGAAACTATTTTTGTGGCTATTTTTTTTTATCATTGTAGTGTATTTTACAAAATCTAATTATTTATTTTGTGGTAAAAACAAATATAGGACTTTTGCAAAATATAATTGCCGTACAGAGTTGATATTCAGCAAAATACGGCAATTTTAAACTCTACAATTTAAATCAGCATCTAAATTTTGGAATTCTAGTGTTATTGTTCTTTTGGAATTTAATTTATCTATATTGCTTTGACATTTTTTGAGCATTTCTTCTGAATTATCAATACCAACAAAACTAATACTTGTATCTAATTTAGCAGTTTCTAAACTAATAAGAGTTGCCCCTGTAGAACAGCCTAAATCATAAATAGTAGAATTAGGAGTTGCATAATCTTTAGTTAGTTCAGCTATCATCCTCTGTATTTCTACATAATTTGGTACAGAACGCACCACCATATCATCAAAAACAGTTACAACAGATTTATTAAATTCAAAATCTGAAATTACTTGTTGAGGGTTGTTAAAAACAGAATCTTTAGTCATTATTTTATAAATTATTTTTAAATGAATAGTTATACAATTACAGGTATGTTGTTAAATCAAATGTGTACTTGGCTTATATCAAGAGAATGTTTTTGATATATTTTTTCTATCAAAAAAAGCACTCCTACAAACAAAATTGTATAAGCTAGTAACTCAATAGACTCTTCAGAGGCATTCTTAACGGAGCGATGATAATTTTCTCCTAAAGTAGCTGTCCAAATTTCTGTTTTGCCATAAATTCTTGAAAAAACATGAAGAATGAGATTTCCTGTAATAAAAATTCCCATCGGAAATGTTTCCCAAATACTAACTAGCTGTTTCCAAAATTCTTTTTTATGAATAAATAAATAGGGAAGGTAAAACAGAGAAACCATCAAAACGCCTATTTTCCACCAATTACCTAGATAATTATTCCATTCTCTGATAAAATAAATTAAACATAAGTAAGCCAAACTAGAGAGTAAAATTTGAAATCTAGGTAGTTTATAGGCTGCGATGCTTCCAAAAATGACTGTTAAGATGAGAATTAGTTCTTGTGCATATTCAGTCCAAGAAGATTCTCCAAATTTCTCATTTAGTGAAGAATCATGTGCATCTATCCAAGTAATCCCAGTGATTAGACAAAGACTTAACGCAAACAGTATTATTTTGATAAAAAAAGAAAATGTAATTTTTGTGTTATTTTTCATGGCTATATAAATTTTATTTTTAAGGATGGATTTTTGAATAAACAACCGTTTGCAATTCTGCTACGGTATGAATTTTTTCAGCTAAATTATCTTCTATCACAATTCCAAAGTAATGCTCTATCAAAACAATTAAGTTCATATAAGAAAGTGAATCAAAATAAAAATCTTCGTAAAAATTACGATTTTCTGAAATGTATTCTTCTTCTACATCCATACTCATCAAAATCATTTTGATTCGCTCAAAGGTGAGTTCGCTTGTCCAGTTGATAGATATTTTTTTTATTTGTTTTTTTAGATGTGTATTCATAATATTGAAATATAAAAGGTGTTTTATAGTTAGTTATTATCCATTTGCTAATTGTATTTTTTTCTCTGATTTTTTACTTTTTCTATTAGCTAGATATTCTTTTGAGTAATCTACTACTAAATACATAATTGGAACAATAAAAATCGTTAAGCACATAGAGCTAGTAAGTCCTCCCATAAGTGTCCAACCTAAACCATTTTTCCAAGATGCTCCTGCACCACTAGCAACAGCAACAGGAAACATTCCCAAAACCATTGCAATCGTTGTCATCATAATCGGACGCAAACGCTCTCTTCCCCCTTCTATAATTGCGTTTAGGCTATTCATTCCTTCTTCTTTTGCTTTATTAGCAAAATCGACAATCAAAATAGAGTTTTTACAGACTAATCCAGTCATTACAACAAGTCCCATCATTGTAAAAATACTAAGTGAACTCTTCGCAAGAGCTAAGGCTAAAAAAGCTCCAATAAGTGCCATCGGAATAGCTAACAAAACAACAATAGGATAAATGTAATTGTCATAAAGCAAAACCATAAGTAAATAAATCAAAACAATACTAAGCCCAAATGCACCACCAATTGCACCAAAAGATTCAGCTTGATCAGCTTGTTGTCCTATCCAAATAATATCCACTCCTTTGGCTTCAAAATCTGCTTTTGCAATGGCTTCATTTATTTCTTTAGATACTGCTCCAATCTGTCTTCCAATCAAACTTGCTTTTACTTTTACAGAACTCTCTCTGTCTGTCCTTTCTAATTGGGAAGGAGCTGTTCCTGCTGAAATAGTCGCAAACTGGTCTAAACGAATCAGTTTTCCTTTATTATTCACAAAAGAAAGTGATTTTACATCATCAGGATTTTTTCTATCAAAATCATTTAATTGAACAATAATATCGTATTCTGTTCCAGCTTCACTAAACTGACTATCATCGTTCCCACTATAAGCATTTGCCATTGTTGCTCCAATTGTAGTAACATTCAAACCTAAAGAAGCCATTTTTTCTTTATCTATTTTGACACGAACTTCAGGTACTCCTCCTTCAATGCTTACATTTACATTTTTTGTTCCTGCAATATTTCTAATGATTTGTTTGAGGTCTTGTCCAGCTTCCAAAACGGTTTCGAACTCGTTTCCACTGATGATAAGTTGAACAGGAGAATCATCTGCCGAACCCATAATTCCTATCAAAGCATCTTCTATCTTTACACCTGTCATTTTACCAATTTGCTTTTTGGCTTTTTCTGCAAATTCGGCATCTCCTAGTTTGGTATCTTCTTTTAGTTTTACAGTTAATTCAGATTTGTAGGGATTAAGTCCACCTGCTTCTCTTCCTCCTCCACTAATTCCGACACTAGCAATTACAGTTTGTACTTCTGGCATTGCCATAAATTCTTTTTCTACTTGTTTTGTGATTTTGTCGGTATATTCTATTGTACTTGATTTTTCAGTTTCTAAGTAAAATAATACTTCGCCCCTATCGCCTTGTTCTATAAAAGTAGAACCAATAAAACCAGTAACTACCAAAGAAATAGAACCTACAAAAAGCAAAAAAATAAGACTTAGTGTAACTATTTTGTGTGATAAAGTCCATTTCAAAATACCTACATACCATTCAATCAAATATTCGATTTGTGTTTCTATCCATTTATTAACTTTTGTCCAATAATCTTCTTTTTCTAAATCAACCAATTTAGAAAAACGAGAAGCCAAAAGAGGAGTAACTGTAAAGCAAACAAACAAACTTAAAAGTGTAGAAACTACAATTACCCAAGAAAATTGAGAGAAAATAACAGACACTATACCTGCTTTGGTAAGAGCTAGAGGAAGAAATACAACCACATCAACAAAAGTAATGGCAATAGCAGTAAAACCAATTTCGTTACGTCCATCTATAGAAGCCGTTTTTTTGTCTTTTCCCATAGCCAAATGCCTATGAATATTTTCCAAAACTACAATGCTATCATCTACCAAAATACCCACAACAAGCGTAAGGGCAAGAAGCGTAATCAAATTGAGTGTATAACCAAAAAGATAAATTGCTATAAATGTTCCTAAAAAAGAACAAGGAATGGCAAGCATTACAATTAGAGAGTCTCTAAAACTGTGTAGAAAAATCAAAATAACAAGTGCGACCAAGAAAATAGCCAACATTAAATCAAACTTTACAGCATCGGCAGCAGCAATCGTAAAATCAGTCGTGTTTACGGCTACATTCATTTGCAAATTCTGACTTGCATATTTTTCTTCTAATTTTTTTGTTTTTTCTTGAATAATGGCAGCTACATCAACGGCATTTGCATCCCCTTGTTTTACAATATTCATTCCGATAGCTGTTTCTCCATTTATTCTATTTATGGTTTCTACATCCTTTTTACTATCAATAATGGTAGCAATATCTTTTAATTTTACTTGTGTGCCACTTTGAAAACGAGCAATGACAAGTTCTTCTATTTCTTCAACAGATTGGTATTTTCCTGCTAGTTTTATCTTTAAACTAGTTGCTTGATTTTCTACTTTTCCTGTTGGAAAATCCAAATTATTCTGAGCAATCGCTTGTGTAACCATCAACAAAGAAAGATTTTGAGCTTCTAGTTTTTCTTCATCTACATAGACACGAATAGCTCGTTCTTCTCCACCAATCAAATCAATATTAGCTACACCTTTTACAGAGGATAGTTCAGGCAAAATTTTGTCTTTTACAAACTGATAAAATTCTGTATTAGAATTTATAGAAGAAGACAAACTATATTTCAAAATAGGAAAAGCATCACTAGAAACCTTCGAAACGGTAGGTGTTTTGGCATTATCTGGTAAAAGTGGTGCAACTCCGTTGAGTTTTCGTTGTGCTTCTGAAAGGGCTTCATCTACATCTGTTCCTGAATTAAGTTCGATAATAACAATACTCAAATTTTCGTAAGAAGAAGAACGAATACGCTTTATATTTTCAAGTGTAGAGATATTATCTTCTATCTTTTTTGTTACTTGACTTTCGATTTCAGAAGGAGAAGCACCAGGGTAAATAGTAGCAACTGTAAGTGTCGGAATGTTGAATTTTGGTAATAATTCATAACTTAGTGCGCTATAACTAATAATACCAAAGACAGCTATAAGTGCAAAAATCACAATGACAAACGAAGGTCGCTTTATGGAAAGTTCGGTTAATGACATAATTTTTATAATTGAGAGTTCTACAATAGATAATTTTTTAATGGGTAATGGAAAGGCGAAATACAAATGAATAAGAAAATAAATGAATAATTATATTTCCACTATCACTTTGTTATTTGTATCGTAATTCCGTCATTTAAGCTATTTATTCCTGATGTAATTATTTTGTCTCCAGCCTTTAAGCCTTCTATTATTTCTACTTTGTCTTCGATAGAAACACCCGTTTTTACATTTTTCAAGACGGCTTTTCCGTTTTCAGCGACATAAACTTGGGTTTGCCCTGCATTTCCTCTTATTACTTCGCTTGGAATAAAAATCCCTTCTACATTTTGAGTAGATTCTATAAAAACACTTCCATACATTCCTGCCTTGATTTGTTTGTCTTTATTATCATTTTTGAGTGAAATTTTCATTTTAAAATTATGACTTTGGTCGCCTCTAACCGAAATATGAGTAACTTTTCCCTCAAATTTAGTAGCCGAAAAAACATCAGCTTTTAGTTCTACTTTTTGTCCTTCTTTAAACAAAATCACTTGTTTTTCTGGAATCATAACTACCAATTCTAGTTCACTAATATCTGTAATTACTCCAAGAGGCATATTAGGAGAAACAATACTACCGACTTCAAAATTTTTGGTAGAAAAATAACCTGTAATAGGAGCTTTAATAAGTGTTTTGTCTATTTGTTGTTGTGTTGTTTGGATAGAAATTTTGGCACTTTCTACATTTGTTTTGCTTATTTCTAATCCTCCTTGTGCTTGTGTATTGCCTAATTTTTGGTTTTGATAAGTAATATCTGAAACAGCATTATCTTTTTTGAGATTTTCAAAACGTTGAATATCTGTTTGGCTTTTTTGTGCTGCTGCTTCTTGATTAGTTAGACTTACTTTGGCTACTTCAAGCTGATTTTTTTGAGCTTTTAGTTGAAGAATAAGCATACTGTCATCAATCTTTGCGATTGGATTTCCAGCTTTTAAAAATGTTCCCTCTTCTGCAAAAATCTTTGTAATTTTGCCTTGCAATTCTGCTCCAAACTGAACCTCATGAATAGGATTGAATGTTCCTGTAAATTTTAGTTCGTTTTGTTGCTTTTCCAAATTAGCTACTACAACATTGACAGGAATATTTCCTATTTCTTCTTTGTAAGATTCTGCTTCATTGATTTTGGATTTGTTTGAATAGAGTCTAAACGCAACTGCAACAACTAAAACAACTCCGATGATAATAAAAATAGTTTTTTTCATAATAATAAATACAAATGTATAATTGATAATTTTTTAATTGACAATAAGGATATAAATTGAAATACAAATGAATAATTAATAATTAAATGTGAATGCGAACTTGGGTTTAATCATCTATTACCCATTCACTAATTTTCCATTGATAAAAGGTTTCCTGTAGCTTTTTTATAATCTAATAAAGCTAAAAGAGTATTAGAAAGAGCCGTCAAGTATTGAGTTTGTGCTTGTCGCCATTCATTTTCACTTGTAATGACATCATTGAGCGAAATAATACCTTCTTGATATTGCAAAAGACTTTGCTCATAAACTTGCTTTGCTACTTGACGATTTTGTTCTCTTACTGAAATAGCTGTTATGTTTTGATTGTATTTTAGATTTGCATTTGTAATATCTGTCGCTATTTTTTGATTGAGATAATCAGCTCGTTTTTCTAATTGTAGCGTTTTGACCTTGTTTTGACGAAGTTTGTACTCATTTTTTCGTCCATCAAAAATGGGAACATTAAGTTGTACCCCTACATATTGTTGTGGGTATTTTAAGTCTGAGTTATAGAGGTTACTAAATTCTCTATTTGCCCAGTTGTAGGAATAATCATACACAATGGCTAAAGAAGGAATATAACTAGCTACAAAAGTTTGTTTTTCAGCCTGAGTAAGCTGAATTTGTTTTTGAAGGAGTTTGTAATCTGTTGTATTTTCTACTTTTTGGAATAAATCTATATTTTGTACTAGATTTTTTTGAAAATCTTGATTTCCAAAAGTATCAGTTAATTTTATTTTCGCATCTGTTGGAAGCCCCATTAATAAGCGAAGAAAGTTTTGTTGTGTTTGGATAGCTACTTCTATATTTTCAAGTTCACTTTCTAAGTTTGATTTGCTTACACTTACCTTTCCAACTTCTACTTTTGTTATTAACCCATTCTGATAATTACTTTCTACAATTTTGAGTAATTTGTCTAAACTTTCTACATTTTTTGACAGAATACTTTTCTGTTGAATAGCAAATGAAATTCCATAATAAAGTTGTGTAACTGAATAAGCCACTTCATCTTTTGTTTGTTGGATTTGTACCTCTGATAATTCAGATTGAACTCTCAAAATTTTGTTTGCTGCAAAAACGGCTTGATTATACAAGAGCCAGTTTGCACTAATTCCTACTTTACTTGTATTAGGAAGACCTAAAGCTGCGCCCACAACTTCTCCATCAGGAGCTTGAGGATTTAATAATTGAGCAGGTAAAAAAGATTGTGGCAAATCAATAAAGTGTGTGATTCCTGCACTTCCATTGATTTGTGGATAAAGAGCAGAGTTGGCTTCGCCTTTTCTAAAACGATTTAACTCTGTATCTAACTCGGCAGCTTCTACCGATTTATTGTTTTGTAAAGCTACTTTAACAGCTTCGTCTAGTGTGTAGTAAGTTGTATCTTGAGCTTTGATTTGATTAAAAAGCAAACTGCCAAAAACACAAAAAGATATAAAATAAGTTTTCATAGAAAAATAGTATGCAGATGGATAATTCTGAATTAGATTTTAATTTGTTTTTGTGAAATAAAAAGTCTTACTCATAAAGAATTTCTTTCCCACAACTTTGAGTTTTTGAGAACTAAGAAGAGTTAGGGTAGCAGCAACTTCTATATCTCCATCAGGTTTGTAGAGTGTACCTGTATAGTTTTTGTCTTTGGATTGATATTCAGCTAGAAAAATTGTTTTGCCAATCGTTTCCTTATTATCTGATTTGATAATCTTGCCTTGCCATTTTTGATTTGAGTTTTTAGAAACTTCTATAATCGAATTATCTATTTCTTTGGCAAACCATTTTCCTGTAATTTGGTCTTCTGTATAAAAATTAGGAGTAGCTTCTTCATAAGAGGACAAGGCAATAGTTAACAAGCCCAACAAAAAGAAGAGAGAGAAAATATTTAAGTTCTTTAGCATAATCCTTGGCATGGTATAAATAGATTTAGGTTGATTTATTTATACAAGATTACGGAACAAGAAGCTATTTTATAATGACCAATGTAGTGGAAAAGTCAAAATGAAGACTGAAACGGACAAAATGACAACTTAATGATTCTCAAGCCAATGGAGAAAATCGGTTACTTTAGTTTTATTTATCGTAACTCGTTCGGGAAAAGAGAAGGCAAAATTGATAAGTAATTTTCTATTGAAATATTGAGAAACATCTTTAATAGCTTTTCTATTTACTAAAAATTGTCTGTTAGCTCTATAAAATGAAAATTGATTAGAAATACATATTTCTTCTAACTGCTCTAAATTTTGACTAACAATGTGTTTTTTTTGGTCTAACGTAAACGCAAACGTATATCTATCTTCTACAAAGAAAAAAGCAACAGTTGAAATAGAAAGAGGAATAATTTTATCACCTGCTCTGACTAAAAGAGATTCAGTTCTTTTAGTCTTTTTTTGTTCTAATAACTCTAAGAGTTGAGTAAAATTAGGATTTTCTTTAATAGCTTCTTTATTTATATCTTTCGAAAATGTTCTTTTTAGTATTTGGTATTTTTGAAGAGCTTTTTCTATTATTTTTTTTCCAAAGGGTTTTAGAATATAATCTATTCCGTTTGCTTCAAATGCTTTTAGGGCATATTCATCATAAGCAGTACAAAAAATAATAGGAATAGGAACAGAAACTTGTTTAAAAATCTCAAAACTAACTCCGTCGTTGAGCTGAATATCCGAAAAAATTAAATCTATTTTTTGTTGATTTTCTTGTTTTGATAAATAAGCAATTCCTTTTACGACAGACGAAATAAACTCTACAATTTCTATTTGAGAATTGATAGATTTTAGAGTTGCTTCCAAATCTTCTGCTATAGGTGTTTCGTCTTCAATGATTAGTATTCTCATTCTATTCTGATTTTTAAGCTATTAAAACAAGGTTTACACAAAAACTTTCTTCATTATCTGTTATTTCTATTGATTTGCCTGTTAGAAGTTCGAAACGCTGATTAAGAGAAGTAAGTCCTGTTCCTGATTTTTCGGTTTGTCTTTTTAAAGATTTAGTATTCCAAACAGTAATTATATTATTTTCAAATTCATCTCTTTTACTCAAAATAGAAATTTGTAATGGATTTTCTTTGGAGAAAGTATTGTGTTTAAACGCATTTTCGACAAGCGATTGAATGGCAAAAACAGGAATTTTGTGAGATAAAAATTCTTCTGAAACGTCAATTTTACAAGTAATAGAATCTACAAAACGAATTTGTTGCATTTCTAAGTATTCAGTTGCAAATTTGAGTTCTTGTTTTAAAGTTACCGTACTTTCTTTGTGTGCTTGAATAGAAAAACGCAGAAAATCTGAAAGTTTTAGGATATATTCTTCGGCTTCATCAGCATCTTTACGAATGAGTGATTTGAGTGTACTTAGAGCATTAAACAAAAAATGAGGTTGAAACTGTTGCATCAAAAGTTCTTGTTGTGCTTCTTTATTTTTATCTTCTAGTTGAATGACTTTGTTATCTGAACTTCGTTTTCGTTCTTGAAGTACAATCGCATGGCTAATAATTAAAATAATGGTATTCATAGCAAAACTATTCAAAAAAGGATATATAAAATCACTTTTAGGAGGAATTTCAACAGCAAGTAAATACTTTATTTTATATTGAAATAAAAAATTAAAGCCTATCATCATCGTAAAAATAACACCATAACTTATCATATTTCTCTTCCAGCCTATTTCTTGAAATCTAAGAATAAGTATATTAGCTATCCAAAAACAAAAAAAAATACAAGTAAGAAACAAGCAGCCAAATAAAAAAGAATCTAAAGGAGCAAGCATAAAGATATACATAGGCGTAACTCCATAAATTCCCATAACAGGAGATGACAATAAAGCAGCTTTATAAAGTCGTTTTTGACTAGACATGGTTAGAAAAACTTCATTTAGTAAATGCAGAATTTAAATATTTTAAAAAGTTAATTGCTTCAAATTTATAAATTTTTTAAGCAATTAATCTATTTTTCATTCCTTTTTCTATCTTATAAAACCAAATTTGCTTTTAAACTTCTTAATATCAGCAATACTTACAGAAGTTCATCATCTAAAAAGAATTGAATTAGTTTTTATCTCATATTGTCTTTTTTTATTGAAAACTATGGCAAAAACAAATCTAACCTTTAGCAAAATTGTTAAAATTTATTTCATTTCTGTCGTACAAAGTTTTGTTTTTACGCAAAAAAACGTAATGAGCGATTGTGTTATCTTATCGGGTTCACAAATATTGTATTTAATACACTCAAAACCCTGTTTAGATTATCTAAGCAGGGTTTTTTGTTGTAAATTTGATTTTATGTTTATTTTATGTTTATTTTATCTTTATATTATTTCCTCTTTTCCATATTCCCAATTTGAATATTGAGAGCTTTTACAGAAATTTGTATTTCAATCACTGACAGAGAAAGTGAAAGCATAAGTAAAACTAAACTTATTCCAAAAAGCCATTGTCCAACTTCCATTTGTTTCCAAAAAAGAGCAAACATAGAAATTACACACAAAAGCAGACTAGAAACTCCCAAAAATTGCATGTTTCGAATTAAATAAACTCTTCTTTTGAGATTCTTAATTTGTTGTATCAAAATTTTATTTGGTTCGTTTTCATATTTTTCATGTAAATTTCGAATAAGTGTAGCAATTGCCAAAAAACGATTGGTATAAGCTAACAAAAGCAACGAAATAGCAGGAAAAAGTAAGGCAGGGGTAGTGAGACTGATTTCCATAAAATAATTAATTGTGGTTGATTAGCTAAATTGATTTTTCAGTTACAAATAATTGCTAAAAAGTAACACAAAGAAAAGGGAATATTATTTGCTATTCTAAATTATATCTTATAAAAAATCAAAAAAATTATACTATTACATTTTGATTTTCATTAAAAAAAATATCTAATGCATATTACTGTAACAAAAAGTATTTTCAAAAACACCTTATTTGTATTTTCTTTTTTAATAGGGTTATGTTGTATAAATCCCTCTCTTAATCTTGCACAAACTACAAATGAAGATGGATGGGAAACAGCCACAGAAGAAGATACTGCACCGAAAATAGATACCACTATTGTGGAAAGAAAAGCTCTTTTAGCCTATGGAGGAGACTCTATCAAAATTGCAAGTATTGAAGGAAAATTAGGTGTTCTCAATGATACAAATGCTACTATTGTTCCTTTTCAATATGAAAAAATAAGTTTTTTTGAAGGCGAAGATTCTACTTGTACACGTTGGCAAGGAACATTATTAGTTCAAAGTAGAGGAAAATATGGAGTTTTGGATGCAACAGGAAAACCACTTACATCACTTTACGAAAAAATAGAGTTTATGCCCGAAACCTGCCAGAGTGCAAGTGGAAAAACAAAGGTGATGTTATTTCATGATAAAGGAAAGGTAGGTTTGGCTGATGCTTATGGAAATATAGTTATTCGTCCTTCGTATGATGAAATTGAATTCATAAAATATTATATCACACGTTATGGAGATACAGCCAGAATTGAAAGAGTATTAAAACCTGAACTCATTACAGCAAAAAAAGCAGGGAAATACGGACTTTTTGACCTTCATAATAATGTCCCTCTATTGCGTTCAGAGTATAATTCTATTGATTATCTACAAGATATAAAAGTAGAAGAAAAGAAAAAGACACATTCAACTCATATCTTAAAGATAAAACAAGGAACAAATTATGGTTTTATTTTACTGCATAATCAAGCTATTTTAGCACCTCAATACCAATATTTAGGGGAATTTTCTACTGAAAAAGGTAAAACAACAGGAGCAGCAGAAAACCTAATCGCTTTAGTACAAAAAGAAGGAAAATGGGGTTGGATAAATTTGGAAGGTAAAGAAGTCATAAAAGTAAATTATGATGCTGCCGAACCTTTCCGAAAAGATATTGCTTTTGTCAGAAAAGGTAGAAACTGGACAGCTATTGATAGAAATGGAAAAAAAGCTCTTGAAGATTCGTATGAAGAAATAAAATATCTTGCTTTAGAAAGCGAACAAAATGCCTTTTTCAAAACACTTATTATTGCAAAACAAAAAGGTAAATATGGGATTCTAGATATAGAAGGAAAAACACTACTCAATTTTGAATATGATAAACTTACCTTTGTTCCTGAAAAATTTGGCTTTAATGTGGAAATAAATGGAGAAGAAAAATTTGTCAATCTAAAAAGAAAATAGTGATTAGTCAGAAATTACTTTCTGAAATAATTGTTTCAGAGTTCTTATTATCAAAAAAATAAATTCGTAATTCGTAATTCTACAAATAAATTTTATGAAAAAAAAGGTTCTTAATCTTACTTATTATTTTTGGTTTTTCTTAGTTTTATTTGCCATTCCTATTAGTTGCGCCTTATTTGCAGAAGGAATTTTAAAGCTGTTTTTTCTGAAAAATCAATATCTACTTTCACTTTTTCAAAATGGAAAGTTAGATTATAGTGTGCCTTATTATATTTCTTTAGCTTTGAGTTTAGGAGCTACTATGTTAGTTGTTATTTTTTTAAAAAGGCGTTTTATGCTTTATGATTTAGAAAAAAACAATGTTGGAACACTCTTTTGGATAGTTAATATCTGCTACTTACTTACCCAACATATTCAGATGTATTTTTTTGAAAAGTGGTGGAAGTATGACAATTATACTCGTCTTAGAAGTCTTGATATTGAGTTATTAGAAAATGCTCTGGCTGATTATAGCAATTTATATGTTTATATTTTACCTCATTTATTAAATGTTTTTTTTCTATTTTTTGCTATTCAAACATTGATTTGGATATCAGATATTGAAGAAAATTTTAAAACTGTTCGTCTTATTTTGAGAAAAGTTTTTTTTACTAAAGAAGAACTAGAAAAAATAATTGATTACAAAACAGATGTGCCAGTAGATAAAGAAATTGAATTCAAACACGAAAAAGAAGTTTTTTTGAGTCAGAAAAAATATTTTACCTATTCCGACTACAAGCATTTTATTAAAAAAGTGCAATTAGAAAATTAAATAAGACAAAACACCCCTATTTAACCTATAGATACCTAAAAAACAATCCTTTAAAGTCCTATTTTAGTATAAAAAAAAATGCTTATATTGGCTATGTATTTGTGTTTTCCCTATCTATACAGATGCAAAACTCTACTTATTCCCTTTAATCTTATTTCATATTGACTTTTCAAATAAATAAGATAGTTATTCCATACGAAAATATATGCGTTATTCTAATACAATCAAATATGCCATTGGTGGACTAGTATTTGGTTTATTCTTTCCCTTATTTGCTTGGATTCTTGATGGCTTCTTTTTCAAACAACTTGCTTTCAATTGGGCAATGATTGTAAAACTACACCAAGTCAATCCTATACATTTTGTTATTGATATTGCTCCTTTAATTTTAGGAGGTGCTTTTGCTTATATGGGTTCTTTGAGAGATAAATTGATTGCTAGTTATGAAAAGAAGGGGCTGAGTTCAGAACAGTATGCAAAAGAAAACAATGCAATTCTAAAAAAACTACGAATTGGAAATATAGCTGCTCCACTTGTTATTACAATTCTATTATTAGGAAGTTATCTAGTTGTTCAAAGTTTTATATCTGACCAGCAAAATGATGCACCTGTAATCAATACATCAGGAAGGCAGCGCATGTTGAGCCAAAAAATAGCTAAAAGTTCTTTATACATAGCTACCACACCTTCGCAAAGCGAACAGCAAGTTCCTTATATAAATGCATTAGATTTAGATATTAAAGAATTCAAAACAGCACATTTAAATTTAATAGGCAAAGAAAATACATTAAATTTTAGTAACAATCATATTAACTCTGAAGAAGTAAAATCTTTATATGATTCAATTACTCCATATTACAACGGAATTTTGGCAGGTTTAGAGGAGCTTTTAGATGCTAATCAAATAACAGATTCAGAAAGCAGCAAAAGAAGCATGCGAGATGCAATTCAGAAAATAGGGCGCAATGAAAACTCTTTCCTTCCTATAATGAACAAAATTGTTGTTATGTATGAAGCAGAGGCAGAAGAAAAACTTGCTTACTTACAAATAGTACAACTTGGAGTAATTGGCTTTTTGCTTGTTTTTATTTGGACTATTGCATTCATTGTTTTAAAACCAATGGTTCACCAAGTAAAAATGGCTTTTACAGATGTAGAAATAGCTACGAAAACTTTAGAAGAAAACAATCAAGAATTACAAGCATCAGAAGAAGAGTTAAAGCAAAGTGCTGAACAAATGAAAATAGTAAATGATAACTTAATTAATTCACAAAGAGAACTAAAAACTTATGTTAATAGAGTTTCACAAGCCAAGAAAATGGCAAAATTAGCAGCCTATGACTTGAATATCAAAACAAATGAAGTTACACATACCGAACACTTAAATTATATATTAGGTCTTGATAAAGACGTAAAAATTGACACTACATTTTTAGAAAGTGTTATTCATTCTGAAGATTATCAAATACTACTAGCAAATCAAAAAAAGGCTATAGAAAACGATGAAGACACTTTTTATCGTTTGCGTATCAAAACTGATTATTTCAAAGATTGGCATTGGTTTCAAGGAGCTACCCATTGCGTTTTTAATAAGAGAGGGAAACTAATTTATATCGTAAATAGCCTACAAGATATTACAGAAAATGTAAAAAAAGAACAAGAAATAGAAAAACTTCTTCAAGAGGTAAACTTGCAGAATCAAGAGTTGCAGGCATCAGAAGAAGAACTGCGTCAAAATACAGAGCAACTGCAAGTCATTAATGACAATCTCTTTGTAGCTCAACGAGAAGTAGAGGAAAGACAAAGGTTACTTTCTCGTGCCGAAAAAATTTCTCAAATTGGTAGTTTTGATATGGTTTTAGATAACCTATCTTTTTCTTATTCTGAAAATCTAGCTGAAATATATGGATTGGAAGCATCTGAAATGAAAGATATGAACACCCACGCAAAATATTATGACAAAGCAAGTAGAGAAAAAATTACAAATTACTTATCTGAATTATCAAAAGGAAAAATTGATACTTTTTCTATGATAGGAAATTTCAAAAATAACACTCAAAAAGAATGGAAAACATTAAAAATTGAAGCAAATTTATTAAAAGATAGCACAGGTAAACCAGAACGTGTATTGGGTGTAATTCAAGATATTACTCAAATCACATTGCAACAACTAGACTTAGAGCAATCTAAAAGACAACTAGAATCGCTTAGTAATAACCTGCAAGGAATTATGTATCGTGCCTTGATAGATAAAGATTGGACAATGAAATTTATTTCTAAAGGAGTCGAAAGAATAACAGGTTATACTGCTTCTGACTTCTTGAATAATAAAGTGCGTTCTTTTGCCAGTATTATTCATCAAGATGACAATTTTATTGATGTAGAAATCAATCAAGCTATTGAAACAAAACTCCCTTATAAAATAGAGTACCGTCTTATTCATAAAAATGGCTCTATCATTTGGGTAGAAGAATCTGGACAAGTAGTAGAAGACAATATAAATAAGGTAAATTATCTTGATGGTGTTTTGATGGACATTACACAAAGAAAACAAGCCGAACAAATCATCGAAACCCAAACAGAAAAACTTCTGATTTCTCAAAAAGAACTAGAACAACAACAACAAATGCTTACTGACGCCGAAAAAATGGCAAAAATGGGTAGTTATGTTTGGAATTTGCATACAAGACAAATCAAACACTCTGAAAATTTACCTAATATTTATGGATTAGAAAAAGATACACTCATCAATCAAATTATTTTTGATGCTATTATACATCCAGAAGAAAGAGAAGAACATCAACGAGCGATTGCAGAGGCTATGATGAGTGGAAAAAAAGAAGTATTTACTACCTATAGAGCAAAACCACCCCATTTATCAGAAGAGCATTGGAAATATTATCGTACTTATTCTATCATAAAATATAATGATGATGGAGAACCTATTACACTGATAGGCACAGCACAAGATATTAGTGAAGAAGTTGCACAACAAAAAATGCAGGAAGAACTACTAAACTATGTAAAAGAAAATAAAGAGAACCTTGAAGAATCGCAACGTCTTGCCCAAATTGTGAGTTATGATATGGATATTACTACAAAAAAAGTGAAATGGTCAGATAGTTTTGATAAAGTATTTAAAGTAGAAAATTATCAAATACCACAAGATACACAGGTTTTTCAATCTTGGATAGAAGAAGAAGATTTACCTCAACTCAATGAAGCTTGGGCTATTGCTGTGACCCAAAATGAGGATTTTAATGCTATATATCGCATTACTACTCCAAGCAAAGAAACAATTTATGTAAGAGAAAAAGGCTATCCTGTTTTTAATGAAAAAGGGATTCTGATAAAAATGAAAGGAACACTTCAAGATGTTACAAAAGCCGAATTAGCTAAAAAGAAACTTCAAGAGACCTCTTCTGAAATAGAAAAACAAAACAAAAACCTTGTTTCTAGTATCAATTATGCTCAGCGCATTCAATCAGCTATGCTAGGAGGTACACAAGATTTAAAGCAAATTTTTAAAGATGCTTTTGTTTTTTTTGAACCTAAAGATGTAGTTTCAGGAGATTTTTATTGGTATAATGAAATAGGAACACGACAAATTGCTGTTGTAGGAGATTGTACAGGACATGGAGTACCAGGAGCATTTATGTCATTACTTGGAACAACTCTTCTTAATGATGTTATTCTTCAACAACAAATTACGACACCCAGTAAAATTCTTGATTTTATGCAATCTGAAATAAGAAGAATTTTGAAACAAGACACCACAGGAAATCGTGATGGAATGGATATGGCTGTTGTGGTTGTTGATAAATCTGTTGGAATGATGGAATTTGCAGGAGCAAAAAATCCTTTAGTTTATTTACATAAAAAACGCAAAAAAGGTGGTGCAGAAGTAAATCTAACTTTTATTAAAGGAGATGTTCATCCTATTGGAGGACGAACTGAAAAATTTATGAATGAAGAATATACAAATCATATAATCGAATTAGAAGATGTAGAAGCGTTTTATATTTATTCTGATGGCTATCAAGACCAATTTGGAGGAGAAGAAGGACGAAAATTCATGTCCAATAAATTTAGACAACTTTTATATGATACTCATAGTACATCTATGCGTCATCAGCGTGTTTCTCTAAAAAGAAATCTGATGAACTGGATGGGAACAGATTATGAACAAGTTGATGATATTTGTGTAATGGGAATTAGTATATAAATTTATCAGTTATCACGAAATTACTTTTTGAATTTACTGTTTTGAAAAAAGCCATTATTCTTCTTTTTAGAAAAATAATGGCTTTTGTATTTTCAATTATTAACTCAACGACGACAAAGCCTCGTTAACGGTTAAAAGAATATTGCATTTATAAACAAACGATTTGTTCCATACCAAAATGCTCTAAAATTTGGATTATCAGCAAAAGCAACAAATTTCCCTCTTCCTATATTCTTTGAAATGATAGAAACACTGTTTTGCAACTTTTCTTTATTCAAATCTGATAAATAACCACTTACAATATTTGTTTTAGGATTTTGAGTATAAATAAGAGGCATTGTATATGGATTATCAGGATATTCTAAAAAAATACTATTGTCTTTAAAAATACGTATTGTTTCAGATTCGTAACCAAAAGCAATTGGATTGGAAAGGTCTAATTGCCCTTCTAAAATCAATCCCCCTACATAATTCGAACCTCTGTCATTATCTCTAGTTGAATACATTAAACGCTCTTTTTGTCCTGAATTATTCTGACTAGAAGATTGTTTTTGATTCAAATTGAAATAAGAACTTCCTTTCAAAAAATTAATCGAAGAACCAATAGCAATCAAAGTCCCTCCATTTTCTGTCCAACTAGAAAGTGCATTTGGATTCAAATTTTTAGGATATCCACTTGGCAAAACAATCGTTGTATAGTCGTGTAAGTCAATCAATGATAAATCACTGGCTTCAATCAAAGAAACTTTCATTCCATAACGAGCATCTAATAAATGCCAAATTTCGCCAGCCTCATACGAATCAACACCTTCTCCCACAACCACCAAAACTTTAGGTAATTTCAAGGTTTGAAAACTTGGGCTTCCCAAATCAACTCCATTATCAGTCAGTCCAGTTTCTAAAGAAGTAATTTGTATAGAATGTTCTTTGCTCATCTCTGAAAGTAACTGCACTACATTTTCAGCTTCATTTTTATTATCAGGAGCTTTTACAAAAATAGTTCCTCTACCAAACTCGGTCTTCTTGTCGTTCATTATATACGAAAACACTTCCTCACTTACTTTGACATTCAGATTATTTTCCAATAATTGATTTACTAATCTTGGTGCATAATAATTCTTCCAATCAATCAAATAGCCAATTTCACTTTTTTGCAAAGCTAAATTTTCCTTAGCAAATGAGTCAGAAAAGTAAGAAGCATTTATTTTTTCTCCTTTCAGATTTGAAACTTCACTTTGAGAAAGTATTTTTTGCTCTAATCCAAAAGAATAAGTAAACGTCCAAGCCGAAACATCATAAAAAATACTGTCTTTAAAAGTCTTTGGCGTATCAAAGATAGCTTTTACTAATCTGCCTTGGGTCTGATTTACAGGAATGACAACCGAATTTTTATCAGAAAAAATAACTGAATTCTGTCCTTGATTTTCTTTCACTTCATTTTTAGAAGTATAAAATTCAATTTGATGAGTTTCTAAGATTTTTAAAAGGACCTCAAAACGTGGAATATCATTTCTTCCTCCAATCAAATATCCTTTTTCAGTAGAATTTTTGGCAAAATCGGCAGCCGTTTTATAGAAACTTTGTTGATAATCTAACAGTTCCTTTCTAAGATTTACAGCAGCTTCCAAGGTAGATAGCGAAGTAGTAAGTTGATTGCGAATAGCAAACTCAAAGGTAATAATTCCATTTTCGCTCTCTTGTGCATGTCCTCTTGCGCTGGCTTGTTCAAAAAGGATTCCTACAGAACCATTTACATCTGGATACGTCGAACCTTTGCCATAATAAAAATCATCAAAACTTTGTTCGGTATAATACAATGAGCCAATATTATCTAAAAACTTTGCGTGAAATTTACCAATTTTAGCAGTCAGTTCTTGATTTTTTTGTGGCGTAATCGGATTTGTACGCTGTGGTACACCTGGTTGAAAAAAGAAACTGCTATTTGTTCCCATTTCGTGATGGTCTGTCAGGATATTTGGTTTCCAGTCGTGAAAACGCTTTAAACGTGCCTTACTTTCAGGCTGTTGAACAGGCAACCAATCTCTATTTAAGTCAAACCAATAATGATTGGTTCTTCCCATGGGAAAAGGTTCGTTGGTTTCTCTTCGATTTGGGTCACTTACTTGTGATTTACTTTTGTGCATATTTACCCAACTTGCAAAACGATTCAGACCGTCAGGATTGAAACTTGGGTCAAGAATAATAACTGCATTTTTGAGTTTATTTTCAATTTCATCTCCTTGAGCAGCAGCCAAATAATAAGCATATAAAAGAGCTGCATTACTTCCACTGGCTTCATTTCCATGAATACTATACCCTTGCCAAACCACCACAGGCAGACTTTCAGTAGAAACAGTTGCCGAACTAGAATTTGTCAGTTCAATATGTTTTTTACGTATTTCCTCTAAATTTGATTGATTTGCAGGATTTGTTATAATAAGTTGAATAAGTGGACGCTGTTCGTGCGTAAATCCGATAGTATCAATACTGATTCTATTAGATTGCTTTGCTAAAGTATGTAAATAAAAGAGAAGTTTGTCGTGTGAAACGTGCCAGTCACCAATTTCAAAACCTAAAACTTGTTCAGGAGTCGAAATAGCTGGGTCAAAGGTTAATTTGTCACCTTTCTTTTCATACTGTTTTTGTAGAGTTTGAAAATAATAATCTTGAATTTTTGAAGATGTAGAATTTATTTTTTGTGCAAAAATGGGATTTATGAAAAATAGAAAAACAAAAAATAGAATAGGAGATAATTTTAATTTCATTCGTTTGAGGGCTTTTTTTAATAATTGTAATAGTCTAAAAAGGAAAATTACTAAAAAAACAGTAACCAAACTTGAATTTATTAGATTGTTAAAAAAAACGCAAGTAAGTTTCTATCTAATAAATCTTATCACGATTTGTATTAATGTAGTTCAGACTGGAAGTTAAACATCAAAAACAGTATTTTATCAAATTCAACAGTCTGGAAGACTGTTATACAACAATAACCATGAGAACCTTTAATTTAAGTAATTTGACATAATTAAATATATCTAAAAAGAGCATTCAGAAAAGTTTATTTTTAGCTCTTTTCCTATAGCTTCACATATTCTATTTACACCATAAAATAAATCATTAGCAGTTGTATAATCAGATGGTTTTATCCAGCCTTCTTTTATTTCTTTCCAAAGTCTTTCAATAATATTTAAGTGTGGAGAGTAAGGTGGTAGATAAAAAATATGCAATCCCTTTGTTGCCAAATTTTCAGTAATTTTTTAGAAGTGTGAATCCTTGCATTATCTAATACAACAACTGTAAATTTAGAAATTAAAAATGATAATTTATCTAAAAATTCAATCACAAAATCAAGGGTTTTCTTATAAAAAATAGACCTCTCTAAGAAAGTTTAGTAAAGATTTAAAATCATCTTGAAATTTCTCAAGTTGTGCTACCATGTTTTTGGGCTTTAACTTATTTAAAAGTGCTAAATTGAGTGTTCTGAGTCCTGCTAAGACTTTTGAAACAGTTTTTTCTTTCGTTTTGAGTTGATCTTCTTGAAAGGTAGTATCTCTGATATTATTATTGAGTTCTATTTGCCAATGTTTTCGTATAGCTTCGAAAAGCTCTTCTCCAACTTTTGAATCTTCATTGGAGATATAAAATGAGGTTTCTTTAGTTTCTTCTTTGGTTTTAGTATTTATGCGTGTTCTTTCGACTTTAATTAAAGAACGAAAAGTTACATTTTTCCAACGTTGTTCAAAATATTCTTTGCTAATATCATATAATTCATAATGCCGATCTTCGATTCTTCCGTGTCCTTTTTCCCATTGGTCGCTTTGAGTTATCATTTTTGAAACTTGGCTACAAAATTTCATATCTTCTAATAGTAGTGCTTGATTATTCTTTAAACCAATCAAAAAAACACCTCCTGCTTCTTGAATTAACTTGCAGGTAGCTGGACACAAATAAAGTGCGTCCAAACTATTTTTTTGTGTACTAGCGTAGCTGCTTTCTAATAAATTCCGAATACAAGGTTTTCACTTTCTTTTGTTCCATTGTAATATGATTGCCCCAGAACGTGTCTATTTTCTTGATTTACTAATTGAACGAGAGCCTCACCACGTTTTTTACCTTTTTCTATACTACATCGCAATTCCTTCCCATCGCCAGCAAACCATTTTTTTTGCTCTTCATTCAAATTTACACCATACATTTCAAATAAGAGTTTTTCAAAATGATAAAGAGATACTTTTTTTAAGCAAACTAGAAGATAGGAGCATGATATAACTTTAACATCAGTAGATAACCCTAAAAAAGCACAAAGTTCATCATGTTTATTTTGCATACTACGATGAAGACTTGACAAGTTACCATCACATTTTCGTAAAAGAGCTAAACTTAACTCAAGTAAAACCAATGCTAAATCATGAAATTTGCCACGAGAATCTCGTAAATCTAATGCTGATAAATTTTGCATTTTAGCATAAAAACTGGTTTCTTTGGCATAAAAGAGTAAAATAGTATTAATGAAGTACTTGGAAATACAAAATTAATACGTTTTTACTCTTTTTATTTTTTTATAAGAAAACCCTGTATTTCCCATTATAGTGTAACCACCCCAAGGAGAATATATAAAATCTCCTCCAAAAGAATCATCATATATTCTACTTCCTATGATAGGATTTCTTTCAGCAGCAGCCCATCACTCAGGAGAAACATAAGGGTTTGGTAGTGCTGGCCCTGGTGGACTAGCACTACCTTCTCCTTCTACACCTTCTAAGCCACTAGGATCATTATAAGAAACAGGATTGTTATACCCAAACTGATAGACATTTATTCCTACAAACAAATCTGCCAATGGCTCTACTTGCCAAAAACGCCCTATTTGTGGGTCATACCCTCGGTTTGCTGTTTCGTAAAGTTCCAAACCAAAGGCTTTTTCTCGCTCTATCATTCCGTTGAACTGATATGCCAAATCATTTTCCTTCTCCAAGCCCTTCATACCCATCCCAAAAGGATAGTAATGGTGTTCTTGGACTATAAGAGGACGAATGCGCTCGGTAATGTTTATTTCTAGCGCATCAAAATAAACAGCTTCTGTGTCTTGGTTGTCTAGGAAAACAGTAAGGTTTCCATCTTCTTTAGCTGTGAAATCAGCTGTTAGCTTCTCCCACGAAACAGTAGCAGAAATAGTTATTTTTTGCCTTTTTTCTACAATCAAACTATCTGTCAAATCTCTAAGCTGCAAGACTAATTCTCCTCTAGGAACATTATAACTATCAGGGTGTAAGCCTTTTGCTTGTTTTGCCCTGTGTAGCTTTCGCAAATTACGAACTACAGGGATAAAATAAAAAACAAAAAACACTCATGTTTTGAATAAGTACCAAAATTTCGATGTTTAATTTTCTTATCAGCTAGAATTTTTTGTTGATTTCGTCTTATGTTTTGCCAAAATTGACTTATATCACCTTGTGTAAGTGTTTGTCCTAGAGTAGAAATTTTAAAAAATGTAACTGGGTCTTTTAATTGTAGGAAATCAAAACTTTTTTTGAATGTCTTATGAGCATATTCTCTTAATTCTATTTTTTGTTCAAGATTCAGATTTTCATTTTCTACAATAGAACGATAAAGACCTAAAGAATTGAAATCTGTATATTTTTTGTAATTATCAATATAAAATACATATTCTTCGACAATCATTGTATTAAACTGTCTATCTATTTTCATAATAAAATTTTAGTTTATAGTTAAATATTTAGAATACTTTGGTAAAAAACAATAAAAAAAGGTTAGAAAGTAAAAAAATCTTTCTAACCTCTGAAAACATACTCATGAACGGGTTAGTTCATGGCAGCTTTAACAATGTCTATTACAATCGGTTTTAGACCACTTCTAAAAAACTCAATTGCTACTACCATTACTATAAGTCCCATCAATCGCATCAAAATCTTATTACCTGTTTCTCCTAGCATTTTAGAGATTTTTGAAGAAGCCCAAAGTGTGAAAAAGGTAATTAAGCAAATAATAAACATAACACCTATCAAAACGGCTTTTTTATCAAAAGTACTCGCATCTTGCATCATGACAATAGAGTTTGTGATTGCACCAGGCCCACAAATCATCGGAATAGCTAATGGAGTAATAGAAATATCAGTTACATAACTTTTGACAGACTCTTCTTCCATTTTGGTACGAATAAGACGTGCTTGCAGCATATCATATCCCATCATAAAAAAAATGATTCCTCCTACTACCCGAAATGCATCAGCCGAAATACCAAAAAATTCAAAAAGTAATTGTCCTGAAAAAGCAAAAGCAATCATGGTAAAGAAAGCTGTAATGAGAGCTTTTCTAGCTGTTGCAGTACGGTCTTCATCACTAAGATCTGCTGTCATGGTCATAAATACAGGCATTACTCCCAATGGATTGATAATAGTAAAATAAGTAGTAAAACAAACCAGCCCAAACTTGATTAATTCGTCCATTTTTGGTTTTTCTTTTGAGTAAAAATAGTTTTTTGTTTGTGTCTTTTAAGGATGCAAAAGTACGAATAACAAACGAGAATTAGAATGGTTTGATAAAAACTTATCTTTAAATAAAAATTGAAGAGTTATTGTAAAAAATAGGATGTTTTTTGCTGTTATTAAATATACCAACAACGGCTATTTTTTGTCATTGTTGATGTTTCCACTAGTAATGATTTAATTCAACAGAAAGAGTATAATGAAATATCCTACTTTGTAGAACACCATCAGAATTTAAACTTCTTATTTATATCTTCTTTAGATTGAATATTTTTAAGAAAAAACAGAAAGAGTATTTGTTTTCTGAATTATATATATTAAATTGTGGATAGCTTATAATAAAATATCACTTCAAGTTGTGTTAAATATACTATTGATTATTGCTGTAATTAGAGCAATTTTATTTTTACAACTTTATATAATTATACAAAAAGTGTATATTTATTAGGCAAAAATAAGCCAAGCGAATACTCTTTTTATTCGTTGAAATTATTATTTAATTAATTCTCCTATATTTCGGCAGAATATGCACGACGATTTTCAGATTACTAAATATTACAACGAGTTTAATAAAAATGGTATTACTGCTATTTTTCAAGGTGCTTTGTCGCAATCTGTTTTATCAGAGATAGCAGAGAATCTGAAAGAAAAAATTTCGGATAGAGAAACTATAAAAAGTAAAATATTTGCTATTTTTATAGAGCTTGCCCAAAATATTTATCATCATTCAGCAGAGAAAAAACACTTCTACACGACTAATGCTCATATTGGAGTAGGAATAGTAGCTATTCGTGATTTGCCTGATTGTTACTCTTTAAGTGCTGGAAATATGGTCAGAAAACATCAACGAGAAGCCTTAGAAGAGCGTTGTGATTATATCAACGGGTTAGATAAAAAACATCTAACAGAGTATTATAGACAAGAGCGAAAAAATGCAAAAGGAAAAACAAGTACAGGCGCACATGTTGGTTTGATAGATATGGTTAGACGTTCTGGAAACCCTTTAGAGATAAATTTTGAAACTATTTCAGAAAAACTTAGCTTTTTTTCTATTACAGTAACTGTAGATAAAGATTGGCAGCCTATGAGTACAGAAGAAGAGAAAAAAGCCAAATTATAAAATTAAAGAAAATAGTAGTAAAACTATTTCCTTATTACTATTATTTCTAATAACTACTTAGAAAAGCATTAGCTATCAAAATTATAGCAAATAATTATGGAAAATTTTTTTTTAAAAGGTCAAAAATTTACCCCTACCATTGATTTTAATGGACATACAGGAGTTTTGAGCATAGAAGGACAGTCATATCCCGAACACGCAGAAGAAATATTTGCACCTGTTTTTGAGTGGTTGGATCGTTATTTAGAAACTCCAAACAGAACTATTTTACTTAACTTTCAACTTTCTTATTTTAATACAGCTACTTCAAGGCGTTTTCAAGATCTTTTAGAAACGTTGGAAATATATGAAAAAGAAAAAGGAGGAAATGTAACTATAAATTGGCATTATAGAGAAGATGATTACGATATGTTAGAAAACGGAGAAGATTATATTGAATCTATTGATCTGAACATTAATTTAGTTTCAGTAAAACATTCAGAAGAATAATTTGGATAAGATAATAAGACAAATAGTTGTTGCTAAAACAACAAAAAACTAAGTAAATTTCACTTTACTTAGTTTTTTTTATCATTTTTATTTCACATCTTGAATATCGATTACCGTATCTTCTTCGTGAAGAATAGAATCTAGCATCTTTTGCATTTGTAAAGATTCTTGAGCCAAAACATTGGAGTGAGGCATAGGTGGGTTTTGAGGAACAAGTAATATATACTCTTTTTTGTTTTTTATGTCTTTTTTATCAAAGGTAAGTTTGTTCATTAAGAGCCAAGGATTATGGTACTTTAGTGTTTTATAACTCATTCCATATTTCACAGCTAGTGCTGAAATATCATTTATAGTAGTATCAAGAGGTATTTTTCGATATTTTACAGGTGGATAACGTAATTCTTTAGGAATAACAAAACCATATTTTTCAGGATGTTGCATAATTTCTTTAAATGCTAAGGCACGGTAGATATAACGAGCTGTCTCATTGTTTAGGGCAACATCATAATAAGAAATAGCATTTTGATTGCGTAATGCTGCATTCATTCCTCCCATTCCACGATTGTAGGAAGCTGCTACGAGTGTCCAATTTCCAAATTTTTTGTAAGAGCGTTTGAGGTATTTACAGGCTGCACGAGTAGATTTTTCGATATGAAAACGCTCATCTACCTCTTTAGAAATCTCTAAGTCAAACTCTTTTGCTGTTTCTTCCATAAATTGCCAATAACCATCTGCCCCAGCAAAAGAACGTACATTTTCAAGTCCACTTTCAATAACAGCAATGTACTTCATATCTTCAGGAACTTCTTCTTCTCTCAAAATTTGCTCAATTATTGGAAAAAATTTTTCAGAACGTTTAATAATCAAACTAGTAGAAGAATGGCGAAAAACATTGATATACAATTCTTTATCAAAACTCTCTTTTACTTCTTCATCGTAGAGAGGAACTTGTTCTCCACAAAACTCAAAAGTAGTTGGTACACGAATAAGTACATTATGATAACCATCTGGCAGAGTTGTGATTTCACTTTTTAAAGTTTGTGTAAACATTTGCACCAAAATACAACCTAATAAAAAAGCAATGGTGAGTAAAATTAAACCAGTTTTTAGACGGTTACTCATAAAGAAAAAGGGAGAAGAATAAGAAGAAAATAAAATTAGGCTGCGAAAATATATTTTAATTATACTAATTTAGCAGTCTTTATGTATCCAAAAGTAACAAACTAAAGGCAATACTAAAAGTAATCTGAGTAAAGTTTTTGTAATAAAATTAGCAAATAGCTCAAAAAAAAGGTTTAAAAGTGTATAGCAAAAAAATAACCTTTGAATTATTGTCACATAATTCAAAGGTTATTTAATTGAAAAAGATCGGGTGCATAACAAATTATCATACTACACAAATAAAAACAGGGTTAAAACCCTGTCCAATTTATAATTCAGATGATTTTTTTAATTGAACAGGGGTTATGCGACAATTTGTTATGCACCCAAGGAGTCTCACAAACTATCCATTTCTATATTTCTCTCTAGAAATTTTATTTTTGGCTTTTCTTTCTTTTGCTTCACGTTTTTTTCTAGCTTTTACTTTCCAAGGTGCATCAATTTGCCAATCGCCAGCCATAATACAACCATAGGGTAAAATTTTGTCTTCTACTTCACCAAGTCCAAATTCTTTCATTTGGTCTTTTACATTTTGAGCATTTTTGTAAGCCGATGGCAATTCTGAAATATCAATATGTCCAGAGAAAAAACGAACATCTAAACCTTCTGTTTCTTCTGCAAAGATTTGTTCTTTAGTCTTATCACCTTTGCTTTTCTTATGTTGAGTACGACTAACATCTCTACCTGCGCCATGTGGTGCAAAACCAAGGTTAGAATCAGTAGTTTCACCTTTTATAATCAAAATTGGTTCGCTCATATTTAGAGGAATCAAACGTAAACCATCTTTCGAATCGGGAACAAATTTATCATCTAAAGGAGTTGCTCCTTTTGCATGATAAAATAAATCATCTTCCTTGAAAACAAAATTATGTTCGTTCCAAAACTGGTCTAATGTTTCTACTTTAAGTCTTCTTTGTGTGGTATCATGAATCAATTTATGATTTAGTTTTGTCCACTCTCTAATAATTTGAAGAGCTTCCCAATATTGGTTTCCTTCTTCTGTGTCGTAAGGAATCCAAGCATTTTTGGCTAGTGTTTTAGGTGAAATTTCTTTTCTGAAAAATTCGGCTAATTTCATCCCTGTACTATATAAATTTGCTCCAAAACCACGACTTCCATGGTGTGTAACAAGCATTGTTTCATCTGTTTTTTCAGAACGTCCTACATATAAAAAGTGATTTCCATCTCCTTGCGTTCCTAAATGTGTACGAGCAAAACTCAAACTTCTCTCAGAGTTAAGAAAACGATTCGATTTAATTTTGTCTTCTAAATCTCTAGGTAAATCAAATATATCTTTTCTTCCTCCTCCTCCAAAATGAGTAAGTGAATGAGCTTTATCCAAAACTTTTTTAGGGTCAATTTGCCCCAAATTAGTCATCATAACTGAGCAGCAAATATCTGCGCTGTGCATAGCTGGATGAATAGCATTTTTGGCAACGGCAATTCCACCCACAGGGATTTGACCTGTTCCACCTGTCGGACAAGCATCTGGCATAACTGCACCATCTACTAAAGTAGGTGTTTTCATTAGCTCTGCCATTGTTTTATGGATTTGCTCTACATTAGAAATTTCTAAATCGGATTCTGCACGAATATTTTTATGATAATCAAGCGCAACAGAAAAAGGTTCGATAATAGTTGGGCGTATTGACTCCAAATAATTTAATAATTTATCGCCTTCCAAATTATATTTATTGGCATATTCAATAGCTTCTTTAAACCATTTGTTTGGCTTAAATCCTAAATCAATAAGTGTTTTTCCTGTAATCATTGTTTTTGTTGTTTTGTCTTGATTTTTACTTTCTAAAACTACAAACCACTAGAAAGGCTAAATTAGTTCATTAGCAAAATTTATTTGTAATAAGCCAAAAAAAAATAGAGATTCTTTTTTGAAACTCTATTTTTATCTTTTTTGAATAATTTACTTAAATTATATTACTTAAACTTTTTTGCCATTTCTCCAGCCATATCATCAGCATAAACACCATACGCATTTACTAAAACACCTTTCAAATTGTGTTTATCTGATTTGATAGCATATAAAATAGATGCATCAGAAGGGTTGGTTTCTCCTTCAAAACGAAATGTATCTTCAATTTCGAATTCACTTGGATAGACATGAATTTCTTTTCCGTCTTTCTCACACACTAAACAATCTTTTTTGAGATTAAAATCAGTTGAATAGCCTTTGTTTTTTAGTGCATTCATTGTTTCACTAAGTGTATCTAATGTATGCAGAGGAGAGTTAGGTGAAGGTGTTGTATTAGTATGTTGTAATTCTTCTAATACAATTCTGTCCTCTTTCTGTTGTTTTTGAGTTTCTTTTTTATTGTCCATAATAATGAGAGTTTTTTAAAAAATTAGAGTTGAAAAAATGATAATTCTTTACTTATTAAAATAGATTTTGAGGGTTTTTGTTTAATATAAAATTGATTCAGCTCTACTTACTAAAAAAAATAAAGTTTGATATTTAGAATAGAGAGATAATCAAATAACTCATTTTGAGAGAATTTCAAGATAAAAACAAGATTTTTGTAACTTTGCAGGAAAATAAAATCAAACTTGTATTAAATTTATGAAACAACTTTCCCTAGACAATCTTAATAGAATTGGAATCGACGAATTTAAAGAACAAAAAAAGCAACCCATAGTTATTGTACTGGATAATGTTAGAAGCGCACATAATGTAGGTGCAGCTTTCAGAACATCTGATGCCTTTTCTATTGAAAAAATTGCTTTATGTGGAATTACTGCCAAACCTCCACACCGAGAAATTCAAAAAACAGCTTTAGGAGCAACCGAATCTGTAGACTGGGAATATTTTGATACGACAAATGAAGCTATTGATACTTTACGCAGCCAAGGATATTCTATTTTTGCTATAGAACAGACAACCGAAAGTCAGAAATTAAATACATTTTTCCCTAAAGAAGAAATAAAATATGCTTTTGTTTTTGGTAACGAAGCCTTTGGAGTAGATGAAGAAGTGTTGCAAAATTGTGATGCTGCGTTAGAAATTCCACAATTTGGAACAAAACATTCTCTCAATGTTTCGGTAAGTTTAGGGATAATTCTTTGGCATTGTACAGAAAAAATGAATATATTTAGTTAAAGTTTAATATATTATAATTATAAAATAATTTAAATACACCAAGTTACAGGAAACTTTTATAAAATGTCTGATACCTTTACTAATTCAAATCTGATTTCTGATACAGAAGCAATTGCAAAAACAAAGAAAATATCTTCTATTCTTTATGTAGATGATGAAGAGAGTAATTTGCGTATTTTTAAAAGCTCTTTTAGAAGACATTATACTATTTTTACGGCTATTTCTGGAAAAGAAGGATTAGAAGTTTTATCAACTAATGATATTCAACTTGTTATCTCTGACCAAAAAATGCCAGAAATGACAGGGGTAGAGTTTTTGGAACGAGTTGCTGAAAGTTTTCCAAATACAGTTCGTATTATCTTGACAGCCTATAGTGATACAGAAGACATTATGCGAGCTATCAATAAATGTGGAATTTTTAGGTATTTGGTAAAGCCTTGGAATAAAGATGAAATGCTTTTGACAATTGATAAAGCATTGGAAACTTATTCTTTGCGTACCGAAAATAGACAATTAGTAAATGCTCTTAAAAGTGCTAATGAAGATTTAGAAAGCAAAGTAAAGGAGCGTACTGCTGAGTTAATGGCAACCAATGAAGACCTAAAAAAGGCAAAAGAGCAAGCTGAAGCAGCTACAAAAACAAAAGAGCAGTTTCTCTCCACCATGAGTCATGAAATTAGAACTCCTTTAAATGCTATTATCGGAATGACACATCTTTTAAAAAATGATAGATTAGAAGGTGAAATGGCTGAAAATATAGAGATTTTGGAGTTTTCGGCTCAAAACTTACTTTCTCTTATTAATAGTGTTTTAGATATCTCAAAGATGGAAGCTGGTAAAATGGCTTTCGAACAAGCTGAATTTGACTTGCCTGCCTTAATTCAGAATACGGTGGAAATCTTTAAGGCTCGTGCTGATGAAAATAATATTCTTCTTCGTAGTAATGTAGATAAAAATATTCCCAAATCATTACTTGGAGATTCGACACGTCTGTCCCAAATATTGAACAATCTTATCGGAAATGCTATCAAATTTACTGATGAAGGAACAGTTACTATTACAGTTCGCCTTTTGCATCACAAAACCGAAAAAGTAGAATTATTATTTGCTGTTTCAGATACAGGAATTGGTATTTCACCTGAAAAAATAAATTCAATTTTTGATGACTTTTCACAAGCTGAAGAAGATACTTCTCGCAAATATGGAGGAACAGGTTTAGGACTTGCTATTACAAAACAACTTGTCGAACTTCAAGGAGGAACTATCAATGTGATGAGTACAATGATGGTAGGCTCTACTTTTAGTTTTCAACTTGGTTTTAAGATTGGAAAAATACAACCAATTACAGCAAACCTTCCTGATGCTACAAATATTAAAAATTTGAAAGGAGTAAATATTTTAATTGTAGAAGATAACAAAGTCAATCAAATTTTGGTTAGGAAGTTTTTGAATAACTGGGGGGCAAATTACCAAATAGCTGAAAATGGACAAATTGCAGTAGATTTATTTAAGAAAAATAACTTTGATGTTATTTTAATGGATTTGCAAATGCCTGTTATGGATGGCTATGAATCGGCTCGTCAGATACGACTTTTAGAGGAAAATACAGATAAGTTTACTCCTATTATTGCTCTTACTGCATCTACTCTCTTAAATGAAAGAGAGCGAATTGTACAAGTAGGAATGAATGATTTTTTGAGTAAACCATTCAATCCAAACGAGTTATATCAAAAAATTGCACAACATAGTTATACACAACTTCAAAAACAAGTTCCTCAAGAAAATGAAATTAAAGGAGGATTGAATTACTCTTATTTCAAAAATCTTGCTGGGGCAGATAAAGAATTTTATACCGAACTTCTAGAACTTAGTGAAGCAGATTTGATAGAATTTAATCGAATATTAGCCTCTACTCATTTACCTGATTATGAAACTCAACTCGCTTTAGTTCACCATAAAATACGTGCTACACTGCGTCTTTTGGAAGTAAAAGAATTAGAAGTGCAGATAAATCAACTGCGAAGAATACTTTCACAAACCAACCAAATAAGTGAAGTAACAGACAGAATACAAGCTATCCAGAAAAGTATAGAAATGGCTATTTTACAGATTCACGAAGAAAGGAAATAATTGTATTTTGTAGTTATTCTTATTTTCGACATAATTTTCCTGTTGATCCTAGTGATTTTGTTTATTTTAGTAAACATATAGCTAAAGAATGTAGTAGAAAAAATATTTGCTTATTCTGTCAATTTACAGGTAAAGATGCAGAAAACAGCTCTTATTTATCTGACACTACTGTTCAGAGTAATAATACCACATTTCCTACTGACGCAAAATTAGCAAAACAGATTATTGATGCTTGTAATCGTATCACAAAAAAAGTAAAGAGTATCTTAGAAATTGTTATAATAACCAGCATCCTAGAAGAGTTAAAAAAAGCACGTAAATAAATGAAGAAATTACCTATTATTTTACCAAACATAAAGTAGGTAAAAAGTATGAATTTGGCAATAAAATAGGTTTAAGTTTAGAAGAAGATCTGTTATTGAACCTGTAATTGGTCACTTGAAAAGTCAGTTTAGATTAGAATAGAGAAGAATTATTTACACAGAAATGCATCATAAAATAAATGCGATGCTTACAGCCACAGCTTGGAGTTTGAAAAAAGCAAAACAAAATGCCTCCCATTTTTTTGTCCTCATTTTACAAACCTTATTTTTCAATTTTACACGAAAAAAACAATTTATAAGGACGGACTATATATTGAGTCAACGAAAAAAATATATAAGAAGAATCAATATTATCTCTACTTAAGAAATAAAATTTGAAAAATAAAGAAATAAGAACAGTCTAAAACCCTTTACTGTACTGTATGCAAAATTATCATCTACTGTACTAAAAACTAGCTTTTGGTATTTTTTTTATAAAAAAGTACAAAGTAATTTTCAATAAAAAAAACACTGTTTTTTTTTGAATTAAAAAAAATAAACTTACCTTTGCACAGCTTAATTTTTAATGAAAAAGAAATTTAAAAATTAACAGCTTATAGAATTATATTACTATAACGATTTTAAGCTTCTTTTTTTACTATTTATATAATAGTAAAAGATCTACTTACACTTTTATATTTAAGGAATTTATGCAAAGGATTGTCGTTTTACTTATATTTAGTTTTTTCTCTTTCTATTCTTACAGTCAATCTGATTTTAATGGGAATGGAACTATTACTCCTTCTTCGAATTCTACAGCCTTAGCTAAATATGGAGCGAGTCCTCTGAGTGCAGCCAATGCTCTGCCTCAGATTGGTATTCCAATTTATTCCCTTTCAAGTCGCTCATTAAATACAAATATTTCTCTTTCTTATTATCCTCAAGGAAACAAAAAAGATAAAGCAAAGTCTTGGGCTGGATATGACTGGTCATTGCAGGCTGGTGGAATGATTACTCGTTTTGTAAACGGATTACCTGATGAGACACCAAATGTAGGTTATTTTGCTTCTCTAAACAGAGGACTCATAACTCCTACTCAGACTGATTTGAGCCTTCTTCCTGCTGTTGCTAAAGGAGAACTAGACACTGAAGCTGATGCTTACTATTATAATTTTGACGGCATGAGTGGCAGAATTGTGCTTGAGAAAACAACTGATGGATATGTTGCGCATACAATTCCTCAATCTGATTTAAAGATAATACCTCCTACTAACATAAACGATACATTACAAAACTGGACAATCTACACCTCAGATGGAATAATATATCGTTTTGGAGGAGTTGCCAAAACAGAGCAAACAAACGCAGAAATAAGCAAAAGCACACAAAATATTGATGCTAATGGTATTCCTAGTGGTTTTGTTCAAACTTCTCCTCTGATGATTTATGACTTTGTTTCCTCTTGGTATTTAGATAAAATAGAAGATCCTTTCGAAACAGATGCTATTGAGTTTTCCTATCGCACTCTACTATCAAATAGTACCTATCTAAATACTTCTGAGCAAGATTTTATCCCCTATAATAGTAGTATATCCAATAAAAGAGAATACAAAAAGATTAAAACAAAGATCAATCGTACACTTATTATAGATGAGATTCGTTCAGAATTAGGAACAGTCAAATTTGAAATTGGTGTTTTACTGCGTGGAATAAAAGTCAAAAATTTATCAGAAGAAATAATACATTCTTTTCAACTTGATTATAGTGGGGAGCATTATATTACTACTATAAAAGAAGAAATAAATGATTGTTTGACCTCCTTCCCTCATAGATTTGAATATTATGATGGTAATGAAGCCTACGATCCAAATTCAGGAACAGACCATTGGGGATATTATAATGGTACAAATGCACTAGATTATACAACGAGTATTCCAGTAATAAATTATGGCGATATTCAGATTGGACAAGCTGATAGAAGTATAGATGAGAACAGAGTTTTTGGAAGAACTTTAAAACGAGTTATATATCCATCAGGTGGCTGGACTAAATATGAATATGAAGCAAATCGTGCTGATTTACGTACTTTTGCAAGTCGTCCTGTGCAAGAAAATTATGCTCTTACTACCTCACCTTCTGAAATTATTAATCAAAAACGCTGGTTTGCTCTTGACCAAGCACAAAATATTACTCTAAATATCGATAATCCTGCTGGTGCAACATTATCATTAGAGATTCGTAAGAATGGTGCTATTGAATGGATACAGACCACAACAGGAACATCTCCTAGTTTTTCAGTTTCATTAGTGGGTGGTAAACATGAACTTCGTTGGAATGCTGCTCCTACAGCATTAATTTCTACTCCTAAGGTACAACTTGAATATTCAGAAAAATGGTCAGATGGAGGGGCAAATAGTTTAGTTGGAGGTATTCGACTTAAAAAAACCACTGTACATGATGGCAATGATTCAGAAAAAGACATTATTACAAACTTTGAATACGAATTGGAAAATGGTATTTCAAGTGGAAAATTACTTACTTATCCTATTTATCATTATACTATATATGAACATATAGATTGTGCTACTTCGCCACAAGTAGTGAGCTATCTAACAGCTAGTAATGTAGATAGAACTCAAAAATTTGTTTCTAATGCTCTTTATTATACCAAGATTACAAAAAAGTTTGGTGAAGTAGCAGAAAATGGATATAGTGAAAATACGTATACATTTACACCTCAAGAAGGAGGGCGACTATTTCCATTTGTACCTAGCAAAAGTTATGAGTTACAAAACGGACTTCCTTTAGAAAGTAAATTATATGATAAAGATGGAAATATTATTACCCATACCAAGAAGGAATACGAAGTGTCTTCACTTTCTCTCTCCCCTAATCATTATCAATCTTTTCCTCGCCTGATTGCTTATTTAAAAGAATTTTCAAATTGTAGTTTACCAGAGATTCAAACTCAAATAGCTCGTACCGTAGCTTATCAGTATTCTCCTATAGAATCTAAAGCTTTATTTTTGAAGAAAACAGAAGGTTATCAATACGACCAAAGCCATAGTGGAGAATCTATCTATACTACCTCTACTTATGGATATAGCCCAAACC
Organism: Bernardetia sp. Wsw4-3y2; assembly: GCF_037126295.1. Classification (NCBI taxonomy): domain Bacteria; kingdom Pseudomonadati; phylum Bacteroidota; class Cytophagia; order Cytophagales; family Bernardetiaceae; genus Bernardetia; species Bernardetia sp. Wsw4-3y2. The sequence continues at coordinate 4,191,795 of NZ_CP147017.1, read as the reverse complement.
ATTTGTATCCAGTAGAAGTACGAAGCAGTGGAAATAATGGAATAGAATATATCAGTAAATCCAAATACTTGTTAGACTATGATAATATACATAACGATAATCTATTCAGTTCGCCAGACATGCATGTACAGGCTATGAAACAGCTCAAAGACAAACATATTATTGCAAATGTAATTGAAGCAGCTAGTTTTAAGAAAGAACCAAATAAATTACCTTATTTACTTGGAGCTACTATAAATACGTTCCAAGAATATGAATATCAAGTTTTTTTAAATACTCAAGGTGGAGGTGGAATAGAAAGTCATATATTTTTAGCACCTCTTGCTAACTATGCTATCGAAAGCAATCAATTTATTACTGACTTTCAGTTCTCTTCTATACAACTACTTGCTCCAACTCAACTAGTATTTGATAACCGATATAAGAAACAAATTGATTTCTTGTCGTATGATAAATATGGAAATTTGACATCAGCAAATAAAGAAGATAATGTTCCTAGTGCTACCATTTATGGATACAATGGTGCTTATCCTATTGCTAGTGTTCATGGTGCTTCTCATCGCCAAGTAGCTTATGATGGTTTTGAAAGATATGGTAACGAATATGTAGCTACAGGAATTACTACTCGTAAATCTTTCAGAGGAAATGCAAGTTATTATCCTGCAGAAGCTGCCAATTACGAACCTGATGGAGTGCTTACCTTTCGTACCCTTATTCCTCATCGTGTAGACGAGCCTATTCCAGCAGGAACATATACTATTTCTTTTTGGTCTAAAGGAGAAGGTGGAGTAAATTTGAAATCAGGGTACTCTGATACATATACTTTTACTTTTTCAGGTTCTGATCAAGAGTGGACTTACCAAGAGTTTGATTTTGATATTAATTACAATCCTGCTCTCCATAGCAATAATTTTCATCGCCTACTCTACCAAGTAGGGGCAATTACAAGTACACAAGATAATAATGTTATCTATATAGATGAACTACGTGTACATCCAAAGTCAGCACTAATGAATAATACGTTCTATCGCCCACTTATTGGAGCTACCCAGTCAGTCGATGCGAATCAACGCACCATGACAACGTATTATGATCCTTACAGAAGAGTTGAAGAAATAAGAGATCACAAGAATAATATTGTTACTTATCAAGAAAATGGATTTTTGCGTGATGGACAGATGCACTATACTTCTTCATTTGCAGGGCTTATGCGTGCTGATAAAACGGTTGCACGAAGAAACGAAACAATTATTTTTTCACTTCTAAGTCTGCAAGGACGCTGTTTTTCAGATGGTGGTTCTTATAATCATAGGTGGAGTTTTGGAGATGGTAGTGTTTCTCCAACTAGAAATGGAACGATTACTCCTGTTTCTCACTCTTACTCACAACTAGGCACATACATAACTACATTGCATATAGAAATAGTACAAGGCTATTGGGTAGAACTTCGTACAGCTGTACAAGTAAGAGGTCTAGTTGTTGATCCTACTCTCAATCTAAGAGTATCTTTAACAGGAGTAAACAACAACAATAATTGTTTTACATTTACCCCTACTGTAACAGGTGGAATGCCTCCTTATACCTACCAATGGTATTCTGGTGATGGTACATTTGACCCTAGCGAAACAAGTTCCACCTTTACTTATTGTTATACATCAATAGATAATTATACAGCACGAGTTATTGTAAAAGATGCTACTAATACAACAGCAGAAGCCACATATGATATTCTTACTGGTGGAGAGCTAAAAGCATCAATTTTGGGAAGTAATTTTCATTGTATTGGAACATGTAATGAATATACCCCTCACCTACGAGGTGGAGTAGCACCATTTACGTATGAATGGACTGTTGAGTATGAAGGAAGAGTAATACGCCAATCTACAGAAGAAAATTTTAGCTTTTCTATTCCACGTGAGCTACGTAGAGTTGGCAATATCAGAGGCAATTATATTGTAAGACTTACTGTAACAGATGCACAAGGAACAAGAGTAGATGCAGACCCACGAAAAATTGATGTTTCACAAAATTGTGGCACTAGTACACCTTATGACCCTGCTTATCTTTTTCTACTTGGTTCAGGAGCCATAGGTATACCTACACAAATACACAAACACGAAATATTAATAGATGATCAAGTTATGATCACTTTCAATAATTTCGTTCCTCTACAGCCTATGGGAAATGGAGAAAAGTTTGTATTTACCATTCTTTTAGATGGAATAGAAATAAATGAGTTTTCTGATAACTCACAACCTACATTTACTTATACTTTTAGTAATGCAGGCAGATACACAATTGTATTGCAAAAGCAATTACCACCTGAAATAGGTAATCCTGAGCCAGTTATTCTATTACTAACCACACTAGAAATAGACATTTGTCCTTCTATTCGTTAGTAGAAATAATATTGATTTTTAAAAAAATACATCTTGTATATCTTCATTTAGCTTAACTATGAGAACTTTAATTTTTGTGCTTTTATCTATCTGTACTACTTTTTTTGCAAAAGCACAGGTATCTAACTCCTCTTTTGACTCTTTATTACTTAATTCAGAAGTAGATAGTCTAACAGAAGAACAAATCAATCAAGAAGATGATCTGCCAAGTTCATATAATCTTCCTGATTATATGTTTTTACGTGTCTATACAGCCAGAACACCTATTCAGACGCAAAACGATATGCGTAATCAACCTGTCGAAAAGGTGGCAGTCGCTACAGCTTATTTCGATGGACTAGGACGAAATATACAAACCAATGTCAGAGAAGCATCTCCAACAAGAAAAGACCAAATCTCTTTTGCAGACTATGATAAGTTTGGAAGACAGACCAAACAATATCTCTCTTATACAAGCCAAAATCAGGGTAATTTTGATCAAAATCCTATAGCGAATCAGAAGGAGTTTTATCAGCAGCAAACTGGCATTGCAAATACCAATTATGCTTTGATAGAAGTAGATATAGAAGATGCACCCACAGCAAGAATAAAAGAAGTGGGAAATATTGGACAAAACTGGCAACTTGGCAACGCCACACGAAAAGGAACTACAAGAACAAATACGCTTCAAGATGATGTTAGAATGTGGGTAAGCGAATATGTTGATGCATGTCCTTTTGATTACAGTCAAAGCTATCCAGCAGGAGAACTCTATGTTTCGGAAGTAGAGGATGAGCATGGCGTTCGTATGAAAATATTTACAGACAAAACAGGAAAGATAATCCTCAAACGTATAGATGCAGGAAATAACGAGTGGGCGCAAACGTATTATGTATATAATGCTTTAGAACAGCTTAAACTTGTTATTCCCCCAGAACTTACAAAAAAATTACTCAATCAGACTACTCAAACTTTTAGTGGTTGTAATGGTAATGGTGCTTATAGTTATAACTATGATAAAAGAGGTAGATTGGTTAGAAAACATACTCCAGGACACTTAAAACATACAACAAGTGTTTATTATGATAAGTTAGATAGACCAATTTTAGTACAAACTCCAGAGCAATATACAAGAGGAGAGTTTACTTTTACTAAATATGACAATCTAGGAAGACCTATTCAAACGGGGTTATATGTTCATACAAGGAGTTACCTTCCTAGTAATGCAATTGAATTAGAAACGAACCTATTCGAAACAAGAAATGACGACCCAACAACGCATTATTATACCAACACTTCCTTTTCTTCATTAGGAGGAGAGTTTATTGTACATACTGTAAATTATTATGATGACTATGGTTTTTTGGAAATAGATGAACTATCTTTCAAAACTTCTCCTTTTGCCAACTCTCCTGAACAAGATACTCGTGTAAAAGGGATGCCAACAGGCTCAAAAGTAGCCATTTTGGACAGTCAAAACCCACATCAGCAACCGACTACTTTTTTAAAGTCAGTTGTTTATTACGATGATTATGGACGTGCTATTCAGGCACAAACTCAAAATCATAAAGAAGGAATAGATATTAGTTATACAGAATACGATTTTGAAGGAAAGGTGCTGCAAACACAAACCGAACACACTACCATAGTAACACAACAGCCTACAAATACAGGTCATCAAGTAAAGGTTAAGTATTCGTATGCCTATGACCATGTAGGTAGAACAAAAGAGGTGCGACAAAAAATAGATAATCAAGAAGAAGTTCTTCTTAGTCGTTATCAGTACAATGAGCTAGGGCAGACGAGCAAAAAACAAATTCATTCGGAAGATGGAATAGAATTTTTGCAAGATGTAGATTACCGTTACAATGAAAGAGGATGGCTTACGCATATCAATGATGCAGAACTAAGCAATGGCGATGATCTTTTTGGAATGGAAATTATGTACCAAAATGGCTATGGAGGTAGAGAATATTTGGATGGGAAAATATCTACCATACGTTGGAAAAGTGCATCTGATAATGTGCAAAGACAATATGCCTTTGATTACGATAAGATGGGAAGGCTAACAGATGCTTTTTTTGCTGCTAAAAATGAAAGCTCCAATCTATTCACAGAAGAAGTAGGTAACTATAACGTCCAAGGAATAGAATATGACTTAGATGGAAATATCTTGCACATGAAAAGACACGGCGTTATTCAGTTGGATAGAGCAGGAGGAGTACATACCTATGGCGTTATAGATGACATGAGTTATTCTTATTCTTGGATGGAAAATAGAGGGTTAATGCTTGTTGATGTCAATGATGTAGCAAGTACAAATGATTCGGATGACTTCGAAAATGGCTCTCATTCTAGTTCTACTGACTTTGAATATAACCATAGTGGCAGTCTTACTAAAAACAATGAAAAAGGCGTAGAATTCACTTATAATCATTTCGAATTGCCTACTCAAATCAATAGAATAGGCAATCCACTTGATAAAATAATTTATACCTACAATGGTGCAGGTTCGAAACTACAAAAAGTAGTAAGCGAAGATGGAGAAAAGAAAAAAATAGATTATGTAAATGGTTTCCAGTACAAAGATGATATACTAGACTTTTTCCCAATGCCAGAGGGAAGAATAGTTTATAGACAGGGAAGTTATGTAAGAGAATATCACTACAAAGACCATTTGGGCAACTTACGCCTTGCTTTTGAGAAAGAAGAACAACGTACAGGGCGTTATACCCTAACGATGGAACTAGATAGTGCAAAGAGTGAAGAAGAATCTTTTAGTCATGTAAAAGAAGCAAGAACCGATCTCAAAGAACAGCAAGGTAGTTATTCGGCACGTCTTACCAATGCTGATAAACCGATTTCTAAAACTATACAAGTAGAGAAAGGAGACAAAATTAGTGCGCTTGTCTTTGCCACTAATGACCCAGAAATAGCCCAACACGACCCTAATAAAGGAGTTAAGCAAGCTAAAAAAGATATTTTGTTGTCTTTGGGAAGTGCAGCAGCAGGAACAATAAACACCTATCCGATACAACAAGAAATAGAAATTGAAGGCGTTCCAGAAGTAAGTCCGTCCACAACTCAAACTATACAAAGTACAAAAGTACAATTAAATCTATTGGATTTTATCCCTGTAGTTCGTAATTTGCGAGAGCTAAACCGAGCCAAAAGGGCGAAAAGTTTAGAACCTGATAGTTATAATGTCCCACGAGGAGAATTAGTCTTGCAGCTTAGAGATTCTACAGATAGTTTGATTGTAGAAAAAAGGCAAAAAATAACTATTTCTGCTACTGTTTCGTGGGAGAAGCTAACAGCAGATTTTACAGCTAAAGAAGATGGAAACCTTACTGTTTTCATTGACAACCAAGACACAGAAGCTGTTTATTTTGATGCGCTAGAAATAAATATAACTGAACGCATCCGTCCTCTTATTGTCCAAGAACACCACTACTATCCTTTCGGAATGAATATGAAGGGATTGGAGAAGGAAAATGATTTGGCGTATCAGTTCAACGGAATGATAGAGCGAGAAAAAGCATTTGGTTTGGAGCTTTATGAAACAGCAAACCGAGGTTATGACCCACAAATCGGACGTTTTTGGCAGGTAGAGCCGTTGGCAGATATGTTTGTAGGAATAAATGTCTATCAGTTTGGGTATAATAATCCTGTTAGTTTTAATGATCCTAGTGGATTGTCTTCTGATGAGAAAAAGAAAGATGAGGGAGATACTAAGGTTGGTTTAACCTTTACTATACCTGCTATACCTCCTGTTGCTTATTTTGGGAATGTATTTGTTCCCACTATGAATCTACCTCCTTTATCCTTGTCTATTACTCCTCCTTTACAACAAGGCGCAACCTATATCAATGGAAATTATTTTCCATCTAGTACAGGTTTAGACTTTGGTATGTCGGTAGGAGATAGAGGTAGAGCAGCAATGGATGACAATATGCGAGCTTTAGGAGGTTCTACCAGAAAACCTATAGCAGATAGAATGACTCTTGTTTCTGGAAGAAATCAACGAGCGCAGAATGTGGTGAGTTCGGTAGGAGAGCAACAAGGAGTTAAACTAGCCATATATTCTTCAAATGGAGAACTACAGAATGGTGAGGATTCTCCAGATGCACTTGTTATGATAGCAGATAGGGTACATCGTTTATTAAAACTTAATGGTAAAAATATTTCGCAAGGTGATTTAAAGAGATATGCTGGACGCTCATACAATGAGAACACACTAGATGATGGACTAGGAGTTGCTTGGGCAATTAGAAACTACGCAAGTGAAACAGGTCTTACCTTAAACCAAATAATGAACGGAGATTATGTAGAGTGGAATGGTAAGGTTAAAAATGGAGGATATACGAGAGGTTTGAGTTTAGACAAACTTGATGTGATAGGTTTTCCAAATAAAAAAAATGCGATTGCTAATGCCTTCAAGGCTTTGCTTCGTATTGGAATTGACCCAGCAAATGGAGGAACACATTGGGATGGATATGACTTTGGAGAAGAAGGAAATAACCATCGTCGCTTTACAGATGCATTTCAAGGTTTTACTATGTCAACAGATTTTTACAATCAGTTAAAAACTGGATATCAAAAAGCAAAATTACCTTTTAATTTAATATACAATGATAAGAATAAATATGGTAACAGCTCACTTAGTAATAGAGCAACTGCTGTAATTGGCTATACTGTTTTTTGGCATCGTGAAAATTACAAAATAAAATAATATATGAAACAAATTCTTATTACTATAGTACTTTTATTTATTTCGTTTAATTTATTAGGACAAAGTAAGGTAAAAGAAAATATTTATCGATTAATTACCCCATTACCAACAGATTCGCATGCTAATGATACTACTTATCATCAAAAAAAGATAAATGAGTTGGGTTTAGTAGAATTTGAATATGTGATTTGGGCGTATGGAGGTAGAGCTAGAGAGCGTACTTTTGACACTACGTATGTTTATACTACTTATGAGGACACTTTAAAAACAAGTGAAAAAACAATATCTCATTCACATTTTCATGACATAATTGATACCACCTCTGTTTATATTACTTATGAGAATGGTTTAAAAATAAGTGAGAAAGAGATTTATAATGTAATTAGGGATGGACATAGGCTTAACCTTATTTATAATACCATCTTTACCTATCAAGATCAAAAACTTATTCAAAAGGAGGGAAGTTACAAGGATGGTTCACAAAAAGCAAAAACAACTTATGAGTATCACGAAAATGGTAAGTTAAAGAGTGAAAAATCACATGGCTTTCCTCCCTATCATAGACGTGAAGATTTTATAATTACTTACGATTCATTAGGAAATTTATTAACTGAAAGTTATACATCTAAGCCTAATTATCATCAAGTTTCTTATCAATATGATAAAGAAGGAAGAATTATTAGCTATGCAGAAAAACGCTGTCAAAAAGATGCATTAGAAGCATATTTTGTTTACGAAAAAGATCAAATTCGTAGAAGGGTGTATAAGAAAAACCCTAGTTATCCAACAAGATTTGATTTAGATGAAAATGGAGAAGAAATGAAAAATGTATTTCCTTGTGAATTTATTTTTTTTGACTCTTTAATTCAAGAATTTCAATATGATACTTTGGATAATCTTGTTTTTTCAAAGGAGATTTGTGATATATTAGGTGAAGGAGAAAACAATATTAAGGAGTGTCGCTACTACTATAATAGTAAAGGAAGAATAGAATCAGAAGAAACTCATTATGGAGGTAATCATAAGAAAATTAGAACTTATTTGTATGACAAAAAGGGTAATCTTATTAAAATAACAAAAACAATCACCTACAATAATTCTCCTAAAGAGATTTATGAAACTGTATATGAGTATTATTAGAGTTTTTGCATTTTATCCCTTGAAAACTATGGTAAAACCAAGCCTATCCTTTAGAAAAATTGTTAAAATTTATTCCCTTTCTATCGTATAAAGTTTTGTTTTTTACACAAGCAAAAATGCGCTGTTGTGCAAATGAATACTCAAATATATCATTTAGAAAATGGTTATATAATAATTAATATAGCTTTTAAATTAGAGTAAGGGTAGAATTGTACTTCTGACTATTTTTCATATACAGATTCTTTAAAACCATTTTGTTGAGTTAAGTTGTTAAGCGTTGTCTGCGACTACGATTTATCAATATGGCAAATCTTAGATTTGCGAGTATAGGTATTTTTGTGTGTAATTGTTTTTTTATTAAAAAAATGATATATATTCACTTATAATCATTTCGAATTACCTACTCAAATCAATAGAATAGGCAATCCACTTGATAAAATAATTTACACCTACAATGGCGCAGGTTCGAAACTACAAAAAGTAGTAAGCGAAGATGGAGAAAAGAAAAAAATAGATTATGTAAATGGTTTCCAGTACAAAGATGATATACTAGACTTTTTCCCAATGCCAGAGGGAAGAATAGTTTATAGACAGGGAAGTTATGTAAGAGAATATCACTACAAAGACCATTTGGGCAACTTACGCCTTGCTTTTGAGAAAGAAGAACAACGTACAGGGCGTTATACCCTAACGATGGAACTAGATAGTGCAAAGAGTGAAGAAGAATCTTTTAGTCATGTAAAAGAAGCAAGAACCGATCTCAAAGAACAGCAAGGTAGTTATTCGGCACGTCTTACCAATGCTGATAAACCGATTTCTAAAACTATACAAGTAGAGAAAGGAGACAAAATTAGTGCGCTTGTCTTTGCCACTAATGACCCAGAAATAGCCCAACACGACCCTAATAAAGGAGTTAAGCAAGCTAAAAAAGATATTTTGTTGTCTTTGGGAAGTGCAGCAGCAGGAACAATAAACACCTATCCGATACAACAAGAAATAGAAATTGAAGGCGTTCCAGAAGTAAGTCCGTCCACAACTCAAACTATACAAAGTCCAAAAGTACAATTAAATCTATTGGATTTTATCCCTGTAGTTCGTAATTTGCGAGAGCTAAACCGAGCCAAAAGGGCGAAAAGTTTAGAACCTGATAGCTATAATGTTCCTAGAGGAGAGCTAGTCTTGCAGCTTAGAGATTCGACAGATAGTTTGATTGTAGAAAAAAGGCAAAAAATTACTATTTCTGCTACTGTTTCGTGGGAAAAGCTAACAGCAGATTTCACAGCAAAAGAAAACGGAAACTTGACTGTCTTTATTGATAATCAAGACACAGAAGCCGTTTATTTTGATGCGCTAGAAATCAACATTACCGAACGCATCCGTGCTCTCATTGTCCAAGAACACCACTACTATCCTTTTGGAATGGGTATGAAGGGATTGGAGAAAGAAAACGACCTTGCTTATCAGTTCAACGGAATGATAGAGCGAGAAAAAGCCTTTGGTTTGGAGCTTTACGAAACAGCTAATAGAGGTTACGATCCACAACTAGGACGTTTTTGGCAAGTAGAACCATTAGCTGATATGTTTGTAGGAATAAATGTCTATCAGTTTGGATATAACAATCCTGTTTCTTATAATGATCCTAGTGGATTGTCTTCTGATGAGAAAAAGAAAGATGAGGGAGATACTAGTGTTGGTTTGAGTAAAAATACTTTAACTCTTCCTTATCTTCCTTCTCCTATGATGCGCCCGTCTGCTCCTCCTTTTATGCCTACGATGCATTTGCCTCCACTAAGCATTTCTCCTTCTTTATTACAACAAGGAGCAACCTATATCAATGGAAATTATTTTCCATCTAGTACAGGTTTAGACTTTGGTATGTCGGTAGGAGATAGAGGTAGAGCTGCGATGTATGCTACTAGTGGTGGTGGTTTCTCAAGAAAACCTACGGCTGATAGAATGACCCTTGTTTCTTCTCGTAATCAACGAGCTAGTAATGTGGTTAGTAGTGTGGGGGAGGGGAACTCTATAGGAAGAAATCTTTACATTGCAGCTTTCCAAGAAAATATAAAGAGTATTGGAGTATCTAATTTTTCTAATCTACAAGATGATGAAAATAAACCATATGCTATAATAGGCATACATTCTAATGTTCCAGAAGATAGTGGCATGATTGACGGTCATGCTTGGTTATCTATATCAAAGCTAGATAAAAAATTACTTAATACTTATGGTTTATGGCCAGATGATCATCCAGACATTGAATCAGACCTTTTTAAATCAGACCCTAAGGGAAAATGGACGGATGTTAGGGTAGATATGGAACTAGAAAAGATGAAAAGTCCAGAAATATATAGTTACTATATTACCATAAGCAAGAAACAGCATCAAAAATTCACGAATGCAATCGGCAAATATGATGAATGGAGCAAAACTCATACTTGTGCTGATTGGGCAAGAGATGTTTTCTATCAAGTTACAGGAATAGAATTAGATGTAGATGATTATTTCGGTTTTGAAACTCCTAGAGAATTAACTAAAGCAATTAATAAACTAAACAGTAAATAGATATGAAAATTAACTTATTACAGATTTTATTGTTATTTATTTTTATTTCTTGTAAAACAGAAGTAAGTTATAAAGAATCAAATCTAGATATTGAAAATTATAGATTTGATTCAGATACTCTTCATGTAAATTATAGTACATTATTAGAAACATACTATAGTGCATGTGGATGTGATACTACTTTACAGAATGATACTTTATACTTAGATTTTAAAAAAACAGTATTTGACAAAGTAAAAAAATGTGATGTAAAATCAGAGTATGATTCAGAATCACAAATTTATTATCTTAAAATAAAAGTAGATAATCATATAGTTGTTTCAACGCAGTCAGGTGCAGTTTTACAGAGATAATCTCAACCTCGTTAGTCGATTGTGATTAAGTTGTTAAGCGTTTTCTGCGACTGGGTTGTCTTCTGATGAGAAAAAGAAAGATGAAGGAGATACTAGGGTTGGTTTGATACACATTCCTATACCTCCTGTTGCTCGTTTTGGGAATGTATTTCTTCCCACTATGAATCTACCTCCTTTATCATTGTCTATTACTCCTTCTTTATTACAACAAGGAGCAACCTATATCAATGGAAATTACTTTCCATCTAGTACAGGTTTAGACTTTGGTATGTCGGTAGGTGATAGAGGTAGAGCTGCAATGGGTAATGATATGAGTAGTGGTAGTTTTTCAAGAAAACCTATAGCTGATAGAATGGGGAATCAACGAGCACTCTCGTTGGGCTTAGATTGTTTTTATTGTTAAGCGTTGTCTTCGACTACGATTTATCAGTATGGCAACTTTTAAGTCTGCGTAGCTAAATCTTAGATTTACGAGTGTAGGTATTTTTGTGTGTAATTGGTTTTATTCTTAAAATAATGATATAGAATTCACTTACAATCATTTCAAATTACCTACTCAAATCAATAGAATAGGTAATTCACTTGATAAAATAATTTATACCTACAATGGCGCAGGTTCGAAACTACAAAAAGTAGTTTCAGAAGATGGAGAAAAGAAAAAAATAGATTCTGTAAATGGTTTTCAGTACAAAGATGATGTATTAGACTTTTTCCCAATGCCAGAGGGAAGGATGGTTTATAGACAAGGAAGTTATGTACGAGAATACCACTACAAAGACCATTTGGGCAACTTACGCCTTGCTTTTGAGAAAGAAGAACAACGTACAGGGCGTTATACCCTAACGATGGAACTAGATAGTGCAAAGAGTGAAGAAGAAGCCTTTGCCAATGTAAAAGAAGCAAGAACCGACCTCAAAGAACAAGAAGGCAGTTATTCGGCACGCCTTACCAATGCTGATAAACCTATTTCTAAAACTATAAAAGTAGAAAAAGGAGACAAAATTAGTGCGCTTGTCTTTGCCACTAATGACCCAGAAATAGCCCAACACGACCCAAAAAAAGGAGTTAAGCAAGCTAAAAAAGATGTTTTGTTGTCTTTGGGAAGTGCAGCAACAGGAACAATAAACACGTATCCAATAAAGTCCAAAAGTACAATTCAATTTATTGGATTTTATACCAGTAGTTCGTAATTTGCGAGAGCTAAACCGAGCCAAAAGGGCGAAAAGTTTAGAACCTGATAGCTATAATGTTCCTAGAGGAGAATTAGTCTTGCAGCTTAGAGATTCTACAGATAGTTTGATTTTAGAAAAAAGGCAAAAAATAACTATTTCTGCTACTGTTTCGTGGGAAAAACTGACTAGTGAACTAAAAGTAGAACAGGATGGCAATCTTACTGTTTTTATAGACAACCAAGACACAGAAGCTGTTTATTTTGATGCCTTAGAAATAAACATAACTGAACGCATCCGTCCTCTTATTGTGCAAGAACATCATTATTATCCTTTCGGAATGGGTATGAAGGGCTTGGAGAAGGAAAACGATTTGGCTTATCAGTTCAATGGCATGATAGAGCGAGAAAAAGCCTTTGGTTTGGAGCTTTACGAAACAGCTAATAGAGGTTACGACCCACAAATAGGACGTTTTTGGCAGGTAGAGCCGTTAGCTGATTTGTTTGTAGGAATAAATGTCTATCAGTTTGGGTATAATAATCCTGTTTCTTATAATGATCCAAGTGGATTGTCTTCTGATGAGAAAAAGAAAGATGAGGGAGATACTAAGGTTGGTTTGATTAGATTTCCTGCTCCCATGATGCGCCCCTCTGCTCCTCTTTTTATGCCTACAATTCCTTTGCCTCCACTAAGCATTTCTCCTTCTTTATTACAACAAGGAGCAACCTATATCAATGGAAATTATTTTCCCTCTAGTACAGGTTTAGACTTTGGTATGTCAGTAGGTGATAGAGGTAGAGCTGCGATGTATGCTACTAGTGGTGGTGGTTTCTCAAGAAAATCTACGGCTGATAGAATGACCCTTGTTTCTTCTCGTAATCAACGTCCTCAGAATGTGGCGAGTAGCGTGGGGGATGAAGGACTAGTTGCACATCGTTATACAGTAAAAATTCCTTTTTCAGTAGAGGAAGAACAGATAGATTATTATCTTTTGTTTTTTCCTAAAAATACTGGAATTATGAAGCCTATATACTCTGGATTTATAGAAGTTAACCTTGTAAGGTATGCAGGTAATGATGGAACGCCTTGGACTCAAGATGACTATACGAAAATAGTAAATATTACTAAATTTCTTAAAAGTGAAAATGAAACAGAGATGACTTTTCAAATGCTTCCTATTTGGGGAGATGTTATGCCTATGATATCAGCTAATGGTCAAATCACTAGAGAACAAGACTTTGCAATAGATTACATCTTACAAGAACAAGGTAGTTCTGTTTCCTTAGGAAATACAGGAGGTATAACTGGTGGTGCTTCTAGTGGGGGAGTTAGTTTGGGTGGTTCATATTCTAGAACAGTAACCAATTCGACTAGTAGAGCTGGGCAACTAATGATGGGAAGGTTAAAATATAGATTATATGGCAACCATACTAGTCAAAGTCCTTTTTATAATGTAAAAGGAGTAGGGTGGGGAGTATTTGTATTTAAAACACAAAGACATAATTTCTCTATAAAACGTAGTGGTAAGAGTTATTATCAAAAGTATTCAATAACTTTTGACAGTTCAAAAATTATAACAAATTGGGGGTATTAAATAGCAGATTATGATTATTAAAAATAATATTTATTTTATTACATTCTTATTTTTTTTACTTTCTTGTCAAGAAAATTCTAAACAGAATTGTGTTAGTTACAATGGTACCCAGTCATTTAGAGATCTAGATTACGATTTTTACTATCATTTCTACCAATATTCTGAAAAGGACACTAACAAAGAAGAATTGTTATTAGATTTAATATCACTTTCTGATAGTAGAATGGCAAAAAGGATTAAGGATGAAAATGCAATAATAAATTGTGTTATCGAATATAATGTAACTTCTAAAGATGAAAAGCTTTTGGTAGTTTTAAAAGGTAGTGAGAAGTATGAGTTTATATCTGACATGAGATTGGCAGAAGAAATGGAATTGCAAGAACACTTGAATAACCTGTCTTCAAAAAAGAAAACCTCTACTTATAAACAACGAACAGGAAGATTAGTGATGAATGGACTATTATATACCTGTGTAGATCTAGTTACTTATAGAGTCTATTTACCTGAAGTTTCATTAACCTGTAGAATAGCCACTCAAGATTATGAGCAAATAGAAGAGTTAAAGTGACCAGCCTTTGGCAGATTTGTTCTTAGCTGATGCTAGTGAAAGAGGTTATATAAGGTACTTAATTAATACACAAGGAAGAGATAAATATGGTACACTAGGTGTTTTCCATAGAAGAATAACTGATAAAACCACTTTTAATATACAACGTTCAGGAAAAAGTTATTCTAGAAAATATAATGTGTCAATTGGAAATTTCACTTTCATACAAAATTAAATAAATGAAAAATATTATTTATTTGTTACTTATTTCTTTCTTAATAGGTTGTTCTAGTGAAACTACGAATACCATTCAGAGAAAAAATAATAATGTCCATAAAGACCTAAGAAGTATACTTGTTTATATACGTGATTATAATAAAGGAATTTATATCTCAACTCAACAAGAGCTACTAAGTAGCCTAAGTCAGATTTGTAAAGAAAATTCTAATTTAACTGATAAAATACTGAAAAATAATGACATATTATTTTTTAATATAAAGTACCACTCTTATAATATTTCTGAGAGCCTGTTCGAGTTTTTATTTTTTCTTTCTTCTAGCCCCTTTATTTATGAGGTTTAAAATCATAGCTAAATACACAAATGCTTTAGCAGAATCTACAGTTTTCTCATAATCTACTTTTAGTCTTCTGTTTTGATTAAGCCAAGCAAAAGTTCTTTCTACTACCCACCTTTTGGGTTGAGGTACAAATGCTTTATCCTCTTTTTTTTCTCTTCTTGGACTATTGACAATCTCAATTTGTACTCCTGTTTGACTAAATATTTCAGCAGCCAAACTAGCACTTCTATAGCCTGCATCAGCAAGAATTTTAAAGAATTTTCTTCCTCTAAATTGAGCTAAATAAGCTAGATAAGCAAGTTGATTCACGTCAGCTTCATTGGCTGGACTAATCTCTAATTCTAGTAAATTTCCTTGCGTATCTACCAGTATATGCCGTTTACGTCCTTTTTTGAGCTTGTAACCATCTACACCTATAGCTTCCCCTCCATATACACTTTGTACACTTTGAGAGTCTATAGAACCCAAAGAGGGTTTAGCATTTCTACCTTGAGCCAACCGTTCTCTTGTGACCAACTTGTCCAAAAGTTTTTTGTACCAACCCATCTTCTGCCATTTGCTAAAGTAGTCATACAAACTACTCCAAGGAATACCATAACTACTGGGAAGTAAACGCCAACTACTGCCAGAACGAGTGATGTAAAATAGTCCTGAAAAGATATTATACAAACTGTGTTTGCGTTTTCTTTCCAAGTACGAAAAAGGTATAAATTTTTTCATATATTGCCAAAGAGCATCAGATAAATATTCATTAGTAAACATAGTCATTGATATTTTAATTAGTAACTGAAAATCAATAACTTAACTAATAAAAAAATCTGATGTTCTTTTTTATGTATCTAAACTCGAACAGGCTCTGATAACTACAATCATATTATAAAAGGTAATAAGCATTATGTTTATACCTCAATTAATCAAGAACAAAATGAAAAAATAAAATTTCATTTAGATGGATTAATTTCTGGACGCTTTCAGTCTAGTGTGTATCTAAAATCTGATAAAAAAGATTATGGTTTAGTTGAAATTAACATAATAAATTTTACCCTAAAACATGGAGTAATTACAATTCAAGTTTATATTGACTCAAGCTCAAAGTGTTAAAAGAACTTTTGATACCCTCTCTCGTTGGGCTTAGATTGTTTTATTGTTAAGCGTTGTCTGTGGCTACGATTTATCAGCGTATATATTTTGTGTTTTTTATTTTATACTTAAAATAAATGACCCTTGTTTCTTCTCGTAATCAACGAGCGCAGAATGTGGTGAGTAGTGTGGGGGAGGGTGATGGAAAATTTAAAGTAGGGCATGCAGGGATTGTTATAATTGATAGTAAAGGCAAAACAAGTTATTTTGATTTTGGAAGATATACTCGTCCTGACATCAAAAGAAAAAGAGGAACTGATGAAGGTGCTGTACGTTCTAGTAAAAATTTTAGTCAATTACGTATTCCTGATTGGAATTTTAGTAAAACTGAGGAAGAAAATGTTACGGCTATTCTTACTTCTTTGCATTATTCCACTATATTTAAAGGCTATGGTACTATTATGGGAGCCTTAGCAAAAGGATTAAATTATCAACCAATGCTCAATTATGCGAGGAAAGCTGAAAGTATGGGGTATCTTCCTTTTGGAGGGTATTCTTGTGGCTATAATCTATTATCTTGTGGTTCTTACTGTGCGAAATTTGCACGAGGGGTTGGCGATGCAGGAGGGATTGATTGGGATTGGGATACCTTTACAGGAGAAGCAAATATTGAGAGCCTGTTCGAGTTTTTATTTTTTCTTTCTTCTAGCCCCTTTATTTATGAGGTTTAAAATCATAGCTAAATACACAAATGCTTTAGCAGAATCTACAGTTTTCTCATAATCTACTTTTAGTCTTCTGTTTTGATTAAGCCAAGCAAAAGTTCTTTCTACTACCCACCTTTTGGGTTGAGGTACAAATGCTTTATCCTCTTTTTTTTCTCTTCTTGGACTATTGACAATCTCAATTTGTACTCCTGTTTGACTAAATATTTCAGCAGCCAAACTAGCACTTCTATAGCCTGCATCAGCAAGAATTTTAAAGAATTTTCTTCCTCTAAATTGAGCTAAATAAGCTAGATAAGCAAGTTGATTCACGTCAGCTTCATTGGCTGGACTAATCTCTAATTCTAGTAAATTTCCTTGCGTATCTACCAGTATATGCCGTTTACGTCCTTTTTTGAGCTTGTAACCATCTACACCTATAGCTTCCCCTCCATATACACTTTGTACACTTTGAGAGTCTATAGAACCCAAAGAGGGTTTAGCATTTCTACCTTGAGCCAACCGTTCTCTTGTGACCAACTTGTCCAAAAGTTTTTTGTACCAACCCATCTTCTGCCATTTGCTAAAGTAGTCATACAAACTACTCCAAGGAATACCATAACTACTGGGAAGTAAACGCCAACTACTGCCAGAACGAGTGATGTAAAATAGTCCTGAAAAGATATTATACAAACTGTGTTTGCGTTTTCTTTCCAAGTACGAAAAAGGTATAAATTTTTTCATATATTGCCAAAGAGCATCAGATAAATATTCATTAGTAAACATAGTCATTGATATTTTAATTAGTAACTGAAAATCAATAACTTAACTAATAAAAAAATCTGATGTTCTTTTTTATGTATCTAAACTCGAACAGGCTCTGAAGATATAGCTGATGATTATGATTTTAAAATTATAACCTTACCCAATAAATGAAAAAAATAATATTACCTTACTTGTTATTAATAATAAGTTTAATTGTTTATGGATGTAGCAAACCTATAAAAAAAGATTTAAATACTTCAAGTTCATCTAGTGATGCAATTATAGTTCGCCCCACAAATGTTCCACAAGAAGCATCTTTACTAAATATTGGATTTGAGGATATGCCTGTTTATCAGTGGAGTATATTCTCAAATTATCTTAAGAAAGAGAATAAAATATATCATCATATTTATGGTTTTGATTTTTATGATATAGACGGAAAAAAATAATCTACAATGTATTATGAAAATATGCAGAGTCGTAAAGGAAAAGTTTTTGATTTAAAAAATTCTCAAATTAGTTTATATCCTGGTAACACTACTCTTCAGATTATCACTGAAAAAGATACACTTTTATTTTTTTCTGTTTTAGAGTTAAAAGAGCTTAGAAATTGGCGAGATAGTTTGGAGTATTTAAGAATCCCATCCATTTATTATAATGAAGATTCACTGTTAGTTGCAGGCGAAGACATTAGATTACATATAAGCGAAAAACAAAAAAGAGATTATATAGTGTATATAGATTATGAACATATTATTCCATATAGATTATGTTCAGATTGTAAAAGTTTACCTACAGAAATTAGTTTTTTCAATCGTGAAAATGGAAATATATATTTTATAGAACGTTCTTGCTACCTAGAACTCATTTATAAAACAGATTTAAATAAGATAATTAAAATTAATAATTAAATCCTGGTTGATATAGGAATGAATATGAGAGATTTTTATTTAGATCGTCCTTCATTCAAAAGACAAACATTGTATAGAATCTCGTTGGGCTTAGATTGTTTTTATTGTTAAGCGTTGTCTGCGACTACGATTTATCAGTATGGCAAATCTTAGATTTGCGAGTGTAGGTATTTTTGTGTGTAATTGGTTTTATTCTTAAAATAATGATATAGAATTCACTTATAATCATTTTGAATTACCTACTCAAATCAATAGAATAGGTAATGCACTTGATAAAATAATTTATACCTACAATGGTGCAGGTTCAAAACTCCAAAAAGTAGTTTCAGAAGATGGAGAAAAGAAAAAAATAGATTATGTAAATGGTTTCCAGTACAAAGATGATATACTAGACTTTTTTCCAATGCCAGAGGGAAGGATGGTTTATAGACAAGGAAGTTATGTACGAGAATACCACTACAAAGACCATTTGGGCAACTTACGCCTTGCTTTTGAGAAAGAAGAACAACGTACAGGGCGTTATACCCTAACGATGGAACTAGATAGTGCAAAGAGTGAAGAAGAATCTTTTAGTCATGTAAAAGAAGCAAGAACAGACCTCAAAGACCAGCAAGGTAGTTATTCGGCACGTCTTACCAATGCTGATAAACCTATTTCTAAAACCATAAAAGTAGAAAAGGGAGACAAAATTAGTGCGCTTGTCTTTGCCACTAATGACCCAGAAATAGCCCAACACGACCCTAATAAAGGAGTTAAGCAAGCTAAAAAAGATATTTTGTTGTCTTTGGGAAGTGCAGCAGCAGGAACAATAAACACCTATCCGATACAACAAGAAATAGAAATTGGAGGAGTTCCAGAAGTAAGTCCGTCCACAACTCAAACTATACAAAGTCCAAAAGTACAATCAGGGTTTTCTTATAAAAAATTGACTTGGTTAAGAAAGTTTAGTAGGAGTTGAAAATTATCTTGAAATTTTTTAAGTTGTGCCACCATATTGTTAGGTTTTAACTTATTCAAAAGTGCTAAACTGAGTGTTCTAAGTCCTGCTACCACTTTTGAAATAGATTTTTCTTTTGTTTTGAGTTGGTCTTCTTGAAATGTAGTATCTCTGATGTTGTTATTTACTTCTACTTGCCAATGATTTCGGACAGCTCTAAAAAGTTGTTCTCCTTCTTGTGTTTTTTCATTGGAAATATAAAATGAAGTTTCTTTACTTTCTTCTTGCGTTTTAGTATCTGTGCGTGTTCTTTCTACTTTAACTAAAGAGCAAAAATCTACTTTTCCCCAACGTGGATCAAAATATTCTTGGCTAATATCATATAATTCATACTTTCTATATTCAATTCTTCCATGTCCTTTTTCCCATTTTTTGCTTTGCAATATGGCTTTTGAAGTTTGGCTACAAAATATCCTATCTTCCAATAATACTGCTTGATTATTCTTTAAACCAATTAAAAAAATACCTCCTGCTCCATTAATTAATTCACAGGTAGATGGAGATAAATGAAGTGCATCTAAACTAATTTTTTGCCCAGTAGCTTGGGTAGTTGCTAATAAATTACGAATACAAGGCTTTTCGCTTTCTTTGTCTCCATTGTAATACGATTGTCCTAAAACCTGTCTATTTTCTTGATCTACTAATTGTACTAGCACTTCTCCACGTTTTTTACCTTTTCCTATACTTCCACGCAATCCTTTACCATCACCTGCAAACCACTTTTTTTACTCATCACTTAACTCTATTCCATAATTTTCAAATAATAGTTTTTCAAAATGAGGAAGAAATACTTTTTTTAAACAAACTGGTAAATGAGAGCGAGATATGACTTTAATAGGCTTAGATAACTCTAAAAAATCACATAACTCTTGATGTTTATTTTCCATGCTACGGTGAAGACTTGATAAACTTCCGTCACGTTTGCGTAAAAGGGCTATACTTAAACCTAGTAAAACAAAGGCTAAATTATGGATCTTTCCTCGGCAATCTCGCAAATCTAAACCTACTAAATTTTGTAATTGAACATAAAAACTACTTTCTTTGTACATATGAAGAGTAAATTAGGATTAATTTGGTACTTGGTAATACAAAATTAAACTTTTTTTACTCTTTTGTTTTTTATAAGAAAACCCTGTCAATATAAATTAACTCCGTATTTTTTAACCATTGACAGCCTTGTGAAAGGACTGTCAAAGTAAAAAAACGCTATAATTTGAGGGTTGTCAGTAGACCCAAATGACTTTCCTATGAAAAGAGAAAAATACCATCTATTAGTTCATTTCTGCATCATTTCGCTCAAAAATAAGGTTAAAAATAGCCTGCGAAAAATCTTTTTTTCAAAACAATAATTATTATTATCTTTGAAAAAATGCCCTCAAACTGGGTAAACCATTACAACCAATCACTAAAAAATGAACAACATCGGAAACGTATTAAATGCTATCAGAATTAAAAGCCCACTTATACACAACATTACTAACTATGTTGTGATGAATACTACTGCAAATGCTTTATTGGCTATAGGTGCTTCCCCTGTTATGGCACATGCCATTGAGGAAGTAGAAGAAATCACTTCTATTTCATCCTCTTTAGTAATTAATATGGGTACTCTGAGCGATAAATGGGTAGATAGTATGGTGTTGGCTGCCAAAAAAGCTAAAGAAATTAATACTCCTTTCGTTTTTGATCCTGTAGGGATAGGAGCTTCCACATATAGAACCCTAACTGCACAAAAAATTATAGAAACAGCTACTCCAAATGTAATTAGAGGCAATGCTTCTGAAATTATGGCTCTATGCAAACTAAGCAACAGTACAAAAGGAGTAGATAGTACAATGAAAACAGAAGATGCTGTTGAAGGAGCTATTAATTTATCAAAGAAACTAAATAATACTATCGTTGTAAGTGGTGCAGTAGATTATATTATCACAGGGGATGCTGTAAATAAAATCTCTAATGGAAGTGCATTAATGCCAAAAGTTACAGGTATGGGATGTACTGCAACATCTATAGTAGGAGCTTGTATTGCTGTTGAATCTGATATTCATTTAGCCTCTACTACTGCAATGGCAATTATGGGAATAGCTGGTGATATGGCGAGTAAATTATCAAAAGGAACAGGTAGTTTTCAAGTTAATTTTTTAGATAGTTTATATCTATTGTCTGATGAAATTATAAAGACAGAAATAAAATTACAAAAAGAGGAAATAAAATTAAATGTCTAATGATAGATTACTCTTTAATGTTTGTGACAGATGATAGCATTACAGATGATACTATCTTTTTCAGAGTTTTAGAAGACTCATTGAAAGGTGGAGCAACTATTATTCAACTAAGAGAAAAATCTTGTAATACAGATTCCTTTTACAAACGTGCCTTAACATCAAAGCTGCTTTGTCATTCCTACAATGTTCCATTAATTATTAATGACAGAATAGATATTGCCTTAGCAGTAGATGCAGATGGAGTACATATTGGACAAGCAGATATGCCTTATAAAATAGCCAGAAAATTAGTAGGTGATAGTAAAATAATCGGTTTATCAGTAAGCGACTCCCAACAAGCTATTGAAGCTAATAAATTGACTGTTGATTATATAGGCATATCTCCAATTTTTGATACTCACACAAAGAAAACAGATTTAGCTCCTTCTTTAGGCATTGAAGGTTTGAAAATGATTAGAAAATTATTTTCAAAACCCATTGTCTGTATTGGAGGAATAAAAAAAGAGAATGTTGTAGATATTATCAAAAATGGCTCTAACGGTATTGCAGTAGTATCTGCTATCTCTAAAGCAGAATATCCTGAACAAGAAACAAAACTATTAAAAGAAATTATATGTCAAACTGGTTTAATACAGTAAGAGAAAAAACTGACTTTATACTTGAAGAAATAAAAGCTCATCCTTTTATTATTGAATTAACAAATGGCACTCTTTCTAAAGATATATTTCAGTTTTATATCAATCAAGATTCATTGTATTTATCTGAATATAAGAAAATATTAGCCTTATTAAGTGTTAAGTGTGAAAATACAAACGACACTCAATTTTTTCTAAATTCAGCAACAGGAATTATAAACGTCGAAAATACACTACATCAAGTTTTTCTTGATAACGAACAATTGAGTAATGAACTATCTCCTAGTTGTGAATTATATACAGGATATTTAGCACGTATCGTAAATAATCATTCTTTAGAAGAAGCTCTAGCTGCTGTATTGCCCTGTTTTACAATATATAAAGAAATAGGAGACTACATACTTCATCATCAAAGCAACAAAGAAAATAATCCTTACCAAGATTGGATAAATACCTATGGAGGAGAAGATTTTGAAAACTCGGTAAATAAGGCAGTAGAAATTACGAACAGATATGCAAAAAATGCTTCCGATGAAGTATTGAGCAAAATGGAAGTAGCCTTTAAAAAAGCATCAAAATTAGAATGGATATTTTGGGATAGTGCATATAATAAAGAACAATGGAAAATATAAAAACATCTTATTGTAGCGTCCTAACCATTGCAGGAAGTGATTCTGGAGGAGGTGCAGGCATTCAGGCAGACATTAAAAGTATTAGTGCCTCTGGTGCTTATGCAGCCTCTGTAATTACAGCTACTACAGCTCAAAACACACAAGGAATATTGGATATACATCCCATACCTATTTCTCATATAGAAAAACAATTGGATGCAGTATTAAGTGATATTGAGTTTGGGGCAATAAAAATTGGAATGCTACATTCTTCTGAAGTAATTGATGCCGTTGCAAAGAAACTGAGTCATTATAAAGTTAAGAATATTGTACTAGACCCAGTAATGGTTGCTACTTCTGGAGATAAACTTATTGTCAATGATGCTATCTCTACTTTAAAAGAATTTCTCCCAAAAGCCAGTTTAATTACACCCAACATTCCTGAAGCAGAATTATTAATAGGACATTCAATTGAGTTAGATAACCTAGAAAATTCAGCTATAGAAATCGGGCAATTATACAATACATCTGTTTTATTAAAAGGGGGGCATTTAGAGTCTAAGGAAAACGAAATTACTGACATCTTATACCTACATAAAGATAAAAAAGTAATAATCATAAAAAATCCTTGGATAGATACTAAAAATACTCACGGAACAGGCTGTAGTTTGTCATCAAGTATTGCTGCTTTTTTGAGCTTGGGACATAATTTAGAAGACGCAGTAAAAAAAGGATGTCATTATATAAACCAAGCCATAGAACAAGGAAAAAACAAAACTTTAGGCAAAGGAAATGGAGCTATTAATCATTTTGGATTAAAATAATTAGGTAAACAATAGATTTGAAGAAGTTGTTCAAGAATAGGAAAAACCATGTTCAAAATACAAAATAATTATTGATAAGTAGTTGGACAAAATTAAATACAAATTACAAATGAATTAGCGAGTGATTTATATGATTAGTATGATAATTACAGGATAATACATTAATACATTTTAATTATATGTAAAAACTATATTTATATTTTTTATTTTATTTATCTTGCATTTAATCTTAAAAATCATATAAATCACTTGCTAATCAGTTATATGTATAGTTAATTTTGCTCAATTACTATCTCAAATATATATTTTTTAAAATTGCTATATTAGGATAAAAACAAAAAGACAATTTTATAAAAAAGTAAATTATCAAGTATTTTTTATACCAAAAACTTTACTCAAAAAAATTTTATCACTATCAATTAGAAACAAAAATTATGGCAAAATCAAAACCTCAAATGGGTTGGGTATACTCTCCTACAGCAACAAAAACACAGAAAACGGCTATATCAAGCCAATTTGAACCAATAATTGAAGAACTAAAAAAAAGAATCCAACCAATTCTAGAACCTCAAGAATTTAATCACTGTGTTGATATTTTCAGTAAGTGGCGAGGTAATTTTTTCTATATCATGCAAAAATATAAAACTGGAGAAAATGGTACTCAAAATTTTTTTGATATAGGATTAGCTCGTTTAGAATATTACGGAGAAAATCGCTTCAACCTTGCCTATTTTAGACATACTGGAAAATGGGAACCACTTTATATGTATGATGATATTTCGTTCGAAATTGCTACTAAAGCAATTTTAGAAGACCCTATGTTTGCAATTTAGATACACATTTATTAGTCTACTCTGAAGCCCTACTAAAAACTCTAGCCAAAACTACTTCCACAAAGACAGCAACCAAAGCAGCGATAATAAAATACCTCCACAAAGGAATATTCTCATTTTTTTCTTTAAAAGTAGTTGCAAAATCCTGAGCATCACCATCATTCAACGAAAAAACCTGAACATTTGATTTTTCTGCCCATGCTTTTGTGAGTTCTTCTTTTGTATGAAAATCTAAATACGATTCTTTTCTTGAATAATTGAAGGCAAGCAAAGTTTCTATTTTCCCTGTTTGTTTGTTTCGAAGCTGATAAACACCTGCTTTAAGCGAAGAACGAGGAATTTCGAAAATGATTTTATTACCAGAAATACGCTGAGATGGAATTATAGCCTGATTGTTTGTAGAATTTAGACTTGTAGCTTCTTGAGTAGAATTATTTTGCAAAGGAACTAACTCAAAAACACTATTTTTTTGAAGTGAATCTAAAGATAGAATAGCCGTCTGTTCTTCCAAATTATAAGCTAATAAATCAGCTTGTGATAAACTACTAAGTGCAATCTTGTACATAGTCGGAACAAAAAGAGCATGTTTTCCGAATCCACTCCAATTATTCTCTAAAGGTGCAGAACAAACAAAAACGTTTCCTTCTGCTGTCTGTTGGCGCATCAAAAAAGGTTGTCCATTTCTAAATTTTAAAATGGATTGTCCAGATGAAAGTCCAGACCAAACACTCGTTGCAACAGGCATAGACATAGAAGGTGAAATTTGCTCAAAAACGCCTTCAAAAAATGGTTCATTTTCAGATGGAGGTAAAAGTGCAAGACCAACACCTGCTTCTGCATTTATTCCACGAACAGAAATTCCTAAAGCAGAATTAAAATCTGTTGGTTTTGAGTTAGGAGCAGGAAAAACTAAAACATTTCCACCACTAGAAAGAAATTTTCTCAATGCTCGTTGCAATGCTTCATCAATAGAAGATATTCCTTCCAAAACTACCAAATCTGTATTTTGAAGTAAATTATAATCTAAGTTTTGAGTAGAAGTCGCAGAAAAAACAAAGAAATCAGCATTGGTAAAAACATTATTTGTATAAGTTTGCGCTTCACTTTGCCTTTCAAATATATTCAGAATATTTATTTTTGGTGCAATTCTGAGTGTAAAGAAATAGTCATTATCAAATAAAACGGGATAATCTTCAATGCTTATTTTGGCTGAAACTGTTCCTGTTGTTTTGGTAATTGAAAAGTTCATTTCAATTTCCTTCGAACTCTGCGCTGGTAAACTGACTACACTTGCCGAAACTTGATTATTATCAATAAATAATTGCAAACTTTTATTTTCAATAGCTTCTGTTCCCAAATTACGAACCCGAATTGTTATGTTTTGTGGTGTATTGGGCTGAACAAATGGATTATCTAACCAAACAGAATCAATTAATAAAGTAGAAACTTTAGAAGGAGAAACGGGCAAAACATAATAATTATAAGCAGAATCAAATTCTATTTCATTAAGATTTGGAAGTGTATTTTTTTGAAAATCTGAAATCCAAAATATATTTCCTCCTTTTGTGCCTTCCTGATTTGCTTCAAAAGTTTGAAGTTGTTTTTTATAAATCTCTTCAATATTGCGATTAATTCCACTAAAATCAATTGTAGAGAGTTTGTCTGTAATATTTGTTTTTGGATAGAAAAAATTTGTATTTCCTTCAAAAGAATTATCTAAAAGCTGAAAAGTAGCTGATTTTGGAAATAAATCAGGAATGGTTTGAGCATAAGTAGCACCCAAATCCAAAAGACGTTTATTATCTTGTTCATTTTGAAGGCTAAACGAATTATCCAAATAAATAGAAACTTGCTGCCTAGCCGAAATTGAAGAAGAATCTGCATTTTTAGAAGGCAAGATAGGACGAGCAAAAGCCAAGACCAGCAACCCAATAAATGCCATACGAGCAAGCATAATCAAGATATGTTTCAGACGATTTCTTGACTTAGAAGCCTGCTGAACTTGCTTTAAAAATTCGACATTAGTAAATAATACTTTTTTCGGACGTTGAAAGTTGAAAAGATGGATGATAATGGGAATAATCATCAATGACAAAGCCCAAAGAAGAGAAGGATTGAGAAATTGCATATAAAATTGTACAAGTGTTTTGTTTTTGATGTCGCTGTCGCTAAAACACCAACAACGGCAAAATTGAAAACGAAATTACATAATTCTTAACAAACTATTTCCTATAAAAACATAAAAACTATTTCTAATAGATTTATCACACCAAATTTAGGACTTCTTACTTAATTTATGCCTTTTAAAAATATCCCACAAATTTGATATTTAGGGCAATTGACTAAGATTGAGTCCTATTTTTTAGCTTGTAGTATAAAAAACATAAATATATGGACAAAAATCACGAGCAATTACTCTTTATTATAGAAAACCAGTAATGAAAATAATTACTTTAGATAGTAATTTCTCTATATTTAATAATACCGTAATTATACTATATACTTATCAATTAATAAGAAGTAAGTTTGTTTTGTTACATATTATTAATTTAACAACTCAAATATTATGGCAGGTAATTATGACAGAATATATGGATATAATCAGGTGTACAGAAATGCAGCAGGAGCACCAAATTTTTATTCCTTCAATTTTAATGCTCAGAATCGTCCAACTGCATTTATTTATCGTTTTGTAAATGTAGTAAATGGACAGGACGTATATGATCATCAAGGTCATATCGTTCCTCAGCAAATGCTCAATTTAGTATTAGATGATGTGATGGCTAATATGGCAATGGCATGTAATAACTTAACAGATGTAATACAATTTATTCAGGCTAATCAAGCTCAATCTCCTTGGTTAATGAGTGTGTGGTGTTATGCTAATGCAGCTAATATTCCTTATAACATATTGTTTGATTTTGATGAAAATGATCCTGAAGATAAATTAGGAGGTTTTTTCTCTATAATCACATGGAATCCCGTAAATATATGTAGAGCACCAACAGATGATCATCGTGGAGGAGTACCAGGTAATAATATAGACGTGCAAGTAGTTGATTACCTCACTCAAAATCCTCAAGGTGTAGATCCACAATGGATAGTAGCAGTTAATGCTTTGAATAATGGTGATATTAATACCAATCAATACATCACAGCTTGTAGTAATACTTTGGCAATGCAAGCAGTACAAGGAACTGGCTACTATGCTTTCCCTTGGAAAACACAAGAGAATGTTCTGATTCCTCAATAATTAACATTATATATTTTTGTCAAAAAACCTCACCAAATCTATTGTGAGGTTTTTTTATACCATTCATACATGAGTAGTATTTACCCCTATTTTTCACAAACACGTAATTATACTGACTTAAACCAAATTTAAAAGTAGCACCTTTACAATGTAATCAATCAGAAAGAATTTTATAACTCTAGCTGGTTTATTCTCACAGAATTTATAATTGATTACAACTTTTACTCTATTTATAACATCAACTAAAAAGTTGCTAGTTGATGTGATTAACAAATTTGCAACTTTATAATCATAAATCACTAATTTATTATGGCAAATCAAGGTCAAATTTACACGCTAACTATTATAAATAATTCTGCCAATACAGGAGATGCTTGTGTTTATCAAAAACCACCAGATGGTTCTAATCCAAATATGATGTCTCTAGCATGGCTCACAAAAAGAGCACATCCAAGTACTACAATTGAAATGGATTGGACTATAGACTACTCTTTTGTATGGTCTCAAACAGGTCTACTTAGACCTGGGGTGAAATTTACAGCAAGCCAAAATATTCCTGCAAATTTGGATACACAAAATCAGGTTAATTTCACAAAATCTGATGGAGCCTATACTTTTAAGCCAATACCACCTCAACAAGGACCTAGATCTGGTTCTCTTTATATAATGGAAGATGATACAATTCCTCTCAATGAAGCATCTGTAGGAGTAGGTATGTCTGGTAGTGGTACTTTTGCTCTGCAAGCTCAGCCTAATCTTAATCTTACTTTTACACCTCATCCTGAATACTGGATAAGTTTTGGAAACTTCACAAAAGGTACAGTACTAGATACACAGTCGATAACTGGCGCAGCAGCAGTTCAGTTTCCTTACAATGTATATGCTATGACAGCTGTTTTAGGTATAGATAATAAGTGGACAATAAAGCCAACTAGCCAAATGAACACAGAATATCTACAAGCAAGAGAGAAAAATGCTAAAGTAGCTTGGGGAGAATAGATTCAACCTTAAAACTTACCTGTATTATTTCGATATAGGTAAGTTTTTTTAATTAACCAATATAATGCATCAGTATTCTATTATAGTTATAAATAACAGTACAAACACAACAGATTTTTGTGTCTATCAAAAAAATAGTGACAAAAATTTAGAATCATTAGCTTGGCTGACAAAAAGAGCTCATCCCGATACACGTTTAGTCTTTAAATGGCAAGACACCTACTGTTTCTTTTGGTCAGAAACAGGTACTTTGTCTAGTGGTACTATATGTGTGGCAAGCCAGATATGTCCTGCTGAATTATCTACTTCAAATCAAATAAGACTTGAATATACGGACGGTGCATATCAATTTATGGATCAGCAAAAAGGTTCTACAAATCAGTATTTTTATGTTATACAGGACGATAGCATTCCTGCCAATAAGGTTTCTGTAGGAATAGGAATGTCTGAAATAGGAACTTTTATTCGTCAAGGACAACCTAATCTGACGTATGACTTTCTGCCAGAACATGAATACTGGATAACCTTTGGAAACTATACAGAAGGTCAAGTTTTAGATACTAACACTATCAATAATGCGATTCAAATTATATTTCCTACAAATGTATATTCTATGACTGTTATTTTAGAAAAAGATAATACTTGGAAAACCGAAACAACTAGTATAGTAAATGAAAAATTTCTAGCTGCTAGAAAAAGAAGTAGAGGTGCTATTTGGGGAGATATTTAATAGTACACATACAAAACACAGAATTTATGATGTTTTAACCCTACCCTTATAACTTATTGAATCTAATTGACACATAAACAATCTATATTATGAATAATCTAGTATCTATCTCTACTGAAGACTATATGTATGCTATGCAACAGAGAAACTTAGTATACAATTGTAATTTTATATATTTTAGTAACCAAAAAATAGTGGGCAACACCATTGAATATGGTATTCCAGATGGTTGGATTTATAATGGTAATAAATCTGATGGAAGTCTAGATTTTGATACGACGCAGAATCAGCTCATAATTAAAAAAGGAGCTAGTAAAGATGAAGTAACTTTGAAACAAGCTCTTGATGAGTTTCCTAGAGGAAAGAGTACACTTTTAGGAAAAACAATCACAGCAAAATTTTTCATTACTACTGATACAGAAGGAGATGTGACTTTCTCTATCTCAGATGGAGCAGACTCTTCAACTAAAGTTAGAGCAGAGAAAGGAACTAATACCATTTCGGTACAACATCAAGTCTCACAAAATACGACTAAAGTATATTTATCAATCAAAACATCTACTCCCAACATGACAATCAGGATAAATAAAATAGTAGCTAATATAGGATTAGTTGCTTTAGAAAATTTGCCTTGTATAGTAGAGGGAGTTATTGGACAACGCAAGCAGTATATAGCTACTGAAACTTCTCCCATTGGAGAACTATCACTTTGTAAAGAACCTATGGAACTATCTGAAAATTATACTCGGTTAGACTCCGTAATAAATGGGCGTTTTGGCAGAGGAGCAGGAGGACGTTCTTTTTTAATAGATATGAGAGGATATTTTAGTAGAGCTTGGAATAATGGTTCGACTATCGACCCAGATGCAAGCAAAAGAACAGCACCTAACTCAGGTACAATTACTGGTGACCATGTAAGTACTTTTGAAGAAGATATTTTTCTTAAGCATGATCATGGATTAAATTATGATATGAACACTATCATTGCGACAGGAGATAAAGGTGCAGCAATGACAGTAAATAAAACTGCTAATTCAAAAACAAATCCTACTTCAGAAGGAAAAGAAACTCGTCCTAAAAATATAGCTGAATTATATACAATAAAATGGGCTTAACTCACTAAAAATCAACCATTTGCAAAACAAATTACATATAAAGTTTTAGAGATAGAAAAAATATAGAATCCTTTTTCTGTCTCTACTGCTAGGAAAAACACCGAAATCCATAACATTCAGGTGGCGAAAGCTGAAAAGCCTATAGAGTAAGCAAGTTTTATCATCATCAAATTTTAATAATTATGCCAACTTACAGAGTTTATCTCGCTTATCCAACTACTCCAGAGCTTATTTGGAATTGGGCTGAAACTATGGTGCGAAGAGATGCACAAACTGCATTACAAGATTCTTATGATAATTGGGTAGCCTCAAATCCTAACCCATTACCTCCTCCCTTAGCTGAATGTCGTAAAAAAGTAGATCAAGTAATGCAAGAAATTCTTGAAGAACAACATGATATTCATTAATTTAAAAAAACAAACTCTATGATTAATCTAACATAGAGTTTGTTTTAATTTAATCCATCAAAAAAATTTCACTAGGGTCAATGATATGATTTTTTACGGCATATACAATCAATCCTGCTGTATTTCTGACTCCTGTTTTGAGTAAAAGGTTTGATTTGTGTGCTTCTACAGTTTTTGTAGATATAAATAGTTTGTCTCCAATTTCTTTGGCAGTAAATTGCTGACAAATAAGTTGTAAAACATCTATTTCTCTTTCAGATAAAGCATCTTTAGATTCAATATTTAATATAGGAGCTTTATTAGATACCTGCTGTCGGACAACCTCAACTTGATCAGATGTAAAGAAATGTCCCTTTTCATGAACATCAAGAATGATTTTTAGTAATTCAAATTTATCTGTTTCTTTAGGAACAAATGCATGAACTCCAATTTTGAGCATGTAGCCTAGAAAAGATGCTTTGTAATAAGACGAAAGAACAATAATCTTTAATTCAGGATAATTTTTAGTTACTTGTTCGATGACTTCTATTCCATCCCCGTCTTTCATTTTTAAATCTAAAATTACGACATGAGGTATTGAATCAGCATTTTTTAATTTTTCTATAAATTCTATACCTCCAAAAGCAGTTATAGAAACAGAAATATTATCTTGACTATCTAAAAATTCTTTTAATAAATCGACTACCAATTTATCATCATCTACCAAACTTACTGATATAATATTACTCATTAGAATTAGATTGATTATTTTTTAATAAAAGGATAAATGTAGTACCTATAGGTTTATTGGATTTCAAACGATAAGAACCTCTTAATACTTGCATACGCAATTCTATATTTTTCATTCCTAATCCTCTACCATAGGTAGTTGTAGGTATTCCTATTCCATCGTCTTGTAATAAGAAAGCAAAAGATTTTGAATTTCCTCTTAAAATAATATTGATACTATTAGCTTGAGCATGTTTAATAATATTATTAATTAATTCTTGAAAAATTCTGAATATATTTAATTTTTGCTGCTTATTTAAGTCAAAACTCAAGAGCATAGAGCAAGTTAATGTAATATTATATTTTTTTTTATAAGGTGCAATAAAATCAGCAATCAATTCTTCTAGTGAAGATTCTTCTATCAGAGGAGGTGTTAGCTCATGAGAAATATTTCTAGCTGTTGCAATCCCTTGTGCAAGAAGTCGGTTTAACTTATCATCTTTATTCATTAATTTGATACGATACAACTGTCCAATTAAATCGTCGTGCAAATCAGATGAAATACGTTCTCTCTCTCGTTCAAGAATTTGAATACTACTATTTACTAATTCTTTCTGATGAGAAATGATAAGGGAATTTTTTTCCTGAATTTCTTTTCTAATGCGATTTATATAGGTTTTACTAAGTAAGATTATAAAACCAACTAAAACAGATAATACACCAATATTAGTTGTTATCCATATAAAAGTGTGAATCGGTTTGTCCATTTTTTTGTAAATAGTAGATAAGTGAAATATAATACACCTGCAATGCTAAAGCTCTTAAAAACCAAAACCAAGCAACCAGTTCTATATTTTCACTTACCAAATAATTATTTGAAGCAGCTAATAATGTATCAAGAGCAAAAAAAACTAATATTGCATTATTTAGTAACATTCTTGACTTACTAAATTTCATTTTTCCACTTATAATAAAATAAATGTCTGTCATACTCAATAACATAACAGCAAAACTATATACAGTTCTATCATAAGAATTAAAATTTACAGCATTATAACCAAATACAAACTGTAAAATCATAGGAAAAAGCGAAAAACACAAAACAATAATAATATTTTTTATATCAAAAAGATAAAAATATTTAAAATAAAGAAAAAACAGAAATGAAAAATTTAGAAAAGAAGATAGAGAAAATAAAAATAAATTAGAACTTTTTGTCAAAATAGGGTATAATTGAGATATTAACTCCATAAGAAGTAAAAAAGAGAAATACATTATACCCCATTTGAATAATAATCGCTTGTTATAAATAATCTGTAATATTAAACCTAGAATAAGTAATAGTATAGATGTATATAAAAAATAGTCTATGAGTTGTTCTAATACCTTCAAATTCTGTAATTGTTATGGTTAAAATATCATAATCAAAATTATTTATATGTACTTCTATTTTAGAAGTTGTTTAAGCCTTTGGTACAGACTCAAACAAATTATATCCAGAAGGAGAAAAAGGAGGAATTGGTTTAGTTACATCCATAAAAAATTTAGGAGTTGCCAACTTGCCATTTACAGGAATAGGTTTATCACATAGAATTAGTTCTATGATATTTCCATAGTCTTTATCCTCTTGAATTCCGAAAAAGGAATATAATTGCTCTGACTTTGTATTGTCAAATATATTACTTAAATCTACAAATGGTACTATCATGGCTTTCAATATGCCATTTACAGTAGGCATTGATGCATATTGAGTTTGACTATTTTTAAACCATAGTTTAGAGTATAATTGCCATCTAAGCGAACGCTTCATAGCTTCAGCTTCAGGTAATTCGACAGAAGGAATAGAAACAATGTCATCAGATGGAGGACTAAAATCCAAACTAGGCACAAAACTTTTCATGAAAAGATTTTCACCTATTTCATAGTTTTCATTCTCATCAGAGACAGAATCAACTAGAAAAAAAACAAACTGCATTCCCCATATTCCTAAATAAACATGGATTGAATCAATAGTTTTTTGAGTATCCTTTTGGATTTGCAACCATTTGTTATACTCCTCTCTGCTAATTTCAAAGCCAGTACCAGAAGTAAGGTAGTCTAGTCCTAATGTCGTATTATTAATTTGTCCCCACTTAGCAATAGCCAATTTCACTTGTAATATATTCATGATTAGTACGTTGGATAATAGTATTATAATTAGATTAGACAACAAAGTTTATGCAAGTAACAAATTTATCAAATATTAACCAAGCAAGAAAAGAATATTTAATTGTAGAGAGTTTGTCTGTAATATTTGATTTTAGACAAAAAAAATATCCTTGAAAAGAATCATCTAAAATCTGAAAGTAGTCAATTTGGAAAACCAATATAAAGGATATTTTCTATTTAGTTTAAAGTAACTGAGCAAAATTATTTATATGCAAATAGAATCTTGCTCTGTATCTACATTTTCAATAGTTATAGTATTACATCTCTCAAAAGCAATCACATTTCCATATTCAGGCTTTGCATACAGACTTACAGGAGTATCTCCTAAGCCTATAATTTTGATATTTCTCACATCATGGATTAGCAATTCATAACCATCATAAACTTCTCTAAAATTATAATTTGTACTTGATTTACCTGAATTTGCTAAATCTGAAATATGAAAAGAATGTCCTTTAAGTTGAATAATTGTATTAGAACCAATTGCATTTAAAAACTCTTGCACCGTTGTAACTGTGGCTGTTTTTTGTTTTTGATTAGTTTGAGCGAGTACTCCACCTTTATTAGATACATCCTCATTTGGTTAAACTTGAGCGATTGATTGACCAGAAAATAATAAACGTTATCACGATTAATTATTCATGTGTGTTTAGTTTAGCTTCGCTGAGCACTACGTCGTTCGCAGAACTGAACAATCACGCTTCCTCAGAAGCCTGATTAAAGCACAAAATGATGCTTCTGAGGAAGCGACAAATTCGTTTGTTAGCAAACGAATGCACAAAAATAACTGTGATAACGGTTAAAAATTAAATAACAAAAAAAAGCATTTCCAAATTTAATTAGAAATGCTTTTTGTATTCAAATGAATA
This sequence comes from Bernardetia sp. Wsw4-3y2, assembly GCF_037126295.1. Classification (NCBI taxonomy): domain Bacteria; kingdom Pseudomonadati; phylum Bacteroidota; class Cytophagia; order Cytophagales; family Bernardetiaceae; genus Bernardetia; species Bernardetia sp. Wsw4-3y2. Next base: position 4,156,865 of record NZ_CP147017.1, on the reverse strand, counting down.
CTAAGTAGGATAGAATTGGATAAATTCTTAAAAATAGAACTAATATCAATTCATAATGTCTTAAAAATGTAGCCGACAATACACCGCTCAACCATCTACCCTTGCTGCCTTCCGACCCTGGGGGAGTTCAACAGGAGCTAGTCACGCCGACCACGATGCAAAGGTACTACTTTTTTTTAGAGATGCAAGCAAAAGTCAGTATTTTTTTTATCTTTTTTCTTATTATTTTCAAATAACTCAATAACTACTTAAAAATCATTGAGTTACAAATAGTATTTTTTTTGAAGAAAAAAATAAGCATTAAAAAAAACTCAATAAAAAAAGGTATTTCTAAATCAGAATAAAACTGAGTTAAAAATACCTTTTCAATGTCTTCTATTTTCATAAGAAAATGTAGCCAGCAATACACCGCTCAACCATCTACCCTTGCTGCCTTCCGACCCTGGGGGAGTTCAACAGGAGCTAGTCACGCTGACTACGATGCAAAGGTACGAATCTTTTTCAGACATGCAATAGCTTCAATAAAAATTTATGAAGAAATTTGGCTAAAAACAGTCTTTAAATTTTGAATTATGATTTAAGTTACTTACTTTCAAGGTTTTGTGTAAATTAATTAATTTTCAAATTATATCTAAAAAGTATTTTTTCAAGCAGATTTAAGTTCCAAGACAGTAATTTCTGGCAAAATTCCAATTCTTCCTGGGTAACCCAAATAACCAAAACCACGATTGACATATAGATACTGGTTTTCATGCTTGTACAAATCTGCCCATTGTTCATACATATATTTCACAGGACTCCATTTGAAAACTTCTGTATCGATACCAAACTGCATTCCGTGTGTATGTCCTGCTAAAGTCAAATCAATATCTTTGAAAGCTCGTTTTTGAATATTCATTTTATCATAATAGTCTGTATAAAGTTTTGCCTTCGAACCATTTACTTGTGCGTCCCAATGACTAGGGTCATGAGAAAGTAAAATCTTTACAGGTGCATCTTCACTTCCTTTATAGGCTTTTTCCAAATCTCCATGACGAGCAAAATTTCCTTTTGCGCCCCAGTTTTCAATTCCGATAAGAGCAATTTTTTCATTATTAGTTTCTAAAAAATGGTGTTCATTCATAAGTAACTTCCAACCCATTCTACCATGGGTTGCTTTTAAATCTTCTAAGTTTTTGCGTTTCGCTGCTGGAGATTCCCATTGTACATAATCCCCGTAGTCATGATTTCCTAACGTAGAATAAACACCCATTGGAGCTTTGAGTTTACTAAAAATATCTTGATAGTCTTTCATTTCCTTTGCCATATTATTTACCAAATCACCCGTAAATAAAATAACATCAGGCTTTTGTTTCATAATCAAATCAATTCCACCCTCAACGGCTTTTTTATTAAAAAAACTTCCCGAATGAACATCTGAAATCTGAACCATTTTTATTCCATCAAAAGCCTTTGGAAGATTTGGCAAAACGATTGTCTTTTTTCTGACCGTGTAATCATGCGCCCCTGAAACAATTCCCCAACTAAGTGTAACTAAGGGAGTAGCCATTGCTACAACACCTGCTTTCATCAAAAACTCTGAACGAGGAATTTTATTTGCTCCCTCTTTAATTTCTTCTGTATTTTGAGCAGTCGTTCCTACGACATCAGAAATTTCAGGAGTAATTGACGGATTTATTTTGTAATATACCCAAGTGAAAAGACGAATTACATCATCAATTATAAGGAATAAAGCACCAAAAATTTTAGAAATATAGAGCATAAATGCCCAAGTCAGTAAAAACTGCCTAAATGTATAAGGAATTTGGTCAGCAGGAAAGAAATTATAGACTACAATTCCTCCAAGTGTCAGAGCATTTATTCCCCAATAAATAAAATGAATAGTTTTGCGAGTGCTTTCACTTGAGGAAATAGTAAGTGTTTTGACAAGTTGAAAAATATAAACATCTAATAAAAGAAGTATAACAACAAAGACAAGTGAAAATAATTGTCGGTTCATAAGAAGTAAGAGAGTGGAAAGTGAAGTATAAAAAAGGCGTTTCTTAGCTTATTTTTAGCTTGAAAATATGAATTTATCATTTATTTCGACGAGTAAATTAAAAAAGCCGATTGATAAATTCAGTTTGGTAAACGAATTGAACTTTGTTTGGTTAGTTTTAAAACGTTATTTGATAGAAATTAAACACTATTTAACTTCATTGTAAATTATCTAATTAAGATATGTTTTACCTATTAATTTATGTAGTTAATTAATTGTGATTATTTCGCTTCATTTTCTTCAAAGTTTTGTTTGAAGTTTTAGGAAAATCAATATCTATCTACTATTTTTAGGCTAGTTTGAATAAAAAAGCTGACAAAACTAAAAAATACAGATTATACCAATTCATTTAATTCAATTTTTAAATAATTGAGTTCAAATAATAAAATTTAGCATACAGACATTTAATAGCTTAATATTTTTTTGATGAAACAACGCTCTACCTTTCTTTTATCTCTTCAAAAATTCACTCGTTATTTAGGCAGAGAGTGGCTTTCTAGTCTTATCTTTCAACGTATTTTTCTAGTTGTTTTTGCTATTGGTATTTATGCCAATACATTTACACATGAGTATGCAACAGAAGGTTCTCGTTTGCTTTCTCAGAGTGATATGGCTCATAAAGGTTTGGGAGTAGATGGAATCATGAACATCTTTAAACAAGATAGTTATGCAGATGTAAATAGTTCAAAATCAAAATTTATTCCTGCCAATGAGCATTATCAGCCTGTTACACTTCTTACTTTTGCCATTGAATATACACTTTTTGGAGAAAGTCCAAACATAAGTCATGTCATAAATGTACTCTTGTATGCACTTACAGGAATGCTTTTGTTATCTGTTTTGAATCGGATTTTTTCTGGTTATTTGGAAGAGCGTCCTCGTAAAATTCTAGCCTTTGTAGCTACTCTTATTTTTATTGCACATCCTGTTCATACTGAAATTGTAGCTAGTATAAAAGGGCGAAATGAACTTCTTTCATTTTTGTGGTTACTTTTGATGACTTATTTATTGCTTCGTACGGCTTTTGCTAGAGGAGCAATTCGTTTTGTATATCTTCCCTTAGTTGCAGTTTCATTCTTTCTAGCTCTTTTGACAGAAGAGACCGCAATTTCTTTTATGTTTATTTTGCCTTTAGTTCTTTATTATTTTATTCCACTTCGCAAAGTAGATATTTTTGTTTTAGCTATTCCTATTTTATTTACAGCTTTTGGCTATTGGCAGCTACGGGACTTTTTCACAAAAGATGTAGAACAAGCACATCTGATGCACAGTATTTTGAATAATCCATTTGTATATGCTGATTTGTCTCAAAAAATAAGCACACTCATTTTTGCTTTTGCCAAATATATAGAACTTTTAATAGCTCCTATTAATCTTTCTCACGATTATTCTTTCAATCAAATTACAATCAAAGAATGGACAGATGTTCGGGTAGTGATGACATTTTTGGGAATAGTAGGTGCAGGCGTTATTTCAGTTATAAATATTAGGAAAAAAGGAATTTATACTTTTGCTTATTTTTATTTTATTGGTTATTTACTATTCATTTATGTAACTGAATTTTTAATTAACCCTGATGAATTTGTTTTTCTTTCTCCTGGAACTATTATTTCAGAAAGATTACTTTATTTGCCTTCTTTAGCTTTTTGTATTGCTACAGCGTTCGGCTTATATGATTTGTTTGGTTGGTTGGTTGCTAACAAAAAAAGGGCTGCACGATGGGTTTATACTTATACTTTTGTAGGAACTGCATTAGTATTGGTACTTTACAGCATCAAAACAGTTGTTAGAAATGAATCATGGAAAAATGACATGACACTTATGAAAGCTGATGTTGATAATTCACCTAATAGTGTACGTCTTCGTTATATGTTGGGAAGAAGTTATATTATTGAAGCTGATAGTACGGTTTCATTTAGGCAAAAAGCGAGGTATTTGGAAAAAGCAGCCGATCAGCTTCGAAAAGCCGTTACTATCTATCCAAGTTATGCTGATGCAATTGCACTTCTAGGAACTGTTTATACTGACTTAGGACAAGAAGATAAAGCAGGGCGTTATTACAAAAGAGCCATTCAAATCAATCCTCAATCTATTGTAACCCAAGAAGAATATGGAAAAATGTGTTTAGCAAATGGTGATTATCATCAAGCTGTAGAGTGTTTTAAACAGTGGGGAATTTTGGAAATGAACCCAACAGCCTTTTTATACTTAGGAAAAACTTATGAGTTTTTGGAAGAACCTGATTCTGCTACGGCTGCTTATGGACTTGTAGTTTCTTTTAAAGATTCAGACTATAATGAAGTAGTTGGAGATGCTTATTATAGAATGGCAAATATTTATGTTAGTGAAAGTTTGAATGACTCAACAACTAATAAAACCAAAGATGCAGTTGATTTGTATATGAAAGCTGTAAGTAAAAATAAGCGAAATTTAGATGCTTATCTAAAACTAAGTAGCCTTTATGAAAAAGAAGGAAAAGTAACAAAAGCCATTTACACACTTGAAGGTGCAATTATTTATTTCCCAAAATCAGAAGAGTTGTATAGAACAATAGCTAGGTTATATGGAATCGAAGAAGATGAAGAAAAACAACAACTTTATATAAACCAGGCTGATTCTGTTTCGGGATTGAATGGAGAATAAACATATTTTGTTTTACAAGTGAAATTATCTGTTATAATCTAAAAATTTAATAGAAATAATCTTTTTCCCGTTGTCAGTGTCTTCGACAACATAAATTAAAAAATCCATAGAACTGATTTATAAAATCAATTCTATGGAAAAAATAAGCTATCTATAAAAACAGGGTTTTAACCCTGTTTATTAATGCGTGAATTTTTCAAAGTATAAACTTATTCATTTTATATTCCTTAGCTAACTTTACTAGCGAATAATTTTATTTTTATTATCTCCAAACATAAGATTTTGAGCATTATCAGACTTCAAAAACTTGTGAGGAAATCCTAAATCAATTTCGCTTACTTTATGTAATTCTTCCAAATTGTCGTTGGAAAGTTCTACTTTCAAACAACCCAAAGAATCTTCTAATTGATTTACCTTTCTACTTCCAATAATTGGAATCACACTTGAATCTTGTACTTTAAGCCAAGCCAATGCAACTTGTGCAGGAGAAACACCTAAATTTTCAGCTATTTCTACCACTTTCTTAGCAATTTTCAGGTTATGTTCATTATACTTGACACTTTCAGCCGAAAGGCGACTACCTTCAATCATCTTGTCATTGTATTTTCCTGTCAGAATACCAGAACCCAATGGACTCCAAGGCGTAATGGCAAGGTCAAAATCTTTAGCCATCGGAACTAAATCACGTTCTACGGTGCGTTCTATCAAACTCCATTCAATCTGTAAACCCACAAATTGTGACCAACCTCTAAAATGAGCCAATGTATTTGCCTTTGAAACTACCCAAGCAGGCGTGTCAGAAATTCCGATATAATGAACCTTTCCACTGCTGATAAGGTCATCTAGTCCACGCATCATTTCTTCTTCCTGTGTTGTGCCATCCCACATATGCACCCAAAGCAAATCTATGTACTCTGTATTCAAACGCTTTAGACTAGCTTCCACAGAACGCATCATATTTTTACGATGATTTCCTGCTGCATTTGGGTCTTTTTTATTGTCATAAAGTGTATATTTTGTAGCCAAAACAAAATAATCTCTATCTGAATGGATAAATTCGCCTACATATTTTTCACTTGTTCCTTCAGTGTAACGATTGGCAGTATCTAAAAAATTTCCACCTTGATTAGCAAAGGTTTCAAATAGTTGCTTGCTTGTTTCTTTGTCTGCTCCATTGCCCCATTCTTCTCCAAAGGTCATTGTTCCCAAACAAAGTTCAGAAACACGTAAACCACTTTTTCCAAAAAGTTTATAATTCATAATTGTTGTGTTGTTTTAATTCAAATAAGTTTTTTATTTGGATATTATTTAGTTTCCTAATACTCATCAAACTCATCCTCATCATCTGATTCAGGCATAGAGAACATAGAACTAAATAAATCTTTGAAGACCATTCCGTTTGCCAAAATATTTTTGTTGAGAGCCGAATATTCAGCCAAACCGTGCAACAAAAATTCCATCAAAAACAGCTTTTCATCGCCTTTTGCTTTTGGATGTTTTTGAGCTACAATTTTTTCTAATAGAGGAACTTGTTTTAATTGCTTCTCATATTCTGTCTGTGAAGCATCATTCATAATATCGACGGTATTGCCGTCGCCAAACCATTTGAGCATCATATAATACAAACTATCCTCTTTGAGTTTCTTTTGTTTTTCTGGATCTGGAAAGAATTTTAAGAACTGCTCACGAATAGATTTATTTATCAAACTTTCGGCTACAATTCCTGCCCCTTCTTGTTCGCCTTCATAAACCAATTCAATTTTACCAGCAATGGCAGGAACAACGCCTCTAAAATCACTCATTCTGACAGAAGTGGTTTTTTCATTATTGATAAGCATTCTTCTTTCAGCAGCAGAAACCAAGTTTTCATACGCTGAAATAGTCAGACGAGCAGAAACTCCACTTTTTTCATCTACATATTCACTATCTCTTGCTACAAAAGAAATTTGTTCTACCAAATCAGTTGCAATTTCTCCTACTTTAATTTTCTCTTTTTGGGCTTCTGCAAGGCTAGATTCTTGATGCGTAATTTTTTTACTAATTTCTAAAGTAGTTGGATAATGTGTAATAATCTGACTTCCAATTCTATCTTTAAGAGGCGTTACGATACTTCCACGATTGGTATAATCTTCTGGATTGGCAGTAAAAACAAATTGAATATCTAAAGGCAAACGAAGTTTAAAGCCACGAATTTGAATATCTCCTTCTTGTAAAATATTAAAAAGGGCAACCTGAATTCTTGCTTGAAGGTCAGGAAGCTCATTAATTACAAAAATACAACGGTGTGAACGTGGAATAAGTCCAAAATTAATAACTCGTTCATCTGAATAATTGAGTTTTAAATTTGCTGCACGAATAGGATCAACATCACCAATCAAATCTGACACAGTAACATCAGGAGTAGCTAATTTTTCTGTGTAGCGTTCATTTCTATGTAACCATTCTATTTCTGTTGAATCTCCTTTTTCAGCTATCAAATCTTTTGCAAAGCGAGAAAGAGGACTAAGAGGGTCGTCATTGAGTTCAGAACCTTTCACAAAAGGAATATATTCATCTAAAAGACCAACCATAAGGCGAGCAATACGTGTTTTTGCCTGTCCACGAAGTCCTAAAAGATTGATGTTATGGCGAGAAAGAATAGCTCTTTCTATATCTGGAATAACTGTTTCTTCATATCCATAAATTCCTTCAAATGGATTTCCATTATTTTGTAGACTATTAATTAGGTTATCTCTTAATTCTTCTTTTATCGTTTTGGACTGATAACCTGCATTTTTGAGGTCTTGAATAGTTTTGAGTTCTAAAAGCTGATTGCTTTTGAGTTCGTTATAAGCCATAAATTTTTTATAGATTTTTGTTTAAAAAAACACCAAACTGTATTTTTTTAAATGGTATGTAAGTCTTTGCTTTAAAACTCTAAGAACTACTTGTCTTTAAAATAGTTTAGACAAAATTTTACAAAAAAAATCCTATTAAAAATTAATTTAATAGGATTTTGTATTTTATCTTATAAAAAATACCGAAATATCAGATTTGAAGATTACTTGATAAATCCACCACGGATTCCATTCAATAATGCGCCAAGTTCAGCAGCATGTTTGTCGCTCATTGTAAAAGTTGTTCCTCCAGTATTTACTACTTCAGGACCATTTTCGGTAATTACTGTTTTAGTTTCACCTGTAGTAGTTTCCTCTGTTACATTACGATATACTTTTTGTACTTCTTTAAGTTGTGCAATAAGTGTATTGAATTTAGGCTGTGTTTTGTGTGCATCTAAAGCCATCATAAGACGATCAAGAACTAATTTTTGTTCTGCTAAACGCTCTTTCAATTTAGCATTCTTGGTCTTTTTGTGCATATCAGCAAGTAAGTGAGTAGATTCTATCCAACCACCTGTTACAAACAAAACGCTCAAATGCTCACGTTTTTCAGTTTGAAGTTGCTCATTGATATCTTGCAAGTTGCGAGTTGAGCTACGAATAAGTTCTTCTAAATTATCGCTATTAGAAGTAAGTTCTTTCAATGTTTCAGCGTCAAAGAATTGTCCGATATTAAGACCATTTGCAAGTTCTTTGATAGCAGAAAGATAATCTAATACATCTTGATTTTTGTTATAAATACTTGCGAAACCTAAGTCTGTTCCATAAACACCTAAGTTGAGCGCACGCTCATAACTGTCTGTGTATTTACTAGCAGAAGAAGAGTTTGCAAGCTCACCTTTCACATATTCTGTACCTGTTTCTTTAATAAGAGTGGTAAGTTCTAATGGATTTGGAATAGATTCGATGATTGATTTAATAAAATCATCTTTTGGGCTCATATTCATTGTTGCAGCAGTGCTGAACATCAAGAAAATAACGCCTACAATACCAGCATATACTTTTGTCATAATGGCTATACAGTTTTAAAGTTTAGAATAAAGATTATTTTGGAATTAACTTGTTTTGTTTTAAAAAAAGCTAAACTAATTTAGAGTATTGAATAATATATTTTGATATATTTTAATAAATTCTTAGATTATTTAAAGAGATATATAGCTAATATACAAATACATTACCAACTTTCTGCCTTAATTGAGAAACTACTTGAAAAATATAAAAATAACTGTTTCTTTTTTAGTTTGTTTCTAGCTTTTCTTTCAACTTATTTATTAATTGCTTAATAGAATTTTATGAGTTTTGCTTAATTAAATTTTCAAAGTTATTAGCTATAATACAACTGTCTTGCCAAATAGCAAATTTATTTAAAAAGGTGTGAAATATTCTTTCTATTAAAGATGTAACAGACTTTATTGTCGACAAACTATCAGTATAGAACTATTAAACTAATAGCAAAAAATTGGCTGATGCATAGTTTTTTGACTAAAAATAAAAAACGTGAAAATCAATACTCTATTCTTTATCTATTACTTAGACAAAATCTGAAACTTTTACACCCAGTACAATAATATCATCAGTTTGTTTTTGGTCAGAAATTTTACTCCAAGCCATTACTTCTTCATCTAAAATCTCCATTTGGCGTTGCATTGGTTTTTGATGAATTTCATAAAGTAATTTCTTAAAACGTTTACTTGAAAAAACACGCCCTAGCTCTCCTCCAAATTGGTCTTTGTATCCATCAGAGAAGAGATAAAAAACATCATCTTTTTGAAGCTGAATTTCGTGAGTAGTAAGCTCTAAGTTTTGTAGTTTTCTCTTACGAATTTTACTTACACCACCCAAAGAAGCTCTATCAGCTTTTATTTCTGTAAATTCACCATTTCTAACAAAATACAAAGAACGATGTGCTCCTGAATATTTCATTTTGAGAGTATCTAAATCAACTGTACAAAAGGCGATTTCCATTCCATCTTGACTATTTTCAGAATGCTCATCTTGGTGAAGTACCTTTCTAATATCATAATCTACCTCTTCCAAAACTATAGCAGGTTCTATTTGACCTCCAATAGTTACTACAGTTGTGAGTAAATTATTTCCGAGCATAGACATAAATCCACCTGGAACTCCGTGTCCTGTACAATCTCCAACAGCAAATACCAAATAGTTTTTTCCATCTTTGGTAACTTCATCAAACCAATAAAAATCGCCTGAAACTATATCACGAGGTTTGTAAAGAACAAAAGAATGAGGAAAGTATTTATTAAAAATATTGTGTTCTGGAAGTGTCGAACGTTGAATGCGTTCGGCATAATGGATACTTGAGGTAATAGATTTATTTTGTTTCTCAATTTCTTTGAAAGCCTCTCCAAGGGCACTATTTTGCATCTCAATTTGGTCTTTTGAAAGTTCAATTTCTACTTTTTGTTCATTAATCTGTATATATTTTGATTCTATGCGCTCATTAATGGCAGCAAGTTCGATGTTAAGCTCATCTTGCTCTCTCATTTTGGCTTTGAGTTTATTTGCCATTTGTCCAAAACTTTGTGCTAGTTTTCCTATTTCATCTCGTGTTTTGATATTTGGAACAGCTTCTAAGTTTCCTTCTCCCATTTCTTTTGCTGATGCTGTTAGGCTTAGAATAGGTTTAGCAAACAGACGAGCTACTACAAAAGCTATTAACGAAGCAACCAAAATAACAAGGGCTAAAGTAACTGCAATTTGTGTACGCAAATCATAAATTGGCTCATAAACTACATCTTCAGGTAAAGCGATTAAAAGAATCCAGTTATTTCCTGCGTAACTTAAATAACCAGTTTCTAATGTATAGAAATAGATTTTATCTCCAAAAAGATGATATTTTACTTTATCATTCTCAGCAAAATAAGTAAGTTGTTTCATATCATGATACTTTTCCTTCAAAACTCCATCAGGATTAGTATTAGAGTATAAAATTGTACCTTCTTTATCTAGTAAGTTAATATCTGCATTTCTCATAAGGGAATCTGTAGCCATAGATTCTTCAAAAATACTATTGATCCAAGATAAGTCTGCACGAGTAACCACTGTACCTACACGAGTTCCGATATCACTTCTCACAACAGCTGCAAAGTGCATTACAGGAATTTGTAGTGAAACAGATGGGGAGATATCCATAGTAACCTCTTGTTGTCCTTGATCTATTTTTTCCCAGTAGGTAGTAAGGTCGTGAGTTTTTCCAACATTTAGGTTACGAGAATCAGCTAAACGAAGACGAGTAGGGTCAAAAAAGGAAATGCTTTTATACATTCCATTTTTAAGTTGTAGTTCTTTAATACGATCAGTTAGTTCTGCTTGACTAATAGACTCATCAGAAAGAATTGGGTCTTGAGAAAGTTGTTGAATATCTGTAACACGCTCATAGATAAAACGATCAATATTACTGATAGCAAAAGAGGATTGTTTTTCGATACGTGCTGTAATTTGCCTTTCTAATGTCTGTCGTGATTCATAATCTACAAAGAAGAAAACTGTTCCTCCTGTAAAAGCAACCATAAATAGACAAAGTAGTACAAGTTTTATATATATATTCATTATTCAAAAAGGCAATATAATAGCAATTTTTGGACGGATTATTCTACAATGCAAAACTGATTAACTAAAAATGAGTAGAAGTATTATTTTATGTTTTGTTCTAGCTTTACTTGAGTTAGGCAAATGACTATGCAATATGCGTATTTTTTCTTAAAAAACACAAAGAATTCCATAAAAATAGAACTTTCATAACCAATAAACAATGGATTGAGGATAAACTTTAAAGCTCTTTCAAGGAAATAGGAATGCATTGTATGTTTAGTATAGTAAAAATTCGTGCCTATTCCCTAAAAAAATATAGTTTTTATACTAAAAGGTTCTATTTTTCGCTCAATTAGCGTATTTTTAGCATTAATAAATAAGAAAATTCATTTTTGTTTCAAATAAATCATTCATTTTATGTCTTTAAATACTCAAAATTTATCTAAAACACCATTAGAATCGTTAATTGAAGCTGAAAAAAAAGCAATTCAGTTATTTTCTGAAATAGAAAAACGAAATCTCATACAAACAGGAAAATCAGAAGAGCAGCTCAGTCAAGAAATTTATGAATTGGCAAATGAAATGTTTGGAACTACTCGCCATTGGCACACACGTATTGTAAGAGCAGGAATAAATACGCTATTACCTTACTATGAAAATCCACCATTGTTGAGATTACAAGAAGATGATATTTTATTTTTAGATTTAGGTCCTATTTTTCAAGAGTGGGAAGCCGATTTAGGAAGAACCTATGTTATTGGAAATAACCCACAGAAACTCAAACTCAAAAATGATGTAGAAAGTATTTGGAATGAATGCAGAAATTGGTATTTAGATAAAATAGAAAACGAAATTCAAGTAACAGGTGCAGAGCTTTATCAAAAAGCAACAGATTTAGCCAATCAAAACGGTTGGGAGTTTGGAGGAGAAATCGCAGGGCATATTGTCGGACAGTTTCCACACGAAAAACTAGAGCAAGAAGACAAAACACTTTATATCCATCCAGAAAATCATTCTTCTATGTTAAGCAAAGACAAAGATGGAAATACTAGAAACTTTATCCTAGAAATTCATTTAGTAGATAGAGAATTAGGAATTGGTGGGTTTTATGAACAATTACTTACTGGCAATTATCAGTAGTGTACTTTACTATTTTTTTGGAACTAATTAGCGAGTAATTTTTATGATGAAACGCAGGATAATACAAAAGACAATTACGTTTTAAAATGCTCTATTTTATTAAAATAATCTGTATAATCAGTAAAATCTGTGTTCCATAAATTTTAGAAATTCGTTTGGCTTCTTTTTGATTTACTTTATCAATTAAATATTTCATTTTAGACTCACTTTTTCTTTGATTATTTTTTTGGTTTTGGTTAGAGAAAGCCAATTTTCTAACATTTGCAAACCGTATTCTGTTAGAGCAGCTTCTGGATGAAACTGAATTGCTTTTATGGGAAGTGTTATATAAGAAGATGCCATTAATTCACTATAAAAATATATTTAAGTATAACACTTATTTGTAAACATAATCTATAACTAAGACAGCTCAAAACTAGGTAAAAACAGAGGTTCTAACTTTAAAGAAGATGTTTGTTGAGTAGCATAGTAGTTTTGAATAATTGTTTGAACAAGACGGTGAGCCGAATATTCAAATTTAATTGGTTTTGGATTTTCTTTTTTGAGCCATTTTTCTACTTTATCATATTTTTTTGATTTTATATTCTTCAAAATAGTTGCTCCGAGAGCTTCCAAACCTGCTGCATTATAATGTTGTTCGTATTGATTTTTCATTGGAATAATCAATAATTTTTTACCTAAAAAAAGAGCTTCTGCTGGTGCTTCAAAACCTGCTCCACAAACAAAGCCTTTACAGGTTCTCAAACTTTCTGTAAATTTTTCCTTATTAACTGGACGAATATGAGCATTTTCATCTCTATATTCTGTATCTGTGTGTTTAGAAAAAATTTCCCAATCGATATAAAAAAAGTGTTTACAAAACTTCAAAAGCTGTTTTTGGTCGTAAGCAGGAAGATAAATCGTATAATGTTCTTTCGTTTCTGCAACTGCATTACGAATTTCGGAACGCACCAAAGGAGGAAAGACAGTATCAGCCAAAGGCAAAAAATGAAAACCATAACCTTCTGAAGTGGGAGCATAATTTTTGATTATAAAATCGCCTACTTTATCACTATGTTTTGGTTTGGGAATATTGGGTAATTTTATAGCTTCTTGGTTGCTAATTCCTATACATTTTTTTCCTTTGAGTTTGCACGCCCAAGCCGAAACAGGTTCAAAATCAGAAAGTATAATATCATATTTTTCGATGGGAAGTGACATAATTGCTTGTATGAAAGGTTTAAACTTTACTTTTTTGAAAGTATCTATAAAATCTATCCCTCCGTTTTTCCCAAAAGTAAAACTAAGACCTTTAAAATTATAATCTACATCGAAAGGTAATTTGAGTTCTGCAGAAGTTCCACTAATCAAAACATCTACATCAGCATATTTCTTAAAAATTGGAATTAGTTCGCAAGCACGGCTAATATGACCATTTCCTGTGGCTTGAAGTGCGTAAAGTAAGCGAGGTTTTGAGTGATTATTTTTCATAAATTTTGATTTAAACTCTAAATATCTTCAGAGACCACTTAGAGTTTTGTTACTCTTTTATTCAAATTCCTTCAAAAGCTGTTCAAATAAATACTCGTTTGTCAATGGATTTTCTGAAACGATTTTCAAATCTGCTTCTGTTAGATTTTCATCTATTTTATGCACATAAAGTGTCCATTTTTTATCATTGTATTCTAAGGCTGTCATATTTTCTACCCAGTCGCCCGAATTTAGATAACATACTTTTTCATTTTCTATTTCTATGTCTTTTATTATGGGCTGATGAATGTGTCCACAAATCACATAATCATATCCATTTTGAATAGCAATTTCAGCAGCCGTAGTTTCAAAATTATTTTTAGATTTAACAGCCGATTTTACGCTATTTTTAATTTGCTTAGAAAGTGAAATTTTTCCTTTTCCTACTTTTTTAAGAACAGAATTAACTGCTTTATTGAGCAGAATCAGAAAGCCATATCCATCTGCACCCATTTTGGCAATCCATTTGGAATGACGCATCGTAACATCAAATACATCTCCGTGAAAAACCCATGCTTGTTTTCCATCTAATTGTAAAACTACTTTATTGACAATTTTGGCATTCGAAACTCCAAAACCAACAAACTTTCTCATCATTTCGTCATGATTTCCAGTGATATAATAAAGCTGAGTACCTTTACTTATCCAATCCAAAATTTTTTTGACCACTTCTACATGCGAAGTAGGAAAGTATTTCCTGCTAAACTGCCATCCATCTATAATATCACCATTCAATACAACTATTTTGGGTTCTATGCTATTCAGATAATCTAAAAGAGGAAGAGCTTTTGAGCCATACGTTCCCAAATGTACATCTGAAATAATGACTACTTCTACTTTGCGTTTCATAGTATTTTTTTGATTAAATAGAATAAATCTTTTGTTTGGTTATACGATTTATCTATGTGCAAAGTATCGAAAACAAATCAACTCCACTTTATAAAAAAGTGAAGTTGTGATAAAGGTTTTAGAAAAAAAAGGCGTAAATGTGAATAAATAGTGTCTAAAAAAATGACACTCTCTCAAAATAAGAAAGTGTCATTATCAAAAATTATAATTATTTCTTCACAAAGAAATATATTTTCTAAAAATACTGCTGAATTTCTTCTTTCATAAATTGTAGAGAGGCTTCATTTTGAGATATTTCTTTTTCTCCTTGTAGTTCAAAGATACGTCTTGAGAGGTCAAAACCTGTTGCACCTTCAGGAAGCTCTCGGTAGGCTTGATTAATAACTGAAATAAACTCTTCGACAGCACTTTTTATGTATTCCCAAGCTGGTTGGCTAATATAAATTTGTTGTGCTACATTATGGTTAAACTCTTCACGGATGGTAAATAATAAAACTTGATGTAGTTCTACAGCGGACTGTCCTCCTTCTGTAAGACGAGGAATAAGATTATTGACAGAATTTCGCTCTAAAAAAATAGCCATTCTTTCGTACGCCTGTAAGCGAATAGGAAGTGCAATTTCACTATTTTTAGATTTGAGCTGAAGTAAAGATTGATTCATCTCTCGTCCTATAAACGATTTAACAACTAAAAACATGCCGTATAAAACTGCGCCTGCTGGCAGTGTAATAATTAAAAGGTCTTTGATTAAAGAGCCGTAATCCATAAAAAACGTATTGAATAGGTAATTTTTATCTTAAAAAATCTGATTGTGATTTTGTATAACTACAAAGGTAAATATTTTTTTGTTCTTTAAATAGGGTTTTCTAATCTAAATTTGACAGTCCATTCATTTAAGGCATCCCCTGCTCTTCTCAAACGTAGTTCAATTTTACGTCCTTCTTTACTTCGGAAAAGTTCATAGATTTCATGAATAGTAAACTTATTTATGTTTATTCCATTTATAGCTACTATTTGATCATCTAATTTTACATCAAGTTGAGCAACAGGCGAATCTTTTTCTATATTTGAAATCAAGTAAATAGCTGTTTCAGGAACTGGATTAGATAATTCTATTCCAGCCATATTATAGTTAAATTCTGCTTTAAAATTTCGATTAGGTCTCAAAATCATTCTGTTTTTTGAATAATCAAAAATAACGTGAAAACGTCTTAAAATCTCTGCACCCAAACTACCATTTCGCTCTCCTTGCCCTTTTACAGTTGCAATAGAAGTAGAATCTGGAAAAGCAGTTGTGACATTTTTTAATTCAATATCATTCAAGATAAGTTTTGAAGAACGCCCCAAATAGCCTGTAATATCGCCTCGCATCCCTTTTCCAAGATATGCTTCTTTATTTTTTTGTGGAATTTGTAGCCTTTCATCAGAAGAAATATCTAACCAAATCGCATGTCCTCCTCCTGTATCGATCAACAACTTTGTAGGAATTGCTGTTGTGTCATTTTGTATAGAATCATTATCATTCAAAATAACTGGATTTTGCTGTATTTTAGCCCAAATGTAAGGCTTTAGATTAATGATTTCGATAGGAATAACAATATCTTTTTTATGTGGCTTATATTGATATTTTTTTTTATTATAAAAAACAATCGTTTTGCTTTCATAGTTTACCTTCACTACAAAATCTGCAAAAATACCATACCCCATAATTCCGTGAATACGCATTCCGAAGCGAGAAGACAAATGAAAAATATCTTCTTTCAAAATTAGTAAATCTTGATGATGTCCTATAATTCCAGAGATATTAAAATTATTATTGGGAGAAGCGTAAGCAATTAATTTTTTACCTGCACCTAAACCAGAGAGTTCTATTTCTTTTATATAATCTACTTGTAATTTATCACCTACCCCCAGTTCAGTTATGAGCATATTTTGAACTCCACTATCTAAAATAAAATGAAGTGTATCTGAATCATTTATCTTAATAGGAATAATAATTAGATTATTAACTAGATTAAATTTCAAAATCAAAGCACGTTTATTAGGTCTTTTAAAACTAAACCCATTATATTTATCTCTTTGAGAGTTTTGGGAGTATTTACAAGAACTTAAGGAAAAAATAAATAAAGTAAGACAACTAAAAAACAGAATATAAAAAAAGAATTTAGAAAAACAATAAAGTATTTTTTTCTTAGATGATAAAAGTATATTTTTTCTCATAAAAAAGTATAAAGTAAGTTTGTGTGTTAAATTAAGTCAGATTTTTTAATTCAAAATACTATTTTAACCTTTAGAAACCAAAATTTAAAATTACTTTTTACTTTAATTGTGAAACTTGATAACTATGAAAGATTTGTTGTAGATGATTAATACAGTGTTTCAAAAGTTTATTTATATTTTACTGTGCATTTAGTTCCTCAGAACTGAATATTTCGCTTCCTCAGAAGCGTGATTCATTTGCTTTCTATCACGTTTCTGAGGAAGCGTTTCGTTCAACTCTGAGGAGTTTAACGGACAAAAAACATTGTGAAAATTGATAACTATAAAAGATTTGTTGTAGATGATTAATTAAACAAACTTTCTTTCAAAATCCATTGTGATGAATACAGATTACAGACTAGAATATGAAATTTTTGAAAGCCAAAATGAGAATAGAGAAAATAAAACAAAACCTCAAATTTGGTTTGCCTTTCATGGAATCGGACAAAATACAGAAGCATTTAAAAACTTTGCAATTCAAAATAATTTAAAAATTTATAGCTTTGGATTGTTTTATCATGAAAAGAATCAAACTAATTTAGAAAAGTTATCAGATAATGAGAGAAAAACTACATTAAAAAACTGGCTTGTTTTGATGCAGCAATTTTTGGAAGAAGAAAAAATAAATCTTGATTACTCTATTACTATCATTGGGTTTTCTTTGGGAGTGCGTCCTGCACTACAGTTTGTTTCTAATTTTTCAAAGTCTGTTTCTATACATCAAATTATCTTAATCGCTCCCGAAACTTTAGCAATCAGTAACTGGTACAGATTTGGAACACAAACTCTTTTTGGAAATGCTTTGCTCAAAAAAGTTGTTTCTTCTAAGGTATTTAAAGAAATAATTATTTCTACTTCGTCATTTATTTTTCCAAAAAACGCCCAAAAACTTATTCGCTATCAAGTATATCATGGCATAAATTCGCTTACTTCTGCTTGGCTGGCTTACCGTTCTTTTGAAATTTATGAAAAGCAGTGGAAAGAAATTTATGAAAATTATGAAGGCAAAATTACGATTGTGGCAAGTGAAAAAGATGCCTTCGTAAACTTGAACATCATTCGAAAATTTGTTAGAAAAAATAGCACTGATAAAGGAAAATCTATAAAATGGATTCTTTCAAAATCGCCTCACGCTCATTTACTTAGAGAATTCAGATTATAAAATTAGGACATAAAAAAAGGAAAAGGCAAGCCTTTTCCTTACAAATTATCACATTTATAATTCTATTTCTTATTTTTCATATTCAGTTACATCCACTTCAATACCACCAATAAACATATCAGCTCTAATTTTGAGTGGAATTCGATCTTCGTCGGCTGACATCCAAATTTTGATAGATTCTTTTCCACTAAAAAGACCATTTTCTGGCATAATTGGAGTCATTACAAAGGTCTCTTTTTTACCTATTTTTGTTTTGATAGTTTCTTTTCCAATATAACGCACCTTAAAATCATACACTGAATCTTCAAAGAAAGCATCCATTCTGATAATTTCATTTTTAGTCAGTTTTTCATAATCCACTCTACGCAGAAAATAATATCCACTAATCATGTCTTGTACGTTTGTAGGAATTGGATATTCTTTTTTTGTCCAACTTTTATCATCTCTTTTTTTGTACTTTACATTAGCTTGTTTTCCTGAGTGGTCAAACTCTACTGTCTCTTCTTTTCTATATTTGTTTTCTTTTATTTTTCTATAAAATTTGCGTGGAATGTGTTTTTGTCTGTCAATATAAGAACTCCATTTATCATCTACATTAGTTGTCCAACCAAAAACACCAACTGTTTTGCCTTCTACATCTACTTTATAACAACTATTTCCATTTATAGTGTGAAAGTTATTATCTACTTTAACTACAGCTTCACCAGCATTGATAAAACCATAATGCACTAAATAAGAAATTTTTTCTCCCTTAGTAAAATTAACATCAGAGAGCATAGCCACTCGGTTTCCATTTTGATAAGTCATAAATGCAGATGTAGAAAAAAGCAGAAAACTAACAGCAACTGCCAAAATGACAAATATTCGTAAAGGAGAATTTTTCAATTTACTCAAAAATGAAGAACTAGAAATTGTATAAGTATGTAATTTTTTCATAATAGGTATAATAAGGAATTTAGGAATAGATTTTAGGCTTATTTTAAAGACGTTTTGAGGTAAAAAATCCCTCATCTACATCTATAAAAATTTAGCAACTAAAATGCTTACTGATGGTAATTTTGCAATAACTATTCCTAAATTTAATTTCGATATAATAGATAAACAGTTACACATCGATTTAGTTTAAATCACCGTATTCAAACTTAGGAGCTGGTTTTATCTTTACAAATTGTTCTCCCAAAGTAGGAATTTCATCTTTTTTAACCATCAAGAGTTCATTGAGTTGGCTTGCATAATCTGTATAATTTTTACGCAATAAAAAATCTGTATTGTCTAATTCTGAAAAATAAGTAATGACAGAATAAGGAATCGGATAACGCTCAAGTTCTGGATTATTTTCCTTGATTTGTTTGATAAGAGTCTGAATTTCTACTAGTTTTTTGTCATAAGCATCCATTGTTTTTGCACTTTGCATGGTCTTATCATCATAACGTAGTTTGAGAAGAGCTTTTCTTTCTGTTTCCAATTTATCTATCAACTCTTTTCCATTAAAACCCTCTACATAACGAGCTTCACGAACAAATTTTTGTAACATGTCATCCTTTTCACGCTCAGCAGACAAAAGACGATTCCAAGTTACAACAACACTATCATTAAGCATAGTGAGTTTATCAGGTAAAGCAAGCGTATCAGCATCAGGCATATTTGAAGTAGCTTTTTCCCAAAGAGCTTCCTGTTCTGCCATCTCCTGATTTTCTTGTGAGGTGGTTTCTATATTTTCTTCTTGTGTTTTTTTATCTTTACAAGAGGATAAAAAAAACACATTACTTAAAAGTAAAGCAGTTAAGACGACAAACGAAAAATGATTTAGTTTTTTCATAGAAATTAAGTTTTTAGTTTTGTTGTTGGTTAATCACTAACAACAGTAACTATTTTTTATTAAATAGAGTTACTTTTTTTTTAATTGATACAAAGATAATCAAAGAAAAACGTTTTTTGTTTGTTCTCAAAACTGTCAAAGTCCAAAATTATTGTAGCAAAATAATAATCAATTTTAAAAACTAGCTAGATTCAATTAGAGTTTGTACTTTTACAGACTATAACTAAAATTACTTTCCCATTCTAAAGAATGAGTTACAGAATGTAGTTTCTCACGCTGAGGAGCAAACTACAGACCTACAAAATATTAAATCACAAAAATCAAATTATCGTGCGAGTAATCATAAGTGGAGGTGGAACAGGTGGACATATTTACCCAGGAATTGCTATTGCTGATGCCCTAAAAGCTATAAATCCAAATACAGAAATTTTGTTTGTGGGTGCAGAGGGAAAAATGGAAATGGAAAAAGTACCAAAGGCAGGTTATCGTGTCATTGGTCTTCCTATTCGGGGGTTACAGCGCAGTTTTTCACCCAAAAATATCTTGGAAAACTTAAAATTTCCAGTTCGCCTTTTTGGAAGTTTAAATCAAGCACGCAACGTAATAAAAGAATTTAAACCTGATGTAGTCGTCGGAACGGGTGGGTATGCAAGTGGCGCAGTTTTGCAAGTAGCTACAACAATGGGGATTCCTACACTTATACAAGAGCAAAACGGACACGCAGGACTTACCAACAAACTTCTTTCACGCCAAGTAAAAGCAATTTGTGTGGCTTATCCGAATATGGATAGTTATTTTCCAAAACAAAAAATACAGTTTACTGGAAACCCTGTTCGTTCAGATTTAAAAAACTTGCCTAATTCAACTCAATCCGATTTTGATTATTTTAATCTTATGAAAGGCAAAAAAACCATTTTGGTAATGGGTGGAAGTGGTGGCGCAAAGGTCATCAATGAAGCAATTTTGAATGGTCTAGAAACGATTTTAGAACATGATTTTCAGCTTATTTGGCAAACAGGAAAGTTTTATATTGATTCTATAAAAAAACAACTAGCTGCAAAGAATCTTCTCCATCATCCTCTTCTTTTTGTAAATGACTTTATTTACGATATGAAAAAAGCCTATCAATGTGCTGATATTGTCATTGGTCGTGCTGGTGCTTTGACAATTTCTGAACTTACTTTGGTAGAAAAACCTGCTATCTTAATTCCTTCGCCAAATGTAGCTGAAGACCACCAAACCAAAAATGCAATGGCATTAGCTAAAGAGGATGCAGCCATGCTTATAAAAGATAATGAAGCCAACGAAAGACTTATTCCGACGCTTATTTATGTTTTGAATGATGAAAACCAACAAGAAAAACTAAAGAATAATATTAGGAGTTTTGCTCGTCCTGATGCTGCAAAGGATATTGCTAGAAAAGTTATGGAGTTGGGAAGTAGATTGTAAGATTATGAGTGAAAATAGTAGGATAAAACTTTTTGGATGGGAAGAAGGTATGCAAAAGGTAAACCTAACACTTTTGCAAAGATATGAATTCAATATTCCTTTAGGAATTGCTAAACGCAATGTTGATAAATTATTAAACGACGAAGAGGTTTATTTAGAATTTTCTGATTTAGAGGAAACATTATCTTTTATTGAAAAAGCTAAAAATTTAGGAGTATCTTCCATAACTATAATGTAATTGCTTTTGGAAAATACTAGCCTTAGTGGAAGACAAAAAAGCTACTCATTTTTTGTAGAAAATGTATAAGCTGATTTAATTCAAAATAAATTCAAAATTGCTTTGTTTCTTTGTGGCTATGAAAATCCTTATTATAGAAGATGAAACTCAGCTTGCCAAAGACATTGCTAATTATCTTTCTGAAGAGAGTTATTTGTGTGAGTTTGCGACTACTTTTGGGCAAGCCATTACCAAAATAGAATCCTATCAATATGATTGTATTTTGTTAGATATTATGTTGCCTGATGGCAATGGAATGAAAATATTGGAAGAACTCAAAAGCCAAAACAAACAAGAAGGAGTAATTATTATTTCTGCCAAAAATGCTTTAGATGATAAAATAGAAGGCTTAAAACTTGGTGCAGATGATTATTTAACAAAACCCTTTCATCTTTCAGAACTAGCAGCTCGTATTTATTCGATTATTCGCAGAAAACAATTTACCAATTCGAATACCATACAGCAAAACGAATTAGAAATTGATTTACTTTCAAAAACAGTTTTAGTAAAAGACAAAACCGTCATTCTTACAAAAAAAGAATTTGACTTACTTCTTTATTTTATAGGAAATAAAAACAGAGTTATCTCAAAAAGCACTTTAGCCGAACACTTGTCTGGCGATTTTGCCGATATGCTTGATAATCATGATTTTGTCTATGCACATATCAAAAATCTGAAAAAGAAATTAACTGATGCAGGTTGTGAATTGTATCTAAAAACAGTTTATGGCACAGGTTATAAATGGGAAATATGAAAAAACTCTTAAACAAAACACTACTTTCATTTACCATTTATTCGCTTGTTGTACTTTTGGCAAGTGTACCTACTTATTTTTATTTTATTGATGCCATTTGGATTAGTGAATTAGATGAAAACAATGAATTGATAGCAGAAAAAATAGAACATGAACTTCAAAAATTAGAGTTTAATCAAACTGAATTAAATCAAAGCATTATTCTTTTAAATAAAATTCAGCCCAATACCAACTTAGAAAAAACGAATTCTGAAAACATAATTATTGACAGCACCTACACTATTTTCAGAAAAAATCCTTATCTAAACTATGAAGATATAAATCGTTTTAGAGGTTTATCAAAGACAATTAAACTCAATGAAAAAAATTATATTCTAACAGTAGAGTCTAATTTAGAAGAAAGTTCGGAAACAGTGGTGGCTATTGCTCAAATTACTTTTGTATTTCTTATCGTTTTATTAGTTGGCTTTTTGGTTTTAAATAGAGTTTTGTCAGTTCGATTATGGAAACCTTTTCGTTCTACTTTGTCCAAACTAAAGAATTTCAACTTAACTAATAATTCTGAAATTGAATTTAAAAAAACGACTACATTCGAATTTGAAGAATTGAATATAGCTTTGAGTAGGCTCATTAAACAGAATATTCAAGTCTATCAAACACAAAAAGAATTTACTGAAAATGCTTCTCACGAGCTTCAAACACCTTTAGCTATTTTGAAAGGAAAGCTAAGTTTACTTTTACAAGAAAAAGAACTCACTACAAATCAGTATCAAATTATTGAAGAAATGAATACCACACTTACACGTATTTCAAGAATCAATAAAAATTTACTTCTGCTTGCCAAAATTGAAAACAATCAATTTCAAGAAACTACAACTATTGAAATTAGTAAATTAATGAGCTATTCTTTAGAAATTTTGGAGGAGCATTTTGAACATAAAAACTTAACTATTCAAACACATATAGAACCAAATTTGAGTAAAGATGGGAATCCGACTTTAGTAGAAATTCTCATCAACAATCTACTCTTAAATGCCATTCGGCATAGCAATCAACATGAAAAAGTAAGTGTTATTCTTACCAAAGAGAAATTAAAAATTTGTAATTCGGGCAATGCTACTTTAGAGGAAAAAGATTTATTTAATCGTTTTGTAAAGGTTTCGAATAGTTCTTTGGGAAGTGGTTTGGGGTTAAATATTATAAAGCAGATTTGTAATTCGCATAAATGGAAAGTTTTGTATCAGTTTGAAAATAATTTTCATGTTTTTGTAGTAGAATTCTCATAAGAAGGTAAAAATTCAAAATTTCTTCAAAGTTGCTTACGAGTTTTGTAGCATATCATTTTAAAAACCTACAAAACAAAGAATTAACCATGAAGCAAATAATCTTATTTTTAACTCTTTTATTTTCTACTTTATTTTTTCAAAATCAATTACAAGCACAAGACCAAGTTCAGAACACTAACTCAGAAATAGATAGTCTTTCATTTATCAAATCAAGAAAAATGTCTGATGAAGATTTAGAAAAAAAGAGAGAAGCAACTTTTGTTACAGGTTTGCCTGATTTCTCTTCCGACCCTGTTACAGGTTTTGGTTTTGGTATAAATAGCAATATATATTGGAATGGAAAGCGAGAAAATCCTCTTTTTGCCTATACACCTTATCTAGCCAAATTAAAAGCAAATGCAGCTTATTATACTTCTAATGCTAGAGAAATCTCTTTGTCATTAGATGTTCCTTATTATAAAGGCACACGTTGGAGATTCAAAATTGATGTAAAAGCACAACAAAACCCAACCAATTTATATTTTGGTTTGACAGAAAAAACATTGGGAAAGTTAAGTCTTCCATCCAATTCAACTGCAACTTTTGATACCTATAAAGCATTTGATGAAGCAAGACAAATAATTCGTTTATCTGATGAAACGGAAATGAATAACAACGAAATAATTTTTGTAACTGATGCACTTTCAAATCGATTCAAAGAAACTGAATACATGCTCAATTTAAAAGCAGATTATGCTATTGGAAACGGTAAATGGAGAGCAATGGGAGGTTATGAAATTCAGCATCTTAGTTATGCAACTTTTGAAGGACTAGAAACAGATGGAAGAGTACCAATATCAAGAGAAACCTTAGTTGTACCAAATGGTTCTTCGCTTCTAAGAAGAGATTTTCAAGAAGGTACAATTTCTGGAATAAAAGGTGGTTGGGTTTCAATTATTCAGTCAGCTCTTATTTATGATACAAGAGATTTTGAACCAGATCCCACAAAAGGAGTTTATTTTGAAGTAGCTAATGAATATTCAAGTAAATTAATCGGCTCACAGTTTGATTTTGATAAATTTTTCATTCAAGGACGGGCATTTCAAAAATTACCTGTCGGAAAAAGAACTGTTTTAGCAGGACGAATAGGAATAGGAAATATTTTTGGAAATAATGCTCCTTTCTTTGAATATCAAGACCAATGGAGTCCAGATGGAAGTATAAATGCTTTAGGTGGTGGAAGTTCTTTACGAGGCTACAGACAAAATCGGTTTTTAGCTAGAGCAATGTGGTTTACAAATATAGAATTAAGAATTCGTTTGCTTGAAACAAAAATAGCTAAACAGCTTTTTGGATTTTCTTTAGCTCCTTTTGTAGATGCAGGAACAGTAAGGGATAAATGGCAAGATTTGAATTTTGAAAATATAAAAACTTCGTATGGTACAGGATTGAGAATTGCTTGGAATCAATCTAC
This sequence comes from Bernardetia sp. Wsw4-3y2, assembly GCF_037126295.1. Taxonomy (NCBI): domain Bacteria; kingdom Pseudomonadati; phylum Bacteroidota; class Cytophagia; order Cytophagales; family Bernardetiaceae; genus Bernardetia; species Bernardetia sp. Wsw4-3y2. The sequence goes on along the minus strand of NZ_CP147017.1, from coordinate 4,131,796 downwards.
CATTCTATCACTTGATTATGGACGTTCAAAAGAGGATGCTTTACTTTATTTTGGAATAGGACAAATTTTTTAAACTTTATATCCAATAAAAACAATACGTAAAAATGAAACAAATACTAAAGGAATTTATACGAAAAATAAGAAGCATTTTATTAGGCATTTTCAATAAGGATAATCCCAACTTATCTTATATTATTACTGCTATAATAGCTTTTATTGTAGTTGTAGGTGGAATGAATGTCTTTATTGAGCTTACAGAACACATAAAGGAAGATGTATTAGCTAGTTATGACAGACAAATTGCTGATTACATTATATCTTTTCGTACTCCTTTTCTGACCCGTTATTTTACCTTTGTAACTCATGTAGGCGACCGTAATGGTTATTTAATTGCCCTTGCTGTATTTGCCATAGTTAGTTATTTAGCTTTCAAAAAATGGCGATATGTTCTTCAAACAACAGGTGTTTTATTGATTGCATCAATTTCGAATATAATGCTTAAAAGATTTATAGATAGAGCAAGACCTAGTGCAGAACATCTAGTTACGGTAACTACTCTGAGTTATCCAAGTGGACATGCAATGAGTGCAATGGCTTTCTATGGCTTTTTAGTCTATTTGTGTTACAGATTCAAAATGAATAAATTTTTAAAAATTGGTATCATTACACTCTTTGTGCTACTCATTTTGAGTATCGGAATTAGCCGTATTTATTTAGGGGTTCATTTTCCCACAGATATAGCTGGAGGTTTTATTGCTGGATTAATTTGGGTAATTTTTTGTATTTTTATAATCAATCTCGTTGAGATATATAGAAAAAAAACTGTAGAATAATTTGAACTAGAGGACACAGTTCAGCTATTAATTATGAAGTTGTTTAAGAATGCAAATTTTTCCTTAGAATTGTGCAAACCCAATTCTAAGGAAAAATAACACAGCCTTTGTAGGTGTTTTAGCATAGCGACACCAACAAATACACAAACCTATTCTTAAACAACTTCTATATAAAAATGGTGTTTTTTACTCAAATTTCTTTGTCAGATTTTCTACCACTTCTCTAATTTTGCTTTTGCCAGAAGTTAAGTCACTTTGAATATCCATAATTGTTTTATCTCCAGCCAAAACAAATGTATTTCGTTTAGGAATCGAAACAATAGGAAGTAAAGAATCATATAGTTTTGCAACTTTTCCTTTTGTGTCTGCTAAGAGTTCGAAAGGTAATTTATATTCTTCTTTAAAACGCAAATGTGTTTCAATATCATCTTTACTAATTCCGATAACTGTAACACCTAAATCTCTAAATGCCCCAAACTCATCTCTAAACGAACACGCCTGTTCAGTACAAACACTCGTAAAATCTTTTGGATAAAAATAAATAATACAAGGTTCGTTGCCTACCGAATCATAAAGAGTAAACTGTTCACCTGAAGTAGAATCTAAAGTGAAATTTGGTGCTTTTTCTCCAATTTTTAGTCCCATAAGTATATTTTTTAAATTGTAAATGAAAGTATTTAATTAATAGATTATCAAACTGGTTTGATAGTGATTAGTTTGAAAACAAGTAAATTTTAATTTGTCTAAAAAATCAAAACTATTTTTGATATAGGAGGTTTTGATATTGAAGTTGTTTAATGAATAGAAAAATTATTTTTCAATAAAGAAAGTAGGGTTTGCAAATCCTGCTTTATGGAAAAACACACAGCTTTTGTTGGTGTTTTAGCGTAACGACACCAACAAATACACAAACCTATTCTTAAACAACTTCATAGAAAATTAAGTAAGTGAGTTATTTTAGAAATCGATTTTTTTTCTTAGCTCAAAGTGCTTAATTTTGCATCTTAGTTTTCACAAAGAATAATTAATATTAATTTTCTTACCATTTTAAACAGAATCTATACTATGAATTTAGTGAATCATCCTGCGCCTCGTTTTTCTGCTCCTGCTGTAATTGAAGGCGAAGAAATCATTAACGACTTTTCATTAGACCAATATATTGGCAAAAAAAATGTAATCCTTTTCTTTTATCCAAAAGATTTTACATTTGTTTGCCCAACTGAAATTTTAGCTTTTCAAGAAAAATTAGCTCTTTTTGAATCTAAAGATACAGCTATTGTAGGCTGTTCTACTGATACAGAAGAAACTCACCTTGCTTGGCTTATGACTCCAAAAAATAAAGGTGGAATTGAAGGTGTAACTTTCCCAATGGTAGCTGATACAGCTAAAACAATCGCTACAAATTATGGCGTTTTGGGTGGAGACTACACATATGACGATAGAAACAATCTTGTTTTTGAAGGCGCACCAATTTGTCTTCGTGGAACATATTTAATCAATAAAGAAGGAATTATCAAGCATATTTCTATTAATGATTTTCCTTTGGGTCGTAACATTGACGAATATATCCGTTTAGTAGATGCTCTTCGTTATGTTGAGAAACATGGTGAGGTTTGTCCTGCAAACTGGGAAGAAGGAAAAGAAGCAATGCACGAAACTAGAGAAAGTGTAGCTAATTATTTAGGTAAAAAGTAATTTTTGCTTTCTAATTACTCAAACTTAAAAAAACAGATAATCTAAAATAAAGATTATCTGTTTTTTTGTTCGCAACTTTGTAAAGTTTCTATTTCATAAAAAAACCTTTGCCTACCCACTAAGCAAAGGTTTTATTTTATTTATGTTTTATATAAAAATGAAATTCTATTTTTTAGAATAATTCAATATATTACTTATTGTCTGATTTGATGGCTTGTGCCTTGTTTGGCAATCATCCATTTGTTTTTTCAGACTTACTATTTCATAGAAAAACTGATTTAGTTTTTCGTTAGATTGAAGTAACAACTCTACTTTTGAGTTTTCTAATGAGGAAGTCTCTTGATACACATAACGTACTACCATATTTTGAAGATACTGAAAATCAGTTTCTTTATCACTTGAGGCAGTTGTTGATGTAGAATTAATTAATGAGTTAATTTTAGATAGGATTGGATTTTTCATACGCTTTTTCGCTTATATAGATAGAATAACCTGTGTTTTTTTGAGTTGTTCTGATTCAAGCTCGTATTCAATCTTTTCAATCACTTATAATCTAACAAATTAATTAACTGATTTTCTGACATCATTATTGACATCATTGTTAATTCCTTCGCTTGCCTCCATAAGTTTTCTAAGATTGATAAGAGCATAACGCATTCTTCCTAGTGCAGTATTTATACTTACGTGTGTGGCATCTGCAATTTCTTGAAAGCTCATATTAAAATACTGACGCATAATCAATACTTCTCTTTGAGCATCAGGCAACTGACGCACATGTCTTTTCAAATTTTCACAAATCTCTTGCTCAATGTGAGCTTCTTCAGAAGATTTTTGAGTAAATTCAATTGTATTAAAAACTGTACTACCGTCTTCTACAGTAATGGTAGGATAACGTTTTTGCTTTCTAAAGTAATCTATTGCCAAGTTATGAGCAATACGTGAGAGCCAAGGTAAAAATTTTCCTTCCTCATTATATTTGCCCAAACGAATAGTATCTACTACCTTTATAAATGCTTCTTGCATCAAATCTTCAGCTATATAAGTATCTTTTACAATTGTGATAAGAATAGTAAAAATTCTATTTTTATGACGATTCAACAGAACAGCAAAGGCGTTATCATCGCCTGATTTGTAAAGTGTAATAAGCTGACTATCATTAGCTTGCAATAAGTCTTCTAAAGAAAGAGAATTCTTGTTTCTCTTAGTAGTATTAAAATTAATTTGAGTCTCAGTCTTAGACTTTATAGACTTTTTTTCTTTGCGTAAGTTACTTTTAGTTTGCATCTTCTTAACGTGGCTTAGTAGTGGGTATTGCTTTAAAAAGAAGTACGAAGTGTACTGTGTCTGTAATAATTGATTGATATATACAAATATAACAACGTTTTATTAAAAATGAAAGTTACATAGAAAATTTTTATTCGTCATACAAAAACACGCCTATCATTAACAATGCCAATTTACATAAACAACAGCATTGTATCGGCAAACAAAATAATATTTTCGACGAATGAACAAAAATCAACGATTAATTTTAATATAAATATAGATTTACAGGGCGTTATATTTGTTAAAAGTATTCAAATAACATATTATAAATTACATAGGATAAATAAACAATAAATGAGTAATTTTTTAACACCTTTTCCACACGATTTTTTTATGAAAGAAGCTCTAAAAGAAGCTCAAAAAAGTTTTGAAGCTGGAGAGATTCCTGTGGGTGCTATCATTGTCTATAACCAAAAAATCATTGCTAGAGCGCATAACATGACTGAAAAACTACAAGATATAACTGCTCACGCCGAACTGATTGCTATTACTTCTGCTGCCAATACGCTAAATTTTAAGTATTTAACAGGTTGTAAGCTCTACGTAACCCTTGAGCCTTGTGTGATGTGTGCTGGCGCATTGGCTTGGTCACAGATTTCAGAAATTTATTATGGTGCAAATGACTTTCAACGAGGTTTTTCTATTCTTACACATTCAAATTTGTTTCCAAAAAAGATAAAAATAGAAAATGAAATTTTGGCGCAAGAATGTGAAGAGTTATTAAAAAAATTCTTTAAAAAATTGCGTAGCTAATGATTTATTTTGAAAAATAGGGTTTTAGAGGTAATTACATTGGTTTGCAGATAAAGCGAAAAAAGTAAAATTATGAGTTTTTCATTTTTTTTCATTTTTTTTTCTTTCCAACTTTTTGCCTAGAAAAAATCAAAAATAGGAGATAAAAAAAAGTCAATTTAAAAGCTGTATTCTACAATTTTTAAATTAGCTCAAAATTTAACATTTATTTATTTAATATTTTTTAACTTTTAAAAAGTCTAAATTTTCAACATTCGTGCATTCAAATTTTCAAATAGTTGTTTTGTGAGCAAAAAATCAGAGTAAATCATTCAAACCGAGCTACCAAATTTGTCATTTCCAAAAAAGAAGTTGGCAATTCTTCAATGTTATTTATCAAATTGGGATGCTTGGTATTGTAAGTATGGTCGGCTTCTTCTACTAAAATCAGTTTTGCATTTTGATTTTGGCTAGTGGTAGACTGACTCCATTCAAAAATATCTTGTGCATCTTGTGGTGTCACTGACATATCTTTAGCTCCGTGAAGAATAAGCTGTGGTGTATTTGCTGTATTGAGTTTTTGAGTTGCCTCCTTTACAGAATAGTTTACAGGATTTTTCTTAAAATCTTCGTGTAAAGATTCAAATAAGGGCATTTTCTGATTTGTACGTCCGTTTTCGATGATTACCACTCCGTTTTTATGCCACTCGTTTTTATTTTTTTCATTAAAATAACGCTCCTCTAAATCACTAACTGCTGAAAGTGTAATTACTTTTTTTATACGCTTGTCTTTAGATGCATAAATAATAGCCGTACTTCCTCCTCTACTATGCCCAACAAGGCGAATATCTTCTATATTCCTTTTTGGTAAATCTGACTTTTTATTACAAATAAAATTGATTGCTGTTGCTGTATCCGAAAGTTCTTTTGTAATTGTATTTTGTCCAAAGGCTTCCAAATCTTCAAAATCAAGAGGGTTTTCGGTTGTCGTTCCATTATGAGAAAAATTGACTTTAAAAACTAAAAACCCTTTTTGTGTCCAAATTTGAGCCATTTGATTGAAAGCTCCCCAATCTTTAAAGCCTTTAAAACCATGTAGAAAAACAATAATAGGGGTTTGAGAATTTGTTCTTTGTTCTGGAAGATGATAATCTATAAGAATAGATTTCGCTGGTGCAAGTGGATTAGGTAGTTTTATTTCTATTTTTTTCATAGTTTAGAAATGGTAATTATGAAATTAACTGATAATAATTTTACTGGTTAGTAATTTTCAACTCTTTTACAAAAGAAAAATAATCAAAGGAAAATTTTGTAAAGTCTTTGTAATCAATTTTAGTTTTTTTGTCGGTAATAGTGGGATACATTTCTTCCCACGTTTCCAAAATAAAATCAATTCGTTTTATAACTAGATTCTTTTGTAAAATAATTTGGTTTTCTTTTTTTTCAGAAAAAGTATGGTTTGCTCCCAATGCTTCAAAATAATCTGGACAAATAATCTGAAAATAAAGATGTAAAAACTCTTTTGTCGGACGTGGTAATCCATAATTAAATAAACAATATCCAGCAATATATTCAAAAACAAAAGGAGTAAACTCTTGCTGTTCGTTCTTATCAAACCAAGAAGCAGCCTGCAACTGTTTTTCTATTATCTCCTTTATATCTTGTCCATAAGCAGGTTTTGAAATACCAAATGTAGCTTTAGTTTCATAAAAATTAGATACTAATTCTTTATCAGAGAGAGCGAGTAATTTTTCAAATTCTTTTATTGCATAATCATTGCGCTGCACAGGCAATCTATTTTGGTCATAAAAAACTACTTTATGAATGTCTTCTAATATAGCTGTAATTGTTCCTTCTGGAGTCAGTAAATAATCTATTCGATACAAGAGTGTCAATAACATGTATGAAATAGCAGAAGCAAGACGCTCAGTATTTAGTTTTTTTATTTCATCTAATGCTTCTTTTATCCATTTTTTCAAAAAACGAAGTTTTACTTGTTGATGTTCTTCTGATAAAAACTCAATATGCTTATCGTCAATAGATTCTAATTGATTTGTAAATTCATTTAATAATAAATCATCTTGTGCATCCGAACGAGTAGCAATTTCTCTAAGTCCATTATATAACTTACCTGCAAAACTATCCACAGTATTAGTTGTAAAACGAATCCAAATTATGCCATTTTCATCTAACGAAAATCCACTGTACAAAAGGTTATAATTCATTTCCATTAATCGTCTTCCTAAGGCAACATGCAAATCTCCTTTTACCTGAACGAGCTTTACTTCTCCTACAAACTCTTCCGAATTAGCAAAACCACGAACTATTTTTGAGCCTTGTTGTAACGTAAAATCTATTTTAAAATCTGCTACATTTCCATCTTTATTAATCTGAACTGTATCATAATTCAGATTGCTTTCGTTATCATCTAATAAGTAATTAAAAAATTCTAAATAGGCTTGCAAATAATTTTTTTCTTCGAAAAAACCTGTCGATCTTGCCCACGAATCATATTTTTCTAATGTTTTGTGTGCGTCAGAATATCTACCGAATCGTATATCAATTCCGTCATTGGTGTCTGTCTGTCCGACAAAAGCAGTTATAATTTTTTTAAAAAGCATATATCTTTTTTGAATTGGTAAAAATGCAAGTTTTCGAAATTATGTATTCTTACTTTATAAATCAAATTACAACTTTACTACGATGTAGCCAATTGATTTAGAAAGTAAAACATAAGTTTTAAAATCAATTTAAGGAAAGAATCTCAAAAATAAGTGGTATTTTTTTGAAAATACTCTTTATTGTTTGTATTTTTAATAAAAAAAGAAGTCTTAGACTTTAAAGTGCTAGTAAAACCTTAACTTTGAATCTCATTTACTGATTTTATGTAAGTAACTCAAATTGTAGGTTATAACTATTTCAGTCTTCCTAGTCTGAATAAATAGGTCTTTTTTAATAGTATTCACTATAAAGACAAGCTATACTAATTATAAAATTTATGAAATTTTTATTCTATAAATCACTCTATAAAAAATATTCATTTCTATCATTATTCTTTTTAGGATTGATAGTTGGCTTTTTTAGATGTGTTCCTATTGAAGACCTTTCTCAGCCTCTTATTGGAGAATTTGCTCTAAATAATCAGTATAATGTATCAGATACAATTTTTTTGAATACTGTTTTGTCTGATAACTTTGGAATAGATACAGTAATAATTGATATAAAACCAGCAGAAACTCTTTCTCGTCCGTGGACAAATACTAAAAAAATAAATAATGTAGGAGCAAGAGTATTAGAATTAAAAGATTCTTCTATTATCGTTCCCTCTTCTTTTTCTTTGGGCAAATACGAACTTACAATTACAACCATTGATATTAGTGGATTACAAAATACTATTTCAAGAGAATTTATTGTGGGGGCTGATGCTACAAAACCCACGTTTCCAGATGTTTTATTGCCTAATATTCAAGCTTTTGATGATGGTAGTTATCCTGCTTGTAGATTAGAAAAAGTTCCCTTAGGAGGTTTTATTACAGATAATGTTGGAATAAAGCTTATAACAGCACAGTTTGAGACAGGTACTAGGATTATTAATCGCACATTTTCTACCAATGATGTTGATTCAGTAAATTTAGCAACTGTTTTTGGTAATGAATTAGTATTTCTAGATGTACCTAATGACTCCTTGCTTACTTTAATAATAACAGCAGAAGACTTTGAAAACAACGTTAGAAGTGTTAGTATTAATTTTACAATGAATTGCGATACTCAAAGTCCAATCATTGAAAAAATTAAAGTCAACCGTCCTTTTAATGAAATAGGTGAAATAGAAGTCATACAAGGACAAAAATTATTTATTACTGGTGGAATTGTAAGGGATAGCCTTGGAACATTAAAAGATGTATATGTCTATTTTAATAATGATCCAACTCCTTTAATTAGTGGTGAAAATATTAATAACCCAATTTTTAATCTTGTGGGAAATGATTCGGTTTTTGTTCCTATTCCATCGAATGCTCAAAATCAAGATACTTATACAATTAAAGTAGAAGCGACAGATGTTGCTGGCAATGCTCCAACAACAAGAGAATTTATTATTGATATTCTACCTAATGAAGCTCCTGATATAGAACTTGGTCTTAATTATATCAATGACGAGCCAAGTATTTTTAATAGCAATCCTAATAACCCACCCACTACACTATCAGCAGGAGCTACTATTCGTACAGAAACAAAAATAATAGAAGATGTAGCTTTGGATAGTTATAATGTTAGTTGGAAGAGAAACAATATAGAAATAGATGGAGTAAATTTAGATGCAGGTGATTTAGTCAATAGATTAGTAATTAGCATAAGTAATAATAGATTTCTTGTTGATCAGAATGATCGTATAGGAACTCGTTATACTTTAACTATATCTGCAACAGACACTTTTAACCAAACCACTCAGATAACATATTATTTTATTGTTGAGTAAAAAAGCAGTAATTTTAATTAGAACAAAGCGAGGATAATTCATAAAAAAAATTATCCTCGTTTTGATTTTATATTTATTTTTGAAAGAATAAGAAATGAAGCAAAAAACAGTTTTTCTAGTATTAGGAGGAAATCTAGGAGATAGAGAACAGAATATTTTAGAAGCAAAAAAAAATATTTCTTTACAGATTGGAAAGATTGAACTAGAATCAAGCATGTATCAAACAGCTGCTTGGGGCGTAGAAAATCAGCCTTCTTTTCTGAATCAAGTTATTCAAGTCTCTTCTCTATTGTCTCCACAAGAAATATTGATTCAGATTGATGAAATAGAAAAAAAATTAGGTAGAAAACGTTATCAAAAATGGTATGCCCGAACAATTGATATAGATATTCTCTATTATGAAAATCTAGTTTTAGAAGAAAAAGAAGACACTACAAAAGAGAAAAAAGACTTGAAAATCCCTCATCCATTTTTACACCAACGTCGTTTTACGCTTGTTCCGTTGGTAGAGATTGCACCTAATTTTGTGCATCCTGTTTTTGATAAAACGAATAAGCAGCTTTTGGAAGACTGTTTAGACACCTTGCCTGTGGAAAAATTTTTCATACTTACTTAAATAACACTAAGTAACTGAGCAAACTTATTTATATGCAAATGTAATCTATCTGACACCTCAAAGGTATCTTGAGAGTTTAAACTTCCACTCTGAACATTAGAAACAGCATTTTATCAAATTCACCAGTCTGGAAGACTGCTATACAAAATAACTGTGATAACCTTTACTATTTTTAAGCAATAGATATTTTCATAAACCTTTGTTTTAGTCTGTACGTTGTTGATTTAGTTGTAAAAATTTCAACTCTAAAGAAAAATTACTAAATTAGTTTACCATTATCTAAGAATCTAATCTTATAATTCTGAAAAACATTATGAAAACAATTTATTTACCTTCTCTATCTATTAATTTTTATAAAAGAATATATTTTATTTTATTAGTAGGTTTAGTAAGCCTTTTTAGTTTTACTACTTCACTTCAAGCTCAAACATCTACTCAACAGATTACTTATCAAGGGAAATTAGTTCAGGATGGAATTCCTTTTTCAGGTTCGGTTAGTATGGTTTTCGAATTAGTTAATCCTACAACAAATACAGTTGATTGGACAGAAACACAAACTATAAATGTACAAGACGGACTTTATTCTGTTGTTTTGGGTTCTCAGACTCCATTTACTAGCAATTTTTTCTCACAACATCCTTCTTTGGGTTTGCGTGTTAGTGTCAATGGAAATGCACTTACTCCAGTTACTGTTTTGCATGCTGTTCCTTATGCTCATACTGCTAATTCAGTTTCTGATAATTCTATTACATCCCTCAAAATTGTCAATGGAACTATCCAAACAATTGATATAGCAAGTGGAGGAGCAAACAAAGTACTTGCAACTGATGCAACGGGTCAGGTAGTTTGGATTGATAGAACAGCTATCACTACAGAATCAGACCCAAAAGTAGGTTCACTTACTAATGAAACTGTTCCATTTTGGAATGGAACAACTTTAGTAGATGGTTCAATTACAGATGATGGCTCAAATGTAAATATATCTAATTCTACAAGTATAAACGAGTTACTTGTAAATGATTTATATTTAGGTGGTTTTAATGCAAACTCTCTCACTACAAATAGTGGTGGAGGTGTTACAAGTCCTTTTTCTGATAATGCTTTGGTAAGTGAACTAGCAATGACAGATTATATCGCATCACAACTTAGTGGTATTCCCACTTACACAGCTGGTGATGGTATTGATATTATAGGCAATCAAATATCAGCTAAATCTACAAATGGATTAACAACAACAGCACTTGGAATTTCTTTAGGAGGTACTTTATCAAATGCCACAACAATAGATGCTAATAGTAATAATGTCTCTTTAACAAATATCAACACATTATCGCTTTCGGGAACAACTGGTTCTAATGTAGCTATTATAGATGCAGCCTTTAGTATTACTGATGGAACAAACTCCTCTTTTTTTTCATCAGCAGCTCCTTCAAATCTATATACAACAAATGTGTATCTAAATGACATTGGGAGTAAATTTGATATTAGAGATCAAGTCTTGGGAACAAGTTTGTTTTCTATTGAAAAACTAAGCACTGAAACAAATCTTACAGTAGATAATATAAATGCCTTTGATATAAATGCAGATGGAGATATAGAACTTGATGCCGATGGAAACGTAGAAATCGATGCAGATGGAGATATACAAATGCAGTCAGCAGGTGGAAATATAGAAATAGGAGATAATACCTCTTTTGATTCTGAATTATTATTAAATGGGTGGCTCAATTTACCTAATTCTGCTCCTTCTTTTCCACTAACAAACAAATTATATTCTGATGGCTCAGGAAACTTACGTTGGGGTCTTTCTTTTATAAATACAAGTTCTAGTCCATTGACTTTTGAAAGTGGCATTACTAATGCTCTAAATACCGTTAGATTGGGAGGAGCATTGACACAAAATACTCAAATAACAACAGCTCCTACTTTCAATTTAGAAGTCAATGGAACAGGTCGTTTTGTCGCTAATGTAGGAGGAGATGTTTCTGTAGGAACAGATAGAGATGAAACAAGTGTAGTTAGTAACTATTTATATGCAACAAACCAAAATACTACAAATGATGCTGAAGTAAATGTAGTAGCTAATACACAAGGTACTGGTACAAGTATAGTTACATTATCTACTGTAACACAAGGAGGTTCAGAAGAAGGATATTTGAGACTAGAAACCAACGGTTCAGGAGCATCAAAAGCAGAATTTTATGATGTAGATGATATTACTCAAGTTAATGATGGCAGAACTAATATTACTATCAACAGTAGAAGCAATACAGAAACATCTTCTATAACACTACAAAGGTCAAGAGGAGACTTAACAAACCCAACAACTATAGCAGCAGGAGATATATTAGGTAATATAAATTTTGATGGCTTTGAGGGATCAGGTTTTTCAAATGCTGGAGGAATATCAATGACTGCAACATCTGCACCCCTTGGTTCTGGCATTCCTTCTACATTATCGTTTCACACAGGTAATCCAACTAATGGATCAGTAGAGGAAAAAATGACTATTAATTCTAGAGGAATAATAGGAATAAAAAAAGATATTATAGTAAGTGCTTTTGCAAGCAATAATGACTTTGGAAGACTTTATGTAAAAGAGTCTGACGGAGATTTGTATTATATTCCACCTTCTATTGGTACACCTTCTCCTATTAATTTATCCTCTGCTGTTAATGTTAATTATATAGATGGAGTAGAAATAAATGGTTCTAATGAAGTTCGTTTAGGAGGAAGGTTATCTAATAATGTTGTTATCGATGGAGCTGCTTCTATATCAGGTGTTCCAGGGAGTGTTTTTAATTATAATAACTTTGATTTTAATATAAATCAAATAAAAAATCTTAATCTTGGTTCTACAGATAAAACTATTTTAGAATCCAGAATAGCTTATTTTCCTCCCTCAACATTCAGATTAGCCAACTTAGAACTTACAGCATTAGACCAAACTTTTAAATTCAATACCCAAATTCAAACAGAACCTGCACCTACAACTCGTTTTAGTATAAACCCAGATAATGTAATTATATCTGATGCAAATCTGAAAGTTACAGATTCAGGCTTTCCTTTTGACATTCTTTCTTTAGATAAAAATTTAGGTGGAATATTTAATTTTACATTAAATTTAGCTTCTACACCAAACCCTTCTGGTGGTGGAATTTCAATGACAGCAGGAGAATCAACAGATCCAAGTGGACAAGGAGGAAACATGAATTTGTCAGGTGGAAATGGTACTACTATAGGAAACGTAAATATTCAACCGAGTGGTGGAAATACTTCAATAGGAGGTAACAATTCAAATACTACTATTAATGGAAATATGTTTGTAGGCAACCCCACAGGAGCGAGTGCTAAATTGCATGTTAGACCAATAAGCTCAGATGGCTTATTAGGAGCTATAAGTGCTATCAGCAATAATACTAACTCTACTCCTGTTGTTAAGACAATATCTTCAGGAGGACATATTGGATCTGCTATAGAAGCTATAGGAACGCAGGGCAAAGTAGCTAATTTTTACAGACAGGATGCAAGTTCTTCCAATCCTAACTTACCTGTATTTACAGTAGAAGAAAAAGATTTAACAGCTACTGGAACAGTATTACAAGTAATGGGAAAAAATGAAACTGACACTCTACTATCTTTGCATAATAGAAATTCAAATACAGATGCTTTAGTTATTTTGGCTAAAAATAGTGGAAACACTAACATATTTGAATTGAGAGATAATGGAAATGCATTTTTAGCGGGTGGCACTCTCATAACAAGTGACCGTCGTTATAAAAAACAAATCAATACACTAGATAATTCTCTGTCAAATATTCTTTCTCTTCGTGGAACAAATTATTATTGGAAAGACAAAAGCAAAGATGACCAATTACAGTTTGGTGTTATTGCACAAGAAATAGAAGACGTATTTCCTAATTTGGTTCATACAAACAATGAAGGTTATAAATCTGTAAATTATATAGGTCTTGTACCTGTTTTAATAGAAGCAACAAAAGAACAGCAAACTATAATAGATGAACAAAAAGAGGAAATTGAAATACAAAAAATAGAACTTGAAAATCTCAAAAAGCAGATTACAGAACTAAAAACCATTGTTGCAAGTCTTCAAGAAAACCAAAATGCTCAAGAAAATACTGATTCTGTTTTGGCTAAAAAAGTGGAAGCATTGGAAAAACAACTTACTAGTTTGGTAGAATCTTTAGGAATAAAAGAAGACAATACTACATCAACAGCTTCTTTAGAAGAAGAATAGCTTTAATAATTAATTCTTAGAAAAATAAAATTACTTAGTAAAAAAACTATTCAATTATATATATTGTATAATTGAATAGTTTTTTTATAGCTTACTAAAACTGACTTTTTATACCCGAATACCCATAATTGCAATATCATCACGTTGCTTGGTATCTCCTTGGTGTACAAGTAACATATCTGTAAGTTCTTGTTTTTGTTTTTGAGCTGGTAGAGAAGCAATATTTTTTAATACTTCTTGTAGTTGCAAACTACCAATTTTTTTACCTTTACTGTTAGGCTGATCAGCATATCCATCCGAAGTTAGATAAATCATATCTCCACTTTCAAGCTGAATTTCTGTTGTGGTAAATACTTTTTCATCTTTGTCTCTTTTTCTTCCTCCAATAGATTTTCTATCTCCTTTTATCTCTTTAAAAACGCCATCTTTTTTGGTAATATAAAGAGGTCGTTTTGCACCTGAAAACCATACTTGATGAGTCTTTAAATTAATTTTACAGAAACAAATATCCATTCCATCTGTATTTCTGTTGTCTTGTTGGGAAAGTGATGTTCTTATTTTCGTATTTAATAACTCAAGAGTTTCACAAGGTTTTAAAGTTCGGTTTTGCTGTACCATATCACTCAAAAGTGAACTACCAATCATAGACATGAATGCTCCTGGAACTCCATGTCCTGTACAATCTGCCACAGCAACATAGACAATATCACCCAAATTTTTGAACCAATAAAAATCTCCAGAAACAATATCTAAAGGTTCATAAACTGTAAATACTTCAGGCAAATGTTCTTTTAAATCAGTTTCAGTAGGTAAAATAGCTTTTTGAATGGTTTCAGCATAACGCAAACTATCTGTCATATTCTTGTTCTTTTCTTGAAGTTCTTTTGTACGTTCTGCTACTTGTGTTTCTAAGTAAAGCTGTTGATTTTTACTTCTTCTAATTTTGGCAATATAAAAAGTAGAAATAATTCCCACAATCATAAAAACACCCAATATTCTAAACCAAAGACGCTCCCAAACAGGCGTAGAAACATTGATATAAAGTGCAATTCCTTCTTCGTTCCATACTTCATCCGAATTAGAAGCCTTTACTCTAAAAACATAATTACCATAAGGTAGAGTTGGATAATTTACAAATCTACGTCCTGAATTTACATACGTCCATTCTTCATCAAGTCCTTCCATTTTGTAAGCATACATATTCTTTTTTGGGTCAGAAAAATGAAGAGCTGCAAACTCTAAAGAAAAACCTGTTTTTTCATAATCTAAAGTAAGGCTATCGGCTGTCAAGATATAACTATCTAATGGGTTTTCTACTCTAGTGATAAAGTCTATAAAAGGAAGTGATTTAGAAAAAATTTCTATTTCTGTAAAAACAAGTTGTGGAGGTAATGGATCATCTTTTATTTCTGTTGGAAAGAAAGCATTATATCCATCTTTTCCTCCAAAAAACAACTCTCCTTTTTCGCTTTCATAATATGAACCTGCTAAAAAATCTTGCCCTTGTAAACCATTTGTTTCATCATACGATTTTGCTGTTAGTGTTTTTAAAGAAAAACGAGAAATTCCTTTATTTGTAGAAAGCCAAAGATTTTTATCTTCTCCCAAAATAACCGAATAAATCATATCAGTAGGCAAACCATCTTTTCTTGAAAAATAGCTCAAAGAATCTTGTTTTGAATAATAACGAATCAAACCTTTACTAGAGCTAAACCAGACACTATTTTCACCTACTTCTTCGATAGCACTCACCCAAACTTTAAGATCCTTTCGTTTGTCTAAAATAATTTTTTCTGTTGCAACATCATATAAATACGCTCCTGTAGGCGTTCCTACCCAAATGGTGTTTTTATCTGTTGATTTTACTGAAAGCATAATTTCATTATCTGTCAGATTAGGCTCTCCTTCTATTTTCACTTCAAAATCATTAAGAGAACGATTATATTTACACAAATCGCCTTCAAAAGTAAGTACCCAAATTTCACCTTTTTTGTCTGTAAATAGTTTTGAAATTCTGCTTGAAGGCAACCCTTCCCAATGTTTTTTGTATTGAACAATTGTCAGATTTCCATTTTTATATGAAAAACGACCTACTCCTCTATCTCTTGTGCTACACCAAGTTGTTCCATACAAATCCTGTGTAATCCCTGTTACATCATCGCTTGGCATTCCATGAGAATAACGAGAATATTGTGTAAACCAACCATTTGCAATATTGGGATTATATCTAAAAATACCTGCTTTTTTTGTTCCTATCCACGTTTTTCCTTCATCATCTTTATAAAAACAAGTTATATTATTATCCTGAATTCCATTTTTACGAAGGTCATTTACTGAGCGATACAATCTAAATTTAATTTTTTCAGGGTCATATTTATTTAATCCTCCTTGTGATGTTCCAAACCAAAAAACACCTGTACGGTCTTGAAACAAAACTTTTATTCCTGTATTATCACTCAAACTAAACGGATTATAAACATCTTTTTGAAAACGAAGAAAACCTGACTTCTCATTCAAATATTTATTCAAACCTTGTGAAGCAGTTCCTACCCAAAGATTTCCACTTTTGTCTATCAAAAGACCTGTAATATGATTATCACTTATAGAATTTTCATCATTAGATTTATGAACAAAAGATGTAAATGATTTATCATTTTTTTGCTCTTGAGTTGCTTGCTGATTAGTCAAATTATCTAAATGAAGAGCTTGTAATCCTTTTTTTGTACCTATCCAAATGACATTTGCTGTTGCATCTATTGCTAATGAAGTAATATGGTTATCTAAAAGACCATCCTTTAATTCAAAATGTTTTACTTGTTCATTGGTCTGGGCTAATGCAACTCTATATAGACCTAATGAATCTGAACCTACCCACATTGTTCCTTTTGTATCTTGAGCAATAGCTGAAATAGGTAAATCTTTCAAAATAGATAATTTCTGATTGTTGGAAGCAAAATGCACCCATTCATTTTTCTTATCTTGATAAAAACTGAGTCCTTCTTGACTTCCTACCCAAATATTGTCTTTATTATCCTTAAATAAACTATTAATTTGTGTATGTGGAATAGCTCCAGTTTCGCCAAACTGAACTTGTATGAAAGCATTTTTATTTCGAATCCATTTACTAATTCCTTTTTCTGTTCCTATCCAAATATCCCCATTTTTATCTTCACAAAGTGCTGTAATAGAATTATCTATTAAAGAAGTTGAATCATTAGGAAGGTGTTTGTAGTCTATCAATGAATAACCATCATACCTATGCAAACCATCAGGAGTTCCTATCCACAAAAACCCTTGATTATCTTGGATAAGTGCTGTAATAGTATTCTGAGAAAGCCCTTCTGCCGTCGTAATCGCTGAAAAACGAACGCCTTGAGCATAGGAAGAAGAAAAATAAAATGTAGAGAAATAAACTACTAAAAGTAGTTGAAGTAAAAAGGCAGACGAGTAACCAAATAAATTATTAAAATAAAATAATCTGCTGTTCTTTTTTTGAAGGGAAAAAAAGTGCATAAATTTGCAAAAAATTAGTAGTTTCTAGGATAGAATAATATAGGATAATAGTGACCTAAAAATACGCAAATTCTATAAAGTAAAAAAATATAATTTCAATTTGGAGTCAAAACTGAGTAAACTCTTCAACAATAAGTACAACAAAATTATTTAATTGTAAATTTGTAGAAAGAAGAAGTATTTATAGGGTTGTTATATTATAAATTTTATCCTTGATAAAAATACTTATGTCGTTTTTGGTATTACCACCAACAACAATATGAAAAAAAATTTATAACACTATAAAAAACAAACATGGAATTAGGAGTAATACTATCATTTATTGGTGCATCAATAATTTTAACATTGATGCCAGGACCTGATAATTTATTTGTACTAACAGAAAGTTTAACAAAAGGACAAAAAGATGGAATTGCCATATCTCTTGGACTTTCATTAGGTGTACTTATACATACTTTGGCAGCAGCTACAGGTTTATCAATTATTATTCAAAAATCGGCTCTTGCATTTTCTATAATCAAATATTTAGGTGCTGCATATCTATTTTATTTAGCTTTTAAGGCTTTTAAAGAGAAGAAAACTGACTTAGATTTAAAATCAACTAGTCATATTGAAAAAACTAAAATTTTTCCTCTTGTAAAAAAAGGATTTTTAATGAACGTCCTAAACCCAAAAGTTTCTTTATTTTTTATTGCTTTTTTGCCTCAGTTTATAAGTCCAAATGGATATAATATAACGCTACAGATGATTATACTTGGACTTATATTTATGTCACAAGCATTTTTAATTTTTGCAACAATTGCTATTTTAGCAAGTAAATTGACTAAATATCTAAATAATCCTAAATTTTGGAAAATCACAAAATGGAGTAAAATAAGTGTATTGTCAATTTTAGGCTTAGTATTAGTTTTTTCTAGAAAGTAATTATCTTATCTTAAGCAATACCAGTGAAATTATATAATTTTAGGCTATAATTTCAAATCGTAATTTTTAATTCGTAATTCGTAATTAATACATGGATAATCTTCGTTCTATTTTAGATACTTTTTCGGAAGAGGAAAAAAAAGCTCTTCATGCTTTCGTACAGCGTCAAAAAATCCGTAAAAATAGAAAAGACCTTCAGCTTTTAGAACTTTTGCAAGAAGAAACTATCTATAATGGAAAAGAATTATTGATACGTCTTTATCCAAAAACCAAGAATAAAGTGGCTTATCATGCTCTTCGTAGAAGATTAATGCAACATTTTATAGATTTTATTACGCTTTCAAGAAGTACAGACCAGACGATTGAAGGAACAGATATTATGGGAATAATTTCACTTTCTCATTATCTTTTTGAAGTAAATTTAGAAAATATTGCTTGGAAATACCTCAAAAAAGCTCAAAACCAAGCTCAACAAAACGAACAATATCATCTTCTCAATTCAATTTATAATCTTGCTCTTGCCAATACAGATAATGAGTTTTCACCTCCCTTTGAAGAACTTTTAGAGCTACGCAATCAAAATAAAATCTTGGCAGAACAAGAAGAACGAGCGCACATTGCCAACTGCATCTTAAAAAATCAACTTGCAGAAGCAAAACGAGAAGGAAAAGTATTAGATTTTGATAAAATGATGAATCAGATTTTAGAAGAATGGGATTTGACAAAAGCAGTAAGCGAACGCCCTAGAATTCGTTTTAATTTACTTTCCATTGCTAGAAATGCCGTAGTGGCTAAAAAGGATTATTATAATTTTGAGTTTTTTTTGCGTGCAAATTATGATGAGTTATTAAAAGATATGATGATTTCTGAAAAAAATCAGTCTTACAATCAATACTACAGACTTTCATTGCTTTATATGCTGGCTCACGTTTTATATCGTAACAAAAAATTTAAAGAATCGCTATCTTACCTTGAGGAATTTAAAAGTATTTTAGATTCTTCTACCAAAAATTCAAAAAGCTATAAAACTTCTTTTTATTCAAAATTTATTCTTCTTACGGCTGCTAATCTTGCCTTTACAGAACAACGAGAAAAAGCCATTCAGTTATTAGAAAATTTGCTCAAAAAAAATAAATCTATTCTTTCTACAAATGATATTTTGAATACACATCTTAATCTTGTGTTTTATCATTTTCAAAAAAGTAATTTCAAACAAGCTCACAAAGTTTTATTAGACTTTGGTCATTCTGATACTTGGGTAGAGAAAAAAATGGGTAAAGAATGGGTAGTCAGAAAATGGCTCATTGAATCGGTTTTGCAGTTCGAACTCAAAAACGATGATATTGCAAGAAAAATTATCTCAAAAATAAAACAAAAATATGCTTCTCTTTTAGGACAATCTAATTATCAAAACAGCAGACCTTTTTTAAATCTTTTGGAAGAATATATGCGTTATCCACAGCGAGTTACACACCCTGATTTTTCAGAAAAAGTTGATAAAGTAATTACTTTTGCAGAAAGTAGTCAGCAAGAAGATTTACAAGAAATGGCTTTCTATGCGTGGCTCAAATCCAAAATGGAAAGACGAGAATATTATGAAACGCTTTTAGAAATAGCAAACAAGAGAAACTAAGATTTTACTACATAATTTGGAAATAGACAGAAATCTATGTTTCTTTAAAGTAGAATAAAATATGCTGTTCCATTATATAAAATATGTATTTACAAAAACTATATATAGTCCTATTATGTGTCTTTTTTCCTTTTACTTTATTTGCCAATACAGCAGATAGTTTACTTACTGTTTATAAAAGTATTAGCAAGCAAGAAAAAGGAAATTGGTTAAATACTCTTTTAGAATCTGAAATATCATTAGACGACAAAAGAAAGGTTTTAAATGTCATATTACAGAATGACACAAATGATAAACTACTGGAAGCAAGACTACATGCAGCATTTGGATTTTTGGAAAACCAACAAGGAAACTCTATTGAAGCCATAGAAGCCTACGAAAAAGCCTTATTTCTTCAAAAGGAAGTAAATAAAATCACTTTAGATACACTTGCCAATCACTGGAAAACTTCTTTAGCTGGCATTTTTTATACTATTGGAGATGATCAAAAGGCATATAGCCTTTTTATGGAAGTATTAAAAAATGCTGAGAAAAATAATAAAAAAGAACTTATAGCTGATGTTAGTAAACAAATTGGAGATGTACATCGAAACCTAAAAAATGAAGACAAAGCTATCGAATACTATCAAAGAGCTTTAAAATTATACCAAGAACTAGGTATAAAACGAGGAGAAGCAGCTTCAACCAATAGTTTAGGAATTCTTTATTCTGATCAAAAAAAACCTCAAAAGGCATTGGAGTTTTATCGCCGAACATTACAACTTTGTAAAGAAATAAATTTTGAACGAGGTATTGCTTTTACTCTTAATAATATTGGTTACGAACTCTTTGTTCTTTCCAATTATGATTCGGCTTACCATTATTACGAACAAGCACTTCAACTCAAAGAAAAGTTAGAAAATCTGTCTAGCATGTCAGCTACATTAGTAAATATGGGACAGGTTCGTTTAGCCCAAAAAGAATATAATGAAGCAAAAATATTGTTTGAAAAAAGTTTAGAACTAGCTATCCAAACAAGCAATAGCTCTGTAGAATTAGAAAATTATGAATTTCTGACACAACTCTATCAAAAAATAGAACAGCCTGCTAAAGCCTTAGATAACCTTCAAAAATATGTAAAGCTCAAAGAAACTCTTTTTGAAGAAAGTAAATTAGAAAAAATCAATGAACTAGAAGCTCGTTTTCAAGTAGGAAAAAAAGAACAGCAAATTGAGTTTTTGCAGCAACAATCTGAATGGGAAGAAGGAAAAACCTATTTACTTGGTGGAGTAACTTTTTTAGTCTTGTTGATTCTTGTAATGACACTCAAACGAATTAAGGATAACCAAAAGGCAAATCAGATTTTGTCACAGAAAAATAATGAGATTACCTCTGCCAATCAAAAAGTAAAAGAAAGTATTAATTATGCAAAACATATTCAAGATGCTATTCAAGTAAATGAAACTCAACTTTTTCAATACTTTCCCACTCATTTTATTCTCAATCGTCCTAAAGATATTGTAGGTGGAGACTGTCTTTGGTTTGCTCAAAAAGAAAGCACTTTTTACATAGCTTTAGCCGACTGTACAGGACATGGCGTTTCGGGTGCTTTTATGACAATTCTATGTAATTCTTTACTCAATGATATTTTTACACATCATAATTCATCTGAAAAAGAATTAAATCCAGCAGAAATGTTAGAAGAATTAGATGATTTGTTGCAAGCACATTTACATCAAAAACAAACACAAATAAAGGATGGAATGGATATCGCTATTCTCAAAATAATTCTAAAAGAAAATCAGCTTGTCTATGCAGGTGCAAAAATTCCTTTGTATTATCGCATTCCAAATCAAAAATTAAACTGTATAAAAGCCACAAGAAGACCTATTGGAGAACATCAATTTAGACACAAACGAACAAACTTTGAAAATACTTTTTTAGAACTAAAAAAAGGAATGCGTATTTATTTGACTTCTGATGGTTATCAAGATCAATTTGGAGGAAAAGAAAACAAGAAATTCTTGAGAAAGAATTTTGAAAAACTCATTTCTACTGATGCACCTCTCTCTATTCAAGAAAGCGAAGTAATTGAAAAATTAGAAAAATGGAAAGGTAATGAATCTCAAACAGATGATATTATGGTGGTGGGAATAGAGTTTTAGTAAAAATATTTAGCCATTTTTGTTTATCATTCAATAAAAAAAGAGTATTTATTATACGTTATACATAAACAAAAATTAAAGAGTAGAGTTAATAAATCACTAGGAAAAATATCTTATGATACTATTCCTCATTTTTTAATCTTTATTTTTTATGTTTATGAATAGTCAAGCACAAGCAACTGCTCAATTTAAGAATGCTAAACAAGCAAAAGCAGCTTTCGCCAAATTTATCATTGAAGCTAACCATCCATGTTTGATGGCTCAAACTGTTTTCAAAAAGAATCAGTTACGAGTTCGTACTTATTCTGATTTTGGTTCAGAGGAAACAGCTAAGAAACTTCTTACAGATTTGGAAGATTACCTAGCTAATTACGATTTTGAATCTAAAGACTTTTTTACTTTCATAGCTACCTTCAATACAACTGAAAATTATTCAGAAAAACATTTTGAAGAGTTATTATGGAAACAATTACAAAATTTACATGAACTAGATAATCAAGAATGGGATGAAACAGTAAGTAGTAATCCAGCAGACAAAGATTTTAGTTTTAGTATTGCAGGAAAAGCATTTTATATTGTAGGATTGCATCCTAATAGCTCCAGAAAAGCAAGACAAGCCCCAATGCCAGCCATTGCTTTCAATTTGCATGAACAATTTGAAAAACTCAGAGAAATGGGAGCTTATCAAAAAGTAAGAGATACCATTCGTAGCCGAGATGAAAAATTACAAGGATATATTAATCCTATGTTAGAAGATTTTGGAGAAAAAAATAGCGAAGCCAAACAATATAGTGGACGAGCTGTAGATGCTAAATGGAAATGTCCTTTTCATAGCAATTTTTCCCATAACTAAAGTTATGGGTTTCGTTCTTCTTTTTATTAAAAAAGAGAAACTAATTTTCAGAATTAAAACTAAACCCACGAATTTCTTCTTAGAAAAATAATTTTTTAGAATTTTAGAATCAAAAAACAGATTAAAAAATGGTTCATACCATCGAAAAACAAACAGGAAGTGCCTTTAAACTACAAAAAGGACAAAAACTAAAAGTTATTGACCCAAAAGGTCAGCAAGTAAGCGATATGGTTTTATTCAACGCAGAAGATAAGCGAGAAAAAATTTCTTCTGGTAAAACTCTTGATTTTGAAGAGACTATTCTCATCACAAAAGGAAATTTCATTTGGAGTAATCGTAGCCAAAAAATGATGGAAATATTGGAGGATACAAACGGAAGAAATGACTTTTTACTTGCGCCTTGTAGTCCAGAAACATTTCAGATTATGTATAAAAACCCTGAATATCATCCAAGTTGTTTTGAAAATTTATATACAAATTTGGAAAAATACGGAATCGAACCTGATGAAGTTCCAACAGCATTTAATGTTTTTATGAATGTGCAATTTGCATCAGATGGAAAGTTGAGTGTTTTGCCTCCTTTAAGTAAAGCTGGTGATTATGTTCTTTTTGAAGCTAAAATGAATTTGATTGTTGCACTTACAGCCTGTTCGGCAGAAGATAGCAATGGAGGAAGTTTCAAACCTATTCAATATCAAATTATAGACTAATTATCTATATTTCCTTCAGTAGAAAGCCTTATTTATGGTCTGATTTAGAAGAGTAAAAGAACCTCAATTAATCACTTTAAAAATCTGATTTTTTATTAAAAAAAATTATACAAAATAGAATCAAATGGAAAACATATTTTTTAATAATTGGGAAAGCATTGTAAGAGTAATCATAATGACTTTTTTGGGTTATATAGCTATGATTTTCCTGCTTCGAATCTCTGGTAAACGTACACTTTCGAAAATGAATGCTTTTGATTTTGTTATTACCGTCGTCTTCGGTTCAAGTCTGGCTGCAGTAGCTTTAAATAAAAGTATATCATTATCAGAAGGAGTGGTTTGTTTTTCTTTGCTCGTTTTCATGCAATTTGCAATTACTTGGCTTTCGGTACGCTTCAAGTTTGTGAAAAATATAGTTACTAGCAAACCCACTCTATTACTTTATAAAGGAGAGTTATACGAAAGTATTTTGAAAAAAGAACGAATTACTATTGATGAATTGTATGTAGCAGCAAGAAGGAAAGGAATTGAAGATTTGAAAAATATTGATGCAATTATTTTAGAAACAACTGGTGATATAAACATCATGGAGAAAGTAAGTAACAGAGAAGCCCAAACAATTAAAAACTTGGAAGTGAGTAATTTTTAGGATTAACTTTACAAATATTTTACTCTAAAATTTCGTTCTCAAAACAAACTCAAAACTACGTCCTACCATTGGATAAAAAGCCATAGATTGATATTGATAATTAAAAACATTCTGACAATTTAGCTCTAAAACAAACTTCACTTTTTTATAATTGATTGTTTTTCCTAGAGAGAAGTTAGCCAAAAAATAAGAAGGTAAATATTCTGTATTTGTCGTTGTGGTAAAACGTTTGCCTACAAACTGTTGTTCTATTCTCAAGAACTGACTTTTATAAGCTGCATAAACAAAACTTTTTTGCTGATGAAAAGGAGTATAAATAAGCTGTTTTCCTGCTGATTCATCCAAATCTCTAATTTTTTCTAAATTTTTTGAATTAGTATAAGTATATGAAATATTTGCTTCAAGATTGAAACTTTGAGTAGATTTTTTGAAAAAAAGATTACTTTCAATTCCCTGTGAAAAGACAGAACGCAAATTTTCTGGTCGCCAATAACCTGCCACAGCAGGAGACCACAAAATCCAATCATCAATATTAGCCCAAAAATAAAGCGAAGAGAAAGAAAATTTTGTAATGTTTTTATCACTTACTTTATTTATAAAATGATAAATTGCCGAAAATTCCCCATTCCAACCCTCTTCATTTTTCAAATCAGGGTTACCAACGGGAAACCAATATCTATCATTGAGAGTAGGCGCACGAAAATTACGAGCCACATTAGCTTTGACTTCCAAATTATTTTTAACAAAATTAACACCTAAAGAAGGTAAAAAGGCTTGAAATTCATCATCTAAAACAACTTGACGAGCTAAAAAATTAGTTTGAAAAAAGTGGGAAGGTGAATATTCTATCGAAGCAAAAATGCTTTGTTGTGCCTGTGAATGTCTTTGATTATAACCATCTACATCAGCAAAATCTTGTCTTATTCGGATTCCTGTTTGTAAAAGAATTTTTTGAGAAGGAGCATATTTCAATTCTGAAAGCAAATGATACGATTGATTTTTTGTCTTCGAAGCAATAGCCGAAGTTTCATTTCTATATTCTAAAAAATCATACAAATAACCTGCTTTTGTACTAACTTCAAAGTTTTTTTTCTTGTATTTCCATTGTAAAAGATTACGAACAGAAAAATCATCTTGCGTTTCTTCGTTTATAGGAACTGTTATAGGTGGTGGAAGTTCTCGGCTTGCATCTTGCGCCCAAAAATGAAACGAAAATTGATGATCGGAAAGTCTGGCTGTGTTTTTTGGCAGAAAATAAAATTCTTGAACAATTCCTTTTTGCTCTGTCGCTGCTCGTTTTCTAGTAAATGTTTCTCTGTTGTAATTATAGGAATAATTATTTTTGGCAGATTTATAAAAAAAACGACTTGTAGCTTTTATATGTAATCGTTTTGAATTTGAAATAGAATAGGAAGTCGTCAAAAGCTGTTTGAAAGTCTGAAAGCTCCCTATGGATTGAATCCAATTCAATGAAAAGTCTTTTTTTGTATTTTTAGGATTATGATTTAAAGAAATTCCACCTCCAAAACCTCCTTCTCCATAACGCAAACTAGCTGCTCCATAATGAACATTTACTTCGTCTAGTAATCCAATAGGAAAAAGCGAAAAATCTACCTGTCCCAAAGTAGGGGAATTAAGAGGAATTTCTTCCCAAAAAACTTGTGTATGTCCTGCACTTGTTCCACGAAAAGACGGAGAAGCCAAACCAGAGATGCTATAAAACTTCAAAAAAATAGGCGTTCGATACGATAAAAGTCTGCCCAAATCAGAAGTCTGATAACTTGCCATTGCCAAAGAGTCCAGTTTCTGAACCTCAAAACCTGCTGCTTTTTCTTCTAAAGAATTAGATTGAATTTCGACAGCATTTAATTGAATGATAGAATCTTGTTCAGAATTAGTTTGAGAAAAGGAATAAAAAAATATAAAGAAAAACAAGATAGTAAGAGCAAATTTTGACACAATTTTTATTTGTAGCGTACCTTTTAAGGTGCGAAATGTACCGAAGACTTTAGTCTTTGTAAAATAAATATACTTTCCGAAGGCTAAAGCCTACGGTACATGTTACACACGCTAAAGCGTATGCTACATGGCTACACAAAATTACAATTTTTCTATAAACTCTTTACATGCTTGTGCAGGGTTTTGTTGTTTCATAAAATATTCTCCCATCAAAAAGCCTTCAAATCCTTTTTGTTTTAATCTTAAAACAGTTTCTATATCAGACAAACCACTTTCAGAAATTAGCACAAAATCATTTTTGCTTTGATTTTCCTTCTTAATTGTTTGAATTTCATCAAAAAGTCGCATTGATTCCTCAATATCAACATCAAATGTTTTTAGATTTCTATTATTTACACCAACAGCATCAACTATGTGAGCAATTTCTTTAACCTGTTCTAGCTCTTCTTTTGCATGAATTTCTAGCAAAATTTCTAAGCCTAATTCTTTTGCTTTTTCGGCAAGCTCTAGGCATCTTTTGGGAGACAGAACAGCAGCAATAAGCAAAATTAAATCTGCCCCACTCGCTTTTGCACGATATATTTGAAATTCATCTATCATAAAATCTTTTCTCAAAATAGGAATTTCATTATATGCACGAGCAATTTCTAAATCGCTTATTTGTCCACCAAAAAATTCTGTATCTGTCAGAACGGAAAGCGCAGAAGCACCAGCAGAGGCATAACCTTGTGTGATTTCAATAACATCGACTGAATCATTAATTATTCCTTTTGATGGAGATTTTCGTTTGAATTCTGCAATAATTCCAGAACCATTTTTGATAGAATTTTTAAAAGAAATTGTTTCTCTATTAAAAAAAGGCTTTTGTTTTAGGCTTTCAATAGAAATTTCTTTTTTGAGCTGGGCAACTTCTTTTTGTTTATGAAGGATTATTTTTTCTAGCATTCTTTCAGTTATAAATTATCAGTAAACAGTTATCAAGATGAAATTTCAATTCTGTTTACCATATAGTATAAATATTTTCTAAGGGAAACATAATTCGTAATTAGCTTCGCTGCTTTGGCAGGTCGTAATTTAAACCAATTGAGGAGAAAGTTTTAATAATTTCTGTAGAGCTTCATACGCCTTTCCACTTTCTAAAGATTCTTTTGCTAGTGCTTTCGCTTCTTCAAAAGAGGTTTCTTTGTTTGTATTTCTAAAAGAAGTTTGAAGTGCAATAGCAGAATTTGTCAAAACAACTTCTTTTTGTGCTTCTGTTGCTTTGTTATTCAAAACACTTAAAAATATATCAGCAGCTTCTTTTATAGTTGTTCCTCCTTCAATTTGATTTGGCTTTAAAGTTTCTGTATGCAAATCTTTTGGAGAAAGAATAAATTCGCCTTCATTGGTAATCATTTTGAAAGGAGAAGTAAGCGAAATTTCATCATATCCAGCCAAAGAATGCACAATCGAAAACTGTGAACCTTCCTGTTTTTGATAGAGATACGCATACAAACGAGCCAATTCCAAACTAAAAACACCAATCATCTGACGTTTTACAAAAGCAGGATTTACCATAGGTCCTAGCATATTAAAGAACGTTTTTGTTCCCAAACGTAAACGAACAGGCGCAACAGCCTTTGCAGCAGGGTGAAACAAAGGCGCATGTAAAAAACAAATATTTGCTTCCTCAATTTGTCTTTGTAAAACAGATTCATCTGTCGTAAAAACTACACCCAAATGTTCCAATACATTCGACGAACCACAAGGCGAAGAAACACCATAATTTCCATGTTTGGCAACCTTCACACCTGCACCAGCAACCACAAAAGATGTAATCGTCGAAATATTAAAGGTATTTTTGCCATCGCCACCTGTTCCACATAAATCTATCGCATCATAAGCCGACAAATCTACACGCAAACACGTTTCTAGCATCGCATCACGAAAGCCCAAAAGCTCATCCACTGTAATGCTTCGCATATTAAAAACTGTCAGAAAAGATGCAACTTGAAGTTGATTATAATCGCCATTTGAGATTTGAATCAAGAGATTTTTTGCTTCTTCTCTTGTAATGGTGTGGTGTTCGTATAAGTGATTTAGTATGTTTTTCATTTTTGTATGTTTATCAACCGTCGTTGAGACTTCGCCGTCAACGAGGTTTAGATAGAAATTATAAATCCTCAACGACGCTTTTAAGCTCGTTGACGGTTAATTGAAATTTATTTATTCACAGACTGGGAAGTCTGTGGTACGTTTTCCAACCAATTTTTAATAATCATTTTTCCTTCTGGTGTAAGGATAGATTCTGGGTGGAATTGAATGCCTTTTAGTTTATATTTTTTGTGAGAAATTGCCATAATTTCGCCTTGTTCATCTACGGCAGTTATTTCAAAATCAGTTGGCAAACTGTCCTTTTGAATAACCCAAGAATGATAACGACCTACATCTATTTTGGCTGGAAGTCCTGCAAACAGACTATCTTCTGTCAAAACTTTGATAGGAGTTGCCTTTCCATGATAGACTTGAGATAAATTTTCTAGTTTTGCACCAAATACTTCCCCCAATGCTTGATGCCCCAAACAAACACCTAACATATCTTTTGTAGGTGCAAAATGACGGATAATCTCTAGTAATTTTCCTGCTTCTGACGGAATACCACCACCGGGAGAAAGCAAGATTTTATCAAATTTTTCTAGTTCTTCTAGCGTTACTTGGTCGTTTCTAAAAACGGTAATTTGTGCTTGTTGTTCTTTATTATTGGATAATTCGCTTGTTAGTTCTCTCAAATAATGAACTAAATTATAAACGAAAGAATCGTAATTATCTATGACAGCTATTTGTTTCATTTTTTCGTTTTTATAACCGTCATTGAGATTGAAATACAATTCTCAACAACGGTTGGGTTTATAAATTATTATTATATTAGTAAAGGGGGTATAGAGTAAATTAAAGGTAACTTTTCGCCACTCTACAAGACGATTTCTTCTGCTAATTTTAAGGCTTTTCGAAGGGCTGCCAATTTATTTCCTACTTCTGCAAGTTCATTTTCAGGAACAGAACTTTCTACAATTCCTGCACCTGCTTGAAAGTAAAGTGAATTTTCTTTGCTCAAAAACGAACGAATCATAATTGCATGATTATAGTCGCCATTGAAACCAATAAAACCAATCGCACCACCGTAATAACTACGATTTTCGGGTTCATATTTATGAATGAGAGAAAGAGCATTTGGTTTTGGAGAACCTGAAAGCGTACCTGCTGGGAATGTATCAGCAGCAATCTGCAAAGGAGAAACTTCAGGTAAAAGCTCGCCACTCACTTCAGAAACCAAATGAATAACGTGAGAAAAATATTGAACTTCTCTAAAAACATCAACATTTACATTTGTTCCATTTCTACTCAAATCATTTCTTGCCAAATCAACAAGCATAACATGTTCAGCATTTTCTTTTGGGTCATTTTGAAGTTGAACAGCCAAGGCAGCATCAGCAGAATCATTTCCTGTTCGTTTGAAAGTTCCTGCAATCGGATGGATAGTTGCTTTTCTATTTTTGACTACAAGTTGCGCCTCTGGCGAAGAACCCATTAACTTGAAACTTCCATAATCAAAATAAAACAAATAAGGTGAAGGATTTACGCTGCGTAAGGCACGATAAACATTAAAATCATCGCCTTCAAATTTTTGTTTGTAACGTCTTGAAAGAACAATTTGAAAGACATCGCCACGCTTGCAATGCGAAATTCCGTGATTTACATTATCCAAAAAGTCTTCATCTATCATATTTGAAGTTTCTTCTCCTTCTGTTT
Source organism: Bernardetia sp. Wsw4-3y2 (assembly GCF_037126295.1). Taxonomy (NCBI): domain Bacteria; kingdom Pseudomonadati; phylum Bacteroidota; class Cytophagia; order Cytophagales; family Bernardetiaceae; genus Bernardetia; species Bernardetia sp. Wsw4-3y2. The sequence continues at coordinate 4,101,685 of NZ_CP147017.1, read as the reverse complement.
TAAAAGAATACGTAGGGGCATTTTTGTTTTGAAGAACATCTAATACTTTTTTGAAAGTTGGCTCATTTCCATTTTCATTTTCTAGTTGATGTTCAAAAATATGAAGTTCATTTTTGAAGTGATTAATCGCAATTACATATTTGAAAACGTGATATTGAACTAATGGAATCTTGAGTTTTTCAGTTTTGGGTTCTGGTATTTTTTCAAAATACTTAACAGCATCATACGTAGTATAACCAAAAAGTCCGTTTGTAATAAAGTTGTGTTTATTCTTTTCGGCTTTAAAACTCTTTGAAAATTTTGTGAGAGCTTCTGTTACTTCTGATGGATTTTCAATCTCTTTTTCTGTAGTGCTTCCATCTGGAAAAGATTGATAAATGGTTTCATTTTCTACCTTAAAATTCGCTATTGACTCACAACAGATATATGTAAAGGCATTTTGATTGCCATGATAATCTGAAGATTCCAACAGAAAACTCATTGGATATTTATCTCTTAGTTTTAAATAAATTCCAACAGGCGTAAGCGTATCAGCTAATATTTTTTGAGTAAAGGTTTTTAATTTGAAATTCATAGATTTTGTATTATGTGTTGTTTGTGGGGACACCAACAACGGCAAGTGTGAATATTTTTTTATTTTTAAACAAAAAAAAAGACTTATCACATTTTTGCGATAAGTCTTTTATATATAAATCAAAGATATAATTTTCTGTATTCCTTTTAATTTTTTGGAGTTCAGAATGCACACGACTTATCGCCTATATCTTTGATATAGTGCCACCACCATGCAGAATTTGCAGAAGTAGATAGATAAGTAATATTTGAAGTTGTGTTTGTCATTCTGTTTTATAGACAATCCTTTTATTTTGGTATATTTTTGATTGTCTCTACGCAAATCTACAAAAGTTTTTTGAGTTTGCAAGATTTTTTTTGGATAAACCTAATAAATTTAATTTCGTAAGTTTAGAAAGTGTCAATTCATCTAATTCAATCTATACTGTATATTTTGATTTTCAGATTCAACAAAATTAAAATAGTTTTTACATCAGAATTCCATTTTTTGGAAGTATATCTTCTGGTAAATCGGTTTCTCCTAACATTTCTCTCAAATCATTTTCAATGGTTCTACATAGGGAAAGCATCGGAATATCATTTGCCATTCCTTGAAATGGATTTTCAGAATAGTCGCCTACAATTTCCATCACGACATATACCCAACCTATCAAAATAGTAAAAGGAATAGATAACCAAACTCCCCAAGGAGCAATTTTTTCGAATTCAGAAATCATTCCGAAAGGCAACAAGAAAATAAATATTCCTATAAAAACAGCACTCATATTGGCATACTGACGAGGAAGAGGAAATTTTTTGATACGCTCACATTTTCCCTGATGGTCATAAAAATCTTGTAGTATTTGTTGGAGGGCAATGTGCCTAAAATCATTAATCAAAGATTCTTCTCTTAGTTTTGATAAGTCTTGAAATTGCTGGTCAATGATTTGGGTAGCCGTATTTTTATATTGAATACAACTTTTATACTCTTCAGGAGGCAAAAGTAATTCTAATTCTATTTTAGTTACTTCATCATCTACCATTCCTACCCCAAATTTTCTACGATAACGATGTGCAGCTTTACCAATCAAGCCACCCTGATTAGCATGTTCCCAAGAAACGACCACAAGTAATTGACTCCTCAAAGCATACAACCACGCAATATGACGATAGATCATTTTACGTTTTATGCTCAAAAGCTCATCATCTGAAAGTTTATTATCTGTAAACTGGTTGCTTACCAAACTCTTCACAGCACTTCCCCACGAACGACTACTATTGACAATTCCTCCCCATATCTTACGAGCTTCCCACATACGGTCATAAGCACTATTATTTTTGAAGCCTACATAAAAAGCAACAGCAGTACCAATAATAGAAAGAGGAAGCCAAGGAATAACGAGCCATCTTACCCCTAAATATTTATGAATTAATGCCACAACAAATACCCACAAGGAAATCCAAATCAAATGATGTCCTGTAAATTGAATTGCATTTTTAAGGCTAATATTTTTCGTAATTATCATTGCTAAAAGCTATTTATTTGTACCTAAATCATATATTTCTCTAATAGACTGTGCTATGCCTTGAACATCAATATTCAAATCTATCAATGTACCTGAATGAATATCGAAGACTAATCCATGAACAATAGGCAGATTATTACTCAAAAAACTTTTTTGCCAAACTGCTGTCTTTATAATATTGATACATTGCTCTTGTACATTCAATTCTACCAGCCTTTTATAACGATTTGTTTCGTCAGCAATGGCATTTAATTCTTCTTTGTGCAAACGATATACATCACGAATATTTCTTAACCAAGGGTTCAAAATACCCAAATCTTTGCTTTGCATCGCTGCTTTAATTCCTCCACAAAAGTAATGACCACAAACTATAATATGTTTTACCTTTAAATGAGCAATCGCATATTCGATGACAGAAGCCGAATTGTTATCATTATTAGGAACGAGATTCGCAACATTACGATGGACAAACATTTGCCCTGGTTGAACTCCCATCATATCTTCTGCTGTTACTCGGCTATCACTACAACCAATATAAAGAATGTCAGGGTTTTGTCCTTCTGATAAATCTTTGAAATAATTTTTATCGATAGCTTTTTTTTGAGTTGCCCACGTTTTATTGTTTTCAAACAACTGTTCAAATAGATTCATAGATAATATTTTTAGGTGAGAAAGAGGAAGTCATTTTAATAAAAAAGCAGATTTTTACAAAAATAGCATTAAAAATGATTTTATTTTGAAATAACTCAGAATATTCAAAATGGTCAATTCGTTTGAATTTAAAGAAGTATCTTTTTTATATTTTTGTTTTTGTATCTTACAAGTCAGTGCTTTAAAAAGTATATTCAAATTAGTTCCCACAAAACTAAGATTATAGCAGACTAAATCAATAAAAAATCATACTCCAAAAGATAAATCAAAAATGAAAACCCTATTTTTATCTCTCATTACCTTTTTATTTTCTATTTCACTTATGGCTCAAAATTTTGAAAAATCCCTTTTAGGAGACTGGAAAGGAGAATTATCTGTTTCTGGAATGAAACTACCTTTAATTTTTCATATTTCAAAAATTGAAAATGAACAAGATGAAAATACAAATATTTTTTCTGCTACAATGGATAGTCCAGCACAAGGCGCAAAAGATATTCCTGTAAGTGAAGTTAGTTTTTTAGATAATAATTTAACAATCAAAATTTCAAACTTAGGAGCTTCTTATGAAGGCAAATTAATTTCTAAAACTCAAATTGAAGGAATATTCAAACAAGCAGGACAAAGCTTCCCTATGATTTTGAATAAAATGGAAAAAGGTACACAAAAAGAAACCTTAAACCGTCCACAAGAACCCAAAGCTCCTTTTGATTATAAAACTGAAGAAGTGCAATTTCAAAACAAAAAAGCAAAAGAAGAAACCATTTTAGCAGGTACACTTACTTTACCAAAAAATGCAAATAATAAAACTCCTGTTGTGATTCTAATTTCGGGTAGTGGAGCGCAAGATCGAAATCAAGAAATTTTGGGACACAAACCTTTTTTAGTAATTGCAGATTATCTTACAAAAAATGGAATTGCTGTTTTGCGTTATGATGATAGGGGAACGGCACAGTCAACTGGCATTTTTGAAGGCTCTACATCTAAGGATTTTGCAACTGATGTAGAAGCAGCGATTGATTTTTTGAAAACTAGAAAAGATATTAATACAAAAAAAATAGGTTTAATCGGACATAGTGAAGGTGGAATGATTGCACCAATGGTCGCAGCAAATCGTCAAAAAGATGTTGCTTTTATTGTTCTTTTAGCTGGAGTTGGTGTAAATGGAAGCGAACTTTTAGTAGAGCAACAACAAGCTATCGGAAAATTAAGTGGAATGAGTCAGGAAGATTTAGTAAAATCAAAAAGAGAAAATGAAGGAGCGTTCAGAATTATAAATGAAATTACTGATGAGAAATTACTTAAAGAAAAAATGACTTTATATCTTACAGATTCAGTCAATCAAGATGATTTTCCACCTTCTATGACTAAAGAAGAGTATATAAATGCACAACTTTCTCTTATTACATCGCCTTGGATGTCTTATTTTTTGAGATACAATCCAAAAGAAAATTTATCTAAAACGGTTTGTCCTATTTTAGCAGTTAATGGAGATAAAGATGTTCAAGTAGATGCAAAAATCAATCTTACAGCCATAGAAAAGGCAACACAAGAAGCAGGAAATGCAACTATAAAATACTTTCCAAATCTAAACCATTTATTTCAAACAGCAGAAACAGGTTTACCTTCTGAGTACGGAGAAATAGAAGAAACATTTTCGCCTTTGGTTTTGAAGTTTGTAACAGATTGGATAAAAGAAGAAATAAAGTAATAGAAAAACAAAACCCTAAGGGCTGCAAAGGCTCTTAGGGTTTAAACTAATTTGTAATTGAGTTCAATTAACTTCTCTGAATTACCATATCTTCCAATGATTCTATCCAAAGTGGATGTGAATTAAGACTATCGACCATATCCCAACGCTCTCCACCAAGTTCTAAAAAGTCTTCGTGGTAGGTTTCTGCAACTTCAACTGTTGTTTCCAAACAATCAGCTACAAAAGAAGGTACAAAAACAATCAGTTTGCGATATCCTTTTTCATACATTTGCTTAATTACATCATCTGTATAAGGTGGAATCCAAGGGTCAGAACCTAAACGAGATTGAAAACAAACTGTATAATCTTTTTCTGTAATTCCTAATTCTTTTGCCAAATGACGTGAAGTTTCATAACATTGCGCTCTATAACACAAACGGTTTGTTGCATTATAAGAATTACAACACGTTCCAATTTTACAGTACGAACTTGCTTTTTTAAGTTGGCGTTGTGGCAAACCATGATATGAAAAAACGTAATGATCGTAATCATGTTTAGATAAAAGTTCTTGACCCTGTAAAGCAAATGCTTTTATCATTTTTTTATCTGTTGGATATGCATCTACAAAAGAAACTTCTGGAATAAGCTGCCATTTAGAAACGAGTTGCATTACTTTTTCCAAAACCGAGCCTGTCGAAGCTGAAGCATATTGAGGAAACATTGGTATAACAATAATTTTTTTACAATTCATTTCCTGTAACTCCGTCAAAACAGCAGAAAGTGCAGGACTTTGATAACGCATTGCCAAACGAACTACATAATTTTCTCTTTTACTTTTATCCATTTCTTTTTCTGAATGATTATCTAAAGAATGTTGTAGCTTTTCGGCTACATCTACTCCATGATACAACAGAGGAGAACCTCTATCTGTCCATAATTTTTGATATTCAGCTGCTGATTTGGGCGCACGAAAAGGAGCAATAATTCCATTTACAAGTCCATAACGAAGTGGTGCAACAATATCGATAACTCTTGCATCAAGCAAAAACTCACGTAAATATTTTCTAACATCAGGGGTGTTTGGAGAGTCTGGAGTTCCTAAATTGACTAGCAGAACACCAATAGGGGCATTTTTCATAGATTTATTTTCTATATCTTTGTTAATTCTTTGTTTCTTCATTTTTCAAAATGCTTCTCTAACTTAGCGTTAGGTAAAAGAGTTTTGAAATTATGATGCAAAAGTAGGGATTTTTTTGATAGTGTATTGGTGGTGAAAGAAGAGTGAGTAGAATAAAGTCTAATTACTTATTCATTGCAAAATACTCTTCCATAATTTCCACTCCAGATGAAGTACCAATCCGTTCTGCACCTGCTTTCACAAAATCTTGCACTTGTTGATAGGTCTTTATTCCTCCAGATGCTTTTATGCCAACCATTTCAGAAACTGTATTTCTGATAAGTTGTACCTCTTCTAATTTTGCACCTGCATAAAAATCAGTAGTATCAGATGCAAATCCAGCACTTGCAAAACCTGTAGAAGTTTTTACAAAATCTGCTCCTGCTTCCTGACAAATTAAAGCCGTTTCTTTTATTTCTTTTTGGGATAAATAAGCCGTTTCTATAATTACTTTTAGCATTTTTTCGGCTTGATGTGCAATTTCTGCCAGTCTTACAATTTCAACTTTCGCCCAAAATGGATTTGTTTTAAAGCCTGTCGTCGAAATTACTAAATCCAACTCATCTGCTCCATCTTTCAATGCCACTTCGGCTTCTGTTACCTTCGTTTCTGTACGGTTATAACCCAACGGAAAACCAATCACTGTAACTACTTTAGTATCTGTTTTGAGTAAATCTCGCTTCACTTTCTTAACCCAAAAAGGAGGAACACAAACACCTATAAATTTATATTTTAGGGTTTGTTCTATCAGTTCTTCAATTTCTTTGTCTGAAATGGTTGGTTTAAGATTGGTTTGTTCTATATATTGAGCAGGATTCATCTTTAAATTAGGGGTTATTTTGTTGTTGATGTCGCTATGCTAAAACACCAACAATGGCAAGAGATAGTTATAGAATAATTGATTTGTGTAGGTCTAATTTTAATGTTTACACCTCAGTTTGAAGAACAGAAAAGTAATACAGTTGTTTAGACAATACATTTTATCAGATTATTATTCCTCTCCAAAATACTCTACATAATTTTTTTCTGTCTCAAACAATGTAAGCGAATGCAAGACAGCATTTTTATCTGATAAATCTGAAATTTTTGGCGCAAGTATTTTCCAAAATTCCATAATTACTATTTCACAAGACGGAATTTTGCCTTTCAAAAACTCTACTTCAATGTTTAGATTTTTGTGATCGACTTTATCTATAATTTCAGTTCGGATAAGTTTTCCTAACTTTTTTAAATCTAATACACAGCCTGTATCTGGATTAATTTTTCCTTTTACTTTTACAATCAACTCAAAATTATGTCCGTGAAAATACTGATTCGAACAAATTCCAAACTCTTCTTCGTTTCTCTCATCGCTCCAAGCAGGATTAAATAATCGGTGTGAAGCACAAAAATGTTCTTTTCGGCACAAGTAAACCATCTTTTTTATCTTTTACTTATTTTATCGTCTTTATTTTATTTGAAACCACAAAATTACGCTTATTCTATCAAAATTGATAATTTTATTTATTTAGCTGACTAAAAATATATACATAATTACTTTCTATGCTTCTCTAAGCCCTCTTTAATTCTTTTTTCAGTCTCAGCAATAAGCGAAGTAGAGCTATTTCCTTCTTCTAGCCATACTTTCATATCAATTGGTTCTAATACTTTCAAGAAAAAATTAATTCCAAAAGGAATTGGTTTGAAGCTATAGCGTTGCATTTTCCAAAAATTATCTATCACCACAGGCACAACAATAGGAGGATTTTTTGCCATACTTTTAAACATCATTAGCATTCCTGCTGGTTTGAAATCCAATATATTTCCATCTCTAGAGCGTGTTCCTTCTGGAAAAATACAACCTGCATAATTATTTTCCTCTATGTACTTTGAAAATTGAGTCATGGCTGTCAGAGCCTGTTTTCTATCTTTTCTATCAATCAAAACAGAACCTCCATGACGAAGATTATAAGAAATTGCAGGCGTTCCGTATTCTAATTCTTTTTTACTCACAAATTTTGGATGGTATTTTCTGAATGTCCACAAGATGGCAGGAACATCATAAATACTCTGATGATTTGAAACAATAATAATAGGTCTATCAGTTGGAAGGCTTGGCTGTTTCATATTTGGAAGCCTTGCCCCTACTGTTCTTAAGCCTTGCATAAGCCAAAAAACCATATAATCTACACTTTTTTTGTGTCCTTTATATCCCCAAAGATTAAGAGAAATCACTTGTAAAACGTGAAAAACACAAAGTGTAAGGTAAAAAACAACTATAAAAATAGGTGTTGTAATCCAAGAAATAAGTTTGTGAAAGATATTCATTTTCTGATTGTGTGTTTTAGTAGTTTTTGATGCAAAGTTGCTTATTTTTTCTTGAAAAAACACACTTTTTTTGAAAATGAAAAAACGCTACTTCAAATGTATTGAAATAGCGTTTTTATTTTTTTGTCGTTGGTGAAGACATCAACAACGACAAGACTAGGAAATCTGTGATACAATTAATCACCATCACCACTATCATAGGTAATCGTGATTCCTAAAAGAGAAATCATTTCACTTTTGAAGAAACGAGTTAGTTTTTGCATTTCTGTCAAAAGATTATTTATAGCTGTTGGATTTGAGCTAATTTGAGTTTGTAAATCTTCATTTGGCAAAAGATTAATTGCTTTTTTTACTTCTTCTAATTGTGTTTTGGTTTCCAAAACTACAGCTTCTCCTCCTTCTACACTCATCAAATATTCTTCAAAACCAACACCATCTTGTCCATTCAATGATTTTCCGTACCATACTCTTTCGATATTCTCAAAATGAGCTTTCAAAAACAGAATTGATTCTTTGCTATAATAGGCTTCTACTAGCTTTGGGTCAGCTTGTGTTTGTCCTGCTCGTCTTCCTAATGGCAAACCTAATTTGAAATTTTTGATACTCTCAAAACTTTTATTCCATTCATTAAATAAAATAGAAACGCCACTTCCTGCGTCTGTTCCTGTGTTGTTTGTAAAAGTTTCTTTATAGCCGTTTGTCCAAGTATCACTTACTTTTTTTACTTCAGTTTGAATGTTTTGAACTACTGCCAACAAATATTCTTTTCTATTTGGGTCTGTATATTTTTCTACTACACTTGTTTTATTTTCTTTATCAAAAAGTAGATATTCTACTCCCAAAAAGCCTCTTGAATCTCTATCAAAATTATTCAAAGATGAGTTTCCAGCAGCAATATAATTTTCAATTTTGGTTTCACTTACAGGAAAAGTGCCTACATTTTCCAAAAGAGAACCAAGTGTTCCTTGTGCTGCACCAAAATTATAAACATTAGCATCTTGAAAAGACAAATAAGCTGACTTCCAAGCAGTTTGAGCAGCTTCCAGTGTAGAAACTGATGGGTTTTGTGTAAAATTTTGAGTAGCTTCTACAAGTAAATTAGTATTACTTTCTAAGTTTTGATAGGAAGGAACAATCAAATTAGTAGCTATATTTTCTAATAATTCTTTTCGGTCAAATTCCGTTTTTTTAGTTTCCGAATCACTTCCACACGACGAAAGCCAAAAAGAAGATAGAATTGTAAAGAAAATAAAATAGTATTTAAAAAAAATATTTTTCATAGATTTAGTTGTATATAAAGACAGTATAAGTTTTAAAAATTATTAAATAACAAACAACTCAAAAGGTTGTTTTTGCGTATATGATAGAATTAGCCTAATTCTTATTTGTGTTAAAATAGAAATTAAATGATTACTATTTTTGTTTAGACTAATTTTAAATAACGTTTTAATTTTCGACAAAAGTACGTTCTACGCCTTTATTTTGCAAATCTGTTTTCAATTTTCATTTTAAAATATGTCCTATTACTCCCATAAATTAAATTCAACTCACTCTCACATTATAGAAAGAACTGACCCAATTACTGGCGATGCTGTCAAAGAAAATGATAGAGTTGTTTTTTGTGCAGTCTGTAAATCTTGTTTTTTGGAGGAGAGTTGGGGTTATATGAAGAGAAGGCATTGTGAACAACATCAAACGCTTGATGCTGTTCCTGCTTTGTCGCCTACAATTCTTGTCAGAAAGCGAAGTGAAAAATTGCTTACAATACTAAAGGAAAGCTCTGTTGAAAATTCTGATTATACTGTCTTTTCCTTTATTCTCATGGCTGTCTGTCTGACTATCTTGTTTTGTATAATTTATCCCGACAAGTTTATATTTTCTGTTTTATGGGGTGGTAGTATAAGTCTTGGATTATTTTTTATTACTCACGTTTTTTTTTCAAAAGACTCCATCCATTTCTTAATGGGAAATATTAAAATAAAAGAAAATAAAAATATCTATCTTTTTGAAGATAGATTAGAGACACAAAAAGAAATCTTTTATTGGGGAGATATAAAGCAAATTAAGTTTGAACGAAAAATGAGAAATTATAGATTAAACTCATTATCTACAATTCCAACTTTGTCTCTTTATTTTAAAGATGGAGACAGACAAATTAAAACTCTTCCAACTAAAGATCATACACGCATTCATTTATTCTTACAACAACTAGCCAAAATATCAAAGTTTACAGAAGTATATTTATACAGTGAGCAATTACAAGAATATCAAACTATCAGACAAATCAAGAAAAATACGAAAGGAAATATTATTGTAGGAGAACCGTACAAACTATATAGCTAATTCGATTCTATCTATCTTCATAAATTTTAAAGAAAATGTCTTACCATTCTCACATATTAAATTCTTCAAATCACTCTCATATCATTGGCAGAACTGACCCTATTACAGGCGATTCTGTCAAGGAAAATGATAGGGTTGTTTTTTGTACTGTCTGTAAATCTTGTTTTTTGGAAGATAGTTGGGTTTATATGAATGAAAGGCATTGCGAGCAATATCAAACACTTGATTCTATTCCTACTTTGCCTTCCAAACTTGTTGCTAAAAAAAGAGTAGAACAACTTTTGTCAGAATTGAGAGATAGTAGTTCAAGTGGAATTATTAACCTACTTTCTTTTATCTTTACTTTTTTTGCTTGTGGATTGACTTTACACAAACTCATGTTTTTTCAATTAGACATAGCTATGCTTTTTGGAGGTATAGTAGGTATAATTATAGTATCCATTACTTCTCTTTTCACTTCAAGTAGGAAATTCAAACGTATTACAAGACAAGATAAAAATGATGTTCGTTTATTTTACACACATATTGAGGTAGGAAAAGATAGTTTTTCGTGGAATGATATAGAGCAAATCAAGTATCAACGAGTAATTTCTGGTGTAACTAACGCAGAATTTTCTTCTCTTCTGATTTATTTAAAAAGTGATCAATTTTTCAAAACAGATTTACCTATAAATAATACGCTTGAAGTAAGAAAATTTTTGATAGGATTTGGACAAATTCCTCGTTTTGTTGAAGTCTTTTTTTATAGTGATGATAGATATGAGCATCGTCTACTATTAGAAATACAAGAAAAAAGCGACGGAAAAATTCAAGTAGGAGAACCCAATCAATAATTGATTTCACACTAAAATTTATAAAATAGAATGTCATACCATTCCCACATATTAAATTCCTCAAGTCATTCTCATATCATTGGCAGAACTGACCCAATTACTGGCGACCTTGTCCAACAAAATGATAGTGTTGTATTTTGTGCTGTATGTAAATCTTGCTTTTTGGAAGATAGTTGGGTTTATATGAATGAAAGGCATTGCGAGCAAAACCAAACGCTTGATACTATTCCTGCTTTGACTTCCAAACTTGTAATGAAGAACAGAAGTGACGAAGTTATTGCAGAACTGAAAAATAAGGGAGTAAATTTTACTATCGTTGTTGCTGTTATAATTCTATCATTTTTACTTTCCTTTTTTGGTTTGGCTACGTCAGGCACTTTTTTCTCTTTTGATGTAAAAGCAACTTTGATTGCTTCGTTGCTTACGACAATAACTACAGGTATTTTATCTGCTATTATAACAGTAACTCACAAATTCAAAAGTTTAATTGGAAGTGATAAAAATGATATACGCCTTTTTCGAAATCGAATTGAAATAGGAAAAGATAGCTTTTCTTGGAGTGACATAAAACAAATCAAGTATCAAAGAGAAGTGTCAACATCAACCTATGAAGTACATGGATCATTAGAAACAGAAATTACCTCTTATACTCCTTACCTATTGATTTATTTCAATGAAGGGAAGTTTGTAAACTATCGTTTGCCTACTAACAGTTACAAACAGGGTAAATTATTTTTAGAAGGTTTAGCAAGAATTTCACACTTTACAGAAGTCTTTTTTTATAGTGAAAACTATACAGAATTACATACTATAAACCTAATTCAATCAAGTGGTGATGGAAATATACAAGTAGGTAAACCTAGAAAAGTAGTCAATAACAAAGGAATACCTGTATTTACTACATCAGATAGATAAAATTATTATTATTTCAAAAAATCAAAAATGTCATACCATTCCCACATATTAAATTCCTCAAGTCATTCTCATATCATTGGCAGAACCGACCCAATTACTGGCGACCTTGTCCAACAAAATGATAGTGTCGTATTTTGTGCTGTATGTAAATCTTGCTTTTTGGAAGATAGTTGGAAATATATGGAAGAAAAGCATTGTCAGCAATTCAGAACCTTAAAAATAATTCCTGTTTTACAATCTAGACTTATTATCAAGAGAGGTAAAGAAATGATTGCAGAATTGATAAGTCAAGGAGCAGATTTGCATATTGTATTTCTTACTATGTTACTCTCTTTTTTAATTTCTTTCTTTGGTTTGCTTGCCTCAGATGTAGATTATGCTTTTCTCTATGCCATATTTATTTCAGGAGTAGTAGCCGTTTTGTCTTCTTTTATTACTTCAAGAAGTTTTTTTAAAGAACTGACAGGAGAAAATAAAAGCGATGTCCGACTTTTCAAAAATCGTATTGAAATAGGAAAAGATAGTTTTTCTTGGAATGATGTAAAACAAATCAAATACCAACGAGAATCAGAAATTCATTATACAGATAATGGAATAAGATATGGATTAGGTATGCCTTCGCTACTAATTTATTTTGAAAGTGGTAAATTTTTAATCAAAGGACTTGCTACCAAAGATCATCAACGAGTAGAAGTTTTTTTAAAAGGACTTGAAAAAATATCACACTTTAAAGAAGTATTTTTTTATAGCGAAAGTTCAATCGAATTTAGGTCTATTATAAATATTCAATCACAAAGCAAAGGAAACATACAAGTAGGGGACTCTAGAAGGCTTCATTAAACAACATAAAAACACTCCAAAATTTAATCATAACTTTATCAATGTCTTACCATTCGCATACATTAAATTCAGTTTCTCATGCTCATATTATAGCACGAAAAGACCCAATTACAGGCGATTCTGTCACAGAAAACGATAGAGTTGTTTTTTGTGCTGTTTGTAAATCTTGTTTTTTAGAGGATAGTTGGATTTACATGAATGAAAGGCATTGTGAGCAAAGTAAAACACTTGAAACTGTTCCTACTTTGCCTATTAAGCTAATTTTTAAAAAGGAAACTACACAATTAATTGCAGAATTATTGAGTAGTAAAATTAATTTTCAAGTTGTGATTCCTTCTATGATTGTTACTTTTATAATTACTTTATTTTCCATTTTTGCGATAAATAGAGGTTTTAGAGTAGAACTCTCTTTTAGTATTGCATTTTGGACTGGGATTGTAGTAGCAATTTTATCTACTGTTTTGTGCTACATGCCTAGATTTAGAAATATTACAGGAAATCATAAAGACGATGTACGAATTTTTAAAAATTATATCGAATTGGGAAGGCAACGTATTTCCTCAGCAAGAATAAAACAAATAAAATATCAACGAGAAGTACGTGTCGTAAGAGTCGATATGAAAGAATTTTATAGTTCTGTTGTTCCTTGTGTTTTGATTTATTTTAATAATGGACGTTTTGTAAAGAAAGATCTCCCTACTGAAAATTACAAACAAACAGCTATTTTTTTGAAAGGCTTAGAAAGAATATCTTATTTTAAAGAGGTCTTTTTTTACAGTGAAAACAAAAATGAATACGAAATTATGCAAAATATTCAATCCAACAGTAACGGACATATCGTTGTTGGAGAACCTGCTCGCTTATTTCATAATTTCTGATAAACAACACTCATTAATTAATAAAAATATGCCCTACCACTCCCATAAACTACGCTCAATTCACTCTCATATCATTGACAGAACTGACCCAATTACAGGCGATTCTGTCAAAGAAAATGATAGTGTTGTTTTTTGTGCAGTCTGTAAATCTTGTTTTTTAGAGGAGAGTTGGAAATACATGGAAGAAAGGCATTGTGAGCAAAATCAAACGCTTGAAACTGTTCCTGTTTTGCCCTCAAAACTTATTGCTAAAAACAGAACAAATGAGCTTATTTATGAACTTAGTAATAATGATTTTGCTGGTTACTTAGCCTTCTTTTCTGCTTTGGTTTCTTTTGGTATTATCTTTCCAAATATGACAGATATACTTTATGACCTTACTATGCCTTTTGTAAGTGTAGCATCTGTATTTATTGGGTTTGTTGTTTTTCATTTTGCTTCTACTTCAGAATTTAAAAATATACTAGGAAAACATAAAGATGATATTCGCTTATTCAGAAATCGCATAGAATTAGAATTACTAGATTTTTATTTTCAAGACATCACTCAAATTAAGTTTCAGAGACAATATTCTTTACACAATCCATCTTCATCTAGTTCTATTTTGATTTATTTCAAAGATGGAGATTTTATGAAAAAAGAATTGAAGATAAGAAGTGCTAAGGAAACACAAAACTTCTTGATAGGATTAGAAAAAATATCTCACCTTGTTGAAATTTTCTTTTATAGTGAAAATAGAGATGAATATCAATTTATGCTGAACCTAGAAGCAAATAGCAATGGAAATATTCAGTTAGGAGAACCTAGAAAACTATTTTATTAGATATTTTGACAATCAAGAATAGCTCTGAATACAATTTGAAAAAATCTAATTTCCTTATCACAATTTGTATTTAGGTAGTTCAGACATCTTGTCTGAACATAAAAAAGCAGTATTTTATCCTATTCAACAGTCTAGAAGACTCTCATACAAAATAACCGTGATAATCTTTATTGCAAAACGAAAGTTAGAAATGTATATTTGTCTTTAATTTTGATAGAATATAAAAAACCAATAAAAATATAGTGAATTTTTCGCTTTTTATAGCCAAACGCATCCGAAGTCAGAAGGGAAGTAGTTTTTCAAAAGTCATTACACGCATTGCTATCGGAAGTATTGCGCTCGGAATTGCTGCTCTTATTATTTCGATGGCAATTTTTGAAGGTTTCAAACAAACTATTTTGGATAAAATAGTGAGCCAAACAGGGCATATTCAAATTCTTAAATTTGATATGAATAATTCTTTCGAAACAAGTCCACTTTCTACACAACGAGATTTTTATGAAGAATTAAAAAAACAAGATTATATTTCTCATATTCATCCTTACACACAAAAACCTGTTTTACTACGAACAGATGAAGATTTGATGGGATTAGTTTTGAAAGGAGTGGATAAGCAATATGATACAGTAAGTTTTAAGAAAAATCTTGTCGAAGGTCGTTTTATTACTTTTGATACAAGCAGTTACTCAAAGGAAATTATTATTAGTCAGGATACAAAAGACAAATTGCGCCTTAAAGTTGGTGATGATTTACTTGCTTTTTTCTTGCAAGACCCACCAAGACAGCGAAAACTAGAAGTTGTAGGCATTTATCAAACAGGAATTGAGGATTTTGATGAGCGTTTGGTGTATTGCGACCAAGGACTTTTACAACGTCTCAATGACTGGGGCGATACGCTTGTGGGAGGTTATGAGGTTTTTTTGAAGGATTTTGATAATATAGATACTCTCTATGATGAAATAGAAGCTAATAGTGATTATGATATGTATCTTCAAAAAGTAACCAATACATTTGCTCACTTTTTTGAGTGGTTTTCGATGGTCAATAAAAATGTTACTATCTTTTTGAGTGTTATTCTGTTTGTTGCTCTTTTCAATGTTGTTTCTGTGCTGCTGATTCTGATTACTGAGCGTGTTACGATGATTGGAATGCTAAAAGCACTTGGCGCAACAAGTAGTCAGATTCTGAAAATATTCTTTCAAAATGGCTTAGTTATTCTTTGGAAAGGAATTTTGATAGGAAACATAATCGGAATTTTGTTTTGTCTGATTCAAGATACTTTCAAAATTATTCCTTTAGATATTGAAACCTATTATATGAGTAGCGTTCCTGTTTCGTGGAATATTCCTTTGATTTTGATGCTCAATATCGGAATTATTGCTTTAGTGATTTTCATTCTTTGGATTCCTTCTATTTTTATTAGTAGAATAAAACCTATTCGGGCTATTCGATTTGATTAGATTTTAAATTATTTTGGAATGTTTGGCTAGAAAACAAAAAGAACTTTTGATTTTTTATAAAATGGAAACACTCCTAATTTCTTTTTTTGAAAATTAGGAGTGTTTTGCGAGCCACAGTAGGGGGAATTGCAATCCTGCTATCCCTCACAAGATAATAAAATGGCTCTCGCTTGACTCTGCCGAGTGAGCAATATGTATTCGGCATCCCTGCCGTGTCTTTTGCATTCCAAATATAAAACAAACTCTCTCGTTTTTAAAATTTTATACTATATTTGGAATACAAGACATGTTAATTACTATCTTTCATTAGATTTAAAAAGGTAATAGAAAAAACTTACTAAACGGTTATTCTATTTTTTACGTTTGGATAAAAAACACTAATTTAAAATTATATGAATACTTTATCATCTGCTGAAAATACAAACCCCTTTGAAGAACTATATCAAAAAATAGAAAAATTAAATCTTCTTGAACTAGAAAAACTGACTAATTATATTTTTGATTTAAGAAAAAACAAACTTTCTACTGTTTTATCTGAACAAGAGCAACTAATAATTGAACAAATTAATAGACCATTGCCAAAAGATATACAAGAAAGGTATAATTTTTTGAGAGATAAAAAGTCTAGTGACTCTTTAGACCAAACACAATATGACGAATTACTAACCTTAACTTCTTATATTGAATCTTATGACAATAAAAGATTAAGTTTGTTTATTGAGCTTTCCGAACTTAGAAATGAACCTTTAAACGGTATTTTAGAACAATTTGACATAAAATCAGCAGAATATGACAGCTAATGAATTGAAAGAGTTAGTCATTGAAAGGGCAAAAGGACTTTGCGAATACTGTAAAAGTCCTGCAAATATCTCTTCACAACCTTTTGTTTTAGAACATATTTTCCCAAAAAGTAAAGGAGGAAAAACAGAGGAAATGAACCTTGCTTTTTCTTGTCAAGGTTGTAACAACCATAAGTACATTAAAATAAAGAGTATTGATAACATTACAAATAAAGAAGTAGATTTATTTAATCCTCGTACAGAAAAATGGGAAAACAATTTTTCTTGGAGTTCTGATGTTCTTACTATTTTGGGAATTACGGCAACAGGGAGAGTAACAGTAGAAGAACTAAAACTTAACAGAGTTGAATTGCAAAATCTAAGAAAACTATTAGCTTCTGTAGGAAAACATCCACCTTCAAATTAAATTAAGATAATATTATCATTTTCTGCAACTATGCAAAACTATTCAGCAGGTTATACCAACACAACCAATCATTTTGTAATTCAGAATTTACCTTTTTTCTCTCAAAAAGTGGTTGAGGAAGAAAAGACTAAATTTGCTTTTTTATTGCGTTTTTTGCAGCGCAGTTTGGTAATGCCATTGCCTGAAGAATTGGCTGAGAGATTTAATGTACAAGACAATCAAGTAGAAAATTACATTCCTCTGCTTCCTTTACAAATTTCAGAAAAGAATAAATACATTCCAAAATGGAAATTTGAGCAGCAGAGTAAACAAAATAGTTCTGAAAAAGCAATGCGTTTGTTTTTGCGTGAACGCTTACAAAGTTATTTACCAGAATGGGGATTTTTAGAGTTTTTGTTTTGGTCAAATGCTTCTTTATCAGATGTTTTACAGTTAGAAATTACTCAAGATGATGTAAATACAGAATTAAAAGATACAGTTATAAATTTTTATTTGCCAATTGCAGAACTAGCCGTTTTGATTGTTGTTAGCAGTAAAGAAAGAGAAAAACAACAAAAAATTGAACAAAAACTACGTTCGAAAGGAATTTATGTCGTCAGCTTTACAGTTGAAGAGATTGTAAACGAAACTGATTTGATTCGTGAAAAAATGGAATGGATTCGCCACCAAGTAGAAAAACCTATTTTTTCAAATAAACTCAGAGAATGGAACAGAACAGCAACCAATCAGCCTAGAGAAACAATTATTACCCAAGTTTGGTGGAAAGCAGCTCTTATTCGTGTCCAGATTCTGACAGCAGAAATGCTTTTTAGAGGAGTTTGGAAACTAGATGATAAAGCATGGAAAGCTGTTTTTTTGATGCGAGAAAAAGAACAAATTCCAAAAGAAATTATAGAATTAGCTATTGAAAGCATTCAAAAATTAGTTTTGCAGTTATTTCCAGAATTACCATTTGTAGCTCCTAAAGTTTCTATCACTACTGTTTTTTCTGAATTAGAATTAAAACAAAGCGACAATAGAGAAAATAATCAAGAAATACTAAAAGTAGATTTTAGTATTCTGCATCGTTGGACAGATTCTGATAAGAATAGAAATTGGATAAAAATACGAAATGAATATGCTGAAAATTATCGTTTTTCATTTCATTCTGATGAAGGAAAACCTTTATCCAAACAGTTTCCTGTTCTTTCTCACTCTTTTTTTCAGTCTGATTTTCACAACTGGAGTTTTGATGACAATAATGATTTGAAACGCTCTGAATTTTTACTAAATCATTTTTTCAACTCAGAAACAAGCCATGTTTTAAAAGCAAATTCATCTTCTTTTATTCAAATTTTGCTTGCAAAAGCTCTTAATGGTCAGTCTGTTTTGGCAAATATTCCTTTGCAGATTGACTCTAATTTCATTTTTGGTTGGCTTTCTGTTTTACAATCTTCTCCTTCACTTCTTGTCTGTGCTTCTACTGATGTTGCTTTGGATAAAATGGAAGAGTTGGCTAAAAATGGAGTAGATAAAACTACGGTTTGGCATTCCGAAATGAGCAGTCAAGAAGTAAAACAAGCACAAGATTTAGTAAAAGAAAATAAAGTTTTCTTGCTAATTCTGACAGCCGATTTACTCAATACAAAGGAGTTTAAAAACTTTATAAGCAATGAAGGCTCTACTACTAAAAATCAAATAAACTGGGCATACTTCTTAGTTGATGAAATTCATCGTTTTTCAGAGTGGAGTTCTCAACATAAAGAAGAATATATTGCTTTAGAAAGTATTTATTACAATTATTTTGATGCAGCAAAAACACCTTTTGTATTTCTATCCCATTTTTTAGATCAATCTGCTTCAAAGTCTATTCAAAATACTTTCAAAGTAGAAGAAAATGATTTTTATGCTTCTGTAAGTGCTTCTGAATTTTTGGAAAATAAAATATCTAATTTTGAATTTATAGAAACAGAAAACACGTATTCTGCTCTTGTAAATATTCTCAAAAATATTCAAAGTGAGACAAATCAAGAAAGTATAAAAAATAAAGGAATAATTTTTACTTCGGGAGTAAATGGAAGTACAGGCTCTTATCTGCTTTCCGAACGATTAGAATTTGATTTGAAGCGAAAAGTTTATCCCTATTCTATTAAAATCCCACAAGGCTCACATGACGACAAAGAAACACATTTTATAAAACGAAATTATTTAAGAAATGCCCTCAAAACTTCTCAAGACGTACTTGTAGCTTCTACTTCTGCGCTTAACTCTGGAATTAATTTGGAGAATTTAGATTTTGTTATTCAATATGGTTTACCAAAATCTTTGACTCAACTTTTAGATATTTCGAATAGAATAAAACAGAAAAACTCAAAAACCTATATCATTTTTCAAAAAGAAAAAGATGAAAAAACACTATTAAAACTTTTTGAACCAACTACTCGCCTTTCAGATATTCGCAATATGAATAGAGATGTAAGTTGGCTGGGTGGCGATATGTATAGGCATCTGTTGGAATGGGCTTCTAAAGTTGAGCCTGTTGAGGAAGAAGTAGAGTTTATGAAGCAGTTTTATGATAAATATTGTTTAATAACAGATACAAAAAACGATGCAGAAGAACAAAAAGATAAGATTATCAAGATTTCAGAAGTAGAAATTTCAGATTTAGATTTTAGACTTTTTTCGCAGAAAGTAGATAGAAAACTGACTGTAGAAAGGACAATTATTCGTTTTCATCAAATGGGAATTTTATCTAATTGGGAATATTCGACACATATTTCGAATACAAAATTCAAGATTTGGGTACAAGCACATAATCAAAATACAGTTAGAAAATATATTTTCGATATTATTCAAACTCATCAATCTGATTTTGAAATTCATAAAGATGAAAAATATGCAGGTATTTTCTCAAGAAAAAATTATTCTATTTTAGAAAAATACTGTTTCTTGTTTCTACAATGGATTCACGAAAATAGTATTTACCATCTCAAAAACAATTTAAAGGAACTCTATCACTACGCTAAAAGCCAAGTAGAAAAAAATCAACCTATTACTTCTGTTTTTGTAGAGCCTTTTCTTCATCCTTCTTCTATCAATAGGCTACTTTATTTTATTGAAAAAGAAAATAATTTAATTCAAGAGAATAAAATATACTTATTATCCAATCAAGAAATAGATTGGATTTTTGAAGAACTTAAAAAGATGAATCAAGATGAAGATGAAAATAAACAAATTAGCTTATTTTTTATAGAAAAATGGCGAAAAAGAGTAAACCAAAATACGCATCAAAAAGTAAATCAGCATACCGTTTTAGATTTTTATAAAGCCATTTTAGAGCTTTCTTTAGGAATAAAACCAAATAATAATAAAGGGTATTTTGATATAGAAAATGCTCCCAAAACGTTATTTGGTTCAGTTGAAAAGATAATAAAAAATACAATCAATACTAACAACATTGATTATTTTATAGAAAAATATGTATCTTTTGGCATTGATTTTTCAGAAGAAGCAAAAGCATATATCTCAGAAAGTATTTTGATGAGTGAAAGTAATTTAGAAAATAAGCAGTTACGAGCTACTCAAATTTACTCGTATTTAAAAGATATGCATAGTCTTACTGTCTTGCTTCAATTAGAAGTAGAAAAAATGAAAACAATTCATCTTGAAGTACAAGGAGTTTAAGTTCATTATCTGCTAACAAATTATTGACTTATTATGCAAACTACCAAAAAACCGTACGCTATTTTTGATTATTCAGAATTTCCTTTAGTTCATATAAAATTAACTGATACTGAAATTACAGACCAAAACTTTCAAGATTATGTAGATGAAGTAGGCAAAATTTATGAAAAGGGACGTTATGCAATCCTTTTAGATGCAACAGACACAAAATATGTAGGAGCAAAACATCGTATTATGCAAGGAAATGCTCTAAAATTAAATAAAAATAATATTGCTCAATTTTCTATCGGAATGGCAATTATTGCTCCCTCGGTATTACAGAGAATGCTTTTGGAAGCTGTCTTTATAATAAAACCGTATCCAAGCGAAGTAAAAGTTTGTAAAACGAAAGAAGAAGCTACTGAATGGATAAATGAACTTTTAGAAAATGAGAATATAGAACTAGAAAAATAAAAAATGGAAAATCAATCTTTAGCAATTTTTGAATTTGAGAAGCCTATCATCTATGTGACTTTTACAGAAAATACTGCCACAGATGAAAATTTTGAAGAATATACTCTACAATCTCACAAAGCGTTTGAATGGGAACGCTATGCACTCATATACGATATTTCAAAAATGCAGTATTTGGCAGCCAAGTATCGTATTATGCAAGGAAAAGATTTAGAAAATACCAAAGACAAAATAGCTAAACAATCTATTGGACTTGCATTGATAGCTCCTTCTTTTCTTCAACGAACAATTGTACAAGCTATTTTTTTAGTAAAACCGTATCCAAGTAAAGTA
Organism: Bernardetia sp. Wsw4-3y2; assembly: GCF_037126295.1. Lineage (NCBI taxonomy): Bacteria > Pseudomonadati > Bacteroidota > Cytophagia > Cytophagales > Bernardetiaceae > Bernardetia > Bernardetia sp. Wsw4-3y2. Next base: position 4,080,035 of record NZ_CP147017.1, on the reverse strand, counting down.
AAAGTTTGTAAAACCAAAGAAGAAGCTACTGAATGGATAAATGAACTTTTAGAAAATGAGAATATAGAACTAGAAAAATAAAAAATGGAAAATCAACCCTATGCAGTTTTCGATTACTCAGAACTTCCTCTTGTGCAAGGAAAAATGACAGGGGCAGAGACTAATGATGCAAATTTTGCAGCTTACCTAGAAGAAATAAATTCTATTTCTATGAAAGCTGAACGTTATATTTCTATTTTGGATATGACAAAAGCATCTTACTTGGCTGCCAAATATAGAATTATGCAAGGAAAATATTTGGAAGAAAATAATGAACGCATTCAAAAACAAGCGATTGCTATCATTTTTATTGCTCCTTCTTTTTTGCATAGAACGTTACTAAAAGGTGTTTTTTTTATAAAACCTTATCCTAGTCCTGTTTTTATTGTGAGTAGTAAAGAAGAAGCACAAAAAAAAGCACAAGAGTTGTTGGAAGAAGAACAAACCAAACTAAATATCTAAAATGGAAAATCAACCTTATGCAGTTTTCGATTACTCAAAACTTCCTCTTATAGAAATTGAATTTACAGGAGAAAAAGCAACTGATGAAAATTTTAATGCGTATTTAAAAGAAACGGCTGATATTCCATCAAAAACAGAGCGTTATATTTCTATTATGGATACTTCAAAAGCCTCTTATTTAGCAGCTAAATATAGAATTTTGCAAGGAAAATATTTGGAAGAAAATAATGAACGCATTCAAAAACAAGCGATTGCCATCATTTTTATTGCTCCTTCTTTTTTACATAGAACAGTCTTAAAAGCTATTTTTATTATTAAATCCTATCCTAGTCCTGTTTTTATTGTGAGCAGTAAAGAAGAAGCAAACCAAAAAGCACAAGAGCTGTTGGAACAAGAAAATACAAAATGAGTAGATAAGTTATGAATCAGTTTAGAGAAGTAAGTACCTTTTTCAAAAAACAATATCCTCTCAATAAACATGGATTAGAGGAACTCTTTTCCCTATTCGAACTTAAAAAAATTGACAAAAACACTATTCTTCTTAAAGAAAATGATTTTGAAAAAGAACTTCGTTTTTTAAATAAAGGAATAATTAGGGAATATTATTCAACATCAGAAAGGGAAATCAATATAAATTTTTATACTCAACCTCAATTTATTACAGATTTGTCAGCATTTAATGGTGGAATAGCTACCAAAAAAAATCAACAAAGTCTTACCAAAGCAGAAGTATTAAGCATTGATAAAATAAAGTTTGAGCAATTATTGGAAAAATATCAATGTGGAAAAACTATTATAGAATCTTCTTTTCAAAAGCTATTAAAACACAAAGAACTTTTAGAAGTTGTTTAAGAATGTTTTTTTCTAGTTCTGGCAAATATTAAAGTAAAGGCTAAATAGTGTAAACTTTGCCACGTATGAATTTTAGTTTCGTACCTCATAATTAAGGCTTTGAAAGCATCTAACCACGCATTAGTTCTTTCAATAACGAATCTCAATTCATACATTTCTTCATCTTTAAATGGTTGATTATCAAGGTCTTTTTTATTTCTTTTATTAAAATCTATATTATCTACAATATCTAAATGATTACAAAAAGAACGAAAGGCTTGTGTATCAAAGGCTGCATCAGCATTGAGAAAAATTCCTCCTTCTCTAATTTGAGAAGCATTCAAATCATCTATCATAGATTGCATATTTTTTTCAAGTTCAAAAGCATCGTGATGATTGCCTGCTCTTGGAACAGACATCGCTACTGGAATACCATTTTTATCCGTTAGAAAAAGTGCATTGGTTGTTTTTCCTGCTTTTCTTTTGGAATATCCAATACCTTCTCCTCCTCGTTTAGCTGAAGTGTGGCTGCCGTCTAGCTGACAAATAGAAAAATCTAATTCTCCACGATAATCTTCTAAATACTTGATCCATAATTTCTTCCAACTTCCTAATTTTGACCATTTATTATAATGGTAATATACTGTATTCCAGCTAATTGATAAGTTTCCGAAAAATTGTTTCATAGGAAGTTCTCGCCATTGACTCCCTGATTTTAAGCGATACACAATGGCTTGGATAATACGCCAAAGAGCTACTTTTATACGACGACCTTTTGTAAATTGATGTAAATAAGGTAAAATATTTTCGGTTATAAATTTTTTTGATAAGTTTACGTACATAGAGGGAAAAATAGTTAGATTGAAAATGTGATGATTTACAAGTATAACTATTTTGACCTCTTTTTAAAAAAATAAATCACCATTCTTAAACAAGTTCTTAGAATATAATAGAATTACCAAAACGCCTGAAGAACTCTATCAAGAATTATTTATCTACAAAAAACATTGGTTAGAACTTATACCTCAATATCACATCGCTTCTTTTTTGAATATTAGTCCTGAAACATTAAGTCGAATTCGAAAACGCATTTCTTGACTTGAATCAACTAATTTTGTTTTTCAAAGGATTTACTTTGTAGCTTTCAAATCTTCACTTCTAATTTTTAGATTTAGTTTTTATGCTTCAAATTCATCATCTCCGAAATGCAACGTTAGTTATTGAAACCGAAAAAGATGTAATCCTTGTCGACCCTATGTTAGGGAAAAAAGGAACATTACCTACTTTCACATTTTTTCGTTTTAAGGCTCAAAAAAATCCTATTGTAGAATTACCAGATAACTCTCAAGCAATTTTAAATAAAGTCACTCATTGTTTGATTACTCACGCACACCCAGACCACCTAGATACAGCAGCAGAACAATTTTTGATTAAAAATAATATTCCTGTTACATGCAGCATTAAAGACGAAAAATTATTCAAAAAGAAAGGTTTAGATGTCGTTCAAACCATAGATTATTGGAAAAAAAGTAACTTTCTAGGAGGAACAATAGAAGGAATTCCAGCCAAACACGGCTATGGATTTATCTCAAAACCAATGGGAAATGTAATGGGATTTTATATTGAATTGTCCAATCAAAAATCAATTTATTTAAGTTCAGATACTATTTATACACCTTCTGTTGATAAGGTTTTAAAAGAGTACAAACCTGCTATAAGTGTCATCGCTTGTGGTAGCGCACAACTTGATATTTTTCAGCCTTTACTTATGAAAATGGAAGACATTCTAAAATTTGTCCAAAACTCTGATGGAATAGTGATTGCAAACCATTTGGAAGCCGTAAACCATTGTCCTACCACACGAACAGGATTACAAAAAGAATTAGAAAAAAATGGTTTATCTCATAAAGTTCATATTCCAAATGATGGAGATGTGATTATTCTTTAAATAACTTACTATCGAACGGTTCGCTTTGAGCGAACTGTTCGGTTAAATACACTTATTTCTTTTTCTTGACTTGGGTCAATTGAACATAACTACCCGTTGAAACAGGTAAATAATTAAATTCAACCATTTTGTTATCCAAAAATAGTTTTAGTGTTCTATTGTCCTTATTGTGTTCATAGTTACATTCAAAAATTATTTTTCTTTCTTTTGTAGCAGCGTTATACGATTTAGTTTTCAATTTTTCCCCAAAAGACCAAAGTGTTGTATTTTGTTGAATTAAATCTATTTCTATCTCTACCAGACGCAATCCAAGAAATTTAGATTCAAGAATGTCTGACTGAGAATTAATGACTGATGATAGCCAAACAGTTTCATTTAATTCATCAAAATATAGTCCTTTTGGAGTTTGGGCAAAGGTCGAAAAAGACCATATACTTATTGCTAATGCTAAGATTATTTTTTTCATAACTCATAGAAATATATCCAAAATCTAAATTCATTTTAAAACTACTAAATAGTTATTTTTTGTCTTTTAATTCATCTAACCTTTTCAAACTAGCTGATGTGTTTTGATAATGTGGGTGAGTTTCTCCTACTGTTTCCTTTATCATTGCTAAAGCTTTTTCATAATATATTTTTGCTTCTGCATATTTTTCTTGCGCTTCATACAATGCTCCCAAATTGTTTAAAACAATCGCAGCTTCTATATTTTTTTCATAATTAAATAGAGTGTGTAAATGGTTTACCTTCTGTTCGTATGGGAGACTAAGAACAGAAGGGGGCAATAGCCACAGAAATTTATTTTTTGTATTCCTTTCTCCTTTCCCATTGGTCTTTTATTTCGTACATCTTTATCAAATAAGGAACAAGAACAAACAATTCAAGACGAAATGTAAAACCCTTATTTATAACTAATGGAACAGCTATTACAAGAATACAAATTACGATACCAAGTATTGCATCCATCATAGCTGAGGTAACAGCCCATTTTTTCTCTGTCCACAGCCCAAAAGCAACAACTCCTTTAGATAAAAAAAGTAATGTAAGCACAACTCCTGTTACTGTAAACGTATCAAATGATTCTAGTCCGTACATAGCAAAACTAAAAGTAAGACCAAAAATCCCTGCAATAAGATATAAAGGAGAAAGACAACCGAAAATCATAAATATCCAAATAAATATTTTTATCCAAACAGGAAGTAAAGCTCTTCTTCGTCTTATTTTATTTCCCTCTCCCAAAACTTTTTCTTCTTCTTCTAGAGAAGACTTAAAATCAGAATCTAGTATATTTTCGTTCATATTGGTTAAAGTTGTTTAAAATTTTTTATAAAAAATTCTAAAAAAGTATTATTTTTAAAAAGAATAAGTTTCTGCTGTTGCTCGTAAAACACAATGACTCTCGTCCATTTTTAACGAGTAAGCAATATGTATTCGACATCTTGCTGTGTATTTGTATTTCGCTGTTTTAAAACATCAATCACAAAGCTAATAAATCAGCAAGAAAAAATATAAAATTATCCCTACATAGGCTTTTTTTCAAATTTTATACACTCCCTAATACAAAAATCAAAAACCGATTTTATTTAAAGATTAGATAATCTAACACCCACAAAAAAAGTTCTCGGTGCAGCACTTCCATAAATATAATTACTATCTCTATTTTTTCCACTATCAAAATCATTTTGATAGGCATTAAATAGGTTTTTTATTCCTCCAAAAAGCTGCAATTTTGAATTTGTTTTTTTCAAATCAAAATCATAACTCGTTTTGAAACTAAAATCTGTAAACGTATCAGAGGTTTTATATTCATCAATCGTTTGTTCGGGTGCGCCTGCAAAATGAATGATGTGCATTTTTCCTGTATAAACAACATTCATATTCATAGCAAAACGTTTGTTTGGTGTAAATGAAAATGTTGCAAAACCGTAATCATTTGGCGTTCTTAAAAACTCTCTTTTTAGTTCTAAACCTTCAATATTCTCAACTGGCTCATCGAAAAGACTTTTTTGAAGTGTAAAACCGATTTCTAATTGTACTTTTTTGTTGTAATTGGCTCGTGTTTCTAGTGTAATCCCTTGAACGGTTGCGCCATCTCCATTTCGTTTTTCAAATTTTTGTCCAAAATTATCCTCTCCATTTGGCGACAAATAAAACGCATTATCAAGTTTTGTATAAAAACCTTCTACTGTAAAACCTGCAATAAAACTTTCTGTTGATTTATCATAATTTATCGACGTACTAAAGCTATTCGAACGCTCTTGTTTCAAGTTTTCAGCAAGACTAATTCTTGAAATTCCACCTCCAGCAAAAGCAATGTGCATATCAGCATCAAAAGCCTGTGGCGCACGAAAACCTGTACTCCAAGTAGCACGAAACTGCATTTGAGATTTTATTTTGTATAAAAAAGACAAACGAGGACTAAAAATAGGGTTCTCTAAAAAATTATGCTTATCCATTCGGATTCCTGAAAGTAGATTTAATTTGTTTGTAATCTGCCAATCGCTTTGAAGAAAAACTCCTAGATTTTTTGTGGTTTGGTCAATTTTATAATTATAAGAATCAATCATATCCAAAACATCATCAGTTACATATTCAGAGCCAAAAGTCAAGATGTTACTTCCACCCAAAAAACTAGAAAGACTATGATTGATCTGAAAACCTGCTTGATACGTCGTGTTTTTTGAAGTTCCATAAGGAGGATTTTCTAAATGATTCTGAAATTCAATTACATTTTCTTCATCTGGAATTATTCCTGTATAATGTTTTCTGTCTGTATTTTGAGTAGCCAAATAAGTAATCAAAGACGAGTTTCCACCATTAAAATTGATTTGATAATCGATATTTCCTACCAAAACGTTATGCGTTCGTTCTTCGGCTTGTAGAGCTAAATGTGCCACTTTATCAGTCATTTCTCCTCCAAAACGATATTCATTGATACTACTAAAACTGACTTCTAATTTTTGATTGTCGGTAGGACGAAAAAATAGATTTGCACCAAAAGAATTATTTTCTAATTTGGGTAATTCTGAAAAATTATCTTCGTTGTGGTCGTAAAAGTCTCGCTTTCTATTATTGATAAAAAAAGAAACTCCTGCATTTTTTTTCTCTGTCAAAACGGTTGCATTTCCTGTAATAATATTGTCATTACTTTGTGAGTTTATGTTTTGATAGGTATAAGCTAGATTATAATTATTTTCTTTTGGAATCTTTGTAATAACATTCACCACGCCACCAATCGCACTAGAACCATACAAAACAGAACCACCTCCACGCACAACTTCGATGCGCTCAATCATATTTACAGGCAGTTGTTCCATTCCATACAATCCCATCAACGGACTAAAAATAGGGCGACCATTTATCAAAATCTGTGAATAGCCACCAGCAAGTCCATTCATTCGAAGTTGCGTATAATTACACGTCTGACAATCCGTTTCTACTCTCAAACCTGCTTGAAACTTCAATCCTTCCGACAAATTACAAGATTGTGTATTTATTAAAGTTTTGCTGTCAATAATATCGACCATAATGGCTGCATCGGTTTGTTTTTTTTCTGTTCGTGTTGCCGTAACTACAATTTGATTTAATTCTGAAATAGATTCTTTCAAATCAAAATTAACTTCCAAAACTGGATTTTCTTCATTCAAAATAACTGTTTTAGTTTGCGTTTCAAATCCCAAATAAGAAGCAAGTAAAGTATAAGTTCCGAAGGGAATGTTTTTTAATTCATAGTTTCCATTTTTATCGCTTGTAGTTCCGATGATTTTATCCTCATTATTAATACTAATTTTTTCTTTTATCTGAATAGTTGCAAAACTAATAATTGAACCTTCTAAGGTTATTTTTCCTTTGATTTCTCCTTGTGATTGATGTGGAAGGCTATTTTGAGAATAAGTAGAAAATGAAATAAGCACTAAAAATGCTGCAAAAAGTAAATTCTGTATTCGCATAAAAATAAGGTAATTATAAGTTTTAGCATTCTGTTTTAAAAATTTGATAGTGCAAATATATAAAGTTAGAATAATCTAACAAAATATTTAGACTTTAAACAAAAAATAGTTTCTTAACAAATTAGGTTTTAATTGATATATCAATTATATTTACATCAAATAAAAAACCTATGGAATTTAATACACCTACACAAACAGCTCTTTACTCTATCGAACAAGCAATTAAAGAGTACAGAAAATTCTGTCAAAGAAATATCTCCACTGTAGTTGATGATATTACGATTGACCAATGCCTTGTTTTGATTATTCTTGATAAACAAAATTCACTTTCTCAAAAGGAAATTGCTATTCAAATTTTTAAAGATAGTGCCTCTATTACTCGTATGATTGAATTAATGGTAAACAAGGATTATCTCACTAGGGAAATTGATAAAGAAGACCGAAGAAGATTTAACCTAAAATTGACCGAAAAAGGAAAAACTACGCTTCAGCTTCTTAATCCAGTCATTGAGCAAAACAGAAAAACGGCTTTATATGGGTTGAGTGATTTAGAAATAAATCAACTCTATTCTACACTACAAAAAATTATTTCAAACTGTCAGTAATTCATTATCTTAATTAAATCAAAAATGAAAATTACCTTACCTGTTTTGTTCCTTTTATGCTTTATATTCTTTTTTAGCTTTCAATCTTTTATAAAAAAAGAACCCACAACTAATTTATCACAAACAGAAAAACAAACTATCATTCATAAGATAGACTCTTTGCTCTCAAAAAATTATGTTTTTCCAGAAATGGCAAAAAAAATATCTGATTTGCTCTTGACCAATCTCAAAAAAGGGACTTATGATGATATAAATGAATATGTTGCTTTTAAAGAAAGAATCACAGAAGACTTACGCTCTATAAATCAAGACACACACTTGAGGCTAATTTATAGACCTGAATCTAGTAAGGAAAATATGTCAGAGCGAATTTATACCATTCAAGATTCAATAGCAGAAATAGAAGAATATAAGAATAAATTGAGAAAGCAAAATTTTGGTTTTTCCGAATTAAAAATTTTAGATGGTAATGTAGGTTATCTAAAACTCAATCATTTTCATAGTACAGCGTTTTGTGGAGAAACGGCTGTTGCAGCTATGAATTTTTTATCTAATTCTGATGCTATAATTATTGATATTAGAAATAATTATGGGGGAAGTCCTGAATTGATACAACTTCTGACTACCTATTTTTTTGAAGGTTATCCCATTCATTTGAATACTTTTATTTATAGACCAACAAATGAGCGTAATCAAACGTGGACGCTACCTTATGTTTTGGGTAAGAGAATGCCTACTGTTAAATTATATATCTTGGTAAATGAAAAAACATTCTCAGCAGCAGAAGAATTTGCATACAATTTACAGAGTTTGAAAAGAGCAACTATTATTGGTTCAAAAACAAGTGGTAGCGCACATCCAGGAGAAGAAATGAAAATCAATAATAATTTCGGTATTTTTATTCCGACAGGAAGAGTAGAAAACTCAGTTACTCATACAGATTGGGAAGGCGTAGGAATCATCCCAAATGTGGAAACAAAATCAGAAGAAGCTTTAGATACAGCCTATAAATTAGCCATTACAGAAAATTAGTGATGGAAAATTAAAACTATTCTTTAATCTTATTTTTAAGTTTGGGTTTTGGTGCGTAATTTTGACCTATTGAAAAACTATCTTTTACACAGATTGTAATAGAGTAGTCATTACATTAATAACTAACAATTAATCAGTATTAAAAAATACAGAAATATGTTAAAACAATTCAGAACAATTTTAGCTTTTGCAGCCCTTTTAGTTTTCTTTACAGCTTGTGGTGAGCATAACCAACCTGCTCCAAACAAAGGTAAAAACTTAGAAAGCGAGCGCATTTATGGTACAAGTAGAGAAGCAGAACCAAAGCAACTTCCTAATCAATATGAAGACCCAGAAGGAATCATTGACCGTTCGAAGGCAATTTATACTAAAATGTATGAGTCTAAGGAAGTAAAAAGTACAAGACAAGACTATCCTGTAAAAGTAACAGGAACAACTGAGGAAGTAAAAGCAGAAGAAACAACGACTGAAGAAACTACAACTACACAAGAGTAATTTTACTTTTTATAAAAAATTAAAAATTCCTATTTTAATTAGAACCCAAATGAGTTTTATTAAAATAGGACTTTTTTTTGCACTATTTTTATTAAAAAAGCCTTTTAACGAAAAATATGAAATAAGGTTTGTGTTTTTTGCAACCAAAATGCCATCTTGTAGGGTCATTATACTAGAAAATAGATAAATTTGTAGAACAGCTAATTATATGACTACAGTTAAAAATGAATTAAAGGTACTTCTAAAGAAGTTTTAAAGAATATTGATAAATGATTGCACACGCACCTAAACATATACTTTCTCTATTTTTTTTCTGGCTAATTTTTATAACAATTAATTTTGAAATAAAAGCACAAGATGAAACAGAGAAAACAACAATAAGTAATAATAAACAAAGTAAAAAAATAAATTCTTCAAAAAAACAAACTGAAAAATCGCCTGATGAATCAGCAACCTATTTTTCTAGTGATAGTGTAACTATTTCTCATATTCATTTAGAATGTCACAAGAAGACCAAAGACAGAATTATTTTCAGAGAACTTGCCATATATGAAGGTTATAAAATTCATAGAAAAGATATAGAAGAGATTTTAGAGCAAGAATCTAATAAAATTTTTAATACTCGTCTTTTTGTTACAGTAGATATTTTTTATGAAGAATTTAGAAAAGGAGAATTAGATGTTATAATCAGTCTCACTGAACAATGGTATATTTATCCCATTCCACTTATCGAACTTGCAGACCGAAATTTTAATGTTTGGTGGAATCAACAAGGTAGAGACTTGAGACGTTTGGAATATGGAATCAGAGTAAAACATAATAATTTTAGAGGAAGAAATGAAAATCTATCTCTTCTTCTTCAAACAGGTTTTACCAACAAATATGACCTTCGTTATTCTATTCCTTATATCAATAAAGCACAAACTTTAGGGTTAAATATTTCGGTAGGTTATGCTGAAAATACAAATTTAGGGTATATCACAGACCGTGATACGGTTCGTTTCATAGAAACTCCTGATAGAGAAATACTTAGTTCTAGATTTTATAGTGGTCTTTCTCTTACAGCTCGCAGTCGCTTTTATGACCGTCATACTTTCTTTGTAGGATACAGAAACCAAAATATTGCTGATACAGTGGCACAATTGAATGCAAACTTTTTTGGAGAAGGAAAAACAAATCAGCGTTATGTAGAATTAGAATATAATTTTTTTAGAGATTTGAGGGATAGAGCCAATTATCCATTAAAGGGTTATTATTTTTTATTTGCTGTTCAGCAGCAAGGTTTAGGAATTGAAAAAAATGACTTTAGTTTATTTATGGCTCGCACTGAATTTGCTAAATTTGTTCCTCTTTCCAAAAAATTCTTCTTTCATTCTTCTGCCAGTATGAAACTGACTTTTGCTCAAAATACGCCTTATACAAATCTGCGTGGAATTGGGTATGGACGTGATGTAATTCGTGGCTTTGAATATAATGTAGTGGAAAGTGAGCAGCATTTTATTTTGAAAAATACATTACGATTCAAACTCTTTGAAAATACATTTCGCTTTAATAAAATGCCTTCTCAATTTTCAAAAGTTCCTGTTGCTATTTATCCAAAAATTTATTTTGATACAGGATATGCACAGCTTTTAAATCCTTACCAGTCAAATTCACTTCCTAATCAATGGATGTACGGAACAGGTGCAGGAATTGATATAGTGCTTTATTTTAACATGGTTTTGAGAGCCGAATATTCATTGACAAATACAGGAGTTGCTGGGCTTCGTTTAGGTTGGAAAGCTGATTTTTAGAATGATTCAAATAACATAAATATAAAAACCACAGTTTTTTAGAATGACAAATACATATAAGTCACTTGGTAAAAGCAAGCGACGGCTATTTTTGGATGTCGTATAAGCAGTCCGTTTATATACTAATAAAAGATTATTAGTATATAATTTTTGAAATAAGGAATATAAAATGAATAAATTTACACTTTGAAAAATTCACGCATTAATAAACAGGGTTTTAACCCTGTTTTATAGATAGCTAAAAATGTAAATTTATTTTTTTAGTCTTCCTAAGTAACTAGTCAAAATAAAACCTATCGAAAAATTTAACCTGTTAAAATAGCTTTAACCTTTCAGACAGATTTCACTAATCTATAAATAATTTTGACCAGTTACTTATCACTAGAATAAAGGCATACTAAAGACTAGTTGCTGCACCAGCTGTTGCCTCAAAACGTAGAACTTTTCTACTAGAAACAGTTCCTATTTGTTGTCTTGAACCACCAACTAAACTGCTTACTGTTGGAAACCAAAAGTAGTGTCCATTAACTCTTTTTCCAAAATTAGCACCTAAATGACCAGTTAGATAGACAGGTAAAACATAACTAGCTGTTACCTCTTGCTCTCTTGCATATAAATAAAAAGTTCTTTGGCTATTAGGAGGAACATCACCACTTACAGTCACCGAGTTACTAATCGTATTTGTAACCTCACTGCCTTGAGATGCACTCAATCCTACTGCCACTTCAACCGATCCTTCTGATATTAGAGGTATTCCAACTTTACCTCCTATAGTAACACTGACAGACTGACTAATAGACCAACTTTTTGTAGTTCCAGAAGTATGAGTTCTAGTGAAACTCATATTATCTGTCTGATTAGAATAATTGCTAAGAGTAACAACAGCAATAAGATCTCTTGCTCCTATTTGTTGCCCTGTAGTTGTAACGTTTGGAGTACCCGTATTCATACGTGCTGGATGACTGTATCTATCTGTAATTGTTGGGTTTGGCGCACTAAACTTGCGCTCGCTATTAAGTGATAATCCATCTGGATTGTGACCAAATTGGTTTTTAACTAAATCTCGTAACTTCCACTCATTATAACCAAGGTTATTAAGATCCTGAAATGTTATATTGGTTGTAAGTGTATTTTGTACTTTAGCATTTTTCTTAGTTTCTTCTTCTGTTAGAGCAACACTTTCTGTTTCAACTTTAGCTAATTCATATCCATCTGCTAACATCTCAGCTAATGAATTATAGCCAGTAGTTTCCCTAATGTTTCCCTCAAAATTAATATTTTCTACAAAAATTTGATTTTCTTTCTGAATTGTTTGATTTAAAAGTTCTTCTTGCTTCTCACAAGACATAAACATAGTTGTAGATAGTAAAAGTATTACTGCTAATTTAATTTTTTCATGGTTCTAAAATTTGTATTTTTCCTACTCTATTAAAAAGACTTTTCGGACACCGTCTGTGTTAGTTACACTGGCAATATAGCTTAAAAAAATCATTTTAAGTTAATTTAATTAAAAAATCAATAGTATTGAATATACGTTGCAAATAATAGACATGTGTAATAGAACCTAAAAAATGGTCTTATTTATTAAAAACAACTATAATTACCTCAAATTCATATATTATATAAAACAATTATTTCATTTCACAATAATTATACATCAATTTAGTATATGTAAGTATCACACAAAAATAGTTTGATATTATTATCAATATTTTATAGAGTAACTATTACACATTTCAAATATCTTCGCTTTCTTAGCAATTACAGAACATTCTCGCCTGTCTCTTTTTTGTTTTATTGTTAATGCTATTCCTCTCTATTATACAAATGAAAACTTTGTGTATATTTGACATTATCTGTTTCACTCTCTACATTTATGAATTTTTATCTTTCTAAAATTCTGTTTTTTCATTAAAAATGAATAGATTTATTCATCAGAAAATACACCCTCTTTTGTTTTGTATTAATGATTCATTGTATTCATTAATAATTAATAACTAATCACTTAACTAATCACTGCTTTGTTTGACTTAGATAAATGGCAAGAAATATTTTTCACTATAAAACAGAACAAACTGCGTACTTTTCTGACAGCATTTGGTGTTTTTTGGGGTATTTTTATGCTTGTTTTTATGCTTGGTGCAGGAAGTGGACTTGAAAATGGAGTAAAACAAGAGTTTGCTGGTTTTGCTTCCAATGCGCTTTTTGTGTGGTCAAGAAAAACAACAATTCCTTATAATGGTTTACAGGCAGGGAGACGTTTTCAATATACGCTTGCTAATGTAGAAGCCCTTCAAAAGAAAGTCAAAGAAATTGAAGTGGTTGCACCTAGAATAGAAGTAGGAACTGTTCCGATGAGCTATGGAACAAAATATGCGTCCTATTCTATGCGTGGAGAAACACCAGAGCTTACTCAAATCAATGCAAAAATTATTTTGGCAGGACGTTTCTTAAATCAAATTGATATTGACCAAAAAAGAAAAGTAGCCATTTTAGGGCAATCTGTTGCAAAAGAACTTTTTGGAACAGAAACAGTAGAAAAAAATCCAGAAAAAATTGTAGGAAAATATTTTAAGGCTAGAAATGTGTTTTTTCAGATTGTAGGAGTTTGTAGAGAAGTGAGAAGTGGAAATAATGCACAAGAAGAAGAAGAAGCTGTTTTTATTCCTGTCACAACAGCACAACAAATTTTTAATATGTCAGACAAGATAGATTGGTTTGTCTGTACAATAGATCCAAAAGCTGATGCCACTGAAATAGAAAAAGAAGTAAAACTAACTTTAGGAAAATATCATTCTGTTTCTCCTGAAGATTTTTCTGCGATTGGTTCGTGGAACACAAGCAAAGAGTTTCAAAAATTTGATACTATTTTTATTGCTATTCGTGGTTTTATTTGGTTTGTAGGAGTTTTTACGCTTTTGGCTGGAATTATTGGAGTAGGTAATATTATGATAATTACGGTAAAAGAACGCACTCGTGAAATTGGTGTCCGAAAAGCTCTAGGGGCTACACCAAGTTCTATTGTTTCACTTATCTTACAAGAAGCTATTTTCCTTACAGCTCTCCCAGGTTATGTGGGTTTGGTAACAGGAACATCTGTTGTTTTTGGAGTAAATACCCTTTTAAAGACAATGAAAGCTGAAAATCAGTTTTTTGCTAATCCTTTAATTGAATGGAAAGTAGCTGTTGGAGCTTTAATTTTATTAATTATTTCAGGAACAATTGCTGGTCTTATCCCTGCAATTTTGGCAGCGAGAGTAAATCCGATTGAGGCTCTTAGAGATGAGTAAATTAGTATTAAATCCTCGTTGAGACTCAAATGAATCCATCAACGAGGATTTAATTTAATAAATTACTTATGCAAATTCTCCCAAATTTTATCTTTCAGGACATCTAAATTTGTTTGAGCGACTGCTGAGATAAAAATATGAGGAATATCTTTTGGCAAATCTGGTTCTAATAGTGTTCTAAGTTCATCATCTATCAAATCCATTTTTGAAATAGCTAAAAGACGTTTTTTGTCTAATAATTCTGGATTGTATTTTTCAAGTTCTCCAACCAAAATATCATATTCTGCTTGAATATTTTTTGTGTCTGCCGAAATGACAAACAAAAGCATGGAATTTCTTTCAATATGTCTTAAAAAACGTACACCTAAGCCTTTTCCTTCTGCTGCTCCTTCAATAATTCCAGGGATGTCAGCCATCACAAACGAACGATGATCACGATAAGGAACTACTCCCAAATTAGGAACAAGTGTAGTAAAAGCATAGTTTGCAATCTTTGGTTTGGCTGCCGAAACAACGGAAAGCAGCGTCGATTTTCCTGCATTTGGAAAACCTACCAAGCCGACATCTGCCAAAACTTTTAATTCTAGTGTAAACCAATCTTCAACACAAGGCTCACCTGGTTGAGCATATTCAGGAGCTTGATTGACAGAAGTACGAAAGTGAAAATTACCTAATCCTCCTCGTCCTCCGTTTACTAAAATCACTTCTTGTCCGTCTTCCAAAACTTCAGCTACTTTTTCCCCTGTTTCAGAATTTTTCACAACTGTTCCTAACGGAACTTCCAAAATGGTATCTTCGCCTTGTTTGCCCGAACTTTTTTGTCCACTTCCATTTCCTCCATCTTCTGCAAAGATGTGTTTTTGGTAACGCAAATGTATAAGTGTCCAAAGTTGGGAATTGGCACGAATGATAATATGACCACCTCGCCCACCATCGCCACCATCAGGACCACCCAAAGGAACATGTTTTTCTTTGCGAAAATGTCTAGAACCTGCTCCACCCTTACCAGAGCGAAGAAATAATTTAACGTAATCTATGAAGTTAGGAGAATCCAAATCTTTTTTTCAGTTATCAGTTTTTCAGTTATCAGTAAACAGTCATCAGTAACCAGTTATTTAATAACCAGTTAATTGCTATTCAATTAGATAATTGTAATAATTTTTTGAGCAAATTGAATAATTGATAAATTAATCAACTATCTATTAATCTACAAAGGTAGGAATTTTTGAGTAAGTAATTAGATTAAAATTTTCAGAAATTAAACCAACTGATTTTTAAAAGCAAATTTTATCAACCCAACCACATTTTTCACATTGATTTTCTGTAAAATATTTTTTCGGTGTGTTTCTACAGTTCTTGTACTAATAAAAAGAGTTTCTGCTATTTCTGCACTTGAATATTCTTTACAGATAAGTTGTACAATTTCAGTTTCTCGTTTGGTAAGAGAATTGGCAGGAGTTTCGTGATTTTGTTCTTTTTTCTTTTGCATAATAACCTCTAAAACTTCTGGGCTATAATGCGAACTTCCTTCTGCTACTTTTTTTATTGCTTTTATAAGTTCTTTTCTGCCAATATTCTTCAAAATATAACCTTCTGCTTCTACTGCCAAAATCTGTTCTATTAAAGCTCTTTCATCATGCATTGTCAAAACCAAAACCTTCAAATCTGGAAAACGAAGTTTGGCTAATCGTGTCAGTTCTACACCATCCATTTGAGGCATACTAATATCAGTCAATAAAACATCAATAGGAATATTATTGTCTGCTTGTTTTTGTAAAATTTCTAAAGCTGTTTTTCCATTTGTTGCCTCAGCAATAATTTCAATATCAGGTTCTCTTTTTAATAGCGAACGAATTCCATCCAAAAGCATTTGGTGGTCATCAGTAAGGAGTAATTTTATGGTTTGTTTTTCTTCCTGCATTTTTTCTGTGCCAATTAAATTAAAACGAATACTCAAGTATTCACTACATTTTCTCACGCTAAATTGTAAAGTACATTTTTATTTATAGGGGAAAGTTATGTGTATAGTCATTCCATTTTTACTCAAAATATCAATTTTTCCTTTTGCCATAGCTACTCTTGAATGAATATTCTTCCATCCCAATCCCTTACTTTCTGTAATCTGAGTGGTTTCAAATCCTTTTCCATTGTCTTTCAAAAGTAATAAAATTTCAGGATTTGCATCTTCTATTTTTTGATTTAATGTAATTTCAAACTGATTAGCTTCTGCATGTTTGAGTGAATTTCCGATTACTTCTTGTACAATTCTGAAAATAGAAACCTCTAAAGAAGAATTTAAACGCTCCTGCAACGATTCTTGATTTATGAGATTTGTTGAAAAACTGATTTTCATTTTATTGTTTTCTACCTCATTTATATTTTGTATTAAGTCTTTAATAGCTGAAACTAATCCCTGTTCAATGAGTGCATAAGGCATCATTTGATGAGAGACATTACGAATTTCTTTACAAGCTAAATCCAATGTTTGCACTGATTTTTCAAATGTCTCTTTATCTTCTTGTCTTTCTTCTTCATTTGTACCCAGTTCAATCAAAGGCTCTAAAGAAGAAACCTGCATTCTAGCCACTGCCAAAAGTTGTCCTAAACCGTCATGCAAATCAGCTGCAATGCGTTTACGTTCTTGCTCTTGAGCTTCTACAAGTGCTGCAAAATAAAAATTATCTTTTTCAGCAAGTTGTATTTTTTGTTTGTATTGATTTCTCTTCTGATTTGAAATAATTCCTACTGTTGATAGAATTAGTATGAAAATAAAACTTCCAATCTGTATTCGTTCTCTATTTTTTGCTTGTGAGAGTTCTAGACTTTTAATCTGATTTTCTTGGTTGAGTGTAATTATTTCCTGCTCTTTTTTCTCTGTTTCATATTTTTCTCGTAGTCGTGCTATTTCTTTTTGATTAGATTCATTTAAGATACTATCTTGTAAATTCTGTCTTTTTGTTCGATACTGATATGCTTCTTCAAACTGACTTTGTTTTTCATAATAATTTGCTAACGAATTATAGGTATTGCTAATAAGTGGTTTTGCATTAATCTCAAAAGCTATTTCTAAAGCTGTTTCTAAATATGGTTTTGCTTTCTTAAACTCTTTTTTCTCCATATACACTCCACCAATATTCAGACTAGAAAGAACAATTCCACCTTTGTTTTTTTGTTTTTCATCAATTTCTAAAGTCATTTTGGAATAATACAGTGAGCTGTCATAATTTTGACGCAATGCGTGCCATTCTCCTAAATTACCAAAAGCAGTAGCAAAAACACTTGAATCTTGTATAATTTTCCCTTTTTCAAGGGCAGCAAAATAATACGGTTTTGCCTCTTCATATTCTTCTAATTCTTGATGAACTACACCTATATTATTCAGAATCATTCCCGAACCTTTATGCATTTTTATTTCCTCACAAATTTTTAAAGCATCCTTATAGTAAGGCAATGCACGCTCAAAATTTCCTGTATTCTTGTATAAAAGTCCTATATCATTATTTAGACTTGCTAAACTTACTTTATTGTCAGTTTCTTTTTGTAGAGGCAAAGCCAATAAAAACACATGTAAAGCCTCTTGATAATCTCCTTCGTGCTTCAAAAACATTCCTAACAAATTCAAGGACGGGGCAAGAATATACGATTGTTTAGGAGTAGCTTCTAAGATAGCTTCTTTTACATATTTTTTTGCTTTCTGAGGCTCAGAATATCTGTAAGCATACGCCAAATTATATAGGGTATGTGCCTTTGCAGTATCTGTTTGGGTAGGCAAGATATGTTTTAAACTATCTATTCGTTTTTGTATGTTTTGTTCATTTTTTTGAGCAAAGCAAAAGGTATTGACTAAAAATAAAGTGAGTAACAAAATTGAAAAAAAAATAATTCTAGTATGCCTCATAAGATAAATGGATTAATGAATAAGACTTAATTCCAAATCTAATATAATTATTTTTTTAATTAATTTATGAAAATTATAGAGATATAATTAATATACTTAACTGCATTGATCAACAATTAGATTGTATTTCTCAGATAGATTAACTATTTTTAGTCTTAGAGAATTCCCTTATTCTCTTTCTATTAATTTTTGTTCAGATATTTTATTTTTTTCCCTTGAAAAAATTATTTTCTTCTTTTACTATAAATCACATTAAAAATAATTTTAAGTCAAAACATATTGTTTTTTCTTATTTGTTTTTTCTATGCTTTTTGATTTATATTCCTTTAAAGGCACAAGTAGGAAAACCATTTATCCATAACTATACATCAAAAGAATACAAAGCACATGTTCAGAACTGGAGCTTGACACAAGATGGTCGTGGTGTAATATATATAGGAAATGGTGATGGTGTTTTAGAGTTTGATGGAAATAATTGGCGAATAATTCCTATTACTAAGAGTAAAGGAACTTCTTTTTCAATGTTTTATCCCAACTTTGCAGAAGAACAGAAAAATAAAGTATACGTTGGCTCAACAAACGAATTTGGCTACCTCTCTTCTAATCAAGAAGGGTATTTAGAATATCAATCTTTGAGTGATTTATTAGATAGTATTCCTCAGTTTGATAGAATTTTGAAGATTGTTCAGCAAAAAACAGAAACAAGCAATGAGCTTATTTTTTATGCTCTTTCAGTGCGAAAGTTTTTTGTTTTAGAAGACAATGGAAAAAACATAAAAATAGATACTATTTCTTATAATGCCTATCAAGTTATTTTTGATGTAAATCAACGAGCTTATTTTTGGGATTTTAATAAAGGAGTTCAAAAGCTTGAAAATAAAAAGTTTTCGCCTATTTCAGCTAATTCATTTTATCAAAATCATATTGTTGATTTTGTATTAAAAGAAAATGAAAATTCCTATCTTATATATGCTAGAGAATATACTCGTGCAGAAGATAGAAGAATTACAGTTATCAACAGAAAATTATATCGTGTTTCTAGCTCTAAGTTTGATACCAGCGAACCACAAGATATTTCAGAAGAATACCCTGAATTTTTAAGTTTTTTACAAGAAACGAAATATACGTATGGAGTGTATAATAAGGTTGTTCGCTTGCCTTCCAACAAAATAGCTGTTTTAGACACACGAAGTGGAATTTATATTTTAGATGAAAAAGGCATTCTACAGCAAAAAATTGTAGAAGAAACTGGACTTCTGACAAATGCTATTTATGATATGATTGTTACAGACAAAGGAAATTTGTTTGTAGCAATGAATAAAGGAGTAGCTCATGTAGAAACAGCTTCTCCAATTTCGTTTTGGGATAAAAATTCAGGTTTAGATGGAGTTGTAGAAGCAATACATTATTTTGAGGGTAAAACTTATGTTGCAACGCATCAAGGTTTGTACTATTTAGATGGAGATAAAGCAAAAAGAATAAAAGGAGATACACCATTTGATACTCAGACTTGGGCTTTTACTCGTTTTACACCTGTTTCTAAAGATGGCATACCTCAAAAAGAACAGCTTTTAGTAAGTGATAATTATGGATTACATCAAATTACAGACTCAACTGCAAAGCGAGTATTCATAAATAGAGATAATATTTTTGATTTTTATCAATCTGAGAAAAACCCCAATCGTATTTTCTTACTTACTGGAAATGGTGTAAATGCTATACGATATGAAAATGGCAAATGGACAAATGAAGGACGAATAAAAGATTTGAATGATGATGTTCGAATGATGGCAGAAGATAAAAATGGTAATCTTTGGCTAGGAACATTTAGAAATGGTGCTATCAAAATCCCTTATTATGAAAAGCCTGAAGAAATTACGGCTGATAAAATAAAATATTACAAAGAAGAACAAGGATTTTTATCACTCAAAAACGTATTAGTTTATCCTTTCAAAGATGAAATTATTTTTGCAACAGAAACAGGATTATATAAATACGATGAAACAACTGATAAAATGATTTCTGCACCAGAGCTAGAAGGTACAACTCTTACAGATAAAAGCAGAGATATTTTTTCATTTACAGAGGCTTCTAATGGTGATTTGTGGTATGCTGGTCTTCAAAGTGCAACAGGTGCAATCGGAATAGCAAAAAAACAAGCTGATGGAAGTTATCAGTTATATGAAACTCCTTTTAAGAAAATACCTGAAATGATGGTTTTGGGTCATTATTTAGCTCCTGACGGAACCATGTGGTTTGGAGGTTCAGAGGGAGTTTTTAGATATGACCCAAAAGCAGATACTGACTATTATAAAGCAAGAAATATTTTGATTCGTAAGGTTCAAATAGGTAAAGATTCTGTTATTTATGGTGGATTTGCACAAAAGTATCTTATTAATAAAAATCCTTCCTATCAAGTTATTTCATTAGATGAAGATTTATCGTATGAATTTAATTCCCTTACTTTTGAATTTGCGTTACCTGATTTTGGAGAAGGGAAAAACAATTATCGTTATCGTTTGAAGGGATTTAATGAGCAATGGAGCGAGTGGACAACGGATAGTAAAGCCATTTATACTAATCTTTTCGAAGGAAAATATACCTTTGAAGTAGAAGGAAAAAATGGATATGAACAGGTAAGTAATATTGCTGGTTATTCTTTTGAGATAACTCCTCCTTGGTATCGCATGTGGTGGGCATATATTGTATATAGTATTTTTGCGATTGCTTTAGTTTGGCTTGTAGTAAAATGGAATACTCGTCGTTTAGAGAAAGAAAAAGCTAATTTAGAATCAATTGTGCAACAGCGAACTGCCGAAATTCAGCAACAGAAAGAAGAAATAGAACAACAAGCCAATAATGTAATGCTTGCCAATGCTGAAATAAACCAACAAAAAGAAGAGATTGAAGCACAAGCAGAAAGTTTGAGAGAAGCAAATTTATCTATTACAGAACAAAATGAAGAAATCTATCTTCAAAAAGAGGAAGTAGAAAAATCATACAAAAACATTCAAATACTTTCTGAAATTGGTCAGAAAATTACTCAAATCTTGAATCAAAAAGATTTGGTAAAAACTGTTTATAGTAATGTAAATGCACTGATGCCAGCCGAGTTTTTTGGTATTGGACTTTACAATCCACAATTACAACGTATTGAGTTCTCTGGTTTTATAGAGAATGATGAAGAAATGCCTTTTCATTATGATAGATTAGAGGAAGCTGAAAGTAAAGCTGTCATTTGCTTCACACAGCAAAAAGAACTTATCGAAAATGATTTTCTAGCACATTTACAAAAAATTCAGGAAGAAAAAGGAGAAGAGTTTATTGCTAAAGTAGGACAGATTCCTCAATCTTTTGTTTATCTTCCTTTGTTTGTAGAGCAAAAACCAGTTGGAGTAATTACGGTTCAGAGCTTAGAAAAAAATGCCTATGGCGAACAACAGCTTACCATTCTCAGAACACTTGCAGCCTACACTTCCATTGCTTTAGACAATGTTTCTGCTTATCAAATGATTGAAGAAAAGAATCGTAATATTACTGATTCTATTCGTTATGCAAATACTATTCAGGGGGCAGTTTTGCCTCATCAAAATGAATTTGCAAAATTATTTAAAGAACATTTTATACTCTACAATCCAAAAGACATTGTTTCAGGTGATTTTTATTGGCTAGCTCACAAAAAAGGAGTTACCTACTTGGCAGCTATTGATTGTACTGGACACGGAGTTCCAGGGGCATTTATGTCTATGATAGGACACTCTATTTTAACAGAAATAATTAATGAAACTCCAAATGCTAATCCTGCTCAAATTTTGGAAGACATGAATAAGCGTTTGGTAGCAGCTCTTCATCAAAATCAAGAATCAAATTCTGATGGAATGGATATGTGTTTATGTGCTTTTCATATTGCAGAATCAGAAAATAATTCAACCGTAAAAATAGAATATGCAGGAGCAAAAAGAGCTTTATATTATGCTTTACCACCATCACACTCTAGTACAGAAAAAACTGAGTTGAAAATTGTATCAGCTACCAGACGTTCTATTGGAGGAAAGCAGTATCTTGAAAAGCCATTTGAAAACAACGAGTTTCAAGTTCCAAAAGGCTCTACTTTTTATCTTACTACCGACGGTTATGTTGATCAAAATAATCCAAGTGGAGATAAAATTGGAACACTCAAGTTTTTGAATATAATGAATCAAATTTCAAATAAATCACTTGCTGAGCAACATTTATTTTTAGTAGATTATTTGGATAATTTTCAACAAACAACTAATCAGCGTGATGATATTACAATTATCGGAATTAGAGTTTAAGACATCAACTAAAATTTAAGATATAAACTGAAAAACGAGTTAGATAATCTATTATCCAACTCGTTTTTTATTGTTTCTTGCTATTTTAAAACTAACTTTCTATCCAGTTTACAAGTTCTTGTTCTATTTTTTCAACTAAACTCAAATCTGTTTTTGCAATTGTAATAAAAAACTGATTCCCTTCTATTACTCCTGTAATCTCTAAAATATCTTCTAGTTTTAATTTGAAAGAATCTTTTGCTAAAGGAGAAAATGAAGAAAAGTTTTGAATTTCTAAATAACCATAATCTTCTAATTGATGCAATAATTTTTTATCAATCAATTTAGAAAGTGTATAGCAATTTCGTATAAATCTGCGACAGTTTTTGATTTGTTTTATTTCGAAATAATTGTTCATCAAAATAATAAAACTAATTTGAGTTTGTAAGTCTTAACTTGCAATTGAGGATACTGTAATTTGGTCAAACTGACTGTGTTCTTTTACTCTGCAAATATATTTTTGGGCTTGGAACAAAGAAGGTTTTTGAATCAATTTTTTATATTCACTTTCATCTAACGTGATAAAATCTTCTGTTAGAGAGGTGTTATATACCAAATTCATAATTCCTGCTATTCCTCCAGAGGCTAAAAAAGAAATTGGTAAATCAGTATGACTATCAAAATGAGCTAGATAATTATTTGGCTCATATCCACTCACAATTTTCATTTTGAGTTTTTGGTTAGGTTCTAATTCTTCTATTTCCCAAAATCCCCAACCAAAAGCATTAACAACAGCTGTTATTCCGTGTACCCAATCGTGTTTTTTCTCAATCATTGGTTTTATCATAGCATTCCATTCTGTTGATTGCATTACGCCACCAAAGGTATTATAAGCACAAACATGTCCAGCTTCTGTGAGAAGTTCTGCTGCCAAAGGAAGACCATCTTTTCCCATTTCATCTTCAAAAAGGCGTAATAATTTATAAGAAATTAAACAATAGTAATTGGCATACATACGAGTAAGCAAAACTCCGAAAGCATCAATTAGACCTGTTTGAGAATCTCCCTGCAAGTCCATATTTGTAAGAGCTTGTCTTATTCCTTCATAATCAATGGTTGTATTTGAGGGTTGTTTGAGTTGATATGTTTGATATTTGCCTTCTTGTGGAGAAGCAACTAAATCAGTATGATTTTCATCTTCTGTATTATTTTTTCTAAAAAACACTTCAAAACTACTTTTTGTATCTCCTTGAGAAATACATTCTTTTTGTTCTGTACAAAGAGTTCCTAAGGGCAAATCAAAAATAGCTTCTGTCGCACCTGCTATATAACCAGCAGCAAAAAAAGCAACTCCTTTTTTATTCTTTTCACGAAGACCAAATTTAGTTTTCCAGCCAATTCCATAATGTTCGAAAGGAGCAATTACTTTCCCCCCTTCTTCTGTGAGATTTGTTAAATCAATTATTCCAAAGCCACAAAAACTAAAATAATCTTGACAAATATATTTTTTATCTTCTACTGATAAATCTTGGTTTTCCTTAAAAAAATTAGAAAACTGTGTATAAACAATTTCTTGTGCGCTGTCTGAAAGCATTGGATAAACATTTAAATAAGAGCTAGTATCTTCAATGACAGCTTGTAAATAAACATTGTAATGATGACAATGAAAAATCATTGGTTCACCAGCAGCGATGTAGGCATTTCTATCATATTGATAGTTTCCTCGCAAAAGTTGGGTCGTCTGTTGCATAAATTTTATAAATGAATAAAAGGGGAATAATAATTATCTATATTAAATCATCTAAATTAGTTGAATTATCTTTAAAGAGGTCTTCTTCTTGACTTTGATTTGATTTATTTTGTAAATCAGTATCAGAAGCTAAATTTATTTTTTGATTAGAATTCCTAAAAAAATCTCTTGAAAGTTCTAATTTGTAGGTATCCAAAAGAGCTTCAGATATTTTTTCTAAAAGTGTAGGCGAAAGTTTACTATCATCTTTTATAGTATGAAAAAAGAAACCTTCCTTTTTAAATTCGGGTAAGAGCTTGAATAAAATACGCTGCCAAGCAAAAGGACTAGCATTGATATTTATCCACGATTTAACAGTTGCTACTTCTTGCATAAGTCGTTTGAAAAAGGGTAGAAAATATTTTTACTGAAAAATAAATTTTAATATGCGACAAAGGGACATAAGAAATTTACAATTATAATTAACTAATTTTTAGGTTAAAAAGCAAATAATATTCTATGAAATAAGTGTTTTAAGCGACTAAAATTAGTTAACAATCTCCTTTTTTGAAAGCTATTTTTTATATATTCAGTATGATTTAGAGGTAATTCTATATTTTATCCTTTGTGACTTTGTAA
Source organism: Bernardetia sp. Wsw4-3y2 (assembly GCF_037126295.1). Taxonomy (NCBI): domain Bacteria; kingdom Pseudomonadati; phylum Bacteroidota; class Cytophagia; order Cytophagales; family Bernardetiaceae; genus Bernardetia; species Bernardetia sp. Wsw4-3y2. Next base: position 4,055,029 of record NZ_CP147017.1, on the reverse strand, counting down.
TTGGTAAACAAAACCCTTAAATTTCTGCTACTTTAAAAAATAATACTAAAAAACTAAAACAATAATTAGTAAATATGACAAAATTAAAAGAATCTGTAACCTTTGAAGTAGAAGGAGGAACACCACTAAAAGGAGAAATTACCCCACAAGGCGCAAAAAACGAAGCCTTACAAATTCTGTGTGCTGTCTTATTGACTGCCGAACCTGTCATAGTCAATAATATTCCCCTAATTCGTGATGTATTAAAGCTTATTGACTTGTTAGGACATTTAGGAGTAGAAACTGAAAAACTAAGTGACCATTCCTATAAATTTGAAGCAAAAAACATAGATTTAGATTTTTTATACAGTCCAGATTTTATAAAACAAGGAGGAGCTTTGCGTGGCTCTGTCATGATTATGGGACCACTTTTGGCTCGTTTTGGAAAATGTCGTTTAGGACAACCAGGGGGAGACAAAATTGGAAGGCGAAGATTAGATACCCACTTTAGAGGTTTTGAGGAGTTAGGAGCAAGATTTAGTTATGATGCTGAAAACAAATATTATAATGTTGATGCTACTGACCTAAAAGGAAAATATATTTTATTAGAAGAGGCTTCTGTAACAGGAACAGCAAATATTTTGATGGCTGCTGTGCTTGCAAAAGGAAAAACTACACTTTATAACGCAGCTTGTGAACCTTATATTCAGCAGCTTTGTGATATGCTTTGCAGAATGGGTGCAAAAATAGAAGGAATTGGCTCAAATCTTTTGACTATTGAAGGAGTTGAGAAATTAAGAGGAACAGAGCATACAATGCTTCCTGATATGATAGAAATAGGAAGTTTTATTGGACTTGCTGCCCTGACAGCATCTGAAATTCGCATCAAAAATGCTCGCATAGACAAACTGGGTTGCATTCCAAATACATTTAAAAAACTAGGAATTCATCTCATTTTTGAAAATGATGATATTATTATTCCTGCTCAAGAACATTATCATATAGATTCTTATATTGATGGCTCTATTCTGACAATTGCAGATGCACCTTGGCCTGGATTTACGCCTGATTTGATTTCGATTGTTTTGGTAGTAGCCACACAAGCACATGGAACGCTTATGATTCACCAAAAAATGTTTGAAAGCCGTTTGTTTTTTGTAGATAAACTGATTGATATGGGAGCAAAAATAATCTTGTGCGACCCACATCGTGCTACTGTTTTAGGACTTGGAAGGCAACAAGATTTGAGAGGAATTCCGATGACATCACCAGATATTCGTGCAGGTGTTTCGCTTCTTTTGGCTGCTCTTTCGGCACAAGGAAAAAGTGTTATTCATAGCGCAGAACAAATAGACAGAGGTTATCAGTTTATCGATAAGCGTTTGAATGCCTTAGGAGCAAAAATCAAACGCATTGAAGAATAATTTTTTTAAACAATTGCCTTAAAACGAACAAAGAAAAATGATTCCATTCAAAAAATCATCTGTATTAAACTTGAAAATCATTTTTCTTTTTTTGTGTATTCTACCCTTCTTTTTATTGACTTTTTTTGCACGTCCGTCGGCAGATGAATTTCCTTTTTTTACACAACTCTCTTCTATGAGTAGCCTAGAGTTTGCCTCTTCTATGTATAAAAATTGGTCTGGGCGTTATTTTTCTGTATTTTTTGTTTCCATTTTTCTAAAATTGATTGTTTATTGGAAAGGCTTTTATCCAATTTTTATTTTCTTAATTTTGGTAGCCAATTTTTTCAGTTTTTATTGGATGATTGATAAACTTAATTTTACCAATTCAAAAAAAGAAAAACTACTTTTAACAAGCAGCATTTTCATTGTATATATTTATGGAATGCCGAGCCTTGCAGAAGGCTTTTATTGGTTTATTTGTGCTTCAGGCTATATGCTAATAAACTGTTTTGTTATTTTTTGGACAGGTTTTTTGCTTGAAAGAGAATATAAAATTGATAATTCTAAGCCTATTTTTAGAGAAAATCTACTTATTATTTTTTTTACTTTTGCGCTTTGTGGAAGTATGGAAATTATATCTTCTTTTGTAGTGGGATTGATAGCTGTAGTTTGGCTTACCAAATTGATTAATACTAAAAAAGCAGATAATTTTTATAGTTTTTTATTTCTTTTTGCTTTTTTTTGTTTTTGCTTTTCTGTATTTGCAGGGGGAAATTCTATTAGGGGTACTCACTTTGAGAGTCTTTCCAATCCTCTACTTATTTTGCCCAAACTGATTCCTAATTCATTAAACTATATTTTTTATTGGTTTTTCGAAACTCCTGTGTTAGTTTTTACTTTATTTTACCTTCCTTTTGCTCAAAAAATTGTTACTCGCTCTCCTTTTGATTTTATACTTAAAGTAAATCGCTTTTGGGTTTTGCTAGTTTGGATAGGAGTTATTTTTGGAAGTTTTTCTATTGGTTATGTTTCTATTGGTGGTGAGCTTCCGATGCGTATCAATAATATTGTGTATTTTTTGTTTTTAACAGGTTGGTTTTATGTAGTGAGTGTGTTTGTTTATTTTTATATTAATGAAAACTCTAACCCAAACTACAGTTCTGATTTTTCTATATTCAAAAATGCTTCTGTTTTTACAAAATTGATTGCTCCTTTGGTTATATTTCTATTTTTATACAAAGAAAATAATCCTATTCGGGCAGCTTATGCAGATATTTTGAAGGGAAGAGCCTATAATTATGCTATGCAATTAGATGATAGAAAAACGCTATTATTAAACTGTAAATCAGACACTTGTATTGTTCCTGTTATCAAAAACCCTCCACATATAATTTACGAACCTGCACTAGATTTAACAACTGATTCAAACGATTGGAAAAATAAATCACAGGCAGTTTATTTTGGGGTAAAGGCTATAAAAGTAGAATGATTGTCAAATAGTTCACTTTGAGCAAGCTATTCGACAATCAAAATCTTACAAAAATTCTCTTATAAAATCGCTATACGCATCTTTCATTTCTAAATCCATATCAACATATAACTTTCTTCTTTCTGTCAATTTTATTTCTTTAGTAATCGGATTTATACCTCTTTTTTGATAGTCTTTCCAATAGACCCCAACTCCTCTTTTTTGCCAACTTGGTAAATCATTGAAATTTATGCCATAATTAAAGAGAAGTTCATTTTTCTCAGCCACTGAAACAGTTTCAAGGCTTTGAGTTGCTTTTTTGGCTGTAAATCCATCTTTCCTTAATGTCCAATAACAGTGAGCATTGAGCGCATTTCTGAAAGCATCTTCATTTCTCCAACGAAAATAGTCTACCACATCTTCTTTGGTAGGAAGTTGAGAAATTCGACAATCAAAAGCAGCCAAATCATTTAATAACAGAGAAAATTTAGCACTTGCTTCTCCTGCCAATATAGAATTATATTTTCTAGTTTTACGGCTAAAAGCAGTTTCATTCTGATTAAAAAGCAATGAAATTTCATCACTCTCTGTATATCCATAAATGACATTAAAGCCTACATTCATCAAGTACTTTACAGTCTCTATCATATAATCTCTAAAACGAATATCAAAAGGAGCTTCAAAATTATGCGTTTGTTTGGTAAGCCTTGTAAAATTTCTGCCATCAATTCTGGCAACCATATAAATTTTGGGAAGTACGCATATATCACAATTGGTTTCATAGATTCGCATACGTTTATCTAAATCATCAAATTTCATGTTTTTTCTTTTTAAGTTGAGAGTTTACTTCTTCTGTGTTGATTGTATATATTTCATCAAAACCCTCTTCATACGTAGGAAGTTCCATTTTTTTATACGTAGATAAAACCCCAACTTTAGCAATTTTTGCCTTGCCTTCCCTCAATTCATTTCTTTCTAAGGCTGTCTTTAATGTCGTTTCAAAATAAATTCCGATAATTTTAAATCCTCTTTTCTTTAATTTTTGAATATATTTCGAACGTTGTTCTTGTGTTGGATTTGTATTATCGATAACCAAACGCTGTTGAAACTCTAAGCAAAAATCTAATAATTTAGACTCTTTATTTCTTGTATTGAGTAAATCTAAGCTGATTCTCAAATGAGAATTAAAATATTCTTTTTTATAAAAAGTTGATTTTCCACTTCCTTGTAATCCTATAAAAAGTATTGCTTCCATTATTTTATTTTTTAAAATAGGAAAAAGAAAGACTTTTCCCTATACTTTTTTTGCACAAAAAATATCACGAATTATGCAGCCAAGCCTTTTTCAACAATAATTCTTCTTCTGTTTCGGGAAAATTCTCATCAGATACACAACAGTCAGCAGGACAAACAAAAGCACATTGAGGCTCATCATGAAAACCATTGCATTCTGTACATTTTTCAGCGACGATATAATAAATAAAGTCATCTAAAGGAGGAAACTCTGTATGTGCATCTAAAACTCTTCCATCTTCGGTCTCTACTTCTTTTAGATGTGTTCCCTCTGCAAACGACCAGTTTTGAGAACCTTCATAAATTGCATTATTTGGACATTCTATTTGGCAAGCTCCACAATTTATACACGCATCTGTTATTCTTAAAGCCATTTTGTTTTATTTACTGATATTACGGTTACGCAGTCAAAAAACGAAACCCATAAAACAAAAGGCACTGTTTCCTTCTCTAACTGTTTTACCACGATTAAAATCGTGGGTTTCGTTTATTTATACAAGAAATTTGTAGAAATTTTATTCTTGCGTAACATCATTTTTTTATAGTATTTTTGAAATATGCTTCAATTTCTGAATTATACCAAATAAATACTTTTGTAGTTTACGCTTTAGCGTGAGTGCAACTGTACTGAAAACTTTAGTTTTCGTAAACTGAACAACTACGATTTAAAGAAAAAAATAGTTTTTATTTTGGTATTATAACGAAAGCTAAAGCATTCGCTACAAAAATAGTCAAAATAGAATTCACTAAAAAACACTTTACTTTGAATAACAAATATATTTTCAAATCACAAAGATTAGGTTTTAGAAATTGGAAAGATTCTGATACAGAAAACCTCTTTGCTCTTAACTCTGATAAAGATATAATGGAATTTTTCCCTTATTTGCCTTCTTTAGAACAAACAAAGGACTTTATAGAAAGAATGACAACTCAGTTTGAAAATAATGGCTTTTGCTATTTTGCTGTTGATGAACTGGAAACAGAAGAGTTTATTGGCTTTATCGGAATTGCAGAACAAACTTTTGAAGCTGATTTTACGCCTTGTGTAGATATTGGTTGGCGATTAGATAAAAAATACTGGAACAAAGGTTATGCAAGTGAAGGCGCAAAACGCTGTTTGGAGTTTGCTTTTAATGATATAAAATTAGAATCTATAAAAGCAGTAGCACCAAAAATAAATTTAAAATCTAGAAAAGTAATGGAAAAAATCGGAATGAAATACGCAAAAGATTTCAAACACCCAGCTTTAAAAGATGATAAACGCTTAGAAAATTGTGTTCTTTATGAGATAAACAAAGAAGATTTTTAGATTTATTTTAGCTATTCGCTCAAGTTTTGACACTTGAACGAATAGCTGAAAAATTATTATTTCATTAATACAAGTTCTGTTTCTGCTGGAAGTTTAGTAACATTTCTCATTGTATAGCCTTCATCAGTTTTAACAAGTTCGAAAGAAACCTTATCATCTTTTGCTATTTCACTCAAATAAGCAACATTTGATTTGAATGCCATTTTCATAGCACCCATTACTTCAGGAATTTCTTCATGGCTAACCATAACCATAGCATTTCCTTCTGAGTCGGCTGCTGGAATTTCGACAATCATTCCACGAACTTCATAAACTGTTTCTTGAGGAGTTTCCTCCACAACAATGGTTTCTTCTGTTGGAGTTTCTTCTAAAAGTTCCATTTCTTCAACAGGAATTTCTTCAGTAGCTTCTGTTTTTTTGGTCTGACAAGCAAACATAAAAGTAGCTGCAAGAGCTACAAGTGCAATCTTTTTCATAAAAAATGAGTTTTGATAAATTTGAATAAGTAAAAGTTGTAAAATCTCAAACTAAAGTTTGAAAGCACAATTTAATCAAAATATAATTATTCTTACTTTTCCTTATTCATTTTCTTTTTATCTTCTTTCTCTAATAGAAAAATAAGCTCGCTTACCAAGTGAGCAGCATTAAAAGAAGCCACCTTCAAAAATTTCTTATATAGCTTAGCTGCATTTTCATCAGCAGTATCACTTATACTTCTAATAACTACAAATGGAACTCCTTGTTGATAACAAATTTGAGCCACTGCGCCACCTTCCATCTCAACAGCTTTAGCTTTAAATTCTTTTTCTAAACGATTTTTGAATTGTGTTGAAGCGACAAAAACATCTCCTGTTACTATTGTACCTGTGTTTACAGTTGGTTTGCGTTTGGCATCATAAGTTCTGATAAATTTTATTCTTGCTTTTTCTCCTGCTTCTTGTGTTTTGGCAATAAGCAAAGAATCACATGGGAAATACAATGGGTTTGAAGTCTCATCATAATCAAAAGTTTGCCAAACCGTAATTCCTTCCGTTGTTAGTTGCCCAAAATCATGTTGTGCTGCTCTATCTCCCACTACGATATCTCCTGGTAAAAGCAATGGGTCAATTCCTCCAGCAATTCCTGTAAAAATCACTTCTGATGGATTAAAGTGTTCCAATAAAAGAGCTGCTGTCATTGCTGAATTTACTTTACCAATTCCAGATTTTACTACCACTACATCACGAGTACGCATTTTGCCTACTGTAAAAGTAACTCCCATAATAACCGTATCTCTTTTTGGATGAACTTTAAGTTTAAATAAATCTACTTCTACTTGCATCGCTCCAATAACGGCTGTAAAAGGCTTTCTATTCGGATTTTTGAGTTCTTGTTTTTGACGAGCAGAAAGTTCATCTTTCTTACCTTCTTCTACTTTTCCTTCAATATCGGAAGCTGTTTGAGCCATAGAGGTAAAAGAAATTATACTAAAAAAACTACACAGAATAACAAAAGCTATTTTAGACAATGACAATAGAGATACTGACTTATTCATACAATTAATTAGGGTCTATTTTATAAAAAACAAAAGATGCTACAAATTAAGCAACTTTTTTATAAACATACTTAAAAATATAACTACGAACAAAAACCTAGCAAATCATAAAACTGTCATTTTATTAACCTATATATACAAGTATATATTCGACAAACGAATAAAAAAACTACATAGAGGATACAGAATATCAAAATAAGTTAAAGCAAGTTAAAGCTAATTTATTTCTGTAAACTTAATAGGGGGAAGCAAACTTATAGTTCGTCAAAGACTTAAATGAAGAGAAAAATTACTTTGTATGATTACCTTAAAATTAATTTTATTGACTTAGGTTAATAAAACAATTAGAAAAGCAACTTTTACAAACAAACATGCATCTTTTTCATTTGTAATACAGACCTTCCGAAATCAAAAAAACAGACACACTATTCACTAAATAAATTACCTTTCTCAACTTACTTTTTAATTTTATGAAACAATATACTACGCATTTTTTATGCGTTCTGTACACCGTGTTTTTAACTTTTATTTTTTCTCCTACGGCTCTTTTTGCACAACAAGACAGCCGTTATACACTAAGTGGCAAAATTAGAGATGCAGCCAATGGAGAAGAACTTATTGGAGCAACTGTTTTGGTAGAAAATATGCCAGGAACAGGTGCAGTTGCTAACGAATATGGTTTTTATTCTTTGACACTTCCAACAGCAAAATATAGAGTTTTGGTTTCTTATATTGGCTTTGAAAATCAAATTTTTGAAGTAGACTTGACCAAAGATATTACTCTGAATATAGAAATGAGTGAAGCCAAAGACCTAAAAGAAGTTGTCATCACAGGGGAGCGTGAGGCTGATGCAAATGTAACAGAGGTACAGATGAGTACACAAATATTAGAAGTAGAACAAGTCAAAAAACTTCCTGCTCTTTTAGGAGAAGTTGATGTTTTGCGTACACTTACACTTTTACCTGGAGTTCAGAGTGCTGGAGAAGGAACAGGAGGAATTTTTGTCCGTGGTGGTGCAAACGACCAAAACCTAATTCTTTTAGATGATGCGCCTGTTTATAATGCTTCTCACTTATTAGGATTTTTCTCTGTCTTTAACTCTGATGCCATAAAAAGTGTAAAACTCTACAAAGGTGGAATTCCTGCACAATATGGAGGACGTTTGTCTTCTATTATTGATATTAGAATGAAAAATGGCAATAACAAAAAATTCAATGCTTCTGGTGGAATTGGAACAGTATCTAGTCGTTTGACGGTTGAAGCACCAATTAATGAAAAAAGTTCATTTATTTTATCAGGTCGCAGAACTTACGCCGACCAATTTTTGAGATTTGCTAAAGATACAGCATTGAGAGAAAACAAATTATATTTTTATGATTTTAATGCTAAAGCAAATTATGAAATTTCGGATAAAGACCGTATTTATTTATCAGGTTATTTTGGTAGAGATGTGTTTAAGTTTGGAGAAGGTTTTGGGCTAAATTGGGGAAATGGCACAGCTACTTTGCGTTGGAATCATATTTTCAATCAAAAATTATTCTTAAATACAACTGCGATTTACAGTAATTTTAATTATGGATTTGAAGTAAATGATGGCGCACAAAACTTTACTTGGGATTCTGGAATTACGGATTATTCAGTCAAATTAGATTTTGATTATTTTATCAATCCTAAAAATACCATGACTTTCGGAACAGAAAATATTTATCATCATTTTAATCCAACGGAAATAAAACCACAAAACGATGAATCTATTTTTAATACATTCAAACTAACTGATAAATTTGCTTTCGAAAATGCTTTTTATGTAGCTAATGAACAAAAACTAGGTAGTAAATTTATACTTCAATACGGCTTACGTTTTTCTATGTTCCAAAATGTCGGAAAAACAGAAGAGTATGAATATATAGAAGGAGAACCAAAAACTGATGCCAATATTACAGATACACTTAGTTATGACAAACTTGAAGCCTATAGTTTCTATGCAGGTTTTGAGCCTCGTTTAGCTGTAAATTATAAAATCAATGAAAAATCAGCTATAAAAGCATCATATAATCGTACTCGTCAGTATCTACAAACTGTTTCTCCAAATACGGCAGCTCTTCCTTTTGACCGTTGGATTCCGACAAACAAGCACATTGACCCACAACTTTCTGACCAAGTAGCACTCGGTTTTTTCCAAAATTTTGCTGACAATAAATGGGAAGCATCAGTAGAAGGTTATTACAAATACATGCAAAATCAGATTGATGTTAGAGATGGAGAAGATTTATTATTGAACGATAATATTGAAGAAGCTCTTGCTGCAGGTGATGCATGGTCGTATGGTTTAGAGCTTTATGTAAAGAAAAATTATGGTAAAACAACAGGCTGGATTAGTTATACACTTTCTACTACTCAGCGTCAGATTGAAGAGATTAACTTAGGAAATGCTTATAGTCCTCGTTATAATCGTCCTCATAATTTAGCTGTCATTATTGCTCATCAGTTTTCACCTAGAGTTACTCTAGCAGGTAATTTCATTTTTACTTCAGGGGCTGCTGTTACTTTCCCTGTCGGAAGATATAAAGTAGGAAATAGTGTAGTAGATTATTATGAATCAGGAAAACGTAACAATAGTCGTTTGCCTGATTATCATAGAGCTGATATTTCCCTTACTATTGATGGAAAACAAAAAAGAAACTGGAAAGGAAGTTGGAATTTTTCTATCTATAATTTCTATAATCGTAAAAATGCGTTTTCTATCTACTTTAGAGAAAAACAAGATGCAAATGAAGAAGGAACAGGAGAGTATGAGGCTGTCCAAACTACCCTTTTCGGAATTATTCCTTCGATTACTTACAATTTTAAATTTTCTTTTGATAAAAAATAAACTTTAAACACCCTAAGGATTTCGAAAATCCTTAGGGTGTAAATTCATCTATTATGAAAAATATATCATTTTTAAATAAAGCATTCACTCTGCTTTTTATTTTAATTGCTTTTTCTTCGTGTGAAGAAGTAATTGACTTACCTCTCAAAGGTGCAGAATCTCCTGCTCTAATTGTTGAAGCAGAAGTTGTCGATGTAAAAGGCTATTCTTTCGTTAGATTAGGCGAAACCTTAGATTATTATGACCCAAAAGAAGAGCCAAAAGTATCAGGTGCAATCGTTTCGGTAACTGACCAAGACGGTAATAAAATGGACTTTTTGGAAAATAACGAAGAAGCTGGACTCTATTTGCCACAAGACCCAGAATATAAAGGTGTTGTAGGAAATACATATAATTTGCTCATCGAATACAAAGGAAATACATTTACTTCAGAGAGTAAAATATATCGTGTAACAGGTATAGATTCTTTACAAATTCGTTTTGTTCCTGAAAGTCGTTTCCAAGATGAAGGTTATTATCTGTATTTTTATGCCAAAGAACCACAAGATACACAAGACTATTATTTTTGGAGAAATTATAGAAATGATACGCTCAATTATGAAGATGCCGGCGACTTGATTTTTGCTAGTGACCAAGGAATTGGCGAAAATATAGATGGACTACAGTTTCCATTTATTTATGAGGCTGGAGACACAGTGCGTTTAGAGCAGTATTCGATCACAAAAGAAACCTATGATTATTATAATGACCTCACAACAGTAGTATTTAATGATGGTGGTCTTTTTAGTCCACCTCCTGTTAATCCAAGAACAAACATAAAAGGTGAAAATGTGTTAGGTGTTTTTATGACTTCCTCTATGATTTCAGAAATAATTTATGTTCCCAAGGAATAATTAAACGAAAAATAGAGAACAAGTAATAAGACAAAATAAAAAACTACTAGAACTGATTAGCAAGTATTTTTTGGCTACCAAGTCATGTTCATACAAAATGTATGTTTGTTTTAGCTTCGCTGAGGGTTACACCTTTCTCAGAAATAAACTTTTACGCTTCCTCAGAGCAATATCACGCTTCTGAGGAAGCGTTACGTTCAGTTCTAAGGAACTGAATGCACGATTTCAATCAGTTTTTATTTTCCTGAACATGCCCTGTTTTGGCTACTTAGAATAAATTAATATATTTATTTCATACTTTTGACTTTCTTTTAACTGGTTACTGATGACTAGTAACTGATAACTGATAAAAAAATGCGTTTTCAACCTTATCCTCATAAAAGTGGCAAAATTGTTCGATGGCTTTTTCCACGCCTATTATGGTTTAAGCCTTCCGAAAAACCAACTATTTACTTGACTTTCGATGATGGTCCTATTCCAGAAATTACCGAGAATGTATTAACTATTTTAGAAAAATTTGAAGCAAAAGCTACTTTTTTTTGTATTGGAGATAATGTAATCAAACACCCACATATTTTCAAAAAAATTGTAGAAGCTGGACACTCAATAGGCAATCATACTCACAATCATTTAAATGGTTGGAAGAACGAAAATGAAATTTATTATGAAAATATAAACAAATGTAAGAAGACTATCTTAGAAGAATATTCTAATTTAGAACTCTTTGAGCAAGTTTCTTTGTTTCGTCCTCCCTACGGAAAACTAACTCCTGAGCAGTTTCAAAAAATTTCCACGGAATATCAAGTCGTCATGTGGGATGTTCTGACAGGTGACTTTGATAAATTTCTTTCTCGCAAAATATGCCTTCAAAAATCTATTGAATGTACCGAATCAGGTTCTATTGTTACCTTTCATGACAGTATAAAAGCTGCAAAAAATATGCTTTATACCTTGCCTCGTTATTTAGAACATTTTTCTGAAAAAGGTTTTGTTTTTGAAAGATTGTGATGATAAAAGTATTTTAAAATGAATATTTTCTATTTTATTTAAAAAATCTAAAAAAATTATCTGATAAAGCAACTTAGTAATTAAATAATATATCTAGTATCTGAAAAAATTCACTAAAACTAAATACAATTTAATTTACATTCATGAAAAATCACTTTTTTTTCGTTTCACTTTTAATTGCTTTTAATCTTTTATCAACCCATCTGAAAGCACAAGACTCTTTACAATTCATTCCTAAAATAGAAATTGGATTAATACAAGGAATTGGATTAGGTTTTGAAATTCCATTAAGTCAAAAATCTGTATTTGAAATTGGTGCTGGTGTAGGTAGTGGCTATACCATTTTTGAAAATCAATTTGAGAATACGTGGGCGATTGCTCAACCTGCTTTTTATGCTCAAGCTAAATACAAACTTTATTACAACAGACAAAAGAGACTAGACAAAGGAAAATCTGTCTTGAATAATAGTGGTAATTATGTAGGTTTTCGCTTTAAATATGCTTCAAGAGAATTAAGTCCAAATAATTTAGATGGCTTAAATATATATCAATTTCATAAAGTTACACTTTTTGATGTTCATTGGGGAATTCAGAGGTCTATGGGAAAACGTTTTTTATTTAATCTCAATTTAGGTTTAGGATATGGATATGATTGGGATTTAGAGAATGGAATGATTTATCCTGCTGGAGATGTGCGCTTTGCTTACAAACTTTGGAAATAATAATAATCTTATACTGAAACAAAAAAATGAGATACATTTCTATAAAAGAAATATATCTCATTTTTAATATATCAGAAACTGTGTTGTTAGTTTAAGAAATCGATAAACCTAAATTTATCTTTTTCCTCCTCCTCCACCACCACGGTTATTTCCACCACCAGAGTTTCCACCACGGTTGTTTCCACCACCACGATTGTTTCCACCTCTAGAGTCTCCACCACCTTCGTTTCTGTCATTGCGATTTCCACCACGACGGTTTCCACCACGATCATTTCTGTCATTACGGTTTCCACCACGACGATTGCCACGGTCATTTCCACCACGTCCACCACTACGTTCTTGTTTTTCAGCAAGAGCAGCAGGAGATAGATCTTGCTTTCCGTAAAGCTGACCTTTATAGATCCATACTTTGATACCTATTTTTCCATAGATAGTATTTGCTTCACTGATAGCATAATCAATATCTGCACGAAGTGTGTGAAGAGGCGTGCTTCCTTCTTTATAAAGTTCTACACGAGCCATCTCAGCACCACCCAAACGACCAGCCAATTTGACTTTGATACCTTCTGCTCCAGCACGCATAGCAGCTTGAATCGCTTGTTTCATTGCACGACGGTGTGACATACGAGCTTCTAATTGTTGAGCAATATTTTCACCTACCAAACGAGCATCCATTTCAGGGCGTTTGATTTCGAAGATATTGATTTGTACTTCTTTCGAAGTCAATTTTTGAAGTTCGTTTTTGAGGTTATCAACCTCTTTACCTTCACGTCCGATTACTACCCCAGGGCGAGATGTATGAACAGTAACAGTAATGCGCTTGAGTGTACGTTCGATGATAATTTTAGAAATACCACCACGTTGAATTCTAGCACGGATATATTTACGAATTTTTTCGTCTTCTACGAGCTTGTCTGCGAAAGTTTTGCCACCGTACCAGTTTGAGTCCCAGCCTTTAACAATACCCAAGCGAAAGCCAACAGGATTTACTTTTTGTCCCATAGTGTTAGTTTTTAGTTATCTTGGTTTGATTTGTCGTTTGATTCCAAAGCCTCTGCTGCTTGCTCTGCTGCCTGATTCGCAATCGATTCAGTCATGTCTGCAAGTGAAGCACCTTCTGATGGTAATCCCACAACAAGTGTAATGTGGTTAGAACGCTTACGTACACGGTGAGCACGTCCTTGAGGAGCTGGCTGAATGCGTTTAAGCATTTTACCACCATCAACAAAAACAGTTTTTACAACTAAGCTACCAATTTCGTTAGCGAAATCTTCGTGTTTAACTTCCCAGTTGGCTACTGCCGAGAGAAGTAATTTTTCCATATAACGAGCACCTATTTTGGGCTCAAATTTTAACATATTTATTGCAGAACTTACTTTTTTCCCACGAATCATATCAGCGACTAAGCGCATCTTGCGTGGAGATGTAGGTACGTTCTGTAATTTAGCAACAGCTTCCATTAATTAGTTGTTTAGAAAGATGAAACAAAATAAAAAAAACGACTACCTTACTTCTTACCACGCTTATCTTTCTTAGCAATATGCCCACGAAAGTTACGAGTAGGTGCAAATTCACCTAATTTATGACCAACCATGTTGTCAGTTACATAAACAGGGATAAATTTGTTGCCGTTATGAACAGCGAAAGTATGTCCGATAAAGTCTGGAGAAATCATAGAACGGCGAGACCAAGTCTTTACAACGGTCTTCTTGCCAGTCTGCTCTAAAGCAGCTACTTTTTTCTCTAAGCGATAGTCTATATAGGGACCTTTTCTGAGTGAACGAGCCATAATTAAGAGTTACGAGTTTTACGACGAGTAATAATAAAGCTATTGGAGTATTTATTGACCTTGCGAGTCTTTTGTCCTTTAGCATATAAGCCATTGCGTGAGCGAGGGTGACCACCAGATGATTTACCTTCACCACCACCCATTGGGTGATCGACAGGGTTCATTGCAACACCACGAGTACGAGGGCGACGACCGTGCCAACGCTTACGACCAGCTTTACCCATAATAACGTTCATATGGTCACCATTAGATACTGTACCAACAGTAGCATAACATGTACCTAGAATCATGCGAGTTTCACCAGAAGGAAGTCTAAGAATAGCATATTTGCCATCACGAGCTACCAATTGAGCATAAGCTCCAGCACTACGAGCAAGGCTTGCACCTTGACCAGGTTTCATTTCAATACAATGTACGATTGTACCTAAAGGCATAACACCAAGAGGAAGACAGTTTCCTACATCAGGAGAAGCACCTTCTCCAGACATAACAGTCTGACCTACTTTGATTCCTTGAGGCGCAATCATATACGCTTTTGCACCGTCTGCATAAAAAAGCAGAGCGATACGAGCCGTACGGATTGGGTCATATTCAATAGTCTTAACCGTTGCAGGCACACCGTGCTTTAAACGTTTGAAGTCTATGATACGGTAGCGTTTTTTGTGTCCACCACCACGTTGACGAATTGTCATTTTCCCTGATCCGTTACGACCACCTGTCCTTTTCCAAGGAGCAAGTAAAGACTTCTCAGGAGTGCTTGTCGTAATTTCCTCAAATGTAGGAGCAATACGAAAACGCTGACCTGGAGTCATTGGTTTTAACTTTTTAACAGCCATGTTGATTTTGATTAAACGAAAAAGGCTTTGCAGCACAATAATAATCAGTTACCAGTTATCAGTAATCAGTTAAATTAACTGCTTGGCAGTTTTTGATAACTTTTTATTACTTTGAATACGAGTATTCTTGACAAATGAGTAAGCGTTTTTCTGCGCTATTACTGCTACTTTTTCGTGGTTTCTTCTATAAGAAACAGTACAACTAAAATGGAAAAAAAAGAGAATAATTAGTGATTAACTATTAATGGTTAGTGATTAATGAATTACTAATTCGTATTCAACTAATCGCTTATCACTAAAAAACTAATAACTATTTAACTTTCTCTTACAGAAAATAAAAAAGGATTTTTTATTAGGATTGAAATTATTAATGGGGAGTGATTAATTAATTACCTATTGTTCATTTGTATCTAACTAATCACTTATCATTAAAAATTAATCACTATTAATTTTCCTCAGTATCAAATATATCAATTGCGCTTCCTTCTGCAAGTTGCACAAATGCTTTTTTATAAGTCGAAGTATGACCTTTAGTAATTGCAGTTTTTAAGTAGCGAAATTTCGGCTTACCGAAAATAATTGCTGTACGTACCTTAACAACTTTAGCATCTTGGTCTTCATACATTTTCTCAACAGCAGTTTTGATTTCTGCCTTTGTAGCTTTTTTGTCTACAATGAAAACATATACACCATTTTCGTTCATTGCTGTTGCTTTCTCGGTAATTACAGGCTTCTTTAAAATAGTTTTCATATTTCTTTTCTAATTTAACTTTTTAAAAAATTGTAATAAATAATAGAATAAAAATTGTAAATTATGAATGGTGAATTGTAAATGTAATACACTACAAATAAGTAAATTACAGTTTCAAAAATAGCATTTTATTTAATTTCTATTCCAATAGAAGTGTAAATTTATTAAAATAGTAATTTATAAAATGTATTCCATTCATAATTTACCATTTATAATTCACAATTCCTCTTTAGTTAGCTTCAGCTTGAATTACTTCTAATGCACCTTCTGCAAGTACAATCACATCACTGTTCATGATATGGTAGGTATGTAATTGATTAGCTGGCAAAACTTTAGTTTTAGGCAAGTTGCGAGCCGAACGATATACTACATCGTTTTGTTCTCCTGTTACAACTAGCACTTTTTTACCTGAAAGATTCAAGTTATTAAGTAATGAAATAAACTCTTTTGTTTTTGGAGTATCCATTACTAGATTTTCCATAACAGTGATAGCTTCTGCTTTTGCTTTGTGAGAAAGAGCAGAACGACGAGCTAATTGTTTTACTTTACGGTTCAATTTGAAGCCATAATCACGTGGCTCTGGTCCAAAGATACGACCACCACCTACAAATACAGGAGACTTGATACTACCTGCACGTGCGCCTCCAGTTCCCTTTTGGCGTTTGATTTTACGAGTAGAACCTGACACTATACCTCTGTGTTTAGAAGAGTGCGTTCCCTGACGTTGGTTAGCTAAATATTGCTTAACGTCTAGGTAAATAGCATGGTCATTTGGTTCGATGGCAAATACTGCATCTGATAATGTAGCGTTTTTGCCGATTTCTTTTCCTTCTTTATTTAAGATAGGTAATTCCATAATGATATTTCGTTTTTTGTTATTGTTGGTATTAGATACCAACAACGGCAAGATTGGAATGAAAGTAATCTAAAAGTAAATTCCGAACTAATGTTCAGATAAATTCCAAGTTAAAATTAGAAGTGAATTAAGTATTAATCCAGTATCTAAAAATTAACGTTGAATAAGAATAGTAGAATTGTTTGCACCTGGAATTGCACCTGAAACGACAATAAGATTTGCCTCAGGCATAATTTTTTCTACACGCAAGTTTTTCACTTTCACACGATTACCACCCATACGCCCAGCCATACGCATACCTTTGAATACACGAGAAGGATAAGAAGAAGCACCAATTGAACCTGGAGCACGTAAACGGTTATGCTGACCGTGAGTAGCTTGACCTACACCACCGAAGTTATAACGTTTAACTACACCTTGAAAACCTTTACCTTTAGAAGTTCCAACAACATCTACAAATTGACCTTCTTCGAAAAGATCTGTAATGTTTAATTCTTGACCTACTTCGTATTTTGCTTCAGCTTCTAAGCCCATGTTGCGAAATTCTACAAGAGTACGCTTAGGAGTAGTACCTGATTTTTTGAAGTGTCCTTGAAGTGGCTTAGGAGTATTTTTTTCTTTGCGCTCTCCAAAACCCATTTGTACGGCACGATAACCGTCTGTATCTTCAGTCTTGACTTGTGTAACTACACAAGGACCAGCTTGTATTACTGTGCATGCGACACTGCGTCCATCGGCATCAAACAAACTAGTCATTCCGATTTTTTTACCAATTAAACCTATCGGCATTATACTGGAATTTAATTATTAGTCGAAGTCATAAAAGTGTAAATCATTTTTTTCAAAATTCATTTCCCAAAATTTACTTTTATACCTCTAAATTTGAATAGTTGAAGGAAAGAAGAGTCTTTTGAGTATCAGCATTTTATAAGCAAAAACACTAACTAAAAAGCATAGTCTTCCTATATTTGGGAGTGCAAAAATACTAACTCTTTAATTAACAAGCAACTAATAACCTAAAAAACATGTAAAATATTGATTTATTTTTCATAAATGACTGTGAAACAAACTAAATTATCATGATACTGATAGATTAAAGAGCATTAAAGTTAATAATTAAAACTAAAAGTCAAGAATAATATATTCAATCAGAATCGGTTCTAAATCTCAATAAGTAACTAGACGAAAACAAAACCTATCGAAGAAAAGATTTAGACAGTGAAAATTATAAACTATCAAGACACCTTTGAGATGTCAGACAGATTTCCCTAGCCTAATAAATAGTTTTATCTAGCTAATTATCTTTCATGCTCTTAGCAGTAATAGTCTCAAATTACTAGTTTGGCATTTGTATCAACAAAAAATATAATTAAAAAACTACGTAAATATTACCTAGTATATTTTTTTTAGACTAAACCTCTTTTTTTTTAGTTAAAAACCGTAAATTTGGTAATAATATTGTTGTACTTTATTAAGATTCTATTCTAGCTCAAACATCCCTTAAATACAAATTATATTCAGTAATAGTCTAACAATTAATATAGTTAAAGTCATTTTTTGCTATTAAATTATTGGATGATAATTATTCTCGACTACAATTCTCTATGTCAGTATTTTTTTGAAAGAACAGAATCTCCCTTTATTGAATACAATGCTGCTATGAAATTATTATAATTACCCTTATTTATAAAAAATATGAAAGCTCCTCCAATAGTATATAAAAATATTATTATTATTTCCTTTTTTTTACTGCTAATAAATACTTCTGTTTCACAAGCTCAAACAGATACTCGTTTTTGGTTTGCAGCTCCTGATGTTACAGCATCACATAGTGATGGTCCTATTCGTATTGTAGTGTCTGCATTTGATGTTCCTGCAGTTGTTACTGTTACTCAACCTGCAAACTTAGCATTTCCTACCTATATAGTAAATGTTGCTGCAAACTCTTCCCAATTTATAAATGTAGACCCAAGTAAAGTATTAATAGAAACACCCTACGATACACCTACTCCCGCTACTCCCTTAGTTAGTAGAACAGGACTTTTAATAGAGTCCACTACCAAAATCACAGCTTATTATGAAGTCAATTCTGATATTAATCCAGATATTTTTGCATTAAAAGGGTCAAATGCCTTAGGTAACGATTTTTATGTTCCTTTTCAAAACTCTTGGAATCATGCAAATAGAAATCCAATTGATGGTAGAAGTGGCTTTTTAGTAGTAGCTACAGAAGACAATACACTTGTCACAGTTACACCTACAAGAGCTTTAGAGGGTGGACAAGCTGCCAATGTTCCTTTTACTTTTACTCTTAACAGAGGAGAAACATACGTTGGCTCAGTAGTAGAACCATCAGCAGGAGGCTTTCCATCAGGATCACGGATTCAAGCTGATAAACCTGTTGCAGTTACTAAATTTAGTGATTCTATAAATTCAGGACAAGGAGGTTGTAATGACTTGGCTGGTGACCAACTTGTTCCTGTTGATATTATTGGAACTGAATATGTAGTTTTGAGAGGGCAATTGGGAGTGGGTAGTGGAACACCTGCTGGTAATCCTGAATTAGCTGTTGTTACAGCTACGCAAAATGGTACTACTGTTTCTGTCAATGGAGCTCTTGTTGCTACAATTAATGCAGGACAAAGTTATATACATACACTAACAACAGCAGGACAACGAGTTTTCATACAAACAAGTTTACCTGCTTATGTAGGACATTATGCAGGATATGGATGTGAAACTGGTTTTGCAATTCTTCCTCCTGTAAACTGTACTGGTTCATTAACAACACGAATTGTGCGTTCTACAGATGAAAATTTTACGATTAACTTAATGACAAGAGGAACTCCAGTAGGTAGTAATTTTGATTTTACTAATAATTTCACAATACGAGTGACTAATGGAGGTACTACAACTACGCTATTTTCGCCTACAACAACACCATTTCCAGCTACATTTACTCAAATTGGAGGAAGTAATTATTATGGAACACAATATACATTTACTACAGCACAAGTACCTGCTGGAGCAGTAGTAACAATAGAAAGCACTACTGTAACTCCTCTTACTAATGAAGCTGGTTTATTTCATTTAGGTTTTGTAAATGGAGGAGCAGGCTCAGGAACACGCTACGGATATTTTTCTGATTTTAGAACTTTAGATTTAGGAGCAGATATAAATATTAGTTACGGTACTGATGCTACAGTAACAGCAGATATACAGGCTACTAATTTTACATGGTATAGTGATGGTGTACTTGTTCAAAGTGGAGCAAGTAACAGTTATACAGTTATTGATATTCAACGTAGACAAATAATACGAGTAGAGGCTACAGTAGGAGATTGTGTTCTTAGTGATGAAATTTGTGTCGGTACACTTGAATATGTTTGGGATGGTAGAGACAACCCCACATTAGGAGTGGATCATCCACCAAACTGGAGTACTCCTTGTGGTGTTTCAGGAATACCAGACTGTACTATAGATATTATTATTCCTCCTACTCCTATTGCATTTTCTACTCTTACTGTTGGAAGCACTCAAACTTTGAATGTACGCAATATTACTATATTAGATGGTGGAAATCTAAATGTAGCTACTGGAGGACAAGTAAATGTATGCGGAAACATGATACACGATGGCAATATGAGTATGCAACCTAACTCTAATTTCAGATTTGTAGGGACAGGCAGACAAGACTACTCAAAAGCAGTTACTGGAAATGGAGAGTTTGAAAACTTATTTATTGATAATACAATCGGAACTTCTACATTCAATAATATTGCTGGCGTTACTCTACTTTCTTCTAGCGATCAAGATTTGACTGTAAGTGCTACAGGAACATTAAATTTTGTGCAAGGCTATATTATTCCTGAAGGGTTTCCAACTACTAATGGTGTAGATATTTCTCGTTCTATTATTGTAAATAATCCAAACCCAAATGCAATTACTGGATTTACTACTACTACTACAGGTACTACTCTTCCAACTGATTATTTTGTAGCAGGAAAACTAAATAGAGCCAAAAATGCAACAGGTAATTATTCTTTCCCTGTTGGATTAGTCTTGCAAGAACCTTCTACAATTTTGCCAGAGGCCAATAAAAATGGCGCAATGTCTGCTGCATTTGAAAACTCGGATTGGCAGACAGCTACGTATGGAGGAATGACTTGTAATCCAAATCCAAATGGTGTTTTAACAATGACAGAAGATATTGAATATGTAGATTTTGGAGCTAATACAGGAAATATAGGAGTGGCAGGAAATAATTCTCGTACAGTCGAAATATGGGCAAATGTGACCAATTTTAATGGTGCAGGTTTATTTCAGTTTGGAAATAGCACAGGAACTAATAATTCACAAGACTTTGCTTTAGTGACAGGAACAACCAATAACTCATGGTTTATTCGTTTAAACAACGGATTTGATTTAGAGCTTATCAATCTACCAAATAGTTTGAATAACTGGCATCACTATGCTCTGACTTACGATGAAATAAATCAACAAGTAACATTTTATTATGATGGATTACGTATTCGTACCTACGACTTACCTGCACCTTTAAATACAATTTTGACAAGTGGACTTGTAGGGCGTTGGAGTGGTAGTAATACATTAGCTCTTAGAGGACAAGTTGATGAGTTAAAAGTTTGGAGTGAAACACGTACAGAAGCACAAATACAAGCCTCATTTAATCAAGGTTGTGCTGCCAATGCGTTGCAATGCCCACAAGCAAATAACTTGAGAGCCTACTACAACTTCGAAGATGCAAATATAAATGGAGCTGCCATTAGAACAATTCAATCACGTACAATACAATGTCCAGACCCAACATTTACTTATCAAAGAGCTGATGCCAATTTCAATGTCTCCAATACAGTAGATAATGTTACAGCTTATTTTAAGCAATTTACTAATTTACCAAGTCCAGCAACAGGACAAACTAATATTTGTGGTGTTGACTTTGATACAGACCCAGCTTTGGATAATGGTTTTTGGGATTTCTCTTCTTTTGATGCTACTAATAATCCTGTTCCAGTAAATGCAGCCTATCAAATGTATTTATTTAACCGAGATTATGGAAATTTTGTAGGAGCTTCTACAACTGTTATGCAACTTGAGGAAACTGAAAACCCTTTTGCTGTAAATCCACCTTGGACTATTCCTGATGGATTATGTATAACTAATATTCCACAGTTTACTTCAAGAACTGGCTTTATAGGAAACATGGGCTTTTTTGCAACAGCTCAATCACAAGATATTACACTTCTTCCTATCGAACTTTTGTTTATATCAGCCAAACCAACCGAAAATGCTATTTTGGTAGAATGGGCAACTTTACAAGAAAAAGATAATTACGGATTTGAAGTATTTAGAGCTGAAGAAGACGGAGATTTTGTCAAAATTGGTTTTGTGGCTAGTAAAAAACAAGGACAATCAAGACAAGATTATCAATTTTTAGATGTAGAGGTAAGACCTAATGTAACCTATTATTACAAACTAAAACAGATAGATAATAATGGTAAGTTTACCTTTACAAAAATAGTTTCTGCTACACTTTCTGATAGTGATTTTACAGAACAACAAACCAATACAATTTATCCAAATCCAACTGATGATGAGTTTACGCTTTCTTTGCAAGGGAAAGAGTTTAGAAATGGAGAAGAAGTAGAAATAATACTCATCAATGCGATTGGAGAAGAACTAGAAAGAAGAACTATCAATACTCAAATTAATAACCGTCTGACATTTAGACTGGGACGTTATCCAAATGGTATGTATTTATTAAAAATAGTTAGTCAAAGCTCTTCTACTATAATGAAAGTAGTTAAGGAATAGCAACGAGACCTATTTATTATACTTAAAAGAGGCTGTCCGAAAAGGTCAGCCTCTTTTTATGCAGCTATTTTTTGTAATTCTTCTTTTTGGTTGATTTTTTTGATGATGCAAACAAATTTTGTCTTTTGGTGATTTTTTTGAGTATAAAAAAAGGTGCAAAAAGATGATTTTTTAGAATTGAAAGTATTTTTTAGCTTATCGGCAGTTTTTGCCACCATTTTTCTAAAATTATGTCCAAGAGCCATCAATAGAAACTCCATTTCTACTTTTACTAATCCCTTAAAAGTAAATCGATTAAACTTATTATTATATTTGAGATGCCCAAAAACAGCTTCTACTTCTATAGGGCGTTTACTGCGCTGCTCTAATCCTTTCTCACTAGTTAGTAAATTTCTAGCTTTCTCTTTTAGTTGGTTTAAACGATGATTCACTTGTATTATTCTATTGCCTTCAGCTTTATGACATAAATTGCGAAGAGGACAATCTTGACACCTTTTTGCTTGATAATAAGATACTTGCGATTCGTATCCATTACTTGAAGTACGTTTTCCATCTCTTATTTTCTTCATTCTTTGCCCCATCGGACAGACATAAAAATCTAATTCTTTGTTGTAAAATAAATTCTGAACTAAAAAAGGATTATTTTTCATTTTCCTTTTTTGCTCTTTATGGAAATAATTGTACTTAACGTAGGCAGTAATTTCTTTTTTTTCAAGTAATTCATAATTTTCTTCACTTCCATAACCTGCATCAGCTACTACTTCTTTACTTTGTTTATTGTACTGATTTTCAAATCCTTCTAAATGAGAGGATAAAGTGGTGGTATCTCCTGCCGTTTGATGAATAGAAACGTGGGTAATAAATTGATTTTCTGTGGACACTTGAGCATTATAAGTAGGTTTGAGTTGTCCATTTTTCATGTGATCTTCTTTCATCCGCATAAAAGTAGCATCCGTATCTGTTTTACTATACGAGTTTCTACAACCTAAAATTTTCAGAGACTCTTCATATTTACTTAATCTAGGAAGATATTCATCTTGCATTTTTTTTAGTTCTCTTGCCTGTTGTTTACTCGGTTCTTTTAGTTTTTTATTGATTTGAGCGAGTTTTTCTTTTAATAATTCTGAATCTAATGGAGTAGATACTTCTTCTTTATTTTCTTCTTGATTATCTGATTGAATACTACTTTCAATATCAGATAAAATTTTATTTACTTTAGTTTCTAACTTTTCTTTATTTTTTTCAATACTACCACGCCAAACAAAAGTATAACGATTAGAACAAGCCTCTATTTTTGTTCCATCAATATATTGAACATCAAGACTTACATAACCCATTTCAACCAACATTTTAACAACTTCTCCAAATAAACGATGAATGTGTGCCTTCAAAATTTTACCTCTAAAGTCATTAATTGTTCTAAAATCTGGTGTAGAATTGCCTGATAAATACATAAAATGAATATTCTCCCCAAGAGCTTTAGCTATTTTACGACAAGAATAAATATTGGATAAATAAGAATAGAATAGCACTTTAACGAGCATTCTTGGATGATAAGCTGAACAACCTCCACCTTTGTATTGAGAAATCAAATCGCTAATATCCAATGAATCAACCACCTTTTCAACTAAACGAACAGGATGGTGAGCTGGAATTTTGTCAAATATATTGACAGGAAAAAGTTCGGGCTGCTTACCACTTTGGTTTTTGAAAACTACTTTTGCCATAGGCTATATAACGTTAGTATAAAAGTATATATACCTCGAAAATAAAAAAAATTAACCATAAAAAAAAGGCTATCCGTACTTTTCGGACAGCCTCTTTTGAGTGTATTATAGAATGATTTTCTTTCATTTATGACACACACACAACTTTTCACAAACTATTTTACTAAGGGTTTCTTCTCTTTTTGGGTTATTATCTTCTGACAAAAGAATTTTCATTGTCCCATCATATTTTTCTATTTCTAAGACTTCCAACTCTAAACCCAAGCTAATTTTTCGGCTATTAAGAAATTGCAAAAACTCTAGTGAAGATTCAGAAACAGCTATAATTTTAACTTTATCCTTTTCCTTGCAATCACTTAACTTTAATTCTGAATTTACTCTATTTTCTATTTGTCCTTCTTTATTGGGAATAGGTGAACCGTGTGGGTCAATGTTTGGATAGCCCAAAAGCTCGTCCATTTTATCAAAGAAAATAGGTGATTTTATGTGTTCGATTTGCTCTGCAATAGCGTGAACTTTTTCCCAACCAAAACCCATTTTCTCTACTAAAAACATTTCTGTAAGTCGGTGTTTTCTGACAATAAGAGCTGCTGTAGTTTTACCTTTTTCGGTTAGTTTTATAGGTTTATACTTTTCATAAATCACAAACTCTTTTTCGTGCAAACGCTTAATCATGCTGTTTGCTGTTGGCGTACTAACAGATAATTTTTTACTCAAATCGGATAAACTTATTTCATTTTCTTGAGAAGCAAGTTTGAAAAGAGCCTTTAAGTAATTTTCTTCTGTCTGTGAATTCATTATTTCTTGATTTTGCTATTTAATTATTCAATTCAAAAATACGTATTTTTATTAGTTTATTAACCATTCCAAAATCTTTGGAAAGTGATCGTTTATTGCGTCTTTGTGTGTCAGCATGTTGTTATGGTCATAATCATGTAAATTCTGATTTGATTTTGACAACAACCAAAACTCATCTGTTGAATTATCAATCTCATCCATCAATAATTTTACATCATTTGGATTTCCCAAAATAGTATCGTTTGCTGCTGCAATATGAAGAGTAGGAGGGAAATATCGTTGTTTCTGTTTTAAATTTTGGAAGCCACTTTGGTAATCAAATTTATCTTTACAGAGCCATTTATCTTCCTTAATCCATTTATTAGATTCTGTTATAAATCCTCTGCTTTCGTCATCTGTTCCAAAGCCAATTTTTGTAGTAGGTAAATAACCTAGTGTTTTTCCAGAAACTTTACCCAAAAAATTCCATACAAAATCTATTTTTACTATTTTTTCTATTCCTTTTGTTCTGATTCTTCTTTTGCTTCCAAAAAACACCATTTTTTTTGTAGCTTCTGCTATTTGTGGAAAACGTAACATAAAAGGAGGAATCATTACTCCGCCCCAAGAATGAGCAGCCCAAAAATTAGGAAAATGACCTTTTATTTCTCTTATTTTATTAGCAAAAGTTGGCAAGTCTTCTAAAATATATTCAGTCTGTCCGAAAGTAGATTTAGAATTTACTTTTGGTTTACTTTCTCCTTTTCCCCTCAAGTCTGCAACAAAAACATCAAAACCATTTTCAGCTAAATAACTTCCAAACCCTTTTCCCTGTACAGAATAAAAGATACGACCATTTTCGACACTTCCATGAATAAGTAAAATAGTAGGTAGAGTTTGAAGATCTGAACCTTCTTTATAAATTCTTTTTAAATGTAAAATATCATTATATTCTGTTTTTAAATCAATAAAAATAGATTCGTAATTTAATGGCATTATTTTTTGATTTATCTTTTAGCTTTAGTATTCAATAATCTTTCTCAAAACTTTATACAAAAAAACGTGTTTTGAAAACAACAAACAAGTTTTATAAAACTTTCTATCTTTAAGAGTCTATTTGAAAACAAAATTTAACATTTTCATTTGACTTGTTATTACCCTATTTTCAACTCACTTTTTAAACTTTATTTTTTTATGAAAAAAATTTCTTATTTATCATTTATTGTTTTGTTTTACTTTGTAACAGCCTGTGCAACAGCACCACTTACTGGACGAAAACAACTTATTTTACTTCCTGCATCTGAAATAAATTCGATGAGCTTTCAGGCTTATAACGAAATGCTTAATGAACAACAAGTAGTGAAAGGAACAACAGATGCACAAACTATAACTAATGTAGGGCAGCGAATTCAATATGCTGTCGAAACGTATCTTAAATCGGTAAACAAAACTGATTTAATTAAAGGTTTTCAGTGGGAATATAATTTAGTACAAGAACCTTCTGCAAATGCGTCGTGTATGCCTGGGGGAAAAGTGATTTTTCATACTGGAATTATGCCTATTTGCCAAACTCCAACAGGTGTTGGTGTGGTAATGGGACACGAAGTTGCCCATGCTGTGGCTAGTCATGGTAATGAACGAATGAGCCAAGGAATGGCTGCACAAGGAGTTTTATCTTTGGGATCAGCTCTCATGAACCAAAAACCAACGCTTGGAAAACAATTAATTTTACAAGCTGCTGGATTAGGAACACAGGTAGGACTGTTGAAGTTTTCAAGAGATCAAGAATCAGAAGCCGACCATTTAGGAATTATTTTTATGGCAATGGCAGGTTATAACCCAGCCGAATCAATTGCTTTTTGGCAACGCATGTCAGCACAAGCAGCAGGACAAGCACCACCAGAATTTTTATCTACCCACCCAAGTTCTTCTACACGTATCAATAATCTCAAAAAATGGCTTCCAGAAGCAATGAAATATTATAATGCTTCTCCATATAAAGGAAAACCATAATTAACTTGCAATAAATACTTTGTAATCAAAAAAAACCTAGAACATATTATTTTGCTCTAGGTTTTTTGTTGTGCAGTATGAAGAAATACAGTTTAGCTTCTAGTATTTGGGTCATAGGCATCTCTCAGACCATTTCCTAAAAGATTAAAAGCAAGAACTAAAATACTAATACAAAGACTTGGAAAGACAATCAAATGCCAACTATTACTTGTTCCGATAACAGAATACCCTTCCGAAACCATCATTCCCCAAGAAGGTGTAGGAGGCTGAACACCCAAGCCTAAAAAGCTCAAACCTGCTTCTATCAAAATAGCTGCTGCAAAATTTGAAGTCGTAACCACTACTATTTCTCCCAACATATTAGGCAAAATATGTCTAAAAATAATTCTCCAATGACTCATTCCAAAAGCGTGTGTAGCTTCGATAAATGGTTTCCTTTTAATTGTTTTGATTTTTCCTCTTACAATACGAGCAATTTCTACCCACATCGTCAGACCAACAGCGACAAAAGCAACCCAAATTCCTTTACTTTGAAGTACAATGGTAATGGCAATTACAAGCATAATACTAGGAATAGACCACACTACTGTCATAAACCAATGAATAATACTATCTATCCAACCACCAAAATAACCAGAAATTGCGCCCAAACTCACTCCCAAAACGAGTGAAATCAAAACAGCAATTGCACCAATAGTAAGAGAAATTCGTGTTCCATACATCAAACGACTTAAAATATCTCTACCCGAACGGTCAGTTCCGAGCCAATACGTACGAGTTTCTATATTTTCTTTTTGGAATTCTTCTGCCAGCTCAAATAAAGTCGTTGTTCGTATTCTTTTCTGAATATCAACATAGCGCACTGTGTCACCTTTTATTTGATAGTTATAGTTAAGAGAATCATCTGAAAGCAGTCCTGAAACACCTGCAAAAACGGGTTTAGTAGCATAAATGAGCGAATAGGAAAGTTCTTTTTTCTCTCTTCCATAAATTTTAAAAAATACTGTATCTCCCACAATCCTAAAGGTATCTATTGGGGTAATTGTGTAGTCAGTTTCATCGCCATTATAAATACTTTCAAAAAAACCTGTATGTTCAGTAGAAATTCGTTTTCTAAACTTCAACATTTTTGTTTCAAAAATAGGCAATTCTTTACCTATCTGCACAGCTCCATCATTTGCATTTGGGGTTTTGTCAGGCATAATTGTATGACCTGCAAGGGCTACAAAAACAGCAAATAAAATGACAAAAAGCCCAAACATGGCTGGTTTGTGTTTTAATAAGCGTTTGCGTATTTGTGAAGAAGGCGATATATGCTCAAATTCTGCTGCCATTTAGAGAAATAAACGAATGCAATATTAATTGAGAATGGAAATAAAAAAATATTGGTGTTTTTTCTTTTCCATTGCTAGAAATTACTTTAAACGACTAATTTACTAAGAAAGTAACATAAAAACTATTCTTATTTAAAATAAACGATTGATAAAGTCAGATTACTTAGCATTAGTTACATTTGTTTACTATTTTGTTCTTCTACCTTTCCAATTATAGCCTTTTTTCTGTGCAGCAATTCCAAAAAATATAGCATAAAAACTATAAAACATCCACCAAAAAGGCAGTGTAAAAATTGCTTTTAGTTGTCTCAAAAAATGCAATACAGAAAACAAAAACAGAAATTCTGTACTCGTTTTAATAAAAAAAGTAAGATAAAGATACTTTCTTAGTTCTGAGTTTGTTAGATAAAAATCAGTTGTAAATATATCAAAAGCCATAAAAACAAACATTAATAAAGTAAAAACTTGAACCAAAAACACAAACATGCTAATTGCTGCATGACTTATTTTTTTATGTTGATTCCATTTACTTGCCCAACGTTTGCGCTGATTATAAAAATGATTCCAAGTTTGAGTTGCTTCTGTTTCAACGATTGCTTTATCTGATTTTAAGAAAAAAATATTCTTAGGATAAACTTTGTGAAATTTATGTAATAAAAACTCATCATCTCCAGACGAGATTTGATAACCATCTTTTATAGTATTGCTTTTCTCTTGATTTTCATATCCTCCCAGTTCTTCAAAAAGCTCCTTGGAGTATGCCATATTTGCCCCATTGCATGTAAAAGGAAAACCCAAATTGAGAGCAGCACCTCCTGAGCCAATTAATGTAGCAAATTCAGAAGCCTGTAAAGCTGCAAAAAAATCTCTTTTATAATTTAAACGAACAGCTCCAGCAATAAAAAAGGCTTTTTCATCTCTTTTTTCTTTATAATCAATGAAATTTGAAAAAGTGGAAAGCCAACTTTTTTGAACTCTACAATCTCCGTCAGTCGTAATAATATATTCAAAATTTGCCTTCGAAACACCTAAAGTAATTGCTCGTTTTTTGTGGGCAGAATTAGTAGCTGGAGTAGAAATGACAGGAATAAGCCGTAGAGAATACGGCATTTTTTGGATTAAATCGTTTACAATTTTTGCCGTTTCATCATCCGAATTATCATCTAAAACTAAAACTTCAAAATTATTAGTATCTAAATCCTGCAGAGTCAAATCATTTAATAAAGCTGCAATATTTTGAGCTTCATTTCGAACAGGAATCAAAACAGAAAAACGGATTTTGTTTTTTTCTATATAATTTTTGCCGTTGTCGGTGTACCCACCAACGACATTATTAAAAATACCTTCTTTGTACCAACCGTAAAGAACGAAAAGCAAAACGAAAATGTAGAGCCAAAAAATGAGTAGAGTGAGGTAAAAAATACACTTATTTGATTAGAGAGTGATTTTTATAATTTGTATGATGAAAGGCAGGATAAATGCTTTTTTATTTTAAATTTTCAAAATCATTACTTATCTCTAAATCTTCTTGATAAGTAGCTTTATAACCTTCTATCAACTCATTTTCTAAATCTGATTCATTTTCGACTAAAAGAATTATTCGTACTCTTTTGTTACGAATAGTTAAGGGAGTATTTAAAATTACATTTCCTTCTTCGTTTATTTGTCCATATATTTCTATTGCTTCCATATTTTTATAAATTATTTCTTACTAAACTCTTCTTTACAAATATACTGATTTATCATCAAATTATTCACAAGATTTATTTTTCAAATCTTAAAACTGAAAATAAATAAACGGCTGAATCCCTGCTGTTTTAAATTGAAATAAAACTAACAGAATAGCTACAATAATAATTGCTTTCACAACATCTGGAAGGTCTGCAAAGGCAATTCGTGTCGCTGCTTTTATATCTTCTGGCAACCAATGAACAATGAAACCTAAAAGCAAGACGGCATAAATAGTTTTATATGCTGCAATCCTCTCAAAAATCCCTGCAAATTCGAACTTATAAAAAATCTGTTCTAACATTAAATTGACTGTCGCAACATCGGCAGCACGAAAATACATCCAACAAAAACAGACAAAATGAAAGGTAATGATGAGCATTATCAAGTTATAAACCTTTGACTTTTGCCAAGATTCTGGAATATCTACAAAAGTAAGCCAAAGTTTATGAACAGCTAAAGCAACTCCATGAAGCGCACCCCAAATCACAAAACGCCAAGCATTTCCGTGCCAAAGTCCACCTAAAAGCATAGTCAGAAATAGGTTCACATACGTTCTTGCTTTGCCTTTTCTATTTCCACCTAAAGGAATATATAAATAATCACGCAGCCAAGAAGAAAGCGAAATATGCCACCTACGCCAAAAATCAGTAATACTTACAGATTTGTAAGGAGAATTGAAATTAATAGGCAAACGAAAACCTAAAAGCAAAGCTACACCAATCGCAATATCTGTATAACCCGAAAAATCGCAATAAATCTGAATCGCATAACCATAAACAGCCATCAGATTTTCAAAGCCTGTGTATTGAAATGGCTCTGCAAAAACTCTGTCGACATAATTAGCCGAAATATAATCTGAAATCAACATTTTCTTAACCAAACCATTGATAATCAGAAAAATAGCTTCATTATATTCTGTACTTGAAAGTTTGTATTTTTTATAAATCTGTGGTACAAACTCAGATGCTCTCACAATAGGTCCTGCGACAAGTTGAGGAAAAAAGCTCACATAAAACCCAAAATCTACTATATTTTTGACAGGTTCTAGCTGCCTTCTATAAATATCTATAGAATAACTTATTGTCTGAAAGGTATAAAACGAAATACCAACAGGAAGGAAAATAGAAGTGGTATCAAAATAAGGCTTTCCTACAATAAGGTTGAGGAAATAAGAAAAATAGTCTGTTTTGGCAATATCCCAAGAAGTTCCTGAAATCCATTCAGAAGTGGTATTAAGAGAATCGACAAAGAAAAAAGTATATTTAAAATAAGCTAAGACTGATAAATTAATAACTACACTAAGTGTAACAAGTAATTTCCGATGTTTTTCGTCTTCACTTTTAAAAATAGATTCCCCAATAAAATAATCTACAATAGTAGAAAAAATCAGAAGTAGAAAAAACCAACCACTTGATAAATAATAAAAATAAAGACTAAAAATAGCTAGAAAAGAAGTTCTGGCAATCTGTTTATCTTTTGCAAACTGATAAACGAAAAGTACGAGCGCAAAGAAAAACCAAAACAATACTTTCGTAAAAATCAGTGGGTCATTTTCTTTGTACAATAAAATACTTTTCCAAATACTTTCCATAGAGGCTAAAGAAATCAGTTTGTACGTTTGGTTGGATAATGGTTATTAGCAAAACAGTTTCAAAACTACTAAAAAAAAGGATTCTATTTTAGAAAAAATGGAAAAAATTAAAATTAAAATGAAAAGCACTACAAATTTGATTGTGCTTTATGTAGAAAAAACAAATTTGATTTATTTTTTTCGTATATTTTCTAACTTTAACCTAACACTATCATTTTATCTAACTTTACCCCCAAATAAAATTAAAATATGCATCTACTTTATCAAAGTGTCGATGAATGTGCTAGTTCTTATATTGATACAGAAACAAATTACTATCTTATTCGATTACAAAAAAAAGTAACCGAAGAAGATTACAAAGCTGCCTATTCTGCTATATTAGAAAGTAGTGAAACAAAACCGTATAGAAAAATTATTCTCTCTGTAGTAGACGATAAAAACTTTCCACTTTCTGTTCCTTTTTCAGCTCGCAGTTGGTTTGCTTCTTATTTTGCGCCTAAATTTTATGCGATGGCAGAGAAAGATGTAACTGTAGGAATAGTAAAGCCTAAAACAAAGTTTCAAGAAAACATGATGAATGTTATCTTAGGTGTAGTTGATAAAGCCAACATAAAAATAAATGCCGAATATTTTGAAAGTGAAGAAGAAGCTAGAGAATGGATAAAAAATGCTGCCTAACTTTATTTAAAAAACAGATTCAAATAACCACACGGTATTTTAAATCTGTTTTTTATTTCTAGGATAAGGAAAAAAAATTTTATTTTTTTAGATTTTGCCACAAAGATTGTTTAGTCTTCGTAGTTATTTAAATTTACTAAGTAATTATTTATTCTTTTAAGAAAAAATAACTTACACTACAATATTTAAATAAAAAACAATATGAATTTTATATACTTAAAATACAATTGTATTTATTTCATTTCAACTTTAACAATATTCTTTTTTTATTTTACAAATAGCTATGCTCAAGTAGATGTAATAGAAGATGAGTATGAGTACGATACAATTATTATAAAAAGAAAAGTAAAGCAACAATTTATTTATTCTAATTATAAAAAATCTGACCTAGATTTTTATCTTTCTCCTATTGCTCTTCTAGAACCTTTTGCAACAGTTTATTTTGGAACAGAATATTTTTTAGAAGATAAAGTTTCTCTTTATACAGACATAGGATATATCCTAAACTTCAGAAAAGAAAGAAATCTAGAAAATAGTGG
This sequence comes from Bernardetia sp. Wsw4-3y2, assembly GCF_037126295.1. Classification (NCBI taxonomy): domain Bacteria; kingdom Pseudomonadati; phylum Bacteroidota; class Cytophagia; order Cytophagales; family Bernardetiaceae; genus Bernardetia; species Bernardetia sp. Wsw4-3y2. Next base: position 4,022,087 of record NZ_CP147017.1, on the reverse strand, counting down.
AATTCCTTTACCTCATTCTAATTATCCTAGTTACGTTATAAAACCTGAAATACGATTTTATACAACAAACAATCCTCAAAAGGCTTCCTATCACGCCATAAAATTTATGTTTCGAAATATGAATTATAAGGAGAAACAAATAGTATATGATGAATATTTTTTTGATCCAACAACGCAAAGTTGGACAGTGGCAGGAGTTAGTTATGAATCAGATTATAGAGTCAGAAGGTGTTCTATAGGAATACAATATAGTAAAGGTTGGAAAGGAAAGTTCGTCAAGACATGGACAAGCAACTTTTATTTTGGGGTAGGTGCAAGACTTATTTCAAATAAACTCATAGATAAACGTCCAACCCCCTTTACTGATGATTGGATAGAATTGGGATTAGATTTTTTAGATTTAGAAAGACAGTACAAACTTTTTTCTATGGATATTTCGGTTGGTGTAAGAATCGGAACTAAACTCCAAGCAAGAGCAGCTAACTAAAAGCTATTCTTGTTTAGTAGTCTCAGAATACAATTTAAATAAAGTCTTTTGCGTTTTTTTGCAAAAGGCTTTTTTGCTAGACAGAATGTAGATTAATGGTAAATTGGTATAAAAAATAAAATAGCAGATAACTGGTGTTTCCCCGACGACATAGATTATTGCCAATCCCAAGTTTACTTAGAATTACTCAGAAGTAATTAGTATGCAGAGCGAATTTTGAGCATTTTTTTATAATAAATTCCTTTAATACAAGAATTATTTGTATTTTTAAAATAAAAGAGACAAATTGCCTTTCTATTTCAGTGCAGAACAGCAAATTATTCTACCACAATTTTAATAAAAAACAGTTATTTGTTTGCAAAAAATCAAATTTATATATTTTATAAAAACTCGTGTGATTTGATTACATTTGCAAAATACAAACATAGAGACTATCCTACATAAATAATAGATTATAAAAAAATTTACACAGAATTGATTTAAAGGTTAATTAAGCAAACAGAATAGCAAAAGCTATCTTGTACAAATCATTAAAATAAAAAATATTTATGGCTATGTTCCAATCGAAAAAACAAACAGTAGGCTCAACAGAGGTAGAAGCAAACAATATTATAGGTAAAGGCACTAAAATTATAGGTGACCTGATAACACAAGGAAATATTCGAATTGATGGAGAAATCAACGGAAATATCACATCCAAATCTAAAGTAGCTTTAGGAAGTGGATCAAACCTAAAGGGAAATCTTGTATCTAGTAATGCAGAAATAGAAGGCGAAGTTACAGGAAATCTTTTTATTGCTGAACTGCTTATCTTGAAAGCAAATGCTGTTATTAATGGTGATGTTTGTGCGCTGCGCATGATAACTGAACCAGGTGCTAAAATAAATGGTCAGTGCAAAGTAGGAGAAGCTCCAAAAGTAACAACCTCATTACAAAATCCAACTCTAAATAGCTCTTCTAATTCTGGAATAAACGGTAAAAAGAATGAACGACAAATCGAACAAAAATCAGAACGAGAACTTCAAACCTCAAGATAATTCAAACTCATCAGATAAATTCTCTGATTTAGAAGATAAATTTCATAGACAATTGAAAGAAACTGAAGATAAATTAGATAGGGAATTTGAAGAAGAATTGAATAAAAATTTTAATACTGATACCGATAAGATTAGCAAAACAATTTCTGTAGAAAATATAGAACCTGTTCCTACTTTTAAAAACTCTTATACAGAAAAATTAGATGTTGCTTCTAAAAAAAGAGAAGAGGCTCTAAAAAAAGGATCTAATAAATATATCAAATACTCTAGTATTGGAATGGAGATGATAGGTTCTGTAATTTTAGGAGGTTTTGGAGGAAATTGGTTAGATAAAAAATTAGAGTTTAGCTTTCCTTTCTTTACAATTACACTCATTTTACTTGGTTTAACAGCTACGTTTGCACATCTTATTATGCAACTCAATACTGACAGAAAAGCTGAGGAAGAGCAAGCTAAAAAGTCCAAAAAATAAATCAAGGAATGAGTTATTTTTTGGACTTTTTCATTTGCTTGTTTTCATATTATTTATTTCCAAAAACAAGTTCTTCTATTTGATTAAATGGCAAGTGGTCTGGAATATCTTTTCCATAATGTGCTTTTATAATATTCAGATTTTCATCTACTAAAAAGTCAGCTGGAATAGAATGAATTTGAGTTTCACCAGAATCTATTTCATAACCTTTTTCAACTAATTTGGAATGAATAGCCATTTGTTCTTTTGAATTAATGGTGGCATTAAATTTTTCAGCAGAAACTTCTGTACCATATTTTCGATAGGTTGCTCTTCCAAAGTCTGCAATAATCGGAATAGGAGAAACTCCTTGATGAAAAGAGCTACGCAAGACTATGTCTTTTTTTGCTTCCAAAAAGAAAATCATTTCCAAACTATCTTTCCATTGGTCATTTTTAGCTGTCAATTGATGAATTCGAAAATTACAAAAAGGGCAAGCTACATTTCTAAAAAAAGAAATCAATATTTTTTTGCCTTTGTTTTTATAAGCTGACAAATCGATTTCTCTATCATAAATATCAGTCAAGCAAAATAAAGGAGCTGGCTGACCAGTTTCTAAACGGTTAGACATAAGTTTTTTTTAAAGTAAAAGGAATTAAAATCTAAAGTAAATACTAAGTGAGTACGGCAATTGTTTATTCGTAAAAATAAAGACAAAAATGAGTTTAACTTTCTATAAAACAGCTTCTATTCTTTCAAAAGGCAAATGGTCGGCTGCACTAGCACCATAATAGACTTCTATGATATTTAGATTCTCATCTAATAAAAAATCAGCTGGAATAGTTCTCGTCAATTCCTCACCAGAATCTACAGCCAGCCCCATTTCTTTGGCTGTCTTGAATGTGGTTCTATGTTTTGCAGAAAGCAAAGTTCCATAAAATTTGAAAGTAGATTTTTCTATTCCATATTCTTGATAGAGAACCTTTTTTTCATCACTAATAATTGGAATAGGAGAAACATCTTGATGAAATGTGCTACGCAAAACAACATCTTTTTTAGATTCTAAGAAAAAAATCATTTCTAGCTTGTCTTTCCATTTTTCATTTTTTCTTGTCAATTGATGAATTCTAAAATTACAAAATGGGCAAGCTACATTTCTGAAAAAAGAAATCAAGATTTTTTTATTTTTGTCCTTATAGGAAGATAAATCTATTTTTCTGCCATAAATATCTTCTAAAGAAAACAAAGGTGCAGTTTGACCAGCTTTTAAACGCATAATAAATATTTTTGGAGAGTCATATCTAAACAATTCAGCAAAATAACGTATTTAGACCAGTTTTGGTTACTTGGTTAGCTGATATGTATTAATTATTCTTTTATTCTTAACAAATTATAGGTTTCGAAGTTTTTACACTTTACTCTTTTCTCAAAATAGCTTATTATTGCACTCTTTTTTTTATATATTGCGTTTTAAATCCTTTCCCTAAAGAAGAAATGGATTTATACAAGTTATTTTGTTTTTTTTATTACTTCATTTAATCTAAAATACTCTTTATGAATACTCTAAAAATCCACGTTTTGGCAGACGAAGAAAGTAGCAAAGAAGCTAAAAATCTAAAAAATTGGTTAGAAAATGATGAAGATTTGGATTATCAAAAAATAAATCAAGAACGTGCAGAACTGAAAGAAGACGAAGCAGGAGGAGCTATGGAAGCTACTTTAGCTGTTGTTTTGGGTGCACCAGCCGTGGTTCAACTTGTAAAAGCTCTACAAACTTGGTTTACACAAAAAGGACAAACCAAAAGAGGAGAAGAAATAACAGTTGAGTTTGAAAAAGCTGATGGAACAAAATTTAAAGTAAATGCAAAACAGCTTAATGACCAATCAGCAGACCTTATTAGAGAACTAGCTTCTCTTTCAAAATAATTTTTTTTATTTAAACACAGGGTTCACAGAGGAACGCAGAGAATACTTTTTTTAAATTCACTATAATTGTATTTTAATTCTGACTTCTAAATTCTAAATTCTTACTTTATTTCATGAGGTTAATAGACGCAGCAAAGACACAAGCCGTTTTGATAGGCATTAGCAGTTATATTGCTGATGAGTCGCTGCATGACCTTGCTGCTGCCAAAACCAATGTCGACAAACTTGAAAAAGTGCTTGCTTCGCCTACTGTTGGAATAAATAAGGAGAATATTACCACACTTCATAATGCAGCTCAACCTCAAGAAATTTTGCGAGTAATCAAAACAGCAGCTCAAAACGCTCAAAAAAGTTTGGTTATTTATTATTCTGGACACGGAATATTGGATGAAGAGTTTAATCTTTATTTAAGTACGAGTGAAACCAAAGTAGAAGATATTTTTTTTACAGGCGTTTCTATTGATGCCATTAATAGAGTTATTCAGAAAGAAAGATTATTGGTTGTTTTGGTGTTGGATGCATGTTTTAGTGAGAAAGCATTTGAGCAGTTTCGCAAAACTAATTTTTATGTTTTGGCTTCTTCTAAGAAAAATACTCCGTCAAAATATCCTCCAGCAGAAGAATATTCAGCTTTTACAAGTGAGTTTATAAATATTTTAGAAAATGGAATTAATATTCGCAAAACAGAACTTGCCTTGCGTGATATTTATCTTCAATTAGAAAAAAATCTGACTTCAAAAGGTTTTCCTCAACCTCGCCAAGTAAATACAAATTTGGTTCAGGAACTTATTTTTGCCAAAAATAATTCGAATACAGTTGTTCCTTCTACACAGCTTAATAGAAATATTATTTTGCCTGTTTTTTATGCTGTTGCCAAATATAGAAATCTGCAAATCGGAACAGTTGTAGAAGAAGGAGATTTAGAAATCGAAAATCCATTTGCTGATGATGAGTTGAGTTCTTATTTTGAAGATGATGAAGGCGATACAAATTACACTGAAAATCTTCAACTCACTCAACGAGCCAATCAGATTGTACGTTATTTTCCTTTATTTATAGCCGAAGAACTCAAACGACTTTTTGCGCCTTCGCCTTCCGAACAAGAGCGAAATTTAGGTAGAATAAATCAAATTTTGCGTACTTATTTTGCTACTATGCGTTATATGGCGTATCTCCTTTTGGCAGAGCTTTGGGACGAAAAAGTAAAACATTCTATTTTACTGTCTACTACTTTCAGTTCTCTTTTTAAGGAAATAGATAATCCTACACCTTCATTATATTTGCCTTTAGTAGAGGAAATTTTGGAGTTATTTTTAAAAAATAATAGAATACCTTATATTTCAGAACTTCAAGAATGGAAAAAAGAATTTGAGGAAACAAAATTTCAAGATGCCTATCATTCTTTAGAGAGTTTGTATCAAAATTGGCGTACACAAGCAGCTACATGGAATAATGAAATGATTGAAAATCAATGTTTAGATGCTGAAAATCATTTGACTATTATTTTAGAACAATTAGCTTTCCTGACTAACTACGAACTCATTTCTATCAGAAGTATTCGTGTTATTAAGCTCAAAAACAGTAAAGCTAACTTTGTTCATTCCTTGAATCATCTTTTTGCTGACACCAACCAATCTGGACAAATCAAAAAAGAACCTTTGAGTTATTATACGGATAGTCATTCGGTCTGTATTACCAAACAAACCAATCTACAAGAAGAAATACTAAACCTTTCGCCCTTATTTTTTGATAAAAATACGTACACCAATAATATTCCTAGCATTTATTTTTATGAACGAAAAGATAATATTACTGGAGGTTATTTGTATCGCCCAACTTTTTCAAGAGATGTAGCTGCCGAACCTTTGGCATCTACAAGTGGAGATATTCGTCTTTTAGAGCTGTTTGAAGCATTTAAGAAAAGTCTTTCTTGATTTTTTTGCTCTGTGTCGGCGGTGAGACACCGACAACGGCAAGTTTCAAGCGTCCGACGCTTCAAACAGCTATTATAATTTAATATTCGTTTTTATAAATTTTACCTTCAGCTTGATATTTTGCTATCAATTCTTCTTGTTTTTTGGTATTTTTATTTTTGATAGCTTCATAATAAGGTTTTATGATAGTAGCCGTTTCTGTATCTGAATAACTACTTGTAACAGTTTGATAAGCTTCTTGAAAATCTTGAGTTATTTCTTTGGTTTGATAATCAAAAAGTGGTGTGTTATCCATTCCTTCTAAAAGATAGGTTAGATATATTTTTTTAGAACCTTTCAATTCGTCCATTAATTCAGAATAAAAATCAGGATTTTCTTTTATAAAATTCTCTGCCCAAATTATACGTTCTGCCAAACGAGTAGGTGAAATAATCAAACCTCCATCACTTGCAAACATTTCTTTTGCTTCTTTATTTTTCTGAACAAGATATTTTTGTAGTGGTTCAGAAATTTTGTCATAAAAATATTCTTTTAGAAAATCTCTATTTTGAAGGATAAAAGTTGAGCCTTCTACCATTCCAATTCCGAAACCATGACTAGCAAGTTCTTTATGATAAGCCATTATTTCAGGTGAAGCATCTTTTCCATCATTATAGCCATTATATATTCCTGCAATTTGGTCATATTTATCATATTGCCCACTTTGTTCTCCATTTTTGTAGTGTTGCTCATCCAAATTATAGGCAAGAGAAGTATATAATTTATCAAAAATCAGAAAACCTTCATCAGCTTGTTCAGGTGTAGCAGAGGCATATAATTCTTGAAACTTTTCAGCAGCCTGTTTGGAAGAACTGATTTTTGTAGTGTCTAAAGCAGATACAAAAGTCTGATATTCTTCTGATGGATTAACTGTTTCAACAATTTTTTTAGTTTCTATGCTTACAGAGTCTGTTTCATTACTTTCAGTAGCTTCTTTTTGGTCAGTCCCTCCACACGAAAATAATAAACCACTTGAAAAAGTAAGTAGCAATAGAAAAAATACAGAATATAAATTGGTAGTTTTCATAAATAAAGTAGTTAGAGGAAATTATGAATTAAAAATTACGAATTTAAACTATTTATTATCAGTTAGTTCGTTGAAAACAGCAACTTATTTCATTATTATTCCTAGTTGAGAAAATCGGTATTCCTAAAGATAAAAAATAAAATTGTGAGGAAGCTGTTTGAGAGATTGTTTTATCTTTCAAAGGATTCTAGAGTATAATCGAAGCGATAAATTGCAGGATAACAAATATAATGAATCCTTCCTTCAAAATTCATCTGCTTTGGAGTAAATCTATCAATGATTATTCTCCAGTTCGCAGTTGGGTCTTGCTTAAATAATTCTCTTATTGCAAACCACTCTTGTTGAGTAAGCTGTTGTTTTTTTTCTGTAAATAAATCATTCATAACTACTTCATTGTTTTTTACTAAAATCGATGTAAATTCAATAGAATAACGAGCATCTAAAGGACAATTTTTAAGAAAATTCTTATCTGGAATTACATCTACTCGTAACCTTCTAGGAAATTTATCTTTAGTAAGAATACAATTTATTTCAGGTGCAGGAACTAGTTTTACATTATATTTTCTACTAAAAAGCTCTTTTCCATTATACAAAACTTGTAAAGTAGATTTGGCAGAATGAGGAATAAGAATAATTTTAGAAACTGAATTTATTATTATTCCTCCTCCCTTTACTTCAAAAGTAATCTTTGTAGTATCTATATCTTTTGGATAATTAATAATGACTTCATTTGCACATTTCAAATACAAACTTCTCTTTGTAGAATCTATTTGAGCAGTCACAAAATGAGAACAAACAAAATAAGAAAGGAAGAAAATAATAAAAATTTTGATATTCATTTCAAAGATTCTTTAAATGAGAAGATACAATTAGAGACATAAATTAAATAGACTGCTATTTTAAAATTATTAATTGCTTTATAATCAATAAGTTGTGATCGTAATTGACTTGTATTGTGTTTCAGTTCGTAATTTTTAATTAGCTTCGCTGCTTTAACAGGTCGTAATTCGTAATTGATACTTACCTATTCACTCTCCAAAAATAATTCAATTTCTTAAAAAAACCATCCCAGTTTCTGCCTTTGTCTTCTATAAAAAAAGTATGAATAGCATTACTTTTCATATAAATCTCTAACTGATAACGTCCTTTGACTCCATAATAAAAAAGGAGTAAACCAACAGCTCCTAATCCCATTCCAATCCAAAGATTCAAAGAACCTTTCAGACTTGCAACAATAGAAAAAGCTCCTCCAATTCCCCCCAAAAGCAAAGGAAACATCAAACGTTTGTAACGAAGTTCTATTTTTTCAACTTGAGAAAGAATAAAACGTTTTTGTTTTCCTTCTCGCTTATAAATTAGTGTTTTGTTTGTGAGTGTCCAACGAGAAATTAAATCGGTCTGAATTGTTGCCTGTTCTTGTTCTGGAAAAGCAATCCAAAAAGGACTAAAACTAGCTGTTTGTTCAAATTTGGGAATAGAAACCGTTTTTGGAGAAATCAGTTCTGAATTCAAGCTAGGAAGAGAAACAGAATAAGAAGGTTCTGAAAAATATTTTTTCACTTCCTTGTTTCGAACTAAAAAATCCTTCGAAATAGAAGAAGAATTTGCTAAAACTTCTTTATTTTCTAAAGGATTTTTCTTAGACTGTAAAAATTTAAAAAATGATAAAATACTCAAAGTAATTGTGAATGGTAAATTGTGAGGTTGTTGGTGTCGTTTCGCTAAAACACCAACAACGGCATTAAATTAAAATGATTTTTTGTGTAATTGTATTCCCAATTCCCATCCCTATTTCCTAGTCTCCAAAAATTACTCAAATCTCATGTGTTTCATCGATTCTCCTGATTTTGCAATACGTTGTAATGTTTCAATTCCAACTTGCAAATGACGTTCTGCAAATAATGATGTAACTGAGGAGTCACTTTTTGAAGTCTTTACTCCTTCTGGAATCATTGGATTATCTGATACCATAAGTAGCGCACCACGAGGAATTTCATTGACAAAACCAACTGTAAAAATGGTAGCTGTTTCCATGTCAATTGCCATTACACGCATATCTTCCAAGTATTTTTTAAAACCTGTATCGTGTTCCCAAACTCTACGGTTTGTTGTATAAACTGTTCCTGTATAGTAGTCTAATTGATGATTTCGGATAACAATAGAAGCCGATTTGTGAATACGGAAAGAAGGCAAAGCAGGAACTTCATTTGGTAAATAATCGTTACTTGTTCCTTCACCACGAATAGCAGCAATAGGCAAGACGAAACTTCCTAGTTCATTTTTTTTCTTTAAGCCTCCACATTTTCCCAAAAACAACAGGGCTTTTATCTCAATAGCAGAAAGTAAATCCATAACTGTGGCAGCCATAGCACTTCCCATTCCAAAATTGATAATCGTAATATTATCAGCCGTTGCTGTTTGCATAGGCTTATCTCTTCCATTTACTTCTACGCCAAAACGCTCAGCAAATTTTTCTACATAACCAATAAAATTGGTAAGTAAAATAAATTCACCAAAATCCTCTAACTTGCGTCCTGTATAACGTGGCAACCAATCTTTGACAATATTTTCTTTCTTAGACATGTCGTGTTGCGAGTGATCTTCTTCATACGAAGTCGTATAATTTTTTCCCAATGTAGTTGTGTGTTTAGGTAATAAATTTAGAATTTAAAATTTAGATTTTAGAAGTAAAATTTAATTTGTAGAGAAAAGGAACACCTTTTCCGTTTTTACATAAAATCGCCATTTCTTCAAAAATACATATAAATTCATATAAAATTTTATAAAGCGTGTTTCCCAAACTTAATATTCCTTCTTTTGAAGCCAAAATCAAGCTAGTAGAAAACACTACTGACAAACTTACAGACCAAAATAGTAAAAAATATCAAATTTTTGATATAATAAGAAAAAAATGGATTTTACTTACTCCTGAAGAGTGGGTTCGTCAGCATGTCATTCATTTTCTACTTTCTCAAAATTACTCTAAAAACTTAATGCAAATAGAAAGTGAACATCATTTTCAGGAGCGTAAGAAACGAACTGATATTTTGATTTTTGATAGAAATGGAAATCCTTTTTTGGTTGTGGAGTGTAAAGCTGCTCATATTTCGCTTTCTTCTAATGTTTTTTCACAAGTTGCTGTTTATAATTATTGTATTGATGCGCCTTTTGTCATGATAACCAACGGAATGCAATTAGGAGTTTTTGAAAAAACTACTGCTACAAATTCTTATAAAATGATTAAAGATTTACCTATTTTTTAGATTTACAAAAATTAATTCTTCTAAATTTTCGTTTTTATGAAAGATGCTCAAAAAACTAAAACTTCTTATTCTACTTGGATTTGGTTAGTAGCCATAATTCTATTTTGGATTGGATTAGCAAAAGGAATTCCTATTTTACTAAGTCATTTCGCTGATACAGAAGTCAAACAAATCTTATTGCCTTTTCAAAATGAATATTTTTCGTGGTGGGCATACTTTAAAACAGATTCGTATATTTTTCTCAACGCTCCTTTAGTTCGTGCAAATAGTAGTTGGCGACTATTTTTTGCATTTATTATTTGGCTTGTCTTGATGACACTTATTTATATTCCTTTTTCAGCTTTTAAGAATAATAAAGTAACTGATACTATTTTTAGAAGCATTGTTTGGATTTTATTTTTTGTAATCACTTTAGCTGTTTATTTTTTACCCTTGCGAGAAACCATCATTGACACAACTAATAAAGTCTTTTTTGTAAGAGAACAACCATTTACAAAAGCTATAAAAATCAATTTTTCGGAAATAACAGAATTACAATTTGAAACAAAACGAACTTCAACAGCAGATGAAAATTATTATCTGATTACCTTAGAAGTTTATGTTGCACAACAAAATGGAACAAAAATAAAATTAGGAGAACGTCCTTTGCAAGAAATTGATATTAGAAAAGATAACGAAAGAGAATTGTATAGAAGAGAACCTGCACCCAAAAAAACATTAGATTACATAAAAAATTTAGAGCTAAAATTGAATGAAATTGTTGGAATAAAGAAGCAAAATAACCTTTACTAATTTTTAATAAAAATGATTTAGTTATAATTCCGTATTTTTGCATAAAATTTCAATTCGTAATTTGAATACTTATTTATTCATAAAGAAAAAGCTGTTTTATGGCAATTAGCAATACAGAATTAGAGCAACAAGGAAAACATGAAGACCTTCACAAAAGAGAAGCTGATTTTCATGACGATTGGGCAACTTCCGAAGACCTTGCAGAAATAGATGTAGTAGCACTTTTTGAAGGACTTTGTGCCATCGAAAATCGTTATATGATTGAGCAAATGGGCAATCTGCAAGGTAAAAAAATACTTGATGTTGGTGCAGGATTGGGCGAAAGCTCAGTTTATTTTGCTATGCAAGGCGCAGAAGTGACCTATACAGATATTTCTCCACAAATGGGCGAACTTGCAAAAGAGTTAGCCAAACAATATGGAGTAAAAATTAATGTTGTGATTTCTCCTGCCGAAAAAATGGTTTTTGAGAAAGATTATTTTGATATTGTCTATTGTGCAAACCTAATGCACCACGTTCCTGAATCTGAACATACTATTTGGTTAGAAAATATACATCAGTTTTTACGAAAGGGTGGAAAACTCTATACGTGGGATCCAATAAAATATAATCCTGTCATTAATGTTTATCGAAAAATGGCAATGGATGTCAGAACGATTGATGAAATGCCTCTGGGTTTTGATATTCTAAAAAAATATAAAGCTACTTTTTCCAATGTTCATCACAAAGAATTTTGGCTTTCTACACTTTGGTTATTTTTATATTATTATTTGATAAAGCGTTACAATCCTAATAAAGTGCGTTATTGGAAACGCATTTATAAAGAAAATGAAAAAACAATCGGCTGGTGGTTTAAGCCTCTTTCAGCGTTAGATAATTTTTTATTAAAAATTCCTCTAATAAATAGATTAGCTTGGAATATTGTCATTGTTGCTGAAAAGTAATTTGTGGTATAACTTCACTTATTTTTTAAAGCAGAATATAATTCGATTTATGTTCTGCTTTGTTTTTTTTACTATAAAATTACTCTTCACATGTCCATTCAAGAACACAGACATAGAAATTAAAGCTCTCATCAACTTTAATTTCGTCTATATATAAACCAGCATCATCAATAGCTATATCAAAATTATATTTTTTCAAACTTTCTATCAAATTTTCATTTTCAAAGCTTTCTTTTAAATATTTAGCATCAATAAGCACATTGTTAAGATCCAAAAATCTAAAACTATATTTCAAAACCTGTTCAAGATTCGAATAATTGCCTCTAGTAGGAAAAATAATCAATTCTGTATTTTCTAAAAAATAGTATTCCGTATCCAACCTTTCCACAACTTTCAATAAGGAATCATAAGTATTTACTTTATAAAAAACATACGTTTTGTAGTTTGGAGTAATAGGAAAAGTTTCTACTCTTCTATTTATAGCTTGATTTGCTTTATTCGGAACTCCATTAATATCACTAGGTACAGTTGGTCTATTTTTTCCATAAGAATAAATGGGCATTCTACACTTCGAAATTCCTCTTTGAGATAAATAATATTGACAATTATGCGCCCTTTCCCAACCTAAGCGAATAGCATCTAAGGAATCTTTACATTCATATTTATCAGCAAAGCCACTTATTTTTATATTGACAAAAGGATGTTCTTTGAGATAAATAACTACTTTATTCAACTCTCTTTTTGCGTCTTCATTCAATTCTGTTTCGCCTGTTTTGAAATGTTGGTGGTCAATCCAAGTAGCAAAGCATAAATAACTACAAAAACAAAACAGAAAAGTCAGAATACATTTTTTCATTTTGAAGAATTTTTAATGATGAAAGCTACTTTGCAAATATAAAAAATCAAAACCAATTTCATTTTGTTATACGAATGGATAGAAATTTGGTAAATTAGCTTATTATTAAATGCTAAACCGTCGTTTAGGCTTTGCCGTCAAACGAGGATTTTGAAATTTATAAACCTCAACGACGACAACACCTCTTTGATGGTTCATCATATAGAATACACAACACAAAAAATAAAATTATGTCATTACTATTCGATTCATTTAAAGACTGGCAAAACCATTGTGAAACTAATAACGAACCTTTATATAAATCTGTTTTAGATTACGAAACTCAGCTTAGAGGAAAATCAGAAACACAGATTTTTGAAAACCTTAGTAAAGCCTTTGGTGTGATGAAGGATGCCGTCGAAACAGGTCTAAAAGAAGAAATGATTTCTCGTTCTGGAATGATAAACAATGGTGCAAAAAAAGTTTATCGCTACCCTACGCCTGTTTTATCGTTAGAATTTCAACATTTGATAGCTCGTGCGTTAGCTGCAAAAGAGGTTAATTCGTGTATGGGACGTATTGTAGCTGCACCAACAGCTGGAGCTTCAGGTATCTTACCTGGAACGCTTTACACTTTGCAGGAAATTCATGGAATAGAAGAAAGTAAAATTTTAGAAGGACTTTTGGTGGCTGCTGGAATTGCGCTTATTATCGAACAAAATGCTTCCTTAGCTGGTGCTGTTGGTGGCTGTCAAGCTGAAACAGGAAGTGCTGCTGCAATGGCTTCAGGTGCAATGGTATATTGTTTGGGAGGAGATATAAATCAAGTTTTTGGAGCTGTGGCAATTACAATTCAATGTATGCTTGGTTTGGTTTGCGACCCTGTGGCTGGTTTGGTGGAAGTTCCTTGTGTAGTCAGAAATGCAAGTGCTGCTGCTATTGCTTTTTCTTCGGCTCAAATTTCGCTGGCTAATGTAAATGCTGTTATTCCTGTTGATGAATGTGTCGCTGCGATGGGCGAAATTGGACAAAGTATGGAAGCAAGATATAAAGAAACGGCTTTGGGAGGTCTTGCAGCAACTTCTACTGGTCAGCAAATTTCAAAGCGTGTCTTGATTCATGATATTGAAATGCTTCCTGATGAGGAAGAAGAAAATTAGAAATTACGGATTACGGATTACGGATTACGGATTACGGATTACGGAAATTAGTTTTTCCTTTTAGTAGTAGCAAATTTAGTTTTATAATTTTAAATAAAAACATGTCAAAAAATCAGCATTCAAAGAAACACAGTCGTTGTTGGTGTTCTTACCAACGACATTTATACACTATTTTATTCCTAACTTTTTGTCTTTTCTCATTCGTTCCAAAACACGCTATTCATTTGAGCATTACAGAAATGGATTTTAAAGAAAAAGGTGAAAAAACAGAAATTCAAATCTCTCATAAAATTTTTATAGATGATTTGGAAAATGCACTTCGAAAGAATTATGAAATTGCTTTTCAGAAACAAAAACCAAACCTTTCTACCAAAACACAACACAAAGAAGCCAAAAAATATATTTATGAGTATCTAAAAAAGGTAGTCGATATAACTATTAATTCTCAAAAAACAGAGATAAATTATATTGGGTTAGAGTTTGAAGGAGATGTAGTTTGGATATATGGAACTTTGGAAAAAGAAAATTCAAGTGAAAAAGAATCTATTTCTATAAAAAATATGATTTTGATGGATTTATTTAATGACCAAAGAAATATGCTTTATATGACTAAAGAAAAAACGAAAGAGTTTCTAAATTTTACAAATGATGAACGTAGTCAAACAATAAAATTTTAAAATATCTGCTAAAATTTATTTTTTTTAAGTAAATAGAAATGTAAATTGGTTTTTGATTTTATTTTTTGATATATTTTGATTGTCAAAACTCACACTATGAAGTAAATAACTAACCACTTATCACTACTAACTATTTTTTTTATGGAAAATAATTCCTCTTCTACTGAAAAAAACTCTTCAAAAGCTAATTTTTCTGGACAAGCCTATAATCACAATCCATTAGAAAGAACAGTTGCTCTTATGAGTGATGAAGAGTATATCAATGAACGTTTAGTAGCTCAAATGAATTGGTATGATAGAAAAAGTAGTGATAATAAGAAAAAATATAAGCGTATAAAAAGAGCTGAAGCTATCATTGCAGCTCTTATTCCTGTCGTAATTACTTTTGGAGCATTCAAAATTGTTCAAGAAAATGATTTGGGTGTTTATTTGCAAGTGGTTGCTGCATTAGCTGGTGTTGCTTTAGTAATTATGAATAGCTTTTTAGAATTGGATGAACATCACAAACTTTGGAAAGAATACCGAGTAACGTGCGAAATGATGCGCCATGAGCGTTATATGTACATGACACGCAGTGAGCCGTATGATGAAGCTGATGCTTTTCCTCGTTTGGTAGAAAAAATTGAAGCTATTTTGAACTCTGAAACACAGCGTTGGAAACAAATAGATAAGAAAACAGATAAAAAACAAAAAAATCCTGCCTTACAAGAAGATAATGAAAACATAACTCGTGAAAAGAAATTATCTTAAATTAATTAGTAATTTATTTTTTTAAATTATAAGAAAATGCCAAAAGTATTTTTAGGAGGAACTGTAAATGGTTCGAAATGGAGAAATTATGTAATGCCTCGCCTACATATAGATTATTTTGACCCTGTGGTGGAAGAATGGAACGATGAAGCCTACCAAAAAGAGCTACACGAAAGAGAACATTGTGAATACTGTCTGTATGTACTTACTCCAATGATGAAAGGAGTTTATTCGGTGGCAGAAGTAGTAGATGACTCAAATAAGAGACCTAAAAAAACTCTTTTTTGTTTTCTGACAAAAGACGGAGATAAAGAATTTGACCCTGTACAAATAAAATCTATGAATGCTGTTACTAAAATGGTAATTGCTAATGGTGCAAAGCATTTTGAAAACTTAGATGAAGTAATTTCGTTTCTCAATACTGCACCTAGAAAAATTAGACACGCTTCTCCAACCTATTAAAAAAAAACATGCAAAACGATAATTTTTTAGATAAAGATTCTTTTTATTCAGAAACAGGATTTCAAATTACTAACCGTTCGAAAAATTTTCTTGCTACGGCAGCTTTTTGGGGAAAAATAGTAGCCATCTTGGGATTTTTGTTTACAGCTCTTATGGTTTTGATTATTGTAGCTGTTTTTTTTACAGACTCATCTGATATTAATCAAGAATTCGGAAATTTTGGACTTGTTAGTACAAAAATAGGCATCGTACTAATTTATTTTTTAACTGCCTTGGCTTATCTTATTCCATCTTTGTATCTATTTTTCTTTGCTCAGAAAACACAAGAATCGATACGTCATTCGGACAATAAAGCCTTAGAAGAAGGATTTAAAAACTTAAAATCACTTTTCAAATTTGCAGGAATCATCACACTTCTTACTTTAGTTTTGTTTGGTCTTGTTCTTGTATTTTTTATGTTTGTAGGAGCAAGCATGTAAAATTATATTTACACTTTTTTCTTATCAAAAAGATTTACTTTTCCTTTCTTGAATTGCATAGCATATAAATAACTACCTATTTCAAAAATTCCATAAAATGGAGAAGATTCTGTTTCCAAATCTGTTGGAAACCATTCTTTTTTAATTTCATTATTTGGTAGAAGAAATAATCCTTCTTGTGTTCCATTTGTACCAAAACTTTCCAAGTCTCCTTTCCAAAACTTTGAATTTAGTTCAGTTTCTAGTTTTTGGTTTACTTCTCTTATATTTTTGGTAGGCATTCCAATTTCATTTACACAAAGGATTTGAGATAAATCAAATTGTTTCTTAGCTGTTTCATTTTTTAGGTCATAACGAACAATAAACTCTGCAATATTTCCAGCACCATCATAAAAATAAATAGAATCAGCATTCCAACTCTCAAAACGTTGAATAATCCTTTTATCTTCAATTTTTATAATATCTAACCTACTACTCAACCATTTTATGGCTGCTTCCAACTGATTAGAGGGAATAAGAAAGCAATAATGATAAATATGCTTTTGTTCACTAGCTTCGAAAGTAATTTTGGTAAAACCTATCTGTAGAGTAAAATTTCTAATACTCGTTTTGCTTATTTCGAAACCAAGAGTTTTTTTATAAAAATAAAGTTGTTCTGTTAATTGGTTTGTAAATAGTGTGATTTCTTTAATTTTCATAAAATGGAGGATTTGATTGAAGCTGTTTACTAGTAAATTTCAAAATAGTTATTTTATTTAATCCAATCAATAACTTTCAATTTTCTCCTCTTTATTTTTAGCTAATAAAAATCCATACGCTTCAAGTCCGTTTATATGCGTAAAAATCACTTTTAAAACACCTGTTACAGGAAGCGCAATTACAGCACCTACTACTCCCCAAAGAGCTGAAAAAACAACTACTCCAAAAATAGTAGCAAATGGATTTAAGTCTATTTCGTCGCCAACAATCCAAGGTGTAAGAATATAGCTTTCCAATATTTGAGCTATCACAAGCACGCCCAAAACAATAAGACCAGAAGTCAGACCAGAATACAAAGAAGCTAAAACAAGAGCAGAACCACCTCCAATAATATTTCCAACATAAGGAATAATAGAGAATAAAGCTGCAAAAAGAGCCAAAAACAACGCATAAGGAACATTTCCTATCAAAAAACCAATATAATACATAACAAATAAAATTGTCATGATTTTACCTTTTCCTATTAAATAATTACTAACTGTTTCGCCTGATTCTTTAACAATTTCTCTCATGGCTGATAGTTCTGTAGAAGGAGTGAGTGTATAGAAAAAACTCTGCAACATCTTTTTTTGCATCAATAGTAGAACAATATAAATAAGAATAATAAAAGATTGAGAAAGAAGAGTCACTAAAGACTCAGCCATTTTTTTACCATAGCCTTTCAATTGATCTTTGAAGGATTCAGAATTAGAAGCCATTTTGATAGGATTGAAACCCAAATTTTGCTCAGACCAACTTTCCATTTTATCTATTTTTTGAGTAGACTTTTTTTGAATCTCTTCCCAATCTTCTGAAATATTTTCTACTCGGTTAGTCACAACTGCACTTATCGCAACACCAGTAGTTATCAATAAAATCATAGAGCAAGTAATAGCCAACCACTTTGGGAACTTCCATTTTTGCATAAAAAATTCGTTAGGCTTATCCAAAACGGCAGCCAGAATAATAGCTAGAAAAAGAGGTAACAAAACAGAAGAAGCAAAATAACAAATTGCCACAACAGCAATCGAAACAACAAGAACTTTTAAAAAATGATTTGTAGAAATAGTGAGTTTGAGAGAATTATTCATAGCAAAAAATGTTTCCTAATAAATTGTGAAAGTTAAAAAAATGGGAAGCTACACTATAAACAAACTCTAAAAAGCAATATTGTTTAGTATTTGCTTTGAAATAAAGAGTTTTAAAAAAATAAATTCTATCAAAAAGACAAATTAAATACTTTGAATATTAAATTTATTTAAATATTTAATTGTATAGTCATATCCAATTTGAAATGGTATATCTATTTTTAGATTAGAGAATTTTACATCTGCAACAGCAGCAGGTTCTAAAAATAAATCACATTTTTTTTGTTCTTCTTTCAATGTAAAAACAGCTAATGACTGAAAATATCTTTCGATGACAGAACGAGTGGAAGTAGGAATAAAATTCTCAGAAAGAGGATTCGAATGAATTCCAATTATAAAATAATCTGATTCGTTTTCCATATTATTACTTGGAAAAAAGTTTCTAATAGGCATATTCTCTAACAAACCACTATCTACATAATCGTATTTTCCAATTCTGATAGGTGCAAAAACAGCAGGAATAGACATGGTAGCCATTAGAGGAGTAATTAAATCTCCTGATTCGAAGTAATGAACTTTTGCATCTTGCAAACAAAAGGCAGAAAGCATAAAAGGAGTTTTAAGTTCTTCAAAAGTCTTGGGAAGATACTTAGTGAATAATCTCCCAAATTGTTTAATAGATACAAGTCCGTTTTCTTCCCATGTTGGTCTAACCCATTTCATAATTTTTTCTTTCTTCAAAATTTGAATAATTTCATCAGTAGAATATCCTGCTGCCCACATTGCTCCTAGTATTCCCCCCATACTAACACCACTTATTTTTTGAGGATAAATTCCTTTTTCTTCTAGTGCTTTCCAAATTCCTAAATGCACTAATGCACGTCCACCACCACCAGAAAGAACAATTCCGATAGGTTTTTGATTTGGATTGAATTGCTGTTTTGATTGATTTTCTGACATTTTAATAAAAATTTGAAGTTGATTCTTAGACGAACACTAAAGTATTTGGTACACTTTCTCACTCTAAAGGATGCGCTACATGAAAAACGCTTTACCTCTTTGAGATAAAGCGTTTTTTGATTAAAATGTTATGTTATTATTTCTATCAATAGTTTCTTTTTAATCTTGGCGAAAAACAAAAACAGGTATTTCAGAATGGTTAGCTACGTTTTCAGCAATACTTCCCATCATAAACCTAGAAAAACCTTTTCTTCCATGTGTTCCTAGCAAAATCATATCAGCTTTAGATTCTTCTGCAAAAGTCAGGATTCCTTCTTCTTCAGTATAATAATTATAAATATTAGTTGTGTAGTCTTCTGCTTCTAGTTTTGTATGCTCTGCAAATTCTTTCATTCGCTTGGTTGTTGTAGGAGTTGCTTCAAAAGTGCTTGGCGTAACAATATTTAAAAAGTGCATTGTACTTCCATATAACTTTTTAAAGACTGGGAACAACTTAGCTGCTTGCCCTCCCATTTCTGAAAAATCAGAAGCAAAAACGATATTGCGAGGATTAAAATCTCCTTCATCATCTTTAATTACCAAGACAGGACAGCTCGCATTTCTGACTACTTTTTGTGTGTTCGAACCAATAAAAACCTCTCCCAAACCAGATGCTCCACTAGAACCCATTACAATCAAATCTACATCTGTACCTTCCACCACACTATAAATCTGACGATGTACTCTATCAAAAACTACCTTTTCAACAAACGTAATTTTAGGATATTTTTCTCTTGCTTCACGAAGTTTTCTTTTTGTTTCCTTCATTGTAAAGAGAATTAAAGGCATATCTTGTTCTGTCCCTCCTTCATGATTACCAAAAGTATCTAATGCTCTGCGATATTCAGGTTGTTGAGATTCTGGAACATCAATGATATGCAAAAGCGTAATTTTTCCATCACACTGATTAGCAATATCAGCAGCAGCTTCTAAAGCAGCATTTGAACGAGGAGAAAAATCAATAGGAACGAGAATGTTTTTGAAAGACATAGTAATTTGGGTTTGAGTGAGTTGTATAAACTTTAAAATCTAAGATAATAAAATATCCGATTGCTTACTTTCTATAACGTAAAATTACTACTTTAGATACGCAAATTTATATGATTCTTACTTTGTCTTTTTATGATTTTTGTTAGGTTTTTATGGGTATGATGTCGCTTGTTGGGACATAAGCAACAATAGGTTAGTTTAACGTTTAAAACATAAATTACAACAACAAAAAAACTCCCTAAAAACGAAAGTAATTAGGGAGTTAGAATATATTTGTTTCAAGCGTCGACGCTTGAAACAAATAAAAAACACGTTTTATACGTGCATAGCACGATTTTCAGTTGCAGCCAAACACGCTTCTTTTACAGCTTCCATATAGGTTGGGTGTGCATGACTTTGTCTTGCAATATCTTCGGCTGATGCTCTGAATTCCATTGCTGTTACGCCTGTTGCAATCATATCGGCTGCTCTTGCACCTATGATGTGCATTCCAAGTATTTCGTCTGTTTTTTCGTCTGCCAAAACTTTTACAAGTCCGTCAGTGTCCATTGAAGCTCTTGCTCTTCCGAGTGCCATAAATGGAAACGAACCTGATTTGTATTTTCTACCTGATTCTTTGAGTTGTTCTTCTGTGTAACCTACACTAGCCACTTCTGGCCAAGTATAAACAACCCCTGGAATTAATAAATAATTGATATGAGGTTTTTGTCCTGCCATAAGTTCGGCAACCATAACACCTTCTTCTTCGGCTTTGTGTGCGAGCATTGCACCACGAACAACATCACCAATTGCATAAACACCTTTTACTTCTGTTTCCAAATGGTCATTTACTGCGATTGTTCCTCTTTTGTCAGTTTTGATACCAATATTTTCTAATCCTAAACCTTCTGTATAAGCCTGACGACCAACAGAAAGCAAGCAATAATCAGCTCTAAATTCTACTTCTTTGCCTTTTTTATCAACAGCTTTAATGACTACTTCGTCGCCATCTTGTTTTGCTTCCTCTACTTTGTGTTGTAAAAAGAATTTCATTTTGAGTGATTTTTTACTTACTCTTTCTAATTCTTTTCCCATTGTACTATCCATTGTTGGGATAATAGAAGGCATAAATTCGATAACAGAAACTTCTGTTCCTAAGCGAGCATACACAGACCCAAGTTCCATTCCGATTACTCCACCACCAATAACAATCATTTTCTTAGGAACTTCTTTCAATTCCAATGCTTCTGTTGAAGTGATAAAACGTTTTTTGTCATAAGGAAAGAAAGGAAAAATAGTTGGTTTTGAGCCTGTTGCAATGATAACTTTATCGGTTTCGATTTTAGTTTCCTTGCCTTTTTCTTTACTATCTGTTGCTGTAACCTTGATATTGTTTTTGTCAATGAAAGAACCTACTCCTTGATAAACATCAATTTTATTTTTTTTCATCAAATAATCAACGCCATCACAAGTTTTCTTTACAACGCCACGTTTACGCTCAATCATTTGCTCAAAATTTACTTTTGGCTCATTGATATCGATTCCGTGTTCTTTAAAGTTTTTTTGAGCAGTATGGAAATGCTCTGAAGAATCTAAAAGTGCCTTTGAAGGAATACAGCCTACATTAAGACACGTTCCACCCAAAGTAGCATATTTTTCTATAATTGCAGTTTTGAGTCCTAACTGTGCTGCACGAATGGCAGCTACATAACCACCAGGACCTGAACCAATAATTGTTACGTCGTATTTCATCTATAAAAATGGATTAAAAAATAATTCTAGTTGTCTAAATTTATATATACGTAAAATTAACTGGTTTTTGTCAGTAATTCAAATCTTAAATTTCTGAAATATTTTTTAAACATAGAGAAATTAAAATGAGAAATACATTTTGACCACAGAGAGAAAAGAGGAAAAAGAGAATTAAAAAAATAAAATCAACTCAAATTTGAGAGTATTCTATCCAAAATTATTTCAAATTCATCGTATTCATTGATTTTTGTGATATGAGAATAATGCTCTGTTTCTGTTTTAATGGTTATTAATAGAGTATCTAGATTTGTTGCTACTTTTCTTTTCTGTTCTAACAATTCCTTCTCTACTTTAGATGTCCAATTATTATCATTCTTCATCTGAGTTTCTAGTCTTTTTAAATTTAAATTCAGAAGTCTATGGCTAATCATCTTACTAAAACCAAAACAAATTATTACAGAACTAAAGTCATTGAAATTTGAATTTTCTTTCAGAACAAGATCTTCAAGTGCCGTATGTGGATAGAAAAGTTGATCACAACCTTTAGATTTTAACCATTCTAAAGTAGGAACAGTAAAATTTATTCTATGATCTGATTGATTTCGCTCTATAATTTTATCCCAAGATTCTTTTTTTTTTATGGTTCATAATTGAAGTTTTTTGAAAGTTGAAATCTAAATTTACTCAATTCTCTATACTTTCTTAAAATACTTGCCTAAGTGTTTTCTAGTTTGTTACTTTGTACTTCATTTTTATAAAAGACTAAAACCTCAAAACACATATACAGCTCATTTTAAACATTTCAATTTTTCTTATTTTATAATTTTAATAAACGCCACAAAAAAGCGTTTGTACATTTATGTTACATGTATTCAAATTTGGTGGTGCGTCTGTGAAAGATGCCCCTGCTGTCAGAAATGTAAGTAATATTTTACGTTCATTCATTGACAAAAAAGATAAACTCGTTATTGTTGTTTCTGCCATGGGCAAGACGACAAATCACTTGGAAGATATTTTTAAGGCAGCCAAATCGAAACCCAAACATGAGAAAAATGATGAATGTGAACGCATTTTAAAACAAATTGAAGACTATCATTATGCTCTTGCAGACGAACTTTTTGATGGAGAGCGTGAAAAAATTGTCTATAAAATTCTCCAAAAATATATTTTTCAGCTTTCAGCAACCTTAAAAGATGACGAACCTAATTGGGATAAACATTACGACCAAGTAATTTGTTTTGGAGAACTTATGTCTTCAGCTATCGTTTCCGAATATCTCAAAATGCAACACGATGATAAATGCCTTTGGATAGATGCTCGTCGTTTTGTACAAACCAATGAACGTTGGAGAGAAGGACAAATTGATTGGGAATGGTCAGAACAACTCATTAGAGCCGAACTTTTGCCAATGTTAGAACAGCGTTTTGTCTTGACACAAGGTTTTATTGGTGGAACAATTGGTGGAAAAACGACTACTTTAGGACGTGAAGGTTCAGATTTTACGGCTGCTGTTTTTGCCTATTGTTTGCAAGCAGATGGGGTTACAATTTGGAAAGATGTTTCTGGAATTTTGAATGCTGACCCAAAAAGAATTAAAAATACTCGCCTTTTTGAGCAGATTAATTATTCTGATGCTGCCGAAATGACGTATTATGGAGCAACAGTTATTCACCCAAAAACTATCCGTCCGTTGGCTGCAAAAGGAATTCCTTTGTATGTTCGTTCGTTTCTAAACGCAGATGTAGAAGGAACAAAGATTGGAAATTTTCCTACTCAGCCTTCTATTCCTTCAATTATTGTAAAAGGAAATCAAAGCATGTTTGTTTTTAAGGCTAAAGATTTGGCTGCCATTAATGAGCGCAATCAACTGGCTTATATTCACTCTGAACTAAACCGTTATAATATCAAAATCAATTTATTACAAGTTTCTGCTACTTCTTTTTCTGTTTGTACTGATAATGATGAGCGAAAATTAGCTTCTTTAAAAGAATCTTTAAGTAATGATTTTGAGCTAGATAATTTGGATAATTTAGAACTGATTACAGTCAAAAATTATGATACTGAAACACTTAACAACTTCACAGGACTTGGAAATGCACTTGTTGCACAGCGTTCGGAAGATGTTTTTCAAGTTGTAGTTAGTAAGTAAATTATTTTTGATTAAAAGAACAAAGTATTCTTTGCCTCAAACAAAAAGTGGTTATTGCAGAATAACCACTTTTTTTTGTTTAAATTTGCACTCCATTTGAAATTATTTATTGAATCATTATTCATTTTATGCAGCCACAAGAAATTCCAGCATCTTATAATGAGGCATGTAAAGCCTACGAAACAAGAAAATACGATATTGCCTTAGAAAAATTAGAAATTACTCTGACGGAAAGTCCAGACTTTGCACCTGCTTTTTATATAAAAGGACTTACCTATATGCAACTTCAAGATTGGAGAAATGCGTATGATAATTTTAAAGCCTATTCCCAAATTACACCTGAAAAGGGAGACACCTATTTGAATATGGGAACAGCAATGCTAAATATGAAACAGCCAAGAACAGCTGTTTCTTATTTTGATTTTGCTCTGTCTTTAAGAATGACTGAGAATCGACCAGAGAGAGCGCACTTAAATAAAGCTTTAGCATTCCGACAAATAAATGATAATGAAAAAGCTCTAGAATCATTTGAAGCTGCTCTAAAAATACATCCTCATTTTGATGATGCCTTGCTAGAAATGGCTAAGTTACAGTTAGATTTAGATAAAAATGAAGAAGCAATTATCTATTATCAAAGAGTAGTTGATTTACCAAAACAGCGTAGGAGTTTTCCTCTTTGGGAAGCTTGGGTAGGTTTGGCAATTGCACAATCTGAACTCAAACAGTTTTCAAAGGCTCTCATTTCAATAGAGGAAGCCGTTGAATTACAACCTAATACTATCGGTTTTTTCAAATCAAATGAGTCATTTAATTCACTAAGAGAAAGTGAATATAATAATGATTTTGAAAACATTCTGAGCTAGATTTATGATGCCGTAATGATAAGATAATATAAGTTAAAGGGAATGACTCAAATTTATGAAGTCATTTCCTTTTTTTGTTCACTTTTCAGTAAAAAGAATAAACAATTTTTAACTGTACTCGTTTAAAACAGCAAAGAATCACATTTTTTAATCTAACTTATTTTTATACGATGGCTCAAGATAAAGTAAAAAGCAAGAATACACTTAAAGCAATTAACTCTACTGTGAATACAATAGAATCAGTAGTGCGTTTCCTACCAGGAGATTTGCATCACCAACCCATGTATGAGGCTAGTTTTGGTGGGGTTGCTGCTGTAATAGGTGGACTTTCTATGGGAGAAGCACTTCTTCGAAAAGACGCTTTTAAACAAGGAAATCGCTTAAATACGGCTATTATTGTTACTTTAGGGATAGCCAGTGTTTTGCAAGGAATGAAAAAAATGAAACAAGCCTACGCCAAAAAAACAGGACAATATGATTTAGTGGCAGAAGAAATGGCTGATTAATTTTTATTAAAAAAGCTATAGCTAATTAAAATTCTTATTTGCTTTATTATAAAGAGCAGATAAGAATTTTTCTATATTTGAGGATTTGTAAAAATAAATTCTGCTTCCTCTAAAATTTAACATAGTATTTACCCTTATTTTTTTATTTTTGTAAGTGATAGCATAATTTTTGCGTATTTTTGTGAGAATAATAGCTTTACTACTTTTTTATATAGTTGATTTATAAAAAAATACTAATTTTAAGAAAGGAAGATAAAATTTTTTGAGTTTTTTTGAGTTTATTTAATAGGTAATCTACTTATTTCATCAAAACTCTTGGTAAAATTTTGAAAATACAGTATTGTTTTTCAACTTAGTTAATCAATAGTTATCAGACTAGTTAAATTAAACTTTGATTCCTTAATCAACTTCCATAAATTTGATATTCTAAAAATTGCTCTATACATCTGTCTTGCTTTTTAGTTAATTACTAATTTATAGCTTGCCTTAAAAACTCGTTTCTATGAAAAAAATTCTTTTTACATTATTATTTACCTTACTTGGAATAGCTTTTTTAGCAACTGAAGAAGTTCAGGCACAGGTAGGAAATAAATATTACTACAAAAAAACAACCCCTCGTAGAGGACCTCATAACCATCAATGGGTTTGGACAAAGCGTCGCCAATATGTAAGTGTTGGTTTGAATGTTAATTCAATGAATTATTTTGGTGATATTGTACCTAAGCCTAACTTTTGGAGTACAGATTTACGTTTTACTCGTCCAAATATTGGAATATTCGTTGAGAAAAAATTTCGCCCACAATTTTCAGCTCGTTTAGGACTGAATTGGGGAAGACTTTTGAGTTACGACTCAGAAACTGCTGATCCGACTGATGGACACGATTTTTTCCGTTATATTCGTAATGCTCATTTCAGAAACGATATTTTCGAACTCAATACTACTTTTCGTTGGGACTTGATGAGTAGTGAGCTTTTAAATAAAGAATTTTATCAAAGACCAAAGCAATTTGTACCTTATGTAATGGGTGGATTGGCTGTATTTTATCATGCTCCTAAAGCAAAAGCTCCTGAAACTAAAATTGGAGGAGGTTCTCCAGACTGGGGTGCAGGCGAATGGACAGACCTACAACCTCTTGGTACAGAAGGACAAGGACGTAATTATGTAAATAATAGTGGAGATACTGTTGCTTTAGGTAATAAATATTCTAAAGTTCAGATTGCCATTCCTCTTGGATTTGGTATTCGTAAAAAATTATCTAATCGTATAGACATTGCTTTTGAGTTTTCTTATCGTTTCTTACTTACAGATTATTTAGATGATGTAAGTCGTAACTATTTAGATTTAGGAGTTTTTGGAGATGATGAACTTGCAAAAGCATTTCATGACCGTTCTTTAGAAGGAGACAGAGAGGCAATATTAAAAGAGATGGCTAGTAGAGGAGAATTAGTTAGATTACTTGATCCTTACTCTTATACAGGAATAGATGGAACTCGTTATAATACTTTTGATGGTTTTGGTAGTGATCCCTACTCAACCCCAAGTATCCGTGGAAATCAAAATGATAATGATGTTTATATGCTTACAGGATTTCATTTGATTTATATCATTCCTCCTCATGGAGTGCGTTGTCCTGTTCGTTTTAAATAATGAATAAAAAAAGATAAAACATAAAAAAGAGTTTCCTCAAAAGTGTGCAAGAATTTTGTTCTTGTACGCTTTTTTTATGAGCTTTTTTAGATATTTCTAGTAAATGGCTATAAATTTGTCAATTAACTAAAAATAAAATTGTTTACAGAAACTTTGTTCTAATCAATAAAAATAAATTTTCTTTATGAAAAATATGAATTATAAATTTATTCTCTTCCTTGTCTTCTTTTCAATTCTTTCAGTTGCAGCTTCTCAAGCTCAAGACATAGAATTTGGTTTTGGAGCAGGAGTTGCAAATTATACAGGAGATATTTCTCCTTCTTACAAACTACAAAATGCCCGTCCAGCAGGAGAAATTTTTGTTCGTTATAATCCAAGTCCTGCTTTTTCTTTGCGTTTTGGCGCAATGATAGGAGTAATCAAGGCAGATGAAACTAAATCGGATGATCCTTTTTCTCAAAGAAGATTAGCTCAGTTTGTAGGAACTGTATATGAGGCATCAGCAAGAATGGAATATAATTTTAGAGATTATAGAGCAATGAGTGAACTCAACCGTCTTTCACCTTATGTATTTTTTGGGGGTTCGGTAGCACATATTGCTGTAAATAGTAATTATTTTGATAATCAACCTAATGCGTTAGAAATTGCTTTGCCTATCGGTGTAGGATTAAAATATATGTTGGCTCATAATTATAATCTAGGATTTGAGTTTGGAGCAAGACCTACTTTTACAGATGCTATTGATGGAATGCTTCAAGATGATACTATAGATAATGTTAGTAATGTAGGTAAATTTCAAATGACTAATTTGTTTACTAAAGACATGTATTACTACACAGGAATTTCTCTCAGCTTTACAATAAATAGAGTCGTTTGTCCGACAGAATTTAGATAAATTTTGCAACAAAACTTTTAAGTTTAAAAAATAAGAACTTCTGTAACACTTTCTATAAAAAGAGAGTGTTATTTTTTTTGATAAAATAAATCAGATAAAAAGCTGAAAATAAAGGTATAATACTCAAATGAAGCTAAAAATATAAAATAAAATGACTTTTGATTTGAATTTGCTAACTAGTGTAGTTATTTTTGTCTTAAATCTTTTTCTATACTTCTTGTTCCTACTTCTATGAATTCTGTCAAACTCTTTGCTGGTTCAGCTTCTCGTTATTTAGCCGAAAAAATTGCACACTCCTATGGAAAACCTTTAGGACAACACAATATTCAAATTTTTAGTGATGGCGAAATGTGTCCTAATTATAGCGAATCTATTCGTGGTGCAGATGTTTTTATTATTCAATCGACCTTTCCTCCTGCTGACAATCTGATGGAGCTTTTACTGATGATTGATGCTGCAAAGCGTGCTTCGGCTGGTTCGGTTACGGTTGTGATGCCTTATTTTGGGTATGCTCGTCAAGATAGAAAGGATAAACCTCGTGTGGCTATTGGTGCAAAACTGGTAGCCAATCTTATTTCTGCTGCTGGCGCAACTCGTATTATGACTTGTGATTTACATGCAGGACAAATTCAGGGATTTTTTGATATTCCTGTCGATCATCTATATGCAACAGCTATTTTCATTCCTTATATCGAATCTCTTAATATTGAGAATCTAGTTTTTGCTTCACCTGATGTAGGAGGAGTTGCTAGAGCTAGAAGCTATGCTTCACAATTTCATGCTGATATGGTCGTTTGTGACAAACACCGAAAAAGAGCTAATGAAATTGCTTCTATGCAAGTGATTGGAGATGTAGAGGGTGCAAATGTAATAATTGTAGATGACCTTATCGATACAGCAGGAACAATTTCAAAAGCAGCTCAAGTTTTGCTTGATAATGGTGCTGTTTCTGTACGTGCTATTGCTACACACCCTGTTTTGTCTGGAAAGGCGTATGAAAATATTAATAACTCTCCACTTTTAGAACTAGCTGTAATGGATACTATTCCATTAAAAGAAAAGTCAGATAAGATAAAAGTATTATCTGTGGCTGAACTTTTTGCGAAGGCTATTCGTAAGATTCACGATCAAGAATCTATTAGTACATTGTTTATCTAAAAAAGAAAAACCTTATTTCATTTTGTTGAAATAAGGTTTTTTTCATTAAATGCCAGTTTGCTTATAGCCCAGATGTCTGATTACCACCAGTCATTGTAGCCTGATTATAAAGCAAATCGTGGTCATAATATTTTTTGGTACGACCAATATAAGGCTCTAAATGAATATCTGGATGTTGTGTATAATATCCGTGTAATAAATATTCATAGTCCATGTGAACATCAGAACCATCATAACGAGGATAGTTTACAAATGCTTCTGCATCGATAGAATCCACGTTTACTGTTTTGGCATCATGGTTAAGTTTTGCAAGTCCAATAGGAACAAGAATATACAAGTGTGTATCTCCTTCATTGCACATACTTTGTTCTATTTCAATATCTAGATACAGAACTCTCTCTAGTTCTTTTGAGGCTATAAGTCCTCTTACTTTTCCAAGTTCTAGCCTACCATCTGCAAATACTTTCCAATCTTGTACGTTATCATAGCCGTCAGCTACTTTATAACTATCTAAATCTTCTAGACGTTCTAGAGTAATTTCTTCGTGAAAATCCGTAGTATCTACGGTAGTGTTTTTGTTGTATTCCATAATAAAAATAAAGTTTAAAAAATGAGGTAATATTTTGAAAAGCTATAATTAAGCTACTATAGCTTACTCCATAGCAATTTTCTTCATCACACTGGCTGCTTTATCAATAAAATCTTTTACATCAGCTTTTTGTTCTAATGTCAAAGTATTTGGATCAATATCTTTTGCTTCTTTCTTTAGGCTCTCATTTGTAGAACCATCAGTAAGTTGATTCAATGCTCCACTGACTTGCAAAAATGCGTTTCTGATATGATCAGCGTGATCTGTTTCTTTCCAATTTTTTTGGATTTCATCGGCTGCTGTATCTAAATTTTTATGTAAATTTTCTACATTCATTTGATCAGCCATTCCTTTTTTATTGGCCAGAGCTTCCAAAGCATCTCCCATGTGGCGAAGCGCATTTGCTGTATATTCGTGATGAATATCCATTTGTGCATCTGTGTAATCATTTTCTTCATTTGCAAACATCACAAAAGTGTTTACTTCTGCTGGAAGTGTTGTTGTCTCTGTGGTATTTTCTTCAGGAAGAATTTCGTTTTCAGGCACTTCATTAGCCACTACTTCTGTTTCTGCATTATCATCTACTCTGAATCCAAAATAAATACCTGCTCCAATTAATAAAAGTAGCAAAAGACCTAATAACCAAGGAATAATCGGGGTTTTCTTTTCAATTTTAATTTCTGCCATAATAGTGTATAGTTTAAAAAGTTTAGTTTAAAAAATGAATATCAATAGTTTGATAATCTTACTTCTATAACAAAGGCAATTATATTTTGTTTGAAAAAATATATTTTAACTTGAATTCCTTATATAATATATCTAGTTCCTAAAATAATCGGTAAAACTTCTTTATTTCAATTATTACAAATTTTTATTCAATAGAATTAAACCTTTGCTTTATTTTACGGTCTAAGTATAAAAGCCAAACACGAAATATATTGTAAAATATAACTTCGTTAGTTCATAATTCTAAATACTAATCTATTTATATTAATCTATTTTTCTTTGTCAGAAACAGCTCAACCTAGTCAGACAGAACAAGAACAAAAGTGGATTCAGCAATTACAGCATCCACAAACGACTTCGAAAGAACGCACAATTGCCTTTGATGGAATTATGCGCCTTCATCGACGAGCTATTTATTCTCATATACGAAAAATGGTTATTGATGCTGATGATACAGATGATTTGTTACAAGAAACATTTGTAAAAGTGTGGAAAAACATAGATAAATTTAAAAATGAATCTAAACTATATACTTGGATTTATAGAATAGCAACCAATGAGACATTGCGCTTTTTGGAGAGAAAAAAGAAAAAACAAGGACTTCCAATGAATGAAACATCAGAACAACTTATGCAGAACTTAGAAAGTGATGAACAGTTTTCAGGAGAAGAAGTACAGTTAATTCTTCAAAAAGCAATTCTGACTTTACCTGACAAACAGCGTTTGGTTTTTAATATGAAGTATTTTGATGAAATGAAATATGAAGATATTTCGGAAATAGTAGATACTTCTGTCGGAGCTTTGAAAGCCTCCTATCATTTGGCAACAAAAAAAATTGAAATCTATTTAAAAGAAAATTATCAGTAAGCAAATAAAATATAGAATACGCTTTAGCTTGTTTAAAAATACTCAAAATATAACCTAGCATTACAATGAAATTAGAAGACATACCCAAAAAACAGCCTTTTCAAATGCCAAATGAAGCGCATTTTGATAATATTTCTAGTAAAATTTATGCTCAGCTAGAAAAACAGGATGAAAATCAGAATTTGATTGAAATAAATAAAGAAACCAAATCAGTTTCTCTTGATTCTCAAAAAACTAAAAGTAGTAGTCTTTGGATTAAACCTCAAATTATGGGAATTGCTGCGACATTACTTTTACTGTTTGTTGCAATAGCAGGCATCTATACTTATTCTAATAAATCAAATGTAGAGAACCCTCAAACAAATTTAGCTCTAGAAAATACTCAAAATTCAGAAGTAGATTTTTCAAAAATTTCAACTGAACAAATCAATGACTTTTTATTAGATGAAGATATTTCTGAAACTGAATTGGTTAGTTTTATTCCTCAAAATTCTAGTTTAGAAATAAATAATGTTTTTAAAGACTCTGATTTGAATTCTATTGATGCTGAATCATTAGATTTGATGTTGGAAGAAGAATATCTTTAAATATAAACTATGAATTACAATCCGAAATAAAAAACCACTCAAAATCAAAATCTATGAAAAATCAATTCTATATAGCATCTCTATTTTTTCTCTTTTTATCTGTTTCAGCTTTTGCTCAAAAAGGCAGAGGTGGAGGAGATGATCAAATGAGTGAACAATTAAAAGCAATGCGAGTAGCTATGATTACTCAAAACCTTAACCTGTCTTCGGATGAAGCAGCCAAATTTTTTCCTATTTATAATGAATATTCAACCAAAAGGGAAAACATCAAAAAACAACTTAAACAAAATAGAAGAGAAAGTAAAAATCTTACAGGAGCAAAACTAGAAACCTCTTTCAAAAAGTCATTTGAGTTACGTGAACAAGAACTAGTTTTAGATAAACTCTACTTCGAAAAATTCAAAACTGTTATTCCAGTAGAAAAAATAATGGAATTATATAGAACAGAAAGGCAATTTAGAAGAATGCTTTTAAAAGAACTTTCCAAACGAGGAGGAGGACATCATCGACCTGATGACGATGATGAAAATTAGGATTTATTGTACCACTATCTATCAAAAACCACTTATTTCAAAGCATTGAGATAAGTGTTTTTTTGTTTTATAGAAAGGAGAAAATTGACAAAAATACTTTGTGGTATAGAATCATAAACAGGATGTAAATACTCTTTGATTTAGTAAAAAGAAGATTTTATTCTTCAACGAATTTACTTTTGTTGAAGTCCTAATTTATAGATTTGTTGATTTAGTTATGCTAAAACATCAGAAAAGGCTATATAATTAAATTTATTTACCTATAACTAGTTACTATTTACTGATAACTGGTAACTGATTTAGATTATTTTCCTTAATTTTGCAATCAAATTAAAATAGTAATTCAACTCACAAAAAATTCACTACGAATTCATTTTTTATGATTGTCAAAACAAAAAAATATAAAATAGATCCAGATATTTACGTTAAAATTTCATTTGTAAATGCCCTCAAACAGTGGTGGTGGGTTTGGTTTATTCCACCTGCTATTTTTCTCATCTTCCTTGCTTTTGGTTTGTGGGGTTGGGGATTAGGTGTTGCACTTGTTCTTTCGGGTTTGTATCTTCTTTTTTGGTATATCCAGTTTAAAGGACTTACGATGCACGAAAAATCCAAACCTCTCTTTGACAAATATGCGTATGACATTAATAGCCAGCGCATTATGATGATGGTGGATGCAAAAAGAGGTTCAGAAATAAAATGGGACAAAATTATTAAAGTAGAAAAGAGAGAAGACGCTTTTGTTCTTTATCTTTCAAAATATGAATTTTTGTATTTTCCTTTTACTATATTCAAATCTGAAAACGAAATAAAATTTGTAGAAACAGTTATCCGTCGCAAAGGTTATTTGAATACAGAGATTAAAAAATAATTATAGAAAAAAGCCCCTAATGGTTTCTGAAAACCCTTAGGGACTAAATTATATATCAAAATGGCTAATTCAAAAAAAGAAAATTCTAAAGGCAAAATCAGTCTGAAATATAAAATATTTTTAGGGATTTTTGCAGGCTTATCTGTCTTTGCTATTGCTACAAGTTATTATATTTATCAAATGGCTTATACACCTTCTGTACTGACACAGAAAGGAGCAGAGCAAAAATACTTATATATTCCCAAAGGAATGAGTTATGATCAGCTTGCTAAACAACTTCGTGAAGAGGGAACAATTCAGCATCCTGTTGCTTTTGGTGTCTTCTCAAAATGGCTTAATTATGTTGATAATGTAAAAGCAGGTCGTTATATTCTTACTCCAAAAATGAATACGATTGATTTTGTGCGTCAGCTTCGTTCTGGAAATCAAGCTCCTGTAAATGTTACTTTTAATGAAAACTTACGTTTTTTACCCGAGTTAGCAGGAAAAATAACAAACAATTTAGAAATTGATTCGGCAGAGTTTGCCACGTATTTACTAGATGAGAATACAGCCAAAGAATTTGGTTTTGATAAGGACAATTTCATTTCTATGTTTTTACCAAATACGTATGAAATGTATTGGACAGATTCGAAGGAAGAAGTTGTAGAAAGAATGAAAAAAGAGTATGACAAATTTTGGACAGACGAGAGAAAAGAACTAGCTAAAGCTCAAGGACTCTCTCAAAAAGAAGTTGCTATTTTGGCTTCTATTGTTGATGCAGAGACTCGTTATGCTGATGAAAAACCTCGTGTTGCTGGTGTATATCTCAATCGTTTGGAAAAAGAAATGTTACTTCAAGCTGATCCAACACTTGTTTTTGCTCACAATGATTTTACTATAAAAAGGGTTTTAAATTCTCATAAAGAAATAGAATCTCCTTTTAATACTTATAAATATGTAGGTTTGCCACCTTCTCCGATTCGTTTGCCTTCTATTGCTGGTCTGAATGCTGTTTTAAAACCTGAAAATCATGAATATATTTTCTTTTGTGCAAAAGAAGATTTATCTGGTTATCATGCCTTTGCAAAAACGAATGCAGAACATGAAGCAAATGCAAGACGTTATCATAATGCTTTGAATGCTAGAGGGATAAAATAAAGAATTTTCTTAAAAAATATTTCTATAAAAAAGCCTTTCAGAATCTATATACTATTTATATAATTCTGAAAGGTTTTTTTGATAAAACTAAATTCGAAAACAACTCGCTTATTCTGCTGCTGTTTCTGTCTCTATTTCTACTTTAGGAGTAGCAATATCTTCTTTACAGTTATCTAACATAGCTTGGAACATTCCAATAATATCAGTAAGTTCATTTAAGAAGAAACGATGTGGATGAATTTGGATAGTGTCACCCTCTAAACGTAAGAAAAGCCATTGTTCCCCTGTGGTTACACAACCATAAATAGTAGTGATGTGATTGTCTTCACGCTCGTTAAAAATATCTGCTGCAATCATTTGAGCCACACATTTTCCTAAACCTAAATCAAGATTATTTTTGTAGGCTTGAACAATTGACATTACAGGTGAAGAAATAGAGTACGATTCTGCTCCCATCGATAAAATAATATCAGAAGGACCTGCTAAACCTTCACGAGGCTCTACATTAAAATATTCTCCTGAATAAATCGTAAACATACGTTCAGTACGTTTGCGAAGTTCCAAAAGAACAGGCATTAAAATAAATTCTGTACGTGCTTTTTCTGTCTTGATTGGCAAATCTGCCGTTATTTCCATTGTTTGTTTTAACCATTCACTTGGCTCAACTGGAGTAATGCCTTCAAATAAATCTTTTTGTACTTCATTGAGATTAAAACGTCTTTTTATACGATCAAAACTAAATTTGTTATAATTCAAAAACTCTCTTTTATTATAACGAGAATAGTTATTATGTCCTCCATTGTTATTGTAATTAGAATTATGTCCATTACCAGAACGCTCATTGTGGTTAGAATTATGATTTGAGCCTTGGTAACCTCCATTATTGTTAGAGGTGCGTGAGTTGGAATATGAGGACTGTTGATGTGAATCTTCTTCTTGGTTTCTTGAACGATTTGGGTACTTAGGTGTTTTCATTATTATTTGTTCGATATAAATACTATTACTATTGAAAGTAAACTAAATTGATTAAAATTACTATATAAAATAAACTTAAATTAAGCTGATAGGCTTCTTCTTTTAACTACATGTTCTTTTTTTTAAGATAAACAGATTTTTCTCTGTTTTTTATTCTTATTTCTTATTGCATTCTATTAAATAATAGATTAAAGGTTTCCAAAAATAGCGAAAATTTATATAAAAATAAAAAATATATACAATTCTATTAAAAAGATGCTTTAATAAGACTTGTCTTTCTTATTATCCACCTATATTTTTATCTTGTTCATTATCAGGTTTTTGAACAGGGCTTTCTTTTAATTTCTTATCTGCTACTTCTAAGAGTTTTTTTGCATACTCTTGTTCTTTACTTCCTTCATATTTTGTAACGAAAGTAGTTAACTTTTCTACATAAACAGGCAAAGATTCTATATGAGAGGCACTCATAATTCGGAGTAACTCTATTTTTGCATTATAACTATTTTGAGGATATTCATTTTGAATTGTATCTAACTTTTCAATGGCTTTTTCATAATTTTTAGCCAAATAAAGCTCATAACTTTCTTTATATAAGCTAGTAACAATCGTATCATTTACGGCTGCTTCTTCTAAATAATCAGGGTCAGAAATAAGTTTTGCAAAGGTGGATTCTGGGTAATATTCTTGTAAATCCTTTTCATAACTTGCCACATCACATTTTTCTAATGTTTTATCTTCCAAACATATCTTACGCAACAAAAATAGAACTTCAGCAGTATTTGAATTAGCAGGAAAATCATTTATAAGACGTTCAAAAGTAGCTCTCGCATTACTATTTTCTTTGAGCTGATAATGATATACTTTTCCAAGTTCAAACAACGCAACTTGAACTTTTTGCTCTAAAAGGCTAATTTCTTCTATTGTTTTAGGAACTTCTTTTAATCTTTCCTCTACACCTGCAACAGTTGCATATAGATTTTCTTGGTCTGTTCTGCTATCTGCTGTTGTGGCAGTTGGATCAACAGTATTATCAATTGAACTATTTATTTTATTGCTTCTTCGCCAGTTATCTTCTAAAGGACGGTTTTTCCAAACTCTAACAAATGTATTTTTTCCTTGTCTGACAGCTTGGTCATTATAAAAATACCACGTTTGAGCAGGATTTGACGTATTTGCAAATGGATTTGTAGTTCCTTGCTTGACCAAATTTCCACTTTTGGCAGCTTTTTCTGCTGCTGCCGCTTCTTTATCTATTTGTGCTTTTTCTTCTGCAATTTGTTTTTCAAAATATTTAACTAACTCTTCCTGCGACATTTTGGAAAGGTTAATTTTTGTATCTGCTTTTTCTAAAATATCATATTGCTTAAAAAATTGACCTAAAATTTCTCCTCGTGCAGCAATTTCATCATAATTACGCATTTCTTCTGTACTAATAGAAAGGGCAGAATCATAATACGAATTTGCTTTTGCATATTTACTATCAGCATAATATAACTCACCCATTCTGACGTAAGTATAAGCTCGTTGTGCTGAGTTATCTGAAGGTTGATTTAAAGATTCTTGTAAGAGATTGATAGCTTCCTCTGTTTTTCCTCGTTTTTGAGCAAACCCAGCCATTTCATAATAAATACGGTCTTTATATTCTTCATTTTTTTGGTCTTTCAAAAGTTTTTCAAAATATTTTTGCGCTTGTTTTACATCTTCTGCACTCGTTCCTGCTACTTGAGAAGCATTCAATTGAGCATTAAAAACCATTTCATAATCGGGATGTGCCTTTATACTAGCTTGATAATTTTCGTATGATTTCCTATCATTTTTCTTTACATTTATTGTCTTATCATCAATTCCTTCTTTGGCTTTATTCTGATAAATTTGTCCCAAAATAAAATGATAACGAGCTTTTTGAGTTTTATTTTTTACGTATGGCAAAGCAAGCTCTAAATAAGCTGCTGTTTTATCAAAGTCATTGACTGTTCTGTAATAATGAGCCGAAGCCAAATAAAAATCTCTAATATTTTCTTCTGAAAATTTATCTCCTTCTTTCGAAATATAATCCATCGTAAAAGAAGCCTGATCCAAATTACCACTTTCAATAAAAGAACGCATCAGCCAAATAAGAGAAGCATGACGAATATCTAATTCATTACTATTTCCATTCAAATATTTAAAGGAATTAATAGCATTTCTATAATCTGCTTGATGTAAACGAGCTTTTCCAATGAGTAAATAACTATCATCTGTCCAATCACTTTCTGGATGACGTTGAATAGGTAAAGATGCCTTTTCAACAACATAATCCAATTCGCCTTTAAAACCTCCCATCGAAACACTATCTATTGGAGGCAAAACTGCCAATACATTATTAAAATCACTTTTTTGTTGAAGATATGTATTTTTATAAACTTCATTGAAACGCTCCTCTGCTAAAAAATAGGCATTGTAATGAGAGGCTGTATTTCTGTAAAACTGGCAAGATGTAATGCCATTAAATAAAAAAAATGCAGAAATAAAGAATACTAGACTCTTACTTATTCTTTTTTGAAATGTTGCTAAATTCATTTATTGCTTTAATTATAATTACAATTATTTTCTATCAAAATTTGTGTATAGTTTATTTCATTCATTCAAAATTACTTGACTTATTAGTGAGAGGTTTATATGATTTTTATGTAATAATAAACCTAAGGATAGAGTGTTCAGAATTTCAAAAAAAAATTCTACAAAAAATAATTATTTTAAATCATTTTCTTTAAAATTTAGCTGCGTAGCTGCGAAATATGGGTAGAAACGAAAAAATATCAAGTTCAAAAAGCTGCGTAGTTGCGAAATATTGTTGTTTGATGTTTGAAAACTGTAAAATTTCAACATTTCGCAGCTACGCAGCTAAAATACACTACATTTTTGAAAATCATAATTACAAAACTGTAGGAAAAAATAAACTAATTATTAACACCTTACCCTTAGGGCTTGGAGATTCTACTTTTTCACTTTCTCTTTTTTCTCTTTTTTTGCTTGTCCGTTCGACTCTTTAGCTTCTTTTTTCTCCTTTGGATCTAATTCTAAGAATGGATACTCATAGCTTGTTGGAGCATTAAATGTTTCCTTGATTGTACGAGGACTTACCCAACGCAAAAGATTCAAATACGAACCTGCTTTGTCGTTTGTTCCTGATGCTCTTGCACCTCCAAATGGCTGCTGACCTACAACTGCACCAGTTGGCTTGTCATTGATATAAAAATTACCTGCGGCATTTTTAAGCTTTTTGGTAGCCAATTCTACGGCTGTTCTGTCGTGTGCAAAAATAGAACCTGTCAAAGCATACGGAGAAGTTTGGTCTGTAAGCGTAAGAATATCCTCAAAGTCATTTTCTGGATATACATAAATTGTCAAAACAGGTCCAAAAATTTCTTCACACATGGTTACATATTTTGGATCGTCTACTTTCAAAACAGTAGGTTCGATGAAATAACCTTTTGATTTGTCATAATTTCCACCTGCAATAACTTTGACATTTTTGTCTTTTTTTGCGTTGTCTATATACTTAGCAATTTTATCAAATGATTTCTCATCAATAACAGCATTTATAAAATTACCATACACTTCTGGAGAACCCATTTTGATTTCCGAAAGCATATCTGTCATTCTTTCTTTTACTTCTTTCCAAATATTTTGAGAAATATAAGCTCTTGAAGCAGCCGAACATTTTTGTCCTTGGAACTCAAAAGCACCACGAACAAGTGCAGTAGCAACTTGGGCAGCATTTGCTGTATGATGAGCCACCACAAAATCTTTTCCACCTGTTTCGCCTACAATTCTTGGATAACTCTTATAGTTTTGGATATTTTTTCCAATTTCTTTCCAAATTGTTTGGAATACACCTGTACTTCCTGTAAAGTGAATACCTGCAAAATCTTTATGATTAAAAATTACATCGCCTGTTTCAGGACCATCTGTAAAAATAAGATTGATAACTCCTGCTGGCATTCCTGCTTTTTCGAAAACTTCCATAATTACGTGAGCAGAATAAATCTGTGTAAATGCTGGTTTCCAAACAATAACATTTCCCATAAGGGCAGCCGAAGCTGGAAGGTTTCCTGCAATAGCCGTAAAATTGAATGGCGTAAGGGCAAAAACAAAACCTTCTAAAGGACGATATTCTAATTTATTCCAAATTCCATCTGAAGAAACAGGTTGTTTTTCATAAATTTCTTGCATAAAGTAAGCATTGAAACGCAAGAAATCAATAAATTCACAAGCTGCATCAATTTCTGCTTGATACGCATTTTTAGACTGACCTAAAACGGTTGCTGCATTAATTTTAGCACGATATTCTCCTGCCAAAAGGTCGGCTGCCTTCAAAAAGATAGTAGCACGGTTTGTCCAAGGCAAATCTTCCCAAGCCTCTTTTGCTGCTAAAGCTGCACGGATTGCTTGTTCTACATGACCTTTATCACCGTAATGAAAATGTCCTAGTGTATGTTTGTGGTCGTGAGGAGGAGAAAGACGCATTTTTTCTTCTGTACGTACTTCTTGTCCACCAATTACCATTGGAATATCTAATTCTTGACTACGTAATTCTTTGATTGCTTTTTTGAGAGCTTCACGTTCTGGAGAGCCTGCACGATATTCTAAGACAGGTTCGTTTTTTGGAAAAGGAATAGAAAAAATGGCATTTTGCATATTAAAAATGTGCTTTAGAGTGTTATGTCGAAATAATTAAACTTTTATGATAAAGCAAAAATACAAAACGGATTTGAGAATTGGTAATTTTGCTACTTGATTTTTCTATGTCGTTGGTTAAGACAACAACAACTGTTATCGATGTCTTATTCTAACAATTTTCATTTCACTCTCAATCCTAAGTTGAAGTTAATTGAAAATGAATCATATACCTTCCCACGGTCTCAGATAGATTTTGATAACCTATTAAATAATTTTGTTCAACTTAAGCTCATAATGATAATAGGTCAATACTAGAAAGTAAAAAAATCTTTTTCCCTAATACTCCAAACTATTTTTCATTTTTCTTAAAAAAACAAAAACTTAATGTTTAACCTCACGTAATAACAAAGTGCATACCTCTCTTTATTTAGTAATAATTTTGTATTTTTGTATTGTATTTCAATACTTTAGATCTTTATAATCAACCCAAAATCAACACTTATTATTCATCTATCTATTTCTTTACTGCGTAGAAATAGGTAACTTATATTTACTAAACAATAATCTTGACTTACCCTTACCCTTCATTACTTTATGAAAAATATATTTACTACTTTTAGATTTTCTTTTTTATTACTTTCTTTTTTCTTGTTACTTTGTCTTTCTTTTACACCTTCTGTGTTAGGGCAAGACTTATACTCACTTTCTGGAGGAGATGCAACATTAACAACCACTTGGTCATTTGATAACTGTTTTTCTACACAGTCAGTAGCAGGGGTAATTCCCAGTAATTCAACTCCAGTTACCACAATATGTGCAGGAGAAGATGTATTTATTCCTATTGGAGGTTTTCTTGAGGTAATAGACTTAGAAATTTATGGAGGCTTAACACTTCAGAATAATGCTACATTGATAGTAAATGGTAATTTAACGATTCACTCTGGAGGAATACTAACTACTACTAATAATACTGGAGATAATTTTGATTTTATTTTCAGAGGTAATATCACAAACAATGCTACTTTTAGATTACGTCAGTCTTCACATACTTTATTTGAAACTACTCCACTTTCAATAACTAATAATAGTGGTAATATGCGTTTTTCAGAAAGTTTAGGTAGTGGTACTTGTCAAATCGATACTGACGTTATTATCAATAATGGAACAGGAGATGAAATACAACTTTGGGGTAATGGTGGTATAAATATAAATGGAACTCTAACAAACAATAATACTACAGGAGTATTAGCTCCTAACTTTTTGACAGGAGGAGGTTCTTTTCAAAATAATGGTAGATTGATTATGCGTTCTAATATTTTATCTGATGTAGCTAATTTCAACAGTTCTTCTATATCTACATTTGAATATAACTATGCAGGAGATGGAGATATTCGAGGAGGGGTAACTTATGGAACTTTAGAAATAACAGGAACAGGAGTAAAAACGCTTCAAGCAGGAACAACAACGATATTAGGAGATTTAGATAACAATACAGGAAATAGTTTTAATACAACTACTAACGCTACTGTAGTCATCTTTGATGGAACAACTCCACAAACCATCAGAGGAATAACGACTACATTCTATGGTTTAGAGATAAGTAATCCTGCACATGTTACATTTGATGATTTTGTTCAAGTTAATAATTCATTAGATTTAGATGATGGAAAAGTCATTCTCACTTCTGATAATTTTAGATATAATGGCACAGATGCTAACCTTACTCATACACCAAACTCTTGGATACAAGCGACAACTACTAGCAGAAAGTTTTTACGTAATTCAGGTTCTGCTACTTTTCCAGTAGGAGATGCTTCAAATAAACAAACTGTTTTTCTTTCGAATGTTAATACAGGTACAGGTGTTAGTTTTATTAACCCATCTACTATATCATCTCCTAATAACATGGGTTCTTGGCACATAGGTGCTAGTCTCACTACTGATATAGAGTTTCAAGCACCACAAGGTGCAGGGCTTACAAACAGTTCCTTGGTTCATATAGAAAGTGCAGGTAACTGGTCTCCAATAACTCCTACTAGTTTTACTTCTCCCAATTACAGAATAAATAATTA
Organism: Bernardetia sp. Wsw4-3y2; assembly: GCF_037126295.1. Lineage (NCBI taxonomy): Bacteria > Pseudomonadati > Bacteroidota > Cytophagia > Cytophagales > Bernardetiaceae > Bernardetia > Bernardetia sp. Wsw4-3y2. The sequence goes on along the minus strand of NZ_CP147017.1, from coordinate 3,980,037 downwards.
TACTGGAGGTGCAGGAGAGTTTACTATTTTCACGCCACCTTCAAATGCTTTTATTACAAAATGGAAAAGTGACAATCCTTCTGGAGCAGGAACTAATAGTCAGCAAGTACGACTTCCTATTGTTGGTGGTTCTTATTTTGTCTATTGGGAAGAAGATGGTAACGCAGCCAACAACTCTGGAGGACAGTTAGGTCCTTTTAGTGGCTCTCAAATTATTGATTTTGGTACAATAGGTATATATAGAGTAGAAATATCAGGTACGTATGATAGAATAGTTTTTAATAATGGTGGAGACAGACGAAAAATTCTAACCATAGAACAATGGGGAGACAATGCATGGACAAATATGAATAATGCTTTTTATGGCTGCTCTAATCTAACTTATAATGCTACTGATGCTCCAGATTTATCATCAGTACCAATTATGAATCTAGGACTTATGTTCGCAGAATGTCCAGCTTTGGTAGGAAATTCGAGTATAAGTACTTGGGTAACTGATAATGTTACAGATATGCGATTTATGTTTTCAGGAGCAACACTGTTTAATCAAAACATCGGAAGTTGGAATGTAGGTAGTGTAACGAACATGGAAGGTATGTTTCAAGGATCTCAGAATTTTAACCAAAATTTGTCTTCATGGGTAACTACCAATGTAAATAATATGAACAGAATGTTTAATGGAGCTACTGTTTTCAATAATGGATTATCTAGTGGAGTAAGTGCAAGTTTAGTATGGAACACAAGTAATGTTGCTAATATGCAGTTTATGTTCCAAAATGCTACAGCTTTCAATCAAAATGTAAGTTCTTGGAATGTGAGTAATGTAAGTAACATGGCTAATATGTTTGCAGGAGCAAGTGCTTTTAACCAAGATATTAGAAGCTGGAATACTTCCTCAGTTGTATTTATGGGTTCGATGTTTAATAATGCAACATCTTTTAATAATGGAGAGGCAACTAATGGAAGCAACAACCCCTTGACTTGGAATACATCTTCTGTAACAGACATGAACTATATGTTTTATAATGCATCAACTTTCAATCAAGATATAGGTGTTTGGAATACACAGAATGTGCAAAACATGGCACATATGTTTGATCAAGCTGTTTTGTTTAATCAAGATATAGGTAGTTGGAATACACAAAATGTGCTAGACATGAACTCTATGTTTAGGCGTGCTGAATTATTTAATAATGGAGCTTTAAGTAATACAAATAGTACCCCTCTTCCTTGGAATACATCATCAGTATTAAATATGGATGCTATGTTTTTTAGAGCAAATAGTTTCAATCAAAATATTGGAGGGTGGAGTACAAGCAATGTTACCACTATGGAAAACATGTTTAATCTAGCTTCTGTATTTGATCAAGATTTGAGTGCTTGGGATATTAGTAGTATTACTATCCCTAATAGTATGGAGGGTATGCTCAATGGCACAATCATGTCTCAAACTAATTATGAAAATACTCTCATAGGATGGGCAACTATAGTAGGTCCTGAAACAATACCTACAGGCATTACATTAGGAGTCAATGGAAGAACTTATTGCTCTACCAATGCTATTACAGCAAGATCTGAACTAACTTCTGCTCCTAACAACTGGACTATTAATGGAGATGCTCTAGCTTCTCCTACCTGTTTACCTTCACAACCCATCGGTAACCGAGGCATGTATTTTGATGGGATAGATGATTATGTGGATGTAGGAACTGGACTAAACAGTACATTTAACTTTAGTAATTTTACAATAGAATCTTGGATAAAAATAAATTCAGCAGAAAATGGAATTGTATCTAATCGTCCTAGTAATGCCAATAATGGTGCAAGTCTGGCAGTTAATGGTGGACGAGTAAAGTTTACTTTACAAGGAATAGCAGGAGGAGATATTCAAACTTCAAATATACCTGCTGAACTCTTAGAAAATAATAAGTGGTATCATATTGCTGCTACTTACGATGGAAGTAACGCAAAGATATACGTAAATGGGGTAGAAAAAGCAAATGTATCAATTACTGGGTTTTCTTCTTCTTCCTCTTCTTTACTTATAGGTAGGACATATTTTGATAACTCTGCCTCATTTATATCCACTAGAGGTCAAATAGACGAAGTAAGAATTTTTAATTCTGTTCGTAACGCAGTACAAATTCAAGCCGATATGGGCAGTAATACACCAAATGGAGCATTAGGATATTGGAATTTTGAAAATGGAGAAAATCAAATAGCATTTAATTCAGGCTCATTATTTTCTGCTGCTGATGGACAGTTGGGTTCAGATGCTCTAGGAGATATAAATGACCCTCTTTGGGCATTACGAGTAAAAAATACAAATGATAGTGGTGCAGAGAGTTTTAGAGAAGTTATTGATGGTGATGGTGTTTCTATTGATGGAGCAAATCAACTAGCAGGGAAAAACTATATCGATTTTAGTATCCCTACTTCTGATGCTAATTATAATTCAAGTACTGGAGTATGGACAATACAATCACTAGCAGGCATTACTAATGCCATATCTGATGAAGCTCTTATTGATGGGTATTCTGCTTTTGACTCAAAAGCTGCTACAAACCTTGCTCCTGCTGATATAAAAATACAATTAGCAGCACCACCTTTACCAATAGCTTCTAGTACGCTAACTCTTTCAGGTTCGTCTTCTATTAGTGTAAAAGGCTTATCTATTCAACAAAGTGAGGGTTCTGGCTTGGCTGCTCTTTGGCTTTCTGGAACAGCAGGACACTTTATAGAAGGAAATCATATTGGTGTTGATGCAGCAGGTATTGCTTCTTACCCAGCTACACCTACTAGTGGAGCTTTAGTCATGCAGAATAGTTCTAATAATACTATTGGTGGAACAAGTCCAGCAAGTAGAAATATAATTAGTGGATCGTCTACTAATGGAGTTCGAATAGATGGTACATCTTCTAATAATACTATCTTAGGTAATTATATTGGGGTAGGTGCAGATGGAACTACTCCTCTTGCAAATGGAGGTAATGGTATTTTTATCAACACAACAGGAATAAATAATAATATTGGTAATGGAACAATAGCAGGGCAAAATATCATTGCTAATAATACTAGCTTGGGAATTAATGTGACTGGAGGAGCTACTCAAGCTACTATATCCTATAATAGTATATACCTTAATGGAAGTGGAGGAATTAATATTGCTACAGGAAGTAATGCTGACAAACAAGCTCCAGTAGTAGATACAGCTACTCCATCTCTTATTTCAGGAACGTGCGAACTTTCTACCGATATAATAGAAGTCTTTGATAACAATCCTTCTGAAACACAAGGAAGAACTTATTTAGGAAATGCTACTGTTGCTGGAACTACTTGGACTTTTTCTTCAGGAACATTTACAACAAACAACTTTATAACTGCGACAGCGACAGCTACTGATGGAACAAATGCAGGAAATACATCATCTTTTTCTAATGCTGAACCAGTAGTAAGTGCGCCAGAAATAGAAGTTAGACATGAGCTATATGCACCTGCAAACGAAATACTGTCTGGCTCTTCTGCAAGTGGTTATACGATTTATGGAGGAATGCCTATTTGTTCTGGAAATGTGCAAAAACATTTCAGAATTTATAACACAGGTACAATAGATTTAGAGGTAAGTAATATTATCTTTACTGGAGCTAATCCAACAGATTATTCTATCAGCCCCTCAACAACATCTATTACTATAACACCTGGTAGTTTTCATCAATTTTCAATTCAATTTGCTCCGACTGCTGTAGGTACTCGTACGGCAATTATAAACATATCCAATAACGATAGTGATGAAGCTACTTATACATTTGATATAGAAGGAACAGGAACAGCAGATACTACTGACCCAGTTACTCCAACTCTAACAGATATTACAGCAGAATGTAGTGCAACTCCTACAGCTCCAACTACAACTGATAATTGTGCAGGAACAATTATAGGAACAACAACAACTACTTTTCCTATTACAACACAAGGCATAACCCTAGTAACTTGGACATTTGATGATGGAAATGGAAACATCATCACAGCAGACCAAAATGTAATTATTAATGATGTAACTGCTCCAGTTCCAGATTTGACTTCACTTTCAGATGTAACAGCAGAGTGTCAAGTAACAAGTCTAGTAGCTCCAACAGCAACTGATAATTGTGCAACAACAGTAACAGTAACAAATGACGCTGCTCTTCCTATTTCTGGAGAAGGTACAAATGTAGTAGTGACTTGGACATATGATGATGGAAACGGAAATACATCCACTCAAACTCAAAATGTTATCATTGATGATGTGACGGCTCCAGTTCCAGATTTGACTTCACTTCCAGATGTAACAGCAGAATGTCAAGTAACAAGTCTAGTAGCTCCAACAGCAACTGATAATTGTGCAACAACAGTAACAGTAACAAATGACGCTGCTCTTCCTATTTCTGGAGAAGGTACAAATGTAGTAGTGACTTGGACATATGATGATGGAAACGGAAATACATCTACTCAAACTCAAAATGTAATTATTGATGATGTGACAGACCCTACAATTACAGCACCATCAAACGTAACTGTAAACACAGACGCAACACTTTGTACAGCTTCAAGTGTAAGTTTAGGAACTCCAACAGGAACTGATAACTGTGGTACAGTTACATTTTCAAATGATGCTCCTAGTGAATTTACTATTGGCTCAACAGTAGTAACTTGGACAGCAGACGATGGAAATGGAAATACAGCAATAGCAACCCAAACTATTACTGTTACAGATAATGAATTACCAATCACAACATCTATATCTAGCATAACTGTATCTCCAAACCAAGGTTGTACTTTTTATAATGAGAATAATCAGAATCCTTCTTATATTTCTGATGGAATAGCAAGTGATAATTGTGGTATTGATACAAACGGTTACGAATATAACTTGACAGGGGCAACAGTAACTACTATTCCAGTTTTTACTTTAGAAGATTTAATATTTAATGAAGGAATAACCACTGTTACTTGGAGAGCAAAAGATATAAATGGAAACTTCTCCTCACCAAGTGAGCAGTTTACAGTTACAGTTATAGATAATGCTCAACCACCTATACTGACAGCAATGCGTGATTTCACAAGAAATACAGACCTAAACAATTGTTATTATACAAATAGAACAACAACAACTTCTAATCGTATTCCTGATGGAACAGCTGCAGATAATTGTGGTGTTGCCTCATATCGTTACTTATTAAGTGGAGTAACCCTAGGAGATGTGTCTTCTTTAGAAGGTATTCGCTTTAATCAAGGAATTACAGATGTAACTTGGACAGCCACAGATAGAAATGGCAATACTTCTGCCCCTAATCAATTCACAATTACTATTATTGACAATAAAAACCCTTTTATTCAAGCTCCTCAAGATGTTACAAAACTAACCAATCTCTATGGATGTACATCTACTAGAGACAGTTTAGATATAGGTACTCCACTAGCTTCTGATAACTGCTTATTTAGAGTTTTCAATAATGCACCAGCAGAATTTCCTCTTGGAGAAACCATCGTCACTTGGACTGCCATAGATTCAGCAGGAAATACAGCTACTGATGAGCAAGTCGTTACCATTGAAGAACAATATTATGTTACTCCTAGTGATTCACTTATTTTGGTTCAGATGTATAATGAAATGGGAGGAGCATCTTGGAATAATCCTTGGGATTTGAATACACCTGTTTCTACTTGGAATGGTATAAGGGTTAGTTGTGGAGAAGTTGCTTCTATCAATTTATTTAGTAATAATCTAACAGGAACTCTTCCGTATTCTGTTCTTAATTTAGCCAGAAGAACAAACACTGATTTCTCATTAAATATCAAAGGAAATAGACTTAGTTTCGAATCAGCAGAAGATTTTGTTGGAGCTATTCCAAACTTTACCTATTCACCACAAGCTAAAATTTATGCCCCTCGTACTGAAATTGTTGGACAGACTGAGTCTATTACATTCAATTCACAAACTCAAGGAAACTTCAATACTTATCAATGGTATAAAGATGAAAATCCTATTGCTGGAGCTACAAATTGGGAATATACAATCCCAAGTGCCCTTCCATCAGATGCAGGTATTTATACGTGTAAAGTAAGCAATACAGTAGCTACTCAACTTATATTAGAAAGAAATCCAATTAACTTACAAATAGAGGGATTTGTAGAGCCTACAGATTCACTTGCTTTAGTACAGCTTTTCTTAGATACAGGAGGAGAAACTTCTTGGACACAAACTTGGGATTTGACCCAACCTGTTTCTACTTGGTCAGGAGTTACTCTTTCTGGAAGCAAAATAACAGAGTTAGATTTGTCTTCCCGTAACTTGATAGGCACATTACCAAATGTATTTGATGCAGAGTTATTCTCTGAACTGCGTTATTTAAGTTTCTTTGATAATAAATTGGAAGGACAAATTCCTGCCTCTATTGGAAATATTACTACACTAACTTATCTAGACTTAGATAAAAATAACTTTGAAGGAAGTGTTCCAGTTTCGTTTGGTAATCTTATCAATCTACAAGCTCTTTGGTTGTCTAGAAATAACTTAACTAGTATTCCAGAAGAAATTGGAAATATGAGTAATTTGAGAACACTTTATCTCAATGATAATCAGTTTGTAGAAGTTCCTCAAACAATAAAAAATCTAAGAGAATTAAATGTTTTGAATGTTAGTGATAATCAACTCAAAGAATTACCAAGTTCAATTACAAATCTCACAAAACTAATTGCATTTTATGCTAATCGAAACTACATTAGAACTATTCCAACAGATGTACAAAATCTAGTTAGTTTAGTGACATTTGAAATAAATACAAATCACCTGTCTTCTTTACCAAGTGGCTTTTTACAACTTAGTAATCTATCTGAATTGAGAGTTTCTGAAAATGAATTAGAGTTTGACGATTTATTGCCTTTCTCAAATCAAAACTATTCTACATTTGAATATGCACCACAAGCTCTCATTAATCAAGAAGAAAATATTTTGGCTATTCTTAATTCATCTCTTTCTTTTGTAGTAGAAACACAAGGAAGTGGAAATAATTATCAATGGTTTAAGAATGGAAATTCTATTGCAGCCACTCAAAATATAACTCTAAATAGAATTAGTAATAATGATGTAGGAATTTATACTGCACAAGTTACCAATTCTAGTTTACCAGATTTGACTTTACAACGTCGTTCTATTACTCTAAATGTAGAATGTCAAGCAGGACTAAATTTTGAAATTAAACAACCTATTCAAACTGTGTTTTGTGAATCTCAACCTTTTGGACTAAAGTTAGAAATTGCTACTCAATTCACAGATGCTCAAAAAATTACTTGGAGAAAAGAGGGTGTCATCTTAGCTTTTGCAAATGAAAACTCATATACTGTTACAAATGCAGGAACATATACAGCAGAAGTTTTGACAGCAAACGGTTGTACAGCACTTTCAAATTCTGTAGAAATTACTGTTCTTCCTCAACCTGAAATTAGTATTGATTTAGTCAATGAAGAAATACTGACAAGTACATTGAATAGCCTAGAAACAGTTACTTATCAATGGTTGAAAGATGGAGTTCCAATCGAAAATGCCTTTGAAAGCACCTACAAGCCAATAGAAACAGCAGAATATAGTTTGCTTGTTTCGACAGAGACAGGTTGTAGTTCAATTTCTGAAATAATTATTTTCACAAAAACAATTACAGCCATAGAAGAGCCAAAAGAGTTACGAAATTTAGAGATCTTTCCTAATCCAAATAATGGTAATTTCTTTATAGATTTTGGAACAGCTTCTCCAAATGGTGAACCTACTTTTATCTTAATTGACGCAATTGGTAGAAAAGTAGTACTCAAAACAGAACAAATTTCTTCGTCTCGTTATAAAGTCAAGACAACTAATCTTGTAGGTGGAATGTATCATCTACAAATTCAAACAAAAGATGGGCTTGCTTTCCGTAAGTTTATAATAGAAGAATAGAAAAACTATTTTATAACTCTGTCTAGTCCTGAAATAGTGTTACAGTTTTTTAGATAGATTAAATATATATCAGGCAGTCTTAAGATTGTCTGATTTTTCTTTTTTATAGGTTCTTATTTCAATATTTTCCTTTTGATGTGTTTGCTCTGGTGTTTGCATATATAAAGAAAAATGAGGTCTTTCTTGATTATATATTTGTACACTTTGTTGTACTAATTGTTTCATCCAAGTCAAATACGATTGTTGAGTTTCTAGTAAAAACTCTTGTTTGAGAATACCATTGACACGTTCTGCTACTGCATTTTCGTAAGGGTCATAACATTCTGTCATACTACAACGAATACGATTTTTAGTTAAAATCGTCTGATATTCATCACTACAATATTGGACACCTCTATCTGAATGATGAATCAATTCTCGTAACGGATAATTTCTGTTTTTCAATGCCATTTTTAAAGCATTTGAACAACCAACAGTCTCTAAGCTATTAGAAACATCAAAACCAACTATTTTCTTTGAATACGCATCAGTAACCAATGCCAAATACATCGGATTTTCTCGTGTTCCAATATAGGTAATATCACTTACCCAAACTTGTTCTGCTCCATCTACCTTCAAGTTTGCAATTAAATTTTTATGCTTTTTGAAACGATGAAAGGAGTCTGTAGTAACATGATACCTCCGTTTAGGTAAAATAAGAAGATGATTAGCTTCCAAAATACGAAATAGTTTATCTCGTCCCACTTTTAAAGCCTTTAAAGGAATTTTTAAAATGTGGTAAAGTTTACGAGTACCCACTCGTGGCATTCGATGTCTAACTTCTTTGACTAAATCAACTACTTTTTGAGCTAATTCTTTGTATTTATCTGTCCGAAATAAAGAATAATAATATACCCGTCTAGATATCCCAAGCAATTTACAGGTCTTTTCAATACTGGTTGCAGGCTGTTCACTAAATGAACTAACTACTTGGGGTTGGAGTTTTTTCGTATAGAAATTTTATATTCTTTTTCGGCTAAGTCAATCATCATGTCAAACAAAATGGCTTTCTTATCTAAGGTAGATAATTCTTCTTGTAGAGTGGCATTTTGTTTTTTAAGAAGACGAATTTCCTGCTCTTGTTCCATTAAACGTTGTTCTGCTGTTTTCATAGGACGAATTACTTTATAAGAATGATCAAAATTACCGTATTTTTTTAACCAGTTCACAACAGTATGACGACATTGAATACCATAATTCCGTTGTGCTTGAGTTATTGTAAAAAGACCTTGTTCTATTTCCTTAACTACTTGAAGTTTGAACTGCATGGTATAGTCTTTCTGTGTACGTTTTACATAGGTACGTTCCATAATAAAATTGGTTGTGTAACACTATGTTAGGACGAGACACTCTTCACGCAAAAACTCCTTTATTTTTTAAAAAATAAAGGAGTTTTTAATTTAAAGTTGAATATACTTTATTTTATTAGGCTTTAAATCCAACTCTTCCATGTACAAAAAAGTCATATCCACCTTCTTGTGGCTTTACTTCTATGATATTTGCAAGGGTCATATTTACCAAAATTGTTGAGGCTTCTTCTTGTGAAATATTGACTAAGTTAGCATATTCTTCTAAATTAATGCGCTTATGAGAACCTAAATATTGCAAAAGAGTTCTTTCATGTTGTCCATATTGTAACAAAACATCTTTTTCATTTGCTCGGGCTTTCATAATTTTACGCATTTCTTTACTTGCTTGTGCGCTTTTATCTGCAATCCGTACATATGCCTTTCCTACTCGGGTATTTTTTTTATACAATAAATAAATAGGTCGGTTTGGATGTGGCTCAAAATCAAAAACAACTACTTCGCAACCATTTGTATAAGGAACTGGAACTCTATAAATTGTATAAGTGACAGCAGGCTTACAAAAATCTTCCATTGCTTTTTCCATCATATAAATAGCTTCATCAGGATATTTTAGCCCAGGAATAAGTCCATCATCTGAAACACCAATACATAACTTTCCTCCATCAGTATTTACAAAAGCGACTACTTCACGCAATATTTTTTGAGGGTAATATACTTTTCGCTTAAACTCTATATGCAAGCCTTCTCCTTCTGCAACCAATCTTTTAAGGTCTTTGTATCTCATCGTATGTGTCATGGCAACTTGTATTTTAGTGTGGATAAAAGAATACTACAGAAAATAAAATTTGTACACAATTTTTAAATATGAATCTTTAAAAGACTAATTTTTATGTTTCAAATTAATTTTGATTGTACTATTCACTAAAAAATAAAGGGGGAAAGAACAAACAAAGTTCCTTTTGATTCTACTTTAATTGATAAAATAAAATCAGTTATTCTTTACTTCTCAATGCTCTTGGTCAATAATATAAATTCCTGCTAAATGCCGTCCATAATTATCATAGTCTAAACCATAACCAACCACAAAGTGATTAGGAATAGAGAAAGCCACATATTTAGGAGAAATATCAAATTTGAGTGCGCTAGGTTTGAAAAGACAAGTAGCAATTTCTATACTAGCAGGCTTGTGAGAAGAAAGTTCTTTCAAAAGTTTGTCCATGGTAGTACCTGTATCAACAATATCTTCCACCACAATCAAATGACGATCTTTCAATTCTTCATTTAGTCCCTGAATTCCTAGTAAGTCTTTAGCATTATTAGACGATTTATCTTTTACATAAGAAGAATATTTTAAAAAAGATACTTGGCAAACCGTATCCATCGAACGAACTAAATCGGCTGCAAAAACAAACGAACCATTCAAAATACATAACAAAAGAGGTTTTTTGTCTGCATAATCAGTTGCAATTTGTTTTCCTAATTCCTGTACACGTTGATGCATTTGCTGCTCTGACAAATAGGGTACAAAATATTTGTCTTGAATAAGTAAGCGTGGAGTAGATTTCATAGTTAATAAAACTACAAATTTTGTACATTGTTTTGAATAGTATCAGAAATTTCTCTAAGAAAAATAAGACAAAAAAAAACCGAACATTCTAATAATGTTCGGTCATCAGGTATAAATAGATGTCATATTCTTTGTAGTTATATTAATAACAGAAACTTATAAAATCAAAACTCATAAAAAGATAGAATCTTTACTAAGGATTTTGAATTGTACTACTCTTTGTGTGGTTACTTCCAGAAACACGATTTTGTTTGTTTTTAGCAGCATCTTTTGCTTTCTGACAAATCAAACGCTCTTTCTTATTTTCTTGATCACAAGTTTTCTTAGTAGTTGGTTTTGTAGAGCTAGTAGTTTCTACACCTTCTTCATTAAAATTTGCATTATTATTTTGCAATTCCATGTTTACATTCTGATTTATAATTTCAGAATCATGATGACGAATGGTTACTACTACTTCTGAGGGTTGAATTGAAGATTCATCTATCTCATTATCTGATATCTGCGTATAACTGTTTTTTGATTTTTCTGAGCTTTCCCACAAGAAATTACTTTTGGCATCTATATTGAGAAATATAGTTTGTCCAATTGCTCCAAAAACAAGCAGGAAGAGAATAAATAGTTTTAATTTCATGATTGTAAATGTATTAAATAAAAAATCCTAATTTATAGTTTTGTGTGATATAACGACCTTATTTCTACTGCTAGAATGTAAAAGTTTAACTAAAAATTAACTTTACTAAAGGCTTCCACTTATATAGACACTATTTTTTAACAAACGTTGCATCTTATTGAAAAATAATTCAAAAAAAATTTTAAGAAAACAGGAATATTTAAAATTAACAAAACCATATAAATATCTTTTTTCTTTTTTTTACAAAGTTACAACCATTTTTTCATAAAATAGGTAGCCTTTTTCATAAAAAACTTACAAATTTTAACAAAAAATTAATTAATTTTTAGTATGTCGCTTCTTTAAATTAAAGACGTAAAAAAATAATTTTCCCCCTACACTTATTTTATTGAATTATGTAAATTTAATTGTACCTACAAGAATAACGAACGATGTATAGTATATTATCTTAAAAAAGAGAAAAATGTTTAAGTTTTTATTAAAAAAACCTTAACATTTTTCAACAAAAGTAAAAATCATGCTAAAGCCTTGTTTTACAACTCTTTAAATGTCTCAAAAATAGCTGTATTCATGGCACAAAAAGGTGGATTCTCTAAATTTTCCTTATTATATTCTAAATCTGTATCTGTCTCTGCATTTAGAATGAGTCCTCCTGCTGCTTTCAAAATTGCTTCTCCTGCTGCTGTATCCCACTCCATAGTTGTTCCGTTTCTATAATATAAATCGGCAATTCCTTCGGCAACTAGACAAAATTTGACTGAACTTCCTTTCTTACGAATTTCTTTGACATTAAATCTATTCAAATAATTATTGTCTTTTGCTCCAGAATGCGAACGACTTTTAAAAGCAATTATTCCTTCTTCATTTTTACGTTTGCTCACCTTAATAGCTATTTTTTTAGCTATTTCTAGTGTATTTTCTTGATTTAGCTCTTGTTTGTATGCTTCTTTTCCAAGTTCCCCCACATACAAAATACCTGAAACTGGAACATAAATAATTCCTACAATTGGAACATTGTTTTCTATTAAAGCAATATTTACTGTAAAGTTTCCATTTCTTTTTACAAACTCTCTAGTTCCATCAAGTGGATCGACAAGCCAAAACTTGCTCCAGCTTTTGCGTTCTGAATAAGGTGTGATTTTTCCTTCTTCAGACAAAATAGGCAAACCCAAAGGTTCTAAATATTTTTCAATAATTTTGTTTGCTTCCTTATCAGCAAGTGTCAGAGGCGACTTATCAGATTTATAACTTACAATATTATCTGTTGTATAATCTGTATCATTTTCATTATCAAATTTATCATAAATTTCTTTTATGCGCTCGCCTGCTTTTACGGCTGCTTTTATCGCAATTTCTATCATAGTTAGAATTAGTTTAGAGTTAAGGACTAGAAAAAGAACTACAAACTTGTTTAAGGCTAGAGAAAAATAGTGCTGTGGTACAAAAAATTAAAACCAATTTATTGTACTTTTAAAAGCCTTTTTCTCCCAAAAGAGGCACAAAACGAAAACCTCCAAAGTTTTCTTGTTCTATAGTTTTTTCGTCTTTTTTGGTATAACGACACATAATTTGGCTTTTACGGTTTCCAACAGGAACAACTATTTGTCCTCCTATAGTCAACTGATTAAACCATTCTTTAAAGGCTTGAGGAGAATTTGGTGTGGCTGCTGTTACCAAAATCTTATCATAAGGCGCATTTTTAGAATATCCTTGTGAACCATCTCCACAAACTAAACCCACACTTTGAAAATCAAACACTTCTGAATAATGATGTAAATTCTCTAAAGTATGCTTTGCTTTTTGATATAGATTTTCATGAAATTCTATACTTGTTATTTGCGCTTTTTTATTCTTACAAAGCTGTACCAAAATAGCTGTTTGATAAGCAGAACCTGTTCCTATTTCAAGAATTTTCAGTGTTTTATTCGATTCAAATTCCTGTATGCCTAGAAGTTCACTTTGATAAGCAACAGTATAAGGTTGAGAAATAGTTTGTCCTTCTCCAATAGAAAAAGCCTTATTTTGATAAGCATGTTCTAAAAAAGCACTATCCATAAAAAAATGCCTAGGAACAGTCAAGATAGCATTCAAAACAGCATCATCTTTTATTCCCATTTGAATAATTTCGTCAACAAGCTGTCTTCTTAATCCTTGATGTTTATAAGTATCTTTTTGCATTTTTTATTATCCTATTTTATTTTTCTGATATAGAAAAGACCTGTCTTTTAATTATACCCGTCTTTCCTTATTTGATGCAACGAAATTTGTAGCCTTACCATTGTTGGTGTCTCCAGTGACGAGATAAAACAAGCTTTATTTCTCTTCAACCATTTTTATAAAAATATCATTAATGGAAGGTAGTTTTTCTTGCATAGAAATTATTTCGTAATTATCCCTAATTTTATTTGTAGTAAGTTCTTGTACTAGTGCATTTTTGGGAGCATTTTCATTTATTTTTACAGACGTAATATAGGTTTGAAAATCTGTTTGCTTACTTTTTTCCAAGATTTCAAAATACTTACCACTTTCTGTGATAGGTTTATCAGTCTGAACTTCAAAAATATGTGTTCGATGGCTCATTTTTATATCTGCCTTTTTGCCTTCAAATATTTTATGAGATTTATTAATTAGGGCTATCGTGTCACAAAGTTCCTCAACTGATTCCATTCTATGTGTCGAAAAAATAACAGTTGTACCTTTTTGTTGAAGTTTAAGAATTTCATCTTTTAAAAGATTCGCATTAACTGGGTCAAAACCAGAAAAAGGCTCATCTAAAATCAATAGTTTTGGGTCATGCAGAACGGTTGCTACAAATTGCACTTTTTGCTGCATTCCCTTCGAAAGTCCTCCTACCTCTTTGTCCCACCATTCTTTCATTTGGAAAGTAGCAAGCCAATATTTTAATTTTTTCTGAATTTCATTTCTCGGAATTCCTTTTAACCTACCTAAATAAATAAGTTGTTCGCCTACTTTCATTTTTGGATACAGTCCACGTTCTTCAGGCAAATAACCAATTTTAGAAATATGCTTTGGCGAAAGTTCTTCTCCTTCAAAAAATATTTTACCACTATCTGCACCCGTAATTTGAGTAATGATACGAATAAGCGAAGTTTTTCCTGCTCCGTTAGGCCCTAAAAGCCCATAAATACTTCCTTTCGGAATTGAGAGACTAACACCTGCAAGAGCTGTATGATTATGATATTCTTTTCGAACATCTGAAATAGTGAGAATAGTGTCGTTATTATTCAAAATTAAACTGGGTTTGTGGTTTATTTTATCAGAAAACAAAAATACGAGGAATAATTGTGAATTATAAATGGTGAATTATAAATTATGAATAGAAACTCTGACTTCTTAGGAAGACTACAAAAATAAATTTACATTTTTAGCTATCTATAAAAACAGGGTTAAAACCCTGTTTATTAATGCGTGAATTTTTCAAAGTGTAAATTTATTCATTTTATATTCCTTATTTATTGCATTCATTCACAATTAGCTTCGCTGAATAAATATTTCACCATTTATCACTATTTTATTTTATCCAAACTACTTTTTCTTGTATTGGTTTTCGTGTTGCTTCTTTTACTAAATCATCTTTTGGAACACCCAAATAAAGAAAACCAACTACTTTTTCATTGTCAGACAATCCTAATTGTGAATGAGTTTCTTCTGCATAAACGAGCGCACCAGTTCCCCAATAACTTGCCAAGCCATAAACAGTAGCAGAAAGTTGTAAGTTCTGAATTCCACAGGCAACAGCTTCTATATCTTCAATTTCTGGAATTCGTGGGTTTTGATTTGTCTTTGCAACCACTACAATAATATGAGAAGATTCACTCATTCGGTTGCGTAGTTTAGTTGCTTTTAATTCATTATAGTCTTCTTTTGGAGTTAGTTTTTTATATAATTTTATCAAAAAATCGCCTAGTTTTTCTCTTGTTTCGTCAGCAAAAACAAAAAATTGCCAAGGCTCTAGTTTTCCATGATTAGGCGACCAAGTAGCATTTTCTAAAAGTTGCCAAATTATTTTATCATCAATTTTTTCGCCTGTGCATTCATGAGGAAAAATAGTTCTTCTATTTTTGATAAGTTCGTTTATTTGCTCTGGTGTGATTGTCGTGGTTGTATTTTTCATAGCTGTTTTTTTGTATCACAGACTTGCTAATCTGTGTAAATTTTCATTTAAAGTTTTTTTAAAAAACAGACTAAAAAATCTGTTTTACTTGTCATTTTACAAAAATACTCAAAATTTTGATTCTTGTTTTAGCATTTACAAAGTCTTAACCTTTTTATATTTTTGAACAGAAAAGCTATTTTTATGTTATGATATTGGCTTTTTGCTAAAAACTATTACTTCTCAATCTAATTGTAACTACTGACTAAATGACAGTACAATTACTTTTCTGAAATAAGAAACAGCAGAAAGCATTATTTTTGTACAACCTTGAGAATACAAAACAATATATTTGGGAAAGACTAAAATCATTTTCATTTTTATAAAATTTTAATTCATTTTTTACTAAATAAAAATATTTTTTATTATGGCAGCTATTGAAGCAACACAAGCAACTTTTACAGAACTTATCTCTTCAAGCCAACCTGTTTTGGTTGATTTTTGGGCAGAATGGTGTGGACCTTGTCAAATGATGACTCCTATTGTTCATGAGCTTTCTGATGAGTATGCTGGAAAAGCAAAAATCGCAAAGGTAGACGTAGATTCTAACTCAGAACTTACTGTAAAATATGGTGTTCGTAATATTCCTACAATTCTTATCTTTAAAGATGGCGAGATTGTAGAGAAAATTGTTGGAACAACTACAAAAAAAGAACTTCAAAACCGTATCGATAAATTGGTATAAATTTATTGAAAACTCGTTTAGTTTAGAAAACTCTATTTTCTTCTTTTGAAGAGAATGGAGTTTTTTTATGTTGAACTCTGTGTCGTCGATGAGACACCGACAAGGGCAAAGATTCTACTTTTTAATGACTCTCAAATATAATTTTTCTACCTGCTCTCTAGCCCAAGGTGTTTTTCGCAAAAATGTCAGACTAGATTTAATAGAAGGGTCATTTTTGAAACAGTTAATATTTACTTCTTTAGCCATTTTTTCCCAGCCTTGTTTTTCTACTAAGGTTTCTACTATATCAGCTAATTTTACTCCGTGCAAAGGGTCATTTGATTTGTTGGGAGATTGCTCGTTGTTGGGAGTAGGTGTATTTTCCATATTTTGTTTGTTAGTATGATAGATTATATTAAACCTTATCACAGTTTGTATTAAGGTAATTCAGACTTCCAGTCTGAACATCAAAAATAGTATTTTATGAAATTCAACAGTCTGGAAGGCTGTTATACAAAAATAACTGTGATAACCTTTATTCTTTAGAGTCTTTAAAAGTAGGTAATTAAAGTCAATATCGAAATAAATTAGTCAATTCTGATATTGCAAATCTAACAGACATTCTTACAATAAAAAGTCTGACCTAAATAGATTGAACTTGATTTAGGTCAGACTAGAAATAGAACCAATATTAAAAAGAAACTAAAATTTATTCTTTAAAAATTTGTAGATGTTCAGTAGCATCCTTTCCAACTATTTTTATATAATATATTCCGTTATTCAGTTGTCTGAGGCTGATTAGATTTTTTCCTGCTGCTAAATTTAAGGTTTGAGAAATATGCAATGCTCCGTTGACATCATATATTTTTACTTCTACACTTTCTTCTTTTCCTGCTATGCGTATTTCATCTGTTGTAGGATTTGGATATAAAATGAATGCAGATTTTTTGATTAATGTACTTTCTTCATTACACGAAGGGGCAACAGAAGAATTACTAAAATAGATAGTAAAATTAGAGCTTGTAGAAACTAACACAAAATTATTTCCATCTATTGCAGCATAATATGTTCCATCAAAGCCACTAATACCTGTATTGCTTAGTGTAAGAGTAGGTTGCGAAAGATTTAACGAGTGTGTCGTTCCTTGAAGTAGATTTACCCACCAATTAGGTTGTCCATTGTTTGTACTCATAGATAATTGATACAAACCAAAATGTGAACTTTCATTTTGCCAATTAATACTAAAATTTATAATATTACTCAAGTCAGGTCCATTACCTATGACATGAAGATTTGTATAGGATTTGTTTAGATTAGGTAAACTTGTTGAGGTAGGAGTTCCAAAAGAGCAGTTTGTATTTCCACCTCCAGTATTATCTTCTACCACTACTGTGATAATCTCAGAAGTAGTGCTTGCCTCTTCGTTATCTGTTGCTTTGGCAGTAAATTGATAATTTCCGACACTAACATTATCAAAACTAAAAGCATAAGGTGAGGTTTGAGTTTCTCCAATTTTCTGATTGTTGCTATAAAATTCTACTTTTACTATTTGTCCATCGCTATCATTTGCTGTAGCTGTTAGATTAATAGATTGACCTTCTTGAAAAACAGTGTTATTAGTTGGCGAAGTAAAACTTATTGTAGGTGCTACATTTGGAATATCTATATCACCTTCAACTACTATTGTAACAATATCAGAAGTAGTGCTTGCTCCTTCATTATCTGTTGCTTTGGCAGTAAATTGATAACTTCCTATACTAGCATTATCAAAACTAAAAGTATAAGGCGACGTTTGAGTTTCTCCAATCTTCTGATTGTTGCTATAAAATTCTACTTTTACTATTTGTCCATCGCTATCATTTGCTGTAGCTGTTAAGGTAATGGATTGACCTTCTTGAAAAGTAGTGTTATTAGTTGGGGAAGTAAAACTTATTGTAGGATATAAGTTCGTTGTAGTATCTGGATTAATCTCTGGTTTCCACCAATTTCCAGAAATATAAAGCATACATAAAAGATTGATGGTTGCATCATAATAATCGTAATAACCTGTTTTCAAATGATCCCAACCATCATTTAAGAATGCTTGATGACTTATATCAACAGTACTTGCTACAATTAATGGAGCTGTAAATGCTTTTGATGTATAAGAAAATAAAGGTGTGCCACTCAATGTATAACCTGCTTTATATTGAGATGGATTATTATTAGTCGTAATTTTTGCCCAATTGACAATTTTATTTACAGTTGTTTTAGAATCTATATTTCCATAATGCCCATAATCCATTGCTACACGCCAAGGAAAACGACACGCATTCCAAGAGTAATCATCATCTGTATCTGCTTCCAAAAAATTAGGAGTAGCAGGTTGTGGAGTGCTGCCTATCACAAAATCAGGCATCAAACCTGTATTAGGTGAATAATTTTGGCGAATCTGACTCATAATATTATAGGCTACATCAATAGATTCTGTCCAAAAACTATCTCCTGTAATCTGTCCGTAGGCACGCATTTGAGCAGTCATCCAATCAGAAGAACGTGTAGTGTAAGCATTGGTATCCCAGTCACCTAACATAACTCGCTTGCTTTGTGTATTCATTGAGCCTAATTTAAGACCTTTATTAATCATATCAATAGCTTCTTGACGATAATTAATTTGTCCATCAGAACCCCATTGATAATGCGCCAAAATAAGGGAATAAGCAATATCAAAATCACCATCAGTAGCTGAATTTTCACCTCCATTTTCCGAATTTTCTACCATCCAGCTCATTAGTTCATTATTTATGGTGCTACGATGTTGGTCAAAATAGTTGTAAAGCCCATCATAGTAAGTTTTGGCATTACTATCATGACCTGCCATCAGAACGGTGATAAGCATTCCCCACCCGTGTCCTTCAGAAGTTCCTTTGGCAGGTTCGCTACAATTAGTACATCCGCCTTTTACATAATATCCACCAGTCATGGTAGTTGGTTTTAAAAAATTGTCACGCCAATCTTTGTAATAATTTGCTACATCTGTATCTAGTTGATTTTGTGAAATATGATTAGGTTTGATGCTATTTGCCCAATTTTTCTGTTGAGGAAAAGGATAGTTTTGTGCTACAAGGTTTTGAATAAAAAATAGAGACAAAATACACACACATATAAGGGTTTGTCTTGTATTCATTTTATATAACTTTATAAAGGTAGTAAATTGATTATGAAAGAGTAGTGTTTACTTAATTAGTTAGCTATAACTCTTTTACGAATTATGAGGTTCTTAAAATACACTAATCTTCTATGGATTAACCCTATAAACAAGCCTTATATTGTATTTTAAAAATTAAAAATATAATTTTTTTATTCAATCGCCAGTTGAAATAGATTTTATGTAGTTTTGGTTTGAAGCAAAATAGATATAAATATTTTAATCTTTACAAATAATGATTTCTTGTTTTATACACTAAATTATTATTTTTACAACTATTTTTATAACGTATAAGTGCTTTATTTTTTAAGGAGATTAGAGAAGAAAAATAATGAGTAATAAGTCGCTAAAAATGTATATTTTACTGAACCTTTTTTTTTTTGGTGCGTTAAGAGAATGATTTTATATAACTAGAAAAAAATAAGACAAGGAAATAACTTTTTTGTAGAAAAATAAAAGGAAATTTTACATTAATTTTGAGATTTTCTTTTTAGAAAAGTTAAATTTTTGTTAATTTGGCTTATCTTTTCAGTATTTCCGTTCAAAACGATACAGACAATTTTTTATATTATTCATCATTTTTAATCTATATTATTTTTATGGCAAATTCAGATAACGGTGGTTTAGGCGTAGTAACATTCATTGCAGGTTTAGCAGTAGGTGCATTAGTAGGCGTTTTGATGGCACCAGAAGCAGGCGACAAAACTCGTGGTCGTATTGCTCGCAAGTCAAATGACCTTTTAGAAGAGTTGGAAGGACAAGTAGAAATTACAAAGCACAAAGTAAATCAGTTCAACGAATCAATGAAAGAACGTGCTAATACGCTTGCAGCAGATGCAAAGGCAAAAGCAAATGAACTTGCTGATAAGGCAAAAAATCAAATTGAAAATGCAAAAGGAGATAGCGCAGAAGCATAACCTTTGATTTTATGTTATAATAAAAGTACACTTTTTAAAGAATCTTAATCTATCCATTTATTAGATTAAGATTCTTTTTTTTGTATTTTCGTTTTTTATTAAAATTTGATTGATAAGTAATTCATTTATCATTCATCCTGCCGTTGTTGGTGTTCTCACCAATGACACAAACACAAAAATTACTCTATGCAACATTTTTCATTACAATTAAAAACTATATTCTCTAGTTTGGTTTTATTTTCTCTTTTTACAGCTTGTAATCCAGAGAAAAAATCAATAGAAACAACTGATTCTATTACAGAAATTGATTCTACTAATCAAATGACTACTTCAACGCCCACTGATATTCATACTTTTGCTATGCCAGAAGATGCAAAAATCACACATTTAGACTTAAAATTAAATGTAGATTTTGAAAATAAAATGCTTTCAGGAATTGCTACTTATGATGTAGAAATACAAAATAATATAGACAAGATCTATTTAGATACTCGTAGCCTGACCATCGAAAATGTAGAAGTAGATGGACAAAAAGCAAACTTCGAACTTGCAACAGAAGACAAAAATTTGGGTCAAAAACTGACTATTCCAGTTACCGATGAGTCTAAAAAAGTAACCATTACTTACAAAACCTCATCAGATGCAGAGGCTCTACAATGGCTTTCTCCTTCACAAACAGCAGGAAAGAAAAGTCCATTTTTGTTTACTCAATCACAGGCTATTTTGGCTCGTACATGGGTTCCTACACAAGACAGTCCAGGTATTCGTTTTACTTATACGGCTGAGGTAACTGTTCCTAAAGACCTTATGGCAGTAATGAGTGCAGAAAATCCACAGCAAAAAAATGACTCAGGTATTTATAGTTTTAAGATGGAGCAACCAATTCCTGCTTATCTTTTAGCTCTTGCAGTTGGCGATTTACGTTTTCAGCCTATTGGTGAACGTACAGGTGTGTATGCAGAACCTTCTGTAATTAGTAAAGCTGCTTATGAGTTTGAGGAAATGGATAAAATGTTAGAAGCTGCCGAAACGCTTTATGGCAAATACGCATGGGGACGTTATGATTTGATTGTCTTACCTCCTAGTTTTCCTTTTGGAGGAATGGAAAATCCTCGTCTTACTTTTGCAACACCTACTATTTTGGCTGGCGACCGTTCGCTCACTTCTTTAGTTGCTCACGAATTAGCTCACTCTTGGTCTGGAAATTTGGTAACTAATGCGACGTGGAATGACTTTTGGCTTAACGAAGGTTTTACTGTTTATTTTGAAAACAGAATAATGGAAGAAGTCTATGGAAAAGATTATGCTGAAATGTTAGCTCTTATTTCATACCAAGATTTAAAAAGTGAAGTAGCTGCCATGACTTCAGCAGGAAGTGCAGAAGACACAAAACTCAAATTAGATCTTACAGACCGTAATCCAGATGATGGAGTAACTTCAATTGCTTACGACAAAGGTTTTTATCTCTTAAAATTAATTGAAAACACAGTAGGTCGTGAAAAATTTGATACTTTTTTAAATAAGTATTTTACTGAATATGCTTTCAAAACAACAAATACAGAAGACTTCTTAACTTATTTAGATAAAAATCTTTTGTCACAAGTAGAAGGTTCTATGGAAACTATCAATCCAAAAAAATGGATTTATGAAACAGGCATTCCTGCTAATATTCCAAAAATTGAATCTGAACGTTACGACAAATCTATTGCAGCAGCACAATCTTGGAAAGATGGAACACCAGCAGCACAATTAGACACAAAAGATTGGACATATCAACAATGGTTATTCTTCCTTCGTGCTTTACCAAATCAGCTTAGTTCACAACAAATGGATGAGTTAGACAAAAAATTTAAATTTTCAGAAACTGGAAACAATGAAGTTTTGGGAGAATGGCTTGTAAAAGTAGCTCATAACCAATATGAAAAGTCGTATCCTCAACTGCGTAAATTCTTGGTGAATGTAGGGCGAAGAAAGTTTTTAAGTCCTATCTATTCAGAACTTATCGCAAACGAAAAAACGATTCCTTTAGCAAAAGAAATTTACGAAGAAGCAAAACCAAATTATCACTTTGTAGCTTCATCTAGTATTGAAAAAATGTTGGAAGGAAAGTAATTTTTTTTAGCCTCTAAGAGTTATAAAAGTCTTAGAGGCTTTTTATTTTTTTAAACCTTAAAATTTATGCGTTATTTTATTTTCTTTATCCTTGTCTTTTTGTTTACTTCTTGTGAAATATTTCAAAGTGGAGTTTCTCCTGAGGAGTATAAGGCTTTAGTAGATTTTTATAAAGCTACTGATGGAGATAATTGGCATAGAAATAATGGATGGGATATTAATCAAGACCCAGAAAAAAATACAGTAAATAATAGATGGGCAGGAATAAATGTAAAAGGACATCATGTAGTAGAAATTAATTTTTCACAATATAATCTGAATGGAAATATTCCAGTTTCTATTCAAAATCTGCCTTACTTAGAAGCTATTTCATTAAGTATGAATTCAATAAAAGAACTTCCGAAAGAAATTGGTAGTTTGAAAAAATTGGAAATTCTTAATTTAGGTAATAATTTGTTAGAAAAGATACCTGATGAAATAGGTAATTTGACCAACCTCAGAGAACTTAATTTATCCTCAAACAAAATAAAGAAAATACCTACTCAAATTGGTAACTTAAAAAAGTTAGAAGATTTGGGTATAAGTCAAAATTCAATAGAAAATATACCTAATGAAATTGGAAATTTAGAAAGACTTATTCAATTAAGTTTTTATATGAATAAGATAAAAAAAGTACCAAGTAGTATATCAAATCTGAAAAAGCTGCGATTTTTAAACCTTGCAAATAATCTAATTGAAAATTTACCAAATGAAATTGGAGAGTGCGAAAGTTTGGAAAACTTAGATTTATACACAAATAAGTTGAAAAATTTACCAAAAAATATTTCAAAACTCAAAGAACTAGAACAATTAAATATTTCAAAAAATAATTTAGAAGGTTTACCAACCGAATTTTCTGAACTAAAAGATAATCTGCTATTTCTAAAACTATATCAAAATAATTTTGGTGGAAAAATTCCTTCTGTAATTTTTGAGTTAGACAGCCTTAGAAATTTGAATTTACGTCTAAATAAAATCACAAGTCTTCCAAAAGAGATCAGTAATCTTAAAAAATTAGAGATATTAGATTTAGGAATTAATAAGATAGAGAATATACCAAATGAAATAAGCGAACTAAAAGATTTAATGTATATTGATTTGAGTGGAAATAAATTTAAAAACTTTCCTATAGAAATTTTAGATTCAGAAAACCTACAAGTTCTCTATTTACAAAACAATAAATTACAATCTATCCCAAATAAAATTAGTAATCTAAAAAACTTAAAAACATTGTATATATCAGACAATAAAATTACAGAATTACCTACAAGCATTAATAATATCCAAACGTTGTATGGCATACAAGCAGATAGAAACCCTATAAAAAACAAAGCAGAAATAAGTCAATTAAGTAGATAAAAAAAATGATTCACACTAAAACATCACACAATCACATCCTTCCAAACACTTAAAAAGATTCAAGATATTTCGTTCTCTTAGCGAATAATAAACGTTTTTCCCTTCTCTTTTGGAAGACAAAATTCCTTTTAATTTCATATTTGAGAGATGATGAGAAGTAAGTGATTGTTCGACTTCCAAGCCTTCACAAATTTGATTTACTGACAAACGTTCTTCTTTTTCCAATAATTTCAAAATACCTAAACGAACAGGATGAGCAACAGTTTTGAGAATAAAAGCGGCTCTTTCTAGTGTTTCTACATCAATTTGCAATGTTTTTTCTTCAAGATTAGATTCTATATTATTTTTTAAATTAGATTCCATAATTGATTTTAGTTTTTAGCAAGTAATTATTTTTCCCCTTTTAAATTTTTAAGAATATATAAATTAACATTTGTTTATATGTTCATATAAGTAGATAACGAAAAAATAGAGTTTTTGGTTATTAGAATATTAGACTCTATGTCATCTATAGTAAATCAATTATTGAGATTCTTCATTGCCTTCCAATCTTGCCAAGTAATGAAAAAGTAAGCTATCAGAAAAAATGGAGGTATTGCCCAAAAAATAATAAGAGTAATTTTGTTTGTATTTGCTGGATTATCAAAAACAAGAAAAATCAGTATAAAAGTAATTAAGTAAACCACTGCACTTATAGCATGTATTTTTCGAAACCTTTCTACTTCTTTTGAATAACTCCCTTGAAGAATATGATATGTCAGCCCAACAGAATTATAAAGAGCAATAGGAATCAAACCAAAAAGACCTAAAATCACAAAATATCCATTGATACAAGATAAAAACCCAAAAATCAGAGTTAAGGCAAAGAAAAAACCTTGAATATAAAAATCAATTGTTAAGAATTTATGTTTATCAGGATTGAAAGTTGATTTTTTCATAGGTATAAAATTCTATTTAGATTTTAAATGATTGTGATTTTTTTTCATAGCTTTAAAATCTTGCCAAGTAATAAGAAAATAAGACAACAAAAAAACAAAAGGAATAGCTGAAATAACATAAAATACGAGTCCTTCATCTATTAAATTATCTTTGATATAAAATAATAGTCCCACAATAGAAGAAAAACCCAAAATAGCATGAACTATTCTGAGCAGAACTATATTTTTAGAGTAACTACCCATAAAAATATGAATCAAGAGTCCTACTGAATTATAAATTGCCACAGGAACAACCAGCCACAGACCAAAAGCCATAAAGAGAGTATCAAAAATAGATAAAATGGCAAGCACAACAGCCACTCCAGTAAAAGCAGCTTGTGCATAAAAATCAAAAGAAAGGAATGATTTTTTATTAGGATGTTTAGAAAACATAATATTCAATTTTAATTGAAGGTGGGTATAAAATATGTTTAGATATTATTTATTAGTTTGTTCTAGTATTTCCAATAAAAAATCTACTACTGTTGTGGGCGAACATTCTTGTGTAATTGTGCTAAACTGTACTATTCCTGTCTCTAATTGAAAGCATGTCTTTCCAATTTGACTATTATTCTCATCAAAAAAAGTAAGTTTAAGAAAGGTCTTGTCTATTCCATCTGTATAAACACATTGTTTCTTCCATTTCCAAAGTGGTTTTTTCCGAATAATAAGTTGTAATATTTCATGGGCTGCAATTTCTTGAGTCATAATTTCAAATAGTTTAGAAAGTGTAATTGTGTGTATTTATTATTTTTTAAGCTATTATACTCTTCTTCTTTTTAAGAAAAATTAAAAAAAAACTCTTTAGTATATGCATTATAGACTTTAATTCAGAGTGATAATTAATTCTTAAAATCTTATAATTACAATGATAATAAGTATATTTGCAACTCTTTACTCAATATAATCAAAATTTATTTTGGATTAAAGAAAAATAGTAAATAGAAAATTTTGTTCGCATGTATTCGTTTTACTATTAATTAAATTAACTATTTTTTATTAGTATATAATTTATACTATTTTATTAAATAAGTCTTCATATAAAGTTAATACTCTTATATACAATATTATCAACCAATGAAAAAACTATTTTTACTCTTACTTTTTACGTTATTTTACTCTTCTTCGTTTTCTGTTTTTGCTCAAGATCCTTGTATTCGTACTTCTGAAGGACGAGAGTTTTGGGTAGGGTATATGGAAAATGATCTTACTGCACCAGATCTAAATATACGTTTGTATGTAACCTCACGTTTTGCTGTTACAGGTAATGTCTTCGCTGATGGTGGTACTACCAACGTGGCAGCTATTAATGTAGCTGCTAATACTTCTCAATCTATAGAATTAACTCCTATTAGTACATATTCTGTTTCTAATGCTCAGACAGTACAGAATAAAGGTGTTTTTGTTTCTACTTCTGATGCTGTGAGTTTATATGCATTGAATAGAGGAAGGTTTACAGCAGATGCAGCTCTGATATTTCCATTAGAAGGGTTAGGAACAGAATATTATACGATGAGTTTTAGTCCTAATGGTCGTCAAACACAATTTTTGATAGTTGGAACAGAAGATGGTACAACTGTAAATATAACTCCTTCTGCTAATACAACTCTTGGAAGTCCTGCTGGAATTCCAATATCAATTACTCTTGATAGAGGACAAACTTATTTAGTAAAGTCAAGTTCGGATCTGACAGGAAGTTTTATACAAGGAAGTAGCCCAATTGCTGTTTTTTCTGGTAATACTCGGGTAAATATTGGTACTAGTTCATCAGACCATCTTTATGAACAAATACCATCTTCAAATACTTGGGGTAGAAATTTTGTTACGATACCCTCAGTAAGAAGCCCTGGTACTACCTTAAGAGCGTATGATTATTTCAGAGTATTAGCTCAAAAAGATGGTACAGTAGTTACTATTAGTGGAGACCCTGCTTCTCCTGTAACTTTGGACGCTGGCGAGTTCCATCAATTTAATACACAAGGTAATAACGTACCTCGTGTTATCAGTTCTACTGAGTCTGTATTAGTAGGGCAGTTTACTCTATCACAACAATTTTCAGGAGAAGATACAGACCCTTATTTTATATTACTTTCTTCAAATGAGCAAATAGTTAAAGATATCAACGTAGAAGCTATAAGTACTGCTCAAGTAAATAACTTTTTTATTAGTATAGCAACCAAAACTACAAATGTAGGAAATGTAAGACTTAATGGAGTAAATCTTACATTTACTCCTATTGCTGGTTCAAACATGTCTTACACACAACAAGCAGTAGCTGCAGGAACATACAATATTGATAATACTTTAGCTACAAATGATGGATTTATAGCTTATGTACATGGATATGGAACAACAGAATCCTATGGCTATTTAGCAGGAAGTAGTCTTGAAACAGTAGTAGACGTAGCTAATGATGTAGCCTACTGTGACGGAACAACATTAGATAGAACTTTAGAAGCTCCTGACGGATTTATTCGTTATGAATGGCGTCTTCTTCCAGACCCAACTATTATCAGCACAAGTCAAGACCTTACAGTAACTGTTTCTGGGAGTTATGAACTTACCACAGAAAATGCAGATGGATGTATAAAAACAGATGTAACAGAAGTAATTTTTAGTCCTCCAGCGATTGCAGATATCAAATATCAAGGTTCTTCTGTAGATGAAATTCGTCTTTGTGATAGCTTAGGACAACAAACTATTAGTGGTTTTGATGTTTCTCATACAACAGATAACTCATATATTTGGAGAATAGCAGGAGACCCAACAATAATAGGTACAACTGCTAATTTGATAGTAGGTAACTTTTCAGCTACTACAGTCTATGAGCTTGAAGTTGTTAATGCAGCTACTCAATGTAGTTCGGCAGGCAACGGAAGTACATTTGATGAAATAACAGTTATTTTTGATCCTACTCATGATGTAGATATTGTTTTTGATGGTGCTACTCCTGACGTAATAACTTTTTGTGACTCAGAAGGCGAACAAACTATAGAAGCATCTCTAACACCCCTTCCTAGTGATGTAACATATAAGTGGTTTAAGGATGGAGTATTAATGCCAACAGAAACTTCAAGTACACTTGTTGTAAATGAATTTTCTGCTACTACTCGTTATAGAGTGGAAGCTCTACGTCCTGATCAAACACTTTCTTGTCTTCAAACAGATGATATTGTAGTTACTTTTTATCCAGTAGCTCTCATACAACATGATGGATTAGTTAGTGATGATGAATTGTTTTTCTGTAATGCACAAGGCGCACAAACTATTCGTACAGGTATTGCAGATGATCCTCAATTAGAATATCAATGGAGAGATATTACAGACCCTGCCAATCCTGTGGATTTGGGTACAGACTTCGAATTGGTAATAGATAATTTTTCAAGCACTAGAGTTTATGAAATTACTATAACTGATTTAGAAAATGGAGCTAGTAATCCTTGTCCACTCACAGATGTAGTAACAGTTACTTTCTTTGGTAGTGAAATTAGAGAAGTAGGACAAACAAACGAACCAGATGAATTAACTTACTGTGCAGAAGATGGAATTAGAACATTAGAAGTTAATGTAACACCTAATTTACTTCCTTTTTCACAAATAAAATGGTTTGAGAAGAATGGCTCAGTTTTAACACAAGTGGGAACAGGGGCATCATTAAATGTAGATGAATTTCAACCAAATATTATAGTAACTAAAACCTATGTGGTTCAAATATCAAATCCACGAGTAGATTGTATTTCAGAAGATGAAATTATTATTAATTTTCTTCCTCCTTTAGGTCTTGGTTTAATAGGCAGCACAGATATTTGTGATGGAGACCAAACACCTATTACGTTTAGACTTAGTGGTTCTTTTCCAATGACACTTACTTATCGCAAAACTCCATTAATAGGAAGTCCTGTTATTGAACAAGTAATTGTGGGAACAGCTACAACTTCAAGTCCATTTGATTATATTGTACAATCACAAGGGGGAACATATCAAGCACTGGCACTTACAAATGACCTTTGTGAATTATCGCCAGTTCCTACCACAATAGTAGAAGTAACAGTTACTCCAAAACCAGACGTTACTATTTCTTCACCTGACACTTCCATTTGTGCTAATCAAACTACAAAATTTGTAGCAGAAGGAGCAACTAACTATGTATTCTATAAAAATGGATTGCCTATGCCAGCAGGCGCAGTTGCAAACGAATATGAACCTATTGCAGGTACTTTCCAAAATGGTGATAAAATTTGGGTCATCGGAGAAACAAATGGATGTCCTGATACAAGCCGAATCATGACAATGATTGTCTATCCTCTGCCTGTAGTAGATTTGGGAGTCGATAAATACAAATGTAAAACTGATACTGCTTTTCTTGTCGCTCCTCAAGGAGATTTTATCTATGATTGGAAAAAAATAGATACCGATGGAAATCCTATTTCAGTAGGAAATGGCAACGATACTCTTTTTGTTTTAGATACAGGAACATATTTTATTCGATTAGAAAACGCTATTACACGTTGTTCTTCCATTAGTAACCGAGTAAAAGTATTCAATTTTGATGATGAAGTAGTTGTAGATTTGGGACAAGACCGAACCATTTGTTCTCCAGCTGATTTGCCTTATAGACTTATTGGAAGCGATTTATCACATCTTGCAGGAACAACCTATCAGTGGTATGTAGCAGGACAAAATACAATAATTGGTACAGATTCAATATTTGATGTAACAGAAGAAAATACCTATAGCCTTGTTGTTCAAGACCCAAGAGGATGTCAGATTAGTGATACTGTTCGTATTAATTTTGCTCCTACTCCTGATTTTGTAATTACAGGACACGAAAATCCAAACTGTTCTACTTTTGATACCCTTCGTATTGAAAGAAGTAATGTTAAAGGAATGATTATAAATTGGTTTGGAAATGGAATTGTTTCTACTTCAGATTCTTCTAAAGTCGCTATTGTAAATGTAAGTGGAACATACACAGCCACCATAACTGATACCACAACAAGTGCAAATTGTTCTTATACTCAATCTGTGGAAGTTTTTGTTCGACCTAATATTGATTTAGGAATAACAACAACTGCCACAAGCGATACAATTCGTATTTGTGAAGGAGATTCGTTAGTTCTTGATGCCTTCCGTCCTGAACATAACAATAATTTTAATTATCAATGGAGAGTGATTGAAAGCAATACAGTAGTTTCTACAAAATCCAAAATTGCTATCAGACAGACTATGGTAGATAATTATATAGCCAATCGTTTTGAGGTAAAAGTAACTGACCCTAATCTAACTGGAGGAGGAAATTGTTCTATTTTAGATACAATTATTGTTCGTTTTGATAGAAAATCAGGTGTTCAGATTGATTCGAATTTTATCAAAACATTGTGTCTAGGTCAAACACAAACACTTTCAGCTGTTGGCGCAGATTCCTACCAATGGAGCAATGGAGAAACAACTCAAACTATTGAAGTAACACCTACTCAAGCAGGTTTTTACACATTTATTGTGAAAGGAATTTTCTCTACACCAAATCGTTGTGGAGCAAGTGCAGATACAATCAAATTTAGAGTTGTACCTGTCCCTGAGATTGATATTCCAGAAGAAGTAGTGATTTGTGAGAATGATTCGGTGGAAGTAGATGCCTTTTTGCCTTCTCATCAGCCTCGTTATGTGTATGAATGGAAAAATGAAAATACAGGAGAAATAATTGACACAACAGCTATTCATGTATTCAAACAAGACTCTTCAAATATCAATTATGAGCCTCAAACTTATAGAGTAGGCGTTTATGATACACTTGGTGGGGGACGTTGTGGGGCAGAAAGTCTGATTACTGTTACATTTAATCGTAGTGCAACTACAAAAATTATAGCTTCTGATACATTGGTTTGTGTAGGCGAACAAATTACGCTTCGTGCAACAGGAGCAACCAACTTTCTATGGAATACTGGTGAAACAACACAAGAAATAACGTTTTCTTCGGATTCAGCAGGTATTTTTAGGTATACAGTCATTGGAAGTTATGGAGATGGAACGAATACAAATGTATGCCAAAGCACAGAAAAGAGTATTTTGGTTCAATTTAAAGCTATTCCAACAGTTACATTGAATACTCCTGATAGTATCAGTATTTGTGCAGGTGAATCGGTTGAGTTTATTGCAAATGGAGGCGCAACCTATACGTGGTCGCATTCCCCAACGGCAAGTGGAGATACTGTTGTGGTTAATCCAACCAACACAACAACCTATATTGTTACTGGTTTTGATACGTTGGGTTGTTCTTCTACTGATACTACAGTCGTTTTGGTGCAACCTAAAATAGATTTAGGCGCAGATAAGCAGCTTTGTGAAGGGGATACAGCCGTTATTGGTGCAGAGCGTCCAGAAGGAGCAACGTATTTATGGAATACAGGGCAAATTTCAGATTCTATTCGTGTCAGAAAAAGTGGTTTGTATTATGTAGAAGTGAGTATTAATGAATGTAGTTATACAGATAGCATTCGTGTAGATTTCAAAGAAGCACCTATGTTGTCAGCAAAAGATACGATTTTGTGTTTTGAAGATGAAAATTCAGATCGTATTTTACATCAAATTGGTGTAACCATCAATAATTATGATTCTACAGCAACATATCGTTACCAATGGTTTGATGAAAACAATGAACTGGTAGGACAAGATTCTTTGCTTTCTACTGAATTTGGAGGAACTTATCTAGTTAGAGTAACAGCAGCCTATCCAAGTGCGTGTAATGGAATTACTAGCTTAGAAATAGAATCAAATTGCGACCCTCAAATCTTTATTCCAAGTGCATTTACGCCAAACAATGACAATCTAAATGAAGAGTGGGAAATATTTGGACGTTTTTATTCTAACCTTCGTATAAAAGTCCTTGATCGTTGGGGAATGGAAGTATATTCAGCTCTTCAAAAAAGAAGTGATGATGAAATTACATTTTGGGACGGAACATACAAAGGCAAAAAAGTACCTGCTGGAGTGTATTACTACGAAGTAACTTATACAAATCCAACTGATAAAAGCAATACTATAAAACAAACTGGAACGGTTACTATTATTTATTAGAGAATCTGTCAATAGTTTAAAAGATAGAATTTTTATAAAAAAATCAGTAATTATTTTGAGTCATCAAATAATTACTGATTTTTTTTGTAAAATACTCTGCATAAAAAGCAATTTATTGCTATTAATTTATGATAGTACTATTTATTCATAAAAAATAGGCAGCACAATAAATTTTATTGTACTGCCTAAACTATGTCTTAACTTTAAATACTAGAAACCACCATCAGAAACAAAACCACATTCAGTATAGCCATTTTGTGCAATAATCCTTTGAACCATTTCCCATGTCTGTTCTTGAACAGTAACTATTTCATATCTAGAATTACGACAAGTGACAGTAATCCAACCCCAACCACCTCTAACTTGATTAGAAACCTTGTTAGAAATAGCAAATTTTTTAAAATCTTTCTTTAAGTTGCTCATAATAAATGTATGATTTTTAGTGATATGCTAATTATTTAGCGATGCTAATATCATAATTATTATAGAAATATACAATACTTTATACACATTTTCATTTTATTAACATTCGTATAATCCTATATTTTTGCAGCAAAAAGTTACTTTAATTGCACAAAAGCAAATAAAACCAAATTAGCACCCATTTTTAGGGCAGCTTGGCGTTTCTCTTCTGGGTCGTTGTGGATAGAAGAATCTTCCCAACCATTTCCTAAGTCAGATTCATACGAATAAAAACAAACTAAACGACCTTCATAAAGCAACCCAAAACCTTGTGCAGGTTTGCCATCATGTTCGTGAATTTTTGGAAGTCCGTCTGGAAATTTATAGTTGATAGAATAGACATCATGAGAATACGGCAGTTCAATAAAATCTAATTCGGGAAATACTTTTTTCATTTCTAAGCGAACAAATTTATCCATTCCATAATTATCATCAATATGCAAAAAACCTCCTCCAATTAAGTAATTACGAAGGTTTTGAGCTTCTTGTGCCGAAAAAACCACATTTCCATGCCCTGTCATGTGTACAAAAGGATAACTAAAAAGCTCTGCACTTCCTACCTCTACGACTTCTTCCTCTTTATCAATTTGTGTTTTTAGATTCTCATTACAAAATTCTATTAAGTTAGGTAAAGACGTTTTGTTTGAATACCAATCTCCACCACCATTATATTTTAACTTAGCTATTTTATAAGTAGCTTTTGGTTTTAAAATTAATTTGTTTGGAACAAACGAAAATAAAGCTAGAGTAAGAACTATTAATATATATTTCATTTTATTTCAATTACGAATTAGAAATTACGAATACAGTTTTTGAACCACAGAGTTTAAGGAGAAAGAGGAGAAGTACAATTTCATAAGATTTGAGATTTTATTTCCTAATTCCCAATCTCCATTTTCTATTTCCTATTCAAACTATTCAAAGCCATACACGAATAAAGTGCTGCCGTTTCTGTTCGTAGCCTGTATTCTCCTAAACTAACACACTCAAAACCAGATTGTTGAGCTTGATGAACTTCTTCAGGAGAAAACCCACCTTCACTTCCTATCAAGACCAAATAATAAGCATTTTTGGTAGCACAGTTTTCTAAAACAGCATTTGTATCAGTGGGCGTATAAGCTATAAAACGCTGAATTTCTAACGTTTCTTCGCCATGTTTAGTTTGGTTCTTTCTATCAGAATGGTATTTTTTTATAAAATCTTTAAATTCTTTAGGAGGATTTATTCTTGGAAGTGTCGCTCGCAAAGATTGTTTGATTGCAGCAATACTTTTCTTAACTAATCGGTCAGATTTTAGATGATTGTATTCACTTCTACTTGTTTCGATAAATGAAATTTCATCAATGCCAATTTCAATTGCCTTTTCTAAAAACCATTCTATTCTATCCGAACTTTTAGTGGCAGCAACAGCAACATGAATGTAAAAAGGACGTTTTGCTTCCGTGCTTACAATCTGTGTAATTTCTATCAATGAATTTTTAACATTTGGCGAAAGCACTTTTCCCTTTGCTAGTATTCCTTTTCCATTTACAATATCTAAAAAATCGCCTTCTCTTACTCTAAGGGTTTTGAGGTGTTTGGCTTCCTCTTCTGGAAGTGTAATTTGTTGTCCAAGTTCTAAATCAGGATAGAAAAAATAAGTATCCATATATACAGTTATCAATAAACAGTTATCAGTTACCAGTAAATACAAAAGTGATTTTTGAAATTTAACTTATTATAAACATAGGCAAACTGGTTTTAAAAAATAATAATTTTACAAGCTATAAAAAAAATTAATCCTTCACAATCATTCCAGCACATTCTATGGCTTCATTTCCTACAAAAGATTTCCAAATTTGTTTGTGAGGATTAAAAATGATAGCGTATTGCCAATCATTGGAGAAAAAACGCTGTTGTGTTCCCATATCTGTTCCTGACATAAAAACAGAAAGATTATTAGGATGAGTATGATACCAACCAATCATTTGCCATTGTTTGTTTTCATCTTTATCCAAAATTGCATCAAACTCATCTAGCATTTCTTTCCAAACTTCATGATCCATTTCTAAATAAGCCGAACTTCCTCGGGCTTGTTTTCCTGCTAGAGCTTCCTCTACTACACCATACATAAGGTTCTTTTTCTCATCAAAAAAGACTTTTCCTAACAAAACGCCTCCTTGTTCGACAACGTTTTCAGTTGTTGTTTCTCCCCAAGAAATGTGTTCAAAAATCTGTTTTATAGCCTTTGGCTTAATGTAGAGTTTTGTGTTTTTGGCATCGTTCTTACTTTTTGAATTGAGCGAAGGTTCAATCAAAAAAGACGGCTCTATCTGATTTTCAGGCTTGTATGCTTCTGAAACAGTATTTATTTTAAATTTTGACAAAATGTAAATCGTTTTTGTTCTTTGTATAGCTGAAACTAAAAAATAACATATCTATTAACAATACAGTTAAAAGTAAGCAAATTTATTGAAAATGCCGTATGTTTGTATCAAAATTTTTAAAAAGTCTTTTGTAAGTTTTAATTTTTCAGAAAGATTCTTATATCTTTCACTTTTTTTTAGAAAATCTATATAATTTTATTTGTTGGTGTAGATAGGCTATGAGAAAGTCGTAATTACTATATTAAAGATTATCACTATCACGTTTATTTTTGTATAACAGTCTTCTAGAATGTTGAATTTGATAAAATACTATTTTTAATGTTCAGACTTCCAGTCTGAACTACCTTAATACAAACCGTGATAAGGTTTATTTTTTGATTCAAAAAAATTAATTAAGGTCAATTTATGAAATTAATATCAAAAACATGTTTTGTATTATTTCTTGTTTTTTCTATTTATGCTCTCACTTATTTTTTAACACAAGAATTACCCACTTTTTCCTCAAGAGAATTTGAAATAGATGCTAAAAAAACATTAAGAATTGAATTTGTGGCTGACACAATTTTTGAAGATGAACCAAATCAGTTACTCAATAAAAAGCCTATTACAGAGCAATTAGAGATTTATAACTTTATAAGTCAGAACCAAATTCAATGTGGAAAGGAGTTGGTTGGGATAAAGTAATAGTCTTTCAGAAAGATACGACACTAATTCTTTACACCAATGGGAAAATTATAGGAGCAAATAATAGTGGTTGGTTTTATAATTTATCTAAAAACTCTCTTCTATCAAAAAGATATATTTCAAAATAAATTTGATAAGACCCTATTTTTTTCAGAATTTTGCACTCCTAAATAATAATACAACTCTTTGATTATTATTTTTATTTCAAATAAAATATTTCATTCAAAACTCTCTAAAACGTCTCAGAATTTATGAAAAAGATTAAATCTATCTATGTATTATTTATCTTTGCTGCCTTGAGTTCGTATGGTCTTTGGGCATGTACTAATAATGGCACTTCTGAAACTACAACCGAAACAGAAGAAGTAGAAGAACCAGATACTCGTCCTGCTTCTGCTGCTGTAGACAATGATTTTTATATCAAAGCTGATATTGGAGGGAAAGAATATAACTTCAATTATTTATCTCTTGACAATGTTGCTAGATACAATTTATTGAAAAAAGATTTATTTAGAATCGAACGCTGTGCTGATGACCATTGTAAAGAAAGCATTTATTTGCAAGCTCATAACTTTGATTTGAATCAAACTCCTCCCTTTACGCTACAAGAAAGTAAAGAAGGCAAATTACGTAAAGATATTATAGTAAATTTTATACGTACAAATAACACAGGCAAATTCAAATATCAAATGCAAGACTCTTCTGAAGAACCTTTTGAAATGACTATTCAAAAAATAGAGGGAGATATCTATGAAGGAACTTTTAAAGGTTTACTAAACAATGAAAAGAAAGATTCTACACTTGTTATTAAAGGTTCTTTTCGTACAAAAATGATTGTTAGAAATCCTGCTGCATAAAGCTATTTGAAAGAAGTTATTTAATGAAAATGCTTTTTTGTTGGTCTATTATAAAACACTGATAAAGGCTGTATTTTTTTATATTCTTAAACAACTTCAAAAGATAAAAGCACAAACAACCAAACGATAAATATTTATTAGGGATTCTATTTTGAAAGATTCATTTAGAAAGTCTTAATAAATAATTTTCTATTATCTTTGTGCTTTTATTTATTTAAGGTAAAAATTAATTTAAATTTCTCAATTTCAATCTCAATAATGAAAAATACATTCACTCGTTCATTTTATTTCGCTCTTATATTAATTATTTCTTTTGTCGCTTTTACAAGTTGCCAACCAAAAGAATCTAAGACTGCAAATGCTACTAATACCACTACTAGCTCATCAAATTCTACAAACAATGGCGATATTGCTTATGTAAATCTTGATACGCTTAACACATATTATGATTATTTGGTAGACATAAAAAACAGAACAGAAAAGAAACAAACAGAAATGAGAAGACAGTTAGAGCAAAGCGAAATTCAATTACAGAGTGAAGCTGAAAGTTTTCAAAAACGTGCTTCTCAAGGTCTTTTGTCTGAAAATGCTGCAAAAAAAGAACAACAAGATCTTCAAACAAAATATCAAATGTTAGAAAGACAAAAAGGTTCTATGTCAGAAGCTCTTATGTTGCAAGGTGAAAAAGATATGAACAAAGCATACTCAGATATTGAGTCTGTTTTGGAGGAATACAAAGCTGAAAAAGGATATAAAGTTGTTTTAGGAACTCAAAAAGGCATGTCTATGATTCTTTATACAGATAAAGAATTAGATATTACAAAAACTGTTTTGGAGCGTTTAAATGCAAAATACAAAGCTGAAAAAGATAGTACAGAAACAGCTCAATAATTTGATTCAAATGTTTGGCACAAAAAAACAGTCTATAAAATGTATTTATAGGCTGTTTTTTTTGTATCTTTTTTCTTACTAACTTATTCAACTTCTATATCCTGAATTACTTTTACTTTGGTGTATTTTTTTGTTTTCGGATTATAGTATTTTCTTTCTTCATATTCTATTTTTAATTCCTTGCCTTTCAGGGACTCTGCATCTCCTTCTAATTCTTCATCATTATCAAACTCTTCTAACCAAATAAGTCTGTGTAAATTGCCTTCTGCGTCTTTCACCAAAAATATCACAAAATCATTTTCTTCGACTGCTTCGATGGTAGCTTCTATATTAAAAACATATTTTTCATCATCATCCATTTTTTTTCCTATCATATTCATAAATATTTTAGGACATTTTACGCCTACTGTTAGGGCAATATCTTTTACAAAACTTTCTATTTGTTTCTGATCTTCAAAATCCAAATCCATTGTTTTAGTAATTTTTGCCTCATTAGCTACGATTGCAGCCATTAAACATTCTGCTAACTTTTCTTCTACTGCGACTCCATTATTCAAATCTACATTAGAATCAGAGATACAATTACAAACATCTTTTGCAATTTTTTCTTTTAAAGCATCCTTTTTTTTGGTTTGTCCTAGGGCAGAAAAAGACATAGCAAATGCTAGAGTAACAAAGAATACCAGTGAAAATATTTTTTTCATTTTAATTAAATTATAAAGTAAATAACAAATTTCACACAAAAATAAAATTTTAAAAAACAAAAAAGCATTCTATCCAAAAATAAATTTGAATAGAATGCTTTTTTATAAAATCTACTAAAAATAAATTTACTTTTCAGAATTATCACTTGAAGTTTCTGCATTTGCTTCTACTTCTTGATTTACTTCTGCTGCTTTTTCTTCACTTTTCTCTTCTTTCGGAGCAGTTGTCAAGATTTTAATTTGATTTTCTATGGCTGCAATTTCAGCTTGTGCTTTTGCAATTTTTTCGTTGAATTCTTCACGAAGTTTATCAGCCGTTTTTGATTTTGCAAAAAACTCAATGTTATTTTGCCACAAATTAATCTCATTTTCTAAATCTGTGACTTTACGTTTGAGTTTGTTTTCACTTTGTTTGAAGTCGCCAGCCATTTTTGGATTTTTCTTGATAGCTTTTGCTTGTGTTTTGAAATGGAATGTCTGAGCTTCTTCACTACTCAATTCCGAATTTTTCATAAACATTGCATTTACTTCATCAAAACGGTCTTGAATTGTACGAATATTTTTGCGTGGAACAAATCCGATTTCATGAAACTTCAAATGTAGTTCTTGCAATTTCTTTGTATCGTTTGACTTTGCTTTTGCAAGTTCTTCTATTTGATTACAAATTTCTAATTTTTGTTTCAAATTTTCTTCTTGTGCAGCATCTTGTTCTTTATAACGATTACGACGACGCTCAAAGAAATAATCAGCAGCTTGTTTGAACTCTTGATAAACTGTTTCACGTTGTTTTTCTGGCACGTGTCCAATTTCTCTCCATTCGCTCTGCAATCTTTTTAGTGTATTTGCTGCGTTATCCCAATCTGTACTTTCTTTAAGTTCTTCAGCTTGTTTGATAAGTTCTTGTTTTTTAATCAAATTCTCATCTCTAGCTGCATCTAATTTCTCAAAGAATTTAGATTTATTGTTAAAGAATGTTTTGAAGTTATCCCAAAACTGCTTGTTCAAACTTTTAGCCACTTCACGAGGAGCAGGTCCGATAGCATCCCATTGTTTTTGAAGTTCAACAAGTTCTTGCGTTTTGTTATTCCACTCTCTAATTTTGTCTGTGTCATAACTTACAAACTCCTCTACTTTTAGGCAGAGGTCTTGTTTAAGTTTCATGTTTTCTTCTAACTGCGCCTTAAATTTGTCTGCATATTCTCTACGAGCATCATAAATTTTGTCAGAAGCTACCTTGAAACGCTCCCAAAGCTGCTCACGGTCTGCTCTAGGAACAGGACCAATACGCTTGTATTCTTGATGCAGACGATTGAGTTCGTTTACAGCATCATTTAATTTATCGTGATTCAAAAGTTCTTCAGCACGAGTAACAATAGAAACTTTTGCTTCCAAATTACGCTCACGGTCAAGAGCTAAAAGCTCACGTTCCTGCGATTTTTGATTGTAGAAAAGGTCTAGTAATGCTTTATAATTTCTATAAATTTCGTCAGCTTCTTGCATCGGAACATAACCAATATTTTTGAATTCTGACTGAATTGCTTTTACTCTATCAAATTCTCCTTTTCTTGAAAGTTCACTTGGTTTTGAAGTATCTGTAAGCAAACGAAGTTCTTCAATGATAGCTTGTTTTTTCTTTAGATTGCTCTGTTTTTCGCTTTCTAATTTTGCATAATGATTGCGTTTGGCTTCTTTTACTGCCTTAAAGTTTTCATAGAACATTCCAGTGAGGTCATCTTGTTGGAATGAAAAGCCTTCTTTTTCTTCATCTGTTGTTGCTGATTCTTCGTATTTCTGACGTGCTTCTTTGCGTTCTGTTTCATTAAAACCATCTATAAATTCTCTGATTTTTGAAACTTGGTCATCTAAATAACGAAAGTTAATTCTTTCTTCTGTTGCTGTTGTTGCTTGCGCTGCAAACAATGCACTTTTAGCAACTAATTCTTCTTTAGACAAAGTCGAATAATCTTCTTGTGGAAGTTCCTGTGTTTGTTGTCTTTGCTCTTTTTCAGAATTTTCATTTTCTGTATCATCTGATTTTTCATCATCAGAAGCATTTGTCTCTTCGCTTTCTTTTCTGATAGCTTCCAAATCTTCTTCAGTTACTTCTTCCTCAGCTTCTTCTGCTGATTCATCTTTTAAATCAGGTTTTTCAGTTGCTTCTATATTACTTTCAGCTTCTTGGACAATTTCTTTAGCAATAGTATTATCCATACTTACACTTGCTTCGCTTCCTACTTCAATATTTTCTGTAGAGTTTTCTACATTTTGAGTAGTGTTATTGTGTGCGTTTTCGTTCTGGTTCTCGTTTTCTTCGTTCATCATAATAGTTACAAGATAAAATCAGCAAATAATTAAAGTATTGTTTCTGATTTTTCAATCAAAACAATATACGTAAGGCATTTTATAAATTAAAAGTCATCTTTTTCATCAGAAAAGAAAAAAAGAAAAGCTATTATTCTACAGCTGTATTACAAAACACAGTCATTGGCAAAGTTAGAAAAATTAAATTAAATTGGCGATTATTATAGGACTTTTATAAAGTTTTGTTTGGATGAAAATATCAAGTATTTAGGATTCTACACTCTTTCATCTAAAATAACTTTTACTCTCAAAATACCTGCAACACTAATGGCATCAGTAATTTGCCCATTCAAAACCATTTGATAAGCGTCTCTGAAAGGCAGTTTTTTTATTGCTAGATTTTCAGTTTCTTCCCATTGCATTTCTCCTTGGTTGAGTTCTTGTGCCAAAAATACATAACCCACTTCATCACAAATTGAATTTGAAGTGTGTAATTTCATGATATTTTTCCATTTTTTGGCTCTTAGTCCTGTTTCTTCTTCTAACTCTCGCTGTGCATGCAACAAATAATCATCTGTTGGTGCGCCTCCCATAGGTAGCTCCCACGAGTATTCATTTAGTGCATAACGCCATTGTCCGACC
Organism: Bernardetia sp. Wsw4-3y2; assembly: GCF_037126295.1. Classification (NCBI taxonomy): domain Bacteria; kingdom Pseudomonadati; phylum Bacteroidota; class Cytophagia; order Cytophagales; family Bernardetiaceae; genus Bernardetia; species Bernardetia sp. Wsw4-3y2. The sequence continues at coordinate 3,939,111 of NZ_CP147017.1, read as the reverse complement.
AAATAAGTATTATTTTCTTCATCTAAAGGAACAATTCCGATAGCTGCATTTTTGAAATGAACTACACCATAAATTCCATTATTTCCACTTGGATTAATTACTTGGTTTTCTTTTACATGAATCCAGTTGTTTTCATATACCGTTTTAGTAGAACGGGTTTCCCAATCATTTTTTGAATTTTCTATATTCATTTTTTGAAGAAATAATTACGAATTAAAATTGATAATTATGAAATTTTTTAAGAAAAGGAGTAGCATTTTTGCTAGTGTCACTACACTAAAACACCGATAACGACCTTTATATTAAACATTATCACGGTTAATTTAGTAATGTTCATTTTTCCATAGCGACAGGTTTGCAAACCTGTCGCTATGGAAAAACAAGAGTGTTTTGCTTTTCTCTAACTAATTGATTATTAGAGCTATAAACAACCATGATAACGTTTATTTATAGTAGAAAAAAATTCTTATACTTTTTCATTTGTGTTTTTCTGCTTTACAAAATACTTTTTTACTTTCCCAAAAAGAACCACATACGCATCCACTTCGAAGAGCCTAGAATCTGCTCTTGCTTGTAATAAAAATATAATTCCAAAAACTAAAAGCAACATATTTGCAGCCCAAGAACCCATAAAAATAGAAATAATTTCTTCTCTTGCCCACTTATCGCCAGTAATACTCACAATATAAAATAAGATAAAAAAGATGATTGAAATAAGAACAGGAACTCCCAGTCCTCCTTTTTTTATAATTGTACCAAGTGGCGCACCTATCAAAAACATAATAAAACAAGCCACAGCAAGTGATAAGCGTTTATTTTTTTCTAATAAGGCTCTTCTTGAATCATACTCAAAACGTTCAATTCGATCACTATTTGTTTTGGCAAAAGAACGCATATTTCTAATTTTAGTTAATGCTCTATCAATTATTACCTCTTTACTTTTTTTAGAAAAATTTTGATGTGCCACTGTAATTGTATCAGGAAGATTTTTCCAATCAATTGTATCTAATCCATCTAAAGCATTAGGAATTGGTGCTAGATTATTGTTTATCTCTATTGATTCTTCCATCTCTTGCCCCCTATAAAACTTAGTTTTTATAGGATTAGAACCTCTATTGTTTGAAAAAGCTCCAGTAGAGCTAGATACTTCTGTTTCTGTATTTTTAGAATCACTTGCACTATCTAATATAGACGTATCAGGATTTTTTGGATTTAGTCTTTTAATCGAATCTAGTGCTGTTTGTTGTCTTTTATCTGTTTCTAAAGCTACATCTGAGCTATATGAATCTTCTTGAGAAGTATTTTCTTGTAATGTTGAAGAATCTTCTTTTATAAGGTTTTTATCTAAAGAATCTAGTTTTGCTTGTCTTTTTTCAGCTTGTTTTTTTTCTTGTTCAGCTCGCTGCGCTAATCGTTCTCTTTCAAATTCTACAAAAAAAGTATAATCAAAATAACTCCTTGCTCGTGTTGCATTTTCATCTTCTACTTCTCTAGCATCTTGCATAAGAGAATCGGCTTCTGCATCTAGTTGAGAAACAGTCATCATATATCGATTTTGCTGAAATAACTCTTCTGAAGTTTCACTCATTTGCAAGAAAGATAAATCAAAATTGAAGGTGGCTTGTTCGAATTTATCTCTCATAAAAGCATTTTTATCTACTCCACCACTAGTAAGCTGTTCAGAATAGCGATGACCATTTTTTACATGGAATTCTAATATTTGCTCATCTTGTTTATTTAACATCAATCCTTTATCAGCAATAATAAGATCGGTATTTCCTCTTGCGCTTCTATGGTCATAGATAATTAAATCTTTTAAGCTATCTGTTCCCTTTACTTTTTCGCCTATTCGTATACTCCAACCTGGCAAACCATTATAAAAAGAACCTTCTGGAAAGTCTAAAGTAGGTTCTTTTTGTCGGACATCATAAAGTAAACGGTATGCCTTCAAATTTACTTCTGGAACAATAGTATCATTAAAAACATAAGCCACTCCTGTCATAAAAATAGCAAAAAGTCCAACAGGCATAAGTATTCTGATAAGTGAAATCCCACATCCTTTTATTGCTGTGAGTTCATTATGCTCACCCATATTTCCAAATGCCATCAAGGAAGCCAAAAGAATAGCCAATGGCAATGCTTGTGGAACAAGAGTAAGTGAAAAGTAGAAAAAGAGTTCTGCGAAAACTTCTGCCCCCAAACCTTTACCCACCAAATCCTCAAAGTATTTGGACATAAAAACCATCAGTAGAATAAATAAAACTACCGAAAAAGTAAGAAAGAAAAGCCCAAAAAAGGAATGAGCGACCAGTTTATCTATTTTTTTAAACATATAACGCAGTTTGTCTTTTTAAAATTGTAGGACAAAAATACATGAATAGTCAGATATAAATAAAACAGAAGGCAGAAAAAAACCAATAATTCGGATTTTATAAGTTAGCTTAACAAACTTTATTCTATTTTTGTGTAAAAATTATGTATTCAGTTGCATAAAATAGAACAATCTAAAAAATTATCAATAAAATAAATTCAGTTGAAAAAATACTTAGTAACCTGTGATTATAATTTAGAAGATTTAGTCATAGAAGAGATAAAACAGAAAATACCAAAAGCCACAGAAGTAAAACAATTTGAAAACTTTTCGCATCGTGTTTGTTTTCTTGTTCCTGATTCTGATGAAAATACAAATGCTATAGTTCTGCAACAACTGCTTTCACTTAGAAGTATTCATTCTGTCATAGAATTGAAAGGTACTTTTTATTTAGAAAATCCTACTTTAGAAGCTCTAAAACAAAAAGTAATGCAAATAGATTTGCCAGAACTAAAAACAGCAAAATCGTTTCGTGCAAGTGCCGAACGTTATGGGACACATGAGTTTACATCCATGGAAATGGTAAAACATATTGGACACACCGTAATTTTGCGTTATCAAACACCTGTTTCTTTAACAGAATATGAATATAACTTGAGAGTTGATGTGATAGGAAGTTTTGTTCTTGTGGGTTATCAAATTACTGATGATACACTTGCACATCGTCAAGGAGAATATAATAAAATTGAGCGAGTATTTCATCACAGAGCTGCCACCAAACATACTTTGGCGTATCATTTACTTACTTTAGCAGGTCTTAAAGAAGGAGAATCACTTTTAGACTGTACATGTGGAGGAGGAACAATTGTTTTAGAAGCTGCCAGTATTTTTGGGAATAAAATCAAAATTTTGGCTGGAGATATGCACCAAAAAGCGATGGAAGGAACACAAGAAAATCTACGATTAAATAACTTTGACTTTATAGGGGTTAGAGAACTCAATGCACGTCATTTAGATGAAAGCCTACAAGATTATATCTTAGAAAATGGGCAAATAGATAAAATAGTTTGTAACTTACCTTTCGGAATTCAATCTGGAAAACAGGTAAATATGCGTGGCTTATATGACCAATTTTTGAGTTCGGCTGACAAAATTTTATCTAAAAATGGAAAAGTGGTCGTTCTTACAATGAGACAAGGCGTTTTTAGAGAAGTTATCTTTATGATAAAAAAATATAAAATCACAAAAGAATACGTAACTGAAGCTGGAGGTTTGTATCTTCATATCTTTGTGTTAGAAAAAATTTAATGAATCAGGTTAAACCATTTATGAAAAACAGCATCTATCAATTAAAAGAAAAATCAAGACTATTTGTATATTTTACATTTTTTGTTGTTCTGACTTCTTGCAATAATTTAGGAAAAAAAGGAGAATGGAACTTAGAATATAAAGCAAAATTTGAGTCTGACTGTAAAGTAGAAATCAAAAGTGAAAATGAAAAGTCCTTACTAAAACTAGATTCTCTAACCATTTCTAAAATTTGTGATTGTGTAGCTTCTAAAGCTGAAAAAGAATTTGCTCCTTTAGATATGGAAAAAGAGAATTCTCAATCACAAATGAAAAATATAAGTACAGATTGTGCAAGAGATATTTTGATAGAGAATTTGAATAAAAATTGATATATTTATACTTATTTGTTCTTGTTTATTTGAGTAATTAATTATGAAAACGCTACTTGTTCCAACTAATTTTTCTTTGTCGTCTGCAAAATCATTGCAGTATGCAATATTGCTTGCTAAAGAATTTGGTTCGAAAATAATCGTTCATCATACCTATCCTCAAAATAGCCCAATTCATTTGTTGTCTGATTTGGAAAATCAATTACATGTTTTTGTTAGTGAATATGATTTTGAATGTTATAAAAATTCAGAAGATTATATCAAAATAGAAACTTCTATTCAACAAGGAAGAGAAAAAGAAAATATCATCAAGATTATCAAAAAACATGATGCTGATATTTTGATTCTTTCAGCAAAAGACCGTTCACAATGGGAAGGAATACCTTTTGAAAGGCTTATTTCACAAACCTTAGAACAAACCCTTTCTTCTATTTTGATTGTGCCTTCGGAGATACAAATACAAGATAGCATTGAACATGTCGTTTTTGCACTTTCTTTGGATGAAGGAGATGCTGATATTATTGATTCTCTATTACTCTTTTGTGAGATTTTGGGAGCGCACCTGACTTGCCTTCATGTTTTTACAAATGAAGAGGAAAAAAACTTAATTGATTATCAATTAAAACCATTACAAAAAATTTACTCTTCTATTTCAAAAGAAAAAATGAGTTTTGAAATTACTTATAATAAAAGTATTCAGGAAGGAATTAGTGACTTTTTAGATGTTAAACCTGCTCAATTATTAGTTATGCTAACAAAAGAGCGTTCCTTCTTTGAAGGACTTTTTCATAGAAGTGTTTCGCAAGGAATGAGTTTTCAAAGCAAAGTACCTGTAATGATTGTGAAACTGTGATTAGCACAAAGGAACTAGAACGAGAGATTAGAAGCAAGAGAATAGAAAGTCAAAATACAATTGAATAATAAAATTTGTACTTCGTTTGTTATTGAAGTTTATATCATAATTTTTAATTTTTAATTCGTAATTGAATAAAATGCGTTTTTGGTTTGTATTTTTCTTGGTTATCGGAATTAACTTTTCTGTTTTGGCTCAAAGTAGCCAAACTGTAGAAGAGCTACTCAAATCTGCACGCCATGAGCAAAGTGAGCAAAAACTAGCAAGCGCACTCCGTTACTACCTTCAAGCTGTCAATAAATTAGAAAAACAAAACGATAAAAAAGCTCTTTTTCAAGTCTATACCGAAATTGGGATTATTTATCAAAATGGAGGTTTGCACGATAAAGCCATTGAATATTTTACTAAATCACAAGAAGTAATTGATGCAAACTCATCTACTCAAGCTGTAATTTCGATGCGCTTGGGAGAGTCCTATTTGGCTCAAAAAGACTACCCACAAGCCATTACAGCCTATAAAAATGCAAAACAAATTTATCTACCTCAGAAAAAACCGTATGCTACCATACAAGCTCTTCGCCAACTCATAACAGCCTACCAAGCCAATAAAGACTACCAAACAGCTTTAGACGCAAATCAAGAAGTATTAGAAATGGATAGAATAATTGGAGATTCGGCAGCCGTAGCAGCAACACTGAATAATATTGGCTATACCTACAAATTTTTAGGGAATTATAATAAGGCAATTACAAGTTTTGAACAAGCTAGAAAAATAGAAAAAAAATTAGGATTAGAAGAAGACCCAATTACTCTTACAAATACAGCCATTGTTTATCAAAACCTAGCTCAGTATGATAATGCGATGCGCTTTTTAAAACAATCAATAAATATAGTAGAAACAAAAAATAAACCTAGAGAGTTGGCTCGCTTATACAATATTATGGCAGCTCTGTATTATCAGTTAGGAGATTATCATAATGCTAGAGAATATAACGAACTTGCTTTAGTTTATGCTCAAAAATATAAACAGCGTGAAATAGTAAAAGATATTCACCTAACAGCTTCACAAATTAATCAAGCAAATAATAATTATGAAGATGCTCTAAAATCGTATGAAAAACATCTCAATATTCGTGATTCTTTACTTTTGGAAGAACGTTTGAAACAACAAGAACTTTTGCAACAGCAGTTTTTAATAGAAAGAACAGAAAAAGAACTACAACTATATATGGTTGATGAAGAATTAAAAACAGCACAATTAAAAGAACAAGAACTAACACTAGATAAGCAAAATCAAGAACTAGCTTTATTACAACAAAAACAAGAATTACAAGCTGAACGATTAGAAAAAGAAGCCTTAGAAAAACAGCGTACAAAACAAGAGCTACTCATTGCACAGCAAGAACTCAATGCTCAAAAAGCAGCACGTGAAGTGGAAGATTTACAACAAAAAGAACTTAATAGAAAACGAGAAGTAGAAAGATTAGAACAGCAAGCTGACCTAAACAAACAAACATTAGCTAGAGAACGAGCAGAAGCAGAAAAAAAACAAGCAGAAGCACAGGCAGAAGCCAATGTAAAAGAAGCAGAATCAGCAGCTCAGCGAAAAATATTTGCTATCGCAGCTATTTTATCGCTATTAATTTTACTCGTTATTGGTTTTGCTTTTCTAAGCTCAAAGAAAAAAAATAAAGAACTAGCACAACAAAAAGATCAAATTGAATCGAAAAATGTAGAATTAGAACAACAAACGGAAGAAATTCAGATGCAGCGTGATGCCATTGCTCACAAAAGTGAAGAATTAAATGAGCTTTATATAAAAGTTACTGATAGTGTTCGTTATGCACAGCGCATTCAAGATGCAATTTTAGTTCCTCCTGCACAGGTTTTTACAAATTTTGGAGCAAATACAGAAGGATTTGTATTGTTTAAACCTCGTGATATTGTTTCAGGGGATTTTTATTGGACAACCGAAAAAGACAATAGAGTCATATTGACAGCCATTGATTGTACAGGACATGGAGTTCCAGGGGCGTTTATGTCGCTGATAGGCAACGATTTACTTAATGAAATTGTAAATTTAAGAGGAATTACTACACCTCATGAAATTTTGAACGAGCTTCACAAAGGCGTACAAACAACACTCAAGCAACAAGAAACTGAAAATAGGGATGGAATGGATATGGCACTTTGTGTCTATGACAAAGAAAAAAATATATTAGAGTTTGCAGGAGCAAAAAATCCACTTCTTTACATAAAAAATGGAGAAATAGAAACCCTAAAAGGCGATAAAAAACCAATTGGAGGAAAAGATGTCTATAAAGAAGATTCTTTCAAAACACATATCATAGATTTGAATGAAGAGAATGCACCTACTATGTTTTATATTTTTTCAGATGGTTACCAAGACCAGTTTGGAGGTTTGGAAGGTAGAAAGTTTATGATAAAAAAACTAAGAGCATTATTACAAGAAATTCATCAAAAACCGATGGAAGAGCAGCATGAAATTTTAGATACTACGATAGTAGATTGGATGAAAAATGAAGAACAAATCGATGATATTCTTTTGATGGGTTTTAGAATAGAAACAATTACGACCTGCTAAAGTAGCGAAGCTAATTAAAAATTACGAATTCCTACCATTGTTGGTGTTTTAGCAAAGCGACACTAACAACAAAATACCTCTTAAAAGTTTAAAAAACTTCAAATCTATTAGAAATTACAATTCCGTAAAGCTATTTTTATTACTTTTGATTAATGAAAAAATCAGAATAAAACCTTGCCGTTGTTGGTGTCTCCACCAACGACTTCAACCATTCTAAAAAAAGTAATAATGCAATCCTACCTAAATTCAGCCAATGAAGTTTTTGATTTAGAAATTGATGCGCTACAAAAAGCAAAACACCAAATTGCAACTACCTTTGAAAAGGCTATTGAACTGATTTTGACTTCAAAAGGAAAAATTGTAGTTACAGGAGTAGGCAAATCTGGAATTATTGCACACAAAATTTCGGCTACTTTTGCAAGTACAGGAACGCCTTCTGTTTTTTTAAATGCTTCCGAAGCTCTTCATGGAGATTTGGGGATGGTTTCAAAAGGTGATATAGTAATTATGCTTTCTAAAAGTGGAACTACAATTGAACTTGTAAAAATGCTTCCAACACTCAGTAAAGTAGGCGCAAAAACAATAGGCATTTTTAGTAATATAGAAACTCGTCTAGCTCACAACTTAGATTTAGTTTTAGATGCAACTGTTGAGCGTGAAGCCTGTCCGTTGAATCTTGCACCAATGAGTAGCACAACGGTTTCACTTGTCATTGGTGATGCTTTGGCTGCTGCACTGATAAAAGCACGAAACTTTAAAGATAGTGATTTTGCTGTTTTTCATCCTGCTGGACAGTTAGGACGTAATCTTTTACTTACGGCTGCTGATGTAATGCACAGTAAGGAAAACTTACCAATTGTTTCTGCTCAAAACTCACTCAAAGAAGTTGTTATAGTAATGACAAAATATAATTTGGGTGCTGTTTGTGTTTGTAAAAATGAAGAAAATTCTATTAAACTAGAAGGAATAATTACAGACGGTGATGTAAGGCGTTTTCTGACTCATTCGGATACACTAACCGTAAAAGCAGAAGAAATAATGACACGAAACCCTATCTCTTTGCATCCTCAAATGCGACTCTCAGAAGTTTTGAGCGTAATGGAAAATAAAAAGCGTCAGATTTATGTCGCTCCTGTAGTAGATGAAAAAAATAACTGCTTAGGAGTTGTCAGAATGCACGATATTTTGAGTTATTGATTTTTTTATACAACACACTAGGAAGTCTGTTATACCTTTTAATTATTTCTTAGCGCATCGATAAGTTCTGATTTATTCATTTTCGAACGCCCTTCTATATCTAATTCTTTGGCTTGCTGATAGAGTTCTTTTTTAGTTCGGTCTTCGTACTCCTTTGCCTTTCCTCCTTTTTTTCCTGCTTCTGAGGCTGGGGTATTAGCGATGCGAGCTGATTTTTCTTTGCTATATCCTTCTCTGCGAAGAGCTTCATAACGTTCGTCGTCTTTGATTGAGTTTCCGTGGTCTTTTGCCATAATTTTTAAAAATTTTAAATTAGATTAAAATATAATTTATTTTTCAGAATGTTCTCTTAAAGCCTTTATTAGCTCGGCTTTATTCATTGTTGAGCGTCCCTCAAGGTCAATTTCTTGTGCTATTTTATATAGCTCTTTTTTAGTTTTGAGAGAGTAATTCATAATTTTCGCCTCTTGTTTTGGAGTTATTTTTTTAGGTTCTTCAGCTTTTGTTTCTGATTTAGGAGTTGTTCCTTTTTCTTTTTTTGTTACTTGATTATTCTCTACTTGCTCCTCTTCTAAATTTACTTGTACAGTTTTTAAAGGAGCTATTGCCTTTTTTTGTTTTTTCTTTTCAGAAAAAGGCAAATTTTCTCCTATTGTAGTACCTACTTTCTTGGCGACTAATAAAGAACTATAAAAAGCGATTTCGAACAAACTTTTGATAATCATATTTTTCTTTTTTGGTAGAGGTAGTAATTTATAGAATCCTGTATAAGGAGTAAAAATCGTCAGTAGAGATACCTACAATATTTATTTACAATGTCCAGTAATCTAAGTATTTTGATAAAATAACTCAAAAGCAAGTTAAAAGTTTTTGAATTTATTTCATAAAAAAAGGTTTGAATTTCTATTGAAACTCAAACCTTTTTCGTTCTACTCTTTTTATTTTTAGTCTAGTTAACTGTAAGACCAATTTTTTTCCAATCAAACAAACTACCTGGGTCGCTACGACGTGAAGGTGCATATTCATCGTGTCCTACAATGTGTTTACGGTCGTGGCTAATATCTGTATGACGGCTTTCAATATCATGTAAAAGACGAGCTAAAGATTTGTATTGAGCTTCTGTAAAGCCAACATCTTTTTTATTTATTTTTTGGTAAGTAGAAGTCGAAATGAATTTTGACATTTCATTTTGGGTTCCAATTGCCATCATTTCAATTCCTATAGAACGTCCATTTAAGTCATTGTGACGATGTGCTTCGTGTGAAAGTGTTCCTTTTCCTGCGTGGTGTGCAGAACGATTTTCATTTACTAAATGATGAATAACTCCTTCTCTGTCTATAATATAATGAGCAGAAACTTTATAGGTTTCAAATACATTCAAAATATCTTTTAAATTGTAAGGATTTTCTGGATTTTGAGCTGCATTACTACAAAAATGAAGCATTACGTGGGTAATAGAAGCATCTGAAGAACGAGTACGAGAACATGCATCTGATAAAAGTTTTGGAGCAACTTCTGTTTTGGGGATAAATTTTTCTTCGCCACCACCTAGAGTAGAAGTAGAAGATACAAAAGCAGAAGATATAAAAAATAAAACAAATAAAAGGCTAGTGATGGTCAGGTAGGTTTTCTTCATAATAAGCAAGTAGAAAGCAGTTAAATTAAACAAGAGTATAGAAAAGGGTAGAAATTTTTGAGTTAAGTATAAATCATAAGAAAGGGTATGATTTGTTGAAGGATAAACTCAAAACTATCTTTTTGCAAATAGTAAAACGTTTGCAACGCAATTTAATTATAATTGTTCAAAAACCAAACCAAATTCCAATTTTTATTTGGCTTTTTAAGCATATTACCAAATCTTTAAATAATTGTTAAACTAATTTATTGCTTTAAGAAAATTTATTTTTCATTTAGGTATCTGTCAAACTGACACGTGACTAAACAAATAGCACATTTGGCAAATATATTGCCTTTTTGATAGCATAATTAGAGTATAAGTTATTTAATTTATACAATAAGAGAATATTTATTCTTTACTAGTATTGAAAGTAAAATTATATTTTTTTTTGCTATAGTTTTATATAAATAATATTAAAAAAATATTCTCTCTACCTAAAAAAGACATTCTATTTCAAAATATAAAATCAAAATATAAGTAGTATGAATACTAACAATCATTCTGACAACGGTTCTACAAATAACCAAACTGAAGAAAATCTAAACTCAGAATCAAAAGCTGAATCTACTTCGGACACTTCGGCAGAAACAAATGAAGAAACAACAACAGAAACTGACAATTCAACAGAACCAAATTATCATGCCGAACTTTTAGAATTGAAAGATAAGCATTTACGTTTGTATTCTGAATTTGAAAATTTCCGTCGTCGTACTGCCAAAGAAAAAATTGAGCATACACAGCTTGCTAATAAAAACATGATGGCTGCGCTTATTCCTGTTTTAGATGACTTTCAGCGTGCTGAAGGTTCAATAAATCAAACAGAAGACCAAGACCAAAAAGCAGATATTGCTTTTGATGCTATCGGAATTTTACAAAAGCGTTTCCGTACCGTTTTAGAGCAACAAGGACTTAAAGAAATGGATTCACCTATTGGACAACCATTAGATACAGATATACATGAAGCTATCACAACTACGCCAGCACCTTCAGAAGAATTGAAAGGTAAAGTAGTTGATCAAATAGAAAAAGGATATTTTCTCAACGATAAAGTAGTTCGTTTTGCTAAAGTAGTTGTAGGTGCATAACCTAGCTAATGATTGGTTCAAGTACTTACACTTGGACCAGTTTTATTAAATTTAAAAGGAAAACAATCAAAAAATAGTGACATACTACTTTACAGAATTAGAAAAATTTAATTACCAGTTATGAGCAAGAGAGATTATTACGAAGTGTTGGGTGTTTCACGCAATTCATCAGCAGAAGAAATCAAAAAAGCCTATCGAAAGATAGCAATCAAGTTTCACCCAGACAAAAACCCAGGTGATGCAACAGCAGAAGATAAATTTAAGGAAGCTGCTGAAGCATACGATGCCTTAGGAAATCCAGAAAAAAAAGCTAAATACGACCGTTTCGGACACCAAGGAATGAATGGTGGTGGTGGTGGCTTCCAAAATGCTGACGATATTTTCTCTCATTTTGGAGATATATTCGGTGGTGGTTTTGGAGGTGGAGGTGGCTCTCCTTTCGATGATATTTTTGGTGGAGGAAGAGGAGGACAGCGTCAGAAAAAAGGTTCTTCTGTTCGTATCAAACTCAAACTTACACTTCAAGAAATTGCTCATGGTGTAGAGAAAAAAATCAAAATCAAACGCCAAGTTTTGTGTGACACTTGTGATGGTTCGGGTGCAAAAGATGCCTCTTCCAAACAAACTTGTAAGCAATGTAACGGAAACGGTCAAGTAAGACGTGTTACAAATACAATGCTTGGACAAATGGTAACTACAGCAGCCTGTCCTTCGTGTAACGGACAAGGAACAATCATTACTGACCCTTGTAAGTCGTGTAGTGGTGAAGGTGTTCAGATGAAAGAAGAAGTAACTGAAATAAAACTTCCAGCAGGAATTGAAGACGGAATGCAACTTTCTATGGCAGGAAAAGGAAACTACCCACCAAGAGGAGGCGTTGCAGGTGATTTATTGATTCTTATTGAAGAAGAAGAACACAAATACCTCAAAAGAGAAGGAAAAAATGTACATTATGATTTGTGTATCAGTTTTCCAGATGCTGTCTTGGGAACAACTGTTGAAGTTCCTACCATTGATGGCAGTGTGAAAGTGCCAATAGATGCAGGAACACAAGGAGGAAAAATATTGAGATTGCGTGGAAAAGGGATTCGTCCTTACAACACTTATGAAACAGGCGATCAGCTTATTCATGTCAATGTTTGGATTCCTCAAAAACTCACTAAAGAAGAACGCAAAGAAATGGAAAAACTAAAAACAGCAGATAACTTTGCTCCTGATTTAGACAAACAAGACCGTTCGTTTTTTGATAAAGTCAAAGAATTTTTTCATTAAATTTATGGCGTTGGTAAGACACCAACAATGATAAGATATATTTTTATAAGAAAAATCCATTTAGAAAAATTATTTTCTGAATGGATTTTTTGTGTGTACACCTCTTAATGATATATTTTGCATTCAGGTCTTTAGAATTAAACATTTTTTTCTCAGAAGTATCATGCATTAAAATATTACGCCTGTAATTAAGTTTGTGTATGAGAAATAGTAAGGTCTTTAGATAAAATAAAATCCACTCATTTATCCATATCATGCAAATAAGGACATATAAAAATTATCATTTATAAGGAATTTTAAAGCTACTTTTTAGTTAAAATCAATAGTCCCTTTCCAAAATACACCTTTTTTAGCAACTTTTATGTTATATAAAGTAAATTTTGACTTAATTTGCATATCTATTTAATTTGTGATTCTTCACAAAGATTATTTTAATTAAACTTAGTTTACCCAATAACTTATCAAAATATAATAGCATCTTCTTATGATTTATTCCGTACAAAAGCATTTCACAACAAAAAAACTATTACCAAAAAGTAGCATTTTTTTACTTACACTTCTGTTTTCTGTTTTCTTTTCTCTTACTGCTTTTTCTCAAAGTGAGCTTACAGGAAAACTAGAAACTATCAATCCATCTGGTAGTATTAATAATGGAATCGTCGTAGCAAAAGTACAAGGGGGAACACCTCCATATCGTTATTATTGGTCAAATGCAGCAACGCCTATTGTAGCTGACACATGTAAAGGAAATACAGAAGGAGCTACAGTTTCTTTGAAAGTAATTGATGCAGCAGATCAAGAGGCTGAGTTTCAGACGGTCGTAGAAGCAGAATCTGGTGGAGAAAATCTAAATGCTACTTTTACACCTCTAGTAAATGCAATGGCAACAGTTTTGTTTTTTGACCCATTTGCAGCAATAGGAATCTATGACCCAAGAATTCAAGTCAATGAAGGCAAAGTAAAAGCTCCTTTTGTAACAGACAAATCCCTCACAAAGATAACAGTAAAAAAATGGCTTGTTGAAGACAAAGCAAAAGTAAAACAAGCCGATTTGATTGCTATTGTAAGCTCAAATAAAGGAGATAGAGAAATTTATGCACAGTTTGACGGAACAATCAACATTGCACTTAAAGAAGGAATGACAGTTTATGATGTCACTCAAAATAAAGATGCTTCAGATGTTGTTCGTACAAATGGTGGTGTATTAGGAATTATAGCTTATGATAAAGAACAACCTCTTTTAAATCCGAATGGAACACCACAAACAAAATCAATCCCTTTAGTTGTTTTTTGGCTTGTTTTGGGAGCAATTTATTTTACCTTCAAAATGAATTTTATCAATTTTAGAGGTTTCAAACACGCAATTGATTTGGTAAGTGGAAAATTTGATGACCCTGAACATGATACTGGAGAGGTTTCTCACTTTCAAGCACTTACTACGGCACTTTCAGCTACTGTTGGTTTAGGAAATATTGCCAGTGTTGCTATTGCAATTTCTATTGGAGGACCAGGAGCAACTTTTTGGATGATTACGGCAGGTCTTTTAGGAATGTCTTCAAAATTTGTAGAATGTACACTGGGTGTAAAATATAGAATTATTGATAAAGAAGGGACAGTTTTTGGAGGTCCTATGTATTATTTGAGTCAAGGATTAGCTAAAAAACGTTTAGGCGTTTTGGGTAAAATTTTGGCTGTTACTTTTGCAGTGCTTTGTATTGGTGGTTCTTTTGGAGGTGGAAACATGTTCCAAGTAAACCAAGCCTTTGCGCAATTGGAAGGACAAATTCCAGCCTTAGTAGGTAATGGAGTATGGTTTGGAGTTGGTTTTGCCATTTTAGTAGGTGTCGTAATCATTGGAGGTATCAAAAGTATTGCTAAAGTAACGGATAAAATTGTTCCGTTTATGTGTGGTATTTATGTTTTGGCTGCTCTTATCGTAATTATGATAAATATTACTGCTGTTGGTGATGCAATTATGCTTATTTTTGATGGTGCTTTTAATGCTGAAGCTGCTGCTGGTGGTTTTATTGGTGTTTTGATACAAGGTTTCCGTCGTGCAGCCTTTTCTAATGAAGCTGGTGTAGGTTCGGCTTCTATTGCTCACTCAGCTGCCAAAACAGACGAGCCTGTAAGTGAAGGAATTGTGGCACTTTTAGAGCCATTTATCGATACAGTTATCGTTTGTACAATGACTGCACTTGTAATTATTTTTACAGGAGAATATGCAAATACAGAAGGTTTATCAGGTGCAATCTTGACTTCAAAAGCCTTTGGTAAATCAATTCCTTGGTTTCCTTATGTACTGACTGTTGCTATTGTTTTGTTTGCTTTCTCTACTATGATTTCTTGGTCATATTATGGTGAAAGAGCTTGGGCTTATCTTTTCGGACAAAGCAAAGTTGCGAGTTTAGTTTATAAAGCTGTTTTCTTGATTTTTGTAGTAATTGGTGCTTCTATTGAACTAGGTGCAGTAGTAGACTTTTCAGATATGATGATTTTGGGAATGGCATTTCCAAATATTTTGGGTCTGATAATCTTATCACCAGAAGTGAGGAAGGATTTAAGAGAATATTTTGGAAAAGTAAAATCAGGTGCAATAAAGAAGTTTAAATAAAACTTTGAATTAAGATACTATAAAAAAAGGCTTGAAAACTAAATTTCAAGCCTTTTTTAAAGGTGTAAGGTGTTGTGTGTAATGGATTTGTGTAAAAACACAAACTATTTATCTACTATAAAGCAGCATAATATGAAGTCTTTAGGTCTATAATATTGTAACGTTGTTACACTTCAACTTACTTTTATTTAAGATTTTAAAAAAATTCAACCAATTATTATGTTTATGAAAAAGCAATTTTTATTCGTGTTTTTAATCATTTTATCTTTTACTACTCTTTTTACTTCTTGTAAAAAAGATGATGAAGATGTTACAGAAGAAATTAAGGAATCTATCATCATAGGTCGTTGGGAAGGTGAAACTGTTACAATTTCAGTAAATCAAAATGGTGTTATTCTTCCTACTCAAACACACGATATTTCGAACACTATGATAGAATTTAATGCAGATGGCACATATAATTCTACAGGAAATGATGAAGACGGAAATTTAGTTGATAATTCAGGTACTTGGAAACTAAGTAATGGAGATAAAGAAATTATCTTTGATGCAAGTACTGAAGATGAAGATATTTATACTATTGATACACTGACTGAATCAGATTTAAAAATAAGTAGTCAAGAAGAAGAAACAATTGATCCTGATCAAGGTACTATTACAGCAAGTATCACAACAGATTTTAAGAGATAATAATTTGACTCTTTCAATAAACCTAAAAAAAGCTATAAAGAAATAATCTTTATAGCTTTTTTTTATTGAGTAATTTTACTTTAATCATACATAGAATTATCTGATCACAAACAAATTACAATTTAATAGTAGTATTTCAATTAATTTACTTTACCGTCTGCATTTCCTCTGGCAATTTAACATGTTTTTCTATAAACTTTTGAATATCCTCAATAGTATGTTCGTCTGTAAACTGAACAGGTTTTTTAAAGGTTACTTGTAAATTTGTACCCCGTTTTTTCAAAAAGAATCCTTTTTTATCAAATGCTCTTCTAAAGCCGTTTATGTAAACAGGAACTACAATAGGTTTTAGTTCGTGAATCAAATGTGCTGAGCCTTTTCTGACTGGTGCAAATGCTTTTGTTGTTCCTTGTGGAAAAGTTACTACCCATCCTTCTGCTAAGGCTTGTTTTATTTTATTGGGGGCAGATGTATCAGCTCCCCGATTAACTTCTTCTCCTTTTGCCCTCCAACTTCTTTTTATGGTTACTGCGCCTGTATAAGCCAACAATTTAGGCAGCCAGCCTCCATCTTTCATTGTTTCTTCGGCAGCTACATAAAACATTTTTGTACGTGGATTGAGCAGATAAACAGGAAAGTTTATATTTTTAAGTTTCCATTTTACGCTACAAAAAATATGATACATGACCATTACATCAGCAAAATAAGTTTGATGATTGGAAATAAACATAACTCCTTTATTAGGAAGGTTTATCAAATGCTCTGCACCTTCTACTTTTGTGTTATTCAGAATATTAAAACGTGGATAAGTAGCTGCCCCTAGAACGCCTACTAGCATTCGTTTCAAAAAAAGAAAATTTCCAAAGGGATCTTTTCTGATGAGTTTAATATCTTTTACTTGGTTTATCCAAGACATTTTCTGTTTGTCAGAACGTCTTTTATTAGTTTTTCTAAATTTTTTAGGCGATTGAATTTTATTTTTTTCTTCTTTGATAGGTGTGTGTGTGTCCATTATTTTATAAGTAAAAATGATAAAATGTGGTAGTATGAATAGTGTATTGGTTTGTTTGCTTTTTATACTAAACGAATAGCAATACACTTAGGTTTGGTTCTGAAAAGTTAAACAAATATTTTGAGAGTAAGTAGTTTTATTTTTTCTTAAATCATTTTCTATAAAAAAACTCTTTCTTATTCATCATTCTAAAAAAATAGAATAAAAATAAAAAAGAGTTTAGAAGTATTTTTATAAATAGATATAAGTTCAAATTTTTCTATATCTGTAAATAATTATGAATATAAATTAAATAAACTACTCATTCGTAATTACCTTCACTGCTTTAACAGATCATAATTTTTAATTCGTAATTATTTCTTATAATTATTCTCCTGCATTTTCTGTTGTTTCTTCCGTAGATGCTTCTGGAGCTTCTTCACTTGCTTCAGCAGCAGGCTCAT
Source organism: Bernardetia sp. Wsw4-3y2 (assembly GCF_037126295.1). NCBI lineage: Bacteria > Pseudomonadati > Bacteroidota > Cytophagia > Cytophagales > Bernardetiaceae > Bernardetia > Bernardetia sp. Wsw4-3y2. The sequence continues at coordinate 3,921,672 of NZ_CP147017.1, read as the reverse complement.
TAGCTTTAGCAGCTTCTTCTTGTTTCTTACGGATAGCTTCAGTACGAGCTTCTTTTACCTTAGCTTCAGCAGCCATACGGTCTTTTGCAGCTTGTTGCTTATCACTAGAAAGTTTAGAAATACGGCTTTCAATTTTTTGATCTTTAGCTTCTCTCCAAGCTGCCATCTTTTCATCAGCAGATTCTTGAGTAATTGCTCCTTTGTTTACACCTAATTGAAGATGTTTACGGAACATTAAGCCTTTATAGTGCAACATTCTTCTTACTGTTTCTGAAGGTTGCGCTCCTACCATAAGCCATTTCATTGCTTTCTCATCGTCAATAACGATAGAAGCAGGAACAGTTTGTGGATTATAAGTCCCAATTTTTTCGATGAATTTACCATCACGTGGCGCTCGGGAGTCTGCTATCACGATTTCGAAACGTGCAGCTTTTTTGCGCCCTCTTCTTGCAAGTCTAATGCGAGTTGCCATAACTTATACAAAGTTTGAGAGGTCTGAAATAAAATAATTCTCTACAATAAAATAAAATAGAGCTTGTTATCCTTATACAGAAAACAAGACTGCAAAGGTAGAATTTTATTTTAATATTTACAATATTTTACTTCATTATTTAATTTCCAATGCTCCAATTTGATTAAAACCTTTATTTTTTGAGGTAATTGTAATGTACATTCTTTGAATTAGATATGCCCAAAATCCACAAATAAATGACATTAGAAGGGCTATTCCAAAATGAAAAAATAATCTAAAAAAAGTAATTTCTCCATATCCAATAAAATATTCTCCCAGATCAGTTCCATATTTCCATTGCATGAGTGCCAAAAAACAATGATGCCCAATAGCTAAACACGAATAAACAACCTGCATATGCCAATCTTGATAAATAATAAGAAGTGCTGCATTAGTAAAATAAAAAAAGTGCATTTCTGCCATTCCGTGAAGCTGACCTATAAATTGTAATAGAAAAATAGTATACACAACTGCAATCAAAGCCCTAGAAAGTTTACCTTCTTGCAAAACTAACCTAACTATAAGATACAACATACAGGTACAACCTGCTGTAATCCAAGTAAAAACCCACGTACTATATATAGGAGCAAGACAAACTCCAAGTAAAAAAAACAATCCGACAAACTTATCTGAAATAGAATCTACCTGCTTTTGTACCTCATTGAGATAACTTTCCTTATTGGTATATTCAACAATGGGAATCCATTTGTTAGTAAAAAATTTAGTCATATTTATAGAGTAGTTTAAAAAATAGGTAGGCAAAAAAGTAAACAGATACAGTAATTTTACAAATATAATCAGAAAAAACCATTGATTAATCAGCTTTTATTTGGAAAAGTGGAATAAAATGTAAAAATTACGTATTAGTTTATCCAATTCTATCTCTCTTGAGCGTTTTAGTAGTGTCTAAAAACGTTTTTGTCCAGAAAGCACATACAATAATTCATGAATTCATCCAATTTTAATAAATTTATAGAAGATTTTTCTTCCATTAATTCATCAGATGCAACTAATTTTGAAAGGGTTTTGAAAAAACATCCTTATTTTCAAACGGCTGCACTCTTTCTAGCTAAATCAAATCCTTTACAAAACAATACCCAAACGGCTGCATTGCGTTCGGCAGACCGTAGAGTGTTACGCACTTGGTTAGACGAAAATTATAGGAAAGAATTAGAAAAAGAAAAGCGAGAACTAGAAGCTAGACAAGCTATTTTGGAAACAGAAAATTACAAAGAAAATGAAGAATTAGATATTAATACAGAGTCTATAAATGCCTTTGACAAACTTGTGGGAACGCCAACAGTAGTACCAAAAAATAAAGAAATATCAGAAAACACATCAGAAGAAATCAATCAAAAGCTAGAAAATACTACTGAAAATAATCAAGAAATTGAAAATAAAGAAGTCATTTCTGAAAGCAATTTTTTTGATGAAATTGAAGAAAATAACTCTATAACTAAAACGACCGAAAATCAAATTGATTCTTCTAGTTTTTTTGATGACTTAGAAGATAATGAAAAATTAGAAAAAATAGACAATTCGACAATAAATTCTGATGCCAATTTCTTTGATGAAGTAGATGAAAACGAAAGTAATGAACCTATTTTCAAGGAACAATCAGATATAAATGAGCCTTTACCAACTTCAATTCCAGAAGAAAGCACTGATGCAAACTTCTTTGATGAAATAGATGAGAACGAAAGTAATGAACCTATTTTCAAAGAACAATCAGATATAAATGAGCCTTTACCAACTTCAATTCCAGAAGAAAGTACAGATGCTAATTTCTTTGATGAAATAGATGAGAACGAAAGTAATGAACCTATTTTCAAAGAACAATCAGATATAAATGCCCCTTTACCAACTTCAATTCCAGAAGAAAGTACAGATGCTAATTTCTTTGATGAAATAGATGAAAACAAAAGTAATAAACCTATTTTCAAGGAACAATCAGATATAAATGAATCTTTACCAACTTCAATTCCAGAAGAAAGTACAGATGCTAACTTCTTTGATGAAATAGATGAAAACAAAAGTAATGAACCTATTTTCAAAGAACAATCAGATATAAATGACTCATTACTAACAAATACAGTTACAGAAATTCCTCCAACGACTACAGATGCTAATTTCTTTGACGAGATAGAAAGTGATGATGAAATTTTTGGAGAAGCTCAAAAAGACTTAGATAATTATGATTTTCCAGATTTTGAAGATGAGAAAGAAGAAATAGAAAAAAATCAAAAAGTTAATGAGAACAAAAAAACAGATGAGGAAGGAAGTTTTTTTGATGATATTTAAAAAAATCCTTGTTGATACTGATTCAACAAGGATTTCTTTATAAAAATTTAAAACAGAATCTAAACCAATTCTTTCCATCCATTTTTATCAATATTTTCTACATCTGTAATTACTTTTTCTTTTAGGGCTTCTTTGAAGTGATCTAAACGAATCGCCAACTGTTCATCAGACGCACCCAAAATTTGAGCAGCCAAAATACCTGCATTCTTTGCTCCATCTAATGCCACAGTAGCCACAGGAACACCTGAAGGCATTTGTAAAATAGATAAAACAGAATCCCAACCATCAATAGAATTAGAAGACTTAACAGGAACACCAATTACAGGCAATGAAGTAAGCGAAGCTACCATCCCTGGTAAATGTGCTGCTCCTCCTGCACCTGCAATGACTACTTTAATTCCATTTTTTCTTGCATTTTTAGCAAAATCAAACAAACGCTCAGGCGTACGGTGTGCTGAGACGATTGTCAAAGAATATTCTACTTTAAGTTCGTCTAAAACTTCTGCTGCTGCACCCATTACTCGTAAATCAGAACGGCTACCCATTATTATCGAAACCATAATTTCTTTTTTGTAATTTTTATTCTACAAATTATTTAAAAATTCAGTACAATATTACAGAAAATGAGAGTAGAAAAGGAATTTTTGAAAGGTTTTATACAAAATTTTCAAACCAAAAAATCCTTATCGTTTTCAATCAACAATAAGGATTCAATAATTTTATTTTTTTGATAATTTATAATACTTCTTTCAAAACTTCTACTAACTCTTGATTTGTAATAGCTGTTTTTACTATCTCGCCTTTTGGATTGAGAAGGACGTGATAGGGAAGTCCAGAAACTTTATATTTATTGCACACAGCACTTTCCCAACCTTGTAAATCTGAAAGTTCTAACCAAGAAGAATTATTTTGAGCAATAGCTGTTTTCCAACGCTCCTTCGAATTATCTAAAGAAACAGACACAATTTCTAAATTCTTAGAATTATACTGCGAATATACTTCATTTAATACATTTCTATCTTTCATGCTTTCACTGTTCCATGAAGCCCAAAAATCTAAAAGTATCCATTTTCCTTTTAGTTTTTCATTTTTACTTAGGTTATCTAGTTCGATTTTTTCACCTTGAGGAGTTTCTAAATTTATAGTTTTTGTAGTAGAAGAGCTTTTTTTGAAAGTTGAAGGAGAAAATATATTACCACATAATCCTACAAGGAATAAGCTCATGGCAATAATAGGTAAGGCAAATAAGGAAAATTTCATATTATTATTTTGAATAAGATTGTTTAGATAGTTTTTTTATTAAGTGTAATTTTGATAGAAAGAGCTGATAGAAAAATTTATTTTTTATTTTATCATAATTTTATCTTTAATAGAGAGAAATTCAGAACAGCTAAATCAATATATTCAATCACACATACTTATATAAACAAAATTAGTGCTTAGTTTTCTTTAAAAAAATGCAACTTAATAGTAGAAGTTACGTTAGAAGTATTTCTACTAGAATAAACGGCATTTTTGTCTCAAAAACAGTGTAGAATACAGAAAAGCAGCATTTTTAATAAAATACTTAACACTTGTTTAACCTAATTAATTATTTTATTTTAGATTATTTAATAATCTAAAATTTCATCTTAACAGAATTTTCATTCAAATTCAATATCTTTGTAGCCTAATTTTGCTTTAGTTTTTGCTCTTTTTTTATAAATGATATTATCTAAGTCATATCTTAATCTATCAAAAAAGTATAGGCAAAAGAGCAATATATTCATTTTTCAAATTGCACTAGAATCAAAAAAAAATGCAAGAACAAAACTACTCACTCACTCATATTCCTAATCGTCCGTCCAAACCACGTCAATCAGGACTTACTATGGTAATGGATAAAGGGTTAAGTGTCAGAGAAATAGAAGATCTTATCAGTGTAGCAGGCGATTACATAGACATTGTAAAACTCGGTTGGGCTACCTCTTATGTCATTCAAAATTTACAAGAAAAACTAGATGTTTATAAAGCTGCTGGAATTCCTACTTACTTTGGTGGGACACTTTTTGAGGCTTTTTTGGTTAGAAATCAAGTAGATGAATATCAAAAAGTATTGGATAAATATGGAATGCAATACGCTGAAATTTCGGATGGTTCATTAGATTTAGATCACGAAGAGAAATGTAAACTTATTGAGCGTTTCTCTAAACAAGTAACCGTTCTTTCAGAAGTAGGATCAAAAGATGCTGAAAAAATAATTGCTCCTTATCAATGGATTCAGCTTATGCAAGACGAATTAGAAGCAGGAGCTTGGAAAGTAATTGGAGAAGCTAGAGAAGGTGGAAATGTAGGGCTTTTTCGTTCTACTGGTGAAGTTCGCTCAGGACTTGTACAAGAAATTTTGACCAAAATTCCTGCTGAGAAAATTATTTGGGAAGCTCCTCAAAAAGCACAACAAGTTTATTTTATCAAACTCATTGGTGCAAATGTAAACTTGGGAAATATCGCTCCTAACGAACTTGTTCCTTTAGAAACTATTCGTTTAGGGCTTCGTGGAGATACTTTTGATTTCTTTTTGAATGGAAAGAAATAATTATTTCTCATTGGTAAAAAACAAAAATAGCATAGGGTACTAATAATAATCTATGCTATTTTTTATGTCAAAAAAAACTCTACAAAATCTCAAATTCAATTCTTCTATTTTTTGCTTTATTTTCTGGCGAATTATTCTCTACTTGTGGCTTTACTTCTCCAAAACCTTTAATTACTAATTGTGTCTTCGGAATTCCTGCATTTATCAAATAGTCTACTACCGAAGTAGCACGTTTTTCAGATAGTTTTTGATTATAGGTTTTATCTCCTACGTTATCTGTATGTCCAGAAATTTGCACTTTGATTTTCGGATTTGTTTGCATATACCTTACTATTAAATCCAATTCTGTTTTTGATTCATCTTTTAAATCCCATTTGTCAGTATCAAAGAAAATATTATTCAGAACTACCTTTGAGCCTTTTTCAGCTTTCTCTAAATAAATATCTACAACTATATTTTCTTGTGTTCCTTCTGAATAATCAAAAGCAAGACTTTGAAATAAATAACCTTCTTTGTTTACATTAAGGGCATAATTTGAACCTTCATTTAAAACAAAAAGATACTTTCCATTTCGTGGGTCTGATTTTATAGAAGACTGAATAGTTTTGTTAGTCAGGTTATATAAATCTATACTTGCACCTAGTTTTTCTTTTGTCTTGGCATCATAAACAGTTCCTTTTATATATCTACTGACTATAATTTCAATTTCTTTAGGCATTTCAAATTTATAAATAAAACTATTACTCAAATCTTGACCTATTATATTATTTTGCTTATCTACTTGAAGCTCTGTTTCTCCATCTGCATAATAAGCTGTTTTTCCATCTGCTGTAACAAAGAGACTTTGTTGGTCAGTATAAGTATTTATCGGATAACCCAAATTTTGAGGTTTAGTCCAACCTTTTGCTGAGTTTTCATCTATTTCTGTTTTGAATAAATCAAATCCTCCAAAACCTAAATGAGCATCAGAAGAAAAGAATAATGTTCTGCCATTTACATGAATAAACGGACTATACTCTTCGCCTGCTGTATTTACTTGACTTCCTAAATTTTGAGGGGCTTCCCATTCTCCTTTTTCATTACGGGTAGATTTCCAAATATCTGTTTTTCCAAAACCTCCACTTCTATCAGAAATAAAATAAAGTGTTCGCCCATCTGCTGAAAGAGAGGCTTGAGACTCCCAATTACTTGTATTAATGAGATTACCCATATTTTTAGGTTCAGACCATTTATCACCTTGTTTTTCACTAATAAATAAATCACAACGTCCGTAAACTCGTCTTTCACTACCTTCGCAAATAGTAAAAATAATTGTACGTCCGTCTGCCGAAATTGTACACGTTCCTTCATTTGTTTGAGTATTTAGCTCTGTTACTTTTTCAGGAGTCTGCCATATACTATCTTTTTTTACACTTCTCAAAATATCTTCATCAGCTCTAGGATGATTACTTTCTCTTGCTGTAAAATACATTTCTTCTTCATCAGCAGTTAAGACAGCAAAATACTGTAGTTTTCTAGCATTAATCACATCAGTTACACGTTCTGGCTTTATGTCTAAAGGATTTTTAATTCCTGTTTCTGCAAATTTACAAATTGCCAAACCTCTTGTAGCACTGTTTTTTTCAGACTGAGATTTAGCATATTGATATGATTTTTGATATAATTTATTTGCTTTTTCGTATTTTCCTTCTTCCAAATAATCTCCTGCAACTACCATATACAAATTAACTCTTTTTGGGTCGTTCGGTACAATTCGTGCAGCTTCTTTAAAATGCAATTTAGATTTTGCCTTGTTACGAAGTATATGATAATAACTTCCAAGTGCATAATGTGCTTCAAAATAGTCATTATCTAACGACACAGCTTTCTCAAAAGATTGTATTCCACGATCAAAATCTCTATTTGCAATATAATCTTGTCCATTTTTATAAGCCGTTTGCGCTCTCCGATTGCTTGTTCCTTGTGAGAAGGAAGAAGATAATGTAAAGAATGATAGTACGAAAAACAGAATCGTTACTATATATTTGTTAGGATTTAATACCATTGAATACGAATTTTTCATATCTATAAATTTGGTTTGTTATTTTTTCGGTTGATAACTGTTGACAGCTTAACTCTTAATTTAGTGACAGAACGTCAATAACATTCATAAATTACTTAATTATCTTATTGATTATATTCTAAGAACCGAACCAAATTAGACAAAAATATTTTAAAGTAATTAAAAAATGAGCAAAAAAGTCGTTTTATTAAATACACAAACCCAGTCTTACTAGACTTTGTTGAAAATTTAATAAATTAAAAAAAATCCAACTTATAAATCAAATTAGCTTTGTAGCTCTTTAGGAGTAAGAATTAGATAAACTACTATTCAAAAACACATAACTAATATTGAATAGGTCGAATTCGTAGTTATTTCTTAAGTGTTATATGGTTTGGTTTGTATCTTTAATTTTTTGATACATTTCTATATATTTTTGAGCTAATTTCTGAGAAGAAAAATCATTTTGAATAATTTGAGGAGCAATTTGTCGGATTTTTTCTCTTTTTATTTTGTCATTAATAGCTATTTCTAAAGTTTGAAGTAAAGAATCTATATTATTTGTTTTACAAACCCAGCCTAAATCTTTTTCTTTTACATAATCAGCTAACCCTACCTTATCTGAAACCAAAACAGGCGTTCCTGTACTTAAACATTCTATAACTACATTGGCAAAATTTTCATTAAAGGAAGGTAGTACAAAAAGATCAGATTTTTCTAGATGTTCAAATTTTTGGTTTCCTTCTAACCAACCTATCCATTTTACTTTGTTTTCTAAATTATTTTGAATAACCAGTTTTTGTAAAGAATTTTGATACTCTATAATTTCACTTTTTCCTATCAAATCAAGTTGCAGATTTATTTTTGAATTTTCATTGTTTTGCTTCTCAAGTTGTGAAATGGCTTCAATCAAAATTTCTAGTCCTTTTTTGTGATGAATCCTAGACATAAAGACTAATTTGAAAGTATTAGTATCTTCTTTATCTTGTGTGTCTGTTTTTTCTATTTTATTTTGATTAATAGGAATAGATAATAAATTAGGCAATACAAAAACACGATTATCTTTGATATAATTTACTTCTTCTCTTTCTATTTGCGCTGTGAGATGTAAATATGATTTTTTTAGTAGCTTTTTGCCTAAAAATTTATGAAAAATACTCTTAGGAGATTTTTTTTGTGATTGCAATGTATATTCACCAAGCATTCCACGAGGAGCAACAATTACTTTTACTCCTTTCAAAATACATATCAAAACAGAAAAAATAACAACAGTATTCCACCACGAATGCACATGAATAGCATCAAAGTTTTGAGCTGTTTGGAATAGTTTTTTTAGAAGTCCGATAGAAAAGTGAGTATGGTCTTTGGTTTGTCTTTCGAAATACCAAACTTCTACACCATCTACTAAAAGAGGCTTATTACTCTCAATATCTAGTTCTTCATTTCCATTTGCTGTTGTTGTATAAACAGTAACTTTATTAGCTGATTTATTATTTTTTATAGTCTGACTATTTATAAAATGAGCTTGAGCTTCACACAATCGGCTTATCGATACAGTAGTTCCTCCATAGATATAAGCAGGTTTGTAAGAAGGGGTAATATGAAGAATATTCAATTAATTATTTTTTTAAGATTACTGAGGTAAAATATAGCTATTATTAAGACTCATAATTGGGATTCTTGACAAGTAAATCAAATCTTCTTGCTATATGAAACAATAAATACATCGTAAATACACTCCAAAATACAGAACTGACTACATATTCAAAAGCATTTCCTCTTATCAAAATATAAAATAACCCTAAAAATATACAACCTGATCCAATGGCATATCCACCAAAAAGTGATTCTGCTTTTTTAGATAAAAAAGTAACTAAAATACCTAACAAAAACAAACAAAAAAAGACACCTAGTTCTCCCCCTACAATATATGAATCTGCAATAAAAGCAGGTTTGGCTGATACTGTAGTACCTCTACCTACTGCACCTATTTTATATACTCTATCCATAATCACTTCTTCAGGAACTGGTTTGTCTGGATAAAGAATACGGGGAGGAATAGATTCTAGTGACTGAATAAAAATATCTTGTGTCATATAAGGAACTTCAACAGGTATTTTATCTACGTATACCATAAACATTTTTATCTCAGAGAGTCGATAGGTTAAAAATAGCCAATTGTCATCTAACAGACCATCAACATTTTCATTTTGTATTTTTTCTAAGGCTATAGATGCAGCCTGTGTAGATTCTACCTCACCTCCCCAGCTCAACCCTCTAACAATTCCTGTATAATAAGGAATTACAAATAAAAAGAGAAATAACATAAAAGGAGAAGCTATTAGGATTATCTTTTTGTAGTTTGACCATAAAATAGCTGCTAAAAGTAATATAGGAAGAACTGTAAATTCTTTCCAACCAGAAATTAATGCTTGAAACTCTCCATAAAAAAATAATATTCCTGTTATGAATATATATTTTTTTTCGTTCTCTAATAAAGAATATCCAAATGAAAACACAGCAAAAACAGCCATAGAAAGTTGAAATTGACTTAAAAATTGTGACCCTCCAGGTAAAAATCTAAAAGTAATGCTTCCTACAAAGAAAAATAAAGTCGCTAAAAAGAGTATTTTAGATATAGAAGTTTGAGAAGAAACTTTAATAATATATTTGGGAACTTTATATGTTGAAAATAACAGTAGTCCATGCACATAAGCAGCATGTCCTAAACAATATAAAATTTGACAATATGCAATAGTAGAAATATAAACATAGGATTCTTCTGCTTTTACTTTATCTAAATAAAAATAACCCATTGCATCTAAATAAAAGAATACAGAGGTTACAGCCATATAGCCTGAAAAAATGAGATGTACCAAAAAGAAAGGACGAAATACTTGATCTAAGATAGGACGGTCAGTTGGAAGTTCTTTAACTACTCCTGTAAAAGTAATCAGATATATCCAAAAAGAACCTCCCCAAGCTGTCCAATAAGCTAATGAATGATTTGTAGAATGAATTAAAAAAGCAAAAAAAACAGGTAAATAAAGTAGTAAATAACGTGGATTCATTTTATTTCAATACGGTTATCTTATAAAAAAAAAGAAAATTCTTTCAGATTCTATTCTTCATCTTCTCTTTTTGCTTCTGCTAATACAATATTAGATTTTTCTGTATTTTCTTTAGCAGTATTATTCTTTTGTGTAATGAGTATAGCTTGTTTTTCCTCCTTCTTTTTTTGCATTTTTTGTCTTTTTCTTTCTTCTTCTTTCTCTAATCGTATTTTTTCTTGCTCTATTAGATTTAGTTCTACAACTCTCTGTTCTTTATACTTTACATTTGCATCAGAAATGGTATCGTTAATATATTTTTCTATCATCAAACTTGCTATTGGAGCTGCCCATGTTCCTCCAAAACCTGCATTTTCTACTATAACAGCTATCGCAATTTTGGGATTATCTTTTGGTGCAAAGGCTATAAAAATAGAATGGTCTTCTCCGTGTGGATTCTGAACTGTTCCTGTTTTTCCACAAACAATAATATCATCTATTCTTGCTCTACGTGCTGTTCCTGCACGAACTACATCAGCCATAGCATCAACAACATAAGGAAAATATTTTTCATCTACTGTCGTTTTTTGCTTTGTTCTGTATTTTATATCTACCAAAGTAGTATCATTTATTGCTCTAACAACATGAGGAATGTAATAATGTCCTCTATTAGCTAGAATAGCTGCAAAATTAGCCAGTTGTAATGGAACAGCACTCATCTCTCCCTGTCCAATACTGAGGGAATATATATTTCCTAACTTCCAACCATACCCACGACGTTCAGCAATTTTATCATAATAGGCTGTTGAGGGAATAAGTCCTCTGCTTTCATAAGGTAAATCTATACCTAACTGTCTACCAAAACCAAACGATAAAGCATGGTCATGCCAACTATCCAAACCAACACGAGTATCCTCTTTATCATTTTCTGAACGATGCTGACGAATGATTCGGATAAAAGATTTATAATAAAATGGATTACAAGAGTGCTGAATAGAACCATGTATATTCAATGGCGAAGGATGATTATGACAGTTTACCAATTCTTTCGAACAGCTAAATGAAGTATGAACTGTATCTAAAACACCATCTTGCAAACCAATCAGAGCCTGTACAATCTTAAATGTAGAACCAGGGGGATAGGCTGCTTGTAAAGCACGATTATAAAGTGGTTTTGTTGGATCTTGAGAAAGCATTAAATAATTTTTGGCTACTTCTGTTCCTTCTCCTGTTAATAAATTTGGATCAAAAGTAGGTGCAGAAACCATCGATAATACTTCACCCGTTTTTGGGTCAAGGGCGACAATACTACCAATTTTGTTTTGCATCAAATACTCTCCATACGTTTGAAGTTCGGCATCTATTGTAGTTTGAAGGGTCATTCCTGCTTCTGGAAGTGTGTCATATTGTCCATCTTTGAAAGCTCCTCTAGCAATTCCCAAACGGTCATACATAACCTGCTGTACGCCTCTTTTTCCTCTTAATTCTTTTTCATAGCTTCTCTCTATTCCACTAATACCAAGCATATCTCCACGTCGGTAATAGTCTGCTGTGTCTTTAGAAAGCATTCTTTGGTCGATTTCACGCACATATCCCAAACCACCAGAGAAAGAAGAGTATGGATATTTACGAATCGTTCTTACATTTGGATAAATACCTTCATAATCAGAGAGTTCATCCTGAATTTTGGCATAATTCTCTACTGACATCTGTTTTATAAATAGATAAGGCTTATAACGCTGCAAGCCATGCTTTGCTTTCTGTAACTTATCTCTAAATTCTTCTAAGGAAATACGCAAAAGCTCACACAAACGAGTGGTATCATTAGGTTCTAATTTAAACTCTTTTGCTATAATTTCTATATCAAAAACAGGATTATTTTCAACTAATAATTTTCCATTTCTATCATAAACAAGACCACGAGGAGGGTATAAAATATTTGTTCGTGTAGAAGTATTTTGAGCTTGCTGTTGAAAATCATCGGAAATGACTTGCAACCAAAGTAGTTGGAAACCATAGATTAACAAAACTACTAAAATAGCTACTTGAATGATATATCTTCGAAGGTCGTTCAAATCTGAATATTTTTAATAGTTATTGGTAGATAAACACCAACAACGGCAGAGATTAGTTTTTGGAAGTTTTTTTGTTTTGTATCAAAAATAAAATGAGTTTTTCTTTCATTTTGATACACTTTTCTATAAGTACCACAAAGTTAAGCACTTTATCCCACTTATTTAGAATAATTACTATTATAAATAATCTAAAAATGATACCAGTCTTTATTTTTTTATCGAAGGAAAAACAGCTTATATAGAATAAATCCTATTGTTGATTTAAAAAATCATAATTCAACCAAATTAACAATTAACTCTTCACTTTATTCTTATTTTCCACCTATTTATCAATCTCTTTCAAAATTCTATTAAAGCTGCGAAGTGTAATTCCTAAGTAATTAGCAATGTCTTGTTTTGAAATAATTTTCATTAGTTGGGGAAACTGTTTTTTTAATCTCAATAAATTTGATTTAATAGAATGAGACTGATTGTGAGAATGCCTTATAGCTTTATACTTGATTTTATTAGCCATGGCTTTTACAATAAGTGCATTGAATTCTTTATCATTTTGCAAAAGTTCTGAAAAATGAATCTTAGAGATTTTATATACCACCATATCTGAAATAGATTCTATGGCACAAAAACTCAGACTTTCATTGATTATTTCTATTTCTCCGAAAAGCTCACCTTCTCCAAAAAACTCTTGTATAAAATCATTTCCTGTGTCTTCTGTAAGATAACACTTTGCAATTCCTGTTTGGATCACATAAGCATAAGGTACTTTTTGATTTTGCTCAATTAAAATGTGATTTTTTGGAATTTTTTCTTCAATAAAATAGGTTGTAGTATTTTTTATATTCCTACTTACATATTCAAGTAATTCCGAATTAGTTCTAATCATTTTTACTATTTTTTTTAGTTGGGACAAATGTCCTTTCCCTTCTACTGATTCTTGCCTTTCTTTGCACTTTATTTACACTTAAAAAAATTATTAATAGTAATGGAAACTAACAGACTCAACAGTCAAATTGAATTTATCAAAGAAATAGATAAACTAAAATACATCCAAAGAAAAACGAAACTCTTCAATAGTAACAGACACGAAAATGATGCTGAACACAGTTGGCATTTGGCAATGATGGCGATGATATTGGCAGAACATTCTAACGAAGATATAGATATTTTGAAAGTTTTGAAAATGTTATTGATTCATGATTTAGTAGAAATAGATGCAGGAGATACTTTTCTTTATGATACTACCAAAAATCATGTCAATACAGATGATGAACTAATAGCAGCAAAACGAATATTTGGACTACTTCCCGAAGACCAAACTCAAGAATACATTCAGTTGTGGCAAGAATTTGAAGATGGAAAGACAAAAGAGTCAAAATTTGCAAAGACAATGGATAGATTTGAACCCATACTTCAAAATGAATCTAATAAAGGAGGAACTTGGACAGAGTTCAAAGTCCCTTACAACAAAATTATAGAAAAAGTAAAAGGAATTAAACTTGGTTCTAGCATAATTTGGGATTACACACTATCCATTCTTGATAATTTCAGAAAAAACAAAATTATAAATGATTAAGTCAGACTCAATTTATACACTAAACTTTGGCTTAGTTTGTCTGAGCTGTTTGCTTTTTTCGGCTAGTTTTAATATGCTAATTCCAGAACTCCCAGATTATTTGAGTGAGCTTGGAGGAGGCAACTATATTGGTTTAATTATCGCATTATTTACTCTTACGGCTGGTATTTCAAGACCTTTTAGTGGAAAGCTAACTGATTCTATTGGACGAAAACCTGTTATCATAATTGGTGCTTTAGTTTGTGTACTTTGTGGTTTTTTATATCCTATTCTGACGAGTGTTGCAGGATTTTTACTTCTACGATTGGTACATGGATTTTCGACAGGATTTAGTCCTACTGCCATTGCAGCTTATGTTTCTGATATTGTTCCTTCCAAAAGATGGGGAGAAGCCTTAGGAATTCAAAGTTTATTTTTTAGTATGGGTTTGGCTTTAGGTCCTGCCATTGGAAGTTCTATCAAACTCTACTATTCTTTTGAAGTATTGTTTTACAGTTCTTCTTTTTTTGCTCTTTTATCTATCATTTTAGTTTCTAGGTTAGAAGAAACATTACCCAATAAACAGAAATTTAGCACATCTACTTTAAAATTAGGCAGAAACGATATTATAGCAAAAGAAGTGCTTTCTCCTGCTTTCGTTACACTTTTATCTTATTTATCTTTTGGTATAATTTTGACTTTAATTCCTGATTGGACACAACATTTGGGAGGAAAAAACAAAGGATTATTTTTCATTGTTTATACTGTTGCTTCTTTGCTTGTACGATTTATAGCAGGAAAATTATCGGATAAATATAGTCGAACATTAATTGTTAGTATCGGGCTTGGTTTTACAATTATTTCTTTAGTTTTAATGGGAACATTACAAACATTATCTGGACTTCTGTTTAGTGGCGTAATCTATGGAATAGGAATGGGAATTGTTTCACCTTCTCTGAGTGCTTGGACAATAGATTTGAGTAACCCAAAAACAAAAGGAAAAGCAATTGCTACTAGATTTATCGCTTTAGAAATAGGAATTGGAGTAGGAGCTTTACTTTCTGGTTGGTATTATCAAAGTGATATTACTAGAATTCCTATTGTGTTTTATATTTGTGCTGTAATGATTTTAGTTGCTTTTGTTTATGTGGTTGGATTGTATAGGAGGAGGTAAACATAGTCTTTTGACAAACTAAGATAGAAGTAATATAGCAAACTCTTATGTTATTGAGAAGGTTTCCTACTTGAGAGATAATCCTTATATATAGGTTCTAAATTTTCTTTTATGTTTTCAAGCACTTTATTCAAATCTTTATTTGTATCTAAACTGCTCTTTCTTAACCAACTTAACCACATGTTTTTTCTTTTTTCATTATAATACTCTTCCTCAAATAAAGCAGGATTTGGTATAAGTTGCGTGTTTCTTCTATCAAAAGTTTTATAAATAGCTTTTCTCAAATCCTCTAATTTATAATTTCCACTCTCAAGGAGTTCATTTACATCATATAAGTCTTTTACTCTACTACTTGCTTCTCCCAAACTTATCATAGCTTCGAATTTTTCTGCAATGACACTCTCAACAGTATATGCTTTAATGATAGGAATTCCTAAATCTTCGATATAAGTTGGATAAGATAAATCTTTAGCTTCAGGAGTAATAATATCTCCAAAACCAAACTCTAATTTCATATAATTTCGCTTTTTTTTATTAAAAATAGGCTTGACCCTTATCTGTACACCCTGATATGCACCTTGTTCATTAATACTAGAAGTTTCAATGGATGAAATATCGAAAGAAACACCATCTTCACAATCCATTTGTAGTATTTCTATTACCACCTTCTTTACCTCTTCTATCTCATTTTGGGTTTGCTCCATCAAAAAATCTATATCTTTCGTACTTCTACTTTTTTCAGGTAGTATGGCATGTAAAAATGTTCCACCTTTCAAATACACTTTATTTTTATATTCTGATATAGAAACTCTATAGAGAAATCGCTCTCTCAAAAATTTGGTAAGAACCTCATCAAAATTTTCGCCTGACTTACGAGCAATCCTTCTTAATTCGACTTCAACAGCATTAGACATATTCTAAATTAGGTTTGGTTTTAAGTAATTATATACAACATTAGATATACCCATTTTTTTAGAATACTCTATAATTTTATTCAAGTCAGTAGTATGGTTAGAAAAATAATTTTTAAATACTTCATATACAAACTGTTCTCCCCAATCCTTTTTATAAAACACTATATCACAAAGTGTTTTTTCGATATCATAAATCAAAAAATCAGATATTTTATCATTTACACCTATATCAAAAAAATAATCTTCATATATAATAGGTTGCGTTTGTGGGTAATCAGGTTTTGAAAGAGCTTTTTGATATTTTGGTATAGCAATATGTATTTTTTGTGGAATAATATCTGTTAAATCATAATAGGCAGCAGCACTTATCAAGCATATTATTCCTTTAGGATAAATTCTATTTATCAAAACAAAATCATCTAAAAATATTTCATTTTCTTGATTAAGAATTGAATTAATAGTTTCTTTTAGTTTTTCTGTATTTTTTTCTTCAATCCACTTATGCAGTAAAGAATTATACTGTTTGTATTCCTCATCATCTGGATTGATGAATAATACAAAATTTACTAAACCCAAAAGATGCTCTAAATAATTTGATTTTTTGCAGTTAATTCTCAATAAATGTTCTTGCAATCCATATTTTTGTATGTAAAACATAGCTTGTCTTATCTCACGTCTTTTCTTTTTAGGTACTTGTAGTTTTTCATTTACTACCAAACCTGTTACAATCTGTCTTTGAGAAGCAGTCATAAAAAGTGTTTTGCTCTCATTTATTTTTAAGCCCTCTTTACTTAACTCTAAACTTAACCTATGTAGTAATTCATTTTTATTAATAGACTCTCCTGAAAAAGTCAGATCATCTGAATACCGAGTATAATTCAGTTTATTTATTTTACAATATTCGACTATTCTTTTGTCAAAATCTTTTAACAAAATATTTGATAAATACGGACTTGTGGGTGCGCCTTGAGGAAGAGAGCCTTCAAGAGTACAAATTTTACTAAATAAATTAGCTAACAATTTTGAATAACCAATATCTAAAAATAACTTTTCAACTTTAGAACTAGAGAGGGAAGTAAAAAAATCTTTAATATCTACAGTTAATAGTATTTCTTTTTGAGTGTGAAATTCTGCATTATCTTTTATACTCAAATTCTTCTTATAAGCCTTTGCATAGATACTTGTTTCTATTTTTTCTAAAATATTATTTAAAATCCAAATTTGAATTTCTTTAAGACTTGGTAAAGGTTCTTTTACAATTCTAAACTTTTTAACTCCTTTATTATTTTTTTTAGCAACTTTAAAAGTTCTATAAAAAAAGGGAGTATTATTAGCTACTCTCTTTATATATTGTTTTTTATAACCTACTAATTTTGAAAAATGTGTACTATCAAAAATGATAGGCAATTTCTTAACTATCAGTTTTTCTGTATAAGCAAGAAGGTAATTTGTATATTCTTTTGAATAGTTTTTTTTGTTAGCAACCTCTTCAAACCTTCTTTTATATTCTTTATAATCCATAATTAAAAATCATAAAGGGTTTAGAAATTACTTTCTAAACCCTATGAGCAGCGATTTGGAATGGCTTTGAAGTGAGGTACGAGCGATAAAGCTATTTCAAATCGCAGGCTTGAAAGCCCATTCTCTACTAAGAAAAGCGACTCGCTTTTCAATTTTTTTGATTTACAAAATAATTAAGGTAAATATAATGTATTTTTTGAAACTTTTGAAATTTGACTTTTAACTTCCTTACTTATCCATTGTCCATTTCTTCTTTCATTTTCTAATTCCAATATTATTTTTGATTTTGAAGTTAATTCAATTTTGTCTTCTACTTTCATCAAAAGACCTTTTTCTTCTAAAAAAGTAAATAGCTTTTCTAATTCTTCTTTTGAGTAAGCTAGTTTCTCTAAAGATGAAAATCCATCTTTTGAAATTTTTTCTAGCAAATTGTGATGAGTAAGTGACATTACGATAAAGGATTAAGTCTTTTTTATTGAATAAAACGAACTTAGTGTGTAAAAAGTTTCTATTTAAAATAAGAAAAAAACACTACCTCAAATCAGTTCTATTATAATCTTTCTCAAATTCATCTACATTTTCAAAACCTAACTCTTTCAATTTTTCAAAATAAATTGAATATTCTATTTCCTTGTTATCAGGATAATCTATATCATAAATAAATTCTACTATCCATTGATACCATCTAGCAGAAGCAGGATATTTTTTTAGGTAAGCTAAACGCTCTTCAAAGTTGAACTTTTGTTCATCAAACCATTCTCCTAAAAGCATAATATGCCCTTCTCCTCCTCCCATTCTCCAACCTATACTAACTGGATGTACATCTGGATAATATATCCAAGGGGGAGGAACATCACCATATTTTTTCAAATACTTCGCTTTGTCTTCTAAATACCATTTTTCGTTTACGTATTGTCCCATTTTTATTTCTTTTTAACTTTAAGCCTATCTAATAAAATGATTATTTTTCTTCTCAAAACCAATCATAGTAGAGTTTCCATGTCCACAATAAATTTTTGTATCATCTGGTAGTTTGTACATTACATTCTGAATTGTGTCTCTCAAAACTTCCATACTTCCTCCAGGTAAATCAGTTCTTCCAATACTTTGAAGAAAAAGAACATCACCATTAATACAAAATTTTTGTTCTGCCGAATAAAAAGCCAAATGCCCTGGGGAATGTCCTGGTACGAAAAGCGTTTTTAGTGTAGAGTTACCAAAAGTAATATCTGTTTTTTCGTCTATAAAAATATCTACTGTTGTGGCATCATATCCACCAAAACCATACGAAGGAGCATATAACGGAACTTGATTGAGTTGTTCGGATTCAATTCTATGTGCTTCTAATTTTACATCATAAGTATCTTTAATAAACTTATTTCCCAAAACGTGGTCAATATGGCAATGTGTATTGATAAGACGAACTACTTTCAAGTCATTTTGCTTAACAAAAGCCTTCAAAACTTCCTTCTCTTGTGGCGAATAACATCCAGGGTCAATGATAATGGCTTCTTTTGTTTCATCAAAAAGTACAAAAGTGTTTTCTTGAAACTGATTAAATGTAAATTGTTGTATAGAAATCATATTTTTAGTGATTAGTGATTAGTGATTAGTGATTAGTGATTAGTGATTAGTGATTAGTGATTAGTGATTAGTGATTAGTGATTAGTGAGAAATTGCCTTATTACATAATTGTTTTGAATTTCTTATCCTCTAAAAAATAAATTCGTAATTCGTAATTCGTAATTCGTAATTCGTAATTCGTAATTCATTGTAACTTTATTTTTCTATCTTGTTTAAATTAATTGTTCACAAAATAAACTCTTCTACTATGAAATTCAAATTTTTACTTTCTCTTTCTGCTTTATTCTTATTTTTTCTTATCGGATTTTCTTCTTGTAAATCTACTCAAACTTCTATCAAAACAAGCAAAAAATCTGCTTTAATTGGCTCTTGGGAAATGGTAGAGGTACATTGGAAAACAAAAGATACTGTTTATTCAATTCCAAAGGCACAATATGGTCTATTTATTTTTGAAGAAAACCGCTATTCTATTATGTGGACACCAATTGATACACTCCGAACTCCTTTTATAAATCTTTCAAAGCCTACTGATGAGGAAAAAATGGCAGGATTTAGTTCTGTTGTCTTTAATGGAGGAACTTATACAATGACTGATTCTACAGTTACAACAACAGCACTTATAGCAAAAGTACCTGGCTTTGAAGGAGGAAAACAGCTTTATAGATATACTATCAAAGGCGATTTATTACGATTGGTTTTCTTTGATGAAATTTATCCAAATGGAAAAAAACCAGAATGGTACGGAAAATATGTAACTGAATTTGTGATGAGAAAAGCTAAATAAATTCAGAAGTAAGAAGTTAGATTTTAGAATTATTTGAATCAAAAGGCATTTGAATTATAACTTCTAAAATCTAACTTCTAAATTTATTTAACTATTTGCTCTGCGTGTTCTTTTGTATTTACTTTCTTGATAACTTCAGCAATTTTTCCTTCTTCATCAATTACAAAAGTAGTGCGCTGTGTTCCCATATATTTTTTACCAAACATATTTTTTTCCTTCCAAACACCATAGGCTTCGTTGATAGCATGATCTTCGTCAACTAAAAGAGGAAAAGGTAAATCATATTTTTCAACAAATTTTTTGTGAGAAGCTGCATCATCTTTGCTCACTCCTAAAACTACATAACCTTGTTTTTGGAGGTCTGTATAATTATCTCTCAAATTACAAGCCTGTGCTGTACAACCTGGTGTATCATCTTTTGGATAAAAATACAGGATTACTTTTTTGCCTTTGAGTTGGGAAAGTTTTACTTCATGACCGTTTTGGTCATGCGAAGTAAATTCGGGTGCTTTATCTCCTTTTTTGAGTTCCATAAGACTTTTATTTTTTTATTGACTAATAATTGTAAAACTACTGAACTCAAAAACACAAAATAAAGTTTTGAAAGAATAAAAGCCACAACCATAACAAACTGACTTACAAGAAATTAAAAAATGAGGTTAATTTTATTCAAAAAAAAGTGATTTTTTTTCTTTAAAATGTTGGTAAAATTAAAAAAACCTTTTACCTTTGCACTCGCAATAAGGGAAAAGAAACCCCTTAAAAAAGCAAGAAAAAACAAAAATATGGCGAGGTAGCTCAGTTGGTTAGAGCGCAGCACTCATAATGCTGAGGTCGAGAGTTCGAATCTCTCCTTCGCTACAAAGTTTCATAAAACTAAAGTCTTTATTCATTTTTTGAGTAAGGACTTTTTTTATTTATTCTCTCTTGTAGTTTCTTATTGAAATAGTATCTTTACTCTTTTAATCAAGGTCAAAGAATTTAGAACCAAATGGCAAAAATATCTCGTTATCCAAATTTAGATTTACTAAGAGCTTTAGCAGTTGCTTTTGTAGTTTTTTACCATTGTTGTAATATGTTAGGCGTATCACGTTGGTTGTGGAAATGGAGTGAGATAGTAGGAGTAAGTGGAATAGATTTATTTTGTGTATTGAGTGGTTTTTTGATAGGTAGTCTTTATTGGCACGAGCAAAAAAAATATGGAAATGTTCAAATTTGGAGATTTATTGGACGAAGAGGTTACAGAACTATTCCTATTTACTATATATTTCTTTTTGTGGCTTATTTAGGCGTATATTTTATTCGTGGAGAATCTTTTTCGTGGCAGCATTTATTTTTTTTACAAAACTACCAAGAAAGTATTTCATTCTATGCTATCAGTTGGAGTTTGTGTGTAGAAGAACATTTTTATCTTGTAATGCCTTTCTTGACTTTACTAATTCTCAAACTACCTCGCAAAATTTCTCCTCTTATTATTCTTATATTATTAGTAATCCCTCTTTTGGCTAGGATGTTATCTTATCCGACTACACCCATTTCAGGCTTCGGATATTATTTTACAGCTACTCATTTTAGATATGAAGGTTTGCTTATTGGAGTTATTATTTCTTATATAATTTCTTACAAAAAGACATTTTTCGATTTCTTGATACCTTATGCCTATCTTATCTATGCTCTTACATTCATATTAGTATCTCTTTTCTATTTTGTGGATAACACCTATAAATATTATTTTTCTATAACACTAAACTCTTATATGTATGCACTATCATTGATTGTAGCAGTGCGTAGTGCACCGATACCTATTGCTACAAGTTCTTTTGTTTATAAAGTAGCTGTTTCGTCTTATAGCACTTACCTTGTTCATTCTTTTGTTCTTCAATTTTATCTATATGTCTTTAATAAACTAGGGTTTGATTTTATTTGGTTAGAAATACCTATTGCTTTTGTCACTTCATTTATAGTTGGTTATGCAATCTATAAGCTTTTAGAAAAACCAATTATAAAGCTCAGAAATAAACATGTTCCTGCAAGATAATCTAACTAGTACTTAATTTATGATAAATCATTTTTTGGATTCTAAATTAAAAACACTACTTTTGCAATTCTATTAAGAACTGTATTTTATTAAAAGGTAATGCCTAAAACTAACTTTCAAACTTCTTCTCGTACTCTTTTCATGACTTGCTTTATGCTTGTGCTAGTTGTCTTTTCGACGACGATGCGCTTTGTGGGTGTAGATGCAAACCTAAGATTATTAGAAAATCGTTTTGAGGGTATAGAAAATACAGAAATTGATTATTCTTTAATCAATAAACTTGATAAAGAGGTAGATACAAAGAAAAATCTATCAAATTCAGATAATCAACAAGAAAAAGAACCTCTCACACTCAAAACAGCAACTTCTTCTGATGCTCTTTTGCAAGGATTTGTTACTACAGAGTTTTTTCAAAATATAATTCTTACGTCAAGTATAGAATTTGTATTTCCTTCTTTTTCTTCTCAAACTATAAATAGTGTTACGTATTACTTCTCTAGTTCTACATTCTTCAAAACATTATTTAGTTGCTTTATTTCCCCAAACGCACCGTAGTCAGTTATCAATAAAATAAACATTTACCAGTAATCAGTTAAATGCTTTTTAGGTTTCAACCTAATAATTACTTCGTAATATTGTTTATTCCAATTGCAATTTCATTTCACACATTTATACATTTCATATTTTCAATATTGAATTTAATTCTCAATTCTAATTTCTAACTTCTGAATTGGTTTTAATTTCTACCTTTTAAATTTATTCTCATGCAAAATAGAGGTTTTATTATATTCCTTGCTATTCTCTTTGCAGTCTTGTGTTTGTTCTCATTATCATTCACACTTGTATCTCGCAATGTAGAAAGCAATGCAGTAGCCTATTCAAAAGGTGATGCAGCACTTAAAAAACAGTATTTAGACTCTATGTGGTCACAGCCTGTTTATGACATCCTAATAGCTAACTTTACTTATCAAGAAGTAAAAGAAAAAGAGCTTAATCTTGGTCTTGACCTTCAAGGTGGTATGCACGTAACACTTGAAGTTTCTCCAATAGACATCTTGAAAGCACTTTCTAATGAAAGTCAAAACGAAGACTTTCAAGCTGCACTTGCAGAAGCAAACAAACAACAGGCTTCTAG
This sequence comes from Bernardetia sp. Wsw4-3y2, assembly GCF_037126295.1. NCBI lineage: Bacteria > Pseudomonadati > Bacteroidota > Cytophagia > Cytophagales > Bernardetiaceae > Bernardetia > Bernardetia sp. Wsw4-3y2. The sequence continues at coordinate 3,898,417 of NZ_CP147017.1, read as the reverse complement.
TCAAGACCGTTATGTAGAACTTTTCTTTGATGCTTATCAAGCAAAAGCAGGAGAAGGCAAATTGAAAGATGTTTTTGCTACTTCTGCAAATAGTGGAAAAATCAATTTCCGTTCTTCTGACAAAGAAGTAGAAGATTTTATTCGTACAGAAGTTGATGGTTCGGTTCAAAGAGCTTTCGAAATTATCCGTACTCGTGTAGATAAATTCGGTGTAACTCAGCCAAATGTCCAGCTTATTGAAGGAACTAGCCGTATTCAAGTAGAACTTCCAGGAGTAAGTAATGCAGAGCGTGTTCGTGATTTATTACAAGGCGTTGCCAAACTAGAGTTTTGGGAAGTATATCAGCCACAAGAATACCAAGAAGTTTTGACAAAAATCAATACATTTTGGGTAGAAAATCGTATGGAAAAAGCAGAAACTGCAAATACAGACGATTTGACAATTCCTGATACAACAAATACGGTTGATGCAGGAGATGACTTGATAATGAATACAGATGATACACAGACAGATAGTTTGGGTAATGCAATTGCTAACGAAGGAGATTCTGCAAAAAAAGACGATTTATTAGCTAACGCAGATACAACTCAAAACCAGACAGTTTCTCCTCTTTTCTCAAAACTTACTCCTCTTAGTCAGAATTATTTTACATTGACCTATGAAGCCTTAGATACTTCTTCTATCAATAAAATATTGAATGACCCAATGGTAAAAAATATCATTCCTAAAGACATGAAATTCTTTTGGGGTGTAAAACCAGATGCAGAAAACGAAGGAAAAGCATTTTATACACTTCATGTTATCAAAACAGCAGCAGGTGGCAAATCTCCAATGACAGGAGATGTAGTTACTGATGCTCGTCAAGATATCAATCCAAATGGTCAAGTAGAAGTTTCTTTGGCTATGAATGGAGAAGGCGCACGTCTTTGGAAAGATCTTACAGGAAAAAATGTAGGTCGTCAGATTGCTATTGTTCTTGATGATTATGTATATTCAGCACCAAATGTAAACGAAGAAATTGGTGGTGGTCGTTCTTCTATTTCAGGTAGTTTTACAGTAGATGAAGCAAAAGACTTAGCAAATATCTTGAAAGCTGGTAAACTTCCTGCTCCTACTCGTATTGTAGAAGAAGCAGTAGTAGGACCTTCTTTGGGAGCAGTTGCACAAACACAAGGTATATTGTCTATCCTTGTTGGATTAGGCTTAGTAGTCTTGTTTATGATTGTTTATTATGCAAAAGCTGGTATTGTAGCAAACGTAGCTCTTCTTGCAAATATCTTCTTTATCTTCGGACTTTTGGCACAACTTGGAGCAGCACTTACACTTCCAGGTATTGCAGGTATCGTTCTTACAATCGGTATGTCAGTTGATGCAAACGTACTTATATTTGAAAGAATCAGAGAGGAACTTGCAATGGGTAAAGGTTTGATGGTTTCGATTGAAGACGGTTTTCAAAGAGCTTTGATTACAATTATTGATGCCAACGTAACAACACTTATCACTTCGGTTGTACTTTATGTATTGGGTGCAGGTCCTATTAAAGGTTTTGCTGTTACTTTGATGATTGGTATTGTTTGTTCATTCTTTACAGCAGTTTATGTAAGCCGTTTGATTATCTATTGGATGAGCCGTAAAGGAGACGAGAGCAATATGTCTTTCTCTACTCCATTTACTAAAAATATGTTAGCAAACACAAACTTCAATTTTATGGGCAAACGTAAAATTGGTTATATCGTTTCTGGTGTTGTGATTGCTGTTGGTATTGCTGTTTTAGTGACAAATGGCTTAAATATGGGCGTAGATTTCACAGGTGGACGTTCGTATGTAGTTGCATTTTCACAAGACGTAACTCCTTCACAAATTGAAGCAAGCATTGAACAAAAACTCAATACTTCAGTAGAGGTAAAAAGTTATGATGGAAATGATAAAGTAAAAATTACAACAAGTTACCGTTCAGAAGAAGAATCTACTGATGTAGATGAGCAAATTCAGAACGAAATTATGGCTAGTTTGGGAGAAAAATATACAGCTCTCAATCCAGAAGTAGTAAGCACTTCAAAAGTAGGTGCAACTATCGCTGACGATATTGCAGACTCAGCTCGTACGGCTGTAATTGTAGCTTTAATCTTGATGTTTGGTTATATTTCAGTTCGTTTTAGCAACTGGCGTTTTGGTGCTGGTGCTGTTGCAGCCCTTACACATGATAGTTTGATTGTACTTTCTCTTTTTGCAATTGCTTATCTTTTAGGATTTGCTGTTGAGATTGACCAAGTATTTATTGCTGCTATTCTTACTGTAATTGGTTATTCATTGAATGATACAGTGGTTGTATTTGACCGTATCCGTGAAGCTCTTAATGATAGAGTGGATGAAGACTTACAAGAAACAATCAACGGAGCTGTTAATCAAACACTTAGCAGAACATTGATTACTTCAGTTACTACACTTCTAGTAGTATTGATTTTGTTCATCTTCGGTGGTGAAGCTCTTAAAGGATTCTCTTTTGCTCTTCTTATTGGTGTGATTGTAGGTACGTATTCTTCTGTTTTTGTAGCAACTCCTTTAGTATTAGATTTGTATTCTAAGAATGCTATCGAACACGAACGTGAGTTATTAGAAAAGAAAAAAGAAAAATATGCTCAACAATATTCTGACAAAGCAGAAATGGCTGAATATATGAAAGCAATGGAAGAGGAAGCAGAAAATCCTGAGCAACAACAGGAAGCGCAACCTCTTGTAAGACCTAAGAAACCAAAGAAATATTAATCAATGATTAGTGGTTAATTATAAATGATTAATTAACTACCTATTTCTAAGGAATGAAAAATCCCTTCTGACTTTATTGTTAGAAGGGATTTTTCATTTTAAACAAAAATAAATTTATCTAGCTCTCAAATGCCAAAAATCTTCTCCTTTTTGATTGTTTCTAGATATTTTATATTTTTTTGATGATGATAATGCTGCAATAGGTAAGCTAACAATAAAACTAAATAATCCAACTCCAGCAAATTTATAATACCTGTCTTGTCTAAATTTCCCACTACCATAATTAATGCTTACCAAAGGTGCAACAATGAGAGTTGTAAAAGCAGATAGAATAGCAGCCGAATTACTTATTCCCCCCAACACTTGACGAGTAGGAGTAGAATAACTAATAGAGTTTACCTTCTGAAAAGGAATGTCTACGACTTTTATTATTTTGTTCTTATCATACTTACGAGGATTCATAACAATATGATAACCTTCATCTGAATCAAAAGAAATATATTCTTGTGAAATATTGTAAATTAAAGATGAATCTGATATACTATTTATATTTCCTGTTAATGATATTTTCATTTCTTTCATCGTCGAATCACTTTTAATTGCTTCTTGTGATAGCTCATAATTACCTGATAGTTTTATTTTTTTCTTCGGATTTAGAGAGTTTACTAAATAAAATATTTCTTTTTTGTTATTACTGTTTTGCCCAAAGCTTTTGAGAGAAAATAAACTTACTAACACAAATAAAATCAAAGAAAGTATAATGTAATTTTTCATGTTTTGAATAAATTAGAACCGTATAAAAATAGTTTTTTTTGCAAATTTAAGAATAATGAGAATATGCTTTTTAAATAAAAATTCTAGTTAATTGAAAAATTTCAAATTATATCTCCTACAAAATTATTTTACAAAGCTAATAATAAAAATGTATCTACTTTGAATCGTATACTTTCTTTGAATTTTCTACCTACTCTTCTTCTGTTGTTTAAGGAAAAAGGATATTTGCTTTATATCATTTCTAATAATCATTTTTCTAGTTCTTAAGCATAGATTTTTGTGATTTTATTCTTTAAGAACGTAACCTTCTAAATTGCGATATTCAAATACTTCAACCTTAGTAGAATTTTTATTTATTGTGGTAATAATTAAATCATAATATCCATTACTATTTATTTGAGTTGTATCAAATATAATTTCTTTACTTGTCTTTATCCATTTTTCTTTTTCACTCTCTGGATGAGAACCCAAATTATCATAATGTGTTTTTACAGTTTTTAGTTTTTCAAACTTTGACAAATCATAAATAGTAGTACAAGAATAATTTTCTCCCATATGAGTAAAACCAGCATAAAAGAAAAGAGTAATTTTTTCTTTGCCTATTTTTTTTAAAACAATAGTTTGAATCTTTCCATAAAATCCATGTGTTCCATAAAATTTATCAAATTTATTGACTTGCCATTTTTTGAGTTTTTCATCATACTCAAAAGTAGCAACTGAAATAGTAGGAGCGCAAAAATGACAATCAATCGCTCTATTTTTTTCATACATGTACGTAGCAAAAATAACAACTGCCTTCTTCGTATTTCCTTCTTGATAAAAAAATACTGTATCTAACTGTGTATAAGCAAAATCATCATCAGAAGTTATAGGTTGCTTATTCTCATAAAAATTAGGTTTCCATTTTACCTCTTCTAATTGATGTTTATTACTAATTTCTATTCCATCAAAAAGCAGCATCAAAATTTCATTTTTTTGACTTAAAAGCTGTTCTTTTTCAGTTTTAGAAATTAATGAATCAAAATTTTGAGCAAAAACAGAAAGTGAAATCAAGAAAAAAGCAGCTATTAAAAAGTATTTTTTCATTGAAATTCAATTTATAACTTATCACTTACAATTTATCACTTGTCTTACCATTCACAATTTCATTAAGTATTCCATCCCACAAATCAATTCTTTTTTGAAGGGCAATTTTACTGATGGCTATGGCATCGTTCCATTTTGCTTCATCGTCGCCACAAAGTTCTTTTATCATTTGGATAGACATGTGAGAATGATGGTCGCCATCCAATTCGATATGACGGTCAAAATAGTAAACTAGTTTTTTGATACTTTCAGCATCATGAGAAGACTTGGCTTTCATATCTCTCAAAATAGAAGTAAACATGTCAGGAATCAAATCTTCTCTTCCGAAAGTAAAAACCACAGCTATTTTATGTGCTTTTTTGGTTTCAATGACATCAAATGAAAAGGAAACAAATTCTTTTATAGATTCGGCAATATCAATTTGAGAAAGGGCTGTTCTGACACTTTTCCATTCCTTCAAAAGTTGTATCAAATAAGTGATTTTAGAAATATCAGCTTTACAGTCATTCATTGCATCAATGTAGAGTTCGAAATGACTTTTTGCGTTTCCTTCCTCGTCTTGATCGGTTTCTTCTGCCAAAACAATTTCATTGATTAAACGACGTGTAAGAGGATTTCCCTTCGGAATCCAAGGCACTTGAACACACGTAAGTTCATTTTGAAGTGATTTAAGAAGTGACATAAAATCCCAAACAGCAAAAACATGATGCTCTAAAAAAATCTTCAAATCTTCTACCGAACTTATAGTTGAATAGACTTGATGATGTAAAAGTTGCTCACGCAGAGGCTCTATCTCCGTTCTAATTTTTTGAATATATACGTTTTGTTTTTCTTCTAGTGTTTGAATATCGGTTTTGCTAGTAGTCATTATGATTGATGAACAAGGTAAAAAAGTGTTTGTTTTTAGATTAAACTGTTTTGAGATAGGGTATTGTTAGAGAAGATTTATTAAAAATGTGAATTCCATTTTTTGGAAAGATGTTTGAAACTCTCTTTCTTTATAATTTTATCTTTATCTTAGACTAAAAATCTAAGATACGTTTTTTCAGCCTAAAGTTAAGCTACATCTATTCTTCATTACAAAATTAAAAAAACTAGCTCACTTTTACTCTAATTCTTCTCCAACTATCAATATAACTATGAAATTAAACCTACGTTTTTTATTCGTTTTATTATTTATTAGTGCTTTTCCCCTAATTTTATTATCTACTTCTGCTTTTGCTCAAAAAAAACAAGTTCCTCAAACTACTCGTCTCTTATTTGTACTTGATGCAAGTGGAAGTATGAATTCGGCTTGGGAAGGCGATACACGTATCAATATTGCCCGTCAAATTTTGTCTAATATGATAGATTCGATTGCAAATGTACCTTATGTGGAGGTTGCGATGCGTGTCTATGGTCATCAATTCAATTTCAAACAAAAAAATTGTCAAGATTCTAAATTAGAAGTTGCTTTTGGCTCAAGAAACAATGACAGAATAAGAACTATGCTTGATGGATTAGAACCAAAAGGAACAACTCCCATCGCCTATTCATTAGAACAAGCCACAAAAGATTTTCCTAATGACGGAAAAGACACCAGAAATGTAATTGTAATGATAACAGACGGCATTGAAGCCTGTGATGGTGACCCTTGTGCTATCTCAAGAGGTTTGCAAGAAAAAGGAATATTCTTAAAGCCTTTTATTGTAGGAATGGGAATTGAACCCAAATATGCAAAAGGTTTTGAATGTATGGGACGTTTTTTTAATGCCAAAACATCAAGACAATTTAAAGGATTTTTGCAAGAAGTAGTCAAACAAACATTAGGAAAAACAACTGTAACAGTTGAGCTTTTAGATGAGAAAAAACAACCAAAGGAAGCTAATGTTCACATGGCTTTTATAGATCAAGTCACTCAAAAATCTCGTTATAATTTGGTTCATTTTAGAGACAAAGGAGGCAAAACAGATGAGCTTGATATTGATGCTATTCCTACTTATGACTTGATTGTTTATACTACACCACCAATTATTCAAAAAAATGTAGAAATTATTGGAGGAAGACACAATGTAATCAAGGTAATGACTCCACAAGGAAAGTTAAACATTGAACAAAAAGGCTCTTTAGATTACTCCACTGGACATAGTGCCATTGTTCAGAAAAAAGGCAGCAACGAAATTTTGGTCAATCAACAAGTCAATGAACCCCATAATTATTTGATTGGAAACTATAGAGTAGAAGTCTTGACACGCCCAACTACTGTTTTTGAAAATGTCCAAATCAATCAAGGCAGAACAACAAATCTAAAAGTAGCTTCCCCAGGGGTAGTAACCATTTTGAATAAACTATCAGGCTATGGAAGTGTCTATGTTATTAAACCAGACGGAAGCGAAGAATGGGTGATGAACCTACCAGAAAAAGGAATTCCAAGAACCAACTTTGCACTTCAACCAGGGCGTTATCGTTTTGTTTTTCGTTCTTCTGAAGCCAATGATAGTTCGTATTCAAAGAGTGCTTTTTTCGTTCTTAGTGAAGGAGGAGCATATACCTTAGATATTTTAAGAATGTAGTCATTCAACCCTAAGGGTTTTCATAATCCCTTAGGGTTTGAGTTTTCAAATCTGTTCTTAATTTACTTTTTGTATCACAAAAAACTCTACTCGTCTGTTTTTGGTTTTATTTTCTTGATTTGTATTTTCTACTTTTGGTTCTGTTTCTCCTTTCCCTAGTGGAAGAAGTCTTCTTTTATCAACTCCTTTACTTTCCAAAAACTGACAAACTGCTTTTGCACGTTTTTCGGATAAAATCTGATTGTAACTCATTTCACCTTCATTATCTGTATGAGCAATTATTTGTAAAGAAACATCAAGATTTTCATTCATAAAAAGTAAAATCCGTTCCAAACTCATTTTTCCATTTTGAGTAAGCAAAGCTGAATTCGAATCAAAGGTAAAATCATTTAGTTCAAAATCTTTTCCTGTGGAAGTTTCTATGAGTTTATTTTTTTGAGAAATCAATTTAGAATTTTCTTTTTGAGGGAAAAAACCTTGTAATTGTTTTGGAATAGGAATGCTATATACTTCACTTCCATAACAAGCAGCACAATGGTCTTGTACCCTTGAAAAATAAATCTTATTCTCTTTTGGCAGAACTGTGAAACTACTTTCTGTATTATCTGAACTAATACTTTCTATCAGTTCCATTTCCGACCATTTATTATTTTCTTGTTTTTGAATCATATAAATATCGTACAAACCTAGATTTTTCACTCCTTTTGTACGTTGTGCAGAAAATAAAAGTGTTTTTCCGTCAGGCAAAATATAAGGTGCAACATCACAACCATAATTAATATGTTTATTGTCTGAAATAGGAATCATTTGAGGTTCATTCCATTCTCCAAATTCGTTTTTAGTTGAAAAATAAATTCTTGCACAACCTACTGCATTCGGATTTCTTGAAAAGTAAATCGTATTTCCATCAGCAGAAATAGACGGAGAAAGTTCATACGATTTTGTTTTATTGAGAGCCTTTACTTCAGTTGGTTCTTGCCAAGTCAGTTTTCCGTTTTCCAAAATTCTTTCTGTTTTCCAAATATCATAATCACCTTTTTTGCTTTTCTTAGAATAAAAAAGTGTATTTCCATCAGCAGAAAGTGAAGGAGAAGAAATTTTATTTTTACTGTCTGGATTTACTATTTTTAGTTCTTCTTTTTTGATATGATAATCCCAAAACTTTGGCGTAGAAATCGTACAAGTTGCACTACTTCTAGCTTTATTCAAACTATCTGCAAAATCGTAAGAAACAGGTTTGATATAGAAAAACGAATTATCGATACAAACAATAATTTCATTAGATTCTATGCTAGTAGTGATAGAAAATTTATGATTGTAATAATAATTTCTGTTGTTTCGGTCGGCAGTATCAATAATATGTATTGCTCTAATTTTTGTTTTTTCTAAAGTAATCGGATTTACTCTATTTTTCAATGAATCAATTACAAAATTTTTATTCCAAGAAAGTCCACTTTTAGTATTCTTTTCATAAATAAAATTTTCAAGCAATGTTGGATTTTCTAAATTATTTTTTTGAACAAATTCAATTTCATTTTTGATAGAATTTTCTGAATAAATTTCATTTTTTGGATTAAATATAAAATCAGAAACAAAGTAAATTCCGATACTAGAAAACAGAAGTAGCAACGCAGATAAAAGATAAATGCGTTTTTGATAAAAATTATTTTTGATGATTCTTTGAGTATGAATCTCTTCCAGTTCCTCCAAAATTTGAAGGTTTGTAATCTCTTTTACAAGTTGTTTTTGTAAGAGAATATCTTGTTTTTCATTATTAGACAAATGATGAAAATCATTTAAAGAATCGATATTAAAATTTTCGTTCTCTAAAAGCTGTTCTATTTTTTCTATTTCTGTGAGATGTGGCGACATAGTATTCTTTATTAAAGTTTTAGAGTAGAATAGTTTGTAAATTTTCTAATTGATGTTGAGCTAATTTTTTAGCTCGCTGCAAACACTTGTATTTCTGTGCTTTAGCTGTCGAATCCGAATTATAACCCAGTTTTTCAGCTAATTCTTTCATAGAAAATTTATCTACATAATATCCTGACAATAATTTTTTACACGGCTCGCCTAGCTCTTTCAAGATTTTTCTCAAAACAGAAATGGCTTCTTCACTTTTATAAATATTTGTATCGTCTTGATTTTCAAAATCTATTTTATCAGAAAACTCTATCAAAAAATCTGTATTCAAAAATGTGTTTTTTCTGTCTTCTTTTCGTCTTTTATTTCTAAAAATATTATGACAAATTCCGAAAAGATACGTTGAAGGTTTTGCAGTCAGTTTAAAATCTAGCTTTTGTGCTTGATGATAAAAAACTAAAATTGCTTCTTGAAAAATATCTTTTGTTTCGCTTTCTTCTGCTCCTAATTTCTGCAATCCTTTACTTGTTTTTTCAAAAGATTGATAGAGGTATTCTAAGGATTTTTTTCGATGTGCTGCCTGTCTTAGAAATTGGATTAATTTTTCATTTTCCATTCTAGCTATTGAGTAAGATTTGGTTTTTACTTCTTTATGTTTGTTTTTTGAAAAGGTAAACCACTTAGGAATAATTACGAATTAAAAATTACGAATTACGAATTCAATACCTTGTAAATCAATTATTTATAATTATTATGATGCACTTGAATTAATTTCTATTCCTTCATTCCACAAAGAAAAATTATTTGATGTATTTTTGTCCAAAATTTAAACGAAATAAATTAGAAAATGAATTTTATAAAAAATATAGCTTTTACAATTTTGGGGTTGCTTGTTTTTGTTTCTTGTTCGGAAGAACATGTAATTTTAGAACAACAAACTACACCAGAAACTACCTCTTATGTTTCAGAAGAATACTATGCTAATAGAATAATTGATAGAAAAACATGGGAAATAAAATTTAATGGAGCTAGAGATTTTTTTTATCCAACGCTAGATGATGAAAAATTTCGTTTTAGCCATACTACTCACTTTGAGAAAAGATGGGTTAATAGGCTTTCACAATGGGTTCCTATTAAAATGAGGTGTAGTGGTAATTATCGTAACCTTTCTGTATTTGAAGTTTATCCAACTAGTACAGCAGTTAAATTTTTTATAGATTCGACAAAAGAGAATAAAGGATATTTGAGTTATGAAATTGAACTTCAATTTTTATTCATCAAAAATGAAAATGCTAATCCTTCTGGATTTGATATTGAGGGAATAATTAGAGATTATTACTATGATGAAAAAATTACTGATGGGTTTTATCTCCCTCATTTTCAATTAAATAATTATGATTATAGCTCTGTTGATTCTACTAGCTATGTATCTGTAAAGAAAAGGTTTAAATGTAGAAATACGAAAGAAGGTTTAGAGTTTGGAGAAACTTCTGACATAAAAGAGTCCTTAGAAGAAATTAGAGAATTAGGACACTTCTATAAGATAAAAGTTGTTGAAAATTTACCTAAAGAAGAATCTCTACCAGCAGGAAATTCTATACAGGCAGGGTATCAAAAACCAATAAAGTTTACCCCTAAAGAAAAAAGACAGAATACAAAAATAGCTGAATATGAAGAATATGATATGACTTATTATTACACTTTAAGAGAACTTGATTCTGTACTCCAATTAGAAAAAAATAAAAGCATAGAATAAAAAGCATTTTGAAATTAACTGGTAACTGATTACTGGTAACTGGTAACTGATTTTTCCTCGTACATATAATCTTCTCTTATTAACTCAACAGGTTCTAAAAATGACTTATCAAGTCTATCAAAATGATAAATTCCGAGTGCATTCGGAACAAGTTCGGCAATATAAGCACGTCTAATTTGATGCGTTTGGAGATAAAAAATTTCTATAAAAGGCGCAGAACGAATCAATTTATTTTTGAGTTGATTGGATAAAAACTCTCTCTCAATTTCATTTTTTTGCTTTAGATATTCTATAAAAAGAGAATCAAAACGAAGTTTTTTGATGGAAAACAAATCCATTTTATCAACTTTATTGATGAAACTTATTTTACTAGAATCATTCTGACTATTTGTTTGGTTTACTGTTTTAGTTTCTTCTTTCTCAAATTCTAAAAAACCTTCTTTTTCAATCAAAAATTTATCATAACTTTTTCTATCAAAATACTTCCAAAACAAAAAACTCTCATCAGCAAAAGAAGTCTTAAAAGTGGTTGCAATTAAATCAGCCTTATTTTTATTTGCTGTGTTTGACTCTGAGTCCAAATAAAGAATAGAATTTATTCCCAAGTTTTTCCATTGTTTTCGTGCTAAATTTACCCAAGCTGTATCATGTTTTTCTGCAAAAATCTTTATAATATTAGTAGAATCAAAACCTATTTTTTGTAAAATATCTCTGCTTGTTTGAGGATGGAAATAATAACCATCTGCCTTTTCTTGTGTGTTTTTTGGTAAGATATTCGGAAAAATTCCTTCGTGAGCTGGGTAAGAATAAGACGCAATCTTTTTAAATTCTTCTCTATAAATTCCCATATTCAAAGCCTGACGAAAAGATTGAATTGTAAAAAAATTCGCATTTAATTCTACATCAGAAGTATCTAAAATTTGAATTTCAAAACCTGCCGTTTGCAAAAGGGGAAAAGAATCTAGTTGAATGAGTTTTGAAACAAACCCTTTACTTTGACTTTCAGATTTATTTTCGTTTGTTTTTGAGTTGTTTTTGTTTTGCATTTCTTTTTCCTTCTGTATAATGAAGGGCAAAACGGTTTGAGTTTGCTGGGTGGAGGGAAGCCAGTCTAATTCATCATTTAAGATTTTGTAGGCAATACCTTCTGGATTTTGATAAAAAGAAACGTGTATTTCATCTAAAAGTGGAAGTGTATCTAATTTGATTGTCTTATGAAAATAATTTTGATGTTTCTTTAAAACAACTTTTTGATTATCTTCAAAATAATCAACATAAAAAGCACCCGAACCAACAGGCGAAAATTTATCTCCCAAACGACTTTTTTTACTAGGAACAATCAAAGATTCGGTACAAGAAAGCAACTGAATCAAAGGCGAAAAAGGAATTTGTAAATGTATTCTAAATTTTCGTTCATTAATTATTTCAAAGGCTTTCTCATAATCTGCTCCTATTATTTCTTTGAAAATCTGCGTTTGAATAGGTATTTTTTCATTCCTTTTAAGCTCAAATTTTGCCCAATTTGTCAGACTTTCTACGACATCTTTTGAAGTCAAAAATTCTTTTGTGGAAGTGCTATGAAGTTGAATATTCGGTTTCAAGACAAATTCCCACGTCAAGCTATCAATCTGTGTTGTAGAATCTGCTAAAGAAGGATAAAAATTTCCGTCATTTTCTAGTCGCCAAAGTCCATTAAAAATCTGATGCACAATTCTTCTCTCAGCTTCATTGGTCACAGAAAGAGGATGTAGAGTTTTTATATATTCTAATTCATTATAACGAAATATTTTTTGATTGATTTGTTCCTTTTCAGATTTGCAAGAGAAAAGTAAAAAAATAAGGGAAAAGTAAAATAGGAATTTCATTGCAGCAGATGGAATTTGAAGATTTTAGAGTAGGCTGCAAAGTTACATAATTCCCATTATCAACCTTCCGATTACAGAAGGATTGCTAAGGGAAAAATTTATTTTCACAAAAAACAGGGTTTAAACCCTGTTCAATTCATAATGATAAATATCATTTCAAGAAAACGTTGATAATGGTCAGTAATCTGACTTTAGCAAGCGTTGATATAATCACTCAATCTCCTCTATCAAATGCAAAAACTCACTCAACATCATTGCCGTTGCGCCCCAAATAGAATCCTCATTTACAGAAAAATAAGGAACATCTAAAACTATTTTATTTGGAAGAGTTACTTTTTTCTGCAAACGCAATTTTGGATTTTGAAGAGACGAAAGAGGAGCTTCAATAATTCTAGCTACTTCTTTTGGGTCTGGAATAAAATTTGGCTTTGCATCTAAAAAACCAACAAAAGGAGTTACCATAGAATCACTCGGTGGAATATATAAATCTGACAAAGAACCCAAAATATTGATTTTTGGAACAATAACGCCTATTTCTTCTTGTGTTTCTCTAATAGCAGTCATCATCAAATTTTCGTCTTGTTCTTCTCGTCCTCCTCCTGGTAAACCAATTTGTCCTCCGTGATTGTGCATACCTTCGTATTGTGGGCGCAAAACCAAAGGCATTTTCCAGTCAAACTTTTCGTTTCCATCTTCATCTTGATAAGGATACAACAACATCAAAACAGCTGCAATTCGTGTTTTTTTACGTTCTTTGTATTGAAAAGAAGTTGTTGTTTTTCGTGCTGAAGATTCCATCAATCGTTGTGCTTTTTCAGCAGGACGAAGAGGAGAGTCCAAACGGTTTTTGAGTTTTTGTATAAAATCCATTTTTTCAGTTATCAGTTTTTCAGTAAACAGTTATCAGTTAATTTCATTGTACAATAGAAAATACGCTTAATAGACTTATTTTGTTTAAAATTTAAGTGTCGTCAGTGGAGACAACATAGCCGTAAGGCTATTGAGAAATTTTGGCTTTTACTCTATTAGGAGTTTAATATTGGTAGATAAAAACAGAAAAATTAAAATTCATTTACTCCGTAGGAGTTGTATATTGGTCGCATTTTGTATTAAAAATCTTGAAATCCTACCAATATGTAGTTCCTAACGGAACAGAATATACTCTTTCTCTTATTTTTAATACCAATATAAAGTTCCTACGGAACAGAAAGACAAATAAATTTTTAACCTTACGGCTATGTTGAGGACACCGAAAACGGCAAGTAATAAAAAAATTCGTAATTTTTAATTCGTAATTCGTAATTGAATAATAAATATGAAAAATCTAAAAGTTGGTTTAGTCCAACAAACATGCAGTACAAACCGAGAAGAAAATATCAAAAAAAGTCAAGAAGGCATCAGAGAATGCGCCAAAAAGGGTGCTAATTTGGTCGTCTTGCAAGAACTTCACAACAATGTGTATTTTTGTCAGAGTGAAGATGTAAATTATTTTGACCTTGCCGAAACTATTCCAGGGTACACTTCAAATGCCATTGCCGAAACAGCAAAAGAGTGTGGTGTTGTGGTTGTGGCCTCTATTTTTGAAAGGCGAGCAGCAGGAATTTATCACAATACAGCCGTAGTTTTAGAAAGTGACGGAACAATTGCAGGAACGTACCGAAAAATGCACATTCCAGACGACCCTGCCTATTATGAAAAATTTTATTTTACCCCTGGGGATTATGAAAAAAGAAGTGTCAGTGATGAAGGAGCAGGTTTTGAGCCTATCGATACTTCTGTCGGACGTTTAGGGGTTTTGGTGTGTTGGGATCAGTGGTATCCAGAAGCAGCTCGTTTGATGGCTTTGGCTGGTGCAGAAGTTTTGATTTATCCGACAGCCATCGGATGGGAACAAGGCGACACACAAGACGAAAAAGACAGACAACGAAATGCTTGGATTATTTCACAACGAGGACACGCAGTAGCCAACGGTTTGCCAGTAATTTCTGTAAACAGAACAGGTTTTGAAAAGGATTCGACAGGTGTAACTGATGGAATTACATTTTGGGGAAACAGTTTTGTAACTGGCTCACAAGGCGAGTTTTTATTTGAAGGAACGAAAGACAAAGAAGAAAATAATGTTGTAGAAATTGATATGAAACGAAGCGAAAATGTCCGTCGTATTTGGCCTTTTCTTAGAGATAGACGAATAGATGCGTATTCGGATTTATTGAAACGTTATCGTAGTTAGAGCTTTTCCCACGGTTAAAAACCGTGGGTTTTCTTTTTGATAAGATTAATATTTATAAAACAGAACTCAAAAATCTTCACTACATTTGCCTACTCTTTCTGCATAAATAATTATTTTTTCTTTTTATTTATCAGTCCCACAACTAATGAATTTTGATTTACTGCTCTCTAATCTAACCAATCCTACACTTTTATTTTTTGTGTTAGGAGTTTTTGCTGTCAAAGTAAAAAGTGATTTAGAAATCCCTGCTGGTTCTGTCAAGTTTATTTCACTGTATCTTCTTTTCGCTATCGGTTTTAAGGGTGGACAAGAACTTTCTCACAGTCATTTTGATTTAGAGATTTTATTTTCACTTCTATTTGGAATTTTTCTCTCTGTAATTGTTCCTCTTTATACATTTTTTATCTTGAAGCGCAAACTTTCTGTTTTTGATGCTGGTGCGATTGCAGCGTCTTATGGTTCGGTAAGTGCTGTTACTTTTGTAGCTGCTGCTTCTTTTTTAGAACTTCAAAATCTTGCCTTTGGTGGACACATGGTTGCTGTTATGGCTCTTATGGAAGCTCCTGCAATTGTGGTGGGTGTAGCTTTGATTATGCTTTACAATAAAAAAGAACAAGAATCAGAAGTAAACAATGATGAAGAAATAGAAGAATATGAACCTAAAATCATTCCTACTCACGATTTTCAGATTGATGATACTTACCACGCTACTCCAAAAAATATTTCTTCTGTTAGTAAAATGAAAAACATCATCATTCACTCTTTTACAAATGGTAGTGTTTTGATGGTTTTGGGAAGTTTATTCATCGGACTTATTGCAGACGAAAAACAAGCCGAAGGGATAAAACCTTTTACAACTGATATTTTTAAAGGTTTTTTGGCTATTTTTCTTTTAGCTATGGGAATTGAAAGTGGAAAAAAACTAAGTGCATTTCTAAAATCTGGTTGGTTTGCAGCTCTTTTTGCTATTATTATTCCTATTTTTAATGGCTCTCTAACGGCTATTTTGAGTGGTTTTATTACTGATGATGTTGCTAATCGTTTTATTTTTGCGGTTTTGGCTGCTAGTGCTTCTTATATTGCTGTTCCTGCTGCAATGAAAATTGCCGTTCCACAAGCTAACTCTGGTCTTTTTATTCCGATGGCTTTAGCAGTAACCTTTCCTTTTAATATTACTGTTGGAATGCCTATTTATTTTATGTTGATTCAATAGATTAGTTTAGTTGTTGGTATTAATTATGGAAATACCGACAACTATTGAACTACTTTTAATTTTTTGAATAATGTTTTTAAAAGACCTAAATTTTCTTGGAGGAATTTATAGAGGAAATACTGAACTAAGATTTGACAAACCTCTTGAAGAACAACTCATCGAATTGACACAAGATATTTGTCAAATAGAATACAAAGAAAAAAATAGTATAATTGATGTAGGTTGGTTTCCAATAGATATGACAATAACTAATAATTCTCATTTCAAAGTATATGTTATCCAAAACTCTAACTGGGAAAATCCGATAACAGTATATTCTTGTTATGATATTGGTAATCTAAAAAATAGTATTCAAGAAGCAATTAACAACATTCAAAACTTGACATAAAATATGATTCCTAGCTTATTTTTATACAAAGAAATAGAAGATGAGTATTTATTTTATGTACTTGAATTTTCTACTTTAGATTGTGTAAAATTACTTCCACAAGATTTAGAAATTGAGATTACAGAGTTTGGTGCAACTTTGTATAAAAAGTTTGGGTTTGCTACTGAAAACAATATTCCAAAACTAAAAACCATACAAGATTTAACTACTTTTTTAGAAAAGGAAGGGGAATTAGGTTTAATTTGTTTTGAGATGATAATCAATGGTTATGGAAAATTATCTTCTTACGACGATGGAGAATGTAGTTTGAAATTAAACTCTAAATCAGAATTAATTTCAATTATCAAAAAGATTCTTCCTTTTCCACATCAAAATAAATTATTAGCTCACTTACTAAAATATCAAAATCAATATTTGAAAGCAGATGAGGCAGGAAATATTATCAACTATCCAACTTTTGATGATTATTTAAAAGCAAATAGATGAGTGTAAAAATACAAACAGTCTCTTTGCCATTATTAATGTCGCCACCAACAACAGTAAATAGAAGATATCAAACAATACACAAAAAATTTTTCCTTACAGATAATCCTTAATTAAATCTTCTAATTTTTCTTGTCCTTCCAAAATAAGTTGTGCAAATTCTCTTAAAGCTCCTTCTCCTCCTTTTCGTTGAGTAATATAATCTACTCTTTCAGTTACTTCTTTCATAGCATCTTGGGGAGCTGCACTCAATCCACATCGCATCAAAATAGGCAAATCTATCCAATCATCGCCTATGTAAGCGATATTTTCAGGGTCTACTAAATTTTCTTTCAAGATAATTTCGAAAGTTTCTAGCTTGGCATTTATACCTCCTTTTCCGTGATAGTGAAAATCAAAACCTAGTTCTTGACAGCGTTTTTTAACTACATCAGATTCTCTTCCTGTAATTACACCTACTTTAAAACCTAGTTTTTGAAGTGGTTTGATAATAAAACCATCTTTTACATTAAAATTTTTGTATTCCAAAAAATTATCATCATAAATAATTTTACTGTCTGTCAGTACACCATCTACATCAGTAAGAATGATTTTAATTTTTTGTATTTTTTCTTTTAGAGAAGCATTCATTTTTGCAAATATTTTATTCAAATTATAAAAATTAGTAATACAAGACCACAAAAAAAGCTATTGTTTCTCAAGAATAACAATAGCTTTTTGTTTTTTTAAATCATATTATTTATTGGGACAGACTTCTTCAGCAGATTTGCCACAATAGCTACATGAACCATCATCAGTTTTCAAGAATGGACTTTGACTAGCACATGTTCCTCTAAACTGTCCTTGTTTTTGAAAAAACATTCTGACTCCCATTCCTACAAAGTAAATCATAAGAACGCCTATTGCCAAAACAATTGTATATAAGATTGTCATAATTTTGAAGTATTGTTTTTTTTTGCAAAAATACAAAAAAGGTTTGAATAGTATTATTTATGTCTTCTATTTCTCTAGAATTCAAAATCTTATTGTGTATTCCTAAAATTTAGACTTTTAACGGATAAGTTGATATATAGTTTGTATAAAAATTTAAAAAATGAACTTCTTTGGAAAATCAAATTTGATATTTTAATAAAACTAGCTACCTTTGCAAACTAAAATTTTGTGAAGTGTGTCGTATCAAATCAAGTACAGAAGTCTGTTTCACAAGTTTGTCAGTACATATTTTGAGTAGATATAACACTTATTTTAAGTAAAGAGTAATTTCTATTAAAAATTTGAACTTCCTTTTCACATTAACCTTATTAAAAAAAATTACACGGATAGATTATGTCTATAATTACAGCAATTCAGAAACGCACAGGACTACTTCTCGTAGTTATTTTGGGCGCACTTGCAGCCTTCGTTCTTACTGACCTTATTGGTAACGCAGGTAGAATGGGTAGCGACCAAGTCATTGGAGAAATTGATGGAACAGAAATCAAATATCAAGATTTTAATAACCAGCTTCAAATCATGCGTGATAGAATGGAAGCTGCTAACCAAAACAAACTGAACGAGTCACAGATGCCAATGGTTCGTACTCAAACTTGGAATGAACTTGTTACACAATATGCTCTCAAACCTGAATGGGAAAAATTAGGTATAATGGTAACTCAAGAAGAAGTTATTGATATGGTACAGGGAAATAATATCTCTCCTCAAATCAAACAAGCTTTTACTGACCCTGAAACAGGTGTTTTTGATAAAGATAAAGTGATTGCCTTTATTCGTAATCTTCAAAATCAGTCACCACAAGCACAACAACAGTTTGCAGTTTTCGAACAACAGCTTCCAGAATCTCGTAGAAGTGAAAAATATGAAAACTTACTTCGCAAATCTGTTTATGTAACTACTGCTGAAGCAAAACGTCGTTATGAAGACGAAACAACAAAATTAGATTTGAAATTTTTGTATGTTCCTTATGCAAATATTGCAGACTCAACAGTAAATGTTACTCCAGACCAGATACAAGAATATTACAATAATCATAAAGAAGATTATGATGATGCAGCCTCAGTTGCAGTAGAATATATTGCTATTCCGATTGCTCCATCAAAAGCAGACAGTATGGAAGTGAAGCGTTATTTGAGCGATATCAAAAACAAATTTGCATCAGCACAAAACGATACTTCTTTTGTGGCTATCAACTCACAAATTGAAACTAACTTTGCAGAGCTTTCTAAATCTAATTTGCCTGAAGCTATCAAAAAGGAAATGGGAGAAGAAGTAACAATAGGAATGGTAAGTGAGCCTACTATTGTGAAAGGAGTATATACTATGTTCAAAGTTGTGAAAGAAGTAGGACAAGTAGTTGACTCTGTAAAAGCAAATCACATTTTATTTAGTACTCAAGGAAAATCTCCAGAGGAGAAATTAGCCATTGAAACAAAAGCTAAAGAAGTATTAGCACAAGCTAAAAACGGAGGAAATTTTTCAGCATTAGCAAAAGAATATAGCGAAGACAAATCTAATAGCGAAAAAGGGGGAGAACTAGATTGGTTTGGTCGTAATGCAATGGTAAAACCTTTTGAAGATGCTACTTTTGGAGCTACTCAAACTGGAATTTTGCCTGAATTAGTAGAAACTAATTATGGGTATCATATCATAGATGTAAAAGATTTAAAGAGAACTAACAAATACTTAGTTGCTTCAGTTGGACGTTTGTTAGAACCTAGTCAATCTACTCGTGAGACTCTTTATCGCCAAGCAGGTGATTTGGCTTCAAGTAAAAATATAACAGAGTATGAAGAACGTACTAAACAGTATAACTTATTGAGTTTGCAAGCAAATGATGTAAAACAAAATGCTCGTTCTTTAAACAATATCTATGATCCTTCTATCCGTCAAGCTATTCGTTGGGCATTTGAAGAAAATACAAGCATAGGTGATATTTCTAATGAAGTATTTGAAGTAGATAATCAATATATTGTTATGACATTGAAATCTCGTACTAAAAAAGGAATTCAACCTCTTTCTAAAGTGTATGAGCAAGTTCGTCGTAAAGTTCTTGAAGAAGCTAAGAAAAAAGAAATTTTGGCTAAATTAAAAGATAAAACAGGTACATTAGAAGAAATTGCAACAGCTTTTGGAGAACAAGCTCGTGTATTATCTCAACCTAATTATACTTATATCACAACTACTCTTAATGGAGTAGGATTTGCACCAAAAGCAGTAGGTATGGCATTTGGAATGAAAGAAGGTGAAACTTCTAAACCTATTGCTGATGAAACAGGTATTGTGATAATGAAAGTAGAAAAATATAATAATGCTGGAGAAGTAGCAGATTATGCTAAATACAAAGAACCATTGGTTCAAGATCGTCAGCAAGTATTTAATACAAACGGAATTCTTCGTGCTATCAAACAATTAACTGATACAGAAGAAAACATAGATAGTTTTTATTAATAGGAATATCATTGATGAGAAATCAATGACAATATAGTTTCTAACAAAAAAAACCTAAGTTTTAAAACTTAGGTTTTTTTTGTGGTTAAATCAGAATTTGAAATAAATATAATTGTATTTGATTCTGAATTTTTGCTGAATACATCTCATTTTGTTGCTTTTTGCAACTGTTATGGGTGTTTTAGCATAGCGACACCAACAAAAAAGTAATATTATTTTAAAATGAATAAATTTACACTTTGAAAAACTCACATCAATAAACAGGGTTAAAACCCTGTTCAATTAAAAAACTACCTTTTGTGATTTTTTACAAAGATATGTTTTCAAAAACAGGCTATGAATTATAAATTGGACAGGATTTTAACCCTGTTTTATAGATAGCTAAAAATGTAAATTTATTTTTTTAGTCTTCCTAAATTCATAATTCTAACTTGTTACTTTATTTAATTATCTGTTTCTACCATACTGCTCATGACTAGAAACCCAATCAGAAGAAGAAATAGCCGAACCAAGAGAAATTTCACCAGCAAGTACAACAGCAGCGATAATTTCAGCAAGTTTGTTTACTCTATCTCTACCAAAACAATCCATCATTTCTAGACACTCTTTTTGAGTAGCCAAACCAACACCACCACCATAAGTAGCAATAATTAGAGAAGGAATAGTAATTGAAATGTAAAGGTCTCTTTCAGGGGTAAGTTCTGAATAAAGAATACCAGCCGAAGATTCTGAAACGTTGGCTACATCTTGACCAGTAGCAATAAACATAGCTGTAATACCATTGGCAGAGTGCGCTCCATTATTGTTTGCACCTGAGAGGAATGCTCCAATAGTGGCTACCTGTCCGTGATAAGCCAAAGATTCTGGCTCTACACGCATATTCTGAATAAGTACGTCTCTAGGAATTGTACATTCTGCAACGACACGCTTACCACGAGTACGCATCACATTGATTTGAGATGCTTTTTTATCAGTTGCAAAATTAGATTCTAAATAGAAATGTTCTAGTTTGTTTTCATCATAGTTGTCCAAAATCCAGCTACACGCTGCAAAAGTAGCACGTCCAACCATATTCTGACCTGCTGCATCACCTGTTTTATAATTGAAACGTAGATAAGCAAACTTATTTGATAGATAACAATCAATATCACTAAGCTTAGCAACACTTGAAGTTGCTTCTGCTTCTTCTACAATTTTATCATAAATTTCTTTCTTCTTTGTCCAAGCTACAAAATCTCTAGCACCACGAGCATCTTTAAAAACAAAAACAGGCGCACGTTGCATAGCATCTCCAATGACCGTACACTTTACTCCACCACTAAGGTTAAGTACCTTCATACCACGATTATAAGAGGCTACTAATGTTCCTTCTGCTGTTGCCATCGGAACTAAGAAATCTCCTTTTGCATATTCTCCATCTACTGTAATAGGTCCTGCAATACCAATCGGAATTTGTGCTACACCTACAAAATGCTCACAATTTCCTGCTGCAATATGTGGGTCGAAAGAGTATTTTGTTACGTGGTCTAATTTTTTACCTGTAACTTGTTCGACAAATTCTTGTCTAGTTTTGATTGCACTTTCAGCATAATCATCATTTTTATCTCTAGGAATTTTGACTTCTTGATCATTGAAACCTGAAATAGCATCTTGTACTTTAAATTTGAGCTTTCCGAATGGATTAGCTACAAATGAGATTTGAATATCATGTTTTGCTTCTGGAAGTTTTTCAATATTAGCCAGTACATTAAAACTTTTACTCAATGGAAAATCAATAGGACTACTAGAGTCCATGGCAGAAGGCTTAATCATATTTCCGTCTCCCATATCGATTTGAATGTCACTCATCGGAACTTCTTTGCCGTTTATTTCAACGCTGACAAGCTCACTAAATTTGGCATCACTCAAACGATTTTTGATAGTAAATTGTACTCCTTTGTCTGTATTTTTTAAACTTCCTCGTGAGTAAAGTTGTTTGAGAATCAAGCTTGGTATTTGCATAAGTTTTGCAGTAAGGTGTGTGTTAAAAATTTAATTTAGTCATATATATTCTTAAAAGTTAAGCTAATATTGTAAAAAACCACTGATAATACAACTTATTTGTTAATGAATTAGCAAATTATTTGGTTTTTTTTCAAAATCCCAACAATTATATCGTCTAAAAACTAAATTTAGATACACTCACTTTATACTAACTTTTGTCTAACAAATATTAATGCTTCTAGTTTTAAAAATAAATAGTAATTTTGAAAGTGAGAGCAGTATTTTTCGAACACTATTCTAAAAAAAACGTATTTAATTTAATAAAACTGTTCATCTACGTACATTATATAGATTATAGCTTTTTATGAAAAAAAGAACTCTTTTACTTGGAGCTGCATTAGCAGCTGGTTTTACTTATTGGTGGAAAAAACCAAAAGAAATTAGTTTTGATTATACATTCAAGACCAATTTTTCACCTACCGTACTTTGGACATATATAGAAGAAGCCTTTCGAAACTCAAAAGAAAGCGAACTTTGGATTCAACATTTAGAAGAATTAGAAACAACAGGAATAGAGGCAGGAAATAAAGTAATGGCAATTTATAAAACACCTCTTTTTGCTAAAGTACATCATTATTATATTACAGAAGCAAGTTATGGAAAATATTTTGTCTATGAACCTGTTGCCGAACATCCATTAAAAGGGCGTGCAATTGTAGAGATTACACCCACAAAAAGAGGATGTAATTTGCGTTGGAGAGGAAAATATTATTTCAAGGGAATGCCACTTGCTGCAATTTATTTAGTAGGTTATTTTGAAAAGGCTTTTTTTAAAGGACTTCAAGAAAATTTATATAAAATAGAGCCTCGTATGCCTCAAAATATGCAGGTTGTTGATAGAATTTATGATTAGATGTATTGACTGATGAATATTTCAAAAATTGAACGAATTAAGTTACAGAGTTTAGACAATTTAGAATTATTTTCTACATATAACTCTAATCAAGATTTTCCTTTGCACTATCATGAAACATTTTGTATTTCTAGTATAGAAAAAGGAGCTTTTATAGAAAATGATAAAATTGCCTTGCAAAACTCGCTACTTATTTCGAATCCTTTAGAAATACATAAAAATAGTGCTTTTCAAAATCTAGATTATTCTATCAAAACGTTATATATCAGTAAGGATATTTTTAAATTTGCTTTAGGAAAAAATGAAGTAAATGATGATTTTTTATTACAAAATCTAATTACAGATACTTTTCTTTTTAATAAATTCAATCAATTATCTAATCAAATTGTAGCTTATAAAAAGAATGATTTTGGTGATAGTTTTGAAAACCAATTTATAAGATTTATTCAAGAAATTGGACAGTACGAATCTTCTAAAAAAAATAAAACAATTGCTACCAATATAACCCAAACACCTACTTGGTTAAATGACACAAAGCAGTATTTAATTGCTAATTTAGACCAAAAAATAAGTTTGGAGGCTCTAGCCAATCAGACAAAACTAGATAAATTTCAATTTATTAGAGCTTTTAAAAAATATGTTGGTCTTACCCCCTTTCAGTACATTCTTTTGAGCAGAATATCGCTTACCAAACAATTACTTCAAGAAGGAAATTCTATCACCGAAACAGCTTTAGATGCTGGATTTTATGACCAAAGTAATTTTGCAAATTACTTCAAAAACTATGTTGGTGTAACACCTAGAAATTATCAACAGAGCTTCAATATTTTACAAGATTAAGGAAAAGAGGTGTTTTATCTTTGAGGAAATTATTTTTTAACTCTAATTTTTAGATTTTCTCACCAAAACACTATCATCTATGAAAGATTCTCTTAAAACTTTCTTGTTAATTCTCTTATCTTCTCTCACTATTAGCTGCTCAAAAGAAGTTTTGCCTCAAATCAATACTGCCCAAGAACTAGACATTTCTCTTCAAAAAAGCTATGAAAAATCTAATTTTGGAGGTTTTTCAGTTGCTGTCATCAAAAATGGAGAAGTAGCTTTTCAGAAAAGTTATGGTAAAGCTAACATTGAAAAAAATATTGATTTGACCAATGAAACATCAATGAATATTGCTTCGATTAGTAAGGTTTTTATAGGTATTTCACTTGTTAAAGCAATTGAAGATGGATATTTTACACTAGAAACTCCTATTAATTCTATTTTACCTTTTAAGGTAAATAATCCCAATTCGACTGAACCTATTCTCATTAAACATTTAGTTACTCATACTTCAGGAATAAAAGATAGTGAGTCTGTTTATTTTCAAAATTACAGTATTTTGGAAGGGGAAGATATTTCTACAAAAGGAGCGCAAAGAATGATAAATGAATTAGGAATCAAGACAGATGGAAATACGCTACCTCTTAAAGATTTTATGAAGTCTTATCTTTCCACAACAGGAACTCTTTATAATTCGGATAATTTTTTAAATGCTCCTACAGGAACAGAATATTATTATAGCAATATCGGCTCTGCTTTAGCTGCTTATCTCATCGAAATTGTCACTCAAACTCCTTTTGATGTCTATTCAAAACAAGTTATTTTTGAGCCTTTGCAAATGAGTCATACAGCTTGGAAAAAGTCAGAATTAAATGCCGAATTAGTTTCTACACAGTTTTTTGATGCAGAAACTCCTCTTCCTGCTTACACAATGGCAACTTATCCAGATGGTGCTTTACTCACTTCTATTGAAGATATGACAATTTTCATGCAAGAAATGATAAAAGCAAAAACTGGACAGTCCTCTTTACTACTCTCAAAAGAATCCTATCAACTTCTCTTTGATAAGAAACTAGAAACAATCCCAAAACAAATGCCTGAGAGAGAAGATAATTATGGTGTTTTTTGGCTTTGGTCTACAAATGGTCGAATCGGACACACAGGAGGAGACATTGGAACAACTACTTTTTTAGGATTTGATCCAAATACACAATCAGGCTCAATAGTTTTGATAAATTCTAATGTAGAAGAAGCTGGCGAGTTAGCTCTTGAAATATTGAGTGAAATTGTAAGAGCTTATAAGTCTTTTGAAGCTGCAAAATAATATCTATTGTTTATTAAAATCCTTTTTACTTCAAAACAGTAAGAAGGATTTTTGCGTAAACAAGTGAATACATTTTCTATTCTCACTTTCAATTTATGCACATTCACAAAATCCACAGACAAAAACATTTTGACTTTTTAAATGAAAACCGTCAAGACCCAATTACAGGAGATTTAATTGTAGCAGGAAATGAAGTTGTTTTTTGTGATGAATGTAAGTCAGCTTTTCTAAAAGAGACGTGGGAATATTTGGGTGGAAAACATTGTGATTCTTCTAAAACACTTATTGATTTTCCTATTCAAAAAACATTAGAACTTCGTGTTTTACAAGATGTAAATTCCTTACTTTTTCCTATAAAAGGGTCAGAAAACGAGAGTTTTGAGAGTTTTGGATATAAATTAGATGACTATTTTTGGAAGAAAATCAAAGTAAATTTACGTATTGATGCTCAAATTCAAAAAAATATTGACTCAAACCTTAGCTTGTCTATACCTGTTTTAGAAAAGAACTCTCTTTATATACTTATGGGATTTGTTGTCTTTATCTGCCTTATTTTAGGGCTTGTAATAGATTTTTCTACAACAGGATATATATTTTTGATAGCAATAGCTTTAGGAGCTATATTTTTACCACTTACTTTTACAGAATATGATACTAGAGGAATGGAAGGCTATGAACTTTTTTCTTTTTTGGATAAAAAAAGGGCATTACTTCATTTTAAAGAAGATGCCGTTTTAGTGTATTTTAATGAGTCAAAAAGTGCCTATAGTATTGAATATACAGATATTACTCAAATTGTTTTTTCAAATCAAAATATTACTATTTGTACTACAAATGCACATCAAAATACATTTCGTTTAGTTGAAATTTCATCAGAACAAATTGAAAAGATTATTCATTGTGTCTATAAACTCTCTTCTTCTACTTTGATGATATTTAAAAATCAGCATCCAATTATAAAAAAACTTGTGAAGAGTTTAGAGACAGAATATAAGAGTATTTGGATAAAATAATGTAATTTATTTCTCTAAGGTATTCACAAATAAAACTCTAATCGCCATTTTAAGTATCCCCAGTTACAATTTAATGTATAAATTTATCGATAGTTCTGTTTAGGATAGTTCAAAATTTGGTGGTATACAAAGTATATTTTTTTTAAAGCGTTTTAGAATAGCAAAATTATGCAACTAAAAATTGCCCAAAATACCGTTGTTGATGTTTTAGAGAAGCGACACCAACAACCAAATAACTTACCATACTTTTTACAATACCACCTTAAATTCAATAAAAAAGCTATGTGAATTATGGTATTTCCAGCTCAAAAAAGAATGAAGAACTCTAAACAAAATATTTATTTATACAAATTTTGTATAATTCAAAAATAAATATTAACTTTGCAGTTCGTTAAAAAGCGGGTAGATAACAAAAATTTAGACTTTTTAGAACAAAATAAGAACTAAAATAAGCTCTGAATTTAGAAAAAATAATCCCTATTTGATAGTTTATCCTATTAAATAGCGTTGTTCTGCCTCTACATAGAATAAAAATAAGTGTTTTGAACGATTAATTTTTCATTCTATTTTTATCTAAATTCTAAACTTATTAAAATCTAAAATCTAAATTTAATTTTATGGCTAAACAAGACAGCATCGAACAAGACGGAACAGTATCAGAAGCATTATCAAATGCTATGTTTCGTGTTTCTCTACAAAACGGACACGAAGTAACTGCTCATATTTCTGGAAAAATGCGTATGAATTATATCAAAATTCTTCCAGGAGATAAAGTAAAGTTAGAAATGTCGCCGTATGATTTGACTAAAGCCCGTATTGTATATCGCTACAAATAAAAATGTAGGTCGTATTTAGATTCTTTACTTAATTGTTGCTGATTAAAAAGAAATTAGAAACGGCGTTCTTTTTTTTCTTTATATAAATAAACTTTTCACATTAATTTTCAAAACTATGAAAGTTAGAGCTTCCGTAAAAAAGCGTAGCGTAGATTGTAAAATCGTACGTCGCAATGGAAAAGTTTACGTTATCAACAAGAAAAACCCTCGCTTTAAGCAGCGTCAAGGTTAATTTTGTTTTTTTTGATGTAATTTGATTTTTATTAATTAATCTACAGTCAAAAAATGCGTAACCTTTTTATATTAGGAAATAGAAATTAAGTAAAAAACGGATTTTATTCGTATTTTTTAATTTTTAATTCGTAATTGTTTTTAATAAATCATCACTTAGAATTAATCAGCTAATATGGCAAGGATTCAAGGTGTCGATATTCCAGATAATAAGCGTGGAGTCATTAGTTTGACATACATCTTTGGTATTGGAAACACTCGTGCAGCTCAAATTTTAGATGCAGCAGGAGTTGACCAAAACACAAAAGCTAAAGATTGGTCTGACGATGAAGCTAAAGCTATTCGTGAATATATCGGCGAAAACTTCAAAGTAGAAGGTGAACTAAAATCCGAAGTACAACTAAACATCAAACGTTTGATGGATATTGGTTGTTATCGTGGTTTACGCCATCGTAAAGGACTTCCTGTAAGAGGACAACGTACACAAACAAATGCACGTACTCGTAAAGGAAAGCCAAAAACGGTTGCAAACAAAAAGAAATAATAATTCTCATTCTTATTTTAATAAGAAAAAGTCTAGTAGAGGAAAATATAAGTTCATTCAAATCAATTTTGATACAATTTTATTTTCTAATGCAGCTTAAACGTTTAAAAAACTTATGGCACAAAAGCGTAAAGACAAAGCCAAAAAACGAGTAGTGAAAGTTGCTGCTGTGGGTCAGGCTCACATTAAAGCATCTTTTAACAACGTTATTATTTCTATGACTAACGAAGCAGGTCAAGTTATCACTTGGGCAACAGCAGGTAAAATGGGTTTCAGAGGTTCTAAAAAGAACACTCCGTATGCAGCTCAAACAGCAGCTCGTGATTGCGCTCAACGTGCTTACGACTTAGGTCTTCGTAAAGTAGAAGTATTTGTCAAAGGACCAGGTTCTGGTCGTGAGGCAGCTATTCGTACAATCCATAGTGTTGGTATTGATATTACATCTATCAAAGATGTAACTCCTCTTCCTCACAACGGTTGTCGTCCTCCAAAACGTCGTAGAGTATAATTTTAATTGTCAAGACATTTTGAAATGTCAGACAATTTTAGTTTAACAAAACGATAAAAGAAGGAAAAATAGCAACTTGTTATTTTCACTCTTAAAATGTAGCTTAGACTTTAGTCTGAGCGAACAGGCTAAGAAAATTTGGATAGAATCTTCTATCTCGCTTCTTTCCAATTCTAGCGTAAAAAGAATAGTGAGTTGAAACGTTTAGGAGTTATTCTCCCTTGTTGCGTGCTTTAGATAGAATTTAGATATAGTTTTTATAGTTATAGATATTTTAAATCGACTGGCTCGGCAACTCTTATTTTTTTGGAAACGGATTAGTTATAACCTTTCTAATCGTCTGTTTTCTAAGAGATTTAATTAAGTTTGACAGTAATTATCACTCTTAATTTATACAATCATATAAAAATAAGTAACGTAGAGAAGGACTAGAATACCCCGTTTAGCTCACGACTGTATAGATCCGAAAAAATGTAAATTTCGTTTTCTAGAAAACAATTTGTTTACAAAGCATCAATGATTTATACTTTTAGAATTTATTTTTAATTTTCGTAAAACACGAAAAATACAAACAGTATGGCACGTTATACAGGACCTACGGCAAAAATTGCAAGACGTTTCGGAGAGGCAATCTTCGGCCCGAGCAAAGCCCTAAAGAAAAAAGCTTATCCGCCGGGTCAGCACGGAAAAGGTCGTCGTCGTAAAGTATCAGATTATGCAGTCCAGTTAATGGAAAAGCAAAAAGCTAAACATACTTACGGTGTACTTGAGCGTCAATTTTCAAATGTATTTAAGCACGCAGTAAGAGCGCAAGGCTCAACAGGTGAGAATCTTTTGAAATTCTTAGAAACTCGTTTAGATAATGTTGTGTATCGTTTAGGTATTGCACCTACTCGTAGAGCTGCTCGTCAGCTTGTTTCTCACAAACACATTACAGTAAACGGAGAAATCGTAAACATTGCTTCTTATTCATTACGCCCTGGCGATATCGTTGGAGTACGTGAAAAGTCAAAATCTTTGCAAATTATTACTGATGCTTTGAGTGGAAGAGCAAATGCTCGTTACTCTTGGTTAGAATGGGATAATACAGAGCTTCAAGGCAGATTTATGATGCTTCCAGAGCGTGAGGAAATTCCAGAGAACATTCAAGAACGTTTAATCGTTGAGTTGTACTCTAAATAATCCTAGCTTATACAACCTATTTATTCAGGTTACAATTATTAGACAGTTACAAACTGTTTATTACCTGTTAGGTTATCAATTCTTTAAAAAAACACTTCAAAATATACAGTAAGTTCTATGGCAGTATTAGCGTTTCAAATGCCCGACAAAGTGGTAATGGAGAAAGCCGATGATTTTCACGGTATTTTCGAATTCAAACCATTAGAACCAGGTTATGGTGTAACTGTTGGTAACGCACTTCGTCGTGTATTGCTTTCTTCATTAGAAGGATATGCAATTATCGGTATCAAAATGGGTTCAGTTTTACATGAGTTTTCTACCGTCGAAGGCGTTGTAGAAGATGTAAGTGAAATTATTTTGAATTTAAAGATGTTGCGTCTTAAAAAATTAGTAGAAGATGAATCTAGTCAGAGGATTACAATTCAACTTTCTGGAAAATCTGAACTAACTGGAAAAGACATCACAGATGCTACTAATGAATTTGAGGTGTTGAATCCAGAATTGGTAATCTGTCACATGGACGAATCAGTAGAACTCGAACTTGAACTTTTCTTAGACAAAGGACGTGGATACGTTCCTGCTGAGGAAAACCGTCAAGCAGAAAATTCTGCAAGCTATATTCCAATAGATGCTATCTATACGCCAATTAAAAACGTAACTTATAGCATCGAAAACACTCGTGTTGAGCAAAAAACGGATTATGAGAAGTTAGTTATGGATATCCAAACTGACGGTTCTATTCATCCTGAAGATGCTCTTAAAGGTGCAGCTCATTTACTTATGCGTCATTTGGCTCTAATTTCTGACCAAAACATTACGCTTGATTATTTAGAAACACAACAAGAGGAGGAAGTAGATGAAGAATTTGTAAGAATGCGTAAGCAACTCAAAACAGCTCTTTCAGAAATGGATTTGTCTGTTCGTGCTTATAACTGTCTTAAAGCAGCAAACATTCGTACACTTGGCGACCTTGTAAGTTTGGAAATTTCTGATATGATGAAATTCCGTAACTTTGGTAAGAAATCACTTACTGAATTGGAACAACTTGTATCTGATTTGGGACTTACTTTTGGATTAGACATCGTTAAGTACAAATTAGACGAAGATTAATTTTGAAATCAATTACGAATTAAAAATTATGACCTGCTAAAGCAGCGAAACTAATTACGAATGTAACGTATTAAACATAAATACTTTATGATTCATAATTTGATTAATTTTTATTCCTAATTATTTTATAATTTTTCTTTTCAAATGTATTTAATAGGGTCTGATTTAATGTTCTACTACTGGCATTTTATACAGAAATTCAGGCAAAGTTTAGTTTTTTATAAAATAAACTTGTCCAAACTTATACGAAAATGAGACACGGAAAAAAATTCAATCATTTAGGGCGTACATCATCTCACCGTAAGGCGATGCTCTCTAACATGGCGGCTTCTCTCATATTACACAAACGAATTCAAACAACTACTGCCAAAGCAAAAGCATTGCGCAAATATGTAGAGCCTTTGATTACTCGTTCGAAGGGTGGAACTCAAAACGACCAACGTGTTGTTTTCTCTTACCTTCAAAATAAAGAAGCTACCAAAGAGCTTTTCAATGAAGTAGCTCGTAAAGTGGGTGAGCGTCCAGGAGGATACACACGCATTATCAAACTTAGTTTGTCTCGTGCAGGCGATAACTCTGATGTTTGCTTTATTGAACTTGTAGATTATAACGAGCTTATGCTACAAGAATCAAGCACTTCAGGACGTACTCGTCGTGGTCGTCGTAAGAAGAAAAAATCTTCTGACACAGCAACAGCTTCTTCTGAAGCAACTGCAGAGCAAACAGAAGAAAAGAAAGCTGATGATGCTTCTTCTAGCGAAGAAGAGTAATCAAAACTTGATTTTCTCAAAATATAAAAAACACCTTTTTAATCTTTATAGAATTAAAAAGGTGTTTTTTTGTTCTGCATTATTCTAAAAAGTATAAGTAACTCTCATTTGATTTGGAGCAAGTGACAGAGAAACAGGAATATCATACAAAATTTTTGATTGTCTTTTATTAAGAAAGTAAGCCGTCAGATCAAAAACAAATAAAAATCCTCCTTGTAAAATGAGTGATTTTCCATAACCTAAAAAACGGTTTGTATTTTTTATAGTTGTTTCAGTTTTTGCTCGTTCCCTCAAATATAATCCTGCTGCCATATATCCCACATCAATCCCTGTGTTGAGCAAAAAAAGAGATTCTGT
Source organism: Bernardetia sp. Wsw4-3y2 (assembly GCF_037126295.1). Classification (NCBI taxonomy): domain Bacteria; kingdom Pseudomonadati; phylum Bacteroidota; class Cytophagia; order Cytophagales; family Bernardetiaceae; genus Bernardetia; species Bernardetia sp. Wsw4-3y2. The sequence continues at coordinate 3,866,403 of NZ_CP147017.1, read as the reverse complement.
CGAATGATAGGCTTTTAGAGTTTCTGCATAATTCAAATCTGTATCTTTTTTTGCAAATAAAAGACTGCTTCCTGCCAAAGCAAAATTGACAGTATTCCAATAGATATTAAACTGATGAAAATATTTGTCTTCTCCATTATTTACTCCTGCTGCTAGGGTTGCTCCACTATATGCAAAATTAGCAACCGACCAACCTCCCAAAACATACATAGAGTTTTTTTGAAGTGAAAGACGTTCTTTATTTATTTGAGGCAAATCAATTTTATTTTCTTGAGCAAAAGAATAGTTAATAAATAAAGCAAAGAAAAATACAGATAGAAAGGCAGATTTTTTTGTAAACATAATAACATCAAGTTTAAAAAATAGAAGAATTAAAATCATTATGCTAACATTTTTAAATTAGATTTGGTTTGTTTTTTTGTCTTTTGACTTTTTCTTGAGAAGAATTTATTGTTCTATTTTTTATTCCTATATTTTAAAGTAAAAAAGCTTAATAAATTCATTCTAAAAATGTTATTGTCCTAATTTTATCAAAAGTATAGCTAAATTTAAAGTTGTAAGAAAAATAAATCAAATTAATTTATTGTTAGAAATGAAGATATTAAAATGGATACTAATAATTGTAGGAGGAGGATTTGCCTTATATATCGTTGGTGCGATAGTAGCTCTAATAGTTCTGTTTGCTCAATTTGATTCTTCAAGCTATGAAGAATTAGTTGCAAATTATGAGGAGAAATCAAAAGAGATTCGTGAAGTTGAACAGTTTATTAATTCTAGGCTTCCCAAAAATAAAGTTGTAGAAATTGAATTTGAAAATTACTCCATAAGTAGATTTTACGTAAGAACTGACGGGAAGTATGATCCTTCTTTAGATATTAGTGGTACAAAGTCAGTAAAGGAAGAGGATTTATTAAAAGATTTAAATTGGAGCTATAAAACTACTGATTCTTTAAAGCGAAAATTAGATAAAGCAGGTTGTATTTCTGTTCAAAGTGGTACACCTTGTCAGATTGGATTTCAAAGACATGGAATGGGAATGTATTTTTATAATTTATTTGATGAACCAGTTCCAGATAGTTTGACTAACAATTATAATGATAGTTGTAGGTATATTTTGTATAAAAAAGATGTCGCTTTAGAATGGCTTGGTGGTGCTATTGGTGTTCAATGTTTTCCTGAATTTAATAGAAAAAGAAGGTAGGTAATTAAGCCTATTTATAAAATAATTATTTTCTAAATTAGAAGTCATTCCATTTCTACATTCACAAAAAAACCTAATAAATCCATTTTAAATAGCCTATTGTCCTAATTTTATCAAAAGTATAACTAAATTTAAAGTTGTAAGAAAAAATTCAATTTTATTAAACCTATAATATACAAACATGATAAAACAGACAACAACACAATTTTTATTTTTACTACTCACTTTCTTTGCATTTTCAGCGTGTAAACAAGAAGTAAAAAAAGAAGATACAGAAATAAAAGAAGAAGCGACAACAGAAAATCTATTATTACAAGAATGGACAGGCGATTATGGTGGTGTTCCTGCTTTTGATAAAATGAAGCTGGAAGACATTAAGCCTGCTATGATTAAGGGAATGGAAATGAATTTGGCTGATATTGAAAAAATAGCCAACAATCCAGAACCTGCTACTTTCGAAAATACGATTGAAGAAATGGAACGTGCAGGAAAAGAACTAGATAGAGCTTTCAATTATTATGGAATTTGGAGTAGCAACATGTCTTCACCAGAATTTAGAGCAATTGATGAAGAATTATCACCTAAGTTTTCAGAGTTTAGTTCTAAAATCTCTCAAAACGAAAAATTATTTCAACGCATCAAAACAGTTTACGATAATTCTCAAACTACTCCTTTAGAAGCAGACAAACAACGAGTTTTAGAGCTAACTTATAAAGGTTTTGAAATGAATGGAGCAGAACTTAGTCCAGAGAAAAAAGAAAGATATGCAGCTATTGACAAAGAACTTTCTACACTTTACACTAAGTTTTCGAATAATGTTTTGCACGATGAAGAAGGTTATATTACTTATTTAGACGAAAATCAATTGGGAGGTTTATCAGAAGGTTTTATCAAATCGGCTGCAAAAATTGCTGCTGATAATGGACAAGAAGGTAAATATGCCATCACAAATACTCGCTCTTCCATGGATCCTTTTTTGACATATTCTACTGAAAGAGATTTGCGTGAAAAAGTTTGGAAAAATTATTACTCAAGAGGAGATAATGCAGATGAATACGACAACAACAAAATCATTGCAGAAATCTTGAAATTACGTAGAGAGCGTGTTGAGCTTTTGGGATATAAAAATTATGCAGAATGGCGTTTGCAAGACCGTATGGCAAAAACTCCTGAAAATGCAATGAATTTGATGGAAACAGTTTGGAAGGCATCTATTGCTAGAGTGGATGAAGAAGTAAAAGATATGCAAGCTGTAGCCAATAAAAACGGAGACAAAATTACTATTGAACCTTGGGATTATCGTTATTATGCTGAAAAAGTAAGACAAGATAAATATAATTTGGATTCAGACGAAGTAAAACAATATTTGCAACTTGACAAACTTACTGAAGCGATGCACTATGTAGCAGGTCGTTTGTTTAATTTTAAATTTACGCCAGTTCCTGAAGGTTCTGTTCCTGTTTTTCATGAAGATGTAAAAGTTTGGGAAGTAACCGACAAAGACACAGGCGAGAATATCGGACTTTGGTATCTTGATCCGTATGCTAGACAAGGAAAGCGTTCGGGAGCATGGGCAACAAGTTATAGAAGTCATACAACTTTTGATGGAAATAAAAATGTTTTGGCTTCTAATAATTCAAATTTTGTAAAACCTGCACCAAATCAACCTCTTTTAGTTTCTTGGGATGATGCAAATACATTTTTTCATGAGTTTGGTCATGCACTTCATGCTCTTTCTTCAAATGTAAAATATCCAACTTTGAATGGTGGTGTGAGAGATTATACAGAATTTCAATCGCAGCTTTTAGAGCGTTGGTTATCTACTGACGAAGTTATTAATAACTATTTGGTTCATAATAAAACTGGTCAGCCAATGCCAAAAGAGTTAGTTGCCAAAATCAAGAAAGCATCTACTTTCAATCAAGGTTTTTCTACAACTGAATATTTGGCTTCTGCTATCATGGATATGAAATTCCACCTTGCAGATCCAGAGAATATTGATGTAGATAAGTTTGAAAAAGAAACATTGGACGAATTAGGAATGCCAAAACAATTAGTGATGCGCCACAGAACGCCACATTTTGGACACGTTTTTTCAGGAGAAGGCTATGCGACAGCGTATTACGGTTATATGTGGGCTGATGTTTTGACGGCTGATGCAGCCGAAGCATTTGCAGAAGCTCCAGACGGTTTTTATGACAAAGAAATGGCTGATAAATTAGTAAAATATCTATTTGCACCGAGAAATGCCATAGACCCAGCCGAAGCCTATAAATCATTTAGAGGACGTGAAGCAAATATGGAAGCTCTGATGAGAGATAGAGGTTTTCCTGTTCCGAAGAAGTAAAAAGCAGTAAAATCAAAAAAAATAGAATTGTCAGACAGTTTAGAATTTGAAACCACCTTTGAAACTTTTCTGTTTTGGAGGTGGTTTGTTCTTTTGATTACCAAACTTTAATCATAATTATTTGTAATGCAAAGAATCAGCGAACATATTGAACAAAAATTTTACGAAGTCTTGAAGTATAAAGTTAGTATTCAAAATTTTGAACAATGGGTTTATAATACAAAGGAATTAGAAATAGAATTACCTCCTGATGCGTATCTAGAGCTAATTTCATTGAACTTTAAGGGAAAATATATTTACCTTGAATTGGAAAAAGTAATTAGTCAGTTTGTGGATAATGGTAAATTTGAAATAAAACGACTGCAAAATCATTTAAAATCAATAATTTATAGAGATGAAAAATGTGCTGAATCTATTGAAATGACTTATGACTTATATTGTGCTGGATACAATTTTTTAAGAAGACTTGGGTTAAATTATGGACTTGTAGTTGCTGCCAATAGATGATTATACCAAAACTTGGAACGAAATAAGTAGAATTGAACAACAAGAATTACTCAATAAGTTCTATCCTAAAATTATTGTAGATGCACAAAATGCTCTCAATTGGATTGAAAACGGAAAAATTATAATTAAAAATAGCATCAATGAATATGATAACTACGAATATGAGGATTTAAGAAACAAAGAAGAAATAGAGCAAGGTGAAATTGAAGTAAACTTTGATGGAAATTAATCACAACCACCTTTGAAAATATTTTTGTTTTTGGAGGTGGTTTTTTCTAAAAATAAAATTTTAGCAGTAAATTGATGTTTTCTAAAACTCCAAAACAGACTATGAAAAGATTTATTCAATTACTTGTTCGCTTCATTTTTTATAGAACTTATCGTAATATTGAAAAGACGATTACTTCAATGATTGATAATTCAGAAGGAATACTAGAAGATATTAAAGTAGATGAAACAGTAAAGTTTAAGAGAAAATGGGAATCACACCTTTTTAATATTTATGATAATCCACAAAAATGTCCTGTTTCTATAAAAGAAAAATTAGATAAATATACCTCTGGTCAGAATTGGGAATATGCTTGGACAAAGGCTACTTTCAAATTAATGGAATTAACTGAACTGAAAAATCATGTTGATAGCTTAAAAAATATCATTGATGAACATCACATTTGGTATTCAGTAGAGGCGATAAAAGTGCTAACTAAATACACAGATTTTTTTAATAGTGAAGAAAATATTGCCTTTATAGAAAAAGCTATTGAGAAAAAAGGGTATTTTTCAAATACTATTTATGAACTTGTTTAAGAATGGTGATTTATTTTTTTAAAAAGAGGTCAAAATAGTTATACTTGTAAATCATCACATTTTCAATCTAACTATTTTTCCCTCTATGTACGTAAACTTATCAAAAAAATTTATAACCGAAAATATTTTACCTTATTTACATCAATTTACAAAAGGTCGTCGTATAAAAGTAGCTCTTTGGCGTATTATCCAAGCCATTGTGTATCGCTTAAAATCAGGGAGTCAATGGCGAGAACTTCCTATGAAACAATTTTTCGGAAACTTATCAATTAGCTGGAATACAGTATATTACCATTATAATAAATGGTCAAAATTAGGAAGTTGGAAGAAATTATGGATCAAGTATTTAGAAGATTATCGTGGAGAATTAGATTTTTCTATTTGTCAGCTAGACGGCAGCCACACTTCAGCTAAACGAGGAGGAGAAGGTATTGGATATTCCAAAAGAAAAGCAGGAAAAACAACCAATGCACTTTTTCTAACGGATAAAAATGGTATTCCAGTAGCGATGTCTGTTCCAAGAGCAGGCAATCATCACGATGCTTTTGAACTTGAAAAAAATATGCAATCTATGATAGATGATTTGAATGCTTCTCAAATTAGAGAAGGAGGAATTTTTCTCAATGCTGATGCAGCCTTTGATACACAAGCCTTTCGTTCTTTTTGTAATCATTTAGATATTGTAGATAATATAGATTTTAATAAAAGAAATAAAAAAGACCTTGATAATCAACCATTTAAAGATGAAGAAATGTATGAATTGAGATTCGTTATTGAAAGAACTAATGCGTGGTTAGATGCTTTCAAAGCCTTAATTATGAGGTACGAAACTAAAATTCATACGTGGCAAAGTTTACACTATTTAGCCTTTACTTTAATATTTGCCAGAACTAGAAAAAAACATTCTTAAACAACTTCTATATCAACTCACTATCAGAAGTAAAAAATAAACCTTTATTAACCAAATTAATATCTAGCTTAATTACTCGTATTTTAGTAAAAAGAACCTTTTTTTCTTATCTAAAAAGTTGGTATCTCATTGAGAATCTATATGAGCATAATAATCCCTTAATTAATAATTACTGTTACTATTTGCTTGATGTGGCTATTTCAGAAAAGCGAGTTGAGGAAGGAAAATATTCTAAAGATTTTAATTTTGAAAAGTCATTGAAAGCTCAATCTCTCAAAATGTATTTAGAAATAAAGCCAAATGATGCTTTTGCAATTAATGAATTGGAGGAATGGAAAGCAAGAGAAACAGATGAAGAAATTTTGAAAATATTGAATTGATTTAATTTTGAACCTTTCCCACCAAAAAAACAGTTTCCTCACTACAATCATTTTCTATAAAAAAAAGCAAACTATCAATGAGTTGGAAAATTGTAGAACGAAAAATAGGAAAAGCAGGAAATCTCAAACAAAGACAAAAAAGACAGAGAGAATGGGATAAAAAGTATGGTGATAATTGGCTTATCGGTTATGTAATTGATGGCGAATTTGTTTCACAGGAAGATGCGCTAGAAAGTATCTATTATAAAAGTTATGAATTGCATTTTGAAAATAACCCTGCTGATTTGGAGGAACTGATACAAACTGCTAAGTTTTTAGAAAATCCACATGCAAAAGCTACTGGAGGAGTAGATTTACAAGTTCCTGCTATTATGAGTTATTTGGATAGAAATAATTTGGAGTTAAAAGGAAATGAAGTAGTAGATATTGGAACTTTTGGAGAATCTTCTCACAAAATAAGTGTTCGTTTGAGTCCACTGACCATAAAAGTAGTTTTGAATCCTAAAATGACTTTAGAGAAATTTTGAGGCTGTCCGAAAAGTACGGATAGCCTTTTTTTTATGGTTAATTTTTTTTATTTTCGAGGTATATATACTTTTATACTAACGTTATATAGCCTATGGCAAAAGTAGTTTTCAAAAACCAAAGTGGTAAGCAGCCCGAACTTTTTCCTGTCAATATATTTGACAAAATTCCAGCTCACCATCCTGTTCGTTTAGTTGAAAAGGTGGTTGATTCATTGGATATTAGCGATTTGATTTCTCAATACAAAGGTGGAGGTTGTTCAGCTTATCATCCAAGAATGCTCGTTAAAGTGCTATTCTATTCTTATTTATCCAATATTTATTCTTGTCGTAAAATAGCTAAAGCTCTTGGGGAGAATATTCATTTTATGTATTTATCAGGCAATTCTACACCAGATTTTAGAACAATTAATGACTTTAGAGGTAAAATTTTGAAGGCACACATTCATCGTTTATTTGGAGAAGTTGTTAAAATGTTGGTTGAAATGGGTTATGTAAGTCTTGATGTTCAATATATTGATGGAACAAAAATAGAGGCTTGTTCTAATCGTTATACTTTTGTTTGGCGTGGTAGTATTGAAAAAAATAAAGAAAAGTTAGAAACTAAAGTAAATAAAATTTTATCTGATATTGAAAGTAGTATTCAATCAGATAATCAAGAAGAAAATAAAGAAGAAGTATCTACTCCATTAGATTCAGAATTATTAAAAGAAAAACTCGCTCAAATCAATAAAAAACTAAAAGAACCGAGTAAACAACAGGCAAGAGAACTAAAAAAAATGCAAGATGAATATCTTCCTAGATTAAGTAAATATGAAGAGTCTCTGAAAATTTTAGGTTGTAGAAACTCGTATAGTAAAACAGATACGGATGCTACTTTTATGCGGATGAAAGAAGATCACATGAAAAATGGACAACTCAAACCTACTTATAATGCTCAAGTGTCCACAGAAAATCAATTTATTACCCACGTTTCTATTCATCAAACGGCAGGAGATACCACCACTTTATCCTCTCATTTAGAAGGATTTGAAAATCAGTACAATAAACAAAGTAAAGAAGTAGTAGCTGATGCAGGTTATGGAAGTGAAGAAAATTATGAATTACTTGAAAAAAAAGAAATTACTGCCTACGTTAAGTACAATTATTTCCATAAAGAGCAAAAAAGGAAAATGAAAAATAATCCTTTTTTAGTTCAGAATTTATTTTACAACAAAGAATTAGATTTTTATGTCTGTCCGATGGGGCAAAGAATGAAGAAAATAAGAGATGGAAAACGTACTTCAAGTAATGGATACGAATCGCAAGTATCTTATTATCAAGCAAAAAGGTGTCAAGATTGTCCTCTTCGCAATTTATGTCATAAAGCTGAAGGCAATAGAATAATACAAGTGAATCATCGTTTAAACCAACTAAAAGAGAAAGCTAGAAATTTACTAACTAGTGAGAAAGGATTAGAGCAGCGCAGTAAACGCCCTATAGAAGTAGAAGCTGTTTTTGGGCATCTCAAATATAATAATAAGTTTAATCGATTTACTTTTAAGGGATTAGCAAAAGTAGAAATGGAGTTTCTATTGATGGCTCTTGGGCATAATTTTAGAAAAATGGTGGCAAAAACTGCCGATAAGCTAAAAAATACTTTCAATTCTAAAAAATCATCTTTTTGCACCTTTTTTTATACTCAAAAAAATCACCAAAAGACAAAATTTGTTTGCATCATCAAAAAAATCAACCAAAAAGAAGAATTACAAAAAATAGCTGCATAAAAAGAGGCTGACCTTTTCGGACAGCCTCGTTTGGGAAGATGAAGAATAAGTATATTGGCTTTTCTAAATCATAAGACTTAAACGACAAATGATTTGCACAAGAAAAACTCAAATTTGATTTTTAAATTCTATCAAAATAAATACAAATTTATCTGAATCATGCTCTAAGGAAATGTTTTATTAAGTTTTGAAAAACTGAATATGCAGCTAAACTTTGCTAAGCAAAAAACAAATAACTAAGCAGAATAGCAGCAATTATTCCCACCCCATCGGCAATCAGACCACAACTAACAGCATATCTTGTATTTTTGATATTGACAGCACCAAAATAAACTGCCAAAACATAAAATGTAGTATCTGTTGAGCCTTGAAGTGTTGCAGCTACTTTTCCAACAAAAGAATCTACTCCGTAAGTAGTAAAAGCATCAATCATGAGTCCTCTTGCACCACTTCCACTAAGAGGCTTCATAATAGCAACAGGAAGAGCTTTTACAAATTGTGTATCAAAACCAAAAAGAGAAATAAACCAACTTACAGCAGAAATTAGCATGTCCATTGCACCCGAAGCACGAAAAACGCCAATAGCCACAAGCATAGCAACTAAATAAGGAATTACTTTTATGGCAATCGAAAAACCTTCTTTTGCGCCTTCAATAAAAGTTTCATAAACGTTTACTTTCTTAAAAGCAGCCCAAGCAATAAAACTGACCATTACACCAAATAAAATAAAATTACTTGCAACAGAAGAATACAGACTAATTTTTTCTTGTGGCAATGTGCTAAAAAACCAAGTGATGATTGAAATGAAAGCAGTAAGTCCTCCCAAATAAGCAATAACGACAGGGTGTAAGAGATTGAGTTTCTGTTTAATTCCGACAGCCAAAATACCAGCTAATGTAGCAAAAAAAGTGGCTATCAATATAGGAACAAATATTTCAGCAGGATTAACTGCACCTGCCTGCGCTCTATATACCATAACAGAAACAGGAATAATAGTCAGTCCAGAAGTATTCAACACCAAAAACATAATTTGTGCATTACTAGCCGTTTCAGGTTTTGGATTGAGAGATTGTAGTTCTTCCATTGCTTTTAATCCTAGAGGTGTAGCTGCATTATCCAAGCCTAACATATTAGCTGAAAAATTCATTAACATTGCGCCCACAGCATCATGATTTTTGGGAACTTCTGGAAAAAGATGTTTGAAAAGTGGACTAACCAATTTTGCCAATACTTCAATTGCTCCAGCTTGCTCACCTATTTTCATAATTCCTAACCAAAGAGCCATTGCCCCTGTCAGATAAAGAGAAATTTCGAAACCAGTTTTTGCACTTTCAAACGTGCTATTGGTAATCTTAGAGAAAACTTCTATATCTCCATTAAAAAGCTGAAAGATTGCAAAGATAAAAGCAATGAGAAAAAAACCTATCCAAATTCGATTAAGAGCCATCTGTGTTTTTTATGAGTTTTAAGAAAATAAAAAGTATAATGTAATAACTGAGTGATTTTTAATCGCCATACAACAAAAAAACAACGGTTTAAAGACGATAAATATAAAAATAAATTACAAATGTGTGTTTTATTGGTTAATCAGTATACTAAATTAATTTTTTTGGCGTACTTTTACTAGACAATTCATTTAAGTAGTGTTTTTAAATAAAAAGAAAGAATAAATGAGTTATGAGTTTAAAATATGAATAATTGTATATTAACGTTCAAAGATTTAACCCAAAAAACACACTATCTACAAGCAAAATCATTGAAAAATGGTTTTTAATATAGGATTTTTTAAATTAAAAATTAACTATAAAATTAATTAAAAACATACTTACTTATAAAAATGTTAAATAGTGGCACAAAATTATTTAATCAGTTTACTAAACACTGCTACATAATTTGAAAATATTATTAAAACAAACTATTTCAATTACAACAATCTTCTATGGAGTCTTATTTTGAGTTTTTTTATTCTTCCCCCAATTTTGAAGAAATTGATGCCAAAAGCATTCGATATATTACTGACAAAATCATTCGCAAATCTGATGCTACCTTAGCTGTTATTTTGGGAGGCGATACTCAGACTTTCGAAATGAAAATGGAAAAATGGGATGAACTAACCCACAAATTAAGCAGTATTTCAGGAATTATTTTTCTTTTAGCACATACTTCTTCTGATGAAAAGGTATATAAACAAGCCAATCAGAGCGTACAAGTATTGCAAAGATACGGAAACAGTCTTTCCCTTAATGAAGAATTATATAAAGCTATCAAAAAATATAGTCAATCTGATGATGCTCGTTGGCTAAAAGGATATAAAAAGAAGTTTATAAAAGAAACCGTTGGAGAATTCGAACGCAATGGTTTTGCGCTTGTCCAACAAGATAGAGATATATTACGAACCATGAAAGACCAGTTATCTGACCTTTCTAATGAGTTTTCAAGAAATATTGCAGAGCATCAAGATCAGATTATTATTTCAGAAGATGATATAGAAGGGCTTCCAGAAGACTACAAAAATCGTCATAGAATGGAAAATGGAATGTATAAAATTACATTAGACTCTCCTTCTTATCGTCCATTTATGCGCTATGCAAAAAATGAAAAATATCGTAAAGAACTATATATAAAATATCTGAATAGAGGAAATCCAAAAAATACAGGAGTTCTTATCAAAACAATAGCTCTACGTAAGCAAATGGCAAATCTATTGGGCTACAAAACCTATGCTCAATATGTCATTGAAGAAAGAATGGCAAAAACACCTGATACTGTTTGGAGTTTTGAAGAAGAACTAACAAAAAAAGTAAAACCTAAAGCAGAAAAAGATTACAAAGAACTTCTGAGTATAACAGAAGGAAAAGAAGAGTTACAAGGCTGGGAAACAGGTTATTATAACAATATTCTTTTGGAGAAAAACTACAATCTCAATTCAGAAGAAGTCAAACAATATTTTGAGTTAAATAATGTTTTTAAAGGAATTTTTAATATTTGTAAAAATCTTTTTGGAATTGATTTTATCAAAATGTATCATCATTCTGTTTGGCATGAAGATGTAATTGTATATGAAGTGCGAAAAAAGAATAAAGTTGTAGGAAAAATGTATTTGGATTTGTATCCAAGACCTAATAAATACAGTCATGCAGCTTGTTTTGGTTTGGTTTCAGGTAGAGAGACTGAGAGAGGATACCAAACTCCTCATACAGCATTAGTTTGTAATTTTCCTCCTTCTACGTCTGATTCTCCTTCGCTTCTTTCACACGACCAAGTAACAACTGTTTTTCATGAGTTTGGTCATGGTTTGCATCAGCTTCTTACACAATCTCCTTTAGCAGCATTTGCAGGAACAAATGTAGCGAGAGATTTTGTAGAAGTTCCTTCACAACTTTTCGAAAACTGGGCGTGGGATTATGACATTTTGAAAGAATTTGCACTTCATCACAAAACAGGAGAAGTGTTGCCAAAAGAACTCTTCGATAAGATGGTGGCTGCAAAAAATGTAGGTTCGGGTTTGTTTACTCTTCAACAAATTTTATATGGAACATTTGATCTTACTTTACACGATACGTATGATCCCCTTGTAGATGCATCTCCAAACGAATTATTCAATACACTTCAACGACAAATTACACTTACTCCACCAGTAGAAGAAACTGATTTTCCTTCAGGCTTTGGTCATTTAATGGGCTATGCAGCAGGATATTATGGCTATCTATGGGCAAAAGTATATGCTGAAGACATGTTTTCTGTATTTGAAAAGGCAGGATTATTAAATCCAAAAGTAGGTAAAATGTATGTAGATAAAGTCCTTTCTAAAGGTGGAAGTGAAGATGAAATGAGCCAAATTAAGAGTTTTCTAAAAAGAGAGCCAAAACAAGAAGCCTTTCTAAAATCACTCGGTTTATAGACAAATTAAAGGTTTCAAAACACTTATTTTGATTTTTTCAGGAAAAAACATAGCTTTGTGCAACCCTTTTATGATTCGTTGGGTCTTAATAGTGTAAGGCAAACTTGCCATTTCGTCGGAAATGTGAATGTAATTGTAGTTTTATCTTTTCAGTTTGTAATTTTTAATTATCTATTGACTTATCAATTTTTTGCGCCAACTACAGTTTTGTTTCATTTTCGCTTATCATAAATTAAAATACCATTTCTTGTTTGTATAAGAAATGGTTTTTTTATGGGCTTATCTTAACTGGCTCAAATACCAATAATTTAAACATAAAAAAACTACTTCAAAAATTGTAAAAATCTAAGAAGTAGTTAGTTATTTGATTCAATATGTAGAGGCAATACGCATAAAATTTGTTTCATAAATTGTATGGTAGTTTAGAAGGTTTAGAATCTATAAGGCTTTTTGTATTTTTATAAAAAAACCAAATGATTCGCTAAGTAATTATGGCTTTACCCAAGTTAAGATTGTGGTTGTCATGATAAGTAGAATTTAATAGTTGTATTTTTTAAGAATAAGTAAGTGAACTGTGTTATAGTCCTTATAATTAGAAGACTCAAAAAGTTATGTTTTGGTTGCATTTAGCATTTCCTTTATTTTTTTTGTCATCTATATATAAGACGCTAAAAACTCAAAAAATGCACATGAAAAACTCAAAATTTAACATTTTTTTTGATATTTTTCTTCATTTACTTTCAAGTGTTCTATAATTACACCAAAAACGGCTTTTTATTAGACTAAAAATTAAAAGTTTATTGTAATTTTTTAATACTAGAATTAATCTATTTTTAAAATTTCTGCTGTAATTATGCAATCTCAACCCTTTTAGCCTCTCTTAAAGTTCCCTTTTTGATTATAAATCATTGATTATTTATGACAAAAATGTAAGCATCTGACTTTTAAGCAGTTATTTATTTGTAATTGTGCCTATTCTCAATAATATTGGAAATTTCACTGTTCTGACTTCTTTACCTTTCCATGCATTTTCTAAATCTTGATAAATTATTTCTATGGCATCATTCTTTAAATTACTTGAATTTTGATTGTTATAATGTTTTACAGCCGACCATGTATTCAGATATCCTATTAAGTTTTCTAATGTCCATTCTAGCTCATTAAATAATTTCTTATTTTTTTTCTGCTCTACTTCTTTAAAAGGAAAAGGAATTGTTTGATAATTTTCATCAATGTATTTTCTTTCTTTATCCCAGTATTTACCCAAAATATCATAATACAATTTGTTAATGATGGCATCAATTTTTTCATTAACTTCTAACTTGCCATATCCTAAAACTACAAAAACTCCTTCTTTTTTGAGTGTTCTGCTTACTTCTTGATAAAATTTATTAAAATCAAACCAATGAATAGCCTGTGCTACAATAATTAAATCAAAAAAATCAGATTTAAAAGAAGAGTTTTCTGCCTGTTCGATGGAATAAACTATGTTTTCTTTTTGAACAGCATTTTTGATTTGATTCTGACTTATATCTGTAGCAAACACCTTTTCAAAATCTTGTGCCAACTTATCAGCTACCTGTCCATTTCCAGTCCCACAATCCCAAGCATTTTGTTTTTTATCCAAATAAGAATAGATAATTTCAAAAACTTCTTTGGGATAAGAAGGACGATAAATAGAGTAACTTTTAGAGTGCTGAGAAAAGTTATCTTTCATAGAATTATGATTTGATATAAAATTATAAATAACTCAAATTATGTACAAGAGAATTGCTCGTATTTAGAAAAGAGTTTTTTTACTTCCTAATTTTTCATTGCATCATAAATCACTTGTTGTATTCTCGTTCTAGTATTAAGGTTCATGAGCATTTTACTTTCTCTTGTGGGATAAACTCTATTAGACAGAAAAACAAAAATCATTTCAGTTGCAGGATCAACCCACACCATTGTTCCTGTAAAACCAAAATGCCCATAACTCAGCGCAGAGGCATCTTTTGCTGTATTTCCATTCGGACTCCATTCTAAAAGTGGTTTATCAAAACCTAATCCTCTTCGGTTTCCATCCTCACAAAACTGACAACGTGTAAACTCTGCAATTGTAGTTGGCTTAAAAAAAGTAGTTTCTCCGTAACTTCCTCCATTCAAAAATAGCTGTAAAATTTTAGCTACATCATTGGCATTTCCAAAAAGTCCTGCATGACCTGAAACACCTCCACGCATAGCAGCAGCTTCGTCATGAACATTTCCCCAAACCAATGTATTTCTAAAAAGAGAATCTCTTTCTGTCGGAACAATTCGGCTTCTTGAGAATTTTTCTAGTGGATTGAAAGTAAGTGTAGGAGCAGATAAAGGTTTATAGAAATGTGTTTGAAGGAAATTACTAAACTCTTGTTGTACAAGTCTTTCTATAATTTCAGGAGTTAAAATGAACCCCAAATCGCTGTATTTATATTCTTTTGTAGATAACAGCTTCGAATCTCCAATAATTTTGAGCATATTCTCTTTGTAATAATCTGCCTTTATAAAAAGATTATCTGATAATTGCGTTTCGAATCCTTTTTCTTTTTGAGTTCTAAAAATTTCTCTTGGATAAACTTTATGATTTCGTGTTTCTTTATGTCCAAAATCAATGAAAGGTGTAAGCTGTGCTTGGTGTGTCAGAATATCTTTCAAAACTAATGTATCTTTATTTGTTCCTTCAAAAAACGGCAAAAAATACGATAAAGTAGAATCTAAAGGCAAACGATTTTGATCGTAAATAGCCATATAAGCAGCCGTTGAAGCCAAAATTTTGGTGACAGAAGCCAAATCATAAATATCACTTTTTTCGGCTTTTGTAACAGAATCGTAGGTATGAAAACCATAAGCTTTTTGATAAATAACATTTCCTTTTACAGCGACTAAAACTTGTGCGCTTGGCATTGCTTTGGCATTCATTGCCTCCAAAACTAGCGTATCTATAAGCTGCAAATCCTGCGATTTTATTCCTACTTCTTCTGGAATTGTATATTTTAGTCTATTTTTTTTTGTAAAAATTCCTGTTTCTTCTTTAAAATTTGGCAGAATTTCATTTTCCAAAATTCCTCTTGCAGCTACTCCACCACAAATAAGCTGAGCTGATAATTCTTCCGAAATTGAATTATAAACAGGGCAAAAAAGAAGTGCATTTGTAATTAAGAGTTCATTTTGATTTCTTTCTATAAAATTTCTGTTCTCAAAAACAACCACAGAAACAGGTTTTGCAGAAGCTAAAACAGCAATTTGACGAGCTATAAAACTAGAGATAGAATCTTGTTTTTCATTTTTTCCTATCAAAAAAACAATTTCATTAAAATTATCCAAACTCTGAAAATCGGCAGCCAATTTTAAAGAATCCTCAGAAGGAGCAATATGAACAGTCGTAAAATCTGCATACAAATTTATGGTTGATTCAAAAACAGAAAATGATTTTTTTACAATGCTTACAACTGCTTTTCTATCTTTAGAAAGATTTTGCAGAGGAATGTAATTATTTTTATTATGAAGCAAAACCAAACTAGATTCTATCAACTTTCGTTTTTGAAGCATTGTTTTGGGAGCATTCCAGTCTTGCCACCAGCTTACACAACCTGTAGTAAAAAAAGTAATAGACAGAATGACAATAATTGAAAAAGAGAATAGAGACGTTTTTTTTGTAGATTTTTTCATAGAAATAGCTAAAATTGCACAAAATTATATTTTTTATGAATTTACGATAAATACAGATTTAATCTATATCAAATTCATTTTTTTTCTAGCCAAAAACAAAAATCATACTTTTCTAAAATTTATTTTCTTGACTTTACTATTTTCCTGTCGTTCTATTTCACTAGCTTTTTTTAGCTTTTAATCAGCAAGAAGCTAAAAATTGAAAACTAGATAAATTTCATAAAAAAATGCCATTCCTATAATTTAAGATAGAAATAGCATTTTTATTTATTTTGAAATGGATTTGCTATTAGTCAGCAAGCGTTCCACCTTCTACTTTTGATGGATTGATTCCAACAAGTTCTAATTCAAAAACTAAAGTTTTTCCAGCCATTGGGTGATTTGCATCCAAAACAACACCTTCTTCATTTGCTTCAATAACTACAACAGGAATTTGCTCACCATTTTGTCCTTGAAGAGCAAGCTGATCACCTGCTTTTGGATTCATTTCTGGTGGCAATTTATCTTTAGGAAAAGAAACAATATTTTCTGGATTTGACTCTCCATACGCTTCAGTTGGTGCTAAAGTAATTGTTTTTGATTCGCTAAGTGTCATTCCTTCTACTGCAGCATCAAAACCTTTTATCATTTGTCCTGCTCCTACTTGAAATTCGATTGGCTCTTTTCTCTCTCTTGAAGAATCAAAAACATTTCCGTCTTCGAATTTACCTACATAATGTACCTGTACTAAATCGCCTTTTTTTGCGCTGTTTGACATGCTCTAAAATTAATTTGATTATAAAAAAAATAGCTTCTCTATTCTTGTAGGATAATTTTTTTAATAAATTATGCTCTAAAAAATAAAAAAGACTGTTTTGTAATTTTGTGCAAGGTACGATTTTTTAATCTAAAAATAAATTTGCTGTTTAAAAAGCCTTCAATAATTGTATATTTTTGTATAAATTTGTCTTAAATCATTGAAAAGTATATGAAAAACTATTTTATCTATATCATTTCCTTTTGGTTATTTCTCTTGGTGGGAATAACTTTACTAGTTTCTTATAAATTTATAAGAAAAGATGAAGCTGCAACTTATTATGCTAACCAAAGGCAAATTTCAAAATCTTTTTTATTGACTGATTTTTGTTTTTCAACAGAATCACGTCACGTTCGTCATCTTTCTATGCCTGAATGGATTGCTCCTTTTCAAGATTTCCCTGCCTATCACGAACATTTTCCGTCTTCATCTTTTTTTAAGCCTCTAATTACTGAATAATTTTAAAATTTCTAACCTTTATAATATAATAAATGCTCTCTTATTCAGACTTCGAAAAAGTAGAAATGCGTATCGGAACAATTTTGGAAGCTAAAGTTTTCGAAAAAGCACACAAACCAGCCTATCAATTACAAATTGATTTTGGAGATTTTGGAATTAAAAAATCAAGCGCACAAATCACAGAAAAATATCCAAATCCAGAAGTTTTGGTAGGAAAACAAATTATTGCAGTTACTAATTTCCCACCCAAACAAATAGCTAATTTTATGTCCGAGTGTTTGGTTTTGGGAGTCATTGGAGATGAAAATGGTGTTACTCTTCTTACAACTGATAAACCTGTTGAGAATGGTCTTTTGATTAGTTAAATCAAGTTGTGTATAACAGACTTCCTAGTCTGTTGTGAAAGTAAAACAATTTTTAATTGACTAAAAAATCTTTTATTCAGACTAGGAAGTCTGAAATACTTATAATCTAAAACTTGAGTTAGTTGAATAAAAAATTGTAAGGAAAAGATTTGCCTTTTCCTTACAAAAGGAATTAAAAAATTAAATTTCCGATTCAGAATTTGGAGAAAGACGATTAAAAATAGTTTCTAAAGGCACGAGTTCGGTTAGCAAAAAACGAAATGTTCCAAAACTATCTAATAATTGATAACCATACGTGTATAAAAGCCATTGCCAATAAATCCCTAAACCATTCTGTTTTTTGCCACTTACTTCTGTTCCTCTATCAATAAAATCATTCATAAGTCCTTGCATGACAGGCGTAGATTTGGGAGCAACAGGCGAAAGTTGGCTATTTTTATAAAAAACAAATACATCTTTCAGTTTTGTCTCAATTTGTTTTTTATCTAATCCTTCAAAATTATTTTTGGGTACATCAATCAGATTTTTATAACTCTCAGCAATCGAAACGATATGACAAAAAGGATTTTGTAGCGCAAAACCACCAGCAGTAAGCGACCAATAATACCACGCTTCAGGAAGGTTTTGAATTGCTTCTTCCATCTGTGGAAACTTTGTTATTAGGCGTTTTTTCAGAACTTCAAATATACTTTCTTGATTATCTAAAAGCTGTTTTCCAAACTTGGCAACCGTTTGATTAATTTCTTTAATATGCTCTTTTCCAAGTGGATAACCAATAGCAAAACTTTTGAGCAAAAATGAAATATGTGTATTATAGACATTACACAAATCAAAAATAGAAGAAGTATGATTCAATTGCTTAGATAGCGTGTGTGCAAATTTTCCTACTGCATCTTGATTAATTTTCCAATTACCTTCTTGATTTAGAGAAAGAAACATCCAGTTAGGTAATTGCAATTCTGTATTTAATTCTTTGCTTATTTGTTCTATAAAACTGCTTTCCTTTTTTGCTTCCTTTGGGTTTGGATTTCCAATTCTAACCACACCTATTTTTTCTTTATTGAGCTGCAAACCTGTTATTTTATAAAAATCTTGTAGCGTTTGCCAAGCTGTTTTTGCATCGTCTTCTGAATCACAAAAAATATACATATCATCCATATAACGATAGGTCGAAATTCCGTCTTGTGTCCATAATGCCTTATCTAAAAATAATAATAAAACATCTGCAAGTAAAGAAGAAAATAAATGAGAAAGAGAAATTCCTTGTTGAGTTGTATGAATTTGATTTTGATACAAATAAGGAACTTCAAAATACGACTTAAAAAAGGCTAACCATTTTTGACTAATGCCTAACTCTTCCAAAACAATCAGTAAAGTTTGATGAGGCAAAGTCAGAAAATAGTTTTTGAGGTCAGTTTGAATAACATAACTGGTTGCAGCTTGATTAAGCTGTTTTTGTCTAGTTTTCAAAACTTCTAATTGAGCATTTATTCCTTGAAAAAGTTTAAAATAAGTATCTTCATTGCTGATTACATTGATAATACTGCCATCATATCCACTATACGAATCTTCAAAAGTAACTTGAGAATAATTAATATAAGAAGGGAATTCTTTAAAAGTGATTTCATTTCTAAGCTGTTTTTGCCAATATTTAATGTGATTGTATTCTGCTTCTTTTCCCCAAAAATCTTTTTCCAATAAACTCTCTCTAAAAGCACGACCAAAACGCATTCCTATAATTTCTAAAAGCAAAGATTCTAACAAATCGGTATTCATATACGGTCGCCATTTGTGTTTTGTCCAAAGCACATTGAGTTCTACCCCCTTTTCTGTCCATTTCCAATTTTCAAAATTATTTAGCAAAACTGTAATTGTTCCTGCCAACTCATTTACTAAAGCCTCTTTATTTAAAATCGAAGAAATTTCTGCTTTGAGTTTTGTATGATGATAGGGATGCGCTTTCATGTGATGCAACATATAAGCAGTTTCTTCTTTGGTTACAGGTTGCAACAGTTTTTCATCTACAAATTTTTGATTTTTTTCTTTGATTTTTTCCAAATCGTTACTATAAACAGTTATCCATTCTCTCAATTTAGTTTCATTTTCTGAACTAAAATCCGTTACTTTTTCATTAATTAATTCAATAAATTCTTTCTCAAAACCTTTTTTTTCTTGATTGACAGATTTTGTTGTATGCCAAGTATCTTCTAGTGCAAGCCCGAAAACCAAACCTGCTTCTAATCTTAATTTTCCTTGCTCAATTTCATTTCGAAGGCGATTTACCCAACTTTTCAAAAGAGAATCTGAAACTGTATTTGTTTCTAATTGAGATTGAAGAACACTCAAATTTTCTACGTCTGGATGAAGTTGTTTTTGAGCAAAGGTAATTTTACAAAGTCCATCATAAAGAAATTGAAATTTATCTTTTAATTCTGAACTTGTATCTACTTTTTCAATAATGGCATTGTATTGAATATGAAGTTGATGATACTGACGATTGAGTTCGTCCAGTTTTATGCGAGTTACTTGTTGGGAAGTGAGAGTTTGCATAGATAAATTTGGTTTAAAGTAGAATTGAAATAAATTAAAATCGGTAATTTTGATTACTTGATAACCTATAACAAATGTAACTCAGCAGACCTCAACTGATGTGAGAGGTAATTTTTTATCTAAAAAAAGAAGCATAAAAGGACAAAAATGACAGAATTTCAGAGTGATAAAAATACAAAAATAGAAAAACTAAAAACCGAAAAAATAGCAATTCTTTCAGTTTTGAAACCTGTCGATGATGTTCGTGCATATCAAAAAATAGCAAAATTAATTTCACATAATTCAGAAAATTCTAAAAAAACAACTCTAATAGGTTTTGAAGCTGCTAATGATTTTGACCAGAAAAACACTGATTCAAACATTAATTTTATAGAATTATTTACATCTAAAAAGAATAAAAACCGTTTAGGACTTTGGCGTTTTTTTGCTGGCTTTAGAGTTTTTAATCAGCTTTTAAAACTCAAACCTAATACGATTATTGTTTGTGCAGTAGAACTTACACCTTTTACTTTGTTTTTCAAATTTTTATTTAATTCAAAATCAAGTAAGATAAAATTAGTTTATGATTTACAAGAAAATTATGTTTTTAATATTCTGTATCAAGACAATTACCCTCATTTTTTAAAAAAATCAATTGCTTTTTTGATTCGGAGTTTTGAGAAATTTTCGTCTTCTTTTGTTGATTTATATCTTTTGGCAGAACGCTGTTATTTAGAAGAAATATCTTTTTTGAGAAAGACAAATTATATTTTTTTGGAAAATAAATTTTTGAAAGAAAATTTGATTGATGCTAATTTTATCAATTCTGATTATTTTAAAACAAAAGAAATTAAGTTTCTTATTTATGGCTCATTTTCAAAAACCTATGGAACTTTAGAAGGCATTTTATTTTTCAAAAAGCTAGAAAAAGAATTACAAAGACAAGGTTTTTCTGCCACTTTAATTTTGGCTGGCTATTGTTCGGATACAATATATTCTCAAAAAATTATAGAGATTATAAAAAATCAATCTTCTATTTTGTTGATAAATACTTCTATTGACAAACCTGTTTCTCATGAAATTTTATTACAACAACTTCAAAAAAGTGATTTTGTAATCTTACCTTATTTATTCAATAAAAGCACTCAAAACTGCATTCCTACCAAGTTTTATGAGTGTTTGGCTTATAAAAAACCAATGCTTATTTCTAAAAATCAAAAATGGAAAAACTTTATAAAGCCTTTAGAAGCTGGAATTTTTATTGATTTTGAAGATAATAAGTTAAAAATAGAAAAAGAAATAAAAAATAGTATAGAGAAAATACTGTCGCAGTCATTTTACACAAAGTCTATTGATGAAGAAATATGGAAATTTGATGAGAAAATTTTGAGAAAAGTAATTTGATTTTTCTTACTCTATAAATTATAAAACAAAAAAAGCAACCCTATTTCTAAGGTTGCTTTTTTTTATATAAAACTCTATTTACCTAAAATTATTATTTTTCAATAACAATTTTACGAGTAATTATACCTTTTTCAGATTTGAATTGAAGTGTATAAAGAGCTGAAGCATATTTACTCAAATCTAATTGATATGAATTTGCTTCTAAAGGTAGAGCAATTGTTTCCAAAGTTCTTCCTAATTGGTCTGTCAAAATAAGAGTAACAACTTCTGTATTCTGTCCTAAATCAATTTGGAATATTCCACTTGAACTAGGGTTTGGATAAATACGTAGAGCTTTGATGAACTCTTCTTCTTCACCTGTAACCACCTCTGGAATATTGAAAGATGCAGTACGAGTCTGGAAAGTACAACCTGTTGAATATGTAACAAGAGCAGAATAAGTTCCACTTTCTGTTGGTGTAATTGTCTCACCACTCAAACTAGCACTTTCTTCTCCATTGAAGAACCAAACTACACTACTAATTTCAGTAGATTCGTCTGCTGGCTCTAAGAAAAGAGTAGTTTCTGTATTACGAAGATAAGTTGTGCTGATGTTTAAACGCTCAATGCTTACTGAGGCAGAAGAAGCACTTGTACAACCGTTTTGAGAAATAGTAACACTATATGATCCACTTGAACTAGCTGTAATAGAATTACCTACATTACTACGGAATACAACTCCATTTCTGCTCCAGTTGTAAGTAACACCACTAACTGAATCAGCTGTAAGAGTTACTTGTTCACCTAAACAGAATACAGAATCAGAAGCAGTAAATGATATAGGAGCTAAAGAAGTAACTTCAACTTCAATGCTATCACTAGCAGTACAACCATCTTCAGTAACTGTAAGTATATATTGTCCTGATTGAGAAACTGAAACTTCTCTTTCTGTGCCAACAACTACATTATCAAGAGTCCAAGAATAAGCAACATTAGCAGATTCAGTTGCTCTAAGCGTTCCATTATCACAGAAACGAGCTAAAGTACCATTAGTAATTTCAGCAATAGGAGCATAATTAAGAATAACACGACTTCTACTTGAAGTAGTTGTACACGTTTCTCTCATAATACGTACTTGGTAACTTCCACTACCAGTAACTGTATAAGAACTTGAATTACTATCAGTAAGTTCAACTCCATTCTTTAGCCATACATAAGTTGCTCCTGCTACTTCATTAGCAGTCAAGGTAGCACTTGCACCACAACTACGAACAGAAGTACCTTCTGAAATAGTTGCTTCAAATGGTGTATTTACTACAACATCTACTTGGGTACGAGTCTGACTTTCTTTTCCATAAACACCAATCATACTAATATAATAAGTTGTGTTTTCAGAAATAGTAAGCGTTGAATAGTTGTTATTATCAGTCTGATCAACTGCTGTTCCACCTGTTTCTGTTGTATAAACATTAAATATTGCTCCACTTCCACTAAGAACAACACCTGCTGAACCTGTTCCACAACTTGGTGTGGTAGAAATAACAGTAGGAGCATTAGGGAAAGTAGCATCATTTGTTTGAGCTGCTCGTGAAGAACGAACAGAACCATTGAGAGCAAACAATCTATAAGCGTGATAGGTATCTGCTTCTAAATCTGTATGTTCGTAGCTATCAGTAGCACCTGAATTAATAGTAGCAAGAAGTGTGTTTCCTTCATAAAGAAGATAACCTGTTGCACCACCAACAGCAGTCCAACTCAAATCAATTTGTGAAGTAGAAACTCCAGTAGCTACAAAACGAGTAGGAACACCTACAGTTACAGGTGGCGAACCTCCTCCTGGAGTAATTCCACAAGCAGCAGGAGCTGTGATTAAACCTGTTGCAGTAAAAGTACAACCAGCAGAGAAAGATGCTGTTACATCTAGTGCATTTCCATCAGCAACTAAGTTCGTAAGAGTTACTGTTTGTGGACTAGCAGTTGCTGTAAATGTTCGTCCATTTACTACTAGATTTCCTGCTGGATTAGAGTAAGTAACTGTAACAGTAGCAGAATATCTATCATTAAAACAAGCACTCTGACCTACATAGCTAATAGCTGTAATACTACATGGAAGTGGATTACCAATAGCTAAACCACCTGAAGCATTTCCATTACCAAAACCATTATTAATAGTTGCACTAACAGCATGTTCAGTAGTCAAATAAGAAGATGTTGTGATATTATGCTCTGTATTTGTTGCACCATTTGCTGTCGGTGTAGCAGGAGTAATATTACTAATAGCCCCTCCAGTACGTTGCATTTTTGCATCAGTTGTCCAAGAACGTCCTGTTGCCGTTTCCCAACCTGTTTTTTCAGCATCTGTATAATAAATAGTAACACCTATATTTTCAGTAGAAGGATTAGTAGGTGTAACCAATAAAGACTTCTCAGTAAGTCCATTTGCATCTCCTAATGTATTGTAAGTTGCTTGTCCTGTTCCTGCTCTATCAATGGCAACTGTAGTACAACCATAATCATGAGTTGTATTATTTTCTAGTTTAGCCATTACTTTGTCATTAGAGCTAATAACATAAACAGTACTATTTGGTCCTAAATAAACCTGTTTAGAAGTAACCGTATTTTCTACATCATATTCTAATAAACGCTGTCCTGTCAATACAATATTATCTATTGTAAAAGGAGGATTACTACCCAATGAACCATCATTATCCCATCTCCAAACTAAATACAGAGTAGCTTGGTTTTGACAAGCAGCAGGAAGAGTAACATTATAAGCAGTTAAAGCTGGCTTTCCGAAGAAAGGAACAGCATTAGTAAGATTTCCAGTTCCTACGCCATCAGCAGGTCCTGTAATATTTGTATATGGACCAGTTGGAGAAGTAGAGTACATAAGACGACCATAATCCCAAACACTTGTTGTACCACTTTCTCCATTTGACTTATAGTCAAAATTAAGTTGAAGATTTGTAGCTCCTACTGTATTTATAGCTGGAGAAACCAAACGAGTTCTTGAAGTACTAGTATTTGTATATGCCAAAGGACGACTTGTAGTATTATTAGTGATATAAGCACTATTATTTCCAGTCATTCCTCCATTTTCGCCAAATACCCACACATTTGAACCTGCTGTGGCATTTGTTACTGTCCATCCACCTGAAACAGCTCCAACAGTTTGTGCTTCAAAATCTTCTGTAAAGATAGTTTGAGTTACATTTTGTGTAACATCGTCATTATCATTTACATTTAATGTATGAACGGTATTTGTTCCTAAGATAGCATCTGTACCTACTACTGATAAGGTCAGTTGTAAATTTTCTGCTACTTCAAGCGCATTATCATTAAATACTCTTACCACTACATTTTGTGCTGTTGTTGCTCCAGAAGCAAAAGTAAGTGTTGGAATTTGAAGTGTATAATCTTGTGTGTTTGTCATTGTTCCACCCGTTACAGCTACATTTACTGTAACTGCAGAAGGAGGTGCAAGGCTAATATTAACAGGAATATTGAGGTCTTGATATCCTCTACAATCAACTGTACCAGTAGTAGAATTTTCTGTAATGGTAGTTGCAGTAGTTGCAAACTGAATTTCAGGACGAGCATCATAGATTCTTACATTATCTATCCAAAGGTTATTTCCATTTGCATTAGTAGTAACAAATCTTATTTTGATACTTTGTCCTAGATAAGCATTTAAAGAAGCAGCCTCTCTACGCCATTGGTTTGCTGCAGTTGGAATAAAAGCAGTCGTTGAGCTAGGAGTTACTGTAGCTAATGCATCACCAGTTTTACTATAAATAGATGTTGGTTGCCAAGTAGCTCCACAATCTGTTGAAACATCAATACGTAGTGTTTCACTTACAGTTCCATTTCTTCTACGATAAGCTAAGTCAAATTCTATTCCTGCACTTGCTAGACCTGCACTTGTTAAGTCAATAGAAGGAGAAATTAAAATATCTTCTTGTCCAGAACCCGTATAGGTATGATGTCTTACCAAACCTGCTTTAGTACGAGCACCATTCGAACCTACCAAAGTAGGAGAAGCATCAGTTACCCATAAATTACAATCATTTCCAGGATTTTGGCGTTCCCAAGAAGTTGGAGGAAACGATGCTCCTTCAAAATCAGCTACAATAGGCAATGTTCCATTTCCTAATGTAAAAGTAGAGTTTGATAAATCTGAATCTGTGAAAGGATCTACAAGACCATTTGGAAGAATAGAACGAGCTTCAAAAGTATGATTTCCTAAAGCAACACCTGTGATGTTATTTAAAACAAGATCTACAGTACCATTTGTAGCTACATTTAGTCCTGTAAAGGCTTGACTTGTAAAAGCTGCTCCATCAATACGATACTCAATAGTTACACTTGTTAGTGGATTAGTACCATAGTTTTTCACACGAATAGAGGGAGTAACTGTAGAGCTACAAGCATCTCCCATAGGTTTTAAAACTGCTAATACACCAGCATCATCTGTGTTAGGTGGAATAGCTGCCACTGAATTAATAAGTGAGAAACGAGAAGTTTCTAAGATAGTACGCATACGAATTTTTTGATCATTTGTAAAGATATTCATACAAGCATCATCAGAATAATCCATATAGTTTTCTACCATATCACGTCTATCTACTGGAGTGTCTGTACAAGAATTTGCTGTAGTAGCACATCCAAAGTTAGAGCCACTAGCAGTAGGTGTATCCGCACAAAAATCATCTACTCCACAGCCACCATCTCCCCAGATATGACGAAGACCTAACCAGTGTCCAATCTCATGAGTTGCTGTTCTACCTAAGTTGTAAGGTGCAGCTGAACTAGGACCAGGAACAGTTTCCCCACCTACTGCGCCACTAGTCTGAACAACTCCATCAGTAACTGTATTAACAGCATTACAATCCATTCCACTCAAAGTAGTTTGTGGGAATTGTGCATATCCTAAAACGCCACCACTAAGAGGCGCACACCAAAAACTCATATATACACTTCCATCATATCCTTGTGTGGTTGTAGTGTAAGGTTTAATAGTTGCATCTACATAAGCAGTAGAATAAGGAGGAGCTGTAAACCCTGCAACATTTCTATCAATACGATTGACTCCTATCTCAGCACCAAAACCTGTTCCATCAGGCTTACGTTGTGCTAAACGGAATTCAATTTGTGTATCAGCCCCAACAGGATCTGTATTAAATCCATTTGTACCTGCACGACGACGAAAGTCATCATTAAGTGTTTCAATTTGAGATTGAATACGATCATAAGCAATATTATTTCCTGTACCAATAGCTTCTCCATTATGAATTACATGGACAATAACAGGAATAATATAAACTCCATTTACAATATGCTGATTTGCTCCACCTTCTTTTTTCTCTTTGATGATTGGAGCTAACATATTCTCCATATCTTCTAGTGTTCCTAATTCGGGGTTATTGGCTCTTAGAATTGCATCTTGCTCCATAGTAGCACAACGAATGACTCCGTTCTGTTGAGCAAAAGAATTACTCATAGCAAAGAATGTAAGCCAAATTACTCCTAATATAGGTAGTAGTAATTTCTTCATAAACTTATTTTGATTAATTAAATTAATTGAATTGAGAATTAAAATTTAGAAGTTTGCCAGTATGATTAACTAAATTAATCACATATCTAAACTTCATTAACAAAAATATAATAAATTTTGGCTTATTCATAATATTATTTTTAGAATGTTCGGTAAAATTCAAATTTCACCCTACTTTTTCAAGTATTTTAAACAAAAAAGCAAATCCTCAGTAAGAATTTGCTTTTTTGTTTTTACAGAAAAATAGTATTATTTAATAATTACTCAAAAATTTCTATAATTGGGTTTCCTATACAACCACTTGGTTGTTGAAGATGTAGTAAAGATGCTAATGTGGCTGCAATATCTGTAATTTCTACTCTACGGTGAGTATTTCCTTTACTAATGTTTTTACCAAAAAATAAGAGTGGAACTTGTGTATCATATGTATAAGGGGTTCCATGTGCAGTACCTCCTTTTTTATAATAAGAATCCATATAACCTGATTGAAAAAGAAAAGCTACATCAGGTGAAAGTTTAGGATTAAATCCATTTTGAACGAGCTGCATAAATCCAGTTCTCTGAATTTGTTTACTTAGTTCAGTTGATGTTATGGCTTGGCTAATTCCTTTTTGAGTAAGTAAAAAATCTCTTGTTTTTTGTTGTATCTCTTCTAAAGAAATCTTTTTTTGAATAATTAATTCTCTATTTAAAAACACATCTTGATCGCTTAGATAGGTTACAAACTCACCTTTTCCATAATTTTCTTCTAAAAAAGTGTTTAATTCTACTTTCATAGAATCCCATTCAAAATAATCAGCATCAAATTGTAAATCGTGTAAATGAGAAGGTGTTGGTGCGCCTGCATGGTCTGCTGTCAAGAAAAGCGTATATTCTCCCTCCCCTATAGTGGTATCTAAAAACTCAAAAAAAGCAGCTAGTTCTCTATCTAATCTTAAATAAGTATCCTGAACTTCTACTGAATAAATTCCGTAACGATGTCCCACATAATCTGTAGCTGAAAAACTAAGTGTCAAGAAATCAGTAACCTCATCTTTTCCTAATTCTTCTTTCAAAATAGCCTCTTGTGCAAAGTCCTTTAAAAAACTATTTGCAAGTGCAGTATAAGGAAACTGTCTATATTTTTTTGCTCCATCATATTTATCTATAAAATAAGGAAAAGTAGCTTTTTTATCTTTTGTAGGCATTGCTTCGTAGTTATTCTCATCTGGAAGACTAGCTGTATAAGATGCTAAAGGTAAAAGTAATTCCCAACCTTTTTTTATATACGTATCAGGTAGCTTTTTATCATTAAAATCATTTACCCACTGAGGAAGTTTATCAAAATAATAAGTGCTACTAATCATTTTTCCTGAGCTTGCATCATGCCAATATGCTCCATTTGGAATATGTCCTGCTGGTAAGATTGCACTTCTATCTTTAATAGAAATACCAATTACTTTAGCTTTTTGGTTTGTTGCTAAACGAAGTTCATCCGTAATTGTACTTGTTTTGAGATTACGAGGCGACATTTTTCCATTTTTATCTTCTGGATTTCCTGTTCCAAGCCCTTGTACAGTCTTGTCTTCTGTACAATAAAAAATTCTGTTTTCAGCTCTACTATACCAATTATTATTTATTATTCCGTGATTGGTTGGAGTAGTTCCTGTAAAAATAGAAGCATGCCCTGGGGCTGTATTGGTAGGTGTATAATTATAGTGTGTATTTTCACACGAAAATCCATCATTCAGAAGTCTTTTGAAACCATTTTCAGAATATTGATTATAAAATCGATATAAATAATCATAACGCATTTGGTCTACCACAATTCCGATAACAAGTTTGGGACGTGAATCTATTGGATGTTGGTTACTATTAGTATCTGTTTTAGGCTGTGTTTGGGTTTCTGTCTGACTAAATACATTGTTTGTAAATGTCACGACTGTAAAGATACAACAGATTATTGCTGTTGTTTTTTTTATAAAACTCATGGTGCTGGTTGAAATAAATTGAGGGAAATTTTTCAATGCGTATTGAAAAATAAATAATTAAATGCAAAATTGCTCAAAAGTAATTATAAAGACAAAACAAAAACGAGAGTTTCACATATTAGTAAAACTAATTATGTTATATTCCCTAATATTGCAGGAATAAATTTATAAATTAAAATTCTTCTTTAATAGAATATATAATTTTTAAGTAATTTTGTTCTTATTCTAAAAGTATTTATTACAGATTTTATGGTCTGTATAAATTACAATAACTATCAAAAAAATGTCATCTAAAATTAAAAACATCTTATTTCTAGCTTTATTCTTAGCTAGTTGTAGTAACTCAAATAATACACAGAGTACTGAAAAACAAGATTCACAAACAGTTGAAAATCAAACTAAGGAAGAAGAAACTGTTTCTAGTAAAACAGACTGTTTTAGAAAGGAAACTCTCTTTGCTGATGGTTCGGGAATGAAAGATATAGAAGAATTAAATCTAACCATAGAAAACCAAAAAGTAACAGGTATTTACAACTGGTTGCCTGCTGAAAAAGACCAACGAAAGGGAACTTTTGAAGGAACACTAGAAGACAACCTATACGTTTATGCAAGAAGGAAATACAGAAACTACTTCTATAATTCTTGTTTTAGAAGACAATAAAGTGACAATTAGTAGCTCAGATGAATCGCTAGGAATAAACACCACACTTGAAAAAGTAGAGTGTCAAAATTAATCTTTTAACCAAGTTTAGTAATAGCAAAATACTTAAAAGACAAAAGATTGCTTTTAGTATATTTGTAAAAAATATCCTTTTTATAGAATAGCAAAAAAATACATCTATGAGTAAAAATTCATCTCTAAGTTCGAATACAGGTTTTTCTCTCAAGTTACAACTACTTGCACTTTTAGCCGTCGTGTTATTGTTGGGTATTTTTTTTGCAATTCCTTCTCAAAGCTCTTCCTCTGATAAATCTATCATTAATGAGACAAAATATGCTTTAGAAGATACAACAGGAATTACAAAACTTGTTTTGGGAGAACAAATACTTACTCAAAGTACAGCCAATTCAAGCCAATGGCTAATGAATAATGAGTTTGTTGTTGATGAAGAAATGATAGCTTCTCTTTGGGCAATTATGCAACGCATTGAAGTCAAAAAACCTGTTTCAGAAAGTATAAAAGATGATGTTATTAATAGCTTTCTTTTGAATGGAATTAATGTAGAAGTTTTTAAGGGTGAAAATCAAATCCGAAATTATAAAGTTTGTACTCACGAAGGCGAAACGTATGCTATGTTAGCAGAATCAACTTCTCCTTATTCGATTTATATACCTGGATATTATTTACAGATTAGAGATATTTTCGATATTCGTCCTTATGAATGGCAAGACCGAACACTTTTGGCTACTACACCAAATACATTTCGTTCGCTTTCCGTTTCTTATCCACAAAATCAAGAAGAGAGTTTTACAGTAGATTTTACAGGAAAAACATTTAAAATAAGAGAACTAGCAGAAGCAGACACCAATAGAATTTACGAATATCTGCCTTATTTTAGTCAAGTTATGGGCGAACAGTATGTCAAAAATGATAATCTTCAAGATTCTTTAAAAAATATTTCGCCAATCGCTATTTTTTCATTGAATGATATTAGAAGCGAAGAACCTCAAAAATTAGAAATCTATACAGCTAGAGGAAAATATTTTGTTTTGTTTAAGAATCAATTATTACTTTTTTCTCCTCAACTGGCTGATATTATCTTAAAAACAAAATCTGATTTTAGTAAATCAGAATAGATTTTAATGCTATTTGACAGAAATAAAAAACAAATCTTTCCTACTAAAACTCAAATCATACATCAACCTAAATGACGATAAGATTACACTTATCATCATTTAGGTTTCTTTTTTTTACAAAAAATTTATACTTTTTTTCAAATCTTCCGTTACTTATTAAAATAATATGTTTGTACAATGTTATCCTTACTATCACTAACTACTCCAATTCTGTATACTTATGAAACCTAAGCCCCAAAGTAAACCTTCTTTAAAGAATCAAAATTATTTTTACCTTGTTTTTTCTGTTCTACTTTTAGTCAGTTTTTCTAGCTGTCAGACACAACAAAACGAAAAGTCAAACGAGGATTCTTCTGAAACAGCAAACACACTTCGCCCAAATTTAGATAATGAAGATGAGCGAACAGCATTACTAGAAAATGATGCTTTAAATTCTTCAACTAATTTTGCTCAAAATAAAAATAAGGATGAGAGTAAAAGAACGTTTTCAGATGATGAATTAGATTCTTTTTCTTCTGCTGATTCGGCTACCTTTTTTAGTCGTTTTGCTCCCAAAACTCAAACTTTCAAAATCATTAATAATGGAGAGCAAGATATTTTTTGTGATTTAGGAACTTATATTCATATTGATTCTGGTTCTTTTCATTTCAAAGATGGTTCGCCTATTACAGAGCCTATTATTTTTGAGGTAAAAGAATTTTATAACAAATCAACAGTTTTGCTTTCTGGACTTACCACCAATACAAAAGGTGGTTTTTTGGAAAGTGGTGGAATGCTTCACTTAAAGGCTACTTCTGATGGAAAAGAAGTTCATTTAAAAAATAAGATTGATATAGAAATGCCTAGCATTAATACTCAAAAAAGAAATAAAAATGGAATGAGTGTTTATTTGACTTCTTCCACTAACGCTACTGCAAACTCTGTTTCCAATCCTCCTTCCCAATGGTCTGATACAAAAGAAAAAATTAAATTACAAAGCATTCCTAGAAAAAGAGATTTTTATAAAACTGTTTTTCTTTTTAACAAAGAACTTCCTGATTACGAACTAAGTGGTGTAAAGGATTGTGAATGTGGAGATGTACAGATAGTTTCTGAAACGGTAGAAGCCCTTTCTGAAAATTTGGATGTAACAACGAGTAAAGAACATGAAAGTAGCTTTAGAAAAGTAAATCACAGAAAAGTAACAACTAAAAATAAAGTGCTAAAAAACAGTTACTACTACAATAAAAAACAATTTTTGAGCAAAGATACGAGCTTCCTAGAATTGTATTCAAAAGTCTCAAGAGAAATTTATCCAAATAATGAAGGTGAAGAAAGGTATGTTTATGATACTATTCAATTAGCTGTTGAACTTGGAAAAAAAGGAACAGCATTGATTATAGATGAGTTGTATCAAACAAACCATTCTCTTTCTCAAACTTCTTTTATTCGCACTGTAAACTCGGGTTCAGGACTTCGTTTTACTACACAATTATCTTCAATAAGAAGTTGTAGCCAAGATAAAAGAAATTTCTATGTTCAGTCTTTGGATATTTGGAAAGAGATATTAGAACAAGGAGAAAACGAATTTAGAAACTGGAAAAAAACACAACGAGATAGCGAAGAAAATTATACTATTTCCTACAAAAAACGCAAAAATCCTATTTTGGTTTGGACAGCCATCGTAAAAACGACAGCAAAACCATTTAAGGAGGATATTCAAGTTGTCAGAAGAAGAGAGTTTTTTTATAAAAAACCATTAGAAGAAAAACAAGCAAGATATAACGAATTTAGACAATCCATCATAGACAGATATAACGCAATAGCTGCAAAAAATTTAAATAATGTATCAACAGCTACACTTGAAACATACATTATGCGTGTCAGTGATATGGGTTGGATAAACTGTGATAGATTTTATAGTGTTCCTGATGATGAAAAAGTTGATTTACTTGTTAATTCATCTAGTCCTGTTAGAATTATATTCAATAACATTAATTCAGTCATGAAAGGAGATAACAGGGAAGGAAAAAATACCTTTGCATCTATTCCAAAAGATGAATCTATTACTGTTTTCGGTATTCGTAAAAAAGAGGATAAACTGTTTATGGCTCTCAAAAACACAAAAGTTTCTACTGACCCAATAGACTTAGAATATAAAGAAGTTACTTTTGAAGAAATGCAAAAAGCTCTTACTTATTTGAATTAATAAAATTTGTGATTTTAAAACAATGAAAGACCTTTTACTTAGCAAAAAGCTAAATAAAAGGTCTTTTTCATTTATATAAAAATCTAAATTAATCCACCAATAATTGGGTAACGGCTGCTGTATTCATTGCCCATTCTCTTGAATAGATTTCATCAGCAGGGTTTTCAGTACCATTAGTTTCTACGATTTCTAAGTTTTGTGCTTCGGCTTTCAACAGTAATAGATTTCCGATGCTCAGTTTTGCGTTTAGCTTTTCTAAAAGAGCTTCTACACCTTTTGTATTAAGCTGCCCTACTACTTGTCCGTGAAATGAAAGTTCTAACCAAACAATTTCATTTGCATCGATATCCAAAACTCCAAAAACTAACCCTTTTGTTAGTGTTTGTTGAATTCTGACTTGATGTTGAACACACGAAGGGTCATACGCAACACCTGTTTTTGCAGAAATTTTAATTGGATATTTACTGTTCATCCAACCCACAACCAAATTTGGCGTAATTGCTCCGTTTGAATACGCATTACAAGTAAATGTAACGTATTTCGCACCTCTTTTTCGTAAGGTTGCTACATTGATATCGATATATTCTGCTGTTCCAACTTTTTCTGGAATAGAACGAATATCGCCACTATGCTTACAACCATCAATAACCAAATTGCTATACGAACAAATTTCATAAAAACCTCCGTATTGATTATAGTCTTTTTGTGAATTGTTAGCATTAGCTTTGTAAGCTACATGACAGCTCAAGTCCATATCCAAATGTTGAGCTTTCAAGCCTTCACCCCATTGCATAAACAAACGAACGGTATCTCCTTCAATATCAAAACGAGTTCCCATAAGCGCAGAAGGCATATCTTGAACAGTTTCGCTTCTATCTCCAATTGAAACTGGAATTTTGAAAAGCATTGGGTCAATAAAAATCGTTTTATTTTCGTTTGTTTGACCAGCAAAACGTTTTTTCATTGCCAAAATACACATTTCTTCAATTCCTTTTTTCATCGATTTCAATCCTTCTTCATCATACAAAGAAAGTAATTGATTTTTAGGAATATTTTTGTTTGTTCCACCTAAAGGCTTAACGGCACGAGTTCCACCTTTTGTGAAATACGTTTCTGCATACGTATTGAGCGTAAAGACAAGACGAGCAGGAACTTTATCAATTACTTCTGAAAAAGCCTCCAAAACATCATCTTTACCAAACCAAAGCATATTTGCAAACAAAGACCTAGCAAAAAGCCCAGGGCGTTGCTTCAAAAGTTGCATTGTTTTTTCTACATCAGTTCTCAATCTGTAAGCATCTACTTTTGATTGCCACCCTTGATAATCTTCGTTGTAGAATTTATCCAAAACAGTCTTTAACTTCTCAAAACCTGCTTTTTTGCTGTATTCTGCTAGACGCAAAGCACGAATAAAACGAACCCACATTTCACGTTTTGGGTGCATTGCTTCACACATTGTATCAACATTCATTTCTAAATTATTGAGCCAAGAAGCCACCATAAAACATTCTTTTCTTGAATATTTTAGCTTTAATTCATTTTTTGCTGCTAGTTTTGCAACTGCGCTTTTATCCAAATCTGGCACAATGACACTTGCAATATGTTTGTTATTCTTTGCTTTTCGTTTTGCAATTACTTTTGGCTTTACAATTTGTAAAAAACCAGTGTGTTTGTACCACAAATAACGCATCACATCGACAGGCGATTTGAAATAAATTTGAGCCTTTTCTGCCTTACCAAGTTCTACTAAATGAGAAATAACAACCATCAAGGTTTCCTTCATTTTGATTTCAGACTTTGGCAATTCTTCGTCTTTGTATGCCTCAATCATTTTTTGTAAGCTATCGACTTGCGTTGCATCAAGAGCCGTTTGAGAAGTCAATAAGTCTTCAAAATAGGCTTTTGCTTCCTTATCTGTCCACAAAGAAAGAATTTTGAGTTTGCTTCCTTGTCCAAAATTAGCATCTTCTAGCTCTCCAAATTCAAAAGGAGTTCCACAGAAAGGACAACCATTATAACGCTCCAAAGGAAACGTATTTGCAGGAATTGTATGCCCACAGGCTAAAGTAGTTCCTCTGTTTTTACCATTCTTATCTGCAAATAAATTCACAAACCAAGTAATCAAATGGTCAGTAATATCTTCACCTGTTGGCGTATCCCAACCTTTGACTAAAGGAGTCCAATTTTTATTTGCACCCATTATTGTTTTAAACTTATCAGCAATCATAAGCTGATAATTGGTTGGCAAATTATTGAGAGCCGTCAAAAGTTTTTCATCTACGCCATAACCTAATTTAGCCAAATTAGCTACCAAAACAGACGTAGTTTGTCTTAGTTTTTTGTCTTCTGTGTTACTGATTTTATCGCCTAATTTATCATTAACCTTATCATTGATTTGGGCAAAATCAGTCATTACATAAATTGCTTCGTTACGCACAGCAACAGAAGAAATATGTGAGAATTTTGTAGTTGTTGGAAGTGTTGTTTCCATAAGTTGTAATTATTTAAAATTTAAAAATAGGTAATCCTAGAACTGGTAATCATTAAAGGTGATTTGCCTTTTGGGCAAAAGAAGTAAGTCCTAGTTGACCTGAAATTTATTTCTGAAAGACAGATAAAAATCAAAAAGTTAATCTCAAAACTGTGAATTGCCTCTGCAATTCGACTTTTAAGCGAAAAGAAGTAAGTTTTGATTGAACTATTTTTTCTTCGATTTTATTGTATCTATTTTTCTTGCCAAGTGGGTAGGATTCGAACCTACGACCTTCGTGTTGGAATTTTAGAAGTAAGCCTAATTTGACCTTTTACAAGATAATTTTTAAGCTAAAAGACCGATGCTCTAACCACTGAGCTACCACTTGGATATTTTTCTAAAAAACTAAATAAAAATTAGGTAATCTGACAACTTGTTTTTTTTCGTAAAAAATAAGACGTAAGTTATCATTGACCTGAATATTTTAAAACATCTTTACAAAATCAATTAAAGAAAAAAAGGTAATCATACGACTGATTTCAACCAAAGAATTTAGAAGTAAGTCGTATTTGACCTTTAGATTTTAAATATATCCAAAAAACAAAATTTGGAGAGCAGGTAGGATTCGAACCTACGACCCACGGCACCCAAAGCGTAGAAGTAAATTTTATTTGACCGATTTCAAATAAAAACGATAATTATAAAATTAACGTTGCTCTACCAACTGAGCTACTGCTCTCATATATCATAAAAAAATACAGATAATTTTCAGACAGTAAGGACTCGAACCTAAACCCTCCGATGGGAGAGTCTAACCAATAGAAGTATATCTGAATTGACCTAGTATTTTTTTGATTGTAATAACTTTTTAATTACAAAAAAGTGGGTCAGACAGGAATCGAACCTGTGTACATAAGTGCAGTAAACTTTATTTGACCGATAAAGCGATAATTATAAAACTTCTATTGCCTATCCTCTTGGCTACTGACCCTTTTTTAATTTATAGAAACACTACGCATAAAAAATGAAAATAGTTTCCTTGAAGTAGAAAAAATAAAAAAACCTACTCTATTCTTGTATAGAGCAGGTGTTATAAGTTGCAATATATGTTTGCAGTTTTACTTTCTACTTACCAAAAAAACCCCAAAAAATATACACGCTGCCCAAATGAGCTTTGTAGTGGTAAGAGAATCTTTATCTAAAGCTATCGCTATAAAAGTAGCTAAAACAGGCTGTAAGTAAATATAAATTCCGACTACACTAGAGGAAACACTTCGCAATGCCCACGCATTTAATAGATAAGCCAAAAAAGTAGTAAAAAGTACAATATAGCCTAAACCTACATAAATCATTGGTGGCATTTCTGTAAAATTAGTTGTTCCCAAATCGGAAAAACCAAAAGGCAAAACAAAGGGCAAAGCAAGTGTAAACATCCATTTACTAATTGAGAGTGCAGAATATTTCTTCAAAAGTGGCTTTGCAATCACTAAATAAACGGCATAAGAAGTGGCGTTGAGAAGAATAAATAAATCACCCAAATTAAAGTCAAAAGCAAGTGCAAAAGGAAGTGTAGAATCAGAAACTGTTTTACTACTAATCAGCATAGCAGCTCCTAAAAGTCCCAAAGCCACTCCCAAACCTTTCAGAAAAGTAAATTTTTCACCTCCACTTATTGCCGAGACTACCAAAACCAGTAAAGGTGTAGTGGTCATAATTAAGGCTGCATTAATAGGTGTAGTTCGTGCTAATCCTTCAAAAAATAAAAGTTGATTTACGACCACTCCAAAAATAGCACTCAAAAGTAAAATGATTTTTTCCTTTCTATTAGATAGAATAAGTTTTTTTCCTCCTACCAAAATCCAAAATAAAAAAGCTGCTCCCAAAACACGCATTAAAATAGTAGCCGAAGGAGAAATATAAAGAGGCATTACTTCTTTTGCAATGGTATAATTTGCACCATAAATCAGTGCAACACCAAAGAGAGCCAAATGAACAAGGATAGTTTTATCTATCTTGGGGAGTTGTATTTTCATACGACAAAAGTAGTAAATTGTAATCTAGCTTTTGAGAAAGTGATTATGAAATAACCTATTTTTTACTTTAAAAAATCAAAAAACACCATAAAATCCGTTCCAATTTTGAAAAAAAGCGAAAAATTTTTAAATTTATCTAAACGACTTTGTCTTTTTTTCGTTTATAGAATATATAAAGTAGAATTGAATTCCGAATTTTACATAAAAAGACTTTTAATTATTTGAATATACTTTGAATAATGACTTAATACACTCACTTTTTCAACTTTTCTATCCCTATGCAAAAATTAACAGTAAAACAATCACTTAGTCAGAAATTATCGCCTCAACAGATACAGTTTATAAAATTATTACAAATTCCGACAGCAGAATTAGACTCAAGAGTGGAGGAGGAGCTAGAAAGCAATCCTGCTTTAGAAGAAGGTAGAGAAAAAGAGAAAGAAAAAGAAGACGATAATAGCGATGATTATGATGAAATGGATTATTCAGAAACTTCTTTGGAGTCTCTTAAAGATTCGACGACAGATATAAATATCAATGATTATTTAAGTCAGGATGATGTAGCAGGTTATAAAATGCAAGGTGACGGAAACTATCAAGAAGAAGATAGAGATATGCCTATTTCTTCTATGACTTCGCTCATTGATGAACTTACTCGCCAACTTGGATATTTGCGCCTAGATGAGCGTATGCACACTATCGGAATGCAACTCATTGGCAGTATTGATGATGATGGTTATATTCGAAGAGATGTAGATGCAATTGTTAATGATCTTGCTTTTATACAAAATATTCAAACAGACAGACCAGAAGTAGAAAAGCTATTGCGCAGAATTCAGCAATTTGACCCCGCAGGAATAGGAGCTAGAGATTTACAAGAATGTTTATTAATTCAGCTAAAAAGACAAGAAAGAGTAAAAAAAGAAGACGAACCACTAACAGACGAAAACAAAGGAGAGTTTAAGATTTTAGAAGATGCTATTCATATTATTTCGATGTGTTTTGAAGAATTTAAGAAAAAACATTTTAAGAAAATTCAGCGCAAACTCAATCTTTCAGAAGATGAGTTAAGAGCTGCAATGAATGTTGTATTAAAATTAAACCCAAAACCAGGTGGTTCAGGTTCTGGAATGGTAAAAGTGCAATATGTAATTCCAGATTTTACGATAAAATATAATAATGGAGACTTAGAACTTTCACTCAACTCTAGAAATGCGCCACAGCTTCACGTTAGTAGAAATTATACTAATATGCTAGAAGGTTATGATAAAAGTGATAAGAAAGATAAAAAACTAAAACAAGAAGTTTCTTTCGTAAAACAAAAATTGGATGCTGCAAAATGGTTTATTGATGCTATCAAACAACGTCAGCATACATTATTAAAAACAATGAGTGCCATTATGGAATATCAAAGAGAATTCTTTTTGGAAGGAGAAGATTCAAAACTCCGTCCAATGATTTTGAAAGATATTGCAAATGAAATTGGTATGGATATTTCAACAGTTTCTAGGGTTGCAAACAGTAAAGCTGTCCAGACTGACTTTGGAGTTTTTCCATTAAAATATTTCTTTTCTGAAAGTATTCAGACCGATTCGGGTGAAGACGTAAGTAGCAAAGAAGTGAAAGCTATTTTGAAAGAACTTATTGAGGATGAAAGCAAGCGCAAACCCTATTCAGATGACAAATTAGAAAAATTATTGCGTGCTAGAGGGTATCAAATTGCAAGAAGAACAGTTGCCAAATACAGAGAACAACTTAATATTCCAGTTGCTAGACTTAGAAAAGAGGTTTAACATCTGATGGTTGTCTGTGAGGACACCGACAACGGCTATAACTTGCTGTTGTTGGTGTCCCATCAACGACATAGTACAAAAATTGTCAGAGAACCATAAAAATTTTATCAGTAGTTTTTGGTAATCCAAAATAACTCTGACAATAGTTTAATAGAAATGCTTCTTTGCTTATTTCCCTTACCTTAACCTTCCAAAACAGCCTCTTTAAGCACTTTTTTTGCTTCACGAGCCTCAATAGAACGGTAATGTTGATGAAGCATATAATAAATCATACACTCGTGTTTTCTCTGACTTGCTCTAAAAAATCTATTCAAAAACATGTGGATATAACTGGCTATCAAATCCTCTAAAGGTAATTGTAGTTCTGAATTTTTACGTAATTCTTTAATTGCCAAAATTACATTTTTTATACTTTCACTCCTTTGCTCATAAATCTGAGTATATAGAGTAGAAGTATTTTTATCTAAAATACTTTCAATTGCCTTTCTATTATCTCTATATTTTTTGGCAAGTAGTTTTATTTTTGAAGAACCTTCAATAGCAAATTCTTTTAAAAATGCGACAGATAAAAATTCCATAATTGATTTTTTCTGACTAACTATAAGTCCAAAATCATTTAACAGAAAATCAACGCCTTGCATTCCTACTTTCCAACGCAAATTATCATCATTGATAGTATTCAAAATCTTAGAAATAGCTACGCTATCTCTAAAAAATAACTGCTCACTATTGATAATATTTTTAGTTCCGTATCTTTCTATCTCACGTTGATAGGTGTCAATCTGAACTTTCCAAACCAATTCATTTTTGATGTAAGCATCCAAATTTTGATACATCGTGCTTATCAAACTTTCATAGAAATTACCTGTACCTTTAAATCGTACTCGTAGATGATGTTCAGGGTCAGCATATCTGATAAAGAACCATTCTTTTATTTTTCCTTCTTGTACTAGTTTTTCTGATAGAGGATAAATAATAGTTGTCAAAATTTCCTCAGCTGTTTTTACTCCTGTATAGATTTTGAAATACAACCATTCTGAACCTACATAAAAATCTCTTTGTACATCAGAACTTTCGTTAGTTTTACTTATAACTAGATTCGTACTTTCTGCTACTTTTTTATTTTCAATTTCATTCTCAAATGGAATAATAAATTCATTAGTATAACCATTTCCTTTTTCGTCTTTGATAAACAAATTATCTGAAGTATAGAGCATTTCCTCTACCGTGACTTCTGTTTTTTTTCTTAATTCTTGCCAAAAAACAGCTATATTTTCATCGTTTTCTGTAAAGAGTGGCAAAATATTATCTCCATCACCAAAAGTTAGGAGTTGAGGAATTTGTTTATCTTTAAAATAATCTCGCAATTTTAAGACAGCTTCTTCAACAGAACTTTTCTTACTCAAACCAACGTGTTTCAAATTGATTTTCCATTGAGCAGAACAAAGTATGACCTTTCCAAATTCTACTCTAGGCAAATAGGATTCTGAGGCTAATTCTCCCCAATCAAAAGTCAAATCATTGGTTGTTCCCTGCGCCTGCAAATCACACAAAAAACGATAAACAGGAACTTCTCCAAAACTATAATTATGAGCATTTGCCATTCTAGGCTCTATTTCTTTATTGTATTTTTTCGAACGAAGTTTTATTTTCTCTTCTGAAATAGAAACTAAAATATCATTTAAATAAATAGGAATTGCCTTTTCAGATGGTAAAACGCCAATCGGAATTTCATAGTTTCGCAGTTGAGGACGAGCAATAATATTTCCTGTACGAGATTCAGGCAAATGAATTATCTCGGCAAGAATTTTATCTTTTACTAATTCTTGTTCTCTTTTTGCTATCTCTAAAACTTGCTTTTCTGTATTTTCATCAGCATAACAAAAACGTCCTAACAAATTTATGGCAGAAGAACCCGAAGTAGCTACATGTTTTATTTTGTACTCTCCATCTTCTATTTCCTTCTGAGAAGAAGCGAGTATATTTACTAATGAGGAATAAGTCAGAGGTCTATTATTTGCTTTTTCATTGGTATCAATTCCCAGTATTTTTAAGTCACTATTTTGTATTTGAATAGAATCACTTTTATTCTTGAGAGCTTCAATAAATTTCTTCCTTAATACAGCAGACCATTTATCATTTTTATTTTCTTGATTTACAACTGTCATTCTGCGCAAAGGCATTCCTTCCAGTAAAGGTGCAGTATCATTTTGAGATTGTGTTCTGACAGGATAACCCAAGCCATTTTCTGGGTCCAGTACCTGCATCAAAGGAACTTCTCTTTCTTCATATCTTTGTAAAAAAGCACCTTTAAAACTCTCTAAAAGTTGTTGCTCTTTAAAAATTTCTACTTTACTTAAAAGATATGTAGCTTTTGCAACCTCTCTTTTTATAGAATAATTTAATTTAGACTCTTGAATAGCCAAAACAGTATCTACTTGAAATAAAGTATTAATTTCAAATGGAATTTCTAATGCTTTTACTCTTTTTGAAAAAGCTACTAAATCTTTAGGTTCAAGTTTATTTTCTTTATAATAGCTATTCAAATCTATCAGTAAAGATTCGGATTGTCTTAAAAACTCTATTTCTTTCAGATATGGATGTAAAGAAAAAAGATGTGTAAGACTAGTTCTGATGATTTTTTCAAAAGGATCTCCTGTAACTTTCAAATCTAGCTCAGTAATCAAAATTTGTTCTCTTACTAATTCTTGAATAAATTCTGTAGATTCTTCTAAAGTAATATCAAACTCCAAAAGCATTTCAGCAATTTGATGTATTTGCTTTCCTTCTTCACAGAAATTGATTATTTTATCTAAAAACTCATCCCATTCTACTTTTGTAATGGCATATTTTCTATGAGTTGAATTTGTTTTATAATGCTCTATAAATCTAAAATCTTCGGCTTGTCGGTATAATGTCGTGTTTGGATATAATTTTAATAGTGCAACTAATTCAGGAATTTGATGTAGTTTTTCCACCCAGTTTGACAATACAGACATATCCAAAGAAATATGATATTTTTTCACTCCTTGATAAACAAAATTTCCTGTTTTGTCACTCAATTCTCCTGCGTGTATTCCTGAAAAAGCACCAAAAGGCGTACAACGAAAACGAGAACGCAAATCATATTTGGTTTTAGAAATTTGATATTTTTCTAGTTTATCTTTTTTTATATTTCCCTTTTTATATTCTTGAATAGTAGAATGAAATTCTGGAGAAGACAAAAATATAGCTTTCTCATCGGCTTCTTGTTTACTAAATAAAGGATTGAGAGGGGAACGTAAAAAATAATAATTCATTTTGACTATTTTATAAAACTAAGTTATTTTATTTAAGTATCAAGAATTGTGTTTTGTAGAAATAAGTATTTCTTGAAACAGACTAGGAAGTATGTTATACATTTGGAAAATCAGTTAAGAAAAGACTATCCCAACCTTTTTGTATTTTATTGTCAAGATGCACTAACAGAACACCAGAAAGTCCTTCTAAAAGAGAAAAATCACTTTGCCAAACTATTTCATTTTCTTGATTAGGAATAGGTAGTTTTGTATCAAATTTATCCTTCTCTAAAACTTTGGTAATTTCATTTTCAAGTCTTTTTATTTCAGTTTGTAATTCTTTTTTAGGAAATACTTCATTGATTCTTTTAAAAATCAGACAATTTCCAGCCAAGCCATGGCACAAACCCAAATCAAAAGTAATATTATGTGTATCTGTATTATTGACTAGATAATTTCTTTGATTGTCTTTCAAATTTATGGCATTATCTAACGTCTCTGAAAGTTTTTTCCTTACTTTTTCATTTTGAGGAAATACCAACATAACCCAAGTCAGCGCAATAGAAACAGATAAATCTCCATAACACCAAGCTAATCTACTATATTCTTGTTCTGTATTCATGGGAAAACAGTAGTGATTATTTTCTAATTCATGGGTCAATACATGTTCAGTCAATAAAGCAATAGTAGTTTCAATTTCTTCTTTTTCTTTTATCTTTAGAGAATCTTTAAGATGAAGAAAACCCTTACAAAGTCCTGCAATAATTCCACAAATTCCATGTGCTAAACCAAAGTCATTTAATTTATCATTTTGATAAAGTTGTAAGGAAATAGTTTGAAGTAAAAGTAAAGTTTGATGTGTTTTTTGTTTTTGTTCAGAAGCAATAAAAAAATTGAGAACTGAAACAAGACCTTCAAATGTATCATAATTTAGCTCTTTACTCATTTGAAGTGCATTATCATAAATATCATCAGCAAAATCAGCTACAAACTCTGTTTTGTGAGAATTGAAAACAGATGGGTTTACTTTATCCAAATAAGTGAGCAAAAGTCCAATTCCAGAGAGTCCATAGATATTTGAAGGAACAAAAGATGCGTTTTGTACTTCTACATAAAATTTTTCTAATAACTCCTCTGTTTTTGTTGAATCTATATTTGAGAGAAGATATAAACTGCCTAGATTTCCTATAAGACTTGTGTTTTGAAAAAAAACCTCACTTTGAATATCAAAATAATTTAAAATATCATTATTATCCATATACTTCATTTTCTATTAATTTGCTTAAATGATGTAGATTTTCTTCTTTCAAAGAAGCATGTGATAAATCACAGAACACAAAATTTTCTACTCCAGAATCTTTAGTTATTTTTTCAAATTCTTCATGACACTTTTCATAAGAGCCTGTAATATTTGGTTTCCAAGTTGAGCCATTACCTAAAAAATTATTCAATTTCAATTCTGCATTTTCATTTGTATCACTACAAACTCCTGCACATGCAATAACTACATTAGGAATACGCTCATTTTTTTCATAAAAAACGTCTCTAAATTTTTTGATAGCCTCTGCTAATTCTTGACTCCACTCATTTCCATGAAATAAAGAGATACAATAATCAAGATTATGTTTGATGGCACTTTCCATTCCTCCAGTGCCACTACTTAATGTCCACAGTGCAGGGTTTTGAGTTCCATAGGGAGGAACTGGG
This sequence comes from Bernardetia sp. Wsw4-3y2, assembly GCF_037126295.1. Lineage (NCBI taxonomy): Bacteria > Pseudomonadati > Bacteroidota > Cytophagia > Cytophagales > Bernardetiaceae > Bernardetia > Bernardetia sp. Wsw4-3y2. The sequence continues at coordinate 3,822,048 of NZ_CP147017.1, read as the reverse complement.
ATTTGTGTATGTTGATTTCGTGCAAACAATATCAAATCTTCATATTTTTTTTCTAAATCAACATCTTTAATATCTATATCTAATAAATGCTTGGCATAAGTTTCTGTAACCGAACCTCTTGCTAATCCTAATTCTATTCTATCACTATAAAGAGCAGAAGCCAAACGAAAATTACTTGCAACTCTATACGAATTATTGACAGATATAATAACACCTGCCGAACCTACTTTTATTTTTTCTGTAAAGCCAGCAGCCATAGCGACCATTAAATCGGTATTTCTCCAAGCTGTATCAGGCGCATGATGCTCAGCTAACCAATACCTCTCAAAACCTAATTCTTCAGCAAGTTGAACAGCAGAAAAAGTATTATTCAATACATCAGCAGAACTTTCTGTTTCTAGTGAAATGAGTCCTAAATCAAGAATTCCTAGTTTCATATTATTTTGCTTTATATTTTGTATAAGGTTGGCAATTATTGAGAAAAATAACAGCATCACATACTTCTTGTATCTCCATTTCTGTATCTTGATGTCCAAGTATCCTTGAGTTAATTTTATCTTTCTGCTCTGACTGAGGAATATCAAGTTGCGAAGAAAAATTCATTAAATAGGATTCTGCTTTTCCCTCCTTACTTTTTTGTAATGCTACATATTCTAATGTATTTTCTTTGGGAGCATCAATCTTTGCATTTCCTATACCTACATATCTTTTTCCAGAAAAAGCTGCATAAGCTACAAAAAAATATTTTTCTTTGTATCTTTCTTTAAGTCTATTTCCAATAATAACTAACTTCTCATCTTTAAAGAAATCAGTATTTACTTTTGAAGGCTCTTTCAAAAAATGTCCCGAAGCTCCCCACAAAATCATTTTTTGATTAGGATATTCTTTTCTAAGAAACTCTATATTATTTAGCATATAATAATCTCTTCTATTCCAAAAACTCATGCTATTCTTATCTTCTCTATTATCACGTAACTGAATAATATTCTGTAGTTGTTGTTGTAAAAATTGTTCGTTTTGAGTCTTATTTCCTTTTTTTTCTAGTGAACTTAATATTTTTTTTGTGGGAGGAATAAGTTCAGCTACAATTCTACCTCTATTCATAAACAAAACTTTCAAATTAACAATATTTGATTTTTTTAGATTCGTATAATATTCTTTTTGTTCTTTCTTTGACAACAATTTCTTATCTATAAGATAGTTATCTAAAGCTGGAAAAAGATATTCCATTGTTGTTTTTCCTGAATAATTACTATCAAACCCTGCAATACTAATAGAATCTCCTTTTTTATTTTGCTCCTCTACAAAATCAAATAATTCTACCAATTCTTGACATTTGAAATTTGCATACATACCATTAAATAAATCTTGAGGATCTTTCGATTTTAAAAACCTTTTATAAGAATGATACATGCCAAATGTATTGGATTCAAAGACAATGACTTTAAAGTCTTTTTTCTTAACTAATTCTTTTATCAAATCTATACGATGTGTATTGATAGTTCCCTCATAATGATTAGGATCACCTAATGCTACTATTTCAATTTCTTCACTAAGATTATCTGCAATTTTTTCATTTATTTGAGCTTGGCTCATTTGGTTATATAATAATAAATTCAATACTAACAATACCAGTATTTTATACCACATAAAAATTATTTTGATTCTATACTAAAAATTTAATTCAAAAAAGAAGATAAATTTCTTGTCTAGCTTCTTTTTTTTATTCCGACTAAACAGGAGTGCAAAGAACAAATTTACATGAATTTAAAGAAAGCACTCGCCCTCATTTCTAGAACCACAAACTAATTAAATTAAATAACTTCCTCTTAAAGTTAATTCTTCTCCACTATTTAACAGATACTTTACTTATTTTTCGCCTGTCAAAACAAGATTTTTTTATTTAAAATAAAATAAACAGTAAGGCAACCGCACCAAAATTAACAAAGGCTCTTTAATGAAAATAGAAAAACTTTCATATATAATAATATAATAAAGATAAATTACTTTTTAAAGTTAAAACTTCATTTAAAGCTCAATAACAAGGGGGAGAAAATTTTGGTACAGTTGTCTTAAATTTAGAGAAGCCAAATGAGAATCAGCTTCTATCAGATTACAAAGGAATACAAACAATTGCTTTACATGAATGAGAGCAAACTTTTCTAGATCCACAATGGATTAAACGACTTCCTGTCAAAGCTAATTCTGCAGGTGCTTGTCCACCGTTGATAGATGCTTGTTGCTCGTCTGTCAAAACAACAATTTTTTCTTTTTTTAATTTCAACTTCATCTTTAAATAGATTAATAAGGTTAGTTAATTTTCCTACTCTTTTAAAGGCTTTTCGGATTTCGCCATTCATCAAAATTAAATAAATTATATTTCTGATATGGCAAATGTAAAAATCATTTTCTTAAAACACAAATAAAATACTATTTATTTTAATAAAAAATCACTTGAAAAATAAATTAATCATAGTTCAGTCACTACAGTTATTTTAGTATTTTATATCTTTTTTTAACAAAAAAACACTCTTTTATTAGTTAATCAGTCAAAAAATCCGTTTTATTTATAAAAAATGTAAATTATCACTGTTAATTATCACTCTTTTTTACGTTAAAAATAAATCAAATATTTCACGACTAGTTTAAAAATCAAATTCTACTTATACAAAAAACACAATTAATTTATATCAAAAATATTATATTTATTTTTCTTGTAAAGAAGGTCAAAAAAAAAGCCTATACTTTTGCATAGACTGTTTTTTGAACTGTATGTATTTTTTTTAGAAAATATTTTCTAAATCTTCTTTTTTATATTTTAGATTTCTTTCTACAAAGACAGAATCCTGATCTTCTTTTTTGAGTTGCAACATATTCTTAGAAAAAAGCCTATTCATAAAGGCGATTGGAGTAAGGAAGATAAAAAAGACAATAGAAAGTAAAATCTTTCCATTTATCACTCCTAAAACACCTGCAAACTTGAGCCAGACCCAAGCTATTTTTTCAGCAAGCCAATTCCAAAAGAGAGCAATCACTCCAATTCCAAAAGAAATATATAACAAAATATCTATCTTAAAGACAAAATAAAATACCATAAAACCAACCATAATGGCTAATAAGGCTTCGACTACTTTTACTCTTTGCATAATTTAATTTTTAAAATAAGGTATAAATAAAAGGAGCAATAGCAGAACCACCACCAATAACAATAAGAACGCCCAAAAGCATCAAAATAATAATCATTGGAGCAAGCCAAAACTTTTTACGTTGCATCATAAATGCCCATAAATCTTTTAAAAAATCCATATTCTTTCTATTTTTTAATGAGTTTATTTTTAGTGTAAATCAAATTTTCAGTACAAAACACTCTAAAGAGTATTTTACAGAAATTATAATTAGTCTAATGCAAATTCTGTACGCCAATCATCTTTTTCAGCCCATTCAGGTTGAAGTTTTTTATCAAAAATAAAATCTCCAATTACTAAATAATCCATTTCTGTACGCATCAAACATTTATAAGCATCTTCTGGTGTACAAACGATAGGCTCTCCACGTACATTAAAACTTGTATTGACTACCAAAGCATATCCTGTTTGCTCTTCAAAAGCACTAATGAGTTTCCAGTATCTTGGGTTTGTTTCCTTATGAACAGTCTGAATACGAGCCGAATAATCAATGTGGGTAATAGAAGGCAAATCACTTCTGAGAAAATACAACTTTTCCATTAAAGGCAATGAATTGTAATTATCTGGAAATTTATTTTGACGAGATTCTTTGACAGGCTGCACCAAAAGCATATATGGAGAAGGTGTTGTTTGCTCAAAATACTCTTCTACTTTTTCAGCCAAAACTGAAGGTGCAAAAGGTCTAAACCCCTCTCTATATTTAATTTTCAAGTTTAATTTTTTCTGCATTTCTGGGTTACGTGCATCTCCTAAGATACTTCTACCTCCCAAAGCTCTAGGACCAAACTCCATTCTTCCTTGAAACCAACCAATTACATTTCCTTCTGCTAAAAGAGAAGCTGTTTTTCTAGCTAAATCATCAAAATTAGCATACTTTTCTGAAACAGCATTGTATTTTTTGCCCATCTTCTGAATATCTAATTCTGAATATTGAGGCCCTAAATAACTACCCTGCATTTGGTCTAAAGTATCAGTAATCTCTCTTTCTTGTCCGAAATAAATATGATAAGCTGCTTGTGCTGCACCCAAAGCACCACCAGCATCACCTGCTGCTGGCTGAATAAAAATATTCTCAAAAATATTCTCTTTTTCTAGTTTTCCATTTGCAACACAGTTGAGAGCAACACCACCAGCCATACAAAGATTTTTTGAACCTGTCAGGCGTTTTGCTTCATGTGCCATCAAAATAACTACTTCTTCTGTCACTTGCTGAATAGCCAAAGCCAAATCACAATGCACTTGATCGATTGGAGTTTCTGACTTTCTTGTGGGCACACCAAAAAGCTGTTCCCATTTTTTTTCTTGAATCATGCGTAATCCTGTCGCATAATTGAAATATGATTGGTCTAACCAAATAGAACCATCGGGATAAATATGACAAAGAGTTTCTTTTATTTTTCTTACAAATTCTTTGGTTTGGTCTGCTTCTGGATTTCCATAAGGAGCAAGTCCCATCAATTTATATTCTCCTGAATTTACTTTAAAACCTGTATAATAGGTAAAAGCAGAGTACAAAAGACCTAAAGAATGAGGAAATTGTAGTTCTTTCAGAATTGTAATATCTTTTCCTTTTCCATGACAAATCGAAACAGTTGCCCATTCTCCTACACCGTCAATTGTAAGAATGGCTGCATCTTCATAATTTGAAGGATAGAAAGCACTTGCAGCATGTGATAAGTGATGTTCGGGAAAGAGAAGTTTAAAACTTTTTTTGTCGTAGTCTTCTATTTCTTTTAGCTCTTGATAAATCATGCGTTTCAAAAACATTTTTTCTTTTAGCCAAACAGGAATTGCCGTCAAAAAAGAAAGTAAGCCTTTTGGAGAAAAAGCATAATAGGTTTCTAAAAGGCGTTCAAATTTGAGAAGAGGTTTGTCATAAAAAACAATTGCATCTAGTTTATCAAGTGTAAGTCCAGATTCTTCCAAACAGTATTTTATAGCCTGTGTAGGAAAATTTGGGTCATGTTTTATTCGTGTAAAACGTTCTTCTTGAGCTGCTGCAATTATTTTTCCGTCTTGGAGAAGTGCTGCTGCCGAATCGTGATAAAATGCTGAAATGCCGAGAATATTCATTTGCTAATAGTAATGTAGAAATGTATGAACTACAAAATTAGGATTTATTATTAGAACTACATACTTTTGAAAGGAGTTTTTACTACAAAAACAAATTTCTACTGAAAAAACTAAATCTATAAAATGTTTAAAAAATTAAATCCTAGTCTTTCCTTTTTACTTATTGCAGTGTTTCTTTGGCTCTTACAATATGGATTTGACATAAGTGTTGGAGATGGTGACGGGAAAATCATATTTTGGGGTACTTATGTTTTTGTAGGTTTCATGCAGGTATTTTTGATTCTCTCAGCATTGCTTTGGTTACCCGAAGTAATACGAAGGCTGAAAGGAAATTTTGCGCCTACGTCTAAAGATTTTTTGAAACGAAATGCAGGAAGTGTATTTATTTGTTTTATTCTGTTTTTTGTAATTCTGATAGATTTTTTTGGTTTTGCTTTTTTCAATGAAAAAGAAGTAGAAAGAATCTATAAAGCAAGTTATTACAGAACACCACATCCTTGTTTTCATCATGGTCTAGTGCAAAATATGGCAGTAGAAGGAGTTTGGGGAGATATTAAATATCCTCTTTACACAAATTCTTTTGCCTTTAAAGACTCTTCTGTTTTTGAAGCAAAACAGAATTTGGATAAAAAACAAGTTGTCTTTATTGGAGATTCTTTTACAGAAGGAGTAGGAGTAATTTATCAAAATACTTTTTTTGGACGAATGAGACAAGAGTTTTCAACCAATAATCAAATAGAACTTTGGAACGCTGGCTGTATTTCTTATTCTCCTCTTGTTTACTACAACAAAATAAAATATTATACCGAAGTAGAAAACTTTAAGATTGATTATTTATGGGTTTTCATAGATGGCTCAGATATTCAAGATGAAATAAATTATAAAGACTTTGAACCTAATTGCAATGAAAAATTTGTCCCTCAAGCAGGAACAATAGACTATTATCGTTATAATAAAAAAGATGACAACTCTCTTTTGGATATTTATAAAAATCACTCATTATTGGTGAGATTAGTTTCTAATACTTATAATAAGTTTTTTGCTGACCCAGAAGCAGATGAAAAAATAAAGTATATAAGCAATAGACTATCTTGGATAGATAATGATGCTGTTTATCAAGAATGGGGAAAAGAAGGAATTAAGCTTGCTGAAAACCACATGCAAAAACTAGTAGAACTCTGTAAAGAAAAAAACATCAAACTTACTATTGCTGTTTATCCGTGGGCTACTATGATAAATAATCATAAAAGACAGTTAGAAACATGGGAAAGGTTTACACAGAAAAATAACATTCATTTCATCAATTTATTTCCAGTTTTTGAAGAAAAGGTAAAAGAAACTTCTTTTGAACAGGTAAATAAAAAATATTTCATACAAGGAGACGGACATTGGAATGCAGAAGGACACAAATTAGTAAAAGAAGCCATAAAAAATCCTTTTGAAAAAATCGTTTTAGGAATAGAAGAGATTGATAGCTTAAGTACAATTACGAATTAAAAATTACGAATTACGACCTGTCAAAGCAGCAAAGCTAATTTAAACTACTGATTATTAGTTGATTAAAAAACAGTATTTAATTTCAATCCCTTAGAAAGTGTAATACAATAGAAATTCTTATTTTTTATTTTGATTTAATTTTCATTTGGTAGGTTTTTGATTCAATTAAAGTTTTTAGAAAAAAAGGCTTTTCTTACCTTTGCGTATGCAAGAAAAAATTATTATCCTAGATTTTGGTTCGCAATATGCACTTTAGGATGCCCAATAAATAGTAATCACTTGCTAGTAAGCAATGACTGTGAAAATATACTTTTTGAATTTATCTAAATAATATGGGCTTAGAAAAACAAATTTTATTCTTCTTTAGTGCTTTAGGAGCTTTCAATGGGTTTTTGTTAGCAGCTTATTTTGTTTTTTTTTCCAAGAAAAAAAATTCTGATTATTTTTTAGGAGGTCTTCTTTTTGTTATCAGTGTTCGGATTACTAAATCCATATTTTTATTCTTTAATGATAAAATTTTTGATATTTTTATACAGATTGGGCTTTCGGCTTGTCTTTTAATTGGTGTTTTTCTTGACTTTTATATAAAGGCAAGTAGTGATAGTGATTCAGAAAAAGCAGAAAATAAAAATAAATCAACTTATTGGTGGATTCACGTATTGCTTTGGCTTATTTGCATCTCTATTTTCAATTATTTCTATTCCTACTCCGAAAACCGTTTGCTTTGGAATTATTTTGTCAAAATGATTTACCTACAATGGTTTGTTTATATTTTGCTTAGTGCTTGGGAGTTGAGAAATGAGCTTAAAAAATTATTTACAAAAAACACAAAACTTAGTGAAAGCCAAATTTGGCAAGTAAATATTTTCTTTGGGGTGTTGTGTATTTGGACTGCTTATGTTTTTGGTTCGTATGCCTCTTATATTGTAGGAGCTTTATCTTTTTCTTTTGTTTTTTATATTTTAGGACTGTTTTGGTTTTTAAAACGCTCTAATTCAACAGAAGTAAAAAATAAAATCAGTAAAGACCAACAATTACATAATTTAGAAAGTAACAAAGAAAAAGCTGCTCCAAAACCTATTGAAAAATATGCGAATAAAAAAATAGATGAGCAAGAAGCAAATCAACTGAAAACAAGGATAGAAAGAATAATTGCAGAAGAAGAGCTATTCAGAGATCCAAACCTCAAGCTCCCTGATTTAGCCGAAAAAATCAACGTCTTGCCTCATTATTTATCACAATTTCTGAATGATAATCTAAACAAAAGTTTTCCTCTTTACATAAATGAACATCGAATTGAGGCTGCAAAAAAGCTTTTACTCTTAAATGATTCATATACACTAGAAGCCATTGGCTACGAATGTGGATTTAATTCAAAATCTACGTTCTTCTCTACTTTCAAAAAGATAACTAACTACACACCAGCTAGTTACAAGAAAAAGTATAAAAAATAATTCTCCTTTTCTTCCTATCAAAATGTCCTAATTTATAAACTCGTACTACAGATTTATAAACTAAAACCTATGTCTGATTTTTAATTTCTATTCTTGTGTCAAATCTAATTTAAGAATCTAAAAATTAAACTTTTGACATTATGAGTACAGTAAAATTTGTATTATTCGTCTTGCTATGCTTCAAACTGACTAGCACTTTTGCACAGCAAAAAATTCTCTTTGTTACTTCAAATCAACATTATTATGGAGATACAAATATCAAAACTTCCAATCATTTTGGAGAAATCGTCGTTCCTTACGATATATTTACAAAAGCAGGTTTTATGATTGATTTTGTTAGTCCTGAAGGAGGAGCTATTCCTATAGGTTATATCAACACATCTGATAGTATTCAGGAAAAATATTTGTATGATGGTTTTTTTATGAATAAACTCAAAAACACGGTAACACCAAATGAAATTAGGACTGAGGACTATGTAGCCATTTTTTATAGTGGAGGAGGAGCAGCGATGTATGGCGTGGCAGAAAATAAAACTCTGCAGAACATTGCCCAAGAAATCTATACTAATAATGGAATCATCTCAACAATATGTCATGGAAGTGCAGGCATTGCTTATTTAAAAGATAAAAACGGCAAATCACTTTATGCAGGAAGAAAAATAACAGGTTATCCAGATAGTTTTGAGAAAAAAGAAAAGGAGTATTACAAAACTTTTCCTTTTGCCATAGATGAAGCTATAAAAAACAATGAAGGAGTTTTTATTTATTCTGATAAAGGAAATGATGAGTTTTATAGTGTTGATGAAAGATTTGTAACAGGGCAAGACCCAAGTTCAGCTACAAAAATCGCAGAAGAAGTGATAAAACTAATAAACCAAAACTTCAAAAACAAGAATAGAATAGTGCAAAAGAGTGAGCTAGAGCAAATTAGAGCCACCTTAATAGATTATATCGAAGGAACAGGAAACGGAGAACCAGAAAGACTTCGAAGAGCATTCCATCCAGACTTTAATCTCTATACAGTAGCTGAAGATACTTTATGGATTCGCTCGGGAGAAAAATATATTTCTGCAATAAAAGAGGGCAAAAAAACGAGTCGAATAGGACGTATTATTTCCGTCGATATAGAGAAAGATGCTGCCATAGCGAAAGCCGAAATAGTAATTCCAAACTGGAGAATTTTTACTGACTACTTTCTACTACTCAAATATGAAGGTACTTGGAAAATTGTACATAAGAGTTACTCTTGGCAAGAAATAGTTGAAAAAGAAAATTAATATACTATTCAAATATAATTCAAAACCATTAGTTTCAATTAAATTAAAAAAACTATGAAATATTTATCATTTTTTATTCTTCTCGTTATCTGTAATAATAAATTATTTGCTCAAACAGAATCAAAACTTGAAACTCAAATAGATTCTCTTTTTTCAGAATATAGTGGAAATACAGCAGGTGTAGCAGTAGCTGTTGTACAAGATGGAAAAACAATTTTTCAGAAGGGATATGGTTTAGCCAATCTTGAATACAATCTTCCAATCAACACAACCACTTCTTTTAATGTTGGTTCGGTTTCAAAACAGTTTACTGCCTTTGCTATTTATTTACTTCAAGAAGAAGGTAAAATTTCTTTAGAAGACGATGTAATAAAATATATTCCAGAACTTCCTCAATATGATAAAATAATCAAAATAAAACACCTCTTGGCACATACGAGTGGACTAAGAGACCAATGGGCTTTGCTTACCTTAGCAGGCTGGAGACTGGATGATGTAATTACAGAAAATCAGATTTTGAAACTTGTCAGTAAACAGAAGAAACTCAATTTTGAAACTGGAACTCAATTTATGTACAGCAATACAGGTTATACACTTGCAGCAGTAATAATAGAACGAGTTTCAGGGAAGAGTTTTGCACAGTATTGCCAAGAAAATATTTTTAATCCTTTAAAAATGACCAATACCCTATTTTATGATGATTATAATAAATTAATAAAAAATAGAGCTTATTCCTATGAAAAAGTAGAGGGGAATTTTAATAAGCGTACACTCAGTTATACTACAGTCGGTGCAACCAGTCTTTTTACAACAGTTGAGGATTTAGCTAAATGGGTTTCGAATTTTCATAACCCTCTAGTAGGAAATGCGAAGTTAATAAAAAAATTTAATGAAATATCTTATCTTGATGACAATAGTCCTGTTATTTGGGCGCACACACCAGAACAAGATTTGTATTATGCTAAAGGTCAGTTAAGTTATGAGTATAAAGGTCTGAAAGTTCTTAGCCATGGAGGACATGATGCAGGCTTTAGAGCAGTACTGACGAGGTTTCCAAAAAAAGAATTTGCAGTCATTACGCTGAGCAATAATGAACATTATACTACGATAGAAAAGAGTTATCCTTTAGCTGAAATATTTTTAAAAGATTACCTCAAAGAAACAAAAAAAGATACTTCTAAGACAAATCCAGATAATACAGAAGAGAAGCCCTACTCTAATCAACTCAATTCTTATGAAGGAATTTATTATAACGAAGAATTAGCTACTCAATATCAAGTCAAACTAAAAGATGGACAGTTAGTAATGACGCACCCAAGATTAGATGATATTTCATTAACAGAAACAGGAAAAAATAAATTTGATGGAATAAATAGTTTTGCTTTTGAACTTGAATTTTTTGAAGCAAATGATAAAATAGAAGGCTTCTATATTTCTAATTTTGGGGCAAAAAATATGCAATTTGACAAAGTAAAACCTACAATTAAAGAAGTAACTAGTATTGATCAGCAACTAAAAGCATATAACAACAGAGATATAAATGCTTTTTTAGATACTTACCACGAAGATATTGCCATTTATAACTTTCCAAATCAATTATTAGGAAAAGGAAAAGAGTTTTTAAGAACTACCTACCAAGATTTATTTCAAAAATCTCCTAATTTGAATTGCCTAGTTACAAGTAGAGAAGTGCTAGGAAATACTATCATTGACCAAGAATTAGTTACTGGTTTTTATGGAGACCAATCATTAGAAGCTATTGCTATTTATAAAATGAAGGAAGGAAAAATAGCAGAAGTCTATTTTATTAAAAAGGAAGAATAAAGTTTTCAGAAAAAAACGCTTTTCTTACCTTTGCGTATGCAAGAAAAAATTATTATCCTAGATTTTGGTTCACAATATACACAGCTTATTGCTCGTCGTGTTCGTGAACTCAACGTATTTTGTGAAATACACCCTTTTAATAACATCCCTCAACTTGACCTTTCATCTGGTGAAATTAAAGGAATTATTCTTTCAGGGAGTCCGTATTCGGTGCATCAAGAAGATTCGCCTAGAGTACCACAAATTTCAGAATGGCGCAAAAAACTACCTATTTTAGCTGTTTGTTATGGCGCACAACTTTTAGCTCATACCCACGAAGGCGAAGTCAAACGCTCAGAAACTCGTGAATATGGCAGAGCAAAACTAATTCCTGTTACAGAAAATCCACTTTTGGAAGGAATCACAGCCGATTCTCAAATTTGGATGTCTCATGGAGATAGTATTTATTCTCTTCCAAATTCTATTGAAGTGATTGCCAAAACAGCGAGTATTCCTGTGGCAGCCTATCATTTTAAAGGCGAACCTACGTATGGTTTGCAATTCCACCCAGAAGTAACTCATTCGACAGACGGCAAAAAAATTGTAGAAAATTTCTTAGTCAATATTTGTAAATGTTCGCAAGACTGGACTCCTGCTGCTTTTGTAGAGGATACTATTCAATCTTTGAAAGAGAAATTAGGTAATGATAAAGTTGTTTTGGCTCTTTCGGGTGGCGTAGATTCTACAGTTGCTGCTGTTCTTTTACATAAAGCAATTGGAAAAAATCTATATGGAATTTTTGTAGATAATGGTCTTTTGAGAAAAGGAGAATTCGAACAAGTTTTGGAAACCTATCACAAAATGGGCTTAAATGTAACTGGCGTAGATTCAAAAGAACGTTTTTATCACAAGCTAAAAGACAAAACCGACCCAGAAGACAAGCGTAAAGCAATTGGTTTTACATTTATTGAAGTTTTTGATGAAGAAGCAAAACGAATTCAAGATGTAAAATGGCTCGGACAAGGAACAATTTATCCAGATGTAATCGAATCTGTTTCTGTAAAAGGTCCTTCTGCTACTATCAAATCGCATCACAATGTGGGTGGACTTCCTGAAAAGATGAATCTCAAAATTGTAGAGCCTTTACGTGATTTGTTTAAAGATGAAGTTAGAAGAGTAGGCGCAGAGCTTGGCATCGATAATTTTATCTTACAACGCCATCCTTTCCCAGGACCTGGATTAGCTATTCGTATTTTAGGAGCAGTTTCAGTAGATAGAGTAGATATTTTGCAAGAAGTAGATGCTATTTTTATCAATGGACTCAGAGATGCAGGTTTGTATGATGAGGTTTGGCAAGCTGGTTCTATTCTTTTGCCTGTCAATTCGGTTGGTGTAATGGGAGATGAACGTACCTACGAAAATGTAGTGGCTTTGCGTGCCGTTACAAGTTTGGACGGAATGACAGCCGATTGGTGTCATTTGCCTTATGAATTTTTAGCTGATATTTCCAACAAAATTATCAATAATGTAAGAGGTGTAAACAGAGTAGTTTATGATATTAGCTCAAAACCTCCTGCTACTATTGAATGGGAATAGTTTTGAATTAATTAGCGAGTGATTTGTATGATTTGGCTTCGCCGAGCTATCGGTTTTAAAATGAAACACAAGATAAATACAACTGAAAGTCAGTGAAGCTAAATAATAATAATAATTTTTTAATATTTATTTTATTTTTATTGTATTATCCTGTAATTATCATAGTAATCATACAAATCACTTGCTAATAATTTTTTACTCCCTAAACAAATGGTATTTTTATAAGGTAAAACTAATTTACATCTAATTCATCAAAACAGAAAAAATCTAGTGTCGTATTCTTGATAGTGTTTCCTAATTCTCTCGCTTTTTTCCAATCTTTACAGGCTTTATCAGGTTGTTGAAGGTCTAAAAGCAGTTTAGCTCGTTGCACATAATATTCTTTTTTACCATCATTGTAAAGAATAGCTAAGTTTAAGTTTTCCATTCCTTTGTCCTGATTATTTAACTTAAAAAATAAATTAGAACGAGTATAATGAAAATCTGATTCTGTTGGATTTTCATTGATTAGAATGAAGTTATTTTTTAAAGCTAAAACATAATTTTTGACTTCATTTTCTAGTTTTGCTATTATTTCAACTCGTTTTTGGTTTGGATTATCATTCCTCTGGATTATTGTTTCAAAATCTTTTTGTGCCAAATTATCATTTTGAAGATTTGCATAAGCCAAAGCTCGCTGCTCATAATAGACAGGTTTTGTAGAATCTTGTTTTATCAGAGTAGTATAAATTTCAATAGCTAATTCGTATTCTTTGAGACTATTATAATATTCATCAGCTATTTCTTGAGCTGTTTTTTGTTCGTATTTGCTTAGGTCAAGAGCTGTAGAAAAATCTGTAATTGCACCCTCTTTTTCATTAATTTGACCATAAGCAATTCCTCTTTCCAAATAAAAATCACTTTCCTGAATGAGTGCATTTTCAATTGCCTTTGTATAATCTTTCAAAGCTCCATTCGGAAAACGAAAATGCTCACTATATAACTTCGCTCGCAAAAAATAAGCTGTTGCAAAAGAATTATCATAGCCTATGGAATAACTAAGTTCATCTATTGCTTTATCATACTCTTTAATTTCGATACTTTGAAGAGCTTGATAATAATGAAACCGACTCATAAAATTATGAATAGAATTGACTAGCAAAAACATATAAGCTATAAGTCCGATAGAAATTAAAGTAGAATAAAGATTGGTGTTTTTGGGGTCTTTTTGGCGTTCTGTGTGATAACGTTGAAAATTTTGCTCAGCTTCTTGGGGACGATGATTGACATAATAACTATATGAATAAGCAAAGCGAAGTGTTGTATCATATTGCTGTTTCATAACTGGATTAGACAAAACTTGATAGGCTTCATTAATCCTTTTGAAAAGCTCTTCTGCAATTGGGTTATCAGGGTTTTTATCTGGATGATATTCGACTGCCAAGCGTTTAAAGGCTACTTTAGCTTGCTCTTGAGAAGCAAGTTCTGGAATTCCCAAAGTAGTATAATGATTTTGCATTGCTCGTTTATCGCTTTTTTATTCTTTTTATATTTTTCTTTTATAATTTTTTTTCTGCTCTTTTTTAGTCATAACTCATTAATAATCATTATGTTTACTGTTTTTTTTAGGGCAGTTTATTTAATTCACATTACGGATATAAAAGATACGAAAATTTTGATAATTGTACTACTTATTTTATCTTTTTAACGCTAGAGAACGATTACAAATTACGGCTATACTTTTTTATTTCTAAATCTATCTATGATAAATATTTCAATCCCACTTGGGTTCGATTAATTTATGTTTACACTCCACTCCATAACAAGAGCTTTTTAGTTTCAATCCCACTTGGATTCGATTAATTTCTTGTGGGAAATGGTTTTTTAAGTATTTAATTTATGGTTTCAATCCCACTTGGATTCGATTAATTTATTAGTAGAGGTATTCAAGCTCGTGTCAATCCAAAGTTTCAATCCCACTTGGATTCGATTAATTTTAGCGTAATTCGCATCTATAAATTCAGATAGAACTTGGTTTCAATCCCACTTGGGTTCGATTAATTTCGAAGCGACATAAGGCATAACCTCCTGTCTAACTTTCGTTTCAATCCCACTTGGGTTCGATTAATTTCGGTTTGAGGACGTGGCAAATGCTAGTAAAGCAGCGTTGTTTCAATCCCACTTGGGTTCGATTAATTTCTCCTCAAGACTTCCCTTAAATTGCCTAACAAATGTTGTTTCAATCCCACTTGGGTTCGATTAATTTCTTAAAGCTCTGTTACGACAAAACAGGGATAAATTTGTTTCAATCCCACTTGGGTTCGATTAATTTCGGGCGTTTTTTTTTATAAACTAAACAATCACATCATCGTTTCAATCCCACTTGGGTTCGATTAATTTCCCACGGCACAACGAATACTTACAATACGTCTTATTCGTTTCAATCCCACTTGGGTTCGATTAATTTCTAGGACCATCTATACCTACAAATTTGTTTTCTTCCCTGTTTCAATCCCACTTGGGTTCGATTAATTTCCCATTTCTAAATGGCATTATTGAGCATGTGATGGGACGTTTCAATCCCACTTGGGTTCGATTAATTTCTAGGAATGCAAGCTAAACCATTCCCTTCGAAAGCGAGTTTCAATCCCACTTGGGTTCGATTAATTTCAAAAAGAAATAAAAAGGCAAAAAGATTTAGGAATTTAGTTTCAATCCCACTTGGGTTCGATTAATTTCCAAAAGGGACAGACAATGCCCCAAAAGCATTGGAAAGTTTCAATCCCACTTGGGTTCGATTAATTTCACGTTACAATTTCAGAAAAAAAGTTGATTTCTGCAATAGAAACCTAATTTTTATTTTAAAAAAATACCAAGTTTGTCGTCGCAGTCCAGTAGTAAGAAAACCCCTAGAGTACGACGACACACATAAACCATTGATAATCAGCAAATTAGCAATTAAAAATATTTTTTCACCTGTCAAAGAACAATTTTTAAAGACTTAGACGACCCTATAGCCTTCTATCGCTCAAAATAGCACTTTTTCTCTTCTGCAAAATTCTAGTTATAGATTACGTATTTCAGACTAGATAAATAAGTTGGTGATATGAAATTGAGCTAAATTATTTACAGCTTATTTATTAAGCATCTTTTTTAGAATGAAACCCATAACTTTAGTTATGGGATAGTTAGAGGGTGTTTTCTGCTTTTTTTCCCACGATTAAAATCGTGGGTTTTGTTATATGTAATTCTGCCCAATTACTTATGAAATTGGAGTTAGTTATAACCCGTAAAATTAAAAGGTGTAATCTCTAAAAGTTCATTTTTTATAGCATCAGAAACATTTAAAGTCTTTATAAACTCATGAATTGTTTCCTCATTCATTGTTTTTCCTGTGCGTGTGAGTGCTTTTAAGGCTTCATAAGGCTTTGGATAACTTTCTCTTCTCAAAACTGTCTGTATAGCTTCTGCCACAACAGCCCAATTGTTTTCTAAATCAGCTTTTATTTTGGCTTCATTTATCTCTAATTTAGAAATACCTTTTTGAAGAGACTTGAGAGCAATCAGAAAATGCCCAAACGGAACACCCAAGTTTCTCAAAACGGTTGAGTCTGTCAAATCACGCTGTAACCTAGAAATAGGAAGTTTGGTAGATAAATGTTCGAAAAGAGCTGTCGAAATTCCTAAATTTCCCTCTGCATTTTCAAAATCTATTGGATTTACTTTATGAGGCATTGCCGAAGAACCCACCTCATTCGGATTTATTTTTTGCTTGAAATATCCCATCGAAACATACGCCCAAATATCTCTACTAAAATCTATCAAAATAGTATTGATTCGCTTATAAGCATCTAGTCGTGCAGCCAAAAAATCATAATTATCAATTTGTGTAGTCCATTCTTGGCGTTCCAAACCCAAATGCACAGCTAAAAAATTCTTTCCAAAACTTCTCCAATCTGTTTTTGGATAAGCTACTTTGTGGGCATTAAAATTTCCAGTCGCTCCTCCAAATTTACCTGTATGAGGAAGTGTTTTGAGGCTTTCAAACTGTTTTTCCAAACGATAAGCAAAAACCTTTATTTCTTTTCCCAAATGAGTAGGCGATGCAGGCTGTCCGTGTGTATGAGCCAACAACGGAATTGATTTCCATTCTGCTGAAATAGAATTTAATAATTCTATACTCGTATTTATCTCTTCAAAAAGAACTTTTTCTTCAGCTTCTTTTAGTAAAATGGGATTGGCTGTATTGTTTATATCTTGTGAGGTTAGACCAAAATGCACAAATTCATTATAAATTCCTAAATCTAGCTTTTCTAACTCTTCTTTTACAAAATACTCAACTGCCTTTACATCATGATTAGTAACTTTTTCAGTTTCTTTTATTTTTTGAGCATTCTCTAAAGAAAATTCGGTATAGATTTTTCTTAGGTAAATAAGCTGTGTTTCGGAAAGCTCTGGAAGTTGTGATAATTCTGTTTTAGGAACTTTACAAAGCGCAATAAAATATTCAATTTCTACTTGTACACGAGCTTTGATAAGCGCATATTCTGAAAAATAATTTTGTAACGATTTTGTATGACGTTGGTAACGTCCATCAATGGGAGAAATGGCTGTAAGCATGAACCAATTTAGAGTTTAGAATTTAGAATTCAGAAATAATACAAATGCAAAATTTCTTGATACTAATACCGTGTAACAAAAGTTTATTTATATTTTACTATCGTCGGTAGCGACCGATAATGGCAGAATTATAAATTGAACAGGGTTTTAACCCTGTTTTACACATGCAAGGAAATGCAAATAATTTTTATTATACGGTACTAACACACTGTTTCAAAAGTTTTATTGCCTTTTGTTGTGCATTCAGTTCCTCAGAACTGAATGTTTCGCTTCCTCAGAAGCGTGATTTATTTGCTTGAATCACGCTTCTGAGGAAGCATTTCGTTCAACTCTAGGGAGTTGAACACAAAAAAAACATTGTAAAACTTTTGAAACAGTGTACTAATTTAAAAGCTAAAACTAAAAATAAGCATAGTTAATTCTAAAATCTGAATTACCTTCGCTGATTTGAGAGGTCTAGCTTCTAAATTTATTTACTACAAATATAAAACTTCTGACCTCCAAAATCTAAATTTATTTTACTTCTAGGTTTTGGCTTGGCTGTTTATTCTAAATTCTAAGCTATAAACCCTAAATTTATTAAGGTTTTATGGTTAAAAATATCGACCTTTGTAAGATTTTAAAACTAAAAAAACATAAACCATCAAAAAACTATGAAGGTTACTTTTTCAACAATTGCTACCTATTTTTTTCGTGGTCTGCTTATTACAGTTCCTCTAGCAGGAACAATATATGTCGTAATTTCTTTTTTAGAGTGGGTAGATTCTCTACTCACTTTTAGTACTTGGGGAGTGGGTATTATAGTTATTTTAGTAACTCTTACTTTTATTGGTTACCTGACCTCTCTTTTTATAGCAAAATCATTTTTTGAGTGGTTCGAAAGAATACTTTTGCGCCTTCCTATGGTTGGACTTATTTATACTTCTATTAAAGATTTGATGGCTGCCTTTGTAGGAGAAGAGAAAAAATTTAGTAAATCAGTATTAGTAAAGCTCAATGCTGAAAATGAAATTTATAGACTTGGTTTTATTACAGCAGAAGATTTATCACTACTCAAAATCAATGATTTAATTGGTGTTTATTTTCCTCACTCTTATAATATTTCAGGTAATTTGTATTTGGTAGCTGCTAAAAACATTACTCCTATTGATTATGATAATTCGGCTGACTTAATGAAATTTATTGCTTCTGGTGGTGTTTCAGAGCTTGCAATAACAGAAAACAACGATAAAGAATTTGGAGAAGACCTACTGTAGAACTATAACTTGTCAGTTATGAATTAACTAAATTTTGTTCTTCTTTATCACTACTACTACTTATTTATTTCTCAATTTTCATTTCCCAAAAATATGGAATTCAATTTTAAAGACATTGCTTCTGTATCTCTTATTTTATTTTCAGTCATCGATATTTTAGGTTCAATTCCTATTATTATTGATTTACGTCAGAAAAACGGTGGAGAACTAAGAGCCTTACAAGCAACAGTGGTTTCAGGTATTTTGATGGTTGCTTTTTTGTTTGTTGGACAAGAAATTTTACAACTTTTTGGTCTTGATGTGGCATCTTTTGCTATTGCAGGTGGTCTAATCATGTTTCTAATTGGTTTGGAAATGGTATTAGGAGTTGATTTTTTTAAAACTGACCCAGAAGTAAGTCATTCTACTGTTGTTCCATTGGCTTTTCCACTTATTGCAGGTGCAGGAACAATGACAACATTAATTTCACTACGTGCCGAATACTCACAAGCAAGTGTTTTGATTAGTATTATGATTAATCTGATTGTTATTTATGTTGTTTTACGTGGCTCTAAATGGATTGATAAAAAGTTAGGGGCAACAGGAAAAGCAGTTTTGCGAAAAGTTTTTGGCATTATTCTTCTAGCTATTGCGATAAAACTTATCAAAACTAACATTGTAATTGGATAATTACATTCTAAAACAAATAATATGAAAAAACTATTTTTTCTAACTCTGCTTTGCTTTTCATTTTTTGAAATGAGCTTTGCACAACAAGCTATCATAAAGACAAATCCATTTAATCCCATTTTGGGACGTTATACGCTGGGTTTAGAAGTAGCTATTACAGAACACTCTTCGTTGAGTTTGTTGGTAAGTCGTTCGAATCTAAGTTTTAATAAATTTAAATATGAGACAAGCAATGGTTCGGAAGTAGGAGGAGATTTAGAACTTACAAGTTGGGGATTTATGCCTGAATATAGATATTATTTTAGTGAGCAAGCATTAAAGGGATTCTATGTAGGTTCGTATGCTAATTATGCTCGTATGAATTTGGATATTTCAGTCAATGGTGGCACAGCAGAAACAAGTGGAAGTGCCAATGGAAAATTTAATAATTATGGCTTGGGGATTATGACAGGCTATAATTTTTTGATAAAAGACCGTTTTTCAATTGATGTTTTTGGTGGTTTGGGAGGCTTTTGGTATAACCTAAGTAAAATCAATATACGATATCAAAATGATGATGTAGTAGAAGAAAAAATACCTGTTCCTATTGCTGGACTTTTTCCACGTATAGGTGTGAATTTGGGTTATGCTTTCTAAATCTATCTACTTCACTACTTTAATAGATTAATTAATAATCAGACTATCTTCTTCTTTTTTAACAAAAGTTATTGTTTTTTTTCGTAATTTTCGGCTGTTATTAAGTTTTTTCTCAAAAAACTACTAAGTAATAAATCATTATAAAGCCAAATCTTTTAATTCAGAATCAAGCAATAAAACACATAGGAATAATGAAGACCTGTTAAAGCAGCGAAGCTAATTAAAAATTATAACTATCATTGCAATTTATTAGCTATCAATAAATTGCAAATTTGAAAGTAGTAGTTTATTTAATTTCTATTCCATATCTTTTCAAAAATTAATTTACCCTCAAACGAAATTCCCTATTTTATGAAATTAAATTCTTTATACTCGTATTTTCTTGTTTTTTCTCTACTTTTATCTATCGGAATGTTTTCTTCTTGTGCTAGTACAGAAACTACGACAGAAGAAAATACCGAAGAAACTACTACTGATGAAACAGTAAACACTGACCAAGAATCTCCAACAAAATTTGCTAATCTTGATGAAATGATTATGGATTTAGGAGACTATAGTACAGACAATAATACTTACGAGAAAATGTCGGATACACAAATTCGTATTTCTCCTGCAGTTCCTGCCAGTGCTGATGATGCTCAGATTCAAGATATTGTAAAAGCAAGTATGGTTTCTATGGCAATGCGTGCTTTCATCCACACTGATGTAACAGAAGTAAGTATTAAAGTTGTTCCTCAAAAAGCATCTATGAATCCTGAAGATGCAAAAATGATGGAAAAATATATGCAAGAAGGTACTATCACTCGCAAAAAAGCAGAAGAAGTAGCCAAACAATATGCAGGAACAGACCTAAACTCTCTTGTAGGTAATAAAATTGGAGACCTTTTTCGTGCTGATATGCCGAATGATAATTTAGAGAAATTGAGAGGAAGTGAAAACTTAAATGCTGTATTTTCGGCTCTTACAGGAAAATAAAGCATAAAATAAGTTATAATTTTTTAGCTTATTGAATTAGAGACTATTTTAGTAAAATTTAAAAAGCATATTCTATCAAAGGAATATGCTTTTTTGATATACATTTTTTATTTTGATGAATAATTACAAAACTCATTTTTGGCTCATTGCTGCCTTTATTTTTCTATTCTTGCTTCGTTTTTTTCGGTTGTCAGAATTAGGCTTACATGATTATGATGCTGTAACTAATTTTTTAGCTGCAAAACAACTAGTAGAAGGTGATTTTTCGATGCTCTTTCATCACGCAGCACCCTTTTTACACATTTTTGACGCATTCTTTTACTTTGTATTTCAAAACAACTCAACTTCTTTTATTTTTATAGTTTATGGAGAAGCAATTTTACAAATTAGTGCGATTCTGTTTTTGTGTTTGATACTAAAAAAAGACTGGAAATTTTCAGCTACGGCTGCATTTTTCTTAGCTATTTTTGTAGGAAGTTCGCCTTTATTGGTTTACTCTGGTCGTTGTTTGACAATCGATAATGGAAGTTTATTTTTTTTGGTTCTCACTTTGAATCAACTTCAAAAACTTATCTTTAAAGAAGTAACTAATCAGAACTACAAAAAACTAATTCATTTGAGTATTTATTTTGCTATTGCTTTCGGTTTTAATTACAAGTCTATTTTGATTCTGCCTTTCATTTTTGGTTATTTATTCTATCAAAACTCTATTCTTAATTTCATAAAAAAAATAATTGTTTTTGGCGTAATAAATATTCTTTTTGTAGGTTTTTGGACTTTAATTGGACAACTTCTTTTAGGAAAATGGACAGCTTATCTAGGAAACTTATATTACTTAATTTTTGAAGCACACCAACGAGAAGTTACAGGCGAATCTTGGGTAGAATTTGATTTACTTTACTATTTCAAATATACTTTCTTTTTTGAAAATCCTTTAATTTGGATAGGAATAGGAATGGTTATTTTTTCTGTCATCAAGAAATTTTTGAAACGAAAAGAAAGCATAACCAAAGAAAACACCAATGCTCTTTCCTTTGATTGGAAAGAATTAATCAATCAAAAAATTATTTTTTGGCTTTTATTTTTGGCTTCTATTGCCCTTCCAACACTATTTTTAGAAAAAGCTCCTCGTATCTGGATTTTGGTTTTGCTGCTTGCTTATGCTCTTTCTGCTTGGGCATTTTTGTTTGGCGAACTTCTCAATAAATCTGGTAAATGGTTCCTTTTTTTAGGGATATTTTATAACTGTTGGCTCGTAATGGCTCATATTTACTCCTATTCTGCAACTTCTTATAATGAAGCAACAATGTATATAAAAGAAAATTTGGTTACCAATGAGTTAGATAAAACAGAAAAAATCTACTTAAAAGGAACACTGCAACCTATCCCATTTTTAGAGAAAGCGAAGATTAATTATTTTATCTTACCTCAAGATTTTGATACAGATTCTACCATTAACAATAAAAATATATTAAATAGTATAGATTCTATTTTTTATATCTTGACAGATGATTATTGTGTTTTGGCTAATAATTGTTTGGAAGCAGAAAGCATAATGAAAGATAAAAAAATCAAATATTCAATCAGAAATCAGTATGCTCAAAAATATCAACTTTTAAAAGAATGGAAAGAACCTACACTTTCAGAACCTTTTTTATACGTCGAACATAGTCAGTATCTAGGTTTGAATTTTTCTGAAAGTTATGATTTGTGGCAAAAACAAGCACAAGACACTACTACCATTCGATTGTATAAAATCTTTAGATAGATTTTTCAATTTGCATAAAAAAAGAGGCTGTCCGAAAAGGTCAGCCTCTTTTTATGCAGCTATTTTTTGTAATTCTTCTTTTTGGTTGATTTTTTTGATGATGCAAACAAATTTTGTCTTTTGGTGATTTTTTTGAGTATAAAAAAAGGTGCAAAAAGATGATTTTTTAGAATTGAAAGTATTTTTTAGCTTATCGGCAGTTTTTGCCACCATTTTTCTAAAATTATGTCCAAGAGCCATCAATAGAAACTCCATTTCTACTTTTACTAATCCCTTAAAAGTAAATCGATTAAACTTATTATTATATTTGAGATGCCCAAAAACAGCTTCTACTTCTATAGGGCGTTTACTGCGCTGCTCTAATCCTTTCTCACTAGTTAGTAAATTTCTAGCTTTCTCTTTTAGTTGGTTTAAACGATGATTCACTTGTATTATTCTATTGCCTTCAGCTTTATGACATAAATTGCGAAGAGGACAATCTTGACACCTTTTTGCTTGATAATAAGATACTTGCGATTCGTATCCATTACTTGAAGTACGTTTTCCATCTCTTATTTTCTTCATTCTTTGCCCCATCGGACAGACATAAAAATCTAATTCTTTGTTGTAAAATAAATTCTGAACTAAAAAAGGATTATTTTTCATTTTCCTTTTTTGCTCTTTATGGAAATAATTGTACTTAACGTAGGCAGTAATTTCTTTTTTTTCAAGTAATTCATAATTTTCTTCACTTCCATAACCTGCATCAGCTACTACTTCTTTACTTTGTTTATTGTACTGATTTTCAAATCCTTCTAAATGAGAGGATAAAGTGGTGGTATCTCCTGCCGTTTGATGAATAGAAACGTGGGTAATAAATTGATTTTCTGTGGACACTTGAGCATTATAAGTAGGTTTGAGTTGTCCATTTTTCATGTGATCTTCTTTCATCCGCATAAAAGTAGCATCCGTATCTGTTTTACTATACGAGTTTCTACAACCTAAAATTTTCAGAGACTCTTCATATTTACTTAATCTAGGAAGATATTCATCTTGCATTTTTTTTAGTTCTCTTGCCTGTTGTTTACTCGGTTCTTTTAGTTTTTTATTGATTTGAGCGAGTTTTTCTTTTAATAATTCTGAATCTAATGGAGTAGATACTTCTTCTTTATTTTCTTCTTGATTATCTGATTGAATACTACTTTCAATATCAGATAAAATTTTATTTACTTTAGTTTCTAACTTTTCTTTATTTTTTTCAATACTACCACGCCAAACAAAAGTATAACGATTAGAACAAGCCTCTATTTTTGTTCCATCAATATATTGAACATCAAGACTTACATAACCCATTTCAACCAACATTTTAACAACTTCTCCAAATAAACGATGAATGTGTGCCTTCAAAATTTTACCTCTAAAGTCATTAATTGTTCTAAAATCTGGTGTAGAATTGCCTGATAAATACATAAAATGAATATTCTCCCCAAGAGCTTTAGCTATTTTACGACAAGAATAAATATTGGATAAATAAGAATAGAATAGCACTTTAACGAGCATTCTTGGATGATAAGCTGAACAACCTCCACCTTTGTATTGAGAAATCAAATCGCTAATATCCAATGAATCAACCACCTTTTCAACTAAACGAACAGGATGGTGAGCTGGAATTTTGTCAAATATATTGACAGGAAAAAGTTCGGGCTGCTTACCACTTTGGTTTTTGAAAACTACTTTTGCCATAGGCTATATAACGTTAGTATAAAAGTATATATACCTCGAAAATAAAAAAAATTAACCATAAAAAAAAGGCTATCCGTACTTTTCGGACAGCCTCTTTTAGTAAGGAGAATAGATTTTTTTTTAGTTTAGATATTTTTCAAAAGAAGCTTTTATTTCTTCTTCGCTATCTTTTCCACTAATTTTAACTAATTCTTCTTTTGTTTCAGCATCAATTAATACTAAAAAGCCTGTGCCTTTATTTTTTTCTAATACAGATTTTACTTCTTTTTCAACTGCAAAAGCTTCAGTAGCTTTTTTAGTTTCTTTGTCTGTAAAATCAAATTCAATAAATTCTACATTTGACAAATCTACATCACCTTTTATACTTTCTATTTTATCAGAAAGCTTGACACAATACGGACACCAATCAGCATGAAATACAACAGCAATTACTTTTTTAGATGAGGCTGCTTCTGTACTTTGAGCATTAGCCAAAAAAGTTACAAAAAATAAAGCGATAAGGGTTAAAAAATACTTTTTCATAGTTGGTTTGAAATTTAAATAAATAATTAGAACACATTGATTATCTATTTATACCCAAATCAAAAAAATATCACCCAAGTATTTCTTATTTATTTATTAAAAAACATTAATTAAAATTTGTTCTGTAAAATCTACTTTCTCATTGAGGTTATAAACTCTTCCAATAAAGCAGCATTCTTTTGAGCAGGAGCAGTTTCGAACTTACTATTTACATCAAAACCAATACATTTATGATGAATATATCCTTTTAGTTTTTCGACATCTTGTAGAGAAATTCCACCACTAAGCATAAAAGGAGTTTCTAAGTCATACATTTTGAGCGCATCCCAGTCAAATTTATGTCCACTTCCACCATAATTTGGCGTTTGAGTATCAAATAAAAAATAATCTACAAATTCTTCATACAGACTCATATAAGCCAGCGAAATTCCTTCTTTTCCTACTGAAAAAACTTTAATAATTTTGAATCCTTTTTCTTTTAATTTTTGACAAAAAGCAGGAGATTCATTTCCATGGAGTTGTACAAAATCTAATTTCCAATTCTGAGCAATTCTTTCAACTTCAGCATCAGGAGACTCAACAAAAACACCTACTCGTTTGATAGAAGTAGGTAAATTTTTTGGAAGTAATTTATCTACTTGTTCTGTACTCAAATCTGATTGACGTACGTAACGCTTCGAACGAGGATAAAAAATGAATCCTAAAAAATCAGGACAAAGAGAAGCTATTTGCTCAATATTTTGAGCATCACGCATTCCACAAACTTTTATGAGAGGAAAAGACATTTTTTAATAATTAAAACTGTATAGTGTGAGTAGGCAATTTTTTATTTTGTTAGACAAACTAACAGCGTATTTTGTTTGACTAGTATTGGAAAAATGCTATAAAAAAATTACATACTACTAAACTACAAATTTTTGATGGAAAAATAAAATATTTTCTATAAGCTAACCCATTATAAAATAACATACAAGAGACTCTACAAGTATTTTATTTGCAATACTAAAAAAAAATCGCTTACCTTTGCGCTGCGAAAGGGGTGCTAACAATTTTTCCAAAATAAAAATTAGAAGCTGAGATTATACCCTATACAAAATTTTGTAGATGAACCTGAACTTGGTAATGCAAGCGTAGGGATTCGCTCCTCCATTTTATATTTTGGTCTTCGAAACCCTAAGGGTCTTTGAAGTCCCTTAGGGTTTATTCTCCTATCTCCTTTCCGTTTTAATTTTTCTACCAAAAAACACTAAAACAAAACGGAAATTATGAAAAATCTATATTTGATTTTTTCTCTTCTCATTTCTTTATCACTTTCTAATTTTTCTTTTGGTCAATCTGCTAAAAATACAGATACATATTCTATTACAGGAACTGTAAAAGATACAAAAGGAGAAAATCTTATTGGTGCAACTGTATTATTAAATTTCAATAATGGAAGTTTCAGCAAAGGAACAATTACCAATCTGAATGGAGAGTTTATTCTTACAAACCTGTCTTCTGAAATAGGAGAATACACATTAAAAGTTTCTTATATCGGTTATCAAACCATAGAAAAAACAATTGACCTCAATGCAAATACAGTGTTTGATATTGTCTTACTAGATGGAAACACACTTTCCCAAATCATCATTAAATCCTACAGAGAATACCCTGTAACACTTACAGAACTTAATGAAGAACAATTAGAAAAACGTAATTTAGGACAAGACTTGCCAATTTTATTACAATATACACCTTCGGTTGTCAGTACGTCTGATGCTGGTGCAGGTGTGGGGTATACAGGAATGCGAGTTCGTGGAAGTGATGCCACTCGTACGAACGTAACTGTAAACGGAATTCCTTTGAATGATGCAGAATCACAAGGAACTTTTTGGGTAAATATGCCTGATTTTGCTAGTTCTGCTAGTTCAGTTCAGATTCAAAGAGGTGTCGGAACTTCTGTAAATGGCGCAGGTGCTTTTGGTGCATCTGTAAATATTGCAACACAAGAACCACAAGACGAAGCAGGAGCAGAAATTAGTAATTCTTTCGGTTCTTTTAATACTTTTCGTCATAATGTTCAGTTTCACACAGGACTTTTAAAAGACAGAATCAAATTTTCGGGTCGTCTTTCAAAAATTACTTCTGATGGATTTATCGATAAAGCATTTTCAGATTTGAAATCATTTTTTGTTTCTGGTGTCTATCAAAATAAAGTTGGAACAAGTATTAAACTCAATATTTTTGGAGGAAGAGAACAAACTTTTCAAGCATGGAATGGCGTTCCTCAAGAAATTTTAGAAGAAGGAAATCGTACTTACAATGAATTGGCTGGTTATGATAACGAAACGGATAATTATGGACAAGATCATTATCAATTTATTTTTGACCAAAAAATTAATAAAAATTTGACGGCAAATGTAGCACTTCACTACACTAAAGGAAAAGGATATTATGAACAATTCAAGTCCAATGAAGATTTTTCTGATTATGGTTTAGAAGAGATTGTAATTAATGATTCTGTTACAATAAATACTACGGATTTGATTCGTCGTCGTTGGTTAGATAACGATTTTTATGGAACTGTTTTCAATCTAAACTATGAAAGTAGTGCTACAAAGGGCAACGAATCTGTCTTGACTGCCATTGTTGGAGGTGGATATAATGTATATGAAGGTGGGCATTTTGGAGAAATTATTTGGGCAAAATATGCTTCAAATAGCAGTATTAGAGATAGATATTATGAAAATGATGCTACTAAAAAAGACTTTAATTTATTCGGAAAAATAAATTATCAAGCAGTAGAAAATCTTTTTGTTTTTGCTGACCTTCAGATCAGAACTATTGATTACGACTTTTTAGGTTTTGATAATGATTTGAGTAATGTAGAACAAAATGCTAATCTTTCGTTTTTCAATCCAAAGTTTGGCTTGACTTACAAACTAGACAATCATCGTTTTTATGGTTCTTGGGCAAGGGCTAATCGTGAGCCAAATCGTGATGATTTTACAGAATCTACGCCTGCTACTCGTCCGAAAGCTGAGCGTTTGGATAATATAGAAATTGGTTGGAATGGTCGTTTTGAGAAACTTTCTTTGTCAGCTAATTATTATTTGATGAACTATACTGACCAACTGATCTTAACTGGTCAAGTAAATGATGTCGGTTCTTATACTCGTCAAAATGTAGATAAGAGTTATCGTACAGGAGTGGAAATTGTGGCAGATTATCAGTTTAGTCAAAAATTTTCTTGGTCTGCAAATGCTACTTTTAGTCAAAATAAAATCAAGGATTTTACAGAATATTTAGATGATTATGATAATGGAGGACAGCAAGAAAACAAGTATGGAGAAACAGATATTGCTTTTTCGCCTTCAGTTATTGCTGCAAATACATTGTCTTTCCGTCCTTCTACTGGTTTTTCTATCAACCTTCTGTCAAAATATGTAGGTGAGCAATTTTTGGATAACACAAGTACAGACACAAGAAAACTAGATGCTTATTTTGTAAATGATTTACAACTGGTTTATAATTTTTCTTATAAATTCTTCAAAAATATAGAATTGAATTTACTTGTAAATAATATTTTGAGTGAAGAATACGAAAGCAATGGCTATACGTTTGGGTACATTGCAGGAGGAGAAACTACTCGTCAGAATTATTTCTATCCACAAGCTGGACGTAATTTCTTGGTGGGCTTGAAACTTAATTTCTAAATAAGTCATTGTTTTTTGTCGTTGGTGAGATACCGACAAAGGCAGAGGTACAAGCAGTTTAGGAAATACGGTTTGTTCGATTTTTTGGTCGGATAAATCGTATTTTTGTTTTTATTCAACTTTTTTCCCTCAAAGACGGTGAAACCTCGTTGACGGTTGAAAAATAGAACAAAATAAACCGTCGTTGAGACTCAAATGAAATCGTCAACGAGGGTTTATAAAATTGTTTTCATATTAAAACCAAAACATGAAAAACCAAATTCTAGCATTTTGTATACTTTTTCTATTTGTTTCTTGCACTGAAAAGTCACAAGAAAGTCAATCTGAAGTGAGTTTGACAGACATAAATCAAGTAAAAAACGAGGAAGAAAAATCTGACTCGCTCAGTTTGACAGGAATAAAAGAGATTCCTATTGAAGTTTTTGAAAAAACTTGGCTCACTTATCTGTCTGTTATTGGACAAGATTGTTGTTTAGCAGGAGTTGAATGTCTAGCTATTAGAGAAATTCCAAAAGAAATTGAAAATTTAAAAAACTTAGAAACTCTATCATTAACTTTGAATTATATTAGAGAACTTCCAACAGAAATTTTAGAACTAAAAAGCCTTAAAACTCTTGATTTAACAGATAATACTAATTTTTCTGATATAGAAACAGTTAGTAAAATGAAATGGCTAGAAGAATTTTACTGTTATGGTTGTCATCTTTCTAAAGAGGAAGTTGAATATCTAAAAGAACAACTTCCTAATTGTAAAATTGGAGCTAATTATTAGAACTACATTCAAAATATGCCACTATTCCCAATAAAAATATTCAACAATACAAATCAAACTAAAGGAAGAAGATTAGTCATTCCAGATATTCATGGTTGTTCTCTTACTTTTAGAGCTTTACTTCAAAAAATCAATCTTACAAAGGATGATTTGTTGTTTTTCTTGGGAGATTATATCGATAAAGGAATTGACAGTAAGGGAGTGATTGATGAAATTTTGCGCCTTCAATCTGAGAACTATCAAGTTTTTGCGCTTAGAGGAAACCACGAACAAACACTTTTAGAAAGTATAGAAGAATATCCTGAAAACCCTCTTCTTTTTCATAAAGCCTATAAACTAGAAAACTTATTGAATGAAAATGGAAATATAGAAGGCAACTATCATACTTTTCTCAAAAATTTATTTTATTATTTTGAGCTAGAAGATTATTTTTTGGTTCATGCAGGTTTTGATTTTAATGCAGAAAAGCCTTTTCAAGATTTTGATTCTATGCTCTGGATGCGTGATGTATTTTATGATAAAGAAGTAGCAAAGTCTAAAACTATCATATTCGGACACCAACCCACACCACTCATTGACATTCATTATTCTATTCAAAATAATTCTCCTTTAATTTGTCTTGATAATGGAGCAGTATTTTATGATTTCAAAAATCAAGGTTTTGGCAAGTTAATCTGTTTTGATTTGGACACAAAAAAACTTATCATTCAGAAAAATTTAGAGCAAAAAAGATTAGAATCTAATTTGATTTAAATTGTAGAGTTTAAAATTGCCGTATTTTGCTGAATATCAACTCTGTACGGCAATTATATTTTGCAAAAGTCCTATATTTGTTTTTACCACAAAATAAATAATTAGATTTTGTAAAATACACTACAATGATAAAAAAAAATAGCCACAAAAATAGTTTCTTTGACAAAAAAATATTTTGAACAGGAATTTTCAGCTACTTCTACTCTTTTTCAGAACTCTTTTTCAGAATTAGATATTTCTAATGTAGATGAATCTGATACATTACTTTTTGAAAAAATGCAAACTGTATTTTTTCTAGGTCAATTACTAGGTTTGCCTACCTTGAAAAGTATTTTAGTCAAATTTGGTATCACAAGTAGTCAAGTATCCATCAATTACAAAAAGTTGTATAAAAAACTGACAATCAACAAAATACGTGTACTTTATGAATATGTATTTAAAACTCAAGTGGTTCATTTATTGAAAGAAATGGCTTCAAAAGATAGTAGTATTTGGTCAAAAAAAAGAGTTACGGCAGTTTTAGATGACAGTATTTTTCGTCAATGGCTCTCTGAGTTAGGTAGAGAAAATGATTATTTTGGAAGTTTCTTTAGTGGACAGTATCGTGCTACTACTCTAGGCTTTAAAGTGGTTTGTTTTGGATTATATATTGAAGATGTTTTTTATCCTTTATTTTTTGATTTTGTTAGAAAAAAAGAAAAAGCTGATAAAAAAGAACCTATTCAAATAGCTAAAAAATTAGTGAATCGTTGGGGAAAGTTACAAGAAAAATTAGCTAAAGAAAATAGTGTATTACCTTCTATTCATTTTAGTTGTGATAGTGGCTATAGTGATGTTTCATTGAGTGAAGAATGTACCAACCAATCAACAAGTTTGATTTATATTAGTGTACCTAAAAAAAATCATATTATTATAGTAAATAATAAAAAAACAAACTCAAAAGAATATATAGATCGTGTTTTTTTAGAACAAGAAAAAAAACATCAAGAAGCGCAAAGACATCTCAAGGAAGAAGAAAAAACACCTTTTACTTTACGTCTAAAAGCGTTCTATCAATGCCAAAAAAGAGAAGTTGTTTTATTATTTTTTAGGTTAAATGGCTCAAAAAAAGTAAGTGTTATATATACCCCAAATTTGACCGTTTTTGCAAAAACATTACGAAGACATTGGTTCAATAGAACCTATATAGAACAGTTTTTCAAAACACTCAAACACGTATTAAAAATTAGTGAACCTAGAACAAAAAATAAAGAAGAATTTGAAAATAAACTTTTAAAATTTGCATTTTTGGCGATTGAAGTTCAAAAAATAGTCCGATTTATTAGAAGAAAATGTAAACAATTTAAACAAAAAGGATTTATTTCTTTACAAAGGATACTCTGCTCTAACAAAGAAATACTAGACCTTTTGCAAAATCAAATCAATA
The DNA here is from genome assembly GCF_037126295.1 of Bernardetia sp. Wsw4-3y2. Taxonomy (NCBI): domain Bacteria; kingdom Pseudomonadati; phylum Bacteroidota; class Cytophagia; order Cytophagales; family Bernardetiaceae; genus Bernardetia; species Bernardetia sp. Wsw4-3y2. The sequence goes on along the minus strand of NZ_CP147017.1, from coordinate 3,790,370 downwards.
TAAAAACTTGATAATCAAAATAGTAAACTAAAATCAAACTCTACAATTTAAAAAACTATGATTACTATAAAAAAAGCTACTCTCAATGATTTAGAAAACCTAAATCTACTTTTTGATGCCTACCGAGTCTTCTATAAAAAAGAATCTGACTTAGAAGCATCAAAGGAATTTTTGAGAAAAAGAATCCAAAATAATGAATCGGAAATTTTTGTTGCTCAATTTTCTGAAAATAACTCTGAAAAACTTGTTGGTTTTGTACAGCTCTTTCCTATTTTTTCTTCTACTCGTTTAAAACGTTTTTGGCTTTTAAATGATTTGTTTGTAGATATAAACTTTAGAGGAAGAGGAATTTCTATTTTATTAATTGAGGAAGCAAAAAAAATAGCTGTTCAGACAGAGTCAGCAGGTTTGATGTTAGAAACTGACAAAAATAATATAGAAGGAAATCAACTTTATCCTAAAACTGGTTTTGAGTTAGACACAGAACATAATTTTTATTATTGGAGTGAGTAAAATCATAGTAGTTTCTTAAATTTCCAACCCAACTTCCCAAACGAAGACAATGAATTATATTTACTTGTCTGATACATAGAATCCAAATTCATAGATTTATAGAAATTAGGATATTTTTTCTGCAAAGCATCACAATACAAAACAACAGTTTCATACTCTTTAGCTTCAAACAAAACAGGAATTTTTCTATATAAAAACATCTGAATTATTCTGTCTAAATTTATTTTACTAACTATCTGATTAGCAAAATTATAGATTCCATTTGATTCTGAATTTTCTTTAGATTCAATGCCTAATTCTTTTAAAAACTCTATTCCTTCTCTAGCTTCTTTTTTTGTATTGAGTGTATTGAGTAATCTCAAAAAAACACTGTCTTTTTCTACTTCAAATTTACTCCAATCACTAACCGTTTTGCTGGCTGGGTGCAAGCGATAAGCAGAAAAAAGCTCATCTACTTTCAGAATTTCATAATTTAATGCTGTTCGTAATAATAAGTCATAATCCATACAATAATGTAAAGATTCATCTACCAAATTCTTTTGAGCTATACCTTGATTATCTACAATGTAACTTTGGTTTTCAAATATCTCTCGTTTAAAAAAACTGGATGGCTGAGGAAAAGCCATGTGGGTAAAATAATCGATGTCCAAATCGGAATGAAACCCTGCTGTTATTTTGTCATCATATCCTTCTCCAAATGTTTTTGTTTTTCCATGAATAAGTGAAACAGTTGGATTTTCTAAAAAATGATTGGCTGCTGTTTCTAAAGAATTTTCTAACAATAAATCATCACTACAAATCCAAGTCAGAATATCTCCTGTTGCTCTTCGCATTCCTTTATTTATCGCTTCACTTTGTCCTTTATCTTTTTCTGATTCCCAGTAAGTAATATATTTTTCATGTTTTTTTATAATTTCTACAGTATTATCTGTACTTTTTCCATCTATAATAATGTATTCTAAATTCGGATAATTTTGTGATAAGATAGAATTTATTGTTTCTTCTATAAAACTTCCTTGATTAAAAGAAGGCGTAATTATCGTAATTTTGGGTAAACTCATCGTTTTCTTATTCTTTTTATGCTAAAAAAAGTTGTTTAAGAATCAAAATTACGTAAATTTAGGTAGTTATACTTAAAAAAATAATTTCAAAAAAAATCATAAAAAACAGTTAAAATCATATTCAGAATTTATTCCAACTCGTACACCTATAAATTCACGATTATAAATTTAGCAAATGAAAAAAATAGACCAACTATATATTGAATTAGCGACTACTAAAGAACCTGAGCAAATTGTTAAATTGGCTGTTAGTTTTGTAGAAGAATTATTTTTTAGAGGAAAGATAGATGAATCTTTTGAAGCTGGTAAACTAATTGAAGAAAATATAGAAAAAGTACAGGATGAGAAAGAGAATTATCAAGTAAAAGGTATCGGATATTCAAGTATAGGTTTTCTTCAAAGTTCTATTGGAGATAGCAAAAAAGCAATAGAATATTTAACCAAAGCAAAACATTATTTAGAAACTATTCAAAGTAACTATTTAGCTGACCTTTATATGCGTTTGGGCAGTACTTATTGGAATATAGGAAACTACGATGAGGGCTTAAAACTTACTAGAGAAGGGTTTTTATTAGCCCAAAAATTCGAAATGGATAGAACAGTTGGTTTTAGTGCGTATCTTTTAGGAGGTTTTTTTATTGATTTGAAAGATTATGAACAAGCTGAAAAGTATTATAATCGTGCTTATATAGCTTTCGAAAAAATAGAGGAAAATAATGGAAAAGGAAGAATTATAAATGGACTTGCCAATGTACACTACCTTAAAGGAGAGTATGAATTAGCTTTAGAAAAGGCTCATAAAGCATTAGAATTGCATATAGAAGAAAACAATCAAAGTAGTATTTCTAGAGATTATAATGATTTAGGAAAAATCTATGCTGCTAAAAAAGACTATAAAAAAGCATTTAATTACTATGGAGAAGCTCTCAAAATACGACTAGACAATAACTTTTATACGGCTGCTGTTACCACTCTTTCCGAAATTGGAAGTCTGCACTTAGAACTAAGTAATACAAAAGAAGCTATCACTTTTCTCAAAAAAGCAATTGAAGAAGCTGAAAAGCTAGATGCTAAAGCAAAATTATTCCGAATTCATTTGCTAATTAGTAATGCCTATAAAGAAAATAAAAACTACGAAAAAGCTTTTTTTCATTTAGAAAAATACAATGAAATAAAAGAACTTGCTTTAGGAGATGAAAATTCAGTTCGTATAAGAAATTTAGAAACTCAGTTTGAAGCCGAAAAAGCACAACAAGAATCAGAAATCTATCGATTAAAAAATGTAGAACTAAAAGAAGCCTACGACCTTATCGAAGAAAAAAATAAAGACATTACGGCAAGTATAAATTATGCACAACGCATTCAGAATGCTTTTTCCAGTAAAGAATATTTCAATGAGATGTTTCCAGAATCATTTATCATTTACATGCCTCGTGATATTGTGAGTGGAGATTTTATGTGGACAACAAAAATTGAGAATAAAAAAATAGTGGTTGTTGCTGATTGTACAGGGCACGGTGTACCAGGAGCAATTATGACTGTTTTGGGACGTACACTTTTGAATACCATTGTAGAAGATCAGAAACTAACTGAGCCGTCTCAAATTTTGTATGCTTTGGATAAGAGTGTCAGAGAATCGTTGCATCAAGAAACTTCAAATACCAATGATGGAATGGATGCAACTATTTTAGTAATTGATGAAGAAAACAAAAAAATAGAATTTTCGGGTGCAAAACTGCCTTTAGTTTTCGTAAGAAATGGAAAAGCAGAGCGTATAAAAGGTTCTTCTTCTGCTATTGGAGGGAAAACCTATAAAAAAGAAAAACAATTTCAAACACATTATTTAGACTTTCAAGAAAAAGACCGTTTCTTTTTGTTTTCTGATGGCTATCAAGACCAATTTGGAGGAGAAAACAATCGTAAGTTTATGTCAAAAAATCTGATTGCTCATATTGAAGAGAGTTCAAAACTATGTTGCTCTGAACAATATGACTTTTTGAAAAATAATTTCTTAAATTGGAAAGGAGAAAACAAACAAACTGATGATGTAATTTTGGTTACAATAGAATTATAAAAATAATAAGTATTTCTAGTTGAAGCGTCGACGTTTGAACTAGAAAAGAAAAATAACAAAACCCTATTCAAAAATGTGGTCAATCATAAAAAACACCTTTCTTACTAATCGCTTTTTTTATGCCATTACGGCTTGTATTTGTCTTTTTATTAGTGCTTTTTGGTTTCCTCCTTTGTTATGGATTGCCAAAATTGCGTTAGCAGCCTTGGCTGTCTTGGCAACTGCTGAAGGAATTATGCTTTTTCATCCAAAAATGAAACTAAAAGCCGAACGCCTTTTGAATCCAAAACTTTCTTTAGGAGATGCAAATCCTGTTCGTTTAATTGTAAAAAGTGAATATCCTTTGCCTGTTGAGATAGAAATTTATGATGAATTGCCTTTTCAGCTTCAAGTACGAGATTTTGGTATTACGACAAAGCTACAACAAGAAAAGCCAGAGGAAATATTATATCACGTAAAACCCACTGAAAGAGGAATTTTTAATTTTGGAGATATAAATCTCATTGCCAAAACTCAAATTGGACTTTTAAAACGACGTGTCCAAGTTCCTGCTCAATACGATACGGCTGTTTATCCGTCGGTTATGCAGATGAAAAAATATGAATTGATGATGTTTTCGAATCTAAGTATGCAAAATGGAGTTCGCAAACTTCGCAGAATTGGACATAGTTATGAGTTTGACCAAGTAAAAAATTATGTTCGTGGCGATGACTTTAGAAGTATCAACTGGAAAGCAACAAGTCGTAGAAATGAACTGATGGTAAATCAATATGAAGACGAACGCTCACAACCTATTTATTTGATTTTGGATAAAAGTCGTGTTATGAAAATGCCTTTTGAAGAAATGACTTTGTTAGATTATGCCATTAATTCTACGTTAGTAATGTCAAATATTATCCTTCAAAAAGGAGATAGAGTAGGATTGATTAGTTTTTCGAATACACTAGATTCAAGGATAAAAGCAGAACAGCGTTCGGGACAGCTAGGTAAAATAATGGAATCCTTATATCGTCAAAAAACGGAATTTTTAGAAGCTGATTATGACTTGATGTATGATGGAGTTCGTCGTCTGACAAATGGTAGAAGTCTCTTGATTTTCTTTACCAACTTTGAGAGTATGAGCGCACTCAAACGCAACTTACCAACACTTAGAAGACTTAATAAACTACACCTTTTAGTGGTTGTCTTTTTCCAAAACACCGAACTTACTGATTATTCAAACCTTCCCACAACTGATTTAGAAGATATTTATAGCCAAACTCTAGCACAAAAATTCTTAGTAGAAAAACGTAGAATGGTAGATGAACTCAAAAAATATGGTATTCAGTCGGTTCTCACTCGTCCAGAAGATTTATCGGTCAATACAGTGAATAAATATATGGAATTGAAGGCTAGAGGGATGATTTAGAATGAGTTTATCTTACAAGTTTTGAGTATCATAGATATATAGACTTTGTAAGAAGTATAGTATGAAAAATAAAAGAGCTAAATAGTTATTCAAAAGATAGTTATATAAGCTATCTATCCAAATCTTCTAAAACTAGCATTTCCCTTCTATTTTTGTTATCTTTAAAATTTTGCATTTTACAGACTTATCAAAAACAGGTTTTAATGGATTTACATTGGATAGATATTAGTATTTTTATTGTTTATTTTATTGCTCTTTTAGCTATTGGTTTCTATTTTTATCGTACCAACAAATCAGACGAAGATTATTATGTAGGTGGGCGAGGACTTTCAGCAGGACATATTGGACTTTCCGTAGTAGCAACAGATGTAGGTGGAGGTTTTTCGATAGGACTAGGTGGACTAGGTTTTTCGATAGGAATTGCAGGAAGTTGGATGTTATTTACAGGTCTTTTGGGGGCATGGTTAAGTGCTGTTTATTTAATTCCCAAAATTTATCCCATTGCTAGAAAGAAAAAACTGCTTAGTTTTCCACAAGCTGTCGAACATTATTATACAAGAGATGTAGCACTTGCTGCAGGAATTATCTCTCTTATTGGTTATGTAGGTTTTTCTAGTAGTCAGATTTTGGCTGGTGCAAAACTGGCTTCAGCTACTTTTCCAAAAGCTATCACACTAGAACAAGCTGTTTGGGCAATGGGCGTTGTGGCTGTTCTTTATACAGTATTTGGAGGAATAAAAGCTGTTATTTATACCGATACAGTGCAATGGATTATCTTACTTACTGGACTTGTCGGAATTGGTCTTCCAATGGGTTATTTTTTCGTTGGTGGAATGGAAGGAATAAGAGAATATTTACCTGCTCAAATGTTATCTTTCGGAAATATTACGGTTTCTCAAGTCATAAATTGGCTTATTACGATTGTACCGATTTGGTTTGTCGGAATGACACTGTATCAACGAATTTATGCAGCAAAAGACGAAAAAACAGCGATTCGTGCTTGGCGAATTGCAGGTATTTTCGAATATCCGTTTATGGCTTTTATGGGTGTTTTGTTAGGAATGTTTGCTAAAGTAGCTTATTTACAAGGAGCTTTTGCTGAGGCAGGTTTTTCGGTGGCGACGGCTGCAACTAATCCTTTAGATGCCGAAATGGGATTGCCTCTTTTACTTCGCACCATGCTTCCTGTTGGTTTGATGGGACTTATGCTTTCAGCTTATTTTTCTGCCATTATGTCGACGGCAGATAGCTGTTTGATGGCTGCTTCTGGAAACTTAATGACAGATATTATTGGTCGTTTCAAAAAGAAAATGGCAAGTAATTTAGTTCTTTCTCAACTTCTTACTTTTGTAATTGGTGCTTTTGCAATTGTACTTGCATTGCACATGCAAAACGTTTTAGAATTGATGCTTTATTCGTATGCTTTTATGGTTTCAGGTTTGTTTGTGCCTGTTTTGGCTATGCTTTTTATCAAAAATCCAAGTCCTACTGCTGCCTTAGTAGCAATGATTGGAGGAGGAACAACTACCCTAATTTTGATTTTAATGCAGAAGTTAGAAAACTTGAAATTACCTTATGATTTGGATGCAAATCTTTTTGGAATAACTGTTTCTATTATACTTTTTGCAATTGTTCATATATCAGTTTCTAAGAAGTAGAACGTATTTTTTCTAGTTCAAGTTTCAATGCTTGAACTAGAAAAATAGTATGAGTATACAAATTATTAAGCATTCATATTTTTCCATTCCAAAAAACGCATATCTAGTATTTTGGCTACTTTTTCATAATTTTGCCACGTGTCTTCTACTAGATACATGCAATCGTGTTGAGGAAAAATTTTTCTATAATCTTCAATATATTTTCCAGTTGCATAATAGGCATCCGTAAATTTTTTGGCTTTTGGATTGAGCATATCATCAGAAATAACACCATCCCAAAGTTCACTAAAAATACAGCAAGAAATAGTACGTTGCATAAGATGTCTGATTTGCAAACCTGCTTCATCTTCAAAATCTTCACTGGCAAGGTCATTTTGAACTATCCATCCTAAAAACATGCCGATGTGTGTATGTGCATGAGTAAGAGAAAGATCCATAAATTCTTCTTTCTTTTGGTGGTCGTTGGCTTTATCGTATAGCATTTTTTTTATTTTTACTTTGATTTATTTTTTTATAAATACATATCGTAGTATTTTATGAATAACTCTTCGATTACTTCTTGTAAGTTTTCATATTCCTCTGAGTTCTGTTTGTTTAATAAAAGATAAGCACTATTCTTTTCATACTCTTTATGTTCAAAAAGTTTTGGAGAAAACAAATTGAGCATTATTTTAACGTATAACTTAAATCTTTTAGTGTTTCCTATTTCTTCACCTTCTGAATTTGCACCTATAAAACCAAAAGAAGATAGATTATCTTTTTTATAAAGCCAAATCATGGCTTCAACACTTGTGGCTATTACACGAGTAGCATCATTTAATCCACTTAATAATTGATATTTCTTTTCTGATTGTTCATGGTTTTTTAAGTAAAATTTAATGACAAAAACTTTATGTTCATATTCCTCCACTCTTATAATATACCTATGATTAAATCTACATTTAAAGGAAAATTTGTGAAGTTTTAGATAAGGCTCTGTTGGCGTTTTGGTATGACCTTGATAATTAAATTTGTAAGCATTATCAAACATAGTTTCTATTTTTTAGAGTTTATATTGATATGCTTTTGTTCTTCTTTCCCATAACTCCTCTTCTGAAATTGACCTAAATAAAGAATCTTTTTTATTTGGAGAATCTAGTTTTTCAAATTCTTTTTTTACCTCTCTACAATACCACTCAGCAGGTAAATATATTATTCTTACAGGGTAAAAAATAAAATACCATATTTTATCTTTTTCTTTTAATTTTTTAAATAGAGTAGTGTTTTCTGTAGCAACTGGTAATACCAAATCATAAACAATTCTACTTTGTCTATACTCTTTAGCATTTGTGAAATTGATTTCCTTAGAAAGGATTTTATATGTTATGCAATAAATAATTAAAGCAATCATCCAAGAAGCCAAATATAAAATAGGGAAAAATAAGACAACTAACAGAACTACCAAAGTATCTTTAAAGTATTTTGATATATTATTTTCTATAAACAATGACTCAATAGTTTGTAATAAACTATGCGATAATTCTAATGGTGCAGTATTCATGAGGTATAAGTTTATTTAAAATCTATAACCCTAACCATAATTAAAAAATTAAAGTTTTGCAGTTCAACCTTTGAAAAAATAAGTAGCTCATAAATTTATATAAGCTACTTAGTTTTAAAATTAAAATACACAAAAATCAATCTAAAAAATTAATTCTTAATACAATTCAGGAAACTGTTCTGGATTAAACTCATGCATCAAATTATAAGCAGCTTCTGTAATGTCTTCTGGATTAGGTTTAGAGAAATAATCTCCATCTGTTGCATACGCAGGACGGTGGTCACGAGCTGATATACAAACTGGCTTAGAATCTAAGAAACGATACGCATTTTGTTCATCTAAAACTTTTTGCATCATATAAGCTGTCCCTCCACCTGATACATCTTCATCTGCAAAAATAACACGATTGGTCTTTTTGATAGATTCCAAAATGGCATGATGACGATCAAAAGGAAGTAAAGTCTGAACATCAATAACTTCAATATTAATTCCTAATTTTTCTAACTGCTCGGCTGCTTCCATCACAATTCTACACATAGAACCATACGTAACCACAGTAACATCTTTTCCTTCTCTCAAAATCTCTGGAACTCCTAAAGGAACAGTAAATTCTCCTACATTATCAGGTGTTTTTTCCTTCAAACGGTAGCCATTCAGACATTCAATGATAAGTGCTGGGTCATCAGATTTGAGCATCGTGTTATAAAAACCTGCTGCTTGTGTCATATCACGAGGAACTAAAACATAAATTCCACGCAATGCACCCAAGATAGTTCCGATAGGCGAACCTGCGTGCCAAACACCTTCTAAACGATGTCCACGAGTACGAATAATCAATGGAGCTTTTTGTCCTGCTTTTGTACGGTAACGCAAACACGCCAAATCATCAGATAAAATTTGTAAGCCGTACAGCAAGTAATCTAAATACTGAATTTCTGCAATCGGACGCAATCCACGCATTGCCATTCCAATTCCTTGTCCCATAATAGTAGCTTCACGAATACCTGTATCAGTAATTCTGCTTTCTCCAAACTGCTCTTGCAGACCTGCAAAGGCTTGATTTACATCACCAATTCTTCCTACATCTTCTCCAAAAGCAACAACTAAAGGATTGTTTTCAAAAGCATTGATAAAACAAGATTGTAAAACTTCTCTTCCATCAACTATTGGACTCTCATCGCTATATGTTGGCTTTATTTCTTCTACTTTTAAAGCTGAAAGTTCAGTTTCAGAATGCAAATGAGAATTATAACGGTCGTAATTTTCTTCTTTTGTTCTGTCTAAAAATAATTTTAAATCTACACGAATTGGATTTTCTAATTCATTTTTCAATGTTCTCAAAGCTGCTTTTACGGCTTTGATTGTATCCAAACGCATGGCATTAAGCGTAGTTTTTAATGTCGAATGAATTTCTAGTAATTCATTTTTGACAGCATTATTTGAAGACTGATTTGCGCCTTTTTCTAATAAATTTAATGCTTCATCTTGGTCTGCTTTCATAGCTTCATTGAAGGCTTTCCAAGCATAATTTCTTGCATCTCTAGCTCTAGCAAATGATGTTTTTTCTATTTCATCTAATTCTTCTTCGTTTGCAATGCCTTCTTCTAAAATCCATTTACGCATTTGCACCAAACAATCAAATTCTTTTTCAAACTCTAAGCGTTCTTTTGGCTTATAACGAGTATGCGAACCCGAAGTAGAGTGTCCTTGTGGTTGTGTAACTTCTTCTACATGAATCAAAACAGGCTGATGTTCAGTTCGACAAAGATGAGCTGCTTTTGCATAAACTCTACACAATTCTGCATAATCCCACGCTTTTACTTTAATAATTTCGTAACCTTTGTTATTTTCATCTCTTTGAAAACCTGCCAAGACATCCGAAATACTTTCCTTTGTAGTTTGATATTTTTTAGGAACAGAAATTCCATATCCGTCATCCCAAACAGACATTAAAACAGGAACTTGCAAAACACCCATTGCATTAATAGCTTCCCAAAAAAGACCTTCTGAGGTAGAAGCATCGCCAATTGTTCCAAAGGCAATTTCATTTCCATTTTTAGAGAAGTTTGTATATTCTGATAAAATATCAGCATTTTGACGATATGTTTTTGAAGCCAAAGCCAAACCAACCAAACGAGGCATTTGTCCTGCTGTTGGAGAAATATCTGCACTAGAGTTGTATTGCTCAGTTAAGTTTTTCCAATTACCATTTTCATCTATTGAACGAGTAGCAAAGTGTCCGTTCATTTGTCTTCCTGCTGATGCAGGCTCTACTTCTAGGTCTGTGTGAGCATAAAGCTGTGCAAAATATTGCTCTAAAGTAATTTCTTCTAATGCCAACATAAAGGTTTGGTCACGGTAATATCCCGAACGAAAATCTCCTTTTTGAAACGCTTTTGCCATTGCAATCTGTGGAACTTCTTTTCCATCTCCAAAAATTCCGAACTTGGCTTTTCCTGCAAAAACTTCCTTTCGTCCTAATAAACTGGCATTTCGGCTTTCCCACCCAATTCGATAATATTTTAAAACATCGTTAGGGTCAAAACTTGTATTTTGGTTTGTAGACGAGTTTGTATTTTTAGGAGTCGATTCTTTCAGCGTTTCTTTTGTTTGCATAACTTTAGGTGGCTTATTTTTTATAGATTTTATATGTGTGTTTATTTTTTTGTATTCTTATCTTAACCGTCGTTGAGTTTCAAATGAAACCGTCAACGAGGAAAATAGTATTTTGTGTTCTTACAAATTTAACAAACCAAACGCAGATTTGGAAATTTGAGAATTTAATAAAATTAAGAGTTCATAAGACATTCATTTTGAGGTATTTATATTTTACAATAGCTTTTATAAGCTCTTAATGCTATTTTCTTCGTTTTTGTTTTGGAGAATTTGGAAAATTCAGAAGAGATTTTAGAAATTTTAGAAATTATAAAAAAGATAAAATTTATTTTACTTTAAATTTACAATACTACATATAGACATCATTAGGAAGTGATTTAGCTTCGCTGAGGGTTACACCGTTCTCAAAAACGAACGAAACGCTTCCTCAGAAGCGTGATTTAAGCAATATCACGCTTCTGAGGAAGCGTTTCGTTCAACTCTAGGGAGTTGAACACACTATGTTTCGCTAAAAAGTCGGAAGAGCCATATATTTTATAAATTGCATCAAAAAAGCCTTCATTTCTATAAATTAGAAACGAAGGCTTTTGCTTTTTTGGATTCAACTGATAAATCACAACGTTTAGGAAATACTTATGCTTTCTCTAAAACCAATACAATTTTATTAAAATCGGCTGCTGCATTGATTACTTTTCTATAATCTTCAAAGTCCTCTAAAGGAAGATAAATTTCATAATAGTATTCAAAAATATCAACTGTTATGGTATTTCCTTCTTGTTTGTAATTAGAAATAAAACCACAGTTTTTCTTATCTCCTTCTTGATTTGGCTTATCAAAAACAACGTTTAACTTCAAATCATCTATATTTTTGACTTTGTAACCTTCTGGAACTTCAAAAGTTAGTTTTCTTTTGTAGATTCTGTTGTGTCCATTTTCTACAGCTAGTTTTCTTTCTTTTTCTTGATAAAGTTCTGATTGAGGTCCTATACATTTTCCAATGGTGAAAAGATATTTATTACCTGCTTTTTCTATCCATGATTTAGACGAAAAATTGGTTTTGATAGCAAACTCGTTTTCTAAAAGGTCTGTATTCATTAATTCATTTTCTAATTTAATATCTTCAAACTCTGCATCTGCTGAAAGCCCTCTCAAAACATTTTCTATCATTTCAGTACGTTTTTCTTCTGATAGATAAGGAATAATTGGTTGAAGCCCCACAGCCGAAAGTCCACCAAACCCATATTTAAGTTCAGCTTCTACGGCATCCATATCTTCATTAAATTTCATTTTAAGATTGATATTACTGAAATTTTGGTCGCCTTCTAGGGGTTCTATTTCTCTGACTGTTCCCAATCCAAATACTTCATCTCCTACTTTCATTTTACGAATAAAAAGTCCGTCAGTAGCTGTCCATGTATCAGGTACAATTCCATAACGATATAAAGGAACAGCAGGTACAAGGTATTTTTTTGTATTTGGAAAATAAATCAAAAACTCTCGCATATTTCCCCAATAATCAAAATCGCCATCAAATCTGACTTCACTTCTATCAGAAGTCAAAACAAGTTCATAAGGCACTTCAGCCAATTCTAACATTGTAGTAAAAAGACGAACTAAACCTCGTTCATTAGCAATTTTTGTTTTCTCAATTTCTTCTATATTCGAAAAATCAGCAGCAGGAGATTCTGTTCCTTGAATCTTTACTTTCAAGTAATTTTCAATCTTGCGAATACGTGTTTCTTCTGTATCTTTATCCTTTATTTCTACTTCTTTGTAGATTTTTTTGAGTGATTTTAGTTCTTTTTTATCTCTTGTTTGACAAAAGACACTATAAATTTGTCTAGCTGCGTCCGTAAAAGTATAAAAGCGTTGGCGAGAACTAGTAGCCAAATTATAAGCTAATTTATAATCTACTCTCATTTTATTTGGATCTGCATACGCAAAAGGTTCTCCATTCAGAGGTGCAATGCTATCTACTTCTATACGTTGAATTCGCTTTTCATTTTTGGTATCTTCTATAAGTTCTGCATCAGCTAAACCGTTATAGCTTTTTACTTCAAAATCTAAAAAAGAAGGACTGATAAGTTCAAAAGAAATATTTTTAGTAGGTGTACTACTTTGCATATATTCTCTTCCTTCTTGATTTCCACCAAAAATCGGTTCTTTAGTTGTATAAAAATATTCAATTTCACTTCCCTTTTCTATTCCTTCGATGGCAAACATTTTATAACCACGCCCAGATTCTTCATCTTTTATTTCTTTCAAATTATTTTGGTCAGAAATAACTACTTTACCATCTGGAGAAATAGAACGCACTTTTAGTTTTTCTAGTGTTCCTTCTCCCAAGGGAATGAAGATAGCATTATAACGTTCAACAGCATCTGTACTTCCGAGCCAACGAATTACGTGATGTGTTTTATACAGAATTACTTTTTCTTCGTCTGCTAAATAAAAATATTCTATCATATTTTTATCTAAAAAAACAACTGAACCTCCGTTTTCTAAGTGTGAAGGAACTTCATTTCTTTTTCTGTTTTCTTCCCAGTCATAATCTGCGTATTGGTGTTTGTCATTGTCTGCAAAAACTGACAAAGTAGAAAAAAAAGTAAAGGTAAATAAGACTACAAAGAGTAGATTTGATTTAATTAAATTCATAGAATAAATAAAGGAATGATTGGTATAATGAATAATTCAGTACAGTTTTTTAAAACAAGAAAAGCATTTTTCTTTTTTCGAAAAATGCTTTTTATAATTAAAACAATAAACCTATAAGGTTTTCAGAAACCTTATAGGTTTTATAGCTTTGAAAATTAAATATCAAAATATCTAAAGAACATATCTAAACGTTCTTTTTGAATATCTGCATCTGGATTTTCTTGGAACTTAGCAATAACACGATATTCGAAACGCTCTAAAGTTGCTAAAATAGGTGTAAGCTCCGTTTTATCTAATTTTAGAGTAAGTTTGATAAGGTTGGTATCATAGGGATCTGTGTCTACATAACTACTCAAAATTTTGGTGTTATTTTCTTCTATCAATCGACTAATATGCGCCAAAGAATAATCTCTGTAATTCATTGACATAACAAGTATTGCACCTGCACTTTGGTTAGCAAAAGTACGTGCAAAGGCTGCTAGGGTATCTCTTACCGTAATCACACCTACAAAAATGTTACTTAAGTCTACAACAGCAATAATGCGTAAATTATGGTCAGTTGCTAGTCGCATAACATCATAAAAATGTTGGTCTTCTCCTACAAAAACATCTTCATATAAAGGTTCGATAGCATCAATAGTTGCATCTGGATTGTTGATTTCGTAGAGCATATCTTCTGTAATAATGCCTTTATAAACATTATTTTCAACGATAGGTAGCTGCGTAATTCTGAACGCATCCATCCAATTAAGAGCCTTTTTGACACTGTCCTGACTTTTTAATGGAGGAATCATTTCATTTATAAGGTCAGCAGCGACCATAATAGAAGTAGTAGTATTATATGTATCGGTCATAGTGGTTGTTTTTTGAATAAGGCAATACTAGCAAAAATGGCTTTTTATTAATTTTACTTCAATTTATTTGGAAATTGAAAGTTTATAAAAAACAAAACACAACTATTTTGCTACTATATAGAATAACAATTTGTATGCTAATTTATTTAGAAAAGCTATTATTTTTAGTTAAATAGCTTATTCAAATTATTTTTAGTAAAAAAATGTTCACTTTTTATGTTTCGTTTTATATTGATTTTTATTTTTTAGTCTATTTCAAATCCATCCACTATTTTTATTCTTAACTCTATGCAATTATTTTAACGAAAAATTAAACTAATGTAGCTGTTTTTTCTAATGGATTTTTTCTTAAAAACTCATCAAAATACGCATTGAAAATAGCTGAATGTTCCATCATAGGTGCATGTCCACATTTATCAATAAAACGAAGTTCACTATTTCTTAAAAGCCTATGAAATTCATGAGCTACTAAAGGTGGTGTAATTGTATCATTGAGTCCCCAAACCAAAAGAGTAGGAATATTTATTTGTGGAATTTCTTTAGCCATGTTGTTGCGCTGTGCTGAGCGAGCAATCGTAATCATTCGTAAGCATTTTGCATTATTGTTTGTTACTTCAAATACGTCATCTACTAGCTCTTTCGTTGCAACTTTTGGGTCATGGAAGGTATATTGTACTTTTTCTTTGATATACTCGTAGCTTCCACGCTTAGGAAAAGAGCCTCCCATACCATTTTCAAAAAGTCCTGAACTACCTGTCAAGACCATTCTTTTAGATATTTCTTTGTTGCGAAGCATAAAAATAAGAGCCAAATGTCCTCCTAAAGAATTTCCTACCAAAGTCATATCTTTTAAGTCTTCCATTTGTACAAAACCTTCTACAAAATCTATAAGTCCTTCTAAATGCGCCTTTCGCAAAGAAATAGTATAAATAGGCATCATCGGAATCAAGACTCTGTAATTTTTGGAAAAATGAGCTACTACGCCCTCCCAATTACTCATCTCACCAAAAAGTCCATGTAGAAGCAAAAGCACTTCTCCTTCTCCTTCATCTATATATTGATAGCCTCCTTTTTCTTTTATCGTCATGCCTATGAAATTAAATGTATAATGAGTTTAGATATATTGTTAAACGACAAATTTACAAAAATTATATATTCTAAAAGTCGCTATCTACAAACATAGCATAATTCTATTCATTATTCAACCTGTTTTTTTTTGTTTAGTTAGAATTTTTGAAAAAACAAAACCCTAAGAATCATTGAGAAATTTAGGGCTTTAAATAATGATTAAAGTAGTGTAAACCAAATTAGTCTCTTCTTCCCATCAGCATTGAACCATAATAAAGTAATGTTGCTAAAGAACTTAGTGCAGCTACTACATACGTCATGGCAGCCCAAGAGAGTGCGCCTTTTGCCATCGAATATTCTTGTGGATTGACTATATTTTCATCTTTTATCCATTTTAAAGCTCTTCTACTAGCATCAAATTCAACTGGTAAAGTAATAAAACTAAAAAGTGTAGAAACAGCTAAAGCTAAAACACCAGCAGCCAAAACATAGGGGATATTAGCAAAAAATAAAAGACCAATTCCAATCATTAATAAAAAAGGAGTAAACCGATTTGTTATATTCAGAACTGGAACCATCGCCGAACGAAAACCTAAAAAAGCATACGCTTTTGCATCCTGAACAGCATGTCCACATTCGTGAGCAGCTACAGCAACAGCAGCAGCATTACGACCATGATAAACAGCTTCACTTAAATTTACTGTTTTATCACTTGGATTATAGTGGTCAGTAAGTCTGCCAGCTACAGAAAGAATTTTTACGCCTCTTATTCCATTGTCGTTTAGCATTCTTTGAGCTACTTCTGCTCCACTCATATTGGAAGCTAAAGGAGTTTGAGAATATTTTTTAAAGCGATTTCTAAACATATATTGTACGCCCATGCTTATCAGACCTACAACAATTATTAATATATAACCTCCAGTCATTTTATCTAAAATATTTAGTTTAAAAAATAATGTATAACAGACATCCCTGTCTGTTGCATTGTAAAATACTGTTTTTTAACAGACTAGGAAGTCTGTTATACTTTCTAACCTTAAACGAAAATAAGGAAAAGTTGTTTCTCTTTTTATAAAAAATATAATTTGAAAATTGATACACAAAAAAACTCCAAAAATCACTAAATTTGAATCAAAAGTAGCTGACAGCTTCCAAAGTATCATAAAAAAAATTCAATAAATTATTTTCTTACAATACTTAGAAAGTATTAGCTACTTCACTTTAACCCAACTAAAAACTCATGTACGACACACTTCAACCTTTTTTAGAAAAGGAATTACAAGAAATAAAAGATGCAGGACTTTATAAAAAAGAACGTATCATCACAACGCCACAATCAGCAGCCATCAAAACGCAAAGCACTGGTGAGGTAATCAATTTTTGTGCAAATAATTATTTAGGTCTTTCTTCGAACCCTCGTGTTTTGGAAGCTGCAAAAAAAGCTATTGATACACATGGCTTTGGACTTTCATCGGTTCGTTTTATTTGTGGAACACAAGATTTACACAAAGAATTAGAACGCAAAACAGCCGAATTTTTAGGAATGGAAGACTGCATTTTGTATGCAGCAGCTTTTGACGCAAACGGTGGAGTTTTCGAACCTCTTTTGGGAGCAGACGATGCCATTATTTCGGATGCTTTGAATCATGCTTCTATTATTGATGGCGTTCGTTTGTGTAAGGCAAAGCGTTTTCGTTACGAACATAATAACATGGCAGACCTTGAAAAACAACTTCAAGATGCCGATGCAGCAGGCGCAGTTCATAAAATGATTGTTACAGATGGTGTTTTTTCAATGGACGGAACAATTGCACAACTAGATAAAATCTGTGATTTGGCTGATAAATATAAGGCTCTCGTTATGGTAGATGAGTGTCATTCGTCTGGTTTTATTGGAAAAACAGGGCGAGGAACACACGAATACAGAAATGTAATGGGCAAAATTGACATCATTACAGGAACGTATGGAAAAGCTCTTGGTGGTGCTTCAGGTGGATTTACGGCAGCCAAAAAGGAAATTGTAGAAATGCTTCGTCAGCGTTCTCGTCCTTATTTATTTTCAAATACGGTTGCACCACCAATTGTGGGTGCTTCTATTGAAGTTTTGAATGTCTTGATGGAATCTACGCAGCTTAGAGATAAGCTAGAAGAAAGTACAAAATATTTTAGAGAAAAAATGAGTGCAGCAGGTTTTGATATTGTAAAAGGCGAACATCCAATTGTTCCTGTGATGCTTTATGATGCGCCACTTTCTCAAAAATTTGCTGACCGACTTTTGGAAGAAGGAATTTATGTAATTGGTTTTTATTATCCTGTTGTTCCTAAAGGAAAAGCTCGTATTCGTGTCCAGATTTCGGCTTTACACGAGCGTGAACATTTGGATAAAGCCATTGCAGCTTTTACTAAAGTGGGGAAAGAATTAGATGTGATTTCGTAAAGCAGAATTACGGATTAAAAATTACGAACGGTTTGCTTTTATGTAAGCCGTTCGTTTTTTTTATTAAATCCTCGTTGAGGACTTCATTTGATCCTCAACGACGGTTTATTTTACTCTCCCTCCAATCATCAACGAGCTTAAAAGCGTCGTTGAGGATAAGAGTTTTTGATAGAGTATAGAGAGCGATTTTGATGGTTTATTATCGGTGTGTGCTTGTTTTTGTCGTCGGTGGGGACACCGACAACGGCAGATGGTTATTATAAAACGTATTTTTATATTCTACAAAATATTTGTTTCTCCATTATGACAAAAGAGAAAGCTAAAAAATAACTACACTCGTTTTTCCCTTACTATTTGCGATGTCTTCACAACCCAGCCGTTGTCGGTGTCCCCACCGACGACATCATGAAAACATTTCCTTTTTCCATTACAAAAAAGAAAAATAACTATATTCGTTTTTACTGAACTACTTAAAAAAATAAGAAAATGAGTGAATTAGCAGAAAGGCTTATTGAAGAAAATATAAGAACTAAAAATCCTTATCTTGATTTAGGGAATTGTGGACTTGATGGTACAGAAGATGAATTATACAGGAAACTTATTTTCGCAAAACATATAAAAATACTGACATTTTCTCATGAACGTATGCGATATGATTTTACAAAAAGTGATTGGATTTATTATGAATCTAGTAACCAATTTGAACTTAATCAATTACAAGTTATACCTAAATATCTACCACCTAATTTAGAAGAATTAACTTTAGCAGGTATATTTTTATCTAAACAACAACAGAAAGGTGTACCAATATCTAATATAGAAAATCTAAAAAAATTAAATAAACTTAGAGTATTAGATATACACCAAAACAAAATTAAAGATATTTCTACTTTAGAATATCTTTTAAACATTGAAGAACTGTATATAGGAGATAATTATATACAAGATATTAAGTCTTTGCAGAATCTCAAAAAGTTAAAAGTTCTTGATATGGCTTCTGCTGGATATATAAATTCTTTCTCTCCTTTAGAGAATTTGGAAGAGCTTTGTGTACTAGATGCTAGCTTATTAGATGTACAAGATTTATTTCCATTGAGTAATTTGAAAAAGTTAGAAGAGTTATACTTATCAGAAAATGAAATACAGAATATTTCACCTTTAAAAAACCTTACAAAATTAAAAACTCTTGATTTAAATTACAACAATATAAAAAAACTTGGTTGTATAAAAGGAATGATAAATTTAAAGACATTATTGCTTGAGGGCAATGAAATATCTATTATAAAGGATATTAAATATTTAAATCAAATATCACATTTGAGTTTAAGTTATAATAAGATAAAGAATATAACAGATATACAAAATTTACTTGAGCTTAAAGTATTAAAATTAAGAGAAAATAAGATTATTGAAGCGAGTAAATTACAAAACTTGAAAAATTTAGAGTTTATAGATTTATCTCATAATTATATCAAAGATATTTCATTCATCAATAATTTACTTAAAATAAGAAAAATTGATGTTAGTTGTAATAAAATAAATTCCATTTCTTTTACGAATATTTCGCACATTAAAAGTGATGCTAGTCTTGAAATAAGGGGTAATCCAATAATGAATATACCAAAGAATATACTTGATGATTATGGAAATGTCTTAGAAGCAGTAAAAAATCATCTAAAATCCATACAAAAAGAAGAAGACCGAAAAGAACTCAATGAAGCCAAACTAATTTTTGTAGGAGTAGGAGAATTAGGAAAAACAGAGCTTTCAGAAGCATTGAGTGAAGCAGAATATAAATTTGAAGGTGGTAGAAAATTCACAAAAGGAATTCGTATAAAACCTTGGCAGTTAGTAGATTGTAAGCGAGAAGAACAAAAAACAGATTTTATAGCTCATATTTGGGATTTTGCAGGACAGGAAATAAACTATGGTACACATCAGTTTTTTCTGACTAAAAATTCAATTTATGTTTTTGTGTGGGAAACTCGTAAGGGAGAGGATAAGTCAAAGTTTGCGTATTGGCTGCGTATTGTGTCGCTACTTTCCAAAAATGCACCTGTTTTGATTGTCCAAAATAAAATAGATGAGATAGAAAGTGAAGTAAATCAAAAACAATGGAAAGAACAATTTCCTAATATTGTCGATTTTTATAAAACGTCTTGTAAAGAAGGAACAGGAATTGATGCGCTGCGAACAGAGATACAAAACCAACTTTTAGAACTTCCACATACTAGAGAAATTTGGAATAAATACAGAGTGGCTGTGCGTGATGAGCTTATAGAAAGCAGCAAAAACATCGATTATATTAGTTATAAAGACTATTTGAAAGTCTGTGAAAAACATACAGTTTCAAAAGAAGATGCGTCATTTTTGAGCGACCAACTTCATAACATTGGTTCTGTACTTCATTTCTCGGAAGAAGCAAGATTAAAAAATACAGTTGTTCTCAATTCAGAATGGATAACTGATGCAGCTTATTTGCTTTTGGATACAAAAAAAGTAGAAAGAGGACGTTTTCATTTTTCAGATTTGGATAAAATATGGGAAGATGAACGTTTTGATGAAAAGCACGAGTTTTTGATAAATCTTATAGAGAAGTTCGAACTTATTTTTCAGTTTCAAGATAGCGATTTATATATCGTTCCCGAAGGTTTGCCAGTAGAAGAACCAACAGGTGTAGCAGAAATAAAACCTACTTTTGAGAGTAAAAAAACTAAATATTTGCGTTTTGAATATCATTATCCTTTTATGCCAAAGGGAATTTTGAGCCGTTTTATTTGTCGTCTGCACGAAAATATTTTTGAAGAATATTTTTGGAAAAATGGCGTTGTGCTTGTTTTGGAAGCTAAGGAAAAAGAAACGTTTGCAAAAGTAATTTTGAATGAAGTAGAAAATCCAAAAACAATAAAAATAGAAGTTTGGGGAAAACAAGCTGACAAACTTTTAGCTATCATTCGAAGAAATATAGACCATATTCATAGCAAATTTGAAGAATTAGAGATTTTTCAGAAAATTCCTTGTGTTTGTGTGGATTGTAAAGGTTCTTTAAAACCTTATTTACATGATTATAATACTTTGAAACGCTTTCAAGAAAAAGGAAAAACTACAAGAGAATGTGCTATCGGTGCAGAAGATGTAGAAATTGCTACACTTTTAGAAGGAATTTTGGATACGAAAACGATACGAGGAAATAGACTAATAGAATTAATCGAAAGAAATAATGTATCTGATTTTTTTGCTGAATTAGATAGAATGGGAATCAGAGGAAATCAAATTGCACGTTTGAAGGCTGAGTTTATAAGTGGAACAAATGATTTTCAGTTTCCTAATAGATTAATTACTTTGGTTTCTAAATTCTAATAATTGATTTTAAAAATTTAAAGAAGTTTTTCGGTAATCCGAAATAACTCTGACAATAGTTTTGAAAATGCCTACTCAAACCTATTGAGATGTAAAATTGATAAATGAGCAAAGTTAAAATTCAACTTATCAATAAACCTTCAACATCTGACAACTTAATATATAGACTTCTAAAACTGATTCTGATTGACTGATTTCTTATGTTATTTCATTTGTAGTATATTTTTCCTAATTATTTTCTTTGTTAGACCAAATATCATTTTTTGATTATCAAAACAAAAGATTTCAACAAAATTTCCTTGTCTTTGTGACAGAATTTTTTCTTGAGTAATTACACTAACAACAACCTAGCAAAATTTAACAAAATAAAGAAAACAATTAAATTAATATACTGTTAGTAATAGTGAATTTTATAAATTATATACTTCCGAATGTTATAATTAATTAATTTAAATATTTATTTTATATGTTTTCTTATAAATAATTATCTACAGACAATATAATTATTTATAAATTTTATTGCAACTAAGTTGCATAAACAAAACATTTATTTTTTAAACCTTATTTTATGAAAAAGTCAATTTTAAACTCGTTTAATGACACTTTTCGTATTTTTATTTTGTGCTTGACAATTGGATTGTCATTTAGCATTGTACTTAGTTCTTGTTCTGACGATGATGACGATCCTGAGCCTGATCCTACTCCAACTAATACCATTGCTCAAGTGGTAGCTGCTGAGTCCGATTTCTCTTCACTTTTAGCAGCTCTTCAAAAAGCTGAACTTGTATCTACTTTTGAAGGAACAACAGAATATACTGTTTTTGCTCCTACAAATACAGCCTTTAGTGCTTTTCTTGTTGAGCAAGGAGTTACTTTAGAAGAACTGACAAAAGAGCAACTAACTGAAATTTTGACCTATCATGTTGTATCAGGCGATAGAAAGAGCAGTACTTTTACAGATGGTGCTACTATTCCAACTCTAAATTCAGGTGAATCACTAAGTATTTCGGTAAATGGAAATGCTATTATGGTAAATGATGCCAACGTGACTGCTGCTGATACTGATACAAAAAACGGTGTTATTCATACGATTGATAAAGTTCTTGTTCCTAGTGATTTTACTTTAGAACCTGAAACACCTTCTATTGTAGGAATTGCTACTGAAAATCCAGATTTTAGTATTTTGGTAGAAGCTCTTCAAAAAGCAGATTTGGTTTCTACGTTAGACGGAACAACAGCATATACTGTTTTTGCGCCTACTAATGCTGCTTTTGAAGCTCTTTTTACTGAACTTGGTGTGGATGGAATTGCTGATATTGATGTAGCAACCCTAACTCCTATTTTGCTTTATCATGTAGCAAATGGAACACTTACATCTTCACAAATCAATGCTGGCACGTTAGCTACTCTTAATACAGATGCTTCTATTGAAGTAACTGTAGATGGAAGTACGATTACATTGAATGAAGATACACAGGTTACACAAGCTGACATTTCGGCTTCAAATGGAGTAGTTCATGTAATCAATAAAGTTTTAGTTCCTCCAACTGAAGAAACTAATACAATTGCTGACATTGTAACAGCAGATACAAACTTTAGTATTTTGTTGCAGGCTTTACAAGCTGCCAATCTTACGAGCGCAGTAGCTAATGCAGATGCAAATCTTACTGTTTTTGCGCCTACTAATGCTGCTTTTGAGGCTTTTATTGCTGCAAATGCTGATATTAATTCGACAGAAGATTTATTGAATAGCCCTAATCTTTCAAATATATTGTTGTATCACGTACTTGGAACTAAACAAATGGCTGCTGATTTATCTCAAAGTCCTTTTTATGTTTCTACATTAAGTCCTGCAACTTTTGAGGGAAGAACTGATGAAACAGTTTCTTTGCTTGTAGATGGAACAGATGGTGTGAAACTAAATGGAACTCAAAATATTAGTGTTACACAAGCTGATATGGATGCTGATAATGGTGTTATTCACGTTATTGATAATGTACTTATGCCTCCAAATGTAGTAGAATTAGCTCAACAAAATGGTGGATTTACCGAATTGGTAGCTGCTGTTTTGCGTGCAGATTTGGCGACAACTGTAGCAACAGCTAATCCAATTACTGTTTTTGCACCGACTAACGCAGCTTTTGATTCTTTATACATTGCTTTGGGTATAAATGGAATAGATGAGATTGATGTGCCGACCCTTACAGGTATATTACAACATCATGTAGTTAGTGAAAACTTAGCTGCAAGTGATTTATCAGACGCACAAACTATTACTACACTGAATGGTGACGTAGAAGTAAGTATTGCTGAGGGAGTAGTAACTTTAGTGGGAGCAAATTCTTCTGCCAAAGTTGTTCTGACTGATGTACAAGGTACAAATGGTATCGTTCACGTTATAGATATGGTACTGCTTCCGTAAGTTATTTTTTTTAGTTAATGAAAAAAGCTTTTTCTTCTTTTTTAGAGGAAAATGCTTTTTTTTATGGTCAGAGTTACTAGTTTGATATATTGAGAATGGGAAAGAGTAAAAATTGTCTTTAATTTCCCTCACAAAAATCTTATATTTGTATAAAAATTACTTTTTATTAGTTTAGATAAAGAAAAATAATATACAATGAAAATAGTTTCATTTTTTGCAGGTGCAGGAGGGTTAGATTTAGGGTTTCAAAAAGCAGGTTTTGATGTAATTTGGGCAAATGAATATGATAAAGAAATTTGGGAAACCTATCAAAAAAATCATTCTAACACTTTTCTTGACAAGAGAAGTATTGTAGATATTCCTGCTAATGAAGTTCCTGATTGTGATGGGATTATTGGAGGACCTCCTTGTCAGAGTTGGAGTGAAGCAGGAAAAGCAAGAGGAATAAAAGATAAAAGAGGACAATTATTTTATGATTTTATCCAAATATTAGAAGAAAAGCAACCCAAGTTTTTCTTAGCTGAAAATGTTAGTGGAATGCTTATTTCAAAACATAACCAAGCCTTAGAAGGAATTAAAGAATTATTTAGAAATGCTGGTTTGGGTTATGAGTTATCTTTCAAAATGCTCAACGCTTCTGATTATAATGTTCCACAGGATAGAAAACGAGTTTTTTTTATTGGTATAAGAAAAGACTTAAATTTTAAGTATAAATTTCCGAATGAAAATTTTGAAAAAGTAACTTTAGAAACGGCTATTTCAGATTTGCAAAGCAATGTTTTACCAGCTTTAGAGTTCAATAATACAAATGGTGATAGCTGCAAAATTCCGAACCACGAATATATGATAGGAGGCTTTTCAACTATGTTTATGTCAAGAAACCGAGTGCGAGATTGGAGTGAACAATCTTTTACCATTCAAGCAGGAGGACGACATGCGCCTATTCACCCACAAGCTCCAAAAATGGAATTGGTAGAAAAAGATGTGCGTATTTTTGTTCCCAACTACGAACATTTATACAGAAGATTAAGTGTTAGAGAATGTGCAAGAATTCAGACCTTTCCAGATGATTTTGTCTTTTATTATAAAAAAGTAGCAGCAGGTTATAAAATGATTGGAAATGCTGTTCCTGTGAATTTAGCTTATTTTTTGGCTAAGAGCATAAAAGAACAAATACTGAATAATCAGAAAAATAATTTTATTCAACAAGAAAAACTAACAGCATGACAAATATTTTAGAGGCAATTTATACTATTGTTCAAAACCCTATTTTTGAAATCAAATCATTTTATACAGGTAGAAACAGAGCAAATAGTGTAGGAGATGCTTTGGAAAACTATATCAAAGATGCGTTTGCAAACTCTTTTCATATAAATGATGAAAAAGAGCGAATGAAATTATTTAACGTGAACTCGGGTTTTAACTAATTGACTTTCAGTGTTTTATTTACTTATTTCAGTTATTTTTGTCAAAAAAGGCTAAAAAAGGTTATTTTTGAATAGCTCTACTCAACTTTAACCTCTTTAGCCTTATGTTTGACAAAACTATAAAATTCGACGAAGACCACCTAATTGGTATTTTTTATTTAGTAGATGAGTTCTGTTTACAAGCTCAATCTTATGTATCTAGTAAATGGGTGGGAACAAAAAGCAGTTCCACTTTCACCCCTTCTCCTACTCGTGTTCCCCAGTTATCAGCTAGTGAAATAATGACTATTTTAGTATATTATAATTACTCAGGTTATAAGAATTTTCAATACTATTATCAACGTTTTGTGTGTAACGATTTAGTCCCTTATTTTCCTAAACTTTGCTCCTATAACCGATTTTTAGAATTAATAGAAAGGGTAAGTTTACCTATGTATG
Organism: Bernardetia sp. Wsw4-3y2; assembly: GCF_037126295.1. Classification (NCBI taxonomy): domain Bacteria; kingdom Pseudomonadati; phylum Bacteroidota; class Cytophagia; order Cytophagales; family Bernardetiaceae; genus Bernardetia; species Bernardetia sp. Wsw4-3y2. Next base: position 3,764,839 of record NZ_CP147017.1, on the reverse strand, counting down.
TACTCGCCAAACTCCTGTGTGCTAAAAGTGAAGAAACAGGTACTTACTTCATTGATTCTAAGAAAATAGTTGTTTCTGATAATCGTCGTATTCACTCTCATAAAGTGTTCAAAGACATTGCAAAACGAGGAAAAGGGTCAATGGGGTGGTTTTTTGGATTTAAACTTCACTTAGTCATCAATCATTTAGGAGAAGTAATGGCTTTTGAAATTACAGCAGCAAATAAGGCTGATAATAACCACGATCTACTCAAAAATTTATTAAAAAATTTGAAAGGAAATTGCTTTGGTGATAAAGGGTATTTGACAAAACTTTGGGAACAACTCTATGAAAAGGGACTTAAAATGATAACTAAAACAAAAAAAAATATGAAGAATCAACTCATCACATTGAAAGAAAAATACACACTTAGAAAAAGAGCCATTATTGAATCTGTAAATGATATTTTAATTTCCGTTTTTGACGTAGAACATTCTAGACATAGGAAGCCTATAAACGCATTTACGCATATGGCAGCTACAATAGTAGCTTATCATTTCTACCCAGAAAAACCTAGAATATTTGTACCTAAATAATACCGAGTTCACGTTATTTAATGAAAAATTTTCATGGCTTGGTAGTCAAAATAATCCACCTGATATTATGATAAAAGGAGGAGATGCCATTGAAGTTAAGAAAACACAAAGCGCAAATAGTGATTTGGCTTTAAATAGTTCTTATCCAAAGTCAAATATTAATTCTTTAAGTCCAATGATTACACAAAATTGCAAAAACTGTGAAGACTGGACTGAAAAAGATTTAATTTATTGTGTTGGACATACAACAGATACCACTTTAAAATCTCTCTGGTTTGTTTATGGAAATATTTATGCAGCAAGTCACGAAACGTATCAGAGAATAAAAAATACGATTTCGGCAGGAATAGGCACGATTCCCAATGTAGAGTTTGCAGAAACTAAAGAATTGGGAAGGGTAAATAAAGTAGATTCTTTAGGGATTACAAATTTGAGAATTAGAGGAATGTGGCAGATTCAAAATCCTAGAAAGGTATTTAGTTACTTACATATTCCAACCCAAAAAGAATTTGAATTAGTTTGTATTATGCCAACAGAAAAGTATAATTCTTTTAATGAATCTAGTAGAACAAAAATTGAATCAATTAATAAGATAGAATTTAGCATTGAAAATCAGCAAGTACAAGACCCAAATAACCCTGCAAAATTGATTGATTGTAAATTGATAAAATACATAGTTTAATAAAATGCAAAAAAAGCTTTATTGATTATTACTGGCACTTTAACACAACCACAAAATCAACATATTCCACCAAATTCAAAAAACACAAAACCTCTACTTCACTTCTGATGTTAATTTGTCTGAAAACTCTCTATATTTTTGTTACTTTCGTGGTATAATAGTGTTTCCTTTAAACAAACCATTAGGTGTTTGACAAAGAACAAAATCAAGACTTTAAAAATCAATTCAATATATTCAATGAAATTTCAGACGATAACCAAATTTGCCTTTTTAGCCTTTTTTCTACTGACAGGAGTTTTTTTATTTTCCTGTTCAAGTGATAATAAAGATGAAAAAGTATTTTCATATAAAGATTTTTTACCTCCTTCAAAGGGTGGACGTGGCGAAATATTGCTTCAAATGGATTCTAGTAAATGGGAAGGAGATTTAGGTGCTGCTGTTCGTGAACTTTATATGGCACCCATGCCAGGTTTTCCACAACCTGCCGAACCAATTTTCAAAATCTATCATGCTGCACCAAAGAAAGTAAATGATTTGTTGGAAGAATATCATTCTATTTTTGTGGTTTTGTCGTTGGACAGCAAATCAACAGATAGCGACCTTTTACGCAAAAAATTTGCAAAAGAAAGTTTGGACAGAATAGAAGCCGATACAACGCCCTATTTGATTGTAAAACAAAACGAACATGCAAAAGACCAGCAAGTTGTTTATCTGATTGGTAAAAATGACGAGCAACTTATCAAACACATGAAGGCAAATGAAGAAAAATTGCGTGAGATTTTTTATAAAACAGAGCGTGAACGTTCTCGTTTAGTAGCCTTTAGAGGTGGAACACAAACAGGGAAAATGGAACGCTACAAAAAAGAACATGGTTTCATGATAGGAATTCCAGATGGTTATCAAGAAGCAAAAGATATAAATGAACAAGATTCAGGTTTTGTATTCATGCGTTTGATAGATAATGCCAACGGAAGAGATAGAAATGTTTTTGTGGCTTACAAACCTTATTCCTCACAAGGACAATTAAATGCAGACAGTGTTTTGGCTTGGCGAAGAGAGCTAGGAGAAAAGTATATGAAAGACCCAGATAGAGGCTCGTATGTAACAGATCAAACTGATGTAGTTCCTTATTTTTCACAAGAAATTAATTTTAAAGGTCATTATGCAATTGAAATTCGTGCGCTTTGGAAACTCACTTCACTTACGTCTGGAGGTCCTTTCTTAGGATATTTGATTGTTGATGAAGAGAAAAATAGATTATATTATATTGAAGGATTTATTTTTGCACCTACTTCAAAAAAGCGTGATTATATTCGTGAAGTAGAAAGCATTTTATGGACATTTGAACCGTAGGTTTTGGAATGATAAATTATTAATGGTAAGTGGTAAATGAAAGTATATTAAGAAATTGTTTAAGAATAGTAAAATTCTGTTCTGTGTGCCACAGAACAGGGATAAAAGTTTTATTTTTCCATAAAGTAGGATTTGCAACCCTAGTTTATATAAAAATTATTGTTTTTGTTGGTGTTTTAGCGTAGCGACACCAACAAAAACACACAAATCTATTCTTAAACAACTTCTAAGTATAATTCAAGTTGTGAGTAATCAATAGACTTCCTATTACACAAGTTGACTTATTATAAGGATAGATTAAATAAATTAGAATCATTATCTATATGTATTCATTGAAGTTGTTTAAGAATACTCATTTTTCCTTAGAACTGAGTTTGCAAACCTAGTTCTAAGGAAAAATAATAAAGCCTTTGTTGGTGTTTTAGCGTAGCGACACCAACAAATATATCCACAAATCCCATTCTTAAACAACTTCATTGTTACTGTATTGTATTTACCATTTATAATTCACATTTTTTTTAAATGCCCAACTCACAAAAACACAGAGGAGCAAATCCAAAAGATTATGCTGCTTTTACCGACAAAAATATTGATAATCTAAAACAAGCTGTTTCTGATTTGTCTTGGCTTTTATCAAATGGCTATGCACAAAAAGCATCTCTAAAAATTGTAGGTGATAAGTTTTCACTTACAGACCGACAACGAAAAGCCATAAATGCTGCCAGCGCAGAAAGAGAAAGTTTAGAATTAAGAAAAAAAAATGAAATTAGCATTGATTTAGATATTCATTCTGACTTCAAAAAACTAAATTCTACCTTAGTTATTGATGGTTATAATCTGCTTATTACAACGGAATGTGCATTGTCGAATGCCCCTCTTTTTATTGGTTTAGATGGTTGTATGCGTGATATTGCCAGTATTCATTCAGCCTATCGAAAAGTAGAAGAAACAATTCCTGCTTTAGAACTTATTGGAAACGTAATTGAAGAACTTGAAATAAAAGAAACCATTTGGGTCTTGGATTCGCCCATTTCAAATAGTGGAAGGCTAAAAAAAATTATGGAAGATTTGGCAGAACAAAAGAAATGGAATTGGAATATTCTTTTAGAAAAACATGCTGATAAATCTATTGTAGAATTAAGTCAAAATGAAAATCACATTGTTGCTTCTTGTGATGCTTGGATTACTATAAATGCTTCAAAATGGGTAAATCTATGTAGTTTTATTGTGAAAAATTATGTTCCTTCAGCTTGGATTTTGGACTTTAGGAAATAGAATTATCACGATACTTTAGAGTGTCAGAGAATTAAACAGGAAAAAAATAACAATTCTAACTCACTTTTACGTAAATTTGCAGTATTAAACCTTATCACGGTTTGCATTTATGGTAGTTCAGGCATCTTGTCTGAACATAAAAAGAAGCCTGTTATCCTATTCAAGAGTCTAGAAGATAGTTATATAAAAATAATCGTGATAACCTTTATTAAAATAATTCAAATTTATATCCATTTTTCTTGTCATTTTCATTCATGAACATCATTTTTTTCGATTCTCCTTCACTTCGCACTCATTTGTTGCCTTTTACTTTTACTCGCCCTGTGGCTGACCTGCGTGTCGGAATTCTGACCATAAAGGAAAAATTCGAAACATATTTCAATGACTTTCTAAAAAATACAGGTCATTTACAAACTGAGAATCATCATTTTTCATTTCTGACACAAGATTATTTACAAGAAAAATTTCCTATTCATTTCCAAGAGAATGAAACTGTAAATCTATATATAAACGGTGCAGTTTTGCCAACTTTAGAGGTTTTTGAAAAACTAGTTTCTCTTCCATTAGAAACAGCTATTTTTTCAGAAACTGGAAACCAACTCATTGCTTTCAAAACATTTACGCAGTTCAAAAGTGTAGATAAATTTTATGATTTTGCTTTAAAGGTAGCCAAACAGAAAACAGAGAAAATAAATATCCAATTCTTACAAAGAACTTGGGATATTTTCCGTTCAAACAAACAAGAAATTGAACGAGATTTTGATTTGATTACAACAGGACGTAAAAGTGAAGTTGTTACAGACAAACATACAGTTTTATATAATGAAGAACGCATTTTTATAGAAGAAGGAGTAACTATAAAAGCTGCCATTTTAAATGCAGAAAAAGGCTCAATTTATATTGGAAAAAATGCAAGTATCGAAGAAGGTGCAATCATTCGTGGTTCTTTTGCTTTGGGAGAAGGTTCAGTAATCAATACGGGTTCAAATATGCGAGGCGATACAACAATCGGAAAGTTCTGTAAAGTGGGTGGCGAAGTGAGTAACTGTGTATTTTTTGGTTATTCTAATAAAGGACACGACGGATTTTTAGGAAATGCAGTTATTGGCGAATGGTGTAATTTGGGTGCAGCTACCAACTGTTCCAACCTAAAAAATAACTACGGAACGGTCAGAATTTGGAATTATGCAGAAGAAAATTATGAAAAAACAGAATTGCAATTTTGTGGACTTTTAATGGGCGACCATAGCAAATCTGGAATTTGTACGATGTTTAACACAGCAACTGTTGTAGGAACAGGCGCAAACGTTTTTGGAGAAGGTTTTCCACCGAAATTTATTCCTTCTTTTGCGTGGGGAAATGGCAATCACCAAACTAAATTTGTATCGACACACTTAGACGCTCTTTTCAAAACAGCAGAGCGCATGATGAGTCGTAGAGATGTCGCATTTACAGAAACCGAGCGCAAAATAATGAAACACGTTTTTGAAGATACCGATAATTATAGATTTTGGGAATCGAATCCAATGTTTAGTTGATATTGGGGATTAGGGAATGGAGATTGGGAATTACAAATACAAATTAAACACCTCGTTGACGGCTGCATTTGAGCCTCAATGATGGTTAAATAAAGAATAAAAAATGAGTTTTGAAGATTTTAAATTAAACCGTCAATTATTAAATGCCATTGAAGAAGCTGGATATGAAAAACCGAGTCCGATTCAAGAACAGGCAATTCCGTTGCTTTTGGCAGGACACGATGTAATTGGTGTAGCACAAACAGGAACAGGAAAAACGGCTGCTTTTATGTTGCCTCTTTTGATGAAACTAAAATATGCACAAGGCGAAAATCCTCGTGCTTTGATTCTTGCGCCTACTCGTGAGTTGGTTATTCAAATTCATGAACATTTTGAGGTACTTGGTAAATATACTGATTTGCGTGCCGTTGCTTTGTATGGTGGAAGTGGAAGTATAAAAAGACAGCTTGAACAAGTGAGAGAAGGAATGGATTTGATTATCGCAACACCAGGACGATTATTGGATATTTATGAGCGAAATGAATTGAATTTACGTCAAATCAAAACGATGATAATGGATGAAGCAGACCGTATTTTGGATATGGGTTTTATGCCACAAATCAATCGTTTGTTAGAAATTATTTCTAGCAAAAAACGTCAGAATGCCCTTTTTTCTGCTACAATGCCAGAGAAAGTTGTAAAATTGACAGAGGATTTTTTAGAATCCCCAGAGGAAATAAATATTTCGGCTATTTCGGTTACAGCCGAAACAGTTGAGCAAAAATATTATGAAGTTCCTAATTTCAGAACTAAGATTAATTTATTAGATTATTTACTCAAGGATAAAGAGAAATTTAATAAAGTAATCGTCTTTACAAGAACAAAAGATGTTGCAAATAATGTCTATAAATTTTTGGGTAGAAAGGTAGATGATAGTGTAAGGGTAATTCATAGTAACAAAGATCAAAATACACGAAGTAATGCTTTTAGTGATTTTAAAAATGGAGATATTCGAATACTTGTAGCGACAGATGTAGCTGCACGAGGATTAGATGTAAGTGATGTAAGTCACGTTATTAATTTTGAAGTTCCGAAACAGTACGATGATTATGTACACAGAATTGGGCGTACAGGACGAGCAGAAAAAGAAGGCATTGCCATTACTTTTGCCAATGTTTTGGATGTTCATCATATCAAAAGAATTGAAAAACTGATTGGAAAAAAAATCCCAAATGAAAGAATTCCAACAGAAGTAGAGATTACACAAACACCTTTCGAAGAAAATCAGAAACTAATAAAGGCATTAGATTTTATCAAACAGAGAGAAGATCCAACCTATAAAGGAGCTTTTCATCATAAAAAACGCTATCTAAATCCAAAAGATATAGGTAAAAAGAAAAATAGAAGTACATCAAAGAGAAAACCTAAGAAATAATTACGAATTACAAAATTTATTTTTAAAAAAAAGCTCTCCTTTATTTTAATAAATGAGAGCTTTTGATTTAATAGCAAACTGAAAAGTATTTATTTTTTTATCTAGTGCAGAAACTAAAAACCTATTTTAGAGTTCTTTAAATTGTTCTCACTTCAAAAAAGTGTATATTTGTGAGATTTTATAGGAATATAATTGAATAAACAAAACCAGATTATAACGATACGATAAATTTTTACTAGAAAATAAGTCTTATTCTAGTGCAAGTTTCTATCTTGTACTAATGACTTTGCAAGCATACGCTTGCTCAAAAGAGCGTCCAAGCAAATGCTTGAACAAGAAATAATGTAAATTAAGATCCTTAAACCCTCCTTTATGCAACGATATTCCATTCTTTGGGCAGATGACGAAATTGAATTTCTCAAACCTCATATTTTATTTTTAGAGAAAAAAGGCTACGATGTAAAAGCTGTAAATAGTGGTGCAGATGCCCTTGAAGCCGTTGAAGAACATAATTTTGATATTGTATTTTTAGATGAAAATATGCCAGGAATGTCTGGTTTAGAAACACTTACAGCTATAAAATCTGTTCGTCCTTCTTTGCCTGCCATTATGATAACTAAGAGTGAAGAAGAGCATATTATGGAAGATGCCATCGGTGCAAAAATTGCTGATTATTTGATAAAACCTGTCAATCCGAATCAGATTCTTCTTTCTATCAAAAAGATTTTAGACCAAAAAAGATTGGTTACAGAAAAGACAAATTTGAATTATCAGCAAGATTTTAGAAACCTTTCAATGATTTTTCAAGATGATTTAGATTTTGAACAATGGATAGAAGCCTATAAAAAACTAATTTATTGGGAACTTGAAATTGAAGATACTGAAAATCAAAGTATGCAAGAGATTTTAGAATCTCAAAAAGAAGAAGCTAATATTAGCTTTGCCAAATTTATTCAAAATAACTATGAATATTGGTTGAATGATGCAGGTGATGATGAATATCCGATGATGTCGCACGATATTATGGGAGAATGGGTTTTTCCTCTTTTAGAAGATAAAAAACTAAATGAAGAACGCCCTTTATTTTTTATTTTGATAGATAATTTGCGTTATGATCAATGGAAAGTTGTCGAATCACTTTTAGCAGAATACTTTACAGTTAAAGAAGAAAAGGTATATTGTTCTATTTTACCAACTACTACAGCGTATGCTCGTAATGCTATTTTTTCTGGACTTTTGCCTTCTGAAATGGCAGAAGAACACCCAGATCTTTGGGTAGATGACCAAGATGAAGGAGGAAAAAATAATTTTGAAGATGAATTTTTACGTAGACAGATGAAAGAATTTGGTTTTGGAAATACAAAAACAACATACAATAAAATTCTTCGCAATCATCAAGGTAAACAATTAGTAGAGAATTTTAGTAATCTACAACAAAACGAGTTTAACGTTATCGTTTATAATTTTGTAGATATGCTTTCTCATGCTCGTACGGATACAGCTGTTGTTCGTGAACTTGCACCTGATGAAGCTGCCTATCGCTCAGTAACTAAATCTTGGTTTTTACACTCTCCTTTGTGGGATATGTTGAAGAAAATTGCAGAAGTAAATGGTCGTTTGATTATCACCACTGACCACGGAACAATTCGTACAAAACGTCCTTATAAAATTATAGGTGACCGAAATACCAATACAAATTTGCGTTACAAACAAGGAAAAAATTTAAATTATAATCCTAAAAATGTTTTAGTAGCTAAAGACCCTGCAAAATTCTTTTTACCTCGTCAGAATGTTTCAACTACTTTTGTATTTACAACAGAAGACTACTTTTTTGCTTATCCAAATAATTACAATCACTATGTAAAATATTATAAGGATACATTTCAGCACGGAGGAATTTCAATGGAGGAAATGATAATTCCTTTCATTGAATTAGAAGCAAAATAGCAATTTTTAGTTATCTTATTCAAATACTTAAATTAGTTAGATATAAGCTCAGATAGTTATTAAACTGTCTGAGTTTTTTGTTTTTCAGGATAGAATAAGAATGCTCATAAATTCAATAAACTGTACAAAAAAAGTCATACAATTTTAAATAATTGTATGACTTTTTTGATTCTAAAAGAATATTTTCGATTCAAATAGATATTTTATATCGCTTTTTTACGAATGACTTAAAAGAATTACTTCTCCATGTGAAGTCCGTAAACTTGAGCGAAAGACGAGGCTCGAACTCGCGACCTCAACCTTGGCAAGGTTGCGCTCTACCAACTGAGCTACTTTCGCATTTTTTAACTTTAGGTAAGCTAATATTTAGATTTTACCTCTTTATTTAAGATATAAATCACAGACCTTCCGTCTTTGTGATGACAAAGGTAATACTTTTTTTAAAAAAACCAAAACTTATTGATAGATTTTAATAAAAAAATAATTTCAAAGTAATAAATAGGAAAATTCGATTACTTACTCTACAATGTATCATTAATAAAATTATAATCTCAAGATAAATCTATGCAATCAGAACCCAATTCAGAATCTCATATTGAAGTCCAAACTCACAATGAGGGCTTAATTAAAGATAAATATGAGGCTTTATTGAAGGAGGCTCAAAGTATTATTTCCATCTTTTATATTCTTGCTGTGGCTATTGGAATGCTTTTTAATTACCAAAAATATTCTGAGTTTGGAATCAATATCTTTGATTATGCTGATATATTTGAGTTTTTAGTAGCTCCTTTTTCTGATATAACTATTTTATTTTTCACTTTTGGCTCTTGTTTAATCGCTTATTTTATTTATAGATTTGATTTATTTATTGAAAAAAAATATCCAAAAATTTACCTCCAACTTGTCTTTGGATTAAACAAAAAGTCATATTATAATCTATATCGTTATCTTTCGTTTATTTTTTTATTTCTCTATTACCTCTATGGTTCAGCAGATTTTTATGGCGAATTAGCAGCAGAAAAAACAAAAGAACAAACTCCTATTTCATTACGGTTTGTAGATAATGAAGTAAAAAAAGGAATTATTATAGGCAATACAAAACAAGTAATATTTTTTTTAGAGGGTAAAAAAGTAAAAGCAATTCCATTTACAGCACTTGTAAAAGAGTTTGAAATCAAAAAATAGACTTCATTGTTTAAAAAATTAACCTATATGTTTCTAACTGAATTTGGTAATCAGTATTAAAATCAGTTTTCAAAAAGTGAAATTCTAACTTTTTAAGTAAAGTTTGTGAAGCGATATTACCTTCCATTATTAACCCAAAAATTTGTTGATGTTTCAGTTTATTTTTGACAAAATCAATGACTGTTTTACCTAATTCGGTAGCAAATCCTTTTCCTTGAAAGTCTTTTGAAATACGGAAACCAATATGAAAAGCAGAATCAGAACCCAAATAAGGCATTACTCCCATTGTTCCAATGTATTTTTGAGTCTCTTTTTCTCTGACAACCCAATAGTAAAGATGTTGATTCTCAGAAAGTATTCTTTTGTTTTCTAAAAAATCTGTGTATTCACTATTTGATAAATTTTGAAGGTGTTTTATATATTTTACAGCGTTTTCTTCTCTAAAAGAGGCAATAAGTTCTTTAAAATCTTTTTTCTGAATTAAATTTAATTCTGTTCTTTCTGTGGTAAGTTTCATTATTTGAAATTGATTGTGGTAGTAAAAATATTATTTCATAAAAAAAGCATTTTGCTTTCTAAAAAACAAAATGCTTTCCTAATAATGCTAAAATAAAATATTACTTTCTATTCAATTTGGTTTTGACATAATCCATCACAAAGAAAAACTCTGTTCCTATTTGTTGGCATCTCTCATTATAGACTTGCTCTTCGCTAGGTGTATTATCAGAGTTTTTTGGGTCTTCAAATGGAATTGCAAAGCGAGCATCTGCTCCCATAACTAAAGGACAGTTTTTGTCAGCATCACTACAAACCATAATCGCAGCAAAGCCATTTTGAGGATTCTGTTTGTGTGTATATTTCTTTGAAAACATGATTGTTTTTGAATAATTTTTACCTACTGACATAGAATAAACAGGATTTTCTTCTCCTTCAAAAGCAGTTGTTTTTTCTAGTTTTACACCTACTCTTTCTAATGCTGCAATGGCTCTAGAATTAAAGGCTGTTGCTTCTGTTCCTCCTGAAAAAGTATTTATTCCTTCTACTCCATAATAATAAGCAGCAACTTGTAACCAAATTTGTCCAAAATGACTTCTACGTGAATTATGGGTGCAGATTACAGTAACATCTACTTTTTCTGATGATTCTTTTTGCTTAATTATGTAATCTCCAATTTCTTGTAATTTTAATTTACGTTCCTCATCAATAGTTTCAAAATTAGAAGCTAAGTTTTCAGAGTAAATTTGAAGTTTAGGATACAACTTATTTTTTCCCATTTTAGATAAAGAAGTAAAAGATGAAAAATTAAAAATCAAGAAAGGAATAATACATAAAGAAAGAAATACATTTGAAGTTTTCATTTTTGTAATGTTTAATGAAAAGTGATTAAAATAAATATTTAAAGCTTTGAAAAACGAAACCCATAACTTTAGTTATGGGTAAAAAAAATTAACAACAGCCACTATTTGGGCTACACACATTTTTTTGTTCTTGAATAATTTCTTTTTTTATAGACTCAGAAGAAGGATTTTTTTGAGCAAAAACAGTAATACTAAAAATTCCTGTACTTCCATTTCTAAATTCTTTTATTTCGCCTTCAGAAAGGTATTTTTGAAGAATATCATCAGGAATAAAAATGGCTTTTTCCTTTTGTAAAGTAATATTCTCAAAACCAACTTCTTTGATAAAATTGAGATAATCTTCTTTCTGAATTGCTCCTGAAACACACCCTGCATACACTTCTGCATCTTCTTGTAAAGCTTTTGGAAGACTACCCAAAAGCACAATATCAGAAATGCTAAAATGTCCATCATCTTTCAAAGTTCTGTACATTTCTGCAAAAACAGCTTTTTTATTGGGTACAAGATTTAATACACAATTACTAACAATTACATCCACAGAATTATCAGAAATAGGCATTGTTTCGATATCTCCTTCTCTAAATTCAACATTATTGTAGCCTAATTTATCAGCATTCTGACGAGCTTTTTTGAGCATTGTAGGAGAAAAATCTATTCCAATTACTTTTCCTGTTTCGCCTGTTTCTGCTCGTGCTACAAAACAATCATTTCCTGCTCCTGAACCCAAATCAAGCACTACATCACCCTTTGTGATTTGAGCAAATTGTGTAGGAAGTCCACAACCTAAGCCCAAATCTGCATCAGAATTATAGCCATTTAGATTATCATATTTTTCTGACATAATATTGTAAACTTCTGTTGAAGAATCTGTAGTTCCACAACAAGAAGAAGCATTAAGAGCTTTGTCTTGTAAAGCTACTTTTTCGTAACGCTCACGAACCATATCTTTGATTTGTTGTTCAGTTTTGTTTTCGGTTTGATTTAGATTTTGAGTTTTCATTTGTTTATTGCAATTTAACGATGAATAATGATTTAAAAATAACAATGAACGAAGGCTGAAGCCTACGCTACAGTTTTTCTCACGCTAAAGCGTAAGCTACATTAACAGCACGAATCAGAATCAATTTTTGAAGTAAAATCAGTAAAGAAAGTATCAAAAAGAGCTTGTATAGTTTTCCAATTTTCAGGGTCAATACAATAACAAACACTTGTTCCTTCTATAGTTCCTTGTATAATTCCTACTTTTTTGAGTTCTCTAAGATGTTGTGAAATAGTGGGTTGTGCCAATCCAATTTCGTTTACCAAATCTCCCCCAATACATGCATTTACTTTTATCAAGTGTTGCAAAATTGCTATTCGTGCAGGATGTCCCAATACTTTTGCAAGGTTTGCAAGTTCGTTTTGTTTTTCAGTAAAAATATCAGATTTGGTAAGTCCCATTTTGAGTAAAATTGATTTTTGGCTAATCTTTATATTGCAATATTACGATAAATAAATTTATTAGTTTGGCTAGATTATTTTATTTAACCTTTTTTAAAATAAATTCATACAAATAATTTTGGTCTAAGGTAAACTGAGGCTTCCCAAAGCATAACTGAAAACACAATCAGAACAAAAGCATTATTTCCTAGAGAAAATTGAGTTGATCCAAAACGCAAACAACCATATACTTTTTGTATGCCATTAACACAATAGATTTGAAAAATGGCTAGTAAAGTTATGAAGATAGTTATTATAAAAAACTGTAGCTTTCCTTTTTTGAAATCTTCAAATATTCGTAAATTAAAAAGAAAAGGCAAGAAAATAAATAATGCACCTGCTGAAATATAAACAAGTAAATAAGCAAAAAAACCATTATAAAAATAGCTGTTTAAACGAGAGTTAATGTTTGGTGAATTCATATTTCATCAAATTACGAATTACGATTTTAGTAACAAACTATTTTTTCGTAATTCGTAATTTTTAATTAGCTACACTTATTTGGCAGGTCGTAATTAAAATTTCTAATATTCTGTTATCAATGTTCCAATTTCGTCTCCGTGTAATACTTTCAATAAATTCCCTTCTTCATTCATATCAAAAACTATAATTGGTAAATTATTTTCTCTACAAAGCGTAAATGCTGTCATATCCATAATATTTAAACCTTTATTATATACTTCTTGGAATGAAAGATTTGAATAACGAACTGCATCTGGATTTTTTTCTGGGTCTTCTGAATAAACTCCATCTACTCGTGTTCCTTTCAAAACTACATCAGCACCAATTTCAATGGCACGAAGTGAAGCAGCCGAATCTGTTGTGAAATAAGGACTTCCCAAACCTGCAACAAAAATAACTACACGTCCTTTTTCCAAATGTCGGATAGCACGACGACGCACATAAGGCTCACAGATTTGTTCCATTTTTATACCTGAAAGCAAGCGAGTATAAACCCCAACTTGTTCAAGAGCAGATTGTAAAGCCATTCCATTGATAGAAGTGGCAAGCATTCCCATATAATCGCCCTGTACTCTGTCAATTCCAATTTTAGGAGACTGCATTCCTCTAAAGATATTTCCTCCTCCAATTACGATAGCTACTTGCAGACCTTCATCAACTGCTTTTTTGACTTCTAGTGCATATTGTTCTAATCTTTCGGCATCAATTCCGAACTGTTGTTTTCCCATAAGAGCCTCGCCACTTAGTTTTAATAAAATGCGACGATAACGATAATTTGAAGCGTTGTTTGAGTTATACATAAGGATTTATAATATGAATTTGGAGAATTAAAATCTATAAAATTATTGGGTAATTGTATTTTTTGCGTTTTTTAAGAGTTTTATTTTGATAATTTGAAAAAACACCAAATCAAATTCCATAAAAAAACCGTTTATCTTTAAAAAAGTAAACGGTTAGTAAATATTTCTAGTGAAAATAGAAAAAGTAGAAACTACAAAAGTTTCATATTTTAATGTTTTGTGCTTTAAGCTAATTAGATGTGTTTTTGAAATTTTCATAAACGACAATTTATTAGGGTTGTTTTTTTTTAGGTGCATTGCTACAAAAATACGATATTTTTGTCAGAATTCTATAATTTAAAAATGGAAAGTTGTAATTATTCTACTGCGCATAAAATCTGTGCTACTTTTCACTGATAAATTTGTAATTTTGCATCACAAACACACAAATAATTTTCATTTTATGAATACTTCTTCTACTTCTTTTGACACTGCTTATTGGCAAAATCGTTACAAAGATTCAGATACGCCTTGGGATATTGGTTATGCTAGTCCTCCTTTGGTAGCTTATTTTGACAAATTACTTGAAAAGTCAGAAGAAAATAAAAATTTAAGAATTCTTATTCCTGGTGGTGGGAGTAGCCATGAAGCTGAATATTTACATAAAAAAGGTTTTTCTAATGTTTTTGTAATTGACTTGGCTGCTGCACCTTTAGAGAAATTTTCACAACGCTGTCCTGATTTCCCAAAAGAACATCTGATTCAAGATGATTTTTTTAAATTTGAAGGAGAAAACTCTGAATACTTTAATTTCTTTGATGTAATTGTCGAACAAACTTTTTTTTGTGCTTTAGACCCACGTTTAAGAACAGATTACGCAAAAAAAATGAATGAGCTTCTGAAAAAAGACGGAAAATTAATCGGACTTTTATTTGATTTTCCAATTAGAGAAGAACAAGATAGCCCACCTTTTGGAGGGAATGCAAACGAGTACAGAGAAATTTTTGAACCTTATTTTGAAATAAAGAACTTAAAAAGATGTTACAATAGCATCAAACCAAGACAAGGAACAGAACTCTTCTTTGAAATGATTAAGTAGGGATAAGTTGTAAGTGATAAATGGTAAGAGAAATACCATTTGAATAATTAGTTACAAAACTATTTTACATAACAATCACTTAAAATCTTATTGTATTTCACTAATAATTTACCATTAAAAAAATATAGTTATGAGCAGCAAAATGGCATTAATCGTATTTATCCTAGTAATGTCTGTGCTTTTCCCAGCAGCAGGTTATTTTATGGATTATATGCGCCACCGAAAATACAGAACACTTGACAAAGATGATATAAGAAATAATTTTGTTAGTAGTGATGCTGATAAAAAATAGTAAATACAAAAACCGTTTTTAGATTTCTATTCTAGAAACGTTTTTTTATATAGAAGTTGTTTAAGAATAGATTTTGAGTGTATATTTGTTGGTGTCGCTACGCTAAAACACCAACAAAGGCTATGTTCTTTTTCCTTAGCACTAGGTTTGCAAACCTAGTGCTAAGGAAAAAGAGTATTCTTAAACAACTTCATAATAAAGCGACAAAACTTAAACTTACTATTGTAATAAATTAATCTCTACCTCAATTCTTTATTGCCAAAATATTCGATAGAAGCTACCAAGATAGCACCAATAAGCATAAGTCCAAGAGCCATAAAGAAATGTGTATCTATTTCTGGAATGTAGCGCATTGTTTCCAACACTTTTTCTTTTCCATGTATTATTTCACTTCTCAAAACCTTTTTCCAAGGATAAATAATTGAAAGCGAACCCAAAACAAAGCCTGTCAAAATAGCTAAAAGAGAATTTTCATAATTATCAAAAAGCCAAGAAAGCACTTTTGCAAAAGTCAGAATCCCAGTAATAGCACCTAATGCAAAAGGAACAATTATCCAAAGACCTGCAATAATTCCATCTACATCAAAAGCTATAATAGCAGAAGGTAAATCGCTAATAGCACCAATAACAAGCGCATAATTTCCTAAAAGAAGAAGCACAAAAGAACCCGAAACTCCAGGCAAAATCATACTACAAATAGCAATAAAACCACACAGAAATAAATAAAAAGGATTAGAGCTCCCTTCTACCTGTCCACTAAAAGATATTCCGATTGCCAAAGCTGCGCCAATCAAAAACCAAATAATAGCTGAAATATTCCATTCTTTTATTCTTCTTCCAACTACCCAAACAGTTGCTATGATAAGTCCAAAGAAAAACGACATTGTCAGTATTTCATAATTGGCTAATAAATATTTGAATAATTTAGCAAAACTAATAATGCTGGTTGCTATTCCTGCAAAAAGACAAATCAAAAAAACTAAATCTGTTTGCTGTGCAAACTCTTTAAATTTTCCTTTAAAAAGTAAACGCAAAGTAGGAATAGAAAAACTCCCAATCGCTTCCAAAAGGCGTTCATAAATCCCCATCAAAAAAGCAATTGTTCCACCAGAAACTCCTGGAACTACATCGGCTGCACCCATTGCCATTCCTTTCAAATACCATAAAATTGGATTTTTCATAAATCAGTTATCAGTAAGTAGTTACCAGTAATCAGTTAAATTCAATTTCACTTTACAAAAAAAGTAATTTTATTCTCTGTGTTATCTGTAACTCTGTGTTTTAAAAAATAAAATTAGAAGTTAGATTTTAGATATTAGAAATAGAACAAAAATTACAAACATTGCAATTCTAAATTAGCTTCGCTGCTTTTGCAGGTCAGAATCCTAAAATCTAAATTTATTTACTAATCCATTGTTCAGGATTGAGCTTTTCTTGATGTCTCCAAATTTGAAATTCAATTTCATAGGTATCATCTTTATAACTTCCAGCTGTGCCTATTGGCTGTTTTGCACTTATTTTATCGCCATTTTTTATTTTGACAGACTTCAAACGAGAATAAACTGTAAAATAATCTCCATGTTGGATAATAACTAAGTAACCTCGCCCAGCAATTTCACTTACATCAACTACTTTTCCTGCAAAAACAGAACGTACAGGTTCGTTGGGTTGTGTTTGAATATCAATTCCTAGTTTTTCTATTTTCACGATAGGCTTTCCTTGTTCTTCTGGTAAATAGGGCTGAATGCCAAAATGAGCTGAAATAAAGCCATTTTTGACAGGCCAAACGATTCTTCCTTTAGATTTAGCAAAAGAAGTAGAAGTCATTTTCTCACTTGATGAAAGACTCGCCGAAAATTCAGAATTATTGATAGTTTTACTAATCAAATTATCAACTTCTTTTAATATTTTTCGTTCTTTGCTCAAATCTGCTAATAGTTTAGATTCTTTTACTTTAAAGGTAGTAAGAATTTGCTTTTGCTTCTCTTTTAAAGTTGCGAGTTCTTTTTCTTCTTTTGTTTGAACTTTTAAAAGTGATTGTTTTTCTGTTTTGTTTTCTTGAAGCTGAGAAGTTCGTTTACTCAAATTTTGTCTAACATATTCTATCTGTTTTATTTGTTCTCTGCGAAGTAAATTATATTTTTGAAAATAACGCAAACGAGCTAAGAGTTCATTAATAGAATTAGAAGCTAAAAGAAGAGAAAGTTTTTCGTAACGACTATTATTTTTATATGCTAAATAAAGCATAATGCCGTATTCGTGCTTTAGTTCTGCTAAATCTTTTTCTAATGATTCTACAATATTTTGATTTTCTCTTATTGACTCATCTAATAGTTTGAGTTCTTTTCCAATAACACGAACAAGTTGTTTACGCTGATTTATTTGTCCATTTATTGCAGAAAGTGAACTAATAGTAGTTTTCTTTTCTTTTTGTGTCCTTTTTAAGATTCGATTTGTATTAGTAATTCGATTCAAAATAGTAGAACGTTCCTTTTCAAGTTGCTTTTTGCGTTGAGAAAAACTCTCATTGATATTCACAAACAACAGAAATAAAGAAAATAGGGCTACAAAAAATGGTTTGAGTAAATTTGTCAAGTTAAAAAGGTATTTATTATATAATGAATGAGCTTATACACTTGTCAGTGTTTTATTTTTACAGAACCAACTAAAGGTTTAGACAAATATGTTTTAGTACAAAAAGTCTTGTTTATGATAAAATTTTATTAACTTTACTACAAAGTTACACATTTTTCTGTTTGGACAATTGCATTTGCTTGAGTTTTAATTTCAAAGAGCAATTTGTTTGAATTTTATTCATTTCTTAAATAAGAAAAACAGAAGTATGTCGTTTTAATAGAAGACCAATCTTATAAAGCCAATAGAATTTTATAATCTTTTTGTATATAGTTGAATTATACACTATTATAACTTTCATGGCACATGGTTTGCAAAACATTATTTGACTAGGTAATATTAGTAAAATTATGTTAGTTTCTAAGAAACTTTAATTTTTAGTCTTTTATTCTAGCAATAATGTTGTGTTCAAAAAATAATTATTAAATAATTTTCAAATAAAAGGTTTTGTATTTGTCTAATTTACAACCCTTTACTATATTGGTAAGAAATTTAATCACTTTGAAATAAGTCAATATAAGTTTTAATTCTTATTTGTATTTAATTAATAACTAGTTATTTTTTGTAAAAATACAAAAGAATATTATCTGATTTATTAATTTTATTAAAAAAATCTTACCTATTCTATTTCGTTACATAAAACGGTATCAATATGAAATTTAAATTACTCTTAATTCCTATCTTTTGTATAGGTTTATTATTTACAAATGGTGTTCAGGCGCAAGCGCAGCCAACTGGTGAGGCACTAGATGCTTTTGTGAAAGGCGAAAACTTTCGAAAGCAAAAACAATGGAAAACTGCCCTTGAGCAGTTTGATATTGCAGTAACAAAAGACCCTACTGTTTATAAATATCATTACAACAAAGCACTTTGTCATTTAGTGCTTCGTGAAGCTGACCCTGCAATTGCTTCTTTAGAAAAAACTGTTTCTATCAAGAAAGACTTTGTAGATGCTCATGAACGTTTAGCTCGTCTTTACAAAATTACAGGCAAGTATGATCAATCGATAGCTTCTTATCAAAATGCGTTCAAATATGATACTGATGCAAAAAGAAAAACAGATTATAAACTTAATATTGTTTTGATTTTAGACAGAACAAAGCGTTTGGAAGAAGCTGGAGCGCATATTGCAGACCTCAAAAAACTTGCTCCAGATGATTTGAATGTTCTTTACTACGAAGCAAAATATAGCAATTCAGTAGGAAAATATGAACAAGCAAAAACAGCTATGTTAAAAGCTACTGAAATGCTTGCGACTGATAATCCAAAAGAAATTGCTCGTTATTATTTTGAACTTGGTTTTGCTTATCATAATCTAAAAATGTATGATGAGAAAGAAAAAGCTCTTAATAATGCTAAAGTAGGTCCTTTTATGGCTCGTATAACTAAACTAATGCCTCAGTATTATCACGCAATTGCTCTTTCTTATTTCAAAGTATATGACTTAGAAAAAAGTAAAGAATTAGTAGAAAAAGCGTTAGAAATGCGTAAGGATTTTCCTCAAGCACATGACCTTTTGGTAAAAATTGCTGCTTCTGCGACAGATAAATCGGCTGTTATCGAACACCAATCATCTTCTATTCAGACAGAACCTAATGCAGTAAAACGTTCTCAGAAATTTGCAGATCTTGCAGAACTTCAATTAGAATCTCGTAAGTATGAAGATGCTATTAAATCTGCTGACGAATGTTTGGCTTCTCAACCAAAAAATTATGCTGTTGTATTTATCAAAGCTATTTCACAGCATAAAATGGGAAGTACACAGGATGCTATCAAAACATTAGAAGATTTACTTCAATTTCCAGGCATAGATGCAGAAACGAAAGCACAATATAACTTTGCTCTTGGTATGTTTTACCAAAAGTTAGATCAAGCAGAAGCTGCTGCTGGTGCTTTTACTCGTGCAAAATATGGTTCTTATAAGTATGCTGCTTATGAAGAACTAGAAAAATTCAAGAAAAATGACGAGGAAGTAGAAGAAGAAAAATTAGAAGATGTTGTAGAAGGTGCAGACACTGATGGAGAATAGTTTCTCTTAACATCTAATTATTCTAGTACAATAATAAAAAGAAAACCCTTTCTAAAATATTTTTTAGAAAGGGTTTTTGAATACTATAAGTTTTTATGCTTATTCTCTTAACTTACTTGTCCCACTCTCTTAGCCAAAATGTTAAGTTATGAAACTCTTCTTGTTCTGTTTCTATGTCCTTCCAAGCAATTTGAGTTTGTAAGTTTGGTTGTTTCTCATACTTCCTATGTTTCCAAAATTCTTCTAAGGTTTGGTAATTTTTAGGACGTAAAGGATGGTCATCTGGACGATTAATTCCACAAAAAGTAGTAAATCTTCCTTCAATTATATTCTTCTTTTTGAAGTAATTAGCAGCCCACTTTTCTCGTTCTTCAAAAAAACGAACTCCTATTCCTTGATTTCTGTATTTTTTTTGTAGGACAGATTCTTCAAAATAAACTCCTTTACTTATATCATAACCTTTTGCAATGAAAGGAAACTGAATAAATGTATCTGATTCTTCTAAAGCAATACAGGTAGAAGCTCCAACAACCTCTTTTCCATCAAAAGCTAACACTACAGCTGCATGCTTTGCATGAATATAAGAATATAAATATACTTGTTCGTAATCAAAATCGCCATCGTATAAATAAGGATATTCTTTAAATATTTCGATTCTAAGTCCTGCTAAATTTCGAATATAGGGTTGTATAGCATCTCCTGTGAATAATTGTATATGCATGAAAAAAGTAGGAAGATTTATTGTTTGATGAACATAGATAAATAACAAAAACTGTTTTTTTAATTACATTTTCATATAATTAAAAAAACAGTTTATTGAATCAATGAAATAATTTGAGTAGTCTTATTAGATTATACTTCTAATTCTCTCAATGTTTCGTGTGTTAAAGGTTTATTGATGTACTTACGTACAAAATTATAATTTTTCGCCTTGCTCATATCTTTCGGATTGATAGAAGAAGTAAGCATTACAATTTTACAATAATTTTGAGTAAAATCAGAAAGTGTATTGAATTGATCTAAAAACTGAAATCCATCCATAAGAGGCATATCAATATCTAAGAATATAATTTGTGGAAGAACCTTATTATTAGGCATGTCTTGTGCAATCTTTTCTACATTACGTAAAAATTCGATCGCACTTTTTGCACCTGAATGTGTGTAAATTTTATCACAAATTTCTGCTGTCTGAATCATTTTTTGATTAATAAGATTGTCGATTTCATTATCGTCAATCAGCATTACTGCATAATATTTTTTATCTGCCATACGAATAAATTTAATTCTGAGTTAAAGTGCAAACTAATTAAATGAGCAAAAATGACTATTAAATAAATTGAATAAGTTCTGCTCGCTAAATAATGATGTGTAAAAATAAATTAACTTAAATAATAATTGATAATAGATTATTCAATAAGTTGATTTACAATAAATTTTATTTCCTGTATTGAAATTTCTTAATAGAATAGAAGCGATAAACATAAGCATTTATCATACAATCTATATAAATTTACTCAAAGAAAAAAATAATCTTTTGTTATAGCAAATCTATACGCAAAATAGATTCTATTTTCTACAGCAATTTTTCTCTAATTTGATATTTTTATAAAAAAACCCTTTTTTGAACTATTTTTTTATCTTTTTACTTGTAGATATACAAATCTTTTCTTAGATTTGCATTCCCTTTCAGACAAAGGGAGTTCTTTTATTTAAAAATAAATAGAGAATGGGTCTATAGCTCAGTTGGTTAGAGCACCTGACTCATAATCAGGTGGTCCCAGGTTCGAGCCCTGGTGGACCCACAACAAAACGTTTTTAAGAAGTAAAAACGCATATTTTAAAATCAGACTTTGAAAAAAGTATGTATTGCAGCGATAAAAACGATGTAAAAAGCCGAAAGTAGAAATATTTTTGGCTTTTTTTATATCAAGTAACTCATAAGGTATCTCAAATTCTTCAGAGTAACTCATATCATTTTTTTAAAAATGGACACAAATGTATGTTTCATTTAAATACGAAAAAATGATTAAATCTTTTAATCGCTTGGATTTACATTTCTTTTCACAAAAATTATCATCTGGTCGTTATTCGATTCGTGCAAGAATTACAATTGATGGCAAAAAAGAACCTATCTCTACAGGTGTTGTTTTGGATAGTCCAAAACAATGGAAAAACCCTATTGTCGTTGCTCACAAACAAGCAAAACAATTCAATGATAGACTTACTTTAGTCAAGTCAAACTTAATAGAGTGTTATAATCGTTTAGACAGCTTGGGAGAGTATCCGACAGCTCACCTTGTAAAGTCTATATACATAGATAAAAGGAAACCTCCTTTGACAGTTTTAGAAGCTGTACGAAAATATGTAGGACATAAAGCAAGTGAAGGTTGGGAAGCTGTGAGTGTAGGCAAACACGATGTTGCTTGTAGGCATTTTGAGCGTTTTTTGAAAGCAAACAAATTACTTCATCTACCTGCGAATGATTTTAAAAAACATCATGCTGAAGGTTTTTTTGAATTTTGCAAAACTAAATTAGAAAAACCTAATTCGGGACGTGTTGCAAGAAGGAAAGTAGGAGCTATCAAATCAGCTTTAGATTTAGCTTTAGATAGAGAAGAAATACAAAAAAATGTTGTTTCAAATCTTAATCTGAAAGTCAAGAATGAAAAAAAAGAAATTGTCTTTTTATATCCTTTTGAGCTTGAAATACTAGAAAATAAAGTATTTCATCTTGAAAGACTTAATGATGAAAAAGATGTGTTTCTATTTCAATGTTATACTGGTCTAGCTCATTGTGATGTACTAGAATTTAATGATAACCCTAAAAAAAATCTAGTTGAAGTCCGTGGCGAAACTTGGATAAAATTTAAAAGAAAAAAGACGGGTACTACAATAGAAGTTCCTTTATTTAGTAAAGCAAAGTCTTTATTAGAGAAATATGACTATGATTTACCCACAAAAGGAAATGGAAAGAGAAACGAATATTTAAAAGAAATAGCCGTTTTATGTGAATTTTCAATTAATCTAACTACGCACGTAGCTAGAAAAACGTTTGGTATGATACTTTTAAATTTTGAGAATGTCCCTTTAGAAATTGTTTCTAAATTACTTTCTCATTCTAGTATTGTAACAACCCTTAGACATTATGCTAAAGTACTTCCTGAAACTATTCAAAGAAGTGTAGCGCATTTGTTATGATAGATTAAATCCAACTTAGGACTTATTTATCCTCTTATTATGAATTTTAGTTATTATTCCTCATATCCGAAATAAGAAAATATTTTGTTTGTAAAATGGCATAGCCCAAGCCAAAAAAATACAAAAAATAAACAAACAAACAGCCCTTGTCCTAAATAAGATAAAACGCTATGCTCAAATATTTGTAAATGTTTAAATTCAATCAACCAGGTAACTAAAATAGCTATTGGTATAAAAATATATGCTCTTGTTTTTTTATTTGGTATCATAATCCTTGTAGTTTTCCGTGTTGTTTAGGGTCAATCAAAAAAACAAACCTTGTAACATAAAAAAAATATTGTGATTCTATTTTTAAATTAAACAGTTCAAGTATGTTGTTTCTAGTTTGCAGTATGATTTTGTGTTCTTGTTTGTCCTGGTTTAAAAATACACAATCACTAAGAAAATTAGGATGTGATTTTAACTGTTCAGTTGTAATACAAAAAGATATTCCAAATAAATGATACGATTCATTAAAATCTATCTCTATTGGTATAAGTACTGTTCTAGTATCAGAAACTTTAGCTTTTGCTGCTTTATGAAAAGAAAAATCAAATGTAT
Organism: Bernardetia sp. Wsw4-3y2; assembly: GCF_037126295.1. Lineage (NCBI taxonomy): Bacteria > Pseudomonadati > Bacteroidota > Cytophagia > Cytophagales > Bernardetiaceae > Bernardetia > Bernardetia sp. Wsw4-3y2. The sequence continues at coordinate 3,740,940 of NZ_CP147017.1, read as the reverse complement.
CATAATTATACTCTTTTCCTTTTGTTATAATTTTGATTTTGGTATCGCTAGGATGTTTTTGTTTAATTAGATTCTCTACTAATGCATTCATCTCTAAATAGTTTTAATTAAATTTACTTTCGCTAATATACGAAATTGTTCGTTATTCGTAAGTGTATATTCTAACTCTTTGATATAATAGTTAGAATATTCTAATCGTATGCGCTGCAATAAATCTAAACTTTGCAATTCTGAAAAAGTAAAAATAATTTCTCTTTCTACTTCGCTTTTGTCTAAGAGTTCAAGATAATTTTTCCAAAATTGATTGTATAGGACCTCCCATAACAACGAATAGTTATCTGTTTGAAATTTGGCTTGTCTGTCTATATAAGACATAAAATTGATTGATTTTACTACACCTTCTTTGAGCCAAAATTGTTTAGTTATATCTAACTCAAATCCAGAAACATAACCAAATTTTGCAAAACTACAAGGCATTTTCAAACCTCCGACTAAAAAAGGAAAAGCAAAAACAGAAGGTATCGCCTGATATAAAGGCAAAAAAGGAAAATTTGAAATTATCTCTTTTTTTCCATTCCCTGTGGTTTTAGAAGTTAGAAAACCTGTACTTATCTCTAAGTCAGTTTCAATGTCAGGCATATTATATTTTAGTGTATAGCCTGTTTGTTTATCTTTATCCTTCTCTGAAAAGAAGGGCGTACACTCATACTCTTTTGCAAATTTCTTTGAAATAATAGAGTTTGCTGTATCTATTTTTAAAATTTTACGAGTATGATCGTAATTTACATTAAGACAAAATTGCTGTTGTATTTCTGTAACTAATTCGGCGAGACTAAGATCAGGTAAACAATCAGACCAAAAGAACTGTAAATACTGTTGAATATCCCAAGTTGATGTTTTATAAGCAACTGAATAAGGATTTAAAAGAAATAATTTTTCTATCTCTATATCTTTTAAAAAATCGCTTTCTAGTGTCCAACCTTCTAAACTCAAAACTTTTTCAAGAACTGCTGTAATACGAAAATTTGGCAAAAATACGGCATCGTTGTAGGCTTCATATTCTGCTGTGCTTTGGTCTACTGCATTTATGACAACAAAAGGGAACTCTAAAGAACCTGAACTTGAAGTTTCCATTTCTGCTAAAAACATTGGAAAGCAATAAGGACTATCTCTAAAATCTGCTAAAGCATGAGTTGCATTTGCATGTGTTTTTGCTAGAGTTTTATTAGAAAAAGAATTAACTGGATATGGAATAAATGCTAAAACAGATAGATTAGTAGAATTTGTAGTTTTTGTATTATCAGGATAAGCATAGAAAGGTAAATTGGTGTCAAACCGTTCTATCTTAATTCTAGTTAGTCCGTCCACGGTTGCAATAGCATTGCTATTAGTATCTGCATTTATAGCATTTGCTAAATCTGAAAGAAGATTATCCCAAGTGTTCGATACGGTGTAGGATATTCCTGTTACGATTGCAGTTATTGAACCTGTGTAACTATCCCAAAAAGGGGTAGTAACAATGCTACGCAACGTTAAATCTACAAAATGATTATCTTCTGTAACAAAAAACGTCCCTAATTCATCAAAAAGAGTATTGAGTTTACGATTAAATAAATCGACTTTTTTGTTTAATTGTAGTGCAACTTCATAGCCTGTATTTTTACGTTCTGTAATTCTCAAATCGGCTTTAAACAAACGAACACCATTTGCACGCAAAATTGCTTGTAAAGTTTCTGTTTTTTGTTCTTCTAAATTGTTAGAAATAACACTGTTATTTATACGAGAACGAGGAAGTGTAAAAGGATATGAATACGACTGTTTGTCCTCTTTTTTTATTATAGAAAAAAGAGGATTTTGTTGTTTTATCGTAATTTTCGCATCGTTTTGTAAGTCTAACGATGCGTTTTTTGCACTTATTTCTAACATAATTGTTTAGTCGTTTACAATTTCATCAGGTTCACATCCTAATATCTCAAACACTTCAGTTACAAAGTCTGGAACTTGCTTTGCATCAGTCCAGCCAATTTTTTCTAGTTCTACTGGAGAAATATAATAGCAAACCCAGTCTTTTTTTTCTTGCTGTTCTGCTGTTTTATCTATTAGTTCTTGTCCTTCATATTCTTCTAAATTATAATACCTACTTGGGTGAAATTCTGCGTAGGAATAGCCCCAATTTTCAGGATTTTCTACTTTAAAATTGTAAGCCCCTTTCACTATTTTGTCATCAACAACAGAAAAAATAGTTTCTGCATCAGAGATTGGAAAAACAGCTAAAGCAAGTGTAGCTTCGTTTGAAAATTCTACACCTTGGTAAATCTTTTTAGAAATTTCATCTCGCATGTTATCTAATATGCGTACTTTTTCTAAAGCAGAATCTTGTTTAAAAATTAGTTTCATAGTACGCTGTACTTTTGTTTAAGTTTTTCTGTGATTATATTATTCTCTTCTGTTGTAATACTATCTTTTATTTGTAGTATTCTATATATATCTGTCGCTCCACCTCCTCCTATTGTAATGCCTTGAAGTGGGAAGAAATCTTTTATATGAGAATGATGCGAATGACTAAAATACTCTCCATTAACAAAGGCATTCATACTGCCAAATTGATAAGCAGAACCTCTTAAATCCCTAAATAAAAAGGGCATATTCAAGTAATTAAAAAAGCTAGGTATTAGATTTGAAGGTCCTCCTCCTCCTGCGTTATATGCAGTAAAGAGTTTCCCACTTCCATATGCTAATCTGGCAGAACCGTATAAGTAATTGCTACTATTGTCCCAAAACTCAAGTATGTTTGCATTAGCTAATTGCGTAGCTTTTCCTACAAAAAACATACTTAAAGTAGTTACACTTGTTCCTGCTAAAGAAGGTATAGAAGGATAAGTAATTTGATATTTTTGATTTGCAGAAAGATTTATATAATTGCTTTGTTTTGTTCCTCGTAGAGTCGGAGTAGATTGTGTTACACTTGGAATTCTATTAATTCTGTCTTTTATTGTTACAACTGGTGAACCATCACTTACATCACTTACACAATAAGGATCTTCAAAATTGTAGTCTAAGAGTAATTCTAACTCTCTAAACTTTATCTCTGCAAAATAATCGTTGTTTGGCATTGGCAAAGTAATGCGTCTTGCTCTTTCAACTCCATCTTGATCTGGAATAGCTACAACCGTACTTCCTGCTTGTACGATACTATCAAAAGTAGCGTTTACAATACGAGCAGGAAAAGAATAATTTGGATAAGAAATATCTATTGTAGAAGCATCTAAGAAACCTAAATCTAGGTCTACAATTCCCCAAGTGACTGTAATAGACACATTTTCGCCTATTTCTATACTTTCTTCAGAATTTGGGGCAACATCTACAACTTCAGCATCATATTCTACTCTTACATAAGAATTTGCAGCTCCTGTATTACGAATTGTAAATTTTGGTAAAGTAGGAGGTGTAGGCACTTCTCCTAGAACTGGTCTAAATATCTTATTTGTATAGTGTTTAACATTGTGAGCGTGGACATATTCGAAAGACAAACCAATAAGGTTATTATTTTTAACAGAATAAATATGTTTTATTTTTTCTGCAATAATAGGAATAAATCCTGTTTCAGCTTGCAAAAGCATTTCTCTAGAAAGTACAAAATCTTGTTTTACAACCGACTGTAAACGAGTAAGAAAAGCCGTGTTTGCTGTTCCTCCACGAGTTCCTTTTTGAGAAATGATAAATTTTTGTGCATCTGTGAGCGCATAGTTAGCAAAGTCTCTTTTGCTTGCTGTTTCATTTTCGACTTCTAAAAATTCTTCATAATCACCCTGACAAACGAGTGTATCAAATACTCCAAAACTATTTTTACTCAAAAAATATTTTGCTTCTCGGTTTGGTTGATCTGCAATTTCATACCTGAAATATTGAGATAGCAGGAACGAATTATATGCAGCATATACACTCCAAGCAATTATATTTTTTAAAGGTTGTGTAGATTTAGCTTTAATTATATCGTAACGAGTTGGAATACACTGAATATGATAACCAGGTAAGTAGTCAAAAAGTCTTACAGTTTCTTCTGTATCATCATCGTAATAGATAACACAATCTACTGTTAGATCTCTATTTGGTTGTGAGCCAAACCAATAAAGAAACTCATTTGCAAATTTTGTGGTAGATTTTGGATCTTCTACGCTTGTTAAAAATCTTCTATCTCCATCTTCTATATTCCCAAAAATCCAGTCGTCTTGCTGCTGATATGAAAAAGATTCTCTATCTAAAGCTGCATCTATTGCATCTACTAAATAGAATCTGTTTCCGAGAGAGCCTGACATTCCTTGTAGCTCTATTTGTGTTTTTACATTATCAACAACTTCAAAAATTTTTATGTAAAATGTGGGGGTTGTATGTTGTACAATCTGTGTAGCATTAAAATCAGGCGCAGGAATATTTATTCCTTCATAGTCCTGCATTTTTTGCTGTATCTCAAATTGCACAACTCCTTCAGAACTTGGCTCTTCGATTAGAGTTTCGCCTAATTTCGTAAAACTTAGCTGATTTATGTCAAAAACACCAATTTCTAGCTCTAGAAAATAAGAATTATTTAGATGCCAGTTTGCATCTGCTTGTAAGTTTACAAACACAATATTTCTAGCCCAAGATAAACGAGGTACTACACCTGATACTCTTAGAAAAGATGCGCTATTTAGAGTTACTGCCATATTATTGTCCTTGGTAATTTTTTATAGAATTCATTCTATCATCTACATCTTTAAATTCAGAGTAAACAACATAAGATTTAGATTCTCTTTTCATATTTTCAAATGCTTCTCTATTCATTCTAGTTTCTGCTATCAATCGCATCAAAAGTTCGTCTGAATTACTATTTTGATTTGTAGTATTATTAATAGTTGTGTTACTTGTTCGGATAGCCTGTTGCATTCCTGAAAAATTTGGCTGAACGGCTGCTCCGTTTGTCTGTGAACTTTGCAAAAGTGCGTTTATTAAAGGAGAATTATTTCTAGTCGTATCTTTAGAAAGAAGTAAATAAGATTCTCCTCCTTCCATTTCACCAACTTTTGCACCTGCTTTATTTATCATGGCAATTCCTCCATTTGCATGACTATCTCCAGTAATATTTATTTTTCCTCCTTTTGAGAATTTTGGAGCTTTTGGAGTTTCGGCTGTGGAAAGAACTTGTTTTGCTTTTGCTATATTTCCAATCACAACGGCAATTCCAGAAGCTATTTTTATAGCCATGTCGATTGGAGTAAGTGAAGTAGCTGCACTTTTGGACGTAATAGAAGAAATTGCACTTGCTGTATCGATTGCGATTTGAGCAAGAGTTATCATTTTTTGAAACTCTAAATAACCTGCGCTTTGCTCTCCCATCAAATTGTTCGTTGCTGTGAACAAATCTGTAAGCGTGTTTGCAAATTGGAAAGTCGCTTGTCTTTGTTTTTCGTTTTCTTCTATTGTTTTTGCAGTCTGTGATTCAGTTTGTTTGTTGTAAATCGCATCTATAGCATCAGCTTTAGCCTGTTCTAGTGCAGTTATTTCTAAGCCATGTTCTTGGGCTAATCGAATAAGTTCGTTGTACTTATTCTCAACTGCCAAGATTTCACTATCAAATTCATCTAATTGAGATTCATCGATAGTTCTTTTAGCTTCTTCTTTGGCTTGTGCTTCTTGCTCTCTGTATTTTTGTTCAATAACAGCTCTTTCTTGAGCGAACATTTCAGTCAGCTCATTTGATTTAGCTAACTTTTCAGATTCAGAAAGTTTGAATTTATCTAATTCGTCAAGCATAGCATTATACTTGTCAGCGACTGCCGAAATTTCTTTTTCTTCTTCCGAAAGCGTACTTTCAAAATTTTGTTTCTTATAATCTTGAATTTTCTTATTGAAGTCTTCGTAATCTTTTACTAATTTCTCGTAGTCTTTATTCGATTTTTTACCTGCTGCTTTATTATTTGAGGCAAAAAGTCTTTGATTATTTACTTTTATAAGTTCGTTTACTTTTGCTTCTATTAATTTTCTTTGTTCTTCTGTAGAAGTAGAGTAAAAATCTAATTCGGTCAAAATCGGATCTTTATCAGATTTGGACACTTTTTTAAGCCCTTGCACTTTAGCGATTAAGTCAGCTTGTTTTTTTGTAAAGTCTTCTAATTGTTTTGCAGCTTCTTCAGTAGAAAGTTTGGGTTTTATTTCTATTTTATCTGCTCCTTTTATGTATCCTTCTGCGAATTTTTCGCCTACTTTGACAGCATTTCCATAAGCCAAATCTTTTAGAACCTCCCAAGTTTTTGACAATGCAGATTCAAACATTTTCAAATCTCCTGTTCCAATCGCAATTAGCAAATCTTTAATAGCCATAAAGCCATCCCCAACTGTTTTAAAAAAGTTTTGAAACACTTGTTTTACGGCTGCAACTGAACCTGTTACAATTCTGCGAAATGTTTCAGATTCGTTATAAAACTCTATAAAATCTTTCTTTGCTTCTTTAATTTTTTGAGCAACATAATTAAACTGAAAAGCTAAAATTTCGACAACTGCTGCTAAAATTTTGATAGAAGATCTCCATAAATCACTCTCTCCATCAAAAATACCAAAAGCATTTATTAAGTTCCAAACTGCACCAAAAATAGTCTTTAAGCTATCCCAAAGTCTTGCAAAGACTTTTATTAAGGGCTGCAAAGATTCAGGAGCTTTCTCCGTTTTAGAAAAAAGTTTAGTGAATAATTGAAGTGCAACCTGCATAATAGGCTGAAAAGTTGAGCCAATTCCTGCAACGAATGAATTCCATGCTTTGCCTGCTTTTTCTAAAGTAGCTGCAAAATTTTGGTTTTTTATATCAAATTCTTTTTGCAACGATGTGTTTTTCTCAAATTCATCTGCTGCTAGAGCTTGTTTTTCTCTTACCAAGTCTGTATTTACTGCGAGTTGCTCCATAACTTTAACAGACTCTTGAGATTCAACTTTTAAGTTCCCTAAAACTTTGATAATCTGATCGTTATCAAGTCCTTGCATTGAATCAGCCAAACGCAGTAACATTTCGTTTGGATCATTATTAAGTAAGTTCTTAAATTCTTTTGTCGTAATTCCAATTTGTGAAGCATAGGCATCAAGATTTTTACCTGCATTCATAATAATATTTGTAATACCTCCTGATGAGACTTCAGACGTTAATGTTAGCTGACTTAGAGCAGTTCCTAAACCCATAACCTCTGAAATCTGAGGTGCTAGATTGCCTAATGTGCCAATTCTTTTCGTAAAATCAGCAATTTCAGGAGCTGCTGCATTTCCTGATGATGCTAAAGCATTAATTGATGAGCCAATTCTACTCATTGCGTCATCTGCTTTCATCTCTTTAGTTTCCTTAAATGCTTTTTGAATTCCTCCAAGAGTTTTTGTGATTTCCACAACACCTCCACTAAAATCATCTCCCAAAGCAATATTCATTTTATCGACTTGCTCTGTAAATCCTTTTATTTCTTCTTTTGGAATTCCTAATCGTCCAGCTTCTTTTGCAATATCTCGTAAAGATGATGTAGAGCTTCTAGTATCTATTTTAGAAAGTTCTGAATTTAGATTTTTCACTTCTTCAGCCGACATTCCAGTAGTTTTTTCAATATCTGAAAGAGAATCAGATATTTTTGCTGCTCCTGTGGCTATTCCAATTACAAAAGAAGTTATCCATTGAAACGCCTGCATTACTATTTCGCCTCCAATTACTCCAGCAGCCATTAAACCAAAAGATTTAAACGAGCCTGTAAATTTTTTCCAGCCTGTTTCTGTAGAATTTAGTGCAGTTCTTTGATTATTGATTTCAGAGTTTAATTCTCTAAAACGATTCGATAATTCTGTATGTTTTGCTGTTCCTTTAACTTGATTTTCAAGTTGTTTATTAACGATAGCAAGTTCTTTTTTCATTTGAGTCATCGTCATTTCAGTAGCTTTTAATGAGCTACGGTATTCGTCGACTGCTTTTGCTGCGTTCTCTGTTTTTTGGGCTGTTTGGTTAAATTGTTCTACACTTAATTCTAGTTTTTTTACTTCTGCGTTTGTTTCTGCGAATTTTTGAGCAGCAAAAGCATTACTTTTTATTTCTTTGTTTGCAGCTTTTAACCTTGTTTTATAGTTTTCTATAGAAGTAGAAAGAGCATCTACTTTAGCCTTTGCTTTTCCGTATTCTTCTGTTCCTGCTGTTGTTCCTTTTAAAGTTTGATTTGCAGACTTTAAAAGAGTATCGTATCTGCTTATAAAGATATTTAATTTATTTACTTCTTTTTGTGCAGCTTCAAATTTCTTTGCTCCTAATTCGTATTTAGCTAGTTTTTTTACTTCATTTTCGTATTTACGTACTTCTCCAGCAAGATTTTTCAATTCTCCACGCACATCAGCATGAGCCATCTCCAATTCACCTAACTTATTGATAGCTTGGTTATTGTCGATAGTTATTGTAGCCTGTATTTTGTCTTGAAAAACTGCCATTATGCGTTTACTTTTGTTTTAATTACTTTTTCTACTAAATCAAATCCGATTGCTGCGTATAATTTGGAAACTCTACCAAACCAAACTGGAGAATACCAACGTTTATCATTTTTTTGTTTTTTATTTTTACTTCCTAAAATCTCGCTTACTAGTTTTTCTCTAGTCTGTTTTTTTGATTTAATTCCTATATCCACATACCTACCGTATTTTTTAAATCGTAATTCTATAATCGTTTTATTTGCTTCTTGCTTTACGATAGAATTAAGACCTTCTCGCAGTGCTTCTGTATCTTTCACGTCAAGCCTATCAATTTCTTGACGTAAAATTTCTTCTGTTCTTGTTGCCCATTTTTGAGCAAATCGCAACATTTCTACATTCATACTTTTTTAAATTACACTTCTGGAATACAAGGAGGGTGTACACCTACATCATTAGTAGGTTTCGTATCCCTACGTCCATTCATTTTCTCTACTATTACTGTAAAATAATCTCCGTTTGTAGTAAATGTGTAAAAATTATCATCTGACGGCTGTACAATTCTATCATCTATTATTTGAGAATTTGAATTATACCTTATTATTATTCTAGTTGCCAAGTCTAAAGAATAGGATAGTTTGTATTGCCCAATTCTATTAAAACGTCCAAAACTATATGATTTTCGTCTTCCAATCGGATATGTTCTGTTGTGAGAAAAACCTTCTCCACCGTCAAAACATCCAGAAGGAACTATAATTTCTTCTTCTCGTTTTTCAAACTCTAAAAAGGGTGATAAATAGCGACTTACACAATTTATTTCGATAATGTACACATTTGGATCAGCAGGCTTTCCACCTGTTTTTTGTGACACCGAAAAACTCGCCCAATCTTCTTCTGTACCAATTGCTTTCCAAGCTTCATTTCCATTTTTTACTAAAATGGCTACTGGCTCGTCTTGAAGTTGTGTAATTTCTTTTAGAATATTTGGTCTGTCCTTGGGAACGGAAAATTGAAAATTTTGAGTGTAATAAGAGCCAAACTCATTTGAATTTGTCGGTTGCTCATAATCGCCTAATAAGGGCGTATGATAACAAATAGGGAATACATTTTCTAGAGTATCATTTGCAGAAATATTAATAGTTCCTTCTCCACGATAACGAGCATAAAGGACCTGGTTAATCTCAAAATTGCTTCTTTTTAGAATGCGTATTTGACAAAAACCTCCTTTGTTGTCTTCTGCTCTATCGTATCTAGTAATTAAGTCCATTTCGAAGGATTATATTTTAATAAACTATTTGCATCACTTTTTATATCAAATTCTACAAACCAACCATAAGCATTATCACCCAAACGCCCTATGTAGGGGGCTTTTACAGTATTAAGGTCAAAGTCTGAAATAAAAGCAGGACATAATTCGCCTGTGTCATGCATTTCTCTATCGTATAAGATTTTTGAAAGAATGTCTGCACAAATTTCAAAAAGCGCATCACTTTTTCGGTCTTGCTCTCTAAAATCATTTTCTTTCACATTCTGAATTACTGCAAATCCTGCTTGCATATTCAGAGTTTTTGCTTCATCAGGAGCTTCTTCAAAACCTGCTTCAAAATTATAGAGAATTAAACAAGGCTCTTTTGTGTCTAATTTTGAGCGAAGTCCTCCCAAAAGTTCGTCGATGTTGCCCGTAACAAAACGAGTTCGTTTTTCTTCAGGATTATGAGAAATAGCTTTTAGATTTCTTGCAATCCACTCAAAATAATTTATGTATTCTTCTACCATTTACGTATTGTTTTTTTCATATTCTCTTTCCAATTCTTCGTTACGAATAATTTTTTTATTTAGAGAAAAAAGAACAGTATGTAATTCTATTTCTGCTACTTCCTCCATTTTTGTAATGTCAGAAGACAAATCATCTAAAATTCCTGCCCAACCAAAATCTTGTTTGTTTCCTGCTCCTTTGCCTCCTGAAAAAACAGAAGAGTACATTTTCACAAGTCTTTCACGATTACCCATGTACCAAAGTAGAAATAGCTGCTTTTTCTCAAAAGTTAGCTTTTCAAAACACTTACTTTCTTTTTCTATTTCTCCTGCATCAAACTTGAAAATAATTTTGCCCTTTTCTTTTTGAGGCTTTAGATAAAAACAAGCAAGCATTTTATTCAAATATTTTTCTTCGGTTGTTTTTTGTAAAAGAAGAAAATTACTATCTGCTGTCGCCCATTGCCAAAATTGAGATTCATCAAAATTTTTACAAACTCTATTATTTATTTTTGTCAAAAATAATTTTGTAGGCAAATCTTCCTTTTTGAAGAGAAATTCAGTAAGAGCAATAATTTTCCACAAATCTTTTTTTTGCAATTGTTTTAGATAAGCCAAAAATTTGTAGTCAGATGGTTTATAAAATTTCAGATTAAAAAGCTCTTTCACTACTCTAAAACGCAAAGAAATACAGTCTTGAAAACGAAGCAATTTGATTAATACAAGTGCTTGTTTTAAGGAAAAAAGCTCATCCCATTTTGCAGGAATGAGCTTTTGTAAACTTCTTTTGTCGCTATGTAATTGTAGTTTGTTCAACTTTAGTTTTCTCTAATTTCTTTGTACAAGACAGCAAGTTCAATAGCTTCTTCTACTACATCACTTGCTTTTTTGATTAATTCTAAAGATTTTTCAACTAAACTCTCTACTTTGTCATTTTTGAGATCTAAGTCTTTTTTGACAAACTCAATAAGCTCTTGACGTTTAAGTGGATTTTTGAGGTGCTTAGTTTGCTGTGCAGCAGCTTTCACATTTTTGAGTTTTGAGAGTTTTCCTACTAAAATCATTGTTTCAGAAAAAGTCTCTTGTGTTTCTACTTTTTTGTCTTCCAAGACACGTTCAGCAGATTCAGCAGCATCAATAGTAAAAGACACGACATTTTTTAAGTCGTCTATATTTTCAACTTGGTTGTTCATTTTATATAAAATTGAGATTAATAAAAACAGTTCTGTTAATTGAAAGCTCAATTTCCTTATATCTTGTACCTAAAAAAACCCCCCGTAAATTAGTTTTTTGAGATTTTTTGAGAATAAAAAAGCCTTTCAAATTAGATTTTGAAAGGTTTATCTTTGTATTCTTTTTTGAATTTTTCGTACAACTCTTGGCTTAATAGAATCTTATTGCCTATTTTTAAGCAGTTTACTATTTCTCCTGTGTATTCTCTAAACTCTCTTTTAGTTTGTATATCACAAAAACTAATAAATTTTTCAAATGGTAAATGTGGAGAGATTTCTATTTTATAACTCATATTTGTATTTCGTTATCCATTTTTTGTTTAATTTACATAAAGTAAATATACCTAAAAAAGCCTTTCAAATTAACTTTAAAAGGCTTTTTTCGATGATTCTAAGCAAATTTTGTATCTCCATCTGCTTTTATTGCTGTAAGCAGTGTAATTAGATTTGTGAATTTTGTTTGTTCATAATTTTCGATTCTCAAATCAAGACCTTCCAAATCTTTGATTTTGTAGTCTTTGTTTTCTAAATCGAAAGTAACATTGACACTTATTTTGTCATCTCCTGTTCCTTGTTCATATTTTGCAAAGTGTGTAGTGTCCATAATGGTAAATTTGGTAATTGGTTATAAAAAAAGAATTTTTCTATCTTTCTGACAATCACAAACTGTTTTGTGTCTGTGGCATTTTTCGCAACACTCTATTTTTTTTGGTTCTTCAGGATATTGCTCTTCAACTTCAACAAAACTTCTTCGATTTTCTTTTAGATAATATACAAGTTCTTGAAGTTCTAAATCTCCTTGTTCCTCGTAGCTCATACGAGCTTGTGCATAAATATTTGGTTCTGATGCGATCTTGCCGTTGATGGTTTGTGTATTGTTTGTTGCTGTCGTCGTAATCCCATCTTCATCTATGATAATCGTTTTGACTTTCATGAACTCAGACATAGTAAGTTTTGCTAGAGCTGTTCTTGCTTTCTCTAAAACTTCTATATTTTTTTCAGAAACGTCATTTTTTTGAGTTTGAAGAAGAATTTTTTCAAATAACTTTTCGCATTGTGTAAAAATGCGAGTTCTTTGAATACGTTTCAAATGTGGCTTTAATTCGGTAAATAAAAGCCTGTTTTCGTGGATAAAAACATATTCATTGAATGTTTTTGCATTATTTATTAAACACTCGGTTGCTTCTGTAAATGCTTCTGATTGATGCCAAATAGGAAAATTTTTAAAGTTTTCGGTTAGAAATTCCAAACATTCCTCTATGGCATCGTAAGCATTTTTAGTATAATGCCTTTGTAGGTTCTGAATTTGCCAAGGGAAAGCTGTTTTTTTGTTTTCTGTTGAAACGATATGAATACCTGCATCTGAGATTTGTACTTGAAGTTCTGGCAGTTTGTGAGCAAATGCAAAATTAGCTACAATTCTTTTGCAATGGTCTAAAAGTTCTATATCTAGCTCTTTAAGTTTTTCAGCTTCTAATTTTTTGATTAGGTCCTTGTATTGTTTTTTAGAAATTGCACGAAATAGATGTTTTCTTGTAACTACTCGCAACGATTCTTTTATATTTAGAAAGTCGCAGCTTATATTTACAGAAATGTATTCTTGTACTTCTTCTATATTTTTGAAAAGTAGTTTCATTTATTTTGAGCAATAAAATAGTTATTAATTCCAGTCGTAATAGCTTTAGCACATAATCTTTTTCCTCCTGAACTCATTAGGAATCCTAAATCTTTACGATTAGTCATAAATGCACATTCAACGGTTACAGATGGGCAAAGTGTCTTTCTCAAAACCATGTAATTCCAACCTACAGCTTTACTTCTGTCAAAACTCCAAGCTCTATCTGGCAAACCTGTGACCTCTACCATTTCCTTATGTATAGCAATAGCCAGTTTTTCACCTTCCTTACTATATTGAATTTTTTGCTCGCCATTTTTGTCTGTTACTATTCTTTTCCAAAAAAAGCTAACAGTACCACTCGCATTTGTAAACTCTATTTTCTTTGGATTTGGCTGATGAGCATTACAATGAACATCTATACAAATTACTTTTTTTCCTTTTGCTTGAGCTTCAAGAGTAATTCGGTTTATATGTCCAATTACTACATTTAAAGCTTTAATTTCGTCTATTCCTTCATAATCGTATGGATTGGCTATGACAGATTCATAACCTAAATCTTCTACCATTGGTATTGCTTTTTCAACAATCCATTTGTTAAGTTGATACTCTTTTACTATCGTACCATCATCTAACTTAGGAGTTTCTTTTCCAATAGTGTCAAGTCCGTGTCCAATTCTGAAAATAACAAGATTTTTTTTGTTAAGATTATCTTTTATGTCTACTTTTTCGCATTGCTCCTTTTCAATTTCTTCAGTCAAAACTTCAATAGGCTCTTTGTCCTCATATTTATCTGTATCAACAGTAATAGGAATATTTATGATTATTTCATCATCTATGATTTCTTCTTTTTTTTCTTTCCAAATTTTCAGAAAAACCAATAACGGTTTTATAATTCTCCAAATCATATAATTAAAAATTTTGCGCTCAGTTTACTAAAAAAATAATTGAATTTGTTTTTTACTCTGCTATAGTTTCTCGTTTTTTTGGAGCAACTTCATCCTTCGTTTGAAGGAAAGCCTTTTTAAAACGAAACTCTAATACTTGTCCATACTTTGCATTCCAGCCATTGTATTCCGAAATAAATTGTAGGGGTTCTAATATTAGTTTTTCGTAAGGATGATTAAGAATAAGGTAGAAGTTTGCTAGTTCACGCACGTCAGAGCCTGAACCAGAGCCTTGTCCAGATTTGCCTGGTGCGTTGCCTAATAGTTGTGCAGGGGTTTGTAAAGCATATAAAATGTGACTAGATGCTTCTTGTGAATCCTCTATATAAGTACCATCCTTTAACTTATTATCGATGGGTACAATCTCCCAAGATGGATATTCTTTTTTTGTAGCCTCATCAAACTTAAAATCAACCATGATTGATTTTCCTGCGTTTTCATTTCCTGACAGAAAATTTTCAAATTGTTCTAAGGCTTCTTTTTTAAGTTTTATCTTATCGTCATTACTGAAAGAATCCCAACCTTTAGAATCTTTATTCTTTGGATAACGCCATTTCCAATAGTACTCAGGTACTTTAATTAAGTACTTGGCTGTAATTTGATTTTTCATAAGGGCTTTTTTGAATGCAGGAATTGCTTTTGCAACATCTAACCAACCACTTTTTATGATTGAATACCAGGGTGCTGTTTGGTAATATATTTTACCTGTAGGAATTGATAAAGGAAAAATATATTTGTGTGATTTCCCTTGTCTTATTTCTTCTGTGTTGTGTGTATAAATATCAATAACAGGAACTGTTATCGCACCTGAAATGTCTGAAGGTTTATCTTTCCAATTTGTTTTTATAAAACAATTCTTGATAAAGCCTTTTCTATCTTGTTTTTCCCATCTACAGAAGTTGGCTTCCTGCGCTAAAATTGAGATTACTTTTTTCTTATCTACACTAAGTACAAATTCAGGAAATACATTATTAAACTTATATAAATCATCAGCTGCTTTGAGGGTATAGCGATTTACATTTGATTTCCAAAGAAATTTTTGAATTTCTGAGTCTATAATAGGTGTAAATACCTCTTCTCTATCAATAATTTCCCGATAGCCATATTCAATACCTATTCCGTTGAGCATTCTAGCTTTAAAATCTAATGTAGAAGGAATAATACTACTCCCTTCAATTTCTTTATTTAGCGTATCAGGAAAGTCGTTGTTCTGTCCCCAATAAGCAACTTCAGATTTTGAATAGTTTTCATCTTGCCTTCTTTCGATTGGATTCGTAGGCATTGGAGAAGAAGTCGTTTTTGCATAGAAAATAAAATCACTTCCATCTGAGTGTAAAACGCTTGCATCTGGATTCGCTATGTAGTTAGATTTTGACATTAAATTACGACTTCTTGACCGTTAAATTTTATAATTAAATGGATATGAATTTTGCGAGTTTGTCCGTTTGGAAGCAGAAGGTTGCGAGTAGCATTTTCTTTTTCGTTTGGAGGAGTTGATATTGATTCTTTACTTTTTGTTTTTTTTGATTTTTGCCTTGAAATTTTATGAAGTCTAACGTTATGTAGAGTAAGAAATTCACCTCCTTTATCCCTTTCTAAATCGCACGTAATTACGGTACAAGAAAAAGTTCTACCTTCTTTTGTAACTGGATCAACCGTTTCAATTTCTTCTAAGACTTTTGATAATGAAATCATTTTAAAATTGATACTGCTATTGAAATAATGCCAAGAACCATTGCTAAAAAACCAATAAATTTATTTATGCCTACGAGTTGTTGATTTTTATCGCTTAATCCTTTTACAACAGATTCTAGTATTTTTACCCTAGTTTTTAGTCCACCATCTCCATCATCTTTAGCTCCATAAATTTCTACATTGAGCGTATTTACGATTTTTAATTCTGCTTTAATTTCTTTGTAGTATTCTTCAGAAGTTGAAACTTGACTTTTTACAACTCCTAAATCACTACTAATTTGATGAAGAAAAGCACCAATAGTTTTCTCAGTAACTTCGTTAATCATTTTAAATTTCAGTTTATTTATTCACGAAGGAACTTATATTTTTTAGCGTAAAAAACCCCCCGTAATTTAGGTTTTTGAGATTTTTGAATAAAAATTGCTCTAACCTAAAAAAAAGAAACTGTCAAAAAGGCTTCGCCCCAAGCGAATGTTTTTTTGACAGTTTCTTTTTTTGCCGTCAAAATCCTTGAAAACCCCTAAAAACTGGTTGCAACGCTTCCTTTTTTTAGGGGTTTTCAAGGATTTTGAGTATGCCCTCGCCCAAACGCACAAAATCTACCCCCAAAAATGACTTTTGAGAGTAGAAAAAATTTTAAAAAATGATGTTGATTAAATATATTTTAATTCCCACTTACCTTTTATTTCTTGCTCTTCGCATGTGTCAGAGTAATAAATAAATGAGCCTTTAAAAAAATTATTTAATTTTTGCTCTGTTATTTGAGTTAGTGCAAAATCTTCTAAAATTTCGCTTAAAAATTGAGAAGGTTTTTTTATATCAAACTCAAAAGTTACTAAAATTTGCTTTTTCATAATTCAATAGGTTCGACTTGTAGATTGGAAAACAAATAAGAAAGATAATATTTTGCTTTTTCGTTTTTTGTGTCTTCTTTTTGTTCTTGCTCTTCCTGTACCTTCTCTTTTTTCTTTGGTTTTGACCAAAACAAAAAGCCTTTTGAACCTTTTTTCACTTTAAAACCCTCTTCTTTCCAGCCTTTGAAAGTATTAAATTTTTCTACTCCGTATTTTTTTGAGTAGTATTTTTTAAGGATATCGTTCATTTTCTCACAATCTTCGAAATATTTTGCTGTTTGATAGTCCATTTCTATAGCAAATTCTAAATCTCTGCAAAGACTAGAGAGAAAAAAATATTTTTCCTTTCGTGTAGTGCCGTATTCTTCAGCATGTTCGTTTTGAACTTCGGTTTTTTCTTGTATATTTGTCATGTGATATTTAGTTTGATTGCAAAATTAAATTGAATATATAACCCTTGAAAGTTTGCCGACTGACAAGGGTTTTTTTGTTAAAATATTGGAGGGGTTTCCATTCTGGTAATTATAAAAGCATCTTGCAAATGATGTGTTTCTATTTTAAAAACATCACCTTTGTAAACAGCATCAGTAATTTCTAAGATTGGTACTTTTGCGTAGTATTTCCCATAACTTAAATATGTAACGGTTTTTTGATTTACGCTTTTTACTTTTCTCCAAACTCCTCGACTTTTTATATAGAAAGCATTTTTCAATGTTTTTTTATCAAAGACTTTGACACCATTTTCAATTAATTCATTCAGTTTAACTAATAAAAAAGCCTTTTCTTGGTTTTTGCGTTTTAGGGAATCAAAGAAAAATTCTAGTCTAAGCAATTTTTTTTCTTTTTGCTCTTCTTCTTCTATTTTATTTATAGTTTCGGATGCCTTCGGTAGATACTTCTCTAAATCTTTAATTTCTTTATCTACTTTTATTAGTTGTCTTTGTATATAAATAGGGTCTAAGTATTGATTTTGTTGTGCTGTTTCTTGACTTGTTGCTGCTCTATCTAAGAAATAATCACTTTTTTTGTATTCTTCAAATCCTTTATCATACCTTCGCATGACTCCTTCTTTGTGATTGCGAAAACTTCGTCCTCCTGAAGTATTCATGTACGGTTGTGTAAGCCATGACCAATCTTTTCTATATTTATTAAAATCGCTTTGCAAAATTTCAGCTCTTTTAGTTGCATTTTTTGCATATTGCTCAAAACGTTCGACTCTGTTTTCAGCTCGTTCGATTTTTTTCTCTAAACTCTCTTCAAAAGTCCTTACTTCTTCTTTGCCTTTAAACTCAAAATTGAATTTTTTAATAACTTCTTGCACTGAATAATTTATATACTTGCCTTTTGAAACCCAAGCTTTTGACCATCTCGAAAAAAGGAAGTATTTTTTTATTTCCTGCTTTTCCTCTCTTGATAAATTAGTATAATCAGATTTATCAAAATTCAAAACTGCCTTGCTGTCGGCATTTATTGTGTATGTTCTCATCTGTGATATTTAGTTTTGATTGAAATTTTATTTAAAAGCCTTGTAAATTGCCGTTTACAAGGCTTTTGCAAAGTGTTGTCAAATTGATAACACTAGTTTTAAATTTGGTAAGATAAAAGTTCTTGTTCTGTTTCTGAAATAGTATTTTGCATATAATTATGAGTTATATCTGTAAGTTTGCTAACTATTTCATTTTTAGCCAATTCAAATTTAGAACCATTTGAGGAAACAAATATAATTTTGAATTGCTCTTGTTCATCCCCTGTAGTTGCTTTTTGAAATTCGTTAAAAAGTTGTTTTCTTCTTTCTAACATTATACTAATATCATTAGCTTTTTTTAAGCGATTTAATTTTTCTTCGGCTGTTGCGTGTGTGGGTTTTTGTGCTTTTTGTAGCTCGGTTTTGAGAAGTTCAGCATTTTTCTTTTGTTCAGCTGCCTGTTTTTTGATTTTCTCGTTTTCCTCCTTCAAAGTCTTAATTTCTAAGATTTCAAGTTTTAATTTTTCAGCTTCTGCTTTTGTCGCTTCTAATTCCTTTTTGATGTCTTGGTCTGCGTGTTTTGCGTTTGCTCGAAGAGTGGCGTTTTCAAGTTCAACATTTTCAAGCTGTGCTTTTGTTTCTTCGAGTTCTTTTTCGGCTGCCAAAACCTCATAAATCATATCTCCATCTTTGACAGATTCTAATTTTAGAGTTTTTAAAGTGTCTTCTTTTTCAGAGATAAAAGGCTTTTTAGTAGTTGATTTTGAGGCGTTCTTTTTAGCCGCTACTGTAGCGTTTTTTGAATTTAACATGGTTGTGATATTTAGTTTTATTAAAAAATAATTAATTGGTAAATACTTATAAATTGCCGTTTACAAGATTTATATAAAATAGAAATAAGGCTTTTTACTACCTCTCTTTCTATACTACTAAGATACAACTTTTTAAGTTAAAAACCTATTAATATACACAAATAATTCATTTATTTTATTACTTTTTTATTGTTTTATGTATTTAAATTTCAACATAGACACGTTAAAATACTTGTTTTGTGGGTTTCTGTGCGTTCTGCTGCATTTTCTATGTATAAAATAAAAAAAAAGCAAACTTGCACACACAAAACACCCCGACACACGCTGTGGAGTTTGGCAGTTGCCAAAAGCAAAAATTACCGATATATGATTTAATTATTTTGAAATAATGGTCTTTAGTGGCTTGTTTGTTTGGTTTGTTTTTATGTGTATCGTTCGAACAACTTTGACAAGATATAAGAGAATAAAATACATAAAATAGAAATGCGCCCATACTAAGATGCGCCTACCTTTTTTGCTTAGGCAGACGAACCAATTTTATAGGCGCATTCCTTATTTTGATTTTTGGATTTATGTACCGACTGGAGCATCGAAACTTCCTATACTATCTCTCAAACGATGAGCGAATTTAGAGTACAACAAACAATCACCAGCATCAGAAAGGTGAGTTGCTTTCTCTTGTGGTATATTTTTATTTTTTTCTGGACGTTTGTCTTTCTTTGTTTCTCCTTTTTCTGTTATTGTTCCTGCATTGTTTAAAGATTCTATATAAGATTCTGCATTGATGGAGTGTATCGTAACACGAGGTAGTAAAGGATTATCTTCTTTAAACAAAGTAGTAAAGAAGATATGTCTTGAGGCATGTGAACTAGCCTGTCCTACATCAATAGGCTCTACTACCCAACCGTTGTCTTCAAGAGTTCCAATAACTACATCCTTAAAATCTAAATCATTTATAGGGCTTCTTCCTACAGCAGTGTGGTCATAGTAGTAGTTTACTTTTTTTTCTTTGTGATACTTGTAGTAATCACACCATTTCTGAACTACATGCTTTAGTTGTTCAGGGTACTTTACAAAGAAAGAAGATAGTATTCTATACAAGCTAGGGTTCTCCTCTTGACCACATACAAGAGAATTGATACCTGCATTATAATCTAATGCAATATCTAATTCTTTATTTTTATCCAATTCAGAATCCCAACGACAGTCTTTTTCTATATTACGATAATCTAAATAAAGTCCATCTATATAAGAGTAATTTGGAGCTGTATAAGTATGGTATTCATCATCAAAATTCACATAAAATTTCGTATCAGCTTGCGTAATACGCATATTTAGAATACTTGTCCGAAAGTCTAAATCAGATAAATCACGTTTTTGGTCTTTAATATAACCTAAACTTAGTACATCTATATTGTCAATAGCATTTGCATAATCGACATATACACTTCCTTTTCTAGCTTCATTGAGATGAATTTCTATTTTTTTTATCTCTTTTTGTATTCTTTTTATTATTGTAGGCTGCTTTTCGGTAAGCAACTTATATTTTAAGTCCTCTAAGTATATAGCGACTTTCATTATACTATCGATATGCTCTCTATCAACGAGCTGTTCTTTATCTAAAATCCATTGTCCAGAAGGATTTTTAGGCATATCTGTGGTAAACATCTTAGAGCGATGGTTATATAATTTTCCAAAATAAAGATGGTTTCCACGAAGGGTTGGGTTTACTTCTTCATCTAGTCTGTCTTTTTTTAATAGCTTTGCTTCATCTCCCATAATCCAGTCGACAGATAAACCATTTGAAGAACCCGAGCGATCCAAACTGACTAAATATATTCCAGAGCCATTAAAAAAATGAAT
This sequence comes from Bernardetia sp. Wsw4-3y2, assembly GCF_037126295.1. Lineage (NCBI taxonomy): Bacteria > Pseudomonadati > Bacteroidota > Cytophagia > Cytophagales > Bernardetiaceae > Bernardetia > Bernardetia sp. Wsw4-3y2. The sequence goes on along the minus strand of NZ_CP147017.1, from coordinate 3,720,251 downwards.
ATAATAATCAGGTTTATCAGGTGTTATGTACGCTTTATCCCATTTCCATTTTTTAGGTGCAAATTTTCTTATAAAGAAATGTACATTTTCTTTGAAACCTTCCATTTCCCAACCAGCCTTTAGAGGAGCTAAGGTTCTAAGTAAAATTTGTTCATACGTAGCTCCTAACAAAATGCCATTGCTTTTTGGCATTGTTAAAATATTTCGCAAAGAAAAAGGAGCTAAAGCTCCTGTACTCTTACCCGTTCCTCTTGCCCAAATACAATATGTTTCCTGTGCAGCAACCAAACGAGTACGTAACTGAGGCTCATTATAATGTATTTGTTTACTAGGGTTGTTACTCATTTTCTTTACGTTTTTCGTCTATAATTTCTACATCTTGATACATTTCCTTTTTGCGTTTTGGACGTGTAAGTATTTCTAACTCTTTTTCTATACTCTCTCTATCTAATTTTTCAAATCCAAAAAGAGATGGATTATACTGTACAATTACTGTTGGAAGTTGTATATCACTAAAATCAGGTGTCTCTGTATCACCATAAAAATCTTTAATTAGGGACAACAAGTTTTTATTTGATTGAGCCATTACCTTTAAATCACTTGCTTTTTCGGCTAATCTTGTCGTTTTTCGTATATCCTTAATTGCTATTTTGAGAAGAAAATCTCTAGTAAGTTTTGTATCATCTCCATAGATTATGACGGCTTCTTGATAATATCTTTTTACTTGCTTATCAGAAAGTTTAAAATCAGTTATAGCCATTTGAATTGCTTCATCTTCATCAAAATCTACAATCCATTTCGCTATTTGCTTACACCTATCTAATTTTACTTTTTCAGTATCCGTCAATATATAGCCTTCTTTACCCTGTAAATACCCTATTGCTTTTTCAGTAAATTCCATATTATTTTAAGTCTTCCAAACGTGTATTTTTTATGATGCTTAGGAATTGAGCCTGTGCAGGACTGCTTCCATTTTTTGCATCTTGGAGTACCGTTTTCCGTAATGCAAACTCACTTTTTAGCCTTCCCCTCATTACAGAATTGTAAAAATTATTTCCTTTTTTTCTAAAAAGGAGCTTCAATTCTGAAACTTCTTTTCCTAAAAAAATGGCAATCTGTTCAATTGAAAAATGCAATTCTGCAAAGTCTTCAACTGTTTTTAATTCTTCTTCAGTCATTTTCTGTCATTCTTGTATTGATGAGTTTAAAACATTTTTAAAAAATTCATGAGTCTTTGAATCAGTTAAAATCATCCCTGTTTCCAAAGTCCGATTCTTAGAAAAATTAGCAGACATTACAACTGAAATAGTCCATTTCTCATTCTTAAGCAATATCATCTTAGAGTGAGATGTAATAAAAATGAGTTCTCCTGTGCGTTCTAAAATACTTTTTGCTTTTGTATATTCTTTGATGCGATTATCCAAAAAACAAGTAAGATTTGTAATTAAACCCTGCTCTTTGAGTGCTTGAACAGTCTTTGCAGCCTGCTCTGAAAATGCCCAACTTGCTAGAATACACTCACAACTCCCTATCTGCCTTACGAGATATTCTAGCAAGTGATGCGCCGACCAAGCTCCCCTCGTTGCAAAAGCAAGAGACTGATTTTTTTGAATGTGCGAAATAGCATTTTCTAACTCACTTTTTTGCATCCCAATTTCAAGACTAGAAACAACATGGCTTTTTTGTCCAAATCCTTTACTCTTATCTTGTTTACCTACCTGTATTTCATCTAAATTAAAAAGCATCTAGTTTTTGTTTTACTCTTTCTAATCGTTGTTTCCAATAAGCTACCTTTTCAAGTTTAGTATTACGCTCCTTAATACGTTGTGGAGATAAATAACTTTCTAAGTTCTTTTTCTCTTTATACAAATCAATTTGAGTAGTAGGTAAAGGCTTTTCTTTAAAACCCTTTTTCTTAGGAGTTAAATCAATTATTTCAGCTTCATTTTCTACTAAACGCCCTGTGCGCTCCCAAAAACGAATAATATTCATATACTCGTTTATCTGCTTTACCGTCGAAAGAATAGTAAAAGCTAGTACTTTTCTTTCCTTCACACTTTCCGAAACTTTTATTCGTGCATGTGAAGTACGAAGTAAATCATAACAATCTTGAACTCGTTTTCTGTAATCCTCAATTTTTTTAGGTTTCACAAAAAAAACTTTTTGTTCTTCAGGTGCGACTTCTGCGAAACTATCCAAAATACGCTGCAAAAGTTCTTTTAGCTTTCTGTCTGCATACTCTTTGTTCGTCTCATTTTCAAGCTCTTGCGCCCAAAACTCACTCCCTCCAGCTTTACGATAAATACACAAACCCTCTATAAAATTAAATTTTTCAAGGATTTGTGTAATTTCATTTTTCATTACTTCTTCGGTTTTGAAGGATTTTTTTGTTCTTCTGTTAGAGATTGTAATTCTGCTTTTGATGTTTCGATGCGCTCTAAAAACTTAAAGCCATCTTTAACGAGCTGTTCGGCTTTTTCAACAGAAATTCTTTTCAAATCAAAATTATCTCTCCGACCAAATCCCATTCTTGCAGGGGCTTCTTCTGTAATCTTTAAATTTACAGTTTTGAACTTTCCAGCAATAATAAGGACACCATTTTCAATTCTATTTTTCATAATCGCTTTTGAATTAATTAGGAGTAAATAAAATTATGCTTGAGGAGTTTCTTGTCTTACGCCTGTATAAACTGGTGCCATCCCTTCACTTGAAAATACAATAGTATTGCCTTTTGCATCACTTCTTGTCTTTCCTGTTGTTCCTTCTGCTGTATCCATTTTGCAGGGCCAACAAGAGTCTCCCATCAGTCTCCAGTTTCCACACGTTTCACGAACAAGGAAAACAAAGTCTTGATTTTTATTGGCATCTATCCAACCTAAAATTTGTGCTGATTGACCAGGTACATAAATTTCAAGCATTGATGTAATTGATTTAGAATCATCTTCACCTTCCATAGAGTATCTAATCTCTCCTTTTTCTCGTGTAGAATAGAGTTTGTAAAATCTACCCCCTGTTTTGAACACTATATCACCTGATATAGTAGCCAATCCTTCAGCAGTTACACCATCTCTATCTGGAATTGATTCTATTTCTTCTCTATGAGCATACAAAAGCTCAACAGATATACCTTTTTTAGAATCATCCCCTAGTGTTGTTTTTGTTACGTCTACAAGTCCTAATGACATAATTGATGTTTTTTTATAAGTACTTAATTATATAAATAATGTCGTGTATTTTACTAGAAAAGAACTTTCTAAATAGGACGAATAAGACCAGAACCTTTTTTGATGAGTTCTTGGACAACTTTTAGATTCTCTAATTCCCCTAGTTCTTCTTTTGTTAGCTCTCGTTTGTCTTTGAGACCTCCAATCATACAGCCTGCAAGAACTTCATATTTTTGTTCTTCAATTTCTACAATTACCTTTTTAGTAATTGTGGATTCTAAGGCTAATTTTTCACGTCTTTTCAAGTCTTCGTTACGCTCTAAAATTGCAGCGTTCTGTTCTTGAGCTTCTTTTAGTTTTGCTTCTAATTCTGCGATTTTGTCGACTCGTTCGACTTTTTTGTCTTTTTCTTCTGCCATGATGTTTTGAAAATAAATTGAATGATAAAATGAATAAAAAAGATACTTGTATAGCTAGACTATACAAGTTCTAAATCGTTTGTAAATACCAGTTCAGGTACTTCAAAACCAGGTGCTTTCCAATAATCGAAAAGAACTGAAACCTCTCTTTTAGCCGTTTCAAGTTGTGGATCTTTCTTCTTAATATCTTTTTCAAGCAAAAGCATATTCTCTTTAAAAGACATCCAAATCTTGTCATCCCCTGACATTGATTCAAGTCCTACGACTGTGATATTTGTCTTTGGAATCTTTGCAAGGTTTGATTCTTTGTTATAATAAAGATTCAAATCATCCATTCCACGCATATAGCGAAGTGAATTTTCGTCTGACATCTGTACAGTAAAAGGATTGTTACGATACTTTGAAGGAAGCATATCTGCAAACTGAATCATATACTTAACAAAATCTGCATTTGAGGCAGGAATAGCACCCAAGGCAAAAGGAGTAATTCGTCCAGAAGTAATATGATCGTTAATTACTTTTCTGATACCGTTCACAACTTCGTTGGGTTGATTTGGCGTGCCAGGAGTAGGAGCAGCGAATACTCCTTTATAGACAGCTTCTAGTTCCCACTCTTCTTCCCATCCTGCCAAAATATGATCTTCAACTAACCACCTAATAAATGGATAATTGATAGGCTTCAAATCCTTTCCTTTTAAGAAGTCTAGCCAAGATTTTTCAAGGTCATCTGGAAAGACATCCAAATCAAATTTTAAGTGTCCTAAAGGAATTGTATGAGGAATAAATTCAATAGTTGTTGGATGAGGTGTCCACGTTTTTTGAAATGTTTGCAAACGTTTACCCATGTACTTCGACAAAGTAGTCTGATAAACAGTAGCTTCTGTCGTTTTATATGAAAAAAGTTTGTCTGTTTTACTTTGAAAGTAAGCTAAGGTATGAAGGCGTTTCATATTTTCGGAGTTTCCCAAATAATATGCGCCAAACTCGGCTTTAATTGCTGCCAAACTTATTGTAGCTGCTGCCATATTTTTATATTAGTAAATGTAAATTCGGTGTATAATTTTGTTTTTTTACTGAAGAGCTTTTGACTATTCCCCTAGCTTTTCCTGAGCATACTTCGTATAAGGTGAATTTTGCATAATGTCATCGCTAGTAGGCTCTGTTTGCAAATCAGGAGTTCGCTCAATTTCTTTCTGAACAGGCTTTGTGTGTGCAGCTCCTGCAATTTCGCTGTAACCTGCATTCTCTTTTGCAAGAGCTTCGTTTTGCGCTGTAAGTGTTGAAACTTGGGTTTCAAGCTGCGTAATTTTGGCTTGCTGTGCTGTGCTTTCTGCTTTGTACTTGTCTTTTTCTGCAAGTAGAGAAGTGTACATTTGACTAGATTGTATTTCAGCTTCAAATTGTTTTTGAGCTTCTTGTTCCGTTTTTGCATTCGGAAATAGTTTTTGCCAAAGATTCATATTATTTTGAGGTTGATTTGATGATGATTTTAATGATTTTACTTTACTGGATAGATGATTTATTGCATCTTCATAGCTTCCTATTTGGTCAATTAAACCTATTTTGATGGCTTCACTTGCCATAAATATTTCTCCTGTTAATGCTTTTTCTGAAATGTTAGGGCGTTGAGATTTAATAGCATTGATAAATTCTTCATTCATTGGATCAAGCATTTTAGATACTATTTTTTTATAGTTTCCTTCGCTTGCTTCCTTATACATTTTGTTTTTGTCTGTGCTTTTTGTTGCGTAGATGTCGTGGATTTTGACACCTTCATTTTCGTACATCTTTTCTAGATTGTAGATAGTTATCATTGTACCGATTGAGCCTACTCTATCAGTATTTTTCGATGCCCAAATCTCATCACAACCAGCAGCAATTTCATAAGCAGCAGACGCACAAAGCCCATCATCGACGAATGCCAATGTGGGCTTTGTACAGTTTTTTAAAGTTTCGTGAAGGGCTTGAGTGCCGTCGACCATTCCACCAGGTGAATCAATTTTCAGAAAAATTGAATTTACTTTGTCATCAGCTTCTAGTGCTTTTATTTTTTTAGCGATTGATTGTGTGCCAAGCGAACACCAACCATCATTTTTCATTATCACACCTGAAATGTGAACTACTGCTGTTACGCTTTCTTCTTCGTATGCTCCAGAAGTATTATAGTCTTCGTCATCATCATAAAAGTTTTGAAACGCTTGATGATTACCTTCTAAAAAAGATTTTACAAAAGGGTAATACTTTCTAGCTGCTGTTTGCTCAATTGCAAAAGCTCCATTAGAAAGTGCATTAAAAAGATTACGATAGGCGAGTTGCTGCTTGTTCATTTTGGGAAATTGAATATTTCAGTTTCCCAAAAATAGATTAGTGTAGCAACCTAAAAAACCCCCCGTAAATTAGGTTTTTGAGATTTTTGAATTTTCTCGGTATTTTGTTTTGTAGAAATCATCTAGATAATTTCTCAAAGACAGTTCGTCTTCTTCGATTTGAAAATACTTAAAAATCTCTTGACAGGCTTTTGTTTTTGTAGGATAGTTTTTGAAATTAAATTCTACTACAGCTCGTAGTATTTCTTTGGCTTGTTTGTTTAGTATTGTAGCCAAAGAATGAGCAATATCTTCTTTTCTGTATAGAGAAAGCAAATGAATAGTATATCCTGGTATTTTAGTTTGAACTTCTAACATATCTATTGGAGTAATATTATTAGAAGAGATAGGGATATTTGCATTTTTTGTCTTTGAAACCTGAAATATAGGCGCAGACAAATTACCTACTGCAATAAAAAAATCATACTGAAGATGATTTTTAGAGAGTGTGTCTCCAAAATGTTTTTGGAGTATTTTTTTAGCATACGCATAAACAGGTACGCTGATAGTGTAGTCTTGTTTTTTCTGCATTTTATTAAGAATAAGTAAGTAATAAAAAAACGCAGATAGGGGTATTACAAAAATACGAATATTTTAGAATATGTTGGCAAAAAGTATTATATTGCTAACAAAATTAGAAAGTATTTAAGAGTACCTCTAATGTTATTATTTAGAGGTAAATTATTTAATAAAAAAAATAATATTTATTAAATAATTTTAGTTTAAGAAATTTTTGAAAAATAAATAGCCTTTTAAAATTATAAATATTATTTTAAAAATCGAAATTGAATGGATCAAGATATAAAAAAAAATATTCTATCAATAAGTACAGATACATTAAATGGAAAGTATCATATAAAGAATGATTTTGCTAGAAGTATTTTAAATTATCCAGCAATGATGGTACCTTCTGTTCAAGAGCCAATTATAGAATATTTATCGATGGCTCTTAATAACAATGTTTCTTTGCTCGACCCTTTTGTAGGAGCTTCTAATACTCTCGTTACAGGAATGAAATATGGAATGAATGTGTGTGGGCAAGATATTAATCCATTATCAATTCTAATTAGTCAAGTCAAAACCAGTTATTATTCTATTGAAGAGCTTATTGATGCACAAAAACGATTAATTGATACTATTAAAAATGATAATTTAAACTCTATTGAAATTGATTTCTTCAATATTGATAAGTGGTTTACTAAAAACTCTCAAGTTGAATTATCAAAAATATATAGAGCTGTTAATAAAGAGGCTTCTTTGAAGATTAGGAAATTTTTTTGGGTAGTTATTGCTGAAACTATAAGACTTACAAGTAATGATAGAACATCTACATTTAAAATGCATATACGTTCAATAGAAGAAATTAATCAAAGATTTGTATCTCCAATAAAAACTTTTATAAAAGTCTCACATAATAGTATAGAAAGTCTTACTAAATATATACATGTCATAAATGAAAATGGATATCTTCAAAAAGGTAAATATAGTAAAAATATAGACATTATTTGGGGAGATACTAACTTAGGTATTAATACAAAAAAAACATTTAACTTACTTGTTACATCTCCACCATATGGTGATAATCATACAACAGTTACCTATGGTCAGTTTTCATATCTACCTTTACAATGGATTCCTTCAGAAGATATTGATAATAATATTACAATAGACTATCTTAGGACTATACAAGAAATAGACTCAAAAAGTTTAGGAGGAAAGTCAAAAATAAATACTAAAGAAATTGAAGAACAAATTTTCTGTAAATCCAACACTTTAAAGGACTTTATAAGTCAGTTTAAGAACGAAGAAAGAGAAAAAACTAAAAAAGTATCTCGTTTTGTATATGACCTAGATAAAAGTATTGATAATATACTACTAAAAATGCGAAAAAACTCTTTTTTAGTTTGGACTATTGGAAACAGAAATGTTAATAAAAAGATAGTCCGAAATGATTTAATTCTTAATGAACTTTTTAAATTCAAAAAAATTGATTTATTTACAGATTTAGAAAGAGAAATTATGAGCAAGAGAATGCCTCGTCGTAATAATTTTTCAAGTATGATGAATAAGGAAAAGATATTAATCTATAAAAAAACACAATAGAATGATTGATTTGAATGACTTTTCAAAAAACCAACAAGAAGCTATCACTACAAATGATAAACATTTAAGAATAATTGCTTGTGCTGGTTCAGGAAAAACAACAACAGTAGCAGGTAAAGTAGCTTATTTGCTTGATTCTGACAATGGATTTGATATTCAGCCTGAAAATATTATTGCATTTACATATACTGAAAAGGCTGCAGGAGAACTAAAGAATAAAATACTAAACAATGTAGGAAAACTTAGAGGTATGGCTAATATGTATACAGGAACAATACATGGTTGGTGTTTAAAGTCATTACATGAAAATGAATATAAGTATCAAAGTTATTCTGTCTTAGATGATATTAAATTAAAATTATTTGTTGATAAGTATTATGATTCCATTGGAATGAAAAAGGTCACAAAGCTTACTAATCCATCAGCTTGTTTGCGTAGGTTTGTAGACACTTCTCTATTCATAAGAATAATGGATATAGTAAGAGAGTCAGAAGTTAAGACTGGAGTCAAATTTCCTAATAATATTTTAGCCGCAAAAAAAGATTATGAAACAACTTTAAATGAAAAAAAATACTTCGATTTTGCAATGATTATGGAGAAGGCATTAGAAAGCCTTAGAAATGATACCAACCTTACAAATTATATTAGACAAAACTTAAAATATTTAATTGTAGATGAGTATCAAGATGTTAATCCTATTCAACAAAAATTAATAAACAGGCTTCAAGAAATAAGTAACTGCAAATTAATTGTAGTTGGTGATGATGACCAAAATATTTATCAATGGCGAGGTAGTAATAATAAATATATTATAGAATTTGAAAAACAGTTTAATGTTGAAGATGTCAAAACCATACCTCTTTCACTTAACTATCGCAGCTCTGAAGGGGTAACTAAATTAGCAGAAACATTGATATCTAACAATGTGGAGAGAATTCCTAATAAAAAAATGGAATCATATAAATCTCAAGATTTTAACAGAAATAAGGATATCCTTTATAACAGATATCAAGATGTAGAAAAAGAAAACGAGGGAATAGCAAAATATATTAATGATATATTAGGGGTTAGTTTTGTAGAGCGTAATGAAGAACCTAGAGGAATTACGTACTCGGATATTGCAATCCTACTTAGAACATGGAATAAGGCAAACTCTATAGTAGAAGCACTTGAGCAACATAATATTCCATATATTACTGCTGGAGTAAATCAATTATTTGATACAGAAGAAGTCAATGCAGCATTGTCAATTTTTAAATTTTTATATGATGACATTACTCCAATTGAACTTAAAAAGAAATGGTTGCAGATTCCTAACATTAAAACTTCATCCTCTAAAATTGAGAATGCAATAACTAATTTGTCTCAAAGAAAACCAAATCTTGAAAAAGTTAGAAATAATTGGGAGTATTCATTACAGGATATTTTTTGGAGTTTCTTAAATGATGCTGAAATATATGAAGAAAACTTTGTAAATAGTGATACATCAGATTTGGAACTTAAAACAAAAGAAAGAGCAGAAATAATATTTTTTAATCTTGGAAAATTTAGTCAAGTAATAAATGATTTTGAAAGTATTAACTTTAACAGTACAAAGCCCTCCTTTCATCTCTTTAGTTTTTTAAGTTTTATTACTTATGTCGCAAAAGACTACTATCCAGAAGGGTGGTTAAACAACCCTTATAGAACTCCAAATGCTGTTCAAATCATGACAATTCATCAATCAAAAGGATTAGAATTTCCTTGTGTTATATTACCAGGCTTAAATCAGAATTACCTACCCTCAAAAAAACCTGGTGGACTAAGTGTATGGCACTTTTTAGATAGAGATTTGGTTAGTGAGCAATCACGTTACGAAGGAGATAAAAAAAGAGAGGATGAAAGACGTTTACTATATGTAGCCTTAACAAGAAGTCAAAAATACTTATTACTAACACAAGCTCCTGATTTAAGTAATAGACTTTATAAAAAAGAATCACAATTTGTCACAGAGCTCCACGAAGCAAAATTAAATTCTCACTCTATCATGACAACTAACATAAGGCACGACTTTTCATATGCTGATAAAATACGACAAAAGCCAAAGGAAAAAACGCAAAATATTTCTATTGATTTCTCAAGTTTAAAAGATATTTTCCAATGTCCTTATCGCTTTAAACTAGTTTCTGTATTTGGTTTTTGTTATCCACTAAACCAAAGAATGGGAGTAGGACGGTCTTTTCATAACTGTCTAATGGAAATCCATAAAGAAGCAAAAAAAGGAGAAATTCTAAGCCAAAATGAATTATCAGAGTTAATTAAAAGACAAACTCACTTTCCATATTTAAACCCAAAATCAGAAAAATTGGAGATACTACATGATAAAGTTGAAGACAGTGTTAAAAAATATCATGATAAAAATAAGATGGACTTTAAATATATCGAATTCGTAGAGCAAGAGATACAATATAAAATCAATAAGAATATTCTTGTTGTCGGAAGAATTGATTTAATAAAAAAAATAAAAGATTCAGGTGATTATGAAACAACTATCGTTGAGTTTAAAAGTGATGAAGCAGATGCTGACTCACCTATTACAAAAGACCAATTAAAATTATACGCTTTAGGACATAGAGAGTTGACAGGACAAATAGCAGACTATATAATGACATATGTAATTGGTGTTAGAGGTAATAAATTAAAATCCCCTGAACAAATCAACGAAGTGGATCTTGAAGAAATAGAGCAAAAAATAAAAGATGCTGTAGCTAACATAAGGACTGAAAGTTTTTCTAAAACAGATGAAAAGAGGATATGTGATGAAAACTGTTTTCAAATTAGATTATGTAATCATAGAGTTAAATATAATATAAAACCTAGAAGATAATGGGAGTTTGGAAAAATAGAAAAATATCTTTTGAGACCCTTAACCAAATAACTAGGGAGCATAGTCAAGTATTATGTATTCACTACTCATACAGTAATACATACGATGATGAATATGGAGATATCTCACCAATAATCACTACTATTGTTATACAGTCATTAGATGAACAGATATATAAGCAATTTGCGATTCATCTTGAAGCTAACAAAGCAGGAATTACTAAAGATCAAATACAAGATTCTTATATGGATCTTGAATTACGTGTTTTAACTCAATACAATAATTTTGTAAAAAGAAACAAAGCCTGTTATTGGATTCATTGGGATATGAAAGATATGTCTTTTGGCTTTGAAGCAATTAAACATAGGTATGAAAAATTATTTGAGAATCTTAGTGAGTATTGTGAAATTCCAGTTAATAATTGCAAAAATCTTAGTAAGATTATCGAGGGAAGTTATGGAGAAAATTTCGCAGAAGGACCAGATACTCTAAAATCTTTGATGTTAGAAAACTCTAAAAATATAGATTGTAACAAATATCTTGGGCTACGTGAAGAATCAATAGAGTTTGAAAAGAAAAACTTTACTACTGTAGCTGACTCAGTAGACTTAAAGGTAAAGTTTATGAGCATAGCTCTTAATAGATTAAAAGACAAAAAATTAGTTATACCAAACAAGAATTATTACGCACGCTTTGAAGACTTTGTAACCCACCCTGTCTTTACATTTATAGCAGGAGGAGCTTCTATATACGGCTTAATTTCTTTTAGTAGTATTTTTTCATTTATTAAATCACTTTTTAAACTATTATTTTGAGATTTATACTATCGTTTTTTTGTATTAAAAGAGTTGGTCTAGAAAAGAGGTTATCTAAAAAACATTTTTTAGATAACCTCTTTTCTTGTAAGTAAAAATATAATATAAGAAGTTATACCATTGATTAACTATAGATTTGAACAGATATAGTTTAGTATGACAACTAAAGTTAACTCAATTTTTTGAATAGGGCTGCTGAATAATTTTATATCAAAATACAATCAATTATATCATCGATATCCTGTGAGTAGTGTATAAACTCACCTTTCCAAAGAATCCAAAATTGATATTTTTCAATATCGTATCTAAGTTCAAATTCTTTTTTTTTGTGCATAATCAAAACTTTGTCTTGAGTTTTTTCGATATTTACTCCTCGTTCTTCAAAGTCTGCTTTGATAGAAACAAATACTTTTTCAGGTACTGGAATAACAGTTTCCTGAATCCATTTTTTCATGTATTTCATAGTTATTGTGATTTTAATTTTCAGCTCTAAGATACTTTCAATTCACTAGGCGAAAAATATTCATCCTCTCGCAAGTGAATTTTAAAGTTTCCTCCCCCAAATTTAGCTTTAAATAAAAGTCTAAAATGAGTGTTGAATAATTCGCCATTAATTAATTTTTCAATTAATTTTTGATGAGGAAGAGTAAAAACAACTAATTTTTTAGTTACAAGTTCTTTATCTAACTCTAATTCGGTAAATTCTAGCTTATCAGTCCCATGTTTTACCATCTCTCTTTTAAAGTCTAAGAAGGTTCTTTCAATATTTCTGAAAGCAAAAGCATTTATTTCTGTTTCGTCTTGTTTCGGTACTGTTTCATTGATTTTAGATACATTTTCAGGTGTGGTTATAGACTTTTTAAGCAAATATTCTAATTTGGGTGTTTCGCTTATTTGCTGGAAGTGTTTCAGTAAATTTGTCCTGATGTCCAGTATGGTATTTTCGGTTTCAAGCGTTTCAAAGTGTTCTTTGCTTTCTACAAATACTTTTAACCTTCCATCAACGTATCCTGCAAACTCCAGTAGAGCTGCACACCTAGCAGCTTCATTTTCTCCTTGAGCTTGTAAAGCCATTCGTACATCCTCTCTAAATTTGAAGAATAAAGTTTGTGCATCGACATTATTTTTTGGCTCGGTTTGACTGTTTGCTAGTACTTTGGGAGTAGCTACCCACTCATCATCTGAATACTGCTCATAGGTTGGGAAGTCTTCAAATTTTTTGAAGTGCTTTACAATTCTATCAAACTGTTTTCTAACCTCTCCTACACTTTGAATATTAAAGTTTTTTGAAGGATATTCAAATACACACTCGTCAGAATGTCTGTCGAATATCATCGCTTTACGCAACTTTTGATTTGGATAAATCTTGGCTAAATCAGATTCAGGGTCAATTCTCTTAAATATTTCTGTTAGAAAATAATTGACAACAAGAAAAGTATTATCATCACCAAAACTGTAATAGAGTGGATGATTTTTACCTGACTTATAGTAGATTTTTAGTTCCCAACGGCAAGGGGTGTCTGTTCGCTGAAGAACTCCTTGTTTGTAGTCTGCTTTTATTCCTTTTGTTGTTTTCTTCATTTTGGCTCTAAAAGCCCCCTCAAAATGAATTTCTTTCCTAGAAAGCCAGAACATCCGTTTAGCGTGGCAATGCTGTGTATCACGATAAAAAGGTTCATTAACCACAAGAAAGTCTGGGTATATTTGGTTTCTCCAAAACGTTCGTCCTTCAGCTCTATACGCAATGGGAATTATTCTGTCTTGATATTTGAAGTTCTCTAGCTTTTCTACTTGCATTGTAAGCATATTTTTAGTATGTTTGTGGTGTTAGTGCGACTTAGCATTGTCAAAATCTAACCTCCGAATTGCAGATTTATTTATAAGAAATTATTGAATCCTTTGAGTCTCTCCCTCAAAGGATTTTTTTTTGCCCCGCCCCCAAGTTCTCTCTATCAGCTTTATTCTTTTTTTTGATTTTAAACAGATTGCTTTTCAAAACAAAGTTTTTAATCTGCAATCGGTTGAAAAAAAATGCTTCTAACAGTAGAATCTAAATAGCTATTTATTAGCTTTCTTCGAAAGCATCTAAATAGCTATTTAGATAGCTAATAGATATATGCCTATTAGATGCTGGTAGAAGGGGGGGCATTATGTCCCTTATGCCCTTAAATGAAGGGCATAGTAAAGCATCTCCTTTTTTGAGTTGTTAGACTTTTGGAGGTGCTTTTTAGTATCTTTTTTTCAAAAAAAGTCTTACCTATTCTTCTTCCAAATCGCTAGAGCCTGTAACTACTAGTAAGTCTGGATTCAATAATAAAGTAAGTCCGTAACAGCTTTTTTCTAGCACTTCCAAAAGTACAGGAGGTGTTACGTCAGCTCGTTTAGCTGCTTCTCCTGTAAGTATCCTAAGCTGTCTTTGAATGGTCTTAGGATGGCATTGAAAGTGTGTAGCAAGGCTCTTCTCTTTAGTTATGAAGGCAATAGTTCTCTCCTCTATTAGCTCTCCATCATCATTTTTTCGCTTTCGTGTTATAACCTTTACATTTCGGCTCTTGTAGGTGTTGTGTTGAGCAATGCAAAGTCTGTAAATGCGTAGTAATAGAGGTACTCTATTCAGTCTAATTTTGAATTTTGAGTTTTTATCCTCGTTGTACGCTCTTAGGTATTCCTCTACTTTGGTTTGTGATTTAGAACTATCAAAGTAGATTCTTTTCTTCTTTTCAGGCTTCTGCTCCTGTGGAGCTGGTGCAGCTTCATTCATCTTGCTGCTCCTTTCTATTTAAGCTGTTTGCATATTGAGTTACCTGGAAGAATAAATCATCCCTCGTTTCAGCTTGAAATTTTTTAATTTCTTCTTTGTTGTAATTGACAGAGAAATAATAATTTTTCGTCCCTCCAAGATCTTCTCTACAATAGTTAGCTCTTTTTGGAGAACATTGAATCAAAAGGCACAAATGTTCTTTCTCATCGTCTTCTAACTTGTCTAAGGCTAATGCTCTTTGAGCTGCATGTATTTTTGCTTGTATAGAAATCGCAACATTGTTTCGCATATCTTCTGAAATAGCTTGAATATCTGCTGTTGCTTTTTCGATATTGGCTTGCCTTTTCTTATACTCTTGTACAGTTTCTACTTCTAGTTTGGGCAAGCCAGTTGATGTTTGTCCAACTTGCTTTTTTATGGTAACAGAAAGCAAAGTTTGTGTATGGCAGTGGGTTTGATAGATTGACCAAGCTCCAGAAAAAGCATACTCTCCAGTTTCTTTTTCTCTCTCTGGTAAATAGAGATAATATTCTGCATTTGGAAGTTCTTTTTTTGTCTTAAAGAGTGCCATTAGATGTCCTCCTTGAACAATAACTTTTGTGAAATAGCCATTTAGGATATTACTCATCATTCCCCCCTTTCTCAAAGCGAAGTGTAAGACTCCAGTAATTTTTTTCTTTTTTATTTTCCTGCTGCTCCTGCTGTGCTATAATGGGCTGTGTAGCTAGGATTTGTTGCTCTTGTGCGTGCAGCTCTCTAACATTACCTAAATAGGTAAAGACTAATTGAGCTACAAAACAGAAAGAAAGAGCAAACACTATAAGAACTAATCCTGCGAATTTCTTCGCTGTTTCATTCCAATTTTCATAGTTTTTAAACATAGTTTTATGGTGTAAATTATTGGAAAAATTCAGGTTTTAATTTGTGTCCATTTGGTTCAGATTCAGATTCTACTTTCATAGAACCATTTGGATAAACACTCCAAGAAGTTTTATTTTTTGCTTCTTCAGCTTCTATTATTGCGACAATCGCACTATAATAGTCTTCCCAAACTTCTGCATTTCGGGCATTTCTGTACTCGCCATTTTCTAAAAATTTTCGTTTTTTACTGGCGTGCGCACGTACATTTCCTTTAAATCCTTCTATATTTTTAGGCAATTCTCCGTTTATAGAGAATTTATTTTCGCCCGTTTTTTCGATTTTATTTGGAAGCTCTAAATCTTCAATTTTTCCTTGTGTATCTTCTTCGTATTCTTGCGAAACATTGTTTTCGCTATGTTTCGGGTGTGTTTCGCTGTTTCGTGTTTCGCTTGTTTCATTGTTTCGGTTTTCTTTGGAAGTTAAAGTAAATATCATATAAGCTCCTCCCTCCGTAAATAAAAATGCCAAAATTGCAGAAGTAAAGAAGATAGCATTTAAGGAATATCTTAGATATTTTACATTATCTAATTCTGCATCAGAAATATTTATAGGATAAATTAAATCTGTGAAGTCGTATAGTTTCCAACAGATGAAGGCTAATCCGAATAAGGATATGCCAAAAAATGTTCTAGCATAGAGCATTACTTTTGAGTTATAAAACTTTGCAGCCATTAGAGCTGATAAAGTAAATCCTATATCGGCAAAAAACACAAGTGCAACTATTCCACCACCCAACCAAGGGTAATCTTCCCAAAATTCTTTTATTACTAAACTGGCTACAATAAAAAACAAGATTAACCTAATTGTAAAGCCTAGCAAAACTGAATTTGTACCGACATGACTAGATATTGAATCTATCCACCTATTCAAAAAACTTTCTTTAAGTTCTATTTTTGGGGCTTCTGGTTGATTATTTATAGGATTCATTATTTTTTACCTCCCTTCAGCTTTGGTTTTGGTGTAGATTTTTTGATGCGTTTTTTCGGTACAATGACATAAGCAAGCCATTGACGAAATGAAATTCTTTTATACTTTACATTTTTTGGAGCTGTTATTTTCATAGCTATTTGCTCCAGATGGTAGTAGCTGTATGAAATAATCCACAAAAAAGCGTGGATATAACCTACTGCTAGTAGTATTTTATTGATAATTTGCATAGTTTTGCTCTTGGGTTTTTAAGTTAAAAATCTGATAAACGTCCCTTGAGCCGTCAAACTTCAAAGGGGCGTTTTTTTTATTATCAGTTTATCGATTTCTTCGAATCGCTCTGATAATAAGAACTACCATATACAAGCAGAAGAATAAAAAAACTGCTTCTGGTATAGATAGACCAAAGACGAAAGGCATTTGAAAATGGTGTAATACTTCTAGTATTTCATACCAAATTTTCGCCATAAGTAGTGTATTCATAAAAAGGATAGTTGTCCTTTATTTCTTCCTGTTTTTTGGATAGAAGTAAAGGAGCGTTCGATAATGTGCAAAAGTGTATGTAAATCTTCTTCTTTATTAAGAAGCATTTCCTTTGTTTCAAGGCGTTGCTCAAGCGATGCTCTTTCGTAATTCTGTTGCTTAGCAAGCAATAGACTACGCACAATTTCAATTTCGTTGCGTTGTTCAGCTTTCGTATCTAGTAAAATAGCATGGTCGCAAAAAGAGACAAGCAATTTCACTTCATTTAGGTACAATTCTAAAACTGGTACAAACTCACCTTTTATAATTTGGTCTTTGTACTCCCAGTCGGCTGCATAAGTCGAGAACCTTGCTCTCAACTCATTGCGTTTTGTAGTATCTTGAATGGATAATCTCATAATTTTGATTTTTAGAAAAAAAAGGCAAGTAGACACCTACCTTTTTTAAACCCTACCTACTTCCTTAAATTGTTTGAGCAGCAAGTGGGATTCGAACCCACAACCTCCAGTTTAAAAACTGACGTTCTACACCGTGTGAACTATTGCTACTTGTAGTCCAAGTAGTTACGTACTTGGACTGTAGAGTTTTACTTCTCTTCTTAAATTTCGTGGAATTACAAAAGGATGACTCTACCAACCTTTAAACCACTCATAATTTTCTTTTTTAAGTGTGAAGTGAGTAGGACCTAAAAGCTCCTACTCATCTTTCACAACTTAACTACCGTCGAAAGACAGTATCTTGATTACTACTCATAACAGCCTTTTGAGCTACTATTTTCATATTGATTTGATAAATCCACTTTTGGATTATAGATTTTCTTTCTCGTTTGGACTCTCTAAGCATATTGTTGTAAACATTATTAATGCTTTCCAGAAGTTCGATTTTTTTGAGACCTGTCGGATTTGATTTAGAAATGATGTTAGTTTTCATATTTCTTCAGCTCCTCCTGCGCTTTTTTCAAATCATCTTCAGCTCGTTGAAGAGCTTTTTGGTAGTCTTCTATTTTTCTTTTGCTGTTTTTGATTCGAAACTTATATATATCAAGCATATAAGTTATATACTCTTTGTTTGTCATGATGTGTTCTGTTCTCATAACCCTTTCAGCTCCTTCCTTAGCACTTTTATTTTTTCAGTTACTTCGGATGCACAATCGGCAAAGAATTTTTTATCTTTTTCTTCTTTTGCTCGGTGCTTGTTTAGGTAATAATCTTGGCGTTCAGATTCAAGATCCTGAATCCTCGCTTTGATGATGATTTTTCTGTCTTTGAACATAATTTTGATTGTTAGTTGTGATTGATAATCTACCTTGTAGTAGTGCATAATCATACCCTTCATCTTTACAGATGAGTTTCAAAAAAGACTCAAGCAAAACATTATAGTCTAAACCATTTTTTCGAATTACTTTACGAGCTTTTTCATAAATAGAAAGATTGACCAAAAAATTACGCTGCTTTATCTCATCTTCTGTCTCTGCTTGCAAGTCAGTAGCACTAGAAGTAGTTACAGAAGCCTGCAATATTTCATTTTTTACTACTGATGTATCTTTTTTTGTGTCCATACCGTTAATTTTAGTATCTTTGAGTATTAATTAATACTACTTTGTAGTAGTTGGTATTTCAAAGGTAGCAAATTATTTACTACTTGCAAATTATTTACAACAAAAAAGATGATATTTTATGGAAATTCATAAGAGATTTAAAATTGCTAGAGAAAAAATTGGATACACACAAGAAGATATAGCAAATTTAATAGGTGTAAAAACTGGTTCTATGTCAAAAATAGAAAATGGACATGGAAAAATGCCTCATTGGGAATACTTAGGTGTGTTAAAAGAACAAGGAATAAGTTCAAATTGGCTACTCTTTGAACAAGGGGAGATGATGGAAAATGATAATAAAGAATATCCATCTGATTATGAAGAAATAAAAAAAGAAAATTCTTATCTAAAAGATAAGATTCAAAACATTGAAAAAATTTTTGAACAGAAACTTGAAAAGCAACGGCTAGAGTTTTTAGAGATAATAAATAAAATATCGGGAAAGCAATCGGAGCATAAGCAAGCAGCTCACCCAAACGGAAAGAGAAATAACTCTGTTCCTTCTGGGTGGACTTGTGTTCCTGCATCTGTTTAGTCAGATGTGCTGCAATACATTAAGTAACTTATAAAGTAACTCGGTTTTAAAATGTCTGTTTTTGATACTAAAAACGTAATAGTTCGAGCCCTGGTGGACCCACAACCTAAGTCGTAACAGGCAAAATAAGAAGGCAATTTCTAAAGTAATTTGGAAATTGCCTTTTTTTATTTGTTTTATTTTGTCAGATTTATTTGTTGAAGGTAATATTATTTGATTTTCACTTCAAGTCCCCTAAGTCCCATATCAATAACTTGTTCAGTGACTTGACTTCCTACATTAATATCCCACTTCCCATTTGAGTTAGTATCTTTCCATTCAAAACTATCTTGGATAGAAAAAGAGAGTACAACTGTAATATCTTCCGTTTCTTTTCCAGTAATAGTCAAAGGAGTTGAAAAAGAACCTGTAATTACACACGAGCCAGCAGGAACAGGGGAAGTAGCAGCTAAAGGATTGACAACAGTAGTGCCAGCAGACTGTCCAGTAGTTACT
The DNA here is from genome assembly GCF_037126295.1 of Bernardetia sp. Wsw4-3y2. NCBI lineage: Bacteria > Pseudomonadati > Bacteroidota > Cytophagia > Cytophagales > Bernardetiaceae > Bernardetia > Bernardetia sp. Wsw4-3y2. The sequence continues at coordinate 3,700,799 of NZ_CP147017.1, read as the reverse complement.
TCATTTGCTGTATAATTATATTGAGGAATAGAAATGGTAGTTTCAAAAGCCCAAAACCCTTGTTTTTTGTCATCATTAACAGAGATAGTTTTGTTTTTGACTGTAAAATCTTCAATTCTTGTATTGTAGCCAATAAAACCTGCAATTGTTCCTTCTTGATTTGGTAAATTTATATTTTCACTTCCAACTTGAATATTATTCAAATCATACTTGATAGATAAATTTTGATACGCCACCGAAGCACGTATCCATTCATATTTTCCTGCTGCAATATCTTTTATTGGCACTTCTAAAAATACTGTACCTTTTGGACTTACAATAGCCTTCGAAAAATCAATAGCTGTATTGAATCCATTTTTGCTTGAATTTACTTCTTCATTCTTATATAAAATTTCTCCTTCTCCAAGCTGTGTAAATGCAGAAGGAGCAAACTCAATATAATGAACACTCATAGAGTTAAAAGTAGGTGTTTGGGCTGCATTTCCTGCTGCTATTCCTATAGGTTGAGCTAAATTATTAAGTCGTTGCTGATTGGGGTCAAAATCAAACTCAAAGCGAATTTTTGCTCTACTTTCAGATGGATTTGTCTCTTCTACTTTTGTTTGACAAGAGGAAAAAACACCTATTTTTACTAAAAATAAGAGAATAATTAATTTATTTTGTGATAGATAATTCATAGGAAAAAATTTGATTTGTATGTAGTTGGTGAAAAAACAACAAGATTTAAACAAAGTAGTTAATCACATTATCTAATACAAATTTCTAACCTAAGTTAATCTGGCTTATCAAATCACAACTTGAAAATTAATTAGCTTTAAAAATCTAATTTGCAATATTTTTTTATTTTACTCTAAACCCCATCTTTTGCATATCTTCCCAAAAGCTAGGATATGATTTTTGTACGACTTCTGGACTTTCAATCGTAATGGGAAAAAGTAACGCCAAAGGAGCAAATGCCATCGCCATACGGTGGTCATGGTAAGTTTTTAGAGACTCAGTAGGAGCATGAAGTTCACAAACAGGAATATGAAGTTCATTATCATTGATAATTTCTATTTCTGCACCAAATTTAGCAAGTTCTATCTTGAGAGCTGTAAGTCTGTCAGTTTCTTTTATTTTTAAGCTATGTAATCCTGTCATGTGTGCTTCTACTCCTAAAGCTGCACACAAAACAGCCATTGTTTGTGCCAAATCTGGACAAGGTGTAAAATCATATTTGAAAGGAGAACGCCTAGACGAAGTTTTTTGCAAACGAACACCGTCTTTTTCGTAATGTGTTCTGATTCCTAAACCTTTCATCATCTTTACAATTCGGTTATCTCCCTGCCACGATTTTTCTCTAAGTCCTTTCAAAAACAATTCAGATTTAGAGCAAATAGCAGCCATACTGTACCAATAACTTGCAGCTGACCAATCTGATTCAATTTTATATTGATTTGCGCTATATTGTTGATGAGGAATAATAATTCGGTTTTCTGTCCAAGAATGTAAAATACCAAAATGTTGCATCAACTCTAAAGTCATTTTGATATAGGGTTCAGAAGAAACAGGAGGAATAATTTCTAATAAAATTCCTTTAGGTAGAAGAGGGGCAATCATCAAGATAGCCGAAATATACTGACTACTTATATTTCCTTGAATAGAAATAGTTTGTTTTTGTGATTCAGGACTAAAGCCGTGTATAAAAAGTGGCGGAAATCCATCTTCTTTTTCATAAGTGATTTGTGCGCCTAGTTCACGAAGTGCCAACACTAATTCTTTTATTGGACGCTGGTGCATTCTATCTGTTCCCTTCAAAAGTGTAGGATGATTTTTTATTGTACAAAAAGCTGTCAGGAATCGCATTGTTGTTCCTGCATCTTGAACATCTAACACCAAATCTAAAGAAACATCATCAGCACTTCTTCCCTTTGCACGGCTTCGAATATCTTCTTCTTGTTCTTCGATATCTCTAAATTGAGCTAATAAGCCTTGTAAAATTTTGGTATCTCTAGCTGCTGAAAGATTGACTAAATTACATTTTTTTTCACAAAGAGCCTCTATAATTAAGGCACGATTACTTTCACTTTTAGAAGAAGGCAAAAATATGTCTCCTTCAAGATTAATTTTGGGAGAAGAAATATGTAAAGAAGGCAAAACAAGAAAAGGAGAGGGAGAAACAGACATAGAAGTAATGATTGTTTTTGTATAAGCAAGTCAATTTATTTATTTTGATGATAGTATAATTGTATTTTGGAGTAATATGTTGCCAGAATTTGCTACAATAATTCATTCTCTTTTATACGAATATCAATTATAAAATCGTTTTTAGTGGTTTGGACTAGGATGTTTTTGTATTACTATACAAATAAAGTTCCTAAATTTTAGAGAAACAAGAACTCTTATTTTTTTACTTGATTTTAATGTAAAAATTAAACTAAGATTTGCCTTATATTTTTTATTTTTAACAAAATTTTCATTCCTATTTCAATCTATTTTCAAACAACTTGGCTCGTTTTGTGTTTTGTAAGAATATGATTTTAATCAAAAAACGAATGACTACTTTTTAGTGTCATTGTTTTAGAACTTAGAAATCATCACTTTTTTAAACTATTTTTTTCTAAACCTCATTTTTATTATTATGAAAAATATTCAAACAAAATTTCAAACTCTTTTAGTTTATACTCTCGTTTTAGCTATTGCTTCATTTGCACTTCCTTCTTGTGCTTCTTGGAGTAATGCAGGTAAAGGTGCAGCTATTGGTGGTGCAGCTGGTGGTACAATTGGTGGCGTAGCTTCTAAAAAGAATCCTGTAGCAGGTGGTATTATTGGCGCAGTAGTAGGTGGTGCAGCTGGTGCAGCTATTGGAGCATATATGGACAAGCAAGCAAAAGACATTGAAGAAGAAGTAGAAGACGCAAAAGTAGTACGTGTAGAAGAGGGCATTAATCTTACTTTTGATTCAGGTATTTTATTTGGTTTTGATAAATCGGATTTAAACAGCAGTTCAAGAGAAAGTATCGCTAAATTAGGCAGAATTTTAAATGAATATCCTGATACTCGCCTTACCATTCAAGGACATACAGACGATAAAGGTGATGATAACTATAATAGACAACTTTCTGCTAAAAGAGCTGATGCAGTACGTGATTACTTAATTGCTAATGGCGTAAAAGGTGGTAGATTAAACACAGTTGCTTATGGAGAAACTGCTCCTGTGGCAAGTAATAGTACTGAAGCGGGAAGAGCGCAGAACCGTCGTGTTGAAGTGATAATTGTAGCTAATGACGAGTTGAAACGCAAAGCAGAAAAAGGAGAATTGAAAAACTAATTTTAAAATCTTTTTTAAGATACAAAGACCATTCTATCAAAATAATATTGAATAGAATGGTTTTTTATGATTTTTGATTTAATTTATGAGTATGGAATTTCATTGAAATAGAAGATGACTAATTTTTGAAATTTAAGATAAAGATAGTTTGAATATCTTTTTTCACGTTAAAATCCATAAAAAGATTTCTAAATCCTGTTTTTTATAACGAAATTTGTATTAAAATCAGTTCAAATCAAAAATCAGCACCACTAGCCTTTGAAAAAACTTCTACCTTTTTTTATTCTTGTCATGGTATCGCTTATATTTTTCAATCAATTAGGATATTGGTTGGCTTTTGAAGCTATGCACACACAAATAAAAAGAGAAGTTAGACAACACTTAAAAGACAAAAGTAAATTAGAGTCTATAATAGTTCCTACAAAGTGGGTTTCGTCCAACAATAACACTGAAAATTTCATTTGGGTAAAACCTCAGAAAGAATTCAAATATAAAGGAAGTTTGTATGATGTTTCTTCTTCCTATCAAAAAGCTGATAGTACATATTTTAGGGTTTATAATGATAAATATGAAAAACAGCTTTATCAAACTTTTGCCTTTCAACTCAAGGAAAATCAAAATCCGTTTCATCAGAATAAAGCTTCTTATCCTCTCAAGAATTTTATAAAAGAAGCCCTTATCTTATCAGAGAATAAATTTTCTAGTAATTCTATAAGTAATTTTATTTCTATTTCTCCAAAAAGCAAATGGCATTTTTCTATTAAAGAATTTATTTTTGCACCAAACTCTCCTCCTCCAATAATTTAGTTTTCAATTAGTATAAAATCTATCACACATTTTTGGTCTTACCTATGGTACTGACCTTTCTTTAAGTGCATTGATAGTAAAATCAAAATATTCTTTCGCTGTTGTCGGTATGCCTACCATAGCCGTAAGGTTAAAAATTTATTTGTCTTTCTGTTCCGTTAGGAACTATATATTGGTAGTTTCTTAATACAAAATGCGACCAATATACAACTCCTATGGAGTAAATGAATTTTAATTTTTCTGTTTTTATCTACCAATAGGAAACTCCTAATGGAGTAAAAGGCAAAATTTCTCAATAGCCTTACGGACATGGTGTCCCTATCGACGACATTACTACATAAAAAATGAAAACAAATTATTTCAAAATCATATTTGTGCTATTTTTAGGTGCTTTTTATTTTACTCAAAATCACGCTTATTCTCAATTTATAGAAGTTTTAGATGCTTCTAATCTTCAACCTTTAGAAGGAGTTTCTATTTATAATAAAAAAGAACAATCTGTTATTACCAATTCTCGTGGTAAGGCAAATTTGGATATTTTTGCAGATAATGACACCCTTTATTTTCGTTATTATGGGTATGACGATAAAAAAATAGCCAAAGCTGAAGCTGCTGAAATGATTCTTTTATCTGAAAAGGTTTTCGAAACTGAGCAAGTTGTTGTTTCGGCAAATAAATGGGAACAAGATAAAAAAGAAATTCCTAACGAGATTGTCAAAATTTCTCAAAAGGAAATTGCTTTTAATAATCCTCAAAATTCAGCTGATTTGTTAGGACAAACAGGACAAGTTTATATACAAAAAAGCCAAATGGGTGGAGGAAGCCCCATGTTTAGAGGTTTTAATGCAAATTCGGTTTTGATTGTTGTTGATGGTGTTCGTATGAATAATGCCATTTATCGCTCTGGAAACCTTCAAAATGTAATCAATCTTGATGCAAGTGCAATGGAAGAAGTTGAAGTCATTTTTGGACCTGGTTCGGTGATGTATGGAAGTGATGCACTTGGTGGCGTAATGGATTTTCACACCAAAAAAGCACGTTTTGCAACTGAAGAAAATTTGCTTGTTGGTGGAAGTGGTTTTGTCCGTTACGGTTCTGCCAATCAAGAGAAAACAGCAAATTTAACACTAAATATTGCAGGAAAACGACTAGCAAGTTTGACTACTTTTACGTATTCAGACTTTGATAATTTGCGTGTTGGGGGAGTTCGCCCAAGTGGAGAAGCCTATCAAGATTGGGGCAAACGCAATGAATATGTAGAAAGAGTAAATGGAAAAGATAGTATTCTGACAAATTCAAATCCACTTATTCAGAAACAATCAGGCTATTCTCAATGGAATTTAATGCAAAAATTTACGTATCAAATTTCGGATAATCTACAGGCAGAATATGCACTTCATTATACTTCTTCGTCTGATATTCCTCGTTACGATCGTTTGATACAAAAACGTGATGGCAAATTACGCTATGCAGAGTGGTATTATGGTCGTCAGCTTTGGGCAATGAATTATGGAAAACTGACTTGGTATGCTAAAAACAAAGTATTTGATGCAATGCGTGTCATTGTTTCAAATCAGAAAGTAGAAGAATCTCGTCATAACAGAACAAGAGGCAAAGATTGGCGTGGTGACCGAACTGAAAATGTCAGTATGTCTTCTTTTAGTATTGATTTCGATAAAGATTTGAAAGATGACAAAAAACATCAAATTTTTTATGGTCTTGATTTTAATTATAATGTAGTACAGTCAAGAGCTGTAGAAACAAATATAACTAATGATTTAGAGCGTCCTTTAGATACTCGCTATCCAGATGGAGGAAGTACAATGGCAATGGCAGCAGCTTATTTCAATTATAAATGGAATATTTCTGAGAAAATGACGGCTACAGCAGGCGCACGTTATACACAAATTTGGACAGAAGCAAAATTTGATAGTAAAGAGTTTTTTGATTTTCCTTTTGATGAAGCTAAAGTCAATACAGGTGCATTTAATGGAAGTTTAGGGCTTACTTTCCGTCCTGCTGATTCTTGGCAGCTCAACGCAAATCTTTCATCAGGTTTCCGTGCGCCAAACGTAGATGATTTGGGAAAAGTATTTGATTCTCAACCAGGGAGTGTGGTTGTACCTAATCCAAATCTTGCACCAGCTTATACGTATAATGCCGAAATTGGAATCTCAAAAACATTTATAGATCGTGTTCGTGTTTCTGCTACAGGCTATTACACTATTTTGAATGATGCTATGGTTTTGCGTAATTCTACATTTAACGGTCAAGATTCGATTGTTTATGATGGTGTTCTTAGTCAGGTTGTTTCATATCAAAATACAGATATTGGCTATATTTACGGAGTCAGTTCACAAATTGAAGCAGCCATTACAGATAAATTCAAATTTAAAACGACTTTTAATTATGTCTATGGATTTGATGATAAAGCTGAAATCAGACTTCCTGATACGCCTCCAGCTTTTGGTTTGATTTCACTAAAATATCACAACAAACGTTTTAGAGTAGAAGGTTTTGTAAACTATCAATTCAAAAGTGTTGATTTTGATGAAATGTCACCAGAAGACCAAGGAGATACTATTTTTTATCCTGAAAATTTTATTCCTTCGTGGTGGACTTTGAACCTTCGTTCTAGTTATCAAATCAATAAAACATTTAGTGCCAATCTAAGTGCAGAAAATATTTTAGACCATTATTATCAATCGTACGGTTCTGGAATTGGTGGAGCAGGACGTAATTTTATTTTAGCTTTGAGAGCTAATTTTTAATTGATTTTTTTTAAGTTTGTACATACCTAGTTCAAGCGAGGACGCTTAAACTAAGTACAGCGTTTTATAAGCATCTGCTATTTTATTTTTGTTCCTCTGACGGTTCAAAAATAAGGCAAACCAACCGTCTTTGAGGCTTTGCCGTCAACGAGGTTTAAAAAAACTTTTGAAACGGTGTACGATATAATAAGAAATAAAATTTAGTCTTTTATACTAAATTCATATATAACCAAAAAACTGGTTCAAGCGTCCTCGCTTGAACCTAATTTTTTTAAATAATGCAAAATTACCATACACTCTTAAATACAATTTTAGAAGAAGGAGCAGACAAATCTGACCGAACAGGAACAGGAACACGTTCTATTTTTGGCTATCAAATGCGCTTTAATCTTCAAAAAGGGTTTCCATTACTGACAACAAAAAAAGTCCATTTTAAAAGTATTGTTCATGAACTTATTTGGTTTTTGAAAGGCGATACAAATATTAAATATTTGAAGGATAATGGCGTTTCGATTTGGGACGAATGGGCAGATGAAAATGGAAATTTAGGAAGAGTTTATGGCGCACAATGGAGAAATTTTGGTGGCATAGACCAAATAAATGACCTTCTAAATTCTCTAAAAAATAATCCAGATTCTCGTCGCATGATTGTTTCGGCTTGGAATCCTGTCGATGTGCCTTCTATGGCTTTACCTCCTTGTCATACACTTTGGCAATGTTATGTAGCTGATGGAAAACTGTCTTTACAACTTTATCAACGCAGCGCAGATGTATTTTTGGGTTTGCCATTTAATATCGCTTCGTATGCACTTCTGACGCACATGTTGGCACAAGTAAGTGGTTTAGAAGTAGGCGATTTGATTATGACTTTGGGAGATGCACATTTGTATAAAAATCACTTCGAACAAGCAAATCTACAACTGACAAGAGAAGAAAGAGAACTTCCAACTTTAGAACTAAATAAAGGAATAAAATCTATTTTTGATTTTAAATATGAAGATATTGTAGTCAAAAATTATAATCCACATGCTGCTATAAAAGCTCCTGTGGCTGTTTAAAAAATTAAATTTCTAGGAAGAAACTATATTTTCTACTCTCAAAATTACTTTTGTAGTTTTGGGAGTAGTTTTATTTATCTACCTCGTCTGAAATGTTCTGAAACATCTGTACCTGTTTCAAAATCATAATATTTATTTTCATCAAAGTTATTTTCATAAGCCATATAAAAGACTTTGATAAGGTTTTGCTCTTCTAAAGTTAGATTTTCTTTATCTAAATTATCCAATCTATCTTTTACATAATCACTTTCTAGCCAGTAAGGAAAGAGAGATTTTATTATTCTAAAACTATGTCTTTCTGAAATTTGTGAGTAATTAGATGCTTGCATTAGTTTCATGGTATTATCTAATACAAATAATAAATCTTTATCTTCTAATAAATTCCCTAACTCAATAAATTTTGCCTTTAATTTTTTAGAATGCTCTTCCACTTCGTAAATTGTATAAAAAATAAAGTGTTTGAACTCTATTTTATATAACATCTCATGATTTTTGATAACTTTTTGTAAGATAGAATTAGCTGTATCATTATACACTTTTCTTAATTCAATTATAAATCCTTCTAATTGCTCATCTTTTCTAAGTAAAAAGTAGTAGTTATCTGATTTTTTCTCTCTGTAATTATATAAAATATCACTACAAATCTTTAAATGATAATTATTGAATGGATTTGTATTTAGAATCTCTAACAAAAAAGGTCTTGCTTCTTCTGACCCTATTCTTTTTAGTAAATCCCATAAATCATAATTAATAGTAATATCTTTATTACTTGGTTGATTATAATTACTCATAAAAGTGAATATGATAAAACAAGTTTCTTTTATGTCTTTGATAGATTTTAATCTCCTTTTTAGGAACATCATATAATTGAACAAAGAATAATTAGAATTTACTTCTTCTAGTATCTTAACTTTATTCTCTGATATAAAATAGTCTTTGTAATACTTCTCTGGTATGTCATTTATCGATAAATTCAAAGAAAAATATCTTGCAAAATAAGGTTTATCTCCTATACCTTTCATTCTTCCTCTAAATGCTCCATAATCGTAAATTACAGTTGATGTATCTAAGTAAAAACATCTTTTAATTATTTTGATAGATTTTTGAGATGCCTGTTCTAACTCACTAATATTTAAAATTCTGTCTTTTCTTTCTTGTAAAGATTCTTGGTAATTTCTTATTAATATATCACTACTGTTTAAAACAAACTGATAAGCCTTCTTGTCAAAAATCCTCAATGTTTCAATGAGTAAAAAGTCTCCTACATTTAATTCTTCATGAATAAATTCTAGTCTTAGTTTAACAGCATTTAAGAAGCGATACATATCTCTAAGTGTAGAGAAAAATGGAAGAATTAATTCATCTTTTTCTACAAATTCCTTCAATTCCTTATTTAATCCTTTATTTTCAAATAGTTTTCCTATTTCCTCTACAAATAACTCTTTGATTTTGTCTTTCGAAATGTGAGGAAGTGTATAATCTACTTGTACTATTTTTTCTAAATATTTCTCTCCATTTTCTCCAAATTTATTTTTCAACGCACTTATAACAACATCATAATCGTAACAAAGAAGAAAAACAGTATTGGCAAAGTTTGCATTCAGTTTTACCATTTGTAGAATTTCTGTTATTTCAGTTGGACTTAATCGGTCTATATCATCAACAGTAATATAGATTTTTAATTTTGCTTCTATTATACTTTTATCTATACTCTCTTTTAATTTGTGTATATCTTCTACCTTATTTGCTCCATCAACAGTTTTTTTAGCCGCATCTACAATGCGACTTGATGTAGGAACTAAAGCAGGATTAGTTATTAATACCATAGAGTTAACAAGTAATCCCAAACCATCCATAACAGGAGCTAGTTTTTTAGCATGTTTCTTCAAAAATCCTAAATCTCTTTTCATTACAAAATACATTTCTCTCAAAAAAATAGTTTGCAATTCCTTTTGTCCAGAAAACATCCAAGGATTGAAACGAATAATTACAGGTTTATCCTCTCCATCATCTTTTGTTAGATTATCTATTTCTTGAATAACAAAATTTACAAGTGTAGATTTTCCAGAACCCCACTCACCATTTATTCCTATCACAATACTTTCATGATTATTTGCAAAAGATTTTACTAAGCCATTTGCAATCTGAACAGCAAACTCTTTGCGTCCTAATTTATCATCATTTACATCTGTTAGTGCTGAATCAAAGTGCATAGGTATTTTTTTAATCTTGAAAAATAATGTAGTAAGGACAAGAAAAATCTCATCCCTACAAACAAAACGGTAATTGCAATTAACTGGTTACTACTTACTGATAACTGTTTACTGATTTAACTATAAAGTTCACTTTTATCAATTTCAGTAATTTCTTCTTTAAAGATAATTCCATGGTTTTCTAGTTCTGCCAAAACAGGCTCATAAATTTCTCTATGAATTGGAATCTGAACGCCTTTTAAATGTAAATTTCCTGTCAAATATAATTTTGCTGCAATGGCTAAAGGAAGTCCTACAGTTTTCGCCATCGCTGTGTGCTGACTATCATCTCCAAAAACGACTAGCGAAGAAGTAAGTTCTTTTGCTTTTCCTTGATAGGTATATTTAATTCTGTGCTGCATCAAAATCATATCTTTGTCTTGTGGGTCTAACGTCCATTTTTCCTCTAAAAGATGTTGCAAGATTTGAGCAGGAGAAGCATTTTGAAGTGTTATTTTTTTGTCTTCAAAGAATCCTAAATATTCCCATTGTTTGAGCTTTGCATCAGAAAAATTATAGATTGTTTTTAGTTTTTCTTCCAAAGATAAAAAAGGATCATACTTAAAAAACATATTTGCAAACTGTCTGTAAGTCAGTTTATCCGAATTTTCAATTTTATAAGAATCATCTGTCATTCCCAACTGTACAAATGTATCCCAAGAATTACAAAAACCATTTCTTCGGATTGTTCCTCTAAGCATTGTCGGAATAGTATCCAAACCATAGACAGAGCGATATTGCAATGAATCTCTATTGGGATAACCTTCAAATTTATAATCATCGTCATACTCATTTATTTGAGCAAATTCTTTTGATTCAATCGGTTCACAATAGGAAAACAAGCGATGATAAGGAGCATATTTATATTGATGATTTTGGATAAACTTTGCTGTTCCTTGTCCTGCCAAAACTACATTTCTAGGATTCCAAGTAAACTTATAATTCCAAGGATTATTGTCAGATTCGGGAGCTAAAAGACCTCCAGTAAAGGAACGAAAAGCTGTAATTTCTGCTTTTTCATTATCTGAACTATTATGCTCACGTATTTTGTCCAACACTTGCATTGCTGAAAGATGGTCAATTCCAGGGTCAAGACCAATTTCATTGAGTAGTAAAAGTCCTTTTTGTTTTGCTTCTTTGTCTAGCTTTTCCATTTGAGGAGAAACATAGGAAGCTGTAAAAATAGAGGTAGATTCTTGAACACAAATTTCTGCCACAGGAGCATGTAAAAATGCAGGTAAAAGCGAAATTACTAAATCAGCACGTTGTGCAATCTTTCTGCAATCTTCCAAATTGGAAACATCAAATTGAAAAGCTTTAGCTCTTTCGTGGTGTTTTGTTTTATTTTGAGCCAGCGAAATATCCAAATCTCCTACTTCAATTTGCCAGTCGTTTTCTTTGCTATGTTCTAATAAATAATCGATAAGTGCATAGGAAGAGCGTCCTGCACCAAGTACCACCACGTTTTTCATTATTTTTTTGTTTATTGTGTGTTATTGATTTTTGAAACGAATTTCAGAAAGACAAAGTAAACATAGTTTGAATTCTCTTGCAAAAAAAGTCTGAAAATGTTTTGATAGTTTTTGTATAAAAAAGCAAGTTACCAAACCAAAGAAATAACTAAATTTGTAATTCGTTAGATAAAATATACTTTAGCCTATTCAGAAAAGCATACAGAAATTTTTATTATAAAAAATGCCTACTCCAAATAATTCAACGTCTTCTTCAAAATTTCAAATCAACACTAGAAAGTGGGAAAATATTATGCAATTAGTCGTCCTTTTTTTGGGACTAATTTTGATTAATATTTTGGCTCAAAACTATTTTTTTCGTCTTGATTTGACTGCTGAAAAGCGTTATACCATTACAGAATCTTCAAAAACCATTTTGGAAAATTTAGAAGAGCCTGTTTATATAGAAATTTATTTGGAAGGCGAACTCAATTCTTCTTTCAAAAGATTGCAAAAATCAGTCAAAGAAACGCTAGAAGAATTTTCGATGTATGCAGGAAAAAATATTCAGTTTACGTTTATTAATCCAGAGCAAGTTTCTAGCAATCCAGAAGAACAAAATCGTTATTACAAGCAGCTTTCTGACCGTGGAGTTCAGCCTACAACTGTTTTTGAAACTGTACAAGGTAAAAAAGTACAGAAATTAATTTTTCCTTCGGCGATTGTTTCCTATAAAAATAAAGAAAAACCAGTTTTACTTTTGAAGGGAAATCGTACAGCTTCGCCACAAGAACAGCTCAATCAATCTATTGAAAATATTGAATATGAGCTTATTTCTGCCATTCAAAAACTGAGTAAAAAACAAAAAAGTAGTGTTGCTTTCATTGAAGGACATGGCGAGCTTTCTAATGATAGACTTATTTCTCTGACACAGACTTTAAGTGAAAATTATATTATAGAACGATTAAATCTAAATGAAAATCTGAGTAACTCTTTTAAATCAGATAATAAAGGAAATAAAAATCCTATTCAGAATTTGCTGCAATATGATGCCATTGTGATTGCAAAACCAACACTTTCTTATACCGATAATGACCGTTATCAGCTTGACCAATATTTGATGAATGGAGGAAAATTATTATTTTTTATTGACCAAGTTCAGATGAAATTGGATAGTATTGCACAAGGTGGAACGTATGCTTTTGCCTATAATTTGGGTTTGAATGAAATGATTTTTCGCTATGGTGTTCGTGTCAATCAAGACCTTTTACAAGACACACAATCAGGACAAATTTTGGTAAATGTGGGTCAGATGGGAGATAAAGCCAATGTTCAGCCGATTCCATTTCCGTATTATACCACAACAGCTAGTTTTTCGACACATCCAATCACTAAAAATATGGATGCTCTGATGTTTAAATTTGTCAGTACATTGGATTCTGTGAAGGCTGATGGAATTGTTCAAACACCTTTAGTTTTTTCTTCTCAATATTCACGTATCAAAAAAGTGCCTACACTTATTTCACTAGATGAGTTAAAATTAGACCTAAATCCAAAACTTTATCAGACTTCAAATCTTCCAGTTGCTTATCTTTTGGAAGGAGAATTTAGTTCTGCTTTTAAAGGACGTTTTCCTCCGAGTGGTTTTTCGGAAAATGACTTTATCCAAAAAGGAAAAGATTCGAAAGTTTTAGTGGTAGGAGATGGCGATTTGCTTTCCAATGATTTTGACAGACGAACTCGCCAGCCGTTGCCAATTGGTTATGATGAAATAAGTAAAAATACCTATTCCAATCAAGAATTTCTCCTCAATACACTTTCTTATATGCTTGATGAAGGTGGAATTATTACTTCCAGAACAAAAGAGTTTGAAATCCGTCCGTTAGATACTTTCAAGATACAAGAAGAAAAAAGCTATTGGCAGTTTCTAAATTTAGTCGTTCCGAATGTTATTATTTTAGTCTTTGGCTTGGGTTGGTATTTTTGGAGAAAGAAGAAGTATTCTTAAAATCAAATTTTAGTAATTAGATTTTATAATGGCAAAACTCTAATCGTTTGTTTCAAAACAGATGATACTTCAATTCTTACTTTCTGCCCTCTTTTAAACTTTTCATAATCTTCTTTTGATACTGTAAATTTTTCCTCTTTCATGAAAAAGTGGTAGCTTGTTGCATTATCCTGACTTTCTACTACTTTTTTAGATGTGATATGACCTACAAAAACCAATTTATATCCTGAGTAAAATTCAGTTTTTGAAGAAATGAACATTCCAGCACCTACAATTCCTACAAGAACCAACAAAGATAAATCAATAAGATAAGACCTTCCATAATTATCAAAGTGACTTTCTCTAAAATAATAAATATAATAACCCAAAAGTTGTAAGCCAACCAAAAAGATGAGAAAGTGAGAGGAATTAATACCTTTTTGCTTCAAAATAATTTTGTCTTCTTTTGTTAATGCCTCTTTTTTCATCTGTTAGATATTTTTAAACTCTATATTACTGTAATTCTAATTGTACTTTTAGTAATTGCAGTTTGTTCTACTTTTACTTTCTGACCTACTTTATATGTATCAAAATCTTCTTTAGAAACTATAATAGCTCTTTCATTTACTTTGAAATACAAATATTTATTCTCCATATCTTTATATTCATCTTTTTCCTGTATTATGCCTTCCATAACCCATTTATAGTGTTGCCACTCTTCCAAAGAATGAATTACCCAAGCTATAAACATAATTAAACTAGAAATTACTAGATAAAAAATACTACCAGTCGTATATTTTTCATCAGCATAATATTGGTAAATTCCCCAACCAATAAAACCTAATATAAAAACAGTCAAGTACATAGCACCCATATCTTTACTCTTGGCTCTCATTTCCTTTCTATCTTGAAGAGTTAGGTATTCTTTTTTCATTTTTTTCTTCTTATTTCCTATGAGAAGTTAAAATATTCAATAGTGAATCAGAATAATAACTCATTTTTTTAGTTTCCATATTCAGTAGAATCGTATCTTTTCTATTTCTTCCATCAGAAAAAAAACACCTAAAAATGCTATCATTGATTTTATTAAATTGACCTTTTTCGTAATAAAGATTAGTAGATGAAAAGCCTTTATGTACTTCATTTCCATTATTATCCATTTGAAATAATTGAACAGAGGCATTTGTAGCAGCATTTCCATGGAAAGCAACTAAAGAATAATTTTGATTTTGATAAGACAAATCAAATAGTTTTACTTTTTGAGGTTCATCAAATAAAGAGAAAGAAGCAAGAAATATACTCCTCCAAAGATAAAGACCAATAAAAAAAATAATATCCAGCTAGACGTTTTCATTAATTTCATTTTCAAAATTTAATTTATTCTATCTATTATTTTTTTCTCAAGACGCTTTTAAGCTCGTTGACGGTTGGAAAGCAAATAAACCGTCGTTGAGGCTCAAATGAAGCCGTCAAACGAGGATTTTGAAATTCTAATCTCTAAATTTATTAATTTCCCTCCAAATCGTAGGCAACCAACCCACGACAGGCACATACATCAACAAAACTTCTGGATTTTCTATTACCAAATCAACGGTTTCTTTTACCATATCAAAAACATCTTTATCTTCTTCTCTTTGTTCTTCGGCTTCACTTATTTGTGCAATTTGTTGGGCTTGAGTTACTTTTTGGTCTAATGAAGGAGCAATATTTGAAAAATTATTAAGTTCAAATAATCGTCTTTGAAACTGTTTTTCGTGGTCAATAAAACGAAATCCCCACGTAAAAGGCAAGTATTCAGGTAGTTTTTTCCATTTCCAAAGTGCTGTTAATAAAAACTCTTGCCAGTTGTACGGACTTTCGCCATATTTTTCTACAGCTTCATTGAGTTCTCGCTGCATAATGGCGTGAATAGCATCACGAAGTGCAAAAATTTCTTCTTCTGTGGCATCTTCAACTGGTTTTCCTAAAATTTTGTAGGGTTTTATGCGTCTTCCACGCACAAAAATCAATTTTGCAGGAAGCGCAAAATAAAATAACCAAGGTTGCAAAGGAATCAAAACAGTCATAAATCCCACAGGCAAAAATGGAATACCTAACTTCTGAACCAAATTATCCAAAATTTCTATGCTATAACTAAACGGATTTATATATTCTGCATTAACAGTTGCAAAAGGAATAATATCAGCTTTGTGTTTCAAACTCATTCGCAGAGTTGAAGTAGAAAGACGTTGCAATTCATATTTTTTATCAAACCCTTTTCCAATTCCTCCCACGCCTTCAGGATAAATCAAAACATTGAATTTTCCTTGTTCCATCATCGTTTCAAAATTGAGGGAAGTGGCATCTACTCCACCTGCACGTTTCCAAAAATTCTCTATCGCAAACGGACTCATCAAATTACTCTGTGAGAGCATTGGTGCAGTCAGTGGACGAGCAACTTTTGTCATGTCGTAATTATGCAACTTTAAAAGCATCGAAGAGAAAATAATTGCATCCCACGGAAAAGCCATTCCAGAGTGATTACTTGCAAAAATTAAAGGTGCATTAGTTTTACGTTCAGGATAATCTTCTCCCTCAAAACCTATAAATTCGGTTCTGAAATAATACAAACTAAGTGGCTCTAAAATCTTTTTAATCAAACTTGCTGCATAACGAGGGTCAAAAGGTGCATTGATTTTTATTCCGTTGGCTTCAATTATTTTTTTATACGTTTCTAGTTTTTGAGCTATCGTTTGATTTTTAGTAGGTATGTTGTTGGTCGGAACACCAATAATGGCAGAAGAATTGTGATTTTCCATAATTGCAGTATATTTTTTTAGTTTTGATTCTTTATAGAATGGAGAAACTATATTTGACTACAAAATACGTAAAAATTCAGATTCTTTTAAATTATTTAATTTGGTTTTTGCCATTTATCAAAAATGCTAATGTATCTTATCAAATAGGTTTCTCCAAAACCCTTTTTTCTTAAACTCTCCTTCGTAAAATTGATTTCTCAAATAATGATTTTTATATTTTGTTTTTACCAACTCAGCTATAAGAGCCTGTGCAGGCTCATAAGTATGAAAAACACCTACTAACCAAGCTGCTTGTTCAGCAATATTATAATTCTTATCCTTCAAAAAATCTAGCAGTGTTTCTAATTTTGAAGGAGGCGTTAAATACAATATAGTTTGAAAAATAAGTTCTCTATGTGATTCTGATATAAATTTATTTTGATGAATCAATTGCCACAACTCAGACAAGATAGTTTCCTCTATGTGAGATTCATTTTTAATAGGATAATCAAAAGCATAATCAGGCAAATTATGCCAATCTCCATTTACTGAATTAATTTTTGATATGAAAGATTCTAAGTTTTCAAATCTTGGCATAAAATAGCCTTCCCCATGATTGAGAATAAAAACTTTGCCTTTCAAAATTCCGTCAGCAAAAACACAAATAGCATCACTTTCATTGTTTGTAAAGACAGGAATAATAGTACAACCTAAAGAATAATTTTGTAGCCATTCTTTAATTCCTCTATATTCTTCTTCAGATAATATCTCCACTTCTCTTGTTTCTTTGGCTTTAAATTGAGATAAAACAGAATAATCTAATTTATTTTGCTTGAATATTTCTTTTAAATACATTTTCATTGAATATATTGATAGAGTTAATCACATAAATATAACTTTCATAAATTACTTTTTAATAAAAATATGACAAATTCAATTACAATTCTTTCAAATAGCCCTATTTTACAAGAAAACCGTCTAGACCCAATTACTGGAGATTTGATAAAAGAAAGAGACCAATATTTGTGCAAGTTGTAAGTCTGCTTTTTTAGAAGGAAGTTGGAAGTATTTAGGAGAAAAACACTGTAATCAAACTGAAACATTAAGTCAAATTCCTGCTAAACAGGATTTTAAGTTTATCAAAAGATTAAAGAAACTAGAACAAGTTATTTTTTCAGTTGAAAGTTATGGAGGAAATACAGCTTTAATTGTAGCCGTTCCGACAGGAATTATCAGTTTTATTATTTCTATTTTATTGATTCTTAATGTTACAGATTTAGTATGGTTTTGGGGAGTTGTGGCAGGACTTACTAGTATTCCTTTTACTTTTAATGCTTTCCAAACAAAGGGAATTGAAGTAAAAGAAACAGCTATTTATATCAAAAAGGGGGTTAAGAAAAAATTTTTAAAGAAAAAAATGAGCAAAACAAGTATTTTGGTTCAGATATTTGTTTTTGTTCTAGCTATTTTAATTTTTGTTGTTTTATCTTTTCTAAACTTAGAGGAAGAAACAATGGATAAATGGATGACTTATTCACTTATAGGTTTGACTGCAATAGAAGCAGGTATATTTTTTTATGAAAGGAATCATAGATAATTGTCTTTAAAGTCGATATTCTAAAATCAAATTTCAGGTTTAATAAACCTTCCTAAAATAATAACTAAATGTTACAAACAATTTTCAACAACCGAAAAAATCAAAAGTGGATATTTGCTTCCTTACTTTTAATTTCAATCGGATTTTATTTTTTTGGTGTTTTAGATCATGATCAAATTGTTTTATTTATTGCATCCGAAAACACTCCTCCTACAAGGTTTGATATTGCTTTTTGTGAAACTTTCAAAGTCAATCGGAAAATGCCCGATTCATTAAAATCTATTGATTATAATGATCGTTGTGTAGATGCAATCAATGAAGGTGATTTTTTTGAGGGAGGTGATTTTGCTTCTGATAATATTTATATTGTTACTTTTGATGTTATAGGGCTTAAAAAAGCTGGAAATTTTTATTATCCTCTTCTAAAAGTAAAAAACCATAGAAAAATAAATATATTTCTTGTACAGCTTTATTTCATTCTGCTTCTTATTATTATTGGAAATACGGTTTATAATGCTATAAATTGCTTGAAGGAAGAGTAATGAATTCTTTTAAAAATCAAATCTCAATTCGAACTTGATTTTTAACTGAATTTATCGGACTTTTGTGAGTATTTTATTTTTCAAAAAGAAATTCAAAACTGATTACTGGTAACTGATTACTGGTAACTGAAACAACTGATAACTGATTAATTAATGTTACAAATTGCACACATACAGGCGAACAAAGAAGAAGTCATTGCAGCACTTCAAAAACGCCATTTTAGCAGAGCTACTGAGCTTGTCGAAAAAGCTATTTCTATCGATAATGAAAGAAGAACGACACAGTCCTCACTCAACGAATTACAAGCTGGTGCAAATGAAGTAGCAAAATCTATCGGTGCTTTGATGCAACAAGGCAAAAAAGAAGAAGCTAATCAAGCAAAAGAAAAAGCTGCTCAAAACAAACAATCTATAAAAGATTTAGAAGACAAATTAAAGGAATTGGAAAATGATTTGACAAACTGTTTGTATGAAATTCCGAATACACCTTATAAAGATGTTGTTGCAGGAAAATCTTCTGAAGACAATCAAACTATCGAAGAATGGGGAACTATTCCAACACTTGCAGACGATGCCGTTCCACATTGGGAGCTTATCAAAAAATATGATATTATAGATTTTGAATTGGGAAATAAAATCACAGGTGCAGGTTTTCCAGTTTATAAAGGCAAAGGTGCAAGATTGCAACGTGCTTTAATCAATTATTTTTTAGATGAAGCCATTGCAGCAGGTTACAAAGAAGTTCAGCCTCCAATTTTGATAAATGAAGCATCAGGATATGGCACAGGACAACTTCCAGACAAAGAGGGACAAATGTATGAAGCAACTGCTGACAATCTTTTCTTGATTCCGACAGCAGAAGTTCCGATTACAAATTTATACAGAGATGAAATTGTAAAAGAAAGCGATTTTCCTATCAAAATGACAGGTCATACGCCTTGTTTTCGTCGTGAAGCAGGTTCTTGGGGCGCAGATGTGCGTGGTCTGAATCGTTTGCATCAATTTGATAAAGTAGAGTTGGTAGTGATAGAACACCCAGAAAAATCATATCAACGACTTGAAAATATGCTTTCTCATGTAAAAGGGCTTTTGGAAGCATTAGAATTGCCGTACAGAGTTTTACGTTTGTGTGGTGGCGATATGGGTTTCACTTCTGCTATGACATATGATTTAGAAGTTTATTCGGCTGCACAAGGTCGTTGGTTGGAAGTAAGCTCAGTTAGTAACTTTGAAACTTTCCAGTCTAATCGTTTGAAACTTAGGTTTGAAGATAAAGATAGGAAAAAACACTTAGCACATACCTTAAATGGTAGCGCACTTGCTTTGCCACGTATTGTAGCTACTCTTTTAGAAAACAATCAGACAACAGAGGGAATCAAAATCCCTAAAGTATTGCAAGATTATTGTAGGTTTGAAAAGATTGATTAGTTGTTTTTGTAGCTTACCTTTTAAAGCAATACACTATTCAGCTAAAAAATTCTGTTCTGTAAGAACTCTATATTGATAGAAAAAATCAAATAAAAAGTCGTTTGTTCCGTTAGGAACTTCATATTGGTAGCATTTTGAGTAAATCATAGAAAAATCTACTAATATATAACTCCTACGGAGTAAATGAAGAATCTATTTTACTCTTTCTACCAATATGCAACTCCTATGGAGTAGAATTACAAATCCTTAGCTTAACAGCATTGACCTAAAGGGTATGCTACAATTTAAAATTAAACAATCATTTAAAAATAGAGTTTATCAACTGTGTTTTATTATTTCATTACTGATTAAACTACTAATTGTTCTTTAGTCATTAATCACATTTTTTTCAACTTTTTTATGAAAGAAACTTCATTTTTTCGCCTTTCTTTAGTGTTTATTTGTTCTATTTTTCTTCTTTCAGCTTGTAAAAAAGGAGTTTCTACTCCTGCTGAACTTACCAAAAAATATGGTGTTGAGGCTTTTGATTTTACTTTTTTAAGTACAAAATCTCATCTTTCTTTTCAAAATCAAAAACAAGAATTAGGTAGTGCTGTTGATATTCGTATTGCAAAAGATAGTCTGATTTGGCTTTCTGCTCGTCCTGTTTTCGGAATTGAAGCTGCTCGTATGCTTATCCGTACTGATTCAGCTTTTTTGGTCAATCGCTTAGAAAAAAGTTATTCGGCTGTAGATATTCGTTCGCTTAGTAAGCAAGTAAACTTTGATGGAGATTTCAAAACTCTTCAAGCTCTATTTTTAGGAAATGTTCCTCCATTAGACCAAAGTATTACGCCAGAAAAAAAAGATAACTATTTTGTTTTAGAGCAAATCTATGAACTTTTCAAAACATCTATGTATGTAAGTAGAGAAAATAAAAAACTTTCTAAAGTTGCTGTTCAAGAGAATGATGGAATGAATAGTCTTTTTATAGATTATAGTAACTTCCAAAATTTAGACGGACAAAAAATCCCTTTTAAAGTAAATGCTGTAGCCAACTTTTTTAATAAAAAAGAAAATAAAACGGATCAAACCAAAATTGAAATCGAACATAAAAGAGTCAATTTTGAAAAATCAGATCTTTCTTTTCCTTTTTCTATTCCCGATAGCTATGATAAAAAGGAATTAGGAAAAAAATAAATTTATGTCGTTGGTGGGGACACCAACAACGGCGAGGAAAAAATAATCAATTCAATTACGAATTACGAATTATGAATTACGGTTGAAATGAAGAAATACATCGTAACTAAATTTTCGTAATTCGTAATTTTTAATTCGTAATTTAAAAATTATGTCATCAAAAGATAAAAATCTAAGCTTACATTCTGAAAAATCTATTCAAGAAATAGGAAAAAAACGATTTGCTATTGTGGTAGCAGAGTGGAATGAAGAAGTAACAGAAGCATTGTATAAAGGTGCTTATGAAAAATTAATGGAATATGGCGCAAAGGAAGAAAATATCTATCGCTATGATGTCCCAGGGAGTTTTGAGCTTACTTTAGCAGCACAATGGGCAGCTCAAAAACCAGAAATTGATGCAATTATTTGTTTAGGCTGTGTAATTCAAGGCGAAACTCGTCATTTTGACTTTATTTGTGATGCTGTAGCACACGGAATTACGAACGTAAATTTAAGACATAACAAACCTGTCATTTTTGGAGTTCTGACACCTGAAAATCAACAACAAGCTCTTGACCGTGCAGGAGGAAAACACGGAAATAAAGGCGATGAAGCAGCTATTACAGCAATAAAAATGCTTGGTGTTCATACGGCTATAATGAAAAAATCAAAAAGTGGTATAGGTTTTTAAAACCAATTTAGATTTTAGAAGGTAGAAGGTAGAATTCAATATAAATTATAATATTTTTATTTTACCATTTACCATTCATAATTCACAATTCATAATTCTAAATTCGTATTTATGTGG
Source organism: Bernardetia sp. Wsw4-3y2 (assembly GCF_037126295.1). Lineage (NCBI taxonomy): Bacteria > Pseudomonadati > Bacteroidota > Cytophagia > Cytophagales > Bernardetiaceae > Bernardetia > Bernardetia sp. Wsw4-3y2. The sequence continues at coordinate 3,678,853 of NZ_CP147017.1, read as the reverse complement.
CTAAACATAGCTAATTTTATTTTAAAAAACAGACTGTGGCTTTTGCTTGTTGTTTTTGCTTTGACAATTTTCATGGCTTTTCAAGGTCAGAAAGCAGAACTTTCTTATACTTTTTCTAAAGTTGTTCCTGACTCTGATGAAGATATTATCTTTTTCAATAAGTTTAAAGAACTTTTTGGGCAAGATGATAATGTAGTCGTTTTGGGAGTTGAAGATGAGAAACTATTTGAGTTAGAAAATTTCCAGAAGTGGCAAAAACTATTATACGATTTAGAAAAAATAAAATTCGAAAATAAGGAAAATTTAAAAGGGTTAGGAGATAGTGTAAATGCTGTTAGTGGCGTAGTAGGGCTTGGAAAACTACCTTATATTTATAAAAACGAAGAAATTAAAAAATTTGAGCCAAAATCAATTTTCCCAAAACAAGTACAGACACAACTAGAGTTAGACAGTCTTTTAGATTTTACCTACAAAATAAAATTCTACGAAAATCAACTCATTAATCCAAAAAACAAGGCTTCTTTAGTTCTTGTTACGCTTCCTCCAAAAATTACTAGTACAATTTATAACCACGAAACGGTTATGCGAATTAGTGAACTGGGTAACAAATTTTCAGAAGAAACAGGCATCGAAATCCATTATGTAGGTCTTCCATTTCTACGTGTAGCTATTTCGAACAAGGTCAAAAGTGAAATGATTATTTTTCTATCCTTGTCCATTGCTATTACAGCCATTTTTATATTTTTATTTTTCCGTTCTTTCACCCCTGTTTTCGTTTCGCTAAGTCTGATTACGATTGTTATTATTTGGACTATCGGAATTTTAGGAACTTTAGGCTACAAAATAACTATTCTTACAGCTCTTCTTCCTCCTATTTTAGTAGTTATTGGTATTCCAAACTGTGTTTATTTTATTACAAAATACCATCAAGAATGCAATAACAAAAAGAATAAATTGGATGCCATAATATATGTAGTCAAAAAAATTGGTATTGTTACCCTTATTACAAATACTACTACTGCTATTGGTTTTTTAGTTTTGGTAAGCACAGGAATAGGTATTTTGAGTGAATTTGGACTGGCAGCAGGTATTACTATTTTTGCAACTTTCTTTATTTCGCTACTCCTTTTACCAATTGTTTTTTCTTATCTACCAATGCCAGAAGGAAGACGAACTAAACATTTGAATAGAGGATTGATAAATAAAATATTAGTTAGATTTGACTTTCTAATAGAAAATTATAGACCCATAATCTATTTATTTACCGTTTTGATTGTAGTTTGCTCTGCAGTTGGACTTAGTAAGATAAAAGCAAATTCCTATATGGTAGACGATTTGCCAAATAATACGAAAGAGAAAAAAGATATTGCTTTTATCGAAGCTAACTTTAAAGGAACAATGCCTTTAGAAATAGTAATTGATACAGGAAAACCAAAGTCTTATCGTAGACCTCAAACATTGGAAAGAATAGAGCAAATTGAAAACTATGTAGATAGTTCTGCACATCTTTCTACTCCTATTTCTCTAGTTACTTTTATAAAAGCTGCAAATCAAGCCTATTTTAATCAAAGCGAACAATCTTATAACTTGCCTGATAAGCGTACAGGAGCATACGTATTACGTTATTTGAAAGGACAAAACGATCCCACAGCTATTTCTGCATCTTTCGTAGATAGCACCGAACAGATTTTGAGAGTATCTTTGAAAGTAGCTGATATTGGTTCTTTACGTTTGGATTCTTTAGTCAGAATGAGCTTACAACCCAAACTAGATAGTATTTTTGCTGACTCAGTTGGTTCTACCAAAATGAGCGCACGAGTAACAGGAACAACCCCTATTTTCTTGAAGGGAAATAGTTATTTAATAAATAACCTCAAATGGAGTTTGCTTTTAGCTTGTATTTTGGTAGCTATAATAATTGGTGCGCTCTTCCAAAATGTCAGAGTAATGCTTATTGCCATTATTCCAAACCTTATTCCTCTTTTAGTTACAGCAGGAATTATGGGATTTTTTAATATTGCTCTCAAACCAAGTACAGCTCTTGTCTTCAGTATCGCTTTCGGTATTGCTGTTGATGACTCACTTCACTTTTTGGCTCGTTTTCGTCAAGAACTTTTAGCTTTTGATTTTGATAGACACAAAGCCATTGATATTTCGCTTCGTGAAACAGGAAAAAGTATGATTTATACTTCTATTATTCTGTTTGCAGGATTTATAATTTTTGCTTTTTCTTCTTTCGGAGGAACAGTTGCTTTAGGACTTTTGACTTCAATTACGCTGTTAGTTGCAATGTTTACAAATTTGATTTTGCTTCCTTCTTTGCTTCTTACATTTAATGCAAATATTCGTCGTTCAAATCATCCTCCTATTGAGGAATAAAAACGAATATAATAAATCATACTATTCAATTAAAAACTGCTAAGATATATTTTTATCTTAGCTTTTTTCTTTTAATTGTATAGCTCACTTTTAAGTAACTGAGCAAAATAAAACATATCTAAGAAAAAAATAGAAAGTAGACGTTTAAACGATCAAGATTATAGATTGAGTATAGAGCAATACTAATTCCATACAAAACTAAACCTATTAATACCATTACAAGCCATTTTTTCCAGTAGGTTGTTGATAAAAACAACGAGACAAACAATAAAACGAGATTGCAAATCAACATCAAAGAAGAAAGACAATCAATAAAAAAACTAATTTTTATTAAAAAATTAAAATCAGTTAATATTAATGAAGAGGAAGAAAAAAAGGAATAAACTCTTTGAATACTCATCAATACAAGTATTCCATTAGCAGCCAAAACAACACGCCAAGAGTTTTTCCAAACATTTGTTTGTTTTTTCTTTTCTTCTCGGTCTAATATTTTATCCATGCTTAATGTTATAATTTTGTCTAGTTTATTATTTTATCAAAATCAAGTATAAATTGTATAATCAATGCACAAATAAATAAAATCAGACAATAAGCTACCATTATCAACCATTTTTTCCAATAGGTTTTAGATATAAATAAAGAAATGAGTATACATAAAATATTTATGCCTGCTGTAAAAATGGAAACTATACTAAATGTACTAACAATGATATTTTCTACTGGAAAAGTAGCATCTTCCATTTCTATAAAAAACATATAATAACTCCATAAAAGAAGAAGAAATACACTTATTCCATTTGTAATTAAAACAAGTTTCCAAGAATTCTTTGCTTGAGGGTTGTTTTGTCTATCTAATATGCGTTCCATCGAATTTGCAAGGTGTAAAATTGAATAAATGAATAATAAAGCAATTTTTTAAATTATTCTACCGTTGTAGTATAAAATTGCGAAATATTTTGTATCTTATTATACCTATAATATAGAGTAATTCTTTTTAGGTAAATTCATATTAATGTAATAATGTAATTTTTTCTTTGAATTTTAACAAAAAAATCTTTCTTAGCCTAAAAGAAAATTAAGATTTGTTTTTTCAGAGTTTGCACACTGTTTAATACTTATTTAGTCAGAATAAATTGCATATATTGCTTATCACTCACAATAAGTAACTAAAAACACTTACAACTTATATTTTTATTGGTTTTTTACTGTAAAAGAATACCTCTCAAGAATTCAAATATATCAACATATTGTTTGGAATTGTTAGCAACAATTCCTTAATTTAGAAAAAATTAGAATTAATTACACGAGTATAAAAACTTGTAAAAACTAAAATAAAGACAAAAAATCAGAAAAAGTTAAAAAATACTATCCAAAACACGCATCAACTCACACAAATACACTAAAAATCTATGTCTGTGGCTACGTCGCTTCCAAAAATTTTGTTTGAGGGAGTAAATTCAATCATTTATTACCGAGATACTAGCGAGTGGAATACACCCGTCATTATCAAGGTTATCAAAAATGATTTCCCGACTCCTACGCAGCTTATTCAGTTTAATAATGAGTATGAATTTACGAAAGACCTCAAAATAGAGGGAATCAGAAAAGCATACAAAAAAGATAAACTAGAGGGTAAGTCTGCACTTGTATTGGAATATTTTCCTGGAATTACATTCAAAAAAAGCTTTTTTGAAAATTCTTGGACGTACAAAGATTTTTTGAAAGTAGCTATAAATGTTGCTGAAGCACTCGGACAGATTCATCAAAATCATATTATCCATAAAGATATTAATAGTAATAACGTTTTGGTCGATTTGGTAACACATCGCATCAAAATTATTGATTTTGGTATTTCTTCACGTATAGATACTCGTGTGCAAGACCTTCGTAATCCTGATGCATTGGAAGGTACACTCGCTTATATTTCGCCTGAACAGACAGGTAGAATGAATCGTGCTGTTGATTATCGTTCCGATTTGTATTCCTTAGGTGTTGCTTTTTATGAAATTCTGACTAATAAACTACCTTTTACGGCTGCTGATTCTATTGAGCTAGTTCATTGTCATTTAGCACAAAAACCTCAACCTCCTCACCAAGTAAATCCAACTGTTCCTCGTGTTTTGTCCGAAATTGTGATGAAACTTTTGGAAAAAAATGCAGAAGATCGTTATCAATCTGCCTTTGGTCTCAAGAATGATTTAGAACTTTGTTTAAAGGGATTTATTGCAAATGGAAACGGTAAAATTGATTACTTTAATTTAGGACAAGAAGATTATTCAGATCGTTTTTCTATTCCTCAAAAACTCTATGGCAGAGAAGATGAAGTAAAATTATTACTCAATTCTTTTGAAAGAGTTTCGAATGGTGCAACCGAACTTGTTTTGGTAGAAGGGTATTCTGGAGTTGGAAAAACATCATTAGTAAGTGAAACTCATCGTTCCATTACTGAAAAACGAGGTTATTTTATAAAAGGAAAATTTGATCAATATCAAAAAAATGTTCCTTATTCTGCTATCATTCAAGCTCTTAATGAATTTATAGAGTATTTACTTACTGAAAATAAAGATTCTTTAGCAGACTGGAAACGAAAAATAAATAAAGTATTAGGTGAAAATGGTCAAATATTATTAGATGTTTTACCAAACCTAGAAATGATTATTGGAGAGCAAGAGCATGTTCAAGATCTTCCTCCTAACGAAGCCAAAAATCGCTTCAATTATGTATTTAAGTCTTTTATTCGTGTAATTAGTCAGAAAAAACATCCTATTGTTCTCTTTATCGATGATATGCAATGGGCAGATGGAGCTTCTTTAAATTTACTTAAAGTTTTAATGACAGATAGCGAAAACCGTTATTTACTTGTCATTGGGGCGTATCGTGATAATGAAGTTACCTCAGCACATCCTCTGATGATAATGGTAAAGAGCTTACAGGAACAAAATGCACCAATCAGTTCGATAGTATTAGACAATTTGGGCTATGAAGATATTGAAAAACTAATTACAGAATCTCTGAAAGCTCAGATACTTCAGGTAAAACAGCTTTCTTATCTAATTTATAGAAAAACACATGGTAACGCTTTCTTTGCAACTCAATTTTTAGAATCGCTATACGAAGAAGGTTTATTACATTTTGATTTACAGTCTAAACAATGGCAATGGGATATTGTCAAGATTGAAGAGAAGAAAACTACCGATAATGTAGTTGAACTCATGACTGCTAAAATCGAAAAATTGCCAGTAGAAACACAAGAAATACTAAAGTTTGCTGCCTGTGTTGGTGATAAGTTTGATTTGCAGATGCTTCGTAGTGTTAGTAATTTTTCATTAAAAGATATTTTTGATAGAGTATGGGTCGCAATTGAAGAAGGAATGATACTTCCTTTAGATGATAATTACAAACGTATTGCAATCCTTAGTGAAGACCCTGCCTTGGAGCAGCGATTAAATGCTCGTTTTAAGTTCTTACATGATAGAGTTCAGCAAGCTGTTTATTCTCTTATTCCTGATAGTCGTCGTTTTGAAATGCACTATAAGGTGGGCAAAATAATCAAAGAAAACACACCTGATGGACAGTTAGAAAGCAAAATATTTGATATTGTCAATCAACTCAATGTTGGAGTGGCTCTTTTAGAAGACCAACAAGAACGTTATGAATTGGCTCGTCTGAACCTGATTGCAGGAAGAAAAGCAAAAGCCTCAGCAGCTTACGAACCTGCTTATGATTATTTTTATGCTGGAGTTGCTCTTTTAGATATTATTGGTTGGAAAGATGAATATATCCTTGCTTTACGTCTTCACAATGAGGCTGCTGAAGCTGCATATTTAAGTGGAAATGGAAGTGGAATGGAACAGTTTGTAAATGGTGTACTTACCAATGCAAATGGTTTTTTAGATAAAGTAGCTGTTTTTGATACCAAAATTCAATTTCTTATTTCTAAAGGAAAAATGAATGAGGCAATCAGCCTAGCTGTTAGTACACTTAAAAAGTTAAAAGTAGGTTTTCCAAGAAATGTAACTAAACTTCACTTACTTCGTGAAATATTCCGTATTAAAGGAATGATGACAGGGAAAAAAGTATTTGACTTGGCAAATCTTCCACAGATGGAAAACAAGAAAAAACTAGCTGCCATGAAAATTTTATCAGGCATTAGTTTGGCTGCTTATGTAAGTGGTTCGCCATTGTATCCAATGATTATTTTCAGACAAGTTCAGTTATCTATCAAATATGGGAATGCACTTGTTTCTACATACGCTTATTCTTCCTACGGAATCATTTTGTGTGGAGTGCTTGGAAACTTAGATTCTGGATATCGTTTTGGAGAATTGGCTATCAAACTTTTAGACAAACATGACTCTGAACGTTTTAAGGCAAGAACCTATATGGTTGCAAATGTTATGATTCGTCATTGGAAAGAACCTTTAGAAAATTCATTAAAACCTTTAGTAAAGTCATATAGAAAAGGAATTGATACAGGTTTTTTTGAATATGCAGCATTTTCTATATTTATTTATGTGTATTATCGTTTTGCAACAGGTAAAGAACTCAACGAAGTAGAAAAAGAAGCCAATATGTATATTGGTGCAACTTATGATTTAAGACAGTTTAATCCCTATCACAACATCAAGTTACTTCGTCAGACCTTCCTAAATTATTTGGGTAAATCTGAAAATCCTGCCGTTTTAGAAGGGGAAGAATATCCATTAGAGCTGCAGAAGGAAATTTTGGAAGGAGGAAATTCGGCTTCTATCTGTTTACATTTCTTTATGAAAGCTTGTTTGAGCTATAATTTTGGCGACATTGAAAAAGCATATAGCTATGTTGTTCTGACAGAAAAATACTTAAAAGGAATCATATCAACAGCAGGTGTACCTGTTTATCACATGTACGATTCACTTATTCATATTGCTATTTATCCAAGTTCATCATTATGGGATAGACAACGAATTTTAAGACGTATTGCAAAAAATCAAGCTAAGCTTTATAAATTTGCCAAATTTTCACCTTCTACTAATCTACACAAATATTATTTGGTAGAGGCAGAACTTGCACGAGCAAAAAATGACTATATAGAAACAGAAAAGAACTTTAGATTAGCTTTAGAAGCTGTTGCAAAGACTAATTTTATTCAAGAAGAGGCACTAATTAAGGAACGTTTTGGATACTATTGGCTACAAAGAAAACAAGAAGATATTGCTATGATGTTTTTGCGTAAAGCCTATTATGATTATCGTATTTGGGGTGCAAAAGGCAAATTAGAACAAATGCATGAAGTATATTCGCATTATGTTAAGCAAGATGCCATAACTGAAATAGGGCAAACGACAACTTCGCCTTCTCATACGTTGCATACACATAATACAAATGAAAATGCAGCTTCAACAACTATGATGACTACTAGCAAAATATCTTCTAGTGGCTCAAAAAGTGGTACAAGTTTCTTGGATTTCGAAACGCTCATTAAATCTACCCAAACACTTTCACAAGAAGTCAATTTTGAGGAACTAATGCCTAAGATGATGCGTGTAGTAATGGAAAATGCAGGTGCAGAAAAAGCATTTTTGATTCAAAATTATGATGGAGAATTTTTTATAGAAGCAAAAGGAGATTTGACACAAACACAATCGACACAGTTTTTGCATCAATCTGTTGAAGAAGATAGTGATTTAGTTCCTAGAACAATTATTAATTATGTAGTCCGAACAATGCAACCTCTTGTTTTGGATAATGCTTCAGAAGATGAAAAATATGCCAATGACACATACATGAAAGCATACAAGCCGAAATCGGTACTTTGTTTTCCTGTGATGCGTAAAAATGAATTGTTGTGTATATTTTACTTAGAAAATAATCTAACAACAGGAGCATTTACACCAGATAGATTACAAACTCTACAAATGCTTTCTACACAAGTGAGTATTTCTTTAGAAAATGCTCAACTTTACCAAAACTTAGAAGGAAAAGTAAAAGAACGAACAATAGAACTGCAGGAAAAAAACAAACGTATAACAGATTCAATTCGTTATGCTCAAACTATTCAGGATGCTATTCTACCAGCCAAAAAGACTTTAAGAGAATTATTTACAGAGCATTTTGTTATTTATCGCCCTAAGGATATTGTTTCAGGAGATTTTTATTGGGTAACTCATGTAGAAAATTACACATTTGCTGCTGCTGTAGATTGCACAGGTCATGGTGTTCCAGGGGCATTTATGTCAATGGTGGGAAATACCCTTCTAACAGATATTGTAGGCGTAAAACGAGTTTTTGACCCTGCAAAAATATTGGAAATGCTCCATGAAGGAGTTCGGGCAGCTTTACATCAAAAAGATTCTGATAATACAGATGGAATGGATGTAGCACTTTGTAGGATAGAAAGACAAGAAAACTGGGTTGAAGTCACTTATGCAGGAGCAAAACGTCCTCTTTACTATACTTCGAATGGAGAAATAGAAAAATTAAAAGGAGATAATCTAAGTATTGGTGGAGTAGTGAAGAAAAAAGAGTATGTATTTACAAATCAAAAAGCTGTTTTATTGGCTGAAGATGTTATTTACTTGACTTCTGATGGTCTTATAGACCAAGCAAATCCAGATAAGAAAAAATTTGGCTCTACAAAATTTGAATCTTTACTTAAGCAATTTCATGAAAGACCTTTTAAAGAGCAAAAAGAAATTTTATCTAACCAATTAGATCAACACCAACTTGATGCAGAGCAGAGAGATGATATTACAGTTTTGGCGTTGCGATTATAGAATAATTCGAAATTATATTCACACAAAAAACTATTAAATCTTAGGGTTTACTAGTTTTTTTTTGTCCTAATTTTTTAAAGAAGTTGTTTAAGAATGTTTTTTTCTAGTTCTGGCAAATATTAAAGTAAAGGCTAAATAGTGTAAACTTTGCCACGTATGAATTTTAGTTTCGTACCTCATAATTAAGGCTTTGAAAGCATCTAACCACGCATTAGTTCTTTCAATAACGAATCTCAATTCATACATTTCTTCATCTTTAAATGGTTGATTATCAAGGTCTTTTTTATTTCTTTTATTAAAATCTATATTATCTACAATATCTAAATGATTACAAAAAGAACGAAAGGCTTGTGTATCAAAGGCTGCATCAGCATTGAGAAAAATTCCTCCTTCTCTAATTTGAGAAGCATTCAAATCATCTATCATAGATTGCATATTTTTTTCAAGTTCAAAAGCATCGTGATGATTGCCTGCTCTTGGAACAGACATCGCTACTGGAATACCATTTTTATCCGTTAGAAAAAGTGCATTGGTTGTTTTTCCTGCTTTTCTTTTGGAATATCCAATACCTTCTCCTCCTCGTTTAGCTGAAGTGTGGCTGCCGTCTAGCTGACAAATAGAAAAATCTAATTCTCCACGATAATCTTCTAAATACTTGATCCATAATTTCTTCCAACTTCCTAATTTTGACCATTTATTATAATGGTAATATACTGTATTCCAGATAATTGATAAGTTTCCGAAAAATTGTTTCATAGGAAGTTCTCGCCATTGACTCCCTGATTTTAAGCGATACACAATGGCTTGGATAATACGCCAAAGAGCTACTTTTATACGACGACCTTTTGTAAATTGATGTAAATAAGGTAAAATATTTTCGGTTATAAATTTTTTTGATAAGTTTACGTACATAGAGGGAAAAATAGTTAGATTGAAAATGTGATGATTTACAAGTATAACTATTTTGACCTCTTTTTAAAAAAATAAATCACCATTCTTAAACAAGTTCAAAGATTTTTTTGTATTGTTTTTAGTTTAGGCTAACAAAATTCAACTAAAAATAGAATTTTTAATAAAAAAAAAGTATCAATAGATAATTTCTCTTTATCCTTCATATATTTTTAGTATTTTTATTCTTTATTCGAATCTAACACTATTAAAATAATATATGCTTGAACTTGCAGGGCTTCTCGTGCTTGGTTTTTTTGCTCAATGGTTGTCATGGCGTATCAAAGTACCAGCTATTCTTCCACTTATTATTATCGGACTTTTAGTAGGTCCTGTTTCTACACTTTTTACAGGTGATGAAGGATATTTAGTTTCAAAAGGCCCTAAACTTATTGATGGAGATTCTATTTTTCAAGGACAAGTTCTCTTTGATGTAGTTTCTTTAGCTGTTGGACTCATTCTTTTTGAAGGAGGATTAACACTTAAGCTATCTGAAGTAAAAGTATTAGGAAAGGCTGTTCGCAATATAATTGTCATTGGCTCAGTCATTACGATGGCTGGTGGAACAGTTGCTGCAATGCTAATTATGGACTTTTCTGTTCAAACGGCACTGCTTTTTGGCTCTCTTATTATCGTTACTGGCCCTACTGTTATTGGACCTATTCTTAGAAATGTCAAACCCAACTTTAATATTACTACCATTTTGAAGTGGGAAGGTATCTTGATTGACCCTGTGGGAGCATTAATAGCTATCTTAACCTATGAATTTATCATTTCAGGAACAGCAGGCTCACAAATTGGCTTTATTGCCCTTAAAACATTTGCCATTACTATTGCTGTCGGAATTGCGATAGGTTGGGTCTCAGCTTGGTTAGGTAATATATTAATTAGTAAAGAATTAGTCCCTAAATACCTTCAGAATATTGTTATGTTGGGCTTAGTTATTTCTTCTTTTGCCTTGTCTAACTCTATTCAGCACGAATCAGGCTTACTTGCAGTTACAATTATGGGAATGGCTTTAGTTAATATGAAAACTTCAAACTTAAAAGAAATAATCTCTTTTAATGAAGATTTAGTGATTATTCTAATTTCATTTTTGTTTGTTTTACTTTCTTCAAGAATTGATATTGTAGATATAGAATTAGTCTTAACAACAAACAGCTTTATTCTATTTGCTGTTGTCGTCTTTATTTTACGTCCATTATCTGTATTTTTAAGCACTTGGGGAACAAACTTAACTTTAAACGAAAAAATATTTCTATCCTATATTTGTCCTCGTGGAATTGTTACGGCCGCTGTGGCTTCTATTTTTTCTATTTCCCTATTTCAAAGCAAAGACTACATTATTCCTTTAGATGAAGCGGCAATGCTTTTACCGTTGGTATTTTTAGTTATTGTAGGAACGGTTGTTTTGCAAGGACTTACTGCCAAACCAATAGCCAAGCTACTAGGAGTTACACGTAAAGAACCAAATGGAGTAGCCTTTTTGAGTGCTGATGAATCTGCTCGTTTTATTGCCAAAATTCTTCAAAAATATAATATTCCTGTTTTACTTGCAGATACCTCAAAAGCAAATACAAGAGAGGCATCTATGCAACAAATTCCTATTTATGAAGGAAGTATTTTGAATGAAGAAGCATGGGAAGAATTAGATTTTGCTCAGTATGGACAGCTTTGGGCAATGACTCCTAATGCAGAAATAAATGCTTTAGCCTGTAGAATTTTAGGTGAAGAATTGGTCAAAGACAAAGTATTTCGTTTTATATCAAATCGTGAACAAGAAACTCTCAATAAAGAAGACTATCCAAAAAATATACTTTTTGATGGAAGAGCAGATTTTATTTCTTTTTCTCATTTTATTCGTAAAGACCCAGAAATAAAAGAAATAAAAGTAAATAGTCGTGAAGATGTATTGAATACATTAGAGACAAAAGAAAATAAAGGAAAAGTAATTCCTCTATTTGTAATCAACGATAAAAATTTTGTAGAACCTGCTTTAGCTCTTACACCCTTAGAAATAGGAAAAGAAACTAAATTTATATATCTAAAAATCAAATAAGTTTAGATAAATATAACAACAAAAAATCTTTTTACTCATTAAAGCTACTATTTTTTATTTTTTCAGTAAAAAATAAAAATAGTTTATCAGCTCAAAAAAAAATAAAAAACACTTGTTAAACTATTTTTTTTTTGCACCTTTGTAGTAGTTATGAAAAACAAATTTAATTTGTTTTTCTGCTTTGCTTAGAATCAAATGGAAAGCAAAAGATATTTAATTAGAAGATTCGGTTTAATCACTCAATTTACAATTTTTCTTTGTTAATTGTTTTATCAATTTTAGCGCACGCCAATCATTTAATTTTTATCTAAGCCTCCAAAGCTGATAAAACAGAAAAGGCTATCTTCTTACGAAGAATAGCCTTTTTTTATGCTTTTATTTTTTTTCTATTTTAAGAAAATTGCTCTATTAAGAAATGATACAGGAGGCGTACACCTGTTCCTGTTCCATTTTTACCTCTATAACTAGACGATTTCATAAGATAAGCTGGCGCAGCTATATCCATGTGAATCCAATCGTAATCTACAAAATGTTCTAAAAACTTTCCTGCAACGATTGCTCCTGCAAAACTTCCTCCCACATTTTTAATATCAGCTACATCAGATTTTAAATAATCTTTGTACTCGTTCCATAAAGGAAATTCTACCAAACGCTCGTAAGTTTCTCTTCCACTTTTTTCTAAAGCTCTTTTCAATACTTCATCTGTATTACCCATAAAAACAGTACCTTCTTCACCTATCGCACGCACTGCACTTCCTGTAAGAGTTGCTAAGTCAATAACTAACTCTGGAGCTAATTCTTTTGCATAATCTAAAGCGTCAGCCATAATGAGTCTTCCTTCTCCGTCTGTGTTGGTGATTTCTACAGTTGCGCCACTTCGCATCGTAATTACATCTCCTGGAACTAATCCTTGATTACTAATTGAATTATCTGTAATAGGCAAAAGTCCGACAACATATAATGGAATATTATTTTTAGCAAGTGCATAAATAAGTCCTACCACACTGGCAGAACCTCCCATGTCTGACTTCATAATTTCTAAGGCAGCCGTTGAAGTTTTAATATTTGCACCTCCAATATCAAAAGTTACTCCTTTTCCCACCAAAACAATAGGCGTATCATTGGTAGCATCTTTTGGAGAATAAATGAGTTTGGCAAAAATGGCATCTTCATGACTAGCTTGCGAAACACCCAAAATACCTCCCATTTTTTCAGCTTCTATACGCTCTTTATTCCAAATTTCGGTTTCAAAACCTGCTTCTTTTCCTAATTCTTCTATTTTTTGTCCGTATATAGAGGGTTTCTTAAAATTTGGAGGGTCGTTTACCAAATCTCTTGTTAGCCAAACAGCATCACAAAGTGTGGTCAGTTTTTCTAACTCTTCTTGTTCGATAGTTTCTGTTTCACTTGAGAAAACTACTTCTACCTGCAAAGTATCTCTAAAATAGTCCTCTGAATTTCCTTTTTTCTCATAATTATAACTTCCTAAATTCAAACCTTCTAAAAAGCAGAGAATACTTTCTTTACTCAAAATAGCATCAGCAAAAACTTGTAACTTATTAATAGAATGAGTTTTGATAAGCTGTGCCACTAAATGCCCTTGATTACGCATTTTTTCTTTATGAACATAATTTTCCTGTATTGGGGCAAGATAAGGAACTGCAAAAACTACTTGATTATCTAAGAAAACAGTAGTTGGGATTTGCTCCTTTTCAAAATAATTTACTAATGAAGAAATAGGAAAATTATCTGAAAATGTAGAAGGAAGATTGTCAAAATTTTCTCCTAGTAAATAAATACAAGGAGTAGATTCTGAAAGATGCTCACGAACAGTAAAAAAAATTTGCATAAAATAAAGTAATGAAAAAATGTGTGTTGCTTAAGACAAATGAAAACAACTTACAATTAAAAGTTTTTTTAAGTTGCACAGACTTTATAGCCTATATGATTATACTAGAAATTAACAAGAAATTTTTTCTACTCTTGTTTGATGTCTCCCTCCTTCAAATTCTGTTTTTAAGAAGGTTTCAACCATTTTTTGAGCTAATTCTTGCGTTACAAAACGAGCAGGAATACAAATTACATTTGCATTATTATGCTGACGAGCAAGAGCTGCTAATTCTTCATTCCAACAAATGGCAGCACGAATATCAGCATGTTTATTGGCACTCATAGCAATTCCGTTTCCACTCCCACAAATCAAAATCCCTAATTCAGTTTCGTTACTAGTTACAGAGTTTGCTAATGGGTGTGCAAAATCAGGATAATCTACTGAATCTGAACTATCTGTTCCAAAATTTTTGACCTCATGACCTAAATTAGTCAGATAGTTCTGTAAGAATTTTTTGTATTCAGTTCCTGCGTGGTCGTTGGCAATTGAAATTTTCATTGAAAAAGGGTAATCTTTTATAAGAGTTTTTAGTATAAAGCACAAATAAATATATAATTCTCAAAAATACGGATTTTTAAATAAGTAGAAACTATCCAAAATTATATTTTTCTATAAAAAGATAAAAAATTATTTATTTTAAACCATAAAATCGTTTTGAAGTTATAATAAATAGAATGAATCAGTAAAACATTTTAAGAATAATAAAAACGATAATTTAATGAATGCATCTCAAATCCTAATTCTTATCATTGCTATTTTAGTAGGCGATTTTTTATTAGAAAATTTTTTAGAATGGCTTAATTCTCAAAATCAACCTGCTCATTTGCCCAATCAGTTTGCAGATATTTACACGGAAGATGAGTATCAAAAATCAAAAGCCTATAAGAAAGCAAATACAGCCTTTTCTTTGATTAGTAACTCTATGAGCTTTATTCTTACACTTATATTTTTAATTACTGGTTCTTTTGGGTGGTTGAGCGAACTTTTAGGAGTTTATTTTCAAAATCCTATTTGGCACGCTCTTGCTTTTTTTGCAGTAGTTACGATAGCTTCTTCTCTTTTAGGATTACCTTTTTCATTGTATCAAACTTTTGTTATTGAGGAGAAATTTGGATTTAACAAAACGACCAAAAAATTATTTATTACAGATAAATTAAAAGGACTTTTGCTTGGTGCAATAGTAGGAGGAATTATAGGTTATGTTCTTTTATATCTTGTTTTAGAAATTGGCAAAAACTTTTGGATTTACTTTTGGGTAATAATTACCGTTTTTTCTATTGGAATGCAGTTTTTTTATGCTTCCTTAATAATGCCACTCTTCAACAAACTAACCCCTTTAGAAGATGGACAACTTAGAGAATCTATTGAAGAATATGCAGGGAGTGTTTATTTTCCGCTTCAAAATATTTTCGTAATTGATGGCTCAAAACGCTCTACAAAAGCAAATGCCTTTTTTATGGGATTTGGAAAGCAGAAAAAAGTTGTTTTTTATGATACCATTTTAGAAAAACACAGTACAGAAGAACTAGTAGCTATTTTTGCTCACGAAGTAGGACATTATAAAAAGAATCATATTCCTCAAACTATGGCAATATCTATTGCACAAACAGGACTTACGCTTTTTATCTTGGCACAAATTATTTTTAGTAAGGAAATTTCTCTTGCCTTAGGTGCAAACGAATGGCAAATTCACTTAAATATGATTGCATTTGGTTTTCTTTATTCGCCTATTTCTACGATTACAAGTGTTTTATTTAATATTTTCTCTCGTAAAAACGAATATGAAGCTGATAATTATGCCAAAGAAACATATGGTAGCAAACCTCTTGCAACAGCACTCAAAAAGCTTTCTGCTGACTCACTTTCCAATCTTACGCCACACCCTTGGTACGTATTTTTTAAATATTCACATCCACCACTTAGTGAGCGTTTGAAGGCAATGGGAGAGTAAAGTAAAGTCAGAAATCAGATTTTAGAAGGAGGTATGAGTTCAGTTCCCCAAAACTGAATAGGCGTATTTGATAGCACTAAATATACTGTTTCAAAAATTTTACAATGTTTTTTGTGTGTTCAACTCCCCAGAGTTGAACGAAACGCTTCCTCAGAAGCGTGATTCAAGCAAATAAATCACGCTTCTGAGGAAGCTAAACATTCAGTTCTGAGGAACTGAATGCACAACAAAATGCAATAAAACTTTTGAAACAGTGTACTAAATCAACACAAAATTATAATTGGTCTAAAAATCAGTTTGCAAAAGACCTAACACTCTAAAATCATAATAAATTTATTTTAAAAATTCTATAATGAAAAAATACGTTTTACTTTTTCTCTTTTTGATATTTAGCTATTCACTTCTAAAAGCACAAGTTCCACAAAACAATACTTTCAAAACAAAGGAAGATTATTATGAGCATCAACTTCAAGTAAAAAAAGGATTACAAAATTGGTTTAATTACAATCCTTTGGAAGAAGATAATACCACTTTACAACTAAAACTTTTGTTAGAATCCTATTTAATGGAGTGGATAAATGGCGCACCTCATATTAATTTAGTTATAGATGGTAAAATAGAAGGAGAAATGCTCTCAGATAAAAAATTTGAATATTCAAAAGAATTATTATTGTCTATGATGTTTTCAAAAGTTACTTATTTATTGGAAAATAAAGAAGCAGAAAGTACAGATTTTGAGACAAATTTAGCTGGTGTAAAAGCAATGATTTTGACTTATAAAAAGATAAAATCTCAAACAAAAAACAAGAAAAAATACAGAACTGATTCTATGGAAGAGTATTTAGACTGGGAAAAAGATGGAAAACTAGAAGAAGAAATAGAAAAAATTCTAAATTAAATAATTGATAAACTATAAATATAAAGTCAAAAAACAAAATCGATTAAACTAATTAATTGTGAATCCGTGTCAAACTTCTTACCTTTGACCCTAACTAATCTCACTAGAAATCACAATAAAATTGAATAGTTGAATTTATAAAACTATTTGAAAAATAATTATATGGAATACAAAAACTTACTTTTGACGCTCTCTGATGGAATTTTGAAAATTACTATAAATAGAGAAAGTAAATTAAATGCTCTCAACATCGAAACGATGGAGGAAATTGATAAAGCATTTACTCGTGCCTACGATGACAAAGAAGTAAAATCAGTTTTGATAACAGGAGCAGGCAATAAAGCATTTGTAGCAGGAGCTGATATTTCAGAAATTGCTGAAATCAATGAAATGAATGCTCGTAAATTTGCTGAGCGTGGACAAGAAATATTCTTAAAAATAGAAAACTGTCCTAAGCCTGTTGTAGCAGCAGTTAATGGTTTTGCTCTTGGTGGAGGTTGTGAACTTGCTATGGCTTGTCATATCCGTATCGCTTCAGAAAATGCTAAGTTTGGACAACCTGAAATCAACTTAGGAATTATCCCTGGTTATGGAGGAACGCAGCGTTTGCCTATCTACATTGGTCGTTCTAAAGCAATGGAACTTCTCATGACAGGTGATATGATTGATGCAAAAATGTCTCTTTCTCTCGGACTTGTAAATCATGTAGTTGCTTCTCACGAAGTAGTAGAAAAAGCTGAAGAGCTACTTCAAAAATTAAATAAAAAAGCTCCTATTGCTTTAGGACAAATTATTGAGAGCGTAAATTCGGTGTATCGTCCAGAAGATGGTTACCAAACAGAAGCAAATGCCTTTGCTAATTGTTGTCGTTCAGAAGATTTTAAAGAAGGAACAAGTGCATTTTTAGAGAAAAGAAAAGCGAACTTTGAAGGAAAATAATCTTTATTGATTCCTCAAACTATAAAAATTTTCTTCGGTCTATGTTTTGCATCTGACCGAAGAAAATTAATTAAACCTACATTTTTTATTTTTTGTTTAATAGCTCTGCTAGTTCATTTTGTGTATGCTGTGTTTTGTCTTTTGCATACCAACCGTGAAGAGATTCTGCAAAACCCTTAAAATCCTCTAGTTTTGGATTTTGTCTTACTCTTTCTTTATATTCTACGACTAACTTTTGAGCTTCGGCTGGTCTTGCTCCCCACGAATTGAGAATTTTCAATTGTTTGTTTTTTTCTTCTTTGACAAAAATAAGTTTTGGAATTGCTCTTCCACCACCTGTCAGAAACTCATCTATCAAATCAGGGTTTTCATCTCTTAAAAGAAAACGAATTTCTAGTTTTTCGCCTGCTTCTTCTGCAATTTTATTCATAACAGGTACAATTTGAGCAGCATCTCCACACCAACTCTCTGTCAAAACGATCCAATAATATTTTTCATTTGATGAAATAGTAGCTAAAGCATTCTTGACATTTTCATTTACTTTTGTTGTCTTGTCAAGCCTGTTCATACGATACATATTTGTATTTGTATATTCCAAAATTTCTGGACGATTATCTCCATTTGTGGTGGTTGCTTTTTCTAAAAGCTCTTGTCCAAGTGTTCTGTACTCTTGGTAGGAAAGAGATTTTTCTAAATAGTCTTTATCTAAATAGTCCATAATGAGTAACGAATTTTTATTTTATATGAATAAATGTTGATATGTTTGTATATGAAGTAATACGGAAAAACAGTGTATTTTGTTTTGATAAATTTTACTGTCTTTTTTTCAGCAAAAGGGAATTATTTTGTACCTTATACCAAAACAATTACTATATTTCACTAAAAAGATATGCCAAAAATTTTAGATTATAGCAGTTTGATCGTAGAAAGCCTTCCTTATCTTTTGGCTTTAGAAAAATCTCACCAAAAAAGTTATCTACGAGATAGAGTTCGTTTTTTGCGTGTACTCAAAGCAGGTAATGTAAAGAGCCAAGCTGCTGCTGGTAATATTATTGGTTTGAGTTCTCGTCAGAGTAAAAATTTGTGGTTAAAGTATCAACAAGAAGGTATTGATTATTTTATAAAAGCTCGTATCAATCAAAACTGGGGTAAGCTCTCTTCTCTTCAGATAAGTGAACTACTTCAAGAGTTAGATCAAGACAACACCCTAACTCAAAAGGAAGTACAACAGTATGTAAAAGATACCTTTGGAGAAGATTTTAGCCAACCTGGTATTCATTATTTGTTCAAACGCTTGAAAGTAAAGCTAAAAACAGGTCGCCCTAGTAACATACGCAAAGATGAATTGGCAGGGGAAGAATAGAAGTTATTTTGGTATAAGTAACTCCATCAAAGCGTAAATAGTAGAAATCCTCTCTCAATGCCAGTCATATCAAAAGTATTGTTTACTATATATGCTTTCTTATGTCTTATAGCTATTCAGTTGATATACAATTATTTAAATATACAAGAACAGAAAAAAGTATCTGTTAATGAAAAGGCAATTATGGATTCATTACAAAAAGCTCAAAACATTGACACCCTATATAAATTCGAAAAAAATGGCAAATATGGTTTAATTAATCAGAATAACAAGGTAAAGTTAGAACCGATATACGATGAAATAAATGATTTCAAAGAAGGCATAGCATGGTTAAGAATAGATAAAAAATATGGTTATGTTGATAGAGTAGGAAATATAGTTATTCCATTACTATACAATAATGCATCTTCATTTTCTGATAGTTTAGCAGGAGTTACTTTAGGAAGCAAATTAGGATTTATAAATCATAATGGAGATATAATAATACAACCAAAGTATGAAGATGCTTGGGCTTTTGAGAATGGAATCTCAAAAGTAAAAGAAAATGGCAAGTGGTATTATATAAATAAGAACGGAAAGTGTATAAAAGATTGTTAATCAAAAATCCTCAACGACGGCAACGCCTCATTGACGGTTGCTCTAAAAAGTAAAATAGTCCCTTTTCAACCGTCGTTGAGGTTCAAATGAAACCCTCAACGAGGATAAAAAAAAGACACTCCGAAAAAATTGAAGTGTCTTTTTGTTTTTCCAAATTTTTAAGAAAAGAAGTATTCCAAAAAATCGTAACTTTACAAACTATTTTATCAATCAAAAACTTGATAATCAGTATCATATAGCTCAAAATACTTCCAGCTCTACTAATTTATATAAAAAAATAAGTTCTATGAATCTTCATACATCAAAATATATTCAGTATTCCTTTTTTCTTCTTCTTACTTTTTTCTTTGCTTTTAGTGGTTTCGCTCAAAATTCAGTTCTTTCAGAGGGACAAATTTTGAAGCTAAAAGTAGAAAAAAATGGAGTACATAAAGTTACTTTTCAAGACCTTCAAACAGCAGGTCTGAATCCTTCTACTATCAATCCAACCAACATTCAAGTTTTTGGAAATGGTGGTGGAATGCTCCCACAAGCCAATTCAGTTTCACGTATTTCAGATTTGAAGGAAAATGCCATTTTTATAGAACTAGGAAGTGATAATGTTTTTAATGCAGGAGATTATATTTTGTTTTATGCACAAGCAGCCGATATTCATACTTACGATGCACAAGCAAATGATGCTTTGAAATTTAGTTTTGAGAAAAATCTGTATGATGATTTTAATTATTATTACCTGAAAGTTGGAAATCAAACAGGAAAAAGAATCCAAACAGCCGAAAACCTAAGTGGAGGAACAAGAATCACAACCTACAATGAAATAGCACATCACGAATTAGACGAGGTAAACATAATTGGTGATTTAGCAAACTCTGGTGGTGGAGGTTCTGGCAGAATGTGGTTTGGAGAACGTTTTGACTTTATTACAGAAGTAACTATCAATTTTGAATCTGAAGGGTTGGTTACTTCTAATCCTGTTTTGTTGCGTGTTTCAGCAACGGCATATTCGTCTCGTGCTAGTGATTATACTTTTTCTGTTGTAGGTCAGGATTTTGGAAAACTTCCTATTGCAGCATCTCAAATCTCTACCTATTCTAAAAAAGGAGATATAAATACAGCTACTTTTTCATCAAACCTTAGCTCTTCGCCTGCTTCTCTTCCTGTAAAGGTTACCTACAACAAAACAGATAATACAGCTTTCGGAAATTTAGATTTTCTTACCATAGGATTTACTCGTACTCTATCATTTTACAAACAAAATACACATTTTCGTTCGGTAGCTTCTTCTCAAAGTGAGATTGCTAATTTCGAATTTTCTCAAAAACCTGCTTCTATGCGTGTTTGGAATGTGAGTAATTTGTTTGATATTCAAGAAATCCCTGTCAATTCTTCAAACCCAAATGCTTTCGTCGTGCGAACAAATAGAAGTTTACAAGAATTAGTTGCCTTTGATGTAAATGCAGAATTGCCAGCACCAGTAGAAATAACAACTTTAAACAATCAAAATTTACACGCTCTTTCTACGCCTGATTTTTTGATTGTTACACACGAAGACTTTTTAGAAGCAGCTCAAAAACTAGCTGCTTTTCATAGTGAAAAAGATGATATGGAAGTTTTGGTAGTAACAGTTAGTCAAATTTGGAATGAGTTTTCATCTGGAAGACAAGATGTTTCTGCTATTCGTGATTTTGTTCGTTTTTTATATAAAAAACAAAATGATAAGTTGCGTTATTTACTTCTTTTTGGAGATACAAGTTATGATTATAAAGATAGAGTACAGGCAAATAATAATTTTGTTCCTGTTTATCAGTCTAGGCAATCACTAGAACCCGTCGAAACATTTTCATCAGAAGATTTTTACGGACTTTTAGAAGATGATGAAGGAGAATGGTCTGAAAGTTTTCAAGTAGAACAAGAAGATTTAGATATCGGAATTGGAAGGATTCCTGTCAGAAACGCAAATCAAGCAAGTTTAGTGGTTGATAAAATTATTGGTTACTCTCTTCCTCAAACACTAGGAAAATGGAGAAATAAAGTCGTTTTTGTAGCTGATGATGGTGATGGAAATATTCATTTAAGAGATTCTGAACAGCTTATTGATATTGTTGAAAGTTATAAGGGTTATCAGGCTGAAAAATTATATGTTGATGCTTTTCCTCAAATTTCGACTTCAAATGGAAAATTTTCTTTTAAAGTACGTGAGAAACTAAATGATGATGTTAATGATGGTTCTTTGCTTGTCAATTATATGGGACACGGCTCAGAATCTAGTTTGGCTACAGAAGCTGTTGTAGATTTAGCTTCGGTTTCAAATTGGAAAAACCTCAATAATCTGCCTATGTTTGTTACGGCTACTTGTGAGTTTGGTCGTTATGACAATCCACAAGTTTTTTCGGTAGGAGAAAGACTCATGACAAATGAAGATGGTGGAGGAATTGCACTTGTAACCACAACACGCCCAGTAACAGCTTCGACAAATTTTATTTTGGCAAAGGCATTTTATAATAATGTTTTCAAACGTTTGCCAAACGGAGAAATGCCAAGACTAGGAGATATTATCAGAAAAACAAAGAATGAAAGTCTTTCAAGACAAAACAGAAACTTTACACTTTTGGGTGACCCTGCACTTCGTCTCAATTATCCCAAAGAAGAAGCTATTATTACAGAAGTAAAAGCAAATGGCGTAATTTCAGAATCTGTAAAAGCATTAGATAAGGTTACTTTATTTGGACAAATTGCAAATAATGATATTTTAAGTTCAGATTTTACTGGCACTTTGGATATTACTATCTATGACAAACCTGCTGAACTTAGAACATTAGGAGACGAGTCTCAACCTACCTATTATACAAATTGGCAAAACATTTTATACAAAGGAAAAGCAAAAATTAATCAAGGTAAATTTGAAGTTACTTTTATAGTTTCGAAAGATATAAATTACAATTTGGCTAGTGGGCGAGTAGCTATGTATGCTCAACACGAAACTCAAAACCGAGATGCAAATGGCTTTTATGGCATTCAGGTTGGAGCAAGCAACAACAATGCACCAAACGACAATACAGCACCAACAGCACAAATTTGGATAGAAGATAAGACCTTTGTTTCAGGTGCAAAAGTTCCTTCAAACACAACTCTTTTAGCAGAAATTAGCGATGAAAACGGAATTAATCTGACAGGTTATGGAGTAGGAAGGGAAATAATGGCAGTTTTGGATGGAGAAGCAACTCAAACTTTTATTCTGAACGATTATTTTGAGTATGAAGAAGGAAGCTATCAGAACGGAACAATTGCTTTTCCTTTGCAAGATTTAAAGGTGGGAAAACATACTCTTACTTTTACTGTTTGGGATAATTATTCCAATCCTACCACAATTGAAGTAGAATTTTATGTAGAAAATAAGCCTATCGAAATTACAGAAATTACACCTTTTCCAAATCCTTTTTGGAATAGTGTAGATTTTAATGTCACTCATAGTCGTACAGGTGATGACATTGAGGTAGCTATAGTTGTTTATGATGTTTTGGGAAGAGCTGTCAGGACAATTCGTCAGAATTATCTGAATAATAACGGTAATTTTACAAATATCTCATGGAATGGAAGAGACAACACAGGCTCACTTGTAAAAAATGGAATGTATATCTGTAAAATCTATATTCATTCGCTTCAAGACGATGCTGTGGGAACTAATACAGTAAAAGTTATTTTGAATAGGTAACTCAAGTTGTGAATTATTAAGTATTTCAGACTTCCTAGTCTGAATCAGTAACATTTTTTATTCAAAAACTCTTTTTCACTTTTGCACAGACTAGGAAGTCTGTGATAAACACACAAAATGAATTATTCCGATTCAATAGATTTAATAGAAAGACTAGCCTCTTTAGATTCTGACAATCAAACAGATTCAGAGGAGGCTATTTTGTGGGATTCTGATCCTAAAAAAGGGATCCTTTATGGCACAAATAAAGAAGGAGAGAAGATTCTTGATTTTCGTGTTCCGATTACTTTCCCAACACTTCCAACAAGAGAAGATGAGCAAAGAACACTTTGTCTTTCAGATTATTCTGAACAACTTCCTTTTTTACCAAAACCGTATTTACTTATTCTGATTCAAGCAGGAGCAGCTTCTTTGGGTTATTTTGAAGAGGGAGAACTTATTTATCACAAAGTAATTACAGCTTATATGGTCAGAAAAAAACAAGGAAAAGCACAAATAAAACACCTCAACTCAAAAGGAAAATCTCGCTTGGGTTCTCGTATTCGCTTACAAAATACAGTTTGGTTTTTCGAACAAATCAACTTGAAATTAAAAGAGTGGCACAAAAAATCAGCTATTTTTGATAAGGTAGAACGTATCGGACAAAGTGGTTCGCCTGACTTATGGCACTTACTTTACACCTCAAAAGAAGAAGCTCCATTTCAAAAAAACGATTCTCGTCTTCGCAAAATTCCTCTAACAGTCCATACTCCAAACTTTGAAGAATTACAAAGAATAAATAGTTGGGTCAATCATGGAAAAATAACAACTTACAAAGACAATTTGCCATTTTTGAATAATTTGGGAGATGTTATAGAATGGTAATTTCAGTTATCAGTTATCAGTTATCAGTTATCAGTTATCAGTGCAAAACTGCGTTTCTCTGATACTTATTGTAAATGAAAGTTTTTTAATGAGAAAAATTCGTAATTCGTAATTCGTAATTCGTAATTCGTAATTCGTAATTCTAATAATTATACTTGTCTTTCCAACGTTCTTTCAAAAACTGTCGTATTCCATTTTCTCTTGCATTATTTGCAGGCTCATAGAGTTTTGTATTGGCAAGTTCCTTTGGAAAATATTCTTGTTCTGCAAAATTATTAGCATTATTGTGGGAATAGTTATAATTCTTTCCATAGCCTTGTTGCTTCATCAGTTTTGTTGGTGCATTTCTAAGATGCAACGGAACAGGCAAATCTCCTTGCTCTTGAACTATTTTTCTAGCTGTTTTAATTGCCATATAGGAAGCATTGCTTTTTGGAGAAGTAGCCAAATAAGTAACACATTGAGCCAAAACAATTTGTGCTTCTGGAAAACCTATTTGAATAGCAGCTTGAAAGGTTGTTGTTGCCAAAACTAAAGCTGTCGGATTTGCATTTCCAATGTCTTCAGAAGCTGAAATAACCAAACGACGAGCAATAAACTTAACATCTTCGCCTCCTTCAATCATTCTAGCTAACCAATAAATGGCAGCGTTTGGGTCACTTCCACGAATAGATTTTATCAAAGCCGAAACAATATCATAATGATTTTCGCCACTTTTATCATAAGAAGAAATGCGTTGTTGTGCCGACTGCATTACTTTTTCATCTGTAACTTCAATCTTATTTTTGATTGTATTTCCTTCTTCGTCTTCCTTGTTTGGAAGATTAAAATTAGGTTCAGATTCTACAACCAATTCGAAAAGATTCAATAGTTTTCGTGCATCTCCTCCCGAAATTCTAAAAAGTGCTTCATACGATTTTATCTCAATGTTTTTCTTTTTTAATTTAAAATCTTTATCCATTGCTTGCTGCAAAAGTTGTTTCAATTCTTCTTCTGATAAAGGATTGAGAATATAAACTTGACAACGAGAAAGCAAAGCCGAATTTATTTCAAAAGAAGGATTTTCAGTTGTCGCTCCAATAAGCGTAATCGTTCCACGCTCAACAGCTCCCAAAAGTGCATCTTGTTGAGATTTACTAAAACGATGAATTTCATCGATAAAAAGAATAGCTCTAGTTTGTCTTTTTGCTGTTTCAATCACTTCTCTAACATCTTTTACACCTGCTGAAATAGCACTCAACGTATGAAAAGGACGTTTCAGAGCTTTAGCAATAAGTAAAGCAAGCGTAGTTTTTCCAATCCCAGGTGCGCCCCAAAGAATCATGGAAGGAACTGCACCCGAAGAAATGACACGAGCAATTACACCATTTTGCCCAATTAAATGTTTTTGTCCGATGACTTCCTCTAAAGAAGTTGGACGCATTCGTTCTGCTAAAGGTGGGTTTTGAGAAGTTTGAGAGAGCATAGTTTTATTATATTTTTCTCGTTCAAGCATCTGCTTGGACGTACTATTTTACAAGCATTATGCTTGCGAAAAGTTTAACACAAGATAAAATCTTGCGCTAGATTATGATTATATTTCTTCTAAAATAGAATTTCCTTCCGAATTATCGCCTGCTGTCCATTGCCATTTTTCGTAAAGACGAATTTTCCCATTTTCTAGTAGTTTAGGTATAGATTTACAAATTCCTGTCATGAGTTCGCCTTTTTCATTGACTTGATGATAACGCATATCTATATTTCCATTTTCATCAACAAGACCAATCAAATGACCTTGAATTATTTTTCCTCCACTATATGTTGAAGTCAAGATATTGCCTTCTTGTTTGTATTCAAAAATAGTTTCGCTAGATGTTTCTCCATTTTCTGTATTGGAAACTGGACGAAATTTTTTGTTATTGTAATTCATGTTTTTTACTTCTTTAATGAATTAATTATTTCTTGAATTCCCTCTATTGAAAGTTTAGTTATTTTAGCTATTATTTCCATTGAAAGACCTTCTGAAAGACTATTTTTTATAACTTCTGTTTGGTTTAACAATTTCCCTCTTTCCTCTGCTGTATTTTCTACATTTCGTATATCTCTATAATATTTCAAACTATCTTCATACGCCATTCTTTCTTCTAGACTTAGTATAGTCAATTCATTTTCATTCAAAATAATAAATTTATTTAGATATTTTTCTTGTGTGGGCATAACTTATTCTTTTAATGAATTGGCTATATTTTCCACTTCTTGTATTGATAGTTTAGTTATTTTACAAACGAAATTAACAGAAGCTCCTTCTGCAAGAGCTTGTTTGGCAATTTCTATTGTTCTTTCTTTTTTACCTTCTATTTTCCCCTCTTCTTTTCCTCTTTCTTCTGCTGTATTTTCTACATTTCTAATGTCTCTATAGTATTTCAAACTGTCCTCATACGCCATTCTTTGCTTTTTATCAAATTTTGCTAGTTCGGCTGTTTTGAAAAGTTTGTCAAAAATACGCTCTTGTAAGGCTTCAGGTCTATTTTGAAAACGTTGTAAATTTTGAATGACATAAAACCATTTGTCTTCAAAGGTTTCTAATTCGCTTTCCTTTTTGTTGAAAAGAGGAATATGAATTTGTACATAAGTCAGTTTATCATAAAAAATTTCTTTTGTATCAATATTCATTAGTTTGGCTATTGTCTTGACAGATGCTTTTTCACCTCTCTTTTTCTGTTTGGCTGCATAAGAATTATCATCTATCAGAAAATTAAGAATCGAAACAGAATAAACAGCATTCAATCCAAAATCCCAATCTCCTTGTTTTGATTGTTCTTGAATAGGAAAAGTAGAATAAAAAATAGTGCGTTCTTTAAAATATTTCTGTCTAGCTTTTTGTAATTCGACAATAAACTTTTCTCCTTTTTCATTTTCACAATACAAATCATAAATCACTTTTCTATCCATTGCTGAATGACCGACATGTTCATTTTTAAGATACGTAAGAGTAGAAATTGTTACATTATCTGGTAAAACAGAATTGAGAAAATGAATCAATAAATCTTTATTGACTTCTGTACCAAAAAGTTTTTTGAAACCAAAATCTGTAAACGGATTTAAGTATTTTTCTTGTGTGGACATAATTATAAAGTTAAAATCAATTTAAAATAATCTAGCCTGTTCGTGAGGTGGCAACATATCAAAATGACGATACGCAAGTGCAGTAACTTCTCGCCCTCGTGGTGTACGCTTCAAAAATCCTTCTTTTATCAAAAATGGCTCATAGACTTCTTCTATTGTTTCTGCTTCTTCGGCACATGCTGTCGCAATGGTTGTAAGTCCCACAGGACCTCCACCAAATTTATCAATAATCGTTAGTAAAATTCTGTTATCCATTTCATCCAATCCATTTTCATCTACTTCTAAGGCTTTAAGGGAAATTTGAGCAATTTTGAAATCAATCGTTCCGTCGCCTTTTACTTGTGCAAAATCTCGTGTTCTACGCAAAAGATTATTCGAAATACGAGGTGTTCCTCTACTTCTCCTTGCAATCTCAAAGGCTGCTTCTTTTTCAATTGGAGTATTCAAAATAGCTGCCGAACGCTGAATAATAGTTGTCAAAAGTTCTGCATCATAATATTCTAAACGCAGATTAATTCCAAATCTAGCACGTAATGGCGAGGTAAGAAGTCCAGAGCGAGTAGTCGCCCCAATGAGCGTAAAAGGCTTTAATTTTATCTGAACCGAACGAGCATTAGGTCCTGTATCCAACATAATATCGATACGATAATCTTCCATAGCCGAATACAAATATTCCTCAACAACAGGATTAAGACGATGAATTTCATCAATAAAAAGAACATCACCAGCTTTTAGATTGGTCAAAAGTCCTGCTAAATCACTTGGTTTGTCTAAAACAGGTCCTGAAGTAGTTTTTATATTTGCATTTAGTTCGTTCGAAATGATATGCGAAAGCGTAGTTTTTCCCAAACCAGGAGGACCATGTAAAAGTACATGGTCTAATGGTTCACCTCTATTAGTGGCAGCTTTTACAAAAACTTGTAAATTTTCTAATATTTTCTCCTGTCCTGTAAAATCTTGAAACGACAAAGGACGCAAAGCACGTTCGATGTCAGCTTCCGTTGTAGTATTTTCAGGCTTTATGTTTGGGTCTATGTAATCTTGACGCATAGTTTTTTATAGTATTACAGTCTTCTATTTCATTTATTCAACGACAGACTAGGAAGTCTGTTTTACTTTTGTTATCCAAATTTACCAAAAAAATTAGCAATTTCCATTTATTTTTCAGTTCTAAAAACTTTACTAATTATTTTTCACTTCCAATAAATAGTAGATGCTTGTTTTATTATACAGCAATTTGATTTTTTTAGAAAAAAATTGTATTTTTCATTAAAAAACTTATTCTGTTCTGAAATTTGTTAGTATCCACTCACTAATTTTATTTTTTGCTGTTGGCAGATAAAATAAGAATTTTTCTATTTCATTTTGAGAAAAACAAAGAAATTATTATTTTGAAAAAAGTATGGTTTTATCCGAATCTCTTCAAAAAGAACAACACACACAAAACACTATCCTAATTCCTAAAAAAAATATGGAGCATATCCTCGTTCCCATTAATTTTACGCCAGCTACCGATATTTCATTAGCACATGCTGTTGGAATTGCACAAGCCTCTCATAAGGTAGTTATTATGTGTCATTTTGTTACTTCTACTGTCCCAGCAGGAGCAAATATGACTTTACACAAAAGAGAAATTAAGGAAAAACATGATAAAGCACACATGGAAATGCGTGTTTTGCTTACTCAATATGCAAATGATACTTACAATGGAACAGGACAGCCTGTTATGATAGAGCCTTTAGTCATGGAGGGACACCCAGATGACGCAACAGAAAGAATTATGCAAGATAATGCTATTGCCATGATAGTTTTGTCGCACAAAGATAGTAATGAAATTAAGGATTTATTTTTAAATAATAAAGTAGTCAGAGAAGCAAATTGTCCTATCTTGACTATTCCAGAAGATGCTATTTATCAGCCACTACAATATGTTGTGTATGCTGCCAACTTTGACGGAAATGATGCAAAAAGAATTCGTGATTTGATAGAACTAACAAGTAATTTTGATGCAAAACTAGATTGTTTGCATGTATGTACAGATGGAAAAAAATTACGAGAAGAGAACGAAAAAATGCAAGAACTACAAGCTGAGTTTGATGTTGTTTTGTTTAGCAAACTCAGCTTTAAAGTAATTCGTGATTCGAAGAGTGTAACCAATGGTCTTGAAAGCTATCTATATAATCATCAGCCTGATATGCTTGTGATGCTAAAAGCTGAAAAAACATTCTTTAAGAAGCTATTTGGTAGTAAAGAAAGTATCCGAAAAATGGCTCTTGATAATGGAATGCCAATAATGATTTATAGAGAACCCAAATAAACTTATTTTGATTAATCCAATTTAAACATAATTGGAATAGACATACGTACTTTTACAATTTTGCCACGCTGACGAGCAGGTTTCCAGTTGGGACACTCTCTCAAAACTCGTTTTGCTTCTTCATCTAGTCCAAAACCTAAGCCTTTAGCTACTTTTATATCAGTTATGCTTCCATCTTTATCTATAACAAACTGAAAAAATATCTTGCCTTCTATTCCTTGTCTTCTTGCTTGTTTGGGATAATTTAGACTTTTGGCAACATATTTATAAAAAGCATCCATTCCTCCCTCAAAAATAGCAGGGTCTTCTACGATGTAAAATATTTCATCTACCTTTTCAGTCTGAAAGTTATTTTGGTCAATATTTGATACATCCGTTACTATTTCACTAATATCAATTTGAGGATCTTCAATATTAATTTCAATAGGATTTTGATCAAAATCAACTTTATCTACTTCTACTATTTCAGTTGGATTGATAGGTTGAATCTTTGGAGGTGGAGGTGGTAGAACATCTGTAATAGGAGGTAAATCAAATATCTCATCTTCCATAATTGGTTTTTCATAACTTATCAGATTTTGCTGCTCTTCGCTCTGCCAAGTAAAAGCAAACAAAACCAAAGCAGAACTAACCATCAGACCAAACCCAAAAAGCATTTTTGAATAATTATGAATAGAAGTTGCATAAAAACTTTTGGGAATTTTATCTATATTGTTTTTTTCATTTTTGTAAGCTGAATCGTATTTCAAAGCATTGCTTTGTTGATAATTTAGCCACAATCGAAGAAAAGACACACCAGCCAAAACAGAAAAACATAAAATAGCACTAAGAGAAATAAGTAGTTGCATAATTGTATATATTTAAATAAAAAAAATAATTTTAGTTATTATAATTTCTTACTTTATACAATCAATTAATTTTAAAAAAGTAACATTAAAAAATTATTATTTTACTCTTTTTCCAGTTTAAAAACAATTGGAATTGTTAATCTTGTTTTTACGCTTTTCCCACGCTGCTTGGCAGGATTCCATTTAGAAGAATTTCTGATTATTCGCTCAGCTTCTTCTTTACAACCTCCACCAATATCATTCTTTGCTTTTACATCTGTAATTTCTCCATTTTTATCAACTACAAAACTTACCATCACCTTTCCTTCTATATTTTTTTCTCTTGCTCTTATAGGATATTTTATATTTTTACTTATGTAGTCATAAAAAGATTGTATTCCTTTTTCTGGTTCGGCTTCCTTCATATAAAAAATTATACAACCAATCCCCTCTTCCTCTTGACAAGGATCAGAAATAGCTGTAACATCTGTAACAATATTGTCTATAAAAATTTCCTCTATATAATTTATCAAAACAGGCTCTAACTTTTTTGTTTTTTCATTTTCTATAACAACTTGTAAACAAGGTGCTTTTTTACTTTGATTTTCAGAATCATTTTTAATATATAAATCTAATTTCGCATTTAGATTTTTTAATTCAGAATTTTGTTTATTCTGATTTTGCTCTTGTTTAAAGATATAGAAAAGTAAAATAGAATTTGAAAAAAGTAAAATTGCTAAAGCAGTTTTGAGAAAATTAATTGAATTGGTGGTCATTGTGATATAATTTTGAATATACTTATGCTATTTGAACATTAGATTTAGAAAATATATTTGTCAGAATACCTTCAGGTTGTCAGACAATTTACTTTTTAACTGTACTGACACTTTAGAGCCTGTTCGAGTTTAGATACATAAAAAAGAACATCAGATTTTTTTATTAGTTAAGTTATTGATTTTCAGTTACTAATTAAAATATCAATGACTATGTTTACTAATGAATATTTATCTGATGCTCTTTGGCAATATATGAAAAAATTTATACCTTTTTCGTACTTGGAAAGAAAACGCAAACACAGTTTGTATAATATCTTTTCAGGACTATTTTACATCACTCGTTCTGGCAGTAGTTGGCGTTTACTTCCCAGTAGTTATGGTATTCCTTGGAGTAGTTTGTATGACTACTTTAGCAAATGGCAGAAGATGGGTTGGTACAAAAAACTTTTGGACAAGTTGGTCACAAGAGAACGGTTGGCTCAAGGTAGAAATGCTAAACCCTCTTTGGGTTCTATAGACTCTCAAAGTGTACAAAGTGTATATGGAGGGGAAGCTATAGGTGTAGATGGTTACAAGCTCAAAAAAGGACGTAAACGGCATATACTGGTAGATACGCAAGGAAATTTACTAGAATTAGAGATTAGTCCAGCCAATGAAGCTGACGTGAATCAACTTGCTTATCTAGCTTATTTAGCTCAATTTAGAGGAAGAAAATTCTTTAAAATTCTTGCTGATGCAGGCTATAGAAGTGCTAGTTTGGCTGCTGAAATATTTAGTCAAACAGGAGTACAAATTGAGATTGTCAATAGTCCAAGAAGAGAAAAAAAAGAGGATAAAGCATTTGTACCTCAACCCAAAAGGTGGGTAGTAGAAAGAACTTTTGCTTGGCTTAATCAAAACAGAAGACTAAAAGTAGATTATGAGAAAACTGTAGATTCTGCTAAAGCATTTGTGTATTTAGCTATGATTTTAAACCTCATAAATAAAGGGGCTAGAAGAAAGAAAAAATAAAAACTCGAACAGGCTCTTAAAGTGTCTGACAGTTGTATCTATAAAACTACTTTTTATATATTCTATTACAATTCAAAAAACATCAAAAAGTAACAATTTTTATTTATTAAACACAAAAAAACCTATTCAAATAAATGAATAGGTTTTTGTTTATTTTTATATCTGTTTTCACTTTCTAAGTAAAATTTATTTTACCTAGTTTATTTTTAATTATCCAATTTGAAAACGATAGGAATATTCATACGAACTTTTACAGTTTTACCACGCTGTTTGGCTGGAGCCCATCTAACAGATTCTCTAAGTACACGTTCGGCTTCTTCATCACAGCCTCCACCGATACCTTTTACAGTTTTTACATCTGTAAGTTTACCCGTTTTATCTACAACGAACTGAACAAATACTCTCCCTTGAATACCCATACGTTTTGCTTGTTTTGGATAGTTCAATTCTTTTGATACATATTTGTAAAAAGCATCCATTCCACCTGGATAGACAGCACTTTGCTCAACAATAGTAAATACTTGTTCTACTTCTTCTTCTTGACGAGGAGCTTCAATAGCTGTTACATCAGTTACGATATTATCAATTTCAATTTCTACATCTTCGATTTTGATTTCGATGTTTTCATCAAGTTCAATATCGTTTTCTACTTCCACAATCTCCTCTGGAGTTACTACCTGTACTCTTGGTGGTGGTGGTGGTGGAATGTTTGTAAGAGGAACATCAATGATTTCTTCTGTTTCTGCAACAGGAGCAACATATTCAGCCAAATCTTCTGTGTCTTCAAATTTCCAAGTGAAAGCCACAAGCATCATTCCTACACTTATTACAAGACCAATACTAAAGAAAAGTCCTGAATAATAATTAGCATCTACATCGTAAAATTTACGAAGGATACCTACTTCAGGCTGCTTTATTTCGCCTGCTAATATTTTTTTGCCGTTACTATCTAAAACGCCTTTGAAAAGAAAGATTAAACCAATTGAGATGGCAAGTAATCCTCCTATAAGTATTAAACCTAACATATATTTTTTTAGTTTTGAAGTGAAAAACAGTAAATCAAAAGTAAAAAGACTATTATAAAGTTCCTAATTTGAAAAGAGTTTTTTTATAAAAAAGTCAATATTTTTTTCAAATTTTCTAAAGGAAATCTATTTTTAAGTGCCTTTCTATCTTTACAATCCAAAAGAAACGGAAAAGTAACAGACTTTTTGAAAAAAATTTGAGAAATTTATTTCTAACTCAAAAAAGTAGTTTTATCATTTAGATAAAATAGAATTTGATACAAACTTGATTTTTACCGAACTTGCACGACTAAAAAACAAAAAGACTTTTCTATCAGACTTATATAAGCTAGATTCAATGAAATTCGAACTCCATACCACCGACGCAGCTACATCTGCAAGAGCAGGAACAATCACAACAGCACACGGACAAATCCAAACACCTATTTTTATGCCTGTTGGCACATTAGGAACTGTAAAAGGTGTTCCACCAGAAGCATTAAAAGACCAAGTAAAGGCTCAAATTATTTTAGGAAATACCTATCATTTATATCTGAGACCAAATACAGAAGTTTTGGAAGCAGCAGGTGGTTTGCATAAATTTATGAACTGGGACAGACCTATTTTGACAGATAGTGGTGGTTATCAGGTTTATTCATTAGGACAGATTCGTAAAATAAAAGAAGAAGGCGTAGTTTTTAGTTCGCATATAGATGGCTCAAAACTCAACTTTACACCAGAATATGTAATGGATATTCAGCGCAGCATTGGTGCAGATATTATTATGGCTTTTGATGAGTGTCCTCCTTATCCTTCCGATTATGAGTATGCCAAAAAATCAATGGAAATGACACATCGTTGGCTGACACGTTGTATCAATCGTTTTGATTCGACAGAAGGAAAATATGGATACAAACAAACACTTTTTCCTATTGTGCAAGGAAGTACCTATAAAGATTTGCGTAGAGCTTCTGCCGAATTTGTAGCCGAGCAAAACCGAGATGGAAATGCCATTGGTGGACTTTCTGTAGGTGAGCCAGCCGAAAAAATGTATGAATTTACTGAGCTTGTTTGTGATATTTTACCAAAAGCCAAACCTCGTTATTTGATGGGTGTAGGAACTCCAGCTAATATTTTGGAAGGAATTGCGCTTGGTGTAGATATGTTTGATTGTGTAATGCCTACCCGAAATGCACGAAATGGAATGCTTTTTACCACAAAAGGTATTATTAATATCAAAAATAAGAAATGGGAAAAAGATTTTAGTGTTTTGGATGATGGTTTTGATTGCCATGTCAGTAACACATATTCAAAATCATATTTAAGACATTTGAATAAAGCCAATGAACTTTTGGGTGCGTATATCGCCTCTACTCATAATTTGGCTTTTTATCTTCATTTGGTAGGAGAAGCCAGAAAACATATTTTGGCTGGCGATTTTGCAAGTTGGAAAAAAGAACAAGTAGAGGTTTTGATGCAGAGGTTGTAATTTGATGATTTTCTTTAAAATTATCTTAAAAAAGCACAAGAGGATATGGTCTTGTGCTTTTTTAAGTAACAACAAAACCTATTTAATTTACATCATTTGCGAACCAAAAAACATTCCTCCAATCACTCCTACAACAGCTAAAATAATATACACTACAAAAGTAATAATGATAAACATTCCCAAAAATTTGTAGTGGGATTTGAGGTGAGACATTGATTTTTCTAAACTAATTTCATTTCCTGTACGGATAGCAGCACTAGCATTTGAGCCAAAACGAAATAGATGTGTGATAGGAAATAGATAAATAATTCCTATGAGAATATAAATAATTCCCATTACCAAAGGTAAATAACTATAAGCTCCTGTACTGAGGCTAGAAATATCAAAACCTGCTTGATTCATCTGGTCAGTTGGCAGATTTGGATTTTGTAAAAGCAAACCAAGGTAAGGTAAAAAAGTCCCAAAAGACATCAAACCAACAGCTATTGTAAAGACAAAAAAGACATTTATAAAACCTAAAACAGCTAAAAATTTTGCCCAAGAAGAAGCTGATTTAAGCATCGTTTGAGCTTGTGCAGAAAAAGTAAGATTGTGATTCATAGTTGTGAGTAATTTGATGATAAATAATTCTGTCTTATTTTGTTAAACAACTAAACTACACAAAAAAGCTCACTTTTGAATTATGTATTGCAAACTATACTGTAGTGAAGAACCTTAGGTAATTTAAAAGAAAACCTATAAATACTGCAATAACTCTCAGATTTTTTAATCTCTAGCAACTCGTGTAGAGTGTAGCATTTGTAATTTCCACCCTTGTTTGGTTTTTATGGCTACAGCACTTTCCAACCATTGTAAATCCATTATTTTTTTACCATCTATACTAAGAGTTGCATAGTTTTGATAGGCAAACCAAATTGAATTTTTAGATTTTACAAATCTGATAAACTCAAAACTGTTTGTTCTTTTAGGTAATTTTTCTGCTGTACGAGCCTTAGCAATATAGCAGCTTTTTATGGTATCATTTGTCCATATTTCACCGTGTTCTAAAAGCAAAAAATCATCAGTATGATATTTTTCTATTTTAGTAGAATCTAATTCTCCCCAAACATCATCAAAAGCACTTTGTATAAGCTGTTTTATAGATTGTTTTTCTTCTGGTTTTACATTTTGTGCTTGAAGGGAATAAACGGAAAAGAATATAAAAATGAATAGGGTTATTTTCTTTGTCATGATGAAAGTTTGAATTTGATGAGGTTATTGAATAAACACAAAAATACGAGACTTTTAGGACTTGGAAATATATTTTTAGATTTTAGTTGTCGTAATAACATTGGGGAACTTGAAAGATTCAAAAAAATGTAATTCAAAACAACTAGAATTATTTCAATGAAAAAATTTCTAACACGAGCTAAAAAACTGGCTCTATCTAATTATGGTAGATATTCTACTTGGTTAGTGGAAAAAGATGGAGAAGCAATAGCAAAATTAAGTGATGCTAATTTTGAAGGTATGTTTTGGTTTTCTTATAAAATTACTTTTTTGAGTAAAGAAAACATTATTTCCTCAAATCCCCAATCTTGGTGGGAAGATGATTTCAAATTTAAGAATGAATACCTGTCTGAATATGCTGAAAATGCTTTTTCTAATGAAATGTTAATCAATGGAAGGGTAAAAATGAGAGCTTTGTATATAAAACCAAAAAATAAACTGGAAACATTTATAGCTTCTATTATTTACTGGTATTCACAATTTATGAAGAGAAAAAAGAATAATTAAAAAAACATCAATACTGTAAATTATGAAAAATTTAATCTTTGTTATTTCATTGTATTTAATTTCATTTAGTCTATTTTCTCAAGACTATTATTCAGATTATAATTTGGAAAATGAAGCACTAATTCATGGCAATATTTACAAATTAGATACACTAAAGGGAATTTATTATTTAAACAAAGACAGTATTTATGGATATGAGCCTTATGAAAAATATTTTTTCAATGGCATGAGTTTGAAAGAGTTTGAAAAACAGCAGGTAGAAATGTCTAACCTTATAAATTCCTTCGCTTCAGATACTCCTATCAAAACAACAGGACTACCTCGTGTTAGAATGAACTATCAATCTTTTATTGATTCAATTAATATAAGCTATGAAAAACTTGATATTTTTTTTGTATTATCAAAAGGGGAAATATATAAAGCCGTAACTTACAGCAATATAATAGATGATGCTATTTTTCATAATATGTACTCTGATAGTACAAATAACACCTATTATGCTAGAAAAATGAATTTGTACCAAATACCAGATATAGCTAAACAATACAAAATCAAGTTTGATAGCATATTCAATCAATATTGTATTCAAAAACCCGACGCTTATGAAGTACAGGCAGGTACAACTAAATATTTAGCTGATAAAATTGGAAATATATCTATGAATTATAAAATAGATGGAACACGAGTGCGACAAGTTCTCATTAATTTTTATCAAACATGTCCTATTAAATCATATTGGTTGGAGAAAAATAAATTGATGACAGTTTCATCTGAACATATTTCTGAATTTGCATTTTGTATAATTATTTTTCCAAATTTAGGTACTCCAGAAATTATTGGATTTCCTACAAAGTAAATTAGATTTGCTCAAATTTTTTGCAAAAAACTAAAAAATAGAGTAACTTCGATACTAATTGTATAACAGACTTCCAGTCTGTTGTTTTAAAAAACTTATAGTCATTTTGTTCAGACAGGGATGTCCGAACTACAGGAAAACATTATGCGAAAAACCATTCTCAACGCACTAGAAACGCAATACTATTACGACCAACTTCAACATTTATCTACAAAAGGCGAAGAAACTCCAAAACAGCGTTTGCAGCGTTTGTATGTTGCTTTTTTGAGTCTTTTGAATAATCTGACAGAAGATAGAGAGCAGCAAATTTTTACAGGTTGGTATGCAAAACTGCATTTTGTGTGTCAAGCGTATGGCTTGGGAAGTGAGTGGGAAAGTGAATTGCAAGGACTTCGACGACTTTTGAGAAAGAACAGTTTGCAAGTTTTTTTTAATCCTTCAGAGGTTCAATTTCTGACGGCTTTGTCGCTACTTACTCGTTTGGTTCAGATTTTTGCAACAGAAGATGCCCCAAAATTATTAAAAGAAAAGTATGAAAATGAAGAACTAATTAGTCTAGCTTTTAAAGAAGAAGCAGAGCAAAAAGTGGGTAGAATTTTCGGAACAGTTCAAGACAAAGACACAGAAATTATTTATGATGATAAAGGACGTGGAACAGCTTCTTTCCAACTTTTCACAGAAGAACATGGAATGATTAGCATTTCGGTTGCTGATGTTCATTATTATTCAAAGAAAAATACTATTTTCCATCAGCATAATTTGAGTAGAGAAATTCCTCGTTTGATGCCCTATCAGCCTGTCAGCATTACAAATTTGGAATTGGTAGGAGAAAATCAGTTTGTCAGTACAGATAAATCACTCATTATTCTCAATCCAGATTATTTGGTTGATGCTTCTGCCATTGCAAAATGTAAAACCTTTAAAGGTCAAACACCTTATTTATATCTGCTTTCTAAACTAGAATTTTTTGCAGGAAATGAAGGAACTTTTAGAGGAAAAGTAATCAACGAACTTTTAGATAAATTAGTAGAAAATCCAGAGATTACCTTTCAAGAAGCCTATAAAGATGCTTTTATAGAAAATAGTATTGATGCTGCTTTTATTGATAAAGAAAAATTAAAGGAAATTAGCCGACAGCTAAAAGAACATTTTTTTGTAGTTCAGAAACATGTAAGTCCCTATTTTGAGAATTTACTAACGACAGAACCGACTTTTATTTCTAGCAAATATGGTTTGCAAGGACGTATAGATTTGCTTGTCGAACACAATGAACCTGAACTAAGAGAACGAAAAGACATTATAGAATTAAAAAGTTCGAAAGCTCCTGAAATGCAAATTTCGAACGGTTGGAAAAACGATTTGATACAAGTGGCTTGTTATAACCTTTTGATTGATAGCACTTTTGAGAAACGAACAGGAATTAGTGCGCTTTTGTATTCTAGTGATTCTCAAAATGGTTTGCGAGATTGTGGAAGTTTGGATTTTGATAAGCAGACGGCTATGGAAATCAGAAACCGAATTGTAGCAATGGACATGTGGATTGCCAACGGAAGCGTAAAGGTTTTTGATAATTTATTGAAATCTGTCGAAATGTCGAATCCTGCTTTTTTTGATATGGATAAGGCAAAAGATTTTAATGACAAATGGCAAAAAGCAAGTCCGTTGGATAGAGCTTATTTTATCGAATTTATTGCCCTTGTGATGCGTGAAGCGATGTTTGCAAAAGTAGGAGGAATGGCAGGAACAGAACCCGTTCAAGGTTTTGCAAGTCTTTGGCGAAATACACAAACTGAAAAAAGTGATAATTTTTCACTTCTAAATGAACTTACTTTTGAAGAGTGGGACAAAAAAGAAACTTTACTAACTCTAAAACGTCCAGAAAATCAATCTATTACTTCTTTCCGAACAGGTGATATTATTGTTGTTTATCCAATAGAAGAAGAGCAGGAAGGAAAGGCACACTCGCCACTTCGCTATCAGATTTTGAAGGGAAATATTGAAGAAATTTCGTCCGAAAAAGTAACTGTCAAAATTTGGAGTAAGCATATCAATCAAGCATTTTTTGAATTGTATCCAAAATGGGGAATAGAACCTAATTTGATGGAACGTACTTTTAATGACCTTAGCGCATCTTTAGCTGAGTTTTTGGGTGCTGATAATCATAAAAAAGGAATTATTTACGGAAAACAAGAACCTCGTTTTGATGAGAATTTTAAGATTGATTATACACTCAAAGGACAAAATAAAGGGTTAAGCGAAGAACAAAACGAAATCTTTAATCGTGCGCTTTCTGCAAAAGATTATTTCCTCTTACAAGGTCCTCCCGGAACTGGAAAAACTTCGGCAATGCTCAAAAATATGGTTGATTACCTCTACAACGAAACTGACCAAATTGTTGTTCTTTTAGCTTTTACCAACCGAGCAACAGACGAAATTTGTCAAAAAGTAAAACTCGTTTGTGGAGATGATTTTGTTCGTTTGGGAAATGTAAAAGAAGACAGCGTTTTCTATCCAAATAGCCTAAAAGCCTCAAAAAGTTTGGATGAACTAAAAGCCAAAATTCATACTTCAAGAGTTTTTGTTTCGACGGTTTCTTCCTTTTATTCTAATCTTCGTATTCTGAATAGAGATGACCCAAATGGAGGAAAACTAACTTTTGACACACTTATCGTTGATGAAGCTTCTCAACTTTTAGAGCCTCATTTGTGTGGAATTTTGCCAAAATTCAAGCGTTTTATTTTGATTGGCGATGAAAAACAACTTCCTGCCGTTGTTACGCAGCCTTCAAAACTCTGTAAAGCAAAAAGTCCGTTATTGCACGAAATCGGAATTGAAGATTTGAGCCAATCTGTTTTTGAGCGTTTGGTAGAAAATGCCGAAAAACGAAATTGGAATAAATGTGTAGCTATGCTTTCGACGCAGTACCGAACGCATCAAGATATAGCCGAATTTATCAGTACAGAATTTTATAAAACGTTGAAAGCAGGAAGTGAAAGACAGTTTGAGAAAATGGCATATTATAACTCAAATTCGGAAGACGAATTAGAAAAATTCTTAGCTCAAAAAAGAGTTTTATTTATTCCTACCAAATCAGAAAAAGGAACAAAATTTCATAGCGACGAAGCCGACAGAGTAGTAGAGATTTTACGCAGTATTCATAGAATTTTCGGAGATGATTTTGATGAAGAAACTGTCGGAGTAATTACGCCATATAGAGCGCAAATTGCACAAATTTATCAACGATTAGATGAAAATCTAAGAAAAGTAATTACGGTAGATACCGTAGAACGCTATCAAGGAAGTGAGCGAAAAATCATTATTTTATCGATGGCAACCAATCACGCTGCACAAATGCGCTTTTTGGAATCATTGAATGCAAAACAAACCGTCGATAAAAAACTAAATGTTGCTCTTAGTCGTGCCAAAGAACAGTTGATTTTATTAGGCAATCCAGCAGTTTTGAAGACTGGGAAGTTTTATGGGAAGTTTTTGGAGTGGGTGGAAAAGGAGAATGTAGAAATAACAAATTAAACTGTCAAGACACTTTATAAAGTGTCAGACAGTTTTTGGAAATACTTCTTTATCTATAAGCAATGATTTTTATAGAGTTCTCATCTGTTTCTAGCAAAAATTGCCCTATTGAATTGATTACTTCTTTAATTTTTTCTAAATCTTGATAATGAACTTTACTTTTTTCATCTAAAAATTCTTTTGGGAAATTTAAATATTCAATTTCTTTCCAAATAATCCATCCTCCTAGAGAATTATTTCCTTCAATACCATTTCTCCAATAATCGAACCCGTACATAGTAGTTTCATCAAATCTGAGTATTCCTACTTCTTTACTTTGGACTTTCTTGAATTGAATATGATTAAATAAATGGATATTTTCAACTAAGTTGTGCATTAGTCGAAGCCATTTAGCATTCGACATAAAACTATCCGAAAAATTATTTTTTATAGCTTTGTCAATATTTCTATCAAGTTGCTTCCAATACCTTTCTTGTCTTTTGGTTGCCATTTCATTTTTTGTTTAGAAGTTGTTTAAGAATGTTTTTTTCTAGTTCTGGCAAATATTAAAGTAAAGGCTAAATAGTGTAAACTTTGCCACGTATGAATTTTAGTTTCGTACCTCATAATTAAGGCTTTGAAAGCATCTAACCACGCATTAGTTCTTTCAATAACGAATCTCAATTCATACATTTCTTCATCTTTAAATGGTTGATTATCAAGGTCTTTTTTATTTCTTTTATTAAAATCTATATTATCTACAATATCTAAATGATTACAAAAAGAACGAAAGGCTTGTGTATCAAAGGCTGCATCAGCATTGAGAAAAATTCCTCCTTCTCTAATTTGAGAAGCATTCAAATCATCTATCATAGATTGCATATTTTTTTCAAGTTCAAAAGCATCGTGATGATTGCCTGCTCTTGGAACAGACATCGCTACTGGAATACCATTTTTATCCGTTAGAAAAAGTGCATTGGTTGTTTTTCCTGCTTTTCTTTTGGAATATCCAATACCTTCTCCTCCTCGTTTAGCTGAAGTGTGGCTGCCGTCTAGCTGACAAATAGAAAAATCTAATTCTCCACGATAATCTTCTAAATACTTGATCCATAATTTCTTCCAACTTCCTAATTTTGACCATTTATTATAATGGTAATATACTGTATTCCAGATAATTGATAAGTTTCCGAAAAATTGTTTCATAGGAAGTTCTCGCCATTGACTCCCTGATTTTAAGCGATACACAATGGCTTGGATAATACGCCAAAGAGCTACTTTTATACGACGACCTTTTGTAAATTGATGTAAATAAGGTAAAATATTTTCGGTTATAAATTTTTTTGATAAGTTTACGTACATAGAGGGAAAAATAGTTAGATTGAAAATGTGATGATTTACAAGTATAACTATTTTGACCTCTTTTTAAAAAAATAAATCACCATTCTTAAACAAGTTCTTAGAAAAAAATAAATGAAAGTATCATTTAAAATAATAAAACTACTATTCCTAACTCAAAGTTCAAATATCGAAATGAAAAATTTTACTTACTTAATCCTTCTCATCTTTATAGGGTTATTTTCTTGTCAAAATAACAATTCCAAAAGTAAAGAAATCACAGATTCAACTCCAGAAAACTCTATCAAAAAAGAAGAAATTGAAGAAACCAATTTTGATAAATTCTTTCAAAAATACCGTTCTGATTCAGTTTTTCAAGTCAATCATACAAAATTTCCTCTCAAATGTGTCCATATAGAATTGGAAGAAATTACAACTACTTTTACCAAAAAAAATGATTGGAAATTCAATAATTTTGAAGATAATCGTAAAACCGAATATGACCAATACGAATATGTAAAGGAAATCGGTAATGCAAATCTAGTTTTGTATGAAATGAGAGGAATTGATAACGGTATTTTGGTTATCTATAAATTTATGTTCAATAATCAAAAATGGATGTTGGAAGAGATAGAAAATGCTTCTAATTAAAAATAAAAACACTCCTTCACAGTTAAGTAAAGGAGTGTTTTTGAATAAAAAGCAAAATTTATATGCTTGAATTACTCAACAATTAATTTTGAGATATACTGTTTTTTGTTTTGAGATATAACTTCTACAATATAAAAACCTACACTCAATTTTGAAATATCTATAGTCTTAGTCACTTCTGACACATTTTTGTACGATTTAACTAACATACCTCTAGCATCTTTGATTGTGATATATTCTATAACTTCATTTTCAAAAAGCTTGATAGTCGCTTGGTTTTTAGCTGGATTTGGATAGATAACAGAATCATCAATAGAATTGATAGAATTATTTTCTGTTTTGAATAATACTTCTTTATTACACTCTTTCAGTCCAATTAATACGTTTTCTTCAACAGAACAGCCACTTGCATCTGTTATACGTACTGTAAAGCTGCCTGATATACCTGTTATGCTTGCTCCTGTTGCAAATAAATTTCCACCTTGAAACCATTCTATTGTAGTTCCTTGTGGATATGAATTTGTTACTTTTCCCCAAGTAGTTTGTTCAGGACAAAGAAAACGATGACCTATTTGTACTACTGGTTTCGCTGGAGCACACAATATATTAAAAACACCAGACTGAGACACTAGTTGTTGTCCATTACAAAGTGTTGCTTCTATTTTTATACGATATCTGTTATCACAAGCATTTCCTCCACATTGAATATCACAAATTGTTGTCAAATCAAGCGTTCTTGCAGTACCTTGATATACACAAGGAGTTTGAAATGGTTTTTCAACTGTAATTGTATAGTTACTGATACTTGTCGGAAAGCTAAGAATAGCATCACTTTTACACACATTACCTGTTAGATGAGATACATCTGGCAGAGTATAATTAGAACTAATTACTTCTCCATCTACTTGGTCAGGAAGTATATATACTCCATAATCATTTATGTTTTGATAATCAATAACAGTAGCACCTGTTTTATCATAAGGAAAATAATCTGTGCTGTTTGGAAGAGTTGTTATACTTAATGCACTAATATCTAATAGTGAGTTTGCATTGACTGCATAACATCTGCCATTACCAGCTCTTTCAATATGAGATTTTACAAATCCTGATGTATTGGCTAATTGAGTCAGAGAGTAGTTTATAAAATTAAAGTTATAAATTCCATCTTTAGCTGTATCTGTTCCAAATGTATTAAAACCTACAAACAGAAAAAAGTTTCCTACACCTTCTCCTACAAATTCAATTCCTGATGCTTTAGGAATATTTGGATTAAACGAAGAGGTAGGAATGTCTTGTTTTGTAAAAACTCCGTTCATATTTCTATCTCCATTACTATCTAATGCCATTACAGCAAAGTCATAATTTACATCATTTGCTCTATCTGTCCAAGCTAAAAAATTTTGGTTAGGAGACAATTCTAATTCCACTATATTCATAATATGGTTTTCAGCATGAATAACATTTGAAACACTAATAATATTTGAATACGATTGAGTAAAATCGATTTTACATTTCACAATATCTCTTTCTGCATTAGTATATAGCCAACGTGTTCCATCTGGTCTTGGTTTTCCAACTGCTTGTGCCTTGCTAGGACAATCTCTATCTAAATTAGGTACTTGATAGGAAGGACTAACTGTATTTGTACCCAAATCTATTACTGTATATACTAACCTAGACCAACAAGGAG
This sequence comes from Bernardetia sp. Wsw4-3y2, assembly GCF_037126295.1. Taxonomy (NCBI): domain Bacteria; kingdom Pseudomonadati; phylum Bacteroidota; class Cytophagia; order Cytophagales; family Bernardetiaceae; genus Bernardetia; species Bernardetia sp. Wsw4-3y2. The sequence continues at coordinate 3,634,150 of NZ_CP147017.1, read as the reverse complement.
CCATAACTTTTTCTGTTTTTCCAAGTTTTTGAACCGTATAAGGAGCAGAGTAAATCAATAAGTATTTATTAGGAGCATTACATCCAAAAGGTATCATAGACATTTCAGCACTATTATCAGGTGTTTCAGTTAATGTTCCTATAATAGCTCCTTGTCCATTGATTACTCGGTACTCTAAAAAACTTCCATTTGATTGTGCAGCTGTATAGAATAGAATATTTCCATTGTCATCATAGTGTCCATGTGAATTTCTTGCAAACCCATTTGAAGATGTTCCTCCAAATACAATAGGATACGTTTGAGGTAAACTATTCACTTGAGGTAATGTAGTAGAAAAATCAACTTCAAATTGATTTAGATACCATTTTTTTAATTGTGGAGATTGTGCTTGTAGCTGAGAAATACAGAAAAAAGCAATCAGTAATGAGAAAAAATAACTAGTGGTTTTCATAATAAGTTTATGATTAGATATTAAAATTTGGATAAATAATTTAACTATTTAGGTTAAAATAATTATTCAAAAGTAAGTATTAAAGCAACTACCTAGATATGGTTTTTCATAAACATCAAGTTTGACTTCATAGATAGTGCAATTTTTTACATAAGCGTTCTATTTATCATTTTTTGTAAAAAATCAGTTAGAAAACAACTCTATCATAATCCTTCAAACTTAGTTTTATCCTCAAATTGTCAGTAGCAAAAATAGAAATACCTCTAATTAGGATGTAATCGTAAAAAAAGCCTAACCATTGTATAAATGATTAGGCTTTGTTGTCTTTGTCTAATACTATTAATCTTCCTTCTTGCGTCCTTTCAAGAATTTCCAAAGTGTGGTTGCTCCACCTCCAATGGCTACTGCAATAATTTTCCAAAACTTAAGAAGCACAACAAAGAAACCTGTTTTAGCAAGTACTTTTCCTGCTACTAATCCTCCAATTGTCCAAGCAGCTACGTTATCTACATCAGGAATAAAATCAGCATATTTGTGTCCTTCTTTAAATTCCACACTTCCAATAACATTGTCGATATTTGCTTTTACTTCTGGAAGTTGTTTCATAGAAGCCACAGCATTTAACATAAATACTCCTTTACGTCCCAAAACACGTAAGTTATAATTTAATGTATTTTCTAGATTTTCGCCAAATTTTACTTCTTTAGCCCAGTGTAGGATTTTTTTATTTTTGTCATAATAAGGTTTTGATGCCCAACCTACAAAATCAATCGTTTCATATCCCAAACTCTTTCTTTCAGTATTTGAATCTTTTGTTTCTTCCTTCAACTGTTCTAAAAGTTCATCATAATCAATATCATCAGCATCTTCATCTTCTACATAGCCCATTTCTTCAAAGCTAATTACAAAAACCCAACTATTATCAGCTAAAACACCTTTATTAGAAGGAACAAGAAGCCCCAAAATAGTTTCATCTTTTGGATTACCCCATAAATCGCTCAAAACATAATTAGCTTGTTCTTTATTGAGATAACCGAATCCTTCAGGAACAGTTAGTGTTGCATTTCCTGTTTCAAGTTCAATACTACCTGTTTGATAATCAAGTGACTTTTCTATGTTATTGATTAAAATTTGTGTGCTATCTTCTACTACTTGAGCATAAGTAGTCAAACTAAAAAAGGTCATAAAAAGAGCCAAGAAACTAAATACTATTTTTTTCATGTTATAATTTTTGTTTAAATTGAGTAATGTAAATAAGTGTTATGTGAGAAAATTAGGTGCATTGCTTGTGGTATATTTTATTTTTTTATGAAATATCAAATCAAAATTTGATGTAACAAACAATCGATAAAAAGAATAAAGATGTAAATGTAAGCATAAATTTATTCAAAAGAATAATTGTCTTGTAATAATTTTGTGTCATTTATTATCTGCATAGGCTCTCAACATATTTCTAGTTACATAAAGTTCAATAACATTTATTTATTTTCTTATTTATTTCAATCAAATCCAAATTACCTATTTATGTTAAATTCAAATCAGAAAACACACAAAGTATTCAATCTTATTATTCTTGATGAGAGTGGTTCGATGAATTCTATCAAAGAAACTATTATTAGTGGTTTTAATGAAGTTGTCCAGACTGTAAAAGGAGTTGCTGAGCAGTATCCAGAGCAAGGTCATTTTATTAGTCTTGTTACCTTCAATTCTTTGCATACAAAAACACTTTTAGAAAATGAAAGTGTAGAAAAACTAAATGAAATTGACAAGACAAAATACAACCCAACAGCAGGAACGCCCCTTTTTGATGCTATGGGAAACAGTATTTCGCAGCTTCGAAAAATAACTCAAACACATTCAGAGTATAATGTTTTGGTTACAATCTTGACAGACGGAGAAGAAAATTCATCAAAAGAATTCAATGGAGCAACCATCAAAAAAATGGTTGAGGAGTTAAAACAAGAAAACTGGACATTTACCTATATTGGAGCAAATCATGATGTAGAGGCATTTGCAGCTACAATTTCTATTACTAATACAATGAAATTTGAGGCAAATACGCAAGACATTAAAAAAATGTTTAGCAAAGAAAAAGCATCACGTATGAAATATAGTGCAAAGATTAGAAATAACGAAGATACAAAAGATGATTTTTATAGTTAATTCTATACCTGTTTTGTTGTTGGTGTCACTGTCGCTAAAACACCAACCTTTAGGTTTGCACTAGATAAATAGAATGAAATACTTATCTTGTATTTAAGTATTCATCAAGTAGGTAGAGAACCTGTAACACCAACAAGAACATAGATTCTATCCGTTGAATTAGCCTCTACCTACATTTATTCAATCGCATACTTATATAGAATTCGGAGAACTTTTATTACTCTAAATAATAAAAATTACCTCATTAGATAAGGTTTTAAGTTTGATTGACTAATTGATGAACTACTCTATTAAATAATCACTTAAAATTAACTTTTTATGCAAACTTATCAAACTTTTTTAGGAATCGATGTAAGTCGCAATCATTTAGATTGTACTTTATTGAAAGATGGTGTTATAGTAAGCCAAAAGCAAATTAAAAATAACTTAGCTTCAATAGAGAGTTACTTAGCAAAATTAGAAACTCAAATAGATATTTCTTTTTTATTAGTTTGTTTAGAGCCTACAGGCGTATATATAAATTTTTTATTGACTGCACTACTAGACAAAAAAATGAATGTTTGGGTAGAGAATGCCCTTCAAATAAAACAATCTATGGGCTTTACTAGAGAAAAAAATGACAAAGAAGATGCCTATAGAATAGCTTTGTATGCTTTTCGTTTTCAAGACCGTTGCAAACTGTATACCCCTGTAAGTCAGTCTATTAAGACCTTAAAAACATTGCAATTAGTTCGTAAAAATTTAATCAAATGCAAAAAACAACTGGAAACATTTTGGAAAGAATCTCAAAAATTTGAAACAGAACAACAAAATGAATACTTAACAGAACATCTACAAAAGCCAGTAGAGCAGATAAAAGAACAAATTATAGCAGTAGAAAAAAGCATGAAAAATGTAATTAGAAATGATGAGAAATTAAAAGAACTCTATCGACTCACTACTTCTGTTGTTGGAGTAGGAGATGTAACAGCTATAAAATTACTTGTTGTTACACAAGGTTTTACAAAGTTTAAATCTGCTAAACAACTAGCTTGTTATGCTGGTGTTGTTCCCTTTGAAAAATCATCAGGTAACCACAAAGGAAAGCCAAGGGTATCAAAAATAGCTGATAAATCACTTAAAACATTGTTACATATGTGTGCTTTAGCTGCTATAAAAGTAAAAGGGGGAGAATTAAGTGAATTTTATGAACGTAAAATAAAAGAAGGCAAAAATAAAATGAGTGTTTTGAATGCTTTACGAAATAAAATACTTCAACGTGTAGTAGCTTGTGTACAAAATAACAAAATCTATGAAAGACAAGGAGTAGGATTTCAAAATGCAGCATAAATTTATCCTAAATTTCTAAAGATTAGGCTTGACTTTGTCATAGAATTCAAAGGCAGGAAAGTTAATTCTATATGATACTAAAATAGCGTTACAGACTTTTATAAAAAAATAAATAGTTCTGTAACGCTATATTAAAATAAAAAAATCTACAAAGCAATTTCTTTCAAAATTTCATAAAAACGGTAACAATCCATAAAAGAATTATACAAAGGTATAGGTGCAATTCGAATAACATTAGGTTCTCTCCAATCTGAAATAACTCCTTTTTGAGTCAAGATTTCATGATATTTTTTACCTTCTTTATCAAAAACTAAAGACAACTGACAACCTCTTTCGTTTTTATTTTTTGGAGTAATAATTTGAATTTTGATTTTAGATTGTTCTTTATTAAAACTTTCTATCAAAAATTCCATATAAGCTGTTAGTTGTTCACTTTTTTCTCTTAGGTTTTCAAAACCTGCTTCCTGAAAAATATCTAAAGAGGCTTTGTGTGCTGCCATTGGCAAAATCTGTGCATTACTTAGCTGCCAACCTTCTGCACCACGCATCGGAATAAATCCTTTTTTCATCTGAAAACGAACTTTTTCATCGTGTCCCCACCAACCTGCAAAACGTGGAAGCGAATCATCATCAGCATATTTTTCATTTACAAATACTCCAGAAGTTCCACCAGCACCTGAGTTGAGGTATTTGTAGCTACACCATGTGGCAAAATCTACATTCCAATCACTTAGTTTTAAAGGAACATTTCCTGCTGCATGAGCCAAATCAAATCCTGCTGTTGCACCTACTTTATGGGCTGCTTTTGTAATTTTTTCTAAGTCAAAAAATTGTCCTGTGTAATAATTTACACCACCAAACATAACTAGAGCCAATTCATCTCCTAATTCTTCTATTTTTTTTGTAATATCTTCTGTTCTTAGTGTTTCTTCATTTTCTCTAGGAATCATTTCTACAATGGCATCGTATGGCGAAAATCCGTGAAATTTAACTTGAGATTCGACAGCATACTGGTCAGAAGGAAAAGCTCCACCTTCCATCAATATTTTGAAACGCTTTTGAGTGGGACGATAAAAAGAAACCATCAATAAATGCAAATTGACAGTAAGGTTATTCATAACCACTACCTCAATTGGTTTTGCACCTACAATTTTGGCTGTTTGATTTGTAAGGAGTTTATGATAGGAGAGCCATGGATTTTTTCCATGAAAATGCCCCTCTACACCCAAATTTTTCCAATCTTCTAATTCTTGTTCAATATAGGCTTTAGTAGTTTTGGGTTGAAGCCCCAAAGAATTTCCACAAAAATAAACTACCTCTTTAGTATCAGAATTAGTTGTACCTAAAACTGATTTCATTGTAGGAATCCAAAATTTATCTCTAAAATGAGCTAGAGAATCATTATTGTCTAATTGTGCTGCAAAGTCTTTAGTGGTTTCAAAGTTCATTTTTGGTAATTTTGTTTGCGTGATTTTTTATAAATTATTTTAGCGATTTATTATGAAGAAAAAGTTAGTTATGAAAAAAGCAAAGTTCATAATTGTTCCTACAATTCCAATCAGAGACGTATTTGTTTGTAGTGCTTTATTTCCTTTCAATGGTTCTACATAAATAATATCCCCAGGTTGGACATAAAAAAGAGGAGAAGTAAGAATATCATCTTGAGTAAGATCTACATAATAGCTTTCTAATGTAGCTCCTTTTCGTCTCATAATCCTTACTTTTTGTCTGTTGGCTGTAACTAAAGGCTCACCTGCCAAAGCCATTACATCTAAAATGGTAGTCATACGCATATTGTAGATTGTAATCTGTCCTGGTGCAGTTACTTCTCCAAGCATAGTAACTTGAAAAGTAAGCAATTGCACTTTTACTATTACTTCTGTAAATCGCTCTTCTACTTCAGCTTTTATTTTACTAGCTGCTTCATCTACTGTAAGTCCAGCTACCTGTACACTTCCAACTAGAGGAACTTGCACAAAGCCACTATCACTAATTGTATACCCTGATAAAAGAGCATTCCCATTTTGTCCACTTCCTCCTCCTTGTTTAGATTGTATATTACTAGCCTCTGTTGTACCCAAATCATATTTTGAAGGCACAATACTTTGTACGTTAATACCTAAAATATCGTAAGACTGTAATCTATATGAAGTAAAATCTAAAGAATAACTTGAAGGGGTGGTGCTTCCTATATTTGGATTTTCTTGTTGTTTTCCTTTTAAATAAGTGAGGTTACGAGTAGGAACACAACTAAAAAAAGATAAAATAGATAAGAGAAGTAAAAGTAAAGTAATATTTTTCATAATAGCATTTAATAATAAAATAACCTTCAATTCTGTTTTCTCAGAGTTGAAGGTAAAATAAAATACAAATTTGTGGCACAATCTTTTTATGGTTTATACTTCCACTTCATTATTTGAATATGAGTTAGAAGCTGCATAAACAAGTTCTAATTTTTCTTGAGTAATACCATGGAAATACTGAGGTATTTTCGACAAAGGCTTCATAAAACGAGTATAAAACTTAGGTTGTAAGTCATTGATTTTCCAAGCTTTATAGTCTTCTATATTTGCCATCAAACGATTTCTCAAGCTACTATTGCTTTTTCCTCCTGTACGCATACTAGCCATTACCATAGGTATATAAGTTGCTGATATTTTATTTTTCAAAAGCATACGCAAAGTAAGTTCATAATCGGCAGCACTTTTAAATCGGGTATCATACACTCCATATTTTTGATAGCATTCTTTTTTTATAAAAAGAGCAGGATGAGGAGGCATCCAGCCTTTATAAAAACTATCACAGTCAAATTCTCCAGATTGCCAATATCTAATTACTTTTTGAGTATCTTCTTTATCTACATAGAGCAAATCGCCATATACAGCATCGGTATTTTTTTCTTCAAAAGCTTTCACAAAAGAAGAAACTACTTTATTATTTGGATAAAAATCATCAGAATGAAGTAACCCTATAATATCTCCACTACACATACGAATTCCTTTGTTGATAGCATCATAAAGCCCTTCATCTTTCTCTGAAATAAAACGAGTAATACGATTTTGATACATACGTATCAATTCGGTAGTTCCGTCTGTTGAGGCTCCGTCAATAAGAATATATTCTAAGTCAGGATAATCTTGATTTAAAACAGATTCAATAGCGTCTGCTACCATTGATACGTTGTTATAAACTACAGTTACAATGGAAACTTTCAATTTTTTTTAGGTTAAGTTAAATGTCTAGTTGTTCTATTTCTATCTCATGTATAGAAACAACTTGTTATATTTGTAATAGATAGTTTTTACTATTTTAGGTAGAAAAAACTACATTCAAACTTATTAAGATTTAGAATTGATAAATCAGTAAAGCTAAAATTAAACTTATCAGTATACTCAATGGTATCAGATAATTCACTTTTTAACTATACTTATACCTTTAAGGTATCTGAATGTTTAAATATACACTTCTAAAACTAATTTTGATTGAATATACTATTACATAGTAAAAAATAAAATTATTTTTGTTCAGAATAATTTCACACAAAATTGCAAATTTTTATACAAAAATCAACTATTATTTCGATATATTTTTTATTTTTTGTTGTCTTTCATCACTAATTTAGCAAAGAATAAATTGTGATATACTATTTTAATAGGCTTTACACATTTGCTTGTTAATTTCACTATGCTGAAATACTTATAAAGACTGTGTTTTTTACTGTATTCTATGACACACAAAATACGATTGTTCTATTTTAAACACTTCAGAAAAAGCTCTCTTAACAAACAAGTTCTCATAAAAATAAGAAGTCTTATTCTAAAACAGTAGAATAAGACTCCTTAAAATTATAATTTGAAATTATCTTGAAATAAGATTACGAATTTGCCATTGCTTTAGGTGCTCCAGCCATAATCTCATCATTTGCATACTCTGCATATTTTTCGAAGTTAGTTACAAATGCAGTCGCTAATTTATTAGCAGTAGCATCATATTCTTCTTTATTTTCCCATGTATTTTTAGGATTCAAGATTTCAGTAGGAACATTTGGACATTCACTAGGAATTTTTACTCCAAAAATTGGTTGTTCCTCAAAGTTTACATTATCTAATTTTCCTTCTAAAGCAGCCGTAATCATAGCACGAGTATAAGAAAGTTTCATTCTTGAACCTACACCATATCCACCACCAGACCATCCAGTATTGATAAGCCAAACGTTTACATTTGATTCTTCCATTTTCTTACCCAACATTTCTGCATATTTAGTAGGGTGCAAAGGTAAAAAGGCAGCACCAAAACAAGCCGAGAAAGTACGTTGTGGTTCTGTAATACCTACTTCTGTTCCTGCAACCTTGGCAGTATAACCCGAAATAAAGTGATACATAGCTTGTCCTTTTTCTAATTTAGAAATTGGAGGCAATACACCATACGCATCACAAGTAAGGAAGAAAATATTTTTTGGAACACCACCAACAGAAGGCTCAACAGCATTATCAATATGATAAATTGGATAAGCTACACGAGTATTTTCAGTAACTGAAGAGTTGAGATAATCTACTTTTCTAGTTCCTTCATGGAAGCGAGTATTTTCTAATAATGCACCAAACTTAACAGCATTAAAGATTTGAGGCTCTTTCTCTTCTGTAAGGTCAATTACTTTTGCATAACAACCACCTTCAAAATTGAAAACCGAATCAGAAGTCCAGCCATGCTCATCATCTCCAATAAGAGGACGGTTAGGGTCTGCTGAAAGTGTAGTTTTTCCTGTTCCAGAAAGACCAAAGAAAATAGCTGTATCACCATCTTGTCCAATATTTGCAGAGCAGTGCATCGACAATACTTTGTGTTTGTGAGGAAGCAAATAATTCAAGACAGAGAAAATTCCTTTTTTCATTTCTCCTGTGTAACCTGTTCCACCAATCAAAATCATTTTTTTAGTGAAATTGATAATAGCAAAGTTAGCTTGGCGAGTACCATCTACTTCTGGATCAGCTTCGTATTCTGGAACTTGAAGAATAGTGAAAGTAGGATTAAAAGATTCAAATTCTGTTTGTTCTGGACGAATAAACATGTTATGACAAAAAAGATTCGAACAAGCATTTGTATTAATAACACGTAGCTTAAGTTGATAATTTGTATCTGCACCTGCATACGCATCACGCACATAAAGATCTTTTCCTTCTAATGATGCAATCATTTTTTCCATTAGAGCATCAAATTTTTCTGGAGAGAAGGCAATGTTTATATCTCCCCACCATACTGAATTTTCAGTTTCTGCATCTTTTACAATAAATCTATCTTTAGGAGAACGCCCTGTAAATTTGCCTGTATCAAACATTAAAGCTCCTGTATTGTTCAAAACACCTTCTTTTTTATCTAGTGCATGTTCAATAAGCTCTGCTGCTGGCAAGTTCCAATATACGTTCGCTGCATGTTTTATTCCTAGCTCCTCAATTCCTGATTGGTTAGACTTGACTCCGTGTTGTTGCATAATTAAATGTCAGTATAAAATTGGTAAAATCAAAAAAGCCAATCTATTTTCCATACCTAATGAAAAACAAATTGGCAAAATATCAAAATGAGTATATAATTTTTTTAGTAGAAGTAATTTTTCTATTTTTTTCAGTCGTATTCTCTTTTATAACTAAAAGTAAAGACAAAAGAAAACTGCATTTTTCAGCACTCAAAAACATTCCCTTATTAATTTTGGACAGAAGAAGAATCAAATCAGAAAAAATGTTTTCTTGAGATGATTTTTCAAACATTATTTTTAATAAGTTTGATTGTATTTTTAAAAAAAGAGGCTTCAAAAGCAATAGACGCATAAACAGTTATTTGCTGACAAATACAAATTAGTCCCTACACAAATGTAAATTGTAATTATTGCACACAAAGATACAATTATTTTTATGATGTAACGCAAAATTCACACCGAAAAAATGAAATAAATACCCTTGTTTGCCATTGTAAAAGGTTATAGGTGATTTTTAAGTAGCTCATTCTATTAAAATTCAAAAAAAATTATTAATTTAAAAGATTAAGAACTTTAAAAGTCGGCTAAAAAAGCAATATTTTTCAACAAAAGTCTTTATAATCAAGTAATATAATCACTACCTTGATTTGTTGGTTTTGGATATAAAAAACTTCTTTAATTATGAAAAACAAAAAAACACATAGCCTTTACATATTTCTATTTTTAGTGTTTAACGTCCTAATCATAGGAGGCTCACAGGCTCAACAACTAACAGAAAAACACTGTATTACGCATTTTAATCTTGATAAAGGAGTAGCCATTGAGGGGTATGATGTGGTTTCTTATTTTGTAGAAGACAAACCACAAAAAGGAAAAGCATCTATTTCTGCAAAATACTTAGGTGTAATTTATAGATTTTCTACTAAAGAACACCGAGATTTATTTGTCAAAAACCCTCAAAAATATATGCCTCAATATGGTGGCTGGTGTGCTTATGCAATGGGTGCAAAGGATGAAAAAGTGGATATGAATCCAGAAAACTATAAGATTATAGATGGAAAACTCTATCTTTTTTATAAAAATTTCTTCACAGATACATTAGATGATTGGAATGAAGATGAAGAAAATCTAAAGCAAAAAGCTGATAAAAACTGGTCAGAAGTGAAATAATACTGTCTTTTTGCTTTGTAAAAATAGTTTTCAAATGAATATTTTACAGTTACTCAAAAAACCTCATCCTTTTATTTTTAATATAGGAAGTATTTTAGTTCCTGCCTTAATTACTTTTTTAGTGATTTTGGTTTTTGCTCCTTTCGGTTTAGTTCAGTCTGATGTGTTGAACCGTTTTAGCTATGCTATTTTTTTTAGTGCAGTAGTTGCTTTTTGTATTTGGGTAGGTGTAAGAGGACTACAAAAAGTATTCTCTAACTCTTTTGAAGAAGAAAACTGGACAGTAGGAAAAGAAATAAGCCTAGTTTTTACGATTCTAACATTTATTATTTTTGTAACCTTCTTTATTTTTGCTTTTCTGAAAGGTTTTGAAAACTTAGGAGCTTTGTTTCAAATCATGTTCGTTCGGACACTTCTCATTTCGTTTTTTCCAATCTTGATAATGATTCTTTACGAGCAGTATTATCATCAAAAACAAAAGTGGAAAGAAGCAGAATCGCTCAATCAAAGACTTCAAGAAAAACAGACTGAATTACAGGAAACACAAATTAAACTCAAAGCAGAATTTGAGAACAAACTTCAAAATCAAGTAGAGGAAAAAATAGAAGAGCAAGTCAGAACAAAAGTAGAGGAAATAGAAAACACTATTTCTCAAAAAAAAATCATTTTAGAAGCCGAAAATGGAAAAATTGCTTTGCAATTAGAAAGCAAACAAATTTTTTATCTGCAATCAGAAGGAAATTATATTGAAGTTTTTTATAAATCAGACAATTCTATTCAAAAAGAATTAATCCGAAATAGCTTAAAAAAGCTAGAAGAAAAATTACCTCCAAAAGATTTTTTTAGGTGTCATAAAAGTTATATCATCAACCTTTCAAAGATTCAGAAAGTAGAAGGAAATGCACGAAATTTAGAATTGGTTTTGCAAAATATCAATACAAAAATTCCTGTTTCACGCTCCAAATCAAAAGAACTTTCAGAACTTCTCAAAGCAAATTCTTAGTATTTCTTGTTTACTTTTAATTTGCTTTTTCTACTTTATACCACCCTTTTCCCATTCTTACCAAATAGAGATAAATGATATAGCTATTGCTTTATTATTATTTATTTTTGAGATATGTCGTGGAATTCTGCAACAGTTTTCAAAAACTTTTGTCTTTACAGATAAAAATAAATCTCTCTTATGCTTACTGACCAAAAAATATATTATCAAGATAGCTCTATTCAAATAGCAAGAAATCATTATGCTAAAACTAAATCAGATATGCCTTTGCATAGTCATGATTTTCTTACCATTAGTTTATTGTTGAATGGAAATATAGCAGAAAAAACTTCTCAAGACCAAATTCATAAAGCAGGTGCAGGGCATGTTTCCATAAAACCACCTCAAGTGATTCATAGTGATTCTTTTGCAGAAAATAGCTCACTTTTATCGCTCAAAATATATGATTGGGAGTATTACGACTTAGATTTTAAAGAATGGAGTTGGATTGCAGAACAGACACTTATACCTTACTTTTTGCCTCTCATTCAACAAAAAAATAAAAAAGAAGCTATAAAACAACTCAAAAAAACATTGGCTATTTGCTTACAGCAACAATCTACACACATCCCTACTTGGCTTTCAGAAATTGCTACTTATATTAATAATAATCACGAAAAAAATATTGTAATAACAGAGATAGCTCAAGATATAAATAAGCATCCTTTTCATGTAGGTCATTTTTTCAAAAAATTTTATGGTATGGATATAAAAACATATCAACAAAACTTGAGAATACGAAATAGCTTTGCTCAAGTAATAGAACAAAATGAAAGTCTAACAGAAATTGCGTATAAAAATGGTTTTTCAGACCAAAGTCATTTTTGCCGAACCTTCAAAAAAATTACTCACTTTACGCCACGAAAAGCTCTAAATTTAATCGATGTTTGATTCGTTCTATTTTTTGGTAAAATACAAAACTACTTTTGTAAAAATATTTTATCAACCACTAAAAACGAATTTGAAAATGATAAGAAAAACTATCTTAGTTGCACTACTTATTTCTATTACTCACTTTAATTTTGCTCAGAAAATAGAAAAAAATCAGAAACTCACTCAATTTATTGAAAAAATTCAGACAGAACTAGAAATGATTCCTGCTATTAGTGTTGCAGTTTCTCATCTTGATGATAAAAAAAACACAAAATCTTTTGCATACACCACAGGCTACACAAATATAGAAACCAAGCAAAAAGCTACTAATTCTACTGGTTTTTATATTGCTTCTACTACTAAATCTTTTGTTGGGCTTTTAGCTAGTGTTTTGGAATATGAAGGAAAAATTGACCTCCAAAAACAAATCATAGAATACAAACCGTTTAGTAATTTCAAAGAAAAAGCAAAATTTGAAGGAATTACGATTAATGATTTGTTGTCGCACCAAATTGGAGTTGATAATGAATATTTATCTATGCGTTTGGCTTATACAGGCGAATATACAGAGGAAGATATTTTGAGAATTATAGAACAAGAAAGTGAAGCCTTAGAAACTGGAAAGCAGTTTATGTATTCTAATTATGGCTATTACCTTTTTTCTATGATTTTGAAAGCAGAACTAGGAAAAACATGGCAGGATTTGCTTCAAGAAAAGGTTTTTACGCCTTTAGGAATGAAAAACACATCTGCAAAAGTTTCTGATTTTGATGAAAATAAATTAGCCAAACCTCATCATAGTACCTTTGGAAAAGATGTTCAGAAATCAGATTTTTTTAAAATAGATAAAACCATGCACGCAGCAGGAGGAATAATTACTTCGGCAGAAGACATGGCAAACTTTCTAGAATTTCAAATCAATAAAGGAACTCTACATGGCAAAACAATTTATCCAAGTGCCGTTATAGAAAAAAATCAAGAAAAGTTAGTTTCTGCTGCTCATGAATATATAACTATTTTTGAGGGAAATGGCTATGCTAGAGGTTGGAGAATAGGCGATTTTGAAGGAAAGAAAGTAATTTATCATTTTGGAGGTTATCATGGTTTTGCTTCTCATCTTTCTTTTTTACCAAATGAAAAAATAGGTGTCAGTGTAAGTATTAATCACTCATTAGGTTTGGATATCGGAAATTTGATTGCTAAATATGCCTATTATTTACATTTAGGAGATGAAAAAGCAGTCAAAAAACTAGAGAAAAAGGGCATTAAATCACTTCAAAAGAAATTCAAACGCTACAATAAATCAGAAGTAAAATATGCCGAAAAATTAGCCAAACGTGAATGGATGCTTTCTCTTCCAAAAGAACAATATGTAGGCAGTTACAAAAGTAAAAATATCGGAACAGTAAATGTCAGTTATGAAGATGGTAAACTGTTATTCACTACTGGAAATGTAAAAAGCATAGCAACAGCTTATGAGTTAAAAGAATGTATGCGAATCGAACTTGCCCCTGGGAGTGGCATCGTGATTCGCTTTCAAATTGAAGACGGAAAGCCAGTTAGTTTTTCTTTTGGAGAAGATGTATTTGAGAAAATATAAGCTAATTCAAAACGGTCTTGAACAAAAAACAAGACCGTTTTTTTATGTTTATTTTTTGAGTTTTGATTAAAAAATACGATAAAGATTCAAATCATCTCCCACTTATCCCAAACTCTGCCACTTCCTACCAAAACCATTTTAAAAGGCTGTAAAACTACATTTTATCCCTCATATTTGTCGTATAAGTTTTTAAAAAATCACTAAAAACAAATACACCAATGACAAAATATAGACTATCAGTTTCACTTATTTTTCTGCTTATTTTCACACTTGTTTTTTCACTTGTTTTTTCACTTTCTAGTAATGCACAAGTTTATATAGAAAAAAAATCTCAACATCGTTTTGCTCAATCCTACTTTGGATTTAACACACAAATTGTTCCTGCATCGGGTAGCTTAATTTGGCAAGGTCAAGAACAAGAATTTCCTACTGCTATTATGCCTCATCTTACTCTTGGAGGACTGCATTTTTGGGGAAAGTTAGATTTTAATATGACACTTTACTTGACCAATTTAGGAAGTACAAAACTTCAAAATAACGGAGAGGTAGAGTACCGTTCGGCAGGAAGTCTAAGTGCAAAATATTATCCTTGGCGAATGGAATTTAAAAAACTTCGTCCCTATATGGGGGTTTGCCTAGATTTTTCTTCACTAGGTTTGGGAAATGATACCCAAGGAAAACGTTACGATGGTTTTATTACACCGATGCCATTAGGAGGGTTTTCTTTTGCTCTAAAAGGTTGGCAAATCAATGCCGAAGCAATGTTTCTAGCCAACAACAAGAAGACTTTTTATAGTAGTGAAACTCAAAGAAACACCTTCGAACTTCCCAAAACTTATTTGTCTTTAGGTGTAGTGAGATATTTTGATACTACAATTAAAGAAGAAAAGCCAACAGAATCGGGAAAAATGGAAGAAGTTACGGCAAGTTTGGCAGCCAAACGAAAACTAAATAGCTTTTCGATAGGAATTGCGCCTAGCTCGGCTTTCTTTCTACAATCACCTAAATTTTCAGAAGAATTAGAATCTTTACCTCTTCATAAAGCAAGTTTTAATTTAGACATCGGAGTAGGCTATTTTTTCTACAAAGCTAAATTACACACAGGTTTTAGTTATCGCAATTATTCTTCAAAAGCCATTAGTTATAGCTTAGAACATATTATCAGAAGACAATCCATTGCCTTCGAAACCTACAAATTTTTGTTTGACTACAACGGATTTGTTCCTTTTGTTGGGGCAAGTATTAGTTCCGAAAAATGGGCTACTGGACTTTTTAGAAACAACACACAACAAGGTGAAATAGCAAGAACAGAAATGTTTTCTCCTGGAATTATCTTCGGTTGGGACATTGTGCCTTCACCTTTAGATACTTGGGTGTTGCGTACTAATCTGCGCTATTATCCTTTTCAAGAAATTAATGATGTGGGAGGGAAAAAATCAAGAGTGGATCAGTTTGAGTTTAATTTTATTCAGTTTGTCATCTATCCCAATCGCATTATCAATTTTAGAAAAGCGAAGAAAGGTTTTTATAAATAGCTCAGAAAATTCTTATACAAAAATCAAAAAATTATGAAAGACTTCGTTCAATACACACTTTTTTTTCACGTCTTGGTGGGAAGCATTTCTCTAATCAGTGGCGCAGTTGCTATTTTGTCTAAAAAGGGCAAAAAGTGGCACAAATACTCGGGTAAAATTTATTTCTGGGCAATGACTTTAGTTTTCTTTACTGGAATTATCGTAGCTGGTTATCGTTTTAATCGCTTCTTGTTTTTGATAGCTTTTTTGAGTTATTACAGCGTTTTTTCTGGTGTTCGCTTTCTTAGTTTAAAGAAATTACACAAAGACCAAAACCCAAAATGGTACGACTGGGCAGCAGGAATTATCAATGGACTTGCTAATATTATTTTTATCGGAATAGGTTTGTATTACCTTTTGAGAGAAAATCATAATCTAGCTGGGGCATTGCTTTCTATGGGTTTTGGGATTGGTGGTTTTATGATTTCTTATACCAATTTGAAGTCTTTTATTATCCGTCCCAAAGAGCATTATCATTGGTACACAGCCCATATCGGAAATATGATGGGAGGTTATATTGCTACGTTTACGGCTTTTTCAGCGACAGTAGTTTCTCGCTTCGATTTGATGAATCCTTTTGTAGCCTTTGCTTTGCCTCCTCTTATTGGTGTTCCTATCCTAATTTATTGGACAAGCCAAGTAGAGAAAAAATTTCAAAAACCTACTATCTAATCTAAGTTTCTTATTCTCACTTTATACATTTAAAATTATTTATTAATTCAACTCAAAAACTCAGTTTTCAATGAAATATATTCTTTCTTTTATTTTGGTTTTTCTCTGTTTGAATCCACTTAAAGCACAAATAGATACTGTAAATACACAATCTGATGTGTTAGAAATTAAGCAACTTCAAGAAAATCAAACTTCTTATATCTTCTATATTCAAGACTCTATTTATAAATCAAACTTTGAAATTTGGGACAGAACAATTTCCAAAAATGAAAATACCTATCAACTTCACTGGACAAGACATTCTAATAATAAAAATAATTTCCATAAGTATCTCATTACATTTGATAAAAAGCTACGTACTTTGAGTGAAAAAGTCTTTCATCAAGATGTGAGTGAAGAAAAGACACTTATCGAAAAAAAGCATTTTATCTACGAAGAAAATAAAATGTACTCAGATTCTGATACCACACAACATAATGTTTTGCCTTTTGAAATAAATGATTTGGAATATTCATTCAATTGGGAACTAGATTTAGAAGTTTTGTCTACATTGCCGTTGGAAGAGGATAAGCAATTTGCGATTAGTTTTTATCATCCTGCCTCAAAAACGCCTCCTAAATATTACAAATATTGGGTAGATAGAAGTGAGGAAATTTCATTGAATAATAACTCAATGGATTGTTGGGTAGTAAAAGTAATTTATTCAGAATATCAATCAAGTGAATTTTGGATTGATAAATCTACACACCGTGTGCTTCAAATGAAGGAAGGCTTTTTTGGGAAATACCGATTTAAGAAATTGATACTCTAACCTAAATCTAATTAAAAAACAATGATAAATTACAAATATACTTTACTTTTAATATTGCTTGTCTTTGCTACTTCTTGTTCCTACATTAAAAACGTAGGATTACTTTCAGGAGGAGAATTGAAAGCCAAAAACTTTGTTCAAGAAGTACCTTTCGAACTCAAAAAAGACTTGATTGTCGTAAAAGCCAAGCTAAATGCTGATACTGTTTTGCGTGAATTTATTTTTGATACAGGAGCGTTTAATAGTAAAGTAGAAAATAACTTAGCAACAGATTTAGGTTTAGAAACAGTTACTACCAAATCAAATTCGACAGCACAAGGTATTTCTAATGAAATTGAAGTTACTCGTTTGGATTCAATAACTTTTGGAGAAACTTCTTTTTATAAAATTGGAGCAGGAAAGGTCATCTATTCTGAAAAATCGGCTAGTCCTTGTATTGCCAAATACGGAATTATTGGAGCAAATCTAATGAAACTGGCGCATTGGAAAATTGATTATCAAAATCAAAAACTTTATTTTTCAGATACGCCTTTTTCTATAAATGGAGAACATTATACCTTACCTTTTGACAGTCCTACTTTGTCTGGAACACCAAAAATTAATCTAAAACTAGGCGATAAAACCGTCGAAAACGTACTTTTTGATGTTGGTTTTAATAGTAGTTTGGTTTTGCCGTTGTCTTTAGCACAGCATTTTGAAACAGCCGAAACACAAATTATTTTGGATAAATCTACTTCTGGAATTTATGGTTCAAATACAGATTCAATTATTGTAAAGAAATTAAAAGTAGAAATAGGAGGTTATCAGACAGAAATGTTGGTAGAGTTTTCGGCTATCGGAAAAGCACTTTTAGGAAACGAGTTTTTGAAGCATTTTACAGTTTGTATTGATTATGATAAGGATAAAATTTTACTCCAACCTCAACAAGAAGTAAAAATCGAAGCTCCAACAAAATTTTTGCTAGGAATACTCAATGATTCGCTTTGGGTTGTCAATCGTACCAATTCAGAATTAGATTTACAGTTGGGCGATACTGTCCTTTCCGTTAATAATCGTAAGCCAAAAGATTTGTTTTCTTCGCATTGTGATTACATAATGAATGCTAAAAAAATGTTTGAAGCCGATACTTTAGTTTTAGAACTCAAAAATGACAATAAAATAAATTTATTTCCTTAATCTTCAATTAATTAAAAATGAAAAAACACAATTTATTTACCCTACTTACTTTCTTTTCTCTAATTGTATTTGGCTGCACAGAAGATGAAACTATCACTCCTATTACTTCAAATGAAGAGCTTACAGAATACTTACAAGAAGTCTATAATGAATCTCAACTTCCTGCTTTTTCTTTAGCAATTGTGAAGAATGGAGAACTTGCTTATCAAAATTCTTTTGGGCATAAAAACATCGAAAACAATGAATTTTATACCAATCAAACATTACAACCCATTGCCTCAATTAGTAAAACTGTTTTGGGTGTAGCTACCGTCAAAGCAATAGAATTAGGTTATTTTGATTTGGAAACAGATATTAATAGCATTCTAACAAATCCAATTATAAATCCTAATAACCCAAATGATATTATCAAAATTCGTCATTTGGTAACTCATACTTCTTCATTATTGGATGTTTCAGAAGCCTATTTTGATGCGTATTATATTCAAAATGGCGAAAATATAAACACAGAAGGAGCAGTCTTGTTGCAAAATTTTATGGGAATTGAACAGCGAAATAAAAAGTCTTTAGAAAGTTTGATTTCAAATTATTTTTATCCAAGTGGTATCAACTATTCTCTTGACGCATTTTCAAATTCTAAAGCTGGAGAAAAATGGGCATATTCTAACCTTGCTTCTTCTTTGATGGCATACTTAATTGAAATAAAAGCAAATCAGCCTTATCATCAATTTTTAGAAGAACAGATTTTTGAACCATTAGAGATGAATAAAAGCACTTATTTTCCTTCTTTGTCAGAAACTCAGTTGGCTACTTTATATTTTGATAAAAATACACCTTTGCCTAGATATGGAAATGATTCTTATCCAGACGGTTCTGTATTTACCTCAAATGAGGAGCTTAGTTTATTTTTAGTGGCAATGATAAAAGGCTTTCATTTTTCAGAAGCATCTATAATTTCATCAGAAGGATTTGAAACTTTATTTTCCCCTCTTTTAGCAGAAGAAAAACTAATTTTACAAGCTCACAACAACCACGGAGTTTTTTGGGTACACAATAATAATACCTTGCAGCATAGTGGAAGCGACCCTGGTACGACTTGTTTATTAGAATTTTCAAAAGAAAAACCAGAGGGTTTTTTATTACTGACTAATAGTGATGCTTCCGTTGAAGAAACGCAAACAGTATATAATCAATCGGCTAGACAAATAAAATCGGCTATATCTTCTTACTTATCGTCCTCTGAATAATTTTTTATTATTTGAAGTTCGAATAAAATAGATATTTTTGTAGAATATGTCTTTCACTAAAATCTATAAAAATATTATAATGAAAAAGATAATTTCGTCTTCCTTTACTTCATTACTCTTGGCTTTATTTATTATTTCATCTTGTCAAAGTTCCAAAACTGCAATTACAAGTGATAATTCTAAAGAAATGAGTTATGTTTCTCAAATAAAACTGTTTCAGGAAGAAATGAATATAAGCTACAAAGATTCTAAAGAATCACCTTTAGAAGCAAGTAAGCGCAAGAAATTCAAATCCTTACCTTTTTTCAAAATTGATGAAAGCTATAAAGTAGAAGCTGATTTTGTTAGAACAACTGATGGCAAGCCTTTCGAAATGCAAACGACGACAGATAGGAAACCAATTTATCAAAAATTTGGAGAAGTTAGTTTTGAGTTGCATGGAAAAAGACATACACTAAATGTCTATCAAAGTGAAAGTTTGACACAACAAGAAGAGTACGAAGATTATTTATTCTTGCCTTTTACAGATTTGAGCAACGGACAAGAATCGTATTATGGGGGGCGTTACATTGATTTAAAAATTCCAGAAAGAGAAGCAGCAGACGGACAAGAACTAGATAAAATTACAATTGATTTTAATAAAGCCTATAATCCGTATTGTGCTTATAATAAGAAATACTCTTGTCCAATTCCACCAAAGGAAAATCATTTGGATGTGAAGGTTTTGGCTGGTGTGAGTTATGAAAATCACGACTGATTTTAAACACAGAGAATGCAAAGGGACATAGCGAGTGCAAAATACACTTGAACCACAGAGAAATGAAGAGTTTAGAGAGAATACAAATACAATTTGTACTAAAAGTATAATTTTTTTAAACTAGAACTTTCCTTAATCTCTAGTTATCTCCCAAAGTCTAAAACACTATTAAAACGATAGGTTTTGTGAGGTTGCACCGAAACACCTAATGTTTTGTAACTTCCACTCAAGCAAATTTTTCTATGTCCCAAACTCGGCACACCTGAATCGACGAGTAATTGCATTACAATTTCAAGTGCATCAAATTGTCCATACGAGCAACATTCGCCAGCAAATTTTGATTTGCAACCCGAGTTTGGAAGACGTGTATGTCCAACATATCCTTTTTTTCCTGAAGAAATGGCGTGACATCTTGCACTTTCAAATAAATCTTTTTGAGGAGAAAGTACGCCCACAGGTTTCATGTTTTTCATTGTTTTGTAAAGTGACCCTGTATAATAATCTGATAAACTCAAATTTTCATACGAGTTCCACTTTTTATATTTCACCAAAAAAGTTTCTGCAAAAAGAGGAGGATTAAGACGAGCTAAATTGAGATAATAATAAACTAACTTTTCATTTTCGGTTAGATAATCTGTACTTTGAGCTGTGTAGGCTATAGTATACTTTGCATTTTTCCATTCTGGGACTACTTCTTGAAACTCTTTTTGGTAAGGTTTTATTCCTAGAGTCTCATTTGATTCATTTACATTTTCTGTGTAATCTTCTATAATTTCATCGCCACTTTGATTTTCTTTTATTTCTAATACTTTTTTATCAAATTTTGTCAAACGAGCAGAAGTTTCACCTTTTTTTAGTGTAGGAAGAATAGAAATTCCAAAATAATCTGTTTTATTAGAAAGTAAAATCTGTTTTGCTTGACTATTGGACTGAGATTTCAAAATTGACATCAACAATCGCATTCCTGTATTTTCATAATACATAGAAGAAGAAGTTCCACTTACTTGGAAGTTTTCACATTTTTCCTCTTTATTATAACATGCCGCCAAAATACATTCTTCTCTCATCGGAGAAATAACAGGAAGTGGACGCAATCTTTTGAGTTCACTAGCCAATG
Source organism: Bernardetia sp. Wsw4-3y2 (assembly GCF_037126295.1). Lineage (NCBI taxonomy): Bacteria > Pseudomonadati > Bacteroidota > Cytophagia > Cytophagales > Bernardetiaceae > Bernardetia > Bernardetia sp. Wsw4-3y2. The sequence continues at coordinate 3,612,698 of NZ_CP147017.1, read as the reverse complement.
TCTTTGTATCTTTTCCAAACATTACTACATAACCGAGTGAGTTTGTGCTATTCCAATCTGTACATTTGTCTAAAAAAGTTTCAGCAAAAAGTGGTGGATTTAGACGCATCAGATTCAAAAAATAATAAAACTGTTTTTCTTCATCGTTCAAGTAATCTGCATATTGTGCTGTATTGGCTGAACTGTATTTTTGCTCTTTCCATTCAGGAATCCATTTTTTGAACTCGTCACATTGGGCAAAAGAATTTTTAGCAATCCCAAAAAATCCTATAAAAAACACAAATACTACAAATAAAAATGGTTTTCTCATAATTGAATTATTTTTTTGATGTATTTATCTACTTTTCAATTTTATTGCCAAAGAAAAGCTGATTTTAGAATTGAAGTTATTTAAAAATTAGTTTGCATGTATTTGTTGGTGTCGCTACGCTAAAACACCAACAAAGGCTGAAGTGAAAATTGTTTTTAAGACACAAAAAAGTTTACTCAAAAAATTATTTCTTATTCTTTTTCAAAAAAATAGGAACTTAATTAAACGAATTTCTATTTTTGTACTATGGAAAAACAAATACCCAACCTTATAGAAGAACTTCGCTGGCGTGGCATGTTACAAGACAGCACCCCAGACACAGAAAAACATTTGCTTGAAAACAAAATTTCAGGCTACATTGGTTTTGACCCTACTGCTGATTCGTTGCATATCGGAAACTTAGCAACAATAATGCTTTTGGTTCACTTACAACGTGCAGGACATACACCTTATGCGCTCGTTGGTGGGGCAACAGGAATGGTAGGCGACCCTTCAGGAAAATCTGCTGAACGTAATCTTTTAGATGAAAAAACACTTCGTCATAATGAAAAATGTATTGGCGAACAACTTCAAAAATTCTTAGATTTTGAAGGAGAAAATGCAGCCGTTTTAGTAAATAATTACGACTGGTTTAAAAACTTTAGCTTTTTAGAGGTTTTGAGAGATGTCGGAAAGCATTTGTCGGTCAATTATATGATGGCAAAAGATTCTGTCAAAACACGCCTTGAAACAGGAATTTCATTTACAGAATTTTCTTACCAATTACTCCAAGCCTACGACTTTTATCATTTGTATAAAAACCATGGTGTCAAACTTCAAATGGGAGGTTCTGACCAATGGGGAAATATTACTTCAGGAACAGAATTAATCAGAAGAATAAGTAATGCCGAAAGTGATAATAATGACGATACTAGAGAACATGCCTTTGCAGTTACTTGTCCCTTAGTTACAAAAGCAGATGGAACAAAATTTGGGAAGTCTGAAAGTGGAAATGTTTGGCTTGATCCAAATCTTACTTCACCTTACAAATTTTACCAGTTTTGGCTCAATGCAGATGATGATGTTGCACCTCGTTTGATTCGTGTCTTTACTCTTTTAGATAAAGAAACTATTGAAAGTCTAGAAATCGAACATAATAAAGATAAAGGACAAAGAATTCTTCAAAAAGCTCTTGCTGAAGATGTAACTGTACGAGTTCACGGTCAAGAAGCCTATGAAAATGCTGTTGAGGCATCAGGAATTTTGTTTTCAAAAGATGTTCTAAAAAAGTTGCAACAAACTGATGAAAAAACACTTTTAGAAATATTTGAAGATGTACCACAAATTCATATTTCTTTAGATGAATATCATCAAGCTGAAAATGTAACTGAACTTTTATCAACTATTGCGAAAGATGAAATTTTTGCATCAAAAAGTGAAGCAAAGAAAATGATAAAAGGAGGAGGAGTAAGCATTAATAAAGCCAAAATTGCTGACCCAGTAATGGAAGTTAATTTTGCTCTCTTACAAGATAAATACTTACTTGTTCAGCGAGGAAAGAAAAATTATTATTTGATTTGTGTAAATAAGTAAATTCTGAATAAGTAATAAAGTAAAAACGGTTTCAAGTTATAGTATAATTTGAAACCGTTTTTTTATGGCTTTTTTAAAAGAAAATGAGTATTTTTCTTAAATTTCTTTCTAAAAACCCACATGATTTGTAATACTCATCAATGTAAAGTTCCAACACCTATGTCAGAAAAAATAACACAACTAAAAAAACAAGTTGAAGCAGGAAAGTTTCAAGAATTATTTGATTATTTGAATTTGTATTTTGAAGAAAATCCGTATAATCAATATTCTACTATCAAAATGAATATTTTGCATCAAATAAATATGGGATTTGCGCCTAATCCTATGCAAGTTCAAGGATTACAAATATTTTTAAATAGCTCTAAAATTAAAGAAGTTGTTCCAATTATTGAACAAAATCATAAAACTACACCTCAAAAAACTACTGAAACTATGGCTTATGGAACAGAAAAAGAAATTGAAGGAATCAGAAAAGCGATTGATTTAATTTTAGAAAAAAAGGAATTTTTACAAGAAGAATTAGGAATAGCAAGTGGAAATCAAAAATTTGCATTAAAAAAGCAATTACAAAAAGAGGAAATAGATTTAGAAAATTATCGTCAGAAAATCCAAAAATTAAGAGAAGAGAATCCTTCTAATTCAGAATTGAACGATTTAGATGCAAAAACTCAAAAAGCACAAGAGGAAATGAAAGATAGTTTGAAGGAAGAAAAGAAAACCTCTGTCTTTATTTCCTACAATCACAAAGACAAGGAATTAGCCAATAGAGTAAAAGACTTTTTGAGAAAACAAGAAATTGATGTTACCATAGATTCAGAAGCAATGAAATCAGGTGAAGACATAAAAACATTTATTGAAAAATGTGTGCGAGAAAATGATATTACGCTTTCTTTGGTTTCAGAAAATAGCTTACTTTCTGCGTGGGTAGCGATGGAAAGTGTGCTTACTTTTGCAGGAGAAAAATTAGCTGATAAAAAATTTATTGCTGTTTATGAAGATGATTCTTTCTTCGGACATTCGTTTGTTAGAGAAAGTATGAAAGTAGTTAGAAAAGAACTACAAGAAATTGATGAAGAGATTGACGAATGTAGAAAAGAAAATATTGGAATCGAACATTTGCAAGATAAGCGTACTCGTTATAGAAAGCTAGAAACTAATTTAGCTGAAATAGTAGGACGTTTAAAAAATTCTCTTTGTAGAAAAATAAGTATGAATAATTTTGAAACAGGAATGCAGAAAGTTTGTGATGATATAAAGTAATATTCGAAATCCTCAACGACGGCAACACCTTGTTGACGGTTGAAATAGTAAAGTAAACCGTCGTTGAGGCTCAAATGCAGCCGTCAACGAGGATAAAAAACTGGTTTCAAGCAAAATACTTGAAACCATTTTTTATCACTTACAATTTAGCCGTTTTCGGTGTCTCTACCAACGACTTCAAAAATTAAATTCCCTCTATAAGATTACATTTATTGTAATCTTCATCAATATCAATATAAAGTTCTTTTATGGCTGTAAAGAACCACTCGTCAAGCATTTTTGCTCTTTCGTCATTTAAAGCTGCTTGATAGATTTTTTCATAATCATCATTCAAATTTGCTTGGTGAGGTTTTGTTTTGTCTATGAAATACAAAAGACGAACAGCTTCTTTTCCATCAGGACTTCTAAATGGTAAAGGCTGACTAACTGATTTTAATTTCATTGTATCTAAAATCAAATATGTATTATAATCAAAATCTTCGGCTACTAGCTTCGAACTTCCTGTTTGCTGACTCAAAATACGTCCACCATTATTTTTCGAACTTCTATCAGCTGAATGCTCAAATACAGCTTTTGCAAATGTCAAACTATCTTTTATAATCAAATTACGAAGGCTATCAACAAAATGATTGGTATAAACCATATCTTCAGCACTCGGTTTTGGGCGAATGAGAATATGACGAGTATTAATCAAATTTCCACGTCTTTCTAAAAGCTGAATCAAGTGAAAACCATATTCTGATTCAATTGGTTCTGAAATCTCCATTGGTTTAAGAGCAAAAGAAGCTGCTTCATATTCAGGAACAAGTTCTCCACGTTCTCTATAGCCTAAGTTTCCACCTTGAGCAGCCGAACCCAAATCGGCAGAAAATTCTTTAGCTAGAGCTGCAAAATCTTCTCCTGCCTTGATACGTGTACGAATATCTAAAAGCTGTTTTCTTACTCTGTCTTTTTCTTGCTTACTTACCTTTGCATAAACTAGCATTTGAGCTACTTCATATTCTGCTGGCAAAAATGGCAAGCTATCTTGAGGGATAGATTTATAAAATTTGCGAACCTGTGAAGGGGTTACTTTTGCATCTGTTGTTATTTCAGAGCGCATTTTTTGAATAGTTAGCTGTTCTTTGATAGGTTCTAAAAGCTCTTCTTTTATATCAGCTAAAGATTTGCCTAGATATTCCTCTAGTTTTTTCTCATCACCACCTGCACGTTCGACCATCATAGAAAGACGATTTGACGCTTCACTTTCTACTTGTGCATCTAAGACAATAACAGAATCTATTTCTGCTTTAGCATACATTACTTTATTAAAAAGAAGTTGACGCAAGATTTCGCATTTTGCATTTGGGTCTTGTTTTCCATCTTGAGAACTTAAATAGTTTTGATACGAAAGTTCTAATTCTGATTTCAGAATGATATAATTATCTACCTTAACGATAATTTTGTCTGCTACTTGTTGTGAAAAACTAGTTGTAGAAATCAGACAAAATCCTAGTAAGAGTAAAAAAGTAGAAAATTTGATTTTGAAATTGTTCATATATAAAATTAGTGAATTGATGTTTAGTTTTTATTGTGTATTTGTTGGCTTGGCTACGCTAAAATACCAACAAAAGCAAATTTTAATATTTATCCTAAGTTCAATGAAAGTAAAGTTTCATTGAGGGCTTAACCAAAGGGAGTACGTAAAACAAGGCGTTTTTGTAGCAAAAAAATAATTTTATTCTACCACAAAAATTTTATAGTCCTGATTTTCTTTTGCTCTGTCCATTACTTTTGTTTCAAGTTCCTTTTGTAACTCTACTTTTCTTTTGTTCAGAATTACACTAATAATTTGACTTTTGACATAGTCTAATGGAGAAACTTGGTCTTGAATTTTGAAATCGTTTATCTTTAAGAAATAATAATATGCTGCGTCTTCACTTTCTACAAATTTATTTTTTTGAAGTAATAAATTTCTATCAAAAGGCGTATTGGCAACAAGTTCTGAAATAGGTAACCATTTATCGTCTTGCAGAAAATAACTTGCTGCAAAACCATAGCTATATGATTTTAATTTCTCAGTTTCGTCTGAGCTAGGTTCTAAATCAGAACGCATCCATTTACGGAGATCATCTAATTGAGTTTGAGGTGTATTTAATTTTACTTTTACAAAATAAGCTTTTACAATAGGCTGTTTCAATTCAAAATTTGCTTTGTTTTCTTCATAATATGTGCTTATTTGAGGCTCTGTAACAAGTGTATCCAAATATTCATTGACATAGTTTTGTTTGTAAGCATGAACCAAGAGTTGATATTTATAATCTTCTAATCGTTCTTCTAATTCTTTTTGGTCAATGCCACTTTTAGATTCTGCTTCTTTGAGTAAAAGTTTTCTTTCTATCCAATTATCAACATATCTTTTTACAATATTTGTGCTGTCTTCTTGGCTATAATTAGGAGGTAAAAGTTCTGTTATTTCTTCTTGAAATAGATAACTCTCTCCTACTTGTGCCACAGGAGTTCCTGTTATTTCTTCTTTTGTTTCTGCTTCTTGACAAGAAAAAATAAAACTTGTCAAAAATAAAAATATAATTAAAAAATTATTTCCTTTCATAGAGAAAATAACTCTACATCTATTATCACTCATAATTTGCTATTTGTTGTACTCAACTCAAAACCCTAAGAATCTTTAAAGACCCTTAGGGTTTAAAATATAAGAATGCAAAATTACGAAAAATAAATTTGATTCGTGACAAATTTCTTCAAACAGTCAAGAAGTCCATCCTAGCTCTATTTAGAATTAAGAAGAAGAGATATTTCTTCAGCTATCTTACTCATCTCTTCAAAACTTTCTGCGTGATAATATTTTCCATTTGTAAAAATACTAATTTGCTTCAAAGACTCATCATTATAAGGACTTTTGATAGTAATATGCTCTTGATCAGGCGTAGTAATGGCAGCTTCTCCTCCACCTCCAACACCAATTGCATACACTTCTACGTCACGCTTACTAGCCAAAAGTAAAGCACGTTTGAAAATATTGTCACTTTCAGAAGTTGCACCATCACTAAAGATAATAATTTTTCTATCTGTAGAACCTACACGCTCAAACTCTTTGATTGAAGTATCAAGAGCTTCTCCAAGTACTGTTCCTGTTCCATCTACCAAATCAGTCGTAATTTGCTCTAAAAGTTGATACAAATCGACTTCTTGATCACCCAAGCGAGCATAAATCATAGATTCTCCAGCAAAAAGCACAATACCATAACGTGCTGTTGCATGTACACTCATCAGTTGTTGTGCTGCCGATTTTACAGCTTCTAGTCGGGTTGGTGTTACGTCCTCTACTTTCATAGATGAAGAAACATCAATCGCCAAAATAATATCCATGTGTTCTTCTAAAACAATTTCTTCTTTTACTTCTTCTGTTAAAACACTATCTGTTGGTGCTTCATCTTGTGCATAAGAATGAGTTATAAAAGAGAATAAAAAGCAAATGGCTAAAAAAGAAGAGACAACCAATTGTTGTATGAATTTTTGTAAAGAATTAGAATATGTCATTGAATAGTTTTTTTTAGTAGTAAACTAGGAATAGATTAGGAAGAAATGAATTGTCAAATTTATAAAATATTTAAATAAAATTAGGATTTTACAAATAAAAAATTGACTTAAATTAGTGATACTTTAATTCAAAAATCAATCCGAAGTAGTCATAACTAGTCTTAGTTTTCTCAAATCATTAAATTAATTTACATTTTCAATAGACCTTCCAATGCATCTTTCCAGTTTACTTCAAAGCCTCCCAAAATAAGAACTGTTCCAGCAGTAAGTAAAGCCACAAAAAGTAAAGCTAATGTCCGAATTGTTTTTTGGGATAGAATAAAAGGTCGTTGTTTATTATTTTTCATAACTAATAAAACTTTAAGCACATAATAATTTTCTACAAATTAGCTAAAAAACACTCAAATTAGAAAAAGTTAGTATTTTGTATCTGATTTTTTCAAAGATTTTTTTATTAATAGTAAATTAGCGTTGATTTAATCTGTATTTTTGTAAAAAAAACGCAATCAAAAAATGATAAGACGCTTAGTTATTTTTTACCTAATAGTTCTTCCAATTTTAGTTCTTCTAGGTATTTTTAGTTGGTTCTTTTCTACTATTGTAGGATATTTCGTAGTTGCCATGGTTTTTAGTGCTGTTCTTCAAACTCCCACCAACTATATTAGTCAGATTCAGATTGCAGGGATTCAATTGCCTCGTGCTTTTGCTGTGATGCTTTCCTTTTCTATTTTTGCTGGCATTATTGCTCTTTTTGTTCTGCTTTTTATTCCACTAGTTTCTGAGCAAATAGAATTTATTTCAGCTCTAGATTACAACTCCCTTTTTGAAAATATTGTTTCTCCTATTGATTATATAGAGAATTTTTTAATAGAAAGAAGATGGGTAAAAGAAGAAAAAGGTTTTTTGATGAATGGAATTCAAGACTATTTTTTCTCTTTTTTTGTAGAAATGAAAATTGGAAATGTTATCAATGAGATTCTCTCAACGACAAGTAATATTTTTATAGGAACAATTTCAGTACTTTTTATTTCTTTCTTTTTGCTCTACGAAAAAGGACTTTTTAGAAGAAATGTAATTGCACTGATTCCAAATGCTTATTTTGAAGTTTCGATAAGTGCTATTTATAAAATTGAAAAACTACTTTCCAATTACCTTTTCGGACTGCTAATTCAGATGTTCTCTATCTTTACTTTGGTTTCGATTGGACTTATTGTTTCAGAAGTAAAATATGCTGTTACAATTGCTATTTTTGCAGCCATTGCCAATCTAATTCCTTATATAGGCCCTATTTTGGGAGCTTCTTTTGGTCTTATTGTTTCGCTTTCTACTCAACTTCAACAAACTCAAGATACTGCATTTTCTATTTTAGCAATCAAAGTAATTATTGTATTTTTGATAGTCCAACTTTCTGATAACCTTTTGCTTCAACCCATCATTTTTTCAAGAAGTATAAAAGCACATCCTTTAGAAATATTTAGTGTTGTTTTTATGGGAGCAGCTTTGGCTGGTGCTGTGGGAATGATTTTCGCTATTCCTGTCTATACTATTTTAAGAGTTATGGCTTTAGAATTTTGGAAAGGATATAAAGAATATAGAATTTTCGGAAGAAGTTAGAAATAAACTGTAAAGGATAGATAGTAAATAATCAAAATCATACTTCTGAGTTATTTTACAGACCTGAAGAGTAACAAAACTAATGGCTTTGTGCATTTATTTAGTGGTGTCACTTCGCTAAAATACCAACAAAAGTTAGTGTTTTTTAGGAAATCAAAAGTTAGTTTTCCTAGATAAATTTTGAATTTAAAAATTACATATCATAAAAAAATAATTTGACGATTTGCTAGTCTGCTTACTAGCAATTCTTCACTGAGAACTGACCAAAATGGATACACAACCTAATACAAACTTGTCTGATTTGTCTGCTTTAGAGATTATTCAGATGGCAAAACAGCACGTTTCTTTTGATGACACAGAAACAGCTTTTGCTACTCGTTCAGATTTTGATTTAAAAAAGATGAATCTTCTTTTTTGGACAATGAATAACCCTACACTTGTAGGGTCGGGAACGCCTCTCTTAAAATTGGCTTTCAAGATTAAAATGCCGTTTGTAAAACCTGTTGTAAAAAATACTCTTTTCGAACATTTTTGTGGTGGAGAAACTATTGAAGACAGCGAACGAACCGTTATCCAGCTTTCTCAAGCAGGAATTGGGACAATTCTAGATTATTCAGTAGAAGGTGAAAAATCTGTAACAGGTTTTGAGAAAACAAAAAATGAAATTATCAGAACCATAGAAAGAGCAAAAGGAGACACAAATATTCCTTTTTGTGTTTTTAAAATTACAGGTATTGGACATTCCAAAATTTTGGAAAAAATACAAGCAAAAGAGCCTTTGAATAATGAAGAGCAAATCAATTGGGAAAATTTGAATAAACGACTCAACGAAATTTGTGAAACAGCTTATCAAAATAATGTTCGTCTTTTTATAGATGGAGAGGAAACTTGGTTTCAAGAAACTATAGACGATTTGACGTATCAAATGATGCAAAAATACAATAAGGAAGAAGCTCTCATTTATAATACCTATCAAATGTATACAGTTGATAGACTTGAAAAATTAAAAACAGCTTATCACAATGCAGTTGAGGGAAATTATTATGTAGGAGCAAAACTTGTTCGTGGTGCATATATGGAAAAAGAACGCAAACGAGCACAAGAAAAAGGCTATCCAGATCCCATCCAACCCGATAAATTAAGTACAGATAGAGATTTTGATGCAGGAATGGAATTTTGTGTAGAAAATAGAGATCGTATGGCTCTTTGTGCAGGAACTCATAATGAACTGAGTTGTTATTCACTTGTTGTTTTGATGGATTCTCACAATATTGAAAAAAATGACCCTAGTTTTTACTTTGCACAACTTTATGGAATGAGTGATAATATGTCAAATAATTTGGCAGCAGCAGGATATAATGTAGCAAAATATGTTCCTTATGGTGCAGTAAAAGATGTTATGCCCTACTTAATGCGAAGAGCTGACGAAAATACAGCCATTGCAGGACAAACCAGTAGAGAATATTTATTGATACAGAAAGAAATAGAACGAAGAAAACAAGTAAGACAAATCAAATCATAAAAATAGATAAGTTAAGTATAAACAGAGTTAAAACTCTGTTCAATTAAAAAAAATTGTCCGAATTATAAATTGAATAGGGTTTTAACTTGTCGTTTATTCATCAATACAAAAGTACGTTTTCATTTTCTGTTTCCCACTTTCGTAGTTTTACACGGTCGTTATAAGGCAGATTTCTAACAAAAATATTGACTTTTTCATCAAACTGAACCAAACTATGAAGCAGTTGATTAATTTGTGTAACAGTATTTAGTGAAGTTGAAAAATCATAGATTTTATTTCCTTTCTTCACAACTTGTAAACTATACGAGCTACTAGAATAAATTAAATTAATTGCCAAAATAGACTTCAAAATAATCCTAACGTCTTTTTTTGTATCCTTGAATCGAATTGAAATATGTTTTGAATGAATTTCTATACTTTCAATTTCTTTTTTCTTTTTAGAGGGAGCAAATAGTTTTTTGTCTTTAAAAAACATGGATTTTATTCCTATGGTCATAATTGCCACAAATGTAATTCCTATTGAAAGTGGTGCAACTCCTTTAATCATTGTCAGAAGAATCAAAACAGCAGAAATACAAATTACCCAAATAGAAAAAGTGTTTTTTTGATAAAATGAACGCTCATCAACAACTACTGGCTGATTCATAAAATGATTATCTGTTTCATTTGAAAACTCATTCGTATAAGAACTAGAAATTTTGTCATTACATTGAATCACATACAAAGGAGGACGAGTAACTCCACTAATTTCTAGTTTTTCACTTGAAGGAAATTTTCCTAATGTTTCGCTTTGATTGCAATGTGTCTTAGCTAAATAAAGCCACGTATCTTTTAAAAAAGCAGATTTACAAACAGCACAAAACACAATTTCATCGCCTTCTTTTATATCGTCGCCAGTAATTGGGTCACTTCTATTTTCATCAAGAAATGCCTTATGTCTAGGATTTTGTATTATATGAGTGTGCATAAATCTATATTTTTACTTTATTTATTCTGAATTGACTAACAAACAGACATTTGTTAGCTATTGCATTTTCGAAAATACAAAAAAGTAAGTAAATTTTACATTTTATGATTATTTATCTTGTCTTAATTGCTGTATAAAAAAGAAGGTCAAATAAAAAAAGTCTTTACTAGATTATTTCTAATAAAGACTTTTCTGTTTTTAAAATTATCAATCAAAATTAATAGTATATTATTCTGCGCTTAATTCTTTGCTAAACTTTGAAAGCAACTTTTCACAAAGCGAACGATTCATCAAATGTGTATAAATCTGTGGTGTAATATCACGAAGACGTTTAGAAGAACCGTCTTTAAACTCAATTTCAAGAGTTTTTTCTGCTAAATTATAAACAGCAGAACGAATTGTTTGATAAGAAAATGGGAAATGTCTCATGGTTGTGTGATTTTAGAGTAAAGGATAAAGAAATTATTTTTCCTAATGGCTAAGTTCCGAGTTAAAGCAAAATACTACTTTAATGGTCTATTAATATAAGTATTTTTTTTGAGAAATCATTCCATTTTCATATTTTTTTTTCAACAAAAAATAGTTAAAATTCTATATGTTATTTTTTCTTATAGTTGAGAAAAAGAAAGGCTTTTTTACTTCAATTAATTGCATATTTTGAATAATTAGTCAAAATTTGCGAACTTGATAGTTTATATCCAAAATCAATTATAATCTCTACTATGTTAAAGAAAAATTACTTTTTATCCCTCTTTTTAGGGATTTTTGCTTTCTCTAGTGTCTATTTGTCCTCAGAGGCAATAGCACAAGATGATAAAAAAACAAAAATTAGTGTTACAGACATTTATTCGAATGGAACACTTTACGCAAAAAATCTACAAGGCGTAGATTGGACAAACAATGGTCAGTTTTATACTCGTATGGATGGTAATTCTATTGTTCGTTATGATATAAAAACCAATGAAGCTGTCGAAACTATTTTTGATGGTGATGCTTCCGACCCAAAAATTACCATTGCAGAATATTCTTTTTCAGATAAAGAGGACAAAATTTTGATTCAAACGAACCGTCAGTCTATTTATCGTCGTTCGTATGTAGCTGAATATTATGTAGTTGACACAAAAGATAAATCAGTAAAGAAATTATCAGAGAAAGGTCGTTCTGCATACTCTACTTTTTCTCCTGATGGCTCAAAAGTAGCTTTTTTTAGAGATAATAACCTCTTCTATACAATTTTATCAGACATGACAGAAGTTCAGATTACAGATGATGGACTTTTCAATAAAATCATAAATGGTGCAGGAGATTGGGTTTATGAAGAAGAATTTAGCCTTACAAAAGCCTTTGATTGGTCACCTGATGGAAAAAATTTGGCTTTTGTTCAGTTTGATGAGAGCAAAGTAATGGAATATAATATGCAATATTGGGCTGATAAATCTCAATTATATCCTATTGATTACAAATTCAAGTATCCAAAAGCAGGTGCAGATAATTCTACACTCAAAGTTTTTGTTTATAACTTGGATTCTAAAGAAAAAAAAGAAATTGATTTAGGAGAAGAAAAAGATATTTATGTTCCTCGTTTGCAGTTTACAAATGATGCTGATATTTTGGCAATTCGTAGAATGAACCGTCTGCAAAACAAAATTGACCTTATTCATGCTGATATAAAAACAGGTAAAACTAAAGTAGTTTATTCTGATGAAGATAAAGATGGTTACGTTGATTTTGAATATACTCAAGATTTGATTTATCTTGAAGATGGTAAGCATTTTATTGTTTCTAGTGAGCGTACAGGATACAAGCATTTGTATCTTTATACAATGGATGGAAAGCAAGTCAGTCAAATTACAAATGGAGATTGGGAAGTCATTGAGCTTTTAGGAGTAGAAGAAAAAGGATTAAAAGTACCAATGTTGTATTATATTTCTACACAAGATTCTCCTTTAGAGCGTCATTTGTACATGGTAGATTTGAAAGGTAAAAAAACTCGTAAACTAACAGACAGACACGGAACAAACTCTGTTGATATGAGTAAAGATTTTGCTTTCTATATCCTTACCCATGAAAGTACAGAAATGCCTGTCAATTATCGTTTGTATCAAACAAAAGGAAATCTGTTATTGAGCAAAATTCAAGATAACGATGGACTTATTCAAACATTCAAAGAAAATGACTTGCCTCAAAAAGAGATTTCTTCTTTTAAAAATAGAAATGGTGAAACCCTGAATTATCAAATTTTTAAGCCAGTAGATTTTGATAAGAATAAAAAATATCCTGTTTTGATGCACGTCTATGGAGGACCAGGTTCTCAACTTGTAACTGATTCTTGGGCAGGTGGAACAAACGACCTTTGGCACGGAATGCTAACTCAAAAAGGCTATATTGTAGTTACTGTAGATAATCGTGGTACACAAGGACGTGGCGAAGCATTCAAAAAGGCAACTTATAAAAACCTTGGAAAGCTAGAAGTAGAAGATCAAATTGACGGAGCAAAATTTCTTGGTGATTTGCCTTATGTAGATAAAGACAGAATTGGTATTTGGGGCTGGAGTTATGGTGGTTATATGTCTTCGCTTTTAATGACACTTGGAGCTGATTATTTTAAAGCTGGAATTGCTGTTGCTCCTGTTACTTCGTGGAGATATTATGATACAATTTATACAGAACGTTTCTTGCAACGTCCACAAGATAATCCTAGTGGTTATGATGATTTTTCGCCAATTACACACGCTGCAAAACTAAAAGGAGAGTTTCTTTTGGTTCATGGAACAGGTGATGATAATGTGCATGTTCAGAATGCTATTGCTCTTCAAAATGCTCTTGTAAATGCAAATCGCCCTTTTGAAATGTTCTATTATCCAGATAGAAATCACGGAATTTATGGTGGAATGACACGAATTCACTTATATAATATGATGACAAAATTTGTAGAAGATAATTTATAGAATCTATATTTTTCTGTCAGTTAAAATCCTCTCTGTTAGATTAATTCTAATGGAGAGGATTTTTTACTTTTATTGATTACTTTTTCTTTCCATATAGGTTTGTAAAATCAAAACAGCACTTATTTTGTCTACATTAGATTTATTACGACGGTTTTTCTTGCTCATTCCACCACTAATCATGGCATCTAAGGCAAGCGAAGAAGTAAAACGCTCATCTTCCAATGCAATCGGAATATCTGGGAAAAGAGTTTCTAGTTTTTTTTGAAATTTTACTACGGCTGCTGCATTACTAGAAGGTGAATTATCTAATTTTTTAGGCATTCCTAATACAAAAACTTCTACAGGTTCGGTTTCTATATAATTTTTAAGATACTCCAAAACTTCTTTTTCGGCAACAGTTTCTAAAGCTGTCGCAATTATTTTTTCAGAATCTGTAACGGCTAAACCTACTCTTTTTTGTCCGTAATCAATGGCTAATAATCTTCCCATACTATATTTTTCTTTATACAAATTTTAAATTTTACTCAAAAATACACTAAAACAAATCCATTTTTGTTAAAAACTCTGATTTTATACTTAAATTTCACTTTTAAAATAAATTTGTTATCAAAATTTCAAAAAAATGATAAAGCAATTATCTTCAAAACTACTTATTGCAGGAATCTTATGTGCATTTTATGCGTGTGGAACTCCAAACAATACAGAAAGCACAACAGAAGCTGACTCAAATACAGAAATTCAGCAAGCTGTAAATGCAGAAGCAAATACAGAACAAGAAAATTTGGAATATGCTGAAAAAGCAGAAGCAACTGAGCAAGCTATTTCTTTTTATGAAGCATTAAAAAATGGTTTGTACGAAAACACTACTGTAATGGTAGAACAGAATATGTACACCAATTTTTCAGAAACTACTTGGTTAGAAATGCTTAAAAAAGAGGCAGAAACAAACGGACAAGTAGAAAAATATGCTCTACAAGCCTCTAAATATGAAAAGGTAGAAGGTACTAATAGTGGACACAAAGTAGAGTTTACTTTTGAAGTAACACGAAACGGAAAAAAATATATAGAAGAAATGGACTGGTATAAAACTGATGGTCAGCCTTTTTTACTAACAGAAATAGAGTACAAAAAAGAAAATAGTACAGAAGAAGATGATGACTAATTTTTATCAAACCTAAACCTATAAGATTTTTAGAAACCTTATAGGTTTTTTTGTTTAATTAGAATTATTTTGTTCCAAAATATTGACTGGAAACTCTTTTTGCAAGAGCTGATACATTTCTTTTTCTTCTAATGTTTTTTGCTGTGCAAAATCTATAATTTCTATTGCATTATATTTCACACCCATTTTTTTAGTCAAAAAATCTGCCTTCGAATCATTATATCCTGCTTTGATTTGATCTAAAACTTCAATATAAAAATTATAATCAGTTTGTCGTTGGCTACTCAAAACGACAACTGCCTTTTGTGGATTTTGTGAATAATTGTCCTCTTTTCCATAATTCATCAAATGCGTTTTGACAAGTTTTTTTATCTCAGAAATTGTTGCATTTCTATCAGACTCAATCAAAATTTTGTTTTCAGAATTGATACTAACTCTCAAAACATCTCTATCTAAAGCTGGTGTAGGCTCTACTTTTTGTTCTTGTTTTGGTGGTAAAGACATTGCAAATCCTTTTTCAGATGCTATTCGTGTACTGACTAAAAAAAAGATAAGTAATAAAAAGGCAATATCTGCCATCGAACTAGCATTAACAGTAGCTTTTTCTCGTTTAAGATTCATAAAATTGAACGTTTAAATAATTAAAAAATGAGACCTAATTAGTAATTAATAAGCTGTTTTATATTTATTTTGAAGTAAAATCTAAAAGCTCGCTTTATTTTTGAATCCTTTTTTATCAAATTAGTAACAATTCTATTTTTAAAATCTTAAATACTATAAGCAACGTAACTTAAAAAAACTGCGTTTATAGATAAAATCTTGAATTGTACTAAACTAAAAAATTACACCTATTATTTTGCTGTTGTTGGTGTCTTACTGATGACTGACAAATAAAATATCTACCTATTCTATATAAAAAGAACAAGAAAATTATGAAAAGTCATATCAAAATTTTGTGGATTTATATTCTATCCTTATTTATAACTATTTTTATCACAAATGACTCTCTTGCTCAAAATGCAAATCAAGCCAATACTGAAAATTCAGTTTCAGACAAACCTTTTGTAGATTACAAACCCGTCTATAAAAAATGGCAAAAAAATTATATTTTAGATAAAATTGATTATACAAAAGACCGTACTATTTTTCATTTTCGTTATGTTTCACATTATGAACAAGGCACAGCAACCTACTATGGTCCTGGGGAAGATTTAGCATGGTTTCTAAAAAATGATGAAAATCCAGCAGAGGTTTTCAAAATGATAGAAATAAAAAATATTGCTCGCAACGGAAAAGTAGAAATTCCTATACTCAATACTAAAAATCCTGTTCAACTTATCACACATGACAATGATGTTTTTACCTGTGAAGTTCATTTTCAAAGACTTCCAAATAATGTAAAAGTAGCTGATTTTATTGAGGGGATTGGGGCAGAACTAAAGACCAATCACTTCAACTGTCTTGATGTACAAATGAAAACTTTTGATAGTAAAGATTTGGGTTCACAGCAAGATATGATAACTAATATCACAGATTTTCAGAAACAAGAAGGTGTAACCAACAATCCCATTCCAGAAATAATTGATGAGTCTACAACAGATGAACGCATAGAAGACGAACAAAAAGTAGATGGCGTTTTTGCACAACGCTTTTTAGAACTCACTAACGAACTCAGAACTAAGGGTTGTCATTGTGGAGGTGGTTATTTTCCTCCTGTGCCAGAGGTTGCTTGGAGCGATACAGTAGCTTATGCAACAAAAGAATTAGTAGTAAACCTTTGGAAAACAAAAGGAATGACAACTGATATTGGTGGAAAAAATACCGTTCAACGACTCTCAGAAGTAGGAATAAAAACAGAAAAAGCGTATGAAAACATGTCGTATAGTTTTACAGAAATCGAACAGGCTTTTCGTGGTTGGAAGCTCACACCTCCACAATGCAAACGCTTAATGGATGCACGAGTAAAACGAATTGGTGCTGCAAGAAAAGATAAATATTGGTCAATGATTTTGATTTATTAAAAGTTCAATTACGAATTAAGTAACTGAGCAAAATAAAACATATCTAAAAAAGAATTAGAAAGTGGAAATTTAAACTGTCAAGTCACCTTTGAGGTGTTAGGCATATTTCGTTAAAAATAGCTTATATTTATTCTATACTTTGTACTATCACAGTTATTTTCTCCTCAAGTAAAATTATTTGTTTAATTGAATACATATAAAGTAAATTCTACCTCTCATTCAGATTTTTTGAATGAAAGTCGACAAGATCCAATTACAGGTGATTTGATTGTAGAAGGCGATGAAATCGTTTTTTGCAAGGAATGTAAATCGGCTTTTTTAAAAAGCTCGTGGGAATATCTAAACGAAAAACATTGTAATCAGAACAGAACTTTAGTCACTTTTCCAGTAAAGAAAACGCTCAATTTAAAATCAAAAAAACAGTATTTTAAAGCCTATTTGCACAGCATTTCAGATTGGAAACAGTTTGATACTCAACTCAAAACTTTGCCTTGGGTGCTTTCTAGTTTGGATATGCAGGAGTATAAAAGAGAGGAAAAGAGTAATAAAGGATTTACTTTAAGGAAATTCATTGCAGTTTCATTTTTACTCTCTTTGGTGTGGTTATTTGCTTTTTTATTCAATCTAATTTCTAGTCATCTATTTTTTATATCTATTCCGATTGGTATTTTATCATTTATAGCAATACTTGCAGGTTGGTCAAAAAGGATTTTAGAAGATGCTCGTTTCGTAGTTGATAAAAGTAATCCAACCCTAAGCATAGAAAAAGAGCAAATTATTGTTTTTATGCCTTATAAAGAGCAAAAAGTAACTCTAGCAAAACACAAAATCGAAGAAATTGAGCTTATTCCGAAAGAAGACAATAATTACAAATTACGTGTTTCATACAAAACAGGAACTATGTTTTTCTCCATGAATCTAAATCATTTAAAGTTTGAAACTTTGATAGAAACACTTTATGATTGGTCAAATACTATAAAAATTGATTTGACAAAAGTAAAATTTGCAGTAAGTGGAATGAGAGATTATAGCTATTTGTATGCTTCCTTGGATGAAGAAGAAGAAAATCCGAATTTGCTTTTGCCCTAATTTTTTAAACTTTGAATGTAAATAACAAAAATTTAACTAAAACAATTTAATTTTGGAAAAAATACTCACTTCAAAGCATAAAGAACACTATTTCAAAACCCATTTGATTAACCTTTCAGATTGGAAACAATTTGAATTACAACTCAAAACATTGCCATGGGAAGTTTCTAGTTTGGACATGAAAGAGTTTAAAGAGAAACCTAAACATTCAGTTGCACGCTTAGGCATATTTATAAGCTCATTATTATTATTTTCTCTTTTGATTTATCTAATTTCCATTATCACTCATTCCTATCTAATACTCTTTTTATTTATAACAGGAATTATGCTTATTGGAATGTTTTTAAGTGAAGGTTTGAAGATGATAGATAAGCTAAAAAAACCAATCATAAGCATAGAACAAGACCAAATCATTGTATTTATGCCCTATAAAGAACAAAAAGTAATTTTGGAAAAACATAAAATTGAAGAAATTAAACTGATTCCAAAAGAGGAGAATAATTATCAATTACAGATTTCATTCAAAGAAGAAGTATTGTTCTTTTCAATGAATCTAAATGAAGATATGCTCAATAATTTAATAAAAATACTTACAGATTGGTCAGATACAGTAAAAATTGATTTATCAAATTATAATAATTTCAAAATCAACTTACTTAATAACCAAAAAAATCCCTTTGCAGCTTTATAGTTCTTATATTTTAATGATTCTTTGAAATGATATAGTACAGAAATAGAGAGTGATTTATATTCTTCTTTATTTCGACACAAATAAAATCCTTTTTGACAGACTTTAAAAGTAGAATAAAGATGAGGGTTATTTTTTTTCTTAAATGTAGAGGAATGAGAATGATTTGTCTTTCTATAAAAAGTCAGATTTTCATTAAGGAAAATATATTTCCACTTTCTACTACTTCGCACCCAAAAGTCATAATCTTCATACGAAAGTGATTCATCATAACCTCCTAATTCTTCCAAAACCTCTCTTTTAATTAGCATTGTAGGCGAACAAATCATTCCTCCTGCTCTGATTAGTTCTTTAAAAATAAAACCATCTTTTGGTAGTTTTTTGTACCAATCAAAATAATAGTTTCCTAGTTTGTTGCTTTTTTCATCAACTTCTTCATTTATTAGGGTAGCATTTGTAAAACAAACTCCTGTCTGATTATCAGCACTTTCTAAAATCTTGACTTGTTTCTCTAGTTTATCAATTTCAAATTTGTCATCGGCTGCCAAATCTATGATATACTTTCCTTTCGAAATTCTAAAACCTTCATTAAAAGCTGCACAGTTTCCTTTATTATGTTCTAAATGAATAGTTTGAAGATTTTGAAGAGGATTATTTTTTACAATTTTATCTATAATTTCTTTGCTGTTATCCGTACTGGCATCATTTACGATAATCAATTCCCAATTTTTATAGGTCTGATTAAAGATAGAATACAAAGCCTCTTCAATAAACTCTGCGTGATTATAGCATAAACAAATGACTGAAACCATTTTTTAATAATGAGGTAGTGTATTTTTCAACTATTGACAGCCTTCTGAAAGGACTGTCAAAGTTTGAAATGAAGAACTAACAAGAGCTTAAAAATTACTTCTGAATAACTAACTTCTTAACAGTAGTAAAATTTTTGTACTGACATCTAACTAAATACATTCCATTTTTCATAAAAGCAGGAAGTTTTATTTCTTTATCAGTAGCAAAAGAAGAATATGGATTTAATGAATACTCCCCTAAAACTTTTCCCGTTAAATCTATAATTTGAACAGTCTCAACTTTGCCATTCAAATTTATTTTATCTTGTGCAGGATTAGGATATAACACTAAATTTTGTTGCCACAGCTCATATCCATTATTTTCTGTAACATCTTCAATTGCTGTAACCACATCTTCTTTTGAAAAAACAGGACGCAACATCAGACTTCCGTCAACAAATTCGTTTTGCTCCCAATAATTTCGAACATTAAAAAACATTTTGCTTTTAGAATCTGTCTGCAAATCCAATCCGATAGGCAACATATTTTCACCTAATTGTTGAATTCCTATATAAATAGTATCTGAAACATCAATAGAGCGAGAAAGAGCAATGCGTTTAAATTCATTTATGTTATCAGAATATCTAAGAATGGTATTTTGAGTAAGCATTACAGAATCTTTGATTTCAGTTTTTGAAAAATCAATTTTTTTCCAAACTTTAATATTAAAAGTTTGATTTTCTACACTTGCTCCAATTCTTGCAAAATAAACATCTATATGAGTCAGCACATCAGGTTGTGAGACATAATACTGATAGGCAAGTTGCCCAAATTTTTGATTAATTCCTGCTGCATATTCTGCTGTTCCGTCATCGTAAGCATAATAATCTTTAAATACAGAAGTTTGGCTAATTGTATCATTGCTTCTAGTATAAACTCCTCCAAAATTCTCATCTGGTTCTCTTGTATTTACTTGAAACTGATGCGTAATGGTCATCGAATCCTGTCCTTGTGGTAATAGATTGGCATAGGGAATAGCTACAATTTTTTTGTTTCTCTCAAAACCTTCAATTAATGTAGAAGAAGAAGCTCTCTCATCATCCAAACCATACCAATAACCTAAAATATCTTTTGTTTCTTCGTTTCTGACTTCACACAAATAAGAAATTACATTGAATGTTTGATCTAAATTATTTACAGTAGAAAAAATAGAATCTGTTAAAAATTGTGTTGTATCACTCCAAAAATGATCATAAGGAACAGCCGAATAAGGTTTGATAAAATGAGTAGGAGATTGGCTTGTGGCTACATCTAAGAAGACAGTATCAGTCGGATTTCTATTTGTATTAAAATAAATATAATCTACATTCCAAACATCAAATGCTCCTGAGAGACGATTGTAAGAAGTAAAACGAAACTGCAAACTATCATGAAAAAACTTTTCGTCTTCTATTTTGAAGATAATATGTTCGAAGCGTTTGGTATCAATTCTGCCTCCTCTTTTTTCCCATTGTTGCTCCCAGTTTCCTTCATCATCCAAAAACTCTACTTTCAAAAAGTCTGTTGTATCAGGTGTTTCTCCATTTCCACGAGCCTGTACCATAAAAGAAAAGAAAAGTTCTTCACTTGGATCGACTAAGGTCAAATCAAAACGTTGAGAAGTAAGTGTGTCTCCCAAACCCTGACGAGTTGGAAAAAGTTGGTCATAAGGCTTTCCATTTGCTGCTACACCATCAAAAGTAGCCACATTTTTTGTTGGTGGATTCAATGGAATTCCGTTATTGATAAAAACGCCACTCCCTTTTATCCATTTAGCCGAATCAGCCATACCTACTAAAGTAGTGGAAAAATCTTCAAAGAAAGGTAATGTAAGCACAATTGTGTCTTCTTCTATACGTTGAATTTTGTTCAGACGAGGAGATAAAGAGTTCGTTTTTTTAGTGTCTTTGAGTTTTTGAGAGCTGTTTTGAGTTTGAATAGGAAAAATCAAAATTTGGGCAACAGCTTGAGTATATATTCCTGTACCTATAAAAATAAGCAGGAAAAGTGTTATTATCGTTTTGTTCATAACTACAAAAATAAGGAAAAATAGATTTTTTTATCGAATTGAATCGATTTGGAAGGTTAAAATTTAATTTTGTAGATATTTTTCCGATAAATAAAGTGGGAGTTGGGTGGATGTATTTTAGATTTATTTACAAAGATAATTGTTTGTCAATAGTTATCAAACTTATACAGAGCATGTTCTTTAAAATCTTTGTTTTTAGGGGCAACCCATATACTCTATGAAGTTGTTTAAGAATAGAAAAATTATGTTCTGTCTGCTACAAAACAGGAATAGAAGTTTTACTTTTCCACAAAGTAGAGTTTGCAAATCCTATTTTATGGAAAAGTACACAGCCTTTGATTGGTGTTTTTTAGCGTAGTGACACCAACAAATACACTTACAAAACCTATTCTTATTGTACCCTACTTTTTTTAAAAGTGTTTTTTAGTTGCAGCGCAACATTATATAATTTATAATATTCAGAAAAAAATATCAATATTGCGTTGCGCTGCAACTTTTATAACTTTATAATTTTACTTTTTTTTACAAATATTTCGTTACGCTGCAACTTGAATATCAAATCAAAAAAAAGTAGGGTACAGTAACCTATTCTTAAACAACTTCTAAAAAATAAAAATGATTTATCAAAAATCCTGACTATGAACTTGTTTAAGAATGGTGATTTATTTTTTTAAAAAGAGGTCAAAATAGTTATACTTGTAAATCATCACATTTTCAATCTAACTATTTTTCCCTCTATGTACGTAAACTTATCAAAAAAATTTATAACCGAAAATATTTTACCTTATTTACATCAATTTACAAAAGGTCGTCGTATAAAAGTAGCTCTTTGGCGTATTATCCAAGCCATTGTGTATCGCTTAAAATCAGGGAGTCAATGGCGAGAACTTCCTATGAAACAATTTTTCGGAAACTTATCAATTATCTGGAATACAGTATATTACCATTATAATAAATGGTCAAAATTAGGAAGTTGGAAGAAATTATGGATCAAGTATTTAGAAGATTATCGTGGAGAATTAGATTTTTCTATTTGTCAGCTAGACGGCAGCCACACTTCAGCTAAACGAGGAGGAGAAGGTATTGGATATTCCAAAAGAAAAGCAGGAAAAACAACCAATGCACTTTTTCTAACGGATAAAAATGGTATTCCAGTAGCGATGTCTGTTCCAAGAGCAGGCAATCATCACGATGCTTTTGAACTTGAAAAAAATATGCAATCTATGATAGATGATTTGAATGCTTCTCAAATTAGAGAAGGAGGAATTTTTCTCAATGCTGATGCAGCCTTTGATACACAAGCCTTTCGTTCTTTTTGTAATCATTTAGATATTGTAGATAATATAGATTTTAATAAAAGAAATAAAAAAGACCTTGATAATCAACCATTTAAAGATGAAGAAATGTATGAATTGAGATTCGTTATTGAAAGAACTAATGCGTGGTTAGATGCTTTCAAAGCCTTAATTATGAGGTACGAAACTAAAATTCATACGTGGCAAAGTTTACACTATTTAGCCTTTACTTTAATATTTGCCAGAACTAGAAAAAAACATTCTTAAACAACTTCTATTATTTGAATAGTTTTTTCCAAAAAGGCTTTCTAGGAGTATGCTCTTTTCCTTTTATAATTTCATCTCCTTGCGTAATTTCATCCCCCATAAGTCCAGAGATAGGTTCTAATTCTTTATAGTTCTGACACACAATCTTCAATATTGCAGCTAGAGGGATAAACAAAACCATTCCAGAGACTCCCCATACAAATCCACCAGTCACCAAAGATAAAATGGCAGCTAAGGGATTCAAACTTACTTCTCCACCAATAATTTTTGGAGTAAGAAAATTTCCTTCTACAAACTGAACAGCCCAAAAAGCAATCAAAACATATAATGCCATTGTTGGACTATGATTCATGAGGGCATACAAAGCAGGTAAAAGCGCACCAACTCCTGTTCCTACATAAGGAATGATAGCCAAACAAGCAGCCAAAAAGCCAAAAAAGAAAGGAGAATCAACACCAATAATCCAAAGTGCAATACTATCTAAAAGACCAATAATAAAAATAATTGTTATGAGTCCCCCAATATATTTTTGTCCTACTTGTTGTACGTCTGCTAACAGATGAGTAAAAGCAACACGATAATCTGTATGCACAAAACGCAACAATACTTTCCTTATTCCTGTACGATAAAGTAACAAAAGAAAAACATAAATTGGAACAAGTATTAATCCTGAAAAAAAGTTACTTGTCTGATTGAGAGTACCTGAAAGCAATGAGCTTTCTGTAAGCCAAGTTTGTGCTTTTTTGAGTAAACTCTCATCATCTAGTTTTGAGTTGGGAACAATTTTGTTATACTGTTCAATTCCTTGATGTACCAATCCTAATAATTTTCCTCTAAAATCTTCAAACTCACGCACAATACTGACTACTTGAGTAGAGAAAAAATAAAACAGACCAAACAAGCCCAATATAACAATAAAAAAACAAATGAGAATACTCAGAATACGAGGTATGCCTTTCTTTTCAAAAAATTTACACATCGGATAAAGAATAAAAGAAATTAATACCGAATAAGTAAAAGGAATTAAAAGACCTTTAGCTTCTATTATTGCAAAAACAAAAAGCACCAAAAAGGCGACAATGTAAAACGCTGTCTTGACAGAGAAAGGAAGTTTGGTAAATTGGAGATTATTTTCCATAAAAGATAAAAAAAATAGAGTTTAAAAAATGATATTCCTGAAATTTGGATTAGAAGATGCAAATTTACCTAAAAAAAGCAAAACATAATCATACAACTACATTTTGCTTTTTATGTTGAATAAAGCTAGAAAAAAATTACCTTTTTTAAACTAAAAAGGTAAACGATAATGAGAAAGTTGAACAAAAAAATCAGAAACTGCACTAGGAATAAGTATTGCACTAATCACAAAGCCAGTTACAGCTCCGTATAAGTGAGCCGAATGATTGATATTATCAGATGAGTTTTTGCTTTGATAATAAGAATAAATCACATACAGAGTACCCAAAATAAATGCAGGAATTGGAATCGGAATTAATAATAGATATAAATCACTTGTAGGTTGAAACAAAATAGAAGCAAAAACAATCGCTGAAACTCCCCCTGATGCACCTAGTGAACTATAAGCAGGCATATCTTTGTATTTAAAAAACGAAGGTAAATCAGAAAGAATAATGGCAATCAAATAAACTCCTAAAAAAATAGCTGAACCCAAAATGTCTCCATAATTATTTCTATATACCTTTTCTACCACTCCTCCAAAAAAGAAAAAAGTTAGCATATTAAATCCCAAATGTGATAGTCCATTATGAATAAACCCTGATGAAAGAAGACGGTAGTATTCCTTATTTTTATTAGCCAAAAAAGGATTATGTAATAACTTGGCTTGTAGTTCTGGATTATTAAATCCCAAAACACTAATAATAATTGTAACTACTAAAATAGCTAAAGAAACTGAAATGACCATTTTATATAAATTTTGATGTGAATTGCTCAATACAATTAGTAAGTAAATAAATAATCTAACGAAAAAATAAGTGTATTAGATAAAAATACGCTAATTTTAAATAATTTTTTAAGGAATTTATAGAATTAAATTCCTTAAAAACAGAATTAAGTCAAATAAAACAACGTGCAAACGAAACACTATCAAAAAGAACTCGTTATGTAAATAAATTGATAGCTTTACTATTATCTTTTAAGAATAGTTTGTAGGATTTTATTTAGTTAAACAAATCTATTAAAAGATAACTTTATTTAAGTAAATCATTTCAAAAATCATCCAAAAGTAAAAAAATAAAAATTGTGAAAGAAACTATATATAGAAGCATTGTAAAAGGAATCAGTTGGCGAGTATTTGCAACCATAGATACTATTTTATTGTCATGGCTCATTACAGGTCATTTTGGAGATGCCCTAAAAATTGGTTTAGGAGAAGTTTTTACCAAAACCATTCTCTACTTTTTACATGAAAGAGCTTGGAATCGTATCAAAGAGAGTGATAATCGTTTGCTTTCTCATGGTAAAAGTTTTTTAAAAGGTGTTAGTTGGAGAATCTTTGGAACAATAGATACCTTTATGATTGCCTTCTTTTTTACAGGAACTCCTTTTGCAGCTTCACAAATCGCAGCCTTTGAGGTAATTACTAAATTATCTCTTTATTATTTCCATGAGCGTGTTTGGGAACGTGTAATATGGGGAAAAATAGACCGTACTCCTCATGCTACAACTGTTGAGGAATGTATAAATTGTCAATAAAACACGATTCAGAGATTAGCTTTCAAATTATTTATAAAAAACACGCAATAAAATAAATGAATCTATTGCGTGTTTTTTACATTAAAAAAAATGTTTTTTATTTTCTAAGCTGAAACAAAATCAACATTCAAAAATAAACGTTCTTAAACTATTAAACACGCTCCAAACTACTTTCTGTAATAATTTCACCTGTCATTTCTTTTGGAATTTCTATATTCATCAAACTCAAAATAGTAGGGGCAATGTCTCCTAGTTTGCCATCTTTGAGAGAATAATTATTCTTTATTGCTTCATTTGAAAGCAAAAACATAGGAACTTCGTTTGTGGTATGTGCTGTATTTGGCGTTCCATCTTCATTTTTCATTTTATCTGCATTTCCGTGGTCTGCAATAATGATAACTTGATAGCCATTTTTTAAAGCTGCTTGAGAAACTTCTTTTGCACAACTGTCTACCGTTTCACAGGCTTTTACGGCAGCCTCAAAAACTCCTGTATGTCCGACCATATCAGGATTGGCAAAATTTAGACACACAAAATCAGGTTTGTTTTGATTTAAATCTTGTATGACTTTATCTTTTAGTTCAAAAGCACTCATTTCAGGCTTCAAATCGTAGGTAGCTACTTTTGGAGACGCACACATGATTCTGTTTTCACCTTCAAATTGCTTTTCTCTTCCTCCTGAAAAAAAGAAAGTAACGTGAGGGTATTTTTCAGTTTCGGCTGCACGAAGTTGAGTTTTATTATTGCTCTCCAAAACTTCTCCTAGCGTATTATTCAAATTTATATCATCAAAGATGACTTTGACATTCTTAAAATTCTTATTGTAATTAGTCATTGTAACATAATATACATCTAATTTTTTCATGTCTTGCTCTTCAAAGTCTTGCTGACTCAAGGCTTGTGTTATTTCTCTACATCTATCTGTACGAAAATTGAAAGCAATTACAACATCATCTTTTTCTATTTTTGCTAAAGGTTCATTATTTTCATCTGTAATAATGATGGGTTTCAAAAACTCATCTGTTACTCCTTCTTTGTATGATTCTTTCAAAGCCAAAACTGTATTTTTCACTTTTTTGCCTTCGCCTTTTACCATTGCATCATAAGAAAGTTTTACTCTTTCCCATCGGTTATCTCTATCCATTGCATAATAACGACCAACTAAAGAAGCCATTTTTGCATTTGTAGTTTTTAAATGATTCTCCAAATCTGTCAAAAAACCTTCTCCTGAATTTGGGTCTGTATCTCTTCCATCTGTAAAACCATGAATAAAAATATTTTTCAAACCAGCTTCTGTAGCAAGTGAGGTTAGAGCTTTTAGATGAGAAGTATGAGAGTGAACTCCACCTTCTGAAATCAAACCCACAAAGTGAAGTTTTACGCCTTTTTCTTTTGTATAACTAAAGGCATTTTGTAGTATTTCATTTTTATCTAATTCATTATTTTGAATAGCAGAATTTATGCGAGCTAAGTTTTGATAAACTACTCTTCCTGCACCAATATTCATGTGTCCAACTTCTGAGTTTCCCATTTGTCCCTTTGGAAGTCCTACAAACTCACCATCAGTTCTGAGTTTTGAATTTGGATAATTAGTATATAAACTATCTACAAAAGGCGTTTTGGCTGCATCAATAGCTGAAACGGTTGCATCTTGAGCAATTCCCCAGCCGTCCAAAATCATTAAAAGGACTTTTTTAGTATTTTCTGTGTTGTTCATTTCTTGGTTATTGTATTGTTAGTGATACACCAACAAGGGCTTTATTTTTTATCAAAAACGAAGTTAAAAAAAATACTACAAAAATTAAGATTATCATCTTGACTTCTTATATAGAGCTACCCATTCAATCCTGTCAAATGGTCAGCAAGATGTAAATAATGCGCTCTTTCGTATTGTGATTTAGAAAGATTCCCATACATAAAATGAGGTTCGTAAGCCGTATTATGATTTTCAAAATCGGAAATAGACTTTCTCACTCTATCAAAAGCAGCTTGTAAGTTGCCCTCTTTTTCTATTGGCGTAGCATCTGGAATAGGGTCATTTCTATCGTGTATCATATAACCTTGTGCATCAAATTTTTCAAAAACTATCTTTCCTATAGTATTTTGAATAATTTTTGGACGATGTTTGGGAAATCCTACCAATGAGTATTCTATACTTTGAGCGCAATGAACAAGATTTTGATGCAACGACCAATCTCCGATTAACTGAATTTTTTTAGGGTCTAACAAGACTATTTTTTCTAATCTATCTAGTTCTTCTTGGGCTTCTTTTAATGACGAGAAAGAAATATTTCTCAGTATTTCTTTTTTTGTAGATAATTTGTGGTCAAGAGCAAAGCTTCCTCCTGCTGCTCCCACAAGAACAACACCTGATGTAATTGCTCCGATTTTTAAAAATTTTCGACGATTCATAAGTAAGTGTTTTTTAAATTCTGTTTATAACATATAACTCATAATTTACACAAAAAAAATGCTATTTTTCAAAACTTAGTCTATCTTTTTTTACCTTCGTAGCTGTATATACTCAAACAGCAAATTATGAAAGTTACAGAAAGCGAGCAGTTATTATTAAAACACCTTCAAGGAACAATTTCGCCTTATGAGCGAACTATTTTGATGCGTATAATTGAAGAAGGTGAGGAAGAAGAAGATGCTGAAAAGGCAGAATTACCACCTCAGAAAATTTTGGCATGGGAAGAAATTTGGCAAAGAACTAATTTAGAAACTCCAAATTTTGATACAAATAATAACTCTGATAAACAAAATAATGAGATTTTATATTTTGAAGAAATTGTAAATCAAATCAATCAGAAATTGGGTTTTGAAGATATAGAAAGTAATAAAACAGACAAATCTAAAAAAGAAAAACCAACTCAAAACTCAAGTCAAAATAGAACTGTTCCATCAGCAACAGCTCTATCAGAACGAAAAGAGTATGAAGAATTTGAAGAGTCTGAACTTAAAAAACGATTAAAAAAACGAAAATCTAAAAATTCTTGGTTTGCTTTTTCTGTTATGATTGTTTTTGCTATTGGTTTAGGCATTGGTTTGCAATATCTCAATAGTTATGTAGATAACCAACCAAAAGAATGGCGAGACAAACTACTTTCAGATAGCTCAAAAGTACGTTATACAACAGATTCTCGTTTTGTTTTTCCAACTGAATTTAGAAGCGATGAAAGAGCTGTTCAGCTTGTAGGTTTGGCAGAATTAGAAGTAAAACCAAATTTAATTTCCTTTACATTAGATGCAGGAAGTTTCAGAGTCAAAACCAAAGAAGCTACTTTTGACGTATCTAGTCAAGATAGTTTGTTTGTTTTTGTAAAAAAAGGAGAAGTTATCGTTTATACTATTTCAGATACACTAGCAAGGTTGAAAGAAAATCAATTATTGCGTTATCATCCAAAATTAAAAAAGTGGGAAGTGAAGGAAATTGAGAAGTAAATAGCTTGCTAATCTAAAAATTCTTATCGTTTTTTGTATAAAAAAGCTTTCCAAACCCTAAAGATAGGTTGTTCAGAGTTAGTTTATTTTTCCCTAGAGTTTTGTAATTATGATTTTCAAAAATGTAGTGTATTTTAGCTGCGTAGCTGCATTATGTTTGTAGATTAAAATTGAATTTCCGTATTTAGAGCTGCGTAGCTGCGAAATGTTGAAATTTTAAAGTTTGTCAAACATCAAACAACAGTATTACGCAGCTACGCAGCTTTTTGAACTTGATATTTTTTCGTTTCTACCAATATTTCGCAGCTATGCAGCTAAATTTCAAATAAAATAAAATGATTTAAAATAATCATTTTTTGTAGGATTTTTTTGAAATTCTGAACACCCTACCCTAAGGAAGTATGAAGACCCTTAGGGTTTAAAACTATAAAAATAATGAACGCTCAAAATATACAATTAGAAAACATAAAATACGTTTATTTCATCGGCATTGGTGGAATTGGAATGAGTGCCATTGCTCGTTGGTTTGCTCACAATCAAAAAACGGTGGCAGGTTACGACAAAACAAAAACACCTCTTACTCAAAACCTTGAAAATGAAGGAATCAAAATTCATTTTGAAGATAATGTCGACCAAATTCCATCAGAAGTAAGAGAATTTCCAGATGAAACGCTTATCGTAATTACACCTGCTGTTCCTAGTTCACATTCTGAACTGTTATTTTTTCAAAGAAATGGCTATACCATTCTCAAACGAGCTGCTGTTTTGGGACTTCTCACTCACTCTTTAAAAACAATTGCCGTTGCAGGAACACATGGAAAAACGACTACTTCGACAATGGTAGCACATCTTTTGAAAGAAGGAGGAATAAATTGCACTGCTTTTTTGGGTGGAATTTCAGCTAATTTTAATTCAAATTTGGTAGTCAATGATATAAATAATGCAGATGAAGTTTGGGCAGTTGTGGAAGCTGATGAATTTGACCGTTCATTTTTGCATTTGCATCCAACAATTGCCGTAGTTACTTCAACTGATGCCGACCACTTGGATATTTATGGAGAAAAAGCAGCCCTTGAAAAATCATTTGGCGATTTTGTAAGTCAGATAAAAGAAAGTGGTCTTTTATTCGCTCAAAATAATATAGCTGATTCAGTTAAAGATTCGCTACATGAAAATGTAGAATTAATAAATTACAGTTCTAGTAACAAAACTCAAATTTATGCTGAGAATATTCGTTTAGATGAACTTCAGAAAGATTCATGTCGTTTTGATTTTGTAGATACTCAAAAAAATGAAAGAATAGAAAATCTACAACTCTTTATGCCTGGATTTCATAATGTGGAAAATATGTGTGCTGCCATTGCTGTAGCTCGTGAACTTAATATTTCTACTGAAAAAATTAGAAATACAGTAGCTAGTTTTAAGGGTGTCAAAAGGCGTTTTGAGTATGTTTTTAGAAGCAAACAAATTACTTATATTGATGACTATGCACATCATCCAACCGAAATTTCGGCTTTACTTTCTTCTATCAAACATTTATATCCAAACAAAAAAGTAACTGCTATTTTTCAGCCTCATTTATTTTCACGCACTAGAGATTTTCAAGAAGGCTTTGCTGAGAGTTTGAGTTTGGAAAATCCTAATGACCAACTTATTTTACTTAATATTTATCCAGCAAGAGAATTGCCAATTGAAGGAATCACTTCAGATATTATTTTAGAGCAAACAAAAGCTAAAAATAAAATATTACTTTCTGATACCGAATTACTTACTTATATAGAAGATAAAATTAATAAAAATGAGGTAGAAATTTTGCTGACAATAGGTGCAGGAGATATAGACCGTTTTGTCAAACCACTATCTGATTTTTTACACAAAAAAATATTTTAAATTTTATCAAACCTTTTTTGGTAGTTGCCGTTAATTATACAAGCAATGACCATTAATATAAGTCATTTTTAAAATTGCTTCATTTTTTTAAACTATAATTTTTATATTCCTATGAAATTCCAAGAAAACCTTAAAGACGCTCAAAATAAAGTCAAAAATAGAGTTGATAATTTTGATTTTGATTCAGTAAAAAATGATGCTAGACATTTAGCTCATGATGTACAGGATTATGCAAAACATAAAGCAGAAGATGTAAAAGAAACATTGACTGATAGCGTAGAAAAGTTTATTCCTCTAGCTCTTGCAGCCTATGGTGGAATCAAAACTTTCTATGGTAACCAAAAAGACAAATATACAGAAAGTGATAACAGTTCAAGTGCAGCAACAAACGCTCTTCTATTTGTAGCAGGTGCAGCAATTGGTGCAACTGTTGGTATTTTATTAGCTCCAGCAAAAGGTTCTGAAACTCGTGAACGCATTTCAGGCGAAACAAAAAGAGTGGTTGCAAATGCAGAAGCAAAAGGCAAAAAACTTGCTAATGAAGCACAAGATATTATCAATAAAAATACAGAAGCTGTAAAAACGAAATTTCAAGAAGGAAAACAAAAAGCTACTACATTAGCTAACAATGCTAAAGAAAAAGCAAATTCTAGTGTAAACTAAAAAATTCTCTCTTTTTATTTTATTTATTAAGTGAAATAAAAATCAAAACCAAGATTTAGTAAAATAAATCTTGGTTTTTTTTGTGCCTAATACAGGATTCTTTCATTCTTTAGTAAAAAAGATGGTAATTTAGTATATTTAATAGTGTTAGTAGTTTATTTTTTACAATTTTTAGACGTAATAACTAAAATTATGGATTGATTTTAGTGGATTATAACTTAGAAAACATCCTATTACACACAATTAATTATAATTTATGAAAGATAAAAATTTACTCTTTTTGTTTCCCCTTTTATGTATTATTTTATCTTCATTCAATTTTTATCATTTAGAGTCAAAATCAGTAGAGAATGAAGTGTTTTTAGGCTCAATTCCTAGAAAAGACCGAGATTGTATTGTAGAAAATTATCAAAAAATAGAACTTTGTCTGATCGAAACATTTAGTAAAGAATGGTATGATGATTTGTGTGAACAAGATAAAGCAAGTAATCATCGCTTCTATTTTCATATTATTACCAATTCTCAAGGAAAAATTCTAACTATAGAAAAAGACAAACTTTTTAAGGGAATGACAGAATACGAATTCGAACAGTTTGCTCTTAGCTTTAAAAGAAATTATGATGTTTGTATCTTTCCTCCTCGTGGAAGCACTTTGCAAGAGTTTAAAGCAAAACATGGAAACCGTTTGCCTTTTACTTTTCTCTATTTTCCTAGTAAAACCCGTGCTTTTTTGGAAAACTGGAGGTTAAATAATGGGTAATTCAAAAAATAAAATAAATATATAAACGCCCTTGTAAACAAAAATCTAAGATTGACTTAGTATTTATTTTATGAAAAATATTCTTCTCACATTATCTTTAAGTATTTTACTCTTCTTTTCGATTTTTATTTTTTTTGACACGACAGGCTTTTATGAAATAGTAGAAATAACGTCTCTTTTAGTTCGTCAGTATTTTGGACGATTTTATCTTTATCTAGGTCTTTTTTGTGTCTTATTTATTTTAGGAATTGCTTTGTCTCCTCTAGGAAAACGACAATTAGGCAATTTAACAGGAAAATCAAAAAGTGATAAAAAGCTAAAACCAGAATATAGTCTTTGGGCATGGATAACAATGTTATATAGTGCAGGAATGGGAGCAGGAATTTTACTTCGTGCTGTTCAAGAACCTGTGTTTATGTCTCAAAATCCACCTCTCAAAACAGGTATTTCTGCTGATGTTTTGGCTTTAGAATATACATTTTATCAATGGGGCTTCACAGCTTGGGCTTTTTATGGACTTTTTGCCCTTCTAGTTGGATATTATTTTTTTGAAAAGAAAAAACCTATTTTAGTTAGTGCAACTTTAGGAGATTTGCCTAAAAATACGTCGTCAAAAGTAATTACTTTATTTGTCGATGTTTTAGCTATCCTGACTACCATTTTTGGTTTAGTGGGTGCGATAGCATTAGGAACAACACAAATAAATGGAGGACTAAATCATTTGTACGGAAATGGAATCACAAGTAGCTTTGGATTTGAAACTACCATTTTACTAACTGTTCTTATTTGTGGATTAGCTTTTTTATCTGTTTGGAATGGAATCGATAAAGGAATAAAGATTATTTCAAAGGCTAATATAGCTGTTACAGCTTTTTTACTTCTTTTTATAGTAGTCCAAAGTGATTTTTTAGAGGTAATGATTCTTTTTGCCAAGGCATTTTTTCACTATATTATTGATTTTATTCCTCTTAGTGTAGCTATTGGAAAATATAATGCAGGTGAAGAGTTTTTGACAGATTGGACATATTATTATTGGGCATTTTGGTTGGCTTGGAGTCCTTTTACAGGAATTTTCATTGCTCGTATTTCACAAGGCAGAACGATTAGACAAATGATTTTGGGAGTTTTAATTTTACCCTCTCTAGGTACTTTTATTTGGTTTGCTTTCTTTGCTAATTCAGCTTTTGTGTTTATTGATACATTAGAAACCTATCAAAACGAATTTGGAAATGTATTTACTTCCCTTTTTGTTTTTTTGAGTAATTATCCTCTTTCTAGTCTCACCAACTTTATTGTCGTTCTACTTCTAATTAGCTTCTTAGTTACCTCGGTAGATTCGGCTGTTTTTGTTTTGAGTATGTTTACTGATGATGGAAAATCTGAGCCTAAGCGTTCTCACCGTCTTATTTGGTCTATATTTATAGTAGTTTTTGCTATTGCTGTTTTACTTTTAGGACAAGCCAAACCAGATATTGATGTTTTGACAGCACTTCAAAAACTTCTTATTATTACCTCTCTTCCCTTTGCCTTACTGATGCCTATAATGAGTTTTATTTTTCTTAGAAATATTTATTTTGATAGAAAGAATAAAATAGAATAATTCTGACTAACTGGTGTTATTGAACATTTTTTAGCCTAGAATTACAAAAACAGAAAATTTATCAAACTATCTCATTTTTACCACCTTTCTTTATAATCTTCCCTATATTAAGTAATACCAAAAAAAAGTAAGTCAAAAATTTTGTATCTTAGTATTTCTATTACTTTCTTATCCCTTTGTATCATTTCCTTCAACTCTTTTCTGACACAAGGATAGATATATCAACAGCATGATTTCTATAAAAATCAAGAAGTTATTTTTATAGATTCACTAAAAACTACTTACTATTTTTTACTTTACTATTTTTTGAATTAAACATGCAAGAATTAGAATATCCAATCTATGTTTTTAATAGACCTGTGCGAACTCCAATAAGTAAACACAATCTTTATTTAGAACTTGAAAAACTCAAAGAAACAATGGATAAATTATCTTTCAAAAAAAAGGAGAAAGATATTATCAACTGTATTTTGGGAACCTATTTCAATGAATTAGAAAATAAATCAAAAGAATTAGAATACCAACTCATCAAACAAACTGAAACTTCTGCTTTATTTTACGTTTGGTGTGATGGAAATGGCTGTGAAGACCTTGTAGAAGCTGTCGAACATTGCAATCCTATGTTTTTGAAAGGAGGAATTGATAAGCTTCTAGAGCTTTTTAGTGATGCTTTTGATGCTGCTAAACACCCTTTTCACACACTTCCTATTGCAAATATTGTCAAACAAACATTATCTCCCATAGAAATACAAAAAGGACAGACCAACGGACAAACAGGAATGACAAAGTTTATTCATAAAATTACTATGGGCGTATGATAGAAAAAGAGTTTCCTGTTTTTGCTTTTGAAGAAATTAGGAGTTTTGGAGTTAGTATGCAAGAAAGCAAAAGTGATATTGACCCATTGGAAGAGTTTTTAGACAATCAAGGAGTAGAATACAAAGCAAAACGTTCAATTTTTAGTATTTTTGTTGAAAATCTGCATCAACAATATCGGAGAAGTACATCTTCATTTTATCAAATTATTCGATATGAAAATTATATTTTACTTGAATTTTTGATAGAATATTATGACTACGAGAATATTGATGAAATCTGTTTTAAAATAGAAAACTCTAATAAAGTATTTCTTGAAGAAGGAAGAGAAGGAATAAAGAAAATGATTAAATCAATCATAAAAGGAAAGAATAATTCATCTATTTTTTTAAAAGAATATTATACTGGATACATCATAGACTTTATGTTATTAATACATAAAAGCAAAAACCCAATCCAAGTAGAAAAAACAGACCAAGAACAAACATTGAAAATTACTTATAAAGTTGATTTATAGAAAAAGTAGGGACAATATATATCTTGTCCCTACTTTTAAATAGTTTAATTTGTAACTGTATTCAATTCTTTAGAATAATAAAGCAGCGTACTACAATTTTCTTTTCTTAATGTCTTTTTAGCCGTTTGCATCAATTCTTCTTTGGTAACTTTTGCCATTTGCTCAGCTATTGTATTTACCATTTCAACATCTCCTAAGATTGCATAATAGGCAATATTCATAGCACGATTTAGCACCTCAATTTCTGAAAAAATATGCGAGGCTTCTGCCTGATTTTTCACTTTTGTAAGTTCATCATCAGAAATTCCATTCTCTAAAAAGTCATCAATTACAGTTTGAATAGCTTCTTCGCCTTGTTCAGGTGAGTAAGCAGGATTTAGTTTTCCAGAAATAACTAATAAACCTTCATCTACCGAACCCATAATATATGCTCCAATAGAATTGAACATTTCCTTTTCTTTGACAAGTTCTTGATATAAACGAGCTGATTTATCTCTTCCCAAAACATCACTTACCAAATCAGTAGCATAATAATCATTTGCTTTCCTATGTCCCATTCTATACGCCTTATAAATAGCGTTTAAAGGAACTTTTGCCTCTACTTTTTTGTGTCTAGCTTCAGTTTGTGGTGGTTCGTTTTCTAAGTTTCTCATAGGTCGATTTCCTTTCGGAATATCTCCAAACCATTTTTTAACCATCTTTTCTACTTCGTCTTTTTCTACATTTCCTGCTACTACCAAAACGGCATTATCAGGTCTATAATGTTTGTAAAAAAAGGCTTTTACTTCCTCTAAAGTTGCATCTTCAATGTGCTTGATTTCTTTTCCAATGGTTGCCCAATTATAAGAGTGTTTTTGATAAACTAAAGGGCGTAAATGAAGCCAAATATCGCCATAAGGCTGATTCAAATAACGCTGTTTGAACTCTTCAATAACTACTTTTCTCTGAACTTCCAACGAATTATCATTAATAGAAAGCGACAACATTCTATCAGCTTCTAACCAAAGAGCCGTTTCTACATTTGGCGCAGGAACGATCGTATAATAATTGGTTACATCAGGCGAAGTATAGGCATTATTCGAACCTCCAACTTGTTGTACAATCGTATCAAAATTTGGAATATTTGCAGAGCCACTAAACATCAAATGTTCAAATAAATGAGCAAAACCTGTACGTTCGGGCGATTCATCTCTTGAACCCACATCGTACATAATATTTACTGTAGCTATTGCAACTGTTTTATCTTGGTGAATAAAAACACGTAAGCCATTATCAAGTGTGAAGTGTGAAAAGTCTATCATATAGTTAGTAAGGAATAATTAGTTTTTAGTGATTAATTAGGATTCAATTAAAACAAATAATTAATTGGGTTCATGTTTTAGAAATTTCTTGTAGTCGCTTTCTAGTTCGTCTGTCATAAAATTTTTAAATTCGATAGTTTCATCGACTTCCTTCAATATTTCTATCAAAGAATTGATTTTTCCTTCATTAGTAAACATTTTATTGACTATAATAATAGGTGTACCTTTTACCAAACAAGCACCCGAACGAAAGTTGCCTTTTTCATACCGAACTTTATATCCTCCTAATTCGAAAATGTTTTCTAGTTTTTCTAGTGTTTCTCCTGTGTATCGCATAAAATTTTATTAAGTATAACAGACTTCCCAGTCTGTTTAGAAGTATGCATTTTGTTCTGAAACAGACTGGGAAGTCTGTTATACATATTCAAAATACAAAAAAATATCACTCAAAAACAAGTCAGAAATAAGTAATGAGCTTATCATTTATTAAATCTGATAACTTTACTTTGTAGAAATGGTTAGAATTGCATCAAAAATTAACCATAAACCTTTCCCTTCTCGCTCTGAAGAGTGAGCCATATTATGAAAAACACTTTTTTAACTTTATTTTTACTCTTTTCACTTCTTACAATTACATTAATGTTTTCTAATTGTGCCTCCAAAAAATATGAAAATGTAGCTTATTTAGATAAAGCTGTTTCTGAAAAAACAGCCAAAGAACCTTTACCGACACTTAATATTTTTTCGCCTAAAAAACTCAAAAAGAATTTCAAAAAATTTGATTCTAAAAATGAAAAACTACCTGTTTTGATTTTTGTTCATGGAGGAAATTGGAATAGTGGAGATAAAGAAACCTATAATTTTTTTGGTAGAAATTTCGCTAAAAAAGGAATTGTAACTGTTGTTGTAGGTTATACATTAAGCCCAAAGGCAAATTATGACGATATGGCAAAACAAGTTTCAACAGCTATAAATTGGACAAAAGAAAATATTGCAGAATATAATGGAAACTCAGATAAAATCTTTCTGACAGGACATTCAGCAGGAGGACATTTAATTGCTCTTTCTACTATGAATCCAAAATATAACATAAAAGATAATACTGTTTCAGGTCTGATTTTGAATGATGCAGCAGGATTAGATATGTATAATTTTTTGCAAGAAGAACCACCCACAAGCAATAGCAGTTATGATACAACTTGGACAAAAGATCCAAAAATATGGAAAAAAGCATCGCCCATTTATTATATTGATGAGCAAACTCCCCCAATTATGCTTTATTTGGGTAAAAAAACCTATGAATCAATAAAGGTTTCGAATAGAGATTTTGTAGATTCTTTGCATCATTTTCAGCCAAATGTAGAGCCTATTTTACTCAACAAATCACACATTCCGATGATGGTTCAATATTTCTTTCCTTGGAGTAATCGTTATGATGAAATAATCAAATTTATAAAGGAGAATTAGAGTAAAAAATATTTCTATTCAAAATGAAAGAAGAATTATATAATCACTTTAATAAATTTATTAGCCTAGATAAAAAAGATATGCCTAAAATCCTTTCTTATTTTGAACATAAAACCTTAAAAAAGAAAGAAATTTTATTGGAAATTGGTAAAAAATGTACTTCAAATTATTTTATCGCTAAAGGTTGTATTCACATGTTTTTTGTGAATGAAAAAGGCACAGAACAAACTATTCAGTTTGCTATCGAAAACTGGTGGCTTACTGATTATTTAGCTTTTGAGCAGCAAAGCACAACTGATTTTTGCATTCAAGCCGTCGAAAATTCTGAAGTGTTGGCTATTGATTATCGAAATCAACAAGAATTATTTGCAGTTTTTCCAAAGCTAGAAACTTACTTTAGAATCGTTTATCAAAAATCTTATGGTGCTTCTTTAATGAGAGTAAAATACATGTTTGACTATTCTAAAGAAGAAATTTTCTTTGAATTTAGAAGGCAGTTTCCTGATTTTGTAAAACGAGTGCCACAGTATTTATTGGCTACTTATCTAGGCTTGACACCCGAATATTTGAGTCAGTTGATAAATAAGAGAACGTAAAAAATAGTAATTATTTTTCTTAAACCAGTTTAAGTTTTTTGTAAGAGAAAGCAAGTAGCTTTGTTAAAAATTTTAATTACATCAAAACATTAAACAATGAAACTTCTAAAAATTCTATTTGCAACTTTTATTTTATTTAGTTGTACTTCTAAAAATGCACAAAAAAATAATTTTACCCAAGCAGAATTAGATTCTATAAGATTGGATTCTTTGGCAAGTTGTAGCCCCAATGCTAAGAATAAAAATTCACAAAATGAATCTTCTTCATTAGATGAAAGTTCTAAAAATTCATTAGCTCAACATCTAAAATCATTGAATCCTGATTTGCCTATCATTGGCGTATTGATGTACGATAATGTTTTGACTACTGAACTGACTGCACCAATGGACGTTTTTACAAAACAAAGTGAAGATGGAAAACAGCTTTTTAATGTCATTACAATTGCTGAAAAATATGAAATCATTACAAGTGAAGAAGGACTAAAAATGTTTCCCGATTACATTTTAGAAAATGCACCAAAATTGGATATTCTTATTGTACCAAGTGCTTATGATATGAGCTTACAAGTAAAGAATAGGAATTTGGTAGAATTTATCAAAACGCAAAATCAAAATACAGATTATACAGTCAGTAATTGTGCTGGTGCTAGTTTGATTGGAGAATCTGGAATTGCAGACGGTAAAAAAATTGTTACTTGGATTGGTGGAGGTAAAGACTTACAGAAAAATTATCCCAATCTGAAAGTACAAGATGATGGAAAAGTGAGTTACATAGAAGACGGGAAATTTTTGTCTTCAAATGGAAATTTAGCTTCTTATATTTCTTCTTTAGAGCTTTTGGAAAAACTCAGCAGTAAAGAACACAGAAAATTTGTAGAATCGTATCTTTATTTGGATAGACTTCAAGATTGGAAAAAATAATTTCAAAACCCTAAGGGACTATGAAGCCCCTTAGGGTTTAAATGCTTAATTCAAAATAATTTCTACCAATTTATCATAATTTTTCTCAATAGAAAGTTTCTTTGCCTTCGTTAAATCTACCTTTTCGGATTCGTAACTTGGAATGGCTTTTTGTATAATTTCTGAAAATTTTTGTGGGTGTGCTGTTTCTAAAAACAAACCAATTTCATTTTCTTTTAAGCTGTTGTGCAAAGCTAATTTTCCAACTGCTCCGTGTGGGTCTAAAAGATAATTATTTTTCTCATAACAATCAGCAATTTCTTTTATAGTGGATTTATCATCAACCGTAAAAGCCGAAATATCTTTCTTAGTTGCTTCTAAATTTCCTTTGTATAAATATTCTATTCGTTCAAAATTACTAGGATTTCCTACATCCATCGCATTCGAATAGGTTAAAACGGACGACTTTTGTTCATATTTTCCTGTTTGAAGATAATTATAAAAAGTATCATTTGCATTGTGAGCAGCTATAAAACGCTCTATTGGCAAACCTATTTTTTTTGCGATTAGTCCTGCCGAAATATTTCCCAAATTTCCCGAAGGAACAGAAACAACTAGTTTTTTACCTTCTAAATTATTTTGAATTTTTAATTGTTTGTACGCCAAAAAGTAATACAACATTTGAGGCAAAAGACGAGCTACATTGATAGAATTTGCACTACTGAGTGTTACTTTTTCTCTTAATTCTGTATCATTAAAGGCTTCTTTTACAAGTTTTTGGCAATCATCAAAAGTTCCTTCTACTTCAACGGCTTGAATATTTTTGCCTAAAGTTGTCATTTGAAATTCTTGATACGGACTTACTTTTCCTTTTGGAAATAAAATCTTTACATCAATTCCTTTTACATCAAAAAAACCATTGGCTACTGCGCTTCCTGTATCACCAGAAGTAGCAACCAAAATAATTACGTTTTCAGTAGTTGAATTTTCATTTTTATAAAAATGCGACAAACACCTAGACATAAAACGTGCGCCAACATCTTTAAAAGCCTGTGTGTTACCGTGATAAAGCTCTAAAGAAAAAATATTATTTTCTACCTTCACAACAGGAATAGGAAAATTGAGCGTTTCTGCAATGATTTGTTTTAGCTGCTCATCATTCAAAGAATCTTTGACAAACGGCTTCAAAACCTCAAAAGCAATTTGATGGTCTTCTACATTTTCGATATTCTCAAAAAAAGAAGTCGGTAAAGAAGGAATATTCTCTGGAAAATAAAGACCACTATTTTTTGTAAGTCCATTGATGACAGCTTCTTTAAAAGAAACTTTTTCCTCATTGTTTGTTCCGTTTTTTCTTGTGCTAAGGTAATTCACTAGATTTGCATTTTAGAGATGATATACTTTTTGACAAATTTACTATGAAAAATTGTTTTTTAATCATAAATCGAAAAAAATGGGTTACGCAAAAGAAATAAACTGCTACAAAAAACAAGAGTTTTTGGATTTTAATGCTCTTGATTTGATTGAATTATTGCAATCTACTTCTTGGGAAGTTAAATTAGGGATTATAGATAGAGGAAATGATTTTGATTGGATTAGCTTAGAAGACAATCAAGAAGGCAGAGAAGAGTTTATAAATATCCTAAAATATAAAATTGAACATAACGAATATATAGGTTTTTCAATTTTTAATCAACAAGTAGAAAGGTTCGTACATGTGAGTTTAGAAAA
The DNA here is from genome assembly GCF_037126295.1 of Bernardetia sp. Wsw4-3y2. Taxonomy (NCBI): domain Bacteria; kingdom Pseudomonadati; phylum Bacteroidota; class Cytophagia; order Cytophagales; family Bernardetiaceae; genus Bernardetia; species Bernardetia sp. Wsw4-3y2. The sequence goes on along the minus strand of NZ_CP147017.1, from coordinate 3,571,184 downwards.
TATAAATAATAATCTCATTTATTTTGATTTAGATATTGGAAGAGAGGAAAATGAATCTGAATGGTTTGAATGGTATTATCAAAATCTAATTATTCCAATAGAAAAGCAAAAAACAGTTTTCTCAAAAATAGAATGGGAAACTGGATATGAATGTAAAATCTTGAAAACTTTTGAGAGAAATTAAAAACAAACACAAAAATGATAGAACTAAAACCCTTCACAAAAAATGACTTTGAAACTTTCAAAAGTTGGATTCATGACGAAGAAGGACTGATTCAATTTGGAGGAGAAATGTTTGTTTTTCCTGTTACAGATGAACAATTAGAAAATTATATCAACAAAAAAGATATACAACCTTTGAAAGTAGTTTTGCAAGAAACAGGCGAAACTATTGGACATTGCGAACTTAATTATCAAGAGGGAAACAAACGACTTTCACGTATTTTGATTGGAGAAAGTAAATGGAGAGATAAAAAAATAGGAGAACAAATTGTCTTGAAAATGGTAGAGCTTTTCTTTGAAGATGAAAACATAAAAAAGGTAGATTTGAATGTCTTTGATTGGAACAAAGGTGCAATTAAATGCTATGAAAATGTAGGCTTCCGAATCAAACATGACAAAACTACCCTTATGAAAGTAGGAAATAAAACGTGGACAAGGCTGAATATGGAATTAGAAAGATAAAGGTGTTTTGTTGGTGTCGTTACACTAAAACACCAACAAAGGCTAGGTAATTTATTTTAATTTTACAGCCGTTCCATACGCAAAAATTTCAGAAGCTCCTTGCGAAATCATAGAGCTTTCAAAACGAATATTTACGATAGCATCAGCTCCCAACTGCTCAGCATCTTTGATGACACGTTCTAATGCTTGTTCTCTTGATTGAGCTTGCAATTTTGTATATTCTTCTATTTCTCCTCCAATAAAGTTTTTTATAGAGGCTACAAAATCTCGCCCTGCATTTCTAGCCCTTACGGTACTACCTCTTACAAGTCCTAAAACTTCTGTAATTTCTTCGCCATGAATTGTTTCTGTGTTTGTAACTAACATAATTTTATGAGGTTTTGATGATAAATAATTGGTTTGCTAATATATCATTTTTAATTAAATTATTTCATTTCAATTTTACCCAAAATATATTCACTGCTTTTTGTATTTTTGGTAAAGAACAGTAGAAGTAGATATTAAGCTATATTATTATGAAATTAATTAGAAAATTAAATCCATTCAATCCCATTTTACCAGCATTTTGTTTGCTCATTGCTTTTGCTTGCATTGGATATGATAGCTTTTTTAGGGAGAAATATACGGAAGAGGAGAAAGCTGTTTCGGGTTCTGCTATTGGAGGAATTAAAAACTTAGGGCATCAATATTTGAATGATGCTGAAAAAATGAGTAGAGATTTAGATGATTATTTTACTTATGAATACTGTATGAAGGATAATTATAAAGAATTTCATTTTGTTTCTTCAGAATTAAGAACCTTAACTAGCAGACTGATTAAAGAAAATTTTATTAACACAGAAATTTCACGTAATAAAGAAATTTCTATTCAGTCAATATTTAACTCTTACATAAAAGAAGCCATACAATTAGATACACTTTTGAAAAAAAAATATCAAAATTTTGAGTTGGAAAATGGCTTATCTGATAAAGAAATTAATAAAATCTATTTTTCTCATGATAGCATACAGAGTGCATATCATTTGGCTAGATTTGAATTACAGCTATCAAAAATGTGTTATGATGATATTGAGTTATTAATCAATCATAGCATTAAAGACATAATCAAAGAAAAAATAAAAAATGCGTCTATTACTCCTTATGTAATAGATAAAACTAGCGAAATATACATAAATGAAGTTTATCCATTTGATATGCTACATACAAAAATCCTTTTTCCTAAAGAAACTGAAACACAATTTAATAAAAATGGTCATTTGATAATTCCTAAGGCACTACGTAATACAAAAGTCAAAATAGAAATTGGCATAAACTGTTCATCTGATACGATTTACTTTTATCAAACTAATTATGAAAACTAAATTATATACATCAATTTTCTTGTGGTTAGCTTTTATTATTCTGATAACTTCTTACTCTCTCAAAAATGAAGAAGAGGAATTAAATGCTATTTCAAAGACAAAAAGTAGTGTATTGAATGTACAAAAGGAATACTATGCTAAAAAATTAGATGATGCTGAAGTAAATATAACTGATACTGGAAATAATCTGAGAGATAGAAAAGTAAAGGATACATTAGAAATGGGTACAATATTGATAGATTCTCTATTTAAAGATAATGAGATAGAGGTTAATATTATTATGCCCTATCTATGCAAATACCACAGTAGTATTGAACCTCAAGATGATACAGACAAAATAAAACAGTGTTTAGAAAAATATGAGGGAAACTCAGAGATAATAAAGAGTATTGATAATCTTAGACGTTATCAATACTCTTATAAATTTTTATATGAACATTTTTATAAAATAGATTGGAAGAGTTGTAGTTTTGATAGAGTTGTGGTAATGCAATCTAGTGATACAACAATAGCATTTGATTTAATAGGAACTCCAGATTATGTAGAAGTAGCTGAAAAAACAATTCAACTTATAAATCAAAAAGATAACAAACAAAATGATTGGTCTATAAAATTTGACAAAAACTCCACAGAGCCAATCATTTTCCAAATAAACACTTATACAAAAACAGATACAACAAGAAAGCGTTATCAAATCAAACCAGCAAAAGGAAAGAAACTAAAGCCTTTTGATTATGAAGAGATAGAAATAAAATAGATTTTTAGATTCTACCCCTTCATAAAAAATTATTAAAACTCAATCTTATAGGCAATATTTGGAATAACTAAAGTTTGTTGGTCTTTATCTATTCTATTTGTTCTGAAATTATATTGATAACCATAAAATTCTTTTGCTCCAAGCGCATTCAGCACTTGTAAAGACCATATACTACGGTGTTTTGATTTGTTTTTCTGATAATTGAAAGACACATGAGTAAGGAATGGATTTGGTTTCTGTTCTTCAAAAGCACGATTTTCATCAAAAACAATTTCTTGATTCGAAATGGAAGTTGCATAATCCACAGGCATAATACGCTGTCCTCCTTGGTAGGCAATTCTCAAACTAAGCCCTAGTACATTATTATTTTTATTACCAACACTCCACTCTTTTCCAACTAAAAAATTACTAACAAACTGTTGATTAAAACGAGTATCACGCCAAACTTTATCTCCTCCTTGATAGGTAGAGTTGAATAATGAGAGTGTAAATAAATAGAAAAGACCTTTATCCAAAAACTTTTCGGCTGTAATATCTATACCATAATTTCGCCCCTTTCCTTTATTAACAAAAGCATCATTGATAAACCAACTTTGAGTTAAATTAATTAGAGAAGACGAAGTATTTGCAATCACAGGAACATTAAATAATTCTTGATAATAGGTTTCTACTTTCAAACGCAGCGTAGAAGAAAGCATTTTTTGATAACCCAAAGTAAAATGATGTGCCTTTGTAAAATTTAAATCTTTATTCAAATATTCAGAGGTATTTCTGTCTTTTACTAGGTAAATATAAAGTGGCTCAACTCGGCTATGAAGTCCATATCCAAAAGTCAGTGTTTGTTTTTTAGGTAGTCTATATTCAAAAGACAAACGAGGCTCAATACTAAACTTTTCTGTAATAGCTAAATATTGAAAATGACTTCCAATATTCATTGTAAAATTAGGACTTATGTCTATTAAAGATTGTGTATAGGCTTGAAAATGAAGAGCTTGGTCATTAGATTTTACCAATGTTTCCAAATTATCAGTTTTCTGTTTTTGCTTCAATTCTATATCATACTGCAAAAGATTGGTAATAATTCCTGTGCGATTGATATGTTTTTTTCCTAACTGAACATTTAAATAACTAGAAAAAGTATGTTTGAGAAGGTTATTTTTGATTTTATTACTAGGCTGTAAAATATCTGTTTCTATATTTAGACGACTTGTCTTGATAGAAATACCACTTCCAGAACTTGTAAAATTAGTATTCAAATAACCTATTTTTCCTAAATGAATACGATGGTTTAGTCCTACTGCACCCATATATTGCTTGTTATCGGCTTCTTCAAAATCACTTTCATACTCACGTTCTGTCGAATCTTCTTGAACAAATTGTCCTGATTTATCTAAGGCACTAATTCCCCAAATTGAAAACGTACCTGCTTTTTTGGTGGGTAAATTAATCTTAAAAGTAAAATCTTGATAGTTTGTTCCTCCTGCATTTTCGGGTAATAAAGGAGAAATCAAACCCAACATAGAATATCTATAATTAAAAATATAAGAGGCTTCTTTTCCTTGTTTGAAAGCTCCTTCTGAGGCAACATCTACACCCAAAGCACTTACTTGAAACGCATGGCTTCTTTTATCCGTTTTTCCATTTCGGATATTTATGTCAAAAACTCCTGATAAGGCATTTCCATATTCAGCAGGAAAAGCACTCAAAAGAAAATCTGAATTGGCAAGCAAATGACTACTCAAGGCTGTTAATCCCCCTCCTCCAAATGTTTCTAAATCAGCAAAATGATTAGGGTTCGGAATTTCTACACCCTCTATACGCCAAAGCATTCCCTTTGGGCTATTTCCACGCACAACTACACCATTATTGTCTATTTCGCTAGTTGCTACACCTGCAAAAGCAGAAGCCAAACGAGCAGGGTCATCAAATCCACCTGCATAACGACGGGCTTCTTCCATGCTTAGGGTTCTTCCTCCTGATAAAATCATTGCATTTTGTGGTGTTCCATGTTCTTCTTGTGCTGTAATGACGACTCCTTCCAATTCAAAACCATCATCTTTCAAACGCATTTCAACAACAGTTTCATTAACTGAATTGACAATCACTTCCATCTGACGAGTTTGAAAACTCACATAACTTACTTGCAAAATATGACGACCAATAGGAACATTTTTGATTTTGAAATTTCCTGCACTATCTGTAGTAACTCCCATTAGAGGTTCTATATCTAATATAATTACATTAGCGAAAGGTACAGGTTGTCCAGTTCCCTCTTCCAAAATTTTTCCACTGATAGTTTGTGTAAGTGTTTGGCTATTTGCCTTACCAATTAAAAATAAAGAAAAAAGAGTGAGTAGTGTAAATTTTGATAAATTGAAAAATGAATGAATTGCAGTTTTGTAAAAAGCAGCAAAATTAGTTTTCTTATTATTTGATTTATTTTGTAGTGTTTTCATTGTTGCGTTTTAAATTTGAGTGAATTAAGAAACTTTCTTTACTCAAACGACGCATACAAACCGTACTTACCCTACCTTTGTATTTATTTAAATCTTGTTAATTATTTTTATTAGCTTACTCTGCCTTCACTTTTTCCTCTCTCAAATTCTGTAATTCTTGCCATTCATCACGCAGTCTTGCAGCTTCCATAAAGTTGAGTTCTTTGGCTGCTGTTTCCATTTTCTTTTTGGTTTGATCAATCACTTTCGAAAGTTCTTTTATATTCATTCCCTTAATAACTGGGTCAATAACGATAGTCATTTTAGATTCTTCATAGAATTCTTTTGGTAATGATTTAGCATCTGCAACCGAAGTTTGTTGCATAATAGCTTCCTTAGATTTGAAAACAGTTGTTGGTGTAATTCCATTGGCTTCATTGTATTCTTGTTGGATTTTACGACGACGGTTTGTCTCATCAATCGAAAGGCGCATTGAAGGGGTAATTTTGTCAGCATACATAACCACATGACCGTTTGAGTTACGAGCAGCACGTCCGATAGTCTGAATAAGCGAACGTTCGTTTCTCAAAAATCCTTCTTTATCTGCATCTAAAATAGCCACCAAAGAAACTTCTGGCAAATCCAATCCTTCACGTAACATATTTACTCCAATCAAAACATCAATTACACCCAAACGAAGTTCACGAATAATTTCTATTCTATCCAAAATCTTTACGTCAGAGTGAATATAACGTACTTTCATTTGCAACTGTTCGAAATAACGACTTAACTCTTCTGCCATTCTTTTAGTAATTGTGGTAACCAAAGCACGTTCTCCATTTGCTATCGTTTTATCAATTTCATTCAAAAGGTCGTCGATTTGGGTGCGTGTCGGACGAACTTCGATAAGTGGGTCAAGAAGTCCAGTCGGTCGGATAATCTGTTCGACAATAACGCCTTCACTTTTTTGTAATTCGTAATCGGCAGGAGTAGCCGTAACAAAAACAGCTTGGTCAATCATCGATTCAAATTCATTGAAAGTAAGAGGACGATTATCAAGCGCAGCAGGCAAACGAAAACCGTGATCAACAAGCGAGATTTTACGAGAACGGTCGCCTCCCCACATAGCACGAATTTGTGGAACAGTAACATGACTTTCATCAATTATCATTAAAAAATCTTTCGGAAAATAATCTAATAAACAAAATGAGCGTTCTCCAGCTTTTCGATTATCAAAATAACGTGAATAATTCTCAATTCCAGAACAATAACCTAACTCTTTCATCATTTCTAAATCTGATTCGGTGCGTTCTTTTACACGAGCAGCTTCTTCAAAACGTCCGTCATTTTCATAAAAACGGATTCGGTCTTCTAAGTCAATTTCTATTTCTTCCATCGCTCTTGTAATAGTGTCTTTGCTCGTTACAAACAAACTAGCAGCAAACAAAAGCATATAATCTTCATCATTGATTTTCTTTCCCGAAACTGGATCTATGCGCTGAATTGCCTCTATTTCATCTCCCCAAAAGTAAATTCGGTATGCAATATCAGCATAAGCAGGATAAATATCGACGGTATCTCCTTTTACTCTGAATGTTCCTCGTGCAAATTCTTCTTCGCTTCGGCTATACATAATGGCTACCAAATCCAATAAAAAGGCATTGAGAGAAATTTGGTCGCCTGTGCTTATTTTCAAGCTGTTTTCTGCAAACTCATTCGGATTTCCCAAACCATAAATACAAGAAACAGAAGCAATTACAATTACATCTTTTCGTCCAGACAGAAGAGATGCTGTTGTACTCAATCTTAGTTTTTCAATATCTTGATTGATTGCTAAATCTTTTTCGATATAGGTATCTGATGCTGAAATATAGGCTTCTGGCTGATAATAATCATAATAAGAAATAAAATATTCGACAGCATTATCAGGAAAAAACTGTTTAAATTCTCCGTAAAGCTGAGCTGCCAAGGTTTTATTATGACTAATAATCAGTGTCGGACGATTTAGTTTCTCAATGACATTTGCCATCGTAAATGTTTTACCTGAGCCTGTTACACCCAAAAGCACTTGAAAGTCTTCACCTTCTTCGATGCCTTTTACTAAAGCAGCAATGGCTTTTGGTTGATCGCCTGTTGGTTTGTAGGGAGAATCTATACGGAAATTCATATTTGAGTCTTCAGTTATCAGTAAACAGTTATCAGTAAATTTCTTTTTTTGTTTCTTCGAAACTCTCTAAAATTTCTGATTAATCTAAACAAAGATAACTAACTAATACGAAAATGTTTTTTGAATTTTGGAGAAATTATTTTGAAAGGTAAGACAAATGCACAAAATTTTTCTGTGTCTATTTAATTAAAGCAAATCATACTAGTTATTCACTTTGTAAATTGATATTACTCTGACAAATAAAATTTCGTGCATTTGACCTAGTAGAAATTCACAAAACTATATTAAATCTGTAATGTCTTTTACTCCAAGTTGTGCCGTTTTGATAAAACCTTCGCCATAATTTACTTGAATAGCTTGTCCAAACTCTTTTGCTCGTGCTTCCAAAAACTGCACAAAACGAGGCGAAGAAATAAATGTTTCTTCTTCATCAGATTGATAATTTGGATTATGAAATTGTGACTCAAAAGCTAAAATAGATTTCATTTTTTGTTCCCAAAACGGAGTTACATCCACTACAAAATCAGGTACAAGCATATTGCTTTGAATATAATGATAGACGTGTTTTGGTCGCCAATGTTCTTGTTTTTCACCTTCCCACTGAGTTTCTATTTTGATAAGTCCACTCAAAAAACATGACGTTTTGGAAAGTTCTGCACCTTTTCCGTGGTCGGGATGTCTGTCAGAGGGTGCATTTATCAAAACTATTTCAGGTCTAAATCTTCGGATAGCTTGAATTACTTTTAATCTATGTTCATTATCATCATAAAAAAAACCATCTTTAAAAGCTAAATTTTCTCTTACTGAAAGTCCTAAAATTTCACCTGAGTTTTTGGCTTCCTTATCACGAATTTCTGCGCTTCCTCTTGAGCCTAATTCTCCTCGTGTAAAATCTATAATTCCTATTTTTTTTCCTTTGGCTGCTGCTGCTAAAAGTGTTCCCGAACAGCTAAGTTCTACATCATCTGGATGTGCAGCAAGTGCTAAAATATCTAATTTTATAGCTGACTTTGAGTTTTGATTGTCGTTTTGACTGGTCATAAAATAACTTGAATTTATTTTTTCTGTTTTGTTTATTTTTATTTCTAATGATTTGCAAAGATATGAATTTGAAAACTATTTGTAGGTACAATTATCTAGTAAAATCAGCTAAGGTTTATTGCTACTTTATTAATTTGAAAGATTTTAACATAAATATTTGCTATCTTCTGCAACTTATTGCCCAACTTTCGCATCTAATAAGTAACAGAAGCATCATTTTTGAGTTAATAAAATATAGAAACTAGTCAAAAACTAGATATTTGACTCTTATTTGATAGCTTCATCAAAGTAAATCAAGCCAACAATTAGTAAATTACTAAATCAAAAATACATTCAAACTATACCTATATTATTATGAAAAATACAAGCAAAAATAAAACAAAATCGCACCATATCATTGGTTCGATTATCGGTTCGCCTCCTTCTATATCATCTATAATAGGAGTTTTGGTAGCTTTCTTTATCTTCTCTGCAAACTCTTTTGCACAAGATTCAAATTATGATTATGATGATGTTTACGGTTCTAAAAAAGACCGTGTTGCCTTATCTAATAAAAAAGCAAAAGAAGAAGCATTAGCACAACAGCGTGCTGATGAAGCTCGTGCAAGAGCAGAAGCAGAATATGCACAACAAGCCGAAATAAGAGCAAAATTAGATGCTCAAGAAGCACAAGCAAATCAATTTACACCAACCTATACGCCGTATCAACAAAACTGTAACGAATGTGGACAGTTTAATCAATTTAGATCTCCTTGTGGGTTCAATAACCCTTGTGGAAATACGGGCTTTAATAATCCTTGTAACAACCCTTGTGGAAATCCGTGTGGCTCACCTTGTGGTGGTGGTTATGGTTATAACAATTGGAACAATGGTTGGGGAAACAACTGGAATAGTGGCTGGAATTCAGGCTGGTCAATAGGTTGGTCTTCTCGCAGAGGTTGGAACTCAGGTTGGTCGTATGGATATGGTTACAACAACTGGAACAGATGGAATGACCCTTACTGGAATAGAGGTTGGGGAAATAGCTATTATGGATACGGAAATTCTTGGAATAGAGGATGGGGAAATAACTATTATTATGGAAACAATTGGAATAGTTATGATAGAATTTATAGAGGAGACACTCGCAGTCAAAGTGTAACAGCAGCACGTCAGCGTAGAGGTGGTAATATTGTTATTCCTACCAGAACAGACAATACAAATAACAACAACACTCGCACACAAGGAAATACAAACAATAACCGTTTTTCAAATACTAGAAATAGTAATAACGGAAATTATAATAATTCTAATCAACGAGGAAATAATAGTAATACCAGAACAAATACTCGCACTAATACAAACTCAAATCGTAGAAACAATACAGGAACAAGTACAAGTGGAAGCTCAAATACTCGTTCCAACAATAGAAGTGGAAGTTCTACTCGTAGCTCTGGAGGAAGCTCAAGAAGTAAGTCTGGAGGAAGTCGTAGTGGTGGTGGAAGTAGCCGTTCACGCAGAGGTGGAGGAGGAGAATAATTTTTTCTCTTTAATCTAATTAAAATACAAAAAAAAGGCTTTTTACAGAAAATGTAGAAAGCTTTTTTTAGTATATGTTCGAAATCATCACTTGAGAATAAGAAACAAAAGGCAAAAACAAAAAGACTACAAAAAAGATATTTTTCATTGAATAAAAGTAGGACTAAAAGATAAAATTAGATAAACTAGACATTGATTTTCTAACGTCGTCTAACTTTTTTTAGTTTACAATGAACAAGTAAGTAGATAATAAATTGCACTTATTAAAGAATGAAATTAGGGAGTCAATTTTAATATCGAATCTGAGTATTCGAAAGAGCATAAGTAGTGCAAATTGGAGTTTGAAAAGCAATAATACAAGTTATTTTTGACAAACCTATTGTTTTCTGAAAAAAAATCCGTATTTTTGTAAAACATTTTGAATTACTATAAAGAAATTGTAAAACAAATTTTAAAAGAAATACACAAAAGTAGATTTATTATTTAAATTTAATGAATTGCTTTTTTAGTGTTAAGTGAATATGTAATTCAAGAGGAAAAATAAAGAAAATTTTTAAAGAATATTTTACCAAACTTTTTATACTATGTCGGAGAGCCTACGCATACTTTATGTAACGAGCGAGATTACACCATTTTTGAATAAGTTAGGAGTTGGAGATTATGTACGTCCGTTGCCAGAAGCAATGCAGAATAAAGACATCGAAATCCGTATTATCGTACCACGTTGGGGAGTTATTAATGAGCGTAAAAATCGTCTTCATGAAGTAGTCAGACTTTCTGGAATTAATATTACAGTTGGAGAAGAAGATAAGCCACTTACTATCAAAGTTGCTTCTATTCCACAAGCCAAAATGCAGGTGTATTTTATAGATAATGAAGATTATTTTCACCGTAAAAAATTATATAAAGACAAAGCAGAAAATCTTTTTGAAGATAATGATGAGCGTGCTATCTTCTTCTGTAAAGGTGTTGCCGAAACAGTAAAAAAACTAGGTTGGGCACCTGATATTGTACATTGTAATGATTGGTTTACAGGTCTTTTACCTTTATATCTTCGCACAACTTATCAAAACGAACCACTTTTTAAAGAGTCTAAAATTGTCTCTACAGTGTATGATAACCTTTTTGAGCAAAACTTTGATGTCGCTACACTGGCTGATAAGGTAGCCTTAGACGATATTACTGAAGAAATGTTAGCTTCTCTTATCGCAAATCCAACACCACAAGGATTTATGGAAATGGGTGCAAAATATTCTGATTGTGTAGTAAATGCACAAGATTCAGGTAAAACTAATGATATTATTGCAGCTTCTTTATCTGAAAATGTAAGTACGATTGTAGGAGATAAAGATGCAATTTGTGATGGGTATTATGATATTTACAAAACACTTTTAGGAGATAGAATGGCAGAACTAGTTGAAGAGGAAAAAGCAGTTTAATTTGATATACTTTTTATAAAAAACAGACAGAATAAAATTATTCTGTCTGTTTTTTGTTTGTAAAAAAGTTTCTATTTTCTCAAACCTGACAAATATTCCAATATATCCATATAATTCGTACTTTTGCAAAAGCATTTCAAAAAAGGGTATTTCTAAAGCCTTCTTTGCAACAAAGTAAGACAGTTAATTCGTACTGTTTTCATCTAGCTTCAAAAACCACTAAAACAGTTGTCATAAATTTAATTTAATGAAAAAGAATAATTTTTTATCTCGCCTTTTGATAATATCCTCAAAAAAACTTCCTTTGATTCGTTCTTCTTTCTTTGGTATCATTTCTCTATTTTTCTTTATCACTTTGACCAGTTGTGAGAAAGAACCTGAGCCGATTGATATTGGAGAAGAGCAATTTATAAATACTTTTTATACAGATACACTAACAGTAAACGTAAAAGTTTTTCAAAGTGATAGTGTAAATACAACTAGCAGAACTGGAAACTCTCGCCTTTTGATGGGTTCATTGTCTGATGAATATGTAGGTAGATATTCAGCACAAGGTTTTGGAAACATTGGACTTACCACACTTACAGAAGACCTAAAAAATGATGCAGGAGAAGTAGCAATTTATGATTCATTAGTTGGTTTTTTCCAAACAAATTATGTATACGGAGATACAACAGGACAAAGTACAATACAATTATATGAAGTTTCAGAGCTTTTTGAAAGTAAAAATTATTATCAGTTTGATACACTTCAAACTTCAAATGCAGTTGTAGGCAGTGCTGTTTATCCCAATGCTTTAGATAGTAATAAAGTATTGCGAGTTTCTCTTTCAGAGACACTTGGAAGAAGATTGTTTAATTATGGAGTAGAAAATAAATTTGCAAATGACTCTTTATTCCAACTTTTTTCCAAAGGGCTTGCCTTTAGAAACACTTCTCCTAATACGTCCATCATAGGAATAAATCCACTAGCACCTGCTACCAACCTTACTTTATATTTTCATTACCCAAGTGATACCGTTTCATCTTCTTACAAATTTGATATGCCTGTGAGCTTTTCAAATATAGAAAGTGATTTATCTAATTCGGCTTTAGCACCTTTAACTACACAAAATTTTGTTTCTTCTGAAAACACAAACAACCTTGCTGCCATACAAGCAGGAACAGGAATTGGTGTAAAATTAGAATTCCCTTATTTAAGTGACTTTGTAAATAGGCAAAGTATGGTTATTCAGCGTGTTGAATTAGATATTCCTACGTTAGAAACTGCCATGAGTTCTACTATTACAGCACCAAACCAGCTTTTGTTTTTATTTGGAGATGGAGATGGTTTTTATTACACTTCAACTGGTGCAATTGAGTTTTTGCCAGCTGAATCAGGAGGTAATACAGGACTTACTATGGGCTATTCTATACAAGGAAAATCATATAGTTATGCGACGATTACAAGTTATATCAATCAACTAGCAAAAGGGTTAATTGTGGATAGTGATGGTTTGATTATACAACCTTCTGAAAATAATATTAGTCTAAATAGACTTATTTTTTCTACTCAAAAGAATACTAATAACCTTCCTGCTATCAGATTACGTATGTATTATAGCATTGCAGAATAAAAGGTAAAAAGAGAGGAAATAAAATGAGAAATACTTATTTTTTTATAAATCTCTTTTCAAATCAAAAGTGAATTAAAATTATTCTGTAATTTGCTAATAGTAAAGAGTTTAAATTTTTCAAAGAACTCACTAAATCATTAAAAAATACGAATTTATGTGTGGAATTGTAGGTTATATCGGACAACGTGAAGCGTATCCCATCCTTATAAAAGGATTAAAAAGATTAGAGTATCGTGGTTATGATAGCTCTGGAGTAGCATTAATGGATTCTGGTATCAATATTTATAAGAAAAAAGGAAAAGTAGCCGAACTAGAAAGTTTTATACAAAATAAGAGTAAAGAAGGCAAAGTAGGAATTGGACATACTCGTTGGGCAACTCATGGAGAACCTAATGATGTCAATGCACACCCTCATTATTCAGGTTCTAGTCGGTTGGCAATTATTCATAACGGAATTATCGAAAACTATTCCGTCTTAAAACAAGATTTAATCAATAAAGGACATACTTTCAAATCAGACACAGATTCAGAAGTATTTATTCATTTTATCGAAGAAATTCAAGACCAACACAAATGTAGCTTAGAAGAAGCCGTTCGTTTGGCTCTTCATAAAGTGGTAGGAGCGTATGCCATTATTATTATGTCAGAAGATAGTCCTCATCAACTGATTGCAGCACGAAAAGGAAGTCCTTTGGTTATCGGAATTGGAAAAGACCAAGATGAGTTTTTTATTGCTTCTGATGCTACTCCTATTATAGAATATACAAAAGAAGTAGTTTATCTAAATGATGGCGAAATAGCACTTCTGACAAATGACTCACTTACTATCAGAAACATTGAAGATATTCCAACCACTCCTTATATTCATACTTTGGATATGGAATTAGAATCTATCGAAAAAGGGGGTTATGACTATTTTATGTTAAAAGAAATTTTTGAACAACCAAAATCTATTCGTGACGCTCTTCGTGGAAGGCTTATTGCAGCCAACGGACACGTAAATTTGGGTGGAATTCATAAATATTTAGATAATCTTGTTAATGCAAAACGTATTGTCATTGTAGCCTGTGGAACTTCATGGCATGCTGGTTTAGTGGCTGAATATATCATTGAAGAATTTGCACGTATTCCTGTTGAAGTAGAATATGCTTCTGAATTTCGTTATAGAAATCCAATCATAGAAGAGGGTGATGTAATGATTGCTATTTCACAATCAGGAGAAACAGCTGATACACTAGCAGCGATTGAATTAGCAAAAAGTAGAGGAGCAATTATTTTTGGAGTCTGTAATGTAGTTGGTTCTTCTATTGCACGAGCAACCCACGAAGGCGCATATATTCATGCAGGACCTGAAATAGGTGTGGCTAGTACAAAAGCATTTACAGGACAAGTAACCGTTTTGGCTCTTCTTGGACTTATGCTTGCTAAAGAAAGAAAAACACTTTCTGAAAATCAATTAAAAGACCTTTTACGTCAATTAGAACGTATTCCTCAAAAAGTAGAACAAGCTCTAAAACTAAATACGCAAATAGAAAAAATAGCAAAAGACTTTGTCAATGCTCGTAATTTCTTATATTTAGGACGTGGATATAATTTCCCAGTTGCTTTAGAAGGAGCTTTAAAACTCAAGGAAATATCTTATATACACGCAGAAGGTTATCCTGCTGCCGAAATGAAGCATGGCCCTATTGCTCTCATTGATGAAGAAATGCCAGTAGTGGTAATTGCAACTCGTGATAACTCGTATGATAAAATTTTATCAAATATCGAAGAAGTAAAAGCAAGACGAGGAAAAGTAATTGCTGTTGTGACAGAAGGAGATGCTGCTATTCCAAAAAAGGTGGATTATGTTATCGAAGTACCAAGTACACATGATGCATTTATGCCTTTAGTTTCAGTTATTCCTCTTCAACTTTTATCGTACCATGTTGCTTTGATGCGTGGTTGTAATGTTGATCAGCCTAGAAATTTGGCTAAATCCGTTACCGTGGAATAAATAAAATTATCCATTATAAAGTAAAATTCAAACAAGAACTCTTTTATTAGAAATAATGAAAGAGTTTTTTATTTTTGAAATTGTGTCTTAATCAGGATGTCAAGCTAAAGGCAGTTTGAGAAAATATAAATCTTGAATGGATTTTTTATTTCCTTAAAGTAAGTTATAGAATTGAAATAACATATAGAATTTGATTACTTTTACACTAGCTTTTTAATAGTAAAAATCGAAGAAAAAGAAGTTTACTTAAGACTAACTAGTTAAAAACAAACAAGTTATTTTCAATAGCAACAACAACCAATAAACACACAAATAATTAAGAAATGAAGTTAGACAATTATCTACGTCGAATAGATTATCGGCAAACCCCACAAAACAACCTACAAACGCTAAACGAGCTACACAAAAAACATGTCTTTGCAATTCCTTTTGAAGATTTGGATATACATTTAAAGAAACCTCTACGTATTGATATAGCTTCTTTGTATCAAAAAATAGTTGTAGAAAAAAGAGGTGGTTTTTGTTATGAACTCAATTTTTTGTTTTATAACCTTCTCAAAGAACTTGGATTTGATGTTCAGATTATCTCAGCAAGAATATATGAAAAGAGAGAAAAATTAGGAGTAGAATTTGACCATTTAGCTATAATTGTGCAGCTAGAAGAAAAGTGGCTTTTAGACGTAGGATTTGGAAATCTTTTTACAGAACCTATGAAAATCCCTTCAAAAATTGATAATTATGTTTATAAAGAAAGAGATTCAATTTACAAAATAAATCAATTGAGCGAATCTAATTATATTTTATCAGAATCTAAAAAGGGCTATAAATTCAAAAAAATCTATGCCCTTGATACAACTCCTAGAAAGATTGAAGAATTTTATGAGCAAATAGACTTCAAACAATATTCAGAAGAGTCTTATTTTGTGAAAAATAAAATTTGTACGATTCCCACAGAACAAGGAAGAATCACCTTGTTCAATAATAAATTTATCAAAACAATGGGCGCAGAGAAACAAGAACGTACAATACAAAATGATGAAGAATTTTACCAAATTTTGAAAGAAGAATTTGATATACATATTTTGGAAGAAAAAGTCTGTTAGTATATAAAAGGAATTTCAAACTAGATTTGGAATTCCTTTTTTTTGTTTGAAGAAATCAAAACTATAGAAGATGTAGACAAAATAGTTTACCTTAGAATTTACAAACTCTATTTTACAAATCTGTTTAGCTTTTTGATTCAATGAACCAACATCCTTTATACCATCATATTAATGAAATAGTTGATTTAGAAGAAGAAGACTTTCAAGATATTATAAACTATTTCAAGCCTATATATCGCAAAAAACATCAATTTATTATTGAAGCAGGAAACGATGTAAATTTTGAGTTTTTTGTAATAAAAGGTTGTCTCAAATCCTCAGTTTTTGATGAAGGTGGCAAAGAACATATTATTCAATTTGCCATGGAAAACTGGTGGATTACAGATTATAACGCTTTTCTTCATCAAGAAAAAGCAAAGCTAAATATTGATTGTCTTGAAGATTGCCATTTGCTTGCTATATCCTATCAGCAAAAAGAAGAAATCAGTATTAATAACCCTAAGATGGAGCGTTTTTGGTCAAAAAAGACAAAAACAGGACATGCAGCTCTACAAAACAGAATTCTTTCTCTCATTAAAGATTCTGCCAAAGAACGCTATGAAAGTCTTACCGAAAGTTATCCAGAGCTAATTCAGCGAGTTCCTAAAAAATATATTGCTTCTTTTCTTGGTGTATCAAGAGAAACACTGAGTCGATTATAGTAGATTATAAGTGACATACATCACACTAATTTGGTGACATACATCCTTTGTAAAGGCTACTAATTATCTGACCTTTGTATCAAATAAATTAGAGTAACCAAAAAAATACTATCAAAATGAGCAACACAAAAAATATATTATTTGTCCTTACCTCTCACGACGAATTAGGAAACACAGGAGAAAAAACAGGTTTTTGGATTGAAGAATTTGCAGCACCTTATTACTATTTAGTGGATAAAGGTATAAATGTAGATATTGTAACTCCAAAAGGAGGACAAGCACCAATAGACCCAAAAAGCAATGAGCCTGATTTTCAAACGGAAGCTACAAAACGATATTTTGAAGACGAAAAAACTAAAAATGCAATCGCTAACACAGCTAAACTTTCTGACGTAAATCAAGAAAAATATGATGCTGTATTTTATCCTGGTGGTCATGGCCCTCTTTGGGATTTGGCAGAAGATGCTCAATCTATTAGTTTGTTAGAGTCATTTTATGCAAAAAATAAGCCTTTAGGTCTTGTATGTCATGCTCCTGCTGCTCTTAAACATGTAAAAAATACAGAGGGTGAGCCATTAGTAAAAGGAAAAAAAGTAACAGGTTTTTCAAACACAGAAGAAGAAGCTGTGCAACTTACAAATGTAGTTCCTTTCCTAGTTGAAGATATGATGAAAGAAAAAGGAGCACATTATGAAAAAGCTGGCGATTGGTCAGAATTTGCTATCGAAGACGGACTTTTAATTACTGGTCAGAATCCACAATCTTCTAACTTAGTAGCTGAAAAATTATACACAAAATTGTATTCTTAGATTTATAAAGAATCAATTAAAAGGAATTTCAAAGCTAGTTTGAAATTCCTTTTTTTATACCACTTATTTCTTTTTTTCTTCTTCTTTCTTATAAAACTTTTCAAAGGCTTTATAAACAGCTAAATGTAAAATAGTAGCATGATTTTGGTCTAAAATTGGTTCATAAAAAAGGGTAATTGTTCCATTTTTAGTTTCCTCTAGTTTCTTAATTGAATCAACCAGCTTATCAGCCACTTTGTGCATAGTAGGATGCTCTTCGCCTAAAGAAACAAAAATTCGTTTTTTATACTTTGTATTTTCTGCTTTATTTTCAGCAATATTTTTTGATAGATTTTTCAGAAAAGAATTTGAATCTTTAACCATTTTTTGATTATCCCACCAAAGCGACGGACTTACAATTATGTAATCATCAAACAAATAAGGTTTTTTGAATAGAATTTCTGTTGCTAAAAGTCCTCCTAACGATTGTCCAATAATAGTTTTATGAGAATCTGTTTTGTAGTTTTTTTCTATTAAAGGCATCACTTCGTTTTCTAAATAGGCTATAAATTTTTCAGAACCTCCATTATTTGGAATTGCTTTCAAGTCCTGTTTGTCATCACTTGGATACGTAAAATCTCTATATCTTGATTTTCCTAAATTTGAAATTCCGACTACAATAGATTTAGGCAAAATTTCATACATATTCATAAACTGAGTTAATCCTGCAATGTGTGGAAAATCCTCATATTGAGAACCATCAAGCACATAAATAACTGGATAAACGATTGCTGAATCTGGATGATAACCTTGTGGTAAATAAATATTCAGAGTTCTTTTTTCTGATAGTTCTTTTGATTCAATTTCTTCAATTACACCAAAAGGAAATACTTGTTTTTCTTGCGCAAAAGATTGAGAAATTATAAATTGAGTGATTAGGATAAAAATTAATGATAAACTGTGCTTTTTCATTTTAGTTGATTGATAAAGTTAAAAATCTTGAGTATACAAAAAGTGTTACTTTTTAATCATAACCGATTTACTTGGTTTGGTCTGTCCTTCTACCACAATTACAAATTCGCCTTTTATTGTTCCTTCATTAGAAAAATAACTTATTATTTCTTCTAAAGTTCCATTCTTGGTTTCTTCATACACTTTTGTAAGTTCACGAGAAACAGACGCATTTCTATCAGTTCCACAAACTTCGGCAAGTTGTGTAAGTGTTTTGATAAGTCGGTGAGGAGATTCGTATAAAATAAAAGTTCGTTTTTCTTCTGCTAGAGCATCCAAATGAGTTTTTCTTCCTTTTTTGTGTGGCAAAAATCCTTCAAAACAAAAACGCTCACTTGGCAGTCCTGATTTTACAAGAGCAGGTACAAAAGCCGTTGCACCTGTCAAACATTCTATATTTAGATTTGCTTTCAAGGCTTCACGAACAAGCAAAAATCCAGGGTCAGAAATGGCTGGCGTTCCTGCATCTGAAACAAGCGCAAAAACACTTCCTTGTTGCATTTGTTCTATCCATTTCTGAACAGTATGATGTTCATTATGAGCATGATAACTCTGTAAAGGTTGTTTTATCTCATAATGTTTTAACAAAACACCTGTCTTGCGTGTATCTTCTGCTAAAATTAAATCTACTTTTTTGAGTGTTTCTAAGGCTCTGAGTGTAATATCTGCCAAATTTCCGATTGGTGTCGGAACAAGGTAAAGCGAAGTCTGATTTTCTATATTTTTTTCTGTATTTTCCATATCACAAAGGTAGAAATAAAGTTAGAAGTATGAAGGCAGAATTTAGAAATCAAATAAAAATCTATACTCATTTGGTAAGAAACTAAAATTTAGTAGAGTCAAAAGATATTGCTTTTGCTAAAAAGCATATTCAAGTTTAAAAAAAGAAAGAGAAACGATTAAAATTAACTAATTTTGATGCTTATCTAAGTTAAATAAAATTTTATTTAGTTTTCATTTAGTTTCTCGTTCTATTTTCAAAGAAAAATCAAATTATGAAACTACCTTTACTTCAATTATCTTTTTTTTCTAATCTTTTCGTTTTAGTCCTTTTTATAGTTATGTCTAGTACGCTCTCATCTTGTTCTTCTAAAGAAGCCGTTGATTTAATTGTTCATAATGCAAAAGTTTATACTGTTGATAGCACTTTTTCGCAGCAAGAAGCCTTTGCTATCCGTGATGGAAAATTTGTAGAAATAGGTAAAAGTAGAGAAATTTTAAAAAAATATACAAGTGCAAGAATTGTTGATGCTCAAAAAAACTATATCCTCCCAGGTATTATTGATGCACATGCTCATTTGTATTGGCTCGGACAAAAACTAGAAGAAGCAGACGTAAGCAAAGCCAAATCAGTAGAAGAAGTAATTACTATTTTACAACAATATAGAGAAGCAAATCCAAATAAAAAATGGATAAAAGGCTATGGATGGAATCAAAACAATTGGAGTCCTGCTATTTTACCTACAAAAGAAAAATTAGATGAGGCTTTTCCAGACATTCCTGTTTTTTTGAAACGAATAGATGAACATGTCGCTTTAGTCAATCAGAAAGCATTATCAGAAGCTCATATCAATCAATATTCCAAAATACCAAAAGGGGGAACTTTAGGAGTTTATGAAACCAAGGGCGAAAAAGGAAAGCTCAATAAAGAACAAGGATTAAAAGGACTAAACGGACTTTTGTACGAAACAGCCATAAACTTAGCAACTGATAAAATGCCTCCATTGACAGAGGAAGAAATGAAAAGAGCCTTTCAAGGAGCTGAAAAAGTTTGTTTTCAGAATGGTGTAACTTCGGTAGGAGATGCACTTATGGATAAGAAAATGTTTGAGCTTTTAGATAGCATGCACAGAGAAAAGTCTCTAAAACTGCGTATCTATGCAATGATTGACCCCACAGAAGAAAATCAAGACTATTTTTTAGATAAAGGAACTATCAAAACAGATCGTTTGCATGCAGGTGCTTTAAAACTTTTTGCTGATGGAACGTTGGGTTCGTATGGTGCTGCAATGTTGGAAGCCTATTCAGATAGTGCATCTATGTATGGTGCAATGTGGAGAAGTACAGACGAATATAGACAATTAATCAAAAAATTTGCTGATAAAGGCTTTCAAGTCAATACACATTGTATTGGAGATTCGGCAAATCGTATATTTTTAGATTTATATGGCGAATTTTTGGGAACAGAAGAAAACAAAAATAAAGATTTGCGTTGGCGTATCGAACATGCTCAAGTAGTTCATCATGACGATTTAAAAAAATTCAAGAAATTCAAAATTATTCCTTCTGTTCAGCCTACACATGCTATTTCGGATATGCCTTGGGTAGAAACTCGTTTAGGAAGAGTTCGTATGGGTCATGCCTATGCATATCGTGAGCTTTATGAACAAAATAATAGGATTGCTTTTGGAACAGATTTTCCAATAGAGGCTGTCAATCCATTTGCTACTTTTCATGCAGCCGTTGCAAGACAAGATGGTTTGGGAAATCCAAAAGAAGGTTTTCAAATAGAAAATGCTGTTACTCGTGAAGTAGCATTGAAAGCCATGACAATTTGGGCAGCTCATGCAGCTTTTGAGGAAAATGAAAAAGGAAGTATTGAAGCTGGTAAATTTGCTGATTTTATCCTTATTGATACCGATATTATGAAAACAGATAACAGACTTTTACGAAATACACATGTTTTGCAGACCTATGTAAATGGCGAAATGGTTTATATTAGTAACTAAATTAGCTTATAGATAAATTTATAATTTAGAGCATAAAAATAGCCTTTTAAATCAGTTTTGAATTGATTTAAAAGGCTTTGTAATTTCTTAGTTTCTTTTATTTTTTGAAATATACTGATAAGTTTAGTTTTTCCAAATCTCAATACATTTGAGTATAATAAATTCTAACTTTTCCCTACCAATCCTTCAATCGGACTTTTAACGACTCTTACTAAATTTCCTTTGCGCTTAGCAATTCGTTCTTTCAAAATCTCTTCAAAAAAATAAGCTACTGAACCCACAGCATAAAAATTGAGATTCAAATCTTTAAATTCTTCTTCTATCCTATTCAAAAATTCGTCAAAAGTAGTAGCTATTAAGTTTCGCACAAAAGAATCATCTTTATATTTGTAAAGAAAAGGAACAAAAGAAGCAAAAAACTCATTTGGTTTTGGTTCTTGATAGGCTCTTTTCAAAACTATTTCTCTATTTAATTTATACTTTTGATAAAACAAATAATGAATTTCTTTAGACAAACGGTTATACAAAAAATCAATGACTAATTTTTTCCCTAAAAAACCTCCACTTCCTTCATCTCCCAACCAAAAGCCTAAATTTGTGAGTTCCTGAGTTATTTTATTTCCATTGTAAAGACATGCATTTGAGCCTGTTCCCAAAATAAGAACAATGCCTTTTTGATTTTCTGAATCATTATAAGCTGAATGAGCAGCTCCCAAAAGATCGTGAGCAACTTCTATTTTTTTAGCTTGTGGAAAAAGCGTTTTGAGAGCAGCATAAACAATTTGTCTATTTTCTTCTGTCGAACAACCAGCACCATAAAACTGAATTTGAGTTACTTTATATAAATGTTCTTCCAAATAACCCTCAGAATCTTGATGAGATTCATTTTGATGTTCAAGATAAGATGTATTGATAAAATCCTTGCCTTCTTCTATCATTTGCTGTGTAGAAAGAAAGTAAGGATTCCAACCTCCACTTTTCCAAGTCAGTATTTTTCCATCTTCGGTTTTTAATGCCCAGTCTGTTTTGGTTGAGCCACTATCTGCGTAAAGAATCATTTTTTGGGTTTCGTTTTACTATTTTTTGTAAGTTTATAGCATCAAATTTAGATAAATTATACTATAAAACCTTTTCGTACACTAAAGTGTACGGTACATTTTCGCACCTTAAAAGGTACGCTACAAAAGTACGCTTATGCAGAAACAGTTTGACTATATTGTAAATCTTGCCAAAGAATATCATAATTACAAAGAGGATTCTGATGCCTTGTTTTTGGCTCTCAATAATTTATCTGCAAATGAATTAGAAGATATTCATAAAGAATATGCAGATCCAGAACGCAGCTTTCAACCTGTAACTCTGCTTCGTGCAGAAGTTGCTCGTTTGCTTTTGGAAGGAAAAAAAGTAAATCAAGAATTGGTTGAAGTGATAAAGGAGAAAATACGAAATAAGGATAAAACCTATTTTAGTAGTTATAAGGAGAATTTTGTGTTAGAAATGGAAAATTATGGATTTGCAAAACGTGATATTTTTGCAAACTGGCAAAATGCTTGGACGGTCTTTCATTGCTTCTTTTATCGTCAAACTGTAAAAGAAAATGTGCAGAATTACTTAGAGCAGATTGCAAAAGATTTACTAGCTAAACTTAATGTAAAAGATTATAAATTTCATGCCGTAGATTTTCAAGGTTCAGCTAATTTTGGAAGTGATTTTTGTTGGCTTGGTCTGTATCCTATCACAAAAGAATCGCATAAAGATGCGTATCAATTTTTTGTGGAGTTCAAAGCCAAACCACAAGCAGGAAAAATGACAGGAAGTGATTTAAAAAAACCTCATAAAAATAATTTAAAGCCTATATCCTCTTATAACGAAGTTGTTGAATGCTTGACTGAATTAAAAAATGAAATTGTAAAATTAAATGATAAAGATAGAAATTATTTCAAGTTTGCTGTTAAAACTAATGAAGAGTGGAAGTATTATCGCCAAGGCTATATAAGTATGAATTATGAGTTTTTGGGAGAAGAGCTTCCTAATTATGATTCTCTTGGTGAAATAATGAATGATAAAAGTAGGTTTGATGAAAAAACTCATAATAAAAGGTGGAATTTATGGCTATTTCAAACAGCTAAAATAGGAGATATTGTATTTGCAGCTAGAGGAGTAAATACATGTCTAGGAATAGGAATTATTGAAAGTGAAATACTTGATAAAACTAAAGGAATGATGTTTAGTAATCCTAATATACTACACAGAAACGTAAAATGGATAACTAATGAAGTATATAATCATCAGAATAACACCAACACAACTCGTTTATTTCGAAATGATTCTTTCAGCCCAACTAGAAAATACAAACTGATTTTAGAAGAGTATATAAGAAAATATCCAACACTTGCATCAACTTTTGAAGAGTATAACCTTCCTATTGAAATAGATATTGTAGAAGAATTAAATCAAACTAAGTATTCAGAAATAAAAATTAATACTGCTGAACCTACGAAAAATAAAAAAAATAAAGGAGCTAGATTTCTGAGATTTATAAATCCACTGCTTAAAGCTCTTAATAATAATGGAGGAGAAGGCAAATCATCAGATATTGTAAATCAAGTAATTCAAAATATGGAAATTCCTTTACAAGAGTTGGAAAAAAAACTAAAAAGTGGGCAGCCTAAAGTAAAAAACAATATAGCTTGGGCAAGAAATTATTTAAGAGAAGGTGGTTATCTTTCAAGTGAAAAACATGGTGTTTGGACATTAACTGATTTAGGTAAAAACAAACAACTTACAGATAAAGAAATACTAACTTTATTCAAAACAGTTCAAGCAAAATATTTAAAGAATAAAAATCAAGAAGTAACAGCAGGACAATTACAAGAAGAAATAAAGCTAGAAAATAAAAATGAAGCCTATAATTTCTCAGAAGACAAAGACAAACCCTTCATAAGCGAAGAGCAATTCCTTCAAACTGTAGAAATTCTGAAAAGAAAGAAAAATATCATTCTTCAAGGTGCAGCAGGAGTAGGCAAAACGTTTATTGCTCGCAAACTTGCCTATCAGATTATGGGACAAACCAATAATCTCAATATCGAAATGGTACAGTTTCATCAATCGTATTCTTATGAAGATTTTATACAAGGCTTGCGACCTACTAAAACAGGAGGTTTTGAAGTGCAAAATGGTGTTTTTTATGATTTTTGTAAGAAGGCATTAGCACATCCCGAACGTCATTTTTTCTTTATTATCGATGAAATAAATAGAGGAAATTTGAGTAAAATTTTTGGCGAACTCATGATGCTCATCGAAGCCGACAAAAGAGATGAAAAATTTTCGTTAAAACTCACTTATTCCGAAGAGGAAGAAGACCGTTTTTATATTCCTAAAAATCTCTATCTTATTGGTACGATGAATACGGCTGACCGTTCGCTGGCTATGGTGGATTATGCGCTCAGAAGGCGTTTTGCTTTTGTGAGTTTGAAACCTGACTTTGGAGAAAATTTTAAAAACTTTCTTTCTCAAAAAGAGATTTCACAAACTCTTATAAATCATATTTCGAATTCTATTCAAAAAGTAAATCAAGAGATAGCTAAAGATATAAATTTGGGCGAAGGTTTTCAGATTGGACACAGTTATTTTTGTGATTATGAAAAAGATAAAATGGAAGAAAAAGAATGGTTTAATCAAGTAATTCAATTTGAAATACAACCTCTTTTAGAAGAAATTTGGTTTGATGATAGTGAAAAGGTAAGGGAAATGATGAAGATTTTATGGATTAACTAATGATTTAATAGCTAGAGCTAGTTAAAATGAAATTCATTTCGTAATTCGTAATTTTTAATTCGTAATTCTCTATGGCAATCCCAATAAAAAACATTTATTATCTACTTTGTTATGCGTGGAACAAACTAGATGAAAGTCAGCGCATCAACGTTTCGATAGATGACAAAACCGAGCTTTTAGATTTGTTTGCAAAAGTATTGATTACTGCTACAAAAGTGCTTTTAAAGCGTGGAATTGATAGAGATTATATCGAAAATGTACAGGAAATAAATGCTGTAAAAGGAAAGTTACAAGTCAGTCAGACACTCAAACAAAATCTTTTATCAAGACAAAAAACGCTTTGTAGTTTTGATGATTTTTCGTTTAATATTCTTCAAAATCAAATTCTTCTTTCAACTATTCAACGGCTCATCAAGACAAAGAATGTAGATAGAAAACTGAAAACAGAACTCATTTTCTTGCAAAAAAAACTTCCCCAAACGATAGAAAAGATTGAACTCAAAAACTCTCTTTTCTCTCAAGTCAAGATTCATAGAAATAACCGTTTTTATGGTTTTGTAATGAATGTTTGTTACATTATTTTTGAAAATACATTGCCTTCTGAAAGTGAAAAAGATAATGAGAAAAGGGATAAAGGAAGTTATATATTTTCAGATTTTACAAGAGATGAACGGAAAATGAATCAGCTTTTTGAAGCATTTATACGAAATTTTTATAAAATTGAACAAACAAAATTTATAACTGTAAAAAAAGAAATCATAAAATGGGATTTTGAAAATGATTTGGAAAGCGACACGTATTTACCAAGAATGGAAACAGATATTTCGCTAGAAAATGAAACCGAAAAAATAATTATTGATGCCAAATACTATCAAGAAACAATGAAGAAAAATTATGGCAAAGACAAAATACAATCCACTAATTTATATCAATTATTCAGTTACTTGCTCAATCAAGAGGACGGAAGCGAAAGGACACAAAATGCAAAAGGGATTTTGATTTACCCAACCATAGAAAAAGAATATAACTTGAGTTATCAATTCAAAAATCATCAAATCCAAATAAAAACACTAAATTTGAATGCTGATTGGAGAGAAATTGAAAAACGTTTGAAGGAAATTATCGAAGTTTGATTATAACTAGAAATCTAAAATGAAAATTACATTATTTGCCTTACTAATTTTATTATTTTTCATATCCTGTAGTTCTGAAAAAGAAACTCAATCTAATACAGATGCAATCCAGATAAGTAATAGTAAGAATCAAGAAACAAGAAATAATTTTGTTGAAATAAATCAAAAACAGGTAAATCTACAAAAGAAAAAGATTAAAAAAAGAATTGAAAAGGATTCTATTTTTATTGTAAAGTTTGAGAAATTAAATATCAAATTTGTTTCTTCTGATATTGAAAACGGAAGAGAAGAGTTTGAAAAATTTTATAAAGATTCTATTAAAATTAATTCAGGACTTGGAGAAAATTTTGAAAATAAATCATTTGAAATTATTCAAAAAGATTCTTCTATTGCAAATGTAGAAGTATTTGAGAGTTACCAAACTAGTTTAGGGGTTTCTGATGAAGGAGCGCATCTTGATTTATTGAACTGGAAGCATTTTAACTCAGAATGGCAGAAATTAAGTGTAAAAAAGAATTCATTTATTTCTAAAGAATATTCTAAAAAGGAGTCTGAATTATTTCCGAAAGTAAGTACAAAACAGATTTTAGAAGCTGTTAGTATTGAATATGGAGGCGAAGAAAATAAATTTACAGAACGAGCTAAAAATTGTAAAAATGCAAATGATTATCCTTGTTCTGTTATGATTAATCGATTTAATTTTAAAATTGTTGTAACAGATAAAGATGGAAGCAAAACGAATTATTTTATATTGATAAATTTGCCAATGGGTTGTTAGGAAATAAAATAATAGAAATGAAAATATACACCACCTTACAAATTGGAGAGTTTCATACCAACTACTGCGAAGATTTTTTGATAAAAGAACAACTTGCTTCTAATCAAATCTTAATTGCCGTTTTAGATGGTTGTACGATGGGAACAGAGTCTGTTTTTGCTTCCATTTTATATGGAAAAATTCTTAGAAAAATAGCTAAGAATACATTTTATGAAGAGTTCATTTCAAAGAAAAATCAAGAAATAGATTTGCATTCAAAACTCAAAACTATCCTTCAAGAACTTATAGACGACACAAAGGAAATAAAGAATAAATTAGGTTTAGAAACAAATGAACTACTTTCTACGCTTATTTTGGGAATTATTGATACAAAAAATTACAACGCTGAACTAATAACAATAGGCGACGGACTCATTTGTGTAGATGCAAAACTCACAGAATACGAACAAAACAACACGCCAGATTATTTAGGGTATCATTTGACTGAAAATTTTGAAGAGTTTTATAAAAAACAACATCAAAAACTATCTATTTCTAATTTTTCAGACTTATCAATTTCTACAGATGGAATATTTACGTTCAAGAATTTAAAAAATCAAAATCAGCAGAAAAGTGAATCTGAAATAATTGATTATCTTTTAGTAGATTATCAAGAATCCGAATTTGATAATTTTTTAGATAGAAAAATCAGGAATTTAAAGAAAATAAATCACCTAGTTACAGATGATTTGGCTATTATTCGCATCAAAAAATAATTACTACTTTCATTTTTTAACTGAATCTTTAGTGCTATTTTCTTCAATTCTTCCTTTTGTTTCAGCTATTTTTTCTATCAAATACTTTTTTGTTTCAGCATCAGTAACATTATTTAAAGCCATGTCATAGAGTGTTTGAGCTTGTTTGAAGTTACTGGCAAAATAGAAACTATCTGCTTTTTTGATAAGCAGACCTTCAAGTTTGTTTTTATTGCGTTTTTGTGGATTTTGAGCTTCTTCTTTATGTATCTGCACACCCAAAACCTCTTTATCTATTGTATTTTTAACTTGATTTTTAGAGGTACAAGCAGCACAAAGAACAACAAAGAAAATAGAAAAGGAATTTAATACCCTTTTTTGAAGTAAAAAAAAATTCATAAATTATATTGTGAAAGTAAAATCAGAAAAATAAAAGAATAAAAAGTTAAATGCTTTTACAAAATTGCAATCTAATGAGGAAATTTAGTAAATTATTGCTGTTTTATAAAATTTATAATTACATTGTTTAAGTGCAAGTTTGATTGGTTTTGATATGCTAGAATATCAATAAAGAGGTTGCTATTTCCGTGACATAATTAAGTTAATCTGAATTATTATTTTTTAAATTTGAATAAAATGCAATCTATCAATGCTTTTTTTTATGGTGTAATTACTTTCATTTTGCTAATAGCTGTTGGCGTTATCTACTTTTTTGGAAACAAATTTTTAGAGGATGAAAATGATTTAGTTGGATATTGGAAAATAGAAAACGTCAATTCAACTCCTATTCCAAATAAAAAGTATTATTCCAAAGAACAAGAAAGAATTCTTTTGCAACGAGATTCTATTCTAAATTTAAAAAAAGATTCCCTATTCTTAGAGTTTACAACCAGTACATTTGTTGTTAGAAATACAAATAATGGAAAATTAGAAACTAATTTCTTTGAAACAGAGAAACCTATTTCTTGGCATTATTTGAAGGACAGAAATCAAATTGCCTTATACAGAAAAAAAGAACCTGATGTTTTTTGGGAAATAAAAAAACTTTCAAACTCTACTTTGATTATCAAAACTATTTATGGAGTTAGTGAATGGGAAATAGAATTTTCTAAAAGAATGAGAATGTAAAACTCACAATCTCAAATAGTTAAATTAAAAACACTTATGAAAAACAATATATCTTTAGGCAAACGTATTATGAACCTTGCCAATCAACTCAATGATAAAATTTATGACCTTTTGTACAAAACTGAAAGCAGCACAACCGAAATACACGCAAAATTACAAAAATGGTTTGATGAGTATGTCACCCAATTTGTAGAAATGGGAAAAGAAAAAGAAGCTTTATCTAAAAAAGAGCGTGAAAAAGTAGATAATGATATTATGCAAGAGTATTTTAAATTAGACCAAGAAAGGCATAATGCTATTTACATAAAAAAACATGAAGAACTTAATGAAAAAAGTGAAGATACAGCTAATCTTCTTTTGAAATTTAATATTATTACACAATACAGTGATTTTACATTACTCAAAAAACAAAACCCAGAAGAAGCCGAACGATTGGGTTTATAGATTACGAAACATAACATTCCAATTCCTTCAAAGCTGTCCAAAGTCCTAGTTTTTTGGTTTTGTCAGAATGAAGAGCTACAAAATTATGTGAAATAATCCACGTAATGGCTTTTACCTTAGTAGGTTTATAAAGTTCAAATTCATGAGGAACACCTAAGTTTTTTGTATCAACACCAAAAGCAAGAATATAAATAGGTCTTGCTTGTTTACAAATTTCCAAGAATGAAAAACCCTCTTGTTCTGTATTTACTACCATTACATCATCTAGTGAAAGCAAACCTGCCTTCAAAATATTTTTTAATAGAGTGAGATTATTTTCTTCTAGTATTTCCTCATTTTTCTGACTTACAACAATCAAAAAACTTCTCCTATTCTTTCCTAAATAAGAAATATAATCATCATATTTTTTAGTTTTCTTATTCATAAGTTTTAGGAAACATAACACTCCAATTCCTTCAAAGCTGTCCAAAGTCCTAGTTTTTTGGTTTTGTCAGAATGAAGAGCTACAAAATTATGTGCAATAATCCACGTAATGGCTTTTATCTTAGTAGGTTTGTAAAGTTCAAATTCATGGGGAACACCTAAGTTTTTTGTATCAACGCCAAAACTTACTACTGAAGTAGGTTTTAGTTTTTTATACATATCCAAAAAAGTAGCCTTTGTTTTTGCCATATTTACAATAGCTACATCATTGAGAGAAAGCTGTCCTGCTGCCAAAATACCTGTCAGGAGTTTACTATCTGTTTCTTTTAAGTTTTCTTGCTCTGTTTCTTTTATCAAAATCAAGAAGTTTTTACGGTTCTTTCCAAAATAAGAAAAATCTATATCAGAATTTTCTTGATTTGATTTACTTATAACCTTTTCACTTTGCAAATCAGAGTTTTTTGATTTAATTTCTTGTATTTCTTGTTTTAGAGTTTTTGTTTCTGTAGCTTGATTTTGAGAAACTTGGTTTGTTGGTTCTTGATTTGCACTTGCTTCAATTTCCCATTCTGATTTTACGCCATCGATATAATAGATATTTTCTGTAAAAACGTAGGGCAAAAAATCGTATTCTTGTTCTTGATTGTCCATAATTGTAACCTTTAAACCCTTAGGATTTGGTGTCTAGAATTTCTTTATTTATTTTACTAATCAGCTCCCAACCTTCATAAACAAAACCTGTATAGAGTTGTATCAAACTTGCACCTGCATTTAGTTTGTCTAGTGCATCTTTTGGGCTATGAATTCCTCCCACTCCAATAATTGGAAAGGCTGCATTTGATTTCTGATGAAGATAAGCAATTACTTCTGTACTTCTGTCTTTCAATGGCTTTCCACTTAGTCCACCATTTCCCAAATTTTCTACTTTTTGAGATTCTGTTTTTAAGTTTTCTCTACTGATGGTTGTGTTTGTTGCAATTATTCCTGCTAGTTTTGTTTCTTTAGCTATTTCTATAATATCATCAAGTTGAGAATCTGTGAGGTCTGGTGCAATTTTGAGAAGTAAAGGCTTCGGAATTAAATGTTCTTTATTACGATTTTGAAGTGTTTGTAGAAGCTCTGTAAGTGGCTTTTTTTCTTGCAATTCTCTAAGATTTGGCGTATTTGGAGAACTTACATTGACCACAAAATAATCTACATAATCAAAAAGTGCATCAAAACACATCAGATAATCGTTTGTAGCTTCTTCATTTGGTGTAACTTTATTCTTTCCAATATTTCCACCAATAATAATATGTGGCTTTTTGGCTTTTATTTTTTTTAATCTTTCCACAGCAATTTCTACTCCTTCATTATTAAAACCCATTCTATTGATGAGCGCATTATCTTCTTTCAAACGAAACAAACGAGGTTTTTCATTTCCATCTTGTGGTTTTGGTGTAAGTGTTCCTATTTCTATAAATCCAAAGCCGAGATGGTCTAGCTCCTCAATCCATTTTGCATTTTTATCAAAACCTGCTGCCAAACCCACAGGGTTTTTGAATTTTAACCCAAAAACTTCCTTTTCTAATTTTTTATTTGAATTTATGGGATTTGTTACAACAGATTTACCTCCTATTTTCAGAAGTGTTTGTAATCCTGCAATAGCTGTATAATGTGCTTTTTCAGCATCAAGTTTGAAAAAGAGAGGGCGTAAAAGTGAATACATAGAATAAAATAAGAAGTTAGATTTCAGAAATAAGAAGTCTGAATGAACTTTAGAAACAAAAATTAAATAAATTACTCTTTTTAATTTTGCAATTTATTGACAATCAATCATTTGTATTCATTTACCATTCATCATTAATAATTTACCATTCCTTAGTTTTGCAAAAATACAACTTTTTACTACAAATCCTTATTTCAAAACCTTCTCTACAAGTTCCTCAAAAGGTAATGCATCAAGAAAAAGTCTATCTGAATAAATATTTGCTAAAAGACGAATAAAACTAGGTTCTCCGTCAATTTGAATATATTCTATCAATACATTTCCATAAAACTGAGGAAGTTGTCCATCTGTTTTAAGCTCATTTTTTACTTCATTACTTGTTCCATAAACAGGTTTTAGATAGTGTTTTTCTATTGTCTCTATATAATTTGTTCGCTCATAATGTGCTCGGTCAGAAGTGTAGAGCTTGTAAGGATAGGGAAGTTGTAGAACAGACTCCTTCAATTTGTCAAACAAAAAACGGAATTGCTTGCTACTCATCGCATTCGTATAAGTAATTGCAACTCCATTTGAGGCAGCCGAAGCAAACAAATGAACCTCAATATCTTTGGAAACCAATCCTTCTCTTTTAAGATGATAGGATTCATAAATCCTTGCCAACCAATACTTTGCATCAGCACTTGAACTCCAAATCTGAAATGCTAGTTCATCTTTCTCTGACCTCTTTAAATTTTCTTTTATTAAAGGAATTGTTTTATTTCGCTTGGGAAAGAGTTTTTTGAATATATCGTCGAAAAAATCCATAAATTGAAAACCTTTTAAATAAAAGTAAAGTTTGAGAATATATCTTGTTTAATATTTACCTACCATTTATTAAACAATTTGATTAAATCTGACTAAATTATAAACAAATATAATTCATCTATTGGCATACTATTTAATATCTTTGATTTATTATTTGTTCCAAGCTTTCCACTAAAATTTTTCATAAAAGTAGTTTATTTTCAAAACAAAACTTCTCACAAAGTCCTTATTGCCTTTGATAGCCAATTAATTAAATTTAGAAAAATATTTTTCTATTAGAAGAATAAATATAGAATTTTAATTTTTGTTATCCTTTTTATCTTAAAAATAGTATATAAAAATTATGCGTGTTTCCGTTTTCAGAAAAGAACATTTCAATGCAGCCCATCGTTTAAATAATCCAAACTGGTCAGCCGAAAAAAATCAAGAAATATTTGGTAAATGTAATAATGAATATTATCACGGTCATAATTACAATCTTATCG
The DNA here is from genome assembly GCF_037126295.1 of Bernardetia sp. Wsw4-3y2. Classification (NCBI taxonomy): domain Bacteria; kingdom Pseudomonadati; phylum Bacteroidota; class Cytophagia; order Cytophagales; family Bernardetiaceae; genus Bernardetia; species Bernardetia sp. Wsw4-3y2. Next base: position 3,538,425 of record NZ_CP147017.1, on the reverse strand, counting down.
TACAAGTGACTGGTGAAATTGACCCAGAAACAGGATATGTTGTAGACATGAAATGGCTTAGTGATTTGATAAAAGAACATATTGCAGACCGTTTTGACCACAAAAATCTCAATTTAGAGATTCCAGAATTTAAAGACCTAAATCCAAGTGCTGAAAATATAGCAGTTGTGATTTATAATATCTTGCGTCCAAAACTTAATTCAAACTTAGACTTAAAAATCAAACTTTATGAAACTGAACGGAACTTCGTCGAATGCCCAGCCTAAAAAGGTAGAGGGTATTCATAATCATGACAAACAAGTGAGTCAAACTTCTACTACTTCTAACAAGAAAAAACAAGTGAAAAAAACGACAAAACAAGTACAACTTACAGAGAAAGAACAGGAAGAAAAATCGCAAATTATTGGCGAAAACCATATAGCAACATCTATAGAAACACCTTTACGAAAAGATGCTTTTGAACTTGATGATGCTACAAAAATAGAAAAAATAGCAGACCATTTTAAAGAAATAATGGATATTTTGGGACTTGATTTGACAGATGATAGTTTACAAGGAACACCAAAGCGAGTTGCTAAAATGTATGTACAAGAAATTTTCAAAGGACTTAATCCAGAGAATAAGCCAGCCACAAAAATGTTTGATAATAAGTTTGGCTATAATCAACTCTTAGTAGAAAAAAATATTAGTTTTCATTCGCATTGTGAACACCACTTTGTTCCCATTCACGGAAAAGCACACATTGCTTATATTTCAAATAATGGAGTTGTAGGTCTTTCAAAACTACACAGAATTGTAGATTATTTTGCTCGTCGTCCACAAGTACAAGAAAGACTGACAAATCAAATAGGTGAAGAATTAAAGAAAATGTTAGAAACAGAAGATATAGCTGTTGTTTTAGATGCTGCTCATATGTGCGTATCAATGAGAGGAATACAAGACCAAACTAGCACCACAATTACAAGTTTTTATAGTGGTAAATTTAATGAAGAAGCTACTCGTAGTGAATTTTTGAAGTATATTCAATAATTAGATTTCTGGTAGCATCATCAGTATGCTAAAATAGCAACAAAAGCAGTGGTATTTACAATTTTCCATAAAAAAAGCAACCTATCTCTAGGTTGCTTTTTTAACTTTATGAAGGATAATTAGTTGATAACATACGTTTCATAAAAAGCTTTATCTTGTCCAATAACTTGTAAAAAATATGTTCCTTTTTCTAAGTTATCAAGGTTAATTGTGCATTTTGCATTTTCTGATGTAACTGTTTTTTCTTGCAAAATATTTCCCTCTTCATTAGTAAGAGTTATTGTAACTGTACTTTTGTTATTTTTGATAGTTGCAATAGCTTTATTATCGCTAGTCTTTGGTGCAAAATCAGCCATAAACTCATTTGTTATGGTATTTTTAACAGTTACTTCTCTTTTTTCATTATAGGTTTCTCCTTTTAGGATTACAGTATACGTTCCATTTACTTTAAGGTCATAAGTACGCTCAATACTTTCTTTTTTTCCAAGAGATTCAGAGTACAACAAACCTAGATTTTTATCATAAATCTTTACTTCTAAGTTTTCTTGTTTAACATTTTCAAATGTTAATACAAACTTTGTCGTATTTGGAATTACTTTAATAATAGTTGCTCGGTCATTTTCTCCAAAAGGAGCATTTGCAAAAGAATTAAATGAAAGTGTAAGAGCAAAAATAACAGCGAAGATTGATTTTGATAAGTTCATAGTAATTTGTTGTGATTTGTTTGAAGAGGTAGTATAAAAGAAATACTTTTTAAAATAAAAAGTAATAAAAGCATATAAAAAAGAGTTAAAGAATAAATTATTTTTTCTGCTATTCTTTTTCGTTGCTTATAGTCTTCCTAACGGCTTCTGTTACTGTAGGTTACAGTTTTTCAATGCTCCTTCAAAAGGATTTTTTTTAACTAAAAAGTATGCAACCCCAAATATAAATCACAAAAAACAACAAAAATAAAAATATTATTTTGCATAACATCAAATATTATTCATATTATTCTACTTTTGCTATTTTTTATGTTAAAACCTGTTTTAGCTAAAAACAGTAATCATAATAAATCATAAGAACAAAATAGTCTGCAACCCCACACTCAACACCAAATAAAATTCTTTAAAAACATATTAAACAAAATATTATACTTAAAACCAGCAGACATATCGGTTTTTAGATTTTGTATTTTTTATTTCTTAAAAATATTTAAATTCTATTTAAAAATATTTATAAGCCAAAAACCAACAGCAATTCCGATAAACCCTAGAATTACATTGGAAAAAGTATATAAAAAAGCAATTTGATAATTTTGTACTTGAATAAGTTTAAAGGTTTCTAAGTTGAGGGTAGAAAATGTACTAAAGCCACCACAAAAACCTGTCATAAATAAAGCTGCTAGGATTTTCTCACTTTCTAGTTTTGCTTCCCCTAAGTAATTAGCTAACATTCCCAAGATAATACAAGCTAAAAAATTAGTAACAAAAGTAGCCGTTGGAAAGCCTGTAGAGTGTTCCATAATCCATTTAGAAGCTAAAAAACGAACTACTGACCCTAAGCCTCCTCCAACAAAAACTGCAAATAATGACAATGTAGAAATATTCATTTTAAAAGTTTCTTTTTTATAAAATTTTGCAAAAATAGTTTAACCTTAGTGCAACGCATTAAAATTTAAAAGCGTCATTATTATAATTATAGCGCAAATTATTTTTATTTAACTCTATTTACTCTAATTTTTTTATTTTATGAAATCAAATTTTAAATTTGTCTTATTTGTTCTGTTTTTTATGAGTACAAGCATTGCTTTTGCTCAAGTAGATAGTGTTTATATTGTCAATAAAGAAGATGTCGTAACACATGACCCTCATTTCCGAGCAAATGAAATCAAAATAAATGGATTATATACTTTGCTGGGTCTTCCAGAAATCACCTATGAAAGAGTATTAAGTGATGAAACAGCAGCAGGTATTTCTTTAGCTTTAGGAGGTGGAAATACGATTAATTATAATTTTATGCTAACTCCTTACTATCGCATTTATTTTGGAAAAAAAGATAATGCTGCAGGATTTTTTATTGAAGGTAATGGTTCAGCTTTTAGTTACGAAAATTATTATTATAACAACTACAACCCTTATGGAAATGATTATAAAACTGAATTTGGTTACGGATTAGGACTTGCAATAGGAAGTAAATTTATGAGTAGAAGTCAAAAATGGTTTGGAGAAATGGTGTATGGATTAGGACGAAATTTTGCTCAAAGTGAAGAATATGGAGAAAGTATTTATCCAAGAGTAGGAATAAATATTGGTAGAAGATTCTAAAAAACTAAAATCAAAATATTTTCTATGAATCAAAAAACCGTCTGAAATAAATAAATTTCAGACGGTTTTTTTAATATTCTTGATTTAGAACTAACTATTAACTTTGCTCTAATGCTTCTGCACCACCAACAATTTCCAAAATTTCTTTTGTAATGTTAGCCTGTCTAGCTCTGTTATAACTCAATTTCAACTCTTTGAGAAGTTCTCCTGCATTTTCAGTTGCTTTATCCATAGCAGTCATACGTGCGCCTTGTTCGGCTGCATTTGATTCTACGATTTTGCTATAAAACTGTGTTTTGAGAGATTGAGGAATAAGGTCTGCTAAAATTTCTTTTTTATTTGGTTCAAAGATATAATCTACGTTTGCAGAAAATTCTTCTTTTTTAACCAAAGATGGTTTTGCTGATACTTTTTCTTCCACTTTCTCAGTAGGAGGAGCAATTGGCAAAAACTGTTCTACACGTACAATCTGTGTAGCAACATTTTTAAATTCATTATAGACAATTTCTATTTTATCGTAATTTCCTTTTGTAAACTCATCCATTGCATATTCTGCTGCTTGGCGAACATAATCAAACGTAAGTTCTTTTTGAGAGAATATTGCTGAATAATCATTTACAGATTTCAAATTGCGACGACGAACATAATCCAAAGCACGCTTTCCAATAGGCATAACTGTTACGTTTCCTAAAGAATTCTGACGGCTATAATTACGATTAATCAAACTTTGCATGGCACGAAGTACATACGTATTGAAAGCTCCACAAAGACCTTTATCTGATGTAATAGTTACAATCAAGATTTTTTCTTCTGCACGAACTTCACTGTACTTGCTTTCAAAATCATCTCCAACAAGAGAAGCCGTTACATTTTGCAAAATTTGACTCAATTTTTGAGCGTATGGACGCATTTGCATCATACGATTTTGAGCTCGGCGCAGCTTTGCAGCAGCTACCATTTTCATTGCTTTTGTAATTTGCTGGGTGGATTTTACAGATACAATCCTTCCACGAACTTCTTTTAAATTTGCCATAGTATATTTTGAAGGCTTTTGTAGCACAGACTTTAGTCTGTGTAAATCTATATGTTTTGAATAACCGTGTTTCATTTTAAAAATAAAACACGGAAATTAAATTTGACTATTTAAAACAGACTAAAAAGTCTATTATACAGAATTAAATTATGCTTTTGCAGTTGCAACATTATACGTTTTAGCTACATCTTTAGCTACTTTAGCAAGAACGTCAGTTTGTTCTGGCGTATATTTCCCTGCACGAAGTTCGTCTAATGTTTTTCTATGATTCTGCTCCAAAATGCTTAGATAATTTGCTTCATAATCTTTCATTTTTTCAGTAGGAACATTATCAGTAATACCATTTGTAGTAGCATAAATGATAGCAACTTGCTTCTCTACTTCTACTGGAGAGAATTGTTTTTGCTTCAACATTTCTGTATTTCTACGTCCACGTTCAATAACAAGTTTAGTAGCTGCATCAAGGTCTGAACCAAATTTTGCAAATGCTTCTAGTTCTCTAAATTGTGCTTGGTCTAGTTTCAAAGTACCAGATACTTTTTTCATAGACTTAATCTGAGCCGAACCCCCTACACGAGATACCGAAATACCTACGTTAATTGCTGGACGGATACCAGAGTTAAATAAGTTAGTTTCTAAGAATATCTGACCATCTGTAATCGAAATTACGTTAGTTGGGATATATGCCGAAACGTCACCTGCTTGTGTCTCAATGATTGGAAGTGCTGTTAGTGAACCTCCACCTCTTACGATACCTGCTTTTTGCAAAGATTCAGGAATATCATTCATACCTTGTGCAATTTTATCATCATTGATAACTTTTGCAGCACGCTCCAAAAGACGAGAGTGAAGATAAAATACATCACCTGGATATGCTTCACGCCCTGGAGGACGACGAAGAAGAAGAGAAACCTCACGGTAAGCAACAGCTTGTTTTGAAAGATCATCATAAACTACAAGAGCAGGACGACCAGTATCACGGAAAAACTCTCCGATTGCAGCACCAGCAAATGGCGCAAAAAATTGCATTGGAGCAGGGTCAGCAGCCGAAGCTGAAACAATAACTGTATAAGCCATAGCTCCGTAACGCTCTAATGAAGCAACGATACCAGCCACCGTAGAGGCTTTTTGTCCTATAGCTACATAGATACAGAAAACTGGCTCTCCTTTGTCATAAAATTCTTTTTGATTGATAATTGCATCAATCGCTACAGCAGTTTTACCTGTCTGACGGTCACCAATGATAAGCTCACGCTGACCACGACCGATTGGAATCATTGCATCAATCGCCTTGATACCTGTTTGAAGAGGTTCTGTTACAGGCTCACGATAAATTACACCTGGTGCTTTACGCTCAAGTGGCATTTCATAAAGGTCTCCTGCAATAGGACCTTTACCATCAATAGGATTTCCAAGTGTATCAACTACACGTCCTACCATACCATCACCTACTTTAAGTGATGCAATACGTCCAGTAGTTTTGACAGAATCGCCTTCACCTACGTTAGTATAATCTCCAAAGAGTACAGCTCCTACATTATCTTCTTCAAGGTTCAAGACCATTCCAGTCAAGCCGTTGTTGAATTCGATAAGCTCACCAGCACGAGCGTTTGTAAGTCCGTAGATACGAGCAACGCCATCACCTACTTGAAGTACAGTTCCTACTTCTTCGAGTTGAGCGTCTGTTTTTGCATTAGAGAGTTGTTCTCTTAGAATTGCTGAAACTTCATCAGGTCTGACCATTTATTCGTGAATTTAACAGTTACGATTGAATTTTTATTTTTTTTGAATAGATTGCAAAGGTACAAAATATTTCTTAATGACAACCATTGACAAGGTCAAGACCATTGTCAAGGTAATTTTAATTTACGATTTTTCTATTTACCTAACGACTGTTCTATTTTTTGAAGGCGAGTTTTGACAGAATCATCAATCTGCTTTCCTTCAATATTCAAAATAAAACCTCCGATAAGACTTTTATCTATTGTCTCTTTTAATTCTACTCCTTGTTGTCCAGAAAGCTGACGTATTTTCTCTTTAAAAGAGTTACGCAAATCATCTGTAAGTTCAAAAGGAGTAATTACTTCTGCCATTTCAACTCCCTTTTGAGAATTGTAAAGCAAATGAAATTGTTTGGCAGTTTCAAAAAGGTCTGCTTCACGTCCTTTTTTTACTACAAGCGTAAAAAATTTCTTTGTCAAATCATTACTACTTCCAAAAAGAGCATTTAAGATAGATAGTTTTTTAGAAGGATTGACAATAGGGCTTTTCAAAAGCACCTCTAATTCTCTGCTTCCTTCAACTGTTTCTTTGATATTTACCATATCATTATGCACTTCTTCCAAAGTAGAGTGTTCATTGGCTAAATCAAAAACTGATTTGGCATATCTAGAAGCAACACGAATATCTGACATAATTTTTTATAATTGAGAATTGATAATGGAAAATTGATAAGTTAGTTATGCTAAATTTCAGTTGAAAATTTCAAGAAACAAAAAATAAATTTTATGTTATTTAATTATCAACTGTCAATTATCAATTAATTTACTTTAATATCATTCAAATAATTTTCTACCAATTGTTTTTGAGCAGAATCAGAAGCTAATTGTTCTTTTACTAATTTCTCAGCAATTTGTAAAGAAAGAGTTGCAACTTGCTTTCTTACATCAGCCATAGCATTTTGTTTCTGTGAGTCGATTTCACGTTTTGCATCTTCCAAAATACGATTGTATTCTTTTGTTGCACGTTCACGAGCATCTTCTTCCATTTTAGAAGCAACTACACGAGTTTCTTTCATCATTTGCTCACGCTCAATACGTCCTTCTTGACGGATTTTTTCAATTTCATTTTCTAAATCTGCCTTTGCCATACGAGCAGCTTCAGCAGCTTTAAGAGCTTCTTCGATAGAACGCTCACGAGTTTCTAATGCTTTTGTGATAGAAGGCCAAACAAATTTGCCTAAAACAACAACAAGCAAGATAAAGATAAGTCCTGTCCAAAAAATAAGACCAACATTAGGCGTAATAAGTGGATTGAGTTGGAGAAGCATAATGATTAAATATATAGGTATTAAATTAAATTCTTTTTTAGTTGTTATTTATGCAAAACATAAAATAACGGAATATTTTTTTTATCTTTTATTTACCTGACACTTTGAAGTATCTGACAAGTATAAGGATAGTTTTCTTTTTATAAAATTAGATAGAACTAGTTAAAAACGAAGTAGCAATAACTAATTTATTACTACTTCATTTTTGTATGTCTTACTTCCAGCCACCGATAAGGAATGAAACTACGATAGCAAAAAGAGCTGCACCTTCAATAAGGGCTGCTGCGATAATCATTGCAGTTTGGATTTGACCTAATTTTTCAGGTTGGCGAGCCATAGCTTCCATAGCACGACCACCTACTTGACCGATACCAAGACCAGCACCCAAAACAGCTAAACCAGCACCAAGACCACCACCGATAGCAGCATAAGCAGAATAATCAGCAACAGCTTGTAATAACATAGCAATAAATGCGAACATAATATCTAAATTTAAAGAGTATAAAAAGAAAATGAATTGATATATATAATGAATACTGACATTTTAATAAAAACCTACCGTTTTTAATTAAAATAAGACTAAAATAAGTGTCTTGTATTCTGAAATTTATCCGAAAATAAAGGTAGAAGTTAGAAATTAGATTTTAGAAGTAATACAAAAATACTAATGAGTAATTATATTTTCTTATTCTAATCTTTTCCTTCTAAAATAACTAGTTTTTCAGTAATTGCATTTAACTGGTAACTACATTACTGATAACTGGTTACTGATTTAGTGATGGTCGTCTGCAATAGCTTGACCAATAAATAATGCTGTAAGAAGAGTAAAGATATATGCTTGTAAAAGGGCAACAAATAACTCTAAACACATCATCAAAAACACAAAAGGAACAATAGGCACACCCAAAATATAGTTTTTGAATATAAAGATAATTCCAATCAAGGCTAAAATAATTGTGTGTCCTGCTGTTATGTTAGCAAAAAGACGAATCATAAGAGCTATTGGCTTAGTAAAAATACCAATAATCTCTACAGGAATCATAATCAACAAAAGTGGAATTGGCACACCTGGCATTGCAAAGACGTGTTTCCAATAATGTTTGTTTGCTGAAACATTTGTAATAATAAGAGTAAGAGCTGCTAAAGTCATTGTAAAGGCAATGTTTCCTGAAGTGTTTGCGCCAGAAGGAAGCAAACCTAAAAGGTTATTAAACCAAATAAAGAAAAACAAAGTCAATAGATACGGAAAATATTTTTTGTATTTGTGTTCGCCAATGTTTGGAATAGCCAAATCATCACGAAGATAAACAATAATAGGCTCAAAGAAAGATTGCATTCCTTTTGGTGCTTGTCCTTCACGTTTTTTGTATGCTCCTGCAATGCTAAATCCAATTACTAAAAGTAAAAGTGAAGCAATCATCATAGAGGCTACATTTTTTGTAATTGATAAATCAAGAGGATGAATATCTTCAATTAGCTTTCCATTATTATCTACCACTTTTACGTGTTCGTGGTCTAAGATATAGTTGTATTGTCCTTTTGTGAGAACGGCACGAGTATTATCGTGTCCTGCTGTTACTTTTTCATTTGGAATCTCAACAGTTTTGATAGGCGCATGATGAAATTCACTAGACATAAATACATCAAACTGTCCATTTGTATAAACAATCAGAGGCAATGGAATAGAGTAATGATGTTCTTCTTTGTTTTCATCAACAGTAGTAAAAAGATGCCATTCGTGAGAATCCAAAATATGATGATTAATCATCTCAGTAATATCAAACTTATCTTCATCGACGTGTTCAATGTCTAAATGTCCGTCTGTTTCATTACTATTAATTCCATCTTTTTGTCCATCTTGAGCAAATAGATTAGAAAAAGTAAGTAGAGAAAACAAAACACTCAAAAAAATATTTTTTGAATAGTTGAGTTTGATGAAAGGTAAAATGTTATTCTTCACTTGATTCCGTATTAGTGTAATTTATAATTTACGCTGAAAATTAATTTCTTTTTATCTAAACCTAAATTGAACTAGAAACGTATAAGGAACGTTGACTAATTTATGGTTTCTCTGAGTCTTGTTCTGAATTGCGCTGCAAGTTAGGTAACAATGCACGAATTTCAAACAATAAATAACCAAAATATAGAAAAAGCATCACAAAAGCCAAACTAATTACTCCTTCGCCACTTATCATAACATAAGCAAGCATCACAGAAGCACAAAAAAGCATTCTTACCATTTTAGAGACCATCATGGCATAACCAAAATTAGCACTCCCCAAAAAACGCAAGGTAATCATTCCTGTAATCCAGTATAAAAGTGTAATTCCAATATAAACACCCCAAACTTGAGGAATATAATATTGAGTTACAAAAAACTGAAAAGCCAACATACAAAGAAGCATCACTAATGCAAAACCTCCAAATTGAAGGTGATACGAACGAGCAATTTTTTTCTTTGCAGAATCAGACAATTGGTTCTCAGACACTTTTATAGGAGCTTTTTAGGTACTTTTTAAAGAGATTGATTTTTCAAGGCTTATCCTTAATTTGGGTGCAAAAGTACAGACTATAATTTTTAAAAGCAAGAATTATTTGAAAGTATTTTTGATATTCTTTGTTTAATCTCACTAAGAACGTTTACATAAAAACTCAAAACGTTTTCACACAAATTGAGTTAATAGAGTATTGAATTATTTTTACAACTACATTTTTTGATTTACTTTTTTTATGAAAAAGATATTAATTACAGGAGGTTCTGGACTTGTCGGAACTCGCCTTACAGAACTTTTATTGGCAAGTGGAAATTATGAAGTAATGCACCTTAGTCGTTCGGGAAGTCATATTCCTGGGGTTACAGTCTATGAGTGGGACGTAGAAGCTGGCGAAATGGAAGAAGAAGCCATCCAAAAAGCTGATTGTGTTATTCATTTGGCAGGAACTGGTATTATGGACAAAGCATGGATAGATTCTCAAAAGGAAAAAATAATGGAAAGTCGCACACTCTCAACAGCTCTTTTGGTAGAAAAACTAACGGTTTTAGACCATCATGTCAAAACCTATATTGGAGCTTCTGCTATTGGTTATTATGGTTTTGAGAAAGAACATAGTCGTAATTTACATAAAGAAGATGCTCCAGCTGGAAATGACTTTTTGGCGCAAGTTTGTGTAGAATGGGAAAAAGCGCATGCTGAAGTTCCTTCCAATATTCGTTCTACTATTATTCGTATCGGAATTGTTTTGAGTGATAAAGGTGGCGCACTGGTAGAAATGGCAAAACCTGTAAAGGCGTGGGCTGGTGCAGCTTTGGGAGATGGAAATCAAATCGTTTCTTGGATTCATATCGATGACCTTTGTAGAATTTTTATCAAGGCAATTGAAGATGATAAAATGCAAGGAACTTATAATGCCGTTGCTCCAAATCCTGTAACTAATGCAGAACTCACACGCATTATTGCAAATTCTTTAGATAAACCATTGTTTTTGCCAAATGTTCCCGAACCTGCTATGTATTTGCTTTTAGGACAACAAGCGGAATCAGTTTTGAGAAGTATAAAAGCAAGTGATGATAAGATAGTAAAAGCAGGTTTTGAATTTGATTTTGTAGATGCTCAAAAGGCTGTTGATGATTTTTATTCATAATCAATTACGAATTGTCAATTACGAATTACGAAATATTACCTTATTAGGCTTTACCGAAAAGCGAAATGATAAATCTTCAAAATCATTTCGCTTTTTTGTGTTTCGTCAGATAGTTATATATTTTTAGCCTATGAAAAAACAAACTATAAATAAATCTACCCTGCTTTTGGCTGTTTTAGCTGTGGCTTTTTGGTGTTTTTATTTTTGGCAATCGAAAGAGAATGAAAAAATAATTTATGAAACACAAGCATTAGTAAATGAGACAGTCAGAAATACCGAAAGATTAAGAGAGAAGGAAAATCAATTATTTTTGAACAAAACAGAGAGTAGTTTTTGGGATTCTGTACATTATGTAAAGAGAAGTTTTAAAGATTCTGCTAATCACGGATTTGATTATAAAAACTCAAAAAATGAAGAAGATTACTTTAGAGAAAAAATTGCTCATTTAATTCTTGATGAGAAACAGAGATATACAACATCTATTTCTAAATTTGAAGATGAAGTTTTCTTTAGAAAAAAGTGGATAAAAGATTATAAATATGATAAGTCATTCAGAAAAGTTCTTTTGGAAGATATTAAAGAAAATTTAGAAGCTATCAAAAAACAATCATTAGCCTTTAAGAAAGTAAATTTACCTATTGTGAACTGGAATGAAACAGACGATTTACTTATTTGGTTAGATTTAATAAAACAAAGTGAACAAGTTATTAACCTTAAAGATTCAATTATTACAGAAAATAAAAAGCAATTTCCAACTTCCTACACATCTGATAATTTTGAAGGATATTCTACACTTATTCCAAATTATGAAACTCAAACTATGCTCATAAAAGCATATTGGTTTCCCTCTGATACAAAATTCTACACTTCGTTATTTGATAAAAACATTGTTTATCCGTTTGCAGAAGAACAACGGTCAAATTTTTTCAAATTTAATGATTCTATTTATTGGGAAATGAAAAGTCCCATTACTTACCATGTTTTTGATAAAATAGGAGATACAGTAATTTTTCCATCTTTTACTAAAGAAAGATTGAGCAAAATGGGTAAATATGAAAGTCAAGGTTATAAAATACCATTCAAAGTTATTTCTGACAAATAAATGCAAAAATTAAAATTTATGAAGACAAAAATTATAAACAGCTTATTGGTTTTCACTTGTCTTGTCGCTTTGTTTTTTGTAGTAAAGGATTATTTTTTGATGGAAAAAGTAAAACCTTTACATCAAAAGTACAAAGAAAAGTATTTAGAAAGCTATGTAGTAGAATCAAACCAATTGAACAAAATAATAACTGAAGAAATAATAAAAGGAAATGATTTGCCAATAAATACATCTTTTATTTTTAGAGATACAATAAATTCAGAATCAGGTTATCTTAGAAATAAAGATTACAGAACGTTTCTATTATTTCGCTCTTTAGACTCGGTTCTTACACATAGTTTAGAAAAAAGAGAATGGAAGAAAAACAAGAATAAATTAAAATCTATTTTTACTTATTTAACTTTAAATTCTCGTTACGATACTTTGAAAATGAAAACAGACTATTACGATTTAGATTCTATTTTTAAGAACAAAGAAATAAATGATTATGGCTGGGCAGAAATATATTATGCTTCTAATGATTTTAAAAGTAATTTTATTTCTTCTTTTGGCTGTTTTTGTTCTGGTTTTTCACATTATGGCTTACTGCCTATTCCTTCAAAAAGTACAGTACAGGTAGGAGATACAATTTCCATAAATTGGGTAAATTTTTATTCTGACTTTTATATGATTCCAGAAACATATCGTTTTAGTTCAAATTATGATAAGTATAAATTGGTAGATAATATTTATGATGATGCAATTCTCTTACAAGAATATCAAATCCCTTTCTCAGAAATAGAAAAAGACAAAAAATGGCGAAGTGTATTTTATTTTAGAAATGACAAATTAGAACAAGATTCGGTTGTTTTGGAAAGAGAGTTGGAGTTTTGAGCAAAAAATAAGATTATGAAAAAACAAACTATAAATAAATCTACACTTCTTTTGGCTGTTTTGGCTGTGGCTTTTTGGTGTTTTTATTTTTGGCAGGAAAAAGGAAATCAAGAGTTTTTGATAGATACTCAAGGACTTATCTCTAATACCACAAATGAGGTTTTACAATTCAGACAAGAAGAGAATAACAGATTTATGCAAAAAGCTACTTATAGTTTAAAAGATAAGAATCAAGATACTAGTGATTATAATAAAAATGTTCGCAATAAAATAAAAAAGAAATTATATTATTCCATTCCAAAATCTCTTCAAGATTATTTCAGTCTTGTACATAGTTTTGAAATTACATCTATTATACAAAAATATCATGACGCTGAATATATTCTTGATGAGGAAAGAAGAAACCTAATCAAAAATGCTTCAGATTCTTTGTATAAAACTTTAGGAGTTGCAAAGTCAAGTATTCGTTCGGTAGATTGGCAACAGAATGACAAAAAAATATGGCTAGATTTAATAAAACAACGCCAACAGATTATAGATTTGACAGATTCTATTTTTGATTCGAACAAAAAGCAGTTTCCAACTTCTTATGTTTCTAATAATTTTGAAGGTTATCAAATGCTTGTTCCAGACTATCAAAATGAAATGATGTTAATCAAATCATTTGTCTTTTTTACAGATACAAAATATGGTACAGATTACTATAAATCTACAAAAACGAATGAGCCTAGAATCGATATTAATCCTTTTTTGCTAGATTCTACTTTCCATAAAACTAAAGCTTTTTATTCTTTCCAACAAGTAGGAGATACTATTTTATATCCTTTCTCTGAAAAACCTAAAGCATCAAAATTATCTATTCCAATAAAAGTAATTCCTAAAAAAACAGATTATGCAAACTAAGATTATAAATAGTAGTCTGTTGTTAATCATTTTTAGCTCTTTCTACTTCCTATTTCAAAACTACGTTTTCCGTAAAGAAATAGAGCCTTTGAATGAAGAATATTGCAAAAAGTATGTTGCCAATCAACTCAAAATTTCAAAAAGACGCAATAAATATTTTAAAGAAAGTCTAATCAGTTATGCAGAACTTAACTCTCAAAACCCTTTCTTAGAATCTGTAAATGGAGATTATGCCAAAACAGAGAAGAAACAATATGAAGTAATCAAAATTCTTTCAGTGATTGATTCTATTTATAAGATTGATACATTAGGAAAAGATTGGAACTCACACAAATTCAAGATTGCAGATGCTTTTGAAAAAGCTAGAGAAAAATATGATACTCTAAAGTGGGGAAAACATGTTTCTTATACTACTTTTGATTCTCTCTTTAAAAAAGAAAAACTAGATTATAATGAGTGGACAGAGATTATTTCTGTATCAAATAGATTTAAGGAATATGTAAGAGCCAGCACATCAGGAGGAAATATGGATTTTATATACTATAATTTGATAGGAATTCCTTCAAAAAGTATTGTGAAAATTGGAGATACAATTTCAGTTGATTGGGTTGATTATTATTCAAAAACTTCGCTTATTCCAGAAACCTATTCAAGAAAATCAAATTATGAAAATTATCTTACCCTTAGAAGTTATTATAAAATTGGATTTGGAATCAGTGGAGGAAAAGACAACGAAGCCATTTTATTAGAAGAATACCAAATCCCATTCTCAGCAATAGAAAAAAACAAAAAATGGCGAAGTGTATTTTATTTTAGAAATGATAAATTAGAACAAGATTCGGTTGTTTTGGAAAGAGAATTGGAGTTTTGAGATTTTTACGACTTCTTCTTTCATATATTTATCTAGTTTCAAAAAACTATTTTTATTTTCTACGGCAAGTTTTTTGTTTTTGTAGATTTGCGTTTTATTTTTCTTAAACAAATCCAAATTCTATTCTAATGAAAAATTTATTTTACTTATTCTGCCTTTCTTGTTTTTTTATACTTTCATCTTGTGAAATTGATGGACAATCTCCTATTGGTGTAGATGAAGGCGAACCCTCAAAAGATTATCAAAATGGCTTTTTTGTAGTCAATGAAGGAAATTTTGATTGGGGAAAAGCGACTCTTACTTTTATTCATCAAGACGGAATAGACAAAGGAAAAGTAGAAAATAATATTTTTGAAAGAGTAAATAATGAGCCTTTAGGAAATGTAGGGCAATCTATGACCATTCATAATGGAAAAGGATATATTGTAGTCAATAATTCTCAAAAAGTAGAAGTCGTAAACCCAACAACTTTAGATAGAATAGCAACTATAAAAAATCTTCATTCGCCTCGTTATTTTATTGGAATAAATGATTCAAAAGCGTATGTAAGCACTATTTATAGAGATTTGATTTATGTCATTAATTTACAAACTAATCAAATAACAAAAGAAATTCGTACTACAGAATGGACAGAAAAGATGGCAAAACTAGGCGATTATATTTGGGTTACTTCTCACGATGCTGATAAAGTTTGGGTGATTGATTCAAGAAACGATGAAATTATTCATACCATCACTACGCCAGCAGGTTCAAAAAGCATAGTTGCTGACGAAGCACAAAATAGAATTTGGATTTTGGCGACAGGTTCGGATACTGAAAGAGCTAGATTGATTACTTCTTCGCTTTCAGATGTACGTAGTAGTGAGAGTAGAGTATTTGATGAAGAAGAAAAACCTCAGTTTTTGAATATTTATAATAATGATTTGTACTGGATTTCTGATACTAATTTGTATCAACTATCTAGTTTTCAGATAGATTCTCGCCTTCCCCAAACTCCTTTTATTGAAGGATTAGGAACAGTAAATACACTGATTTATAATGCTGTTATTTCTCCTAAAAATGGGCGTTTACTTTTTGCTGATGCTTTAGATTACCAACAAGAAGGCTATATTTTTGAATATGATTTGCAGAGCAAAAGAGAAGTAGAACGCTATAAAGTAGGTGTTATTCCGAATGACATTTGTTTTAAGTAGATTATTCCAGTTTTAAATTAAACAATATCTTTTTTCCACCTCTCCAATATTTATTATTTTCTGTATAAATAATTTTATAATATTGCTCTTTACTTTTTAGATGATATTGTGGAGTTTTCCATAAAGCAAATAAGATTTTAGAAAGAGAAATTTTTATTGGTGTTCCAGTTCCAGTTGACTCTCCTTTGGTTATTGTTCTTTTTTCTTTGTCTTCGATAAATACATAACATTCACATTTATGGCAAGGAGTATCTCTAAAATACTCAATTACTAATGAATCTGTTGGTTTTATATCTTTTATCTTAATAGAAATTTCTTGAACCTCAATTATATATGTTTCTCTTATTAGATTTTTATTGTAGGAAATACGCCAGTAATCTAAAAAATCTAGTGTATCTGCTTCTGCAAAACTAGATAAACAGATAAAATACAGGAGGAGAAAAAATATTTTGTTCAGCATACATTAATATTTTACAAATTCAAATATACAAAAAACTCTTCATACGAATTTTATATAATTCTAAATGAAGAGTTTTTTGTGTTTTAAAATTTTCTGTGTTATTCTAGTTTCTCTAATTTTTTCTAATTTTTTCTTTTTCGCTTTCTGTACTTTTGTTAGCTGCCATTTCTTCGTGCAGTTTGCCTTGTATGAGTTCTTGTAAATTGAATGGTGCAGGTTGTCTTTCTATGCTTTTTTTGATGAGCGTATGAAGTTGTTTTTCATTTTCAAAGTATTCTCGGTGCCATGTTGAGGTAGCTATAAATTTCATAAATTCAGCTTCTTCTTTATGTGAAGTTTCACCGTCTAATATTAAGTATACTGTTTCTTTGAATACTGGAAGTTTATTTAATTTGCTCATAATAAATGTGGGATAAATGGGTTTTAAAAAAATGCTAATTAGTGCCTTTTTGAATGAAATTATTAGAAATTATTTTTTTCAAACACTGGCAAATAAAAAACCTCAACAGCTAACTCTAAAAGTTTGCTCTCAAGGCTACGAAATATCATATATAAATTTTTAAATTTCTTGGAAACAGAAAATCATCAGAACTATCTGTAAGCTGAGCAGGAAATATATTTTCTACTGCATCACTTTGTCTGTCTGTCCCACTCTTTGGGCTATTTTGTTCTTGTAGTTGTTCTTTTCCTTGAAAATTGTAAAATTGAGTTTGAAGAGTCTCTATCGAAAACAATACAAATAAAGTAGTTAATACATAATTAAATGAAAATATGCCAATCTGAAAAGTAGAATTAATAGAAGCTGAATTTGTAAAGTTTCCTCTACGATTCAACTCATTATGTAATCTAAAATTCAACTTGTATATTTTATAATCAATCATATTATTAATAATCTATATTTATATAAATCAATTTGTGAAGGTTTTGTTTAGAGAGTAGTCTTTTTGAAATGATTTTTTGATAACTTTAGTTAAGTATAACTCTTTCAAATTCAACTACTCAACCTATCTTTTTCAAAAATAATTCCTTATTTCTCAAAAATAAAGAATACTTTTTTCAAAACCTTTACTTTAACCAATAACTTGCTAAAATTTGGGTTTAAATTGTAGAAATATTTTGTCTAGTCCTGAAATAGTGTTACAGTTTTTTAGATAGATTAAATATATATCAGGCAGTCTTAAGATTGTCTGATTTTTCTTTTTTATAGGTTCTTATTTCAATATTTTCCTTTTGATGTGTTTGCTCTGGTGTTTGCATATATAAAGAAAAATGAGGTCTTTCTTGATTATATATTTGTACACTTTGTTGTACTAATTGTTTCATCCAAGTCAAATACGATTGTTGAGTTTCTAGTAAAAACTCTTGTTTGAGAATACCATTGACACGTTCTGCTACTGCATTTTCGTAAGGGTCATAACATTCTGTCATACTACAACGAATACGATTTTTAGTTAAAATCGTCTGATATTCATCACTACAATATTGGACACCTCTATCTGAATGATGAATCAATTCTCGTAACGGATAATTTCTGTTTTTCAATGCCATTTTTAAAGCATTTGAACAACCAACAGTCTCTAAGCTATTAGAAACATCAAAACCAACTATTTTCTTTGAATACGCATCAGTAACCAATGCCAAATACATCGGATTTTCTCGTGTTCCAATATAGGTAATATCACTTACCCAAACTTGTTCTGCTCCATCTACCTTCAAGTTTGCAATTAAATTTTTATGCTTTTTGAAACGATGAAAGGAGTCTGTAGTAACATGATACCTCCGTTTAGGTAAAATAAGAAGATGATTAGCTTCCAAAATACGAAATAGTTTATCTCGTCCCACTTTTAAAGCCTTTAAAGGAATTTTTAAAATGTGGTAAAGTTTACGAGTACCCACTCGTGGCATTCGATGTCTAACTTCTTTGACTAAATCAACTACTTTTTGAGCTAATTCTTTGTATTTATCTGTCCGAAATAAAGAATAATAATATACCCGTCTAGATATCCCAAGCAATTTACAGGTCTTTTCAATACTGGTTGCAGGCTGTTCACTAAATGAACTAACTACTTGGGGTTGGAGTTTTTTCGTATAGAAATTTTATATTCTTTTTCGGCTAAGTCAATCATCATGTCAAACAAAATGGCTTTCTTATCTAAGGTAGATAATTCTTCTTGTAGAGTGGCATTTTGTTTTTTAAGAAGACGAATTTCCTGCTCTTGTTCCATTAAACGTTGTTCTGCTGTTTTCATAGGACGAATTACTTTATAAGAATGATCAAAATTACCGTATTTTTTTAACCAGTTCACAACAGTATGACGACATTGAATACCATAATTCCGTTGTGCTTGAGTTATTGTAAAAAGACCTTGTTCTATTTCCTTAACTACTTGAAGTTTGAACTGCATGGTATAGTCTTTCTGTGTACGTTTTACATAGGTACGTTCCATAATAAAATTGGTTGTGTAACACTATGTTAGGACGAGACATTTTTTACAAAAAAAAACCTTCATTTCAAATAAATGAAATAAAGGTTTTTTTGTTGTTAACTAAATAAAAGTTGCCCCGCAAGGACTCGAACCTCAACTAACGGCACCAAAAACCGCTGTTCTGCCAATTAAACTACAGGGCAAGCTAGAAACGAAAGCTCAAATTAACTGTGATACAAAAGTATCATAAACTAAATTCTAAAACAACTATTTTTTAAAAAAAAATAGTAAAAAATAAAAGTTGCCCCGCAAGGACTCGAACCTCAACTAACGGCACCAAAAACCGCTGTTCTGCCAATTAAACTACAGGGCAAGCTGAAAACTATAACTCATCAAAACTAAGAAGAACAAAATAAATTAAATACTTTAACTCATCTCCGTTTCAAATCGGTTACAAAAGTACGATTTTTATTTTAATATCCAAATACAAAATCATTTTTTTTCAAAAAAAATAAAGAAAAACCTTATCTTCTAAAAAATTATTGTCACTTTTTGAAATTTAGAGTAGTATTTGCTTACATATCAACACCTACCCAATTAAATTAGTTTGCTTACAAAAAATATATCCTCACTGATATATCAATACTAAAATATGAATACTCTACTAGAAAAGGAATATGGAAAATTAGAATATAACGCAGAAAATCATTTTATAAAACTCACTTTGATTGGCAATATTTCTGATGAAGATTACAAATATATTTGGAATTTGAGTTTGGAAGAAGCACAAAAAGTAAATTGTGGAAATGTTCTTATTGACCAACGAAAAATTGGCTTTGTAAAAATGATGTCAAGAGCTTGGCTTATTCTCAAATGGATGCCCAAATCTAAACAAACTGCAAAAGATATAGAACAAAAACTGGCTGTTTTACCTTCCACACATATTGCACATCGAACAGGATTAACTTATTTATTAGATTCTGTTAAAAAAGTTTTGGGAAATGGCTTTAAGTTTTTTGAAAATGAAGAGGACGCAATTTCATGGCTTTCTCTAGTTAAAAAAGAACAAGAAGTTGAAAATAACGTTTAGAATGAATTAAATTAGCTTTTTATTATTGATAATTCATTTTTAATCAAAAAAATATGTCTTTCGATTTTCAATCTATGCGTTCTCGTCCTCGTCGTAATCGCCAATCTGCTGCTTTGCGTGCTATGGTAGAAGAAACTTCTCTTTCTGTTGCTGATTTTATCTTCCCTATTTTTGTCATTGAGGGAACAAACAAAAAAGAACCTATTGCTTCCATGCCTAATATTTTTCGTTATTCTTTAGACACACTCTTAGAAGAAATTGAAGAATGTTATAATTTAGGAATTCGTGCTTTTGCTCCTTTCCCAAGTCTGACAGACGAACATAAAGATTCTATGGCAACTTCTAGTCATAACCCTGAAAATATTTACTTAAAAACTATAACAACCATAAAAGAAAAGTTCCCAGATGTTTTTGTGATGACAGATGTAGCCATGGATCCTTATAGTAGTGATGGACATGATGGAATTTATAAAGATGGAAAAATAATAAATGATGAAACATTAGAGATATTGGGTAAAATGGCTGTTGCACAAGCTCGTGCAGGTGCTGATTATGTTGCTCCTTCAGATATGATGGATGGACGAGTAGGATATTTGAGACATGCTTTAGATAAAGAGGGTTTTCAAGATGTGGGAATAATTGCTTATACAGCTAAGTATGCAAGTGCTTTTTATGGTCCTTTCAGAGATGCTTTAGATTCTGCACCTCGTTTTGGAGATAAAAAAACATATCAAATGAATCCTGCTAATATCCGTGAAGCTCTTTTAGAAGCTAAATTAGACATTGAAGAGGGTGCTGATATGATTATGGTTAAGCCTGCACTTTCTTATCTTGATGTGATTAGTAGAGTAAATCAAAATTCACACGTTCCGATTGTAGCTTATAATGTAAGTGGCGAATATGCTATGATAAAAGCAGGAGCTGAAAAAGGTTGGATAGATGGAGAAAAAGTAATGCTTGAAGTTTTGTTAAGTATAAAAAGAGCAGGTGCAAAGGTTATTTTGTCTTATTTTGCGAAAGAAGTTGCCCAAATTTTGTCTAAAAAGTGATTTATGAAAATCTCAACGACGATGAAACCTCGTTGATGGTTGGTAAACAAATTATGAAAAGAACTAAAAAACAGCTTGTTTATTACGACGAACAAAAACAATTATTGACAGAGTTTTGTGAAGGAAATGAAAAAGCCTTTTCAAAACTCTATCAGTATTATTATGGCTTTGTAGAAAATTATGTTTGCAAAAACAAAGGCACAACAGAAGATGCTCAAGATATTTTTCAAGAAACATTGATTGTATTTTTAGAGAAACTCAAAAAGGAAGATTTTTACCTTACAGCTTCTCTAAAAACATATATTATTGCAATTAGTAAAAATTTATGGCTCAATGTTTTACGAAAAAACAAAAAAACGACTGTTTATTCTCTTGCTAATTCTGATGAAGACGAAAGTGAGTTTAATCAAAAAGCAATAGAGGCTATTTTATCAAATAGCTTTGATATAGAATTAGAAAACGAAAAGCCAATGATAGATAAACTTGGAGATTATTTTTCTCGCTTGACTTCGCATTGTCAGAATTTACTTTCCACTATCATAGAAGAAGAAAAAAGTACAGAGGAAATTCAAAAAGAATTTGGTTATACTACTCGTCATAATCTTCGCAACCAAAAACACAAATGTGTCAATCAGCTAAAAAAAGTAAAGGCTTTAGCAGAATCTAAAACCTAATTTTCAAATAAAAATGCTTATACGCAATTCTGAAACAAAAAGTTTTGAATCAAAATCATTTTTTTTTAGAAAAATGGATTCTTTCGCTTAGTTTTTGTTATCTGATTGTTTTAAAACTTATCTTGCCAAACAATTCGGAATTTTCTGTTTATTGTTATTTCAATAATTATTTCATTCTAGTTGCATCTTTAGCACAATGAATTCTAAAAATTACTTTTCTTATCTTTCTGCTCAATTTTTCACATCTCTTCGTAATTCTTTTACGCTTTTTATGTGTGCGCTTTTAGTTGTAATATCTTTAGGTTTTTGTTCTAAAGTAGAAGCACAAGCCATTCCAACAGCCGAACATTATACTATTTATGATTATCATGCACATCCTCAGAACTGGTCTGTGGTGCAAGATGACATTGGTAGAATCTATGTTGCCAATACAAAAGGAGTTTTAGAATACGATGGAAATACGTGGAGACTAATAGAGTTACCTAATTTGGCAAGTGTAACAGCTCTCACAAAAGGAGAAGATGGGAAAGTTTATATAGGAGCAACATCAGAAATAGGTTATTTAGATTCAGATTCATTAGGAAATAAAGTTTATATCTCTTTGCTAGATAAAATGAATGAGCAAGACAAAAAGTTTTCTAC
Organism: Bernardetia sp. Wsw4-3y2; assembly: GCF_037126295.1. Classification (NCBI taxonomy): domain Bacteria; kingdom Pseudomonadati; phylum Bacteroidota; class Cytophagia; order Cytophagales; family Bernardetiaceae; genus Bernardetia; species Bernardetia sp. Wsw4-3y2. The sequence continues at coordinate 3,516,083 of NZ_CP147017.1, read as the reverse complement.
AATATGGAAAGCCTTTTCTACCTCAGATGGAATTGTATTTCAATCTTTTGAAAAAATATTTTGGTATAAAAATGGAAAATTCAAAACGATTGCTCCTAATTCAGCTTTTCATTTAGCTTTTCAGATTAAAGAAAAAGAGAATAAAGACAGCAAATTATTTGTCAGAGAATGGGGGAAAGGGTTACATCATCTTACCTCAAAAGGATTAGAATTTATTGCAGGAAGCGAAATTTTTGCAGATGAAAAAATTTATTCTATTCTATTCAAAAAGACAGACACCTATTTTATCGTAACTGAGCAAAAAGGAATTTATACCTACACCGAGAACATAGGATTTTCACCCTTTCCAACAAAATCAGACTCTTTATTCAAAAAAAGTCAAGTATATTGTGGAATTGCTCTAGCTGATGGAAATTATGCCATCGGAACACGTTTAGCAGGAATTTTAGTCTTTGATTCCAACTTTCAATTTCTTTATAAAATCTCTTCCAAAAATGGTCTGAAAGATGATAGAGTGGCTTATCTTTACGAAGATTCAAATAAACAAGTATGGGCTGCACTCAGTAATGGTATTTCTTATATTGATGTTGCTTCTTCTTTTCGTTATTTTGATAAAAATACAGACATCAACAGAAATATTTTGAGTATTTCGCCTCCTTATAATCAAAGTCTTTATATAGGAACAGTTCAAGGAATCTTTAAGTCAAATACTGATAAAGCAGAAACAATAAAAGAATTTACTCTTTTGCCTTATTCAGAGCGAGAAACATGGAAATTAGATGTCTATAAAAATATTCTTTTAGGGGCGCAAAACCCAGGTATTGCGTGGATAGAAAAAAGAGGTGTAGAAGAACTTTTGGCAGCAAGTAATCCATTTATTCAAGATTTTGCTTTAGTAAAAAATGACACTTCACATTTAATTGCAGCTTCTGTTGAAGGTCTTTTACTTTTAAGATGGCAAAACAATCATTGGGTTTTTGTCAATAAAATTGAAGGATTTACAGGTGCAGCCACCAAAATCATTCAAGATGATAAAAATGATTTTTGGGTAAGTGATTATAATAGAGGAGTTTTCAGACTTCAATTAGATGCAGATTTTTTAACTGTTACACATTCTGAATTTTTTGGAAAACTTAATGGGCTTCCTAAAAATCAGGGAAATCACGTTTTTGAGTTAGATGGAAAAGCTATATTTGGCACACTAGAGGGAATTTATGATTTTAATGAAAATACATTTGCCGCTCATCCTGTTTTTGAAAAGCTAATAGAAAAAAAGGCAATTACTATTTTTGAAAAAGATAAAAATGATAATTTATGGATAGTAACACAAAATGAACAAAATAAATTTAGTAGTTCACAAACATTGCTGGTTCAACTAAAGAAAACAGATTCTTCTTATCAACGTTATGATGCTCCTTTTTATAAAATAAAACAAATTGTTCAGGCTGTCCGTCCAATTGATGAAAATTTGGTTTTGATTGGTACAAATGAAGGTCTAATTTCTTACGACCCTCTTAATACTATCGCAGACAAACAACCTTTTTCTGCTTTTATTACACAGATAGAACATAGTGGTTCAAAGGATTCGCTACTTTTTGCAACTGATTTTATACTTAATCAAAAAAGTAATGAGCAGAATAATTTATCAGAAACGAAAAGTATAAATTTACCTTATGAACTTAATTCCCTTCGTTTTAGCTTTGGAAGCTCATTTTTTGAGCAGCGAAGTGAAGTGTATTATCAAACAAAATTAGAGCCTCTAGATAAAAACTGGTCTGCTTGGACTACCAAAACACAAGACAAATTTACTAACCTTTCAGAAGGAGATTATATATTTCATCTTAAAGCAAAAAACTTATATGGTGTAGAAAGTGAAGAGGTAACTTTCAAGTTTACTATCAAAACACCTTGGTTTAGACATCCTTTGTTTTATCTTTTTATTGTCCTTGTAATTGGATTTTTAGTTCAGTATGGAATAAAGATTTATACAAAACGACTAAAATCTGAAAAGAATTTATTAGAAAATACGGTTAGAGAACGAACAGAAGATATGCGTCAAGCCTATTTTAATACTCGTGTATTAAGTAAATTAGGTCAAGAAATTACTTCTACCCGTTCGATTGATGAAATTACAGATATGGTTTATCAGCATGTCAGCAAACTGATGGACGCTTCTGTTTTTGCTATCGGTATTCATAACGAAGAAGATGGAACATTAGAGTTTCCTGTAGCAATAGAAAATGGAGAAAAATTACCTTTTCATTTTGAAGATTTAGATGATACAGGACGTTTTGCTGTGTGGTGTTTCCTAAATGAACAAGACCTTTTCATAAATGATAGTGAAGTAGATTATGAATTGTATATGTCGCATCGCCCCAAAACAACTGTTGGAAGGGTTGCTCCTTCTCTTATTTATCTTCCTCTCAAAATAAAGAAAAAGGTAATTGGAGTAATTACAGTACAGAGCTTTGAAAAAAATGCGTATAATGATTATCATTTAAACCTACTTCGTAGCTTAGCTGTCTATACAGGAATTGCCATTGAAAATGCAAATTCATATCATCAAATCAACGAGCAAAAAGATATTATTCAAGATAAAAACAAACAACTTATTGCTAGTATCAATTATGCAAAACGTATTCAAAATGCAATTCTTCCACCTTTAGATGCAATTCAAGAAGAATTTGAAGACACTTTTGTTTTGTTTTCACCTCGTGATATTGTGAGTGGTGATTTTTACTATTTTAATAAAATAAATGGCAAATCTATAATTAGTGCCATCGATTGTACGGGTCATGGCGTACCAGGTGCATTTATGTCAATGATAGGTTACGAACTATTAAATGAAATTATTTTAGCAAAGCATATCACAAACCCAGGTAAAATATTAGACGCTCTACATGAAGGAATTTCGAAAGGACTTAGACAAGAACAGACCTTTACACAAGATGGCATGGATATGACACTCTGCACTTGGGATAAACAAACAAATATATTGGAAATTGCTGCTGCAAGAAATCAAATGTATTTGTTCAATTCGGAAGACAAAGAAAGAGTGTTTGAAATAGAAGCTGACAGACAATCCATAGGTGGAAAAATGGATGGAAATTTTGAATTCAAATCACAACAGATTCAGATTCAGAAACACGATACTGTCTACTTACTTACTGATGGTTTCCAAGACCAGTTTGGAGGACTGCAAGATAGAAAATATTTACGTCGTCGTTTGAGAGAATTTTTGCAAAACCATCAACATCTTTCTATGACTCAGCAGCGAAGAGCATTACAGCGAGAACTTACAGAATGGAAAGGAGACAGAGAGCAAGTAGATGATATTTTGATTATTGGGATACGTTTTTAGATTGATTAGTTATTTTTTTCTTACGTTGTTTGCTTTTCTAATTAATTTACTGTACTTAGTAATACACAAAATTGTAAATTTGTCTAAGTATAGATACACAAATATTTTCCTGCACTATGTCGTTGGTGGGACACTAACAACGGCAGGTTATAGCCCTTGTCAGTGTCCACACCGACGAGCATTTATTCAGAGAAAAGGAAATTAGAACTCAATGGAATAATAATGAGTAAAGCAAATAAAATAATTGATTTATTAGATTTAAAAGAGCATATATTTATAAAAATAAATAGAGAATCAGTTATTCAAAACATATTTTCTGATGAAGGAAGAATATCTTCATTTTCCAAAACTGATTTTAAGAAATTTGAGGAGTTAGGAGGTACAAAATTAGTTGATTATTTCCCCTCTGAGTTAGAACCTTATATTAATGAGTTAGTTTTCAAGACTTTTCATTCTCATATTATTTCTTCGCTTACTTTCAACCAAATTTTACATACCGAGTTGCCTTTTTCTATTAAAATGCAGGCTATGCCTTTAGAAAATTTGCAGGTAGGTATTTGGCTTTCTGTTTATAAAGAAGATTATATTTCTACAGATTTTTATGAGCGACTCCCTGTGATGTTACTTTATTTGAATGATGAGGATGAAGTAATTTGGGCAAATCAGCAATTTTATAGAAAATCTAAATTTGAAGCAGCACAATTAGTTACCGAACATGTAAGAGAGTTTTTGAAAATTAATCTCAAAATTTCTCAGCGAGATGCACTAAGAACTAAAGAAACCTCTACACGAACAGAATACAATCTTTTATGTGGAGATGGAAGTAAATTGATTGTGATTGTGTCAGCTATTAATCAATATGATGAAGAAGGAAAATTTCTATGTACTTCTGTTGTTTTGAGAGATGTTACCCAAATGAAACACACACAAATCGAACTAGAGTATCAAAAATTAGCCATTGATGAATCAGCTATTGTAGCTGCAACAGATGCAAAAGGGAATATCATTTATGCTAATGATAAATTTTGTGAGATTTCAAAGTTCTCAAGAGAAGAAGTATTAGGACAAAATCATCGTATTCTAAAATCTGACCATCATTCAGATGATTTTTTTCTTAATATGTGGAAAACTATTTCTTCTGGTAAAGTTTGGCGTGGTGAAGTGTGTAACATAAATAAAGAAGGAAATAAATATTGGGTTTATACCACAATTATTCCCTACATGAATGACAAAAACAAACCATATCGTTACCAAGCCATACGTTTTGAAATTACAGAGCGTAAAGAACTAGAAAAACAAATTGTTCGATACACACAAGGTTTAGAGAAGCTAGTAGAAGAACGTACACAAGAACTCAATCAAAAGTCAGAGTTGTTGAAGGAAGCTTACGAAGAAACTATTCAACAAAATGAAAAGCTAGAGACAAAGAATAGATATATTCAGAAAAGTATTAATTATGCAAAGCGTATTCAAGATTCTATTTTACCAAAAGAAGAATTATTACCTAATACATTAAAAGACTACTTTATTTTTTTTCGTCCAAAAGATGTTGTAAGTGGTGATTTTTATTGGTGGTATCATAATAAGAAAGAAAACTGTTGGGTCATCAGTGCAGTAGATTGTACTGGACATGGAGTTCCAGGGGCATTTATGTCTATGATTGGTAGTACTTTATTAGATGAAACTGTTAAGACAAAAAATATTACAAACCCTGCTCATATTCTTAAAGAAATGCAGGAACAAATTGCCGATATTCTTCAACAAACCATAACTCATAATAGAGATGGAATGGATATGGCTATCGTAACATTAAATAAAGAGAAACAAAAAATTTATGTTGCTGGTGCAAAAAACCCTGTTTTTATAGTACAAAATGGAAACGAATATTGGGTAAAAGGAGATAGAATGAGTATTGGTGGAAAACAACTTTTCTCTGAAGAATTTACTACTCACGAATTCGATTGGATAAGAGGAACAAAAATTTACCTTTTCTCAGATGGATACCAAGACCAATTTGGAGGAGAGAAGGGAAGTAAATTTATGCGAAAAAATTTAAGAGAACTCCTTAGTCAGAATGCACATTTGTCTATGAGAGAACAAAAACAAATTTTAGCTGATACATTAGAAAAATGGCGAAGTGGATATAACCAAATAGATGATATTTTGGTAATGGGATTTCAGTTATAAACTAAAAAAAGACTTTTCAAATAAATGAAGAGTCTTTTTTTGATTTTATATTGTTTTCTCTGATAAGAATAAATTATGAAATAGAACTCTCATCAAGTTCTACTAATTTAAATCCTGTTCCGTGAACATTCAAAATTTTGAGATGAGCATCTGCACGAAGATATTTGCGTAATTTTGTTACATAAACATCCATACTACGAGCATTAAAATAATTATCGTCGCCCCAAATTTCATTTAAGGCCTTTGAACGTTCCAAAGTTTGGTTTTTGTTCTCACAAAGCATACGTAAAAGCTCAGTTTCTTTTGAAGTGAGTTTTGTTTCTTCTCCATTGTTTGTTTTGAGAAGTTGAGCATCATAATCAAAAAGAAGTTCACCAATATTGAATTTACGAAGTGCTGGAGAGCTATCTGCAACAATAGTACGACGCAAAATAGCCTGTACACGAAGAAGTAATTCTTCCATCGAAAATGGCTTTGTCATATAATCATCTGCTCCAATTTGAAGTCCTTCTATACGGTCTTCTTTCATTCCTTTTGCAGTCAAGAATACAATAGGTGTATGCTTATCTATTTTTCTAATTTCTTTAGCTGCCGTAAAGCCATCTATATTTGGCATCATTACGTCTAAGATACAGATGTCAAAAACGTTATCTTCTTTAAAAAATGCGTCTAATGCTTCTTTTCCATCTCTGGCAAGTGTAACACCAAATCCTTTGATTTCTAAATACTCGCTTAAAATTTGACCTAAATTATGGTCGTCTTCGGCTAACAATATATTGTGCATAAATGTAATTTTAGGGTTTTAATGATGTTGATTTAACATTTAAACGAGAGAAATGTTAAAATCGCTGCATTTTGAGTGTTAAAAATTCTTAGAACTCAGTAAAATGTTCTATAATGAATGTGAAGTTAGAAAAATAGTCCTCGTTTAAGAGCAGAGAAGATAGTTTTCAAACTTATTTTTAAAATCATTTTTCTAAAATCTAAATTCTGATTTCATATTATTAAGTTCTTCAATCTCCTTATCTCCTTCAAATTTTTTAAGATAATTACCATCTTCAGGTAAATCAAAAGGATTATAACCTAAAAAATAGAGTTTTTTTTGTGCTATTTTTTTTGCTATTTTATCTATTCTGTATGGAGTTCCTTCAATAAAATCATCTTCTTGAGTAGCTGCAAAAGCCTGTAATTCTTCTTCAAAACTACGAACATATTTAACTACTGTAATATAATCTTCTTTTGTAATCTTTTCCATTGATTTGAGAGTAGGAAAAACTGTTTTTGTATATTCTTCTGAAAAGAAAAGTTCTTGATTTATATTTTTGAATTTTGCTTCTTCAATTTGTTTTTTTGCTTCTTCAACTGTTTCAAAACCATTATTTGTAGCAGCAAAAAATGTCATTATTCCTTTTATTTCCGTTTCACTAAAAATAAAAGAATTATACTGAGTTTTATCTTCTTTTTGTCTAGCCAAAATTATAGAAATAGTATTTTGATTCTCTTTACTTTCGACAAGCTCCTTTTCTATTACTTTTATTGAGTCTTTTATCCTGAATCTTACTGTATTTCTATCTTTAAATTTTTCAATATCTACTATTCCTTCAGAAATAAATAATTTCTCATCTATGCGAACTCTAGTATTCCCATTGGGTTTTTCTGGATACCATACTCCTAGAATATCTATATCTTTTTTACTTTTATTATTTTTAATACAAGTACAAGACGAGAAGTTTAAGAAGAGAATTATACAAAAGCATAAGCAAATAAAATTTTTCATAAAGTAAAATAATTGATAAATAAGGATTTTTTACATAAAAAAACGCCTTCTTTTTTTCAAAAAAGGCGTTTTATATTTTTTAAAATTAATCCACATTATCGTGTAAAAAACGATTTCCTCCCAAAAGCTCATTATCTTCATCTACTTTATAACGAGAACTAGAAGATTCTGATGAATGAGGCATTTCTTTGAGTTTAATATTTCTACGAAGATAAGCAGGAACATCTCTACGTTCTTGTAATTCTTCATCACTCAAATCAGAAAGACTTTTGGTAGGAACAGAAACTGGACGTTGTTGTTCAACTCTTTTCTCTGCTACTTGATTTTGAGTAACTGTATTTTGAGAAGCATAATTTCCATTACTCTGATTTGAATCAGAAGATGAATTTGTATTTTGCTGATTCGTATTCTGCTGACTACTAGAGTTTTGAGAATGCTGATTCATATAACCATAAGCACTTACGGCAGGCGTATTTTGTGGTGCTTGATTAGTTATTTTTTTTTTTGAATCGTCTTCATTAAAATAATCATCTTCCAAACTAAAAATTATTTTATCATTCTTCTTAGGCTCTGTATAAACAGGTTTAGTTTCTTCAACAGGCTGCTTTTGAATTGGTGTTTCTACTCGGTTTTGTTGAACTGTTTCTTGTTTTTCCCTTTCTTCAAAAAAATCTTTTTTCTCGTAGTCTTTTACTTCGATTCTATTTTTAATTCTTTTGTTACTTGTAAGGTCATATACTTTACGTTCAGGTCTTTCTGGTGGCAAATCTTCTGAATGCTCAAAACCAGTGGCAATAATAGTGACACTGATACTGTCTCCAAGGGTTTCATCAGTTGCTTGACCAAAGATAATCTCTGCATCGTCGCCAGCTTGTTCTTGTACGTAATCAGTAACTTCTTCAAGTTCATCCATTTGGAATTCTTCTTCATTTCCAATAACAATAGAAAGCAAGATATATTTTGCCCCAAAAATATTGGTATTATTAAGAAGAGGAGAAGAAATAGCTCCTTCAGCTGCACGTCTTGCTCTGTTTTCCCCTTCAGCAGTAGATGAACCCATAACAGCAGCACCTGCACCCTGCATAACAGTACGAACATCTTCAAAATCGACGTTGATTGTACCTGAAACAGTAATAATTTCAGCAATAGATTTTGCTCCTTTCAAGAGAACATTATCAGCCTGACGGAATGCTTCACGCATAGAAGCCTTTCCATATACATCTCTCAAACGATCGTTTAAGATTACTAATACAGTATCACAATGTTCACGAAGTGCATTTACACCTTCTTGCGCTCTTACTCGCTTAGGTCTGCCTTCAAAGCTAAATGGAGCAGTTACAATTCCGACAGTCAAGACACCCAAACTTTGAGCAATTTCGGCAATTACTGGAGCTGCACCTGTACCTGTACCACCACCCATTCCAGCAGTAATAAAAAGCATTTTGGTATTATCTCCTAATATTGTTTTTATATCTTCTTTACTTTCAAGAGCAGCACTTCTACCACGTTCAGGATTTGCTCCTGCGCCTAGTCCTTGTGTAAGTGTTTTTCCTATCTGTACTTTGTTTGGAACAGGACTCAAATCAAGTGCTTGTATATCTGTATTACAGATATAAAAATCTACTCCTTTTATTCCATGCAAATACATATGTGCAACAGCGTTGCCACCACCACCACCAACACCAATTACTTTGATGATTGAAGGTTCTGTTCCGAAATTATAATTTGTAACGTCTGACATCATTGAATGATTATTTCAAGGTTTTTGGTCTTGTTTTATATTTTAATTTCTATCAAAATTAATTTAACTCTAAAAAATGTGTATTTACATTCTAATAATACAATACAGTATAGAAATTAATTTGAATAGATTATTTGTAATCTTAATTTATTTAGTATCAACTACCAAAAGTTTATTTTAGTTTGTTGTGATTCTTTTTTATGGCTCTTTGTTCTTTTGGATTTACTTTGTTTAACTCATTTTTATTTTTTTGAGTTAATCATGTACAAAGAAACAAAAATTGTTTGATTAAGCTACGATAAGTTAAGCTAAATTATTTCAAATATGCAAAAAATAATTAAAAAATCTAAGATTTTGTGTATTTAATTTTAGAATACTATGTTTTCATCCCCTTTCTATAAAACGAATAACGTTTCTTAAGGTGTTTCTTTGCTCTTCATATAGACAATACAACTGTCGTTAAATATACAAAATTGATTAGATTTAATTAGGTTTGCACTAAAAATATCACGATATAAATTAAATAAATTATGAAATCAACTGCTTTTAGGAACTTAGTTTTAGGGTGTTACTTTTGTGTAGGTTGTTTGTTATTTTATATTGTTGATTTTACAGTAAAGCGACAAATCAAAAACTTCAATATAGATTTGATTAGTATAGATTTTTCTCAACACGAAATGCTATCGTTTTTTACTCTACTTCCTTTTTTTGTAGGTGTTTTGATAAGCATTTTTTATAAAAGAGCAATAATAATAAATGCTTTTTATTTCATTATCTTATTTTCTATTTGTGTGGTTTTGAAAACAAACTGGCTTAGCACACATTCTATTGTAACTCTCACTCTGTTTTTTACTATTTTTGTTTTCCTTATTTCTTTCAGTCAGCATTCCAGTTTTTCTGAACCTCGTTTATTGATACAGAATAATGACACTATTTTAGACAAATTTGAAGAAAACAATCAAGACAAAACAGAAGAAAAACCTTATTTTTTAAGAATACATAGAATCTTTTCATTTGCTTTTATAAGTATAGGAATAGGAATTATTACTCTTTCCACTCAAACAGAACTTGATGTTTCATTCAATGAAGGACTAGGACTTACTTTTTGGGGTTTTATACTACTTGGAGTTGCTGGTCTTTTATGGAAATTTCCTAGAGTAATGAGTTGGATTGTAGCTTTAGTTTGTTTGGGTTGTTTTATTTTTGGAGAATTACTTTATTTTAGCCTCAATGTATATATTGTTGCTATGACCCAAGCAGAGGGAGGCAGTATTAATTGGTTAGAAATAATTTCTATAACTATATTCGGGTTCAGTTTTCTATTTCTAGCCCTCATAATCATTTCAAAAACTGCCCAAGAAGAATGGAAGATGAACTCTAAAAAATAAATAATGTGCATAACTCTATTTTATGAAAAAATTAGCATATAATTTGAGTAAAAAAACAAGGTGCTTTAATCTTTTAATTTTATTAAATTTATGTCAAAAAACGTTTTTTCTACGGCTGTATTTTTTATACTTTCTCTGTTTGTTTTCGATGCTGCACAAGCACAAACTGATTACACTTGGGAAAGTTATGGTCTTTCTTTCACTGTTCCTGCTGGTTTTTCAGAAACTGCAAATACAGATGAAAAATTTGAAGGAAAATCTGATAACGCTCAAATTCATCTTTTTGGAATTTATCCAATTAATGATGCAAGTCTTACAGAAGACAACTTGAAAGAAGCTCTTATCGAAATGGCTGCTGCATCTGGAATGGATGTGGAAGATGCTGATGCGATTGAGTTCAATGGTTTTTCTGGTTTGTATGCAGAAGGTGAAATTGAAGGAGTGCCTACTTTTTTTGCTTGTATGTTAGACCCAAATGGCGAACTTAACTTTATTGTTACGATTGTTCATAATAATGCTGATGCAGCTCTCAATATTATGAAAAGTATTCAAGCTGAATAATTAGCCAAAGTCTATTCTATTTGAAAAAAACTTTAAATAAGTGATACATCTTTTTGTCTCACTTATTTTTTTTGTTTTACATTTAAAAAACAAAAAATCCATTTCCCTAAAAATAAATTTAGAAAAATGGATTTTTAAATATAGTATCTAAAGGAATAAGAATTAAATAAACTGCTACTTTTTATTTGTTAATTAATTAATAATTAGCAAGTTAAAACCGTAATTTTTAATTCGTAATTGTTACTAAGCTTTTTCAAACTCTACTTTTTTACCTTTGATTTTAGATTTGTTCATTACTCTGATGATGTTATCAACGTCAGATTGTGGTACTTCTACAAAAGATTCTTTTTCATTTACACGAATAGCACCGATTTTATCGCCACGCATTCCTGTTTCTCCTGCAATTGCTCCTAAGATATCGCCTTTACGTACATTTTCAGTTGCACCCAAGTCAATACGCAAACGAACCATATCAGCACGGTCGCCACGGTCTTTGTAAGAAGGACGGCTTCCTCTATCGTTACGGTCACGACTTCCACCTCTGTCATCACGACGAGAAGAATTGCGACTTCCTCTATCACGTCCACCACCTCTACGGTCGTTACGTCCACCTCTATCACGTCCACCTCTGTCATTTCTTCCACCACGTCCATCTCTTCTTCTGTCTCCACTGTCAAAAATATCAGCTTCTGAAAGACGGTCAGTAGGTTTATTTGAAATTTGAAGACTCAAAACAGCAGCAGCTACTTGTTTTGGAGTGATTCCTTCTATTTCTAGCATCTCAATAAGAGCAGTAAAGCCTTCTAATTCTTCAGCTTTTTTCTCATCATTGATAGTTGCTTTCAAGTTTTCCATAAAACGTAATTGCTTCTTAGCCAAAACTTCTTGTTGAGTAGGAATTGTTCCTTGAGAAATTTTAGACTTAGAATAACGCTCAATATCATTCAGACGGTATACTTCTCTACGACCAGAAATAAATGTAATCGAAACACCTTTATTTCCTGCACGACCTGTACGACCAATACGGTGAACATAATACTCAGGGTCTAAAGGCACATCATAATTAATAACTGCCTCTACATTATCAACATCAATTCCACGAGCAGCTACATCTGTTGCTACCAAAATCTGAACACGACCATGACGAAATTTATTCATTACCAAGTTACGTTGGTGTTGCGCTAAATCTCCGTGTAATGCCTCTGCTGCATATCCTTTTTGAATAAGTGTTTCAGCTACTTCATCTGTTCTCTGTTTTGTGTTACAGAAAATAAGCATTGATTCCCAACCATTGTAAGCCAACAAACGAACTAAAACATCAGTTTTATAATTCGGATTAATTGGTAAGAATGATTGTTCGATATTATCACTTGTCAATTCTTTGCTAATTACCTTTACAATTTCTGGATTGTTTTGGTATTTTTTAGCAATTTGAAGAATTGGTTTTGGCATTGTAGCAGAAAACAAAACTGTTTGGTGTTCAGTTGTGATTTGCTCTAAAATCAATTCAATATCTTCTTTGAATCCCATATTAAGCATCTCATCAGCTTCATCCAAAATTATGTTTGTAATTTCTTCTAGCTTTAAAGTTCCTCTTTTGATATGGTCAATTGTACGACCTGGAGTTCCTACTACGATTTGAACACCTCTTTTAAGATTACGAATTTGTTTTTCAATAGATTCGCCTCCATAAATAGCTGTTACAAAAATATCTTTACGGTATTTTGCTAATTTTTCTAATTCTCCTGCTACCTGAACAGCAAGTTCACGAGTAGGACATAAAATAATTCCTTTTGGTAATCTTGAATTTCTATCAAATTCGCTGTTTTCATTTGCTTTGATGATTCTTTCAATAAGAGGAATACCAAATGCAGCTGTTTTACCTGTTCCTGTTTGTGCTTGTCCAATTACATCTCTTCCTTCCAATAAATGAGGAATTGCTTCTGCTTGAATAGGTGATGGAGATTCAAATCCCATAGATTCAACAGCACGTTTTACTTCGTCAGACAAATTCATGTCTGTAAATTTCAATGTTACTTCTGTTGATTCAATTGTTTTTTCTGTTGTCTTTTCCATATAGAAAATATAATAAATTATATGTATAAAATAATTTTTAGAAAGCAACTTAAAAAAACGATAAGCAGACGGTCAGAGTGTGTATCAATTTGGATAAACAAAGGCTATTTGCAGAACTAATCTAATAAAAAACAAAAAGCATTGAATAAAAACTACATAGTATGTATGCAGAATTTTATTTCAAATTTGTTATAGTCTATTTTTTAGTAAATTAAACAAATACGGTATTGTATCAAGTGTTGATAAGAGCAAAAAGACGAAACCTAGATGACTTTGAGGTTTGTGCTAAGTGAGAAGCTTTTGTGGGAGGCGTTGAACGGTTTATTTTGTGATTTGAAAATCAGCCTAATTATTTACTAATTAAATTAATTTTCGCAACGCAAGCTAACTCAACAAAGACTTCTTGTGTAGTGAACAGAAAAGAGGTACATAAACAAATTAGAATTAATTCTGATTTTTTGATATGTACTTTTAAATCAAAGTTTTCTATATTTCAATAGTTAAGTTTCAAACTTTAATAATTGTATTATAAATCTTATAATATTTTTTATTAATTAAAACTTAATTAAACGCAGTAGCTTAGGCTTTTTCCTATGGCTTTCTTTAACGAGTTGCAAAGGTAAGAATTATTTTTTTACCAACCTAATTTCTTGAGACTATTTCTAGTTATTATTTTGAGAATTTATTTTTTATTGGTGTCATAAGACTAACAAAGCTAAGAAGGGAAGTAGGCTGAGTAAAATAAATTGTTTCTTGACTTTTTGAATGAAAAACTTTAATACAGCTATTTTATTTTTCCTAACTTTGTACATTGAAATTAAAAACAATCAAAATAGCAAAAATATACTGTGAGCTTTGATGCAATACAAGTAAAATATTATCAGAATAGTAAATATGGGAAGAAGAAAAAATAAAAATCGAATTATAGAAAACGTTGTCATTCTTGATGCAGGAGCAGAAGGAAAATGTATTGCAAGACCAGAAGAAGCAGAAGGAAGAGTTGTTTTTGTTACAGGAGTAGTTCCTAAAGATGTGGTGGATTTACGAATCACAAAGCAACGAAAAAGTTATTGGGAAGGTACAGTTGTAAAATTTCATTCTTATTCTGATGAAAGAGTAGAACCTTTTTGTCAGCACTTTGGGATTTGTGGAGGTTGTAAATGGCAACATTTGAGCTATGAAAGACAGCTTTTTTATAAAGAAAAACAGGTAAAAGATAATTTAGAACGTCTTGCAAAAATCGAATTACCAAAAATAACACCTATTTTAGCATCGGAAAACACTAGGTTTTATAGAAATAAATTGGAATTTACATTTTCTTCTCGTCGTTGGCTAACTAGCGAACAAATAGCAACAGGACAAGATTTTGATAATCGTGCTTTGGGTTTTCATATTCCAGGTCGTTATGACAAATTGGTAGATCTGAACGAATGTTATCTACAAGCCGAGCCTTCAAATTCTATTCGTTTGGCAGTCAATAAATATGCTAGAGAACATGATTTAGAATTTTATAATGTAATGGCTTTTGAAGGTCTGTTGAGAAATTTGATGATTCGAAATTCTCAAACAACATCAGATTTGATGGTTATGTTACAAGTTACAGCATTTAATGAAGAAGTAGAAAAGTTAATACAATTTATAAAGACCTCTTTTCCTGAGATTACATCTTTGCAATATGTTGTAAACACAAAGAGAAATGATACTTTCCAAGATTTGGATATTGTTTGTTTCGCTGGAAAAGATTATATCACTGAAACAATGGAAGGATTAGAATTCAGAATTCAAGCTAAATCATTCTATCAAACTAACTCTATTCAAGCGTATAATTTATACAAAATTACTAGAGATTTTGCACAGCTTACAGGCGATGAAGTCGTTTATGACCTTTATACAGGAACAGGAACAATAGCAAACTTTGTAGCCAAACAAGCCAAACAAGTAATTGGAGTAGAATACATTGAACCAGCCATTGAAGATGCAAAAATCAATTCTAAATTAAATGGAATTGATAATACACTTTTTTATGCAGGTGACATGAAAGATGTTTTGAATGAAGAGTTTTTGAATAAACACGCTCGTCCAGATGTAATTTTGACCGACCCACCACGAGCAGGAATGCACCCAGATGTAATCAATATGCTTTTGAGAATTGGAGCAAAACGCATTGTTTATGTGAGTTGTAATCCAGCTACACAAGCACGAGATTTGCAGCTTTTGGATGAAAAATATGCTGTAAAAGCCATTCAACCTGTTGATATGTTTCCACAGACACATCATGTGGAAAATGTGGTTTTGTTGGAATTGAAGTAAATAAGTCCTTGAACAGAATTAAATATAAGTAATAAAATGATTAGCGAGTGATTTATATGATTACTATGATAATTACAGGATAATACAAAATCATATAAATCATTTACCAATAAGTTACTGTATTTTTAGTTATATTTAATTCTACTCATTTACTTATATAACAGCATGTCTAGTTAGAGTTTAGATTCTAATTGTTACCTTTTCCTACTCATCTCAAAGTCCAATAGTTTTTTCACACCTTGCCATTCAATATTGATAATCGAAAAAACAACTGTATCTCTTAATATTCCATTTGAATCAATTTGATGATTTCTCAAAATCCCATCTTGTTTTGCGCCTAGTCTTGCTATTGCTTTTCTTGATGCTTGGTTGTGCCAACTTGTGCGAAACTCCACAGCAATACATTCTAATTTTTCAAAAGCATATTGCAACAATAAATATTTGCATTCGGTATTTATTCCTGTTCTTTGATAGCTTTTTGAGTACCACGTATAACCAATTTCTACTCTTTTATTAGATTCTACAACATTACAAAAACGAGTAGAACCAATTATTTTTCCTGTTTTTTTATCAATGATAGCAAAAGGCAAAGCTCTATTAGCTTCTTGTTCTGAAAAAGCAAAAGCCAAATAATCATCAATTCTTTCTTGAGAAGGAACACTTGTAAACCATAAATTCCATAATTCTCCATCAGATGTAGCCTCTAAAAGAGCGTTTTTATGAGAAAGTGAAAGAGGAATCAATTTTACTAAATTTCCTTCTAAAGTAACAGGAGAAAGCCATTTTTTCATTTTAGTAATTTTGTATGATTGATGATTTACAGGAACAAATTAGTCTATTTCTATTTCTTGCAAATATAATTCAGATAGAGAATCTTGTTTTATTTCAGCATCTAGTTGATTGAAAATTTCATTGTAAATTGAGTTAGGATATTTAGTTAATGCTATCCAAATGTATTTTTTATGATACTCACTTGCACTATTTGTAGCTTTTGTAAGCGTTTTTTTCAATAAATAAATAGATTCTTGATTTTGATATTGAACAATCGCTTTATACAAAACTCTGTATGTAGTATAACTAAAATCTGTTCTTTTTTTTATTTCTTCATCATGATAAGATTCTAAAAGAGGAAAAAATTCAGTATCTGGAAAATGTATTACACAACGAATACCAAAATACCTTGTTTGTTCATTATTGATAAGACTTTTTATAAGTTCTTTGTCTTGGTCTTGTTTATATTTTGATAAAGCTAAAACAGCAATAGGATTTCTTTCTACTATAGCAATTTCTCTTATTCTTTCATAATCTGTTTCATTAGGTTCTATTTGAATAAGCAATTCATTTGGTTGTCTGACAATTTTTGTGTTTTAGTTTGAAATAGCTAATGCTCTCCATCTTAGATGCTCAAAGTTAGGCATTCCGAATGCGACTCTTCTTATACTTCTAATTAGATTATTTAATCCCTCTGTTACAGCATTTGATAATGAATTTTTGACATAATTGGCTACATATTCCATTGTACTATTTAAAGTATTTGTAAACGATTTAAAGATGTTTTTCAGCTCCTCATTCATACTTCCTACCCATTCCTCTATTTTTTGTAGTACTATTTCTATTTTTTGGTTATTATCAAGAATATGATGAAACTGTTCTCTTTTCCAATAGACTTCTTTTAACAAGGGACAATCTTCAAAACAAAGTTGTAAGTTAATTAATTCCTTGTCTGATAAGTTATGATATTGTTTATATAAAATCCACTTTAAACGGCGATAATTTAGGTTATCAGTTTCTGACTTTCTGAGCAGTTTACGAAATTTATCAACACAACTATTGAGTAAGTTAGTCACATGAAATCTATCTAAAACGATAGTTGCACTAGGAAAACAGTGTTGAGCTACACTAATATAACCTCTCCAATAATCACAAGAAACATCTGTAATTTGCTCACAGAAGGAACTACCTAACGACTCAAAATGAGCAATCAAATCTTCTTTTTTGCGACTTTTTAGTATATCTACTAGTGTTCCTCTATCTAAATCTGTTAAAACACATAGATAATCTTTCTTACCTTTTCTATGGCTTTGTTCATCAATTCCTAAACGTTTTACTTGAGCATAACGTTGGGCTAAATCAACTCGTTCTTTACAAAGAGACAAAACTGTACGCTCAACCGTTTTAGGATGAACATTTAAAATGACTGCACTTTCTGAATAGCTTTGTTTCCGAGCCACCATAAACATAAAATCTTCTTGACGATGAGTATGAGATTTATTCGCATCTGCAAAATCAAGTGACTCAGTAAAATAACTAGTACAGGTTTTACAGTAAAATTGACGTATTTTTATGGATAAATAAACCTCTCTTGAAATTAAATTTAAATCACGAACAATGCGTTTATAACTCTGATGAACTTGAGAACTAACTTGACCACAAGTAGGACAAATACAAGAACTCGTTGATAATTTACAAGAAATAGTAACTTTGTCTTTTGTCAATTCAACAGCTTCTACTTTTACAGAAGACAAATTGAGTAAGTGTTCATATAATTCTAAATTTTCCATTGCTAAATATAAATACTTTTTGTGTTTCCACAAAAATTGTCAGACAACCATTCATTTTTATAGCTCATTTGGTATTTTTTGTCATATAAAGCAATTTTCTTTAGAGAATCTACTTCATTTTCTTTAATTCGCTTACTAGCAATAGAATTTTCTACAAAAAAATTTCCTATTCTATCTCTATAAATTATGCAACCCTCCTGCATAGTAACCAAATTAGTATCATAATAATGTTTTTTTAGGATAGGATAAACATCAAGCTCTTTTCTCTCTAACAAGCATAAAAAAGTATAACCTTTAACACTTGAGTTTGGATAATCCATAAGCAAAATTAATTCTTCACTACTTGCTTGTTTTTTCAACTCTTCAAAATTTTTCCATTGTTCCGAAGGTATTGCACTATATGAAATATGAGAGCTTGTAATTATATTATATGCTGTCATTTTTTGTACAATCAATCTAGTAGATTCTGATAATTTATTATCAATTAGATTTTTTGTTTCTAATTCCCAAACTGATAAAGGTCTTTTTATTTCGTGAGGTAAAGGAGGTGGCGAAGATGATTTACAGCTAAAAATCAAAAAGAAAAAAAAGAAGTATATTATTTTGTTCATGAATTAAAGAGTATTTTTGTGAGCAGCTAATTTACAATTAAAAAACATAAATTAGAACTATCACATTACAAGATAAAAATAAAAATGCTCGCTCTCCAAACCCAAAATCTCAATAAAATATTCAATAAAGGAAAAAGCAATGAATTTGTCGCTTTGTCTGATATTTCGTTGTCTATCAAAAAAGGAAGTTGTACGCTTTTGAAAGGCTCATCAGGTTCTGGAAAAACTACTCTGATTAGTATTTTGGCAGGACTTACAAAGCCTACTTCGGGGAGTTATATTTGTTTGGAGGAAAATGTTTCGCACTGGTCAGAGAAATTTTTGACGCAATTTAGAAGAGAACATATAGGAATCGTATTCCAACATTTCAATCTTATTCAAGGACTTAGCGTGGAGCAAAATATTATCCTTCCTCTGCTTCCTTTAAATTATTCTTCCAAAAAAATGGAAACAATGAGTAAAGAAGCTGCTACTTTAGCTCAAATTTCGCATAAATTAAATCAAAAAATAGATATTCTTTCAGGTGGCGAACTCCAACGCACAGCCATTGCAAGAGCATTAATCCGAAAACCTGCCATTCTTTTTGCTGACGAACCTACTTCGCATTTAGACCGAAAAAATGCAATAGAAGTTTTTGAGGTTTTTGAAAAACTAAAAGCAAACGGACAAACAATAATTCTAACCACTCATGACGAATGGCTAAAAAATCATCCAATTATTGATAATGTAATACAGTTAAATGATGGAAAACTCTTAAATGGTGAATTGTAAATTATAAGTGATAAATGAATACATAATTCTTTAAATAGTACCATTCACAATTAATCATTTACCATTCACAATTTCATTCTCTGGTTTTCTCTTCATCATAAAAAGACCAGCTACCATTACAATTACAAAACCAATAGTTCCCATTTTGAAGAATTTATCTATTGCCATTACAGCAGGTGTAATTCGCTCATTCTTTTTTGAGGCTTCTAAAAGCAACCCACTTAATTCTTCTGATTCTTCCATGTGCGCTTTTGCTCCTTCTTTTAGAGCTATATTATAAGCATCTACTTCAATTTGATGTTTTTCTAAAGCCTCAGGAACAGTACGAAGAAAACCATATAAAAGTCCACAATACAAAACAATAGCTACAAAATTAGCCAAAAGACCAAAACTAATTGCTCGCCAGCCTTCTAAATAGCCTTTCATAATTTCTCTTCTGTAACGAAACATCCCCCACACTAGAAGTCCAAAGTAAATCGGCATAAACATAAACTCAGCTTCTCTAAATGGATTTTTGCCAAGCAAATGAAGAGTAACATTAAGTAAAAGCACGCCAACAGCCATTGTTGCAGCCGTTAAAAAAGCATATTTCCAAAAAGGATTTTTCATTTTTTATATAAATACGGATGATAGATTCTGATAGAAGTTGCAAAAATACGCATCCTTTAGTTGGTTTCCTTATTTATTGAAATGTTTTTTATATTTTTTCAATTTTGAAAATGCACAAAGATTTCATTATTTTACTAAAAATTTCCTTTTAAATCAATAAACAAAAAAATACTATGAGCGATATTTTATATGATGAAGTTCCGTCGGTAGATTTGGCAGACTTTAGAGCAGGTGGAGAGCGCAAAGCAAAATTTGTACAAGAACTTGGCAAAGCGTGGGAAAATATTGGTTTTGTAGCCGTAAAAAATCACGGTTTGGCTGATAATGACAGAGATAAATTGTACAGTTCTGTACAGGATTTTTTCCAGTTAGAAGAAGATACCAAACGCAAATATGAAAATCTTGAACTTGCAGGTCAGCGTGGCTATATCAGTAAAGGAAGAGAAACTGCAAAGGGTTTCAAAACGCCTGACTTGAAAGAATTTTATCACGTCGGACAAATTTTTGAAGAAAAAGACAAAGCTACTGATTCAGCTTTGATGGAATATCCTGATAATATTTTTCCAAAAGAAACTCCTGAGTTTGAAAAATATACAACTCACGCCTATCAAACGTTAGAAAATTCGGGTAAAGAACTTTTACAAGCTGCTGCTTTGTATTTGGGTTTAGAAGAACATTATTTTGATAATAAAATTCATAATGGAAATAGTATTTTGAGAGCAATCCATTATTTTCCAATTCCGAATCCAGAAGAATTAGCTCCTGATGCTGTTCGTGCTGCTGCTCATGGCGACATCAATTTGATTACGCTGCTGATGGGTGCAAGTGCTGACGGTTTGCAAGTTTTGCGTCGTGATGATAAATGGATTCCGATTACTGCGCTTCCTGAGCAAGTAGTTGTAAATGTTGGCGATATGCTTTCTCGTTTGACAAACAACAAACTCAAATCAACTATTCACAGAGTGGTTAATCCTCCAAAAGACAAAATGAATACTTCTCGTTATTCGATTCCATTTTTTATGCACCCACGTTCAGAAATGGATTTGACGTGTTTGGATAATTGTATTGATGCTCAAAATCCAAAACAATTTGAAGACATCACAGCAGGAGAGTTTTTGAATGAGCGTTTGATAGAATTAGGTTTGAAAAAAGCGTAGTCATTTGGAACGAGGGATTAGGGGCGAGAGAAGAGAGAATGATGAATGGTAAATGAAATACATAACATAAAATTTCATTTGCCATTTATTACAAACTCTGTCAGAAAAACGTAATTTTAACTAAAAGCATTTTAAGAATGGTACTTTTTTTACTAGAAATTTGTGAAGTAACCTATACAATTAAAATATCATGATTAGAAATTTTAGCATTATTATTTTATTCTTGACTATAATTTTAGGTTGTAATGAAGTTGCAAGTGATGATAATAAATCTACATCTACTACTGAAAATAAAAAGACTGATAGCATTTCTAATTCTATCATTCAAGATAATTCTACCAGTCAAAATTTGAAGTTTATTGATAAAGTTTTTCCCAAACACCCAACAATAAACGAAGGATATAAATTTTTAGAAGTAAAAGACTCAATTAACTATTTTCTTCTCTTAGAAAGAACGAATGATAGTACTATTGTTTTTAGGACGGATAGTGATTTAAAGAATGCAGAAATGCACTATGGCATTGCGCTATTAAATCAACAAATGAATCCAAAAAAAGAAAAAAGTATATTAACAGGTAACACATATACTGCTTATGAATTTATTGAAGAGTTAGACTCTGTTACTTATCGAATTAGAGTTGGTATTGATTCTATCGGAAGTGGTGATAGAGTACTTGTTCGTCTGATAAAAAATGAAGCAAATCATATCATAACAGATGTAAATATGGCAAATTAAAAAGCATACAATTACTTGAACGCAGTTGCGTTTATTAATAAGTTAGCAGTAATCTTAGGAAAAAATGAGCTTAACGTTTGGACACAAACTTTTACGTTTAGTTATAGATAAGTAAAAGATGACATAACAACAAATGAATATAAACTTTGACAACATATTTGAACACGTAATTCCGATGGACGACTTTAGACTGAAATGGCGTTTTACAGAAGAAAAATATGACAAGTTGCCCGACCAACATCTTGACCAATTAAAGCCATTAGACAACGAAGCTGCTAAATTTTTGTGGGACTATATAGCAAAAACAAATTTGCACAATGACACACCATTTAAAAAAGACTTCTTTCGGACGATTGACAAGGCAGAAATTTTAGAAGGCAACGAAAAAGAAATTAAGAAATGGCTTTATCAAAGAGGACTTCCTTTTGATAAATACGTTTTTCTTTCTTATCAACCGACAGATGCGATTATTGTTCCTTGGAAACTTTTAATAAAATATTTTGACAGTTTTTATTACGCAGATGATTTAACAATAATTGACCAAAGTTTGACTTGGGCATTACTATTTTATCACGAGGACGAAATTTATTTTGGAACTAACAAGGACTTTAAACCAAGTGAAACATTTGCCGATAATGACTTTATTTGGTAATAATAACAACACAGTAAACAGAACCCCTGCTGTCGCTCGTAAAACCACAGGTTATCCACAGGCTATCGCTCGTTTTTAACGAGTGATTTATATGTATTCGGCTTGTAGCCGTGGTTTTTGTATTTTTTATTCAATTAGTCTTTTTTCCTATCAGATAAATAAAACTTCTCAAAGCAAGTCCTAAGAACAAGGACTTGCTTTTTTGTTTTTTGTATCTTTACAAAAAAACAAAAAACTAATATGGGCAAAAAACTAATTCGTTTTGACTGGGCAATGAAAAAACGACTTCGCCATAAAGCCAATTTTGGTATTTTGGAGGGGTTTTTATCTGAATTATTACGTTTTGATGTAACTATCGAAAGCATTTTGGAGAGTGAAGGAAATAAACAAGATGAGTACGATAAATACAACCGTGTTGGTATTTTAGTAAAATCAGATAAAAATGAGTTGATGTTAGTAGAAGTGCAAAATGATTCTGAAGTAGATTATTTCCATCGTATGTTGTATGGAGTTTCTAAATTAGTAACTGAATATATAAAAGAAGGCGAACCCTACGGAACTATCAAAAAAATCTATTCTATCAATATTGTTTATTTTGGCTTAGGGCAAGGAAAAGATTACGTCTATCAATATAAAGGGGAGTTTATTGGCTTACACAACAACGATATTTTGCTTCCAACAGCTATGCAAGTTCAAAATTACGGTGTAGCTAAAGTGTCAGATATTTTTCCAAAATATTACATTTTAAAAGTAAATAACTTTAATGATATAGCTAAGGATACACTTGATGAATGGTTTTATTTTCTCAAAAATAGTGAGGTTAAAGACGATTTTAAGGCAAAGGGTTTAGACAAGGCAAAAGAAAAGTTACAGTATGAAAGTTTGAGCGAAGAAGAAAAGAAAATGTATGACCGTTTTCAAGAAAATAGACGTATTGAAAATAGTGTAACTTATACGGCTAAACAAGAAAAAGCTATTGAGATTGCCAAAAGTTTATTCCGAACTGTGCTTTCTGACGAAGAAATAGCAAAACACACAGGCTTAACTCTTGAACAAGTGGAGGAGTTACGAAATGACACAAAAGAGTAAAAACTGTGCATAACATTTTGACAGAAACTTTTGAGAAATAAATAAACACAATCATTTTTGCAGAAAACCGAACATAATCAACAAAAAAAGGAATTTGATTTTACTCAAATTCCTTTTTTATGCAATTATATCAAATTCAAAAGACTGTATAACAGGAAAAGGCAAGGCGTTTTCCCTACAAAAAAAGGAAATTTACAATTCTCCTTTAACTCTTCAAACTCTGTGGTTAAAAAGAAATTCGTATTCCTCTGTGTTCTCTGTAACTCTGTGTTCAATAAAGTATTTTTATTTACGTTGAAACAAAAATTTCACGAAATCAAAAGCAGAATCAGCTATATTTCTGCCAATCAAATCCATTGCAAAATTGACTGTTTTTTCTACGGCTGCGTCAGTTCTTTCAAAGTTTTTGCTATCATCTTTTACCCAAAAACGAATCAAAAATTCAGTTTCTGCCCAAAGAAGTTTATCATATTTGCTTCCTACAAACATACGTTGTTCTACTTCTCCTGTATCCATTCCTTCTTCTAAAAGAACATTTATATATTCATAAAAACCATTTTTGAAGTCTGCCAAAATTTTTCTTCTAAACCCTCCATTTCTTGCGCTAAGTTCATTAGTTACAAAACTGCGATTTTCTTTCAAGACTTCTACCAACGTAAAATAAAAGGCAAGTAACTTTTCACGCACCATATATTCTGCATAAACGGATTCAGAACGCAAACGCTGAACAGTTTCTGTGAGATATTCTCCCCAAATTTCTTGTTCTATATTATTGAAGCTAGAATAATTATCATAAAAATATTTTTCATCTTCTCCTAGCTCTGCCATTAGGTTATAAGGCGTTGCAGGAGCTTTTCCATGTTGTCTGATATATTGAATAAATGCGTTTTTGATTTGCTGTTTTGCTGTGGTGGTATTTTCCATTTATAATAAACTATTTTTTTGGTTTAATTTTAAATCTAATGTAATCTAAACGAACATTGTCATAGAATGGTTTTGATAATTTTTTTGTTCTTTTTATTCAATTAAACAAATGTCCTTCTCATCAAATCTTTAAGGCTTTGATACAATCTACCTCTTGTGTACCACTTTGAAATATGAGGTATTAAAGCTGTCTTTGATTGATTATTTGTGTCTTGTGTTTTAATATTTACTGGAAATATTTCTTTTTTAATTGGATTTAAAAACCAACTGACATAGTTAACAAGTTTGTTTACAGGAAATTCAGATTTAGGCATTACATTTCCATATATTTGGATGTATATAGCATCCTCTTCTCTTGTTATGGGTGTTTCAATATAATAAATGATTCTCTTTCCTTCCTCATTAAATCTAGAAAGTCCATATCTGCTTTTCTTCTCTTCTTGTTTTTCGTTAATTTTTTCTAAAGGCAATTCTTTTTCTTTCTCAAAATTAATTAAAATAGATTGATGAATACTAGCAGAAATTTCAAACTCCTTTGCTTCAAGACCTTCATACTCTGCTACTAAAATAATACTATCTTGCTGTTGAAGAGTATCTTGAGGAATCAGAAATGAAAAAATTCCATTTTCTAAAGAAGTTGTTTTATGTTCTGTGCCTTTTATAGAAATGATAGCTTCTGATAAAACCTCATTTCCATTAACTACTTTTCCATTGATAGCAAAAGGAGGAGCTATACTTTCTAATGAATCCGTTTCAATCTTTTGATTGTATTCTACTTGTGTTGTGTCATTTTGTGATTTGGCAGTTGTAGAAGTTATAAAAAAAGCAACTGAAGCTGCTGCCAATTCTTTAAAGAAAAATCTTCGTCTTGGAGTTTCTGTTTTTTCTTTTTGAGGTTGTAATGTTCGGTTTACTTGTGTTGTAGAGAATAAACCACACGTTTTTTGACTTCCTATTTTTTTGAAATAATCAACAATTTCAGCATCTGTCATAGACGAAAAATCAATAACTACTTTCTGACAAGAACCACAAAAAAGCCCTCTTTCTGCTGGACTCATAGTATTCAAGTCTTCATGACACGGCTTTGGTATCTGTATTTTCATTTTACTTTCAGTTTTTTTGAATACACTTTAATCTTAAAACAAACGAAGAGCAAGGGATAAATGCTGCAAAAAATAATACAGACTCATTCCTCTTTATTTTATTGATGCTCAAAAGATAATTTATCCATAAAATAATCTAAGATAAGAGAAAATTATATCTAATTATATATCAAAAAAAGCAACAATTTCTTGTTACTTTTCTTGTGTTTAACATTTTTTTTCCTGTTTTAATTGGAATATTGTTAAAGCTATTTATCTTTACAAAATAATTTTTCGTGTCTAAAAAAATAAAAGAAATGACCTCAAAAGAGTTTTTAATGAAAGTAATAAGAAAATTTCCATCAAGTATGAAATTTTCTGAAAATAAAATCAAACAAATGATTTTAAAGGAGAAGTCTTTGAAAAAACTTAATTCATTTTATTCTGACTTAGATAATAACGAAAAAGAAGTATTTCACACTTCTTATGCCAAAATGTTTAGAGATAATTCTACTAGTTTATCTGAATCTTTAGATACTACTTGGTCAGTAAAGTTTGCAAATGCTACTGTAAAAGTACCTCTACAATCAAAGTCAATGTGGTTAGATTGGGACACAGCTGTTTCTATTGTTGGTCATGATATTGAAGTAAAAGAATTTTATAAAAAACTTATATTATCAGAGTACAAACCCAAACTTGTTTTTGATGTAGGTGCTAATTATGGAACCCACTCTATATTGTTTTTGGCAAACGGAATTCCTACTATTACATTTGAACCTAATCCAGCTTGTTATGATAGCTTCGACAAAATGGCAACTATCAATAATTTAAGTTATAATTTAGAAAAAGTAGCTGTAGGAGATAAAGAAAGTAGAGAAACGCTTATTTTTCCAGAAAAAGACACTTGGCTAGGAAGTATTACAAAAGAATATGCCTCTACGATTAATACTTTCGAAAAAGTAAAAAGTATTGAGATAGATGTAATTACGCTAGATAATTATACTAAATCAAAAAATAGTATACCTGATTTTATAAAGATAGATACAGAAGGTTTCGAAATAAATGTAATTGAAGGTGCAAAAAATCTATTACAAAATAATCCTATTATCATTACTTTTGAGTGTATAAAGGAAGAAGAAAAAAAACAATTGTTTGACCAATTTGATAGTATTAATTATCAAATTCATCAACTACAAAACATATCTAAAAAACCTTTAAGTAAAAATGATTTTATTCAATCAACGTATGTAAACTTTTTGGCAATTAACTCTGAACATCCAGCTTTGGAATCAAGCTTATTTGAATAATTAATTTTTCAGAATTTCCAAGCCTGCCCATTTTCACCATACAAACTTTCATAAACACGATGAGCAATTTGAAAACCTCTATATTTTTCTGCAACTCCTCTTATCTTTTGATGTAAGTCTGTTTCTTGTTTATGAATCAATAGTTCATTTATTTCTTCTGCAATTCGTAAGTATTCTTTTTCAGTAAATTCATTCATAATAGAACCAATTTTATATTTTTCTATTGTCTGCGAATCATCTGAAATATTTGGTGTAATAACAACAGGAAGCCCCATAGACCAGTATTCACCTGTTTTTATGGGTGTTCCATAGCGTTTTGAAGCAGCAGGCTTAAATGGCGTAACTCCAAAATCTCCCAAACCAATATAAGCTGGGATATGCTCATGAAAAACAAATTGTGTAGTAACGATATTTCTATCCAAACCACTCACTTTGCAATACAAATTTATTTCCTCTTCTTTGTGAGAAGTAAGGATTAATACTCTAAATTTATCTCCCCAATAATTATGACAGACTTTCCAAAAATCAAAGATTTCTTTTTCTAAGTATGAGCTTCCAAACTTTCCTGCATAGACACTTACTATTTTATCTTTCAATCCTAGCTCTTCCAAAAGTTTTGGGTCTTTTCTTTTATTAAAATCAAATAAATTCAAATCTACACAAGCAGGTTTTGACTCCAAACAACGCTTGGAAACATCCACTCCATATCTAGTTGCAGCATAGTTTTGCATTTCATTGACACAAGGAATAAAAGCAGAAGCATGTTTTGCTTCCATTTTCTCTAAGTTCCAAAGAATTTGAAAAGCACGACTATTTTTTGTCCAAGTATTACTTTCTAGCATCGTTTCTGCGTGAGGTTCAAAACTATCAATAATTAGTTTTTTTCCTGTTATTTTGGATAAAATAAACCCACCTGCTCCTGCTGTTACACAAAAAGGATGTATAAATCGTATATTTTTTGCATATATTGTTTTTACTAAGGTACTAATTATTCTTATCCAGTTGAGCATAGCACGAGTTCCGAAAGGATAATACGGAAAATCTAACAAATGAATATCAAATTCGTTTTGAAGATGTTGTTTTACGTCATTTTTTTGCTCCTCACTCATTTTGAAATGAGGTTGTTCTAATGTCATTAAATATATTTTACTATCTTTTGGTAAATATTTTTTCATAATTTTGACGTAAGGCAAGGTATAAGTTTGCATTAGTGCATCTCTAAATGAAAAAAATGTCGGTATAAGAATATGAGCAGGCTTCAAGATAATTATAAATGATTAATGGTGAATTGTTAATAGTAAACTTACACAAAAACAAAATGCTTTAATTATTCTAAATTTTTCACAATTAAATTATAAATTCGTTATTCATTCTAACTTCAAAATCTAAAATCTAATTTTTTATATGAAATTCCTCACAAAATTAAGCGTATTATTTACATTTTCCCTATTTGCTTTTTTATTAATGGCTTGCCAGACTGAAGATATTATGAAAAAAGTTGTTGGTGTTACTTGGATTCGTTCTTTCGAAGACGATAAAGATGGCACACAAGCCTACCGACCAGAAACCTATGAATTTCCTCCTGCTCGTGGGCGTGAAGGATGGAGATTTGAAGAAGATGGAACACTTACAAAACAAGCCATTGCACCAACAGATGGCTATATATCTCAACGAGGAAAATGGAACTTTTATACTCAAAAAGGCAAACCTATTTTAGATATTATCTTAGAAATTGTTCAAGAAGACATAGACAAAAAACAAGATGAAAAAGTACAAAAATTGAAGTATGAAGTTATTTCAGCTTCTGATTCTATTTTTTTTGTAAGACCAATGGACGAAAACTAAACTTATTGTATTTGCAAAATGCAGGAATAGTCTAAATTATTTCTGCATTTTACTCATTTTAGAAACTAATTTATGAATTACTCTACTTTCAGAATACGAATTTACACTATTATAGAACGTGGTGAAAAACACGATAAAAAAAGTGTTTATTTTGACTATTTCATAATTATACTAGTTCTTTTAAGTGTCATTTCTACTATTTGGGAGTCCCATTCGACAAAAATTGGAGGAAAAGATTATAAAGTCTTTTTTGATTTTTTCGAATTTTTTTCTATTGCTATTTTTACGATAGAATATTTACTTCGCCTTTGGACTGCACCTCTCAAATATCCTCACCTCTCTACTTGGAAAGCCTATCTAAAATATATTTTTTCTTTTATTGCGCTCATAGATTTACTAGCCATTCTGCCGTTTTATTTACCCTTTTTGGGAGTAGAAGACCTACGTCTTTTGAGAATGATGCGATTACTTCGACTCTTACGTGTCTTTAAACTCAACCGTTATTCTCGTGCCTTAAACCTCGTTTCAGATGTCTTAAAAGAAAAAGGGGAAGAACTTGTAACAACTGTGTTTTTTGCATTGATTTTACTTTTAGTCTCTTCAACATTGATGTATTATGTAGAACATGAAACCAACCCTGAAGGGTTTCCTAATATTATTGCTACGCTTTGGTGGGCTGTTGTTACGCTCACTACGGTAGGTTATGGCGATGTTGTCCCTGTAACGATGCTAGGGAAAATACTAAATGGAGCAACTGCTCTTATCGGAATTGGCGTGGTTGCACTTCCCACCAGTATTTTGAGTGCTGGTTTTTTAGAAAAAGTAGAAGAACGCAAAAAAGCTGAAAAAGAAGCAAAAGAACAAATCGAAAAACAGCTTTTACAAGAACTAAAAGAACGAAATGGAGAAATAGAAAAAGAAGAATCAGAAAACTCTACTACTCATTCTACACATCTTTGTTATTGTCCTCACTGTGGAGGGAAATTGCCTGAAATAAGTTGAAAATATTTCAATGGATTTTTGATATAAGTTTCACAATGAATAAAGAAGAATACAAAACAGTAAGCCAAGAAGATAAAATAAAATATTGGTCAGACACACTTACAAAAAATCAAAACACTTGAACCAAATATAGAAGAGCTACTAAAAGAAGTTATTGCAAGATACTGGAAAAATTATTGGAACAAACAAAAAATATGGAAAGCATCAGAAACCTAAATTCTCTACTTTCTCTTATCTCACTATTAAAGATTCTATCCTCTCAAAAAACTCATTCATCTAACTTAATTTACATATTATCAATAATTTACTTAGATAATTGATAAAAAATGCTAACTTAGACTTGTAAAGTTTAAAAGAAGCATGTACTTTGCCTAATAAACCTTAAAACTAGCATTAACTAGTTTTTCAAGAAATGAGATAATAACTTAAAACTTCCCTTATGTCTGCAAATATGGGCGAAATAGAAATAGCCGAACTACGCAAACTGACGACTTTCATCAAAGATAAATTTGATTATAACTTTAAAGATTATGCTATGTCGTCTTTTCGAAGACGTATTAAGCGTATGCTTGACTTGTATAAACTTCAAACTGTCGACGAACTAATTCATATTTTAAATACAAAAGAAGGATTTTTTGAGGAGTTTGTTTCTGAATTGACTGTAAATGTTACTGAAATGTTTCGTGACCCTACTTTTTGGCGTGTCTTACGTGAGCATATCATTCCTAACATTATGCTCAATCATAACAAAATAAGCATTTGGCATGCAGGCTGCTCGTCAGGAGAAGAAATTGTTTCTATGTCTATTGTTTTAGATGAGATGGGAATTTTGGATAAGGCTAAAATTGTAGCGACAGATATTGACCGTTCTATTATTGCAAAAGCAAAAGAAGGGCGTTATCCTCTAAAACACATGGAGGTAAACCGTAAGAATTATTTGCGTTATCAAGGTAAATATTCTTTAGAAAAATATTATACAGAAGTCGGTTCAGAAGCTGTAATTAATAAGTCTCTTTTAGAAAATGTATCGTATCGCAAACACGATTTGGTACAAGGAAGTGTTTTTTCAAAGTTTGATTTAGTTTTGTGTAGAAATGTAATGATTTATTTTAATCAAACTCTACAAAATCAGGTGTTACACCGTTTGCATGAGAGTTTATTCAAATATGGATATTTGGTAATTGGCTCAAAGGAATCTTTAATTTGGTGTGATATTGCACATAAATTCATTGTTGTCAATAATGAAGAGAAAATTTATAAGAAAATTAAAGATTAATCTATTTCTTTATTTTCAATAATCTGATTTCTAAATTATACATTTCATTTTGTATAAAAATATTTAACTATTCTTTTTTAAGCTACTAGCAAGCTAATTTTGAGCTAAATGGTAAAAGAAACACATATTACAAATAAGTACAAGGCAATCGTAATTGGAGGTTCAGCAGGAAGTTTTCAGCCTATGGTTCAGATTCTTTCTTCTATTCCTCGTGAGTTTCCATTGCCTATATTTCTGTGTTTGCATCGGCTCAAACATGTACGTCATGGTTTTGTAGAAGCTCTTTCTATAAAAAGTCAGAAAGAAATCATTGAACCCATGGACAAAGAAAGTATTAAAAAAGGACTTGTTTATTTAGCTCCAGCTAACTATCACATGGCAGTAGAATTAGGAAATTCTGTATCTCTAAACACAGAAGATTTAATAAACAACTCTCGTCCTGCAATAGATATTACTTTTGAGTCGGCTGCTTATGTCTATCGTGACAAACTTATAGGTATTTTACTTTCAGGAGCAAATAAAGATGGTGCAGCAGGAATGCAAAAAATAAAATATAGAAAAGGTCTTACTATTATTCAAGATATTGAAGAAAGTATGATTAATGCAATGCCATTGGCTGCAAAAAATATCGTAGATATTGATTATGAATTAAAGGTAGATGAAATTATAAGTTTTTTATTGAAACTAAATAAAATCTATCAACAATAAACACAAAAAATGTAGCATGCTCTTTAAGAGTGTAAAAGGAATTAAAATTTTTAAGAATAAATGAAAAAATTCTTTCAAAATAGCATTTGGTTTGGTTTGGCTGTAGGAATATATGCCATTGGTATTTTTGTATCTGGATTTTTATTACTTAGATTAAGTGAAACAATTTCAGGAGCAGGAATTTCAGATGAAAACAGTAACTTTTTGATGGCTTTTATCCTTTCAGAACTGTTATTAGGACTTATTCTAATGGTTGCTTTTTATGTACAATGGCAACGCAAGCAAGCACAAGGAGATATTATATATGTAGATAGATATGTAAATGAAGACACACAAGAATCAGAAATAACCACAAAAACTTCAGATTGGAATAACGAAAGAATCATTTTATCAAATATTCTCAAAAACCCTAATAAATCACAGTCTGCAAATGATATTCTTAGACATATTTGCAATGAATTAGAAGCTGTTTCAGGAGCATTTTATATAGCTCATATAGAAACAGACTCAAGAAAAATTGAACTCGTAGCTGCTTATGCCTTTGCTTTGCCTGATAGTCACACATTATTTTATGAATTTGGAGAAGGAATTGCTGGACAAGTAGCTAAAATAGCACAAAAAACATATATTAAAAATATTCCAAAAGGGTATCTAAATGTACTTTCTGGTTTAGGAGAAAGCCAACCTTCTGTTCTTTTGGCTGTTCCAATTCAACAAGACAATACAAAAAAAGACATAAAAGAAAATCCTGTAAAAGGAGTAATTGAACTCGCTTCATTCAAGGATTTTACCAACTCAGAGAAAGAATACATAGATAAAGTGGCTGATTTAGTTGCCAAACATTTATAAAATTTAAAATTATTGTTTACTTTTAAGAATAAATCTAACCTGTTAATTATTCTCTTTAATTAATCCCTTTAATTAATTTCTATGCGCAATCGATTCAGCATTCGTAACAAAATCACGACACTACTCTTGGCAGTGGTGCTTATGGCTGCATTGGTACTTAGTTTAGTTTCATACAATAGGGGTAAAGAAGCTGTCGAACAGCGTTATTGGCAAAATCTTAAAGTAATCAATACACTTAAGAGCAAAGAAATTCAAGGTGTTTTTTCCCAGATTAGTTCTCATGTTGGTTTACTTCAAGAATATTCGGCTGTCTTACAATCACTTCGTAGTGTAAATACAATTAATGAAAATAAATACACAGACACACTACAAAGTAAACTTAGAAATCAATTAGATGACTCTTTGCTTCCTTTTCAAAAGACGTATAATTACCCAAATTTAGTTTTGGTAAATAAAGATGGGCGAATAATTTATAAAACCAATCCAGCAGCTGATTATCTCATTTTTGGTAGAATATATGACCGTTATCAAGTTCTCTTAACTCATGCCAATGATGGTATTTATTTTAATGAACCAAGAATAGCAAAAGAGCTTTCAGGTACTCCTAGCAGAATGGAAGCTATTGCACCTATTTATGACCCTAAACAAAATTATTTAATTATCGGATATATCATCGCAGAACTTGATATGGACGTAGTTTATGATGTAGTGGCAGACACAACAGGATTAGGACAAACAGGAGAAATTGTTTTAGCAAGGCAAAAAAGTGCTACTACACTTACCTTTTTGAATGACTTGAAGGAACAGAGAGCCAATACACCCAAAATTATAGGAGATGGGAAAGCTGAAGGCTTAGAAAGAGCTTTAAAAGAAAAAACAACAGGATACGGATTTTCAATAGATTATAAAGGAACTGAAACTCTTGCAGCATGGAATTATATCGAACCTGTTGGTTGGGGAATAGTAACTCAAGTAGACAAAAGTGCTGTTGAAAGTGATCTGAATGGACTTGTTATCGCATTTATATTGACAGGAGCAGTTATTATTATTGTAGCTGGTGGTCTTGCTTTTGGTTTTTCTACTGTCCTTACTCGTCCTATTGAAAGGCTACAAGTAGTATTAGGAATCGTAGCAAAAGGAGAATTACCAAAAGAAATTAAGAGAGAAACCAATGATGAGATTGGTCAGATGACAGAAGCTGTCAATAATTTGGTTCAAGCTCTAAAACGAACGGCAGACTTTGCCTATCAAATTGGAAAAGGAAACTATAAAGCTTCTTTCCGTCCAATGGGAAATAATGACACCTTTGGTAATGCCTTGATTACAATGCGAGATAGCATTCAAGACGCTGATAGTAAAGACAAACAAAGAAACTGGATTGTATCAGGTGTTGCAGAAGTAGGACAAATTTTGCGTGAATATCAAACTATTGAACTTCTTTCAGAAAAAATTATAGCTTTTATCACAGAAAAAATAAATGCTGTTCAGGGTAGCTTTTATGTTGTAGAAGAAGATGAAATTACACAAGAAAATACAATTGAAGTAAGTGCAACCTATGCCTATCACAAAAGAAAATACCTTAAAAAATCATTTCGTTTTGCAGAAGGACTAGTTGGGCAAGCAGCCATTGAGCAAGATATTATCCTTCGTACAGAAATTCCTGATAACTATATGACCATTAGTTCAGGACTTTTAGGAGAACAAAAGCCTAAAGCACTCCTTATTGTCCCTCTAATTACTGATGAGAAAGTATATGGAGTGATGGAATTTGCAGGTCTTTCAAGATTTACAGATACAGAAGTAAATTTTGTTCGTGAGATTAGTATCATCATTGCAAGAACAATTTTTAATATAAAAGTAAACGATCGTACTATTTCTCTTCTTCAAGAATCTCAACAAATGAGTGAAGAACTTCAATTACAACAGGAAGTTTTGCGTCAAAATGCTGAAGAAATGGAATCGACACAAGAAGAACTCCGTAAATCCAATGCACGACTAGAAGAGCAAATTTTGGAAGTAAATCGTACTCAAAAACGTATGCAGGTACTATTAGAAAATGCCTCAGAGGTAATTACGATTTATGAAAAAAATGGAAAAGTACGTTATATAAGTCCTTCAATAGAATCTATTTTAGGTTATGAGCAGTCTGAACTTATAGGAACAAATGACGTAGATAATGTTCAAGAAGGAAGTAAGGATGCTTTTAGACAACTTTTTGAAAACCTTTTGGAACATCCAGACGAAAATATTACCATTCAATACGAATATCGTAAGAAAAATGGTGATGCTGTTTGGCTAGAAGCCACAGGAACAAACCGTTTGAGCGACCCAGCTATTAGAGGAATCGTTATAAACTCTAGAGACATTACAGAGCGAAGACGTGCCGAACAAGAATCCCGTATGCGTGGACAAATGCAAGCACTATCTGAAAACTCACCTGACCTTATCATGCGTATTAATCCAGAAGGAAAGATTTTTTACATCAATCCAACTATTAAGAACCTTACAGGTTTAGAACCTTCTACACTGACAAATAAAATGATGAGAGGTTCGGAATTACCTATTGCCATTGTTAAAAGAATAGAAGAAATTACAGAAAAAGTAAATCGAACAGGAAACAAAGTTCTTAGAGAATTAGAAATTGATTCGGTTGCAGGTGAGCGTGTCATGCAAACAACAGCCATTCCAGAATATAATGATCAAGCCTATTTAGAATCTATTTTGGTCGTTTCTCATGATATTACCGAACGCAAACGAACTGAGTTTGAGGTAAGAGAAACCAACCGTAAAATATCAGAAAGCATCAATTATGCAAGACGTATTCAAGGTGCTATCTTGCCTGAAAGTCGTCATTTGCAAAGTATTTTTCCAGATTCATTTATCTTCTACAAGCCTAGAGATATTGTAAGTGGAGATTTTCCTTGGTATGTACAAAAAGGTGATGATGTATATATTGCAGCTGTTGATTGTACAGGACATGGAGTACCAGGAGCTTTGATTTCACTTATTGGTTATTTTATTCTAAATGAAATCTTGAGTTCTAGTCAAACGGTTCTATCTCCAGCTCAAATATTAGACAGACTTAATAAAGGAGTAGCTCAAACATTAAGACAAGATACTGAAGGAAATACAAAAGATGGTATGGATATCGCTCTTTGTCGTATTAATAGAAAACAAAACAAAGTAGAATTTGCTGGAGCGCATCGTCCTTTGTATATTTTACCAAAAGAAGGAAAATTAATACAGATAAAAGGTGATAGAAAGCCAATTGGTGGAGGTGCTATTTATAGCAAGTCTGATGATTTTAATAATCATAGTCAAAAAATTTCAAAAGGAGATTCAATTTATATTTTCTCTGATGGTCTGCCTGATCAATTTGGAGGAGACGATGATAAAAAGTTTTCATCTAAGCAAATTAGAGATATTTTGGTAGAAAACAGAACACAAAATATGGAAGAAATGCACCTTACCTTCGAAACTCATTTTGAGAAGTGGATGGGTAATAGCAAACAAATCGATGATATTTTGATGATAGGTATTAAGTTTTAATAAACTTACGTTGAAGTTCATTTATATTTTTAACAAAATCAACGTCTTTTTTTAATTTATTTTAAATCAGCCTTTGTTCTTCTAATAATTTATTATAACTTAAAGGCATGTTTAAACCAAAAAGGAGGAAAGTTTAAAATACATAGTGTATAAATAATGTTGATTTTCGCTGAAAAGCCCTTTTATTTGGACAAAACCTTTGCTTAGAACATTGTTTTCTATGTACATTTGTTAAACTGACTTATTAGCAGGTTTGTCAATGCAGATATTTTGACTCAACTATTTTACTTAATTGTTTTAAATATAGACTCTAAATTTTTTAAAGATATTCTCAAGACATTTTCAAGATATTAAGCCACTAATTATGAAATATATTTATGACTTACATAAAGTTATGCTCAAACAAAGCTTGCTTTTGGTATATGAAGGCGAGTTTAGTCAAGAAATAACCAAGGCTGTTTTGGCAATGGCAGAACGTAATATGGACTCCTTTGGCGAACAGCGTAAAGTCAAGACAAAGGTTTTTAATGTCATGGTAGAAGACCTGCAAAATATCTTTAAGCATTCTCAAAGTTATCAAGAAGAAATTTATGGAAAGAATAATGCTATTTTTTCTTTAGCCAAAACAGACGACCATTATTTTGTTCTCTCTGGAAATCCTCTATTTACAAGTGAAGTAGCAGCTCTAAAAAATCGTCTTGAAGAGATTAATTTATTAGATGCAGCTGGTCTGAAAGAAGAATACAAACGTATTATCAAAAGTAAAAAAGGAGTTGGGAAAGAAGGACTTTCTGATAAAGGAGGTGCAGGACTTGGATTCATTGACATGGCTCGTAAATCAGGTAATAAAATTCGTTTTGATTTTGAAAAAATTAACGACGAACTTTCATTTTTCTCTCTTCGCATGACTATTAATCGTAATCCTGATGCAGAAGGAGATGATTAAAACAAAATAGATATTTAAAAATTGTCAATAGGGTTTGACTTTTTCAAGATTCAATATATTATTTCAACTTACAACTCATTTTAGAATTTTATACTAAAAATACTCTATAAAGAATATGGACGTAATCAACTTAGAACCAACAGAAGACACTCCAAAAGTAATCTTAGACAAAGACCGTCAGGTATTCGAAATATCTGGTCGTTCTCTTCCAGAAGATGCTGCCGAATTTTATCAACCTATCTTAGATTGGTTAGATGAATACGAAAATCAAGTAAATCCAGATACAAAATTTATGTTTAAGTTGGAATACTTCAATACAGCATCATCAAAACTTATCTTAGATATTCTTTCTAAATTGGAAGAAATTGAAGGTGCATCTGTAATATGGTATTTTCATGAAGACGATGAAGATATGGAAGAAGCAGGAGAAGAGTTTTCTGATCTTGTAGATATTCCTTTTGACTTCAAAACCTATTAAATCAACATAGCTTTTTATAAAGCTATCTTAACTATGCGTTTTTATATAAAAATAATTATTTCAAATAAATTATTATTTTTATATGAAGTTAATTTACACAAATTGTATAATCTAAATTACCTTATTATCAGTAATTTAATTATTAATTGTCAATTAGTTTTTATAGGGTAATTTCGCTTAGTCTTCTCTATTCGAAGTTTGCCCTTTTATGCCTTTTAAGTAAAACTGTTTTACTACTAAATGTATAGATATTAGATAAGGAATCTAAAAAAGCACTAATTTTGAAATTACAAATCACTAATAATCACTATTTAAATTCGTAATTTTTAATTTGTAATTAGCTTCGCTGTTTTAACAAATCGTAATTGTTTCTAAAGAATAGAATATGAGTGAAGAAATACTAAAAGCCCTAACCCAATTATTTGCAGTTGTTTCTAAACAAGACGGTGGTGTATCTGAAGCTGAGCGTAATTTTGTTATTCGATTCTTCGAACAAGAATTAGATAGAAAAAGGCTTAGTGAATATGTAGCACTCTATGATCAGTATGCAGAATCGGGAGTAGATGGAGAAGAAGGTAAAGGTGCAGAAGCAACAGCAGAAAATCCTGAGGACATAGTAATAATTAGAGAAGGAAAGACACCTGAAGAAATAGAGCAACAAGAAAAAGATAAAGCTAGAGCAATAAAGAGAGCAGCAAGAAAAGCAAAAAAAGCAGCAGAAGGAGGAAATAGTGGAAATATTCAGTTGAAAGATAGTATGCGTACTTTAAGAGTATGTAGAGATATCAATAAAACACTTGCTCAAAAGCAAAAAGTTATTGTTACTTTTAAGATTTTGGAGATGCTTGCCGTCGACAGAAATTTTAGTAGCCATAGATTAGAAATTATACAAACTGCTTCTGAAATATTTAGAATTCCAAAAGAAGAATATGAACTAATGGAAAATTTTGTCATATCGACAGATTCTCCTCAAATGTTTGATTCTCCAGATCTTTTGGTTTTTGATGAAGAAGCTCCACCAGTAGAAAGTAGAAAGAAATTTATTGATTCAGGTCTTTTAGATGGAGAAATTGTATTTATTCGTCTTAAAAGTGTTGAATTATATTTTACAAAATACAACGGAAATGACGAGATTTTCTTAAATGGTCAGCTTGTCAAAAAAGGAACAATTGTTCTCTTCTCAAATGGTAGTGTTTTCAAAACACCAAAAGGTGCGCCTCTCTATTATAGTGATTTAGTTACTCGTTATAATGATACAGCACAACAAAATCCAATTTCATTCAATGCTATTAATTTAGATTTTCGTTTTCCAGATGGAACTATCGGACTTCGCAATGTAAATATTGCAGAAGGTCCAGGAAAACTTCTTAGTATAATGGGAGCCAGTGGAGCAGGAAAAACCACACTTCTCAATGTTTTGGCTGGTTTAGAAAGCCCCTACAAAGGCGAAGTACGTATAAATGGTTTCAACCTTCATACAGAATCTGATATGGTAGAGGGCGTAATTGGTTACGTTTCTCAAGATGATTTATTGATAGAAGAACTTAGTGTTTATCAAAACTTGTATTATAATGCCAAACTTTGTTTCAAAAACCTTAGTGAAGAAGAGCTTGATGCTCGTGTTATGGAGGTTTTGGCAAGTTTAGGATTGGATAGAATAAAAGATATTACGGTTGGTAGTGTTCTTAATAAAATGATTAGTGGAGGTCAGCGTAAGCGTTTGAATATTGCTCTTGAGCTGATTCGTGAACCTGCTGTTATGTTTGTGGATGAACCCACATCTGGACTTTCTTCAAGAGATTCAGAAAATGTAATTGACCTTTTAAAAGAGCTTTCTCTCAAAGGAAAACTAATTTTTGTAGTTATTCATCAGCCTTCATCAGACATTTATAAGATGTTTGATAAAATGATTTTGCTGGATACAGGTGGTTATCCTATCTATTATGGAAATCCTGTTGAAGCGATTGCCTATTTCAAACGTGCAACTAATCAAGTAGGAAGTGATAATGGACAATGTCAGACTTGTGGAACAGTTACACCAGAACTTCTCTTCAATATTATTGAAGCACGAGTAGTTAATGAATATGGAGAATATACAGGAGTAAGAAAAATTGCACCTGCTGAATGGAATGACCTTTATAAACAAACACATTCGATTACGCCCGTAGAAACAGTTAATGAGCCACCACCAAATTCATTAAGTATTCCATCAAAGATAAAACAAGCTGCTATTTTTACTACTAGAGATTTTCTCTCTAAGATTAGTAATACGCAGTATATGATGATTAATCTGTTGGAAGCTCCTTTACTTGCTCTCTTACTTTCGGTAATTGTGCGCTTCAAAAATGCGAAGGATGCCGAAGAGTATGTATTTAGATACAATGACAACGTTCCTGCTTACATGTTAATTGCCATTATTGTTGCTCTTTTTATGGGATTGACAGTTAGTGCTGAGGAAATTATTCGGGATAGAAAAATTCAAAGGCGAGAATCCTTTTTGAATCTAAGTAGAATGAGTTACTTGACTTCAAAGGTTGGTATTTTATTTACCCTTTCAGCTATTCAAACACTTACTTTTGCACTCATTGGTAATACTATTTTAGAAATTCAGGGCATGTATTGGCAGTATTGGCTAGTTTTATTTACTATTTCTTGCTTTGCCAATGCTTTAGGACTTAATATTTCAGCTTCCTTCAATTCGGCAGTAACTGTTTATATTTTGATTCCACTGCTTTTGATTCCTCAAATGATTCTGAGTGGCGCAATATTTAGATTTGATCAGCTCAATAATTCTATTGTAGAAAAGGGTCGTATTCCACTTGTTGCAGACTTTATGGCTTCCCGTTGGGCATACGAGGCTTTAGCTGTCGAACAGTTTAAAGATAATCCTTTTGAAAGGCAGATTTTTGATGTCGAATTTGAGATTAGTCAGTATCAACACAAGGCGAATTTTTGGATTCCTAAAATGCAAGAAATTCTAGACCGTTCGGCAAATTATGCAGAAAGTGCTCAAAATGAAAATGCTGATTCTGTTATGGTATTGCTTCAAAATGATATTGCACTCCTCAAACACGAATGGGAAAGTGAAAAGGTAAATGAAATACTTGACCGTTTGAAAATTCAGTCAGAAGATTTAGAACTCTCTTCCGAAGAGCAAAAGCTATTGAATATTGATTTAGAAAAAACTCTTCAAATTATAG
The DNA here is from genome assembly GCF_037126295.1 of Bernardetia sp. Wsw4-3y2. Lineage (NCBI taxonomy): Bacteria > Pseudomonadati > Bacteroidota > Cytophagia > Cytophagales > Bernardetiaceae > Bernardetia > Bernardetia sp. Wsw4-3y2. Next base: position 3,475,330 of record NZ_CP147017.1, on the reverse strand, counting down.
AATTTGATAGGGCAATGGCTGATAAACTAAAAGCTGTTTTAGAAATGATACGTTCGAAAGTATTGACTCCTAAATTTGTGATGGCTGGAGAGCGAAAAGACAGTATCATAAATGCTATGGAACAAGATCCTTCTAACAAGCTTTCAGTAGTCGAACTCAAAAATAAATACACCAATGAATATTTGGAATCACAAGTAAAAAATGAAATGATTAAGGATAAATATGTAGAAGGAAATGGATTCTTGGTACAACAAACAGACCCTATTTTTGCTGTTCGTAATCCAAACAACCTTTCTGGACCTTTAGATTATCGTACTCATTTCTTTGCCCCTGAGAAACAATTCTTGGGTAATTATTTTGATACTATGTGGTTCAATGTATTTGTAATGTGGGCAATGACAATTTTCTTACTTGTTACTCTTTATTTTGAGTTACTCAAAAAATTAATTGATGTACTTGGAAGTATTAACTTTAAGAGGAAAAAGAAAAAATAACTCAAAACAACTTTTAAAACAATTTTGATTTATTACTTGATTTTTCTAATAGATTTACTAATTTAGTTTATTATTTAATTAATTATTTCCGTTTTAGAGCTAAATCTATTTAGTTTATCGAAATTCATATTATTAAAATTATTTCAATTACGTCAATATTCTCTTATATGAAACATTTAGTTTATTCTATTCATACCAGTTCTATAATTAAGAAAAAAATGCTTTCTATGAAAAAATTACAACTTATCGCTTTTGTGCTTGCTTTTGGTCTTTTCACACTTACTTCTTGTGGAGGTGACAAACCAAAAGAAGAAACAACAGGAACAACAGAAGCTAATGCAGGAACTACTGACACAGGAACTGATGAAGATATTTTAGCTCCAGGGGTTATGAATGATATTATTCAATCCATTCCATCACCTTTAGAGGTTTCTATTCTAATAAAAGATTTGGGAACAGATTATCATAAAGATAATTTGAGCAATCCTGATTTGGTAGATAACTATACCAATAACTATAAAAAAGCTCTTAATTTAGGAGTTTATAGTACAGATTTGGGTTATGCAAATATTTATGAAAAGAATCAAGATGCCTTAAATTATCTTAATTCTGTCAAAAAACTAGCTGATGGGCTTAATATTGGGCAATTTTTCGATTACACAACTATTAAAAAACTGACTCAATCAAACAAAGATTTAGATTCTCTTTTGCAACTTACAACTCAGAATTTTGAAAAAATCAATACTGAACTTCGTAAGCAAAAACGTGAGTATTTGAGTATTCTTATTCTTACAGGTGGTTGGTTAGAAGCTAATTATATCACTTCTTTAGTTTTTAAAGAAAGTGGTAACGAAGACCTTAAAGAAAAAATAGGAGAACAAAAACTTGTTTTGAATCGCATTCTTTTAGTCTTAAATGTTTATAAAAACAAACCTAATTTTAGTGGATTTATAGCTGATTTAGAAGAACTCAAAAAAGTATATGAAAATGTAGAAATTGTAGAAAAAGATGGACAGCCAAAAATGGAAGTAGTAAATGGTGAAATTGTAATCACAGATACGAAAGAAACAGTTGTCAATATATCTGAATCTGATGTACAATCTATCAATAGTTTGGTAGCTTCTATCCGTAATAAAATTATTAGTAATTAATTTTATCCTAAATTTTTGATATAAAAATATAATCAAAAAGTCCCCTTATTATATCAAATAAGCTGATTTTAATAAGAAATCAACATAAAATTTAAGATTGGACGGTTTTTTGATTATATCACATTAAAGAAGCGTTTGTATAATAAAAATGACAATCAATAAATAGTTATTGATCGTTTGAAGATAAATTAAAGTTTATCTTTACCTTTAGAAGTCTTCTAAAATGTAACAAAACCTTTGGTATAATTTAAGTATAATTTTAGGTTGGGAGAAACGTTTCTTTATTTTTATCTATCTTTTTTACTTTTGGAAAAGTATTTGCAACATCACTCATTATTAACCTAATTGTTACATTAATTATACTATTTCCTAATTCCTAATTGAACAAGTTTTTGTCCAAATAAGCAAAACGTATGAAACATTTATTAATTCTTTTCTGTGCTTTTTTCTTTGTCGCATTTGCAGCTACTGACGCTCAAGCACAATGTAATACTGACCTTTATAACAACCTTGCGCTCAAAAAGCTCGCTCCAGGTTATACTTTCGTAAAGAGCTACCGTATTGACGGTAAAGGTGGAAGCCGTAAAAAAATCGAATATACTTGTGTATTTAGTAAAGGTACAGATTATATGATTCGTATGGCTGGTAAAGATGGAGGTCCAAATGGTCTTATCGCTACTCTTTATGACTCTCGTCGTTCACAGTTAGCAACTAGTTACCTTAATAACAAGTATTATGATGGTCTTGTTTTCAAATGTGCTTCAACAGGTATTTATTATTTGAGTTTTACCTTTAAAGATTCAAATAGTTATTGTGGAGCTGCAGTGTTAGGTTTCCGTCGTTAAAACTCACTAATTATATAGAAAAAAGTCTACTAATTATATTAGTCAACTAAAGCTTTACAGAGCAAAAGAATACATCTTTTGCTCTTTTTTATGTTTTACAAATTATAATCATGACAAAAAAAACAATCTCTTTTTCACATCAAGCTAGATATCTGACTTTTGGAAGTTTATCTAATAAGACAGAGTACATTTGGATAGTCTTTCATGGATACGGACAATTAGCTGAATATTTTATAAAAAAATTTGAAGGCTTAAATTCTAAATATAATCCTGAACAGCATTATATTATTGCACCTCAAGGACTTTCAACAGCTTATTTAGAGAGTTTTACAGGAAGAGTAGGAGCAAACTGGATGACTAAACATGATAGAGAATTAGACATAGAAAATAACTTGCATTACTTAGAGAGTTTAATGAATAGCGAATTGAATGATATTGCTAGTATTGATACAACAGAGAAAAAAATAATCGTTTTAGGATTTTCACAAGGAGCTGCTACAGCAAGTCGTTGGATTGCTCATACCAAATTTGAAATTTCTGAGTTTTTAGTATGGGGAGGAATGATAGCTCACGATATAGATTCTATTTTTTATAAAAAGATGAAAGATAAAATAACTCTTTTTTATGGAGATAAAGACGAGTTTATAAGTGAAGAAGGATTGAAAACAAGCCTTATGAAATTAGAAAATTTAGGTATTACTCCAAATTTAGTTCCTTATAAGGGTACTCATAAAATATATACAGATGTTTTAAAAAAATTTATTGAAAACTCTTTAAGGTAGTTTTGAGTTATTTAGATATATACCTTTATTTATATATTTTTTAACCTAAACTATAATATATGTCAAATACACCAAAAGAAAGTCCTACTAACTTTACAGAAGAAGATTTTATACAACAAAAAAATCCAATAGTTACTCCTAATTCTCAGATTGAAGCAGAAGAACAAGTTGAAAAATCTAAATTCTATAAAGTAGCTACTAAAAAAGCAATTAAAGTAATTGCAAGTAGAAACAAAATGTTTGCCCTAATAAATAAAGCTTATACTCATTTTAATAATAAAGAAAATGAGCGACCAATGAGTCAAGAAGTAAAAGATAAGTTCAAAACACTTTTACGTTTAATTCGTGCGCTTTATAAAAAAGAATATAAAGATTTTCCTTGGGGTTCTTTAGTAAAAGCAACAGCAACCATTATTTATTTGGTTTCTCCATTAGATTTAGTCCCTGATTTTATTCCTTTTATTGGAATGATGGACGACTTTGCACTTATTTCTTGGACAATTGGTTCTTTGAGTGACGATATTAAAAACTTTGAAGACTGGGAAGAAGCACAACAAATTGCTCGTCTGACAACATAAAAATATTACGAAGAAATTGAATTTATTTTTACATAAAAAAATTATATAGACTTTGCTAAACTAGATTGGCAAAGTCTTTTTCATTTATAATCAAACCACTTGAGATGTAGAGCAGACTTCGATTGAATACAACTTAGATAAGTGGCTAAGCAGAATTATCCCTTCCTTATGTACAGCAAAATATATTTTACTTTATCTATGACCTAATCAATTTTGTTTAATATCATAAACTCTTGAACACATTTCTTTCCAAAAAATCTTTTTGCATAATAATTGCAGACTAAGAATATAGTTGGTAGATAACTTTTTGGTTATTTATATGCTATTTTTAAATATATGAACTTTAGCATTGTCTTTGATTAAGGTTAATTAATCAATTTTCAATCGTACTATTTATATTCAAACTTATTTTGGTTGTATGTAACAACTTTATTCATTCTCTTTTAAGAATCTCAAAATGAAATTATTTATGAAAAAATTGCTTTCTCTATTTCGTATAAGCATTTTTTGTGGTGTATGTTTTCTGATGACTACACAAGCTAATGCACAACTCTCAACAAGTTGGTGGAACTCTTTAGATAAAAACTGGAAAAATGTTTTTATGACTAAATTCGGTATTAGTGCTTCTCCTTCAACTGCCGAACTAAGTAAAATTTATGCTGCCGAAAAACTTGATTGTAAAGATAGTGGATTAAGCACATTAGAACCTTTAGCAGACCTTAAGAATCTAAAAATTCTTTGGTGTGATGGAAATTCAGGAATTTCTTCTTTAGATCCATTGAGAAATATTGTAGGACTTAAAGAGTTGGACTGTTCAAGCACAGGAATAAGTGATTTAGAACCTTTACGTTCGATGACAGGACTGAGCCGTTTAGATTGTTATGAAACTCGTATTTCTAATCTTGCTCCTCTTAGTGGAATGCGTAAACTTAGAGTATTAGATTTTTCAAATACACCTGTTAGCAATATTTTTCCATTGAAATACATCAAATCTTTAGAAGTGCTTTATATGGCTCGTACAAAAGTAGCTAGTCTTGCGCCACTAAAAGACCTTACTAATTTAGGAGAGCTTACTTTTTCCGAAACAAAAGTTTCAAGTCTTGCTCCTCTTTCTAATCTTTTAAAACTTAGAGAAATAGTTTTTGCAAAAACAGAAGTTTCAGATCTTTCTCCTCTTAGCAGAGCAAGTACGCTTTCAATTGTTTATTGTGAAGATACAAAAGTGACAGAAGCTGCTGCAAATGCTTTACAGAAAAAACAGCCTGACTGTACTGTATTTTTCTAAAAAATATTTGATTCTTATTAGTAGAAAATTTAAAAGTCTTTATTCAACAAAGAATAAAGACTTTTTTAAATAGAAAGATATAGTATTTGCTCTTTAATTTTAGAAGACGGTATTACTTATCCTTTATATTTGTATTCACTTAAATCTGTTCCTAAAAACTTTATTACAACAGATGCTTTTTGAGTTTCAAAACAAGATTGAATTGCCTTTTCTAGAGTTGGCATAACTTCACTTAGCTCTCCAAAAACTTGTGTACTGATGCCATTTACTTTTATTTTTAGAGCTGAGTTTTCAGAAATTTTTCTAATAAAGCTCTTTACAGTTGGTTTATAATTTTCTGTAAGTGGATAAACACTTATTTCGACGGAAACTATCATATTTTTTTTAAAATTAGTTGAAGATAAATAGAATTTTACACAAAAATAAGACTATCTCTTCTTTATTTTATCAATTTTATCTCTTACATTTTTAGGAACTCGTTTTTTAGGAGAATTCATTTCTAAAAGTCCTCCCAAAAGCTCTGGGTCAATGCTTGTAACAATAGTTTCTAATGTTTCCATGCGCATTTCTAGTTCATGATTACGTTGTTTTAACTCTTCTACTTCCTCTTTTTCTTTATTAGCAATTGATTTAGTATTGAAAAAAGCAACTTTTGTAAGCACTCCGATAAGAAAAACTGAACAAGCAAAGGCAAAGATCATCATTAAAGCAGCCATAAAATAGTGATTAGTGTAGTGAAATAATTGATAGATAAATATGTTTTGTTTTTTAGATTCAATAACTGAAACAGATAGTGTCAATAATAAGTTTACACAAAAAAAAGTCCGATAACTTATCGGACTCTTTTCAACTTACAACTTAACCCTATTGATATGAAAACATTGAAACTATGAAAAAAGGTAAATAAGCATTTTTTTAAAACTATATATTCTCATATTATTTCCACGTTTTCAAAACTTTGAATTTCTGTTTTCCAAAGAATCCCTAAAACTATCTTTGAAAAAAATTCTTTTGACAATATAATGATAAAAAGCAAATCAAAAAAATATAACTCATTGATTATTAACTAATTAGCATCTTATTGTATTAATAGAACGGAAAACATCTTGGTTTGGTTTCTTAAAAAGGACTAATTATCTACAAATTCTGAATTTATTTTTAATTTTTAGTAAAAAATCAATAATCTTTTTAATTTTCAAACCCCTTTTAACTAATTTTAAACTTATAGAGTCCATTGGTCTTACCAATATAGTATTTCATCTCGTTTTATAAAGTGTTGATAACATATAACGTTACTAAGAGCCTGTTCGAGTTTAGATACATAAAAAAGAACATCAGATTTTTTTATTAGTTAAGTTATTGATTTTCAGTTACTAATTAAAATATCAATGACTATGTTTACTAATGAATATTTATCTGATGCTCTTTGGCAATATATGAAAAAATTTATACCTTTTTCGTACTTGGAAAGAAAACGCAAACACAGTTTGTATAATATCTTTTCAGGACTATTTTACATCACTCGTTCTGGCAGTAGTTGGCGTTTACTTCCCAGTAGTTATGGTATTCCTTGGAGTAGTTTGTATGACTACTTTAGCAAATGGCAGAAGATGGGTTGGTACAAAAAACTTTTGGACAAGTTGGTCACAAGAGAACGGTTGGCTCAAGGTAGAAATGCTAAACCCTCTTTGGGTTCTATAGACTCTCAAAGTGTACAAAGTGTATATGGAGGGGAAGCTATAGGTGTAGATGGTTACAAGCTCAAAAAAGGACGTAAACGGCATATACTGGTAGATACGCAAGGAAATTTACTAGAATTAGAGATTAGTCCAGCCAATGAAGCTGACGTGAATCAACTTGCTTATCTAGCTTATTTAGCTCAATTTAGAGGAAGAAAATTCTTTAAAATTCTTGCTGATGCAGGCTATAGAAGTGCTAGTTTGGCTGCTGAAATATTTAGTCAAACAGGAGTACAAATTGAGATTGTCAATAGTCCAAGAAGAGAAAAAAAAGAGGATAAAGCATTTGTACCTCAACCCAAAAGGTGGGTAGTAGAAAGAACTTTTGCTTGGCTTAATCAAAACAGAAGACTAAAAGTAGATTATGAGAAAACTGTAGATTCTGCTAAAGCATTTGTGTATTTAGCTATGATTTTAAACCTCATAAATAAAGGGGCTAGAAGAAAGAAAAAATAAAAACTCGAACAGGCTCTAAAGCAGCTTATAATAAAATACTTTTATACCCTTTATAATGCAATAATTACTAGTTAAAAATTTATTAGAAAAATCGTATCCAAATAAAAAATTATTTCCTATTTCGCTTAATTTTTTAAAACTTATGCAATCTATTTTTACACATATTTTTATAGTACCTATTTTATTAACTCTTTTTCTATTTAGTCCCATTGACTTTATACAAGCACAAAATTTATATTTTCCTCCCCTTGTAGAAACTGAAGATAATAACTGGGAAACAACAGCAAGCTCAGATTTAGAGTGGTGTGATGAGCGCATCGATAGCTTATACACATTTTTAGAAGAAAAAAACACAAAAGGTTTTATTGTCTTGAAGGATGGCAAAATTGTTTTAGAAAAGTATTTTGGAACATTTTCACAAGATAGTGTTTGGTATTGGGCATCGGCAGGCAAATCGATGGTAGCCACTCTTGTTGGGATTGCACAGCGTTCTAGTCTCTTAGATATTAACAAAAAAACATCAACCTATTTGGGTGAAGGTTGGACAAGTTTGACAAGAGAACAAGAAGACAAAATTACCATTCGTCATCAAATGACGATGACAACAGGACTTAATCCTCCAACTGATGCAGGAACAAATACCTGTTACTCTCCTGACTGTTTTACTTACAGATCAGAACCTGATACCTATTGGTACTATTATTCTGCTCCTTATCGTCTTTTGCAAGATGTTTTAGATAGCGCAACAGGAAAACCAATAAATCAGTATTTTGCCGAACGAGTAACTCGTAAAACAGGAATTACAGGAGCTTTTCTGAACTATATTTTGTTTTCTAAACCTCGTAGTATGGCTCGTTTTGGTCTTTTAATTCTCAATAAAGGTAAATGGGAAAATAACCCTGTTTTGAATGATGCTATGTATTTTGAACAAATGACAAATACTTCTCAACTTCTTAATCCTGCTTATGGATATTTATGGTGGCTCAATGGAAAAGATACTTATAAACTTCCTTCTTCTGATAGAGTTTTTGAAGGCTCTATTATTCCAAATGCACCTTCTGATATGATTGCAGCCTTAGGAGCAAACGATCAAAAAATTTATGTTGTGCCTAGTCAGGGTTTAGTTGTGGTACGAGTTGGAAATAGTGCAGAATCTGATCAGCTCAATGCTATTTCTTCTTTTGATAATCAGCTTTGGGGGAGAATATCTAATTTATCTTGCGATAGTCCTGTTTTAACGAATGAGGAAGAAGGAAAAGAAAATATGAAAATTTATCCAAATCCAAGTAATGAAAACTATTTCCTTAAGATTCCAAATGGTAGATATGAGGTTGCTATTCGTGATGCTTTAGGTAAAATAATTTATAAAGCAGAGGTTACTCATTCTTTTCGAATTGCTGCAAGTAAGTGGAAAAAAGGAATGTATTTTGTCGAAATCACACCTATTGGCACAAAAACCACTACTTATTTAAAAATTGTTAGAAAATAAAATCAAATTAAGTAGTGAGAAGATATATAACAAAAAGCCAATTACTCGCTAAGAATAATTGGCTTTCTTGTTTAAAAATGTTTGATAATGCTTACAAACTATGCAGTAGCAAAACGTTTTTTCAATTCTTCTAAATGCTCTAGTGAAGAGCGAATTTGCTGCAAATGCTTATGAATAACTGTTTTTGCATCCATTGGCATTTCGTCCATCTTCAAGATTTTTTCATAATCTTCGATGGCAGCTTCTTCTCCTCGCTCACATTCATTAATTACAGCTGCGACATCATGAGTAGTTACCATTGCTTTTAAGTTTATCCAAATACGGTGTAATGTACCTGTAACACTTGAGCCTTTTTCTGGAGTTCCTCCTAGTTTTGCTATTTCAGCTTTTAGTTCGTGTCCAAATTCGTAACGCTGTTGTACTGATTTCGTAAAGAAATCTTTCAGTTCGTGGTTTTCTACGTCTGTAACGGCTTCTTTATAGCCTTTTTCAGCATCATAATTTTTTTCGATAAGTTCATTTAACCCATCAACAGCTTTTTTATTTGATTCTTGACTCATAGTATTTATAGTTTAAAAAATTAGAGATTAAAAAATTGTATTTCTACTTATAGTAACTTTTAATAAAGCAAATTGTTATAGTGATTTCAAATTTTGCACTAAAAAAAGCAATCCTATTTTAGAATTTTCTATTAAAAATAAAAAACTTTAAAATAAAATTGCTCTCAAAGTAATTTGCTTTGAATGAATAATCAATTAAAATTAATTGTTATTCAGTATGTTTTATTCGTTTGAGCCGATGTTAGTATTAGCGATAATTACGTCTAAACTATCTGCACTAAGATGTACATTTACATAACCATCATAGTTAATCAATTGATCATAACTTTGAGTTACTGTACTTACACTTTTAGAATTAACAACATCAGTAAGAGCAAATGCTACTTGACCATTAGTTGTTTTTTCGCCATCATGAATATGTGCAGGGTGAACTCCACCAGCAGGAGCATTTACAAGATCAATAGTTACAGTCGTTTTTGAAGCATCCACTTCATCAAAAGTAACTGTTCCAGTTACGTTAGTTAAACCAGTAGTATCTGCACTTGCAAGTGTATAAACTTTACTTCTTAGAGCAGGAACTTCGTCCTCATCATCATCGCCACAACTAGCAGCCATAAATGTGAATAAAATAAGAGCCATGCTCCACATCGCAGTTTTCCAATAATTTTTCATAATAGGGTTTGTTTTAGTTTTAAATAATTGATTGAATTAATCAGCTGTCATAACAAGCTACTTCCTTAGATTGTTTTAATAATCCCTAAACTATTTGTTAATAATTTATAAACAATAGATTAGTTAATTAGCTTAATATAATAATAAAATAAATTATTTCAAGAGATATTCATTTCATTGAAATTATTTTCTACCTATTTATTGATATAATTATTTAAAGATATGACTAACCTTATTAAGTAAACAATTTTAAATAGTTTTGACTATTTTATCTCATAATTTATCAAAACTACAACTTCATATTATTTATCTTAATAAATTAAAAAAGCCTATTTCAAACAAAAAAATGTTTGAAATAGGCTTTTTTCTAAATCTTATTTTATTAAAAATTATCCTACACTTCCTTCTAAAGAAAGAGCAAGTAATTTTTGTGCTTCTACAGCAAATTCCATTGGTAATTTATTTAAAACTTCTTTACAGTAGCCATTTACAATAAGTGCAACAGCTTTTTCAGAATCAATTCCTCTTTGGTTACAATAGAAAATCTGATCTTCTCCAATTTTTGAAGTTGTAGCTTCATGTTCTATTTGTGCGCTACTATTTTCTGCATTGATATAAGGAAAAGTATGCGCTCCACATTGGTCACCAATCAAAAGTGAATCACACTGAGAGAAATTACGAGCATTAGTTGCTCGTTTCATAATATCTACCGAACCACGATACGAATTTTGGCTATATCCTGCCGAAATACCTTTTGAAACAATACGGCTTCTTGTATTTTTGCCGATGTGAATCATTTTTGTACCTGTATCTGCTTGTTGATAATTTTTAGTAACAGCAACAGAATAAAACTCTCCCATTGAGTTATCACCTTTCAAGATACAAGATGGATATTTCCAGGTAATTGCCGAACCAGTTTCTACCTGTGTCCAAGAAATTTTTGAATCATCGCCAAAACAAATTCCTCGTTTGGTTACAAAGTTATAAATTCCTCCTTTTCCATTTTTGTCTCCTGGATACCAGTTTTGAACCGTTGAGTATTTTACTTCTGATTTCTTGTGTGCAAAAATCTCTACTACTGCAGCATGAAGTTGGTTTTCATCTCTTTGAGGAGCAGTACAACCTTCTAAATAGCTGACATAAGAGCCTTCTTCTGCAACAATTAAAGTTCTTTCAAACTGTCCTGTATTTGCTTCATTTATTCTAAAATAGGTTGATAATTCCATTGGCGAACGAACACCTTTAGGAATATAACAAAATGAACCATCACTAAAAACAGCCGAATTGAGAGCAGAGAAATAATTATCACTCACAGGAACAACTGAACCTAAGTATTTTTTGATAAGTTCTGGGTATTCTTGCACAGCTTCACTAAACGAACAGAAAATAATTCCTAATTCTGCTAGTTTAGATTTGAAAGTAGTAGCTACTGAAACACTATCCATAACTACATCAACAGCAATTCCTGAAAGACGTTTTTGTTCTGTCAAAGAAATTCCTAATTTATCAAAGGTTGCTAAAAGTTCTGGGTCTATTTCATCAAGACTATTTACTTGTGCTTTCTTTTTAGGAGCAGCATAATAAATAATTTCTTGAAAATCTATTTCAGGAATATTTAAGTTTGCCCATTTGGGAGTTGGCATGGTTTGCCATTTTCTGAAAGCCTCCAAACGCCATTCTAAAAGCCATTCAGGTTCATTTTTCTTTTCAGAAATGAATCGAACGGTGTCCTCTGTTAGTCCTTTGATTGCTTTATCTGATTCTATATTTGAAACAAATCCGTATTTGTATTCCGAATTTGTGATGTCTTCTAAAAGTTCTTGCTCGGTTTGTTTTGCTTCTGCCATAATTTTTTTGAAGTAAGTAGCAGTTTTGATAATGCTAATTATATAATTCTAGACTCATAAGAGTTTTAAAAAAACCTTAGGGTTTTATAAAACGTCTTGTTTGTAATTAGTCTAAATAATTTTATACTGCAAAAATATAACAAAAAATTGAGATAAAGGTTTTATAAACTTTATTTTTTCTAAAAATCTTTTCTTTTGAGGTTTTTTATTCGCTTTTTATCTTTTACTAGAGGTACAAAACATGTAAAACAGGATTAAAATCCTGTTCAATTTATAATTCTGCCATTGTTGGTGTCCCTGCCATAGCGATAAGGGCATTAAGAAATTTAGCACTCTGTTTGGAGTTTCATATTGGTAGATAAAAACAGAAAAATTAAAATTCATTTACTCCGTAGGAGAAATCCTACCAATATGTAGTTCCTACGGAACAGAAAGACAAATAAATTTTAACCTTACAGCTATGTTGTCCCCACCGACGATATTAAAAATGCAAATAAACTTATTTTACAGTGTACTAAACAGTATAAATCAGAGTAGCACTACATCTTCTATCATTCTTTTTCCAAAATGAGAATTGACACGATAAATTATAGACGTTTTTTGCATCAATAATTCATATCTCAAAGTAGGTTGAGAAACACGAATAAATATTTTTTTATTTCTAATTTCTACTTTTTCAGTTTGCTGTGCTACAAACTCGCCCACAATTTTTGCCCAATCTACTTTTAATCTGTTACTTTCATATTTCACATTCCACTTCTGAGCATCTAAAAATGCTTTCAATGCATCTCCTATTGGTTTTGGATCTGGTGTTCTTCTTGAAGGAAGTTTATTATAGTCTTTATCATACATAATATTGATAAGTAAAGTAAGGAACATTTTTTTATTGAGATGACAAATTTCTATTTAATTAAGAAGAATTGTATCTCAAAAATAACCAAAAATAAAGTGATCAACAACTACTATTTTCAAGTTGTTTAGATATTCAAAAACTTAAAACAAACGATTGTACATTTTAATCCAACGTTCTGGCATTTCGCCTCTATTTGCTTGTTGATAATCATTATAACTACAGGGAATAATGGAGGGACGATGATACGGATTTTCTTCATTATTTTCTTCAAAATGAGGTGCAGGAACTTCTAGCCACCACTTATCAGTCAGCTTACTTTTGTAAAAAACCATCATAAAATCAGTTCTTCTTCCCATCGGAACAAGATATTTTATATAAAAAGGACTTCCGAAATCATATTCAGCTTGACGATTATAAAATCCTTCTACAAAATACCAAATCATTGTCGAAATAATACTTGCTGTATGTCCATACACATCCAAATCAGGATTATATTCATAAAAACCTATCGAAGTCATTTGTACATTATTTCCTGCATACCAACAAATTCGTGTTGCTTCTTCTGCTGAAAGTCCGAAAGGTTGGGCTAATTTGTTTCCTGCTGCATCTGCTGCACGAATGGCACTCAAATCAAAACTTAGTAAATCTGCTGTTCTAACAAGTGGTTCTACTTCTTCAGGTTTGTCTCTAATTTTTCCAACTCCAACAATATCAAAATTTAGTTTTTGATATAATTTTATAAAATCTAATGGAATCAAATATTCTTGACTTGCCAAATGCGTAATATTGAATAAATAATTGGGCTGTAATTTTAAGATTTTATCCATAAAACTATCTGCCAAAGAACTACTATTTGTATCCAAATCAATCTTAGCATCAACACACAAAAGCGAAAGCATTTTATCTAATGGCTTGTAGGCTTCATATTGTGCCAAAGTCAAATCATGACTTCCTCCAATGATAATTGGCAAAACATTTTTTTGTAAAAGTCTATAACAAACTTCAGCCAAACGTTCCTTTGTTTGAGTTTCATCTTCTGTCAATCTCAAATTTCCTAAATCTACAATACTATATTTATGCGCTCGTCCTTTTTGTAAACGATATAATTTTTGACGAACAGCATCAGCAGCATTAAGCATAGATTTATTTTCTGAACCCGTTGCATCATCTACTCCAATAATAGCAATTTCGGCATCTTGCCACGAAAAATTAGCCGAAAAATTACCTGTCAGAATTTCAAACCATGTATTTTTATGATTTTGTCCATCAAAATTGGATAACGAAGGTTTGTCAAAGAATAACTCTAAATTCATTTTCTGTATTATTTCAAATCTTGTTTTATATATCTAACTCAAAAATCTATTAAAGATTATATTTTTCTTTCTTCTTTACAAATACAGAATTTTATTTTTCTTCAATCAAAACTCCCATTTTTCCCATTTGATAATCTCTCATAGCTTCCATAATCTGTGTTTGGGTATTCATTACAAAAGGTCCATGTTGTGTTATTTTTTCATTTATTGGTGTGCCACACAAAACTAACAATTCTGCTTTTGCATCAATATCCATTTCTATATTTTCATTCTCTAACTCAAAAGCAATCAATTCTTTTTCCTCTACTTTTCCATATCCTTTTATTCTCATTTCTCCACTCACAACATAAATCATAGCATTCATTTGCTTTGGAATAGATATAATTTGAGAACCTTTATTTTCTGCTTTGCTCCAAAGGATAAGTAATTCGCTTTCTGTTTTTATCTTGCCTTTCAGAGTTTTCAGTTTATTCTCTTCTATAATTTCATAATTTCCTGCAATAATTTTGTTTTGAATAGCTTTATCTGATGACCAAAATAGAGGAATTTCATTTTCAGGAATATATTGATAGCTAGGAGGTTGCATTTTTTTGTTTGCAGGAGAATTTATCCAAAGCTGAATAATTTCTTGTTTACCATTTCTTTCTGCTAATTCTTTTGAAGGGCGTTCGCTGTGTACAATTCCTGCACCTGCGTGCATCCATTGCACTTCGCCTTTTTTAGCAATTTGATTATTACCACGACTGTCTCTGTGATGAACTTCGCCTTCAATAATAAATGTTACTGGACTAAAGCCTCTATGTGGGTGAGGATCAATACCTTGATGGATAGCTGGCGCATCATCACGATACTCAAAACTGGCATGATGTAATAATAAAAAAGGATCTATTTGATTGATTCTTTGAGTAGGTAAGGCTTGTTTTAAAATAATCCCTCCCATATTTATATCTACGGCAGGGATTACATATTTTACTTCTTTAATTGCTTTGGTTGTTGACATTTTAAATTTATTGATTGAGTTTATAGGTCAAAGCTCCAGACGGACATTTACTAATTTGAGCTTGTAATTCTGCTGTTGTAGCATTTTCTATAGTTATCCAAGGTTTTTCTTTTGGTTTATAAACATTGGGTAATGCTTTTACACATTCGGCAGCGTGTGTGCATTTATGAGCTTGCCAAATTATCGTCAGTTCTCCATTTGAATATTCTTTTTTATTACTTATACTACATTATTTGAGATATAAAGTTTAAAAATTGTAGCTCAAAAAACCTATTTCCAAAAAAATAAAAATAGGTTGTTTTATAAATCCATGAGTGTATTTATTTTACCACGTTGTGGATTCTATAATATCAGCAGCTCTCAAAATATCTCTACGGCTAACCTGTCCTATTACTTTTCCTTGCTTATTAAGAACTGGAAAACGACGAATAGGTGTATTCAAAAACGCTTGTGCAATATCCAAAACATCTTGATCTTCTGAAACTGTCTGTACGTTTCGTGTCATAAAGTCAGCTACTTTTCCCATACTTATAGGCTGATTATGATAGGCTGAACCAATCATAACACGCAGACAATCCTTTTCAGAGATAATTCCTACTAGCTCTTGATTTTCATTGAGTACAGGTGCACCTGAAATTTTCTTTTCTAAAAAAATATTAATTACTTCTGAAACAGGTTGCTCTGGACTAAAAGTAATTAAGTTAGTTGCCATATAACGAGTTACTGAAGGATAAGCCTTAATAGATGCTAGTTTATCTTTGTCGCTTGCTGTATTTTTTGGTGTAAAATTCATAAGTTTGATTTGATGTTTAAGTTTGTGAAAAATAAAAAATTATTGTGAAGTTAATTTGGTTATATATTTTTGTAGTGTCTTTTCTTAGTTGATTAATTCTAATTAATTAACTCTATACTTAGATTATTAATGAGTAGAGAAAAACAGCTTTTAACTTTTTCTATACCAATTTAACTTAAAAAAGTGATAATTCAAAATTTAATTTGGCTTAAATACTCAAACACACTCTTGAATTTTGATATACATCTATTTTACAAACTTTTATTTGAATTATTTTTTATAAAACACTATCGCTCTATTTGTAGTTTATACAATTACTTTAAATCATTTTTTAGAAAAATTAGGATAAAATAAACCTATTTTTCATAATTGAATGCAACAAATTAAAAGCAAAGTTATTATCTTTGATAGTAATACTTTTTATCTACATCAACAGATTCAGATTTATATAAAAACTGCACTTTAAAAACTATGTTAGGAATTTCAAAAAACACAATGCCAGAAGGCGATAGATTATTTGAAGATTTTTATGTCTTCGAACTTCTCCAAACACCTCGTTATGGAAAAATAGTTGCTTATTGGTCGTTAGGAATTTTTATGGCAGGAATAGCATTTTTGTTTCTTCCTTGGCAGCAAAACATTGCAGGTTTTGGGCAGCTTACAGCACTTCGTCCAGAAGACCGACCTCAAAAAGTATATCCTGTTGTAGGTGGACGAATAGAAGCATGGCATATTCAAGAAGGGCAGTTTGTTAATGCAGGAGATACCATAGCTAGAATTTCAGAAGTAAAAGATTATTATTTTGATCCCAATCTAACAGACAGAATGGCAAGTCAGATAGATGCACAAGGAGACGCAATCGGTTCTTTGGGAGATAAAGCAAGAGCATTAGACCAACAGATTGCAGCAGATCAAGCAGCTATGGAATTGGAAGTAAATCAGGCAAGAAACAAAGTAGAACAACTCAAATACAAAATTACGATAGATAGTGCTGATTTGGTAGCTATCGAAACACAATATCAAAATGCTATAAATCAGTATCAACGTGAACAAGAATTATTTCAAAAAGGACTTACTTCCAAAACTGATTTAGAAAACAAAGAATTAAAAGCAAAAGAAGCAACAGCAAAACTCAATTCAGCGCAAAATAAATTAGCTACCACACGTAATGAATATCTCAATACTGTTTTAGAGGTTTCATCAAAAAGAGCTTCTTATATGAGTAAAATTGCAAAAGCTATTTCAGATAAAAGTTCTACTCTTGCTTATGTAAATGAAAATGAACAAAAACTAACCAAACTTCAAAACGAACTTACGAATGTAGAGGTCAGAAAGGCTAATTATATTATTCGTGCTCCTCAGTCTGGATATGTAGTCAAGTCTTTACTAACAGGAATTGGAGAAATTGTAAAAGAAGGACAAGCTCTTGTTACAATTATGCCTGAAAACCCACAACTTGCAGTAGAACTGTATGTTTCTGCAAATGACGTTCCTCTACTTCAACGTGGAACACACGTTCGTTTGCAATTTGATGGTTGGCCTTCGCTGGTTTTTTCGGGTTGGGAATCAGCTACAGTAGGTACTTTTGGTGGAAAAATAGCTGTCATTGATTATATCAACACAAAAAATAAATATCGTGTTTTGGTTGTACCTGATACACAAGCTGAAGAAGATTGGCCTGCTGCTTTACGTGTAGGAAGTGGTGTTTATGGTTGGGCAATGCTCAATGAAGTACCAATTTGGTATGAGTTATGGCGACAACTCAATGCTTTTCCTCCTCTGCCTGTGGAGGGAAGTGATTATGGAAGTAAGGAAGATAAAGATAAAGTCGAACAGATGGAATATGATTCTAAATTAAAAAGGTAAAAATTAAAGGTTATCATGGTTATTGTTGTATAACAGTCTTCCAGACTGTTGAATTTGATAAAATACTGTTTTTGATGTTCAGACTGGAAGCCTGAACTACCTTAATACAAACTGTGATAAGGTTTATTATAAGCAAAAAAAATCAGTTGCTTAAAACAAAAAACCACATTCTTTTGTACAAGCAACAAATATTTGATAATAGAACTACATAATTTCGAATTTCACTATCAAAAAATTCGCAAAAAAATTGTAACTTGAGCCTTAAAAGAATCAATAAAAAACAACCATAAATAATAAATATATGTCAGTAGCGACACCTACACAAACAAATACAAATGAAACCCTTCAAATGATTGCCAAAATGGTACAAGATTTTGGGGAGCGTGCTATCACTCCAAACCGTAATAAATGGGACGACGACCAACATTTTCCTGTTGATGTAATGAAGGAATTAGGAAATTTGGGTCTTATGGGCGTTTTAGTTCCAGAAGAGTATGGAGGAAGTGGTTTTGGTTATCAAGAATATGTAACTGCAATTTCAGAACTTGCCGTTATCGACCCTTCAATTGGTCTTTCAATGGCTGCTCACAATTCACTTTGTACAGGTCATATTTTACAGTTTGGAAACGAAGAACAAAAAAAGCGTTGGTTGCCAAAATTAGCAACAGCAGAATGGATTGGGGCGTGGGGCTTGACAGAAGCAAACACAGGTTCGGATGCAGGAAATATGCGTACAACTGCTGTTCAAGATGGCGATTATTGGGTAATTAATGGAACAAAAAACTTTATTACTCATGGTAAAAGTGGCGATATTGCTGTTGTAATTGTTCGCACTGGAGAAATAGGCGATTCTCACGGAATGACTGCTTTTGTTATCGAAAAAACAACAGAAGGTTTTACAGGTGGACGTAAAGAAGACAAATTAGGAATGCGTCTTTCTGAAACGGCTGAACTCGTTTTTGATAATTGTAGAGTTCATAAAGATAATATTTTGGGAAAAGTAGGCGAAGGATTTGTTCAGTCTTTGAAAGTATTAGATGGTGGACGTATTTCTATTGCTGCCCTTAGTTTAGGAATTGCAAAAGGTGCTTTGCGTCATTCGATTGTTTATTCAAAAGAGCGTGAGCAGTTTAATCAACCGATTGCAAACTTCCAAGCAATTGCTTTTAAATTAGCAGAAATGGCTACAGATGTAGAAACTGCTGAACTTTTGACAAGACAAGCAGCCGACCTAAAAAACAAAGGAAAAAGTGTAAATAAAGAATCTGCGATGGCAAAATATGTAGCTTCTGAAGTGTGTGTAAAAGTAGCTTCTGAGGCTGTACAAATTTTTGGTGGTTATGGTTATACAAAAGATTTTCCAGTAGAAAAATATTATAGAGATTCTAAATTGTGTACGATTGGAGAAGGAACTTCTGAAATTCAGAAACTCGTTATTTCAAGAGCTATTTTGAAGTAATTTTTAAACTTTGATTAGAAAAGCTAAAACCCATTTTAATTTTTGATTAGAATGGGTTTTATTGTGCTTAGAAAAAGCTATTCCCTTTATTTCTTCTACATATTTTATAATCAGAAGAATATAATTTATTTTTGAATAGAATTTGAATAGAAAAAACAGATTACTCTTTCCAAATAGGAATTTCTACAAAACTATCTGTGTACCATTTTATTTTTAGTGGTTCATCTGCATCATGAATGGTTTCCTTTGTTACTTCTTTTCCTGTTCCATAATTTAATTCAGCAAAGGGATTTTTATTTACATTAATATAGACCAATAAGCGACTTCCTTTAGATAGTTTTTTGCTGACCAAATGTGTATTTGTAAAAGGTATTTTTTCTATTTCATTTGGAGTAAGCAATTTTCTTTTTGTAATGTCATTTGCATAACTAGCTCGCCCAACGATATACGACAAATGAAAATATTGCCCATTAGGCATCACTTCATATAATGTAACTCCATAATCAAAATCTTTTTTGTTTATGCTTACATTTAGTTGTCCCATAAATGAGCCATTGACAATTATATCTTCTTCAAACGGTTCAGTTATGAAATTAAATCCATTCGTTTTATCCATTTCATCTCTAATAATTGGACTCGGATAATAGTCATTATTCATAATTTCTCGGTTTGCAAAATCAACTTCTTGATAATGAAAAGTATTTTTAAGAGGTTTTTCAGAGTTTAATTCATAAAAATCTACTGCTTTTTTGTTTGTTAGATAGAATTTCAGATTCTTATTACTCATTTTCTCAATGCTAGAAGCATTTCCCCATTCATTTGCCCCCATTACTTGATAATTGATTTTATCCTTTAGCATTTTGGGTTTGTTACCATTTTTAAAGATATAATCAAACCATTGATACGTAATTTCATTGGTATCAATCAAGGCATCTTTATCAACTGTATATCCTTCAATTTCTTTTGCACCCTTTCTTTGTGCCCCAAAATGACTATAAGGCCCAATTATTAAATAATGTTCAGCGTTTGGATTGTATTTGTAATGCTCTTTTAGATAATAAAGACTTGAGTTTTGAGAATCATTATAATAACCATCTATTGATAAAACAGGAATTGTAATTTGGGCAAACTCTT
Organism: Bernardetia sp. Wsw4-3y2; assembly: GCF_037126295.1. Classification (NCBI taxonomy): domain Bacteria; kingdom Pseudomonadati; phylum Bacteroidota; class Cytophagia; order Cytophagales; family Bernardetiaceae; genus Bernardetia; species Bernardetia sp. Wsw4-3y2. The sequence continues at coordinate 3,455,014 of NZ_CP147017.1, read as the reverse complement.
CTTTGTAAGGGGACATATTTTGCCAATATTCATCATATGAAGGATGACTTATCCATCTTTGAAACAATCTATTTGGGGCATTATCAATACTATCTAGTTTGTTATAAGCTGCTCCTATTTCCCACCATTTAAACATCATATTTCTAAATCGTTGTCTATCATTTCCAGCTAGTGTATCCAAATACTTATCATTTCCAACATAAAAAGACCATTCATAATTTGGATTAACAAAAACATTATTTTCCATCGGCAAGCCCATTGCTGGTCTATTGGCAACATAAGGAACAATCGTTTTGAGAGCTGGATGTAATTTTTTAGTGGCAGCCCATTGTGTAAATCCATTATAACTTCCTCCAAACATTCCAACTTGTCCATTACTCCATTTTTGCTTGCTTATCCAATCAATTACATCATACGTATCATTTGCATCATGTTCATAAGGAAATATTTCATCAGGACTAAAACGTTTTCCTCTTGTATAAGCAATTACGCCAATATATCCTTTGTCGACGGATTGTTTTATGGTTTCAATATCTCTTCCTGTACCTTTTCCTGCATCTCTGACATAAATAGTAAATTGTAAAATGACTGTTTTTTTTGAAGTTTCACCTTTTTTTCTAGCTATCATTCCAGAAATTGTGCCTCCATCTCTTGTTTTGATTAAAATGTCTTCAATGTCATATTCGCTTTCTGAATCGCTTACTAAAATCTTCTTGTTTGACGAACAACTTAGTAAGATTAGAATCAAAATTATTAAATTAAATGCTGTTTTCATGGATAATGGAAGTTGTGTTATATGTAGATATGAAAAAACAAATAAGAATATTTTAATTTAGATCTCAGTCCTCTGACAAAAGATTTTGAAAAAAGATAAAAAAAAGCCATAATTGAGTTTCTTACAAAATTTTCTCACAAATTTTTCTCAATTATGGCAAAAGCAAAGTATGCTTCTAGTGGCAAAGTTACAAAATTAGTTACTGTTTTATCTTCTCATTTAACAGAGTTTCATTTTGCACGAGTTCAATTTATAGGTCTTTTTGTAATAGCTGTTATAAAAGTAGGCTTAGGAGGATTGATTCAAATTGCTACAGCTTTTGAACGGAATGTAGAGTGCAGCTCCTCTTTACGTCGTATTGAACGCTTTTTAAATCACTATAACCTTGATTTTAAGGCAATTACTCGTTTAATTGTTTCTTTACAAGGTATTGATAAGTGGAAGGATATTGTTTTATGTCTTGACCTTTCCAATTGGAAAGTGGGGAAAAAAAATATAAATATTTTGTTACTTTCAGCAGCTTATAAGAATGTTTCAGTGCCTCTTATTTGGTCTGTTTTTCCAAAAAAAGGAAACTCTTCTACTGAAGAACGCATCGAATTAATCGAACGTTTTTTATCTATTTTTCCTAACCTATCTATTTCTTCTATTGTAGCAGATAGAGAGTTTGTAGGTCAAAAATGGTTTACTTATTTATCAGGAAAAAACTTTGATTTTGTAATGCGACTAAAGTCTAATTTTAAAGCGACTAGAAAAGGTAAAACAAAGTCAATTGCAGCCTGGTGTAGAGGACTGGCTATTTCAGAAACGTATCATTTAGAGGGTGTTTTTATAGTCAATGGGGTGGAGGTATATTTATCTGTAAGTAGAACACAAAAAGGATATATTTATCTGGCTTCACCTGTTTTTTTAGAAAACGCTTTTGAAATTTATAAACAACGTTGGGAAATAGAGACGCTGTTTAAAGCACTAAAAACACAAGGTTTTAAGCTAGAAAATACAAAATTGACAGAACCAGAGAAAATAGCTAAATTACTTGCTCTTTGTTCTATTGCATTTGTTTGGTGTTACAAAGTAGGGGAGTGGAAACATAAAAAAATGAAAATAAGAGTCTGTTCAAATGGATACAATGAATACTCTTTTTTCCGATATGGATTACTAGAAATCAAAAAAATACTCAATAATCCAATGAGTAAAGAAACTAAATTCAATCAGAAAATTAAAGTTTTGTCAATGGAGTGAGAATTTAGATACACAACTGATTTTTAATTTTTTAGTAATCTATTTCTTTAGTATAAAAAAGGGTGTTAAGAAAACAGAAATCAAAAAAAGTAGTGCAACGTTATTCCAATTTTTAAGTCTATTATTGTGTCTTGTTCAAATCATATTTTTTATTTTACCTCTTCTATTTTTATTCTACGCTATGAAAACTACTTTTTTTGCTATTTTAGTCTACTTATTCTGTATTTCATTTTCTGCGATTGCTCAAAATACTACTCAAGAAAAACCAATAGAAGTGCTTCTTTTCGGAACATTTCATTTTAATAATCCAGGTGCTGATGTTGCCAAAACCAAAAGTTTTGATATTGAAAGCGAGAAAAGCCAAAAAGAGTTAGAAGAAATTTCTGAAAAAATCAAAGTCTATAATCCTTCAAAAATATTTGTAGAATGGGAATACAACCAACAGGAACAACTAGATTCCTTGTATACTCTGTATTTGGCAGGAACGTATTTTGATAATCCGAAACTCTCTAAATTTTATAAACAAAACGAAATTTTTCAACTTGCTTTTCGTGCAGCCAAAAAATTAGGACATAAAAAAGTATATGCAATGGATTACACAAATACAGATTTTCCTTTTGATAGTTTGATGCAAGTAGCGAAAGAAAATAATCAAACAGAGTTGCAAGAGGAAATTATGCAGGTAATTCAAGAATTTTCGACTGGTTTTGATGCTCAAATTGATGCTCAAAAACCGCTTAAAGAAATTCTCTATTACAATAATAGTCCTGCTTTACGTCAAAAAGACTTATTTCTTTATACTCAAATAATTACTAAAGTTGGAAACAAAGATAATTTTGTAGGAGCATATTTGGCTTCTGAATGGTACAGAAGAAATTTATATATGCTTTCTATTATGCAAAAACAAATTACAAAAGAAGATGAAAAAGTTATGATTTTGTTAGGCTCAAGTCATGTAGCACTTATCAATGAAATTATTTCAACTCATTCAAATTTAAAAGGAATTGAATTGCAAGAAGTTTTAGACTAAAAATAGAATTTTATCCTACTTTATCCTAAAATCCATTCAAAAAATATATTTTCTTGAATGGATTTTTTTATCTAAAAATTCTCATCTATCAATTCTCTATTTATAGCAGCTCCTGCTATTGTGCCAGAAGCTACTGCAAACGATACTGCTCTAAACATAGTTGTAGCATCTCCTATCGCAAAAATATCTTTTATAGATGTTTTTTTGAACAAATCCACTTCTACAAATCCATTCTCATCAAACTTGCAACCTATTTCTTTTGGAATATCAGAATGCTGTTCAAAATCTACACGGGCAAAAATAGCAGAAATTGGGTGTTTTGTCTTGTTTTTGAAAATAATATTTTGAATTTGTCCTTCTTGATGTTCAAATTCCGAAATTTCAGTTTCTATTATTTTGATATTTTTAGAGTGTAGTTTTTGAGTCTGTTCTTCAGTCAAAGTAGATTTTCCATTTGTGAATAAAGTTAGATTTTCACTCCAATTATAGATAAGTTTAGCCATTTCAAAAGCTATATCTCCATTTGCCAAAACTCCAAGATTTTCATGTTTTACTTCATAACCATGACAGTAAGGACAATGTAAAACTGATATTCCCCAACACTGAGCAAAGCCTATAATAGAAGGCATTATATCTTTTATTCCAGTTGCAAAAAGAATTTTTTTTCCGAAAAATGAATTTCCATTTTCTACAAAAACTTCGTATTTATCTTTTTGAGAAGAACAAGAAATTGCTTTTCCTTCAAGAAAACTAACTGTAGGATAATTTAAAACTTGTTCTTTTGCTTTTTCTGAAATTTCTTTGGGCGTATTTCCATCTTGAGTAATAAAATTATGAGAATGAGGGGTTTGTTTATTACAAGGTTTTCCACTATCTATAATTAATACTTTTCTTAAAGAACGTCCTAAAGCCATAGCAGCTGAAAGTCCTGCATAACTTCCACCAATAATAATTACATCAAAATTTGATTTATTTTTCATAAAATAAGCTTTGAAAATTTATATAATTTTATTTATGCAACACTATTGCATTTGCAAATATACAGTTTATCTTATTAAATGCAACAAAGTTGCATTTAAATGCGCTTGTTTTTTGAAAATTCTATTTTATTCTATTAAAAAATCACTTTTTTACTTATCTTTGATTAGAAAATTAGAAATAGAAAATCATACTAGCATTTTCTTTTTTCATTAATCTTAATCACTAAGAACTAATCATTATTCCATGTTTGCTTATCTCAACGGAAAAATCACAAAGCGAGAACCTTCACTAGCCGTTTTGGATATTAATGGGGTGGGTTATGAAGTCAAAATTTCACTTCAAACCTATTCTATTATTCAAGAAGGACAACCTTTCAAACTTTTCACTTATTTGAGCGTAACACAAGATTCTCAAGAGCTTTTTGGGTTTGCTACTGAAAGTGAGAAAAAAATGTTTTTGCAGCTTATTAGTGTTTCTGGAGTAGGACGAAATACTGCTTTAGTGATGCTTTCAGCAATGAACGTTTCTGAACTTGCCAATGCAATTATTAATAATCAAACATCCGTTATTCAGAAAATCAAAGGCATTGGAAAGAAAACTTCCGAACGTTTGGTTTTAGACTTGAAAGATAAGTTAGCAAAAGAAGGTTTCCAATTGGAAGATGAAAATGGAATGAGCAGCGCATTAAAAGAACAAGCATCCAATGCTCTTACCAGTCTAGGTTTATCAAAATTAGTGGCTGATAGAACCATAAATGCCATTTTGAAAAAATACGGCACAGATCTTTCTTTAGAAGAGTTGATTACATATAGTTTGCAAGAAGGCTAAAACAGTTACCAGTTAATAAATTTAGAAATTAGATTTATGAAATTAGAAGTACTACAATCAAACCTAATTAAAAAAGGAAATTTTTCATTCTCTGTTTTCTCTGTAAACTCTGTGTTTTAAAATTATATTCCTATTTTCTCATTCTCCAATCTCTACCACGTGAAATTCTTTATTCTATTTATAATTTTCTTCATTATTCATTTTTCCTCATCTTCTTTGTATGGTTTCTCTTCTTTTACATCAAAAAAAGATTCTATTGGTTTAGAACGAAGGGGAAATAATTTATATATTAAACATAGAGTTACGATTGGTGAAGATATTTATAAAATTGCTAGAAAATATGGTATAAATAAAGAAACACTCATCACGCTCAATCCAGTTGCTCGTTATCCATTGAAAATAGGTCAAATTATTTACATTCCACATGCTCAAACGACGTATAGAATTTCTCAACTTAAAGGATATAAAGTTCGTGCAAACGAAACACTTTTTTCGATTGCTTCAAAGTTTCAAACTGATGTAAAAACGCTTAAAGAACTCAATGAGCTTTATTCTACTCAAATTCAAACAGGACAAGAATTACTTATTCCTTATCCAAGCACTCATCAGGACTTATATCTCATTCCTTCAAATGCGTATAGTGTAGCCAAAGATCCTAATAAAAAAGAAGAGCTAAAACATATATATCATACAGTAGCAAATGGAGAAACTCTTTATTCTATTTCCCAAAAGTATAAAGTCAGTGTAGAAGATTTAAAAAAAATAAATGATAATCCTTCTGGACAAATAAAAGCAGGACAAAAAATTATTGTAGGCAAAGGAGAAAAAATCGAAGAAGTTTTGATTGTTGCAAGTGCAAACACTATGACTAGCCAAGCAAAAAAAGGAAAACCTCATTCTGAGTCAGGTGTTTGTAATGTAACTTTAAAAAGTGATAGACTTGTCGGAATGCACCGAACAGCTCCTAAAGGAACTCTCATAAAAGTATATAATGAAAGTGCTGGAAGAACTGTAACCGTCAAAATTATTGGTAAAATTCAGAATATTGATAGAAACAAAAATGTCGTTATTATTATTAGTCATGAAGCTGGGAGAAAGTTAGGAACAATGAGTAAAGAGTTTCCTGTTTGGTTAAAATGGGAAGAATAAATATATCTTAACTTTTACTCAAAAAAGACTTCTATAAAATTTATGTAATTTTGGGCAGTAGAAACAACTCAATGAGTAGTTTTTACTGCTTTTTTGTATCTTCCTAATTTTCTTATGCCTCATAAGCACATATATTTAAATGAAAAAATCCTTATTATCTAGTTTAGTCTTACTTATACTTTTTTTTGGAAGTTTTATTCCAAGCAATACAAAAGACACTAAAGACGGTTCTAAAATTGAGTTTACAGAATTTACGCTTAAAAATGGTTTACACGTCATTTTACATGAAGACCATTCTGTTCCTCTCGTAGCTGTTACTGTTTTATATCATGTAGGTTCAAAGAATGAAGAACCAAACCGAACAGGTTTTGCACACTTTTTCGAACATCTTTTGTTTGAAGGCTCAAAAAATATCAAGCGTGGAGAATTTGATGATTATATCGAAAACTCAGGTGGAATGAATAATGCAAATACCACTTACGACCGAACTTTTTATTATGAAGTAATGCCTTCTAATCAATTAGAATTGGCTCTTTGGTTAGAATCTGAACGCATGCTTCATGCAAGAGTAGACAGCACAGGCATCGAAACACAAAGACAAGTAGTAAAAGAAGAGCGTCGTCAGCGTATTGATAATCGTCCGTATGGTTCTATTTTAGAAGAAACATTGAAACGAGTTTATACCAAACATCCTTACAAATCTTCTGTAATTGGTTCGATGGAACATTTAGATGCAGCTGAAGAAATTGATTATAAAAGTTTTTATGAAAAATATTATGTTCCAAATAATGCTGTAGTGAGTATTGCTGGCGATATTGATGCAAAGACAGCAAAGGAATTAGTAGAAAAATATTTTGAAGGAATTCCGAAAGGTAAAAAAGTTGAACAACCTAAAATTGTTGAGCCTCCTCAAATGGCTGAAGTTCGTGATACTGTATATGATAATATTCAACTTCCTGCTGTTGTTCAAGCCTTTAAAGTTCCTGCTCGTGGACAAAGTGATTATTATGCTACCAAAATGCTATTTACATTACTTTCTGATGGACAAAGTTCAAGGCTTTCAAAGTCTGTAAAAGATGAACAACAGAAAGCTCTTTTTGTAGGTGCTTTTCCTTTAGATTTAGAGCAAAATCCTAGTGTTGCTCTTGCATTCGGAATTGCTTCTATGGGAGTAAATCCTTTAGAGTTAGAAGAAGCAATGAACAACGAATATGAAAAGGTAAAAGAAGAGTTGATTGAAGAAAGAGAATTTCAAAAGCTCAAAAATCAATTTGAAGCTAATTTTTACACTCAAAATAGCACCATTGCAGGAATTGCTGAAACGTTAGCTGATAACCATGTCTATGGTGGAAGTGCAAATCTTATCAATACTGAAATTGAAAATTATATGAAGGTAAAAAGAGAAGAAATACAAGAAGCAGCTAAAAAATATCTTGTTCCTGAAAATAGAGTTACTCTTCATTATTTACCTAAGAAATAAATTTAGAAGACAAACTTATGAAGAAATCTATAAAAGTAATGTTATTTTTTTAAAAACATAAATTTATTGATTTTACATTCTTCAGTGTTAAAAAAAATCTAACTAGCCGTTGTTAGTGTCTCAACCAACGACATAAATATAAAAAAATGAAAAATAAATTTATTTTAAGTATTGCCGTTTTAATGGCATTCTTATTTACTCAATGTACACCTGTTCCTTCTAGCTCTACTGGAAAGCTAGACCGAAGCAAAGCTCCCAAAGCTGGAGAAGCTCGCAAAGTAGAAATTGCTAAATCTCAGTCCTTTACCTTAGAAAACGGCTTACAAGTTTTTGTAGTTGAAAACCATAAACTTCCACAAGTTTCTTATTCTTTAGTTGTCAATTATAATCCAATTATGGAAGGAAAGCGTGTCGGAATGCTCAATATGTTTGGTTCTATGCTTCGTCGTGGAACAGAAAAACGCACAAAAGAAAAATTAGATGAAGAAATTGATTTTATGGGCGCAAATCTGATTACCTATTCAAGAGGTATTTATGCTTCTTCTTTAAAACGTCATTCAGATAACTTGCTTTCTATTTTTTCAGATGTTCTTTACAATCCTTCTTTTTCGAATGAAGAATTAGCAAAAGTTCGCACCGAATCTTTATCTAGCTTACAATCTTTACCTTCTAGTCCAGAGCAAATTGCAAATAATGTAGTCTCTAAGGTAAATTATGGCAATAATCATCCTTATGGAGAAGTAGAAACAGAAACTACTTTAAATGCTGTCAAAAATGAGGATTTAAAAGATTTCCATCAGACTTATTTCCGTCCAAATGTTTCTTATTTGGCTATTGTAGGAGATATTACTGTAGAAGAAGCTAAAGCTCAAGTAGAAAAATATTTTGCTCAATGGGAGAAAAAAGAAGTTCCTACTACCAAATACAATTCGCCAAAAGCTGCTGAAAAACCACAAGTGGCAATTTCAAATCGTGCTGGAGCAGTTCAGACAGTGATTAATGTTACTTATCCTGTTTATTATCCATTGAGTAGTAATGATTATGGTGCTGCAAGACTCATGAACGGAATTTTGGGAAATAGTGGTTTTGGAGCAAGACTTATTCAAAATCTTCGTGAAGATAAGGCATATACGTATGGAGCATATTCTTCATTGAGTCCTGATGAGCTTTCATCTTCTTTTACTATGTCGGCAAGTGTCAGAAATGATGTTACAGATAGCGCAGTGGTTCAATTTTTATATGAATTGAAGCGTATAAAAGATGAACCTGTTTCTAAGGCTGAATTAGAAAGAGTAAAAGCAAGTTTGATTGGTTCGTTTGTTCGCTCATTAGAAAATCCTCAAACAGTGGCAAATTTTGCGATTGATATTGCTAGATATAATTTACCTTCTGATTTTTATAGCAACTATATTCAGAAAATAAATGCTGTAACAGTAGAAGATATTCAAAATGCAGCCAAAAAATATATCAAACCTGAAAATATAACAATTGTAGCAGTAGGTGACCAAAGTATTTTGATAGAAAAATTAGCTCCCTTTGGAAATATTCAAATTTATGATGCTTTTGGAGAAATGGCAGCTCAAGCAGACCAACGCATTCTGATTGGAATGACAGCTGATAAAGTAATCCAAAACTATTTAACTAAAATTGGAGGTAAAAAATGGAATGAAGTTACTTCAATGAAAAAAGAACAAGTAATGAATGTTTCAGGAATGCAAATAGAGCAAAAATTATTCATTCAAAACCAGCAAAAACTAGCTTTAGAAGTTCCTAAAAGTGGAATAAAACAAGTCTATGATGGCAAAAAAGCCTATGTAGTAACACAAGGACAAAAACAAGAATTAACGGCTACACAAACTAATAGCATTAAAGAACAAACCTTTATTAATCCTTATGTTCAGTATGATAAATCAAATGGTTATTCTATTGAATTGGTAGGAGCGCAAGTAGTAGAAGATAAATCTGTCTTTGAAGTTAAAGTTACTCACAAAGATTACGGCGAACGTTTACAATATTTTGACCCTAAAACAGGACTTTTAATTAAAGAAGTAACTGCAGGAGGAGAAATAATGATAAAAGATTATCGTAAAGTAGGAAATACTGGTCTTTTAGTAGCTTATAAAACAGAAGTTAATTCTCCACAAGGAGCATATACAGTTGATGTACAAAAAGTAGAATTCAACTCTACTATTGATGCTAAAGTATTTATGGTAGAATAGCATTATATAAATTGAAACATAAAAAATGCGTCATTGATTAATAAAATTATATCAATGACGCATTTTTTATATAATTAGATTTTCTTAGAAATCTTCTTTTCGTTCTGTCTGGATACGTATAGATTCGTCATGAATAAGTTTGAAAATAGCTGAAACAAAATCAGGATTAATTTCCATTGTTTCTGCCCATTCAGGACGGCTTTCAAACACTTTTTGCCAACGATCTAATTGGAAAATAGGTAAATTATTCTCTCTTTTATAATCTCCAATTTGTTTAACTAATTCCAAACGAGCGACAAAGTTTTCAACAACTTCTCTATCAATTTTATCAATTTGATTACGCAAATCTTGTAATTTATCTGATAAGCCTGCTTTTTCAAGTGTTTCTAAATTTCCTGTACGGATAACTAGTTTATCCAAAATTTCGGCAAGTCGTTGAGGTGTAACTTGTTGAGAAGCATCGCTCCAAGCCTCATCAGGACTACGGTGTGTTTCTATCATCAAACCTTCATAATTCAAATCCATTGCCTTTTGAGAAAGTGGATAAATCAATTCTCGTTTTCCTCCAATATGACTAGGGTCGCAAAGAAGTGGTAAAGTAGGTAATTTACTTTTTATTTCGATAGCTAATTGCCACATCGGTTCATTACGGTATTTTGTATTTCCATAACTTGAAAAACCACGATGCAAAGCTGCCATTTTGTTTATTCCTGCTTGATGAATGCGCTCAATTCCACCCATCCAAAGTGCAACATCTGGATTAATTGGGTTCTTTACAATAACAGGAACATCAACTCCTTTCAAAGAATCAGCAATTTCTTGCATTGTAAACGGATTTACAACACTTCTTGCACCAATCCATAAAATATCTACTTCATGTTTTAGAGCTTCTTCTACATGTTTGGGTTTGGCAACTTCAGTAGTGATAAGTTTTCCAGTGGCTTTTTTGACATCTAAAAGCCATTCTAAACCAATTTTCCCGACTCCTTCAAAGTTATTTGGGCGTGTACGAGGCTTCCAAATTCCTGCTCTCAAGACTTGAACTTTGTCATTTTTAGCTATTTCTTGACAAGTTTCCATTAATTGTTCAGGCGTTTCGGCACTACAAGGACCAGCAATAAACAAGGGATGATCTGTAGTATTCCAATTAGGATTATTTGGAAACCACGATGATAAAGGGGCAAATTCCATAAATATATAAATAAAGTTGTCTGATTAAATACAAACAACAACGTAATTATTCTAAAATAAAGTTCAAAGGTAGTCAAAATGATTTTTTGAACAAAGATGAATAAGGAGAATAATTTTGTGTTAAAAAAAATTATTTTACAGGTTTATGTTCGGCTATTTTTTGCTGTAAAGCGTATAAATATTGCTGCACTTGTTGCGATTGTTCCGTACTGTTCTTGAAACGTTTTTTTATAAATGTGTCATTATTCAATTGCTCGGCTTGCAGTGTTTCTATATGTTCGAAGGGAGAAAACTCTTCTCTTTCAGCATCCAATTTTTGTTTTTGTGCTTTTTTGAATTGCTCTTTAAGCTGTTGATAAACAAGTGGTTCTACTTTTGATTCTATTTCTTTCCAAAGGGAAGCCGAAATTTGAACAAAGATAAGTTCTCCATTTTTATCAATTATTTTAGTGAGATGAGCTGTTTGAAAAGCATCGTTTTCAGAATCTTTCATTATTTAATTAAAATTAGCTACTACATAAATTAACATAATTTAAAATTTGACAAATAGGGCAATTTCTTGTTTTACTCGTCATTATATCAACTAAATTATATTCCTTCTTACTTTTTATTATTTTCAAAATCTGTTTCAATCATGCCAATAAAAATAAAGTATCTTCAGCTCATTACCAAACAATTAAGTGGACAAATTACTGAAAAAGAATCTCAAATGCTACAAAAATGGCTTTCTAAAAGTCCTTTAAATCAAGTTCTTTTTGCAGATCAAGAAAATGTTTGGCAGTCTTTTCACAATAAAAATATGAATATTTCTGCTTAGAAAGTATTTTTGTTGGTGCTTGCTACATTAAAACATCAATAAATAGAGTTACAGCAGTATTTCTATAAAAAAATATAGCTTTTTGATAAGAGAATTGATAAATTTGAACTTTCTAAGAGAATTTAGAAAACATTCAGTTTATTGATTCTCTTTTTGTTTCTTTTGAACAGACTGGGAAGTCTGTTATACTTAAATTGCTTTCATCAAATTGTCTGATTTTCTTTCCCCTTCTCCTCAAAAAAAGTCTTCTACTTCTAATCTATACAATTTATTTTCTGTGTGGTTGGTTGTTTTGTGTGTCATTTTGGGTTTGTATGCAATGGATAGCTATGAAAAACCTATAGATTTTGATTTGTCTATTAAACAACCAAATTCAAAACAGTTATTTACGCCTCCTTCGACTGATTTTTTGTATAAGCAATTAGCCAAACAAACCTTTTTTATTGTCGACTCTTTAGAGTTAGCTCGCAAAAATAGCATTGATACATCGGCACAGCGTATTTTATTGACTGGCGACTCTATGTCAGAAGGATTATATTTAGCTTTTCGAAGTTATGCAGAATATAATAATCATTATTTGAAAGGTAGAATTTGGTACAGTTCGCTCACCATTCAATGGAGTAAAACCGATAGCTTGAAGAGTTTGATAGAAATTTACAAGCCTACAATTGTGATTTTTACGCTAGGAGCAAACGAACTTTTCAGAACTGATATTTACGAACGAGAAAAAGATATTCAAGATATTATTGCACAAGCTGGCGATACGCCTTTTATTTGGGTAGGTCCTCCAAACTGGAAAGACGATACAGGAATTAATGAAATTATTGAGCGAAATATGCCTTCAAACACTTTTTTCTTATCCAAAGATTTAGAGTTTGATAGAGAAAGAGATGGCGCACACCCAACACGAGAATCATCAAGATATTGGGCTGATACGATTGCTACTTGGATTATGAATAAATCTCGGCATAAAATTTTATTAGAAAAACCTGTTTCAGAAGGTTCGGATAATAAATAGATTAAACGACTATTTCCACAAATTCATTTCCGTTTTCATCCTCTTCTAAGAAAACTTTCCAACCAATTTTTGTTGAAATAGATAACAATATATCAGTATATATCTTTTGATTGATTTCTTTACTCTTAGTACAAACGATAGAAATTAGATTGATATTTTTAGGTAATTCCCTACTTGGAGCAAATCCCCCACCTTCCACCTTACAGATAAATAAACTCATAAAAGGAATTTTTTCATTATTTATAAATGTTTGGTGGTCTTTCTCTTTGAGAAAACCTGTTTCTAAAATAATATCTATGAATTTTTTTGTATCAATATTTTGAGTAAATCTCAAATCACTCTGAATTGTGTAATAATTATATCTGTCGCTATACATTTTTAATTCTTTGATAAAACTTCATATAATTTATAGATAGAGAATATATCTGTATGAATAGTATCAAACTCTGGATATTTTTCGATCAAGAGTTTTCTTTCTTGTATAAGAGCTTTAGCTTCTAAGCGAGAATTAAATAACTCATTTTCATTTAGTAAATTTGAAAAAAGTTTTGTATGAACAAAATTTAGCAAATATTTATCTTCTATATCATCTGATAAATCTTGAATAGATTTATTAGTTGGTGTATATCCTTCAATTCTAAGTAAAGATTGAAACGCTCTATCACAAATATCATATCCTAGAAACTTGTATTGAGAATCTAGTATCGTTTCATCTTTGTCAGATACATCAATACAAGCCATCAAATAAAAATCTTTTCCAAATTTTTTATACTCTTCAACTAGGCTTTTAGCAACATCTATATCATATAAAAAGTCATTATCTTCACTCTTATCAGTAGGTAATAAATTAACGTGTTTTATAAATAGTTCAAGCTCTTCTTCGTTTTCATTTGGAATAGGATTAAATCTAAATGCATTATACCGAAAAACACCTTTATAATTACTTATAATTTTGCTAGTAGGATGGTTTTTTCCCATTAATAAATAACCTATTTCCATAATTCAAAATTTACAATTCATCATTCACAATTAAGATATTTAGTGCATTCTATCCCCACGAAGTTCTAAACTTTCCATAATTTCAGATTCATAATTCAAAAATTCTTGCCAGCGTTTATCTACTTTTTCTTTTGGTAAATATTCTTTCGCCAAACTAATAAAAACAGTATAATGACGGGCTTCTGAAACCATTAGTTCACGATAAAATTTCTTTAATTCTTCGTCTTCTATCGTATTTGAAAGCATTTTGAAACGCTCACAACTACGTGCTTCTATCAGCGCATTTACCAAAAGATTATCCAAAAGACGCATTTCTTCGCTTCCTCCTTTTACCATGAAATTGCGTAATTTGAGTGCATATTCATCTTTTCGTTTTCCTCCAAAAGTTAGGTTTCTTTTGCGAAGCTGTTCCAAAACCATTTCAAAATGTGTCCATTCTTCAGCAACGATTGGCGAGAGTGTATCGACAAGTTTTGGCAAATGATTATATGTTACAATCAAAGAAATACAAGAAGAAGCTGCTTTTTGTTCGCAATAAGCGTGGTCTGTCAAGATAGCTTCGATACTTTCTTGGGCTAATTCTGTCCAGCGTGGGTCGGTTGGGAGTTGAAGATGAAGCATTTTTTGAATGATGAATTATTAATGATGAATTGTGAATTATATTCTTGTAAAATTGTCAAAGCACTTTCAAGTGTCAGACAATTAAAAATAGTAGATAGTTAAAACCTTATAGAACTCAGATATACCCAAACAATAAATAATAACTGTAACGGAACTCTGAACCATAAATAAGATAATCCATAGCCATCAAAAGTAGCTTTTTGTAAATCAACTTGTTTGATAGCTGCATAAATATTTGCAGGAAGCAAAATTACAAAAAAGACAATAAGAATCCATGCTGAATATACTTTCCAATTAGGAACTAACAATCCAATGCCTAAAATAATTTCTACTACTCCTGTAAAATAGATTAATTCTGTTTTAAATGGAATTATAGGTGGCAGCATCATTGTCATTCCTTTTGTAAAAGCAAAATGTCCGATGGCAGTAAAGCACAACATGGCACACATGGCTATTCGTGCAGCCAAAACAACATCATATTTTTGATTAAGAAATCGTATAACAAAAATTGAAAGCACAAAAACGACAAGTAAAATTACTAATGGTTTCATAGATATAGTATTTAGATTATGATAAATGTTTAAGTTTTGACAAATATCACTATCTAAAATAGCTAAGACAATGAACCTAAGTTAAGAAATACGTTTGCGAATTCGACTGAGTGCCTGTGGCGTAATTCCGATATAAGAAGCAATATATTTTAAAGGAATAAATTGCAATAAATGAGGTTGTTCTGTAAACAGATTTAGATAACGCTGTTCTGCACTTTGATTCAGTAAGGATAATTCTCGTTTAGATTTTTTCAAAAAAAGCTCTTCACTCGCTAGTCTTCCAATTTTGTTTCCAATTTGAGTTTGCTGATAAATTTGTTGTAAATCTTGATAAGTCAAACTCCAAAGAATTGTATCTGATAGTGTTTCTAATTCATAACTAGAAACTTCTTGAGTTATAAAAGAATCATAAGCACTCACAAAGTTAGATTGGAATGCAAATCCAAATGTAAAATCTTCTGTTTCTTTTGGAATATAAAAACGGATAATTCCAGCTTCTATAAAAGAAAGATAATTTTCTATTTGTCCTACTTTGAGTAAATTAGTTTTTTTTGAAAACTCTCTTTTTATTAATTTCGAAGAAAATATTTCCCAATCTTTTTCAGAAATATCTACCTGTTTTTGAAAATATGTTTTTATCTCAATCATTTTTATTCTTTCCTAATTTATAATTTCGCCTCTCAATCTTCTGATGCGTTTTCTAGCTTCTACTACATAAACACTTCCTGCATAATCTACAAGTTGTTTTTTGTAATATTCTTCTGCTTTTTCTTGGTCTTTTAGGTTTTCTTCATAAATTTTTCCTAAAAGAAAATTTGCATCATCGCCAAAAATATCTGTTGGATTGATTTTTAAGACTGTTTTTAGTTTTTCGACTGCTTCTTCAAAACGCCCCATTTTTTGTAAAATAGTTGCTTCTTTCCAGTAAATCTCATCTGTTAAAGAATGTCCGTCAAAGTGAGAACGCAATTTTTTGTAAGCTAATAAAGCATCTTCATATTGCTGTTGAAAAATAAGCAAATCAATAGCTGCATATTCTCTCATTGCTGTTTCAGAAGAATCCAAACCTGTATTGTCTTGAATCAAAATAGACAAATCCATGGCATCGTTGGCAATTTCTCTTGAGGTAGCCAATTTTAAAATATCCAAATGTGCTTTTGCTAATTTAAAGTCTCCATTAAAGTAGGAAAGTTTAGCATTTTTGAGTTTGGCAGAGTAACCTAAAGGCGTTTCTTTTTCTGTTTTTTCTACCTGTGAATATAATAAAGTTGCTTCCCAAGGTTCATTTTTCAAAACATAAATATCTCCCAAATCCAATTTTACTTGACTTAAAAGCTGATGAGGAACACCTCTAATTTCTGTGATTTTGTTGAGCGTATTTATAGCAACATCTTTTTGATTGAGGTAAAAAGCCTGTAAAAGAGCCATGTTACGAGCCGATTTTGCTGTACTTGGATTCCAGCCTATTTCTACAAGTGTTTGTTCGTAATCATTAACCAACGATTTTATCTGTTCTTTATCGATAGGAAATTGATGTTTGATATATTCTTCCTTAGATTCCATCAAAAAATGTTTAGCTTGCGAATAAATCAATCTTCCTTTATAATTTTCTGTCAAGTGTCCAAAAATGGTCATCGCACTTTTCCATTCTTCATTATTGTAGGCAAGCATTCCGATTTCCATAATCTTTACGCCTTCTGATTTATTTCTTCTATCCAATGCCTTTGCTTGTGTAAAAGCCATCATGAAATTCTTTCTTTGAAGAAAATACCAAACGAGCATTTCACTAAAAACTTCATTGCTTGGGTATTTTTGTACAGCTTCATACAACATCGGTTCTACCATATCCCACTCTTCATCTTCCGACAAACGAGATTGTAACAGATGTTGAACATAAGGTGCATCATTCGGCTGTTTTTCTAGTAAAATCAAAAACTGTTCTACCATTTTTTTAGGTTTTCCCATCGCTAAATAGAGGAGTCCTAAATCCATATCATAATTTTCTTGCGTATTTTTTTGTGCTTGCAAATACAGTTTTTCGGCATATTGATAAAAACCTTCATGTGCCAAAACACGAGCAGCCACACGAGCCAGATGAGAATTTGATTTGATGGAGTTTATATACTCGTCGAAGTGTTTATCTGCTTTTTTATCTTCTCTTTTCTGTAAAAGAAGTTTAGCATAGTCAATATTCATTTTTGGATCTAAAGGTCTATCTTTCAAACATCTTTCAATATATTTTTCTGCATCTTTTAGCTGTTCCAAACGTAACATCGCATCCAAATAATTAGTGTAAATATAAGAAGCTGACGGATTTTTCTTAGCTATTTTTTCGTAATACTGAATCGCTTTTTCGTATTCTCCTTGTTCATAATATTCATCTGCCAATGCCAAATCTTGTGTATTTTGAGCAAAAACATTTAGAGAGAAAGAGGAAAAAGTAATTAATAATACAGATAGAAATAGTTTGATAGAATTATATTTTTTCATAGATAGAATTTTTCATTATTTCATAGACTAAAGTCTATAGTACATTTTCGCACACTAAAGTGTAAGCTACATAGGCTACATTTTATAAATTTACACAAAAACACGACTTATTTTTTAAATAAATGATTCGTTATTTAAGAATTTATTTTTTTTAACGCCTTATAACAACTATTGTTGCTTACTTTTGTAGTCACTATACTTTATTAAACACAGAGTTCACAGAAAACACAGAGAAAATACATTTTCAAATTACTTTTTATTTTGTATTGACTTCTAAAATCTAAATTCATATTTCTAAATTTATTCTTATGCCCCCTAAGTCAAAAAAAGCGAGTGAATCGTATGTTACAATGACCGAAATGGTTTTACCAAATGACACCAATCCACTAAATAATTTAATGGGTGGAAGACTTATGCATTTGATGGATATTGCAGCAGCTATTTCAGCACAAAAACATTGTAATCGTGTTGTTGTTACGGCTTCTGTTGATAATGTTTCATTTGAGGCTTCTGTTCCTTTGGGTGGTGTGGTTACATTAGAATCTCATGTCAGTCGTGCTTTTAATTCTTCGATGGAAGTATATGTAGAAGCGTATGGAGAAAATATTTTGGAAGGTTCTGGACGAAAATTAGCCTATAAAGCCTTTTTGACTTTTGTAGCTGTCGATCAAATGGGGAATCCTATCAATGTTCCTGAGCTAGAACCCGAAACAGAGAAAGAAATTATGCTTTTTGATGGTGCTTTGCGTCGTCGCCAACTTCGTTTAGTTTTGGCAGGAAGAATGAAACCAGAAGATGCAACAGAATTAAAATCACTTTTCTTTAAGATAAATCCTGAAGGCGTAGAGGAAAAGTAAATTTATACTATATAAGACAAAATCCCAATACAGTTGCTCTGTATTGGGATTTATCTTCTAATGATGTTAGCTTGCCGTTGTTGGTGTCTCCGCCAACAATAGATTTACTACTTCACAAAATCAGAAGTAACTTTTGCAGTCAAATATTCTCTATTCAGACGAGCAATATGTTCTTGTCCGATAAGTTTAGGACACTCTGCCGAACATGCACCTGTGTTTGTACAAGAGCCAAAACCTTCTTCATCCATTTGAGCAACCATATTTTCAGCACGTTTTTGAGCTTCTGCTTTTCCTTGTGGAAGAAGTGCAAGCTGTGAAACTTTAGCCGAAACAAAAAGCATTGCAGAGGCATTTTTACACGCTGCTACACAAGCACCACAACCAATACAAGCTGCTGCTTCGAATGCTTCATCTGCAATTTCTTTTGGAATAGGCATTTCATTAGCATCACGAGCATTTCCTGTATTTACAGAAATGTATCCTCCTGCTTGAATGATTCTATCAAAAGCACTTCTATTTACTGTCAAATCCTTAATAACTGGAAAAGCTGCTGCTCTCCAAGGCTCAATAGTAATGGTCGTATTGTTTGGAAAAGAACGCATATGCAACTGACACGTAGTAACACCTCTTACATTTCCGTGAGGATGTCCATTGATGTACATAGCACAAGAACCACAAATTCCTTCACGACAATCGTGATCAAAACTTACTGGGTCTTCGCCTTTTCGCACAAGCGTTTCATTGAGCATATCCATCATTTCTAAAAATGACATGTCTGTCGAAACGCCGTCTAATTTATAGTTTTTAAACTCGCCTTTCGACTTTGGATTGGCTTGTCTCCAAACTTTTATTTTATATGAATTATGTTGTTCTGCCATAATTTTATGTATTTCTATTTAATTGAAAGTTGTTACTTGTTTTCAACCGTCAACGAGACTTTGCCGTCGTTGAGGATTAAAAACTATTATTTATAACTACGTTGAGTAAGTTTGACATTTTCAAAGACTAATTCTTCCTTATGAAGAACTGGATCACCAGTCATAAATTCGCCTTTGCTATCTCTAGGAAATTCCCAAGCTGCCACATACGAATAATTTTCATCATCACGTTTTGCTTCGCCATTAATTTCGTATTCTTCTCTAAAGTGTCCACCACAAGACTCGTTTCTATCAAGGGCATCAATAATCATTAGTTCGCCAAGTTCTAAAAAGTCAGCAATACGTAGTGCTTTTTCAAGTTCTGCATTGAGTTGATTTTCAGTTCCAACTACTTTTACATCATTCCAAAACTCTTCACGTAGTTTTTGAACTTCTGTACGAGCTAATTTCAAGCCATCTGCATTTCTTGACATTCCACAATGATCCCACATGATGCGACCTAATTTTTTATGGATTTCGTCAGGCGTTTGCTTTCCGTTGATACTCATTACCTTTTTGATTCTTGCTTCTACTTCTTGTTTTGCTTGTCCGAATGCTTCGTGTGAAGTATCTTCAATTTGGTAAGGCTGTGTAGCCAAGAAATCTCCAACTGTATAAGGTGCAACAAAATATCCATCTGCCAAACCTTGCATCAATGCACTTGCTCCCAAACGGTTTGCGCCGTGATCAGAGAAATTCGCTTCTCCAAGTGCATACAATCCATCAACATTTGTCATAAGATTATAATCTACCCAAAGACCACCCATTGTATAGTGAGGTGCTGGATAAATTTTCATTGGAACTTTATACGGGTCTTCGTTTGTGATTTGCTTGTACATATCAAACAAGTTACCATATTTATCCTCTACATATTTTTGTCCGTCTCTTTTGATGGCATCTCTAAAGTCAAGATAAACAGCTTTTCCTGTTGCTCCCACTCCCAAACCTTCATCACACACATATTTTGCATTTCTTGAAGCCACATCACGAGGCACAAGATTACCAAATGTAGGATATTTTTCTTCTAAATAATAGAAACGGTCTTTTTCTGCAATTTCAGAAGGCTTTTTATTTTTGTCTTCTGGATTGCGAGGTACCCAAACACGTCCATCATTACGAAGTGATTCAGACATCAACGTAAGTTTTGATTGGTGGTCTCCCGAAACAGGAATACAAGTTGGGTGAATTTGTGTATAACAAGGATTCGCAAAGTAAGCTCCTTTTTTGTGTGCTCTCCAAGCAGCCGTTGCATTACACGCCATTGCATTTGTAGAAAGAAAAAATACATTTGAATAACCACCTGTACAAAGCAATACTGCATGTCCTGCATGTGATTCGATTTCTCCAGTTACTAAATTACGAGTAATAATTCCTCTAGCTTTTCCATCAATTTTTACGATATCAAGCATTTCTGTACGAGTGTGCATTTCTACTTTTCCTGTCGCTACTTGACGACTAAGAGCAGAATAAGCACCCAAAAGAAGCTGCTGACCTGTTTGTCCTTTTGCATAAAAAGTACGTGAAACCAAAGCTCCGCCAAAAGAACGGTTATCTAACATTCCACCATATTCACGAGCAAAAGGAACACCTTGAGCAACGCATTGGTCGATAATATTTACACTTACTTGTGCCAAACGGTGTACGTTGGCTTCTCTTGAACGATAATCGCCACCTTTTACAGTATCATAAAACAGACGATAAACACTATCGCCATCATTTTGATAATTTTTAGCTGCATTAATTCCTCCTTGTGCTGCAATAGAGTGCGCTCTTCTTGGACTATCATGGAAAGTAAATGCTTTTACATTGTAGCCAAGTTCTGCTAAAGAAGCTGCTGCTGCTGCGCCTGCAAGACCTGTTCCGACAACAATAACTGTATATTTACGTTTGTTGGCAGGATTTACGAGGCGAATATTAAATTTATGTTTGTCCCATTTTTCGCCGATTGAGCCTTCAGGGATTTTTGAATTGAGTTCTGACATAATTATTTTGTTTGTATTTTATGAGCAATACATTTTCTGTTATGAGTTTGTTCAAATAGAATTGAAACTTCTGAAATAACTCTTTAACGTTATGATACTGAATAATTTGTTTGTTCAAAAAGTTTTGAAACGCACCTTAATTTAGAATTTTTCTAAGTAAAAAACTAATTAGTTTGTCGTTGGTGAGAACACCAACAACGGCAAGGCAAAAATTATTCTGTGTCTGCTGTTGTTTCTAATTGTTCCCAAGAACGAATTCTGTCCATGTTTGACCAATCAGCTACTTTCCATTCTACACCTGCTTCAATAGACTTTTCTTTTACGTGTTGGGCAGCCGTTTCAAAATCATTTGCTATTCCAAAACGAGCCATCATATATAAAGGCATAGATGAAAAACCTACAATAAAAGCAATAGCTAAAGCTTTACTCAAAAATGAAACTAAAGAAGTATATTTTACATGATTAAGACCAAGTGTTTGAAAACCACTTTGGAAACCATGCCATAAGTGAAACCCAACAGCAAGCATAGCAATAATATAAAAAATTGAATACCACCAAACCATAAAAGAACTTGCTACAATGGCATACAGATTTTTATAAATTTCACCATCAATTTGCATTACAGGTAGCATGTTTCCGAAATGATAACGAAACCAAAAATTACCCATGTGAACAATAAGAAAAACAAAAACTACTGTTCCTAAAATACCCATATTACGAGAAGCCCAAGATTTTTCTGCACTTCCATCAATAGCATATCCTGTCGGACGAGCTTTTTTGTTTTGTAAAGTCAAAATAAGAGCAAGAAGAGCATGGAACAAGATAGAACCATATAGCAAATAGGAAGTAACTTTAATAAGAGGAAATGTCGTCATAAAAACGGCATAAATATTAAAACTTTCGGCTGCTCCTTTAATATCTGGATACAATAATTGAAAATTTCCGACCATGTGAACAATCAGAAATGTTACTAAGAATAACCCTGTTAGCGACATCAAAACTTTTTTGCCTACGCTGCTTGTCAGGGTGCGTATAATCCAATTCATAGGAAGTTGGTTAAGTTGATTAAAAAATAATTAATAAGAGTTTGAAATTTACTATTTTAAAATAACAATAAAAGAGTATCGAATAAATCTTTCGTTACTGATTTTGTTTGTTTTGCTATTTGAATAAATTTCATTTATAAACATGCTATAAATATACTGTTTAAAAGGCTATTTACATAGTTTTTGAGCAAATCAATAAAATGTATTCAAAGGTACGTTGCAAAAAATAGCATTGCAATATGTAATAGTAATTTTTGCTTATTTTGAATATTTCTAAATAAAGTCTTTATAAAATTAGCAGAATTGAAATTTTATAAAAAAAACACCTATCATTTTCAAGTACTCTTGAATCTAATAGATGTTTGAAATTATTTTTTGTAAACACTTTCTTGATATTCTTTTCTTGTTAGGCGATATTGAATTATATCTAAATATGTATCTCCCTTTTTGAAATGCTCTTTTATTTCAGCTTCTTTTATCATTTTATTTTTTATCATTACTTTGCCAGATGCAGGGTTGGTTAGAAAATGATTTGCTATAATTTTATTCAGTTCTACTGTTTCAAAACCAAATTCTAGTATTTTTTCTACTGCTTCACTCATAAAACCTTTGCTCCAAAAATGCTCTGCTATCCAATAACCTAGTTCTGCTCGGTTGTGCTTTTTGTCTACTAGAAGACCAATTCCTCCCATAAATTCTAAGTTTTTATCATCTTTAAGGCGAATAGCAAATTTGTATGCTTCTCCTGTTTTGAGGTCTTGATTGGCACTATTTATCCAAAAAATGGCATCTTGTTCAAAATAAGGAAAAGGAATATTGATTACATTCTCTGATATTTTTGGATTTACTGCATACTCAATAATTTTTGGAATGTCTTTGTAAGAAAGAGAATTTAGTAGTAACCTTTCTGATTCTAGTTGTAGGCTTTCTATATTTTGTTTTTTAGTATCCATAACGCAAAAATTTTTAATTGATAATTTATTTCAATGTATTACCTTTTTTGGATTGGAAAAAGTTCAAATTTCTTTCTAATCAAATATTCAATTTGAATTAAGTATTTTTTTAATTTTTGAAATATATTTGCAAAAATGAGAGTTTACTACTAGTTTACTTTAGTTTAAAATTAACACAAAATTTTCAAACAAGATTAAATAATTTTACGTTCTGAAAATCCAACGAATAATCATAAATTCTAATTAATCCAAAACCTATGAACAAAGCACGTGTCATTACCGATTTCGAAAAATTAAATTCTGATTTACAGGGACAGATTAAACTTGTCTACCCAGAAGGATATAGCCAACATTTAATTACATTTCAAAATAAAGATAATAAAACTGTAAGTGCTTTACGCTTCGAAACAGATGAGAAAATTTACTTGGTTAGAATGTCAGTAGCTACGGCTCTTCAGCTTATTGAAGACGATGACGATTTTGATGATGAAGGATATTTGAAAGAAAATGTCAAAAGTCAATACGAAGACGAACATGCTGATGTAGATTACCTTTCTGAAAATGAAAATTATGATGAATAGTTGATACTACCTAATTACAAAAACTCTGATACTAGACTATCAGAGTTTTTCTTTTTCATTCTAAAATATCAAAAGTAATTTACTTCACGTCCTTCTTCAAAAACATTTCAAACAAAATCCCCATAAATATTACCATCACACAACCAATTAGATTATACCAAAGGAAACCAATTTCAAAAGTTTCTTTAAAGAAGAAATAATGAATAAGAATTAAAGATTCACTTACAACAGCAGCATAAAAAACAGCATTTGATTTTACTTTTTTGATATAAAAAGCGACCAAAAATATTCCCAAAATTGTTCCATAAAAAAGTGAACCCAAAATATTTACAGCCTGTATCAGATTATCTAATTGTGTGGCAAGCATAGCAAAAAATATCGCATAAACACCCCAAAACATAGTAAAACCTTTTGATGCCTTTACATAATGTTCTTCGTCTTTATCTTTTACAAGAGAGCGTTTATAAATATCAATAACAGTCGTAGAACCGAGCGCATTGAGTTCGGAAGAAGCCGATGACATCGCAGCCGAAAGCATCACAGAAACCAAAAGACCAATCAAACCAATAGGCAAATAATCTAAAACAAAATTGATAAAAGCATAATCCAAATCATTATTACTCAATCTTTTAGCTTCTAATTTATTTCCTTTTTCAATATTATTAATAATGGCTGTTGCTTGATTTCTCAATGTATCATTTTGTACGTTGTAGGTTCTGATACGACTTGCATACATCGTATCTAATTCTACATTTTTAGCTTCTGCTTCTTTTTTTGCTTCCAAAAATTCAAAAATAACCTCTTTTTTCTCTTCAAAATTCTGAGTATATAACGTTTCTATATTCTTTAAAGAATCTGCTTTTGTTGGATTTTCTTCAATGAAAGTTATTTTTTTATTGGTATTAAAGAAAATTGGTGGTTGATAAAATTGATAGAAAGCAAAAAGAAAAATTCCTACCAAAAGAATCAAAAACTGCATCGGAATTTTCACCATTCCATTCATAAGTAATCCTACACGAGTTTGTGCGATAGATTTTCCTGTCAGATAACGCTGAACTTGCGATTGGTCAGTTCCAAAATACGACAACGCCAAAAACAAACCTCCAATAATTCCAGACCAAACATTATAACGGTTATTCAAATCAAAATCCAAATTAATCACTTCCAATCTTCCCACAGCACCAGCAACACTAAGTGCATCTGTAACCGAAACTTCTTTTGGTAAAAGTGAAACCAAAATATAACCTGCTGCTACCATTCCAATCAGAATAACCAACATTTGCTGTTTTTGGGTCTGACTAACAGCTTTTGTTCCTCCAAAAACGGTATAAGCAATCACAACAAGACCAATAATGACAATTAAATAATAAATATTCCAACCCAAAACTGTCGACAAAATAATAGCAGGTGCATAAATAGAAAGTCCTGCTGCAAGTCCACGCTGAGTCAGAAAAAGAGCAGCACCGAGCGAACGAGTTTTTAAGTCAAAACGGTTTTCAAGATACTCGTAAGCTGTATAAACATTGAGTTTGTGATAAATCGGAACAGCAGTAATTGATAAAATAACCATAGCGATAGGCAAACCAAAATAAAATTGCACAAAACCCATTCCGTTGCCAAATGCCTGTCCAGGGGTAGAGAGAAACGTAATAGCACTCGCTTGTGTCGCCATAATAGAAAGACCGATTGTAAACCAGTTCATATCTCTATCAGAAAGCAAATAGCCTTGTAAATTTTTACTTTGTTTGCGAGTTTTCCATACGCCATAAGCGATAATCAAAACTTGTGTAGCAATCAGCACAGCCCAATCTAAAGGATTCATAAGTCAGTTATCAGTTATCAGTTAAATACTTTAGTTTGTATTTTTCTGTTTTGTGTTTAATCTGTATTATTAAAATGTATTTGTATTTTCTCTCTTTCCTCTATAAACTCTGTGGTTAAAAAAGAAATTTGTATTCTCTGTATTTGTATTCCTCTGCGTTCAAAAAATCAAGCTCTAAAGTATTCTCCAAACAAATAAAAAAGAACAATCAAAAGCACTAACTCACCCAAGACGACGCTATAAAACATTTTCCATGTTCCAAAGATAGGAGGTTTTTCAAACTCATTTTGTTCATTTTGCTCGTTTTTATTTTTTGTAAATTCTTTCATAATTTTTGTAATTTGAAGTATCACAGGTTATTAATCCTAAAACTAATCAAAACTCTTTATTCAATGCCAACTTTTATGCGAACCTTTAGCATTTTTTGTGTATTTGAAAAACAGTGTTTACGAAATTTCATAAAAAATAGTATCTTGTAGAGTTCATTTATAAATCAATTTTAACTTTACACAAACTACACAAAACTTATGTTAGACGATTTATTACAACTCACACAAGGACAACTAGGAACTCAACTTCAAGAAGAAGCAGGACTAAGTTCTTCACAAGTAGGAGAAACAGTTGATGTTGCCAAAAATTCATTTCTTACTCAAATGGCAAGTGAAGCATTGAGTGGAAATTTGCCACAACTTTTAGATATTTTTAATGGAAAAGCAAGCACCACAACAGCAAATCCAATGGTTATGCGTCTTGTAAATCAATTCGGAGGCGATATGATGGAAAAAATGGGGGTTTCGAAAGAAACGGCTGCAATGGTTTCTAATATGGTCATTCCTTTTATTATGTCAAAAATTGGTTCTCCTGAGACAGGAAGTGCAGAAGATGAAGGTTCGATGATGTCAAAATTAGGACTTGATAACTTAGATAATATTGGAGGAATGCTTGGTGGATTATTTGGTGGAAAAGGTGGTTTTTTTAGCTAAAAACTTCTTTTATTGATTTTACTATTTCTCATAGTCTGATTTAGTTTATAAATTGAGGTTATGAGAAATTTTGATTTCATTTTTCTATTATTTTATCATCAACACATTCAAAAATAAATAATTAAATAATCATGACTACCAGCCCAATCGATAAAATTATCAATGATGCTAAAAATAATCTAGCAGAAAAAGTAAAAAATGAAATAAATATTTCTGAAGAAAAAACAAATCAAGTTTTTGTCCTTGCTAAAGATTCTTATATTCGTCTTTTAGAAAGTGAAGCAGGTGCAGGACATTTTGATGAGTTTTTGAAAATTTATAATGGAACAGCTACTTCACTTTCGACAGCTCAAATTACTTCTTTAATGGAATATTTTCATACCAAAAAATTAAGGGATAGTTTAAAACTCTCAGATATAGATGCTGAAAAAACAGCCAAAATAGTTTCGCCTTTTATCATAAAACAAATTAGTAACAAAAAATCTGTTTCTGCGACAGATATAAAAACTTTATGTACTCAAATAGGTTTAGAAAGTTGTATTCCAAACTTAGAAGCTCTCAAAAATAAATGGGATGATTTGTCTCCCGAAGAAAAAAAACAATTTAGCCGTTAGAATTATTTATTTCTAGTCTTAAATCTTAATTTAAAAAAATCAATTGATTCTACTTGCAAATCCTTTATTGTTCAAAATTTTGAAAAATCCACCTCGTGCAATGGCTTTATTTCCTTTTGTATTGGTAGATTCAGAAAAAGATAAATTTGATAAAGTATTAATCAATCATGAAAAAATACACCTCTATCAACAATTAGAAATGGGTATTATTCCTTTCTATCTAGTTTATTTAGGAAATTATTTTTTTCAACTTATCAAACTCAAAAGACATCATACAGCTTATATGAATATTGTCTTTGAAAAAGAAGCCTATCAGAATGAATGGAATTTAGAATATCTTAGAGACAGAAAACTCTGGGCATTTTGGAAATATTGGAACAAATAAAGTATGTTTCAAAGTGTTTTTAAAAAAAATAATGCAGAAATAGCAATATTAATCAAAAAAATTGTTATATTTACGTGTCCTTTAAAAACAGAATTATAA
Organism: Bernardetia sp. Wsw4-3y2; assembly: GCF_037126295.1. Taxonomy (NCBI): domain Bacteria; kingdom Pseudomonadati; phylum Bacteroidota; class Cytophagia; order Cytophagales; family Bernardetiaceae; genus Bernardetia; species Bernardetia sp. Wsw4-3y2. The sequence continues at coordinate 3,427,384 of NZ_CP147017.1, read as the reverse complement.
TATTACTACTAAAGGACAAAAAAGAGGATAAATTTATAAAATGAATTCGTATTCGTTTTGACACTTGGTTTAATTAATACTTAATTGAATTTGTGTTTTGTATAGTTTCTTATAGAAATCAAAATATTTCCTCTTACCTTTTCAAAAAGCGTATTTTTACTTTTTACAACTTCCTTCCTGCTACCTATGTAAAACAACGAAGGAAATATAAGAAGAACCTACAATATGTTTTATTCAGATAAGTTTTAGTCTAATTTTCTTTTTTAGGTTTAATTTATCCTTTCAATTTTCTATTTAATAGATTAAAGCAAAATGATAGTATTATTATCATTTTATACTTAAATATTTTTTATTACAACTTCACGTTTTTTCTATATTTTTATAGATTATTCCATTACTAGAATTTTCTAAACTAATTTCTTAGAATTAAACCATTATTCCTACCAACCTATATAAGTCAATATGTATAATATTGAGGAACTCAACGTTCGCTTACTCTCCGAATTGCGTACTATCGCTACCGAAATGGGCTTGAAAAATCATAGCCGTTTACCCAAAAAAGACCTTATTTATAAAATCTTGGATCATCAAGCTAATAAAATAGAGGAAGATGAAGATAATGACAACAAACAAGAAGAAATAAAAACATCTTCTATATCTTCTAAAAAAGAAGCTATCTCTACTGAAAAAACAGCAGTCAAAGAAGAAGAAAAAAAAGAGGTGGGTTACAAACTTCCTACATTTAGCTTCTTGAAAAAAGACAAGCAAGAAGATAGTGAGCCAAAAAGTGAGGCAAAAGAAGCTAAAAAAGATGTTACAGAAACAGCAACAGCTACCAAAACCTCTACTGATGATAAAGAAGAGAAAAAAGATGACGAGAAAAAAGATGATTCAATAGAACGAATCAGAGAAACTCTCCGTGAAAGAAAACGTGCAAATCTTATTGGTAAAAGCGAAAATAAAGACAGTAAAGATACTGCTGATTCTACTTCTACGAAAGATTCTAAAGAAAGAACTGAAAGACGTTCAAGATTAGATGCTCGCAATGAAGAACGCAATGAGAGCGAGAATCTACGTCGTCGAAGCCGAGTAAACGTTAAAGAAACAGAAACAAAAGCACCTATTCAAAGAGCTTCTCAACGTTCTCAATCAGGTGAAGATGCTAATTCAAACCAAAGTAATACACAGTCTGAAAGAACAAGTCGCTCAAATGATAGAAAAGAACGTACAGACAAAACGAATGACCGAAATTCAGACAAAAAAGAACGAAATGAGCGTTCTTCCAACAAAAAATATAATATTCGTGAATTCGACGGTGTCGTAACAAGCGAAGGTGTTTTGGAAGTAATTTCTGATGGATATGGTTTTTTACGTTCTTCTGATTATAACTATTTGGCTAGTCCTGATGATGTATATATCTCACCTTCTCAAATCAAACTTTTAGGACTCAAAACTGGCGATACTGTAAAAGGACAAATCCGTCCACCAAAAGATGGAGAAAAATATTTTGCTTTACTAAGAATTGAATCTGTAAACGGAAAAACTACTGAGCAAATTAGAGACAGAGTTTCTTTCGAACACCTAACTCCACTTTTTCCTCGTGAACGTTTAAACCTTTCTACAAAAGCAAATACGTATTCAACTAGAATGTTGGATTTATTTGCTCCAATAGGAAAAGGACAGCGTGGAATGATTGTAGCCCAGCCAAAGACAGGTAAAACTGTTCTTTTGAAAGAAATTGCAAATGCTATTGCTGAAAATCATCCTGAATGTTACTTACTTGTACTTTTAATAGACGAACGTCCAGAGGAAGTAACTGATATGGAACGCAGTGTAAGAGGAGAAGTGGTTGCTTCTACCTTTGATGAGCAAGCAGACAGACACGTAAAAGTAGCAAATATGGTTTTGGAAAAAGCCAAACGCTTGGTAGAATGTGGACACGATGTAGTGATTCTTTTAGACTCAATTACTCGTTTGGCTCGTGCCTATAACACAACTGTTCCTTCTTCAGGAAAAATTCTTTCTGGTGGTGTTGATGCAAATGCACTCCACAAACCAAAACGCTTTTTTGGTGCTGCTCGTAATGTAGAAAATGGGGGTTCACTTACCATTATTGCAACAGCTCTTATTGATACAGGTTCGAAAATGGATGAAGTAATCTTTGAAGAGTTCAAAGGAACAGGTAACATGGAACTTCAACTTGATCGTAAACTTGCCAACAAACGAGTTTATCCTGCTATTGACATTCCTGCTTCTGGTACTCGTCGTGAAGATTTATTATTAGATAAAGAGACTTTACAACGTGTTTGGATTTTGCGTAGAATGATGAACGACATGCACTCTAACGAAGCAATGGATTATATGCTCAAACACATGAGAGGTACAAAATCAAATGATGAATTTTTAGCTTCTATGGATAATTAAGAATTATTTTTATAAAAAATAAAGAAAAGCTATTTCTTCTTAATAAAGGAAATAGCTTTTTTTTTACAAAAAATCAAACTTACTTAGTAGTAAGTAAAACATTTTTTCATATATTGCGTTAGTAAAATCAAAGTCAATCATTTTCTTTGGCAATAAGAATTTAGTAAATCACTAATTTTTACTTATTAATTAACTGATAATCAAACAATTAAACTCGTAATTTTTAATTAGCTTCGCTGCTTTAGCAGGTCGTAATTGTTTTTTATCTATTTCTACTATTTTTTATGTCAGACATTACCATTGCCTCTCACTCTTATTCTTTTGATTACTTGGATCATAAATTAGAAAAACTTGATACAAGAGAAAAAATAGTTTATTTGGGGGAAGCTCTTTTTCAACAGTTTGGTTATAATGGTTTTAGCTACAAACATATCTCTGAAAAATTGGGAATCAAAAATGCAGCTATTCATTATCACTTTCCGTCAAAAGAAGATTTAGGAGTTGCCATAATTACACATTCAAGAAATAGACTAGAACGTTGGAAAGAAAAAATGGACACCCTAGATATTTCTCCAACTGAAAAATTAGAACAATATATTGAGGGTATGTACGGTTGGCAAATAGAAAAAGGAAATCGTATTTGCTTAGTAGCAGCTACAGGCACAGATTTTTTTTCTATTCCTGAAAAAATGCAGCAACAAGCACAATCATTAGGTTATTTTATAAGAAAAATTTATACAGAAATCTTAGAAGAAGGGCTAGAAAAAGGCGAATTTCAATTTGTAGGAGAAACAAAGTACCAAGCATTGAATATTCTATTGACCCTTCAAGGCTCACTCATGATAGCACGATTACATGGAAAAGAAGTCTATCAAATAGCAAAACAGCAAATTTTGGCAAATCTTCTTACAAAAAAATAAATAGCTTTTCTTATTTATCAATTACAAAACTTTTATAATCACTTTATTTTGTCTTAGATTAAATTTTTACAAACAACTTACTTATTAGTAAGTATAAATCTCAACATCTATGAATATTATTTTGCAACAACTACTTAAGAAACCTTTTTTTGGTAATTTCTTTGTCAAAAACTGGAAAAATCCTTTATCAGAAACTCAGCAAAAACAATGGAAGGAAATTAGTTTTCTTAATCCAGATGGTTTTGTTTTAAAAGGTTTATTTGCTGACGCATTGACTCAGAATTCAAAAGCAAGTCTTTTACTTGTTCCTCCAATGCTTAAATCATCAAAAGGTTATTTTTTGAGCAATAATACAGCACAAAAATTAAGAGAAAATGGATATAATATTTTTATAATTGATTTAAATGGTTTTGGAGAAAGTCAGAATGGAAGTTTTGATTTTCCTGCTGATGTATTGGCAGCTTCACAAGTTTTAGAAGAACTTACACCTTCACTTCCTTTGGGTTATTTAGGTGTTTCACAAGGCGCAGCTTGGGGAATTTGTGCATTAGCAAATCCTACTCATAACTTTCAAACAGCTATTTTTGAAGCTCCTCTTACTTCTTTGCCAGAGTTTTGGAAACATTACCCTTCTTCTGCAAGAATATTAAAATTTATGCAAACTGTTGCCCCAAATTTTGAAAATAAAGTTCGCCCAATAGATAAAGTATCACAAATTAAACACTTAAAAAATATGCTTTTGATATATGGCGATGAAGATATTCATACACCAGTAGAAATGGGAGAACGTTTAAAAGCAAAATCAAATATAGAGACTGAACTTTTGGTATTTAAAAAAGCAGCTCATTTAGAACCTATCAAGAAAAATCCTGAACTCTATTTTGATACAATTATTTCTCATTTTGATTCAATCTTTAAGACTTCAACTTCTGAAAAAGCAGATTTAGAATTATTTTTTATAGACAAAGAACTTACTTATTAGTAAGTAACTCTAAACATAGGAATTAAAAAACTCCTTATCCAAAATAGAATTGAATAAGGAGTTTTGTTTTTTTGAAAATTAAATTTTGCTCAGGCTAAAGCATAAACTACATTTTATTTACCAAATTTATTTTTGAGTGCAGCCAACATATCAGCCATTGTTCCACCTGTTTCTTCTTGTGGTTTTTCTTTTGGCTTTTCCTGTCTTTTATTGAATGAATCAGCTTTTTTATAAGATGATTTTCTTACTGGACGTTCTGTACTTTTATTTTTTTCATTTTCTGATACTGAACTTCCTCTTGAGAATTTAGAATCATTTTTTCGGTCTGCACCAATTTTAGGATCTGTTTTTCTTTCTGATTTTCTTTCCGTTTTGGAGTCAGAACGAGAAGATTTAGCTTCGCCTCCAACTGGATTTGCTCCAAAAGGATCAGATTTTAGACTTAACGCAATTCTTTTTCTGCTTAAATCTATATCCATAACTGTAGCTTCTACTTTCTGATGGACTTTTACAGCTTCTGTTGGGTGTTTGATAAATTTATCTGAAAGCTGACTAATATGTGCCAGTCCGTCTTGATGAACTCCCACATCTATAAAAGCACCAAAATCTGTAATATTAGTTACAATGCCTGAAAGTTTCATTCCGACACGCAAATCTTCCATTTTTTCTACTCCTTCCACAAAAGAAAAGGCTTCAAACTGCTCACGAGGATCACGCCCTGGTTTGGCAAGTTCTGAAACAATATCTTCAAGCGTGGGAAGTCCGACTGTATCAGTAACATAATTTTTAAGATTGATTTGCTTACGAAGTTCTTCATTTTTGATAAGCTCTTCGACAGTTGTGTTCAAGTCTTTTGCCATTTTCTCCACAATTGGGTAGCTTTCTGGATGAACAGCACTTGCATCTAGTAAGTTTTTGGCATCACGAATACGAAGAAAACCTGCTGCTTGTTCGAAGGCTTTATCTCCCAAACGAGGCACTTTTTTGAGTTGCGCTCTACTTTTGAAAGCTCCATTTTCATTTCTGAATGTTACAATATTTTTTGCAAGAGAAGCTCCCAAACCAGAAACATAACTCAATAATTCTTTACTAGCTGTGTTTACTTCTACACCCACAGCATTTACACAACTCATAACTGTATCATCAAGGCTATTTTTGAGTTGTTTTTGGTCTACATCGTGCTGATACTGACCTACTCCAATAGATTTGGGATCAAGTTTTACCAATTCTGCCAACGGATCCATAAGTCTGCGACCAATAGAAACAGCACCACGAACTGTCAAGTCATAGTCTGCAAATTCTTCACGAGCAACTTCAGAAGCTGAATAAATTGATGCTCCACTTTCACTAACAACTACAATTTGAATCTTTTTAGGCAGATTTGGAATTGCTTTTATAAAACGTTCTGTTTCTCTACTTGCTGTTCCGTTTCCAATTGCAATAGCTTCTATATTATATTTTTCTGCTAAAGCTAAAATTATATTTCCTGCTTTTACAGTATCTTTTTGAGGTTCATTTGGATATATGGCATCATGATAAAGCAGTTTTCCTTGTTTGTCCAAGACAACTAATTTACAGCCTGTTCTAAAACCAGGGTCTAAAGCTAATGTATTTTTTTGTCCTAGAGGAGCAGATAATAAAAGCTGTCTAAGATTTTCTGCAAAAATAGTAATAGCTTCTTCGTCTGCTCTCTGTTTGGAAAGCATACGAATTTCTGTTTCCATAGATGGTTTCAAAAGACGTTTGTAAGCATCTTTTACAGCCATTTGTACTTGTTCAGAAGATTTTGTGTTACTATGAACAAAATTATCTTCCAATAAAGTAATTGCTCGGTCTTCATTGGGTTGTAAATCTAAGAGCAAAATACCTTCTTTTTCGGCTCTTCGAAGTGCCAAAACACGATGAGAAGGAGCTTCTATTAATGGCTCTTCCCACTCAAAATAATCTCTATATTTTTCACCTTCTTTTTCTTTTCCTGTAATTACTCTAGCCGAAATTTTGCCTTCTTTTTCAAAAACTTGGCGCATTTTTGCACGAGTTTCTGCGTGTTCATTGATGTGCTCAGCAATGATATCTCTTGCTCCTGCTAATGCTTCATCAAGTGTTTTTACACCTTTTTCTTCATCAATAAACTGTTTAGCAGTTCTTTCTAAATCCATTCTTCCTTGCTCCAAAATCTGTAAGGCTAAAGGCTCTAAACCTTTCTCCTTTGCCATAGAAGCACGAGTTTTACGTTTTGGTTTGTAAGGCAAATACAAATCCTCTAAAGCAGAAAGTGTTTGGACAGCATTTATTTTTTCTTCTAATTCAGGAGTGAGTTTTTCTTGTTCACTAATCGATTTCAAGATTGCTTCACGTCTTTTATCCAATTCACGAAGTTGTGAGAGTCTATCACGAATACTTGCTACCTGTACCTCATCAAGTGTACCTGTAACTTCTTTTCGATAGCGAGAAATAAAAGGAACAGTTGCTCCTTCATCTAAAAGTTGTGCAGTTGCTTCTACTTGTTTGACACGCACACCAAGTTCGGCAGCGATTTGAACGATATGTTGAGCATCTAAAAGAGCCTGATCCATAGTCTTATCTTATTCTTATCTTATATAAATCGAAAAAATGAAAATAGTTTGCTTATTATGTAAGCAAAAATAAGAAAAAATCATGAATTATTTTTATAAAAAAGTTCACATTATTTAAAACCACACCGTCTATATTTTTCATATTTTATTAAAATAGAATGATATTTTTAGGAATCTATGGTAGTATTATTTTTTGGATAAATTCTTTTAACTTGGTACGAGTTAAGTCCTACATATTGTTCATTTGTGAACACTAAACCATTCAGGAGATTTATGAAAAAACATACACCTTTTATTTTTGCTTTACTAATTTTGGTAAGCTGTAACTCTAAATCAGACAATAAACTAGAAAGTTTTGAAGTAGAAAGCAAAGAAAAACGTATCGAAATTTTATCAGAACAAATCAAAGAATACTCTAAAATTTTAGATACAGAGTATTCTCTTTTTAATACTAATGGTTTTGGAAATACAATCGTTTTCATTCCTGCTGCTTCCTATTCTGATTATAAAATGGCTTTAAAAGTAGATGCAACTAATGTTGATAAATGGCTTGTCGGAATGTATCAAGCAGAAAATGAGAATGCAGAAGATTCAGTTTGGATAAATTCTATTTTGGATAATTTAGATCGTACAAGAAAACAAAATTGGGTAGAAAACATGGAAAAAAGCAATCCCAAAAGATTCACTATATCAGCCACAAACGGACGAACTAAAGTGGCTATTGTTTATCAAAATGATACACTAAAAGATGCAATTATTTTTGAACGGATTATTCAAAATTGATAAAGATTTTTCATAACAAAAAAGTCATTTATTTTATATATTTTTGTCAAAACATAAAATTATCCCTCAATTTATAATTTTAAAAATATGGAAGCGATACAAACAGATAAAATAGAAGCTGAAATCAGAGAAAAACAAAAAACTGTTGATTACGATACAAAAGAATTTACTATCGAACTTCTATTGTCTAAATACACAAAAGATAAAGAAACAGACGAAAATGAAATATATGTTCCTTATTATCAACGTGCTTTTGTTTGGAATATCGAAAGACAATCTAAATTTATAGAATCTGTAATTTTAGGTTTGCCTATTCCTTATATATTTACAGCAGAAACAGAAGAGGGTAGATTAGAAATAGTGGATGGTTCACAAAGAATACGAACACTAGAAGCATTTGTAGAGAATAAGTTTAAACTTATCAAATTAGAAGTATTAGAAAGTATAAATGATTGTCGATTTGATGATTTACCTGTTGCTAGAAAACGTAAATTTCTTAATACAACATTACGAATGATTGTACTTTCAGAAAAAAGTAATGATGATGCTCGCTTTATGATGTTTGAAAGAATAAATACAGGAAGTGATTTATTGAAAGACATGGAAAAAAGGTTAGGAAGTTACCAAGGAGAATTTACAAAATTTGTAGTAGAATGTGCTAAAAATTCTTTATTCAAAGAATTAACAGGATTTACAAAAAAAGCAACTGATAGAAAAGAACCAGAAGAACTCATTTTAAGATTTTTTGCATATTCTGACGAATATTTAGAATTTAAAGGAAATGTCAATGATTTTCTAGACAACTACATGAAGCATAAAAATGATGATGGTTTTAGCAAAGAAGAATACACAGATAGATTGAACAAGGTTTTGGAATTTGTACAAAAATATTTTCCTAATGGATTGACTAAAAATGTAAATTCTAAAAAAACACCCCGTTTACGTTTTGAAGCCATAATGGTTGGAGTATATTTAGCTTTAGAAAAAAATCCTAATTTACATCCTCAAAATATGGATTGGTTAGAAAGCGATGAGTTTGAACAAGAAATAAAAGGACAAGCTAGTAATTCACCAAAACGTGTTATGAGTAGAATAGAATTTGTTAGAGATAGATTATTAAATAATTAAAACATGATTTTTTTAGCAGATTATACAAACAGAGTTCAAGAAATAAATGATTATTTTGATTTTATATTTGTCATTGATAAATCAAAAAATATAAACTTAGAAGATTCTATTTTTGAAGATGAGGAGAGATTAAATCAATTTAACCTTTCACATCTGAAAAACACTTCTAAATATCCTTTCTCAAGTGAGTTAAAGAAAACTTTAAAAGCAAATGCTTATTTGTTACTCTATAACTTAATAGAAGGTTCTGTAACAGCAGGAATTGATGCTATTTTTTTAGCGATAAATCAGTCTGACCTAAAGCTCAATAATTTAAAAAAAGAGATGAGAGAGTTATATTTACACTTTAATATGAAACCAGATAGTGAGAACCAACAACAAAGTTTAAGAATAAAAGATAGAACTCAGTTGATAAACAGATTTAACTCATTAATGGATAAAAAAGTAGAGTTTAAATCTAAAAATAAAAATAACGATATTAAAATAGGTTATCAAGCCTATTTAGAAAAAATGGGAGGAGAAATATCTGGAAATATAGATGCTAAAAAACTGGAAGAACTAGCCAAAAAATACGGATTCACTTTACCTACAACTACTATTGCTAATGAATTATTAATTATCAAAAACAAAAGAAATCAATTAGCACACGGAGAGATAACATTTTCAGAAGCTGGAAAAGATAAATCTATTGAAGAAATGATTGCTCTCAAAAATACAGTTACTCAATATTTCAATAGTTTAATGAATAATATCAAGAATTACATAGAAAACGAAGAATTTAAAGTGTAAACCTCAATTCAAAACTTCTCATCTTTATTTAGAATTATTCTAAAAAATGACAGAAGTCATTTTTTTTTATGCCTTCTGTGTCTTAATTTTGCACAAAATGAGATTGTCTATAATTAGTCTAAATAAATGAAACCTTTTTTTCAAGATTCGGTGTGTTGTGTTTGTAAAGATATTTTCACTTTTTGCTGTTGTTGCTTGATTTGCAGCTTTAGTTTTGCTCAAAATGCACAAAGTTTTGAAACTGTTGCTACAAAAACTCCTAAACTAGAAACTCAAATCCGAATAAAAGGCAATGTTTCAACATCTTCTTATTCTAGGAATGAGCCTCTCTTTGGCGCAACTATCGTAGTCCAAGAACTAAATAAATATGCTCAAAGTGATGAGAATGGAAATTTTTTAGTAGAATTTTTCACTCCTGTTTCTACTCAATCTACTTATACTTTGGTTGCTTATTTATATGGTTTCAAAACAGCTTCAAAAGAAATAGATATAAAAAATAATACTACATTAACCATAGATTTTAATTTAGAAGAATTACAAGACTCTTTAAAAACAATTGTAGTAGAAGGACAATCAGAGCTTACAAATTCCAACTTAATGGCTCGCCTAAATGCTGTCGATGGAATGGGAATTTATGAATCCAAAAAGAGTGAAGTAATCGTTTTAAGCAACACAACAGCAAATTTGGCATCCAACAATTCAAGACAAATTTATGCAAAAGTAGCAGGTCTGAATGTGTGGGAAAGTGATGGCGCAGGTATTCAATTAGGCATCGGAGCAAGAGGACTTTCGCCAAACAGAACAGCAAATTTTAATACTCGCCAAAATGGTTATGATATTTCGGCTGATGCCTTGGGTTATCCTGAAAGCTACTATACGCCACCTGTTGAGGCAGTTGAGCGCATTGAACTTGTGCGTGGTGCAGCTTCTTTGCAATACGGAACGCAGTTTGGAGGAATGTTGAATTTTGTAATGAAAGATGCACCAAAAGATGATAATTTTAAAGTCAATTTACGTCAAACCATCGGTTCTTTTGGTTTTACGAGTAGTTTTGTTGATGTTGGTGGAAATTTAGGAAAACAAAATCAAAATGCAAATTCAAAAGTAAGCTATTACGGATTTTATCAATACAAACGTGGTGACGGTTGGAGAGAAAATTCTGGTTTTGATGTCCATACAGGTTTTGCAAAACTGACATTTAGACCCACTTCAAAACTCAAAATTTCGGTAGAATATACGGGAATGAATTATTTAGCACAGCAAGCTGGAGGACTGACAGATGTTTTATTTGAGCAAAACCCACGTCAATCCATCCGAGATAGAAATTGGTTTGCTGTAAATTGGAATTTGGGAGCAGTAGTTCTAGATTATAAAATTTCTGATAAAACCAAAATCAATAGTCGTACTTTCGGACTTTTAGCAGGACGAAAAACAGTAGGAAATTTAGATAAAATATCTACCATTGACTTTGGGAAAAATAGAACCATGATTGATGGAGATTTCAAAAATTTTGGAAATGAAACTCGTCTTTTACATCGTTATTCTATCAATTTTTTAGGAGAGAAACTCAAAAAACAAACTCACGCTTTCATAACAGGTTTTAGGTATTATAATGGCTTCACAACGCAGCGACAAGGCGATGCTGATGCTACCAACAAACCTAACTTTACCTTCCTCAATTCTGAAAATTTAGAAAACTCTTCGTATGAATTTCCCAATCAAAATGCTTCTTTTTTTATAGAAAATGTATTTAATCTTTCTGATAAATGGAGTATTACCCCAGGGATTAGAGCTGAATATATCAAAACACAAGCTGACGGATTTTATAAAGAACGAGTTTTTGATTTTGCAGGAAACCTTATTTCTGAAACTAAAAATGAAGAGAGTTTGGAGCGTCCTAGAAGTTTCATTTTAGGGGGAATTGGAATTAGTTATAAACCGATTTTTAGAGAAAAATATAGCAAAAACGAATTAGAAATCTATGCAAATTTCTCACAAAATTACCGTTCGGTTACCTTTAGTGATTTGCGTATTCAGAATCCAAATTTGGTAATCAGTCCAGATATAAAAGATGAAAGTGGTTATAATGCAGATTTGGGTTTTAGAGGAAAAATAAATACACTTTTACAATTTGATGTAAGTCTTTTTTACTTGAATTATAATGACAGAATCAGCCAAGTAGAACGCAAAGGAGTTGCTCCAACGTATAATCCATATCGTTTTAGAGGGAATATTGCTCAAGCTAGAATTTATGGAATTGAATCTCTTTTAGAATTTAATATAGGAAAAATTAGTAATAATTGGATTGAGAGTATTTTACCAAAATCCTATTTAGGACTTTATTTGAATACGGCAATTTTAAAAAGTCGTTATGTAAAATCAGAAGAAACGGCTATTTTAGACAGACAAGTTGAACTTGTTCCTCCTGTTACATTGCGTACAGGTTTGCAGTTTGGTTATAAAGATTTCAAACTTTCCTATCAATATTCTTTTACAAAAGAACATTTTACAGATGCTACCAATGTTGTCCGAAGTGCAACGGCTGTTAGTGGAATTATTCCTTCTTATTATGTAATGGATTTGTCGATGAGTTATTCTTATAAGTGGCTAAAACTAGAAGGAAGTATAAATAATTTGACTAACAATTCGTATTTTACAAGACGTGCAGACGGTTATCCTGGACCAGGAATTATTCCTGCTGATGGAAGAGCCTTTTTCTTGACTTTGGGAGCTAGTTTTTAGGGGTTTGCATCACAGACTTCCCAGTCTATAGACTAATTGAATATATCGTTTTTCTACGAAACCACAATATCAAACTCAATATCATCCTTTACTAAAGGTTTAAAATAATGATTCATTCTTCCTACATGTGTGTCAATATCATATTCACCTCTAAGATTGCTTTTATTTACTCGTAATAATACTTTTTTGTCATCAGATGTATCTATTTGTATGGCTAATCCAAATAATTTTTCGAATTGTTGTGAATAGGATGTAATTGTTGAATATGCTTCTTGATTCTTGAATTGTTCCATTTCTTTTTGGGTTGATTTGTTGTAAGTTACAATTTTTCTTCTTCTTCAACATTCGTGATAAAAAAATGTTATTGTTTGCCAAAAAAAATCACAAACCAAACTAAATTGATTTGTGATTCTGAAGATTGTCAAGACACTTCAAAGTGTCAGACAATTAGAATATATTCTTATTTTTCTTAACGAAAAGAAATATTTTTCTTATTTTCGGTAGAATAATAAATAGCTACATTATTTCCTACATTAAGATTGTCATATTGACTTTTGGTAAGTTCTACACTTGTTGAAGTCAAATTATCTGTTCTTCCAATTTCTTTACCTGTGTTTTTGATTCCTTCTCCAATATCTTCCAAAACATCTTCTAAGTTTTGATTTGTTCCATTTGTATTTTTTTCTGAGCTATCTACTTCAGGAGAAGCAAAATAATATAAGACAGCAAAGTATTTCATTGTACTACCTACATTTTGTGTATATTTATTAGTAATACGAGCTTCTACAGGCACTTTATCATCAAAAATATCTGTTCCTTGTGAAACTGTTTTTTTAGCACAAGAAGAAAATAAAAGAGCGAAAGAGAATAAAAAAGCAAATAAAAATGCAGTTTTTCCTAATGATTTTTGAGTGAACATAATTCTATAAATTGAAGTTTAAAAAATAAAGTTTAAAAAAATAGATTTTTGAAAATCTGTACAATTAGAACACATTTACTTGATATATTGTTTGTGTGATTTTAATTCTTGAGTTCTATTGATTAAAATAAAGCAATTCGTTTTTCGACTTCTTTTCTCACAAATTCAAATAGTTTTCTTGGGTCTGTGGTTCGCCAGTTGTCTATTTCATCTAAAACTCCTCCCCAAATCAGATAAGAATCCAAATTATAGGTATTCATTTCTCTAAGTACAAACTCTCTAAAATTCAGTAGAACAATCCAACCATTTTCTACATCTTCAAACCATTCTTCATAATATTCATCATCTGAGCCATGAAAATTAAGGACATTTTCGCCTATCAAAATAAAATGAGTAATTCCTTCTCCAGTAAAGTAATCGATGACATTTCTTTTGAGATGCATAATATCGTTGTGTAGGGCATCATTCCATTCTCCCAAAAATTCTATAATGACAAACTTACGATGATAATCAGCCATCAAAACCTTTACATAAAGTGTTTCAGAGCCTATAAAATCCCAGTAAGGATGAATATAATATCCGTAAATTGTATTTGTATATTGATTAGTGTCGTACTCAGCTTCATAAAAAGGGGAACGCTCATCAGCATTCGAATCGTAACTAAACTCCCAACCAAAAAAAGGTTCTATATCATGCATAAAATTGTGTTTGAGTAGGCTTCTGATAGGATTTTGACTATAAAAACGTAAAATAGTCGTTTCTTGTTTAGATAAAATTAGATTTTAGACTAGATTTGAATTGTTTTTTCAGCTAAAAACTCAAGTTTGCACTACTTTATTTCTCACTTTAAAGGTAACCTACATGGAATTTCGTTTTGTTTATTTTATATTCTTGATTTTTCTATTTTCAAATTGTCAGAATAAAGAAAAAGATACTTTTTACACCACCCTCAAAGACGGACAAAAAATAGGCATTCGTTTGGTTGAACTTAATACTAAAAAAGAAAGCAAAAAACACAAACATAACTTTGTAATTCAAACTTTTTTGAAAGAAAATAATGAAATTATTTTAGATGAATGGAAATTACCTTATCCAGTTTACAACTTCAAAGTTGCTGATGCAGATAATGACGGACAAGATGATATTTGGGTAGGCGTAATTAAAGAAACTCGTTTTGATAAAAATCTAAAAAAACGACTTTTTTTATTCAAAATTATTGAGGGGAAAATACGTCCCTTATGGCTAGGTTCTCGTATGAGCAAACCTTTAGTAGATTTTGCGCCTGCTTATTTGATTGATTCTTTAGATAAAAATAACAAAAAATGTATTATCAGAACTATTGAAAAAGAAAAAAACGGAAAATTCTTAGTAGCTAATTATCAATGGCGAAAATTTGGAATAGAATTTATCAATTATGAAATCAGAGAAACAGATAGTTTGGCAGCAAAACTCTTTCTAAAAAAATAGTGAAAATAAAAAACCCTTATTTCTTGCTTTCAGAAGCAGAAAATAAGAGTTTAAAAAGTTTTGAAAAGAGGATTTTTACTTCATTTCATTTTCTTCCTCTTGATTGTCTTTATTTCTAAAATCATAGACTTTTTTAGCTCCATAAGCTGCGCCTGCTGCCAAAAGTAGTGAAAGACCTCCATCTATAGGTGCGCCTAATGCATTAGGTGGATCAATAGGAAAACCTCCACCTTGAGCAAACAAATAGTCTACAATAAAAAAGCCAATAAGGAGTAATACAATTTTTTTAAACATAATGAATACAATTTAAATGATGATGTTTTAGGTAAGATAAATAGCCGTAATAATACAATTAATACGGCTATTAGTATCAATAATAGTGCTTATTCTTTAACAATACGTACAGTAGTTGTTTTTTCAGAATCCGAAACTTGAAGTAAATACAAGCCAGAAGCCTGTTTTTCTAAATCAATTGTGCCTTCTAAAAATGCTCCTTCTTTAGATTGCTCGGCTTCAAAGATGATTCTGCCTGTGGCATCAAATAAACGAATGGTGTAATTTCCTTCTTTATTTGTTCTCAAGCTATATGAAAAACGATTTGGAGTTGGATTTGGATACACCATCAACTTTTCATTCTCAAAGAAATCTTGACTTGCTTCTGTTTTGAATAAAAGCACAAAACGTTTTACTTCATTTCCTTTTGTTGCTAAAAACTTATAATCGCCTTCTGCTTTTAAGTTATGTAACGAATCCGTCAAGGAATCATACAAATAAAGTTCGTGTTTTGAATGGAAATATTTCATACTGCGAAGCGTAATTTCATACTCTCCATCTGTCAGAATATTCATGGCTAAAGGTAAACTTTGGTCGGAATCAAAACGTCCTAATCCATTGATAGCAAAATATTCCGTTTCTGCTGTTTCTGTATTTTCATTGTATGAATAAAGGGTAGGACGGGCACTATTCATTTTGTGAAGTTTGGCTGCATCATATTTGCCATCAAAATTAGGAGTTGCCCCTGATTCAAAATAAATTGTGGTTTCATCTAAAGAAGTCCCTTTCTTGAGAGCAACTCTAATCAATCCTTCTTTTACGTTTTGGGTTTCTGTGGTTTTGTAAAAACGTGTGTCTGTTCCCAAACGAACTCCATTATTCATATTGACAGTTCCTCCACCTAGAGTTCTGACAAAGAAACCTTGCATAGAAGCAATTTCTTTTTTACCTCCATTGTTCGAAACCCCATTGACATATTCTGCAAAAATACCTTGATACTGATTAACTGGAATATCAATATAAACAGCATCTTCAACTCCTGTAGAAGCTAGCAAAACTAACTCCCAATCAATTGGAGAGGGATACGGATTTCCAACCAAATTATAACCTTCTTGGCTAAATCCTCCTCCACTATTTGTAACAACAATAGATTGACTTCCATTATTCAATGTTCCATTCAAATCTACGGTTACACCTGTGGAAATATTGGCTTGATAACCTCTAGTTACAGTCAAATTAGCTGTGGTAGGAACTTTGTAATTAGAAATAAATGGATTGAAATAAGCACTTGATGTTGCACCTGCATTACTTTCTTCATACTGGAAAAAAGTAGGGAAAGGACGAACAAAAGCAGGCTCTGGAGCTGTATTGTAAGCTGTCGTCAGAACTAGACTCATATCATCGCCAAACTGTGAAACCGTTGCATCTGAAAAAGGAGAACTAAATAAATGATATCCTCTTCCATCTGTGCCTCCTAAATCTGAAACAGCAGGTAAGTAGCGTTCCATAATGACAGTTCCTACAACTGTATTTGTAGGAGAATCATTGATTACTAAAGCCGTTTGAGTTGCAGAAGAAAGCAAGGCAAAATCAGTCGTTGAACCTGTGACTTCTACTTCGCCAGTAGATTCTAAATGTAAAACCTCTACAATACTCATATCACCTGTGATAGTCAGTTTATTTCCATTTTCTACAAGAATCTGATTGATGTTTACATTTTTATAATCTGTAAAATCAGAAGTAAAAGTGAGATTTTTATCTACGATTACATTTTCAGGATAATTTCTATTTCCTGTCGGTTTTATGGTATCATTTGCTATCGCTGCATCAACTGCTTGTTGGATAGTAGGGTAAAAAATACCTGTACGTACCAAAAGCACATCACCTCCAGAAGTATTACTTCCTTGTACTGCAAAATCATAAGCAGCTTCATCACAATCATTGTTATTTATTGTAATGGTTGCTGTTCTTGTTCCTGTTCCAGAAGGCGTAAAAGTAACATCAAAAGTAGCTGTTCCACCTGCGCCAACGGTTGCTGGAATACTACTTACTACAAAATCAGCTGTATTTGTTCCACTGGAGACAATAGAAGTAATAGTCAAAGTCTCTGTTCCAGTATTTTCAATCGTATAAGTAATGGTTCTTGATGTGGCTGTGTTTCCAAAATCTGTATCATCAGAAACATTGGGGGTTACATCGCCATCTACAATAGAAACTGCATTTCCTTGCACATCGATTTCTCTTGTGCTGTTTACAGTAACTGTTTGTGTTGCTGTTTGAGTATTTCCATTACCATCATCTGCTGTCCAAGTTACGGTTGTGTTTCCAATAGGGAAAGTAGCAGGAGCATCATTTGTGAAGGTAGGTGTTCCACAATTATCACTTCCTGTTGGTGTGCCTAAAGCAACTCCAGAAGCTGTACAAAGTCCTGTATCTGTGTTTACAGTCACATTTATTGGTGCTGTAACCGTTGGATTTGTAACATCATCAAGAATTACATTTTGGTCTGCTGTCGATGTATTTCCATTCCCATCATCAAATGTCCAAGTTACAACTGTTGTTCCTTGGGCTGTAATTGGAAATACTGTTCCTGTTGTTCCTGTAATTGTTCCAACACAGTTATCTGTTGTTGTGGGTGCAGTTGGAGTAGCCGAACATTCAGCAGTAACATCTGCTAATGTCGGCACTACTGGTGCTGTAACATCATCAAGAATTACATTTTGATCAGCTGTGACACTATTGCCATTACCATCATCAAATGTCCAAGTTACAACTGTTGTTCCTTGGGCTGTAATTGGAAATACTGTTCCTGTTGTTCCTGTAATTGTTCCTACACAGTTATCTGTAGTTGTGGGTGGAGTTGGAGTAGACGAACATTCAGCAGTAACATCTGCTAATGTCGGCACTACTGGTGCTGTAACATCATCAAGAATTACATTTTGATCAGCTGTGACACTATTGCCATTACCATCATCAAATGTCCAAGTTACAACCGTTGTTCCTTGTGCCGTGATTGGAAATACTGTTCCTGTTGTTCCTGTAATTGTTCCTACACAGTTATCTGTAGTTGTGGGTGGAGTTGGAGTAGACGAACATTCAGCAGTAACATCTGCTAATGTCGGCACTACTGGTGCTGTAACATCATCAAGAATTACATTTTGATCAGCTGTGACACTATTGCCATTACCATCATCAAATGTCCAAGTTACAACCGTTGTTCCTTGTGCCGTGATTGGAAATACTGTTCCTGTTGTTCCTGTAATTGTTCCAACACAGTTATCTGTAGTTGTGGGTGCAGTTGGAGTAGACGAACATTCAGCAGTAACATCTACTAATGTCGGCACTACTGGTGCTGTAACATCATCAAGAATTACATTTTGATCAGCTGTGACACTATTGCCATTACCATCGTTAAATGTCCAAGTTACAACCGTTGTTCCTTGGGTTGTAATTGGAAATACTGTTCCTGTTGTTCCTGTAACTGTTCCTGCACAATTATCTGTTGTTGTTGGTGCAGTTGGGGTTACACTACATTCAGCAGTAACATCTGCTAAAGTTGGAACTACAGGAGGTACATTATCTGCTGTTCCATTTCCATTGATAGCAAATGTATAAGGATTTTCATCTGCATCATCATTAGTTATTGTAACTAAAGCTACTCTATTTCCTATTGCAGAAGGATTGAAAGTAACTGTAAAAGTTTGTGTTCCTGTTGTAGCTGCTACTGTCGCAGGGAAAGCAGGAAGACCACTTAAAGTAAAATCAGCAGCATTTGCACCTGTAACTGTGATATTACTTACTGTTAGTGCTGCTCCTCCTGTATTTTGAATAGTATATGTCTTAGCAAGACTATTCGTTCCACATTCAGCTACATCTCCAAAATTAGTATCATTGGTTAGACTTGTAGTTCCTGTTCCACTTACGATATTATTGCCATTACCTTGAACATTGATTTCGGGTATTGCACTAGGAACGAAAGTAATAAGGAAGTTATCAACTGCGCCACCAGCAAAATTTATAGTAATGTCCGATTTGAATACTATTCTAAAAGCAACATCAAGAGTTCCTGCTAAACTAGAAACATCAAGCGATTTAGTAAAATAGTTTGCATTTGTAGCTGACATAAATGGAGTTCCTTGAGGACCAAATACTGTTGGGTCGGGACCAACTGCAATTACTGAATTATACCAAGCTGCTGTTGTTGTCGCAGTTCCTAGTTTTGTCCAAGATGTGCCTCTATCAGTAGAATATTCTACAATCATTCCATCATAACCTGTTTCATAAACATGTTTCGTTTGAAAAGATAAATTATATGTACCTGCTGCTGAGAAGTTAAAATTAGGTGCATAGAGGTTAGAGTGAGAATTATCTAAATAATTTCCTGTAAGACCTGTAACCCATGCATTTGCACCACTTGCTGTTCCATTCTTTCCTGCTGTAGCAGAGTTTCCACGTTCCCACATAGTTGCTCCTCCTATATTATCGGCTGCAAAGTCTAGTGGGTTAACATCAAAGTTTCCTCCATCAGTAATAGCATAAGGTACAGGTCGATCTGGTAAAACAGTTATAGTTTTGGTTGCTGTCAAGACACCACCTCCACCATTGATAGCAAGTGTAATCGTTTTTATACCTGGTGTAGTATAAGAAACTGTGTGAGGTCCAACAGTAGCTGCTGTAGCTGTACTTGCACCTGTACCAAAATTCCAGTCCCAAGAAGTAGCACCTGCAGAAGCATCCGTAAATATTACATTTTTATTCATGTAAACAATATCTTGACTTACAGCAAAATCAGCAGCAGCAGGAGAAAATACATTTGTTGTAAATACTCCTCTACCATGTGTTGCTACTGCAACTAGATTATCAGAACTGCGAATTTGGAGCATATCACAACGTGTATTGGCTAGTCCTGTACTTGATACCTCCCAAAAATCAGCAACAGTTCCAGCAGTAATATCATCTGTACTCCAAATACCTGTTTCTGTTGCAATTAGTACCTCATTCGTATTATTAGGATTAAACATTGCCCAACGTACTGGCATATCAGGTAAACCATGAGCGGTATCTTTGCTTGTCCAAGAAGTTCCTCCATTGTCTGTGTACCAAACACTTTGAACACCATAATTAGAGTAAGTAACAACCATTTGATTCTCATTTGTACCAAACTCAATAGAAGAAACTGAACCTTGTGCTTGCATAGTAGCATTTGACAATACTGTTCCTGCTTTATTTGCCCCTGCAGTATTGGCATTAGCAACTCGTACTACTTCGCCTGCATCTGTACCTACATAAAGTGTGGTAGAAGCTGCTGTAAAAGGAGAAGCCTTTAAGTGTGTAACATTTCCTGTCATACCACCTGTTACATTAAAGTTAGAACGAGTTCCACCAGGTACAGTCCATCTTGCAACATCACGATTTCCTTGGGATGAAGAATAGAGTAAATCTAAATCATCATGATAATCTGCTGGATTAATAAAATCTCCAGTACCATCTCTATCTGCATTTGCCCCTAAGTTTGAAAAACTAGTACCTCCATTAGTAGATACATAGAAAGAATTAAATACATACGAACTAATCTGAATATTTGGATTATCTTGGTCAATAAAACAGAATCCACCATCTCCTCCAGTTGGTTGTGTACTTCCACCTACTCCTGCCGAGGTAAGTTTACGTGTTCCGTTGTCTTGTGCTCCTGCTAATAAGTAATTAGAACCACTATTTGGGTTCATAGCAACAGAATAAAACTGAGTAACATTATACCCTGAATTTCTGTCAGCAAAATTAGGGGTAGCTGCTGCGATGTTTGCACTATAAGAAATCCCTCCATCACTACCTACAAGCATTTCATCAGAACTACCTGGTTTATAGGCAAAAGCATGAATATCTGCATGAACATAAGGTTTACAACCACCTGTCCAATAGGAGATAGAAGTCCAATTAGCTCCTCCATCTGTAGTACGATGCACATCAATACCACCAACTACAACATGAGCTGAATTAGTTGGGTTTACTTTTAAAATCAAATCGTACCAAGCTTGTCCACGAGTAAAGTCGATACCTGAAAGTCCACAAGGGTTTACTGCTGCTGCAGGTTGATTCAAATATTGAGGAATAGTTACATCTGTCCAAGAAGTACCTGCATTAATAGATTTTTTGAAGAATGCAATATTATCAGTGCTTGCATCATGTGCAACAGCATATAAAATATCGCTATTTGATGGTGCAGATGCTATTTCTATTCTTCGTGTGTTAGCAGAGATGCCAGCAGGTGTTACTTCTGTCCAAGCAACTCCATCACTTGCACTTGTAGATTTGTAGATAGAGCCTACAACTCCTCCAAACATTCCAGTAGTACCATAAATAGTACCATCGGCAGCTACTTCCAAATCAGCAGCACGAGTAGAAGTCTCAGGTAATGTTACTTTTGCCCAGTTAGCTCCTTCATCAGTAGAACGGAAAATTCCTCCACTGTTTGCATTATTAGAGTTGAATCCATCAGTACGACATGCTGCAAGCAATGTTCCTACAGAAGTTACTACAATTTTTTGTACGTATTGAAAGTCATCAGTTACTGTAGGTGAAGTATTGGCTAGTCTTGCCCAAGTAGTTCCTCCATCACTAGTTTTCCAAATACCTGCACCACGTTGCATTCCACCACCAAAAAACCCTTCTCCAGTAGAAACATACATGTTTTGTGTATTTGTTGGGTCATAAGCAATAGAAGAAATAGCTATATTTTCCCAAAAGTTATCAACAGCTACCCAAGTTGGACTAGCTACTGTAATATCATTGGTATACCAAAGTCCACCACCAACACCACCAGCCCAAACTTTTCTGCCAGTACCATCATTTGGGTCATACATAAGTGCACGAGTACGTCCACCTACATCATTAGGTCCACGTTCTACCCAATTTACTCCAGCAATAGCCCTTTGATTTTGAGTAAGAGCATTTAGACGTAAATCTGTAAGTTCATTTGCTTTTATGCGAGCATTTTCAGGAATATCTCCTGTATTTGGGTTTGCTGTACGCAGATAGTCTTGAAGCATTGCCCTATCAGGTTGATCTTGTTTAGGGAGCTTTTTTAATTCTTGTTTTGTCCAGCCTCTATATTTTTCATATAAGGCTTTGTAATAGGCATATTTTTCTTTGCCTTTTAGTTGTGAAGGATCTTTAATTTCTAAGTTTTCAGAAATAAGCTCCTTGTCTTTAGGAGTGTTCTCCCAAACTAAGTAACCAGTAGTGCTGATTAGAAGCAGTAAAACAAACCCAAATATATAATTGGAATAAGTGGAGAGTTTTTTCATTGATTTTATATTATATGGTAGTAGTGAAAGGAATAAGTAGAAATGAAGTTTTACTAAAAAAAGCCATACTTAAAATAAGATGACATACTATCAGCACGTAAATTAACTATTTTTTTTATAAAAAAAGCTATTTTATATTGGAAAATTAGCAAATATCAGGCTATTATTTTAACATTTAATATAAAAACGACTTTTTTTTAATTTTTAGTTTACACGTTGTTGTTTTCTCTCTAAAAAACAAAAGCAACCCTATTTACTAAGGTTGCTTTTATTTTAAAAAAAAGGTACTTTCTATTAACTCAATTTCTCAACAGCAGTTGAAATTCTTTCAATCGCTTTTTTAATAAGTTCTTCCGAAGTAGCAAAAGAAAGACGAATACAAGAAGGCGCACCAAAGGCATCTCCCATCACAACAGCTACATGAGCTGTTTCTAATAAAAACATAGAAAAATCTTCTGAATTAGCGATAGTTTTGCCTTCATATTTTTTACCATAAAAATCGCTTATATCAGGAAAAACATAAAATGCTCCTTGTGGTATATTGCATTTGAAACCTTCTACTTCATCTAAAAGAGACTTGATTAGTTTTCCTCTTTTTTCATAAGCAGTTTTCATTTCTCCTACTTCTTTTCGGCTTCCATTCAATGCAGCAACAGCAGCATATTGAGTGATTGAATTTGCACCCGAAGTAACTTGTCCTTGAATTTTATCACATGCTTTTGCAATTACAGCAGGACACGCAGCATAACCCAAACGCCAACCTGTCATAGCAAAACCTTTTGAAAGTCCATTTATAGTAACTACTCTATCTTTCAAAGACTCTACTCTTCCGATACTAAAATGAGGTTCGCCAAAATTAATATATTCATAAATTTCGTCTGCAATTACTGTAATTTGTGGATGTGGAGCGATTACTTCTGCAATTTCTCTCAATTCTTTTTCAGAAAAAACGCTTCCAGTAGGATTACAAGGCGAAGAAAAAATAACTGCTTTTGTTTTTGAAGTAATAGCAGCTTTTACATCTTGTGCCGTTGCTTTATAGTCATTTTCTAATTTTCCTTCTACAAAAACAGGTGTTCCTTGTGCTAATTGTACAATCCCAACATAAGAAACCCAGTATGGAGTAATAATAATTACCTCATCATCTTTATCAATGATAGAAAGCATTACATTTGCAATCGATTGTTTTGCACCTGTCGAAACTACAATTTGGTCAGCAGAATACGCTAACTGATTTTCTCTTTTTAACTTTTCAGCAATTGCTTGGCGAAGTGGTGCAATACCCGAAACAGGGGTGTAGTAAAAATGTCCGTCATCAATCGCTTTTTTGGCAGCTTCTTGAATGAAAAGAGGCGTTTTGAAATCAGGCTCTCCCAAATTCATATTGATAACATCAACTCCTTGTTCTTTGAGTTCACGGCTTTTACGAGCCATAGCAAGGGTTTGAGATTCTTCCATTTCGGAAATTCGACGAGCTAAAATATCGATATTCTGTGCAATAGTGGACATAAAAAGTGGGGTTAGTGTCGTTGGTGAGGACACCAACAACGGCAAATTTTGATAGAAAATTTTAATACAACAAAGCTAAAAAATTGTTTGGTAGGTAGCAATTTTTGTTTGAAGTTGTTTAAGAATGTTTTTTTCTAGTTCTGGCAAATATTAAAGTAAAGGCTAAATAGTGTAAACTTTGCCACGTATGAATTTTAGTTTCGTACCTCATAATTAAGGCTTTGAAAGCATCTAACCACACATTAGTTCTTTCAATAACGAATCTCAATTCATACATTTCTTCATCTTTAAATGGTTGATTATCAAGGTCTTTTTTATTTCTTTTATTAAAATCTATATTATCTACAATATCTAAATGATTACAAAAAGAACGAAAGGCTTGTGTATCAAAGGCTGCATCAGCATTGAGAAAAATTCCTCCTTCTCTAATTTGAGAAGCATTCAAATCATCTATCATAGATTGCATATTTTTTTCAAGTTCAAAAGCATCGTGATGATTGCCTGCTCTTGGAACAGACATCGCTACTGGAATACCATTTTTATCCGTTAGAAAAAGTGCATTGGTTGTTTTTCCTGCTTTTCTTTTGGAATATCCAATACCTTCTCCTCCTCGTTTAGCTGAAGTGTGGCTGCCGTCTAGCTGACAAATAGAAAAATCTAATTCTCCACGATAATCTTCTAAATACTTGATCCATAATTTCTTCCAACTTCCTAATTTTGACCATTTATTATAATGGTAATATACTGTATTCCAGCGAATTGATAAGTTTCCGAAAAATTGTTTCATAGGAAGTTCTCGCCATTGACTCCCTGATTTTAAGCGATACACAATGGCTTGGATAATACGCCAAAGAGCTACTTTTATACGACGACCTTTTGTAAATTGATGTAAATAAGGTAAAATATTTTCGGTTATAAATTTTTTTGATAAGTTTACGTACATAGAGGGAAAAATAGTTAGATTGAAAATGTGATGATTTACAAGTATAACTATTTTGACCTCTTTTTAAAAGAATAAATCACCATTCTTCTCACTCCATTGACAAAACTTTAATTTTCTGATTGAATTTAGTTTCTTTACTCATTGGATTATTGAGTATTTTTTTGATTTCTAGTAATCCATATCGGAAAAAAGAGTATTCATTATATCCATTTGAACAGACTCTTATTTTCGTTTTTTTATGTTTCCACTCCCCTACTTTGTAACACCAAACAAATGCAATAGAACAAAGAGCAAGTAATTTAGCTATTTTCTCTGGTTCTGTCAATTTTGTATTTTCTAGCTTAAAACCTTGTGTTTTTAGTGCTTTAAACAGCGTTTCTATTTCCCAACGTTGTTTATAAATTTCAAAAGCGTTTTCTAAAAAAACAGGTGAAGCTAGATAAATATATCCTTTTTGTGTTCTACTTACAGATAAATATACTTCTACACCATTGACTATAAAAACACCCTCTAAATGATACGTTTCTGAAATAGCCAGTCCTCTACACCAGGCTGCAATTGACTTTGTTTTACCTTTTCTAGTCGCTTTAAAATTAGACTTTAGTCGCATTACAAAATCAAAGTTTTTTCCTGATAAATAAGTAAACCATTTTTGACCTACAAACTCTCTATCTGCTACAATAGAAGAAATAGATAGGTTAGGAAAAATAGATAAAAAACGTTCTATTAATTCGATGCGTTCTTCAGTAGAAGAGTTTCCTTTTTTTGGAAAAACAGACCAAATAAGAGGCACTGAAACATTTTTATAAGCTGCTGAAAGTAACAAAATATTTATATTTTTTTTACCCACTTTCCAATTGGAACGGTCAAGACATAAAACAATATCCTTCCACTTATCAATACCTTGTAAAGAAACAATTAAAAGAGTAATTGCCTTAAAATCAAGGTTATAGTGATTTAAAAAGCGTTCAATACGACGTAAAGAGGAGCTGCACTCTACATTCCGTTCAAAAGCTGTAGCAATTTGAATCAATCCTCCTAAGCCTACTTTTATAACAGCTATTACAAAAAGACCTATAAATTGAACTCGTGCAAGATGAAACTCTGTTAAATGAGAAGATAAAACAGTAACTAATTTTGTAACTTTACCACTAGAAGCATACTTTGCTTTTGCCATAATTGAGAAAAATTTGTGAGAAAAATTTTGTAAGAAACTCAATTATGGCTTTTTTTTATCTCGTTTCAAAATCTTTTGTCAGAGGACTGAGACCATTCTTAAACAAGTTCTTTGTTAGATTTTTGTAGTTCTAAATTAAAATCAACTACAATCCCAATTAAAAATTACTTTTGAAAAATCTCTATTCACTAAATCCTCTTTTTTTATAAAAAAATTACCTATTCCAGCATCCCCCCAACAAATATCATCAAAATCTGCATCAGAATCTAGCTGAAAGAGAAGGTTATATTCCTTACCAAAATTCTCACTAAAACTTCTTGGGTCGTCTTGTGTAAAATTAGCATATCCACCAAGTTTGTGTCCTGCATTGTCAATATTTTCGTAATAAAAATCAGCTATTTCATCTTCTTTATCTTCAAAACGCTCAAAAAATCCATAAAAGGAATCTTCAAAATACTTTTCAAATTCGTAACTTGATGCTGAAACATATTCACTAGAATTCTTAAAGTACATTTTGAGAGTATTTTTATGTAAAAGAGGAGTCAAATCTTCTACTCTTTCTTTATCCAAAAAGTCAAAATTTGTTTCTACCTCTCCCCCTACAGAATCGTGAAATAAAACTCTATATCCTTCTTGAATGGTATCAAAATCTAGGTCTGCTCCATAAAGGTCTTCAAAGCCAATGAAAAACTGTAGTATTCCACTCTCTGGATAAATGTCATTCTTTGGTAATTCTGCAAAATTGATTTGAGCTAAGAACTCTAAATATTTATCGTCTTTGTCTTTTGGATAAGAGAAACCTTTAGGTAAAAATGGATAACCTCCTATTTTGCTTTCTGTAAAAGTTGTGTCTTTTACTTTTTCAGTAGTTATCTTGACAAAATTTCTTTTTGAAGATTCTAATTGAGAGCGATAACTTTCTAGCTCTAGTGGTAATTTGGTCGTCATAATTGAACTTTGTCTTGTACAACAAGATTATATGAGTAATAAAATTTTGTAGTAACTAGGGACAATATCTGCATTGTCCCTAGTATATAGATTTTACAATCCTAAAACATCAGCTCCCTGCTCAAAGATAATATCAACAGGAATATTTGCAGCCGAAAGTCTATCCAAATCTGCTTGCAAATCTGCTTTTATGATTCCCATTTCGTCAGCTAATTTTGTTACACCTTCGTAATCGCCATCACCTTGAAGTGTTAAGATTTTGGCAGAAAGTTCATTTACAGCCATCGCCATTTTATCAGGATTTACTTTGTATGTTCCGTCTGGTAATTTTTCAAAAGCTCCTTTTTCATTGAAGAAATTAAAACGAATCATATTTGCTTTTCCGTGTGCCGAAGCAGCTCCAAAACGAACTGAACGGAAAATACCAGCCAAAAATGTAGTATAATTATCCATTATTTGACCTTCTGAAAGTTCGCCCATTTCACGCAATTTGGTTACCATATACAATCCTAAAATATCAGCTTTTCCTTCTTCAAGTGCAGAAGCCATATCTTTTAACGATTCTCTAACTGTTCCTTTTTTATTGATTGTATTTTTGATTCCTAAACCATGAGCTACTTCATGAAACATGGTGTTTTCAAAGAAAGCATCAAAAGTAATGTGTTTTCTTTGTTCTGGCGTAATGAGCATTTCAGAAATTGGCATCAAAATTTGGTCAAATTTCGCTTTCATAGCATTCTTTAGCTGCGAACGACGAGTACCTTTTTTGAGTTGAACTTCTTCATCATTTGGAAGATTTACAGCAATGGTTTTGCTACCTGCGTTACAATCTCCCCCATAATAAACCACATCATAAGCATTGAGTTGAGAATCTGACCCAGGTTTTTCGGCTTTGTATTTGGCATCAACAGGCAAATCTTTTTGAAGTTGTGGTAAGAGTGCTGCATATTTTTCCAAACGCTCACTCCAAGATTTATCTTTTACCAAAACATAAGACGAATAAGCAGCTTTTTGTCCATATAAATGGTCTTCGTACGTTTCAATTGCACCAATAATAATATCAATTCCATTGGTTTTCATATCCATCCACGCCATATCACTCGCCATATACTTGTCTGTAACAAGCGCATCAGCACGAAGAGTAAGGTAATTTTTCAGACTTTTATCTTCTGCAACTTCAGCAGCTTGACGCAAATAATCAGCAGCTTTTTCTAATTCTGCTTTGTACTCTTCATTATAAGGAACTGTAATTAAATTTCCATCAGCATCTCTACGAAGAAGCGTATAAAGACTTGATTTTTCTTTGTTATCAAATGATTCATATTCTTCTTTTGTCATGTTGGTTGGGTAGAAGTTTGCGCCAAGAGGTTTTTCTCCTACACCTTCCATAAAAGGTTGATTTTCAGCCAATCTATCCCAAAGACCGTAATTTATCTGAACAAATTTTTTGGCATCAGCATTATCGATAGTAGCCATTAAGCTATCTTTATCGCCCATGTATGCCTGTTTCCAAAACAAACCATCCATTATTTTAGCAGCTTCAATAAGAAGTGGAATCATTTTTTTCTCACTTTCTGAAAGAATGCTAATATCGGTTGTTAGTTTGAAAGGAGCATAAATTTCTGGACGAACAAGCTCATTTTTAGACTCTTCTACTACTACACTTGTAGTATCAGTAGTTGTATCATCTGTTGCTTTTTTTTCTGGTGTACAGTTCCAAAAGCCTAGACAGATAGCCATTGACAGAACAGCTAATTTTGAAGTTTTTTGAATAGTCATGTTTTTTTTGAGGTTTGTGAGAGTTAAGTTAAATAATCAATACAATTTTTAAATACAGAGTCACAGAGAACACAAAGAATCAATTTTGAAATATGAGTTTTATTAAAAAAATCAATTCATAATTTACTACTATTTTTTCATTTCATTTTTTCTAACAATATCTACTACTTCAATTTCGAATCGCAGCATTGTAAAAGGAGGTATTCCTTGATGGTCTTTATTTCCAAAAGCAAAACGAGAGGGAGAAAAAAGACTGAGTTTAGAGCCTTCATTAGCAATCTGTGTGAAGGCTATTTGCCAAGCAGGCAGCACTTGTCTAGCTCCTACTACAAAACCTACTGTTTCGCCTTTTTTAGATTGATCTAATACTTGTTGAAAAGGGATAGTCCAAGTTTGATATGTAAAAGAAACACTGTCTCCTAGTTGTGCTGGCATTCCTGTTCCTTTTTCTTTGAATCTATAATAAAGTCCTAAGGGATGTTTTTTTGAGCCTTCAAAGACCAATTCTTTTTTCATATATTCTACAATTTTTTTATCTTGAATTGCTATTTGCTCTTGCGTACGCTTTTTAAGTCTCACCTCTTCATCTATATCGAAAGCAGCCTTACTCTGTGTGTTGTATAGTTTGACTACATAACGAATTTCCTTCATTTGCTCTCTTGTTTTTGCTCCAATTGGTAATTTGGTGTCTTTGATAGAATCTAAAACAACATAAAAAGTAGCACTATCTCCTACATTAAGCATTCTAAATCCTTCTTCTATTGCTCCTCGGTAAGCAGGTTTTAATAAAGGTTGTCCGACAGGCTCATTGAGTTTGTAGGTATCCGTAATTGTATCTCCATTGTCTGCTAGTAATAGGTAGTGCATTGTCATAATTTCATTATATTCAGGTTTTCTATTTTCAGGATAGTGAATATGATGAATATATTTTAGACCTGTTTCTGTAGTTTGTAGATTATCGTTACAAATTGCACCTTCTGGGCAGTTTTTATTTTCCTCACTGCCTGTACAAGAGTTAAATACAGATAAGAAAAAGATTGAAATAATAAATATAAACGGTTGAAAAGTGAATTTATTCATGTAAGAGAGTTTTATAATTTAAGAAATTAAATTCGTATTTTTATTTTTTTAGACCAGTTGAAGTTTAATAAAATAGAAAGCAAAATTACTAGATATTTTTCAGCTTCAATTATTTTTTAACAAAGTTAGTAGATTCAATAAAATTTATATGAATTAGGTATTTTTTGATGTACTTTTGAAGTAAGAAATCTAGCTTTCATTTTCTGGTTTACTCTTTTTTCAATCAAAACAGCCTATTTCATAGCGCAAATATACTTTAATTAAATTGGTATCATTTTGGCATAAATTGAAAATATACCACAAATATAACAAGACATAAATTATCATTAGATTGAAAAATCTATTAAAACAGCCTCTTTCACTTTACTATCACAGTTCTTGTAAAGTTGAGTAACTAATAAAGACTATTATATAGCACAAAAAATACAATGAAAAATAGAATAACATTTATATTACTTTCAGTTTTCCTTTTATTAGGACTAAAAAACTTGACTTTTGCACAAGTAGACTCTAATAAAGTGCTTATCAATACTACTGTCGTAGATTTCAAACAAAAAGTAAGACCTGGTGAAACTGTCATGTTTGTTAATACCCAAACTGGTGAAGTTTTCTCCAAAATTAGTGACAAAGAAGGAAAGTGTTTTTTTGTTTTGATAAAGGGCAGTGAATATCTTATCAAATATAAAAATTTTGGGAAAGATGTAGAATACCAAAAAGTTCAAATTCCTGATGTAGCACGTCTTAAGGAATTGAAAGTATTAGTGAAATTTCAACCAGCAACAGCTTATACACTTGATAATGTACTCTTCGAAACTGGAAAAGCAAATCTAAAAGGTTCTTCTTTTAAAGCTATTGACGAACTAGCATCAGCTATGACAGCTAAATCAACGATGGAAATAGAAATTGCAGGTCATACAGATAATGTAGGAGACAAAGATGCCAACCTAAAACTTTCACAAGAACGAGCTGAAGCAGTCCGTGATTATCTGATAAAAAAAGGAATTAATGCCAACCGTATTACAGCAAAAGGCTATGGAGACACCAAACCTGTTGCCGATAATAGTACAGACGCTGGGAAGCAGCAAAATCGCCGTACAGAAGTTAAAATAATTAAAGAATAAAATCATCTTCTAATTTTTATTTTAGAAAAATATATATTTAAACTGACTATTTTTTATTAAGTAGTCAGTTTTTTTGCTTATTTTATTTTTGATGATAACTTTGAATTTTATTTTCAATACTACCTTAAAAACAATTATTATTTTATATGAAATTAATCACACCTTTTACTCACTTTTATTCAATTCTATTTTTGCTCTCTTTCTCATTCTTGGCTTTTAGTTGTGAGAGTACAAAACAACCTGAAAATACGTATGCAGTACGGATAAAGCCTGCCTTTTTGAGTATTGATGAATCGCCTACAAATGCCAAAAATTGGGATCCTGTAAATATGTTTTCTTACGACCACAAACCAGATGTATATTATGAAATTTGGCTAGGGCAAGACCGTTTGTTTGAATCTGAATCTATAAAAGATGAATTTACACCAAAATGGGATAAAGTAAAACCTTTTTATATTCCAGATACCAAACCAAATGCAGAACTCACTATCAAATTCTATGATTTTGATAAAAAAATGGGTGTAAAAACAGGTCGTTTTTATAATAATGATGACCTTATTGGAGAGATTAAAATTTCAATTGATGAGATTCGAAAAAAAGCTCAAAGTTTTGATACACTTCGTTTTGGCAATGTAAAGGCTTGTGTTTTTGCAGAACCTGTTATGAAGTAAAATCAGTTATCAAAAATAAAATTGATTATGAATGGTTTGTTTTGAGTTTCTTACATTTTGTAATAACGAATCTAATGAAAATTATAATAATATTGCTAGTAGTAGGTTGCTTACTATCTGCTTTACTTGTCTGTATTGAGTTTTTAATTTATCTTTTCATAAATAAAAGAGTATTTAATAAAAACTTAGAAAAAACTATTGATGTTTTGGTAATTGTAGGATTACCTTTTTTGTATTTCATACTTCTAGAAAAAAGCACAAATGACTGTTGTAGTGAAAGTGCTACTTTTTCTCCAGAACACAGACTTACAATTTACGTTCTGATGGGTATTTCTATTTTAGCAGGTATTTATTCTATTTTTAAACAGAAAATACTAAGTCCTGTTTTAGAAGTTTTTGTCAATGCTACTTTATTGCTTGGATTTGTACTTAATATTTTTGTAGCCATTCAAGTAAAAGAAATAGCCATTTTAGGGAATCTACCAATAAGTATTGTATTTGTTTTCCAACTTATAAAAAGTCAAAATCAATTCCTAGAATCTAATTTTATTCAGCTTTCAGAAGTACAAAAATTGACTAATCCAATAGAAAAAATGGCTTGGAGAATCTTGCGTCTTGAGCCTATTATAAAATATCCTATTTTGCTGATTTTGGCTTTGCCTATCTTGGTAATTATTGTTTGTTTTCTATTGTTGTTCGGTCAAAAGCCAGATTCTATAATTCGTGCTTTTACAGATACCTATAAACACGGTTTTTCTCAGCTTGACTATATGTGCGATAATGTAAATTGTGGAGGACATTTCTTGTGTTCGGTAGCTGCAAATGGTCATTCAGACGTTGTAAAGCCTGTTAGATATGGAGAAAGAGGTGGAAACAAAATTATTTGTAATCGCCAGCTTTTGGTAGCAAATGCTTTTGAAGAATTGCTAGAAGAAAACTTTCCAAAACTACATCATCTAATAAGACGAAATTATAATAAAGTTGGAAATGTAGTCCACAAATATTATAGCATTTTTAATAATAAATTTGTAGCTGATTCTGTCTATTTTCTAATGAAACCTTTGGAGCTTATTTTTATTATTATGCTCTATACTTTTGATAGAAAACCTGAAAATAGAATTGCAAAACAGTATTTGAATAAGAATGATAGGAGGGAATTGCAGGGAATAGAGAATAGAGAGTAAAAATACATTAAGAAAAAAGGTTTCAAAAAGACATAATGCTTTTTGAAACCTTTTTTAGTTATGAAATATTTTTTTATCTAAAAACTATACTTTTTCTGTACCCAACTCTTGTTCTTTCAAAACACGTCTAAGAATTTTACCCACATTAGATTTTGGCAATTCATCTTTAAAAACTACGTGTTTTGGTACTTTGTAACCTGTCAAATGTTCTTTACAGAAAGCTCTTATTTCTTCTTTTGTAAGGCTGTCATCTTTCTTTACGATACAAGCCATAATTGCCTCATGTGACTTTTCATCTGGAATTCCGATTACTCCTACTTCCAAAACTTTATCATTAAGCGCAATTACACCTTCAATTTCGTTTGGATAAACATTGAATCCTGAGACCAAAATCATTTCTTTCTTTCTATCAACAATTTTGAAATAGCCTTCTTCATCCATTATTCCAATATCTCCAGTTTTGAAGTAATCACCTATCATTACATTTGCTGTTTCTTCAGGGCGTTGCCAATAACCTTTCATAATTTGAGGTCCTTTTCCACAAATCTCTCCTGGTTGTCCGAGTTCTACATCGTTGCCTGCATCATCCAAAATGCGTACTTCTGTACTTGGAAGAGGAAGCCCAATCCAACCAATACGAACATCTCCTGATAAAGGATTTACGATAAGTCCTGGTGAAGTTTCTGTCAAGCCATACGCTTCTGCAATTGGCTGTCCTGTTACCTCTTTCCAACGATTATTTACAGCTTCTTGTACTGCCATTCCACCACCTAGAGCTACTTTAAGATGAGAAAAATCTACATTTTTAAATTCTGGCTGATTCAAAAGACCATTGAAAAGTGTATTTACACCACTAATAAGACCCATTTTGTGTTTTTTGAGTTCTTCTACAAAACCTGCCATATCTCTAGGGTTTGTAATCAGAACATTTTTCACTCCGTAACGCAAAAATCCAAAGCAGTTGAAGGTAAGCGCAAAAATATGATAGAGTGGAAGTGCCGTAATTCCAGTTTCTACTCCTTCTTTAATCGGACTAGCATTTATCCAAGCAACAAGTTGTTGCATATTGGCTAAAATATTTCTGTGAGTTAGCATTGCTCCCTTCGAAACACCTGTCGTTCCTCCTGTATATTGCAAAAATGCTACATCGCCAGAATCAAATTTTGGTTTGCTATAATTATATTTTTTTCCTTCATAAAGCGCATCTTTAAAAGAAATTTCTTGTGGAAGAGAATAAGAAGGAACCATTTTCTTCAAATATTTAATAGCCATATTCATAGCCCAACCTTTCAAACCACCTACCATATCAGCTACTTCTGTAACAATTACATGCTCTATACTTGTATGCTTAATAATTTTTTCAAGATTAGAAGCAAAGTTTGCCAAAATCAAAATGCCTTTTGCACCAGAATCTTTAAACTGATGTTCCATTTCTTTTGGCGTATAAAGAGGATTTGTGTTTACGACAATCAATCCTGCACGCAATATGCCAAAAATAGCAATTGGATACTGAATTAAATTAGGCGATTGAATAACAAAACGGTCGCCTTTCTGTAATCCTTTTCTTTGTAGATAGGCTGCAAAGGCTGCACTTTTTTCATCTAATTCATTAAATGTAAGTGTTGCACCCATGTTTTCATAAGCGATTTTATCGCCATATTTTGCAATGCTTTCTTCGAATAATTCCAAAAGTGAAGAATATTCATCAGGATTTATTTCTGCTGGAATGCCTTCTGGGTATGATTTGAGCCAAATTTTGTCCATAATATATGTTGAAGAGTAAGAGTGAGTTAGGTTTTTTTGTGAGAATAGACTTTACAGTTTGCTATCAGAATCCTTGATTGAAACAAAGCAATTATAAATGTATCTACTAAACTATAGTAATGCTATTAGTGATACAAGATATTACTTTTACAGGTCATTTTCAAACTAATTCAGAATCAAAAATAGATTTATTTTGAAATATCCTTTAAAATCAGAATTTTTTTAGGCTAATGCAAATAAACACCATATTTTTTTTCATTATCTAAGATAACTTCAATTCGTTCCTGCAAAGTAGTAGATAATCGAAGCCCAGCAAAATCGGCTGCAATAGGAAAAGAATGATGTCCTCTATCTATCAAAACTGCTGTATGAAGTTCCTTAATTCTTACTTTTAAAAACGGACGAAGACTATAGGCAAGGGTTCTGCCTGTATTCAAAACATCATCTATCAAAACAATAGATTGGTTTTCGAAAACAGAAGTTTCGCAATCTAAGACTACTTCGCTTTGAGTAGGTTGAAGTTTATCCAATCGAATACAGATTTGTGTTATCTCTAATGGCGATATTTGTTCTAGTTCTTTGGCTAGTTCTTTTGTCAGAAGCATTCCCATTCCTTCAATTCCTGCCAAAATGAGCGTTTTTTCTTCAAAATTTTCTTCATAAATCTCAAAGGCTAGTCTGCGTATTTTTTGCTTTGTTTGTTCAGAATTAAGGATTTGACCTTCTGTTTGATTTAATTTAGTTGAGGATTGCAAAATCAGTTATTTTTTAATTGAGAATAGTTTTGATTTGGATAGACTAAGATACTATTTTTTTTATTACAACATTTTACCAAGCGCATCTAATTTGTCAAAAAAAGAGGATAAAATTTCAAACAAATAACCAACTGCTATTATAAGAGCTACAAAAGCTAAAAATGAAAGCACTAAAAACAAAATCAAAGAGAGTAATGAACCATAAAACAAAGCCCAAATAAAGATTCTATTTTTACTTTTTTTACTAGATATAGCAAAGGTAATTCCGAAGGCTAAAGTTGAGCAAACAAGTATTTCTACAATCAAGAAAAAATTGTGTACTGGTTCTATATAAGAAATCCACAAAGCATTGAAAACAATGACTAAAACTAATCTAAGATATTTCATTTTTTCTACGTCTTTAGTTACAAATACGGATTGACTAAAAGCTAAATGTAACAGAAAATGATTGCAAACAAGAATTCTGATAATTTTTACAAAAGTTGGTTTTAAAATCATAAAACACTTATTTAAGTCTATTTATTGATTAAATAAAAATTATTAAAAGTCAGTTTTTCAAAAATAAGTTATTCGTTGCACATACTTTTCTACGTTTTTGCCGTATTAGAAAATATAGAAAACTTAATTGTTCTGTTTATCTCTCAACCTTCAATGAGGTATAAAGCCGTTGTTGAGGAAACAAAAACTCTAATTCCATTTTACCAATAAAATTCTACTACAATGAACTATCACAAACTCAATTCAAAATTTATTTTATCTCTTTTATTTCTTATTATTTTTTCCTTTTCTCTTTCTTCTTGTGGCATTGTCCGACCGGGAGAAGTGGGAGTAAAACAGCGTTTTGGAAAAATAATTGGAGGAGTTCGACAACCTGGGATGTATTTGCATAATCCTTTTTTTAGTAAGATTGTTAAAGTTCCGACCCGAACAATAAATATGTATGCTTCTCTTACTTCCTTACCTACAAAAGAGGGTCTGAATATTAGTTGTGATTTGTCGGTATTGTTTCATATTGAAGAAAAATATGCCTTACAAGTAGTGCAAACAGTAGGAGTAAAAAATGGCGAAAATATAATTATGAGTGTACTTCGCTCATCAGTAGCTGATGTAACAGCACAGTTTGCAGCCAAAGATTTATATACTTCAGAACGCCACCAAATAGAAACTGCTATTGCTGAAAAAATGACAGAGCGTTTGGGAGATAGAGGTTTTAAGGTAGAGTCTATTCTTTTAAAAAGTATTATTTTACCTGCTCAACTTTCTAGAACCATAGAAGAGAAATTACAAGCCGAACAACAATCTCAAACTATGAAATTTGTTTTGGAACGTCAAAGGCAAGAAGCCGAACGAATGAAAATTGAAGCCGAAGGAATTCGTGATGCTCAAAAAATTATTAGTGAATCACTTAATGAAATAGCTCTAAAATATTTGAGTATAGAAGCATTTAAAGACCTTTCAAAATCTAATAATGCAAAAGTAATTATCACAAACGGAAAAACTCCTTTTTTGATAAATGAAGATGGAGATTAATCATTCTCAGTTTAATATACAATATTTCAAAAGTAAGTTATTTTTGAAATACTAAACGTTATCACGGTTAATTTAGTAATGTTTATTTTTCCATAACGACAGGTTTGCAAACCTGTCGTTATGGAAAAATAAGAGTGTTTTGCTTTTTTCTAACTAATTGATTATTAGACCTGTAAATAACCGTGATAACGTTTACTGTATTTAGTCTTTAAAACAACAAAGACAAATAAGACTTATTTTTATCATTCAGAATCTTGAAATAAGCTGGAGAAGTCAAATGTTTGATTTGTTCTTTTGTAAGTCCATAGAGTTCTGCAATTAGTAAATCATTTTCAGCTTGTAGCTTATCTTTTTGTTTTTGAGTAGTTGGAATTTCTGTTTTTTTGACTTCAAAATTTACTTTATCTTTTAGCTCTTCTAAGTTTGTAGTATTCGAAAGATTCAATAAAAGCGCATTTTTGATAAGTGTTTGATAGGTTTTATTTTCTGAAAGCTCGGCATCACTTGGCTGTGGAATAGGAAGACGCATTAAAATTGATTTTACCACATTAATATCAACCATAAAACGAATTATAAAATCAACAATTAGACTATTCAGAATAGCTTGAACAAATAAAACTCGCTCTAAAGGAATTTCATCAATTACTACTTTTTCATTTTTAAAAGCATACTTTTTTGCGATATGACCAAACATAGAGTGCCCAAAAGTATGATTTGATGGAATAATTCCTGTAATCAAAGTTCTTGAATCTGTATTTCTAGCTATTCCCCTATACATTAATCTAGGAAAATCTTTATCAAAAACTACAAACTGTTCTAATTCTTCTTCTTCATTCAATCCTAAGAACTTCAAAACACTGCTTTTCTTACTAGATTTATTACTCGTTTTGTTTGCACTTCCTACGCTCTGTTTTTCTACTGGAATAAACTCATAAATATCTTTTATCAGTCTATTGACTTCTGTTTTGATAAGTTTTGCTTCAAACTCGTCTTTCTTTATCCAATAATTGGGCTGCGCTAAATTATTGGTGTATTGATGAATCATTTTTCCTTCATACAAAATCATTTCGTCCTTTTGTTCTTGAAACAAATCCCTATCACTTGTCATATGAAGTTCATTTCTAAAATCAATATAATCTGGATTTATTACATCAAAACGCTTATAGGCATTTCGAATAATGTCCAAATCTTTTTGGTCTTTGATTTCGAAAAGAGCGTGATGCAATGATGAAAGCGTATAAATATCTTCGTACGGATATTCTAAAATTCCTTTTCTGCCATCGTAAGTTTCTGTTTTGTAGAGAATTTCTGTATCCGTTTGCATAAAACGAACAGGCAAAGTTTTTCGTTTTTCTTTACTTTTATCTAATTGCGTAATCTGAAAAACAGCAAATTTGTAACTACGATGAACGTCAGGAAAAATGGCTTTTTTATTTTCAAATTGATAGAAAAATTCTAATTGATAGTTTTCAAAAATATGCTTTCTGATATTGATAGAAGAGTCTTCATAAATCCAAGCTGACGGAGTAATATAAGTCAGTGTTCCGTCTTTGGTTAGCAAACCTAGATTTTGTTCGATGAAAAAACGAAATAAATTATTATCTCCCACACCTGCATTATGAGGATAATAATTTTTATAATATTCATTTGCAAAAACTACAAAATCCTTTTTTGTATCGTATTCGTTCTGAATTCCTTTATAATCCAAAACATTTTGGCGAGTGGCTGCCTTTTCTTTGTTTTTCATTGTTCTGTACGAACTTCTCCACATAGAGAAAAAATCAGCATCACTAAATTTTGTTTTGTCCCAAGGTGGATTTCCGATAATCAAATCAAAACCTCTATGTCCATTTTGGAACACTTCGGCAAAACTAATTTCATAATTGAAGAAACTAAATTTTTCGGCTGTTTTTTCGATGCGTTCTACTAAATCAGCATTCTTTTTATTGAATATTTTTTCTTCAAAATCAGTCAAAGTGGCATTTAGCAAATCCAATTCTTTTTGTGCTTCGGCTTTACTCTCAAAAATGAAAGGAACAAAACGCTTGTAGGTATGAAAATTCATAGCCAAATTGAGCTGTTGCAAAGAAGGTTCTAGCTTTTTATAAATTGCTTTGGATTGTGCTATTTCTTCGGCTGTCGTATCTTTTAGATTAGAAAGCTGCGATAAATCTTCAATAATTTTGGCTACTTTGTTTTTAAAAGAGTCTGCAAACAGATTATTGTCAGTCTGCAAACTTTTATATAATTCTTCTTTTCTTGCTCCAACAAGCGCATTTCCTTTCTTGATATGATGCTCAATAAAACTAAGAGGTGTTCCCAAAATAAATGTATCTAGCCAAAGTGAAAGGCGAGTAAGTTCGATAGCAAACTCATTCAAATCTACTCCAAAAATGATTTTTTTGAGCAGTATTCTTTTCAAAATTCTGAGTTCGTCTATTTGGTGATATTCAATTGGATTGAGCTGAGAAAGTGTTTGGAGAATAGTTACTTTCTCAGTTTCTATGGTTTGTTCTAGTTTTTTATCTGTTCCATTTTCTATTCGTTTGAGTGCTTCACTGGTCAGAACATCTAAAGAAGCAATCAAAAAATGTCCACTTCCACAAGCGTTATCCATCAAACGCAAATCTAAAATACTTTTCTTTTTTTCTTCATTTTCTTTTAGTAATTTTTGGATAGATTCTTCAGCCATAAAATGTGTAATATCTTGTGGCGTATAATAAGAAGCTGTCGTTTTTCGGTTTCCAGACTGATTGGAAAGATAGAGTTCATCGTTTTTATAAAAACGCTCTTCCAAAATCGTAATTTTCTTATTTTTCTTTTTTTCTTGATAATCATAACTATCAAAATAGCCTTCTTTTTCTGTTTTGCCATCTAAAAAAGTAAGGTAATATGTTCCTTCAAACGCCTGTCTAAATTCGGATTCTAAAAGCCCTTCATAAATATTTCCTAAATGTGTAACCGAAAGCGTTTTGTAATCTCTATATGCTTGAAACAATTCATCGCCTTTATGATACAAAAGTAAAGTCAGAATTTGTTCTATATCTTTATTGCTCAGTACCAAAGGAAGTTTGAGTAGTGGAGCTTTATGTTCTGCAAACAAACCACCATTTAGAAGAGGCATTTCCAGATCGATATTTCCATAATTGAGATAATCAAAAAAGTGTTTCATCATATTCCAACCATTGTGCTTTTCAGGCAAGTGTTTATCCATTTTGACAAACGCTAATAAATTTCGTAGAGGGTGAAACTCATCTACTGCCTCCATACCAAAGACAGGATTTCGAAACTGCCCTTCAAAATAAGCTACAAATAAAAGACGAAATCCAAAAGTGAGAGAGTTAGCATAAATTTCTTTGATAGAATACTCATTGCCATAACGAGCAAAAAGTCGCTGTCCAATCATTTCAATAATAGAATCTTTACCATAGATAAGCTCTTTGAGGTCTTTTTCTACTTCCAAGATGTATTCTTGATTTAGCTCTGAAAATGTTTTTTCTTTTGTAGCAATTCCTCTTTCTTTGTTGTAAAGTTTGAGTATTTGTTCTTTGTGAAAATTATAATAAAAATACTCAAAAGCTCTGTAATCGTCATTCTGAATAATCCATTCTAAGTCAATTTCGAAATAAATTTTGTCTTGTTTTGGATTTGTAATATCATAAAAACGCCATTTTTGTCCATTTGTAAGAAACCCATAATTGATTCTCAAATCAGATTGATAACGCAGAAGCTGAAAATGTGGATTTTTAGTTGTTGT
Source organism: Bernardetia sp. Wsw4-3y2 (assembly GCF_037126295.1). NCBI lineage: Bacteria > Pseudomonadati > Bacteroidota > Cytophagia > Cytophagales > Bernardetiaceae > Bernardetia > Bernardetia sp. Wsw4-3y2. Next base: position 3,386,859 of record NZ_CP147017.1, on the reverse strand, counting down.
TTCTCTGTTATCCAAATTCACTTTATAGGCTTTAGATTCACATAAAGCCAAAATATTTTCTATACTAGATTTGTCTTTTCCTCCACTTATTCGTTCTACTTCCTCACTTTCAAAAAGGGCAAAATCAGGTTTATGAATTTTTCCAAATACTTTTTTTGTGATTTGATAGGTATAACCATATCCAATTTCTATCAAAATCGCTTTTACAAATTTGTCTTCCAGTTGTGCTTCTGAAAGCTCTACAATATTTAATTTGTTGTAAAGAATTTTTATATTTTCAAATGCTTTTTGGCAGTCTTTTTTATAGTCTCTATCAAAATAATTCTTCATTTCGTATTCTAAAAAATACGCATTGAAATAGGTGTTATCTGTAAATTGTGCGAAATAAGTAGTATTATCCATTCTGTGTATAGCTCTATATATATCGGAAAATTCTTTTTTTTAATATAGATTCAAAGTGCATAATAAATTAGCTACGCTGCTCCTTCGCATAAACAGGGTTAAAACCCTGTTCAATTAAAAAAAGTAACAACAATTTGTTATGACCCGATTCAAAGATAGTGAATTTTGCTATTGGTCTTTTATTATAACAAAAAAAGTTGGAACAAATTTACAAAAACAATATAGTCTATTTTTAGTCTTTTTGTGGTTGTTGGTGTCGCTGTCGCTAAAACACCAACAACGGCATTTTGATATAAAAAAACAGCTTGAAGTAAAAACTTACTGAAGCTGTTTTGTGATTAATAAAAATCTTGCTGTTGTCGGTATCTCACCGACGAAACAGACATAAACTAAAAGACATTATTTCTAAACTTGCTCTAAGCATATTTATCTACATAGCCTTGCAAACCTTCTTTGCTTCCTATTCCAGAAGCTACAAAAGACCATTCATTATTTTGTTTTACAAGTCTTCCAAACTCTACATCAGTATCATTTGGAAATTCTTCGTCTAGGTCATAAATCAGTATTTGTCTATCCGTTTTGACATCTACAATACGAATATAAGCATCCTTTAAAAGTCCAAAATGATGACGACGGGTCGCAGCTTCGTGAATAGTGACAGCCAAAATAAGTTCTGTTACTTCAGGATTTATGGTAGCAAGATTGACCAAAATCATTTCATCATCTCCATCGCCGTCGCCTGTTCGATTGTCGCCCAAATGTTGAGCAGAGCCATCAGGAGATTTCAAATTATTATAAAAAACTAAATATTCATCCGAAATAAGTTTTCCATTTTTTCCAATCATAAACATAGATACATCCAAATCTAGTTTGTTAGATGTTTTCATATCCCAGCCTAATCCTATCATTATTTTTTCTAAGCTAGGTTCTTTTTTTGTTAAATTAAGTGTACTTCCTTTTGTGAGTTTGATTGACATATTTTAATAAATTTAGATTTTAGAAGTATGAATTTAGAATTCTAAATTGAAGGGTATTGAAATTAGTTCTACCTTCTAAATTCAGAACTCTAAATTGGTTTTATAAATATTCATCAGCAATAATATCTAATGTTTGGCTCATCTGAGGTGCAGCAATAGCTTCTCCAATGGCTTTAAACTCCCATTTTCCAGAAGCATGTCGTATCATTTTTCCCATAACCATTGAGGTATGCCCTGCAAATTTTGGTTCAGATGACAGATTAAATGTAGCTAAAACTTCTCTTACTTCTCTTCTATTTCCTTCAAAAATTCGAATCTTAGAATAAGGAATTTCTGCAAAATCTTGTCCTTTGTATGAGTTTAAAAAGAAGATAAGTTGGGTTGCTTCTACATTAATTTTGTTGAGTTCGATTTCAATGATTTCATTGTCAAAATCATCTGTTTTGCTATCACCTTCTCTATCATCGCCACTATGAACGATAGCTTTATCTTTAGAAACAAGTGAAGAATAATAAACTAAATCAATTCGGTTTCCGTCTTTATCAAAAATGGCAACACTTCCATCCAAATCTACACTTTCATTGCTAGAAACCAAACCAAAAAGTTGTTTTGTTTTTATCATTCCCCAGTTTACACCAATACAAATTCGGTCATAGGTTTTACCAGCTTTTTCTAAAGAAATAGAACTTCCTTTTTTGAGATTAATACCTGTTTTTTTATTTAATGAAATACTCATATATAAATTTAGATTTTAGAATTATGAATTTAGAATTAAATGCAATGATATAAAGTTAGATTTTAGAAGTCAGAATGAAATTAGAAATTTGTCATTAATTCTAAAATCTAATTTCTGACTTCTAAATTTATTTAAGCGTATTTGTCTAAAAATGCCTGTAAACCTCCATTTTCACCTACTCCAGAAGCTATAAACGACCATTCTCCGTTTTCTCTAACTAATCTTCCAAACTCTACATCTGTATTTGAAGAAAATTCTTCATCTAAATCATAACGTAAAATTTCTCTATCCGAACTCACATCAACAATTCTGATATAAGCATCTTTCAACATTCCATAATTATGACGACGAGCAGCAGCTTCATGAATAGAAGCCACAAAAATAAGTTCATTTACATCTGATGAAACAAGAGGCAAGTTTGCCAAAACCATTTCGTCATCACCCTCACCATCACCAGTTCGGTTATCGCCTGTGTGCTGAATAGAACCATCTGGCGATTTGAGGTTATTGTAAAAAACAAAATATTCGTCAGCAGGCACTTTACCAGAAGCTCCTACCATAAAAACAGATACATCAAGGTCTAATTTTACACCTGACTTCATTTCCCAGCCAAGTCCGACCATTACTTTTTCTAAACTAGGTTCGTTTTTAGAGAGGTTGAAACGTCCTCCTTTTTTTAGCGAAATTGCCATTTTTTGAGTTATTTTAAGTGTGAAATTGAATAAATAAATTTAGATTGTACGTTGTTAAAACATAGTAAATATTTTTCTATTATTACCGTTTTTCAACTGAATAGATAATTATTTACCAAAAAATTTTTTCATTTGTTCTTCTTTACTGAGTTGTTCTTGTGTTTTTTTTGATTCTTGTTTAGGCATTTCTTTCTTTTTTTCTACTTTCTCATCCTTTTCAAAAAAATCATTTATAACTGATTTTTTGACATCTTTGGTAGAATCATTTTCTACGTTTTTACTTTGAGAAAAAAAGTTATTTAGAATATCTGATTTGTTTTCTGTTGCTTTATTTTCCTTCTCAAAATGTGCCTTAATTTCGTCTTCTAGGTTTTTATTTTCTGTATTATTTACTGTTTTTGTATGTGTTGTCTTGAACTGTTCTAAAAGATTCTTTCGTTTTTCTTCTAACTGTTTTTTCTCATTTTGCTTTTGCTGCTGCGTTTTATTTTCGTTTCTACTAAAAAGCTGTTCAATTCTTTTTCTCTGTTTTTCTTGAATTTTCTCTTGTTCTTGTTGTTGATAGTTTTCGAATTTCTTATTTATTTTTTCATCTATATCTTGTAAAGAATTAGCTTCTAGTCCATCAATTTGATTTTCGATATCCAAAACACCATCTACCAAATCCACTTCAATTTGTGCCTGATTTACTTTATCTTCAAATAAATCTATTTCATTAGAAATCTCTAAATCATTAAGCACTAATTGTAGTTCTCGTTGATTTTTTGCGTTTTGAAGTTTGTTGATGAGTAAAACTTCTTTTGTTTTTAGTTCTTGTAGTTGTAAAGTCAGCTTTTGCTTTTGAAGTTGCATTTGCTGCCAAGTCTGTAACACATTATTATAAAGTGTTTCGAATTCTCTCTTTTGTTTTTCTAGATTTTCTTTTTGAAGAATATGCGAACTAGCAAGTGATTTATTTTTACTTCTTAGAGCATACTGCAAAGCCGTTTCTTCTTGCTGAATGGCATATTTTATCTGTTCTATTTTTTGATATAATTCTTCTTTATTTTTTCTTACGTTTTCCCAAATGACACTATTTTTTTGGATAGCTTGTTCAATTTGCACAATTGCCAATTTAAAGATTTGACTTGCATCTCCTCTTTCTGCTTTTTCTTGCTCTATACGAGCATGTTCTTCATTGGCTTGCAAAATTCTGCTGATTCTTTTCCACATAGTTTTTTTGAGAATAATGGCATACAAAAATTAAGTTTGTATCACATCAAAGTAGTTAAAATTTAATAGATGAATGATAATAAAGATAGAACTATTTAAAGAGGTTTATACATCTTGTATGTATGTTGTTATACGCAAAAATGTTAAAAAGGATAGGAAAAATCTAAAAAAAAACAAACTTAATGAACATCAAATTCATTAATCAACTGATTTACAGAAAGTTGTAATCACACATGACACTACTTTATTTTCTAACTAGAACAATACCTTTGCTTATTTATCTTGAAACAGAGTAAAAGAAATAGTTGTCTGATGATTTTTGTGGTAAGGTAAAAAATTTATTTGTCTTTCTGTTCTGTTAGGAACTACATATTGGTAGGGCTTCAAGATTTTTAATACAAAATGCGACCAATATACAACTCCTACGGAGTAAATGATTTTTAACTTTTCTGTTTTTATCTACTCCTAACGGAGTAAAAATCAAAATTTCTCAATAGCCTTACGGCTATGTTAAGAACACCGACGACTTCCACAAGAAATATCAGCCAAGCAAAAATGACATACTAAACATTGAAAACAAACCGACAAAATGGCAGTAAAACTAAAATCAAAACGACACAAAAAGACAAAATTTACACTCAAAAAATCATTTTTGGTATTGGCATATTGTATGTAAAGACTACAACGAAAGTGTCACATACAAAATCAAACAAACTCAAAATAGAGTTTAATAAGATAAGCGTGATGACATAAAAATTATGTATTCATTCACTATTAAATAAACTAGACAACTATGGCTGATGTAAATATTCGTCCTTTAGCAGACCGTGTATTGGTTGCTCCTGATGCAGCAGAAGAAAAAACGGCAAGTGGAATCATCATTCCTGATTCGGCAAAAGAAAAACCACAACGTGGAAAAGTAATCGCAATAGGAAATGGTAAAAAAGACGAACCAATTACTGTAAAGGTAGGTGATAACGTTCTTTATGGTAAATATTCAGGTACAGAAATCAATGTAGAAGGACAAGATTACCTTATCATGCGTGAATCTGACATTTATGCAGTTGTTTAATTAAACAATAAGTCATTGGTGGAGACACCAACAACGGCAAACAAAAATGTTAGATTTTTTTATGGATTTATTTTTTAGACAAGTAGCAATTTGATGTAATCAAATTCTATCTATTCAATTTCATAAAAACACATTTCTACAAAAAATTTTAATAGAACAAAAAAAACATTCAAAATATTATGGCTAAGATAGTAGTATTCGATACAGTAGCTCGTGAAAGACTTAAAAAAGGCGTTGATGCTTTGGCAAACGCAGTAAAAACAACTTTAGGACCTAAAGGTCGTAATGTAGTTATAGACAAAAAATTTGGCGCACCTTCAGTTACTAAAGATGGTGTAACAGTTGCCAAAGAAATTGATTTGAAAGACCCTATCGAAAATATGGGTGCACAGCTTGTAAAAGAAGTAGCTTCAAAAACGGCTGATATGGCTGGTGATGGTACTACAACTGCAACTGTTTTGGCTCAAGCTATCTTTAATGCAGGTATCAAAAATGTTGCTGCTGGTGCAAATCCAATGGATTTGAAACGTGGTATGGACAAAGCTGTAATTAAAGTAGTTGAGAGTTTGAAATCTCAATCTAATCCAATCAAATCGTCTTCAGAAGTTGCTCAAGTAGGTGCAATCTCTGCAAACAATGACATGGAAATCGGTAAAATGATTGCTGATGCTATGGATAAAGTGGGTAAAGATGGTGTAATCACAGTAGAAGAAGCTCGTGGTACTGAAACAGAAGTAAAAACTGTTGAAGGTATGCAGTTTGACCGTGGTTATTTGTCTCCTTATTTTGTTACTAATACAGAAACAATGGAAGTTGAATTAGAAGATGCTTATATTCTAATTTATGACAAAAAAATCTCTTCTATGAAAGAACTTCTTCCTATTTTGGAACAAGTTGCTCAAAGTGGTAAACCTTTGGTTATCATTTCAGAAGATGTTGATGGCGAAGCATTGGCTACTTTGGTAGTAAACAAAATTCGTGGTGCTCTCCGTATTGCTGCTGTTAAAGCTCCAGGTTTTGGTGACCGTCGTAAAGCTATGTTGGAAGATATTGCTACTCTTACAGGTGGTACACTTATCAGCGAAGAGCGTGGTTACAAATTAGAAAGTGCTGAAGTGTCTTACTTAGGACGTGCTGAAAAAATCACTATCGACAAAGACAATACTACAATTATCAATGGTGCTGGCGAAAGCGATAATATCAAACGTCGTATCAACGAAATCAAATCTCAAATTGAGAAAACAACTTCTGATTATGACCGTGAGAAATTGCAAGAGCGTTTGGCTAAATTAGCTGGTGGTGTTGCAATCCTTTATATCGGTGCAGCTACAGAAGTAGAAATGAAAGAGAAAAAAGACAGAGTAGATGACGCATTACACGCAACTCGTGCAGCCGTACAAGAAGGTGTAGTACCTGGTGGTGGTGTAGCATTTATCCGTTCTTTGGATTCTTTGAATGACTTTGTTGTTGGTAAAAATGGCATCGAAAACCAAGACCAAGAAACAGGTGTAAATATTATCCGTCAAGCTCTTGAAGCTCCTCTTCGTACTATCGTTTCGAATGCAGGTCTTGAAGGCTCTGTAATTGTACAGAAAGTAAGAGAAGGAAAAGGCGATTTTGGTTACAATGCTCGTGAAGATAAATACGAAAACTTAGTAGCTGCTGGTGTTCTTGACCCAACTAAAGTTTCTCGTTTAGCTCTTGAAAATGCTGCTTCTATTGCTTCTCTTTTACTCACTACTGAGTGTGTAATTGCAGACGATCCAGAAGAGAAAGAAGCTATGCCTTCTGCTCCTGGTATGGGTGGCATGGGTGGAATGATGTAAGAATCATTTCCTTAAAAACTTGCAGCGTATTTTTAGCATTCTCTTTTGAAATGTACGCTACAAAACTTAAAAAGTCATTTCTTCTTTGAAAAAAGAGGGAATGACTTTTTTGTATATAGCTTTCACTCAAAAAAAGGAACTTGAAAACCACTTGAGCTTAAGAGTAAATTGATACGTATAAGTGTTTTGTTGAGGTAATTTTTTTGCTCTCCTTCTATATTCCCTTTGATAGTAAAATGAAATTCTAAAAGAAGTGAATTAATTTTAGCAATATCTAATTTACCTTTGATTCTTTCAGCTGAAAGCAAACATTCTATCATAGCAAAAAGTCTATCCATTACCATGACATCAGCTTTTCCATAATAAAGAATAGGAGATATATAGCGATACATCAAATTATAAAGAGAATAAGTTTCTTCCCAAAGTCGTTGAGTTCCTTCTTTATCTGTGTAACAATATACTCCTTCACGCAGGGCTTTTTCTATAAAAATCAAAGTCATATAATTAATTGTACGGATAGCTGTTTCAGGGTCATTTATCCCTGGACTTAATGCTTTTGTTGCTATTTCACTTAATTGTTTGATTCCATAAACATAATTGTCTTGAATATATTCATTATCATAAAAAACAAACTCTTCCAAAATTTCATTCATTGCTTCTAATCCAATTTCTTTATTTACCTTCAATAAAGGAGTTCCGATAACAAGAAATGAACCTTCTTCTAAGTTGATAAATAACTCAATATCATATTTTTTAGCCAACTTAACTATTTTTTCTCTATTGCATTCTCTAAAATAGCCACTCTGATTACTAATAATGGTATGCCAGTCTGACACTTTATCAAAAACGGTTTGATAGTCTTGATAATTACTTACTTTCTTTGATTCTAACTCATTAAATGTCTTATTATAAACCATCAAAATAATATTATCTACCTGTACTGAACGAGAAATTGAATGAATAAAATAGATGAACAGAACAAGAGATAAAACCCCAAAACACATTCCTACAAAAATGCTTAGCTGGGGAATATAAATTCCTTCTTCAGTTTTTCCTATATTTACGATAAGCAAAAGGCAGTACAGAATTGTTGCTAGATATGTTCCCAATACAATTTGGTAAGATTTGTTTGTCAAAACCCCTGGAACAACACGAGGAGAAAAAGCTGTTGCTGCCTGATTTAGAACAACCATTACCATTGAAAAATTAAAGACCATCAATGAAATAATCCCTCCAATAAAGGCATTGAGTACAAAACGAGCATTGTCCGCACCTGTTACTAAAGCAAATTTCAGAACTTCTTTAGCTTCTTTACTTAGTTCAGAATTTTCAAAAGTCATCATAAATATAGAAAGTCCTACCGAAAAAATAGCCATCAAAGAAGGTAGAAAAATAATGCTATTTGTAAGAGCTAAATAGGTCTTACGAACATACTGATAAGGTCTTTTGAACATAAAATAAAAAAAACATACGATGGAAAAGAAATCATTTAGTAAAGCAACCTGACAAAGCACAAATAGTTAGTGAAATTTTATTTTAAAATAAAATAAGGCGAATTAGGATTTAGTTTATTCTGAATTCTTTTAAAAATAGAAGGTTTTCCAAACTGCTTTTGAAATGCTTTTTCAGTTTGTTTTTTTCCTTCATTTTCAATAAAAAATGGAATTTCATTTACTTCTACAAAATCTGTAACAGCAGTATTAAAAAACAAATCTTCTTCAGTACAGTGTGTTCCTGTTGCATCAAAACCTGTATTTTGAGCTAATGATTTTTTAGGAAATAAGAACCAACCTTTTTCTAAAAACATAGTTGACATAAAAAAAACTGCCCAAGAATCTATTTTATTCTCTTTTTGAGCTTCCAAAATCTGATAATAATAATAACTACCAAAGTTATATTCTTTTGGTGTAACTGAGTTTTGACTAAATTTTTGAAAAATACTCTCAATATCAAAATCTATTTTATCCCAAGTTCTTTTCCAAGTAGCCCAACCCCAAGAGCTATTTACAGGAAGAAAAAAGGTTTGTTGTTGTACCATTTTTTCATTATCTAAAGGAAAAGCAGAAGCAGAAATTCCCCAAATTTTATCTTCATTTTCATATTTTTCTAAGGCATCATTCATATATTTTAAAAAGCCTTTTTGTGGAACAATATCATCTTCCAAAACAATTATTTTTTCATATTTATTGATTTGTTTAGTAATTCCTTCTTTTACTGATTTGGCTAAACCTTTATTTGATTGAGCTTCATAAATTTCTATACTCAGAAAATCACTTTCTTTTTGTTCTTTGAAATCTCTCAAAACTTGCCTCGTTTGTTCAATTTCTTCTTTGTCTTTTGAAGTAACATTTGGTTTTGCTCCATCTGAATAAATAATAAGAGGAGTATCTTTTGAGTTTTGACACACTGCCAAAGCCTCCAAGACTTGCCTAGTATGATTGGAACGCTTATAAACGAATAAAATGACAGGAGAAAGCATATAAGGAATCGTAAATTATTAATTGTGAATGATAAATGACCTTGAGTGCTTGAATATCAATCATTTATAATTTTAAAATTAGTGTATTAGGAATAGAAATCAATTAAAGTACGAAGAACAAAACCCATAACTTTAGTTATGGAAAATAAAAGGAAGTTTTTTTTCACGACCACTTTTAGAACTAATAACAAAAAAATCCTTTATAAATCTAAATTTATAAAGGATTTTTGAGAAAATACTATTTATTTTACAAACTAGGAAGTCTGTGATATATATACACTTACCCTTGTTGCTGTACTCACCAACGACAATAAGCAATTATTAATAATAATTATTAAGCATTACTGGCATAACGAGCATTAATACATCCTCTTCGTTTGCTTCGTGTGGGTACATCAAAGCTGCACGATTTGGCTCAGAAAACTCAAAATGAACAGTATCACAATTTAAATTAGATAACATTTCCATCAAGAATTTGCCATTAAAACCAATTTCTAAAGAATCACCATCATAATCACAAGGTAAATTTTCTTTTGCTTCATTTGAAAAATCAACATCTTCTGCTGAAATAAGCAAGTTGTTATTTTCTAATTTGAAACGAATCTGTTGAGATGTTTTGTTAGCATAGATAGAAATACGCTTCAAAGAACTCAAAAGCTGCTGACGGTCAATATTTAAATTTTTGTCGTTACTTGTCGGAATTACGTTTTCATAATCAGGGAAACGCTCATCAATCAAACGACTTACCATTTTGATATTGCCAAAATTGAAAAATACATTTGTATCATTAAATTCCAACTGAATTTCTTGAGGAGAAGAAGGTAAGGCATTTTTGAGTTGCTCAAATGCTTTTCCAGGGATAATAATTGAAGAATTACTATTTCCTTCTGTTCCTTCATAACGATAACGCACCAAACGGTGTGAATCTGTCGCTACAAAATTTGTTTTTCCATCTGATAAATTAACAAAAATACCATTCATAGCAGGTTTCATTTCATCTGAACTAACAGCGAAAAGGGCATACGAAATAGCACTTGAAATAACATCAGACGAAAACATTAAGTTGGTCGTATTTTTTGGTTCAGCAGGACGAGGAAAATCGCCAGCATCTTCTCCAGCTAAAGTATATCGCCCATTATCTGACAAAATTTCGATGCCATGAGATTCTGTATCAATCGTAAAAGTGATTGGTTGTTCAGGCAAGTTGCGAAGTGTATCTAAGAGCATACGAGCAGGAACAGCTACATTTGCTTTTTCATCTGTTTCAACAGCCGTTTCTAAAGTCATTGCATTTTGTAAATCGGAAGCCGTTACACGCAAAAGACCATCACTAATCTCAAATAAAAAGTTTTCTAAAATTGGAATAACAGGATTGCTAGGAACAAGTCCTTTCAGCGAATTGAGTTGTTTGAGCAGCGCAGCCGACGAAACAATAAACTTCATATCGTATCAGTATTTAATGGTAACCTAAATGGTAAATTATTTTTTTGTAGGACTACAAAGATAAAAATTTGTAATGCCATACCATAACCTTTAATGAAATTTCTTTGACTTTTTTTGGAAAAAATCTATACAAGTCAGAATTCTGTATCAGAAAAGTAAAATATCATAGAGTTGATTTTTCTTTAGCTACTTTTTTTATTTATAAGTGCTATTTTTGTAATTTTGTAATTGAAAATAGTATCCTTCCTTAGTTATGAGTACCAGTATACGTATTATTACATTTTTTTTGGCTTTGCATATCTTAAACTTTAGTTTGGACATGCCTTCCTATAACTCATCAACTTACCTTACCCAAAATCAGAATACTAATTGGGAGAGTGAACAAGATGAGATAGAAAGTATTCTAGAACTTGTAATAGAAACAGTCTTAGAGCAAAATGACTTTTTTCCTGATACTGAAGAAGCTGATTCACAAACTGAGTCTTTTTCAAAAAAAGTAGATTGGATTACTCATTCTTTTCTACTCAAATTTTCTTTTTTTGAGAACCTATACACTTCTTCTAATTTTGTATTGTATAAGTTGCAAATCAGAGAAATAAGTCAAGATATTTTACCACCTCCTCCAAAAGCTTAGTTTAATTTTTTCTTAGAATATCTTTTTTCATTTAAAATAAATGAAATCTCTTTTCTATTTTTATTATTAAACTAAATTAAAAAATCATGACACTCTTTTTAAGATTTTCATTTGTGTATCTATGCCTTTTTATTTCATTTTCAACTCAAAGTCAGACACAAGCTCAAGATAGCTTATCTCAAATTATAGATAGTCTTTATATTGAAGAAGTCGAAAACGACAAAACACCTGACAAAGTTTTGCATGCCGAACCTTTATATATTGACCTAATAAGAGATTTGGGAGCTAGAAAAGGCGAGAAAGAATGGAATATAGGCTTAGGACTGACAGACAAACTTGACTATGATGAATATGAATTGCTTGTAGAGTATGAATTTGCACCTATTAATCGTTTAGGTTTTGAAATTGAAATACCATTGACTTTTTCTTTTAGAAATAATCCTCAAACAGATGATATTCGTCCTCCTTCGCACCGTGTAGAAAGCCTAAAAACAGCTGTTCAATGGTCGTTTTTTGTTTCTGAAAAACTCAAAACATCTATGGCATTAGGTTATCTCAATGAAATTGAATTTACTGATTTGAATGCAATAACGAGTAATAATATTCTTCAAGGTAATGTTTCAAATCCTTTTTTTGTGATAGCCAAACGTTGGGGGAATAATTTTCATACCTTACTTTATACAGGGAGTAAATTTACGCATCATTTTGAAGGAGGAAATATTGATTTTTCTTATCAAAATAATTTTAGTTTTCATTACATGATTCCAAGCACTAGAAATTTTATAGGATTAGAAACCAATCAAGTTTTTAAAAACCAGAATTCATACATTACACTGCGTCCTCAAATGCGTATCAGTTTGGCTGATAATCTGATTGTCGGAATTGTGGCTGGTATTCCAATTGAAAAACAAAATGAAAGGTTAAGTTCTTTTATTCGATTGATATATGAACCTTCTCATAAACATTAAAAATTAGGCTAAGTTATAAATCAAAAATGCTTGTCAGAGAATTATATTCTGACAAGCATTTTATTTTGCTATTGTTTAGCTTAAAAAAGCAGTTTTATGTTCGTTGTAGTTTCCATTTCCAAATAATTCCTTCGGCTTCATCTTCTAATTCCTCAATTTTCTGAAAGTTACACTTTGATAAGACTTTTGTCGAAGGGTTTTCTTGCCCTAATGTATGCGCTTGAATAGAATTTACGTGTTCAAAACTAAAAGCATTATCGATAAGAGTGTTTGCTAATTCTGTTGCAAGTCCTTTATTTCTGTATTCTGATTTAATTTCATATCCAATTTCAACGATTCCCTCTTCAGTAGGTTGCCCACTATATCCACAATTTCCAATAAGTTTATTATCAGATTTATGAATTACAAAATAGTTCCACCAACCCAATTCCTCTTTTGAAGATTTGATTTTATCTAAAGCATATTGTAGGGGATCTAAACCAAACTCTGTCCAATTTTCAGGAACGATGACACCCAATTGTTGTGATAATTTTTTGTCTCCTTCAATAGCAGATTCTAATAGATTTTGATTAGAAGCAATAAGAAGTAACCTTTTAGTTTCTAGGTTTTTGTTCATTTTAAGTTCCTAATTACATTTTGCACATAATTAATTGAATAAGGGAAAAGGCAAGCCTTTTCCCTACAAATACAATATAATTTAAGCCATCACTTTTTCCTTCTGCATCATCTCAACAAATTGGTCAAAAAGATAACGAGAATCGTGAGGTCCAGGAGAAGACTCTGGGTGATATTGAACTGAAAAGGCTTTTTTGTTTTTAAAACGAATTCCTGCCACACTTTTATCATTCAAGTTTTTGTGTGTCTCTACAATTTCGTTTTGTTGGTTTAATAATTCTCTGTCCACACCAAAACCGTGATTTTGAGAAGTGATTTCACAATTTCCTAATTCTAAATTCTTAACTGGGTGATTTAGTCCTCTATGTCCGTTAAACATTTTGTAAGTAGAAAGCCCACCAGCAAGAGCTAAAATTTGATGCCCTAAACAAATTCCAAAAATTGGTTTGTCAAGTTCTAAAAGTTCTTTTGTTGTCTTGACAGCATAATCCATTGCAGCAGGATCACCAGGACCATTAGAAAGGAAAAAGCCTGTTGAATTAAACTCTAAAAGTTCTTTTACAGAAGTTTTAGCAGGAAATACTTTACAAAAAACACCTCTTTGCGCTAAACTTCTCAATATATTTGTTTTGATTCCAAAATCTAAAACAGCAACTCGTATTTCTGAATTTTCATTGCCGACTGTATACGTTTCTTTTGTCGTAACTTTAGAAGAAAGTTCTAATCCATTCATATCAGGTACTTCTGAAAGTCTTTTTTGAAGTTCTTCTTGTGTCAAATCTTCTGACGAAATAATAGCATTCATTGCGCCTTTATCACGAATATGACGTACCAAAGCACGAGTATCAACTTCTGCAATTCCTGTAATATTAGCTTTTTCTAAGTAATTTTGAAGTGAACTATCAGCCGTAGAACGAGAATGAATGTCTGAAAAATTACGAACTACAAGACCATTTATTTTGACACTTGCAGATTCATTTTCTACATCTATTGTTCCATAATTACCGATATGAGAACTTGTATTGATTACAATTTGTCCAAAATAAGAAGGGTCGGTATAAATTTCTTGATAGCCTGTCATTCCTGTATTAAAACAGATTTCGCCACCTGTTGTGCCTATTTTTCCAATAGCGATACCTTCATATTTTGTTCCGTCTGCAAGAAGTAAGACTGCTTTTTTGTGATTTTCCATAAAAATAACTTCGTTCTTTTGTGAGTTTGTACGATGATTAAGATTTCATGAGATTCAAATACGCAAAAGTACAAAAAAAATCCATTACCATTTTGAAAAATCAAAAAAGTAATGGATTAAATCAACTATTAAGGTTTTATTTTTAAAAATCTTCTCTCAAAAATTTAGAAACTGCTTTAACCGTTTTTTGAGGAGCTTCTTCCATCGGAACGTGTCCTACACCCTCATAAATCAACATTCTGTTGTTGGGTAATAAGTCTCTAAAACGACGAGCATTTTCAGCAGGCAGCCAAGCATCATCTTTTCCCCAAATAATAAGTGTTGGTGTATAAAGATTTTTGAGTTGTTCGGTATTATCGTGTAAATCTTGATTGATGATATTAAAAAAGGCTTTCATGTTACAATCACGAGTAAAAAAGTCAAAATAACGGTCTATAGTTTCTTGACAAATTAAAGATTGATCACAATAAACTTCTTTTACAAATTTCTCAAAAATAGGTTTCTGAAGTGCATATTTGAATATTTTACCAAACATAGGAAGTTTGGCAAGTTTGAAAGGTGCTGGAATGCTTCCCTCATCTATAAATCCTGCTGATGAAATCAAAACTAATTTTTCTACTTGTTTTTGGTGTCTGAGGGCATATTCCCAAGCAATCCAACCTCCTAAAGAATTTCCACCTAGATAACATTTCTTAATATCTAATCTATCCATAAATACTTCTAAGTAGTTCATATAATTCTCTAAGCAATAATCTTCTTCAGAAATTGCTCCTGTAAGTCCAAAACCTGGTAAATCTAATGAGATAACTCTATATTTTTTGGAAAGTGTTTTTGTCCAGTCTTCAAAAGTATGAAGTGAAGAAAAAGCTCCATGAATCAAAATTAAAGGTTCGCCTGTTCCTTCTTCTCTATAATGAATTAGAGAACCATTGATAGAAACAAAACGAGAACGATTATCAGTATATTTTTTTAGTAATTGCTGTTCGCTGCTTTTTGGGTCTTCAAAAAGAGGTTTTAAAGAGGCAATTTTTTCAAAAGAAATAGGAATCATAATAAATTAAATAGTCAAAAAAATGAGGTTGAAAGTTTAAAAAATGTTCTACTGTGTGTTAGATGTAGAAGAGATAGAATGGGCTTGAATTTTAAAAAATTGATTGTCATCAAATTCAATATTCTATTGTTAATTTGTCATAGCTAATTTATAATACGCATTTTTGGCTAAAATTGTTTTGCATGCAGAGTATTTTGTTTAATTATTTTGATACCTAGTTGATTTTGAGAGGTTTATTTTTAAACAAAAAACCGTAATTCTACTGATAAAAATAGAATTACGGTTTAGTTTTTTATAAAAAGTCTTTCTTATTTAGCTAAAGCCATTAATAAATCTTGTTGTGTTATGATATGTACATTTTGGTTTGCATCACGAACCAAAAGTGCAGGATTGTCTTTATTGATAAGTGAAGAAAGTACATCCACAGTATTGTTCATGGAGACAAAAGTAAATGGACTATCCATAATTTCTTTGACAGGCATGTCTTTCAAAGCAGGATTATCAATAAGTTTGGCAAGTGTTTTTGAATCTACCAGACTTCCAACAATATTTTCTTTAGTTGCATCACTTACAGGAAGTTGAGAAATTCCCTCTTTGTTCATCATCTTAACAGCATCTCCTACTTTCATATCTTCATCGATAACGAAAAGCTCTGAATGACCATTTTTGCTTTGAATAATATCGGCAGCTGTTGCAAATTCTCTTTCCAAGAATCCGTGGTCTTTCATCCAATTATCATTGTAGATTTTACCCAAATAACGAGTTCCATGGTCAGGCAAAATAATTACCATTACATCTTCTTCTTTTAGGTTTTCTCTAGCATATTCTAAAGCTCCAAAAACAGCAGAACCACACGACCAGCCTACAAAAAGACCTTCTTCACGAGCCAATCTTCTTGTCATAATAGCACTATCTTTATCAGTTACTTTCACAAAATGGTCTATCAAGTCCATATTTACATTTTCTGGCAAAATGTCTTCTCCAATTCCTTCTGTAAGATAAGGATATACTTCTTTCTCATCAAAAATACCAGTTTCTTTTAGTTTTTTGAAGATAGAACCATACGAATCTACTCCAACTGTAACAATATTTGGATTTTGTTCTTTCAAATATCTTGATGTTCCACACATAGAACCACCTGTTCCTACGCCTGCTACATAATGCGTAATTTTTCCATCTGTATCATTCCAAATTTCAGGTGCAGTGCTTTCATAATGCGCTTGCTGATTTGATTTGTTATCGTACTGATTTGGATAAAATGAATTTTCTATTTCTTGATTTTTGCGTTTTGCAATCGAATAATACGAACGAGGATCTTCAGGAGAAACATTAGTAGGACAAACAATAACTTCTGCACCCAAAGCACGTAGGATATCAATTTTCTCTTGTGATTGCTTATCTGAAACCGTAAAAATACACTTATATCCTTTTGCAATGGCTGTAAGTGCAAGTCCCATTCCTGTATTTCCAGATGTTCCTTCAATGACAGTTCCACCTGGTTTAAGAAGTCCTGCTTTTTCAGCATCTTCAATCATTTTTAGTCCAATACGGTCTTTCATAGAATTACCTGGATTAAGGTATTCTACTTTTACCAAAATTGTTCCTTTGATTCCTTTGTTTACGCTGTTGAGCTTTACAAGTGGCGTATTGCCTACTGTGTCGATGATGTGATTGTAATAACGCATAGTTATTTTTTGTGTTTTTTGAGTATTTTTGCTGTGTTGTTTATACAGAGATTTAAATGTTACAAAGGTAGGAAAAAAACAGTAAATAGGAATTCGGAAACTGTTTTTCGTACCACAAAAAAATAGCTCTAGAATTTTTTTGTAATTCTAAAGCTATTCTGAAATGAAAATAATTTTAAGATAGAGCAAACACAGTGTATTTAGTTTATAGGAGTTGGTTTTTTGTTTTCATCTATTGCTACCAACGTAAACTCACCTGTTATTGCTTTTTCTCTAGTCTCTGAATACATTTGTTCAATATAAATCTCTACACTTATTTTCAAACTGGTATTACCAATTTTACTGATTTTGCCAATCAGTTCTATAATTGTACCTGCAGGAATAGGATGTGTAAAATCAATTCTATCACTACTTACAGTTACCATTTTTTGTCTAGTAAAACGAGTAGCTGTAATAAAAGCAACCTCATCCATCAAGTACATGGCTGTTCCTCCAAATAAAGTATCATAATGATTTGTAGTATTAGGAAAGACAGCTTTAAAAATATGTGTTTGAGCAGCTTTTATTTTTTCTTCTATTTCTTGTGTCATTATTTTATTTTTTTAAATCCATAAACACAATGCCTACAACCACTTTTGCAACAAGAATTTCTTAATAAATGGTAGAGTTCAGTAAATACCCAATAGCCATTTTCTTTGTAATAATGTACATTTTCTATCAACGATTCTCTAGCAGGAAAAAAATAATTTTGAGAGTTATTTACAAGTGTGTTTAAGTAAATCAAACAGTCTTTACAAAGGCAATCAAATTGAGTTTTACTCAAAAAATCTATAGTTTTTTTGCTAATAGTTACTTGATTACACTGACAATTACTAATATCATCTGTTTTACAAATAAATTCTATATTACATCTAGGACAAGTTTTAGGTGAGTATTGTGTCATTTTTTTGAAAGAAATACAGACAGAAAAAATATATTACTTTTCTGTCTGTATAATT
The DNA here is from genome assembly GCF_037126295.1 of Bernardetia sp. Wsw4-3y2. NCBI lineage: Bacteria > Pseudomonadati > Bacteroidota > Cytophagia > Cytophagales > Bernardetiaceae > Bernardetia > Bernardetia sp. Wsw4-3y2. The sequence continues at coordinate 3,368,877 of NZ_CP147017.1, read as the reverse complement.
TTAGGGTTATAAAATTTCTGTTTCAACTGCTGTACGCAATTCTTTAGCAGCACTTACCATTTCGGTCATGGCTTTTTTGGTTTCTTCCCAATGGCGAGTTTTGAGTCCACAATCTGGATTTATCCAAAGCTGGTCTATTGGAATATATACTTTTGCTTTTTCCATTAAAGCGACCATCTCGGTTTTTGAAGGAACTCTAGGCGAGTGAATATCATATACACCAGGTCCAATTTCATTTGGATACTTAAACTCTGAAAAAGCATCTAATAATTCCATTTGTGAACGGCTACATTCTATCGTAATTACATCAGCATCCATAGAAGCAATATTTTGGATGATGTCATTAAATTCAGAATAACACATGTGAGTATGAATTTGTGTATCATTTTCTACACCACTTGATGCAATTCGGAAAGCACCAACTGCCCATTCTAAATAGGCTGCCCAATCTTTTTTACGCAAAGGCAATCCTTCACGAATAGCAGGTTCATCAATCTGAATAATTTTGATATTCGCTTTTTCCAAATCTGCAACTTCATCTCGGATAGCTAAAGCAATTTGATTACATGTTTGGCTTCTAGGTTGGTCATTTCTTACAAAACTCCATTGTAAAATTGTAACAGGACCTGTTAGCATTCCCTTAACCCATTTTTTAGTTAAAGATTGTGCATAAGCTGTCCAACGTAATGTCATGGGATTTGGTCGGAATACATCTCCATAAATAATAGGAGGTTTGACACAGCGAGAACCATAACTCTGTACCCAGCCATTTTGTGAAAACTCAAATCCTTCTAATTGTTCACCAAAATACTCTACCATATCATTGCGTTCAAATTCTCCATGAACTAATACATCAATTTCGGTTTCTTCTTGCCAACGAATAGTTTGTTCGGTTTCTTTGGCTATCAAATCATCATATTGTTGTTGAGTGAGTTCGCCCTTTTTAAATTTTGCTCTCCAACTCCTTACTTCACTCGTTTGAGGAAATGAGCCAATAGTTGTGGTAGGAAACAATGGTAATTTCAATGATTCTCTTTGGACTAACTTTCGTACTTGAAAATCAGATTTTCGCTGTGTATCTTTTTGTTTAATAGTAGCTACACGCTCTTTTACAGCTTTATTATGAATTAGTGTAGAGGTTTTACGTTTTTGATTAGTCTCTTTATTTTCTTGAAGTTTGTTTTGGGTTACTTCCAAATTGTCGCCATTGGCTAATTCTTTGAGTGTAACTACTTCTTCGATTTTCTGTTTGGCAAATGCAAGCCAATTTTTCACTTCTGGTCTTAGTGATTTTTCATTGTTTTCGAAGCTCAAATCACAAGGACAATGTATCAAAGAACAAGAAGGAGCAATCCAAACTCTTTCTTTACCAATTTTATCAATAGTCTTTTGGATAATAGACAGTGAATTTTGAAAATCATTTTTCCAAATATTTCTGCCATCAACAATACCTAAGGAAAGATTGGTTTCAGTTTTTATAAAATTGGTAGTCAGAATATCTTCTAGTTGAGAGGGACAACGCACCAAATCTACATGCAAAGTCTGAATAGGCAAATCTAATACAGTACCCAAATTGTCACCATAGCAATCAAAATAATTAGCTAAGATAATGTGCAATTGAGGAAACTTTTTTGCAATTAAATTATAGGTTGTTGTTATGGCAGCCTGTTCTTTTGATGTTAAATCTAAGGAAAGATAAGGTTCATCAAATTGAATATGTGTTGCTCCATTAGCTATTAATTCTTCTATTACCTCTATATAAACAGCCAATAAATTAGGTAATAAATCTATTTTATCAAATCCAGTTTCTTTTTCTTTTCCCAATAGCAAATAAGAAACACAGCCAATCAAAACAGGTTTAGGAGTAAAACCCATTTTTTTTGCTTCTAAAAACTCATTAACTACTTTTTTGCTAAACCAAGAAAATTTTTGATTCGCTACAAATTCGGGTACAATATAATGGTAGTTGGTATCAAACCATTTTGTCATTTCCATTGCTGTTACATCAAACCCATTTTTTTGATGTCCTCTTGCCATAGCAAAAAGCAAATCTATTTCAGCAACTTGATTGTCTTGTGCTAATTCTTGATACCTTGGAGGAATTGCTCCGACCATTAAAGTAGTATCAAGTACTTGGTCATAAAAAGAAAAATCGTTACAAGGGATTAAATCAATTTTGGCATCAAGTTGAATTTGCCAATTGTGTTGGCGAATGGTTGTGCCTGCTTCCAAGAGTTGCTCTTGGTTGATTTTAGCTGACCAATACTGCTCAGTCGCTTTTTTGAGTTCACGCTGACTACCTATCCTCGGATAGCCTAAATTTTGTGTACGCATGGTATTACTTTTAAATAAATGAATAATTTAAAAGTTCTTATTGCTTACAAATTCACAATGTTTTGGCAGATAGAAAAGACAAATGTAGATAGTAAAAAGGCACACTTATCCCATTAAATAGAAATAAATAGGTAAAACTATTTATCACACTATTTTGAGATAAAATATACCAACTCAACAAACTGCTTCATTCCACGAAAGCATTGTCAAATACGAAGAAGGCAGGTCTCCTGACTTGTATCATTTTTACCGTCCTTCCCGTTTTTGACAGTGGACAACAAGGATAAAAACTATTGAGATACTTACAGTTGCGGGACAGCTTGTGATTTGCACACAATTCCCTATTAATTTACGTAACGTAAAACCTTTTTCGCTTGATAAAGAAATTATAACAAAGAACTATAATTCAGTATCAAAGGTAGTAATAAAATTTAATTCTACATCTATTTTATTTAAGCCAATGGACTAATCACTCGTCTAGCATGTCGATACGCTTTTTGCCAATATTCGTATCTAAACAAAGGCTCTTCGACAACTCCTCTTGATGTAGAAGTATGAATAAATTCCAAATCATCTCTACTATCACCTGTTTTGGTAATAATTCCGACATGGCTAATACGATTTGGGTCGCTTCCTGTGGCAAAAAAAACCAAATCTCCTGCTTCTACATTATCTATAGAAACGTCTACTCCACTTACAGCCTGCGAACGTGAATCTCTTGAAAGCTCTATACCTGCTTCTTTGAAAGCCAAATGAGTAAGTCCAGAACAATCCAAACCATTGCTAGAAACTCCTCCCATCACATGCTGTGTTCCTAAATAAGTACGAGCTGCTTCAATTGCTTTTTGTGCGATAGCATCATGATTTCCAGAAACATTATCTGAAATATGTCCCTCTGAATGTGTATGAACAGTAGAGTTTGGATTCGCTAAAGTTTCAGCTTGATAACGAGTAAAAATTTCATCAAAAAGTTCTTTATGAACTCGCAAATCAATGACTGCTTTTACTGTCTTTCCATTTTCTTGAATAAATTCGATTCCTTTCATAATTGAGATTCTCTAAGATTTTAGCCTACGAATGTATAGTTTATTTAATTTTGAAAGATACTAATTTACAAATTGAATTGATATAAATCAAACTTTTAAAAAGGTAGTCCTGATATGGTAGAAATAGAAATAAGAAGCTATAATAAAGAAAAAAGATAATTGTATACAAATTTCAAAACTATTGCTTTTAATCAACCGTTAGTGAATTGATAGTAAAGATATTATCAAAACTAAATTATAAAAAACGATAGCTATATATAAAATTTTATGGAACGCAAATCACAAGACAACATACCCACTAGCAAAGTACAAAGAGCTGCCAAGTTTGCTAAAACAGGAGTAAAATTAGGTGCAAATTACGTAAAACACTATGCTAAGAAAACAATAAACCCAAATCTTAGTCGTCAAGAATTAGATGATGCTAATGCTAGTGATGTATATGATACATTGAGTGAATTAAAAGGAAGTGCTTTGAAGGTAGCACAAATGATGTCGATGAGTGAAGGAATGCTTCCAAGCGCATATAGTGAAAAATTTAAAATGGCTCAATATACTGCGCCCCCTTTATCCTTTCCATTGGTTGTCAAGACATTTAAGCAGTATTTGGGGAAAAGTCCGAATGATATTTTTGAGCAGTTTGACAAAGAGGCAATGAATGCAGCCTCTATTGGACAGGTTCATAAAGCAAAAATTGGAGACAAAACTTTTGCTGTCAAAATTCAATATCCAGGAGTGGCTGAAAGTATAGATTCTGATTTGAGGATGGTAAAACCATTTGCCATGCAGATTTTAGGACTTAGCGAGCGTGATTTGGAGATTTATATGAAAGAAGTAGGCGACATGCTAAAGTCTGAAACCGATTACAATTTAGAATTAGCACGCTCACAAAAATTAGCTAAACTTACAAAAGAAGCAGTTCCAAATGCTATTTTTCCTGAATACTACCCTGAATATTCATCAGAAAGAATTCTGACAATGGATTTTTTGGAAGGAATGCACCTAAAAGAGTTTTTGGCTACCAATCCGACACAAGAAGTAAAAAATAAAGCTGCTCAAACGCTTTGGGATTTTTATGATTATCAAATGCATGTCTTGAAAGAAGTTCATGCAGATCCACACCCAGGTAACTTCTTGATGAAAGAAGATGGCAGAGTTGGTTTTATTGATTTTGGAGCAGTAAAAGTTATTCCAGAAGAATATTATTTGCAGCATTTTAGTATTATGGAAAAAAATATATTGGAAGATGATGCTCAATTAGAAACGGCTTTTGAAGGATTAGGATTTTTGATGGAAGACGATACACCACAACAGCGAGAATTTTTTAAAGGTGTTTTCAAAGAATTATTGTCACTTTCTATGAGACCTTTTCATAGTGATACATTTTATTTTGGAGATAAAAAATACTTCAATGATTTGAATGAGTTTGGAGAGCGTCTTTCTAAAATGCCTGAGCTTCGTAACTCAAAACAAGCAAGAGGTTCACAACACTCACTTTATTTAAATAGAACTTATTTTGGTCTATATTTCTTATTACACGAACTTAATGCTACCGTAAATACAGATTCATATTGGTATAAAAATAAAGAAGCATAATTTTATTTTGAAATAACAGAACATAGAAGTTGTTTAAGAATGGGATTTGTGGATATATTTGTTGGTGTCGCTAAGCTAAAACACCAACAAAGGCTTTGGAATAATTTTATTTTGAAATAGCAGGACATATTTAAGCCTATCAAACTCAAAAGAATTTGATAGGCTTTTTTTGTGTAGTTGGCGAATTCAGCTCTTAAAAACTGAATGGAATTAAAACAATAAAAAATATTCTAGCGCACAATAGATATATATCCTGTAATTGGTTTTAAAGAATCACTAATTCTGATTCTATAATAATATGTTCCTTCAGCGAGTTTCATTCCATTGAGAAGTCCATTCCATTCTGTTTTATAGCCATTTTTTTGAGTGAAAAGTATCTTACCTGTTCTATCAAAAATTTCTATATCAGCATTTGGATAACGCTCTAAAAACGGAACTTGCCAAGTATCATTTGTACCATCGTTGTTAGGAGTAAATGTATTAGGAATTCCTGCAAAACAATCTCCATTTATTTCTACAAAAACGGTGTCAGCCGAACATTCATCAGCTTGGTAGATTATTTTATACATTCCTTGTGCAGATGTATTCAGATAAATTTCTCCACTCAAAGAGTCTAATTCAATTCCTGTATCATTTGTAAAGAAAAAGCCATTTTTTACTCCTAAAATTGTAGGTTTTGGATTAATTTCTAGCTTACAATAACTATCATAATCGTAATTAAAACGAGAATCAACAGGTTGTTGGCGAGTTAAAAAGTTTGATACAGTAAACTCACAACCATTTGCATCTGTGATTCTGACCTCATATTTTTCGTTTTCATTTGGTTCTAAAGCCGAAATTTCATTTGTATTGATGGCAAGAGTATCTCTTTGATATGTCCAAACAGTTTGATAAGGTTCTGTCCCTCCTGTAATTAGTAAAGAAATTGCTCCATTATTCAACTCTGAATTACAGGTTGGTTCTTTAATAATAAAATTACCTTCTAATTTTTGAGGTTCTGCAATTTCAATAAGTAATGAATCCTGACAGCCCAAACCATCAATTACTTTTACTTTATAATTCCCCTTTTTGAGATTTTCTAAAGAACTATTTGTACTTCCATTTTCCCACAGAATTTGATAATCATCAAAAGCTCCTGTGATTTCTAGTTCAATTTTGCCATCATTTCCACCAAAACAAGATACATTGGTAGTTTGGGCTTCCACTTTTAGATTTGAAACTTCAATCAAAACTACATTGCTATACTTTGCATCACAGTTGTAGAATGAATTAGGAGTTACTTTTCTTCTAAAGTAAGTAGAAGTAAATAACTCTTGAGGTTGATAATTGAGTGTGGTGTCTAAATCTGTCCAATTCAAACTATCTATAGAAGATTGCCACAAATACGTGTGTCCAACCAAGGAAGAATCCCCTGTCAAAAGACTAGGATTTTCCTCTCTACAAACTCGTTGAGAAGAAGAAATAATATTATTTTTCACTCCTGCAAAATTTATTCTGACAGTATCCATCACTGTACAAAATCCATTATCTACCCAAACAGTATAAACACCTTCTTCTGAAATGGTTATGCTTTGAGTCGAATCTCCTGTACTCCATAGGTAATCAATTCCTGTTTCGGTAGCAATAAGTTGATATTCAAATGGTTCACAAAAAGTAGTATCTTTAAAATTTTCGTTTGGAAAATTATTATCAGGAACAGTAAATTCTGTAACAATTGCTTTTTCAGAAGTTAGAATTAATCTAGGAACACTATCATTTTTTACTTTTACATAATATGTACCTATTCGTTTGGCAGCAAAAACAGAATCTGTTGCATTTTTGATAGAGTCTCCATTAAAAAACCATTGATATTGATTAAATTCTCCTCTTGTTTGCACTTGCAAATAACAAGGTTGAATAATTGGAATATTTTGTTGAGGAGAGTAAGTAAAATTAGGAATTTTCTTTATATGACCTTCCAAATCTCCAAAAGTCAGGTTATTATTACTAACATTGATGACTTGTAAGCGTGTCAAAGAATCTATATTTTCTATTGATGAGAACTTATTTCTACTCAAATCTAATGTTCTGAGAGTAGAAGAAGGAGTAAAGAAAGAACGTGGTATTTCTCCTTCCAAACTATTTGTAGAAGCTCTAAAAGTTTGAATTTTGCTCATATTTCCTATTTGAGCAGGCAGAGTTCCTTCAAATTTATTGGCAGAAATATCAAAAGAAATAAGAGAAACAATAGAAGCTACCTTTATGGGAATTTGTCCTTTGAGTTTATTATTATTTAATTTTATTGTAGCTAAATTTTTCAATGTATAAAATTCTATTTTATCAAAATCTTCTAAATTATTATATGATACATCTAAATAAGTTAGATTAGGAAAATAATCGAAAGAACCTACAGAGGTTTCTGCACTATTGAGAAGCTTGGTTTGAAAAAGATTGTACGACAAATCCAAATAGCTAAGTTTGCTAGGTAAATTTAAGCCAACAGGCAAAACATCTTTAAATTTATTACGAGAAAGAATTAATGTTTTTAAAGAAGGAGAATAATAAAATCGTATAGGTATTGTGCCTGAGAATGAATTATTTGATAAGTTGCAAGTTACTAATTTAGGTAAATTAGTGATAGGCAGAGGAAGTTCTCCTGAAAGTTTATTATTTTGTAGTAAAAGTGTTTGTAGGTTTTTTAAGTTTGAAATCAGCGCACTAATATAGAGTTTGTATTCATTGTTTGATAAATCTAAATAAGTCAGTTTGCTCAACTCATACAACAAACGTGGTAATACTCTATTTCTTCCTAGTCTATTTGAAGCAGCTGACAAAACTCTTAAATTTGGCATAGCTGAAACAATAAGCCCCAAATCGGAATCAAACGCATTAGAAGCTAAATAAAATTCTTCTAAGAGCGTTAAGTTTGTCAATGAAGCTGGTAAAGCACCCGAAAAACGACAACTTGAAATATTAAATGTTTTAAGTTTTTTGAATTCTCCAAATTCGTTTTGCATTCTTCCATTAAAACTATTGGAGTTTATATATAACTCTTGCAAATTAGTCAATAAGAAGAAACCTGTTGTATCTGAAATAGGTGCAGTAAATCCATTTTGAGACATATCAAGATAGGTAAGTTGGCGCATTTGTCCAAATATAGAAGGTACATTTCCATAGCTTTCTTTGTATTTAGTTCCTGCCATACTAAAGACTTTTAACTTATAAAGCATAGTAAGCATTTCCAAAGAACCTGTCAGATTGTTAAAAGAAATATTCAAACTTCTTAATTCAGAAAGATTGCCTAATGAACTTGGAAGACTGTCAGTAAGATTACGTCTACTAAAATTAAGACCAACCACACGCTGATTCTGTACTGTTACACCATTCCAAGTCGTGATTTTTTGATCTAACTTCCAAGTATTAATCCAACCAGAACCATTAGTAGATTGATAAATATCTACCAAAACTAAAGAATCGTTTTCTATAACAGTCATTTGTGCAAAACCACATATAGAAAAAGAGAGATAAAAAAATAGAACAAATAAAAGAGTAAATAAATATTTTTTCATTTTACATTTTGTAGAAAAGGGGAAAAAAAATAATTAGTTGATAGAATTTAAATAGAGGAAAATATATTTTGATATATTTTGAAACAATATGATAATTTCAAATAAAATAAACTTAAAATCAATGCTACTAGCACGGCTGTAACTTTTAAGTGTATATTACAAAATTCCCACCAATATTTATGTTTTTTTATAAAGACAAAATTCTTTCTAAAAAATAATAAAGACTTTATGTCTGCTGCGTTTTTTAGAGTGTAAAACTAAAAAATTCTTTTTTTGTTAAAATGCTCATTTATTATTTAAATGAATTTGGGATTAAAAATACTATATGTCACCATTGAGACATCGCAAACAGGAAAAAAGAATTATTTTATAACGAAACCATTCTCATTGTCGCAAAGAAGATTTATTAGAAAGATTGAAAAGCGATTAGTATCAAAAGTTTTCTCTACAACTTGAAATATTGTAATTTATCAGTAAAACAAGTAATTTAGCTTTATTGAATAATAAGCTATACTGATTTTGTAAATCGTAATTTTTAATTGATATGACCATACACAACGCAACCGAAAAAGGTGCAACACCCACAGGAACAAAATTAAATACAAAAGGCTGGCAACAAGAAGCCGTTTTGAGAATGCTCTACAATAATCTTGACCCAGATGTAGCCGAAAGACCAGAAGACTTAGTTGTTTATGGTGGAATTGGAAAAGCTGCTAGAAACTGGGAATCTTTTGATTTGATTGTAAAAGCTCTCAAAAATATGTCTGACGAACAAACCCTTTTGATTCAGTCGGGAAAACCTATTGCCATTTTGCCAACTCATAAAGATGCTCCTCGTGTCTTGATTTCTAATTCAATGCTTGTTCCTCGTTGGGCAACTTGGGATCACTTCAACGAATTAGACAAAAAAGGTTTGATGATGTACGGACAAATGACAGCAGGTTCGTGGATTTATATCGGAACACAAGGAATTGTACAAGGAACGTATGAAACCTACGCCGAATTAGCAAGACAACATTACAACGGAACACTAAAAGGAACTTTGAACGTTACGGCAGGACTTGGTGGAATGGGTGGAGCGCAACCACTTGCAATCACAATGAACGAAGGAGTTTGTTTGGCTGCTGAAATGGAAGAATGGAGAATCGACAAACGCTTAGAAACTCGTTATTTAGATGAAAAATATTTTGACATTGATAAAGCCATTGATGCAGCTTTAGAATACAAAAAAGAAGGCAAAAACAAATCTATCGGTGTCGTTTGTAATATCATTGATTTACTTCAAAGATTGATTGATAGAAATATCACTCCTGACACGCTTACCGACCAAACATCTGCTCACGATGCTTTAAACGGCTATTTTCCTGAAAATATGAGTGTTGAAGAAGCCAATACATTAAGAGATGCAAACCCAAAAGATTATACCGAACGCTCACTAGATACAATGGCGCACCACGTAAAACAAATGTTAGAGCTTCAAAAACGAGGTGCAATTACGTTTGATTATGGAAATAACCTAAGAGGACAAGCACTAGACCAACGAAATGTAAAAAATGCTTTTGATTTCCCTGGATTTGTTCCTGCTTATATTCGCCCTTTGTTTTGTGAGGGAAAAGGACCTTTCCGTTTTGTGGCTCTTTCGGGCGATGAACAAGATATTTTTGAATGTGATAAAGTTTTGTTAGAATTATTCCCTGAAAATGAATCGTTGCATCGTTGGATAAAAATGGCACAAGAGCGCATTGCTTTTCAAGGTTTGCCAGCTCGTATTTGTTGGTTGAGTTTGGGAGAAAGACAAAAAGCTGCTTTAGCATTTAATGAGCTTGTCAAAAATGGAACACTAAAAGCTCCTATCGTAATTGGAAGAGACCATTTGGATAGTGGTTCGGTGGCTTCTCCAAACCGAGAAACCGAAGCGATGCTAGACGGTTCGGATGCTGTGGCAGATTGGCCTGTCTTGAATGCGCTTATCAATACGGCTGGTGGTGCGACGTGGGTTTCGCTGCATCACGGAGGAGGCGTAGGAATGGGTTATTCTATTCACTCTGGAATGGTTATTTTGGCAGACGGAACAAAAGAAGCACACGAAAGACTCAAACGAGTTTTGCATAATGACCCTGCTATGGGTGTGCTTCGTCATGCTGATGCAGGTTATCAAAAAGCCTTAGAATGGGCAGAAGAATTTAATCTGAATTTGAAGAAGAATTTGGGATAATTTTTTTTATTTTGTAGGGGGAAGATAATTCTTTTCCCTACTTTTTTATTTTTTTGTTTATGAAGAAAAGAAATATAGATTATCTATCAATAGAAGATGTAGAAGAAATAATTGATTTTTGGTGGAAAAGGATTCAAAATGAGAAAGATAGGATAAAAAATAATATAAATAGAGTCTATGATTTGCTAACGAAAACTTATTTACCTATTTCAGCAGATACATATTTCGTTGAAAATGACAATCCACTTGATATCTTTAGAGATGATAACGAAGATATTATCTACATAAATGGTCAATTTTTTCTACTACAACAAGAACATTCAAAGTATGTAACTTTAGAAAACTCTGAAGAAATAAAAAAACTTAATGAAGAATCTCATGAGAGCATGAAAAAAAATATATTTCGATACAAAGAATGGATAGTAATGTCTTTAGAATCAATAGAGAGAAATAGAGAAAGAATTAAAAACTTGGAATACGAAATAGCGAAAAAGAAAAAAAAATGAACATTAATCAAATATACTTCTCAAAAGGCTTTACAAATTTCTCAATCCTATTTTCGGCTCTTCTTTTGGCTTGCGTAATAAAATGTTTGAGATATTCTTTTGACTACTCTTCTTGATTTCTATTAAAGTTCTATTCTATTTTTTTTACTTCAAAGGATTTGATAGGTTAATTTTTAAATTCTCTTTAGAAATAGATTACTTGTCTACTTCCTCAAAAAGCGTTTCAATCTCTATCTCAAAACCATTCAAAACTTTAGATTGTACTTTTCCAACTTTCTTAGCTTCTGAAAAAAGTTTGTACTTTCCTTCTTCATTCAAAACCTCTACTTTTACTTCACGTTTCTTAGGGAAAATCTGCCAATATTCTGTTACTCCTTGTGTTTCATAGATTTTGTGTTTCATTTCTCTTTCCTTTTTTGCATTAGAAGGCGACCAAATTTCTACTACCAAATTAGGAGCTTCTTGTACTTTTTTATTTTCTATGATATGATAACGACTGACAGCAATAAAAATAATATCAGGTTGAAACAAATTATCTTCATCAAATTGAACATCAATAGGCGCATAAATAATTTTTCCTGCTTTATGTTGGCGCACAAAAGTACCCATTTGAAAACCTAATTCTTCAGAAATAGCTTGATGGTTGAAATTTGGAGAAGGCATAATAAAAAGTTGATTTTGAATAATTTGTACGCTTACTTTTAAATCTTGAGGAAAATAGGTTTCAATATCAGAACTTTTCCAAATGTGTTTTTTTGGAAATAAAGCTGCATATTCTTCAATCTCCTCAACTGTATAATCCGATTTTTGAGTAAGTGGAGAAGGTAAAGGTTGTGTACTTCCGTTTTTATTATTTACTACTTCTTTTCTAAAATCTATTTTTAATGCTTCTAAAAGAGGAATTAATAGTTTTTCCTGTTCTTCGGTAAGCTCAAGTTGGTAATTATTCATTTTTCTCTATTTTTAATCAGGCTGATTAATTTCTATATTTTCTTTTAATAAAGATAAGGAAAATATAAAACTTTGTCAGTAGTTTTTCGGTAATCCGAAGCAACTCTGACAATAGTTGAAAATTAAACTATTGACAGCCTTCTGAAATGACTGTCAAAGTTTACAAAGTTTGATTCAAAAAAAAAAGCAACATTTCTAGTTAGACTAAAAATGTTGCTTCCTACATGTAACCGTCGTTGAGGCGTTGCCGTCAACGAGGTTTTAATTACTTATACAAGACCTCAAAAGCCTCTTCGATTACTTTATCTAGTCCAGATAAATCTTTTCCTCCTGCCGTAGCAAAGAAAGGCTGTCCACCTCCTCCACCTTTGATATTTTTGGCTAAATCTTTTACAATCTTTCCAGCATTCAAGCCTTTTTCATCTACTAATTCTTGAGAAATAGTAACAGCTATTTGTGGTTTGCCTTCAATATCAGCAGCCAAAACAGCAAAGAGATTTTCTACTTCGTTTTTGAGTTCGAAACTAAGATTTTTGAGCGCATCAGCAGACGGAATAGAAATTTTTTGAATTAAAATATTTATTCCATTTTCATTCTTTATTTCATTCAAAAGATTTTTCTTGATATTTTTAGCTTCTTTCTCTTGAAATTCTTGAATTTGTCTTAAAAGAACTGCATTTTGTTCTACTAAAGAATTTACATCCTCTTTTAGGTTTTTGTTTCCTTTTACTATCGAACGAATTTCTTTGACAAGTTTGTTTTGTTCTTGAATCCAATTATAGGCTTTTTCTCCTGTCAGAGCTTCCAAACGACGAACACCAGAAGCTACCGAACTTTCAGAAATAATCTTGAAGAAACCAATTTTTCCAGTTGCCGAAACGTGCGTTCCTCCACAAAGCTCAACTGAATATTTTTTATCAAACATAACTACACGAACCGAATTACCATACTTTTCACCAAAAAGAGCCATTGCACCCATTTCTTTGGCTTCTTCTATTGGCATGTTTCTCATTTCTTGAAGCTCAATATTTTCTCTAATTTTTTGATTGACAATAGTTTCTACTTTTTCAATTTCTTCGTCAGTCATTTTAGAAAAATGAGAAAAATCAAAACGCAAAATATCTTCAGAAACTAATGAACCTCGCTGCTGAACATGAGTTCCCAAAACAGAGCGTAAAGCTGCATGTAAAAGGTGAGTAGCAGAGTGATTATTTTCAGTCGAACGTCTTAGCGTTTCACTTACAATCGCTTTATAATCTGCTTTAAAATTAGAAGGTAATTTTTTTGTGATATGAACAATCATATCATTTTCTTTCTGTGTATCAACAATACTAATTTTTTCTCCATTATTTTCATTATCTGAATCAATGGCTTGAATATAACCTCTATCTCCAACCTGTCCACCACTTTCTGCATAAAAAGGAGTTTGGTCAAGCACAATTTGATAGAGTGTTTTCCCTTTTTGAGTAATTTCTCTCCATTTTACAATTTTTGCCTTTGCTTGAAGTGTATCGTAACCCAAAAAATCAACCTTTACACTTTTGTCTTCTTGGATTTCGTGCCAATCCGATTTTTCAGAAGAAGCATCTTTTTGAGAACGTTTTCTTTGTTCATCTAGTGCTTTTTCAAAACCAACTGTGTCTATTTTCATTCCTGCTTCTCTTGCCATCAAATCTGTTAAATCATCAGGAAAACCGAATGTATCATATAATTCAAATACTTCTTTTCCTTGAATTACTTTTTCAAATTTAGGAGCTTTAATATTCTTTTTAAATATATTAAACCAATTAACATTATTATTCACAACATCTTCATTAGATACAATATTAAAATCTAATTCTGAGTTCTTCAAGATTTCTTCGTATTTCTTTTGTGCTTTTAAAAGCTGCCTTCCTGCTTTTAATTCTATTACTTTTTTGTATTTAGGTAAGTAAAAATCAGCTCTAAAGGATTTACTGTTGTCTATCTGATATTCCCTTTCAAACTTTATATCATTTTCTTTTAATACTTTTTCGAAATAATCCTCTACCATCTTGCCTCCTAGCATGTTGAAACGCTTAATTCCACCCTCTAAAGTACGTAAAAACGAATTTTCTTCTTCTTTTACAACTCTTGCAACAAAATCTTTTTGAGCATCTAGTTCTGGGAATGTATCGTCAAACTGTTCTGCCAAAATATGCACTAACTCAAACAAAAATGGCTCTTTCAAATCCAAATAAGTATAGCCATAACGAACAGCACGACGCAAAATACGACGAACGACATAACCTTGTTTGTTGTTTGATGGAAGTTGTCCGTCTGCAATCACAAATGAAATAGCACGAATATGGTCAGAAATAACACGAATGGCAATATCTGTTTTTTCATCTACACCATACGAAATGCCACTAATCGCCTCAACCGTTTTGATAAGAGGAGTAAAAACATCAGTATCATAATTGGATTGTTTGCCTTCGATGGCACGCACCAAACGCTCAAACCCCATTCCTGTATCTACGTGTTGCGAAGGAAGTTTTACAAGAGATTTGTCAGCCTTGCGCTCAAATTCCATAAAAACGTTATTCCAAATTTCGATAACTTGTGGGTGGTCTGCATTTACTAGCGTTTTTCCATCTACATCAAAACGTTCTGCATCAGTACGCAAATCAATATGAATTTCTGAACAAGGACCACAAGGACCTACATCGCCCATTTCCCAAAAATTATCTTTTTTATTTCCGTACAAAATACGGTCTTCTCCTCCTAAAATCTGTTTCCAAATTTCGAAAGACTCTGTATCTAAAGCTAATTTATCGTCTTTATCACCTTCAAAAACAGTTACATACAAACGTTCTTTTGGTAATTTATAGACTTCTGTCAAGAGTTCCCACGCCCAAGGCAAGGCTTCTTTTTTGAAATAATCGCCAAACGACCAGTTTCCTAGCATTTCGAAAAATGTATGGTGGTAGGTATCAATTCCTACATCGTCCAAATCGTTGTGCTTACCAGAAACACGAAGACATTTTTGAGTATCCGTAATTCGTTTGGAAGGAGGATTTCCATTTCCCAAAAAATAATCTTTAAACTGTGCCATTCCAGAATTGATAAACATCAGCGTAGTATCGCCTTTTGGAATAAGTGGCGCAGAATCAACAATTAAATGCTGTTTTTCATTGAAAAAATTGAGAAAGGTTTGGCGTACTTCTTTAGCTGTCATGTTTATATTTTTGAGGTCGCTCGTAGGGATACAAGCCACGGTAGATTTGATTTTTCTTTAAGACGCAAAGATAAGAAAAGATAAAAAGAATTAGAATAAAAATCTATTCAATTTGATTTTTTAGTTTTTGTACTACATTCAAACTTTTAGTGAAAGTTTCTTCATCTTCCTTATCTAAAGTATTTTCTATCATTTTTATAAAAATATCTTCAGCTTCCTTGAATAACTGTAATGCTTTTTGATTTTGTTTCATGGATTTATAGCATTTTCCTAGTTTTACAGTTCCAATAGCCAAACTATTTTGAAAATAATCTATTTCAGTTTGTTTTATTTCCTCTGTCTCTTCTACTTCATCAATGAGAAGTTTATAAGTATCTATTTGGTCTTGGTAATAATCTATGGCTATTTTGGAATTTCCTTTTTTATAATAAAAATCCCCTATCTTTTGATTTGTTTCTCCTAAAGAAATTCCATAATCTAACTCTTGTTCTTTTGTCAGTTCTTCTGAAAAATTAAGCTGTAAGTCTTCCAAATACTCTAAATTCTCCCTATACTTTTCTATTGCTATTACTGGATAACCCCTCAAATCATTTATTTCTGCTAACTTATTGGTTGCTTCATTTAATAAATGCAAAAAATCTACATCTTCCATAAGACCTTCTGTATTTTTTATATATTCTGCTTGTTGTTCGTACCATTTCATTGATTTTTTATATTCTTCTCGCTCAAAGTCTAGTTTTCCCAAACCTCCATATAAAGAAGCCAAATCAAAAATAAAATCATCATTATCAGGAAAAAGAGAAGCCAACTTTTCTGCTATTCCAATCTTTAGATTATAAAAAGTAAAAGCTGTTTTGATATGTCCTGATTTATAAAGAATATCACCCCACTTTTCATAAATAGTTCCTAACTCTTCTTCATATTCTATATTATTAGGAAATTTTTCTGTAAGTTTCTTTTGAAGGAAAGCTGATTTTTCGATAAAGAAAAATGAATCTTTTTGTTTATCATTATCAAAAGCATATAAAGCAATTTCTTTACAAATCTTGGCAATAGAATCTTGAATAATCCCCTCTTCTACATCCAAAAAAGGAAATTGTTTTTCATTAAGCTCTAAAAAATGCTTTGTGTAATTTGTGTACTCTTCATAATTTTTGTTTAGCAATGTATCTGATTGCATTTTGTATTCCCAACTTTGCAAAAATGGATGAGTTAGTTTCCAAATTTGTTCTTTTTGAGTTTCTAAAAGTTGTGTTCGGTTTGTTTGTGATAGGAAATAATAGACTATTTCATCTGTTTCGTTCTTGGCTATTTTCTCAATCCAATTTTGATTAATAAATTCTTGTATAGATTCTTCAATATACTTTCTGCCTTTTTCTAATCTCACTTTTTCAATATGGCTATCTACATACTCTTCACTTGGATTGCCGATAGACATCAACATAGATTTTATATAATCTTCTCCACTATTTTCTCCTAAAATCGGACTAAGTAAGTCTATATTTTGTTCACCTTCATCAAAAGAAAAATGTAGTTCTATAAAAGAACTAGCAATTTCTTTACTCGGCAAGACTGACAAAACAGAAAGTAAACTTTGTGCTTGTTGAGGTAAATTTTCAAAAGGTTTTTGAGTAAAATTCATAAGTGTAATTTTTAAAGTTTAAACTTAGATTTTAGTTTAGAGAAAAAAGAGGAAGGCAGAGGAACGATGAAATTTTGGATAAGATATTCTCTTTGTGAATCATTAGAAACTACCATTGAACCCAAAAAATCAACAAGTTTATTAGCATCTATTTTTATCATTGCCAAAGGGATATTAGTTTCTTCAAAACCCATTGCTTTATTTAATTTGCCTAAGTTTTTCTGAATAGAATTCTGCTTTTTAGGTTTTGAAGAAGCAGTATTCAGACAGATAAATTTTTGATTATTTACAGAAGACCAATGAATGTTTTTTATAGTTTCCCATTCTATAATATCCTCATAATTACGTTTTTCCAAACTGCTTTCTTATACCAAATTCCTTTCTGATTGATAATAATTTGAGGAGTTTTGTCAAAAAGCATAATCAAACTAGCTAAAGCCCACAAACCACAAAAAATAAGGGCAAACCAAGCCATAAAAGAACCTTCTTTCATAACCATAAAAATTCCACCTAATACAAAAATAAAACCACCTAAAAATAGATAAAAGGCAGATAGAGGCGATTTGTATAATTTAATTTCCTTCATAACTAAACGGATTTGATATATTTAAAAATTACCCTGCTGCTGCCTGTTGTCGAATTTTCATAATAAAAATACCACCCAAAATAAGTGCATTGAGATTACTTTCTCCTGTATTTCCAAAATTAAATTCTCCTTTACCAGTCAAAAAATTGGAAATAGAGCTATTAATAAGTTTTTCGCTAGGTAGTGAAGTATCAATTTGATGGTTCTCTAGTTGTGATTGTGTGTATTTTCTCTCCCACCACCAACTTCCTACACTCCACATATTTTGCTTAAAAATGAAGGTTTCATGGTCTTTTTCTACATAGAGTTCTGTTTTGTTAGTCCACATATTTGTAGTAAGAGTTGCAATTATTTGCTCATCAATTTTATCGACAATAACTATTTTTGTTCCCCAAAAATTAATTGGTTTTATTTCAAATTCTCTATCCAAAAGCATTCCTTTAGCTCTTTTGTGTTTCCAAAAGTTCATTTTGAAAAAACCGATTTCCCTTTCATTGTATAAAATAGAAGTTTTTTGTTGCCAAAAATCAGTTTTCCACGTAATTCCGTTCATATTTTAATTGATTTTTTGAGTAAAATAGTTTCTAGTTCAGAGCCTGTTCGAGTTTTTATTTTTTCTTTCTTCTAGCCCCTTTATTTATGAGGTTTAAAATCATAGCTAAATACACAAATGCTTTAGCAGAATCTACAGTTTTCTCATAATCTACTTTTAGTCTTCTGTTTTGATTAAGCCAAGCAAAAGTTCTTTCTACTACCCACCTTTTGGGTTGAGGTACAAATGCTTTATCCTCTTTTTTTTCTCTTCTTGGACTATTGACAATCTCAATTTGTACTCCTGTTTGACTAAATATTTCAGCAGCCAAACTAGCACTTCTATAGCCTGCATCAGCAAGAATTTTAAAGAATTTTCTTCCTCTAAATTGAGCTAAATAAGCTAGATAAGCAAGTTGATTCACGTCAGCTTCATTGGCTGGACTAATCTCTAATTCTAGTAAATTTCCTTGCGTATCTACCAGTATATGCCGTTTACGTCCTTTTTTGAGCTTGTAACCATCTACACCTATAGCTTCCCCTCCATATACACTTTGTACACTTTGAGAGTCTATAGAACCCAAAGAGGGTTTAGCATTTCTACCTTGAGCCAACCGTTCTCTTGTGACCAACTTGTCCAAAAGTTTTTTGTACCAACCCATCTTCTGCCATTTGCTAAAGTAGTCATACAAACTACTCCAAGGAATACCATAACTACTGGGAAGTAAACGCCAACTACTGCCAGAACGAGTGATGTAAAATAGTCCTGAAAAGATATTATACAAACTGTGTTTGCGTTTTCTTTCCAAGTACGAAAAAGGTATAAATTTTTTCATATATTGCCAAAGAGCATCAGATAAATATTCATTAGTAAACATAGTCATTGATATTTTAATTAGTAACTGAAAATCAATAACTTAACTAATAAAAAAATCTGATGTTCTTTTTTATGTATCTAAACTCGAACAGGCTCTAAAGCGTCGACGCTTGAACTAGAAACTAAAAAAAGTTATACTTTCTCAAAAATCTTCTTCGCTTCCTTCGCCACTTCATCAGCCACCACACGACCCGAAATAATAGAAGGAGGAACACCAGGACCTGGAACGGTCAGTTGTCCTGTAAAGAACAAATTACTTACCTTTTTAGATTTCATTTTAGGTTTGAAAAATGCTGTTTGTGCAAGTGTATTTGCTAATCCATAAGCATTGCCTTTGAAAGAATTGTAATCTGCTTTAAAATCATCTAAGGCATAACTACGCTTCAAAATGACATGTTCTCTAATTTTTTGTTCCGTCAGATTTTCCAATCTATCCATTACAAGATTGTAATATTTTTCTCTAATCGTTTCACCATCTGGCAAACCAGGGGCAATAGGAACTAACAAAAATAGATTTTCTTTACCTTCTGGCGCAACTTCATCATCAGTTTGAGAAGGACAACACGCATAAAAAAGAGGCTTTGAAGGCCAACGAGGATTAGTATAAATTTCCTCTGCATGTTTATTAAAATCTTCATCAAAAAATAAATTGTGATGTTCTAAGTTATTAAGTTTCTTATCTATTCCTAAATAAAATAATAAACTTGAGGGCGACATAGTTCTGTCATCCCAATATTTTTCTGTATAATTTTGATCTGCTTTGTCTAGTAATTTTTGGTCGGTATTGTGATAATCATTTCCTGCCACAATCCAATCAGCATGAAATTCTCCTTTTGAAGTTAAGACTGACCCAGCTTTTCCATTTTTAGTAACAATTTTATGAACTTCGGTTTCAGTTTCGAATTTTACACCTTGTTCTTCTGCTACTTTTACCATCGCTTCAATGATTTTATTCATTCCTCCCATTGGATACCAAGTTCCGAGTGATAAATCTGCATAATTCATCATACTGTACAATGCAGGCGTATTTTGTGGAGTTGCACCGAGAAAAAGCACAGGGAATTCTAATAATTTTATCAGTTTTTCATGGGTAAAGAATTTTCTGACGTGTTTGCTCATCGAAGTTAGCATCTGAATACGCAAACTTTCTTTCATCAAGCGATAATCTATAAATTCAGTAATCGAATGCGAAGGACGAAAAACATATTCGCTCATTCCGACTTCATATTTATATTTTGCTTGAGCCAAAAATTCACGTAATTTCAAGCTACTTCCTTCTTCATAACTCTCAAAAAGGTTTTCCAATTCTTCCATAGAAGCAGGAATATCGACAAAATCATCTTTGCCAAAACAAACTCTATATCCAGGGTCAAGGCGATGAAGGTCGTAATAATCACTTACTTTTTTTCCAAAAAGAGCAAAATACTCTTCAAAAACATCAGGCATCCAGTACCAACTTGGTCCCATATCAAAAGTAAATCCTTCAGTTATCCATTGCCTAGCACGACCTCCTAAAGAATCATTTTTTTCCAACACAGTTACATCAAAACCCTTCTGTGCCAAACAAGCAGCAGCCGAAAGACCAGCGAAACCAGAACCAATTACTATTACTTTTTTCATAATGTTGTAAATTGTCGTTGGTGAGGACACCAACAACGGCGAGAATATATTTTTTCCGACACTAAAGTGTACGATACATTTTCGCACCTTAAAAGGTACGCTACATTTGATTACATTTTTTTTCAAAATAAGTTTGAAAAAATCAATTAAAATATGCTTTTTGCAGAACAAATATAGAAATAAACCTATAAGGTTTGAATAAATAAACTATGAAAAAACAGTTGTGGATAATAAATGGTGCAAATCTTAATCTTTTGGGAAAACGAGAACCATCTATTTATGGAAACCAGTCTTTTGAAGATTATTTTGAAGAGTTGAAAAAAGTTTTTTCTGATAAATTGGTAGAATTACATTATTTTCAGTCTAATCATGAAGGCGAAATTATAGACAAATTACATCAGATTGGTTTTAGTACCAACGGAATTATCTTGAATGCAGGAGCTTTTACACATACTTCTGTTGCCATTGCTGATGCTATTTCAAGTATTTCTACGCCTGTTATTGAAGTTCATATTTCGAATACTTTTGCTCGTGAAGAGTTTCGTCATAAAAGCTATTTGAGTAAAAACTGTATCGGTGTAATTGTAGGTTTTGGAATGGAAAGCTACCGTTTAGCACTAGATTTTTTTGAAAGAAAATTTAATAGTCAATCTTAAAGAAATATTCATTTCATTTATAATTTATCACTTACAATTTACCATTTCATTTATGTTACTAGATATACTTTCATTTTTCACCAATCCATCAGAAGCAGGATTTTTTTTAAAGATAATCTGTACTCTTTTTTTAGCCATTTTATTTATTCAATCTGGCTTTAATAAGGTTTTTCGTTGGGATGAAAATTCGGCTTGGCTTATAGACCACTTCAAAGGCTCTTATTTAGAAAAATTAGTAACTGTACTTTTGGTTATTGTTACTATTTTTGAAGTCGCAGCAGGGGTTTTTAGTGCTATTGGATTCGTAACACTTTTACTTACAGGAGATATAAAATTTGCTTATATAGGTTCTGTTTTGGCAACTATTAATATTACGATGCTCTTTTTTGGGCAAAGGGTAGTCAAAGATTATGTGGGAGCTGCTAATTTGGTAGCTTATTTTATCTTATGTGTTATAGCAACTTATATTTTGGGTGGACTAGCTCAGTAATTTTTAGTATTGATAGATGTGATAAATCGTTTTTTTGCTGTACTTATTCCCTTATTTTTTCTTTTAGGAATTATTTTTCTTTGGTTTAATAATCCAATCATCACAACTGAAGACTCATTTTACCCAAAATGTCCTACCTATATTTTTTTTGATATTCATTGTGTTTTTTGTGGTGCTACTCGCTGTATTTATTCACTCTTACACTTTGATTTTTTATCGGCTTTTCGGCAAAATGCCTTCTTAATTCTAATTTCTCCTTTATTGATATACGAATTTTTGAGATTTTATTTCAAGACTTTTTTTGAGATAGAATTAAAGGCAATTCATTATTCAAATCTGTTTTGGGTAATAATTTTTATACTAGGATTTTTATTTATGATTTTGAGAAATATAGATTCTTTTCCCTTTAATTATTTTACTCCTTTTGTGTAGTTTTATTCAGGA
This sequence comes from Bernardetia sp. Wsw4-3y2, assembly GCF_037126295.1. Taxonomy (NCBI): domain Bacteria; kingdom Pseudomonadati; phylum Bacteroidota; class Cytophagia; order Cytophagales; family Bernardetiaceae; genus Bernardetia; species Bernardetia sp. Wsw4-3y2. The sequence continues at coordinate 3,346,642 of NZ_CP147017.1, read as the reverse complement.
GCTTGTTTTGTAGCAATTTTGAAAAATAGATTCGGAAAAAATCGTCTTACATATAATCCTAATCTTTCTTTACCGAAAGGTTTGCCTACATAAGTTTCCTTTTTTTGATTTTTGATAGCCTTCAAAATTTGATTTGCACATTTGTCAGCAGGATAACCTTCGCCTGTGTTTTTACCCATTTTGGCAAATGTTTCTCCTGTTTCTGTGAGTGCATTGATGGCAACATTGGTATGAATAAATCCAGGGGCAATCATTGAAACCTTAATATTATCGTTGTAAAACTCAGCTCTAAGTCCATCAAAAAAGCCATACAAAGCGTGTTTTGAGCTTGAGTAAGCACCACGCATAGGAGTTGATAATTTCCCCAAAACACTCGTAATTACTACAAAATGTCCCGTTTGATTTTCTACAAAGTGAGGTAAAATTGCTTGTGTAAGCCCCACATATCCAAAATAATTGACTTCCATTATTTTACGATAGACTTCCATTTTGGTATCTTTTATATATGAACGCTGACTAATTCCTCCATTATGAACCAAAATATCAACCTTTCCAAAAAATGAAATTGCTTCTTTTGTTTTTTCTTCAAAATCTGATTTTGTCAAATCTAAAGGAAGAATAGCTATATTTTCTCTGTTTTGGCTTATTTCTTTTACTCTTTCTAATTCCTCCGTTCTTCTTGCTGAAATAATAATTTTCGTATCAAGATTGAGATTTGATAGAGCATAAACAAGCTCTTCTCCAATTCCAGAAGATGCACCTGTAATCCAAACTGTTTTATTTTTAAAGTAATTCATTTTGCAGGAGGTTATGTTTTAAGATATGTTTTATTCTTCAATCAAATTTAGCCAAACTATTACATAAAAAAGCAAAAAACAAGGTTTCATTTTACAATATCCTAAACTTACTAAGCTAGTTTACGTTCAAGTAAGCGACTTTAGTTAGTCAATAGTCAAACTTAAAAATAAGAATACTAAAACGTCTTTTCAAAAAAACAACTTATTATGTTAGTGCCTGCCACGAACTCGGAACTCAATTTTACATCAGAATTACATATTCCTGCTGCCAACAAACCACGTATCGTGATTATTGGAGGAGGTTTTGCAGGGTTGGAGCTTTCCAAAAAACTGCGTTCTGTCGATGCTCAAATTGTGATGATTGATAGGTATAATTTTCATACATTTCAACCTCTTTTGTATCAAGTAGCGACGGCAGGTTTAGAGGCTGATGCCATTGCAGGTCCTTTGCGTAAAGTTTTGAAGAGTAGTAATAGTAAGTCTGATTTTTATTTTAGGGTAGCAACAGTTACAGAAATTCATCACGACAAAAACATAGTTGATACTAATTTGGGAACACTGCGATACGATTATTTAGTGATTGCAAACGGCTCAAAGACTAATTTTTATGGTAATAAATCGATTGAAGAAAGAGCATTTGCTTTAAAGCAAGTTCCTCAAGCATTGGCTATTCGCAATCATTTATTAAAGAACTTTGAAAAGGCTCAACTTGCCCAAACGATTGAAGAGCAACAGTCTCTTATGAATATAGTTATTGTGGGTGGAGGACCAACAGGTGTAGAAGTAGCAGGAGCTTTAGGAGAATTGAAATTACATGTTTTGCCAAAGGATTACCCTGAACTAGATTTTAGAAGAATGCAGATACATTTGGTAGAAGCAGGAAAAAGTCTTTTGAATGGAATGACAAATAATGCAAGCCGAAAAGCAGAAGAATATTTAAAAGATTTTACAGTTCAGATTTGGAAAGAAGTTAGTGTAAAAGCATTTGATGGTAGTCATGTAGAGCTTTCGAATGGAATGGTTTTGCCTTCTACTACGCTCGTTTGGGCAGCAGGAGTTACAGGAAATCTAATAAAAGGACTTCCTGAAAAAGCTATTTTGCAAGGAAATCGAATTATTGTAGATGAGTTTAATAGAGTCAAAGGAATAGAAAATATTTTTGCACTTGGTGATATCGCAGCAATGGTTTCAGAAGATCATCCAAAAGGCTTTCCTATGCTAGCACCTGTGGCAATGCAACAAGGAAAAACACTAGGCGATAATTTAAAACGAATGCTCAATAAAAAAGAAATGAAACCGTTTAAATATTTTGATAAGGGAAGTATGGCGACAGTTGGAAGAAATCGTGCTGTGGTGGATTTGCCTAACAAAATGAGTTTTCAAGGTTTTTTTGCTTGGTTTGTATGGCTTTTTGTTCATTTAATGTTTATAATTGGCTTTAAAAATCGTTTTATTATACTTACAAGCTGGATTTGGAATTATTTTACATACGACCGTAGCAACCGTTTGATTATTCCTACTCAAATAAAATCTAAGAAAGAAAAAGAAGAATTATATGTTTAGATAGATTAGAATTTATCGAATATCAAAAACTTCCCTTTTAATAGTCTCAACTAAAAGGGAAGTTTTTTTTGAAATATTACTCCATTTTTTAATGTCCAAAAATACATCAAAACTATGCTTCTGTTTATAGTGAGAAGAAGTTTATTATATTTGTTGTAAAATTAGAAAAATCCTTGGCTGTTATTAAACTCTACTTAATAACAATAAATAAAAGTTATGTCAAAAAAGTCTCCTGTAAAACCAAAAAAACATTTAGGACAACATTTCCTAAAAGATGAAAATATTGCTCGTAAGATTGTTAATCAGATGCAAGATGATAGTTATAAAGACCTCTTAGAAATTGGAGCAGGTACAGGTGTTCTGACAAAATTTATTTTAAATGATAAAAAATATAATCTGACAGTTGTAGAAATTGATGACGAATCAGTAGAATATTTGAAAGAAAACTTAGGTTTTACAGATGAAACGCTTCTAAATGAAGATTTTTTGAAAATGGATTTAGAAACTGTTTTTGAAGGAAAATTCGGAATTATTGGCAATTTTCCTTACAATATTTCTTCACAGATTTTTTTTAAAGTATTAGAATATAAAAATCAAATTCCAGAAGTAGTTGGAATGATTCAAAAAGAAGTGGCTGAACGTATTGCTTCACCACACGGAAACAAAACGTATGGTATTTTGAGTGTTTTGTTACAGGCTTATTACGATATCGAATATTGTTTTACAGTAAGTGAAAAGGTATTTAATCCACCTCCAAGAGTCAAATCTGCTGTTATTCGCCTAAAGAGAAATGAAGTAGAACAATTAGATTGTAATGAGAAATTATTTTTTCAACTTGTCAAATTTGGTTTCAATCAGCGAAGAAAAATGCTTCGTAGTGCTTTAAAACCATTAGGAATTCCGAATGCTTTCAAAGAAAAAGAAGAACTAAATGAAATGCTCAGCAAAAGAGCCGAACAGCTTTCTGTACAAGATTTTATTGAGCTGGCACAAATTTTTGAAAGAGAAAGAGAAACTGAAAAAGAGTAAATATATGATTATTAAATCTTTAGAAAGGTTGAATTGTGTAGTAGATTGATTTTCTAAATTAGAATCCTATAAAAAAAATAAAAAAAAACTCATACAAAAGCTAGTATGCTTCTCAAGTTAAAATAAATCTATTATATTAGGCACTTATTGACTATTATATTTCTAGTCCAAAAAATGAATTTATGCTTTTGAATGACATAACTAAAATAATAACACATATAATCTATCAAAAATGAGTAAATACGAATATAATGCTGAGTACGAAATACGTGCTGCTGTCAAGATGGTTTATCCTTTTATTTCCACTCCACAAGGGCTTGAAGAATGGTTTGCTGACAGAGTAGAGGTTTTGAATGATAAATTTTTGAATATTCATTGGGACAACGAACAGCATATTGCAAAAATAGTTTCACAGAGAAATAATTCTATGATTCGCTATCAGTTTGTCGATAATATAGAAGAAGAAAAAACTAAAACTAGAGGAAAGAAAAAAGATGTAAACTTCTTAGAACTCAAACTAAATTATAGCGAACTAACTGACACTACCTACTTAGTAATAAAAGATTATTCAGAAATGAATGATGAAGAAGTATTGGAAGAACTTTGGGATGGACTTGTCGAAACGCTGAGAGAGAAATTAGGTGCTTAGTCAGACATGTAGTTTTTAGTAGTTTAATTCTGTTGAATATAATGTAAAATTGGAACTAAACAGATTAATTATCAAATGGTTAACTTAAATTTGAGTTTATATTTTGCCGTTGTCGGTGTCTCACTGACGACACAGAAGATTAATGATACTGATTTTGCTAGAAACTCATTATTTCGATAAAAACCCATTATTCATCTATAAAAAAAATCCTACTGGCTAACTATTTGAAGTAAATACCATTACAATAAAAAATCCTATTCTATAAATAATTCGATAAAAGAAATCAAGATAAATCTATAAACTACTCTTAATAAAATAAGAAAAGGTTGTTTATAATTTTTTAATTGGCTTAATCTGCCTGTCTTATACTTTTCTATTCTATTTACTTTGTAGCAATACGGATATGAACATAAATAATAATATAAATACGAATACAGGAAATTCTTCTTTAAGACCTGTTTTTCCTTCTGTCAAACGTCCTGTTGTTGAGCAACCTCTAGCTCAAACCATTCATAAAAATTTTATAGATACACCTACTCATTTCGAAACGGATTATATCTCTATGAAATGGATTCCAGAGAAACGTCGCATAGATGTAATTTGGAAACAGTTTGTTAGTGAGGAAAAAGTACGAGAGGTTTTGTTGAAAGAAGTAGCTATGATTCGTCATACAAAAGTAAAATGTCTTTTTTTAGATGCTCAAAAATTTAAAGGTACAAATCCGAATATTCCACGTTGGGCAAATGAAGTGTGGTCTCAAATGGTACACGACGCAGGTCTAAAGCATTTTGCAACTGTTGTTTCTGATAAAGATATTTTTGCTGTTTTTTCTTTAAAGTATGGAATGGGAGAAAAACTCACTTCACTGGTTAATTGTGCTGTTTTCAAAACAGTAGAAGAAGGAGAAGTTTGGTTACGACAATATACGCATCCTGAAAGCCCAGTCTATAGTGATGATGAGCTAGAAGAAATAATGGAAGAATATGAAAATCCTACTGCTACGACTAATTTTGAGACTATTTTAAAAGAGGAAGAAGAAAAAAAATATAATCAAGAAGATAGTGTAGAGCTGTCAATGAATCCAATGCACGAAGTTCAGAAAGAAGAAACTGTAAAAGAAGGAGAAGACATCTTAGGAGAAATAGCAGAAAAAAAACTGGAAAAATTTGATTTGAAAAATGAAATAGTATCAGAAAAAGAAGAGCTAAAAGATAATTTTGAAGATATAGAAGAACTAGATGAAGTAGAAGATGAAAATAGACTTTCACAAATTCAAGTCTTTTCAAATTTTGAAGATTTAGAAAACCATATTCAAACTATAGAAGCCAAATATAAAATTAATGAAGAAAAAGCAGATACATCTGAAAATGAAATCTGATTTCATTGTTTTTAAATTAAAATAGCTCGTTTTTTGCTAAATAACCTTTACGTATTTATCTTAAACATAACAGTTTTTCTAAAAGAAGAACTATATTTTTTCACCTTTTAATTTTTAAAAAATGAAATTTTACTATTTATTTTTTCTGCTATTTTCGCTTTCTCTTTTTTCTTGTGATAAAGAGAGTAAAAATGGCAATGCCAAACTAGAAGTTCGTCTTGTAGATGCACCTGCTGAGTATGATGCTGTTTATATTGATGTAAGAGAAATTAGAATTCATACTTCTGAAACGGCTGCTGATGAAGACCAAGGTTGGACAACACTTTCCACGAATGCAGGAATTTATAACCTTTTAGAACTCACTAACGGCATTGATGCTCTTTTGGCAAGTGATGAACTTCCTGCTGGTAAAGTATCTCAAATTCGTTTGATTTTAGGAGAAAATAATACACTTGTTGAAAATGGAGAAACATACACTCTCAAAACGCCTAGCGCACAACAATCAGGTCTGAAATTGAAAATCAATACAACTTTAGAAGCTGATCTGAAATATGTAATTATGCTAGATTTTGATGCTGCTCGTTCTATTGTAAAAGCAGGAAACTCTGGAAAATATAATCTAAAACCTGTCATTCGTACTTTCGTAGAAAGTGATGGAGGTTCTCTAAAAGGCTGTACCTCTCCTGCCACTATTCAGTCTTTAGTGACTGTTTCTCAAAATGGTGTATTTGTAGCAAGTGCTTATACAAATGATGGCTGTTTTTTAATCAAAGGACTTCCAGCAGGAACATATCAAGTAAAGGTTGAGCCTCCTTTGGCATATTCTCCTGTTACCATTTCTGATGTAGTTATTAGTAATGGAGAAGTGAATACATTAAGTACAATTACAATTCAGTAATCGCTTTTAGATGTTTTTATAAAAAATATCAAAAACTCATTTTGCAGTAATGTAAAATGAGTTTTTTATTTTTATAGAAATTCTAATAAAATTTAAGTACTCAAAATACGAAGCATTCTCACAAGGTCATTATCAATAACTCTAGGCTTTAAGCATTCTTCTATAGAAGTATAAATCATTTTTCGCTTTAACTGTCCAACCATAACATTTGATTTTCCAGATAAAAGACCTTCTACTGCGCCCAAACCTAATTGACTAGCCAAAACTCGGTCTGCTGCTGTTGGCGAACCTCCACGCTGAATGTGTCCTAGATTAGTAACTCTAAACTTAAATTTGGGAATTTGTTCTCTTACTTTTTTTCCTAGTTCTTCAGCATTTCCAAGTTCATCGCCTTCTGCTACTACGACTATTAGAGAGGTTTTTTTGTTAGCTAACATTTCCTTTATAGACTCCACAATCTCATCTAAAGAATCGACAATTTCGGGAAGCATGACAATTTCTGCTCCCCCTCCAATTCCAGTCAGAAGGGCAATATCTCCACAATGTCTTCCCATTACTTCAATAAAAAATCCTCTTTCAAGTGAGTCGGCTGTATCTCTAATTTTATCGATGGCTTCTAATGCTGTGTTGATAGCTGTATCAAATCCGATGGTATAATCAGTTCCGTTAAGGTCGTTATCGATTGTCCCCGGTGCGCCTACAAAAGGCATTTTATGTTCTTCCCAAAAGGTTTGCATTCCTGCTAAAGTTCCGTTTCCACCGATGGCTATAAGTCCGTCAATTTCTAAATTTTTGAGATTTTGATAAGCTCTTTCTCGTCCCTCTTTTGTCAGAAACCGTTGGCTACGAGCTGTTTTCAGAACTGTTCCTCCACGCTGAATAATATTACTGACATCTCTAGAAGTCATCATGTGAATATCATTTTCTATCATTCCACGATAGCCTCTATGAATTCCATATACTTCAACACCGTAATATAATGCACCTCTTACAACAGCTCTCAAGCAGGCATTCATACCAGGGGAATCCCCTCCAGAAGTAAAAACTCCGATTCGTTTCACGTCTTATTTAGTGATTAATGGTTAATTATTGTTTTTTTTAGATTAGAAAGTGACTATTTATTCTTCACTTTCTAATTCTGTTTCAAGATAGTGTATTTCTAAATCTCTTTCCAAGTCTCTTTTAATTAATTTTCTTTTAAAGAATGTAAAAGCTCCTAATAGAGCAATAATTACCCATTTTAGCCATTTAAAAATAAAAGGTACAACTTTTACTTTTGTCAGAACTTTTCCTGCCAAAAGACCAGCGAAACCAAATGCTGCTAAATTATCAAAGTTGGGATCAAAATCTTCGTGTCTGAATCCTTTATAAAACTCTACACTAGAAGTAAGTAGAGGAATTTGGGAATTAACCTCTAAAAGATGTGTAGGTGAAGTGCTAATATTCATCTCCAAAACTCCATATCTACCCAATTTATGTGTACTATGACGAATGTAGTCTTTATTTTTGGAAGTACAAGAAACAGCCCACTGCAATTGATGTTCATTTTCTAAAAAATAAGGTTTCATTGCCCAAGCCTGAATGGCTAAGGTATCACAACCCTTTTCTTTTATATATTTATTTTTTCTATAATTGGTATGAAGAATATCATTCCAAAAAAAATGTTCAGGTGTCTTGAAAATAGTAGTATCAGGAATGTAACCTGTTTCTATATACACTAATTCTATTATAAAAGGAGGTTCTGTAATAGAATCAGGAGCATTTTGAGTTGGAATAGCTACCAAACAACCTAAATATTCGATACTATCACACGCTATTCGATAAGGAGATTGTGCCGAATTTCCTTCCATAAAAATAAAGCCTTTGGGTACAGAAAGTAAAGCTACCCCTGCCAAATCAATTTGCCCAATTTGTCCAACTATTTTATCTTTTTCATTTTTTTGAGCAAAAACAATAGAAAAAGATGAGTTATAGAGAAGAAAAGCTATACATAAATAGGTTGAAAATCTAAAAAATGTTTTCATAGCTCAATAATTAAAATCAGTAGTATGTTGTTATAATATTTAAGATACAAAATTATTTTCTATTTTGATATAAAAACAAACCACAAAAAAAAGCATTGCCAGAAGACAATGCTTTTTAGTTTATTGAAACATTTTTTTCTAGAAACCTTCTACAGTAATTTCTGCAAAGATAATCCCTGTTTCATTTTCACTTGTATCTTTAAATTTGGCATATACTCTTTTATATCCTTCTCCACCTGTAAGAACCCAATCTAATTTATCAGTATATTCTTGCCAGTACGCTCCATCATCAAATTTAGCAGAATTTGAAACCATTATATAATTTGCCTGACGAGCATTAAAGAGAAGTGTTACTTGGTTATCTTTAACACGAGTTTGTCCTCCTTCAATTCTGATAATTCCAGGCTGTGGTGGTTGTGTATCTAGCAAGATTTGAGAACTAGCTACAAAAGATTGATTTCCAGCTTCATCTCTAAATTTTATATAGACTGTCTTATAACCGTCTGCTCCTGATAAAGTCCAGTTAGAAGAGGTACTGTATTCTTCCCAACGTGCAGGAGGTGGAAATCCTCTTAGATTAGTAATCATCATGTGAGAAGCTTCTTCTGCCATTATGCTCAATTTTACTTGATGTTTGTTGGTATAAGGCTCACTATTGTTGATAATAATTTCTTCCCCAAAAGGAGCTTGTCTATCCAAAATGATACTTGCACTAATTGGTTCAGTTTGGTTTCCTGACTTATCTCCAAATTGTACCCATACTTTATTTTCACCATCTTCTCCTGCTAAAATATGATTCATTATAATAGGTCGGAAAGGTTGCCAAGAAGCACTGTCCATAGATTGAGATTTTCCAATACGCATTTCACTTGCTCCTTTAGCACGAAGTTGAAGTGTTACATATTTATTTATATTGGTTGTATATTTTGCGTTTTTATTAATAGTAATTTCTCCTCCAGTTGGTGCTGTACGGTCAAGACCAATTCTGTCATAAGCAATTTCAGAAATATTACCTACTCCATCTCTATAACGAACAAAAACAAACTTAATCCCATCTTCTCCTACTAGAGTAAACTGTTTAGAAGTGTTATAAGACTCCCATTTTGCTTCTGGAAAATCAATACGATTAGATATCATCATGTGTGTTGCTCCTTGTGCATTTAGGGTAAGATTTACCGTCTGAACATTTGTTCCATTATCTCCTTCATTAATTTTGACTTCTCCAACAATAGGAGGGGTACGATCAAGTAGGATTTTTTGAGAAACTACTTCTGAAACATTCCCTGCTTCATCTCTGAAGCGAGCAAAAATTTCTTTCATTCCATCGTCCCCTGGTAAAGCAAAAGGAACATTTTTTCCTGCTTGATAATTAATCCAACGACTACCACTAAAGGTTGCATCCATTCCAATTTGCATCATAATTGCTCCATCAGCTTTTGCTTGTAATAAAACCACTTTATTTGGGTTATTGGTAACACTGTCTCCTTTATTTATTCTGATTTGTGGGTCTTGGGGAGCTACTCTATCCAAAATAATTTCTGTACTGATAGGAGGAGTTATATTGCCTGCTGCATCTTTAAATTTCACATACACTGTTTTTTTACCGTCTGCTCCTTCTAGTTGCCATCCTTTTATTTCGTCTTCATATTTTTGCCATTCTCCACCTGTAAATTGTTCTGATTTTCCGAGCATTACTTCACTTGCTCCACGAGCAAATAAATTAACAGCTACAGAAGTGCTTCGAACATATTTTGAGTTTTTCTCAACAGCTATACGTGTGTCGATAGGAGGAGTAAGGTCTAGTACGACTCTATCAGAAACAGGACTAGAAACATTTCCTGCTCTATCTCTAAATTTGACATACACAGCTTTTTCTCCGTCTCCTACTGCAAGTTTCCAGTCTTCTACTTTGTTTCGATAAATCTCCCAACGTCCTTCAAAGAAATTTTCAGTATTACTAACCATCATATAACGAGCATCATCATTATCTACTGAAAGCTCAAGATTTACTAATCCTTCTTTGTTATTTGTTGTTCCTTGATTTCCTTCTTTAGAAACTATCTTTATTGTTCCTCCTGTTGGTTTTCCTTGGTCAAGGATAATTTTATCTGATTTTATTTCTGTTTCGTTTCCAGCTTCATCTCTGAATTTTACATATACTACTTTTTCTCCATCAGCGACATCAAATGTCCAGCTAGGAAGTAGATAACGATAAGATTGCCATTCTGCGCCACGCAAATTAGGATCGTTGCTGACCATCATTTCAGATGCTCCAATAGCAGAAAGGCGAATATTTACATTATGACTGTTAGTATAACGATTTCCTCCATTCACTAATATTCTAGGCATAGAAGGAGGTTCTAAGTCTAAAATAATACGAGCGAAGGCAGGTTTAGATTGGTTACCCATTTTATCTCTAAACTTTACTGCTACTACTTGAGGACCTTGTTCGGCAGGTAATTGAAAATCCATCTCTTTTTGATAAGCAACCCAAGTACCTAAAGACTGTATGGAAACATCACTTGCGCCTTCTGCATTAAATTGTAATTTGACATCACGAGAAGTAGTAAATTTTGCCCCATTATTTATTTCAAATTTACCTTTAGGAGGTGTTTGATCAACAATTATTGTGTCAATGGCTGTTTCTGAAATATTTCCTGCATAATCTCTATAACGAGCATATACATGTTTAGTACCTTCTCCTCCAGTAAGTGGCCAGCCTTGTATGGTTTCTTTGTAAGGATACCAGCGAGGAGCATCTTGAAAATCACTACGATTACTGATTTGCATTTCGTATGCTTCATTACAATACAATTGCAAATAAACTTTTCTGTCTCTAGCATTGGTATATTCTGCTCCTGAGTTAATATTGATAGAAGGGTCGGTAGGAGGACTACGATCAAGTTCTAATTGGGCAACAGTTGGGTCAGAAACAAGTGAGCCAGAACCATCTCTAAACTGTACATAAACTGTTTTTATACCATCTTCACGAGCATCTAAACGCCAGTTTTTTTGTCCTTCAAACGATTCCCAACGTGCGCCAATAAAACTGGCATTATTACTAACACGCATTTCACTAGCTCCTTTAGCAAAAATCTTCAAAATAACACGTCCTTCGGGGTCATTACTGATTGAAGCACCATTATTTACTGTAACAATACCTTGAAGAAGCTGTCCATAGGAAGAATGACTAATCAGAAGAACACTAAAAATGAAAAGCGCAAGGAGTAAAGTTTTTATGTTGTGCATAATATATAATTAAATTATATTTCATTTAATATTTTAGCTTATTTATTAAATTCAGTATTACAAAGGTTTTTTTACTTCAATATAGAATTGCAAAAAATAATAGGATATTTGATAAAACAAGAAAAATAATAATCATTTCAATTAAAAAAAACTCCTACAAAAGGAGAGAAAGAAATAATAAAATCTGTAACTACTTCAAATTAATTTCTTTTATTCTAAACAATTAACGATTCTATTGAATAGCATATTGAATAGTATCTTGAAAATACAGAAAAAAATAATAAAATCTACTTTCTATCCATCAGAAATCGACTAAATGAAATAAGTAGTCATTCAATGTGGAAACTAAAGTTTGTTTTATTAGTAGTTTCTTTTTTTACGTAAAGATAGGATTTTTTTAGGAATTGTTTGTTTGAAAAGTAGATTTTAAATAAGATATAGACATTTAATATAATTCTATGTTATTAATTTAAAAATTTTTAAACCAATTCAGAAATAGGTGTTGCAATTACTGTTCCCTTCGAATCTGATTTATCGAAATCCTTTAACTCCACTTCTTGAAGTGTATTAGGCAATGAAACATTATACAACTGATTTACACGAACATAATTCTCTGTAAAGCCAAATATTTTATTTTCTTTGACTTCATTTTCCCACAAAACGGTTTTTGTTTTTCCTAATTGTGATTCGTAAAACTGACGACGTTTTTTATCAGACAAATTATGTAACATTTTCGAACGCTCTGCACGAACTGATTTTGGAACAGGATTTCCCATATCAGCAGCCTTTGTATTTTGGCGTTCTGAATAAGTAAAGACATGCAAGTATGAAATATCTAGGCTATGCAAAAAATTATACGTTTCCATGAAATGGGCATCACTTTCATTAGGAAATCCAACAATTACATCAACACCAATACAAGCATCAGGCATTAAATTTTTTATTTTTTCTATTCTTTCAGTATATAAACTTGTTTTGTAACGACGACGCATATAACGCAAAATTTCATCGCTACCCGACTGTAAAGGAATATGAAAATGAGGAACAAACTTTTTAGATTTAGCTACAAATTCGATAATCTCATCTGATAATAAATTGGGTTCGATAGATGAAATACGAAAACGCTCAATTCCTTCTACTTTATCTAATTCTTGAATTAGCTCATAGAAAGTATGAACACGCTCATTATTTATCAAACCATAATCGCCTGTATTTACACCTGTCAAGACAATTTCTTTTACATCAGTTGCTGCAATTTCTTTAGCTGCCTTCAAGATATTTTCTACTGTATCACTTCGGCTATTTCCCCTTGCAAGTGGAATTGTACAGAAAGCACAGTTATAATCACAACCATCTTGAACTTTTAAAAATGTGCGTGTACGGTCACCATACGAATAGGCAGTATTAAAATCAGTAGCTTGTGAAATTTCGGAAGCACAAAGTTGAACAGTATCTTTTTGCTCAAAATCATTCAAAACTTCAAACAAACGAAATTTTTCGGCAGCTCCCAAAACAGCATCTACACCTTTTATGGTTGCAATTTCTTGAGGCTTGAGCTGTGCATAACAACCAATAATAATTACAAAAGAATTAGGCGAAGTTTTTTTAGCTTGCTTTACAATTTGTTTGCATTTTTTATCTGCATTTTCTGTAACCGAACAGGTATTAATAACAAAAATATCTGGAGTTTCAGAAAACTCTACACGCTGATAACCACGCTGCTCAAACTGGCGTGCAATGGTTGAAGTTTCTGAAAAATTGAGTTTGCAACCCAAGGTGTAAAAAGCTACTTTACGCATGACTTTTGATTTCTTTATATATTGGAATTCAGGCGATACCACTTAGACTAGATAAGAAGTTAAGCTACGCAATGAAATTTTTGAATGAAGTTTCTAGAACAGTCCACAAAGGTACGAAATAAAATAAAATTTGTATTTATGAAAAAATACGCTTTTATTTGCTAGACTAAAATATAAACTAGAAAGATTCTGAAAAATGAACTTATCTTTTAAAGAATTAGTTTAAATTTTAAACCAAAAATGGGGATTTAGCTCAGTTGGCTAGAGCACTTCGCTGGCAGTGAAGGGGTCATCAGTTCGAATCTGATACTCTCCACAGGATAGAAACTAAACCTTCTTAATTTTATTATTAGGAAGGTTTATTTTTTAAACTGAAATAGGATTTCTTTCAAGAAAATTTTTACACAAAAATTTATTCTTCATCATTTATAAGATTAAAAAAAATCAATACCTGTTTCTTTTTCAATTTCTAATAAAAGTATTCCTATTCTTGATGATGGATCTGGACACCATTTTTCACCTATTTTTATTTCTCCCTCAATGTTAGTTATAAAATAATAGCTTGTTCCATCTAAGCCCCCAAAGTGGGTTTCTTTAGCCTCCTCAACCAATAATATGATTTTGCTACAAAAATTATTTAAGACAATTCCTTCAATGTTTTTGTTTTTCTCTCTTAAAATTTCTTTTTCAAAAATCTGATTCTTAGTTATCTTACTTTGTTCTATTATTATCTGCTTTGTTATTTTTGTATCATCTATTTTCAATACAAAGCAATTTTCAAAAGAAGGCATAACCAAAATTATTACTTCATTTTCTTTTGGAAAAGAAACATTCATTCTGTGAAATAACATATTAAATCTTTGAATAGGAATATGCTTTAAATAATTTATCATCAAAAACTAATTTTATACTTTTCATCTGTAAAGAAATTTACCACTTACAATTTATCACTAATTAAACCTCACAGGATCAATCAAAGAAAAGTCAGGAATTTTGACTTCAAAAAGTATATTATCTTCTATTCTTTTCATTAGATATGTTCCAGACATTTTTCCAATGTCGCTTTTGAGATGACAACCTGAAACATATTTGTGTGATTGTCCAGATTTCAAAATAGGTTGTTGTCCGATTACTCCTTCGCCCTCTACTTCTTGGTATGTTCCTTTTGAGTCATAAATATGCCAATGACGACGCATAAGCTGCACAGTGTGGTTGCCAGTATTTGTAATTGTGATATAATAAGTAAAAACAAAATTCCCATTTTGGGAATGTTTTTTATGAAATTCAGTACGAACACGCACCAAAATACCTTCTGTAATTGCACTAAAGAGTTCTCCCAACATTTTATGAAACATTTGGTAAAGGAAATGATTTACTACTAAAATGATAATTTTTTTTAATTAATACAAATTTTAGATTATAAATAGTTGCATCACAAAGAAAAAATTTACTTTTTAACTTTTTATTTTAGTATAGAAATCAATAAAAGTATTTTTTCATTGTCAATTATTTAATACCAAATTACCAATTACAATTTTATGGACGTAAAAATCGCAGACTCTTGGAAATCACATTTGGAAGAAGAATTTTCAAAACCTTATTTCGAAAAACTTGGACTTTTTTTGAGAGAAGAAGTACAACAAGAAAAAGTATATCCTCCTGGAAAACTTATTTTTAATGCCTTTGAAAAATGTAGTTTTGAAGATACAAAGGTCGTTATTTTAGGACAAGATCCTTATCACGGTGCAGGACAAGCCAATGGACTTAGTTTTTCGGTGAGTGATGGTGTTCGTGTTCCTCCGTCACTCAAAAATATTTTTCAAGAAATAAAAGATGATTTGGGGAAAGAAATTCCAAAAAGTGGAAACCTTGAACGTTGGGCATCTCAAGGCGTTTTGATGCTCAATGCAGTCTTGACAGTACAGGCTTCAAAACCTGCATCACATCGAAAAAAAGGTTGGGAAGAATTTACTTCAGCAGTTTTGAAACTTGTTTCTGATGAAAAAGAAAATCTAGTCTTTTTGCTTTGGGGAAAAGATGCCCAAAAAAGAGGCGAAATTATAGACCGAGAAAAACATTTAGTTTTAGAATCGGCTCACCCTTCGCCTTATTCTGTGCATACTGGTTTTTTCGGAAATAAGCACTTTAGCCAAGCGAATAATTATCTAAAAGAACATGGAAAAGACGAAATAGATTGGTAACTTTGCGCTCTTAAAACTAACAGCATTTTAAACCCTAAGGGTCTTCGAAGACTCTTAGGGTTTTGCATTCAAAATAACTGATAACTGAAAAAATGATAATTTTATTTATTCTTTGGATTCTAGCTAATGTAGCTATTTTC
Organism: Bernardetia sp. Wsw4-3y2; assembly: GCF_037126295.1. Lineage (NCBI taxonomy): Bacteria > Pseudomonadati > Bacteroidota > Cytophagia > Cytophagales > Bernardetiaceae > Bernardetia > Bernardetia sp. Wsw4-3y2. Next base: position 3,330,915 of record NZ_CP147017.1, on the reverse strand, counting down.
ATCAACTTCCGTGCTTTTTCAAGCTACAATGTACCCACTTTTCCTGCCATTGTTATCAATTATGTGGTCTGTGTCCTGACAGGGAGTTTATTTATTTCGATGGGTTGGATAAATAGTCCTCCAGTTTTTGAAACTTTAGCAAGTCCAGAATTTTCAACAGCTTTGTATATTGCTATGGGAATGGGAGCTTTTTTTATTGGTTCTTTTTATTTGATGGGACTTACTACACAACTTTCAGGGGTTGCTGTGGCTTCTCTTTCGGCTCGTATTTCGTTTGTAATTCCTGTTTTGGTTAATCTTTTTATTTGGAAGTCGGGTGGAAAGGAATATGATTTTATCAATTATTTAGGTCTTTTTTTAGCAATTACGGCTGTGGGTTTGGTTTCTTATAAACCTTCAAAAATAACTGACCCAACAGAATATAAAGATGATAAGAAAAAATATTTGGCGATTGTCCTTCCTATTTTGGTTTTTTTGGTGAGTGGAACAATAGACACAACTTTCAATTATACAGTTAGAGAAGATGTACAGATAGTTTTACCAAATCAACAAGGCATTTTTAGTATTTTGCTTTTCGGAATTGCAGGACTTACAGGAATTACTGTTTTTACAATTCTGTTTTTGAAAAAGAAAGTAACCATGACAAAGAGAAGTATTATCGGTGGAATTTGCCTAGGAATTCCTAACTTTTTCTCTATCTTTTTATTATTAAAGGTATTGAGTGGCTTTAAAGGTGATGGCGCACTTGTTTTTCCTGTCTTTAATATTTCTGTAATACTTATTGCTGCCATAGCTTCTTATTTCTTCTTTAAAGAAAAATTATCGCTTATCAATAAATTAGGTTTGGCACTTGCTATTTTTGCTATTTTGCTGATTTCGTATCAAGAAGTTCAGAATGCTTTTTAATTTTTGATTCAACAAAATCATTTCAAAAATGAAATTTATATATAAACTCTCATTTCTGTTATTTTCTGTTTTTATCGTTTCTTCTTGTAATTTTGAGACTAATATACTCCTTGGAGAAATAGACCCTTTTCCCACACTAGAAGAAAATCAACAATTTGTCAATGATGTTTTGGCGTATGACCATGCTACTATGATGAAAGAAAAATTGAACTTAACAGATTCTACTGTTTTAGATGGCATTCAATATGAAACAGAAAGCACAGAAAAAGGTATAAAATTAAAACTCAATCTTACTGGTTCTGCAATATCTCATACCAAAGAAATAAGTGATTACTTTACGAGTTTTTTTGAGCAGAAAGCACAACAATATAAAGAAAATGGAAAGAAATTAAGAGATGCAACATTGAAAGCAGCCTATTTTATTGATTCGATGGAAGAAGATAATTACGACAATATGTGGAGTGAGTTTTCTCCCAAAGCGAAAGAAGCAGCCACTAAAGAACAGTTTATAAAATCATTTGAGCCGTATAGCGATAAAGTAAAACAAGGAAAAAAACAGCTTTATAGTAGATTGATACAAAATAAAATAAGAGATTTTGAAGGTGAATTTTATATCATAAACTATATTTATGCAGAAAAATATCACATACAAGTTATTTTGCAACCCATAGAAAATGAGTTGTTTGTTTCTAATTGTGTAGTAACAGCTCTTTAAAATTTAACTCAATCAAACCCATTTCAAAAATGAAATTTATATACAAACTTTTGCTTCTTTTGCTTTTTGGTATTAGTATTTTTGCTTGTAGCTATAATCGTTTTGAGAAGTCTGTAATAAAAGGTATAAATTTGTATTCTACTTTGGAGGAAAATGAAAGGTTTATAAAAGAAATATTTTACAATTATAATCCAAAAAACTTGGAAAAGGAATTATCTATTACTGATACTACAATACTGAGTAAAATAGAAATTAACCCTATCAATGATGGTAAAAGTGTGAGTTTAGAGATTACGTTTCATAACGAAGCTATTCAATATAAAGAAAAGACAAAAGAGTATTTGACCAAATTGGTAAATGCAAAAATTGAGCAGTACAAGTACAATGCTTACTTTTTAGATCAAGCAGAACAAAGATCAGAGTTTGTTTTTAAAATGATTAATCAAGGACGATATGATGTAATCTGGAATGAAATGTCATCCAAACATCTTCGTTGGAGAAATACAGAGCAAGAGTTTTATAATGGATTAGATGATATTAAATCCAATATGAATTTATCTTTGAAAAGAAAATTGACTGAAAGAGTAATTTTGGATAAAGTAGAAGGAATTGAAAATACTCTTGTAAGTCTACATTATTTATATGAAGATGGAAGCTATTTGGAAATGATTTTAGAAGACGCAGCAGACAATATTAAATTGGTTGCTTTGGGTGGAAACTCTAAAAACAAGTGATTTTAGAAGTATATTATAAAATTCAAAAATAAAAAAAATGAAAAAATCAATCACACTATTTCTTCTTTCTATATTTATTCTAGCTTCTTGCGCCCCAAAATATGAGGTAGAAGTTCAGACAGAAAGAAACAAAAAAAACAAGCAATTTAAGGAAGGTGCTGGTTCGCCTATTCCTTACGATGACAGAAAGACTTTTGAAGGATTGGATTATTATCCGATAGATTCTTCTTACTATGCTGTTGCTATGCTGACACTTACACAAGATGTAAAAGAGGTAAAACTCAAAACTTCACAAGGTAAAGACCGAAGATTTAAAATGTATGCAAAGGCTGATTTTAAGCTAAAAGGCAAACCTCTATCTTTGAATATTTATAAAGCAATTGAAGATGGCGATGGCTTTTCTGTTTTATTTACAGACCAAACAAGTGGTAAAACTACATACGAAGTTGGGCGTTATATCGAACCTGAAATAAATGGACTTAGAGCCATTTTAGACTTTAATCGTGCTTATAATCCATATTGTATTTACGATAAAAAGTATGATTGTCCAATTCCACCAGAAGGAAGTCATTTGGATATTGAGGTATTAGCAGGAGAGAAAATTTACAAAAAATAAAAAACACATTAAAAATCAGCTTAGCTTTTACATAAAATTGTACAGTTTTAAGAAAGAATTACTTTTTTCTTACAATAATAATTAAGACTTTTGTAGCAGCTAGTAAGAAGTAATGAAATTATTTTGTAAATTAGCTAGACAGATATAATTAATTATCAGAAATAGATAAAGTGGTGGTGAGATATTGATTTATTCTAATTTATTAGAAAGTTCTATCAAAATGCTCAAAAAACACTATTCTTTATGAAAATTATGTAACCTAACTTATATAAATTCAGTTCTAATAATTAAATACAAATTCAATCAGAATAGAAAACTATTCAATACTCTGTATTTTTACCCTTTTATAAAAACACCCTAAAATTCCGAATGGCAAAACTCTAACTAATTATTTTTATGAAATCAAATCCGTTTTTATCTTTTTCTAAAAAACCACCTCAACAGTCTAACTCATCTACTAAATTATCTTTTGTAATATTTGCAAAATCTATTTTGGTAGCTCTAGTATTTTTTATGACTGTTTCGTTTTCGTATGCTCAAAATCTTCAAACTATTGCTTCTACTACACATGAAGCTGATAGAATTGAAATTTCAGAAGCCTATCCTAATCCAGCAACACATTATATTCAGTTTGATTATCGTCTTACTGATAGAATGTCAGAAGGAAAAATTACAGTTTTTAATCTTTTAGGAAGTGTAGTTGGAGAGCATATTTTGAATAAATATGATAACCGTCTTCAGATTCCTGTGGATAACCTAAAGGCAGGTATTTATTTTTATACGATTTCAGTAAATAATAAAAGCCTAATAACTAAGAAATTTGTAGTAAAACATTAATTTATGATACAATTATCTTACTGTTAAAAACACTTTTGCAATTTTGTAAAAGTGTTTTTTTTATGCTTTAAATTAGCTTCTTTGATTTTTAGTTCGGAATTCTCATAAAATAATCGTTTTTTTGTACCCACTTTCAAAATTTATCTTCGTGTTATGAAAACACTTTGCTTAGAGCATCGTTTGTAGTGCTTTAATTGTGTGTGATTTACTTATCTTTAGTCTTTGTTATGAATTCTGTTTCTCCTCAAAAAATTCCTTTTTATCAAGTTGATGCTTTTGCTCCAAAATCTTTTAGTGGCAATCCTGCTGCTGTTTTTTTATGTGATGAAGCCTTAACAGATGAGCAGTACTTGAACATTGCTAGAGAAATGTATCTTCCAGAAACTACTTTTTTGCGTCCTTTATTTGATGATTCGTCTGAAAAAATAACTACAAACGAAGGTAAAAACTGGAAAACAGCGACACTTTTTGAGGTTCGTTGGTTTATGATAAATGAAGAAACAAATCTTTGTGGACATGCCACCCTTGCAGCAGCACACGTAATTTTTGAAGAAATACAAAGTATTCACACAGAAGTAAGTTTTCGTACAAGAAGTGGGGATTTGCTTATCAAAAAAGAGAATTTTGAAGGCAAAGAAAATTATATCAAAATGCAATTTCCAGTAGAAGAGAAATTTGAGGAAAAAACACCTGATACTGATTTATTAAAGTATTTAGGAATTGAAAATCAAAAAATCAATTCTTGTATTTATTTTCCTATCAAACAAACCTTAATTTTAGAGTTTGAAAATAAAATCGAATTGGAAAATCTACAACCAAATTTTGAAAAATTAGTAAAAAATAAATATGAAATTCCTATCAAAAAAGTAGGAGTTACTACAAAAGGAGATTCCAAATATGATTTTATTTCTCGTTTGTTTTGTCCTTGGATTGGAATAGATGAAGATGCACTCTCAGCAGTTTCACACGGACTTTTTGCAAAATACTGGCAATCTAAATTAAATAAAACTTCTTTCTTTGCATATCAAGCCTCAAAAAGAGGTGGAGAAATTCATTTGGAATTATTAAAAGATAATCAAGTCTTGTTAATTGGAAAAGGAATTACTACTTTAGAAGGAAACGGAAGAATATAAATTTAGAAGTTAGATTTATGAATTTAGAATGGAATAAAAATAACTCTTTTCTTGTATCGCAAAATCAAATTCTCTAAATCTAACTTTTATACTTATTATTACTACTGAATTCCTTATTTCATTTTTACTTCTAACTTCTAAAATCTGACTTCTAAATTTATTCATGCACATCGAACCTACCATACATCATTTAGACCACCCTGTTGAGGGAGGTTGGATAGAAGTCGTCTGTGGCTCTATGTTTTCTGGAAAGACAGAAGAACTTATCCGTCGCCTTACTCGTGCCAAAATTGCACGTCAGTCAGTTCAGATTTTCAAACCTGCAATTGATACTCGTTATGATGACCAAAAAGTTGTTTCTCATAATCAAAATGAAATTGATTCGATAGCCGTCAAAAAGGCTACAGATATTCTGACTATTTTAGAAGAGAAAAAATGTCAAGTTATCGGTATTGATGAAGCTCAATTTTTTGATAAAGAATTAGTAAATGTTTGTCAAATCTTAGCTAATCAAGGAAAACGAATTGTAATAGCTGGTTTGGATATGGACTTTGCAGGCAAACCTTTCGGAATTATGCCTCAGCTTTTATCTATGGCAGAATATGTGACTAAAGTTCACGCTATTTGTATGTGTTGTGGCAAAGTGGCTGCGTATTCTTTCCGTCTTACTCCGTCTAAACAAAAGATTTTATTGGGTGAAAAAACAGAGTACGAAGCTCGTTGTAGAAAATGTTTTGTAAAAGGAAATCTCAATCAAGAAACAGATTGTGAAAAGATATTGAAAAATGAGGTCTGATGCTAGTAAAAAACTATCTATTTCGTTTAGCTAATTCATCAATTGCTTGTAATTCTATCAAAATGACTTCTTTTTTTAGTGCGCTAAGAAAAGCAAAGGCTGCCTCTGGAAAAGTTTTTTGGAAGTGTGCTTCCACTAGGTCTTCGTTTTGATGATGTAATAGTTCTACATCATTTTGAGAAACAAAAGGAGAGTTAAAATTCCATTTGTTATCAATTTTATTCATTTCAGTTACATATTCTGTCAATTTTTTTTCTAATTTATAGCCCCTTCCTTTTTTATCTTTTCCTATAAAAAATAAAGTTGTAGCCTCTTTATACGTTTTATCGGCAGGAATATTATCTAAAAAATGATTGAGGTCGTCATAAGTTTGGTCTATGTGTTGCAAAATAGTTTCGGTACGCTGACGAAGCAAGTTTCCTTTTCTTTTCATAGTAGAGTCTCCTTCTAAAGCTCGGTAGTGTATGTCATATAAAGCCTCTAAACTATCAGCAGCTTCTCTATTTTGTTTCTCTAATTTTTCAAAATGCAGAGCAGGCGAAAAATCAGACATTTCTGTTTCTTCATTTTTATTTGCTTGATTTTCTGAGCTACAAGCAAGACAAAACAAACTCAATATTCCTATTTTAGAATAAAAAAAGAATTGAAAACTAAAAGAAGATAAAATTTTCATACTGAATAATGAGTTTGTTTTCTTTTACAAAATTTACAAGGAATTGAAATTCATTAACAATTCATAATTTACCATTAATTAATAAATACAAAATTACTCATTGCTAATTAAACGACTTTCTGGGTGTGGTAGTTGCCAACGCTTTTTGAGTTCTTCAGGCAAAGCTGCAATTTTTCTATTTTTATAATCAAAAAGAACCATTCCTGTCTTTACTTTCAAAATTTCTCTTCTTGATTCTTGGTCAATAAACTTATAATATAAATCAAAACCTGAAGAAGAAAGTCCTCCCACAGTTACATAAACTTCAAAAATATTTCCATAAAATCCTTCACCCTTAAACTGCATGGCTACATCTGCCATAATGCCCCCTAAACCCATAATATCAAGCTCACTTTTAAAGCCTTCACTCATAAAAAATTGAACTCTAGCTTCGTGTACAAGACTAAGCATAGCATCATTTCCGATGTGACCACCATAATTTAGGTCTGTAATTCGAACAGGAATTTCTGTCTTAAATAAAAACTGATCTGGTAACTCTACTTTTACTCTATTCATTATCTGTATAGTTTTGAGGTTAAAAAATGGTTTGACAATCTAAACAAATTTAAACAAAAAAGTTCTATATTTATAAATACAATGTAAAACAGGGAAGTAAATACACTGTTCAATAAATTGTCTTGTGTTTTGGATTATTTTATTCCTATCAGACACTTTCAGATAAAATTAACTGTACGACTTCGTTAATATCCTCATCAAGAATAAATAGAAAAGTAACATAGCTTTTATTGGTATTTTAGCATAGCGACACCAACAAACCTACTTATGAAATCTATTCTTAAACAGCGTTGTTGATTTTGTGTAGATTTTATAAAAAAAATCATTTGAAATTAGCTGTTTTTAACTTTATTCACAGATTATTTAGACTTGATGTACATTATACAAGACAGATTATGCAAACTAAAGAATTAGTTCTAAATATATTTTACTAAAAGAAGACTAATTAATTCTTGCATTTTAATAAAAAAATCATCAAATTGATACATTGATTAAATCCCTTACTAGAAATAATCAGAAATCAATTAAAATTGAATCCAAACTTCCCCTTTACATTCTTATAAAACTCAAATGAGAGTAGCATTTTATTATATAAAAACAAAAAGTAATGTTATTTATTCCCCTATAAATAATTGCTTGTCTTTGTTTTTTATAAATGTTTTTATATTTATTTCTTTGTCAGTTATTGCACAAGTAGATGAGACTTCTCCTTTTTATCAATTAGAAAAAGGAAATTATAATCAGGCTATTCGACACGCAAAAGCTGCACTAGAAGGCAGTAATAATGCACTTCAACGTGGGCAACTTCTTACCGTTATTTCTCAGGCATATCGTTATCAAGACGATTATTCTACAGCTCTTAATTATGCTGTTCAGGCAAATACACAATTTGATAGAGTCGAAAAGGAAAAAGAAAAAGCTGTTTTAGGTAAAGCTGAAATTTTTACAGAAATAGGACTTTTGTATCAAAACTGGCTTTCTTATGATAAGGCAATAGAAAATTTTGAGAAAGCAAAACAGCTTTATAAAGCCAACCAAAATCAAAAAGAAATAATAGAATTAAACAGAAAAATAGCTCATAATCAGTTTTTAAATGGAGAGTATGAAGAGTCTGAAAAAAACTATATAAAATTACTAGAAGAAGATAAAAAGACAGGAGACAAAGGGCTGATTTCTTTTTCGCTAGGAAAGCTGGCAATTGTAAGCAGAATTAATAATCCTGAAAATTCCCTAAAATACTCCATTGAAAAGTATAATTTAGAAGTAGAGAAAAACAATAACTTAGAGCAGGTCGCTTTTGCAGCAAATAGTATTGGTTATTTATACAGACAGTTAGGACAAGAAAAAGAAGCTGTTTCTTATTTTGAAAAAGCACTTGAAGCTTTAAATAAAATTGATAGAAAAGACGAAATTGTACTCAATAATTTGGGGGTGACTTATACAGCTCTAAAAAAATATCCTGCTGCACAAGAACAATATCAAGAGGCTTTAAAAATAAATCAAGAAAAAAATAACATTGCAGCTATTGCAGATTCATATAACTATTTAGGTGCAAATGAATATCTAGCAGCACATGCACAAGAAGCTAGAGTATATGTAGGAAAAGCAATTACGATTGCTGAAAAAAATAATCAACAACAGGCTTTGGCAGATTCATATTTGCTTTTATCTAAAATATGGGAATACGAAGGCGATTTTAGACAGTCTCAAGAAGCATTTAAGAAATATACAGATATAAAAAATAAGTTAGAAAAAGAAGCTTCCAAACAAAAAGAAGAGCTACAAAGACAACGTACAGAAGCTGAAAGACAAGAAAGTCAGCTCGTACAGTATGAAAATGAGAGAGAACAAGAACGTTTGAGATTGGAAAAAGTGAAAAGTGAAGCTGAAAAACAAGCAAAAGAAAATGAGCTTTTAAAAAGTGAAAATGAACTTCGCCAAAGTGAAACAAAAAATGCAGTTTTAAAAAATCAACAAACTCAACAAGCTCTTTTACTTGCCAAAAGTGAGCTTGATGCAGCCAAAAGAAAAGAAGATATTCAGCTCTTAGAGATAGAGAGACAAAAAAATAATGCAAAACTAAGAGAACAAGCTCTTGAAGCCGAACAACAGAAAAAAGAAAAAGAAATTCTTGAACAACAAAACAAACTTCAAGAACTGGAAACAGAAAAGGAACGCTTAGAAGCATCAAAACAAAAATCTTCTAAATATATTGCTTATTTAATTGCTGTAGCTGCAATTATTCTTTTTGCTTTTGCTTTAATAGCCTTTATTCAAAATAAAAAGAAAAACAAAAAAATTGAAGCTCAAAACAAACTTTTAGAAAACCAAAAACAGGAAATAACACAGAAACATGAAGAACTTCAAGCATCAGAAGAAGAACTGAGACAAAATTCGGAAGAACTTCAGACTACAAATGAACAACTTACTTTAGTCAAGATGAGTATTGAAGAAAAAAATCTTGCTTTAGGAGCTTCTTTAGTAGAATTAGAAAATCAGAAAGAAATTATTGAGAAAAAAAATCAAGATATTACTTCTAGTATCAATTATGCCAAAAGAATTCAGACAGCAATGTTACCTGATTTGGCTAAAGTAAAAAAAGCGTTGCCCGAATCATTTATCTTTTTTCAGCCTAGAGATATTGTAAGTGGAGATTTTTATTGGTTTAGTCAAGTGTCCGAACAAAAATGTGTGATTGCAGCCTGTGATTGTACAGGACATGGCGTTCCAGGAGCATTTATGTCCTTGATTGGAAATGATGTTTTGAATGAAACTGTCAATGCTAGAAATATACATGAAGCAGACCAAATCCTTCATGATTTACATTCTGGAGTTGTAAATGCACTCAACCAACGTGCTACTGATAACAGAGATGGAATGGACATGACTCTTTGTGTTATTGATAAAGAAAACAAACAAGTCCATTTTGCAGGTGCAAAAAATGAAGTGGTTTATATTCAGAATGGAAATGTAGAACAACTTAAAGGAGATAAAATGCCGATTGGTGGAGAAAGACTTGATATAGAACGCTTTTTTCACAAACAGACTGTTGATATAACAACTCCCACTATATTTTATATGTTTTCTGATGGTTTTCAAGATCAATTTGGAGGCGACAGAGGACGAAAATATATGAAAAAACGATTTAGAGAATTTTTAGTCGAAATCTGTAATCAACCTTTTGCAGAACAAGAACAGATTTTAAAACTAGAGTTTCAGTCGTGGTTAGCAGGAGAGTATCAACAAATAGATGATGTACTCGTAATTGGCTTTAAGGTAAGTTGATTTATTACATCAAAGTAAATCACAATTATTTTTTTCATAAATTTATAGCATCAAAAAAAATATAAGAAGCGAACAAAAACTTGTTCGCTTTCTCTTTTTGCTTAGCAATCAAAAATATAATTAATACAATGAAACATTTTTTTTCTTCTGCTTTTTGGTTTGTCATTCTTCTTCTTGCTTTTACAAGTTGCCGTTCTTCTCAGCCTAATTCTTCAGACTCAGAAGAAATAGTCAAACTAACTTTTCTTCACATCAATGATGTGTATGAAATTGGAGGAGTGAGTGGTGGAAAATATGGAAACTTAGCACGAGTAGCACAGCTCAAAAAAGAATTATTAGAAGAAAATCCGAATACATATCTTGTTTTATCTGGTGATTTTCTCAATCCTTCTGTGCTAGGAACATTAAAAATAGATGGAAAACGTATCTCTGGAGCGCAAATGGTCGATGTTATGAATGCTGCAAAAGTAGATTTTGTAACCTTTGGAAATCATGAATTTGACTTAAAAGAAGATGAAGTTTTGGAAAGAATTAATGAGTCTGATTTTGAATGGATTGCTTCAAATACATTCTATTATGCTAATGAAAAAATTCAACCCTTTACTAGAGATGGAAACAAACTTCCTATTTATCTAACCATAGAACCACAAAACTCGGCAGGAGAAAGTATAAAAGTTGGTATTTTGGGAATTACTACAAAATATAATCAACCTGAATTTGTCAGATATACAGATGAGTATGAAACTGCTAAAAATGTGCAGCAAGAAATAGAATCAAAAACAGATTTTACAGTTGCGCTGACACATCTTTTAGAAAGTGAAGATGAAAAACTAGCAGGCATTGTTCCTGAGCTTAAACTTCTGATGGGAGGACACGACCATGAAAATATGAAGTTTACCTATGGACAAACAATTATGGCAAAAGCTGATGCAAATGCAAGAACAGCCTATATCCATAGACTAACTTACAACAAAAAAACAAAGGGGTTACAAATAGATTCAGAACTTAAATCAATAGACAATTCTATTGGTTATGAACCTGTTACTAAGGTAGCTATTGAAAAATGGGATAATATTGCTGATTCTGCTTTTGAAGCACAAGGATTCGATCCAAACCGAGAAATTTATAAGTTAAAAGAAGCATTAGAAGCACGAGAAGCACTCATAAGAACAACACAAACAAATGCAGGAACTCTAATTGTTGATGCAATGGCAGATGTTTTTCCAGAAGCAGAGTTAGCTGTTTTAGGGAGTGGGTCGGTACGCTTAGATGATCAACTTTCAGGAGTTGTTACCGAATATGATATTTTGAGAATGTTACCTTTTGGTGGTAAAATATATCAATTCAATACTTCTGGAGAAGTTCTGATACAATTTTTAGATGCAGGAATAAAAAATAAAGGAAGTGGAGGATACCTACAATATCAAGAAAAATTGAAATTTGATGCACAAAAAGGTTGGCTATTAAACGGAAAAACAATAGAAAAAGAAAAACAATATACACTTGTTACAAATGATTATAACCTGACAGGAAAGGAAAATAATATGGAATTTATGAATGCTGAAACAAATCCAGAAATTAAAAATGTGATTTCTTCAGATGATATAGAAAGTCCTCAATCAGATATTAGAAAGGCAGTAATTGTATATTTAGAAAAATTATAAAATGTAGCACACTCTTTAGAGTGTGATTGTATAAATACACCAAAAATTTTAAGGTGTAAAGAATAAACAGCCATGCAATCAGAACAAACGCCAAAAGTTCAGAATACTTTAAAGGCACTAGAAGAAAAAGCAACCAAGATTGTTTTTGTAATTAATCCTGTTTCAGGAACAGAAAGAAAAGAACATATAGTTACCCTTATCCATGAAACGCTGAAACTTTCAGGGATTCATTACGATATTGTGTATACTACTTTTGCAGGACATGCTACTCAGCTTACTCAGCAAGCCATCGAACAAAAGTATGATGTTGTGGTGGCTGTTGGTGGCGATGGAACAATTAATGAAGTTGCGCAAGCTCTTATCAAAACAAAGACAGCTTTAGCCATTATTCCACAAGGTTCGGGCAATGGTTTGGCACGTCATCTAGGAATTCCTCTTGGAACAGAAGATGCCATAAAAAGACTATTAGAACCTAAAAAGATGTTGATTGATGCAGCTACTGCCAATGGAAATCATTTTTTTTGTACGTCTGGAATAGGCTTTGATGCCCATGTGAGTGCTTCTTTTGCTGCCCGTACTTTTCGTGGTTTGGGTGGATATGCTTATTTTACAATCAAAGAATTATTTTCTTACAAACCTCTCACTTATACACTTGAGTTTGATGGACAGCAACTAAAAAGAGAAGCATTTTTGGTAGCTTTTGCAAATGCAACTCAATATGGAAATAATGCTTATATCGCACCACAAGCAGATATACAAGATGGAAAGTTAGATATTTGTATCATTAAACCCTTTTCAAAACTACAACTACCAAAACTAGTTTGGCAATTATTTAAAAGAACTCTTCCCCAAAATCAGTATGTAGAAACATATAAAGCTGATGCAATAAAAATCACTTTTGATACTGCTATTCCTGCACACATAGATGGAGAATCAAGAGGATTAGGAACAAGTATAGAATACAAATCTATATCAAAGGCTTTACATGTTTGGGTGTAGACTTGTTTTTGATTGTCTGACTGGTAAAATCAGTATCATAATAAAAAAGCCATGCCTTCATTACGAAGAAATGACTTTTACTGGCGCAAGATTCTATATTGTGTCTATCTATGAAAAAACATAATTTTCAAAACCTTTTTTACTTTGTAAATCAAAATATTACTCTTTCCAAATAATATTTCCATCTAAACTAAGATAAGTAATTTTTCCTGCTCTTTCTAAGCGAATAACATAACCTTGTACGTATTGACGAGCATCAAAAGAAGGTTTCAAAATCCACTTTCCATCTAAATTTGCATAACCATAAACACCACTTGTAATTAAAAGGGTAGAAGTTGGCAAAACAGAAACGACTTCATAACGTGTAGGTGAAACAAAATTTCCACTTTCATTAATCATCAACCAGTAGCCATCATCAACTTTCTCAAAACCCAAATCGACAATTGTTTCTCCATATTTAGTCTTGATTTTTCTATTTTTTTTGAATTTGAGTTGATAATTTCGCATTGCTGTTGCTGAAAAATTCAAACGAACAGTATCAGGACTTTCAGTAGAGCGTCGTAACAGTTGGTATTTTTCACCTGTTTTGACAAAAGCAATTCCGTTTCTAAATTGTGTTAAGCTATCAAAATATGAGGGATAAAGGGCTGTTCCATCTTTTTTAATATGAATAAAGCCTCTTTCAGTTTCTAGTCCAATTACTCCATTTTCAAAATTGCCTATTGGATTTACATTTTGATAAGACAGTCTCTTAATTCTTTTTCCTGTTTTGTCTATCAAAAAATTCTCTCCAATTGCCATTCCTTCACCAAAATTACTTCCAGAAGTGTAAGCTGATTTAATGACAACTTCGCCTTTTTCATTGATATACGACCATTTTGTACCAGCTCTTGACAAATCTACTTTTGCCATATTATCTGAAAATGGAAAGGCTTTGTAATAAGCAAAATCGATTACTTTTTTACCGTTTTCATCCAAATAACCAAAAAGCTGTTTATCTCTTGATTTGTTGTTTTGCTGAACAGCTATTTTTCCTTCTGACAAAATTCCAATTTCTAAATATTCAGGTTTTAAAACAACGTTTCCTTGATTATCAATGATTCCATAAAGTAGTTGCTTCGGATTTTTTGGGTCTTTAATTCCTACTTTTGCCCAAGAAGTTTTGCCTACTTTTCCAAACTCTTCTATAAAATCATAAGAAGGATTTACTAAAAACGTTTCTGAATTTATATCTGTTTTGATTCCAAATTTCCCTCCTTGTTCTACAATAATTAAATTTTGGTTTGGATTTTCTTCAAGAAAATCTCCTTTTTCATCTAAATAAGAAACAACAGCAGAATCCAAAAATACTTCAATCAAAGCCTGTTTCGTATTTGGCTTCTGTAAATATTTTACTGACGAATAACGAATCGGAATAACTGTTTTGCCAAAAGGATTGATTACGCCCCAGTTGTTGTTTTGTTTGACAAAAGAAAGTGTATCATTTCTCTCGTCCATTCCTATAAAATCGTATTCGAAGGGAATGATTGTATTATTGTGTCTATCTATTGTTCCATACTTTTTGTTTTGTTTTTGGGCAACTGTTACGGCATCTTTGACATCATAAATTCCATAAAAACCAGCTACTTTTGAAAATTCTAAAGGCAAGATTTGTTTTCCTTCGTGATTGATATAACCAATTAGATTATTCTTTTTCACTTCTGAAATTCCTTTTTTAGCAAAATAAATTTCCGAAAAATTGCTTTCAATCGCATCATATAAAGGCTCAACAATTATTTTTCCTGTTTTATCAGCATAACCTACTTTATTATTCTCTTCTATTAAAACAAGTTCTTGCCCTGCCTCAAAAATATCATCTTCAATAAAACTATAGTTGAGTTCTAAAACCCAATCTCCATTAGTTTTGATGATTCCATTTTTTTTATAAAAAGCATTTTTTGTTCCGTATCCATCTTCTTCAATATAGCGTTCCGAACTCACTTTTGCCATTCCATTTCTGATTTCATTGATAAAATCAGCTTTGATAGAAGGTTCTAAAATGATTTTGGGAACATTGTTTTGATTCGATAAAAATCCCCACAAATTATTTTTTCTAATAATGGCTACATTTTCAGAAAACGTACTGATATATTGATACTCAAAAGGCAAAATAGGTTTGTTTTGCGTGTCTATAATTCCCCATTTTCCGTCTTTTCTAGCTCTGATAACTCCATTTTCTATACTTAATCTTTCATATTGAGGTTCTATGATTATTTTGCCTTTATTAGTGGTTACACCTACTTTTTGACCTTTTACAACTAAAGCCATATTGTTTTCAAAACTACCAATGTATTCATATTCTAGTGGCAAAATGACTTTTCCTGTGTTATCAATTATTCCAAAACTTTGCCCTAACTGAACCTTTGCCACTCCATTTTCGAAAGGCATAATCATTGAATAGGTTGGAGGCAAAATTACCTGTCCTTTTTCGTCCATCAGTCCATATTTTCCACCTGCTTTTATTGGCAATCGTTTTTCAGAAAAATAGGTCATTGAATCGATTGTAGCTCCTGCAATTTGAGTAACTAATAGTCCTGCTTTTGTCAGAATGGCATTTTCTTTTGTGCTATCTGCATAAGCTCGTGCTACATCTGCTGTTCTGAAATCTTCTAACTCAGCATAAAAAAGTTTGTTTTGGCTAATGAGTTTGCCATTTTTGTGGTCAATCAGCGCAGCAGCCGAAAGACTTCCATTTACATTATTTCTACCTAGTGTAAAACCTGCAATTGGCTCTACTGAAATTACATCAAAACCTTCTTTAAAAGCTGGTTCACGTTGTTTATTTAATAAATGCCATTTTTTGGTATTTGGATTCTGAAACCAACGGTAATCTGTCGAAAGGCGATTGGCTAGTTGTGCCGTAAAAACTTCTGGTTTATCTAATTTTGAATAATTGGAAGGCAAAGTTTGGAAAGAAGGAAAAACGGTTTCTTTCTTTTTATTGTTTGATTTATCAAATTCTAAGACAGTAATTTTTTCATTTTGATAAGCAAAAACAATCGTTTCATTTTTCTTAGGAGTAAAAATATCAATTCCTGTATAAATTGGATTCAAGATTAGCTTTCCACTTTTATCAATAATTCCGTCGCCTTGTGGTGTAGTTACTTTTGTGAAAGGAGAATATTCTGTAAAATCATAAACAAGGTCAAAATTTTGACTAAGAATTTTCTTTCCATTTGTATCTAAAATTGACCATTTATTAAGTTCGTTCTTTCCTACAAAAAGAACATTTTGAAGGTTATAAATTTGAGAATAGATGGGCTGTAAAATAAACTTTGCGTCTTTCTCCATTACGCCACAAGCTCCATTTTTACAGGCTATAATTCGTATTTCTTTTTCATTATTTTTATCTGTATTGTCAATTTCTACCACTTCAAAAAATGAATATTCGGCTGTCGTAATTTCTTTTTTTGCCTTCAAATCGTACAAAGACCATTCTGCTGTCGGAGATTTCAATGCCAAATAATCCATTGAAAGCGCAACAATAGAAGCATATTTTGGCTCAATAACTACGTGTCCATTTTCATCTGCAACTCCCAACGGACGACCAGCACCAAAACTAGTATAACCATTTGGCAGTAGTGTAATGTTGTAAAGTGATTTTTGAGCTAGAGTTTCATTTTTTAGATTGGGCAAATACTCCTCTTTTCCTTTTTTGGCAAGAATGACATTACTCTGAACTTTGATAGTTGGACTATTTAAAAAATAAGCTGTATCAATACTTTCAATCAACACTTTTGCATTCGGATTTATTAAATCATATTTCTTTGTTTCGTTCTTATACCCTAAAGCATAAGAATTTCTCATTTTATGGATTCTATCAAAATTACTTTCTGTTTTTTCACCCTTTTTACTCAAAAAAACATATTTATTTTCTTGATTTTTATAGGCAATCAGTAGAGAATCGATTACTTTTATTTCAGTAGCATTTTCTGTAAAAGATAACAGAGGTTTTCCATTTTGGTCGGCTGCAATCCATTTACTTTCTGTTCCATTATCTTTTTTAAGAAGTAAATAATTAAACTCTGCTACTTCTACAAAATCGTACTCAATGGGAACAATCGTTTTTGAATTTTGGTCAATTACTCCCCACTTTCCATCTTTCCGAACAGGCAAACGAGTAGTTTCTGAATTATTATTTTGAGAAAAGGAGGGAATAGAAAAAGCAAATAAAAAAATAATCAGTAGTAGAAAACGCATATTTTGATAGAATTAAGTTGATAAATTTTCAGATGATTTATGGAAAGTGAACGAGTGAATATACAATAAATTGCCTGAAAACTCATCAGGGTTATAATTTTATTATCTTTGATAAGCAACATTTAACTAATAGAATTAAAACCTAAATCATTTAATTTTTAAGTAAAAAAACTAATTTTATATTTTTTTTCATACTTTGTTACTTTCAACTTATTACAAATAGGGTTGTGAAAATTTAATCTGTTTCTTGAAGATAATAAAGGTTTTACGTGGTTTGGCACAAAAGACGGACTTTGTAGGTATGATGGTCATGATTACAAAACATACACAATAAATGAAAAACAAACTCACTTACTCTATTCTAATCATATCAATTCATTAGCTTTATGTTAATGATTCATTGATTTATGTAGGTACAGAAGCAGGATTAAATCTACTTAATATTAATCAAAATACAATTCTGCCAATTAAACAGTTTAACAAACTACCTATCTCTCAAATATTTATCAATAGTAAAAAGAACATTTGAGTAATAAGTATGAAACAGATTTTTCATAAAAATGAAATCAGATAAAATATGAAGTTTATTTCTAGAGAATAATAGTAGTTTCAGTAACAAAAAACGGTTGAGTATTATAATACAAAAAGTAGATAATCAATCAAAAATTTTTGTTGTCTGACAATTTTTGTGGTGTAAATAACGTGAACTCGGTAGTAGAATTTATGTATTTATCAGTCTATGCTTAAGGTAAACGCACGAAAGATTTATGAGAAAATCAGTTTTTCTAAGTAGTCTTTATTTAAGCTTGCTTTAAATCTTCTTTTTTTTAGACTTAATTTTTCATCCGAACGCTTTACTTTATTTAAAGCTATTTTTCTTAAAATATTTAGATTCACTTGTGAATGAGCTGTTCTGCTTCTATTTTTATCTTCCTCAAAAGTCATATCTAAATGCCGATGAAGTTGATTCTCAATACCCCAATGTCCTCTAATAGCCGTATTAAAATAGTCAGCAGAAGCTAATTTACTGCTTACATAATACCTTGTATTACAAAATGTTATGTTATTTTCTATACGTTCATAATCTATTCTGATAATTGTTTTCAAATGTGTCCACTTTTCTATAAAGTGAGTCACTAAAAGTTCTTCTGCTTTCATTATTTTACATTTCCTTATTTCTATTCTACCATGCGTTGTTTCTCTTGTAGTATCTGTATTTTCTTCTTTTACTTGCGTCCAAATGAAAGCATCATTTACTTCTCCGAAAATTTTTTTTTGAGTTGAAAGTATCGTGAGAAGGAATACCGTTAGGAAGTTCTATAAATTGTAAGAGCCATTCAAAGCATTCTTTTCCCAAAGATTCCATATCTTCGAAGTCTTTACCATTAGATATCAAGGTGCAAAGAGCTATAAAAAGTATATCACAAAGTTTATGTAGAACTTTCCAAGGTTGTCTGAAATCTTTAATATCAGAAAACAAAAAATTAATAGAGTCTTGCATTAAATAGAAAATAAACCAATAAAGATAAGTTTTTTTCGTGCGTTTATCCTACATATTTTTTATAAAAATTTACTTTCATATTTTAAAAAGAAGTTTTTTTGTAACTAAAAAAAAAATGTTGATTTTATGTTGAATTGACGTTATAAAATTTCATAGCAAAATTATTTTTACTTAAATTATACATCATTGCTACTCAAGTTATTGAGCAGTTATTTTATTGAGCTTATCCATTTTATAAAAATAATATTTAATATGAAAAAAAGACAAATACTACAAACTTTTGGTTTTTTGATTCTACTTATTTTTAATGGAGGAATATCGATTCCTTTATTAAAAGCTCAACTTTCTCTTATTCCTAGTCCTAGTGGTTATAATTCTGATAATAGAGGTTACAGAGATTCTCCAATTGTATATAATAATGTTTTATATATGAGGTATTTAGGAGATGATGGAAATTATGATTTAGGCAAATATGACGGCACAACTCTTTCTATTATTCCTAGCCCTAGTGGTTATGATGCTAGTAACTATGGACATAATAAAGAACCGATTATCTATAATGGAAATCTTTATATGCGTTACCGTGATAACGGTAATAATGACGACTTAATGAAATATAATGGAACAACTCTTACTCCTGTTCCGAGTCCTAGTGGTTATGATGGAGCTACACATGGATACAGAGGAGAAGCCATTGTTTTTGATAATAAACTTTATCTAAGATATAGAACCAATGCAGGAGAATTTATTTTGGTAAGCTATGACGGAACTACATTAACACCTATTCCCAATCCTGTTGGTTACGAATATTCTAGTCAGCCTATTGTATATGATAATGCACTTTATTTAAAATATGTAAACACAACAACATCTGCTTATCATTTATTCAAGTATGATGGAACTACTTTTTCACATATAACTAACCCAAGTGGTTATGAAAATGTAGGATATGCAGGTAATCCTATTGTATTCAATGGAAAATTATATGGACAATATATAGCTAACACAGGTAATAATGTCCTTATGGAGTGCAATATAACTACTCTTACTCCTATTTTTCCTAGTGTACAATCTAATTATACTAATTCGGCAAGAGGATACAGGGCTGAAGGAATTATCTATAATAGTAATTTGTATATAAAATATAGAAATAATGCTGGAGCATACGAACTATATAAATTTAATGGAACTAATCTTACTTTAATATCCAATCCTTCAGGTTATGAAAATTCAGCAAGAGGGTATGAAGGAGAAAGTTTTGTTTATGCAGGAAAATTACATGTGAGTTATAGACATAATACGAGTTATTATACTTTATTTACTTATAATGGAACAACTTTAACAGAAGTGCCTAATCCTGTTGGTTATACAAGTAGTGCAACTGGTTATAATTCATCCTTAAACTTAAATCAGCACGGAATTGAATACAATGGAAAAGCCTACATGTATTATACTACCTCTACTTTTGCAGGAGTATTATTTAGCTATGATGGAACTACACTAACTGAAATTTCTAACCCATCAAATTATACGAATGAAGGAGTTGATGATGTCAGTCCTTTTATTTTATTTAACGATAGGCTCTATTTAAGTTATGAACACGATGATGGGAGTTATGATTTAGGAGCTTTTTTCTCTGCTAGTGTTGCTACACTTTCTACCATAACTCAATCAAACGTAACATCCACCACAGCCGATTTAGGAGGAAATGTAACCAATGATGGAGGTGCAACAGTAACAGAAAATGGCATTGTTTGGGGAACATCATCAACTCCTACAACATCAGATAATAAAGTACAAATAGGAACTGGAACAGGAATTTTCAATCAAACTATAACAGGATTACCTTCTGCTACTACTGTTTTTGTTCGTGCTTATGCAATCAATAGTGAAGGAACTTCTTATGGAAATCAGATTAGTTTTACTACATTATCAGCAGGACAATGTACTATATCTAATACCAGTTCAACTGTTACACAAGCTAATGGCTCTGATATTGGACAAAGTTTTACGACGTGCCAAGATGGAAAATTAGATAAAATAAGATTTTTGGCAGGAAATTCTATGACAGGAGTTACACTCAATATCAAATCTGGAAATGGAACTGGAGGAGCAACATTAGGCACATTATCAGGATTAGGTTTTACAGCTTCTGGTACAGCTACAGATTTTAAAGAAGTCGATGTAAGTAGTCTGAACATTTTAGTAACTAACTCTAGTAACTATACATTTTATTTTACTTCTGCATCTCTTCTTGTAGAAAATTCAGGTGCTAGTACATATAATGGAGGAACTTTTTATTTTAATGGAAGTCCAAATGCTAATTTTGATTTAGTTTTTGAAGTAGATATTATAACTCCTACAAATACAGCACCTACAGTAACAACAGCCACTCAATCAAACGTAACAGCTACCACAGCCGATTTAGGAGGAAACGTAACTTCTGATGGAGGTGCAACTGTAACAGAAAGAGGAATAGTTTGGGGAACAAGTACAACACCTACTACTTCAAATAATAAAGTACAAATAGGAACTGGAACAGGAGTTTTCAATCAAACTATAACAGGATTGCCTTCTGCTACTACTATTTTCGTTCGTTCGTATGCTATCAATAGTGAAGGAACTGCTTATGGAAATGAGATTAGTTTTACGACACTCAATAGTGCTACTGAAATAATTACGACAGTAGCAGGAGATGGAACAAATAACACTACAGGAAATGGTACTGGTGCTACAAGTTCAGTAGCAATTGATGAGACTGGAAATATTTATGTAACTACTTCTGGCTTTGGGCACAGTGTTCGCAAAATTACTCCTGCTGGTATACACTCTACTTTTGCAGGAACAGGAACTAATTCTTCTACTGGTGATGGTGGATTAGCTATAAATGCCACACTAAATTCTCCTACTGATTTGTACATTAGTAATGGAGCTTTATATGTTGCAGAAGGAGTGGGCAGGTATATTAGAAAAATAGATTTATCTACAAATATAATTACGACAGTAGCAGGAGATGGAACAAATAACACTACAGGAAATGGTACTGGTGCTACAAGTTCAGTAGCAATTGATGAGGCTGGAAATATTTATGTAACTACTTCTGGCTTTGGACACAGTGTTCGTAAAATTACTTCTGCTGGTGTACACTCTACTTTTGCAGGAACAGGAACTAATTCTTCTACTGGTGATGGTGGATTAGCTATAAATGCTACACTAAATTCTCCTACCGATTTGTACATTAGTAATGGAGCTTTATATGTTGCAGAAGGAGTGGGCAGGTATATTAGAAAAATAGATTTATCTACAAATATAATTACGACAGTAGCAGGAGATGGAACAACTAACACTACAGGAAATGGTACAGGAGCTACCAGTAGTGTAACTGTCGATGCTTTAGGAAATATTTATGTGACTACTTCTGGTTTTGGACATAGTGTTCGTAAAATTACTCCTACAGGTATATACTCTACTTTTGCAGGAACAGGAACTAATTCTTCTACTGGTGATGGTGGATTAGCTATAAATGCTACACTAAATTCTCCTACCGATTTGTACGTTAATAATGGAGCTTTATATGTTGCAGAAGGAGTGGGCAGGTATATTAGAAAGGTAACTACATTACCTACTATTAATACAGCTAATGCTTTAAATATAACAACAAATACTGCTGATTTAGGTGGAATAATAAATAGTGGAGATGCTACTTTATCTATTTCAGAAAGAGGAATTGTTTGGGCAATTACTCCAAATCCTACTACTTCAAATAATAAAGCACAAATAGGTACAGGAGTAGGAAGTTTTTCACAAACAATAAGTAGCTTACCTTCTAACACTATAATTTATTCAAAAGCCTATACTATTAATGAGGGTCTTACAGTTTATGGAAATGAGATTAGTTTTACTACGCTTTCTGCCTGTTCTGCTCCCACAGCTCAAGTAACCAATCTATTAGCAGGAAATAACCCAACAGTTAGTACATTAGATGTTGTAAGTTATGATGCGCCAGCAGGAGGAGCAACAGGTTATGTCATTAAAATAAATAGTACGAATGGTTTTACAGCTCCTACTAATTCAGCAACTCTTCCAACAGCAGATTTGAGTTGGAATGATGCAGGAGAACAGGTAATTTATGCAGGTACTTCCACGAATCCAAATATTGTAGTTACAGGATTAGATCCTAGTACACAGTATTTCTTTAGAGTCTATTCCTATAATGATTGTGCAGGAACAAATACATTTGAAACTATAGGTACTGGAGAAGCAGGAACTACCCTTACACTTCCATTACTTGCTGCCACTATTACAAGCATAAGTTGTTCAGGAGGAAGTACAGGAGCAATTGATTTAGATGTTTCTGAGTTTAGTGGTAGCCAAACGTATGCTTGGTCAGATGGTGGAGTTACTACTCAAAACCGTACTGGACTTTCAGCAGGGGAGTATGAAGTTACTATTACTGATGGAGGAACAGATTATACAGCTACTTATGAAGTAGGCTATGATTTAACGTGGACAGATTTGACGGAGTTTACAGTTGTTAATAAAAGACTTACTAAATCTACAGCTACAACTGGCTGGACAAGCAAAGCCTTTTCTGAAGAAAAAATAATTGCTAATGGAGGAATTGCCTTTACAGCAGAAGAAAAAGATGCTTATAACTATATGATCGGACTCTCTTACTACAAAGGAGCTGTCGGATATGCTAGTATTCGTTATGCTATTTATCTTACAAATGCTGGAAGTATCGTGGTTTATGAAAATGGTGTTGTATATGGTGTTGGAGGTACTTTTGGTACCTATCAAAATGGCGATATTTTCAGAATAGAGCGTACAGGAACAACCCTTGTATATTCTAAAAATGGCACTCCATTTAGAACAGTTGGGGGCGTTGCAGCAGGTGATTTAATTGCTGATGCCACTATGTACACACCCAATGGACGTGTTCCTCAAGTTCAGTTTACAAGTTGTCCTATTGCTTTAGAAATTACCTCATTTACTTCTAATACTTGTCCTACCGATGGAGCTGGTGCTGCAACAGCAACTCTACTTGGTGAAGCACTTGCTACTACTTATGCTTGGTCTAGTGGAGAAAATACAGCAAGTATTTCAAATAAAAACACAGGCATTTATTCAGTAACAACAACAGGTGTGTATGGAACTCGTACAAAACACGTAGCTATCGGATATGAAGTAGATTTTGAGAACCAAGCAAACGTAAGTAGTGCAGGTAATGTTCTTACAAAAACAAATGCTACAGGCTGGACAAGTGGAGCAAACTCTGCTTCGACACAACAATTAGCTGCTACTGCCAATGGTTGGGTAAGTAATACTATCACCAGCAATACAAGTTCTTATATGATAGGTTTAGCAAAACCAAATACAGCTGCCTCTTATACTTCTATTGATTATGCGTGGTACTTTGTAGGAAACTCTAATGCTGTTCCAAGCTATAATAAAAATCCTGGTACAGCAGTAGCCTACCAAAAAGGAGATGTATTTACAGTAGCAAGAGAAGGAAGTCAAATGAAATTCTATAAAAATGGAACTGTAGTACACCAATATACTATTAATGCTACTGAAACATTAGTCGCTGATGTAGCTATTAATTCAGGCAGTACAGGAGAAGTACAAGTTTCATTTTGTGGAGCAACAGGTGGAAGTCAAACTTATACAGCAGCCGTTACAGGAATCGACTGTGGAACTGGAGGAACTGCTGGTACTATTGATATTACAGCAACAGGTGCAACTTATGTATGGTCAAACGGAGCTAATACAGCAAATATTACTGGACTTAGTGCAGGAACTTACCAATTAGAATTGACCAAAGATGGAATCACCTATAACGCTTCTTATCTCATTGGCGCACCTCTAACGTGGACAAACCTAACAAATCTAGCCCTAAATGCAAATGGACAATTAGATCATACAAGCACAACAGGATGGAACACTAATGCAAACTCTACTCAGAAAGTAATCGGAAATGGTGGAATTGTATTCAATGTAGATAATGCAACTACTTCTTCTTTGATTGGACTGTCCAAAAAAGAGAATGGAAATGCATTTAATTCTATAGAATATGCGATCTACACTACTTCTAGTGGAAAAGTATATGTAGTTGAAAAAGGAGTTAATAAATGGGATTTTGGAAGCTATCAAACAGGAGATGGATTCAAAATTGAACGAGTAGGTACAGAAATACGATATAGTAAAAATGGCTCTGTATTTTATACTAGCACAAGCGTAACAACACAAGATTTAGTCGTAGATGCTGGTTTATACACAGTAAATACAACACTTCCTAAAGTTTTATTTATCAATTGTGCTTTAGACCTAAGTATTTCAGCTCCTTTATTGGATTGTGGAGTTTCTACTGGCTCAGCTACTGCTACAGTGACAGGAGGAACGTTTGCTACTACCTATATATGGAAAAATGATGCCAATACCACTCTAAGTACAACAAATACACTGAGCAACCAACCTGCTGGATATTATACAGTTACAGCAAGTGGAGCATTTAGTAGTATTACAAAAAATGTAGTACTGAGTTACCCTGTTGATTTTGTAGTGGAAGCAGATGTAACAACAAGTGGGGCAACAGTAAACAAAACCACAGGCACTACTGCTTGGGATGCAGGAGTACATACAACCAATACCTTGGCTGCAAATCAAGACGGATTTGTAGAAAATACAGTAGCTGAAAACATATCCTATATGTTTGGATTAACGACTCAGAATACAACTCCTTATTTCAGTTCTATTAAATACAGATGGTATGTACTTGCAAATGGAAAGGCAATTGCAGGATATACGCCTTCTTCTGGGGTAATTATTGACTATCAAGTAGGAGATAAATTACGTGTAGAGAGAGTAGCCAGTGTAATAAAATATTTCCATAACAATGTAGAAATAACACAACAAAGTATAGATGCAAGTGAAGAATTGATTGCTGATATAGCTATTTATACACCAAATGGAAATGCAGGGAGTTACAAAGTATCATTCTGTCCTAATCCTGCTACTAGAATTGCAACAAAAGTACAAGCAACTACTCAAGTAGAAGTGGAAGAAAATACATTTAGTGTTTATCCAAATCCGAGTACAGGAATAGTGAATGTACGTTTTGGAACTGCTTTAGTAGCAGATACACAAGTAACTGTTTTTGATGGAATTGGTAGAAAAGTAAGCTCTCAAACCTTTCAAAAAGGAAAAAATGAGTTGAAGATAAATCTTACCAATCAACCGAAAGGAATGTATCTCATTCACTTCAATCAAAATGGTGCTACCTACTCAAAATCAATTATTATTCAATAGATGGTTTGTTTTAAATATAAAGTAATTATACAAAACCTTTGCTCTTTGAGTGAAGGTTTTTTGTTTTTCTTGTGTCGTCCTAACACAGCGTGACCCAACCAATTTGATTATAGAAAGCCTACCTTGCCTCTTGAATTTAGAAAAATTCCACTAAAAAAGTTATCTATGAGATAGAGTTGGTTTTTTGTGTATCCTCAAGGTAGTGCGAAAAGCTAAGCAGAAGATTTTAAAAAAGTGTCTTCCCTACCATTTGAATATGGAAAGGACGCTTTTCTAGGTTTGCTACTCAATCTCCAAATCATTTACAAGAAAAAAAACAAATCCTATAAGCCTACTTACTTACAGATGGAAAAACTAACCTCAAAGATTAATAAGACTAACTTTACTTGGATTAAAGGGGAAGAATAGATTTTGTTATAAATTAGAAATAAATCAAATATAGAGTTAGCTATTACTCATAAAGCAAGAAAAAACAAAATTCTATTTAATTAAAAAATAAAGTATCTTGTTCATTAAAATACTGGATATGGGAAATATTGTTGTTAGTGGGGATGCCAACAACCACAAAAAAATGCTTTTATACTAAAATAATTACCATTTTTTGTGAAGACACCTACAATTTTACCACTCATGTCTACTACTGTACTTGTACATATTTTTAAATCACTTATTTCATAAATAACTCTACTTAACTATCAAGCATCAATGACTTTTTGGTTAAAAATATTTCTAGTTTTCCTGTTTTATTTATCTTTTTCTTATTCTAGTTTTTCTCAAAATTATGTCCTTAATTACCAACACCTCCAAACAAAAGATGGTCTAGCAAATGCCTTTGTAAATTGCGCTCTGCAAGATAAAGAGGGTTTTATGTGGTTGGGAACAAATGATGGATTATGTAGATATGATGGCAAAAATTTTCTAACTTTTCGTAATAACGAAGAAGATAGTATTTTTTTGGGTTCGAATGAAATTCAAGCTATTGTTCAGTTAAATGAGCGTTTTCTTTTGCTGGGTACAACAGCAGGACTTAGTAAGATAGATTTATATACTCAAAAAATTTCTACAATTGTTTTTTTTAATCAGAAAAATATTCTATCTATTTTGATTGATTCTGAAAAAACAATATGGATTATTGCTAACGAGCAACTATTTTTCAAGAAAGTAAATCATCACAAGTGGCAAAATTATTCAGATGAATTCCCAAGTTTTTCCCCAAAAAAAATAACAGGTATTTATGAACGTATTTTAAAAAATAAAAATCAAGAAGAAGAAAAATATCTACTTATTACTGAGGAATTAATTGATAAAAATATCACATTAACAAAAATTTCATACAAAAAAAAGACAAATCAAGAGTGGAAAGATATAGCATTATTCCCCTTTTATAGCGACTATTTTGGTAAAAAAAATGAGTTATGGTTTTCGTATAATTTATATACTAAAAATTATAGTCACTTATATAAAGTCTATGATACAACAGTATTCAAAATAAATATTTTGCCTAATTTTTTTAATACTTGTGACAAACTAGGACTTCCCTTTTCTTCTCAAATTCAAGAAGATGATAATTTGTATAGTTACAACTCACAAGGTATTTTGATAATTGATAAAAGTCAAAAAAAAATCTCAAACTATATTGATTTTACAAATTCTTCTCTCAACACAAGCAAATATTCCATTGTATTTATCTACAAAGACAGAACCGATAATTTATGGATTTGCACCTATGGGGCTGGTATTGCAGTTGTTCCTCTGTATACCCTTTTTAGTTTGAGAGAGTATAAATTAGGAGAAAGTGTACGCACTATTTTTCAAGAACCCACTACTAAAAATATGTGGATTGGAACATATAATGAAGAAAATAATATAGATATTTTCTTGGGAGATTCAATCAAAAAAACGTGGGCTTATAACTCATATCCAAATTTATTGAAACAACAAATCTATACAAAATATACTTTTCCACCTCCTCTATGGTTTGCAACAAATCAAGGAATTATAAAAATCAATCTAACCACATTTCAAAATTCCACTGAGTACAACACTAAAGAAAATTGTACGGCTCTTTTACCACTCAATGACTCTATAGTTTGGTTTGCGGAAGGAAATATACTTCAAAAATATAATCCCATTACAAAACAAATACTTTCTTCTACAAAATATGGAAAAGTAACTTGTTTGTATTATACAAAACAAAATGAAATTTGGGTAGGAACTCAAAATAATGGCATTGCTTTACTTAAAAATACACACAACAAACCCATTTTTTATAATCCAAACTCAAAATCTAAAAATACAACTTGCTATGTTTTATCTATTCATCAAGATAAAAAAGGAATAATTTGGTTAGGCACTAAAGATGGATTTTATCGTTTTGATACTCTAGCTAAAATTTTCAAAAAATATACTATTAGTGATGGATTGCCTAATGAGGTTATTTATGCTGTTTTGGAAGATGAGCAAAATAATCTTTGGCTAAGTACAAATTATGGCATTTCAAAATTTAATAAAAAAACAGAAATATTTGAAAATTATGATGAGTCAGATGGATTACAAAACAATGAATTTAATACGAAAGCCTATTTCAAAAATGAAGAAGGAGAACTTTTTTTTGGTGGAATAAATGGACTCAATGCTTTTTTTCCTAATCAAATGAAACGAAATAATTTTATACCTCCTTTATATTTTACTAAAATCACTAAGCAAGATTCTATAATTAAATTTGATAAACCATTACATCAAATAAAAAAATTAGAATTACCGATTGAAGAAGCTCAAATTTTGAGTTTTGATTTTGTAACTCTCAATTATTACCGTCCAGAAAAAAATCAATATGCCTACAAAATAGATGAACTTCAAGACGATTGGGTAAGTTTAGGAAATGAAGGTAAACTGACTCTTACAGGACTTGCACACGGAAAATATACTCTCCGAATAAAAGCTGCTAATAATCATGGCATCTGGAATAACAAAGGAATTACTCTAAAACTAATTCTTGTTGCACCTTTTTATCTTCAACCTTGGTTTTTATTTAGTTTACTTATCTTATTTTTAGTGTTGGTTTATCTTATCTATAAATGGAGATTATATCAAATCGGATTAGGCAAAAAACTTTTAGAAGAACAAATCCAAAAAGCTACTCAAGCATTAGCCAACAAAAATATTCTTTTTGAGAAGCAAAATAAAGCCTTAGAAAAGGCAAACTTCACTCAAAATCAGCTTTTTGCTATTATTGCCCACGATTTACGGAGTCCTTTAATAGCTTTTCAAGATATTTCCAAACAAATAGATTATTTTTTAAAAAAGAATAATTCTGAAGGGTTGCACCAATTAGGGGAATACATTGATAATTCAGTTCAAAATCTGAATACATTACTTAATAATTTATTGAATTGGGCTTTAACTCAACAACATCAAATAAAACACAGCCCACAAATTATTGATTTACAAGATATTACAAAAGAAACAGTCAGTATTTATCATAATCTTGCTCAAAGTCTGCACATAGAAATTGATGTACAAATCAATACAGATTTATTTATCTATGTAGATAAAAATTCGTTTCAGACCATTATCAGAAATCTTATATCTAATGCTTTAAAATTTACACCCAAAGAAGGTAAAATCAGCATTTTGGCATATCAAGAAGAAAATCAAAATGAAATTATCTTGCAACTAACAGATACAGGAATTGGAATGAGTAATGATGCTCAAAAAGAAATATTTGAGCTTAATTTGGCTCATACTAGAAAAGGATTACGAGGAGAAAAAAGTACAGGTTTAGGACTGGTTTTGTGTTATGAGTTTGCCAAAATGAACGGTATTACTATTGATATAAAAAGCAAAAAAAATGAAGGAACTACTTTTACTCTTGGTATTCCAACCATTTCTCCGACGGAGTAAAAACCATTCATTCATCAAAAACAACCATTTAATTTAAAAAATCTACCTTTTAGAATTATTTCCCTCAATGCTTGATTTGTAATTTTTATATTTACTTAGGAATGATTGCGACCTGCAAAAGCAGCGAAGCTAATTAAATATTACGGATGTAATACATTGAATATCAATAATTTATTACTTAAAAATAAGTATCTTATTTAATTTTTATTACCTAAAAACCTCTGCCGTTGTCGGTGTCCCATCGATGACATAAAATACACAACATATATGAGAATTATTGCAGTAGAAGATGAGCCTATTTTTGCCAACACTATTAAAAGAATTGTTGAAGATGATTTGGGTTATGAATTGGTCGGAATAACAGATAATTCAGAAGAAATGCTTCGTTTTTTTGTGAGTATGAAACCTGATTTGGCTCTGATGGATATTCATATCAATGGTTCGATGAATGGAATTGAGGTTGCCAAAAAAATTTCTAATTCAGAGTTTTCTGTGCCTATTATTTTTATTACTTCGTATGAAGATAAAGCTATTTTTGATTCTGCCAAAGAAGCAAATCCTTATGCTTATATCACAAAACCTATTGATGCTGACTTATTGCAACGCACTATTGAATTAGCTATTTCTCGTTATGCAAAGTCCAATCATATTGAAGATGGAAAGCAATGGAAAAGTGATATTTTGATTCGTGACCATTTTTTTATCAAAACAGAAACTAATCAACTACAAAAAGTAGCCATTAAAGATATTTTGGTTGTTGAAATAATAGAAAAAACCTGTCAGATTACTACAAAAGAAAAAACATTTACTGTCAAGATGCCTCTCAAAGAAATTGAAGAGCGTTTGCCAATTACTGATTTTGTACAAATACACAGAAATACCATTGTTAATGCTTATTTTATAGATAATATTGATTTGCAAGACAATGTACTTACCATAGGTAAAAATCATTATGATATTAGCCGAAGGCACAAAGAAAACTTACTTAGTAGGCTCAATATGCTCAAATAGATAAAAATTAACAAAAAGTTAAAAACGCTTAACTCTTAAAATCAACCACTCAACACCAAATTTTAACCACTGAAGTACCTTGTTAAGTTTCACATATAGAGAATGAGTATTTTTGAAGTAAAATTTACTAAAAAAACTTTTACCTCATGAAAAAGCTACTACTTCTACTTAAAAATAGCATTTTACTTTTTATACTACTTGCAATTTCCTATCAAATAAAAGCACAAGATACCACTCCCCCTGTTTTTGCAATGCCTCAAAATGCCTCTTTTGATTGTGTACAAAGTGGACAAACTAGAGTATTGAATTATCAAGTGGCTGCTGGAGATAAGGTTGATGATGCACCTATTATAACAGCTACTAATACTACGGATGGAGCTGCAATTGCTCTAAGGCTTGATGGATCAGGAGTAATTTTTGACATTACACCTACTAATTCAATGGTTATTACTTCTCTTGATGTTTCACCTTATACAAATGGAGTGGCAGCAAACCCTTATTTTGTTGAAGTATATTATAAAAGAGGCACAAGGTCTGGCTTCGAAAACAATGCTGCTGCTTGGACATTGGCAGCTAATACAACTATTTCATTTACTGGAGCTAATCTATCCTATTATAATGTAGAAGTTGGAAATTTAGCTCTTCTAGCAGGGGAAACATATTCTATTTGGGTTAGAGGTTATTCACCTACTGTACCTTCTATACTTGCATCTTCAGTAACAGCAAATGCAAATATAGGAGATGCTAACTTTACTACTTCTAATCATATTCTTGCAAGGGGTCTTTTTAGTGGAACTGTATCTCTTACTCAAGATGCTTTTTTCTTAGGTAAGATAAATTATGTTTTGGCTACTTCTACTATAACACAAATAGCAGGTTTACCTTCTGGGAGTGCCTTTCCTATTGGTGTTACTACCAATACTTTTAGAGCTACTGATGTAGCAGGAAATATAGCTACAAAATCATTTACAGTTACAGTAAATGAAGATACACAAAAGCCAACACTGACAGCAAAACCAAATTATACAAGAAATGCAGATGCAGGAAATTGTACTTTTACAAATACAAATATTCCAAATGGAATAGCAGCAGATAATTGTACAGTTGCTTCTTATTCTTATGTTCTGACAGGTGCAACAACTGGAACAGTTACAACTTTACTAAATCAAGTTTTTAATGTTGGAACTACAACAGTTACTTGGACAGCAACTGATACAAATGGAAATATTTCCAATTCTGATGATTTTACAGTTACTATTTCAGATAATCAAAAACCTATTCTAATAAGAAGACCAAGCTATGGAGTAACTACAAATGTAGGAAATTGTAGTTACATAAACTCAGGGGTATTAGCTTTTCCAAATGGAACAGCTACAGATAATTGTTCTGTTGCTTCGTATTCATATATTTTGACTGGGGTAACAACTGGAACAATTACAACATTAGCAAATCAAGTTTTCAACGTAGGAATTACGACAGTTACTTGGACAGCAACTGATACAAATGGAAATATTTCTCTAAGTGACAGTTTTACAGTTACTGTTTATGATAATCAATTACCAACTCTGACAGCTAAAACAGACTTTACAAGAAATGCAGATGTAGGAAATTGTAATTTTACAAATACAGATATTCCAAACGGAATAGCAACAGATAATTGTTCTGTGGCTTCCTATTCTTACACTTTAACTGGTGCAACAACTGGAACAGTTGCAGATTTAACAAATCAAGTATTCAATGTAGGAATTACGACAATTACTTGGACAGCAACAGATGTAAATGGAAAAATTTCTTTAAGTGATGAATTTACAGTTACTGTAAATGATAATCAATTACCAACACTGACAGCTAAAACAGACTTTACAAGAAATGCAGATGTAGGAAACTGTTCGTTCATAAATACAGATATTCCAAACGGAATAGCAACAGATAATTGTTCTGTGGCTTCCTATTCTTACACTTTAACTGGTGCAACAACTGGAACAGTTGCAGATTTAACAAATCAAGTTTTCAATGTGGGAATTACGACAATTACTTGGACTGCAACAGATGTAAATGGAAATATTTCTCTAAGTGATGATTTTACAGTTACTGTAAATGATAATCAATTACCACTTCTAACAGCACAGACAGACTTTACAAGAAATGCAGATGTAGGAAATTGTAGTTTTGTAAATACCGATATTCCAAACGGAATTGCAACAGATAATTGTTCCGTTGCTTCTTACTCTTATGTTCTGACTGGTGCAACAACTGGAACAGTTACAACTTTAGCAAATCAAGTTTTCAATTTGGGAATTACGACAATTACTTGGACAGCAACAGATATAAATGGAAATATTTCTACAAGTGATGAATTTACAGTTACTGTAAATGATAATCAATTACCACTTCTAACAGCACAGACAGACTTTACAAGAAATGCAGATGTAGGAAATTGTAGTTTTGTAAATACCGATATTCCAAACGGAATTGCAACAGATAATTGTTCTGTTACTTCCTATTCTTACACTTTAACTGGTGCAACAACTGGAACAGTTGCAGATTTAACAAATCAAGTTTTCAATGTGGGAACTACAACAGTTACTTGGACTGCAAATGATGCAAATGGTAATGTTTCTTTGAGTGATGATTTTACAGTTACTGTAAATGATAATCAATTACCACTTCTAACAGCACAGACAGACTTTACAAGAAATGCAGATATAGGAAATTGTAGTTTTGTAAATCCAGCAGGAATAGGAAATATTCCAAATGGAAGTGCTACTGATAACTGTTCTGTTGCTTCCTATTCTTATGTTCTGACTGGCGCAACAACTGGAACAGTTACAACTCTAGTAAATCAAGTATTCAACGTAGGAACTACAACAGTTACTTGGACTGCAACTGATGCAAATGGTAATGTTTCTTTGAGTGATGATTTTACAGTTACAGTTTCTGATAATCAACTACCAATTCTAACAGCAAAGTCAAATTACACAAGAAATGCAAATAATGGAGTTTGTAATTTTACTAATACAGACATCCCCAACGGAGTAGCTTCTGATAATTGTTCCGTTGCTTCTTATTCTTATGTTCTGACTGGTGCAACAACTGGAACAGTTACAACTTTAGCAAATCAAGTTTTCAATGTGGGAACAACAACTGTAACTTGGACAGCAACAGATACAAATGGAAATATTTCCAACTCTGATAATTTTACTGTAACAGTAAATGATATTCAATTACCAATTCTGACAGCACAAGCAAATTTCACAAGAAATGCAGATGTAGGAAATTGTAATTTCACAAATCTAATAGGTGCAACCAATATTCCAAATGGAAGTGCAGCAGATAATTGTTCTGTTGCTTCCTATTCTTATGTTCTGACTGGTGCAACAACTGGAACAGTTTCAGATTTAATAAATCAAGTTTTCAACGTAGGAATTACAACAATTACTTGGACTGCAAATGATATAAATGGAAATACTTCTGCAAATGATGATTTTACTGTTACCGTTTCTGATACGCAAAACCCAGTCATTACTTGTCCGACAAATATAATTGTCAATAATGACCCTAATGTTTGTGGCGCAGTGGTAAATTTTGCCTTGCCTATTGTTTCTGATAACTGTGGAATTGCTTCACTCAATCAAACAGCAGGAATTGCTTCTGGAGATTTATATCCTGTTGGAACAACTACAAATACATTTATTGTAACTGATAATAGTGGAAATACAGCCACTTGTTCCTTTGATGTTACAGTCAATCAGCGTTATGAACTTCTATATTCATCAGCAAGTTTTTCTGAAATTTATCCAACCACTTCAGGCGTTTTGGGAAATACAATTTCTATAAAAAGTTATGCCTGTGATATTTTTACAGGAACAAACGGAGAAGATTTTGTAACCACTGGAAAAGTAAATGTTTCAAATATTCCTGCTGGACTGACAGCTTCAATTATTAAAATTTCTGATACAGAATTAGCTTTCAAACTCAATGGTTCGGCTATAAATAATGCAGTTATCGATGAAATTGAAAACTTAACAGTAATTTTCAATGATGCTGCTTTTGTGGGTGTTACGGCTGCAAATGTAATCACTTCTACCAAAACAGATTTAGTGATTCGTTTCTTAGATTTCATTCCTTTGAATCTTCGTGCAAATTCAGTTTCTACTTCTCAAATAAATCTGACATGGGAAACAAATGCTATCCATAGAGCTTATAGATTATATAGAAATGAACATTTTATAAGAGAGTTTTCGACTACAACAACAAGTTTTGAAGATCAAAATCTGAATGCAGATACCTATTACAGTTACAAATTAGTAGGGATTGTAAGTCAAAACATAGAAACTGACCCTTCTGCTGATAATGAATGGACGTTCCCAGAAAACCCTATTTTGATTTCAGTTTCTACTATCTGTGGAAATGGAAATGCAACTCTAAAAGTAAGAGGTTCAGGAGCTATATTCAGGGTGTACAACCAAGAGACAAATGGAGATTTACTTCTAGAAAGTTACAACACAGACTTTGAATTACCTTCTGTTTCTCAAAATACCACGTTCTATGTTTCTGTTATCGGAATTGGAGGAAAAGAAAGTGCAAGAACAGCTATAAATGTAGAAGTTCAGCCAATTTTTGAAGCCAAAATACTTGGAGAAAATAGTCAAATAAGCTGTGAAAATACGACTGAACTAACAGCTCAAGAAGTAGAAAATGCAACTTATACATGGTATTTGAATGGAAATAATTTGGGATTAACTGACCAAACAATTACAGCAAACCATTTTGGCGATTATCAAGTTCGCATTTCAAAGGGAGCTTGTAGTTTTATATCTGAAAAAGTAAGAGTCAGATTAAATCAAAATCCAGTTGCAAAAATCCAACAGCAAAATGGCATAAAATTCTGTCAAAATGGAACTATTAATGCCGTTGAAACAGGACAAAATTTGGTTTACAGATGGCTTTTAAATAATATGGTCATTGGAAATAATCAAAGTCAAGAAGTTACTCAGTCTGGAATTTATACACTTCAAGTGACTACCGAAAATAATTGTCAAGCAAGCACAAGTATTGAGGTTGTGGTAACAGATAGTCCTCAAACTCCTGTTTTAGAAACCACTCAAAACACAATTTGTCCCAACTTTGAAACTACAATTTCTATTCAAAATGTAGAGAATGGAGTAAATTATCACTGGTTTAGAAGTGGAAAACTATTGACTCAAACAGGAAATTCAATTTCTACCTCTATACAAGGAAAATATCAAGTAGAAGCAATCTCTCATCAGAATAATAGGTGTAGTGTAGTTTCAAATGAGATAGAAATCAATCACTTTACAACTTCTCCTATTTACTTGAGGCTCAGTGAAGATCAAAAATCTCTTTTCTTAGAAGATGTAAATACTTCTCAAGCTGAAATTGCAAATGTAGAATGGTATTTTAATGGCGAATTGAAAGCTAATTTAGGAACAGAGTTTGAAATTATTCCAACAGAAAAAGGATATTATTCTGCCAAAATAATAAATCAAAATGGCTGTATAATTCAGACTAGAACAGCGTATTTTTCTACTCAAGATATTATTACAGGAGAAGAAAATTCAAAAACTGATGTGTTCAAAATCTATCCTAATCCAAGTACAGGAATATTTACTATTCACTTTGGAACTGTTCTCTTAGAAAACATTGAAATTACTATTCTTGATGGAATCGGTAGAAAAATATATACCACCACTTTTGAAAAAGGCAATCAAGATTTCAAAATAAATCTTGAAAAAATGCCTAGTGGAATGTATATGATTCATTTCAATAAAAATAACTCAACTCAATCAAAACAACTTATTATCGAATAGAAAAAAATAATCAAAAAAATCAATGGATTAAAGTAACATATAGAAAAAGCCATTCTTCATTGAGGAATGGTTTTTTTGTGCAAAAAAGTGCATAAAAAAACGCCAAATTCTAAAATAAAAATGGCGTTTTGTTATTTTTAATTATCTAGGCACATCTAATTTCTGTATCATTTCTTTTACCAAATCTTCGCCTGTCAGTCCTTCCATTTCTCGCTCTGGTGTTATCATAATACGATGTCCCAAAACTGGATAAGATACTTCTTGAATATCTTCTGGTGTTACAAACATACGACCACGCAAAACTGCCATCGCCTTCGAAGCACGCATAATAGCAAGTGAGGCACGAGGCGAAGCTCCCAAATAAAGCGAACCATGATTTCTAGTTTGGTAGGTAATTTCGGCAATATAATCTAAGAGTTCGTCTTTAATATGAACTTCTTCTACAATCTTGCGACACGCCAAAATATCTTCACCTTTCAAAACAGGATTTACAATCGAAATATCATTTTGAAGTTGATTTTTAAAACGATAAAGAATTTGTTTTTCTTCGCTAAGTGTTGGATAATCTAAGCTAATACGAAACAAGAAACGGTCTAATTGTGCCTCAGGCAGACGATATGTTCCCTCTTGTTCGATAGGGTTTTGAGTAGCAATTACAAAAAATGGAAGTTTCATTTTGTGTGTTGTTCCATCAATTGTTACTTGGCGTTCTTCCATTACCTCAAAAAGTGCTGCTTGAGTTTTGGCTGGCGCACGATTTATCTCATCAATCAAAACGATTTGAGAAAAAATAGGACCTGGTGTAAAATTAAACTCTGCCTCTTGAAGACTATAGATAGTTGTACCCAAAATATCAGTTGGCATCATATCAGGCGTAAACTGAATTCTTGAAAAATCAATTGACAAGGTACGAGCTAATAATTTGGCTGTAATTGTTTTGGCAACCCCTGGAACACCTTCTAAAAGTACATGTCCGTCAGCAAACAAACTTACTAAAAGCAAATCTATCATTTCATCTTGACCAATGATTATTTTATGAATTTCAGATTTTACTCTTGAAACAGATTGATAAATAAAATCTAGTTGAGCATTGGAAGAAGATGTAAAAGTAGATTCTTGATGCGAATTTTCATTCTGATTTATCTCTCCTGACTGAAAATCATTTTGATATTGATTTTCGGATGAATTATCTGACATATTATCTGAATAATCTTGCATAAATAAAGTTAGAAGTTAGATTTTTTAAACTAAGAATTGACTACTCTGAATTTCAGTTGGTAATTAATTTTTATTTACAATGTGTATAAAATTCTTGAATTTGAGTATGTATTTTTCGTAAAAGCCATTCAGATACCTCGTGCTGTCCGTTTACTTTCTGAATATCAGCCAAAAGCAAATCTATCAGTTCTCTATTTATATCTGAACGCTCAGAGAGTTTTTTTCTAAAATCTTCATCTATATGTTGTGTATTCATATGATATTTGGTACGAATAAAATCAAAGAAAAGACGGATTTTGAGTTGTGAAAGTCGTTTATGGTCTTTTTGTAAATAATAAAGTTGCCCTACTGTTTTTGTAAACTCTAATGATGTATTTTGTTCTTTTCTTAAAATTGGAATGATACGTTGCATTCTTTTTCCTCTAAAAATAACAAATAAAAGCGCACTAATTAATAAAGTATAATATCCCCAAGCCAATGAAGGTTGTGAAAGGATATAACTTAATGGGCTAGGACTTCTACCTTGCTTCTTATATTCGCCTTTTATTTGTTTGTAATAATGTGAACGTTCGTCCCACAAAATATCCCCTTCTGAAAGATAAGATAAAGCTCTTTCAGCATATTTTTTTCCGTTTTCCTGAATAAGATAATAGTTGGTAAAAAGAACTGGGTTTTTATGAAAATAGAAATATCCTTTTCCATATTTGACACGAATGAAATTAGTATGATTACTAAATTCGTCTGTCATATAATTTTCTTCACTCTCTTCTATATCTGAGTCTGTATATTGGTCATTATAATTTTCATCCTCATAATTTTCATTATACTCTTCATACTCTTCGTTTTGGTAATTATCGTTGTTTTTATTTCGATAAGTATCTGCCTTATTCATTTTAGTCTTTTTATGAAGAAAGCCTAATGCTTTATTTGTTTTCTTTTTCTCTAAAAGATAATCATTGAAATAATTCCACGAATGAGCTACTGATTCATTTCTTTTTGAGTGATTAAATACAAAGTCTTTTTCTTCTAAAAGAGCTGAGTTTGTAAAGTTTGTAGCAACCAATGAATCATATACATATTGATATACTTGATTGTCTAATTCTAATAGTGTAAATAAAGTATCAGGAAAGGTATTAGCAGCAAAAAAAGCAGTATTTCCACCCTCTACAAAATTCAGTAAAGAATCTATCTCCTCATCTAATAAGTAAGGAAAATCACCTAAAAAAACATAAGATATTGGTTCTTTTGCATTTTTGATTTCTTCTTCTGCAAGTTTTTCAGTCAATAGGTCATCTACAACAACAAATTCTTTTTCTGTCTTATAATTCTTCAACAAATTAAAAACCATATAATTATTATAGGGTTCTTTGCTTTTTGTTATGTAAGTTTCACTCCAATCTACATGTTGATTTTGCAGATAAGCAAAAAGCCAAAAACCAATCGGAATTAGTGCCAAAACACCTAAAGTGATAAGAATATTTGTAAAAGTTCTTTTTTCCATGAATCTATTTCTTTTGATTTTCTGACTTGATTTTTATGTAGAAGTCTACTAAAACTATCTTTTTTTCTAAAATTTTATTTTATTTCGTATTTCATTCTCTTTTTTAATTTGAAAACTAAATTTACTAAAAATAACGTAATTAATTCGATATTGACTTACCTTTATAAAAATCTTTACCATTTTTTGCTATAAAATCGTATTTTTTATTTCTAGTGAATTATCTTACTCATAACTTTACATAAAAATGAAGACACTTTATTTACACGGTTTAGACAGCTTTTTGTCTGATGAAAAGCGAGTTATTTTAGAAAAATATACAAATAACCTTATTGCTCCTTCGATAGATTATCGTCAAGACCCTTATACGATTCAGACTTTATTAGAGCGTTATCAGAATCAAAAAATAGAGCTTGTCATTGGTAGCAGTATGGGAGGTTTAACGGCTTATTATCTATCTTGGTTTTGGCAAATTCCGTGTTTGGCATTCAATCCTGCCCTGCCTTACAGAAGCACTATTCAAGAATTGCCTGCTTTGCCCATTACCATAAATAAAATAAAAAACCTTCGTAAAGAATATTTACGTGTAATTTTGGGAAGACACGACGATATAATAAATCCTTTTGACACTTTGCCTATTTTGATGAATGATATGAATGAAGACGAACCTTTATCTATTCACCTTCGCAATGATTTAGCTCACCAAATTCCATTTGATATTTTTGATGATGAATTGAATTTCTTTTTTGAAAAAATAAAAAATTAGGATAGAAAAACTATTAGATTTACAAACCCAATTTCATAAAAAAACCATTCTTCAGTGAAGAATGGTTTTTACTATTTTAATACATTTGATTTTAGTTAATAATAATTTGTTTTGTATATGTTGATTGATTCTGATTGAAATGAATCATATACATTCCACTTGAATTATTTTTAAGATTTAGGTTGAAGTCTTGACTTCCTTTTTGGAAAGTAGTTGAATAAATAATTCTTCCAATTCCATCAAAAACAGTAATTTGTATATCTTCCAAAAGAACAGTTCCAAAATGAATATTAAATAGTCCTGTACTTGGATTTGGATAAATCTTAAAAAGACTACTTTCTTCTGTTTCTTCTCCTGTAACTACTGGTAAAGCAAAGTAAGCGACTCTAGTTTCTGTAATACAACCATTTTGATTAGTTATTTTTGCAGAATAATGACCATTTTCTGTTGGAATAACTTCTGAGTTTGTACCTAAAGACGCATCTAATTCTCCATTTAAATACCATTCTACACTCGCAATATCAGATTGAGAGCCATTTGCATCTTCTAAGAAAAGAGATTTTTTGTCTTGACTTACTCTTAAATATATTGGCAGTACATCAAAACGACTAACTTTTAGTTTTTCTGAGGCAATAGAACAAACATTATTTTGAGAATAAACTTGATAATCACCTTGTATTGAAGTAGTGAGAGAGTTTCCTATCTGTCCTATATTTCTACCATTTCTGAACCACTGATAAACAACACCATTTTCAACGTTTTGTACAGAAATTGTAGTTGCAGTAGTTGGACAAATAGCATTTTCAGTAGCTGTCAATATAGGTAATTGTGGAGATGAAGAAATTACTACTTCCACTTGTGCTGACACTTGACAGTCATTTTTAGTTACCTTAAGCGTATAAATACCAGATTGCGAAACTGAAACATTCGTACCTTCTCCAACTACTATATCGTTTAATAGCCATTGATAGTTGGATTCCGAACTGATATTACTTGCACTTAAAACTCCTTCATTACAAAATTTCACACCATTTGGCTGTTCTATTTGAGCTATTGGAGTTTGATTAAGTTTGACTACTACCTTTTCTGAAGTAAATGCACAGTTGCTTCTTTGAATCTTAACTTGGTAATTACCCGAATTCTCAACTATTATGTTTCTTCCAGTACGACCTAGGCTTCTTCCATTCAAAAGCCAAGTATAAGTAGCTCCTTGTACTTCCTGAGCAATTAATTCTATTGAATTTTCACAACTCAACTGAATACTTTCTCCTTCAATACTAGCATCAAATCCTATTTCTGGCTCTACTCTTACAGGTATTCTAGTGCTTTCTTTTAAAATAAGAGGATCTTGACCAATTACACTTACATAAAAAGTAGTGGTTTGGCTGATAAAAGGAAGTAGAAAAGCATCATTTCCATCACTCATCATAAGTGCTGTTTGGCTTATAGAATCTGCATATACATTATAGAAAAATGCACTACTAGTCAATGTAAGCTGTGCTTGTCCACTTTCACAAATGTTACTTAAAGATATGAATGTTGGAGCAAGAGGATATGTCCAATTATTTGTTCTAGAAATTTCCATTTCTGTTCCATTTACAAGTCCAAATATATGGTATTGATAAAAGGTATCAGCATCTAGATTTTCATCTATGTAATAAGTTGCGTTACCTGGCAAATCAGCAATTCTAGTAATTCCTCTATACAAACGAAAAGCTTCGTAGCCTGTATCTTCATTCCAATATAATCTTATCTGTGAGGTAGAAAGACCAGTTGATCTTAAATTTATTGGTAAATGATTTTCAAAAATTACTTGTAGATCTGTACGGACGGAATTATTCACATCAGTTGCTACAACTCCATTAAAAGCATTGTCATTAAAAGCAACAGATAAATCGTTTATGCTCTCTGCTCGTGTATTTGGGTTTGCAGCTCCTTGCAATGAAAAGCGAAGTTCTGTATCTGATATTTTTATTATTGATGCTGTAAGACCATTAGGTACATTAGAAACATTTACTTTTCCTGTGGTTACGTAATCTTCTCCAACCAAACCAGCAAAAATATCGCAAGAATAACTTTCAATAGTGATGACATTCTCTATTCTACCAGAATTAGTAGCATAAGTCTCTTCTGTAAAGATAGTTCCAGAATAAATCAATTCATAAACTTGATTTATAGTAACATCAAATGAACAAGTTGTACTATTTCCATTTACATCAGTTATTTGAAATGTGTTCGTTGTTGTGTTGGGAGGGAATGAGCTACCAGATGGCAATCCTGCTGTTTGAACGATAGAAGCAATACCACAATTATCTGTTGCTGTTGGAAGATTGTAAGTTACAATACTACTACAACTACCTGTATTTGAAACTACAATATCAGCAGGACAAGTAACGATTGGTAATTGATTGTCCAAAACAATAACTGTAAACTCATCACTTGTAGAAACATTTCCATTTACATCGGTTGCTGTCCAAGTAATTGTTGTAGTTCCAACATTGAATACTTGATTTACTAAAGTAGTGACTGTTCCTGTGGTTGCGCCTGCCAAAACATACTGATAAGAAGCGACAGCACAGTTGTCAGAAGCTACTCCATTTGGAATGTCTATATTAACAAAACTGCAAGTTCCATTATCTGTATTTCTTGTAAAGTCTGCTTGAGCTGTTAGCATTGGATTTTGTGCATCATTTACTGTAATTGTAAATACATCATTTACAGAAATATTTCCACTTACATCCGTTACTGTCCAAGTAACAGTCGTAACTCCAACATTAAATACTTGATTTGTAAGTGTAGTTACTGTTCCTGTTGTTGCACCTGTAAAGACATACGAATAAGAAGCGATTGTACAGTCATCTGTTGCTACTCCGTTTGGAATATCAGTATTAGTAAAAGTACAAACTGCTGCATCAACATTTCTTATAAAATCGGCTTGAGGTGTTAGTGTTGGAATTTGCGTCTCGCTTACTGTAACTGTAAACTCATCACTTACAGAAATATTTCCACTTGCATCGGTTGCTGTCCAAGTAACTGTCGTAACACCGACATTAAATATTTGATTTACTAAAGTGGTAACTGTTCCCGTTGTTGCGCCTGTCAGAACATACTGATAAGAAGTGATAGAACAGTTGTCAGAAGCTACTCCATCTGGAATGTCTATATTAACAAAACTGCAAGTTCCAATATCTGTATTTCTTGTAAAATCTGCTTGTGCTGTCAGAACTGGAAGTTGGTTATCTTCTACTATAACTGTTGCTGTACAAGTAGATGTATTTCCACTAGCATCAGTAACAGTCAGAATTACATTATTCGTACCCACATTTGCACAAGTAAAACTACTTGGACTTACAGAAATTGATGCGATACTACAATTATCTATGCTTCCATTGTCTATTTGTGATGCTGTGATACTTGCATTATTTGTTGCATCTAGTTGAATAGTTAGGCTCTGACAAACTACTGTAGGAGCTTGTGTATCATTTACTGTTACATCAAAAGAACAAGCACTTGTATTACCTGCTGCATCTGTTGCAGTATATTCTATAGTCGTAGTACCTATAGGGAAGGTTGATCCAGAAGAGAAACCTGTTAAGTCAGTCTGTGCAACTATTGCCCCACCTCCATTAATCAAATTGATATTTACCTGCCCATGTCCTGTGTTTGTAGCACCTACTAGGTTGTTTGAAATAGCTGTTGGACTAACAAAAGATCCACCACCACCACCTGCATAATTGAAGGAGTAGTCTCTACCACCACCACCACCAGAGTAGCCACCACCACCACCTGCACCCATGTTATCAGAGCCGCCACCGCCGCCACCGCCAAAACCACCATCGCCTCCTTCATCACCTCCTGTATCAATCCAACGAACACCTCCAAGTCCTCCATTTAGAGGACGACGCCCACCTTGAGCACCTTGAAAACCTGTATTAAAGTCATAATTAGTTCCGTTGTTTCCTCCTGTTCCATCAGTGAACCAACCTGCACCAGCTCCAGCCCAATAACTATTACCTCCAACATTAT
This sequence comes from Bernardetia sp. Wsw4-3y2, assembly GCF_037126295.1. Taxonomy (NCBI): domain Bacteria; kingdom Pseudomonadati; phylum Bacteroidota; class Cytophagia; order Cytophagales; family Bernardetiaceae; genus Bernardetia; species Bernardetia sp. Wsw4-3y2. The sequence continues at coordinate 3,286,701 of NZ_CP147017.1, read as the reverse complement.
TTGTTCCTCCATTTCCTAATGTTCCTCCATTACCTAATAAGTCAGCAGATTGATTCCCTTGAGTTGTTAAGTTAGCGTTTGCCCCAGCATGAGTTTGGCGTCCACCACCACCACCACCACCAGCAGCAACAAGTAGTTCTCCTGTAGTAACGTTCCAAATAAAGCTACCACCCCCACCACCAGGTGAAGCATTATCTTGATTCATTGCACGAGTATCTTCTCCTTTTTGACCGACAAGAATGCGTATGACATCACCTGCTGTTAAATTAAATTCTCCCTCAACCTGAGCACCCTTTCCACCAAGAAAACCAGGAGCATATCTTTGTTTCCCTCCAGCTGCCCCAACAGCATTAATCAAATATACACCTGTTGTAGGTACAACAAACTCTTGAATACCTCCAACTGAAGTTACTATTCCATCTAGATAGTCACCTGTATAAGCAGCATCAAGCTGAGCTTGTGTTGGACCTGATTTGCCTGTAGCACCTGCATTAGTAAAGCTAAGTGGTGGTATAATTACACCCTCACAATTATCAGTTGCTCTTAATGCTGTCCAGTTTATAATAGCTCCACATACACCACTGTCATTATCTACTGAAATATCAGATGGGCAGTTTGTAATAACAGGAGCTACATTATCAGTAACAACAACATCAAAATAACAAGACGTAGAATTTAGAGCTGCATCTGTAAAAGTGTATGTTACTCTAGTAGTTCCTACACTAAAAAGATCACCTGGACTATGTGAACGCACCACTGTGGGTGTACTACAATTATCTGTAGCTGTAGGTTCTGTCCAACTTACAGAAGCCTCACAGGTTGTAGCTCCTACTGCTGTCGTACCAGTTATTGTTCCTAAAGCACATCCTGAAATTACAGGTGCTTCCGTATCAATGACTGTGACAGTTTGTGTTGCTGTTGCAGTATATCCATTAGAAAATACAGCCGTCCAAGTAATTACTGTTGATCCAATAGGCAGTGGATCTGGAGCATCATTAGTCAAGCTAACAATAGTACAAGTAGCTGTAGTTGTAGGTGTACCTAAAGTAACACTACTAAGTGCTGCAGCACAACCAGATGTAGTAGCTATATTGGTTATATCTGCAGGTGCTATAAGAGTTGGGTTTTCCACCACAACTGTAGTTGTAGTAGAATTAGTACATCCACCTAATACTGTGGCAGTATAAGTTACTGTATAAACACCAGTTGCAGTGTAAGCATGTGAAACTGTGCCTCCACTTGTATCTAAAGGGCTTCCATCACCAAAGTTCCATGAATGAGCAATCACAGGAACAGTTTGGTTGGCTGAAATATTATCCAATCCCCAGTTATCATAACCTGTTCCTGAGTGATTCGGTTGTATCCAACGAAACATTGTAGAAACTGTATATGCAGCAGGAGGAATTGGAATATTCTGTAGTATCCATTCGTAGCCTATTGCTCCACCAGAAGGGTCTATAGGATCAAAATATTGAATATCTACCCAGTTAGTTCCTGCATCAATAGAGTATTGTAGAAAGACTCCTTCATTAGCATCCACTTCTTCACAACCTGGTTGAGGGTCATCTCTTCCAAAGTCCATCTCAAAAATCAGGCTTCCACCTGCAGATGCATCTATAGCACTCGTCTGTACAAAACGAGGAACTCCAGCTCCACCTGCAGCAGACCAAAAGTAGTTTGTGCCATCAGGTGCTGGATTAAAGCAAGGCTGACCAAGTGTAAAAGCAGATGCTACCCAACCTGTAGGGAAGGTAGCACCATTGAAGTCAAAAGCTGTAGCCACACCCTGGCCTGTACCTACAAAAGTAAGAGCCTCATTGGGACAAACTGTACCTGTAGGAGTTCTAGAAGTGATTTGTGCGTAACATTGTGCGTGTACTTTTTGTATAGCAAGATTACACCAAAGTAGAATAAAGCTAGTAAGAAATATAAAAAGCTTATTTGTAGAGTACATATTTACAAAAGTATTTTTAGAGAGTGAAAATTTTAAGTAGTTCAAGCTTAATGTCTGTTAAAACAGTAGGAACAATTTTACCACGCTGTCCTGTGAAGCGATAATGAAGTGTAAGAAGATTTTCTTCCTCTGTACTTGGAAGATTTCCCTCAATGCTCTGTCCTGCTTTGAGTGTAAGCCCTACATGATGTTCTCCACTCTTGGGATTGTAAACCTCTTGTCCATTGCTATAATTGAGACGATAATCCCAGTTAATAGCGACATCATGAGAGTTGTTATTTTTTACACGAAGTATATAATACTGAGAGTTATTGGGTGCGTAGTCACGTACTTGATACTCTACACGGATACCTTCTGCTTCCTTGAGTAGCTTCCAACCCAACTCTTGGGCATGGGTTTGAGTAATGAAAGCCAAAAGTAGCAGTATGCTACAAGCTAATATTTTTTTCATTATAAGATTGATATTAAAAGATCTAGTCGTTAAAAATTATTACAAAGGTTATCCAGTGGGTTATCTCTATCTACAATAGAAACTAAAGGACTTTCGCTTTATTAGATTGATTCTATTTGAGGTGTCAGTATAGTTCTATTTACCTCTAACAAGAGTTTGAGTTAGCTATTCTGTACTACTCTTATACAGAGCAGTAGTAGTAGTGCACTACATTTTAAAATTGTAAATGTTTCACAAATAAGAATAAAGGTTAGTAAATAAAATAGTAATTGATAAATACATAAATTAAATCATATTAAAACAGAAAGCTTTAATGTATAACCAATTTAGTAGTGGAAATAATTTGAATACTTATATAGGTATATTATTTAATAGTTTTTAGAAGTTATCACAAAGATAGTTAAGTAAGTAGCTTATTTGCAAATTTTTGAAACAAAAACAACATGTAATAAAACCAAAAATATTATACCATATAGTTTGATATTAGTTCATGTTTATTGTTTTTGGCAACTTTTAAAAAAAAAACATAAACATACTTATTAAGTAATTTATTTTATTACAAACTTAAATAAAGCAATTTTGAAAAGCAGATTAATAAAGTAAAATAGTATAAAGCTCCATTTTTTGTCATCAACTATATCTAAGTTGGGCAAAAAAAGATAATAAAGTATAAATAGAGAGAATAATCACTACTTTAAAAACAAGTAGCTTTATAAACCTTTGAGAAGTCAAATCATTTTTTTGAAACTATTCACAATAATATGGATTGGTAGAAACAGTTTTTATTGAGTAAATAATTATGAAATACTACTATTTTTATTTTATAGTCTCTATTTAAAACTACAAGTAACACAGGATTGCTTTGACCTAAAAAAAGCATAAATTATACTTTATGCTCATAAATATTACAAAGCAACTTATTTATTAGAAATATGTGATATAAAAATAAAACATGAAAGGATAAAAAAGCAAGTTTTTATTTATAAGTTAAGAACACTACCTCATTACTCAAAATATACCTAAGTAATTAAAAAGAGTAGAGAAATCATGTCTTCTTACCCTAATGATGATACACTTTTGGTTAAACTCCCTATTCTAGGAGCTTTAAATTGTGAGATAGGCATTTGCAGAAACAAAAAGAAGAGCTAGAAAAAGCTAGAGATTTGATAATTTCTTATAGGGCAACCCTACCAAAATTTTCACCCTTCGTTATTGAGCTATAAACTAGATTTTTAACTTTGATAATTAATTCAACTTTCAATAAAAAAGTTTATTTGTATTGATTAAACAGCTTTTACTAATTTAGGTACAACTGCGCTAAATCAAGAGAAAATTTTACACTTCTATTCCTATAAAAGTAATATCATCACGTTGTTCTGCATTTTGTTGATGTTTTACTAGTTCATTTTCTACCTCTTTTATTTGCTCTTTAATAGACAAGTGTGATGATTGTTCTATCAAATAGATAAGTTTTGAAGTGCCTATTTTCTCTCCTTGTGGATTGTTTTGATCAGGTAGTCCATCTGTGCTGAGATAAATTCTTGATTTTTTATTTAGTAATAAAATATGCTGTTCAAAATTATTTTGGTTGCGTTGTTTTCCTCCTACTGATTTGCGTGTGCCCTGCAAACGTTGTATTTTATTTTCTTGATTTTCATTATAATCTGTATAAAATAAAGGACGTTTTGCACCTGCAAACACAATTTCTGTCTTTTTATTATCAAAATTTACTCTACACAAACAAACATCCATTCCATCACTATTGGCATTTTCATCCTGACGCAACGCTTCCACAAATTGCTCATTGAATTTGTCTAAAATAAGGGAAGGCTCATAGATTTTTTGTATTTCTACAATTTCTGTTAAAAGTGTATTTCCTATCATAGACATAAATGCACCTGGTACGCCATGTCCTGTACAATCAACGGCAGCCACAAAGAAATAATCTGTAGTTTGACTTGTCCAATAAAAGTCTCCACTTACAATATCTTTTGGTCTGAAAATAATTTGATAATCCTCATTTGAAAGACGAAATGGTTTTTCTATTTTTTTCTCACTTGGTAAAATAGCTTGCTGAATAGTTTGGGCATATCGGATTGAATCAGTAATTTTTTGATTTTTTTCATTAATAAGTTGATAAGCAGAGGAGTTATCTAAAGCAATCGAAACATAAGAAGCCAATGAACGTAAGAAAGTCAGTTCACGTTCTGAGTATGAATTTTTCTTAAAAGATTGTACTGTAATTACACCTAACGGCTTGTTTTCTAATTGAAGAGGAAGATAAACTAATGACAAAGGAATTTCGCCTTGTTGTTCTTCTGCAAGTTGAAAATCATATTTTTCTCCTTCCGTCTCCAAATCATTAATAATTATCTCTTCCAATTTTTTGAAACACCTAATAGCTAACGTATTTTCTTGTAAAGAATCAAAATGATAAGGTAATTTTTCTCCTTTTTCTATAAATCCTTGAAAACCAATTTTATTTTGAGAGCCATCAAAAATTCCAATACCAAAACCATCAGCTGGCATAAGTGCATTTACATTGTGATAAACAGATTTAATAAGGTCTTCAAAATTTAGAATAGCTGTTATTTCTTGTCCTATTTCAGCTAATAATTGTACATTTTTATGTGCCTTTTCTACCTCTTCTTTTTGGATACTTAGACTTATATTTAATTCTTTTTGATTTTCATTTTGTGCTTCTATTTCTTCTTTTTGTTGATTTAGTTGAAAGTTTTGTTGAACAATCTCTTCATTGCTTTCCATAAGTTCGGCTGTGCGTTCTTTTACTGTATCTTCTAACCTTTGATTTGCTTTTTTAAGTCGCTGTGTATTTATCCAAATCAGTCCCCAAACACCCAAAGCTCCCACCACAACATAAATTAGATATGCCCACCATGCTCTAAACCACGGAGGAAGAATTTTGAACGAATAGGTTGTTATTTCACTTTCTACATTATAAATATTTTTTGTCTTTACTTTGAATGTATAATTTCCTTCATACAAATTAGTATACGATTTTTTAGATTCAGTTGTCCAATTCGAAAATTCTTTGTCATAACCTTCTAATTTGTAGCTATACTCAACCCCTTCTTGAAAAATAGTTGCAGCAAAATGAAAGGTCAATGAATTATTGTCATAAATAAAAGTTGGTTGTGCTTCTTTAGGTTGTGCTTCTAAAAACAACCCTTCTGAATTTGCATAATTTCCTCCAAAAAATAAAGAATCTTCTCCTAAAAATACTTTTCTGATAATTGGTTTAGAAATTTTGTTATACTTATAACTTTCTGCTTTTTGAGGATAGTATCGATATAACCCTTCGCTTCCCCCTATCCAAAGTGTATTCTCATCATCATAATAAATAGATTGTGTAGACATGACAGGCAATCTCAAAAATGGTGTTTGAATAAGTTGTCTTTTTCCATTTTCATCTGCTCCTATCAGATTTACTTTGTCATTCAAACTTGTGCCTACCAAATAAAATTCGTCATTGGGAGTATGGGTAAAACGAAAAACAGAATATTTTTTTGAAGTATTTTTTAAAGAAGAATGTAGCTCAAAGGTGTTTTTTTCTGAATTAAAGGTATAAAATCCTTTTGTACTCCCCACTAATAGGTCATTATTATAAACCCAAGCACTTAACTCGCTACTTTTATCAACTGTTGGAATGCTATCTACATGAAAAATATCAGTAGTATTCAAAGAATCTGAAGTATAAGAAACTTTATAGAGTCCTTCTTGAATTGTCCCCAACCACACTTCATTTTCTAAAATCGCAATTGTTCGCACTTGCGCTCCTTCTATAACTCCTTTTTGAATAAGCTGTGTTTTTGTGGGTTCTTCAAATTGCATTACTGTAAATCCTCCTCTGCCTGCTAAAATAGCTTTATTTGGACTTAATTGCTCAAAAACATTGGCTGAATTAGATTCAATAATAGGTAGGGCTTTTTGTGGTGTTACATGAAACAAATTATCTTGTGTAATCGCATAAAGATGTTTTTCGCCATTTATTTCTAGCGTTTTTATATCCCAACAAAAACCATTTAATCCTTCAATTTTGACAAAAATATTAGCTTCATTTTTATAAAAAAGCCCTTTTGTAGTTCCTATATACAGAATACCATTAAATTTTTTAATAGACAAAACAACACCTTCAAACCCTGCTTTTTCTTCTTCAAAAAATCGAAAGGGAGTTTTTAATTCTAATTTTGCTATTCCTGCATCTAAAGCAAGCCAAATATTTTCATTTTGGTCTTCAAAAGCATAAGGAATAGTTTGGGTGGGAAGTCCAATAGATTTGTCTATTTTTTTGATTAACTTTCCTTGTCTGTCTATCAAAAAAGCTCCTTTAAAAATGGTAGAAATAAGAATATTTCCATTTTTGAGTGTAATGGCATGATAAACAATAGTAGGAGGATTGTTTTGTATAAAAGTATCTATTTCTGTTGGAAAATAAGAAATGGATTGAGTAGATAAATCATATTTCCAAATTTCTCCAGGCTGACTCAAAAATAATAGTTCAGTAGGACTATAACTCAAAACTCCTGATAATGTAAATTTTTTTAGGGTATCTGTATTGGCTAATTGTTGAGTCTTTTGAATAGTTGGATTAATAAACCCTATACCTTCTGTATTATGAAAATAATAATTTCCTTGATGTAAAAGTCCTCTAAGAGTTGTTCCTAAAACAGGTGTATTAGTTAGTTTTTTGGTTTTGAGATTATAAATAAATACCTGTTTGGTAGTAAGAAAATAAACATGGCTATCATTGCCTTTAATGTCCCATACATCTCCAAACTCTTTTATAGAATCATTCAAATTTTGAGTTAGGCTAAAGTATTCCATTTCTGAGGTAGAATCAGAAGGAGCTAAATAACCAAAATCATTTCGTGTTCCGACATATATTTTTCCAGTAGCATCTCTCCCCAAAGTTCTGACCACTACTGAATTAGGTATTACAATACTTCGCCAAGCAACTCCATCATAGGTATAAACAATTTTCCCACCAAAATACATCATTCCATTATTGTCTTGTTCTATTGACCAAATTTGAGGGTGTCCATTATAATCCTTTGGAGAGAATAAATCGATAAAAGGAGTGCCAATATCTTGTAGTTCTTGACTCTGATCAAATTTTTGGGCAAAAGAAGAAATAACAAAACAATAAAATAAAATTATAAAGAAGAAGGGTTTCATTCTATTTTTAGAGAAAGTAAGGAAATAATTATAGAAAATTACAGAGGAATAATTTTCTAGTAGAATAATACGAAATTTCTGAGAATTAAAGAAGATATTTATATAATTATTTTATTTAACTAACTATTTTATCGTTTCTCATCAGAATTTTATCCAAAAAAGACCTACTACAAAAGAATAAATCGTATTTTCGTATCTTCAAATATAGATAACCAATTATATACTTCTAGTGGAAAAAACTACTTCTTTTACACCTCCAGCTTCTCATAATCTAAATGTTTCTGAAAAAGATAAAAAACGCTCTGCACAAGTTCCAATTTTACTTTCTTCAATTTTTATAATTGCTGTTTGTGGTATTTTGTATGAACTTTTGATAAGCAGTATTTCGACCTATTTTTTGGGAAGTAGTATTCTTCACTTTTCGATTACGATTGGGCTTTTTCTTTCTGCTATGGGTTTAGGCTCATTTTTGAGTAGATATGTTTATCGAAACCTGTTAGATTGGTTTGTAGTTATCGAAACTATTCTTGGTCTTGTTGGAGGATGTTCTACACTAATTTTATATTTTAGTTATACAGTTTTAGATAATTATTATGCTGTTGCACTTATTATTATTGTTTTTTTGGGAGCTTTTGTAGGTTTAGAAATCCCGATTGTTACACGTCTCTTAAAGCAACACGATAACTTAAAAGATACTATTTCCAATGTTTTGGCCTTTGATTACTTGGGTTCTTTGGTGGCTTCTGTTGCTTTTCCAATTTTACTTTTGCCTTATTTGGGACTGATGCGAACGGCTTTTTTTATTGGAATAATAAATCTTTTAATTGCCATTTTTAATGCTTGGGTTTTTAGAGCAGAGCTAAAACAAGCTGCTGCAAAACTTGCTTTTTCAGCAATTTCAATGGCTGTTTTATTAATTGGCTTTATTTATTCGTTTCAAATAAGTGATTTTTTTGAGCAAATGATGTATCAAGATGAAATTATTTATTCTGACCAAACACCTTATCAACGCATTGTAGTAACTAAATACAAGAAAAACACACAACTTTTCATTAATGGAAATTTACAGTTTTCTACTTTAGACGAATATCGTTATCACGAAACACTTGTACATGTTCCTGCACTTATGACAGGACATTTAGAAAACGTTTTGATATTGGGAGGTGGCGACGGTTTGGCTGTTCGTGAGCTTCTAAAATATGATGAAATTGAAAGTATTGACTTAGTGGATTTAGATAAAGCAATTACAAATTTAGCAAAGCACAACCGAATATTTAGAGAAGTAAATCAAAACTCACTCTCAAATCCGAAAGTGAAGATTCATAATGTAGATGCCTTTAAGTTTGTAGAAGAATCTGAAAAACAGTATTCATTGATTATTGTCGATTTGCCAGACCCTCATGAGGCTTCTTTGGGCAAACTCTATTCAGTAGAGTTTTATCGTTTGGCTAAGAAAATTTTGTCAAGAGATGGTGTTCTGATTACTCAATCTACTTCACCTTATTTTGCGCCAAAGCCGTTTTGGTGTATTCAAAAAACAATGCAAGAAGCCTTTCCTTCTGCATTGCCTCTCAATGTGTATGTTCCTGCTTTCGGAATGTGGGGATTTAGTATGGGAATAAATAATCCAAAGTTCAATCAGAATGACAGTACAACTATTGGATTGCCTTCTCAAAATCAGTTAGACAAAATTTATACATCACTTACTCAAAAAATGGAAAAACGAAAGCTAGATTTGAAATACCTAGCTCCCGAAGTTTTGCCTAAACTTTTTGTTTTCGATAAAGATATGTTTCTAGGAATAGATATTGAAGAACAGGGAGAAGGCGATTCTGTAAAAGTAAATCGCTTAGACAACCAAATTTTGATTCAATATTATGAGCAAAGTTGGAAGAGATGGGAATAAAACTCAAAGGCAGAATATTTTTTACGTAAGCTAAAACATACGATACAATTTACTCACTACATTATTTCAAAATCTGATTTGAAAGAATATATTCCATTTTCTCAAATGTTTTTTCATTATCAATTCCATTTAATTCTTCTCCAAAAATAAACTTTCCTTCTTTGCTCAAAATCAAAATAACAGGCTGGTTTGTCGTTGGAATATATAAATCTTCAAAAATAGAATTACTAGTTGGAATAATATCAGCATAGAAAGGAATTCCTATCAAAAACTCTTCTACTTCTTTTTTCTTATTTTCTGTAAAACCGTAAAAAGTAATATTATTTTCTGAATAGGTTTCAATCATTTCGTTTAGCTTTGGAATTGCTTCAATAGATGTTGTAGACGTTGGCGACCAAAAAACAAAAATAGTCAGTTTATTTTCTAAATTTTCTTTCACTATTTCATTTTCTGAAATGAGCTTAAAATTAAAATTGGGAAAGGCTTCAAAAAGATTTCTTTGCATTGTAAAACCCTCAAAAAGAGCTTGTTTTTCATTTCTGTTCATCTTTGAAAATGGATAAGCTGCACTAGGTTTCATGATTTGAGTAGTATCAATAATTTGTTTTTCCTTCTTAAACTCATCAAAACCATAACTTTCAAGCTGTGTAAATTTTGCACTCGTAAAATCACCATATCGAACGAACATATTCATAACAGAATCTTGTTTTATTTCTAATGTTGAATCAATCGAAATCTGATTCACTTGAAAATCATCTTGACTTTTTCTAAAAAACAAATAAATAGGTTTGGCAACTGTTTCATAAGACGTTGTTCCAACTCTCTTTTGTAGTCCATTTTTCACCAAAAAAGTATTGGGAGCAGTTTGATAAATAGGCGAAATATGTTGATAGTTTTTGAGCCATAATTTTCCTTCTTTAAAAATAATTTCTTTACCCAAACCATAATTTCCTAACAAGTCTTTTGCATTTTGTGGCAGATTATACGGATTTGGGATAGGTTTAGTAATTTCTTCAAACTGCTTAAAACGCTGTCCATATTTTTTGATATAACTAAAACTACTCTTCAAAACACTTTCTTCATACGCCATTTTATAGGCAATATCAAAAGCCTTATCTGTGCTTGTAGAATCATAAGAAGAAACAAAAACATCTGGTTTTACCTCACTTTTTTCTGTTGTTTTAATCTCCATATCTGGAATATTGAGCCAACTATACGCACTTGTCCCTATTCGCTTTGTAATTATTGGTTGTCCCTTTGTTGGCTCTCCTATCACAATAGCATTTCTATGCTTTTGCAAAACCTGTACAATCCATTCGGCAGCGTCAGAAGTATTTTTATCTGTCAGAATATAAATTGGACGCTCAAAATATCGAAGTGTATAGTATTTTTCATAATTTTTATCAACTTCTAAAGGATAACCTGAATGATACCAATAATTATCTCTCTTAAAAAATGGTTTTACTTCTTCTGTTTTGGTAGTTAATGAAACAGTAGGATTCTCATAACTTTTACGGCGTGGTTTTCCACTATCTTTTAAGTATTCTCTTGTATGAAAAACTTTTGCAGTTCCTAAATTGTAAGTAGTATCTGGTCGTAAAAAACGCTCTACAAACCAAATAGGAACACTCATCTCATTTACTTCTTTGTCTTTTGTAAAAAACTTACTTTCAGATTCTAATACAGAACTTCCTCTCAAGTCTAAAATCAATGCATCTGTAAATAAAAACTCTTCTATCAAATCTTTCATAAAACGCTCATTGATATAATTAGCAGAAGGCAAAAATGAACACTTTAAATAGCCAATATTTCCTTCTAAAATTTCTTTTTTATCAAAACCATTTCCTAAATAATCTAAATTGAGTTTTTTGTCATTATAAGCTCCTCTAGTCCAATTATAACTTACTTTTCGTCTTGCTCTTTTCAAACCTCTCTTTCTGCTTAAACTTTTACCTTGAGCCACCCTTTTATTAAATCTTTTCTCACTTCCCAAAAATCCATATCTCCAACGCCAGAATAAACCTCTATTATATACATAATGAATTTCTTCATCTGATTTGTATTTTTTTCGTTCATTTCTCCACCATCCCCAATGCCATTCGTGTTCTCGTCCACAATTACATAAGCTAGACTTTCTATGAAAACCAAATTTTCCATTATTTCCATCCATCATAAATCCCTCCTGTGGCGCAGTATTTTCTAAAGAAAGAACCGTGTTTTTATCCAACTCATACCAATAATGATTCAAGTAAAAAGCATATTCTTGCAAATTATATTCAATCAAAGAATCCAAAAAAGGATTATTTCCAATTTCTAAAATAGGTTTTCTATACAGTGAATCTGTCGTGTAAAGACAAAGAGCAGAATCTAGCGTAGTTTTGAATTTCTCAACCTCTTCTTTTTCTATAATTCGTTCGGGTTTGCGTTGTGCCAAAACAGAAGTAGAAAAAATGAATAAAAATAAAATGGAAAGCAGAAAAGATAACTTTGATTGAAAAGAATACATATATTTATTTTGTGAAAAGCATTTTTGAGTTGAATAATTCCACAAATCTAAGCAAAATAATTTAACAACTAAAAAAATAGTTGAATAAATTGTTTTTTTAGTTACTTTTCAATTAGACAAAAAAACTCCTCAAAACGAATATTTCATTTTGAGGAATTATATATTTTCTTCCAAGTAGTTAAGTAATTTCACTTACAACTAACCACTTATAATTTATCACTATTTTTAAAAGTGTTTTTTAAAGAATTTAGAATTTTTGACTTTAGAAGCTGTTGAGCTTACTGTATCTTCAAAACGAGATTCTACATTTGCCATTCTAGTTTTGAAACTTTCTTCTTCTAAAAATGATGGCTTTTCTTCTAAATCAATTTGTTCTTGAAGGCTTTTTGCTACTGGCATAGCAATCCAAAGAGCCAAATAAGCTAAAAGTCCGAATCCATCTAAAAATAAAGTTGCCACAAAAAGTAAACGTACAATAGTTTCGTCTATACCAAAATATTTTGCAATTCCAGAAGCAACACCAGCTACTTTCTTGTCCACCATACTACGCATAAAACGTTTTGTTCTGCCGACTAAAGAAGTAGATTGTTTTTCTTCTAGCATTCCTTCTTTTGGATCTTTAGGCATCGCAAGCCAAGAAGCTGCATACAAAGGAATTCCGAAGCCTCCAGCAAAAACACTGGCTACAAAGCCCAAACGCACAAAAGCAGGGTCAATATTGTAATAGGCTGCAATTCCAGAAGCAACACCAGCTACTTTTTTGTCTCTTTTCTGAAGCGTAAATTTCTTACCTACATTACGCAATTCACGTTTAGGTTCAGCTTTTTTGAGTGTTTGCCATTGGTCTTTTCTTTCAAAATATCCTAAATCTAAATCAATTCCTTCTGCAAGAGCAATTTCTTTTGCTGTTCCTACTTGCAAAACCATTAATTCAACATCATTTTTGTCGATTGTTCCTTTATCAATACTCAAACGCTCTAAAAGCACCTCTGCCATACGTGTTTCTATGTCTTCTATAGTAAGCGAATCTTCTGGAAAACAACGTTTCAAATCCATTAAATAGGCTTTCAAAGCAGGATAAGCTGTTTGTTCGACATGAAATGAAATAGAAGCAATATGAACTTCTAAAGTATTGTTGATAGACGAGTGGTTGTGTAGTGGAGGCATGATGGAATAAAGTTAGAATTTAGATTTCAAAATTTAGAACTAATAATTATTTTGAGAGTCTAAATTTTTGAATATGGTTGATTAATAGTTAGTTAGTAATAGGTAATGGCGAAAAATTACAGTTTTGAGTAAAATTATATTTTAGAGGTTGTTATAGTTGTATTACTTCTAAAATCTTAATTTTAACTTTTAAATTGGTTTTACCCTGCTTGTCTTTGTTCTTGTCTGTTCTGATTAGTATTTTCTAAAATAGTAGTGGCAGAAAAAACAAGTTGATGCCAAGAAAGAGTTAGTTCTTTGAGAAATTCGTGTCCATTATCAGTCAATCGGTAGTATTTTCGTGGTGGTCCTCCTGTGGATTCTTGCCAGGCATAAGTAACCAAACCTGATTTATTTAGACGATTTAGAAGTGGATAAAGTGTTCCTTCAACCACTAATAACTGTGCATCTTTCAAATGACGAAGTAAATCTGAAGCATATACTTCTCCATTAGCAATTACATTCAAGACACAGAGTTCTAAGATTCCTTTTCGCATCTGTACTTCAGCGTTTTCTAATGTAATCACATTTTATTGGGTTAAATTTTAATTTTTTTTAGTAGGAATTGAAAGAATTTGAAACACTAACAATGTCCGTATGTCTTCTTATACGAGAGAGTTGAAAAAAGGTTACTATGTTATGCAAGGTAGTAGGTAAAAGATTGTAAAAACCCAATTGCCAATGCCTAAATTACAGATGATTATTAAAGAAGTAAAAAGCAGGGAAATATTTTTTTGCTAAAATTAAACTGTATTTGCAAAAAATAATGTATATTTAGCTAACTTTGAGCAAACTAAATGAGAGTCATCATTTTATTGTTTATGAGTTGATAATTTTCAAAAAACTGAAGAAAATAGAGTTATGTCAAAATCAAATACACCTTTCGGATATATCAAAACATCTATCAATCAGCCTGTCAGCATTCTAAAATATGCTATCGGCGTGATTGCGATTGCTGCTTTGGTGGCTTTTATTTTTAATACAACTCAAGGTTCTGATAAAAAAGATGTAGAAAATACATTTTTATTAGAAGATATTCGCAAAACAAATGAAGAACATCTAAAGACAATTGCAGATTTACAAAAAGAATTAGACGAAGTAAATAAAAATGCTGCAAAAGTAAAGGAAGAGTTAATCCAAAAACAAGCTCAAATAGACTCAAAAGGCGCACAAATAGATGCTAAAGAAGGAAGTATCGGAACACTTCAAACACAACTTAGTGATTTGAAAAATGATAAAATGCGTTTGCACCAAATTATTGATGAACGAGGAAGGGAACTTGCACAAATGACTGAGCGAAACAAAGAACAAAATTCGCTTTTAGAAACTACTCAAAATAACCTTCAAAAATCACAAGAACAAACACGTCAAGACCAACAAGCCATCAAAAACCTTCAAGAAGAATTACGTGGACTGAATGAAAAAGTAAATATTGCTTATAACCACGAAAAAGACCTTCAAAGTCAAGTCAATAAATTGCTTACTGATTTGAATCAAACTAGAACAGAACTCAATCAGTCAAGAATGGATTTGAGTGATGCAAAAGCTGAATTACGTATTTTGAAAGAACTTCATCCAATGAACAATAATGTTCCTGTTCAGCAAATAACTGTTTCTCAACCTCAAGAAGAAAGTAGTGCCAATGCTCTCAAAATGGTAGCTATTGTTTCTGTAATCGTAATGTTTATTGTCTTTGTAGTTTATATGCTTAGAGACTAGATATTTTTCAAGTAATTATATGTAAAAAGCAACTTTAAAAATGGAGTTGTTTTTTTTGTGTCGCCATTTTTTAGCTATTATGAGCTTAGAAATAGCAAATCTTTTAAAAAATCAAGTTTTGCAACTCTTTTTTCATCTAAAAAAAATCAATCTTTACCGAGTAGAGTAATTTGTTCGTCGATTGCTCTTTAGTTGTTATGTATGATTTTTTGCAAATATAGGTTGCTTCTTTCTATCTTTATAAAAACACAAATTAGGCTTTCAACCCTATTTTATAGCTTATTATGAGTAAAACAGCTAGTTTTATCTAATAAACTATCTACCTATAGTCTCTTATTTGATTGATTATTTAATTCGTTGTTTGAGTTTTTAGGCTACTTAATGAGTGTAAGCATTATAATCAAAAAGGTATAGTTCTTGAAAGTTTGATAGTAGCTTATCTCTACTAGATAATGTGCTAATTTTAGATTTATTCTATACTCTAATTTGGAAGTAGGCTAACATTCTATAAACCTACTATTCTTATTCTATTCTCATTTGATATCAAGATTTTACGCATATGAATTATACTACTCCAACTAACGAAGAAAAAAATATAGAAAAAATACAGCAAGAACTAGAATTAGAGCTAGAATCTAATTCAATTCATGATGATTTGAATACAGAAAATTTGAACATAGATAATTCATCTATTACAAACAATAAAGTTGATTCTATTTCAGACTTGCCAAATGAAAGTCCGATTGCCTTTGATAAATCGGCTATTTTGCCTTTAGAAGAATTAGAAGTAAATTACGAATGGATTAGCACAAACGAGCAATTTAATCAAACCCACACACAATTACATGTCTCAGAAGATTTGGATGCAGAATCTGATTATCTTGATGAGTCATCTACCTTATCAAAAAAATCTTCCCTATCAGATATGAAATCCAAATCTAATTTATTTTTAGGAATTATACTCTCATTAGTTGGAGCATTAGGAGCAGCCTACACGTGGGGCAAAACGACTATGCTTATAGACGAATATATCGAACAACATCACTATGCTTTTATGGCTATCTTAGTTGGTCTTTTAGCAGCACTAGGAATGAGAATTGGAGGTAGGGGGCATCGTCCTATTTTTGGAATAATGGCTATTTTAGTTACCATTTTAGGATTCTTTATAGGCAATGTATTAGCAGCTGTCGAACCTATCGTACAAAGTTTTCAACTTTCTTATATAGAAACCTTTACTACTTTTGATATTTCTCATTTGTGGGGATTCTTAAAAGACCGTTTTGAATATGTAGATATTGCATTTTATGTTCTTGGATTATTTTTCGCTTATTATTTTTCTTTCAGTAAGCCAAAACATTTATTTAGATAAAATATATTCTCTCAATTGTAGCAATAAGCATTTTACTTTATAGAGGTAGAATGCTTTTTTTTGTAGCTTTGTTTTTTCATTTTAAAATAAAGAAAAAAGTAAGATACAACTTCAAAAATTTCCCTTCTCAACTCATTTTTTGTGATTTCTCATGTTATACTATCTATTTCGTTTTTTGCGTGAACAGTTCGAACTCTCTGGAGCAGGTCTTTTTCAGTATATTAGTTTTCGTGCTATGTTGGCAGCTTTTTTATCACTTTTGATTAGTGTTGTTTTTGGTAAAAAAATAATTCTCTTTCTCCAAAAACAGCAAATTGGAGAAACTGTCAGAGATTTAGGACTCAAGGGTGAAAACCTAAAAGCAGGAACGCCCACTATGGGGGGAGTAATTATTTTGGCTGCCACACTTATTCCTACACTCCTTTTGGCTCAACTCCATAATATCTATATTTTACTTCTCATTATTTCTACTATTTGGCTTGGGATAATTGGTTTTGTAGATGATTATATAAAAGTAATCCGTAAAAATAAAGCAGGACTTTCAGGAAAGTTTAAGATTTTAGGACAAGTAGGAATAGGAATTTTGATTGGTATAGCTATGTATTACCACCCTGATGTTTTGATGAGAGAATTCAGTACAGGTATAAATGCTGCTGATGATTATACTAGTTATGTAAACTCTAGTTATGAAGATATAAAGTCTCTGAAAACGACTATTCCATTTATTAAAAACAATGAATTGGATTACAGAACACTTGTTCCCGACTTTCTAGGAGAATATGGCGTAATAATTTTTTATATTCTTGTAGTTACTTTCATTATTACAGCCGTTTCGAATGGTGCAAACCTAACAGATGGCTTAGATGGACTAGCAGCAGGAACAACAGCCATTATTGCCACTGCTTTGAGTGTTTTTGCGTATGTTTCAGGAAATTTAATCTTTGCAGATTATCTCAATATTATGTATTTACCTAACACAGGTGAAGTTGTTATTTTTTGTGCTGCTTTTATGGGGGCGTGTATTGGATTTTTGTGGTATAACTCTTTTCCTGCACAAGTTTTTATGGGAGATACAGGAAGTCTTTCATTAGGTGGAATTATTGCTGTTTTGGCAATTACGCTTCGAAAAGAACTTATGATTCCGATTCTTTGTGGTGTATTTTTGATAGAAAATTTATCTGTAATGATGCAAGTAGCCTATTTTAAATATACAAAAAAGAAATTTGGAGAGGGCAGACGTATTTTCTTGATGTCGCCTCTTCATCACCACTATCAGAAAAAAGGATTGCACGAAGTAAAAATTGTTACTCGTTTCTGGATTGCAGGAATTTTACTTGTTATTATTGCTTTAGCAACTCTCAAGATTAGATAGTGATAAAAACAACAACTAGAAAAGATCATTAACTATTTTTGTAAGAATACTATTCTCAAAATAAGTAACTTTGAAGATAGCAGAATTGCTTTTGTTAATAACTAATAATTAAACACTAATAACTCAAAAAATGGTACTTGCTCTCTTTCGTTTTTTATTTCGTTTTCGTGGTTGGAAAATTGTTCATAGTGAAGAAGTGACAAAAGAAGTATTAGAACGTTGCGTAATTATTGCAGCTCCACATACCACTAACTGGGATGCCGTTTATACAATTGCATGGTTTGATATTGCAAATATAAACTGGCGTTTTACTATCAAGAAAGAATGGATAAAACCTCCTTTTGGCAATATGTTATTAAAAATGGGAGCAATAGGAATAGATAGAACTCCAAAAAAAATAGGAGAAGAGCGTCCATCAATGGTACAAGCAATGGCAAATCTTTTTACAGAAAATAAAAAACTAGCTGTTGTTTTTACACCTGAAGCGACACGCAATAAAGTAACAGAATGGAAAATGGGTTTTTATCATGCTGCTAAATTAGCCAATGTGCCAATTGCACTTGGTTACTTGGATTACAAAAAAAGAGAAGCAGGAGTTACAAAATTAGTCATGCCAACTGATGATATGGAAGCTGATTTGAAAATAATCATGGATTTTTACAAAGATAAAATAGGTAAGTTTCCAGAAAAATTTTCAGTTGATTTGAGGTATGTCTAATTTCTAAATTTACTCAAACTTGTATATAAAAAATCCTTATCAATGCTTTATAACTAAGAAGTTGTTTAAGAATGTTTTTTTCTAGTTCTGGCAAATATTAAAGTAAAGGCTAAATAGTGTAAACTTTGCCACGTATGAATTTTAGTTTCGTACCTCATAATTAAGGCTTTGAAAGCATCTAACCACGCATTAGTTCTTTCAATAACGAATCTCAATTCATACATTTCTTCATCTTTAAATGGTTGATTATCAAGGTCTTTTTTATTTCTTTTATTAAAATCTATATTATCTACAATATCTAAATGATTACAAAAAGAACGAAAGGCTTGTGTATCAAAGGCTGCATCAGCATTGAGAAAAATTCCTCCTTCTCTAATTTGAGAAGCATTCAAATCATCTATCATAGATTGCATATTTTTTTCAAGTTCAAAAGCATCGTGATGATTGCCTGCTCTTGGAACAGACATCGCTACTGGAATACCATTTTTATCCGTTAGAAAAAGTGCATTGGTTGTTTTTCCTGCTTTTCTTTTGGAATATCCAATACCTTCTCCTCCTCGTTTAGCTGAAGTGTGGCTGCCGTCTAGCTGACAAATAGAAAAATCTAATTCTCCACGATAATCTTCTAAATACTTGATCCATAATTTCTTCCAACTTCCTAATTTTGACCATTTATTATAATGGTAATATACTGTATTCCAGCGAATTGATAAGTTTCCGAAAAATTGTTTCATAGGAAGTTCTCGCCATTGACTCCCTGATTTTAAGCGATACACAATGGCTTGGATAATACGCCAAAGAGCTACTTTTATACGACGACCTTTTGTAAATTGATGTAAATAAGGTAAAATATTTTCGGTTATAAATTTTTTTGATAAGTTTACGTACATAGAGGGAAAAATAGTTAGATTGAAAATGTGATGATTTACAAGTATAACTATTTTGACCTCTTTTTAAAAAAATAAATAACCATTCTTAAACAAGTTCTAACTATTGATAAGGATTTGAAAAATTATTTTTTGTTTACCATCGCAGATTTAGCTTGGTCTGTGGGTAAAATCAAGACATCAGCAATATTGACGTGAGCAGGTCTGCTAACTACAAAATAAATTAGTTCTGCTATATCTTGTGCTGTGAGTGGCGTATAGTTTTGATACACTTTTTCAGCTCTTTTTTCATCGTTTTTGAAGCGAACCTTTGAAAATTCTGTTTCTACTAATCCCGGTTTTACTTCACTTACTTTGATATTTTCTTTTAGTAAATCGATTCTCATGCTTTCACTAAGCATTGCAACGGCTGATTTGGTGGCACAATACACATTTCCATTTGCATACGAATCAATACCAGCAATCGAACCGATATTTATAATCTGTCCTTTATTTTTTTCTGACCTTGTGTCATTTAATAATTTTGGTAAAATTGCTCTCGTTACGTACAAAAGTCCTTTTATGTTTAGGTCAATCATTGCATCCCAATCATCTAAATTTCCTTCCTGAATAGGAGAAAGTCCGTGTGCATTTCCTGCATTATTGATGAGAATATCTATATTTTGGAAATCTTTTCCAAGAGAATCAATAGCTTTTTTCACTTCTTCTCTATTACTGACATCAAAAGCAAGTGTATTTACTTTTACTTTTTGAGATAATTCTTTTTCTAGTTCTTGAAGCCTTTCGGTTCTTCTTCCACAAAGAATAAGGTCAATATTATTATCTGCAAAAATATGTGCTGTGGCAAGTCCAATTCCTGAAGTTGCGCCTGTGATGAATGCGAGCATAATGAAAATGGTAAATTGTGAGTGGTAAATGAATTGCTAACCAATGAAAGTAACTTGAGTTTTTAATTCTTTTCAAAACTAGTAACTGATTACTGCTAACTGCTAACTGATTTGGGTTTGATTTTTTCAGCCAAAAGATACAAAACAGCCATTCTGATAGCTACACCATTTTCTACTTGATTGAGAATAATAGAATGCTCAGAATCAGCTACATCGCTATCAATTTCGACACCTCTATTGATAGGACCTGGGTGCATAATGACAATTTCTTTATTGAGAGAATCTAATAACTCCTTATTTATGCCATAATAAAGCGAATATTCACGCAGAGAAGGAATATTTTTTACATCCTGTCTTTCTAGCTGAATACGCAAAACATTTGCAACATCACACCATTCTAAGGTTTCTCTGAGGTTATAACTCACTTTTACACCTAATTGATTTATAAATTTTGGAATAAGTGTAGGCATCCCACAAAGCATCACTTCTGCACCTAGTTTTTGAAGTGCAAAAATATTAGAAAGAGCTACTCTTGAATGCGAAATATCTCCGATAATGGCCACTTTTTTTCCTGCTACTTCTCCTAATTTTTCTCTAATCGAAAAGGTATCTAAGAGTGCTTGTGTTGGATGCTCATGTGTTCCATCTCCTGCATTTACGATAGCAGCCTTAATATGTTTGGATAAAAAGTGAGGCGCACCTGCACTAGAATGACGCATCACAATCATATCTACTTTCATTGCCAAAATATTATTGACTGTATCAAGAAGCGTTTCTCCTTTAGAAACAGAACTATTACTAGCTGAAAAATTAACAACATCAGCAGAAAGACGTTTTTGAGCTAGTTCGAAAGAAATACGAGTACGAGTAGAATTTTCAAAAAAAACATTAGCAATCGTAATATCACGTAAGGAAGGTACTTTTTTGATAGGACGATTAATGACTTCCTTAAACTGCTCTGCCATTTCAAAAATATGCAAAATATCAGCTTGGGTAAGGTCTTTTATTCCTAATAAATGATTGACACTCAGACTCATAAAAACAATTATAAATGATAAATTATGAATGATTAGATTCTTTATAAATTTTGTTACAACCTTCTATTTTAATTTGGTCTGTAGTGAATTTCTGACTAAATTTAAATAATCTCTCTTACCAACATCCCTCATTTGTGAAACTAAAATCATATAAAATCAAGGGCTAATTATTAATTATAATTAACCCTACAAAAGTATCACAAATTTATAAGCCTTAAAAATGAATCTATTAAAAAAATTAGATTCATCAAGTCAATTTTAGTGGATTTTTTCAATAGAAAAGTAAAAATTCAAAAAATAAAATGATTATTTTTTATTAAATTTAGAATTCTTTGTATAGTAATAATTTTATTACTAATTTATCAGAACAATCTTAACTATAAACTTTCTGTCAAAATCTGCCCCTAAATTAATGCAAACGCAAAAACCTATTCTATTTACAGGAGCTTTTTGTTCACAACAAGAATGGATAGACACTATTTTGTCTACTTTTCCTTCTATGCGTTATCTTCCTTATTTTTTTTCTCCTAAAAGTGAAACAAGAAGTGTTTTTTCTTTTGAAAGTGAATATCCCTATATAGACCCTGAAAAAGATAATTCCTATGCGTCTTTTATGACTGAATTTATAAGTCCTAAAAAAATAGAGCAAGAAAGTCCAAAAGGAGCATTTAGTAGTAGTTTTAAACAGCTTTATCATCGTTTTGTAGATAAATATCAAATCAGTAAAGAAACTAAAAAAGAAATTCGTCCACTTATTTATGATAAACATGGTTTTTTTTTAGCAGAATGGTTATACAAACATTATCAGACTGATGTAGTCATTTTGATTCAGCATCCATTAAGTTTTGTGTATAACTGGATAGAAAACAAGAAAAATACAGATATTGACACATTATTTTCCTCAAAAATTGTCTCCTATGCTCCAAATACTTTAGAACGTATTATTTTAGAAAAGCAAGAAAATAGATTTGCATCTCTTCAAGAATGGGAAAAAGCAGTAAGAGTGTGGCTTGTTTTTGCAGAAACTATATTATATTATCAACTCAATTATCCAGATTGGTTGTTTTTTAGATATGAAGATTTTAGAGAAACTCCAGAACGAACAGTTACAGATATTTGTGATATGTTGGATTTAGATTATACGACAGAGTTTCTGAATAAATTTGAAGCTACAAAACAAATTCGTAGTCAAGATGCAGAGCAAATAAATGCAGATTATATCAAGGCATTAATCAATGAAACACAAGAATATTTGACTCATTTTTATCCTAGAAATATCATAGGCAAAAGTATGTTTAGATAGCTAGAATTAAAAAACATAGTTGATTAGATTTCAGGCTAATAAAAAAGCAGCTTAATTATTATCAAGCTGCTTTTTTATTTTATAATCTAAATTGGGCAGAAACACGAATTCCCCATTTACTGACATCATCTTTATCTAAATAAGTAAGACGATGAACGGCTTGTACTCTAACAAACCTAAAAATATTGCTAACTCCATAACTTACCTCTGCGTAAGGTGTTGCTCCCAAACTTCCAAACTTAGGAACAGGAACTCCATCTGAATCTGTATCAGGTATCAAATCAATGTTTTTCTGACTTACATTTCCAACTAACATATTTCCTTCTACAAAAGTTCTCCATTTGAGTCTTCTCATCAATGGAATTCTATTCAATAAAAATCCATTAAAATCGTGGATAACATTGATTGAAGCATATTTATCACTTACAAACTCAAAGTAGTTCATCAAATTGAATGAAAGTTGATTATAAAAAGGTGTTTCATTGCCCAAATGTGACTCTAAAAGTGGATAAGGAAGTGTAGAAGGCGTAAAACCAGCACTAATAAAATAGTCTGTACGTCCAAAAATACCCAAACGAAATGAGTGTTCTAAACGAGTAGAAAACTTATGGTATTCCAAATCTCCTCCCAAAAAGTCTCCTAAACCTCTAATATAACGAAATTTAAAAACAGGATAATTGCTATTAATCACAACTCTAGCCATTTCACCATTGATATAACGCTCTTTAAAACCAATTCTAACTTCAGCCATTACTTCAGAAACTCTAAAATCTTTACGTCGGATTTCTGAATTTTCTGGGTCAAAAAACTCAAAGTTAAACAAAGGGTCATAGTCTTGATTGCGATAAGTTACTTTTGAAGTAACACCTTTAATAATGTCTGTCTGAAAATCAATACTACTTTGTCTATGATAAAAAGGACGATTTCTATCTAAACTTCCCCAACGACTAAAAGCCAAAAACAGATAATTATCACTAGAACGAAAATCTTCATTAAATAGAGCAACTTGTTGGAGATCATATTGATGAGATACACTAATAACTGTCCAAGGATTTCGATTAGCAATATATCTTATTTTACCTCTATACTTCCATTTTTCGTCTCCAAAACCGTATGCTATTCCAGTAGAAAACTGAAATTTATTGCTAAAATCTACATTTGTTCGTACATTAATCATGGCACGGCTTCCTTCAATATTATTATTTGAATAAAGTGTAAGTAGTGTTCCTACATCTACTTTTCCAATATCTTTATAGCCATTGATAAGTAAATCAGCAATTTCAATATAACTTTTTACCATTGGTAAATTACTGATTGTATCAATCATTGCATAAACTGTCTGTTCACTTGCTGTAAGCGAATCGTGTCTGTTTTTTTGCCAAAAATCATCTGTAGAATTATTGACTTCTTCATCTACAACAATAGCATCTTTATAAAACTTGAGATCTCTAGGTTTATTGATTACAATATTTTCTGCTGAACTATATGACTTTAAAAGCATTCCAGCCCATTGATCATTTATCTGACCTACATCAACTAAAATACGTGTTTTGACAGGAAGCCAAGCTGTTTCTTTGTCTTCTTCAATTCGCTTTAAATCTTGTTGAATTTTTATTTTTTCAATAAAGTTGAGGTTTGCTGCCTTTGGAACAGTTACATCAATGCGCTTTAAAGCAAAAGTAGAGTCATCTGTTATCCACATTGTACCTGTAAAGGCTAAATCTTCTTTTCGTTTAGGTTGAAAATCAATACGATAACACCAAATATCATCAATTTCGGTGCGTTCTTGTAATTCATAATCATAAAACAATCTCCAACTTTCAGAAATGGGAGAAACAAAATCTTTTCCTGCAATCTGAATCCAACTTTCATAAAAATTATAATCTTGAAAAGAAGAACCTACAAGTTGTGAGACAATACTTCCGTCATCTACACCCACGCCTTTAATACGTGTTTTTTCTATTTCTTCTTTTCTTTTAATTGGACTATCTCTATAATAATATTTAGAAATAGTTTCTGAAATAAATAGTGGCAAAATTGGTTTTCCATCTTCTCCTGCCAAATTTTCAACACTATCAACTACTCCAATAATTTGTTTAACCAGTTTTTTTTCTTTGAATTTATCAGAAATATTATCTACATCAAGTTCTACTTTCGAATAAGCATCATATTCATAAGCAGAAAGACGACGTTTGTCATTTTCAGATTTATGGTCTAATAAACCTCTTAAATATTCCCAAGCAGGATTTTCTCGTTTCCCAGAAGTAACCACAATTGCTTTTAGAGTTTCTTCAGAAGAAGCAAGCTGATAATCAATATTTTGAGTAGCTCCTTTTTTAACTGCTTTTTTTCTAGTTTGATAACTTACATACGAAACCACAAGCGAATCAGTAGCTTTATCGGTTTCTATTTTATAAAATCCATCAAAATCTGTGGTTGTTCCTATGGTTGTTCCATCAAAATAAACATTTGCAAAAGGAACTCCATCACCTGTTTCGGCATCAGTAACTTTTCCTGTAACAACCGTTTTTTGAGAAAAAGCAGAAAAACCAATTAATAATAAACTAAAAAGCAAGAAAGTTCTAAGTAAGAAAACCTTGGGGAATAAATTTCTTTTTTCAGAAAAAACAAAGTAAAAAACAGTATTCATAAGATAGTAGAGAGAAAAGGTAAAATAAGATTGCAAAAATACAATTTCTTTTTTTAATTAAGATAAAGTAATTTTATATTGAATTTAGATTTTAGAGTGCAATGTTTGAGTGTGATAAGAGTTATAGAACGATAAAGTGATTTTAGTAGTTTTTGATAATGTCATTTATTTTTTCTAGTAACTTAGTTTGCATTAAATTTGTCTTAACGAATCTATTACAAATTTAGATATAGATAAAAACACTAAATCTGTATTTACATTGTTAAATGTATAAAACTAATTTTGTATTAGGTAAAAAATCTGATAAATAATAGTTATATTCATATAAACTGATAGTTTATATTTTCGGCTGTTGAATTAGGAAAAATTATGAACTACCAAAGCAGCGAAGCCAATTACGATTGTAATCTATTCAAATGACTATCTTAATTAACTCCTATTACTAAAAAGTCAAAATACTATTATTTTTAGAATATCTGTTCAAAATTAGACGTATTTTTTTTAATAAACACCTATCCAATTTCTAAAAGACCTAGCAAGGTTATTTTAGATACTACTTACTATTTCAACCAAAATGAAAACTTTTATTCTCAAAACAACTTTTTTATTCTCCTTTACATTTCTTGTCGTCATTAATTTTGCTTTTGCTCAAAATGATTCTACTAATTTAGAAATTGTAATTACAGAAGATAATTATGAGCAAGATTCAATAATAGATGTACAAGATTTGAATGAAGCAATTGTAATTGCAGACTCTACCATTTCGCCTACAGACTCTACTCGTAAGCTCATTCGCCCTACTAAAAGTTTAGCACAGCTTGAATCTGAATACGCACCTTATGCTGTAACTGCTGCAAATGTTAGTAATTTTGAACCTGATGAATTAGAACAACGTTTTTTAGCCATCAAAGATATTCGTGCTCATTTACGCTTGAATATCCGTTGGAGGTCAGCTTATGGTGCAACGGAAGAAGATTTAAAAGGAGAAAATGAACTCATGAATAAAATGCGTATAGCTATGGCTTTTGCAGAAATCAATGCGAAAGAAGAACGAAAACGACGTTCTGATTCAGCTATAAAAAATTTATTGAATACTGACCCAGAAGATATGTATGATAAAGAAACCTTGAAATTCAATAATCCAGATTTAATAAATACACTAAAAGAAAATATTTTTTATAGCTCTAGAATGCCCGATTTTAACTCTGTTGCACTTGGAACAGTTCTTCCCAACTGCCAAAAGTTTGGTTTTCCTCCTCATACACGAGCAACAGGCTACCGTTTAGGAATTGGCGACCATACAGACAAATACAACTTACTCATTTTGAGGTTGCATACAGGAGAAATAAAAGCTTTTTTATGGGATGATGTATATGCTAAAATTGTTGATGTGATGTAAATTAGTGAAAATATACAGGACATTCATGAAAAACATGAATTTGTCTTTGTATGTTCATTTCCTCAGAAACGAACTTTTATACTTTCTCAGAAGTGTGATTCATAAAAATATTATGCTTCTGAGAAAGCCTTTTATTCAGTTCTAGAGGAACTGAATAGACAAAGATGTGTACTTATAAAAACAGAATTCGTAATTCGTAATTTGTAATTCGTAATTCGTAATTCTAAAAAGCTATTTCTTACGAAAAACAAATCCTACAAAACTTCTATCATTTGCCCAAAATTCTTGTATTTTATCAAACTTTTGAGGATTTTCTAAGAAAAATTTATAATTAAGCATTGCTTTATTTTGCTCTGGACGATATGAATAATGAGAATCCCAAAAGATAAGACCATTTTTTGGAAGCTCTGCAACTGTCGTAGAGTCTATTGACTTTGGCGTAATCTCAAAAGTTTCAGGTGTTTCATCTAAATAATAATAGAAAAGTTGATGATTTACCAAAATAGGTATTTGTCCATATTGTTTAGTAAAATTCTCATACCATTTTGCCATACTTTTCACATTCGAATCTTCTTCAGAAAGTGGTTTTGGTTTGAGGGTAATGAGTGCCATAAAAATTGCAAAAACAGCAAAAGCAATTCTGGCTTGAGAAAATGAAAGTCCAATAATAAGAATGATAATTGTTCCCACAACGGCGATTAAAGGTGCCAAATAGCGTTCGACTTGGAACTCTCTTCCTGCTTGTGCCATTCGTGCAGCGTAATCAGCATCCAAAAGCATAATCTGATTATCAGGATAAGTCATATAAATTCCCACCAACAGAGCCATCGGAATAAGCGAATAAATTACCTTCCAAGCGTCTTTCGTATTTCTGTATTCTTCCACAGCCAAGGCAGCCAAAACACTAAAAAGAGGTGCAACAATAATCAAATAACGCAAGTTTCCAGCCGTTGCAGGTCCAATAGGAACAGATTGAATATTAAAAACACAATACATCAAAAAGTAAAGTGTTGGTAAAATGGCTACTGTAATATGTGGTATTTTCTTTTGAAATGCTTTTAAAGTAAAATAAGCTACAATCAATGTAATAATAATTCCTCCATACACAGTTGCAGACATCAAGAAATAATGTTCAAAACCTTGTCTTGGATATTGATCACCTATTTCACTACTTGTTTTCAAAACTTGATTTAATAAATAAAGAAAATCGCCTGTAATAGCAAAACCCCAAAAATTATGAACAAGTGGAAAAACTCCTGTCAGAAGTGCAGGAAGCCATTGCTTTTTATAAAGCAAGAAGAAAAAATAAAGAGCTAAAAAGGGATAAAATTCTTGTCGGATAAAGACGATATAGGAAGCAGCCAAAGCAGCAAACGCATATTTTTTATCTTCATTGAGATAAACAGCCAAAATCAAAATAAAGGCAGCTAGAAGTTCAGAGTAGTTACGAAAAGAAAGACCAATCCAAAACGGTTGAGTAAGCAAGAAAATAAGAGCCAAAGCAGGAATCTTGATATTGATTTTTTGAGCTAATTTGAAAGCAAAGAATCCAGAAAAAGCAGCCAAAAGACAATTAAAAAAAGTAACAAAATGAACACCCAAAAGGGAAGGCAAGGCATAAACGAGTTTAAACCCAGGTTTTTCCCAGTTGCTAAGAATTCGGTTTGGATTAAACCAAAAACGCTTCATAGAAACATAATGAACAGCTTCATCTTGCTGATAAAATCCTTCTGAAACAAACGAAAAAGCAAAATACAGACATGCTGCAACAAGCGTTAGAATAAGAGCTAGTTTTGTAGAAATAGGAGAAAAAAGAACATTACTATCATCTATTGTAGCTTCTGATTGTCTGTTTTGAGTTGTTTTTTTTGAATTTAGATTTGAAACAGGTTGAGTTTCTTTATTAGAAATTATTTTTGCCTTAGATTTTTTCTTTGCCATTTTCTGCTAATTATTTTGTGATATACTTCTTACAAAGGTCTGTATTCTGTTTCAAAATTACTATAAAAAATAACTTTAATTTTATTTTACATAAAAAAACACATCTTTAAAAATCAACACAAATCACTGAATTACAGCAACATAAACTTACAAAAATATCATAAATTAAAGATTAATTAAAAAAATACTGAATCACTAAGCAGCATAATTATAGAAGGTTCACTCTTTATAGATAGAACATCAAACCTTTTAATTTTTTAAATTATGCAAACATTCAGAAAAATTCATTCAAAGCTCTCTTTAGTAGCTTTATTATTTTTAAGTATAACACTTATCAGTTCTTGTGATACTTCTAAAGATGACATCTTACCAGAAGATAAACCTCAAAAAATTGATAAAGAGAAAAAAATCTATACAGGTTCAGACTTATCTTCTTATACAGTAGATTTGCCTCATGTTCTTGGTATATCTCAAGTAAGTGATTTAAAACTCACAACTCCTCCTAGTTTTGGTAGTGTCTCAATCATAAAAGAAGGCATTGTGTTATACAAAGCTAATGAGAGAAACAACCCTAGAAGTGACCAATTTGGCTACCAAATCAATGGACAAGACGGAATTCTCAAAATTGAATATAATCCAGACTCTACTGGCTGTGAAACTAAATCAGATTATTATGTAATAACAGAAAATACATCTATCGATGCTTATTTTTTAAATAATGACTTTGAGTGCATGTATGATAGCTTGGGAGGAGATAGCAGTACTATACAAATCACATCTATTGAAGTAGATAACCAAGATTTACGCAATCCAAATCAAACAGTAGATTTTGTATTTTACTCTAGCAATAGATACTTAACCTATACACCTCCTACCAACTTTACAGGCTTTCAAGAGTGTTTATATACTGTTTATACAGATGATAATCGTGTGTTCACAAGTACAATTACTTTTGAGGTAGTAGCAGATATAGATTCTACTGGAGGAGGAGATACAACTTGTATATTTCTTGCTGACGACATTTATAATATATCAAACCTTCCATATTTTGAAGCTCAAAATAATACTCAAATAGTATGGGTCAATACAAATCCAGACAGAACAGTACAACCTCTTGATGAGTTTTATTCAATAGATAGTCTAAATCAAGAATTTATAGAAGGGCAAACATACCTTTATGTTCCTTATATAGAAAATGACGTTTTATGTAATCCTTCAGAATGGGATTTAACAATCAATTGGAACAATGTAGAAGCAGGAGTATCAATTTCAGAAAGTAATTATAACCCTGTGTTCTTTGTACCTATGTTCAATTTACAACAAAGTTCTGAAATAAAGTTTTTCTATACATTTAGAAATCGAATAACTGGACAAGAACAGACAGCCGAAATCATTATTAGGCAGTAAATAAAATATTATCTCAATCAAAACAGCATTACTTTGTAGTGCTGTTATTGTCGTTTGTAATGGTTTGATGTTCTAGCTTACCATTATATAGCAAATACTATTTAATATCTATGTCAGAGAAAGAAATATTTTCAGGTTGTTTGAAAGGTTCTCGCCCTGCTCAAGAAGCTCTATATAGGCTTTATGCAGGAAAGGTCATGACAACTTGTATGCGTTATGCTAAAAGCAGAGAAGAAGCAGAAGACATGTTACAAGAAGTTTTTTTAATCATTTTCAAGAAAATCAATCAAGTCAAAAAATTTGAAGCTCTTGGAGGTTGGATAAGGCAAGTAGCTGTACATAAAGCTATTGATATTTATCATAAACAAAAAAAGCATTTTGGACACCTCTCTAATGAAGCACTTATATATGAGTCTGACACACAAGATACTGTGCTTGATATGCTTTCTGCTGAAGAACTTATCAGCTTGATTAGAGAATTACCTCAAGGCTATCAAATAGTGTTCAATTTGTATATCATAGAAGGATACAAACATGAAGATATTGCCAAATTATTAGGCATATCAGAAAGCACTTCACGTTCACAGCTTACAAAAGCCAAACAAACATTACGAAAAATGTTGGCAACCAACTATAAAATCACTCAATATATACGCTAAAAACATTTTTGTTTTATGGACAACAATATACACAACTCTCAAAATGATTCTGAATGGAAAAACAGCTTTTCCAAACTCAATGAATGGGAATCTCTACCTCCTCGTGATGGCTGGGACAAAATTTCTGAGCAATTAGATAAACCATCAAGACCAAAATTTCTCTACTGGTTTTTAGCTTTAGGTTTGATTGTAGTTTCAAGTATTGGCATTGGATTTTATTTTATTTCATCTGAAAATAATATATTTTCTTCTGACTTGGCTTTCAATACTCCCAACCAAACAGTAGAAAAAGAAATAAACAAATTTTCTGACATAGAAAAATCAGATACTAATTTCCCCACAGAAAACTCAATCATTCAGTCTGATATAAATAAAAATACAAATTCTAATTTATCAGAAAATAAGATTAATAATTCTATATCTGATACAAAAAAATCATTATCAAATGAAACTACTTCATCTAAAGTTATTACAAAGTCTTCTCGCTTTTCTCAAAAAGCAACTACAAAAGAAAAAGTCAATAATAATATTGCTTTGACAACTGACTTAAATAATGATGATGAAAATAACGAGGTAGTAAACATAACTCAAGAAAATTCGCAAGAAACACAAGCAGAAATGACTGTCGTTACTCAAGAGGATAAAAAAATGATATTTGTATTAGAAGAAAAGTCTCTTGGAGAAATCAAAATAAATGCAGACCCATTTTTTGAAATGCAAATAGACTCTATCAAAATTGTCTCAAATGATAATAAAAAAGATAGTTTGAACAAAGAATCAAATATGGTTTCAAAATGGAAAATTGCGTCTTATACAGGTTTCGGACTGACGTACAAACATTTTACAGCAAATCCAAATGACAAACATTACGTAAGAATGCTTAATGAAAAACAAACTATCAGTGAGCGTCAGAGTCTTACATTTGGTTTTATGGCAGAAAGAAAATTATCTCAAAAATGGAATTTACATACTGATATAGGTATTTTGAAATGGAAAAATACAGTTAAACATCAATTTGGAGGAAATTATTATTCTCCACCAACTAACTATATAGCCACCAAAATTTCTACAAATCATGTATCTATACAGCCTATTTATGGAAATAGAGATAGCCTACAAACACAAACTATAAATTATGAAAGCACTTATTTTAAAGTAGATTTAGGAATCTCTTATTCTTTGTTCCAATCTAAAAAATGGAAACATCAAATAGGAGTAAAAACAGGGCTTTTGTTACTTACAAATGAAACTACCAATTATGAGATTTATGAAAATACAGCTCAATTTCCAAGTGCAAAACAGATAATTCCATTCTTTGCAGGTTTCCATCAAAGTCATTATCAACTAACTAATCATTGGGGAATTTTTGGAGAAAGCTCATTGAAATATTTGCCTAATTCAGTTGGAGATAAAAATACAATTTGGCAAATGCGTTTTTATCAAATAAATCTGCATCTAGGAGTTTCTTATAAATTCTGATAGTCGTGACAACGGCTATAACCTGCCCTTGTTGGTCTCCCACAACAACAGAGTGCAAAAATTGTCAGAGAAACTTTAAAAACTCACCATAAAAAAAGCCTTTTTCGTTTGAAAAAGGCTTTTTTAGTCTAAAATCTAAATGAGAGGGGGCTTTCTAACAAGATTTATTTTTTTATTCTCTGCTAAAGTCTAATGTATCAATTCTATAACCATTAGCTGTTGATTTAACCAAAATATAAACTCTAAATGTATTTCCATTTGTTGCTGTATATTTTCCTATTACATATTTTAGTCCTTCTTTTGAAGCTCCTTTATGAATATATTCAAATTGTTTGGCTGGATTTTTTGTAAAGAAATCTTTCAATACAAACTCAGCTTGAGACTGACTGTATGTAGCTTTTTGGTCACCAAGTCCTATTTCGATAGCCTCATGGCAAAGTTTTACTAATTCTTTAGTTGAGCCTGCACCAATAGCCGTTTTGGCTGTATTTATGACTTCATCTTCTGTTTGTGCAAAAGTTGGAGAAGCTGAAAAAACTCCCCAAACCAATCCAAAAGTTATCCAAAGAAAAAATAATGATTTCATAATTGTAAATGTTTTGTAGAGTTTTTTGATAGAATAGTTTGTATAATTATTTTAAGTTCTTTTTTTGTGTAAGAGTTACAAAGATACTATTTATAAATTCTAATGTAATAATTGTTTTTTTGAGTAGAAAGAGAGAAGTAACCTAACTATTCTACTCTTAATACAAAGATTTGCCAAAATAGTGCCAACAAAAAGAATATCTTATATTCTTACTATTTATTCCTACTTCCATAAAAAGTATTTCTGCTTTACCATATATTTATTTTTTAGTTAAAAAACAACATTTCATTTTTAACGCCTTTTATTAGTTTATTGTTCTTGTATAAGTCTAAGTTTTGTGTAAATTAGCCACTTCAAAATCCTATTATTTTTTTTAGATATTCAGAAAGTCTATATTATTTTTCCAATTTACTTATTGCCATTATGAAAAAAATCTCTATTGCTTTGTTTGCTCTTGTATTGATAGCTATGGGTGTTTTTGTTGTTTATTATTTTATCAATCAAGAAGAAGATGTACAAGAAGATGTAGAATTAGTTTCTCCAAAGATGGATTCGATTATCAAAAAAACAGTGGCTACAGGCGCAATTGTACCACTTAAAGAAGTAGCTGTAAAACCTGCCGTTTCTGGAATTATAGACAAATTATTTTTTGAAGCAGGGCAAGAAGTAAAAGTAGGTGATGTAATTGCTAAAATAAAAGTAATTCCAAACATGACTAATCTTACCAATGTTCAGAATAATTTGGAACAAGCTCGGCTTACTTTGGATATGCGTGAGCGTGAAATGAAAAGACAAAAGCAGCTTTTTGATGATGGTGTAATTGCAGAACGTGAATACATGAGTGCAAAAGATGATTATGATTTGGCAAAAAATCAAGTAAGCGCAGCTTCTGAAAGTTTGATTATTGTCAGAGAAGGAACTTCTAGCCGTTCTTCTAGCACTACAACACTCGTAAAAGCAACTACAAGTGGAATTATTTTAGATGTTCCTGTAAAAGAAGGCGCAAATGTAATTGAAAGTAATACTTTTAACGAAGGAACAACAATTGCAACAATTGCAGATTTGACTGATATGATTTTTGAAGGAAAAGTAGATGAAGCTGAAGTAGGAAAGCTCAAAAAAGGAATGGATTTGGTCTTGACAATTGGGGCGATAGACAATGAGAAATTTGATGCAAAACTAGATTTTATTGCACCAAAAGGTATAGAAGAAGAGGGCGCAATCAAGTTTCCTATAAAAGCAGATGTTCAGCTCAAAGAAAATCAATTTGTACGTGCAGGATATAGTGCAAATGCTGATATTGTTTTAGAAAGAAAAGATAATGTTTTGGTTATTGAAGAAGCATGGTTACAGTCGGCTGAAAAAAATAAAGAAAAAGAAGAAAGCAAAAATAAAGCGAATGGCAAAAAGTCTGATAAAAAAGAGGTAAAACAAGATTCTACTAAAACAGAAAGCAAATCTTCAAAGCCAAAATCAGATGCACTTTATGTAGAAATTCAGACAGGTGACAATGTTTTTGAGAAACGTTATCTAACTTTAGGACTTTCTGACGGAATAAATATTGAGGTTTTGAAAGGACTTAAACTAGAAGATAAGATTAAAAAGCCAAATTAATTTTAAGAAAAATAGATTTTTTACCTACTTCTATTTTTGTAGTTAATGATTAACCATTTTTTTATAGTAATTTGGTGCTTTAATGGTTTTTTGAGAGTGTTATCACAAATACTCAACAATTCTTTTTTATTTTGTACTTTTTATTTTGACTTTTTATTTTGAAGAGAGTAGCCATACACAGTAAAGACATTGCAGAGAGTAAACTTTTTTTTGTAAAACAAATTTTTACAGAATTAGAAAACTATGGAGTAGAGATTGTCATTTCAAAAGATTTTGATAGGCTACTTCATTCTATTAATTTCCGTCCCAATATTGTCGGTACTTTTTCAGCTCCTCATCACCTTTCTGGTGTAGATTTAATGCTAAGTGTGGGTGGTGACGGTACTTTTTTGGAAGCTGCCACTATCGTACAACATCAAAACGTTCCCATTTTAGGAATAAATACAGGACGTTTGGGATTTTTGGCAACGACTTCAAAAGAGCAAATTCATAGTGCATTAGAAAGCCTAATGGCAGGACATTATACACTAGATGAACGCATTTTATTAGAATTAGAAGCTGACCGAGATTTATTTAAAGGTGTAAATATTGCTCTTAATGAATTTGCAATTATGAAGCGAGATTCTTCTTCTATGATTGTAGTTCATACCTATATTGATGGCGAATACCTGAATTCTTATTGGGCAGATGGTTTGATTGTCGCTACGCCTACAGGCTCAACAGGTTATTCTTTGAGTGTTGGAGGTCCTGTGGTTGTTCCTCAGTCAAATAATTTTGTAATTGCTCCTGTTAGTCCTCATAATTTGAATGTACGTCCTCTGATTGTTCCAACAGAAAGTGTAATTGCTTTTGAAATAGAAGGAAGAAGTAAAAACTTTTTGGTTTCTTTAGATTCTCGTTCAAGAAAAGTAGATAATACGATCCAAATGGCAGTCCGAAAATGCAATTATACATGCAAAATGATTCGTTTGGATGGCGATAGTTTTCTCAAAACACTTCGTGAAAAACTCAACTGGGGAATGGATATTCGAAATTATTTAAACCGTTATTAACGAAAATTATGAATAGTAAATGGTTTTTAGCTATCTATAAAAATTAATGCTTGAATTTTTCAACATGTAAATTTATTCATTTTATATTCATTACAGATATAAATCACTATTTACTCCCTGCCGTTGTCGGTGTCTCACCGACGACCTACAAACAACCAACTGCAATATTTAAAATTTACTTGCAAACTCAATTACGTTTTCCAAAATCTGTTTTCCTTCATTCAAATCTACTTTATTTTTTCTCAAATATTTTAAAGCAAGTTCTAAAAATGATTTTTGATTTATTTGAAAACTCTTGATTTTATCAAAATCTAAGTCTGTTTCAGACTGTAAAAAAGTAGTTTTGTCGTACCAAATGGTATTTTCTTTCACAAACCAAGTTTTAGAAAATTGCTTAGTTTTACTTATTTTTTCTTCAAAAACCTCTACAATCTCAAACTCAATTTTGTTACTAGTTGGAGTTAGGTATTTTTGTAAAAGAAACTCTCCTTGATTGGCAAAATGATGAAAATCTTTATAAATCGGAATCCGTGGAGCTTCATTTTTTAGCTCTTCTTTGTATTTAGATTTGAAAATATCACGCTGCCAAACGGCAAAAATGTAACCTAAAATGAGTTTACTAGTGATATTTTCTTCTGTAGGAACTACAAAATTATTGGCTTCTTCTGCTTCTAGTTTTTCCCAATAATCTTCTATAAAATCAATGGCTTTTTCTGATTCTTGAAAATAATTTCTTAGTGTTTCGAAACTTTCTTTATTTCGTGCTGCTTTATTTTCTAATCTTTCAAAAGTTCGTTTTGTGTTTGTAAAAACTCGTGTGATTTGCTCAAATTGTATGTACGTATTTGTTTCTGGATGATGCAAATTTTCCTTCAACTCTTTTGTCATTTTGCTTTCATCTTTATCTATTATACTAGACAAAGCCCGTAATTCAAAGGCTAATTCTTGATTGACTTGCAAAAATTCAAATTCGGATAAGTCAAATAAAGTTTGGATAGCTTCTTCTACTTTTTCAACTCGTTTTTCAAAAGCTACTGCATATCCTCTTCTGAATTTATGAAGTGTATTTTTTGAAAAATTGATTTTTTTCTTGATTCCATTTTCAGTTTTTTCATAAAAATAAAAAGGGAAAATATACGCATTTGGTAAAATATCATTCAAAAAACTAGGTGGAATTGGCTTATCAGTTGCCCAAACTTCACCTCCATTTGAAGTATTTGTCCAAAAAATAAGGATATTTTCACCTTGCTTTCGGTTTGGAAAAATTTTATCCAAACTATAAAAGTTTTCAAAGACACTTTTTTCATAATACCAAACACCTTCATCAAAAACAGAAAGTTGTGTTTCAACTAAATTCTTCTCATCAAATTCTAATAGCTTACTTTCTGTTTTATGATTTATTTTTCCTTCAACTTTTTTCTCAATCTTTTCTTCAATCACTTTTATAGTATCTTTTTCAAAAAGTGTATTTGCAGCTAATTTAGAAACTAAAATGGTTTTCTTTTTTTCTAATTTACTCTTTTCCTGTTCTTCTGACTTTATAATTTGCTGATTGTAATTTTGAATAAATTCTTTTACTTTGATTTTCAGATTATTTTCTTTTTTAGAAAAAACCTCAGAATTTAATTGAATAAAATCTTCGATTTTCTGTGTTGGAATAGCTCTAAAATATATCTTAAAAAGAGAATTTTTGTTTTCTTTTGAAGCAATGACAGGAATAAGTTTTTGATACTCTGACAAAATTGGTTTCGGTTTCCAGCTACCAAGCAGAAAATTAGTCGTAAAATGAATTTTGTCTTTACTTAGTTCTGAATAGAAAACTCCTTTTTCTAGCTCTGTTTTATTATAAAAAAATAGTCCTAAAGTAGTTTCATTTTTAGTTCTAGTTTCATAAATTTCAATTCTTTCAAACCACTCTTGTAACAAACGACGAAGAGAAGAAAGTGACTTTTTCGCTATAAAATCATTCTGATTTTCATTCAAACAAACAAATAAAATTCCCTTTTCTGAAAGAGATTTAAAGGCATTTTGAATGGAAGCAAAAAGCTGTTTTTCTTTTTTGGTTAGAGACTGGAAAAGTAAAATTTCTTTTATAGAATGAAAATTTTGAGTATCAGCATTCAAGATAATTAACTCATAATCAATTATTTCTATTCTATTTATAAGTTCTGAATTTTTCGAAAGACCAAAAATGCCCACTTGTGAAATTGGTTTCTTTGCTTCAAATCCAAATTGAGAAGTTTCATTTTGAGTAGAAAAAGACAAAAGCAAATCGAAAAAACTTTCATAAGTTCCGAAGAGTGTTTTCTTTTTAAACTCTTCACTATTAAACTCTAATGACTTTAAAATTTCATTATCATTGAGCAAAATCCTTTTAGGCTTAATTTGATTTATTTTTTGTTGAATAATTGGAATAAAATCTAGTTTTGCCTTCTGACTTTCAAGATTATGATTCAAAAATTCATTTCGTATTCCATTAAAAATTCCATACAACAAAACTTCGCTTTCCTTTATCTTATTTTTTTGAGAAAAATCATTTACAAAACGCTCTATTTCAAGATAAGAAGCAGGAATTTTTAGTTTATGAGAATTGTTAGAAAATCTAGTTAGAAAATTATTTATTGATTTTAAAATTTCCTGTCTTTGAAAGAATGATTTTTTAAAATTACTTTTTGCATAAATGGTTTTCCAAAACTCAAAAATTGTAATCCATTCAGAAAGTAAATAAATTGAATGTCCACCTTCTTCCAAAAGCTGAATAATAGGCTGTAAATCTTCTTTTTGTTTTGTAGAAAAACCTTTTCGAAACTGATTTTCAATTTCTTTTTTTCGTTCTATAAAATCCTTTTTAACTTGTCCTAAAAGTGGACTTATTTTTTGATAAAACTCTATTGACAAATTATGAACATCTTCTAAAAATTGTATTTCTTCTTTATTAAGTTGTTTATAATCAGTTATCAAAATTGATTTCTGTTGAATAGACGTAATTTTGAAACTCTCTTTTTCTAAATTTTCATTTACTTCAATTTTTGCCCAAATTACATGCTGATTGTCCCAAATTTGAAAGTGTGTAGCTGAAAACTGCACTAAATTTAGCGAAGGGAAATAAGTTTTAAAGAAAGGAAATAGAGGAAAATTCATTTTAAAATTTTAACAAAAGAAAAACAAAAACACTGCTTTTTGTAATAAACTTATCGCTTGTAAAAGTGTTTAATATCCAAATAAAATTGCAGATTTAGTAAAAAAATCAAACAAAATTAACTTTTTTTTCTTATAACTGTCTATTTGTCAGTTAGTGAAACAACGGCTTTATTTTAGTAAAAATAAGCATAAACAACAAGACAAATCAAGAAATTATTTACTTAATATACAAAACCATTTTTATATGTTTGATTACAAGAAATTTCATAATACAGACTTTTATCAGCACGCTCACAAAGCACAGGGTATTCCTACAACTACTTTAGAGGGTTATGCCAAACAAAGTATCACAAACTTTACTCCTTATATCATCGAAGAGCGTCAGTTAAATGTTGCTCAAATGGACGTTTTCTCTCGTTTGATGATGGACAGAATTATCTTTTTGGGAGTGCCTATTGATGACCAAGTTGCAAATATTGTAACAGCTCAACTTTTATTTTTAGAGTCTGCTGACCACGAAAAAGACGTTTTGATGTACTTAAATAGCCCTGGTGGTTCTGTTTATGCAGGTTTGGGTATTTATGACACAATGCAATATATTCGTCCTGATGTAGCTACACTTTGTACTGGTTTAGCTGCTTCTATGGGAGCTGTGTTATTGACGGCTGGACAAAAAGGAAAGCGTACAGCTCTTCCTCATGCTCGTGTAATGATTCACCAACCATTGGGAGGAATTCAGGGACAAGCATCTGATATTGAGATTACAGCAAAACAAATTTTGATTGTTAAGAAAGAACTAACTCAAATTTTGGCTGATGCAAGTGGAAAAGATTATGAAACAGTTGAAAGAGATGCTGACCGTGATTATTGGATGATTGCACCAGAAGCAAAAGAATACGGCTTAATTGACGAAGTTTTGGAGCGTAAGAAAGACAAATAGTGATTAGTTATTAACTTTTAATGATTAGTTAGGAAAGGCATTATATTCTATTTTCTTTAGAATGTAATGTCTTTTTGCTTTATAGAAAATTTTCATCTTGTTTTTTTAAACAAAACTCTCCCAAAGTTGGTAGTATTTAAAAAAAGCAAAATACCTAAAAAATATTTAGAAACATACTTTCAATTATGCAAACTACAAAAGAAAATCCTGCAATTCCTTCTGCCGTTTTTGGTGTCTCTACCAATGATATTTCCCTGTTTTATAAAAACCTACATTCAAAATTCATAAAGACTAGACAAAGAACGCTTTCACTTTGTCAAGATTTAGAACCAGAAGATTTTGTAGTTCAGCCAATGGCAGATGTAAGCCCTACAAAATGGCATTTAGCACATACAACGTGGTTTTTCGAAACTTTTTTGCTTGTTCCTTATCTCAAAGATTATAAAGTTTTTCACCAAGACTATAACTATTTGTTCAATAGCTATTATGAAACAGTTGGCAAAAGAGTATTCAGAACCGATAGAGGAAACCTTACTCGTCCGACAACAAAGCAAATTTATGAATATAGAAAGTATGTAAATGCTTCAATTTCACTATTTTTTGAAGAACTCATTAAAAATAATCAGAAAGATAATGAGAAAAATAATTTTGATGATAAAACCGAGTTAGAAATAAAGAAACGTCTTTTCATTGGTCTTAATCACGAAGAACAGCATCAAGAATTATTGGTTACTGATATAAAATATGTTTTGGGAAATAACCCACTTTTTCCTGCTGTAAAGATGCCAATTGAAGATTTTACAGTATTTGAAGCAAAAGAAGAAAATAGCAATAAAGATTTTATCAAAATAAAAGAGGGAATTTATCAAATTGGTTTCCAATCAAAAAATGAAACTGATAATAATTTAGAAAATGAATTTTATTTTGATAACGAATTTTATTTTGATAATGAAAAAGGTGTTCATCGTGTTTTTGTAGAACAATTTGAAATTTCTAAAACTCTAGTAACCAATGGAGAATATTTAGAATTTATAGATGCAGGAGGGTATCAAAATTTTAACTTCTGGCTTGCAGAAGGTTGGGACTTTGTCAATCAAAATAAATTAAATTCGCCTTTATATTGGTTTAAAGAAGATACAGATAATAATAATGAGTGGTTGTATTATGATTTTAATCAGTCAGAAAATGGATTGCAACAACTAGATTTAGATGCGCCTTTATGTCATATCAGTTTTTATGAAGCTGAAGCCTACGCACAGTTTAGAAATATGCGACTTCCAACAGAACATGAGTGGGAAATTGCAAATGAGTTTTTTGAGTGGGGCAAACGTTGGGAATGGACACGCTCTGCCTACCAACCCTATCCAAATTTTGAAAAGGATGAAGGAGCATTAGGCGAATACAATGGAAAATTTATGATAAATCAGCTTGTTTTGCGTGGAAGTTCAGAAGCAACTGCTCCAAATCATTCAAGGTATTCGTATCGTAATTTTTTCCATGCTGACAAACGTTGGCAATACACAGGAATACGTTTGGTAAAGTAATTATTTTAAAAAATTATCAAAAAACCCAAAAAACTACTTTCATAATCGTTTTATCTAAGCTAAATTTGTAGATTGTATAATCAAATTGTTTGGGCATTTTAAATAAAAATTTAGAATATCTTCAATTTAGATTTACTTTTCTCTAATAAAAGAGAAATAATCTTGACCATTACGACTCAACAAAATCATTTTTTACGATTAATTTTAACAAATTATTTCAAAAAAATAAAAATGATTTTCTATATATAGCAAAATAAAGCGATTCTGAATTTTAATATAATTAATTGATTTACAG
The DNA here is from genome assembly GCF_037126295.1 of Bernardetia sp. Wsw4-3y2. NCBI lineage: Bacteria > Pseudomonadati > Bacteroidota > Cytophagia > Cytophagales > Bernardetiaceae > Bernardetia > Bernardetia sp. Wsw4-3y2. Next base: position 3,245,483 of record NZ_CP147017.1, on the reverse strand, counting down.
AAATTAATACATAAAATTAATTTAAAGTTTTTACTATACATAAAAATAAAAACTAATTTTGAGCATTTTAGTCTCTCAAAACCCGTAGGGTTTCGAACCATTTTGCGTATGTGACTTTATCTATAAACTTTTTATAGACTTTTGTTTTTGTATTAGTAGTATTGATTATTTATTCTTTTTTAGAGAAATGAATATGTTTTTTTATTTACTTAAAAAATCATTTTAATCATTCATTCAATCTAAAGAAAATATATATAATGTATCTTGAAATCACAATTACGGCTATTGTAGCTTTGGTTGTAGGAATTTTGATAGGGCGTTTTTTGCTCATTAAAGTTTTGACAAGCCTAAAAGAAAAAGCAGAAAACGAAGCCAAATCAATCTTGCAAACTGCAAAAGCAGATGCTGCAAATCTTTTAAAAGAAAAAGAATTATCTGCAAAAGATCACTTTTTGAAACTTCAAGCAGAACATCAAAGAGAGTCTAACAAACGACAAAAAAATGTAGCTTCTCAAGAAGCCAAACTCAAAAAACAAGAGCAGCGTTTCCAACAAATCGAATTAAAATTAAAAGAAAAAGAAGTTTCTCTAAATAAGGAACAAGAACTTTTAGGCAAAGAAATCAATAAGCACCAACAGCGAAAAGATGATTTGTATAAAAAAATGGAAGCCGTCGAAACCAAGTTTGAAGAAGCTAATCGTTTAGAAAAGGAACAAATTGTTTTATTAGAAAAAGTGTCAGGACTTTCTGCCGAAGAAGCCAAAACTCAACTCATTGAGTCTTTAGAAAAAGAAGCACATACATTGGCTACTGCCAAAATTCGTCAAATAATGAGCGATGCAGAACTTACAGCCACTAAAGATGCCAAAAGAATTGTTCTTTCTACTATCCAAAGAACAGCAACTGAACATGCTATCGAAAATTGTGTGTCTATTTTCCATTTAGAAAGTGATGACATAAAAGGGAAAATTATTGGTAGAGAAGGAAGAAATATCAGAGCTTTAGAAGCTGCAACAGGAGTAGAAATTATTGTTGATGATACGCCAGAAGCAATCACTATTTCAGGTTTTGACCCAGTTCGTAGAGAAATAGCTCGCCTTTCTTTGCATCGTTTGGTAGCTGATGGAAGAGTTCACCCAGCAAGAATTGAAGAAGTTGTTGCCAAAACAACAGAACAATTAGAAGAGCAAATCATCGAATTAGGAGAAAGAGCTGTTATCGAATTAGGAATTCACGGACTTCATTTAGAACTAATAAAATTGGTTGGAAAGATGCGTTTTCGTTCTTCGTATGGACAAAATTTATTACAACACTCTAAGGAAGTTACTCGTCTTTGTGCCACTATGGCAACTGAAATGGGCTTAAATGTAAAACTTGCCAAACGTGCAGGACTTTTACATGATATTGGAAAAGTTTGTACTGAAGATCCAGACAAACCACATGCTATTTTGGGAATGGAACTCGCTCAGCGTTATGGAGAACACCCAGAAGTCTGTAATGCAATCGGAGCGCACCACGATGAAATAGAAATGACTTCGATGCTTTCACCTGTTATTCAAGCCTGTGATGCTATTTCGGGTTCAAGACCAGGGGCAAGACGTGAAACAATGGAATCATATATTAAACGTTTGCAAGATTTAGAAAGCCTAGCTACTTCGTATGATGGCGTAAATAAGTGTTATGCTATTCAAGCAGGACGAGAATTGCGTGTTATTGTTGATGCTGAAAATGTAATGGACGATAAAGCCGATGAAATTGCATTCAAAATTTCACAACAGATTCAAACTGAAATGCAGTACCCAGGGCAGGTAAAAGTTACAGTTATTCGTGAAAAACGAGCTGTACATTATGCTAAATAAATTTAGAAATTAGATTTTAGAAGTTTAATTTCTAAATTTGTATTACTTCTAATTTCATACTTCTAAAATCTAACTTTATTTATGCTTCTCGCTCCTTCTATTCTCGCTTCTGATTTTGCTAACCTTCAAAACGAGGTTGAAATGCTCAATAAAAGTCAAGCTGACTGGATTCATATCGATATCATGGACGGTGTTTTTGTGCCAAATATCTCGTTTGGTATTCCTGTTTGTGAAGCGATTGCAAAACACGCAAAAAAACATTTAGATGTTCATTTGATGATTGTCAATCCTGAAAAATATGTAGATAATTTTGCTCGTGCAGGAGCAAATACAATTTCTGTTCATATTGAAGCCTGTCAACATTTACATAGAAACCTTCAACAAATTCGTAATTTAGGATGTAAAGCAGGAATTGCAGTAAATCCTCATACTTCTATTTCTCAATTAGAAAATGTGATTGAAGAAACAGATTTAGTTTGTTTGATGTCTGTAAATCCAGGTTTTGGTGGGCAAAAATTTATCGAACAGACTTATAAAAAAGTAAGTCAGTTAAAAGAATTAATCTTAAAAACAGGCTCAAAAGCTCTTATCGAAATCGATGGAGGTGTAAATGCACAAAATGCAAAAAAACTTGTCGATGCAGGTGCAGACGTATTGGTGGCAGGTAATTTTGTATTTTCTTCTCCTGACCCAATGGAAACAATCAGTAGAATAAAATCATTAGTTTAGATTTGTAATGAACTGTAAGTCAGCGAAGCTAAAATGGCTTGCATACTGTACCCTACTATTTTTTTAAATAACAGTAGTATGGCTTGCCTTTTCCTAGTAAGTAGTTTTATTTCAAAAAATTCTAACAAATACAATAATTTTGATTATTTTTAATTGAAAATGAAATTTCTATGCGCTTCTCTCAACTAACTTTCTGAAAACGTTTGTAGCATTTCTTTCGTTACTATTGAAATTATATCAATTTATTGCTTATTTATATTAAACTACCTCTGCCGTTGTTGGTGTCTCCACCAACAACATCATTTTAAAATAAAAAACTATGCTCTTTGACAGATTAAAAAATATTATTCGCTCTACTACTAATGATTTCTTAGAGAAAAATGGACTTTCAGATGATGATTATATGAAAGCTATTGAAGATGAATATGAAAAAGAATTTGGTTCTTTAGGAAATAATGATTCTACTTCTTATTCTAGTGAATTTGATACAGAGTATGAGTTTACTGCGCCTAAAGCCAATCCAAAAGAAAGAATTTATTATCATACTTTGGGTCTTTCAGAAGGAGCTTCTTATGAGCAAGTCAAGACAGCTTATAAAAAACTAATGAAAGCATATCATCCAGACCGTCACCAAGCAGATCCAAAAAAACAACGTTGGGCAGTTGAGCAATCTCAAAAAGTAAATGAAGCCTATTCTTATTTTAAAAAGAAATATGAGAAATAAAATGATTATTTAAACTAGAAAATAAGTTGATAAGTTAAAGCCCTTCAAAAATTTATTCTGTAAAGATTGTAAGGATTAAAAATTAATCAAAAACTATTGCTACTTTTATAACGTTTGCAAAAGGATAAGACCTTTTTTATGGATTAGAATGAAGTAGGATATCAAAATTAAATAAGTTACTATTAGTTAAAATCATGATTGACCTACACCATCTTTCAATTCATAATTTTTAATTTGTAATTCTTCCAAGGTCATTTTCCCTATTCTAAATTATTATTATTTGTTATTTTATATGTGGATATTTTTTAAACGTCTTTTTAATGTTGGAAAAGCTAAAGCACACGCCAAACTTGATAAAGTAGAAGATCCTGTTGCGCTCACAGAACAATCTATAAAGGATTTGAAACAAGACCTTGCTGAAAGCATGAAAAGTCTTGCTGAAATGAAAGCATTAGCTATTCGTACAAAAAGAGATGTCCAGCAAGCACACCGAGCAGCAGACCAATACGAACAGAGAGCGATGCAATTTATAGGCAAAGCAGAACAAGGTGATATTACTATGGATGAAGCTGATCGTTATGCTCTGAAAGCACTTGGGCAAAAAGACCAAATTTTGAGAGTTTCTTCTGCAAACGAGCAAAACTTACGTGCTTATGAAAACATGATTCGTAAGCTAGAGATTGATATTCAAAAAATCCGTACCCAGATAAATACGTGGGAAGGCGAACTTAAAACCCTTAAAGTTCGCTCACGCCTTTCTGAAACGAGCCGTCGTCTTAACGAACGCATGTCTTCACTTAGCAAAAACAGTATGAGTGATATGTTAGACGATATGAAAATGAAAGTAGAAGAGCAGGAAGCATTAGCTCAATCCTATGAAGATATTGCCATTAATGATAGCGATGTAGATAAAGAAGTAGATAAAGTATTGGGTAAAAATGCAGCAGCATTGCCTGAATTACCTACTCCACAAGACGCTCTAGCACAATTAAAAGCTAAAATGAAAGCATCACCTAAAACGACAGAGGAATTGATAGAAGAGGCTAATACAACTACTGTCACAAAAAAAATAGGTTCTTATTCAGAAAATGAGCAAGAAAATAATGCTACAAGCACAGAAGAAAAGAAAAATATTACTTTCAATAAAGTTGAAAAAAGTATTCCTCCAAAACGTCCACGTTTGCGTATTAGAAAAGAAGGTTTTGATGACTAAAATAGAATCAATGTCTTAAAATATTTGACTAACTAAACAATTATTTGTATCTTGGATTTTTACAATACTATCTTTTTATTGTGAAATTAGTTCAAGTAAAATTATTATCAAATATTATCCTAGCCTACTTATTTTATTATGAAAAAACTATTTTTACTCCGTCATGCACAAACGGAAGGCTATAGTCTTTCAAACCCAGATTTAAAACGAAAACTGACCGAACATGGTATTCAAGATGCTATGCGTTTGGGACAACTTTTACGTGAAGAAAATTTTGAAGTAGATAAGATTGTTAGTAGTGTTGCTGTTAGAGCGCAAACTACGGCTCGTCTTATTGCCAACGGAATGCACTATGCTCCTTCTCAAATACAAATAGAAGAAGATTTATATCAATGTTCAGAAGTAGATTTGCTACGTTTTATCAATCAAATTGATGATAACTATATCAATAATTTGTTTTTGGTCAATCACAACCCCGCTGTTTCTGCCCTAATTTATTTACTTTCAGAAAAAGATTATGGATTTCTAAGTCCTTGTAGTTTAGTTATTTTTTCTTTTGATGTAGAAAATTGGACAGAAATAACACGAGGAAGTGGCAAAATAGAAGAAATTCGTGTTCCAGAAAATGGCTTTGAAGTAGTTACTCTCTAAATTAATCAAACATAATTCGTTTGGCAATACTTCTTCCCAATGTAATTTCATCGGTATATTCAAGTTCACTTCCAATAGGAACACCACGAGCAATTCCACTGACTTTTACCCCTTGTTTTCTTAGCTTTTTAGTGAGATAAAAAGCTGTTGTATCCCCTTCCATTGTAGCATTAAGAGCTAAAATAACCTCTTTCACGCCATTTTGTGTGCGTTCTAGTAAAGAATCAATATTCAAATCTGACGGACTAATTCCCTCAATAGGCGAAATAACTCCCCCTAAAACGTGGTACAATCCATTATATTGAGCCGTATTTTCAATAGCCAGCAAATCAGGAACTTCTTCTACTACACAAATCAGTGTTTCATCTCGCTTCGGACTTTTACAAATACTACAAATATCTGTATCTGAAATAGTATGACATTTTTTGCAATACACTGTTTTTTCACGAAGAGCAATTAATGATTTAGTGAGTTCTTCTACGTCTTGCATTTCTTGTCTAAGCAAGTGCAGAGCCAAACGCAAAGCTGATTTTTTACCAATACCTGGCAAACGAGAAATTTCGTTTACAGCATCTTCTACTAATTTGGAGGGATAATTCATAGTTCAGTTATCAGTTTTTCAGTTACTAGTAAACAGTCATCATTTAAAAACAATAGAATATTTTGACTGCAAAAAACGTAATCTCTATAGCTTTAGTTATATTTTAAAAGACTTTTTTTAATACTCTCATAGCAAAAATAGCTTACAAAAATACATAAAATAGAGCAGCTTTGAAAGCTGTTTTAGTGGGTGTATATAGATGAATTATAAAATCTCTACCCAAATATTTTTATCACAAACAGCTTTCCGAAGTGGTTTGAGTTCATTGAATGTACCTGTTGTAATAGTTGAGTGTCCTTTTGCATTTGCCTCTGTGACTACATCAAAAGCATCTCCAGAAGAGAGTTTACAAACTTGAATAAGTGTTTTGATAATATAGTCTAGCTCATTTTTTTCATCTTTGAAAAGAACTAACTCACGTTCTAAAGAAGCATCTAGTTGTTCTTCCGACTCAGTAAGTGTTTCAATTAATGTTTCTGTTAGTTGTTTCCTTTGAGGAGTAGATTTTTGATTGGCGTATATGGTTTTCATAATAACGATTTATTTTAATTCTGTATGTGAATAGAAATTCTATTCATAAATAATGTTTGAGATAGAATAAAGTTTAAGCTATTTTTGTAAAAAGCAAAGAAAGTAATAGTATTTTAGTTCGTAACTTTTAATTCGCAATTGAATATGATAAGCGTCGTAATGCCTGTTTTTAATGGAGAAAAATTTCTCAAAATGGCTATTGAAAGCATTTTAAATCAAACTTATACTGATTTTGAATTAGTCATTATAAATGATGGCTCAACCGATAAAAGTGCAGAAATCGTAAAATCGTATCCAGATACTCGTATTCATTTTTTAGAGAACGATGGAAATAAAGGTATTTTTTATACTCGTAATCGTCTTTTTGATGAAGCCAAAGGAAAGTATATTGCCATTTTGGATTGTGATGATTATGCAGAACCAACACGATTAGAAAAACAAGTTGATTTTTTAGATAAAAATAATGAATTTGGTTTGGTAGGTTCTTGGATTACACTTATTGACGAGGAAAATACAATCAAAGGAGCTTGGCAACTAGAACATCGTCCAGAAAGAATTCCTGCAAAACTGCTCTTTTTTAATCAATTTGCTCAGTCTTCTATCATGATGAGAAAAGAATTTGCAGATTTAAAATATAGAGAAAACTATCCACCAACAGAAGATTACGACCTTTGGATACGTATTTCACAAAAAACTAGAGTTATAAATTTGGCTGAATCTCTAGTAAAATACAGAATTCACGAAAATAATATTAGTCAAACCCAAAAAGAAACAGCAAGTAGAAATATATTGAAAATTTATAAAAATCAATTAGAAGAATTAGGAATTTATGCCAATCAAGATGAATTAATCATTCATAAAAAAATAGGAAATATGGATTTTGAGCAAAATAATATTTCTTTTTTTGAAAAAGTACAGCATTGGTTAGAACTGCTTCATTCTAAAAATCAAGAAATAGAAATTTATAATAAACTCGTTTTTAATGACCTTTTAGGAGAATATTGGGCAGAGCTTTTATCTAAAAACATTGACCTTCCTATTTCTAAGAAAGAATTTCATAATTCTGTTTTGTCTTCTTACCTAAGTTCCACAAAAAAAAGTAGCCTTTCAAAAGCCTTTAGATTGCGTTCTTTCCCTTTTAACTCAACAGTAAAGCCTATTTTGAACCGTTGGCAATCTTGGAAAAACAGAAAAAAATAAATTTAATTGTTTTAGCTTCTGTAACTTCTGTTACCAAATTGATAAAAAGAAGACACTAACTTTGTTGTATTCAATTTATTTTTATACACTCTAAAATTATATATAATTATGTTAGACACACTTAAAAATTTATTTAGTTCATCAACTCCAACAGATTACAAAGCTCTTTTAAAAGAAGGAGCGATTATTATTGATGTTCGTTCGAAAGGTGAATATACAGGAGGACACATTCAAAATTCTAAAAATATTCCTTTAGATACTTTAGCAAATCAACTTGGACAGTTTAAAGACAAAAATCAAATTATTATTACCTGTTGTGCATCTGGAATGCGTAGTGGAAGTGCAAAAAGTTTATTACAATCAAAAGGTTATACCAATGTCTATAATGGTGGTGGCTGGTCTAGTTTGAACGGAAAGATTTGAAGAAAGAAGGTATATAAAAGACAATCATAATTAAAAATAAAAACGGTATTTGATTTTTGAATTCAAATACCGTTTTTTTAATTATTTCTTTTTGATTAAAATTTCTCCTTCATCAGTTATTTCAATGATTCCTTCTGGAATATCTGTTTTATTGAGATTTTGAATAATTGGAATTACTCTTTTCTGTTTGTCAAGTGTAACTCCTCCACGCCCAAGCTGAATAATAGGTGTAATCTGTCCAGAAATAAATTTACCTTCATTATCAACTTTCAAATTCACAATTGGTGCAAGTCCACTTTCTCCACGCAAACTAAAACGGTCATACGTACAAAAGTTTCCCAAACTATAAGCTATAAATCTATCTTTATACACTTCCATAGCACGAGTAACGTGAGGCCCATGTCCGAAAATAATATCTGCTCCTGCATCAATCATTGTGTGTGAGAAAGCATACACATTTCCTCTATTCTCGCCATAAAAAGTTTCTGTTTTTCGTGTAATATGCTGTTTACTTCTACCTTCTGCTCCCCCATGAAAAGAAACAATAACGACATCACAAGAATCATTTAATTTTTTTACAATTGCTTCAGCTGCTTTTATATCTCTAATATCCATTGTTCCAGAATTAGGAGCAAAGGCTGCAAAGCCATACTTTATTCCTTCTTTTTCAAACATTGTATAAGGAGACGAAGTAAGACCTGCATATTCTACATCAATACTTTCTAAGAATTTTTTACCATTTTCTCGTCCTTCATTGCCAAAATCGCCTACATGATTATTTGCAATACTGACTACATCAAATCCACCTTGTTTCAATACATCTTCAACTAACTTTTCAGGCATACGAAAAGCATAACAAACAGCAGGATTTGAACAGTGTTTTACTTGTCCTCCTTTATCTAAAACAACACCTTCCAAATTTCCGAAAGTAATATCTGCACTTTTTAGGATTGAGTCTACTTCTGCAATCAAATTTTTACCTTCGTTGGGTGGTAAATGGGCAGCAGAAGGAAAATTTGTTCCAAACATCATATCTCCCACTCCAATAATTTGAAGAGTTTGTTTTTTTGAATTATCAGCTACAGAGGAAAGCAGGCTATCTTTCAGTTTTAGCTTTAAGGAATCAGTCAAGTCATTAATAAGAGCTAAAGAATCATTTGTGCTATTTAAATTTTGAGTTGCTTTATAATCTGTTTGGCTACAACCAAAATGAGAAATACTAATAGCAGGAAGGAAAAAAATGAGAAAGAGAATTTTTTGAATTTTCATAAAAACTAGGGGAATGATTTTTTATAGTGAGTATAAATAATAATATTTTAAATATAAAATTAGTCAGAAATAATTGATTAATAAAAATCAAAAAACGTTAATTATACATTAATAAAAATTTAATTTGGTTATAGCTTGTAAAAACAAATAAAATTTCGTATATTGACTGTGTCAGTAATTTAACTGACAAGAAGTAAGAATTTATGTCTGTCTTTATAAAAGATATAACTACTTACTCATTTGTGCTTCAATTTTTCTAAAACACTAATTAAATGATTTTTATTGCCACAGAAGACCAAAAAGGGAAAATAACTGCATTTTTTTCAAAAAACAAGAAACAACTTAAAGAAAAAGGATTCAAATGGATTCGCAAATTTGACGACGAACACCGTGCTATTTTATGGGTAAATGAAAGCTATTTACTCAATCAAAAAGAATTTCTTTATTAAATTAAATATAATTATATATAAATGTTAAGCGAATTAAAATGAAGAGAACAAAAAGTAATTATTCATTCGTAATTCAACATTAATAATTATTCAAAATAGTCTTTCGCTATTATTTCTAAATACTCGTGATACGGACTTAGTTTGGGGAGCGCATTTTTTACTTTTAGATACAATTGCTCTGCATAGAGCTTGTCATTTTTCCCAATAGCTTGTGATAATTCAGTCAGATAATCATCCATAATAGGCGAAATTTCGGTTACACTTCCTAAAAGACGAGCCAAAATTTCGCTGATTGTCCAAGCCCACGGCATTCCTTCCATCAAAAGAGGGTGAGCAATAATTCGCTCATCTTCCCATTCTAAAGAAATAACATTATTAGCAGACATTGATTGAATCATAAATGGACTTTGTGTGCCTACCAAAAACTGTGTATTAGGAAAAACCTCTGAAAGACGAGGAATAAGTGTGCGCTGCAAATTAGGACTTAAATGCACATCAATTTCATCAATCAAAACAATTGCTTGTATACTTTCTGGATGTTGTAAATCAAAAGGATGTTGAATGGCTCGTACACATAAATCCAAAATCCAACTAAAGACAGTTTGAAAACCGTCTGACATAGCCGAAATAAGAGCTTCTCCAGCAGAAGTTTGAAAAATAAAATCTCCATCTTTATTCAATCCTAAAAGTCCTTGCTCTAACTTTTCATCTTGGTCACTCTCTGCAATATTTTGAGGAGGAGAAAGCAAACGATTAACTATTTTTCGAATGGCTTCAATGTTATTTTCTATATAAAAATAGGTACTATGGTCGTCTTCACTCTTTAAAAAGCCATTTTCACCAAATAAAGAAGCAATAGGTGCAAAAGTACGATGTTGAAAATCATAATTTTTCATTCCTCTTTTTCCAGTACTGTATCCTAGAATCAATAAGTTTTCACGTATTATTTCAAAATAACGGCGATGACTTCCTGTATTCATCACTCCATTTTTATCAATCTTAAACTTAATATTTACTTCTTCTCCAAAACCTTGTAGACGCAATACTAAATGTCCTGCGTCTTTATTGCCATGAACGACATTTTCCCAGCCATAATTAATTGGAGGTTTAGGAATATTGGAAAGACCTAATGCAATAAGTTGCAAAATTGTAGATTTTCCTGTTCCATTTGTTCCTACAATAAGTGTAATATTCTCTTTTGTATGAATATGAGGCAAATCAATAGATAGTTTGTCAAAACAGCGTATATTTTTGATAAACATAGACTCCAAAATAAGCGTATTGTCTTCACTTGCTCGCTGCTCTTCTGGAAAATCAATATTCAAGAAAGGTGTAATTGTTTCTATAAAATGAACTTGAACTTGCTCCAAAACACGCATCACTTCAAAATCTTCACACTCTTCAATAAAAAAATATTCAAAATTGAAAAGCATATTTTTACCCAACATAGCATGTGGCGTTCGTTGTGCAGCCATTGCATTTAATTCTGTCAAAACAGGCTCAAAATGCTCTCGTAATAGTGAAAGTGGTGCTGGATAACGAACTGTTTTTTCTAAAAGGTCAGTAGCAGCTTGATAGAGTTTTTGAGTAATTTCACGTATAATTCGATGACGAGCTACTGCTGACGAACCCATATTTATTTTATAGGCTGTAATAGTAGAAGCTGCACGCAAATTTCTTTTTATAGGCTGTAAATTTCCTTCTCTATCAATGGCAATATATTTTTCAGGAACATCTAATTCGGGATTGATAATAAGAGGATCTTCTGCCAAATGAATATCTGAACTGGCACGCCAAAGAGTTCTATCTTCTGGTGGAGTTTTTACTCGTTTGTGCTTATTCATTATTGGAAACTGACTATCTTCATAGAGTTTGCATTCTTCACAAACAGGTAAAAGATTTGTCCATTCATAAATTAACCAATAATACAGTTCTGGTGGACGATAATGAGTCAGAAAAGCAGTTGATTCTTCAATAGAAATTCCTACTTCACAAAAGGCACATTTGTTATAATGAATTTCAAGAAGCTTGCCCAAAACATCTTCATGCATCAGAATATCCAGACGAGGATACCCCACAAACTTTCCTATCTCCAAAACTGTCTGAATAACTTTTTCAGTTGCTGGAGATTGTAAAATAGCAGGAACATCATTTGGATTTTTTCGTACTGAAATCATAAAATTAATTTAGTTGTTGGTGTCGGCTGTGCTACAACACCAACAACGGCATTGGAGTTTATTACGTTTACGTATTTTGTTGGCTTTCTTTCAAGTAAAGAGCTAATTTTTCACAAAGTTGATGAATTTCTTGTGCCATATACTCGTCATTGGTAGCTCGCAGAAGCGTATCTGCCATTCCACCCAAAATATTAATACTAAAACCTTTCATTTCTTCGACAGGCATGTCTTTTGTCCACAGGTCTAGGCGAAGACAATTTTTTTCATGACCATCCCAAATAGCTAAAGCAATCGCTTTTGCTTCTTCAAGTTGCTGTCCAGAATCACTTGCTTTCCAAAATATCTTTTCTGGAAGGTCTTTGTCATCTAATTCTATACTAAAACGGATTTCAGATTGTTTCATTTTGTTGTTTTATATGATGTTGCTCATGAATACACAAGCAACGGCGAATAATGAAGACAAATTTACGAAAAAATAAACTCTATTATAATCAACCTGATTACTAATTTAATTTTCATATAATTCCTTAAAACTACAAAAAGCAGCCAATTTATTATATTTCATTTTTGTAACTTTGATTTATGGAAAAAACAATGAATATTGACGATTTTTATAAGTGTACTTCATATCCGATTCCACCTTCTTTGCGTTATGAAGTCGGACATTTTAATGTATTCAAAATAGATGAATTTTCAGGGAAAAATTCAAAACCTATTCCCTATAATAGAAGAAATTATTACAAAATCAGTGTAATTATAGGAAAAAATAGAGTACATTATGCTGATAAGACCTTTGAAGCTGAACATAATACTTTACTTTTTGCTAGTCCTCACATTCCTTATGACTGGAATCCTCTAACAGAAAATTTGAGTGGTTTTTTTTGTGTTTTTACAGAAGAGTTTTTTCATAATTATGGAAATATAAAAGATTATCCTGTTTTTAATCCAAGTGGAAATTCTGTTTTTTCTATTTCTGATGAAGATGTTAAAGCTTTTTCATTGATTTATGATAAAATGTTTAAAGAAATAAATTCAAATTACGAATACAAATATGATGTATTGAGAAGTTTAGTTTTAGAAATTGTTCATAAGGCTATCAGAATGTATCCTGCTCAAAAAACAGAAGTACATACAAATGCAGCTATGCGAATTTCGAATTTATTTTTAGAACTTTTAGAACGACAATTTCCTATTGAAGATACATTTCAGAAAATTAATTTCAAAACACCTTCTGATTTTGCCAATCAATTAGCTATTCATGTCAATTATTTGAATAAAACATTGAAAGAAACTACACAGATGACTACTTCTGAGCTAATTGCAAAACGTGTTTTGCAAGAAGCCAAAATAATATTAAAACATACAAAATGGAATATTTCAGAAATTGCTTTTTCATTAGGTTTTGAAGAAACAACTCATTTTAATAATTTTTTCAAAAAACATCTTCATCAAACTCCTACTCAATTTAGAAATAGTTAATAGAGATTTGATTTTCGTAACTTTTGGTTTGATTTGTAATAACCACTAGCTCTTTTTTCCTGCTACTTTTGTAAGGTAATTTATTCAAAACCATTTATAAAAAATCAAACACATGGAAAATCAAACAAAAATCGCAGTAGTAACAGGTGGAAGTCGTGGATTAGGAAAAGATATGGCAATAAATATTGCTAAAAAAGGAATTGATGTTATTCTGACCTACAATAGCAACAAAGAAGAAGCTCAAAAAGTAGTAAAACAAATTGAAGAAATCGGACAAAAAGCTGTTGCACTTCAATTAAATGTAGCAGAAATTAAAAGTTTTGATTCTTTTACAGAGAATGTAAAAACAGCTCTAAAAAATGACTTTAATTCTTCAAAAATAGATTTTTTAATCAATAATGCAGGCATAGGAATTCATACTGCTTTCACTCAAACTACTGAAGAACAATTTGATATTTTATCAACTATTCATCTCAAAGGAGTCGTTTTTCTTACTCAAAAAATGTTGCTAATTATGAATGATGGAGGAGGAGTTGTTAATATCTCTTCAGGATTGACACGTATTGCTTTAGCAGGATATTCTATTTATGCTACTATGAAAGGAGCTATCGAAACTCTTACTAAATATCAAGCAAAAGAATTGGGGGAAAGAAAAATTAGAGTAAATGTAGTTGCCCTGGAGCAATAGAAACAGATTTTGGTAATGGAACTGTACGAGATAATGCTGATGTAAATGCTTTTATTGCTGCTAATACAGCTCTAGGACGTGTAGGTTTACCTGATGATATTGGAAGTGTGGTTGCTTTTTTGTGTACACAGGATGCAAAATGGGTAAATGCACAACGTATTGAAGTTTCGGGTGGACAAATGATTTAGTTTTGTTTTTGATAAAGATACAAAAGTCTTCATTCTACTAGAATGAAGACTTTTGTATCTTTAAATTTGAATTTCGGTTTTTACCCAAGGATTCAATGAGCTATTCTTTTTTTTAAAATTGCTTGATAATATTTTACTCGTTCTTCCTTTTCCCAATTTGTATAAATTTCAATAATTTTATTTAATTCATCTGAACTAATATCAGTTTCATCTTTTTTTAGAATATCAGACAGCATAGTATTTTCAAGTTTTAATTGTCTGATTTTTTTTCTACAAATTATACAATGAACAGGTACTGAATCAATCCAAAACTTTAAACTTTCAAACCAATATTTCTTTTCCTCTTTAGAAAAAATAAAATCTGAATTGCAATTTCTACATTTAAGATGGGAGTCATAATAGGCATAATTCGGATTCCAAGAGTAATTTTGCAAACTAGGGTTTGCTTTAATTGCTTTTTTATCTTCTAAACAAATATCACAAGCCCAATCAAAATTACTATCTATAAAACTATTATATGTATCAATTTTTAAATCCTTATAGTGATTGTATTGAATTTTATCTACTTTTTCCATTTCAGAAATTGCCATCTTCATTTCTGTTTACTAAGTTCTTGCTTTGATTTTTCTCTTTCTTGGTAAATGTCATCTATAAATTGCTCTACATCAAAGTTCTCGTTTTCTACTAAATTTTCTTGCGTTTGACAAGAAACAAACTCTACAAACTCCATTCTTTTGAGAAGTTCTAAAAGAAACTCCATTTTGCTATTATCCGTAATTTGAAGTGTTAATTGTGTCATAATTTTATTATTTAAACGAAATATAGTATTATTTTTAATAAAACGTAATAATGTAATTTTTAGTTTTCTATATAAATGGCTATTCCTCCATCTCCCTCAAAACCTCCACAGTTTCCACACTTACTCTACAAACTTTCCTCAAAAGCTCAATGAGTTGTTCTTTTTGATTATCAAAGGAATACGTAGTAAAAACATCTTCTTCAACAGCTTTTTTTACAGTTTTATCTCTTAATTTTCGTTCGCTGTGATGTTCCAAAACCCATTCTAAAGCACTTCTAACACCCAAACGATAGTGCCATGCTTCTTCTGGAATGTTTTTCAGATAGGTAGTTTCATCAATCCAAACTAAGCTGCGAACTCTATCAGCTTTCAAAATAGCCTTTTTCTTAGATTTATTCTCTGTTTGTTCTTCCTCATTATCTTCTTTTTCTTCTCGCTCTAAAGGATAAATTGTAACATCTTCATAATTGAGATGCAGATTTAATAGTTTTTCGCCCCAAGTTGCCCACTTCCAAAAATCTTCATACATCGGAATTCGTGGCAGTTCGGTATGAAGTATTTTTTGATACTTTTTACGGTATTCTGGTGAGTGCAAAACGGCATAGATATAAGCAAAAATAGTGTCTTTGGTTAGTGTTCTTGCCTCTTCTTGATTGTCTTTCATAGACTGCAAACTCTTTTTCAACTCCTTAAAATTCTTTGCTTTAAATTTTACAGGTTTGGAAGAATAATGGTGACGAAACTGCTCTAATGCCCAATCAGTAATATTTTCTTTAAACTCTTTTGTTTCTTCATCAAAAAAGTATTTTGCAAATGTATGTGTTGCTCTTGCACCATAGCCATTATCAGGAATAAAATTGGTTGCATGAACTACTAAAGGAACTTGCTTATGAACTGTTACACAAATAGTCGGATTTGGTGTTTGTTCTTTTTGAAGTGGAAAAAAACGAAATTGTTGATACGGACGATGCGTAATTACCTCATCTACATAAACAAACTGCTTTACAAAAGGACGATAAGAAGCCTCACGAATCTTAAATGAATCATAATTGGTGCTTTCATTTCTTTTTAGACGTTGCATTAGTTCGGCATTCCATTTTATCTTAGTTTTATCTGTCGGATTGGTTGTGCTTTTCACACCTAAGAAATTTTGCAAGAGTTCGCTTTGGTCAGAATTATGCCACTTTTGACGCTCTTCTTCATAATTCTGACTAAAATAATTTGCTTTTTTTTCTAAATTAGTTTTATCAAAATCATACATCCACTCATCTCTAGCTGTCAGAAGTGCAGGAGATGCCCATTTGAAAAGAGCCGTTTCTTCATCTGCAAACTGTGCTGTTTGGGTAACTTTATGAGAAAGAGGCATAAAACCCAAAAAATCATCTTCGGGAAGTGCAATCCAATAATTTACAGCCTGACTTACTTTTTTGAACGATAAATTTTGAAATTGTGTGCGAGAAAGAGCTTCTCCAAAGTTTTTTAAAGATTTGTAAGGCTTAGTAGATTTCCAATAAAACACAGGACATTGAGAACGCAAATGTGCCAAACGAAAACCATTTGAATAATTATTTTTATTCTTACGAACCAAAAAAAGCAAAGCCGATTCGTTTTCTTTTGCACTAAAGTCTTTCGTACTGTCTTTTGATAACTCTGTTTTTTCTTCTACAATATTGCTAGGGTTTTCTTTTTCTACATTTTTGTATTCCAAATCCATCACATAAATACTATCAAATTCTGCCTGCACTCGCCTTCTAAAACCCTCATAGGTAGGCGCATGCAAGACAACTGATGGAAGCCAAACAGCAATAACACCTTTGTCAGTAAGTCTGTCAGTTGCCCAACGCACAAAACGCAAAGGCACAGGAGAAAAGGCATTTTTTTCATAAATAGGTGTATAAGCTGCCATGACACGGTTATCAATGGCTGCAAAATTTACTTCGTCATTATTTTTATTTTTTTCAGAACAAATTAACTGATTTTGTTGACTAGTTTTGAAAGAGTTTCCGACAATAATATGATAACTAGAATCAATTGAACGGTAAAAATCTTGAGCTTCACTTTCTTGAGAACCAAAAAGTAGAGTTTGTTTTGGAACATCTACAAAATAAGCTGCGTTTGCCCAAAAAATAGGAGGTGTATTATAATTACTTCCATTTTTACCTCCATTATTTAGACTTGTTTTCCATAAATAATACGACCAAATAGAAAGCGTACACGTATAAGATTGACCCACAGAAGGCTGAATATCTTGAAAAAAAGTACCTTGATAGAGTGAAGGAGCTTCAAGATTGGCGATAGATTGCTGAATAAAATTTGAAAATTCTAAAGGAGCAACACCAACCTCAAATTTGCGTTGCCAATAGACAATAATTTGTTCTTTTTCGGCTTTAGAAAAATTAAATGAAACTTCTTTTAATGACAAACAATATTTTTTCCATTGCTCTAAAAAACCATTCTTAAAGAAAACAGAAAAAGCATCTAATTTTTGAAAAACAACATCTGATTTTATAAAAAAATTAGGGTCTGAACTAGTAGAATCTTCCGTAAAAAATAAATTTTCTAATAAAGGAAATACAATTTGATGTGACAGAATAGCCGTTTTGAGTAAATTCTCATCAGGAAGACTATGAAACTCAGAAGCAAAAGCACCTAAAGTACGATAAGCAACCTGCTGACGAATTTTATTTTTATCAAATTCGTTTTGCAAAGATTCTGTTAAGTTATCAACTGCAAAAAACTTAGGGAGTTCAGTATTTTTATTCTCCGTATTCATCAAAAAACGCTTCCTTTAATTCTATCTTATTTTTGTAGTAAAGTTTAAAGACAAAACTACAAAACATTTAGCTATTTTTAGTGAATTTTGTGGTTAGTTTGTCGAAGAGCGTAGAGTTTTATTTTTATCAACCTAATTTTCTGAATACAAAAAGTAAAAACCAATCCTAAAAGTAGAACAGGATAAATTATACAAAAAATAAAAAAGTTAATTTCGTAATACGATAAATCTAAAATATTGGCAAGATTGATAATAAAATCAGTACAATAGAAATAAAGTTTTGCTATAAAATCAGTTAGAAAACTGTTTATAGAATTATTCATCAAGATAAAAAAGAGTGTATTTTCTTGTCTTAAAGATTGAGCTTTTTTGATTTGGCTTGGTAAAGACAATGATTTGATTAGCAAAAAATACATCAAGAGAGGAATCAAAATCACCAAAACTATGATATTTGCACCTCTATATTTTCCAGTAGATTGTAAAAAACGAATTACTCCAAAATAAATTGGGTCAGTAAATGGAAAGTAATTTTGAAGAATTTTGACGTGATTTTCTTTGCAATAATTTTCTATGTTATGACACGCCCACGAACATTTTTTAGGGGATTTTATGACTGAATTAATAGCTATAATTCCTTTTTCTTGAAACGATTTTTCTGTTATGGTTGGTCTGACAGCTTCATTTATGAGTATCATTAGCAAAAAAGGGAAAACTAATAAAGTTATATTTCTGAGCAGAATGAAAAATGATTTCATATAAATTTATGTTTAACCGTCAACGAGGCATAAAGCCATCGTTGAGGTTTTTTTTCGTAAAAGTCACAATTTTCTACCCAAAAACCAAGTCAAAAACACGCCCATTCCTACTACCGTAATCGAAGACAAAGGCATCAAAATAGCAGCCACGATAGGCGAAAGTGTTCCACTTACAGCAAAACTAAGTCCAACCAAATTATAACAAAGCGAAATCAAAAGACCAAAACGAACTACCCAAATTGTCTGGCGAGCATAACACATAAATTTGGCAAGTTTTGGTAAAGATTCGGCTCTCAAAATGGCATCACAGGCAGGCGAAAACTGTTCTTGATTTTCACTAATGGCAATTCCGAAATCAGACTGTTTTAATGCTCCTGCATCATTAAGTCCGTCGCCAATCATAAAAATAGATTGATTTTCGTCTGTTTTAGTTGTCTTTAAATTTTTCAAAAACTCTAGTTTGTCTATTGGTTTTTGATTGAAGTGAATGTTTTTTTCTCCAAAAATATCCACAAAACGCATTTTTTCACGCTCTGTATCGCCTGAGAGCAAAGAAAGTTCGAAATTTTGGTTCTTAAATTCTTGTAAGAGATTCAAACTATTTTCTCGCAATGGATTCAGAAGTTCGAAATAACCTTTTACTTCATCGTTTTTACTTACAAAAACAACTGATTTTTGGTTCTCGTTAATACTGTTCAACTCTGAGGAATTGAACACACGATTATTCATTCCTACAAAATTAGCATTTCCAATTTTCCAAGTATCAAAACCTATTTTATTTTTAGGATTCTGAATTTTGGCTTGCGTTCCTGCTCCTATTTTTTCTTCAAAATCATAAATAATTCCTTCTCCAAACTCTGAAATGGCTGCATAAATTGCCTTACTAATTGGGTGCAAAGAATAAGAAGCCAAAGCAGCTAAAGCCTGTTTGTCTTCGATAGTTAATTCTTCATTTTTCTGAATACTTTTCCAAATTGCACTCGGAGTTGAGGTCGTAAGAGTTCCTGTTTTATCAAAAATAAGATGCGCTTTTTGAGAAGCCAACATTTCAATAGAATCTGTATTTTTCAAGAAAAACAACTTTTTCGCCAAAATCTGTCTAGCATTTCCAAAAGCAAAAGGCGCATTGAGAGCCAAAGCACACGGACAAGCCACAATCAAAACTGAAGTAAAAACATTAATAGCAATCTGCCAACCTTCGGCATACAACCAATACGAAGCACTTCCAAAAGCAACCAACAAAACAAAAATCGTAAAGTTTCTGCCCCAACGCTGCGTTAAATTTTTTAGAAGTTTTGAGTTGTCTTTATCAAATGTATCACTGTTCCAAAGCTGCATCAAATAACTTTGAGAAACTGTTTTGAGTAATTTTATACGCAACGGTTCGCCCCATTGCCTTCCTCCTGCATACAAACGCTGCCCTTTTTTGCATTTTATAGGTTCAGATTCGCCACTTACAAAACTATAATCAATTTGAGCTTTTCCTTCCAAAAGCTCGCCATCAGCAGGAATAAGTTGTCCATTTTTTACAATTACAATATCATTAATTTTTAAATCAGACAATGAAATTGATTTTGTAGTTTTATTATTCGTATCATTTTCTAGATCATTATTAACTTCCAAAAGAGCAGCCAAAGGAAAATAAGATTGATAATCTCTTTCAAAAGAAATGCTATCAAAAGTACGACGTTGAAACCATTGTCCAACCAAAAGAAGGAAAATCAAGGCAGCCAAAGAATCCAAATATCCTGCACCTGTTTGACTTATAATTTCGAAAATACTTCTACCAAAAAGAGCTGTTATTCCTAGCGCAATTGGAATATCAAAATTAAGAGTTTTATGTTTGATGGCATAAAAAGCATCTTTGAAATAATTAGCACCACTAAAAAGCAAAACTGGAAGTGATAATAAAATATTAAGATACCCAAAAAAACGAGGAAAATCATCTTCTACAATCGGTAAACCCAAATATTCGGGAAAACTAAGCAACATCAAGTTACCAAAACAAAAACCTGCAACTCCCAAACGAAGCAGAAAATTAGGAGGCAAATTATCCGTTTTTTTCTTGTTTTTAGATTCTAGTTTTAGGTCTGGCGAATAACCTAATTTTGTCAGATTTTCTACCAAAATACGAAGCGAAATGGTCTTACTATAAAAACTAACGCTTGCCTCTCTACGCAAATAATTGACCTTTGAATCTTGCACACCTTCAAATAAATTAGGTAGTTTTTCCAAAAGCCAAACACAAGAAGCGCAATGAATTTGAGGTAATTTGAAGGTAATGCGTGTAAAATTTCCGTCTGTAAAATCGACAAGTTGGCGCATCAATTCCTCATTATCCAAATAAGTAAACTGTTCTGGATTTTCTATAATTGAACTAGGCGCAATTCCTGTTTTTTCAAGGTTATAATAATTATCTAATCCATTTTTTGTCAGAATATCGTATACCGTTTGGCAGCCTGTACAACAAAAATCATGTTCATCAAACTCAATTGGATTTGAAGGACAATCATCGCCACAATGATAACAAGGGGTTTTTTCAGACTTTTTTATTTTTTTATTTGCTTGTGTATGTTCCTGTATCGGATTTTCTAGTAAGGTAGCCATAATTGGTAGAGATATATTTTGATTTTACTCTACAAAATTACCTTTTAAAAAGGGCTTAAAAAATGAAGTTTATCAGCTTTTTGGGTGGTTTTTAGTTGGTTTTGAGGGTATTTCCAAACCAAATAGTAACTATACCGTTTTGTAAGAATATTTTATATTACCTAATTTTAGGTTACAAATAATCTAATATACCCTACTATTTCTATTTTTGTACCTCAACGACGGCTTCATTTGAGCCTCGTTGACGGTTTAAAAGTAGAGCTAACTAACCGTCGTTGAGGTTCAAATGAAGCTGTCAACGAGGGTTAAAAAAATAGTTGAGTAACCTATAATTAACTCAAAATAAACACATGAAAAAATCCATTTTAATCCTAAACGCCAAGCTCATCAACGAAGGAAAAATCGAAGAAAAAGATATTTTTATAGAAAATGGAAGATTTAGCCGTATCGAAAATAATTTATCTAATCTAAAAGCTGATACAGTCATTGATGCAAAGGGACAATATGCAATGGCAGGCGTAATTGACGACCAAGTGCATTTCAGAGAACCGGGGCTTACCCAAAAAGCACAAATTTATACAGAAGCAAAAGCAGCTGTTGCAGGGGGAACAACTACTTTTATGGAGATGCCAAATACAAAACCTCAAGCTCTCACTCAAAAATTATTAGCTGACAAATATGAAATTGGTGCAAAAGATTCTATCGCTAATTATTCGTTTTTTATGGGCGTTTCGAATGAAAATTTAGAGGAAGTTTTGAAGACAGACAAGAATAATGTGTGTGGTCTGAAAATATTTATGGGTTCTTCTACTGGCGATATGCTCGTCGATGATAGACAGGTTTTGGAAACTATTTTTAGTCAAACTGATATGCTTATTGCTACGCATTGCGAAGACGAAGCAACTGTAAAAGAAAATGAAAGACTTGCAAAAGCAGAATATGGCGATGATGTTCCGATGCGTTTGCACCCAGAAATTAGAAGTGTAGAAGCCTGTTATAAGTCGTCTAGTTTGGCAGTAGAACTTGCCAAAAAATACAATACTCGTTTGCATATTTTGCATATCTCAACAGCAAAAGAATTAGATTTATTTACTAATAAAATTCCTTTAGCAGAAAAGCGAATTACAGCAGAAGTTTGTGTTCATCATCTTTGGTTTGATGCTGTAGATTATGCAAAGTTAGGTTCTCAAATCAAATGTAATCCTGCCGTAAAAGAAGCTCAAAATAAAGATGCGCTTTGGAAAGGACTTTTAGATGACCGTTTGGATATCATTGCAACCGACCACGCACCCCACACATGGGAAGAAAAACAGGGAAATTATTGGAATGCTCCTTCTGGAGTTCCTTTGGTTCAGCATTCTCTTTTGATGCTTTTGGAAGCGTATAAGCAAAATAAAATCTCTCTAGAAAAAATAGCTGAAAAAATGGCTCATGCGCCTGCAATTTGTTTTCAGGTAAAAGAGAGAGGTTTTGTAAGAGAAGGTTATTTTGCTGATTTAGTTCTTTTTGACTTGGAAAAAGCAACTGTTGTAACAAAAGAAAACTTAGAATATAAATGTAATTGGTCGCCTTTTGAAGGAAATACGTTTGATTCTCAGATTACACATACAATTGTTTCGGGACATTTGGCATATCAAAATGGAGAATTTGATGAGAGCGAAAAAGGAATGAGAATTAGTTTTGATAGAAACTAGAAAGTCATCAGTTAATTTCAGTTATATCGACTTTTAATCTAAACCAAAAAGGAATTTAATTTATTAAGTTCCTTTTTTGTTGTATAAAACAAAAAAATCTTTAAATTGAACGACTATCAAATTTACAGAAGTTGCTCATGAACACTAAATTTATAAATAAATTATTTTTTGCATTTTTATTTTGTTTAACTCAAAACTCCCTTTTTGCCCAACAAACTTCAGATTCACTCAATTATGAACGCTATAAATTTGCCTTAGAAGAATTAGAACAGGATTCGACAGATAATTTGATTACACTTGCTACTCAAACTACACTTCGCTTACGGGATGCGCCTAGTGTGGTAAGTGTGATTACTCGTGCTGATATTGAGGCAATGAATGCAAGAGATTTATCGGATATTTTGCGTCATATTCAAGGTTTTGATTTTGGTGTTGATGTAAATGGTGTTGTGGGAATAGGGTTGCGTGGCAACTGGGCGCATGAAGGCAAAATTTTATTAATGATTGATGGATTAGAAATGAATGAACTTATGTATGGAACTACACAATTAGGTAATCATTTCCCACCTTCTCTAATTGAACGTATTGAAGTTATTCGTGGTGCTGGTTCGGCTATTTATGGAGGCTTTGCAGAATATGGTGTTATCAATATTGTTACAAGAGGAAGTGAAAACTTGAATGGTTTGCAGATTAGTAATACATTAGGAAAAGTAAAAAATAATAATGATAGAAATAGCCCACTTCGTCAAAATCTCACAGCTTCTTTAGGACGTTCTTCTATTGATTGGAAAGCATGGGGAAGTATTTTTAAAGGAAATGCACTGAGAAGTAATCAGTTTTTTATAGATGGCTTAGGTAATAAAGTTGATATGAGCCAAAACTCTCTCATCGAAACTTTTACTGCTCAAGTAGGAATCAACTATAAAAAATTAGAAATAAGAGGTATCTGGGATGATTACAGAAATAATACAAAAATAGGATTTGCTTATGAAGCTCCCAATAGATTTCAACGTATATTTCAAACAGGAATTATAGATGCAAAGTATATAATTAAAGTAAATGAAAAACTGACTATTACTCCTCGTATTTCCTACACATTTTCTCGTCCTTGGGCTTTTCTGAGTAGAGATACTGTTTATTCAGGTGTATTTTCAAGGGAGTATACTCAGCGTTTTCGTTCTAATCTAATAGGAAATTATCGTCCTAGCTCAAATCTAATTTTCACTTTAGGAAGTGAGTTTTGGTATGATGCAGCGTATGATGATATTATTTTTTTTAATGAAAAAAATTATATTGAATTTAATAATGTTGCTTTTTTTAGTCAGATTTTATGGAAAACAAAACTAGTAAATATTACAGCAGGAGCTAGATATGATAATCATAGCTTTTATCCTTCTACTTTTGTTCCTCGTTTTGGACTTACTAAGTCATGGAAAAAACTGCATTTAAAACTCTTATATAGCAATGCTTTTCGTGCGCCAAGTGTACAAAATATCAATTTGAGTATTAATCAAAGCATAAAACCTGAGCGTACTACAGTTCTAGAATCTGAAATTGGATATATTTTCTCCCCTAATTTTTCAACAACACTTAATTTTTATGATATTACTACCAAAGACCCAATTATTTATTTTGTAGAAAGTAATACAATAGAAGGTTATAATAATGAAAAAGAAACTGGAACACGAGGGGCAGAATTAGAACTTCGTTATAAAGGAAAAAAAGGTTTTGTAGAAGTAACTTACTCCTATTATACAGCTGCAGGAAAAACAGTAGTGAATACCTCTGCTGTAAGTGAAGATAAAAATCAACTTTTAGGACTTGCACCTCAAAAACTTTCTATTTGGGCAAATCATTCTATTTACAAAAGTCTAAAACTCAATACTTCTTTAGTTTGGCTGAGTAGTCGTTATGCGTATAATTCTGAAACTCAAGATGGAGAACTACTTTTGAAAAAATTTGATTCAAATACACTTTTCAATATTTCGTTTATGTATAAAGATTTTTTGAGAAGTGGAATTAATGTTTCTATAGGGATTCAAGATTTATTCAATCAATCGCCTCCTTTTATGCAGCCTTATGATGGCGCACATACCCCTTTACCAAATCTTTCAAGAGAGTTTATTTTCAAAATTAATTATGATGTAAATTGGTAGTTTTTGCAGTTACCAGTAAGTAGTAATCAGTTACCAGTTGAAATTCAATAGTATTTAGAATTTAAATAAAAATAGATGGACAATAGAACAAATGAAAAAGCGATATTCAGAACTCTACATTTAATTTTGGAAACACAGAAGATGATAGAGTTTTACGAATCAGATTCAGAATCAGAAAAAGATTATTTTAAAATAAGAGCTAACAAAGATATGCTCAAAAATCTTATCAGAGATATAAATGATGATTTGTTGCCTTATAATGTTGGCTTGTTTTCGTTAAATCTAGATGTTGATACAAAACAAAATAGATATTAAATAACACTACCAATTGAAATTGAATAGTACAGATATTTTTTAGAAAACAAAAATCCATTATTTACTCAAAGAATAAATAATGGATTTTTTCATAAACAATAATTAAATGTTAATCACTAAAAGTTACTTCTTTTTGCCAAAACCTCCCAAACCTTTTAGTTTGTTTTTTAGGTCTTCTTTTGCTTTTTCTATTGGATTTGTTGTCTTGGTAGAATCAGCTTTTGTAGATTTAGTAGAATCAGTCTTCGAATCATTTTTATTTCCAAAGAAATCATTTAATAACTCTTTTCCTGTTTTGGTAGCTTCTTCTTTGAGTGTTTGAGTTACCTTAGATTTGATTTGAGATTTAATAGCCGAATTATCCATGGCTACACTTGGGCTATTGTATGTTCCTCCAATATTGAAAAACAAAGGAATAGTAGAGTTTTCAATATCTTCTGGTTTGATATTTACCAATCCACTTACTAACGAAAGAGCTTCTTCTTTTGGAACATCTACCTTTAAATGAAAATCAAGTCCTCCATCTAGTGCTGTTGTTCCTCCAATAGTAGATTTATAACCTGCAAAGTTCAAATCGAAAGGTTGAATTTTCATTTTTCCATCTTCAATTTTGGTTTGCATCACTACATCTTTTAAACGACTATTTTTGAGTTTTGGCATATTTGCAACAGCAGCTAATTTGTTGATAGAAGGATTATCTTTCATCATTGCATCAACAATTTTCATCATTCCACCTCCTGAAAGTGTTGCCATATCTGGCATCATATCCGATTTTAAAAGTCCTGTGATATTGAAGTTATTAAGAGAGAATTTTCCATCCAAACTTTCTGCTAAAGGAGCAAAGGCTTTTGCTGTAGAAAAAGTTTTGAATGCTTCTCCAATATTTGCCTCAATAATATCCAAATCAAAAGAGAAAATAGGACGAGCCAAATCTTTGCTACTATAAAGTCCACTGGTTCTGAATTTTCCTCCAACAGCATCAAAAGTAAGGTTATCCATTCTGACTTCACCATCTTTTACACGCACCAAACCACGCATATTATTAAGAGTCATATTATCATACAAGACTTTTTCAATTGTTGCATTGAATGTAAAATCAATATCTTTTGGTACTTCTACTACACCTGTTTCATCTTCAACAGTTGTTGGGTCGTCTGTTTCTGTCATCCATTCATCAACATTAAATTGATTTGAAGTAAGATTCATATTTCCACGAATTACAGGCTTTCCTTCTTGAAAACCTGCCATAGCAAGCGCATAAGCAATATAATTTGAAAGTCCACCTGTAAGAGCAATATCACTTTTCCCTAAAAATCCTTGAAAAGAATCCAAAATCATTTGCTGAGGTGTAAAACTCACTTTTGCATTTGTGATTTTCATTCCTTGTGGCAAATCTACACTTGTAAATACCAAATTCTGTACAGACAAATCTCCACTTGTCGGAAGTTGATCATATTTTTCAGCATCTAAAGCAGCCGTTGAGCCTTTTGTTTCGATATCGACTTTTATTAGACCTGTAACAGTCATATCTTCTAAAGGGACAATTTTAGTAATTGTAGCCAAATCTAATTCACCTTTTATCATCAGATCATACACAAGATTTTCAACTCCTTCTGTATGTCCACTAACTGAAAAAGGTTTTCCTTCTACTTGCATTGTGATTTTTTCTAAATCGACACGCATATTTTCCATTTGTCCAGTTGTGTTTTTGGCGTGTGCTTCTACTTCAAGATTTTCAATCGGAATCGGATAAGCAAGTGATTTGACATATCCATTTTTCAATGTCATATCTGCATCAATGGTAGGAATACGGTTTTGAGCTTCATCATAAACTCCTTTTGCAAGTAATTTTAGATTATACAAACCTTTTATTTCTAAGCTGTCCATTGGATAAATTTCTGCCAGCTCAGCAAGATTTACTGTTGCATTTATGTTTGCATCAATATCATATTTTTCTAATCCTTGAATTCTAACTTTTCCATTAATTGGGTTTTTGCCCAAATTCATTCCAAATGTTTTTATATCAATAACTGTATTATTCAAATTTGCTGTAGTGTTTACAACCTGCATATCAACATTTACATTTTCTACTGCCGTTGGAAGTTCTGGGTATTTGAAATACCCATCTTTTATCAAAAGTGAAATATCAAACTCTGGGTATAATTCTTTCTCTGAATTAAATTCTCCTTTTGTCATTCCTTTAAAAACAAACTCTCCTTTTGCTTCCAAACCTTCATAATCTTTCAAAAATACAGGGGGAATCAAAGAAAGCAGACTTTTAAAGTTTGTCTCAGGAGTAGAAAAATTCAAATCCATCAGAATAGAAGCCGTATTTTCAGGCATACTCAACCATCCATCCATTTTCAAAGGCAAATCATTTACTTTAAATTCATTTTCTTTGAAAGTAAATTTCATGTTTTTCATATCCATTTCAAGCGTTGCATCAGCCGAAACAGGTCTATGAGCAATATAAGCCACATTTTCAAAATTAATGTACAAATCATTGATTGTCGTATTTGTACTCAAATCATACTTATCAGTCGTAATGTTTCCACTTCCTGTGTGATTTAAGCCTTCAATAATAGCAATCATTTTCAAGGTATCATCTTGGTAACGGATTCTTCCATCACTAATATTCCATTTTTCTAATCCAATTTCGAAAGCTGCTGTATCTGCTGTTGTGGTTTCTTCGGTTGCTGTGCTTTCATAAATATCGTAGCTTGCTCGTCCATCTTTCAAAACACGAACATTTACAAGAGGTTTGTCTGCATAAATACTATGGATTTCGACTTTATCTTTAAAGACTGACATAAAATTAAGTGCAAGCTCAAAATTATTAGCAGCCAAAAGAGTATCTCCTTCAAAAGGCGCACGATTAATTACACTAATATTTTCTAATTGCACGGTCAGTTTTGGAAAATGACGCAAGATAGAAATATCAAAATCTCCAAATTTTACATCTGCCAACACCTGCTCACTAGCAACTTTCTCTACTTTTGCTTTGAGTTGGTCTTTAAAAAGCACAGGAATAAGAAAAACTGCTCCTACTAGCAAAACTAATAGAACAATTATGACAATGGATATTTTTTTTACTATTTTCATATTTATTTGATTATGGTGTCATTGGTGAGGATACCAACAACAACTATTATATTTACAATAAGGAATTTCTTTTTTACAGAAAAAATATAGAATTTTAGTCGAAAGATAACTTAAAGTTAAGAAAAAAGATAGTGAAATTTATTTAAACTTCAATATGTACAAAGCTATTCCTTCAAAAATTTCAGCAGATAAAAAGCTAAAAATCCAATTTTTAGATTGTGAAGAAATAAATAATGGTAGAATGCTTTGGAAAGTTTCTATATTTTATGAAAATGTAAATCTTGATAAAATTATTTTTCCTCAAGGTTGGAATTATCTAAATTTTGAACTTGATAAATGGACTTTAGAAGATAAAGAAAGTAGGTTTTATTATATTCCTATCGAATCAAAAAGCATTTTGATAGAAGCCAAAACGTTGAAAATCCATTATTTATCAAATCAATCTCTTTCAACAATTTATTTTAAAGGAAATTATTTTGTTGAGCATTTTTTAATAGAAGAATATGGAGATGTGAGTATAAAGACAAGTTTAGAAACATTTGATTCTGAAGAGATTACAACAAAAAATTGATAGTAAAAATCCTTTCTTCCTATTTTTAATTTTATCAAACAATCTATTATCACAAAAGACTTTTAGGTAGTAGAAGATAGACTTATGAATATAGCATAGTATATTTGTCGAAATAGTATTCAATCAAATTAATTGTAAAAAATAGAATGAAATTTTTTAATCGTGTTTTTTTAGTTTTTAGTTTTTTTGTGTGTTTAAGTTTTTTAGTTTCATCTTGTTCTGATCCAAATGCTATAACCGAAAGTGAATTTGACATGAAAGCTTGGAAAATGGACAGAAATGGTTGTGAAAGTGTGCGTACAGGAATGTTAGAAGATTTGGAAAAAATCAAACCTAAACTAGAAGGATTAGACGAAATAGATTTACGAAAAATTTTAGGCAAGCCTGATTTTGCAGAGCTATATAGTCGTAATCAAAAATTTTATACGTATTATATTGATGCTTCTGAAAAGTGTGAAAACTCAAATTCTGAAAAGGTCAAAACTGGAGAACGCAGACTTGTTCAGATTCGTTTTGATGCTATCAACGCTGTCAATGAAATTGTAGTAATTAGAGAAGAACGAAACAAAAAATAATTTCATTATAAATACAGTGTGACATAAATTTGTTTATGTTTTACTATCGTTGGTGGGGACACCGACAGTGGCAGAATTATAAATTGAACAGGGTTTACAAGCAAAGAAATACAGAATAATTTATTTTACGATGGTATTACTTTTCCAAACAATGAGATAAAACTCATTCTTTGGAAAAGTGCTATTTAGTTTTTACGAATTAACCCTTTTTATTGGCAAGTTGCCCACAAGCTGCATCAATATCTTTTCCTCTACTTCTTCTGACAGTTGTACGTACACCTCTTTTAATCAAATAACCTGCAAATTTTTCTATTCTTTCTTCAGTTGGTTTCTTATATTCAGCTTCTTCTATTGGATTATATTCGATGATATTTACTCTACAAGGAACGTGCTTACAAAAACGATACAACTCATCGGCATCTTTCAATGAGTCATTAAAATCATCAAACAAAATATACTCGTATGTAATTCTATTTCCTGTCTTATCATAAAAATACTTCAAGGCTTCTGCCAAAACTTCCAACGAATTACTCTCATTAATATCCATAATTTCGTTTCGCTTTTCATCATTTGCAGCATGTAAAGACAAAGCAAGATTAAATTTGACGTTATCATCGGCAAGCATTTTGATAAACTTTGCAATTCCTGCTGTCGAAACAGTAATTCTTTTTGGCGACATATTTAGTCCATCTGGAGAAGTCAGTCTGTCAATAGATTGCAAAACATTTTTATAGTTCATCAATGGTTCGCCCATTCCCATATAAACAATATTCGAAAGAGGTTGATTAAAATTCTCTTCTGCTTGCTTTGAAATAGCAACTACTTGATCATAAATTTCGGCAGCTTCAATATTTCGTTTCTTACCCATATAACCTGTTGCACAAAACTTACAAGAAAGTGAACAACCCACTTGTGACGAAATACAGGCTGTCATTCTATCTTTAACAGGAATCAAAACGCCTTCTACTATTTTGCCATCATACAATCGAAAAGAAGATTTTACAGTTCCGTCATTACTTTTTTGCTCTTCTGAAATGGTAAGGGCATTAATAGCAAAATTTTCTTGCAACGTTTCTCTAAGTTTTTGAGACAGATTCGTCATTTGCTCAAATGAAGTAACTGATTTTTCCCAAAGCCATTGCCAAATCTGTTTTGCTCTAAATTTTGGTTCTCCTAATTTTTGTAGTTCTTCCGAAATTTCGGCTAAAGTTAGTTTTCGGATATCTGTTTTTTTATTTTCTATCTCTTGAAGCGATACTTTTATAGTTGGCGTATTCATAGCAGTAAATTATTCTTTCAGTTTATTCTTATTTTTTGTTTGATTTTACAAAAATACGAAATTATTAGAGCATTAATTATAATTCGAAGCTCTTGAATATAATTTCCACCTTTTTTATCATAAAAGCTCTATCTCATAACTTAGAAAAAAAATCATTTTTTCAAGTATTAAAACCTTAATTATCAAGAGTTATCAAAAAAATCACCAAAAATAATTAATCACATTAATTACAATTTTGCTAATTAAATGTGATTTTATTATCAAAAATTCAAAATTGAATCTTTTATCAATAAAAATTTGATAAACAACGTACAAAATTTAAAAAAGCATCAATTTTTAAAAAAACTCACACTGTAAATTATTTATGAATTTATGGCTAAAAATTTGGAAATGTAAAATTAACCTGCTTAATTTGTTTAATAATTAACAAAGATAACTACTTTACATAACTAGCTAAGCAGCTACAAAACAGCTTAATAATTAAGCTATATAAAAAAGTATATTGGTTACTTTTTTATTTCTATTAATGGTATGCAGACATACTACTAAGTGAATTAACTTTATTATATTCTCCTAACACACAATTAAAACATTATCAATATCAAAAAAAATAATTTTACCTTACATGGCATTTCTTTTAGTAGTTGCAATTGGATTTATCTTTTAAAACCAAACACTAGAATGGTGTTACTAATGAATTTGAAGCAAAAGATAAATCTACTATATCAGATGACAAGTATAAAGAAAGAAATAACGTTTTGTAAAAATCAAAAATCACTAAAAATATTAAAGAGCAAAGCATCTTTAATACTATAAGAATAATTCTTATTCTTCAATATTAAAGATTGTGTTTTGGTAGTAAAATAGTATTGAAAGAGGTTATCCTAGTTTTAGGATAACCTCTTTTTTCTTTTAATCATAAATTAGATAATCTCATCAAACGCTCATAAATTTTATAATTCTCTTCATCAAAACAAACAAAGATAATTTCTTCTAAGATAGAATTTTTACTTTGATTTACAAACTTATTTACAGTATTTAGAGCAATCTCGGCAGCCTCTTCTTTTGGAAACTTATAAACTCCTGTACTTATATTAGGAAATGAAATAGATTTGATTTGCAACTCTTCAGCAATTTGTAATGAGTTTTTATAGCAATTGGCTAAAAGTTCTCTTTCTCCGTGTTCTCCGTCTTGCCAAACTGAACCTACCGTATGAATAACATACTTAGCTGATAAATTACCTGCTTTTGTATAAACAGCCTCTCCAGTTTTACAACCTCCTTGCTTGTTACGTATTTTAATACATTCTTCTAAAATTTCTTTTCCTCCTGACCTATGAATTGCACCATCAACGCCACCACCACCCAACAGTGATGTATTTGCAGCATTTACAATAGCATCAACAGCTATTTTGGTAATATCTCCTCGTTGTAATAAAAATTTAACTGACATGTTATTTTGGATTAATAATTAAATTTTACTGCATTTTTCTACTATTTTTTTGTCATAAATAGTGTATTTTAAAAAATAATGACTATGTTTGGGACATTATAAGGAAAACAAATACAATTCTGAAAAAATTGTTTTGGAGAATTAGCAAAGAACCTGTTAAAAGCAGTTTTTACTTCTTTCTAAAAAGCTCAACAATTGATTTTGTAGCCATTTTTAGGGAAAGTAGTAAACAACTAAAAGCTATTTTTTTGACTCCTACTTTTTCACAACTAATTACTTTTTGCCCTTTTTGCTCTTGCAGTAAGAAGGGTTTTTTGTTGTATTTTATTAGCTTATAGTTTAAGAATCAAACTTTAAAGCAGAATGAATAGAGTTTGAAATTTTAACTTTTTCCGATTATTTCAATCAAAAATCAACAAAAATTATTCTAATTCTGAATGATAATTTGTACATTGAGGTAAATAATAGAATAATTAGAGAATTTAAGATAGAATAAGATACCAATTTCTATTTCTTATATTCAAAGATTTTCTAGGTTTTAAAGTTCATTTTATCACTAAATTTCACCTTATATTATGCACATGCAAAAATTTCGTATTTCGTTATTTGCCCTATTACTAAGTTCGGCTTTCCTCTTTAGTTGTGGAGGAAAGAAACAAACTAACACAGAAACAACAACTACAATAGATAATGGTTCGACTGCTACCGAAGAAATGCCTAAAGAAGAAGTTGAAGGAGGTGCGCTCAATAAATTTTTCCCACAAGAGGAAGGAGCATACAAAGTTATCTATAATCAAGAAAAAGATGGATTTGTACAAGCTAGTTTAGAAAAAGATGGAATAGAAGTAGCTACTCTTGCAATTAGTGATTTGAGTACTAATATGGATACAAAAGCAAAATATGCAGACGCAACGATGTACATTGCATCTTACCCTGCGCTTACAAAAGGTTCTAAAGGAACTACTATTTTGGTTGCTGACCGTTATCAAATCAGTATTCGTTCGAAAGAAGATAGCTTTGATGATAAAACTCGCAAATCTTGGTTCGAAAAATTTGATCTTGCTGGACTTGCCAACTTAAAATAATTTTTCAACTCAATTATCTGTCTAAATACTCTAAAAGTATCTTGACAGTTTGAGAAACTCATTTTTTCTTAAAAAACCTTTTCAATTACTTAAATATACAACTATATGTTTTTTGGTTCTGACGACAAACCAGTTTCTATTGTAGATGCTGTAAATAACCTACCTGAATCTGGGGTTACTATTTATGCGCTGAAAGCGTTAGATTTTGTAGTTCCAGGAGAATGGAATAATCCGACTGATTTTGATGCCTTAATGCGTGATGTTACAGGCGAAACAGATGAGGAGTTTTTAGGAGAAGTAAAAGAAAAAGCAATAGAGCTTTACAATGACGATTCGCAAGGCTATCAAACGGCTATCAAAATTTTTAAAATGGTAGATACAGCCGATACAGCTCTTGGAGCTGCTGCAATGGCTGATAAATTGGCTGATAGTTTTAGTATGCTTTCTTTTATGAAAGACCTTACTCCAAAAGCTGATACAATTCAGAGTATTGATTTGGCTATCAAAATTACGGCTGAACTTCTAGCTTTTACAAAAATAAATGGAATCCCTGGAGATAGTTTTGGTGATTTTGTGGGTGCATTAGGCAATTATGCAGGAGAAAGCAAAATGCGTATGGCAGGAATTGTAGCCTTTGATGGTGTGCTTCCTCTAGGTCCTGATTTTGCCGAAATTGTAATGAACAAACTTCAATCGGTAAGTGTAGATAAAGTAGAAAATAGTAGTGTTTTCCAAAAAATGGCACAATATATACCAGGAAGTGGTGCTACCGACAAACTAGAATTTGTAAAAAAAGCATTCGGACACACAAAAGGCTGGATTAGTAATTTTCAATCTGAGAATAATATCAATTCAGAAAAAGTAATTGCAAGCCTTTCAGAATATATTTCTTTAGCTGATACAAAACTAGATTATGTAGCTGCTTTCTTAGATGCTTCGACAAATTATTTTGAGCATACAGGAACTCAAACTGTTGCTAGTCGTTTGATTGAGCGTGCTGTAAATGAAGTTTAAAAGTCCAGAAGTTCATTTTTTAATTATTTCAATTCAAAAAAATCCGTTTTTATTTCTTTAAAGATGGATTTTTTTTTATATTAACAACGTATAAAAAAACTCTGCAATATTTTAAAACTAAACACATTTTCTTTTATCTCAAAAAATGTCTTTATGAATCAAAAACTTAAAATTAAAGAATTTAAAAATGAAACAGGTGAAGTTTTCTTAGAATTAGGTTATGATCCAGAACAAAACTGGGGATTGACAAACTGGATTGGCTGGGTAAATGAAGACAATATTAAACAAGGTGGCGTAGCCATGATTGAATTAGTCAAGAAATATAAAATAAAAAATTGGCTTAATGACAGTAGAAATAACGAAGGCTCTTGGGATGGAGCAAATGATTGGATTGCTAACTCATGGATGCCACAAGTCGTTGTAGCAGGACTTAAAAAATATAGTGTTATACTACCTAAAGATTTGTATTCTCAATTATCTGCAGAATTTATGGCTGACAATGCTGAACAAACAGGTTTACAAGTGGTAAATTGGGATAGTGAAGAAAAAGCTAAGGCTTGACTGATGGAGTAACTTTATTTTTTTATAAAAAACAAAATTCCTATTTTGGTTCTTGTACCTAATATAGGAATTTTTCATTTCTCTTAAAACCAATCTCAAAAAAAATGACTTTACATACAATAGATACAGGACTTTTCAAATTAGATGGTGGTGCAATGTTTGGTGTTGTTCCAAAAGTAATGTGGCAAAAACTCAATCCTGCTGATGAAAAAAATATGTGTACGTGGGCAATGCGTTGTCTTTTGATAGAAGATGGAAATAAACTTATTCTTATTGATACAGGAATAGGAAATAAACAAGATGAAAAATTTGTCAGTCACTTTTATTTGCATGGCGATGATTCTTTAGAAAAATCGTTGAAACAAAAAGGTTTTTCAACTTCTGATATTACAGACGTTTTTCTTACTCATTTGCATTTTGACCATTGTGGAGGCGCAATAAAAAGAGAAAAGAACAAACTTATTCCTGTTTTTGATAATGCAACATATTGGTCAAATACAGAACATTGGAACTGGGCTATCGAACCCAACCCAAGAGAAAAGGCTTC
Organism: Bernardetia sp. Wsw4-3y2; assembly: GCF_037126295.1. NCBI lineage: Bacteria > Pseudomonadati > Bacteroidota > Cytophagia > Cytophagales > Bernardetiaceae > Bernardetia > Bernardetia sp. Wsw4-3y2. The sequence goes on along the minus strand of NZ_CP147017.1, from coordinate 3,210,016 downwards.
ATTTTTAAAAGAAAATATACTTCCTATAAAAGAAAGTGGACAACTAAAACTTCTTTCTAGCAATCAAAAAACAGATTCTTTGCCGTTTGATTTGCGTTTTGTGGACGGACACACCGAAAAACAAATGTTACCTCAAATAAAATATAAAGATAGAACAATTATTTTTTGTGCAGACCTTATTCCATCAGTACATCATGTACGCCTGCCTTATATTATGGCGTATGATATGCAGCCTTTAAAAACACTCTCTGAAAAAGAAGAACTGTTGAATGAAGCTCTCGCAAATGATTATATTTTATTTTTCGAACACGACCCAGTTAATCAATGTTGCACCTTGCAGAAAACAGAAAGAGGAATTATGCCAAAAGAAATTGGAATGTTGAGTGATTTTGTATAAAAAAATGAAACATTTAATACTTTTTTTTGTTTTTTGAAACCTTTCTGAGTATGATTCGTAGTCAGTCTACTTTTTTGACAAAAATATTTTTCATTTTGATAAGCAAAAAAAATTTAAGCAAAACAATAAAACTTTAAACATCTAAAAATCAACACCTTATAAATAAATAAAATAAAAACAAAGGTTTGGATTCAATTTTGGCACACTTAAAATAGATAAGATAAAATTCTTTATAAAAAATATTATTTTCCTATTTCTATGCTAATTTATCTACTTTTCTTTATTATTGGTCTTGCCATGATGTTTAGTTTCTTTAAAGGACTAGAATTTATTTCTCGTTACAAAAATCCTAATAAGAAAAGATAAATAAGTAGTTAAGGTTATATATAAAAATGTCAATTCGAATGATTACCACATTTCGAATTGACATTTATTAGTTTTAAAGGGTAGAAAAACAACTATTTTTATTCTAACCAACTATACGCATAATTGGTATCTACATACTCTAATGCTTGTTTTGTTAGATATAGAGGACGGAAAGTATCAACCATTACGGCATATTCGTGTGTTGCTTTTTTACCTATACTTGCCTCATACGTTCCAGGATGAGGACCGTGAACAATTCCCCCAGGGTGAATGGTAAAAGAGCCTCTGTCAATTCCTTTTCTACTCATAAAATCTCCTTCTGCATAAAAAAGAACTTCATCAGAATCAATATTTGAGTGATTGTAAGGTGCAGGAATAGAATCTGGATGATAATCAAAAAGACGAGGAACAAATGAGCAAATTACAAAACCACCCTCTGATTGAAAGGTCTGATGAACAGGTGGTGGCTGATGAATACGTCCAGTAATTGGCTCAAAATCATAAATTGAAAGTGTATAAGGATACAAACAACCATCCCAACCGACAACATCTAAAGGAGAGAAATCATAAACATGTTGATGTAAAAAATTTCCTTTTTTTGTTTTGATAAGTGTTTCTTTTGGCTCTTTTTCTGTAACTAATTCTTGAGGGCCATGAATGTCACGTTCACAATAAGGCGAATGCTCTAAAAGTTGCCCCATTCGATTACGATAACGATTAACTGTTTCGATAGGCGCACGAGATTCAGTAATCATCATTCTGACTTCTACTTTATTTCCATTTTCATCTACTTCATTTTCGTCAAATTCCATTTTATAAACTGTAGTTCTTGGAATGACTACATAATCGCCTTTTTTCACTCTCAATTTTCCTTGTGGGCAATATAAATATCCATTTCCATCGTGCATATAAATTACTTCATCCTTTTCGCCATTTTTATAAAAATAATCCATTGTATTTTTACTTGGGTTGCAAATTGACAACACACACTCATTGTTGGCAAGCAAAGGGATACGAGCATCTAAAAAATCTCCACCTGTTCTTTCAGAAAGAGAAGTTTTGAGGTGCATAGGTTGCAGAGGATAATCTGTAAGCAATTCCGTTTTTACAGGAATAGGCTCAAGCATTTTTTTGATTTTTGTGGGTGGATTGATATGATAAAGTATTGTGTAAATACCATCAAATCCACGAGAGCTGACAAGTTGTTCGTGATACAAACTACCATCTTCTTGTCGGAATTGGGTATGTCGTTTGGGTGGAATCTGACCCATTTTCTGATAATAACTCATTGCGTTATGTTATTTTATGGTTGGATTGTGTGATTTATTTTAATTTACTTTTTTTCTTTAAAAACAGAACTCTACTGGTCTGTTTTAGTTTACAGACAAACTACTCAAATTATGAGAAGATTATACATTTTGAGGGTGAAAAAATTATAATCTTTTCTCAAAATGGAAATTTACATAAAATTAGTCCAATATCTTTATTAGGTAGGCATTTTTTTGTGTTATCTTTGTGTGTTTTTTGAGTTTCTTTTCAATACTGCTTTTTAGAACAAGCCATTTTTTGTTTTGTGAGAAAGATTTTTTTTTATAAAATGTTACTAAAAATAGAAATAAATACCAATGTCTTCTACTTCCAATCCTAACCCTAAATTAAATTCTAAGAACGTAACTGCTAAAGCTCCTGATGAAAAAGAAGTTTTTAAGACACTCAACACGAATAAAATTTATATTCCCGTTTTGATTGGATTAGGTGTTGCAGTTTATTTTTTCTTAGAAAAAGTTGATATTCCTATTTTTTTAGATGCTTTAGGCAAATCAAACTGGCTTTGGTTTTTAGCTGCCTTAATTATGCTGTTGGCTAGAGATGCAGGTTACATATATCGTATTAGAATGATTAGTGATGAAGAGCTTTCTTGGAAATCTAGTATGTATATTATTTTATTATGGGAATTTGCGTCTGCTGTTACTCCTTCTGTGGTGGGTGGAACGGCCGTTGCTATTTTTATTCTGAATCGGGAAGGATTATCCTTTGGAAAATCGATGGCATACGTCATGATGACTGCCTTATTAGATAATTTCTTTTTTATTGTTTTTTCTCCTTTAGCTATTTTTGTTTCTAACTCATTTGATTTTATGGTTTTCCCTGCTATTTCGGCAGATATATTCAACGAATTTGTACAACAACAAGGTTTAAAAGGAGCTTTTTATGTAAGTTATGGTTTGACAGTGCTTTATGCGATGTTTTTTGCCTATGGTCTTATCATAAATCCAAAAGGTTTTAAATGGCTTTTGATAAAAATTACATCCATCAAATTTCTCAAAAGATTTCAAGAAGGCGCAATAAATACAGGCAACGAAATGATAATTGCTGCCAAGGCATTACGTGGAAGTGGAATATCATTATGGATAAAAGCTATTTTTCTAACCTTTTTTATATGGATAGCTCGTTATTTGATGCTCAACTGCTTGATATCTGCTTTTACTCCTCTTGATGCTGTGGATCATCTTTTCGTATTTGCTCGTCAGATAGCGATGTGGATTGTCATGCTTCTTTCTCCAACCCCTGGAAGCAGTGGAACAGCAGAAGCTGTTTTTTGTCTGTTTTATGCAGAATATTTGCAAAAAGAGTTTTGTGCAGCAGTAGGTATTTTGTGGAGACTTTTCTATTATTATCCGTATCTATTTATAGGAGCATTAGTTTTACCTCGTTGGCTAATTAGAGTAAATAAGAACAGAAAAAAGAAGAAGAAGTAAGAAAATATATTTAGAAAACTGTCACTAGCCTAATACAAATTTAAGGTAATGAAGTCGTTTAAGTACAGGAAGCAGAGAAGTTAATAGGCTGTGTGTTTCTGTGTCGTTGGTGAGACACCAACAATGGCAAAAGCGTTTCGTTCAACTCTGGGGAGTTGAACGCACAAAAAACATTGCAAAACTTTTGAAAATAGTGCAATAGACTGTATACAAATCAGAGTTATTTTAGATTAGCAAAAACTATTGACAAGATTTTTATGAAGATGTTCTGTATCAATATTATATCTTCACACCCACAATTGTAATATCATCACGCTGTTCTACTCCCCAACTGTGCGTTTGGAGTTCATCATTTAGTTCTTGTTTTTGAACAGGAAGTGCCAAACTAGCATTTTTTTCTAGCAACTCTAAAAGGCGTGTTGTTCCAAACTTTTTGTTATCGGAATTTTGTTGATCACTAAAACCATCTGTCATGAGATACAAACAATCTCCTTTCATCAAATACAAATCTTGTGTTGTAAAAGGTTTTTCTTTTCTATCTCTTCCACCAATAGATTTTACGTCTCCTTTTAAGCTCTGTAAAAATGAATTTTGAAAATAATAAAGAGGGCGTTTTGCACCTGTAAACTGCACATGAGCTGTTTCATCAGAATTAAAATGAATGGTGCAAATACAAACATCCATTCCATCGTCATTTGACATATTGTTCTGTTGTAATGACTTTTTTACACCTTCATGCAAACGTGTCAAAATTTGGGCAGTATCAAATATTTTTTCTTGATTTACAATTTCATTCAAAAGTGTATTTCCAATCATTGACATAAATGCCCCAGGCACTCCATGACCTGTACAATCAACAGTTGCTAACACTGTTTTTTGTCCATCTAATGTATATTGATTTGTCATCCAGTAAAAATCTCCTGAAACCATGTCTTTAGGTGAGTATAGCACAAAGTAATCTGCAAATGCTTTTTCGAACTCTATTGCAGCAGGTAGAATAGCTTCTTGGATAGTTTGGGCATAACGAATTGAATCAGTAATCTTTTGGTTTTTTGTAGTGACTTCTTTATTAAGTGTTTCAATTTGTTCAATTTTGGTTTCTAGTTCACCTTTTGTTTGATTGAGGTCATGATTTGATTTTTCCAAATCTTCATTTTGCTTATTAATTTTACGAGAAACAAAATAAGCACCACCAGCAACTACTAAGAGAAGTAAAGCGACAATACCTACAACAATCATTTGAAGACGAGCCAATTCCTTTTCAGCCTCTACTTCTTCTATTTTTTCTGTAAAGGCTGTTGTAATAGAATCTTTTTCATACAAAAGTCCTCTAATTTTATCCATTAGTTTCCGTGTTTCAGCTTGTGCTGCTTCAAAAGCAACTTCATTTTCTATAAGTTGTTTTGAGAGTGCATCAAGCTCTCTTCTTAATCTACTTTTTTCTTGTGCCGTAATGTTACTGCTATTGAGTTCTTCAGCTATTTCTTCCATAGCTCTACGTATTTTATAACCTTGTTCTGCAAGCAAACTTTTCTGCATTTCAAGATCATTTACTACCTTTTCTAAATTGACTCGCTCTTTTACAGTTGTAGTATCTTCTTCTAATTTTTCTTCTACCTTTTCTTTAATCTCTTCTTTTTTTGGTTTCTCAGCTTTCAAAACAGGATTAGATAAATCTCCTGAAAGCACTATATTCACTTCATTCAATTTGTTGTTATAAGAAAAAAATCTACCATTTATTTTTTTTCCATTAATTATAAATTCTGAAGAAGAAGTTACCGTTTTTCCATTCGGAATTTCCATATAAAAATTCCCAACAGCATCAGCCTTAGTTACTTTTTCATAGTTTACACCCTTCCAAATTATTTCTGCACCAGCCAAAGGAGTATTTTTTTGTGCAAAAACTTGTCCTTTCAAAGTCTTATCTAATTTCCTTAATGTAATAGAAAGACCATTTCGTCCCATATCATAATCTACCAAAGAATATCCTTCTTTCTCTATATTTACTTTTTTTGGATATCCTTTTGAAGCTGGATACTCTATTGTAAATCCACCATTGCTATTACTGACTCCTTTACCAATGTTGGGCATAATGACGGTAACACCTTCGACAGAATTACCTTTTGTATCACTAGTCGTTCCCATAATAATTTTTGTTTGTGCCATAACTGCATTGGAAAAGCAAAACAACAAACCGATTACAAAGAAAGAACGAATAATAAAACGAGTACAAAAAGAGAGCTTTATTTGAATATTTATTAATTTGGATAACATACGTAAAGTAGAATGGACAAATTCTTAGTTTCAACTTTTATCATTTCTTCAAATCTAGTTAGTTACTTAAATAACATCTTACTTAATTTTAAGTAAACTAGATTATAGACCATTCTCCAAATATATAAAATCTGTATCTATCTACCTACAAAAAAAACAAAAAGGCTACTTTTAAATTAAAAAACAGCCTTTGTTACTATCTTACTTTTTAAAATAAACATCTCTAGCCTTTTTTAGTGCATTACTAAAAGCTTCTTTTGAAGAAAATATTTTTTTAAATGCTCCTTGATAAGTTGTAGGATTTTGATTTATTTCACCTTTAGAATCTTGACTTAATACGGTCTCATTTCTTACTTCTACTTCTTTTTTACTTTTATCTTTAGCCTGATTTTCTTCATTTTGGCTAATTTCCGAATCCATTTTCTTGGTTAGCATTTTATCTTCCTTGCTTTGCTCTTCTCTTAGTTTATCAGCTTTTTCAAAATGCTTATTTGCTTTTAATTGATAACCTACTTTTTCTTCTAAAAGTCCTAAATTATTATGAGCAATCGCATCCTCTGGGTCTAGTTCTACTGCTTTTCTGTAATCTTGCATTGCCAAAACAGTCATTCCTGCTGCTGCACGAATATAAGCACGGCTAGAGTAACGATATGGATTATCAGGTTCTAAATCTAAGGCAATGTTCATATTTACTAAGGCTTCTGCAAGTTTTCCAACTGTAAAGTAAAGCACTCCTCGTTCACTATACGCATTTGGGTTTTCAGCTTTCTGAATAGATAAATTGTAATCTTCTAATGCCTTCTTAAATTCTTGTAGTTTGAAATAAGCATAGCCACGACGAAATAAAACTTCCCCTTCTGAAATAAATTTTAATTCCTCTTTTTGAGGATTTTCAGCAAAATCATTCAATAAATTGGTAGAAACTTCGACAGCTTTTTCGAAATTTCCTTCTTGAATAGCTATATTTATAGTTTGAATGTTCATTTTTTAATGGTAATTATTTTTAGCGATTTAATTGTCAATCACAAAGTTATTTTTAAAATTATTTGAGTTCTATGAATAAGATACTATTTGTGCTACTAATTTGCTGTTTTTGCTCTTGTAATTTGTCAGAAACAAATAAAAAAGAGACGATGGATAAAGACCAAGTAGCAATCAAAACTGAGGATAGTAAAAAACTAATCAATGACCCCCGTTCGCCTAACCCTAGCAGTGAATTAGCTGTTCTGATGCGTGATATGTGGGAATATGCTGATACACTAAAAACAGCTATTGTCAATAAAAACACAAAAGAATTGCCCGATTATTTACCTCATTTTGAAAATATTTTAGGAGCAGAACCAACAGACGAACATACAAAAAGTCCAGCCTTTGATGCTATGGCAAAGATAATGCTTCAAAAATTGGAAAACGTATATCAAAATGCTTCTAAAGGTAAAGAACACAGTCTTCAAGTAGAAGGTTTTAACTTATTTGTAAAAAGCTGTTTGCAATGTCATGAACAACAATGTCCAGGACCTGTTTCAAAAATATCTAAGTTGGTAATAAAATAATTCGTTCTAAAATATAATTGAGAAAACAACTTTTAATTTTCATCATTTTTGACAATGAGTAGAAAATTAGCGACCTTTGTATTTATTTTTTACCTGTTTTATACGATTTTATTCTTCATTAAGCTATGCAAGTCAATACTGCCAAATTTTTAGAAAGCAATCCGTCTGTAAAGACTTGTCCTTCACCTCACATGCCCGAATACGCTTTCATTGGGCGTTCGAATGTGGGTAAATCTTCTCTTATCAATGCAATGACAAACCGAAATAGTCTTGCAAAAACTTCTTCTACACCAGGTAAGACTCAATTAATAAATCATTTTCTAATAAACGAAAATTGGTATTTAGTCGATTTGCCAGGTTATGGTTGGGCAAAAGTGAGTAAATCACAACGAAGAGATTTTGAAGGCTTAATTACAGAGTATCTTTCTGAACGTAAAAATTTAGTAGTAACGTTTGTTTTGGTAGACATTAGGCACGAGCCACAAGCGATTGATTTAGAGTTTTTTGAATGGTTGGGAGAACATCAAATTCCTTTTGCTATCGTTTTTACAAAAGCTGACAAACTCAATAATAGTAAATTGGTCGCTTCTTTAGAGCGTTATGAAACAGTTTTGAAATCTCGTTGGGAAGCATTACCTCCTAATTTTATTACTTCGTCAGTTAAAAATGAAGGAACAGAAGATATTTTGGTTTATATAGAAAAGTATAATAAGGCATTAGAGGAAAAATTTTCTCAAATTCAGCCTATTAAAGTTACAAAAGAAGAGCTTCCACAGCCACAAAAACCAGTTGTACAAAGAAAAAAATACAATCAACATAAACCGTATAAAAAAGAAGAGGAAGCAAATGAATTGAATGATTTTGAGAAAAAAACATTTGATGCAACCACTCCAAAACCAGTAAAGCCTTCAAAATATGCTTCTCCTAGAAAGACAAACTCAAAATATACTGTTCCTTTTTCTGATTCAAATAACAGTGACAAACCTGCTAAAAACACAGGAAAAAGACCTGTAAAGAGTACAGGAAGAAACTCAAAAGCAGTAGCAAAAGCAGGAAAAAAAGATTTTGGAAAAGATACGCCTAAAAAAGATTTCAAATCTACTCCTAAAAGTTCAAACTCTTCTAAAAACAAAACCAATCCGAAAGCAGCACCTTTTAAAGGAAAAACAGGGCGACCTAAAAAGTAAATCAATAGCTTAATTAAATGTAAATCAAAATTCTATTTTATTTTTACTATTTTTGCGCTCTTGCATTTATTGTAATTTAAAATATACTTATAGGCTTTAGCCTTCGAATAAAATTTTATTTCATAAAAAACGTTTATCTGAATAAGCTAATTTTTGTACGAAAATCGAAGCATAAATCCTTATAAAACTAATCAACAAAACTCTACATAGTATATATGAAACTTAAAGAAGTAGCCGTTATTTCGGGCAAACCAGGACTGTATCAAATTCTTAAACCTACTCGCAACGGAGTAATTATTGAAGCTATCGGAGGAGGTCGCTCCAAAATTATGGCAGATGCAAGCCATCGTATTTCTATTCTAAAAGAAATTTCTATTTATACAACTACTGAAGAAGGTTCTGTTCCTTTGCAAGATGTATTTCATAAGATGTATGAGAAATATGCTCTCAAAATGGACATCAAAACATCAGACAATGATGCGCTAAAAGGACTTTTAAATGATATTTTGCCAGAATGGGACAAAGATCGTGTTTATACTTCTGACATCAAAAAATTAGTAATGTGGTACGGTATCTTGGCTGAACATGCTCCTGAACTAATAGACCCTGCTCAAAAAGAAGAAGAGGAAGAAGAAGAAGAAACGCTAACAACTGAAACAAAATCGGAAGAAAGTGCTGAAGAGCCTAAAGCAAAAACTAAAAAGGCAACTAAAAAAGTTGATGCAATGGTAGAAGCTGAAACTACTGCAACAGAAGAAAAACCTAAGAAAAAAACGTCTAAAAAAGACGACAAAGAAACAAAAGCAAAGAAAACAGTTGCTAAAAAAACTGATAAACCATCAGCAAAAACACAGAAACCAACTTCAAAAGCAGCTACCAAAGCTGTAAAAGGTAAAAGAGGAGATAAGTAATTTTTTATCTTTCTTTAATCAACAAAAAATCCTAAATAGAAGAGAATCTATTTAGGATTTTTTGTTGAAATCTAAAAAGTATGACTTTTTTAGTGTTTATGTTTTTTCTTAGACTTTTTATGGCTCTTCTTATGAGATTTTTTGTGCGTTTTCTTATGTGTATATTTTACATCTATAATATGAATATTTCGTTTCTTATTAAATAGAATCAAAATAGCATCATACGAATTATAAAAAGTTATATAACGAATAATAGTAATTTGCTCCTGTGGAATTTCTGCATACCAAACATTATTTTGATAAACATAGTGAATAGTTTCTTCACGAACATCTTCTCCTACAAAAATTTTGATTTTATAATCTGCTGAAGTTTCCAAAACAGTACGGTCAATAATTTCTACCTTTACTTCTTTCTTTTCTGTGTTTAGTTCTTGGTATTTTTGAGTGTCTTTTATCACAACATCTAAAACTTTTTGAGTTTCAGGAGTTACATAAGTTTTAGCTGTTTCAAAGTCTTGTTTTTCAAGGGCTGTAAAAAATGCTGTTGTGCGTTCGTCTAGTTTTTCTTTACTTGCTTCTTCTGCCGATTTACAGCCAACTAAAGAGAAAGTCAATAAAACCAAAATAGTAAGTAGAGCAGAGGAAAGGGTACTGAGTTTTTTCATATTTTTAAAAATTAAATTTGTTTAACAGTTAGTAAAGATGAGAAATAAAATTACCAAAATCAAAATTCTGTTCTGTATTATAATATCTTTATCTTCTTGCATTTCAAAAAATACAGAAATAACTACCCCCCCCACTAAAGGAATATTTGAAGAGGATTCTGTAATGAATCTTACTCTAAAAATCAACCTCAATAAATTATTGACTGATATAGGAGAAGACAGAAAATGGCACAAAGGAAGTTTGATATGGAACGAAAAAAGTATCCAAATTGAGGTAAAAACAAGGGGTAATTTTAGAAGAAATCCTGAAAACTGTAATTTTCCTCCTTTATTTTTAGCTTTTGATTCTCTTAGTCGAATCGGAACACCTTTTGAAAAATATGATAAAATACGTTTGGTTTCACATTGCCAAAAAGATTCAGCGACTTACGAACAAATTGGTTTGGAAGAATATAACATTTACAAAACCTATTCACTTTTTACAGATAAAAGTGTTATTACAAGATTGTGTAAAATTACCTACCAAGACACAGAAAATAAAGAACCCACAAGCACAAAAATTGCTTTTTTTGTAGAAGGAACAGACTATTCAGCCAAACGTTTGGGTGTGAAATTAGTAGAACAAACCGATACTATTCAATATTTAGAAAGCAATAGTTTCTTGACAACACAATTAGCTGTTTTTCAGTTTATGGTCGGAAATGCAGATTGGTCTATCAGCAACAAACACAATCTTAGTATTTTAGAAATGCCTAATCAAGATTATGTAGCCATTCCTTTTGACTTTGATTTTGCAGGAATAATTGATGCCCCTTACGCAGGAACAGACCCAAATCTAGGAACAGAATCAGTTACAGAACGTGTTTATAGAGGTTATTGCCAGAGTGATGCAGAATTATTATTAGTTTTAGAAAAATTCAAAGAAAAGGAAAAAGAAGTAAAACAAGTTTGGCAAAATTTACCTTTTCAAGAGCCACAACGAAAAGCAAAAAGTCTAAAATATATCGACGGATTTTATACCATTATTCAAAATAAAGATTCTATTGATTATTATTTTTTAAAAAATTGTCGTTGATAGGTTTATATAAAAAAACTGGCTCTTCCGACAATTTAGCGAAATTATAAAATCGTGTGCGTTCGTTTTCTCAAAAACGACTGAAACGCTTCCTTAGAAGCGTGATTCAAGCTATATCACACTTCTGAGGAAGCGTTCTTTTCAGTTCTGAGGAACTGAACACACGGTATTTCACTAAAAAGTAGAAAATACTATGCACCAAAAACACATCAAAATAGTAGAAAAACCAAAAGGTAGAAGATTTGTAATTAGTGATATTCACGGTTGTAGCAAAACTTTCAAGGCTTTAGTAGAAAATAAAATACAACTTACAAAAGATGATCATTTATTTCTTTTGGGAGATTATATCGACAAAGGAATTGACAGTGCAGGAGTAATTGACTATATTTTGTATTTGAAAGAAAATGGCTATAAAGTCTTTCCACTAATGGGCAATCATGAACTTAATCTTTTAGAAGCTAGTCAAGAATATAATGAACGTATGTTTCGGCTTTTTCTAAAGATTAATAAATGCAAAGGAATAGTAGATGAGCAATTAAAAATAAAACCACACTATTTAGACTTTTTTGAATCACTACCTTATTATTATGAGTTAGAAGATTATCATTTAGTTCATGCAGGGTTTGATTTTCGCAACGAAAAACCTTTTCAAAATTATAAAGCAATGTTAGAAATTAGACGTTTTCAAGCTGATACAGAACTTTTGAAAGGTAAAAAAATAATTCACGGTCATACGCCAACCAATCTTACAGATATTCAGAAAAATATAACTAACAATTCTCTTGTCATTCCCTTAGACAATGGCTGTGTATATACAAAACCTCATAAAGTTTTAGATTACAAACAGCTTGGAAATCTTTGTAGTTTGAATTTGGATAGTTTAGAGCTTATTTTTCAGAGAAATTTCGAATAGATCCTCTTTATATAGTAGAGTTACTTCATAAATTTATGTAATTTCTCTTGTTCATTTTCTATAGGAATTCCATACTTCTCTTTCTTATAAACATCTTCTACAGTTATTCCTCCAAACGCTTGAACTGGATGTATAGAAACCGATTTAATACTACCATCATTTTTGTCAATAACCATACAACCATCTCCTAAAAACACATCATGAGAGCCACTCAAAACACATGTTTCTGTGTTGTAATACAGAATATATCCTAAATCAAATTCTCTTAATTTAGTTTGCACTATCTTAGTCTTATAGACTTTACTCAAATCATTAAGACACTTATCTTTTAAAATTTCTACTTGTTTGAAGGAAATCATAATTAATCTTTTTTGATTAGTTTACATAAAATTTGACTACTAGAATAATAAACGGAATTTTAATACTATAGTATTTTACTTTCTATATGTTATAATTTTTAATTACTGTACTCAAATATAACAAAAACTAACTAAAATAAACACATCAAATCATTAGCAAAACACTAAAAAATAAAGTAATTTTAATTCACAATTCATAATTTACCATTCACAATTCAAACAAGATGCTTTTTTCCATCTACCGTTCGTCAGCAGGTTCTGGCAAGACTTATACGCTTACTAAAGAATATATCAAGATTGCTTTAGCGAGTCCAAATCCTGAACTTTTGGGCGAATTTGATGTGCATTATTACCGTCATATTTTGGCTGTAACTTTTACAAATGATGCAGCAAAGGAAATGAAACAGCGTATTGTGAGCAAATTAGATGCTTTTTCGGTCTTGGAAACAGCAGAAGAAGATTCGATGTTTCATGATATTTTGAAGGAATTGAAAGAAGAATATCCACAAATAGAAATTACAAAAGATGAGATTGTAAGGCGTTCGAAGGCATTGCATCAAACTATTTTGCATCATTATTCCGATTTTGCAGTCAGTACGATTGATTCTTTTTCGAAACGAATTGTTCAGGCTTTTACCAAAGATTTGGATTTGCCACCCAATTTTGAGATTCAATTAGACATTGAGGAAGCCTTAGAGGAAGCTGTCAGTCGAATGTATTACAAAATTGGAGAGCGTGGCGACCATCATTTGAGCGAAGTCATGAAAGAATTTGTCTTGAAAGAAACACAAGATGAAAAAAGCTGGAACGTAGATAGAGGACTTTTAGATTTTGGGAAAATTATTTTTGAGGAAGCCAAAAAACATTCAGTAGAAAAAATCAAAGCTCTTACCCAAACACAGCTAAAGATGGTAAAAGCAGATTATCTAACCTATATTGAAAAGGTAGAAAATGAAGTTATTCCACAAGCAGGAGATTTTGGAAGGATTCTGTTAAATGCTTTCGAAGAAAATGGACTTGTGGCTAAAGATTTTCATTATTCTACTAGAGGAATTTATAATCATGTTCTGACGTATGCTACCAATGAAGATAAAATAAAAGAAGAGTGGGACAAACAAAAACCTCTTAATTCTTATATCGCTAATGATGGGTTGAAGCTCAATAAATGGGCTGCAAAAGCTACAAAAGGCTCAAGTTTGGAAGCAATTAAAGAACTTTCTCCTATTATAAAGGAAATGATTTTGAAAATTGAAGCATTAAAAAATGAATATCAAGAGAAATATGCATACAGTCGAATGATGCGACGTTTTATTTTTCAGATGATGTTTTTGGAGGAAATAGCAAGTCAAATTGAGTATTTTAAGGAAAAGAAAAATCATGTTTATTTGAGTGAATTCAATGAAAAAATCAATAAAATAGTTGAAAATGAACCTGTTCCGTATATTTTCGAAAGGATTGGAGAAAAATTCAAGCATATTCTGATAGATGAATTTCAAGATACTTCAAAGATGCAATGGCATAATTTGATTCCTTTGGTTTCCAATAGTTTGGCAAACGGAATGCGTAGTATGGTAGTTGGAGATGCAAAACAAGCAATTTATCGCTGGCGAAGTGGAGATGCAGACCTTTTAGTAAACTTGCCAAATGTTCCAAGCGCAGACCCAGATTCTATGCTTGCCGAACATACAGATATTTTTCAAGAACACGCCAATCAGCAAATTTTGGGTACAAATCGTCGTAGCGACCCTAACATTGTAGATTTTAATAATAAATTATTTCATTTTATAAGAAAGCGTTTTGATTCTGTTTGTCCAGATTTGTCTTCTCATTATGCTGAGGTGATTCAAGAAACTGTCTTTAAAGAAGGTGGGCATGTATCGGTTCGTTTTGTAGAAAAAAGCAGTAAAGACTCTCAAAAAATCTATCAAGAACGTACTTTTGAGTATTGTTTGGACTTAGTGAAAAATCTTTTAAAACAAGATTATAAGTTAGAAGACATTACTATTTTAGTCAGAACAAATGGAATGGGGGCATTTTTGGCAGAAAAATTTATCGCACAAAAAATCCCTGTTATTTCGGGCGATTCTTTGCTTTTAGTTTCTTCAAAAGTGGTTCAGACAATTATTAATTTTATGTTTTTGTTGCAACAACCTGATGATGCACCCCGAAAACTAGAAATTATTGAGTTTTTAGAAAATCATTTGGAACAGAAATATCAATCTGAAAATCCTCCTTTTGATTTGGCTGATGAAGTAAATAATGAAGACGAAGAGAATTTTACCAAAATCATAAAAGAACAGTTCAAAAAAACACTTTCAATGCCTGTTCTTCGCCATCTTTCACTGTATGAAATTGCAGAAGAACTCATCAGAGAATTAGAACTTTATCGTCATCATACCGAACAACTTTATATTCAAAAATTACTTGATGTGTTGTTTGAATTTAGTCGAAACAAGAATGATAATTTACTAGACTTTTTGGAACATTGGGAGCGCAAAAAAGGAAGAATTTCTATTTCTTCCCCTGAAGGTGGAGCTGCTTTGCGTGTCATGACGATTCATAAAAGTAAAGGTTTGGAGTTTCCTATCGTGATTATGCCTTTTGCAGATTGGAGTGTAAAACCGAGAGGTTCTAGTCAGCTTTGGGTAGAATGGGAAGACAATCCGATTGCTCCTGAGCTTTCAACTATGATTTTGTCGATGCGTGAAACTATGAAAGATGGAATTTTTTCAGAAGATTATAAAAAAGAATGGTCACTGAATTTTATTGATGCAATTAATAATTTGTATGTTGGTCTGACACGTCCTACCGAAAAGTTGTTCATTCTGACAAAACAAGTTTCCAAATTGGAAGATAAGAAGCCAGTCAAAACAAAAGCTGTTGATACTACAAAAGAAGATAATTTTGGAATTGATAAGGTCAAAGATATTGCTGATTTATTAGGATTATTTCTGCTAAGAGAAGCAGGTGTTAAGAAAATCAATGCTCAAGAATATTTGCTCTTTGAAGATAATTCAAACAAAAAGCACAAGACAAAGGTTAATAATAAGGAAACGCTCACTATAAAAGAACTCGTCAGTACAGAAGCTAGAAATAAAATCAGAGTCAGAAAAAACAATCTGCGCTATGATGAAAGCTACCTAACAGTAGAAGATTTTTATGATTCTAGGAAAGATGGTCTTTTAATGCACTATGCTTTTGAAAAAATTTTTACAATAAATGATACTTCAAAAGCTGTTCAAAGCCTTATTAGTGAAGGGCTTATTGCAGAAGATGAGCGAAACAGCTTAGAAACCAAAATGAAAAATGTCATGATGCTGCAACAGATTGCAGAATTTTTTCGTCCTGATATTGATATTTCTCAAAAAGAGAACGCAAACAATCCGAATGCGTATCAAATCTTAAACGAACAAGAAATTATTCAAAAGGGAAATCGTAGAGTCTTACGTCCTGACCGTATGATGATAAAAGGCGATACTGCCATTCTTATCGATTACAAAACGGGACAGATAGACCCCAAACATCAACAACAAATCAATGGTTATGCAACTGCTCTCTATCAAATGGGCAAACGCAAAGTCAGACGTTTTTTGGTTTATACTGAAAAAATGAAAGTTATAGAAGTAGATTAACATATATGACACTTTCGACAAACTTTTGTAATATTTCGGTAAACTTGGCAATACTTTTGATTAACCTATGCTTTGATATTTAATTTATACATTTTTTATCAAATCAGAATTATCAAATTTATACCAAACAATTTTTTATTTCACTATTTTTTTTATTCAATTTCAAACAAAATTTTCTCAAAAATGAAAAAATCAATTTTTTCTTATTTCTCGTATTTAGTTCTTTTGCTTTTAGCAGTAGGCACTCTTTCTTCTTGTGGTGATGGTACTGAAGATCCAAGTGCAGCACCTTCTATTACTGTAAACCCTGAAAGTGCTACTATTGATGTAAATCAAAGTGTAGATTTTACTTTTCAAGTAATTTCAACTGAGAGTGAACTTTCAGAAGTACGTATCATTTATACAGGACAACCTGATCAAGTATTTACTCCTGCTACAGATACTTTTACAGATAATAATACTCGTTTTTCTGGTGTTTATACATTTACAGGAATGCTTGCAGATGCTGCTAGTTCAGTTACTTTTACTATTAAAGCTACTGATATGGCAGGTCTTACATCTTCAAAAGATGTGGTTGTAACTATCAATGAAGCACCAGATCCTATTGCTTATGAAACTTTCCCTGTTATCCTTTTAGGAGCTCAAGCTAACACAGCTAATGGTAGCTTTTTAGATGCAAGTACCTCAGCTATTTATAAATTAGCTGAAGCTAGAACAAATTCAGCACTTATTGATATCGCTTATTTACAAGGATCTCAATCTGCGGGGCAAGGTGCAGTAATTGGTTCATTGAGAGATGCTTCTATTGAACAAGTTTATAGCACTAGTGATTGGGGAACAAGAAATGATACTCGCTTCAGAAACACTACTCTTACAAAAGCAGATTTCACAGCTATATTTGATGGTTCTCAGCTTACTACTGCTTATACTAATGGTTCTGAACCTAGCATTGGAGAAACTGGAGACATTAAAGAAGGTTCTGCTTCTCGTGTAAACAAACTTGCTGTAGATGATGTATTTGCGTTTAGAACTGCTGATGGAAAAGACGGTTTAGTTCACGTACAACAAATTGTAACTGGAGAATCTGGTTCTATTACTCTTAATGTATCAATAGTAAAATAAATAATAAAATTTTATCATTCTAGATAAAACTTATTTAAATAAAAAAGGTCAATTCATAAATTTATGAATTGACCTTTTTTTATCGAAAAATAACCTCTCTGTCTTATTTTCACTCAAATAGCCATTGAATAGAGTAGTTTAGCTATTGAAAAATAAATAGCCAATCCTAAAAGGTCATTGGCTGTTGTGATAAAAGGCCCAGAAGCTACAGCAGGATTTACTTTAAATTTATTCAAAATAAGTGGTGTTATAGTTCCCATAATAGAAGCAATAATAACGACACAAAAAAGAGCAAAAGACACTACCAAAGAAAGAACAATATCACCTTTTGTAAGAAGAACATTTGCTCCCAAAACAAAAACACCAATTACAAAGCCATTGATAAGAGCAACCAAAAAGGATTTTAAAATTCTTCTCCACAAACTTTCTTGCAAACCTCCTGTGTCTGCCAGAGCTTGTACTACTAAAGTAGAAGACTGAATACCTACGTTTCCACCTGTTGCAGTAATTAGAGGAATAAAAAATGCCATAGCAGGAACAATTCTTAACTGTTCTTCAAAAAGACCTATAAAATTTGCCCCCAACATTCCTCCTACCATTCCAATCAAAAGCCAAGGCAGTCTGGCACGAGAAAGCACCCATACACTGTCATCTTCTTCTACATCTTCTGAAATACCTGCCATTGCCTGAATATCTTGCTCAGCTTGTTCGGTTATTACATCTAAAATATCATCAATCGTAATTCTGCCCAAAAGCTGTTTATTGACATTAATTACAGGAATAGCTTCTAAATCATACTTTTGCATAATATTCGCTACTTCCTCTTCATCTTGATAAGAATAAACTGAGATAATGTCAGGCTCATAAATATCAGCCACTTTAGTATTGCTACGATTCAAAACTAATTTTTTTATTCCTACTCTTCCTAAAAGAACATTATTATCATCAATTACATAAATTGAATAAATTTTTTCTACATTCTCAGATTGTCTTCGTATTTCTTCTACACACTGCACCACTGTCCAATTTATATTGGCTGTAACCAATTCTTTTGCCATCAAACCACCTGCACAGTCTTCATCATAATGCAATAAATCCATTACATCTTGGGGCTCTTCCACATAAGCAATGACTTCTTCCCTCATCTTGATAGGAAGTTCATTCAAAATATCTGCTGCATCATCAGAATCAGCATAATCCAAAATTTCTGCTACCTCTGAAGGCTCATAAGTTTGCAAAAAATCTGAACGAATATCTGTATCTAAATCACTAATAATATCAGCACGCACTTGTTCAGGAAGCAGACTCAAAATATAATGACATTCGTCTGTCTCTAGTTCGTCTAAGATAGTTGAGATATCAGCCGAATGAAGAATGTTAGTTTGAGATATTATAAAATCTGCATTTTGAGTTTGTGCAGCCTCTGAAAATTGATCTAGATATTCTTGGGTAAGTGTAAAATTCAAGCAGTAGATAATTTAGAGTGGAAAATATTTTCTTCAAAGTTAGAATTACTTATTACAACTCACAACAAGAAGCAAGGTTTTTTAAAATTTCACTTTATCAGATACAAACTTAACCCTAACAAATAGACAAATTTACCAAACCTCTTCATTCTCTTCTTGCATTCCTTCTCTATATTTATTAAAAATATTTGATTTGGATACAAAACCTAAATACTTTCCATTTTTGATAACAGGTAGATTCCACGCCTGACTACTTTCAAACTTTTTCATTACTGTATCCATTGTTTCTCCATATTCTACAATTTCGGAAGGACGTTGCATCAAATCACGTAAAGCAATAATTTCATATTTTTCAGCTTCAAACATCAGTTTTCTAACATCATTGAGCATTATCATTCCGACAAACTCTTTTTCTTCATTTAAAACAGGAAATAAATTACGATGGCTAAGTTTGATTACATTTACAAGGTCTTTTAATGTTCCTTTTTCGGGAAGAGTTTTAAAATCTTTCTCTATCAATTTATTGATTTTGAGCTTACTAAGCACTTTTTTATCTTGGTCACCTTTGATAATATCTCCTTGAGCAACCAACTCACGAATATAAGGAGAGTGAGGTTCAAAATAGGTAACTGTAATATAAGTAATAGCAGATGTAAGCATTAAAGGCACAAATAATTCGTAGCCACCAGTAAGTTCTGCAATCAAAAATATAGCTGCTAAAGGTGCATATTGAACTCCACAAATAGCAGCACACATTCCAAAAAGAATAAAATTACTTTCTGATAGACTTTCCCAACCTAAAATATTAATTACTCTTGCAAAGGTAAAACCCAAAACACCTCCCAAAAATAAAGAAGGGGCAAACGTTCCTCCACTTCCTCCTGCTGCAATTGTGATAGCAGAAGCTACACATTTAAACAACAACATAACTAAAACATATCCTAAAAACAGAGCTTGAGGGGGCAATTCTTTAAAGATAATACTATTAGCAAAAATTACTATTTCACTTCCACTCAAAAGTGATTTCAAGAGCATTGTTCCTTCTCCATAAACAGGAGGAAAAACAACAATCAAGGTAGACAAAAATAAACCTCCAATAAGAGCTTTTAAATAAGGATTAGGTATTTTATTAGCTAATTTGTTTATTCTTTTGACTACTTCCATAAAATAAAGCGACAAAAATCCACACAGAATTCCCAAAACAATACAATATGGAACATCAATGGTTTGAAAAGCATCTTTTAGTCGAAATGTAAAAAGAGCATCATCTCCACCCAAAACCAAAGCTGTAAGTTTTGCAGCCACAGAAGCCAGTAAGATGGGAACAATATTGGCAATACTGACATCAAATAAAATTACTTCGGCAGCGAAAATAACTCCTCCAATAGGTGCATCAAAAATAGCTGCAATCGTACCTGCAACACCACAAGCAATTAATAAAATTCGTTTTTTCTTGGCAAAAAGCATTGCTGTAGAAACATTTGAGCCAATAGCACCACCTGACATAACAATAGGAGCTTCTAAACCAGCCGAACCACCAAAACCTACCGTGAAAATTGCTCCTAACATACGAGAATAAATATTACTGAAATCTATTTTTCCATCTTTCTTTGAAATAGAATAAAGAATATCAGTAAAACCGTGTCCAAAATCTGTTTTAAAAACTACATTTGATAGAAAAGCTGTTATAAGTAATCCAATAGTAGGATAAATAAGCAAACCATAATTATAGCTTTCAGAAAACTGACTTGAAGAAGCCAAATAATGTTCTACCCACAACACAGTTGTACGTAAAAACATGGCTGCCATACCAGCTAAGACTCCTATAAGAATACTGACAACTAGCAAAAAGTTTTTATCAGATAAATATTCACTTTTCCAAATCAAAAAACGAATAATGTTTCCGTTTAATTTTTTGGAATAACGAAGAAATAAGTTGTGTAATTTGTCAGAATAAGTTGAAAAAAAATTAGGCAAAATTAGCGTAGGTTTCTAAGGTAGCTGTCTGGTTTTGAGAAAGAAACAAATTTATTAATATAGTTTTAATAAATTATTTAGTCTAGCAAAAATAAGCGAAATATACTATACTTGTATTGAATTACAAATTAAAAATTATAAAAATACCAATAACTTTACATTATGAAACACATCTACGACACACACAGATATTCTTATCTTATTTTTTCTCTATTTATTGCCTCCATTTTATTTTTATCATCCTGTGGAATGAGCAAAGAAGAAAAAGTAAATGATGCTTTTTTGAAAGATAGTTTACAATATGAACAAACAAAGCTACTAAAACAATCAAATACAGAAGTTTTGGAGATTGATACAGCAATGAACAATCCGAATTCGAAAGACCCTGCAATTCCTGTTTTTGATGATGAAAATTAATTTTTAAATGAATCAAAATGAAAAAAAATATAGCTCTTTTCTTCTTTTTATTTTCTACAAATTTTGCTTTTGCTCAAAACTGTGATAGAATCTACTTGTTGGTAGATAGCACAGCTTATTATGGACAAGCTGAGAATAAAGCAAAATCAATGTTTGACTTTTTGGACGAAGAAATCATACCTGTTTTCAAAAATTGTATAGATAAAGAAAAACGTTATCCAAGTCGTTTATTTATAACTCTTATAATTGATAAACAAGGAAATGTAAGAGAAATAAAAAACTTAGTCATCAATTTAGAAGAAAATTGTAAACAGAAACTTTCCGAATCTCTATTAAAAACCAAATGGAATCCTGCTATTTTTCAAGGACAAAAAGTGTGTAGCGAATTACATATTCCTTTTAATTGTTTGCGATGGGAATAATTTTTATCTAAAACAAAATCCTTATTCACTTTCTTAGTTCAATATCAGACTAGCTTGTTTAAAATCAATCTAAATTGGCTATATTTGTATTACAGTATCACAGACTTCCTAATCTGTGCAGAAAATGAAACTCAACAGACAAGATGTCTGTTTTACATAGAAAACCAGACTATTATGCTTACTGCAACAAAATTCGACATAAATAAAATTAGAGAAGAATTCCCAATTCTCAATCAAGATATACAAGGCAAAGCATTAATTTATTTTGACAATGCAGCCACAACACAAAAGCCAAAGTCAGTAATTGATGCACTTTCAAATTATTATTTAAAGATAAATTCGAATGTTCATAGAGGAGCGCACACACTCGCAGAACGTGCCACAGAAGCCTTTGAGCAAACAAGGAAATCAGCACAACAATTCGTAAATGCTCCTTCTGAAGAGCAGGTCATTTTTACTCGTGGAACAACTGAAAGTATCAATTTGGTTGCTCAATCGTATGGCAGAACATTTTTGAAAGAAGGTGATGAAATTATTATTTCTAGCTTAGAACATCATTCTAATATTGTTCCTTGGCAAATTGTAGCTTCTCAAACAGGCGCAAAAATAAAAGTGATTCCTGTTTTTGATAATGGAGAATTGGATATGGAAGCCTATCAAAACTTACTTTCTGAAAAGACTAAAATTGTTGCAGTTGTTCACGTTTCGAATGCACTTGGAACAATCAATCCAGTAAAAGAAATTATCCAAAAGGCGCATGAAGTAGGTGCAAAAGTAGTCATTGACGGTGCACAGGCAAGTCCACATTTAGAAATTGATGTACAAGATTTGGATGTAGATTTTTATGCGCTTTCAGGTCATAAAGTCTATGCACCAACAGGAATTGGTCTTTTATATGGAAAAAGAGAACTTTTAGACGCAATGCCTCCGTATATGGGAGGAGGAGAAATGATAAAAGATGTTTCTTTTGATGTTTCTACATATAACGTACTGCCTTACAAATTTGAAGCAGGAACACCAAATATTGCTGATACAGTTGCTTTGCGTTTGGCTTTTGAATTCGTAAATAATCTTACCAAAAGTGATATTATTGCTCACGAACAAATGCTTTTGGATTATGGAACAAAACAACTTTCTGCTATAAAAGGTCTAAAAATAATTGGAACAGCTAAAGAAAAAGCGAGTGTAATTTCTTTTGTTGTCGATGGTGTTCATCATTACGATATGGGTTTGATGCTTGATGCAAATGGAATTGCAATCCGAACAGGTCATCATTGTACTCAACCTCTTATGAAAAGATTGAGTTTAGAGGGAACAGCTCGTGCTTCTTTTGCACTCTACAATACTAAAGAAGAAATTGATACCTTTGCAGAAACACTTGAAATGGTTATTGAAAGACTTCGTTAAAAGTAGTAATCAGTTAAAGATGAATTAAAGAGAATAATTTTTTCAAGCGATTATTCTCTTTTTTATATTCGAAATAAAAAACACAAATGGTCATTACAAAATCATTCAACTATGAGGAAGTTTTAGGAATTAAATTTGGCTATCAAATTCTTGGGCTGCCTACTTTATTTACACATATTTATTTTGTAGATGGATTATTGATAGATACAGGACAAAGCAATGCAAAAGAAAAAATACTAGCAGAAACTAAAAAGCTAGACATAAAGCAAATATTTATTACGCATCATCATGAAGACCATACTGGAAATATTACAGGGCTGCAAAAACAGCATAATTGTAAAGTATTTGCTTCAAATTTATGTTGTCAGATGATGAAAAACCCTCCTAAAATTAGCCTTGCGCAAAAAATAACATGGGGAAATCGTCCTTCTCAAAATCACTTGAGTCCAATAGCTGAAAGTATAGAAACTGATAATTTGTCGTTCCAACTAATTCCTATAGCTGGACATGCTTCTGATATGGTTGCTTTATATGAGCCTTCGAAAAAATGGTTATTTTCAGCAGATTTATATATTAATTCCTATATTGATTACTTTTTGGAGAATGAAAGTATTTTAGAGCAAATAAATTCTATAAAAAGAATTTTAGAGCTAGATTTTGAAGTAATGTTTTGTGGACATAAACCACAACTAACAAATCCAAAAGAGAAACTAAACAAAAAACTGAATTTCTTAGAATCATCTTTTAATGATGTTTCTACTCTTTATGAAAAAGGTTATTCAGCTAATCTGATATTTAAAAAATTAAACTTAAAAGAAAATTGGTTTGTCAGAATACTCTCTAATGGAAATTTATCTAAACTAAATATGATAAAATCAATAGTTAGAGATTTAGAAAATCAAAAAGCCAATTCCGATTACTTATATGAACGAAAATAAAAAACCAACTTTAGAAATCTGTCTTACTCCTGATGCAGTTTCTTTTATAGATTTAACAGGAAAAATTGCTGTTATAGTAGATATTTTTAGAGCAACTTCATGTATGGTGGCAGGTTTGGCAAGTGGTGTAACTCATGTTGTTCCTGTAGCAAGTGTTGAGGATGCGCTAAGTTATAAATCAGAGGGGTACGTAACAGCAGGAGAAAGAAATGGAGAAAAAGTAGAAGGTTTTGATATTGGAAATTCTCCTTTCGAACACATGGAACAAGAGTTTAAAAAAATCGTCATGACAACCACAAACGGAACACAAGCCATTGAAGCCGTAAAAAATACAGCCGAGCAGGTGGTCATTGCAGCTTTTTTGAATTTGAAAGCTGTTACTTCTTATCTTAAATCTCAAAATAAAGATGTCGTAATTGTGTGTGCAGGTTGGAAAAGTCGTTTCAATGCCGAAGATTCTCTTTTTGCAGGTGCATTGGCTCTAAAACTGAAAGGTGATTTTTGGTGGGAAGGTGATGAAATTCTTTTTTCTACTCATTCTTATAGTTCTGTCAAAAATAATTTATCCAAAATACTGAAACACTCTTCTCATTATAAGCGACTTAAAGAACATGGAGTAGAAAATGACATGGATTTTTGTTTAGAAATTGATAAATTTAAAAATGTTCCTATCTTAAAAGGAAATATTTTAGAGAATTTAGCAAAATAAATGTAAAATATATTTCAGTATATTTCAAATCCTAATTATCACTTGAACAGGGTTTTAACCCTGTTTTTGCTTATTATTATGCGTTATTTTTTAGAAGTGGCTTACGAAGGCACAAATTATCATGGTTGGCAATCACAAAACAACACGCCAAAAACCATTCAGGCTATTGTTGAAGACGGTCTATCAAAAATTTTGAGAACACCAACTCCTATTGTCGGAAGTGGCAGAACAGATACAGGTGTTCATTGCAAAAAACAATTTGCTCATTTTGATACGGAGAATGAAATTAATGTAGTTGATTTGAAGTATAGAATGAATAGTTTTTTACCTCCTCAAATCGCTATTTTGAAAGTTCTTCCAGTTACTCAAACGGCACACGCTCGTTTTGATGCTTTTTTGAGAACTTATCATTATCATGTAATTCTTGAAAAAAGTCCGTTTTTGATAAACCATGCTCATTTTCACAGAAAAGGATTAAACGATACCAGTTTTGAGAAAATGAATCAAGCAGCCGAATATTTATTAAAACACACTAATTTTGAATCATTCAGTAAAGTAAAGACACAAGTAAATAACTTTGAGTGCGATATTAGTAAAGCTATTTGGACAAAAGAAGGCGAAAATAATAATGGGCAATCAGATTATTGGCGTTTTACCATTTCAGCAAATCGTTTTTTGAGAGGAATGGTTCGTGCTGTTGTGGGTTCGCTTTTTTTGGTGGGAGAAGGAAAAATAGAAATTAATGATTTTGAAAAAATTATTTTAGATAAAAATAGAAAGTCAGCAGGTGTTTCTGTTCCTTCGCAAGGACTTTTTTTGGTAGATGTAAAATATCCTAGAGAGATTTTTTTATAAAACTACTCTATTCTTGTCCATCTAGCTGTATGGTCGTATTTGCTTTCTACCATTTCTTCTATTCTAATAGAGTTAGAGTCTATGGCGTGTATTTTAAAGTTTCTATCTTTCAGCTTTTTACTATCGTACTTTATTGTCAGAGTAGAATCTTCTGAATTTATTTGCCAAAAGCCATATTTTCCAGCATACATTTTTTTAAGTTCGCTTTTTCTTCTCCAATATGTTTTGTCTGCCGAGAAGAGCATGTAGTTTCTATATATTCGGTTGCTCCCGAAACCAGAAATAGAAGACCACCATCTTCCAACAATTTGTTGCTCTAATGGATTAAGGTTTTCTATTCCAACTCTATGTTCAGCAAGACGCTTTTCTTCAGTTATTTCGAAGTGAGACGCAATAAAATATACACTCACAAAAAGAACCACGACAATCAAATAATAATATTTTCCCATAAACGAATATAAAAATAAATTAGCATTTTTAATCTTCCAACGTTTGTAAATCTTTCCAAATGCGTTGAATTACATTGTCTTCTTTTGGATTATAGACCCAGTTGTGGTCAAAAACTTCTAAAATTTCAGCATTTGCATTTTGAGCAATCGCTAAACTATGAAAACGAGTATCTTTTTGGCGTTCGGTTTCCATTCGTTTAATAAAATCTTCTCTAAGTGAATACATTACAAAATCAGAAACCATCAAAACATCAGCATCTTTAAAATCGTTTTCTTTTAAAAGTGTCAAAGTTTCGGAAAGAGCAGGAGTTGCATCTGTTCCACCATCAAAAGACATAGAAAGAAAATCTACAATTCTGTCCAACGATTCAGCAATATCATCCAAACGAATTTTCTTTATTCCTACCGAAAACGAAATCAAATAAGCCTTTCTACTTTCCTTTGCAGCCATTTTCATAATAGCAAAACAAAGCGTTTTGGCAATCTGTGAAGGCGTTCCTTGCATTGAACCACTTGTGTCAATACAGACGATAAATGCACCTTTTTCTTTCTTTTTTTGATGTTGGTGCGAAAAAGTTTCTTCTTCCGAATTAAAAATAGTCTTTGTTCCCTCATACTGAAAAGATAATAATTGACTATCGGCATATTTTTTCAAAAACATCCATTCTGTTTCTGGATTTCCTAATAATGCAATTTCGGAAGGCAAAACGGTATTCAAATCATTGCTCATTTGTGTTCCATTTATTTCAGAACGCAAATGTGGGTCTTTTACTTTTGATTGATAAACGACAACTTCTTTGTATTCTTCTTCTTCGGTTTCGATTTGTGCCTCTCGCATTTTTCCTAGTAAATCTACCAGTTCTTGAATAGCTGTTTCATTTTCTAAAATAGAGGCATACTTTTCTAGTGCTTCAAAACCTGTTTTTTTCCAAAGAGCTTGAGACAAATCCCAATAACGCCCTACTTCCATTGCAAAAGGAGAAATTAGTTTACCTAATTTTTCCAAATCATCAGCTTTTTGATAGAGTTTTTGAGAAAAATCTTCACTTGCTTCTTCCAAATATTGCGCTTGAAATTCTAGCCATTTTGCAGTAAGCAAAGCATCCCATTGCCCCAAAAGGTCAGCAATCAAAATATCTAAAGGAATCTTTTTCTCTGCTTGTGGGTCATATTCTTTTGATAAAACAAATTCTTTGCTTTGAGGAATAAGGTCTTTAAATTTTTGAGTATAGAAATTTGCATCTAACTCTTCTCTATCATAACGAATAGAAATATAATTGATAAGATTATCCCAATCGGTCAAATACAAATGTGTAGGTTTGTGCGCCCATGCATCAAATTTATCTTGTTCTTCTTGAAATGGATTTTTTGCATTTATTTTTTTATCGGTATCTTTTATCCATTTTATCGTATCATTTATTATTTGACCCGTCAAAGATTCATTTTCTTTGGCAAGTTTGATGATAGTTTGATTTTCAAAAATACGGTCTAAGGTCTTTCTAAGATAAGAAAAATAAGAGGCTTGAAACTCTTCATTCTCAATTCCTAAATCATTGTTATTACCGTCTCCCTTCAAAATAGAATAGAGATAAAACACCAAAAACTTACGTGTAGGCTTATCTAATACTTTTCCAAAATCTATAAAACGGCTAAAGGTAAGTTCTAATTCTTCGAAGGAAATCATTTTCTTCATTTTTTTCAGTTATCAGTTTTTCAGTAAACAATTATCACTTGAATACCTTTTGTGGTTTGGAATTGTTATAGCATTTTGACCTATTTCTAACTAATCACAATAAGCTATTAAATCAGACTCTTGTAAATGAGCTTTCATAATAATCTCAAATAGTATTTGTTGATCTTGATCAGTATTGTCTTTGACTTTTTCTATTATTTGGTCTATTGTATTCGAATCCCACCGAAAATCTGAGTAATAATCATAATTATTAGGAATAACACCTTTTCTCTGTAATCTTTCAAAAATGTTAAAATCCAAACCTCCTGCAAAATTTAAATTTTGTGGATTTTTAGGCATCTTGTGAGAATCTTCTATTAGATAAAAGTCTAACATTTTACGTTTTTAAATTTATCAGATAATAATTTGTATAGATTAAATTTCTTACTTTTTCCACTCAAAAGTCTCCAACATGTGCATCATATCGTCTTTTGTATATTTCAAAATAGGAGCAAGTGAATCATTTTGGCTAGAAGTCGGAACATACATCGCTGCTCTCAAAAAATGTGTAGAAGAGTCAGAAACCCAATAATTAAAAACAGTAGGAACTTCCCCTTCCGAAATTGTAAAGACAATTCCGTTACCATTTTTCGAATCAATTACTTGGTCAATGGCAGACGAACGAGCCGTATTTATTTCATTAAAAGTAATTTTGTGAGCATCATTTACATATTCCATAAAAAGTTTAGGCTCATTTTTAACTTCTTTATAGGTAATATGAATTTCGGCTACACTTATCGGTTCATATTTTAGAGTAATCCAATACTCTTCAGCGTTTTGGCTTGTGTTTTTTACAACTTTGGCATATTTAGAATGCTCAAAAGAATACGGAAAATCGCCTTCTAGTTTTGTATAACTCTTTTCAGGAAGCTCAATTCTGAAATAACCAAACGGTTTTGGAATAAAATTATCTTCTTCACTCTGACAAGAAGAACAAAATAAACTTACTGATAAAATAATGACAAATAGGAAAGGAATAGTTAATTTCATTTTGCTATGTTGAGGTTCTCTAAATAATTGCAGGATTGTGTTTAAATCTATATAACTAGAAAAAAATATTTTTGGTATAAATTATTTCTCATTCAATTTATAAAAAAATAAACAATTACGACCTGCCAAAGCAGCGAAGCTAATTACAAATTAAAAAATACGATTTTAATTAATTGATAATCAATTAATAAGTCAAAAGTAAGCATTTATTTAATTCTCATTCTTAAGCTAAGAATTAAATAATTCTTTTATTTAAAATTAATTTTTATAAACTGTATATTCTATTTTACTAACATTTCATCAAAACTACTTTTTAGTGTATTTAGATTGTAATGCTTCATTGTGAGCTTATCTTTTGTAGATTTTGAGTTAAAGTAAGAAATAATTTGTGTCAAACTGACTGTTCCTCCATGTGGGTCTTGCATCAAAATTTGTTCTCTAGGAGTTGCATTTTGTTTTTCGCCCCCTTTTACATGAAAATGCCATAGAATTTGAGAAATCGTATCTATTTTTTGTCCTTTTTTTAGATAAAACTCTGTCCACTCTTCAAACCATTCTTCTCGTTTTTCTGCTATTTCAGAAGTATAAAGCGTTGCTGAAGACCAAATATAAGCATATTTTGTATCTACATTCTTTTTGTATAGTTTATTTTCTTCTTCTACCCAGCGATATTCTGTGAGCGAAACAGCATTATTTTTTTTCTCTATCCAAATCAATGTAAAGGATTCTATTTTATCAAAATTATAATTTTCAATCTCATTTTCAGAATCCATAGCCAAAAGTTCCATCAAAATAATTCCTCTACTTTTTCTGTAAGGCGTATTTCTGACATGTTTCTGAAAAGCACCATTCAAAAGACAAAGTGTACGACCTGTTTGAGTTATTCCAATCCAAGAGCCTCCTGCATCGCCATCAACAGGACGAAGAATTTGTTTATTATTTAACTTTGTAAAAGAAGGCAATTCTGAATTTTTGCGAGTTTTTTGCTCGTCTCGGCTAGAAGTGAGAAGGAAATTATTGTTTTCTAAAGGAACAAAAGTAAGCGTACACATATAAGAATATTTTTTGATAAAATCTATAAAATGCAAAATTACATCAAAATTGCGTATAAAATAAAAAAAATGGATTCAAGCATTAAAGTTTGAATCCATTTTTTTAATAAAATAATTTTTTAAAAACTAAGCATTCGCTGTTTCCAAAACTTGTTTCATTGTAAGTCCAATATTCGCAGGAGAATCTACTACATGGATTCCACATTCACGCATAATACGCATTTTTGCTTCGGCTGTATCATCTGCACCTCCGATAATTGCACCTGCGTGTCCCATACGTTTTCCTTTTGGAGCTGTTTGTCCAGCGATAAAACCAACAACTGGTTTTTTGTTTCCTGTTTCTTTAATCCAACGAGCAGCATTTGCTTCTAAGTTTCCTCCAATTTCACCAATCATGATAATTGCTTCTGTCTCATCGTCATTCATTAAAAGTTCTACAGCTTCTTTTGTAGTTGTTCCGATGATTGGGTCTCCACCGATTCCGATTGCAGTAGAAATACCTAAACCTGCTTTTACTACTTGGTCAGCAGCTTCGTAAGTCAATGTTCCAGACTTAGAAACGATTCCAATTTTACCTTTTTTGAATACAAAACCAGGCATAATACCTACTTTTGCTTCTTCTGGTGTAATTACTCCTGGGCAGTTAGGACCTACCAAACGACAATCTTGTTTGTCCATTACATACGCCTTTGCTTTTACCATATCCTGAACAGGAATTCCTTCTGTAATAGCAATAATTACTTTAATTCCAGCATCAGCAGCTTCCATGATAGCATCGGCAGCAAATGCAGGTGGAACAAAAATAATTGAAGTATCAGCTTTTGCACCTTCTACTGCATCAAGAACTGTATTGAAAACAGGCAAACCTAAGTGAGTAGTTCCACCTTTTCCAGGTGTAACTCCACCTACTACATTTGTTCCGTATTCGATCATTTGTTCAGCATGAAAAGAACCTTCTTTTCCAGTAAAACCTTGAACAATAATTCTAGAATCTTTATTTACAAGTACGCTCATAGTCTGTATATTGATTTTTTGTGAGTGTAAAAAATGATATAGACAAAAATACCTTTTATTTTGATAAAATAATAATCTTAGAAATAGAATTATTGAAAATATCGTTGATAAGGACACCAACAACAAAGGATATTCTTATATTCAAATTATAAAAACACTCATTTCAAGGTTACAAGTCAAGTTAGAAATTTTTCTTTTTTAGTTTATTTCTTTTGGAAAAACTAGTTTTTCAATTCAAAAAATCATTGAATCTGTTTAAAGTTTATCAATGGTTTAAATTTTACTTTAACTATTGTCAGAATTTACTTTGATAAAAACTACTTATAAAGTTTTTTAATTGAACATAAAAATTTAAACATTATTAATTTCTTCCTGCCATAACTCCACCATCAATATCCCAAATAGCTCCTGTAACCCAAGAACTTTTATCTATAAGTAAAAAATAAATGGTTTGAGCAACTTCCTCTGGTCTGCCAACTCTTCCAATAGGGTGGAATCCATTAAAACCTTGCAAATTTTCTTCAATTTTATCTTTTTCCATAAATGCACCATAAATAGGTGTCACTACAACAGCAGGTGAAACAGCATTTACTCGTATGTTATGATCAGCTAATTCCATTGCCAAGTGTTGTGTGAAGCTATGCAAACCTGCTTTTGCCATTGAGTAAGCTGAAGAGGGAGTAGCTTTAATTGCTTGTCTTGCCCACATAGAACCAATATTTACGATAGAGCCTTCTCCATTTTTTGCCATTACTTGAGCTACTGATTGAGTAATAAAGAAAAAGGCTTTATTAAAATTATGATAAATCTCATAATCTTCTTCTTGATGCTCTAAAAATGGCTTTGGACTAAAATAACCTGCTGCATTGACTAAGTATTTTAAGTTTGGATACAGGCTAGAAATATTTTTTGAAAAACCAGTTACTTTTTCAAAGTCTGATAAATCTAACTCTACACCTTTTACACTTCCTAATTTTGATAATTCTTTGATGGTTTGGTCTAGTTGTTTGTCAGGTCTGCCAATAATGATAACTTCGTTTCCATCTTTTAACAATAGTTCTGCTGTACTTCTACCCATTCCTGTTGTTCCACCTACTATAATTGCTTGCTTTGTCATATTTGAATTGATTTAATGGTTAATAATATGACACAAAGTTGAGGCTTTCAGTGCAGAGAAAATGGTAAATTAGGGAAAAGGAATGATAAATTACAGAAATTGCTTTTGAAATTCTTTTGGAGTAAGAGAAGAGTGCTTCTTAAAATATTTAGTGAAATAAGTAGCTTCTTCAAACCCTAATTGATACCCAATTTCTTTTATACTCAAATTTGTATTTGAAAGTAAACGTTTGGCTTCTAGTATCTTTCTTTTATGGATAAAATTAGCAGGTGTTTCATGAAGATATTTTTTTGAAATATTTGTCAGTGTTTTATCACTAATTCCTAATGACTCACTAAAATAGGAGACTGTTTTAAACTCATTTTTAGACTCTATAACCATTTTTTTGAAGCGCATTACTAGCTCAAAATTATAATCTATTTTTAAGTCATTCAAATCTATCTCTTGGTCTGACTGTGACCATTTCAGTCTTTCAAGATTTAGTAAAAACACTTGAAAGTAATGATAAATTTGCTCTTTATAACCTCGCTTTTTAGTTTCTATTTCATTAATTAACTTCTTTGTCAGATATTCAAAATCATGTATCTTATCTTCTGAAAGAATTATGAATGGTTGTCCTGACTCATTGAAAATTTTATATTGAATTAGATTAAAAGAGTCTTTTTCTTCTTTATTTAGAAAAAAATCATTAAAATGAAATAGATAACCATCATTTTCAGAATCTTTACAAAAATAATGTACTTGTCCTTCCGAAATGAAAAAAATAGAATTTTTAGGATGTAAATATTCCACATAATCCACAAAATGCTTTCCTTTATTTTTAAACCAAATCACTTGAAAAAAAGTATGTACATGTGGCTTAAAGCAATGTTGTATATTTTTTTCACAATATAGTTTGGAGGCATTAATATCAAGTTGCAATTTAGAATAATTGTCTTTGTGTAAATGATATTTTTTGAGTGGATTCTCATTCATTGACTAGTTTATTGTAGTTTTTAATTTCTTTCTTTAAAATGTTCTTCAATCATATAAAGAAAATCATTAAGATTCAAGATTATGTTCTAAAGTAAAGCATATTAATTTTAGTAATCGACCTCACTCATTCTTCAAATGGTCTAAATACAATATTCCATCAAGGTGATCTATTTCGTGTTGAAAGATAACAGAAGTAAAACCATAGACAATTTCTTGATGCACTTTTCCGTCTAAAGTTTGGTATTCAATCGTTGTTTTGTCTGGACGAATTACTTTTTCTCTACGGTCTGGAATAGAAAGACAACCTTCCATTGTTTCTTTTACTTCTTCACCATATTTGATGATTTTTGGATTGATATAGACTTCAAAAGGCATTTCTTCTTCCTCTTTATCAAAACGTTTGACCCAAATAATGCGTTTATTTATGCCTACTTGTGGCGCAGCAATTCCCACACCCATCGAACTAGGATGACGAACAGTTTTGAAAAGTCGGTGTACAAAATAATGAATTGTTGTGTCTGTGGGGTTAAATTTTACTTCTTGACAATTCTTTCTCAAAAATATAGAATCCTCTTTATTGGTAATTTTCCAAACACGCATCGCTTGACTAGAATCTTGCTCATAAATCAATTTTAGTTCTTCTTTTGAAAAAAATGAAGTGCTAGAATTAGATGGCAAACTCGTCTTACAAGAGTTGAAAATAATTAACACTAACAGAAAAAGGAAAAGGTAATTTGATTTCATTGTAATTGAATAAATGATTTGCATATACGAACAACTACAAATTTCTGTAAATTACTTGTATAAACGAAACCCACAGTTTTAATTGTGGTAAAACAGCATGTTTTATTTCCCATAACTAACTTTATGGGTTTCGTTTTTTAATTACGTCAGTAAAGAGTACAAATTTAAGAAACTACTAGCATCAAAGTAAAGTAAGAAACAAAAAAATAAGCAACTACAAGATTATTGTAATTGCTTATTTTTAATTAATTGGAAGAGATATTTGTTCGATTATTTAATTTATAGCTGGTTTTTAATAAATTTAGATTTTAGAAGTTAGAGAGAAATACAAAATTTTAAAAATACAATTCTAAAATCTACCTTGTTTTTAATTCTAACTTCATAAAATGGTTTTTTAAAGTCTTACTCCAAAGCTAAAAGCATTTAGTTTTGGTAAATCAGAGTTTTCTGTAAAAAGCGTATTGATGTCATAATTAAAGAAAAGACGAAGTCCACTATCAAATTTATCTTCTCCAATTCCAATTTCAGCTCTTACACCATATCTCCAATCGTTTAAACGAAAGTTAGAGTGCTCTTTATCTTTCTGACGGTCACCACTTTCGTGATAAACAATTTTGGTATAACTTCCCACTCTATATCCTGCATAACCACCAAATGCTAATTTTAAACCTCTCTTATTATTTTCTGCAAAATCCAAATGAATCATGAGAGGAATATTAACATAAGCAGCAGTTAGTTTTGACTTATCCAAAGAACTTTCATATTCAGGAAACTCCACTCCATCTCTTGTTTCTAAGGCATAATTATCTCCTGAAAACATAAAATTGTTCCAAGATGCTTCTAAGCCATATTGTACTAAAAGAGGACTTTTCTTTCCACCAATTTGAGTTTTGAACATTGTTCCGAAAGCAAAGTAGCGAGAACCCCAAGAGCGTAATTCGTATGGTTTTCCTGTTGGTGTTTCCCCAAAATTTCCATTTTGAAAGTAGTTATTCAATCCAAAATCAATTGGAATTTGATGACGAGTTCTTGTCCAAAAAGTATTTTTGTCATCTTTGTCATCATCATCTCTTTCTATACGAATTCCTCTTGAACCAATAATGATAGTCCGTGTTTTGGTCTTTTCTTCTACTTCAAAAGAATCTTCTTTATCTTGAGAATCCACTTCAATTTCAGTTTCTTCTTCACTTGTTGTTTCGATTTTACCATTATTTTGATGTGCTTCTTCAAGATAATTGGCTGTTCTTTCCATAATCAGATTCCAGTCAAGATTACGAATTTCTTTTGCATCTTTTGGATTCTGAATATAGACAGTTACCTTACTACTATCACCAAAATCAATAAGTACAGTGTCAGCTTGAGATTGAGCAGAAGAGAATGAAACACTAGAGAGTGTAAATATTCCAACTAATAAAACCCATAGAGAGGTTCTCTTTAAAGTAGAACTAAACGAATTAATCTGCTTGCGTTTCATTGTTCTGATCGGATTGATTAGTAGTTGTTTTTTGGGTTGCTTTTTCATTTTCATTATTCGGAAGTATATTTTGTAAATTAACTTTTTTGCCAGATTTCAAATTCCAAACTTCTTTCAATACCGTTTTTGCTTTATCAAACTGTGAAGGATTCTGATTTGTATCAAATCCTGTTGCTTGACTTGTAGCATTCATCATATTTTCGTTCTTCCCTACCTTAATAGTAATGGCAACAGTCTGATTATCAACATTTAACCTGTGAATATCTGAATTTTGCTTTTCTTTTTTAAGAGATGAATTTGAATTATGAACTACAAAATCACTTGCCCAAACATTCTCTGAAATGTGTGTACTTGGATTTGTGAATGCTTTAGTATTCATTTTATCCTGTGAGTTGTGATTCTTGATTTTAGTTTGGTCTTTTTCAAGACTAGCTACTGCTTTTTCAATATGATTTTGAGGAATAATTCCTTTTATCTTTTGAGTTTTAGAAACAGTATTTATTTTATTAATTGTTGGGGGTATTTGTTGCTTCTTAGATGCGACTACATTTGAAGAGGTTGCTTCTGTATGTTGAATTTTCTCATTATTTTTTTCTAACTCTTTTAATGAGGAATTAACAGACGCTATACCTTCTGTTTTATCAAAATCTGTTACAATTTCTGCTTTATCAGAATCTGCAATACTATTTGTATTTATATTGTTTGAATCAGAAGGGGTAAAAAAGACAGCCCAAATCAAAAGTGATGCAGCTACACCACTTACAGCTGACCAGATAGGAAGGTAAGAGCGTTTTGTAATTGTTTTTGTAATGGGAGTTAAAGTTTCTTCTTTTTTATCTGCTAACCCGTGCTGAACTCTTCTCCAAATATGGTCTTCGGTAGGAACAGCATGATTTTGCAGAGCTTCTCTAAAAAGAAGATCTAAATCAGAATCATTTCCAGAAAAATTATTTTTTTGATTGTCCATAGGACTTATATTAGTTAAAAGGTGTTTTGAAAACCTTATGTAAAAGACTAATTTTTTATTGTTGTATTTTTATTTCTGTCATCCGTTTGAGCAATTTAAAGCACAAAACTTTGAACAGATTGATTATTTTGAGTTGTGTTATTATCTATTTGTTCCAACCATTTTTTTAGTAATGCTCTTGCTCTGCTAAGTTGAGATTTTGACGTATTTTCAGAAATACCCAATTCTTCGGCAATTTCTTTATGTGAAAATCCTTCAATGGCGTACATATTAAAAACAGTTCGGTATCCGTCAGGTAATTGTCTTACTAAAGTGAGCAAATCATTGGTTTCTAAAGTTGTAGAAGCTGGATTATTTTTTCCTTTATAATCTGCATTTTCTATTTCTTCCATAAACACTTTTTTGCGTTTTCGGATAAGCCCTAGAGCTTCATTACTGACAATTCTTCTAATCCAACCTTCAAAACTTCCTTCGCCTTTAAAGCTATCTAAATGTTCGAACACTTTCATAAAAGCAGACACTAGCACATCTTC
Source organism: Bernardetia sp. Wsw4-3y2 (assembly GCF_037126295.1). Classification (NCBI taxonomy): domain Bacteria; kingdom Pseudomonadati; phylum Bacteroidota; class Cytophagia; order Cytophagales; family Bernardetiaceae; genus Bernardetia; species Bernardetia sp. Wsw4-3y2. The sequence goes on along the minus strand of NZ_CP147017.1, from coordinate 3,173,565 downwards.
GGCTTCATGATGATTGCCTACATAACGCAAAGCGACACCGAACATTTTGCCAGAATGCTGTTCATAAAGTTGTTTTTGAGCTTTACTACTGCCATTTTTACAGGCTTCTATCAGTTCGCTTTCTGATAAATCTTGAGTAGAGCGTTCTTTATTGCGAAGAAATCCGAACATAAAATTATTTCATAAAAAAGGTTGAATGCGTATTTATATTTTTCAAAAAAATACGTCAGATTAAGTTGTTTTTGTTTCTTGCTTAATTAGATACCGAATGTTTTGAAAAGGTTGCACCAAGAATAAAAAATTTAATAAAAAAGGTAAAATAACTCCATCCCGTTTTTTGGACATAGCAATATTTTAACCTTGCAAAGACAGAAAAAAACCTACTCAAATAAATTGGAAATTTAACTAATTTTATGTAGTTTGGAGGTAGATAAAATTCTCCTTTTTATGCACCTTTTTATTTTATGATAAAAGTACCCCATTTTCATTCTTTTTTTAAGTTTATTATAATTTCACTTCCCCTTTTAGCTTCCCTAAACTATAATAAAACCTATGCACAGACTGATATAGGCTTTAATGCAATGCCTTTTACCCGTTTTTATTCTCCCAAAGAATATCAAGCGGGGGTAGTAAATTTATCTGTCAAAATAGACAAAAAGGGAATTATCTATTTTGCTAACACATCAGGAGTTTTACAGTTTGATGGAAAAAAATGGCGTACTATTGAAATCCCTAAAGTAAGTTTTGTCAGGACATTAGATATTAATGATAAAGGAGATGTATTTATTGGTGCTATTAATCAAATAGGTAAGCTAGAAGCTGATTCAACAGGGAAATTAGAATTTGTCTCTCTTATTGAGTTACTAGAAGAAGAAGAACGAAACTTTGGAGAAGTCTGGAAAGTAAAATCTACTTCTAAAGGTACTTTTTTTGTCACCGATAAATATATATTTCGTTATAAAGATGGAAAAATTAATAAATGGCTAACAAAAGGAAAGGCTTTTTACTCCGTTTATTATGTAAATGATGAAGTCTATATATTGGATAAGGGTTTTGGCTTGAGAAAATTAGAAGGCGATAAATTAAAACTTATTACTAACGATGATTTGATAGTCAATAATGGTATTAGCTTTTTACTTCCTTATTCAAATCCAATAGAGAAAACAGAAAATGATGAAATATTAGTAGGAATAAAAGCCTCTTCTCTTCTTATCTATACGCCTAACACAAATCAATTTAGGGTTTTCGAAACACAATTGACAGAGAATGAAATTAATTCTATGTACAATGGCACAATGGGAAAAGATGGTAATTATTACATATCTACCCTTCGATATGGACTCATTTGTATAAATTCATCAGGTAAAAAATTATTCCAGTTTTCACAAGCTGAAGGATTAGCTGATAAAGTGTATGAAATGGAATTTGATAGTCAACAAAATGCGTGGGTAGCTCTTGCAAAGGGAATGTCTAAACTAGAAATAGGTTCTCCATTTACTAAATATGGCGAGGACAGAGGAATATCAGGTATTGTGACTGATGCAACTACATACAATAACCAATTCTATATAAGTTCTACAAATGGTGTTTTTTATTATGACACAGAACAAAACTATTTTCTTCCTTTAAAAGGAAACTCATATCAAACATGGATCATGAAGACATTGTCTTTAGATGATGATTCTTTATTTTTAGCAGCTACTAACGTAGGAATTAATCAAATCACAAAAACATCTTGGAGTGAGTTGGAAAGTACAGAGAGTTCTATCAACCATTTCATTACATCTCCCAATATATCCAATAGGATGTACATAGGACTTTCAAATAGTAAAGGAATCTATAAGTTAGACTTTTTACCAAAGAAAAAAGGCATTTTAAAACAAGTAGTTTCTAATTTAACAATATTAGGTTTAGAAGCTCAAGATGATTTATTATTTGCAATTGATGGAGAAGATAAATTACATATTTATCAAGAAAAAGACACATTAGAAGAAAAAAGTATAGAGTTTAATCATACCGTACATAACCTAGAAAAACATGACAACAAAATTTATGTTGCTACAGATTCATTAGTTTATGTATGGAAAAATAATACCTTTGAAATACATCAAACTATCAGTAAATTAGTAAAAGATAGCGAATATGTAGTAGAAATAAATGATATAGATAATGAAAATATTGTACTAAGAATAGGGGGAATAGACAAAACAGATTATTATTTGTTCAATACAAAAAATAATACTTCAAAAAAACTACCTACTAACAGACTTACAGATAATTCTATTTCTATTTATATATTTATAAATGCAGGGGGAACGATAAGTGAAACAGGTAAAATAGCCATAGGAACATCTGAAGGGTTATTCTATTTAGATGTAAAAAGTGAAAGTTATCAGAAAGCAGAGTTTAATGTATTTATCCGAAAAATAATGCAAGCTGATTCTCTACTTTTCATTGAAAATTATACAGAAAAAAATAATAACCCAGTATTAAATTATGATCAAAATTCACTCACTTTTTTTTATAGCTCAAATAATTCGTTAGATGAACAAAATACAGTCTTTAGATATAGATTAAATGGTTATGACAAAAAATGGTCAGAATGGACAACAGAAACGAAAAAGGAATATACTAACCTAAATGCTGGAAAATATTCGTTTGAAGTAGAAGCAAAAAATACCTACGATACAAAAAGTAGACTCACAAAATATGATTTTACAATCAAACCTCCTTTTTATAAAACACCTTTAGCTTTTATTTTATATTTTATTTTTGGTTCATTATTTATTTCTATTATGATATATGGAGGTATCCGTTATAATACAAGAAGATTAAAATATAAAAATCAAAAGCTAGAAGAAACTGTAAAAGAAAGGACATCTGAGCTTCAGCTTGCCAATAGTGAATTAGAACAGCAGAAAGAAGAAGTTTTGATGCAAAAACAAAATATTGAAATTCAGAAAGAAGAATTAGAAAAATCATATCAAAATATTCAAACACTTGCAGATATAGGACAACAGATTACAGCTACACTAGATTTAACAGAGCTTATTAGCATGCTTTATTCAAGTGTAAACAGCTTAATGCCAGCAGAAGGATTTGGAATAGGAGTTTTTAATTCTTATCGCCAACAGATTGACTTTAGAGGTTTTGTAGAAAAAGGTCAAATACTTCCTTTTAATTCTGACTCATTAGAAGACACTCAAAAACTAGCTGTTCAATGTTTTTTACAACAAAAAGAAATTTCTACAAATAATTTTGAAAAAAATTTTCCTGCTTCTCATACTCAAGAGGTAGAAGTAGGGGAACTTCCTCAATCATTGATTTATATACCTTTAATAGTACAAGAAAAATCTATTGGGGTACTAACTGTTCAAAGTTTTTCTAAAGACGCTTACCAAACTAATCATTTTACTATTTTGCGTTCTTTAGCTTCTTATGCTGCCATTGCTGTTTCTAATGCTCAATCGTATGCAACTATTAATGAAAAAAATCAACATATTACAGACTCCATTCGATATGCTAGAACAATACAAGCAGCCATTTTACCTTCAAAAAAACTTATAAAACAAACTATAAAAGATTTTTTCATTCTTTATCGTCCGAAAGACATTGTTTCAGGGGATTTTTATTGGTTTACAACCATTTTCGATAAAGATACAAATACAAAAAAAATAGTCATTGCTATAGTAGATTGTACAGGACATGGAGTGCCAGGTGCTTTTATGTCGCTTATTGGAAACACCTTTTTACATGAAATAATAAATGAAAAACACATTACAAACCCTGCACAAATACTTGAAAATTTAGATGAAATACTTAAAAGTTCCCTTCAAACTGGCGAACAAACTAATAAAGATGGAATGGACGCAGCTATTTGTACACTACAAATAAGTGAAGATGAGACTACCAAACTCAGTTTTGCAGGTGCAAAACGACCACTTTGGTATTCTTTACCTGATTCGTCTTTAGCAACTATTTCTGGAACACGCCGTTCGATAGGTTCAAATCGTACTAAAGGCAAACCTTTCGAAAATAATGAACTTGTTTTAGAAAAAGGAACAAACGTCTATCTAACTACTGATGGTTTTGTAGATCAATCTAATAAAAAAGGGGAAAAGTTTGGAACTCCTAATTTGTGGCAATTAATAGAACAAAATATAACTCTAAAAATGGAAGAACAATGTCATCAAATTGAACAGGCTTTAGATATTCATCAAGGAAAAATAGAACAACGTGATGATATAACAGTATTAGGTTTTAAAGTTTAAAATCCAATTCTCTTTTAATTACAAGAACAGTAAAAAAAATAATTTATATCTAAATCTAAAGTATAGGACATTGGAAATATTGTTATGGGTGGAGACACCAACAACGGCAAGATTGTATAGGAGGAAAAAAGTTTTTAAAAAAAAGCGAAAACTATTCAATTAAAACAAAAAACTACCCATTCAGAAAATCTATTTGTATGTGTGTTTCGAACACTTTCAATTTACTAATACTTCCATAATCAATAGAAACAGAAAAAGCATTTTGAAGAGGGATTTGTAAAGCATGACATAAAATAGAGCGAATAACTCCTGCATGACAAACAATAAAAGCAATTTTGTCCCTTTGAGGTTTTACATTTTTTTGCCAAAAATCAATTACACGTTCATTCAAGACCTCAAAACTTTCTCCATTAGGGACAAACTCTATTACAAAATTATTTGTCCAGATTTTTAATTGATTTTCATTTATTTCGTCCCATTTTTTGAGTTCCCAATCCCCAAAATTCATTTCTTTCAAACTATCATCCTTTTTCACTTTGAAATCAAAATAATTCTGAATATTATTTTTCAAATCTTTAGCTAAAACAGAACAGCGTTGTAGTGGGCTTGTATAAATTACTATTTCTTCTTTCTTTGATGGCTCTTTATTTTTCAAATACTGTTTTTGAAGTCTATGAATTAATTTTTCTGATAAAATATTCAATTCTTCCCCATAAGAGTCAGCAACTTCTAAATCTGAAAAACCATAACAAACTCCTTTTTCTATTTTTGGGGTGGTATGACGAATAAGATAAATTTCCATAATTATTTAATACCCATTTGTTATAAAATTATTCTAATGTTTTGATAAGTTCCCATTTATCATATTCTTCTTCCATTTCTTCATACACTTCTTTTCCATAAAAATCTACTTTATTATCTTTTTTAATAGCATAAAAATTTTCGCCTGCACCTGCCCACCAACATTTACACGCCCAAGTTGCCTCAGTCGGAACTTTCATAGATTCATACTCTTCTTTTTCTACTGCATTACAATTTGTTGCTCTAGTAACTTCTATATTTTTTCCATTTATAACTGCTGTAATTGTACTTTCATTTCCATTAATATCATCTTCTACATTGGAAATCATAAAGGTAATTTCTGTCTTCTTTTTTTCATCTGCAATTCTGATTTCTTGATTTTCAGTTGCATTTGCTTCTGTCATATTTGTGTTAGAGTTGGTATTTGACTGACAAGAAAAAAGACCTACACAAAACAATAGAATTGAAAAAATAACGATTTGAATAGATGTTGAATGAGTCGTTTTCATAAGAGTAAATTTTGAGTGGAAGTTCTAAATAAAGAAGATTTAAATAACGTCTTTCCAAAAATACATCTTTTTGTTTACATCTTCAAAATCTGCTCACAGAAAATATTAAGTCAAACAATCTACTTAAAAGAGCTGTTTAGTTTTTTTATTTCTAAAGAAATTCTATTTTTTAATCTTATACTTTTACTACTCTACTACATGGATGCAGCTCAAGAAATACAAGAAAAACTAACTTCTTATTGGCATATACTCGTTGAAAGTGTTCCCAGAATTGCCCTTTCTATTATTGTGACAACTGTTTTTATTCTCATTGCTATCGGAGTTACGAAACTTTTCCGTAAAAGAATGATGCAAAAAGCAGAGAATAAATTGGTTGTTGATTATGTTGTGAAGCTGGTAAAATTCTTACTTATTTTAGCAGGAATTATTCTAGGTTTACATACAATGGGACTTACAGGGATTGCTGGAGGACTTTTAGCAGGTGCAGGAGTAGGTGCAGTAGTTTTAGGTTTTGCCTTCAAAGAAATTGGAGAAAACTTTTTAGCAGGAGTAATCTTAGTTTTTGACCGTCCTTTTAATTTGGGCGATACTGTAACTGTTGAAGGAAATATGGGAAAAATAACAGCCCTCAATTTTAGAACAACACAAATGAAAACTTTTGATGGAAGAGATGTTTATATTCCCAATATTTTGGTAATCACAAATGAGGTATATAATCATACTCAAGATGGTTTTTTACGTTTAGATTTTTTGATAGGAATTGATTATGATGATGATATAAAAGAAGCAATTAGAGGAATTACAGAAATTGTAAATGCAAATCCAGAAGTATTGAAGAATGAAAAAACGCTTGTTTTAATAGACGAATTTGCAGCAAGTACAGTCAATTTGAAAGTGATGTTTTGGGTAAATACCTTAGATTATAAAGTTTCAGCTTTAGAAACCAAAACGGAAATTATGCGAACTGTCAAAAACTTTCTTCTTGAAAACAAATTTGGTCTTCCTGCCAATATTCAAGAAATTAAGATGTATAAACCTGAACCAATTCCTATTATTCTCAAAAGAGAAAGTGATGCTATTTCTCTTTCGAAAGAATAAATAAATGAGTTATATAAGAGTCAGAAAAGTCAAAATAATTACTAATCTTCAAAAAATAATTAGCAAAAACCCTTAAAATCTATTTTCTTTGAACTATGATTGATACCTCCCCACAAGATTTGCGTTTGGCAGCCATAGATATTGGCTCAAATGCACTTCGTTTGCATATTAGTAGAGTTCGTTTTTCTGAAAAAGATGGATTTCCTAGTTTTAAAAGAATCGAACAAATTCGTTTTCCTCTTCGCTTAGGAACGGATGTTTTTAGCCTTTCTCACGAGATTAGTCCTAAAAATGAAGCAAAATTTCTAGAAGTAATGCATGTTTTCAAAAATGTAATGGATGTTTTTGAAGTCAATGATTATATGGCATGTGCCACCTCTGCCATGAGAGAAGCCAAAAATGGGCAGCAACTTGTGGAACGAGTCAAAGAAGAAGTAGGAATTCCAATAAATATTATTAGTGGAGATATGGAAGCCGAACTGATTAATAAATCAATTTTGAGCTATGTTTCGACAGATAACTTCGTACATATTGATGTGGGAGGAGGAAGTACAGAAGTAAATATTTATCATAACTTCGAAAAAATAGATGCACATTCTTTTGATATGGGTTCAGTACGTTCGATTACAACAGATAAAAAAACGGCTACCAAAGAATATCTTGAAAATGAAAACAAAGTACTGAAAGAGTGGATTCAGAAAGCAATAAAACCTCTTTCTACCAATGTAAATGCAGTTGGAACAGGAGGAAATATCAACAAGCTCTATGACCTTTCTAAAAACTCAAAGAGTGGCAAATCGCTGACTATTAAAGAAATAGAGCGTTTGTATAAGGAACTCAAGAAAAGAAATTATCAAGAACGAATTAGAGATTTTGGTTTAAATGATGATAGAGCTGATGTTATTATTCCTGCAACTGAGATTTATCTCAAAGTGATGAAAGCAGCTAATATAAAAGAAATTATAGTTCCTAAAGTTGGTCTAAGAGAAGGAATTATTCAATATTTATTTGAGAGAAATAACGTAATGCAAGGATAATTTATTTTTTATTTCTAAAAAAACCTTTTAAAAGCTAAGCTAATTTTACATTAGGTTAGCTTTTTTTGTTGCATCGATTTAATAAAAAAAACTAAAAAATAAGCAAGCAAACTCAAACCATTCATTAACAACGTACGTACAATATAATAAATCTTAAATTTTTAGCTTAACTACTTTACATTTTATTCCATGAAATATATCAATTTTGTATTTGTTCTTTTAGTTTGTACAATACTTTTTAGTTGTGGTTCTAGTTCTTATGAGCAAGAATTGGAAAAAGAAAATAAGGAAACTCTACGACTAGAACTTGGCTTAGATTTGACTTTAGATGGTAAAAATATATCGACATCTAACTGTAAAAATCCAATTAGTAATATTGACCTTGAAAAAATGTTAGAGTTAATAGATGATAATTTCTTTGATGAGAACAAACTTGAAACAGCAAAAGAATTAACTCTAGAAAAATGTTTAACTGTCTATCAAATTACTTCTATTTTGTCTTATTTAGATGAGTATGATAGAATGGAGTTTGCTCGTTTTGCCTACGGAAGAACATCTGAAAAGCATCTTTTTCATAAAATAAAAGGAATGATAAATGAAGATGAACACAAAGACTTCGAACTTTTGTATGAACAATCACAAACTCAAAAAAGAGATTCAAAAATACAAATTGCTAAAAGTAAACAATCAAAAACAGAAAGTCATAAAGAAAGAACAGAAGAAGAAACTATATTAGAAACTCAATCTACCTGTTCAGAAAGCTCTATTAGTGATGAAGATTTCGAACACGTAATTACTGCAATTTCGGAAGGACACATGGCAGATGACAAAGTAAAAATTGCAAAAAGAATGATTGCAAAAAATTGTATTACAGTTTATCAACTCATCGATATTTTAGATATTATCCAAATGCCTGACGAGCAAGTTGTTTTTGCTAAATATGCTTACAGAAGACTTATCAATAAATCAGACTTTTGTAATGTCAAAAAAGCGATTATGTCTCCTATGCACCACGTCAAGATAACTGATTTTTGCAAACGAAAAGGCATAGATTGTGAATCTTCTGGAGCTTTAGAAGAACTTTTTGAAAATGCTTTTTAATTTTTCATCTATTTCAAACGTCAATGCTTGAAATAGATGAAGAATATTTTAAAACCCAAATCTCAAACGAAGACCAAAGTTTTTGCCTAATCCTGTTTTGATTTCATTTTGTAAACTTGGATTGACAGCCCAAACAGCATCCACTCTCAGCACTTTAAATATACGCTCAAAACCTACACTGACTTCTGTATAATTGGGCGTATTTGGTGTATAAAGATAATGCGCTCCTGCCACTAGTTGCCATTTTAATTTTTTCATGAGTGGAATTCGATTCATAATATATCCATTAAAATGATGTTCTGCATGAAATTCGGCAAAATTATCTGTTGTGCTGTATTGGTAATACGGCAATAAGAGAAATTGACGTAAACGAGACTGAGAAAGTAAAATCGGAGAAGTTTGGAAATGAAAATTATCAGCAAAAGAAGTATAATTATTCCATAAAAAAGTTCCTGCTTGTGCTTCATAATCCAACGAACCCACAACACCCAAACTAACATCATCTTTAATATTTAAATTAAGCTGACCAAAATCAGTTTTACTATCAAAAATAGTCGGAATTCCTTGTGAGTATGTAAGTGTAAAAGTTGGGTAATTACTCTCTATCGTAATTCTTTGTTTTGGACGCAAGATATACTTTTCTCCAATTCGATAACGAAGTTGTGCCTTTAAAATAAAAGCATTGTGTTTTTCAAAAAACACATTATTTCCATCAAAATCTGTTGGTAAGTTAGGCGTAAATTCTATTTCATCTCTATTAAAATAAGGTTTTAGTGTTGGATTTGAATTTTGAAGAGGAATGCGCTGTTCAAAAGCACCCTGCAAACGAAAAAATGCACCATCAAAAATACGTGCGCCTGTACTAGCTTGAACAAAACGCTTTTCAAACAATTTTTGATAATTTTCTTCTCTAAAAAGAGTATAAATTCCATTTACAAAAGGCGAAATAGCATCCGTATCAAACTGTTCTACAAAACTTCCACCTTGAAAATAAACATAAGCACTATTAGTCTGATTAAAACGATGAAGGAAGTTTCCTTTTGCATAAAATTTATTACTGTTAAATCCATAACGACCATCCAAACCCACTTGTGTCGTGCTAAAATTTCGCTCTCTAAATTTTCTTAAATTTACGCCAGCATTCAAAACATATCCTTCAACTGTGTTAGCTTGAATATTTTGAGTAATTGGTACGAAATTAAAAGTCAATTCTCGTTTTCGGTTTCGGTAAGTATAGCCTGTAAGCAAATCAAGAATTTTAAATTTATTTGCTTTTCTATCCAGCGAATCCAAATAAATAGGGTCGTTGTGTGCTTTTTCTACACTATCACTCCTAACATAATGCCCAGACTCTTCTTCTGTGAGAGGAACTGGACGCATCTTTTCCCAATATTCTGCACTTTTCAGATTAGAACTATCTGAAACAATAGAAACTTCTTTATTGAAAAATTTACGTTCCAAAACCATTGCTTCTAAATCATTTTTCAGACTGGAAAGAGAATCTTTTTCTGTATTTTGAGCTAAATTTTCTGTTGTCGTTTCAGTTTTATCCTCTACTTCTGTTTGATTTTTTTGTTCTGTTTGCTTCTCTAACTTTTCTTTTTTAGGCTCAATTATTTTCTTTTTATCTTTTTTGGATAATGCAAGACTCGGTAGTGTTTGCCCTTTTGTATCGGCTTGTAATTGTGCTTTTGTAAAGTTTGGAGTTACATCATAATTTGAGAAACTTCCTGTATAATCTCCATGTCCGACTACTTTTGCGCCCATCATCGCAATCGAATAATTAAAAGAAAAAGCCTGTGTGCTACATAGCCAAATGTCATCAGCCTTATTTTTTGAGACAGGTACAAATGTTTGTTTGATGCTAAGTTTATCAATAAATTCTAATCCTACATCTTTCGAAACCTCTAAATCTGTACTATGAACTCGCCATGTACTATCTTGAATATAAATTACTCCACCAAATAAAGGTTGTCCTTTTGAACGAGGAAAAACACGAATTTTATGAACATTTACACCTTTATCCATAAATTCGCCTTCGTGTTGATATTCATAATAAAGCATCGCACCTGCTGCAATCGGCGAAACAAAAGGACGGTCACCAATAGGTGCGTCAATAGTATTTTCGTAAATATCAAAACTCAAATAAAGCGCACTATTCCAAGAAAAACCACCTCTATCACCACTTACTTTTGAAGAAATAACTACTTCTTTTCGTTTATTTGGAGCAAGAAAATAATACTTTGAAACAGATTCAGAAAAATAAACAATTTTATTTTTTTCCCATTCCTTGCGAAACTCTTCTATATCATCATTTTCTAAAAGTTTGGGAACTTTAAATTCATCTAGTTTCTGAACATTTTTTATATAGACATCACACGAAAAGGCTTTATTTTGAGTTCTGTAAAACTCTCTTTTTTTCTGTGCTGCACGAATTACAGCATACGCCGGGTCTTCTCCGTTGGGTGTAACCACAACTTCTTTTAAGCCTTGTGTAGAAGTCTGCATTACTACATTTAACTCAACATTTTTTCCATTTTTTATAACAACTGTATGCGTTTGAGATTGAAAACCAACATAGCGAAAAACTATTTGATGTGTTCCTTCTTCTAATTCTAAAAAATAACTTCCTTCTTGATTTGTCGTTGTTCCGTAGGTTGTTCCTTCTTCATAAACTGTCAAAAATGGCATTGATTCGCCATCTGATGAAGTTGCTTTTCCAAAAACACGAGCTGCATTTGAATCAAATGAAAACAGTAGGTACAAAGAAAACAGTAGTAGAGTTGAAAAATAACGCATTGAGTTAGTTTATTTTAGTTGAATTAAAGATGGGGGCAGAGTTCTATAAAATTCTATTAGAATTTTATTTTTAGTTAATTTGTCTTTTAGACTACAAATAACTTACAAGCGTTGCATATTGCTTTTTGTTTTTAAGGAAAATTAGGGAATCAATTCAATACTTAATAGATTTACTCACATCTGTCAAAGAAAAATTCCTCTAAAATTGAGTTTAAAGACTTAATTTTAGAGGAAAAACACTAACAAAGTAGATAAAATTATTCTTTTAAATTATTCTTTCTGTTTCGGACGATATTTTGATTGCTCAAAAATCTCTTTATGATTTGTCATTTTCATAAGCTCTGGTAAGGTAACCTCAGGATTTTGTTTCATATAAGCTCTCACTATTTGCCAACCCAACCATTGAGCAATTCGCCCAGGACATTCTTGCCCAATTTCGAAAGTATGAGGACGAGCTTCTAAATATTTTCGTTTTTCTATTTGTGAAGTATTGTAAAATAATTCTTGCTTTACAAAATGCCCCCAAACATCGGTTTGATACGTTTCACAATCCTCAATTTCTTGATTTGAATAACCAATTACTAATGAATCGGCAGCTTTTGGAACTACTTTTTCAATGAAATAATAGGTTTTTCCCCACCAAATCATCTCATTGACTAAACTATTATCTGAAGGATTACTGAGATTATATCTACCTGAAAGTTCTCTTGCAATATGCGTCTGAATAGCTTCTGGGTGATAACGCTGCCAAAGGTAATTTGGAACAGCTTCAATTGGAGGACGATAATACGACTGCTCGCCCAAAAAATAATCTAAGCCAACCAAAAACATACTATCACTTGGCACAACATCCATTTCATATCCTGCAACAATTGTATACACTTTAGGAACATAAAAATCAGGATAATAGAATTTTGTATAACTAAAAACATCATTTAGTTGCTCTCTTAGCTCATCAAAGTCATAAAGTTCATCTACTTGATTTTGTACAGTATCAATATAAGGATCATTTGCTCGCTTTACTAACTCTTCCAAAATACGTATGTCATTGACACGAAAACCTTTCAATAATAAATCTGGGTTTTCTTTTAGATAAGTCAAAATTGAATCTTTACTTTGCCCATCAAATATCTTTCTATCTACTCTTTCTATTTCTACATTGACTTTCAAATCCGAAATATCAGGCAGTGTTTCTTTTTGAACAGAACAGGCAGAGAAGAGCAAAGAAGTAACTAGAAAAAGTAAAGAAATGGTAAGTTTTATTTTTTTCATAATTTGATTTGTCGCTTATAATTAATTTTATTTTTTTTAGCTTTGAAAACAAGATGACTATTCTATATCTTTTATCTTTTTATGGAACGAAGGTTTGAATAAAGAATTATTCTATTTTCTGAAAAGCAAATCAAAATTAATGATTTTTGTGGAAATCATTTTGTTAAACACAGAGTTCACAGAGGAACACACAGGATAAGAATACAATTTTACCTTAATTTTATTCTTTTATTTTTGTATTTATTTCTAACTTCTGAAATCTAACTTCTAAATTTATATTCATGTCTAATCAAAAATTCGAAACGAATAACGCCCCAAAACCTGTCGGTTTGTATCCTCATGCACGCAAAGTAGGAAATTTATTATTTCTATCTGGAGTAGGAGCAAGAGATGCCAAAACTAATGAAATACATGGAAATGTCTATGATGAAAATGGAAAGCTAGTTTCTTATGATATAGAAGCACAATGTCATACCGTTTTTCAAAATGTAAAAGCTATTTTGGAAGCAAGTGGAAGCAGTTGGGATAAACTTGTCGATGTAACTGTCTTTCTTACTAATATGGAAGATGATTTTAAAAAGTATAATAAAGTTTATGCAGAATATTTTAAAGACAATCAACCTTGTAGAACAACTTTAGGAATTACAGCTCTTCCAACTCCTATTGCTATTGAGCTAAAATGTGTAGCTACAATTTAATAAAATTGTGTAATTTTGCATCTTGTTTTAAAAAACAGAACTTATCAACTAGAAACTTAATAGAACAAAAAATATAGATTACCAATGACTGAATTCAAGATTTTAGCCGAAACACCACAGTATTTAATAAAATTAAATCCAGAAGTACCTTGTGTCATGATAAAATGGCGTGGCGAGATGCACAGTGAAGGCTACAGAAAAGCATTAAACGATACCATAGATTGGATGAGCGAACATCAAGTATCTAAAATTATAAATGACGACCGTAAAATAACAAAAGGCATATCTTCTGAAGACCTAAACTGGGCAATGCAAGATTGGTTAAAACGTGCTTTAGAAGCTGGTTACCGAGCTATGGCAATTATACAAGAGCGTGATTTTTTCAAACGTTATCCTGCTGCACAAATTTCGGCTATGGCTCGTATGCACTATCAAGATCTTATTAAGGTTGAATATTTTAGCACTGTAAAATCTGCTGAAGATTGGATTAAAGTAGCATAGTTTGAATTGTGAGTGATGAATTATGAAATAAAAATTAGCCTAAAAATAATGTAATTCATCACTCACCATTCATAATTTCATTAAGAAACTTCTTCATGCAATTGCTTTTCATAAAGCTGTGTATAAAGTCCACCAAGTTTTAAAAGTTCTTCATGTGTTCCTTGTTCAGTAACTTTACCTTCATCTAAGAAAATAATATAATCGGCAAGTTTGGCAGAAGAAACACGATGTGAAATAATAATTGATGTTCTATCTTTCATTATTCGCTTCATATTTCCAAGAATGGCGTTCTCTGTCTTTGTATCTACTGCTGAAAGGCTATCATCCAAAATCAATATTTTTGGATTACGAATAATTGCTCTAGCAATACTGACACGTTGTTTTTGTCCTCCTGAAAGGGTAATTCCTCGTTCTCCTAACATTGTTTCGAATCCTTCAGGGAAGCGTTCGATATTTTCTAGAAGGTCTGCATCTGCTGCTGCCTCTTTAATCTGATTTTCTTCAAAATCATTTTCATTGAATCCAAAAGCAATATTATTACGAATAGAGTCAGAAAACAAAAATACTTCCTGTGGAACATAACCAACATTCGAACGCAAATAGGTTATTTCATAATCTTGAATAGCTGTTTTATCTATCAATATTTCGCCTTCTGTTACGTCGTACATTCTACAAATAAGGTTGGCAATCGTACTTTTACCTGAACCTGTCGTACCCAAAATAGCAAGCGTTTGTCCTTCACGAATCTCAAAACTGACATTGTCTAAGGCTTTTATCCCAGAATCTGGATAAACAAAAGTTACATTGTCAAACTTGACTTCGCCTTTTATAGTAGTTGTTTTGTTTTCTACAGACAGGATTTCACTTTTCGTATTCAAAAACTCATTAATTCGCTCCTGTGATGCTGCTGCACGCTGTGTAAGACTAGTAACCCATCCTAAAGAAGCAACTGGCCAAGTGAGAAGGTTTACATAAATTACAAATTCAGCAATATTTCCTGTGGTAATTGTTCCTCTCATCACCTCAATTCCACCCACATAAACTGTCAGAATTGTACTTAGTCCAATCAATCCAACAATCAACGGCATAAAAAGTGAGTCTACACGAACCAAACTAAGCGATTTATTAAAATAATCTTTTGTTTCTCCTTCAAATTCTTTTGAAAAATCGTCTTCTCTAATGTATGCCTTCATAACACGAATTCCTGAAAAAGCTTCTTGCACAAATGTTGTCATCTTAGAAAGACTTTGCTGAATCAAGATAGAACGCTTATTTATCAAATTATTGACATAATAAATACTAATAGAAAGAATAGGCAAAGGCAAAAGAGCAAAAAGTGTAAGACGTACATTAATAGTGAGCATATAAGAAATTACCAAAACTGCCGTTCCAATCATATTAATTGTATACATAATGGCAGGTCCTAGATACATTCTGACTTGTGAAACGTCTTCTGAAATACGATTCATTAGGTCTCCTGTATTATTTTTTCTGTAAAAAGCCAACGGTAATTTTTGATAATGAACATAAATATCATTTTTCAAATCATATTCAATCAGCCTTGACATGACAATAATCGTTTGGCGTTGCAAAAACAAAAATACTCCACGAATGAGAGCCATTAGTAAAATAATTCCACCATACAACAAAACTACATTTCTGAAAGTAATCATTACTTGATCTTGTGAAGCAGTTCCTTCAAACAGATCATTCATTCTGATTGTATTGGTTATCAAATCAAAAGCATGACGAACAATTTGAGCAGGAATAATAGCAAAAACACAAGACAACAACACGAAAAAAATGCCACCCAAAAGATGCCATTTGTAACGATAGAAATATTTATTTAAGGCAAAAAGTTCTTTCATTTTTATAGATATTATTTAATTCAAGTGTCGACACTTGAATTAGAACAGAGAAAACGCTTGTAGCTACAATGATTTGGTCTTAACGATAAAGATACACTAAAAGTTAGATTTGATTTGGACTTTTTTATCTCTAAAAAGGCTCGTTTTGATTTTTTAAGAACTGAAACTAAACTGTCAGATTTATAAACTATATTTGATTGTACACTTATCTTTATTCCAACCTATTATTTTAATCACAAAAAATGAGTTTTCTAATAGCAGAATGGCAAAAATTAGCATTTGTAAATTACGAAATAGAACCTTCTTTACTTATTCCTTATCTTCCATTTGGAACAGAACTAGATTTGTGGAAAGGAAAATGTTATGTTAGTCTAATCGGTTTTATGTTTAAGGATGTAAAACTAATAGGGTTTTCTATTCCCTTTCATACTGATTTTGAAGAAGTAAATTTGCGTTTTTATGTAAAAAGATTAGACCCAATAACAAAAGAATGGAAAAGAGGAGTTGTTTTTATAAAAGAAATTGTTCCCAAACCTGCCATTACTTTTGTAGCAAATACAATTTATGGAGAAAATTATGAAACAATGAAAATGAGTCATAAATGGATAGAAAATCAAGATAACAGAGAAATAGAATATACTTGGCAAAAGAACAAAACTGAAAAACTTAATTCTATTTATCTCAAAACAACTAAAAATCTAAGTGAAATAGAAGAAGGAAGCAAAACAGAATTTATAACAGAACATTATTGGGGTTATGCAAAACAAGGCGACCAAAAAACAAATGAATACGAAGTAACTCACCCAAAATGGCAAAAGTATGATGTTTTAGACTATGAAATAAAAGCTGATTTTGGTGGAATTTATGGAGAAGAATTTTCTTTTTTGGATAATCAAAAACCTGCTTCAGTTATGCTTGCTGAAGGTTCGAAAATTACGGTAGAACCAAAAAGTAAGATTAAATAATGAAATGAACAAAGCCATAAATGTCTATTCCAAACCTTCAAGATTTTTAAAAGCCTTGAAGGTTTTTTCTTTTAAAATAGTATGCAATTAAACCTTTCTAATCTGTTTGTATCTAACCTTACGAAAAGCGACCAATAAAAATTTTGATTTGAAATAAAGAAAAATAAAATTTCTAAAAAAATCATAAATAAAAATTCAGATTAAACCTTCGCTTTTCACTTGTATCTAACCTTACGAATACCAATAAAAAAACAATTTTAAATGTATTCAAAATTAGTTTAAAATCTATTCACTAAATTATATTTCAAAAACAATCAATTTCCATCAATTATGAAAATCATTCAAAAAATCGCAATTTTATCTTTAGCCTTATTCTTTGCTTTTTCAGTTAGTGCATTTGCACAAAAAGAGGGTGAAGGCAGACATGGAAGACACCATAATCACGAACAAAGACTAGAAAAAATGAAAGAAGAACTCGGACTTTCAGATGCTCAAGTAGAACAAATAAAAGCTCTTCACGAGAAGAAAAAAGAAGAAGCTAAAGCTAGGTCAAAAACAAACCGAGCAGAGTTTAAAGCAGAGATGGACAAAATTTTGACTCCAGAACAACGCAAAAAAGCAGATGCTTTACGAGCAGAACGCAAAGACCCAAACAAAAGAGCAGAAAAACATATCGAAAAATTAAAGTCAGACCTTTCTTTGACTGATGCACAAGCTACTAAAGTAAAAGCTGCCTTAGTTACAAAAATGACTAAAATGCAAACTCTCAAAGAAGCAGCAGGAGACGAAAAAGTAGATAAAGAAGAGCGTAAAGCTGTAAAAACTGCCTTTGAAACGGAACTAAAATCTATTCTTTCTAGCGAACAGTTTACTAAATATGAGCAAATAAAAGCAGAGAAAAAAGGCAAACATGGTAAAGGAGGCAAACACAGAAAAGGTAAAAAATAATACTCTAAAAGAGAAAAATAGATATTGTTTATCCAAAAATAGCTTCTAGCCTTCCAAATAATTTATAAAATAAAAGCCGTTATTTTTATAAAAATGACGGCTTTTTCTTTCTTCTAATAAGAACTAATTAGTCTTCTTCCTCTTCCTGTGTTCCATCAGGCATATAAATCAGACGATGCAAATTTTCTTCTCTAAAAATTTCTTGAGCAATTTCTTGTAAGTCAAAAACAGTCAAGGCATCTATTTTATCAAAAAATTCTTGTAGGGAAACCATTCTTCCAAAATCTAAAAATGATTTTCCCATTCCTATCATAAGTCCAGAATTACTTTCACTAGACATTGCCAACTGTCCTTTAAACTGCTGTTTGGCTGTGTGAAAAAGTCCACTTCCAAGCGTTTTTTCTTTGAGTAAATTGAGTTGCTTCAAAACTAAATTTAGACTTTTATCCAAACTCTTCTTTTCTGTGGCAAACGAAATGGCAAACATTCCAGAATCGCTATATGCTGAAAAACCTGAATCGACAGAATAAACCAAACCATACTTTTCTCTTAGTGACAGATTAAGACGAGAATTGAGCGCAGGACCTCCCAAATAATTATTGAGAAGCGCAAAAGGAATACGTTTATTGTCGTGCAAATTATAAGCTGCGCCACCAATCATACAATGTGCCTGTGAAATAGATTTTGGCTTAATAATATGTTGTGCTTTTATGAAAGGTGCAGAATTTCGGTATAAAGTCGAAGTAAAAACAGGAATATCAGCAATATATTTCTCTACCATTTTTTTTACTTTCTCAAAAGGCAAACGACTAACAGAGGAAAAAACAAGGCGACTTGTATCCAAATTTTGAGCTACAAAGTCTTCAAAATCGATCCTTTTAAAACGCTTTACACTTTCACTTGTTCCTAAAATTTGTTTTCCTAAAGCATGGTTTCCAAAAACGACTTCATCAAACTCATCATCTAACAAATCAATTGGATTATCTTTATACATCGCCATTTCTTCCAAAATAACACCTCTTTCTTTCTCAATTTCTTTATCTGGAAAAACAGAACGAAAGGCAATATCTGATAAAATATCAATTGCTTTTTCAGAATGTTCATCCAAAACAGAAGCATAAAAAACAATCTTTTCTTTCGTTGTAAAGGCATTGAGTTCGCCACCAACAGCATCCAAACGATTTATGATATGAAAAGCCTTTCGTTTTTGAGTTCCTTTGAAAGCCATGTGTTCCCAAAAGTGTGCTATTCCTTCCTGATGTGCTTTTTCATCTCTACTTCCCACCTCCAAACTAAACCCACAATGTGCTATTTTGGTATGATTTACTCTACAATGAACCAAACGAATACCATTAGGAAACGTATAAACTTGGTAATTATCTGAATTAGTATCTATACTCATAGTATGCTATAAAATCTCTTTTTTTACTTTTAATTTACAAAGTAACAAATAAGTATCGGTTTTGTCTAACTGAAAATCTTAACTTCATTCTCATGAACACAAATCATCCCTTAATTTATCTCTTTTCTGGACTTGGCGCAGATAGCTCTGTGTTTACTAATCTTTCATTTTTAAAAAACAAAAAACATAAATTTATAGAATGGGAAACTCCACAAACAGATAACTTAGAGGATTATGCTTTACAGCTTTCTTCACAAATAGATACAACAAAAAAAGTAATTCTGATAGGTGTTTCGTTTGGTGGAATGTTAGTTTCCGAACTTTCCAAACATATTCAAACCGAGAAAGTCATTTTAATTTCAAGTGCTTCCACTCCTAAAGAAATTCCATTTTTGTATAGATTGTTTGGAATATTAAAACTCTACTTTTTTATTCCTAGTTTTTTACTCAACAGACCTAATAAATTACTTAGTTTTGCTTTTGGAACAACTAACAAAAGATACAGAAAAGAAGAAAGACAGCTTTATCAAATCATCAGAAATTCAAATCCAAAATTCGCCAAATCTTTTATAAAAATGATTTTGAAGTGGCAACAAAAAGAGAAGAGTAATAGAGTTATTACGAATTCTATTTTCAGAATTCATGGTACAAACGATTTGGTGATTCCTTTTTCTACTAAAAGATTGAATAAAAATGATTTTCTGATTGAGAATGGAGGGCATTTTATGATTTTGACACAAAAAAATGAAATAAATATCCTTATCAAAGAGATTATAGAGAAGACATAAAAAAAGTCATACTGATTTTGTGGTTGTTGGTGTCACTGTCGCTAAAACACCAACCTTTAGGTTTGCACTAGATAAATAGAATGAAATACTTATCTTGTATTTAAGTATTCATCAAGTAGGTAGAGAACCTGTAACACCAACAAGAACATAGATTCTATCCGTTGAATTAGCCTCTACCTACATTTATTCAATCGCATACTTATATAGAATTCGGAGAACTTTTATTACTCTAAATAATAAAAATTACCTCATTAGATAAGGTTTTAAGTTTGATTGACTAATTGATGAACTACTCTATTAAATAATCACTTAAAATTAACTTTTTATGCAAACTTATCAAACTTTTTTAGGAATCGATGTAAGTCGCAATCATTTAGATTGTACTTTATTGAAAGATGGTGTTATAGTAAGCCAAAAGCAAATTAAAAATAACTTAGCTTCAATAGAGAGTTACTTAGCAAAATTAGAAACTCAAATAGATATTTCTTTTTTATTAGTTTGTTTAGAGCCTACAGGCGTATATATAAATTTTTTATTGACTGCACTACTAGACAAAAAAATGAATGTTTGGGTAGAGAATGCCCTTCAAATAAAACAATCTATGGGCTTTACTAGAGAAAAAAATGACAAAGAAGATGCCTATAGAATAGCTTTGTATGCTTTTCGTTTTCAAGACCGTTGCAAACTGTATACCCCTGTAAGTCAGTCTATTAAGACCTTAAAAACATTGCAATTAGTTCGTAAAAATTTAATCAAATGCAAAAAACAACTGGAAACATTTTGGAAAGAATCTCAAAAATTTGAAACAGAACAACAAAATGAATACTTAACAGAACATCTACAAAAGCCAGTAGAGCAGATAAAAGAACAAATTATAGCAGTAGAAAAAAGCATGAAAAATGTAATTAGAAATGATGAGAAATTAAAAGAACTCTATCGACTCACTACTTCTGTTGTTGGAGTAGGAGATGTAACAGCTATAAAATTACTTGTTGTTACACAAGGTTTTACAAAGTTTAAATCTGCTAAACAACTAGCTTGTTATGCTGGTGTTGTTCCCTTTGAAAAATCATCAGGTAACCACAAAGGAAAGCCAAGGGTATCAAAAATAGCTGATAAATCACTTAAAACATTGTTACATATGTGTGCTTTAGCTGCTATAAAAGTAAAAGGGGGAGAATTAAGTGAATTTTATGAACGTAAAATAAAAGAAGGCAAAAATAAAATGAGTGTTTTGAATGCTTTACGAAATAAAATACTTCAACGTGTAGTAGCTTGTGTACAAAATAACAAAATCTATGAAAGACAAGGAGTAGGATTTCAAAATGCAGCATAAATTTATCCTAAATTTCTAAAGATTAGGCTTGACTTTGTCATAGAATTCAAAGGCATTTTTCTTTTTTTATAAGAAAGCCCAGATAGAATTATTCTTTCGCTTTTAACTGTTCTAAAATAGTATCAGCTTTTTGTAATGCTAACCATTCTTTATCAGAAAAGAAAAATCTAAACCATTTTTTACTGCTGTTTTTTGGTGTAAAGTTTAGAAAACACCAAATTCCGATAAAAGAAAACAATAGAGTAGTTAGGATTTGAATAACCCAAGCTGTCATATTCATTATACTAATCATTTCTGAGTTGATATAAAAAGTAGTAAAAATAGGAAGCTGTAAGAGTGATAATCGGATTGCTGTGAGTGTGGTCAGTCTAAAATTGGCTATTTTTTTCTGTATTTCTATAATAGAATCTGTTTCATTTATCTGTTTTATCAAAATCAAATGATAAATAGAAATTCCGATTGCAATTTTAGTAATAATAGAATGCACTAAAAGCGAGAAAAAGAGAAAATAACCTTCTGCCTGAAAAGCCAAAGTAAGAATTGAATCTATTCCTAAAATCCAAACTATGCCAATAAGTATTGATATAATTCTTCCTGTACTGATAGAACTGAGGAGTTTGTTTGCCTTATTTAATTTTATCTCTTGCAAAACTTTTTTATTAATAGCTAAATTCTGATTAAGTTTAGCATCATAGTTTTGCCACATTTTTTTTAATTCGATTTCGTTCATGATAGTATAAATTTTGATTTTTGATTAATAATTTAATTTTTGAAATTTCTCGCTTAATATTTTTTTGATTCTATGAATTTTGGTAGAAATATTACTCAATGATAAACCCATTATTTGAGCAATTTCGTTTTGACTTTTATCTTCTAGATATAAAAGAATGATAGCTTTATCCACTTCTTTTAGTTCATAGATAAAACTATTGAGAAGCTGCAATTTTTCATCTACTATATTTTCTTGTTCAAAATAAAGAAGTTCGTTTGTTCCTAATTTACTCTCGTGCTTGCTTCTTTTAGTTGTTTTTCTATAAAAAGAAATAGCTACATTTAAAGAAATTCTGTAAATCCAAGTAGATAATTGATAGGTTTTATCGTATTTCTCAAAAGATTTCCATAGTTGATAACTAATTTCTTGTACTAGATCTTGTTGATCTTCTGATTCCTTACAATACGAATTAGCTATTTTGTAAATAATTCCTTTGTTAGATTCAAGAACTTGCAAAAAGTCTTTACTTACTTCTGTATTTATTTCTTTTGAAGGAGGTTCTTTAGTATTTTTTTTTGTAAACATAAGTTTGATTAGTGGTTTGCTTACTCTATTATTCGTCGAAACTTGTGTTTTCTCACAGAATTATTCAAAAAAAATATTTTAATTGATGCTATTTTCTACTTTTAAAATTATGGCTAGTCATTTGAATAGAATAATTACAAAAACTATCCTACATTAATTGATAAATGACTTTTTATGAAAAAATATAATCTTGATAAAAAGATACTGACCAGTATTTTATTTCTACTTTTTATTTCTTTTTCTACTGATTTATTTTCCCAAAATTCTCTTTTGGAAGAATATCGAAAAATATATCCTAAAGAAAAAGCTGTTTTTGTTTATAGAAAAAAAGAAGTAAATATTGATTTTGATACAAAAAAAGATAGTTTTAAAATCATCTCACAGATAGAATCACGTATGTTGCATTTGCGTCTTCACTCGCAAGCCTACGCACAAGAGGCAATTACCTACTCAGATTATAACAAAATAAGAAATGTTGATGCTTATTCTTTAGTCCAAACTGCTGACGGAATAAAGAAAAAACAAGTCGTCAATTTTCAAACTCGTGATGCCGTTTCAGATGATGTTTTTTATAATGATGTAAAGGAAAAAGTTTTTTTGTTTTCCAATATAACAGCAGGTACACAAACACATCTTGGTTATACAGAAGAGCTTTTAGAACCTCGTTTTTTGGGTAGCTTTTTCTTTACTTCTTACATTCACTCCCAAAAAACAGAATTATCAGTTTCGGTAGCTAATACTATAGAAATTGGGTTTCAGCTTTTCGGAATGGATACAAGTAAAATTAATTTTACAGAAAAAATAGAAGGAGATAGAAAAATATATACGTGGACTTTAGAAAATGCTCCCAAATATACAGACGAAAAATCGTCACCTAATCTTCGTTATTATGAACCTCATGTGGTTTTGTTTATCAAAAATAGAGAAGACGAAAATGATAAAAAAGTGTCTTTATCATCTTCTATACAAGACCTATACGATTGGTATTATCCTTTTATAAAGGAAATTGATACTATGAAAGAATTTCCTGAGTTAGAGTATTTTGTTGATGAACTAACTGCAAATGACACTACAGCACTAGCAAAATCGCAACGTATTTTTGATTGGATTTCTACACAGGTTCAATATATTGCATTTGAAGATGGAGAACGTGGATTCAGACCTGCACAACCTGAAAAAGTATGTAAACGAAAATATGGCGATTGTAAGGATATGGCAAGTGCACTTTTGGCAATGCTTAGAATAGAAGGTATTGAAGCACATTTTGCGTGGCTAGGTTCAAGAGACTTGCCTTATAGATACTCTCAACTACCTATTCCATTAGTAGACAATCATATGATTGTAGTTGCAAAAATAAATGGAAAAAATTATTTTTTGGATGCAACAGGAAATCAAGAAATATTTGGAATGCCATCTTATTTTACACAAAATAAAGAGGCTTTAGTAGCTATCAATTCTAAAAAATTTGAAATTTTGAATGTTGATTCTGCTCCTTATTCCCAAAATAGTATTTATGATAGTGCAAAAGTAAAAATTGATGGCGCAAAAATAAGTGCAACAGGAAATATGGTTTTGAAAGGTTTTCCTAAAACAACAATTCTTCCTTATCTACAATTTCAAGATAAAGAGCAAGAAATAGAAGCATTTAAACGCCTACTCAATCCTCATGAACCTACTCTACAACTCAAAAAAACGGAAGTTTTATCTACTAAAAGAGAAAAACCCTTGCAGATAAATTATGAATATGAAATTCCTAATCATACACAATCTTTATACAGCGAGTTTTATATCAATCTTCATTTGAATCCAATTTGGAGGAATACAGAAATTGATAGTTTGAGAAAAACTCCTGTAAGTGCCAATTATAAATTCGAAAAAACGCAAGTCTATGTATTAGAACTTCCAAGAGGAGCAGCTATCAAATATTTACCTCAAAATCAAAAATATGATTCTGAGTATTTTGGCTTTTCAGTAGAATATACTCGCAGCTCTGAACAGATAATTTTAAAGCACTCGGTATATAGTAATTATTTAATTTTACCTATTTCGGAATATAAGAAATGGAATGAAATGATAAAACAATTGCATCAAGCATATAGGCAAAATATTGTCTTGCAGCGTTAAAAAAAAGACTACTTTAGATTAAAATAATCAAAGTAGTCTTTTTTTAGAACTGTTGTTTATATTTATTTTTCATTACTTAATATCTTCTTTTTTACCTTCCAATACTTCACGTACTGTGTAGGTAGCAATCATAAATTCTTCTCCTTTATGTTGTCTTATTCTTCCTATGATTTCTTTTTGTAAAGAAGCATTATTTTTGAGTTCGTCATAAAGTTTATCTTCATTAGAAATAAGCGAACCTGAAAGAGCAATTTTCACTTCTGGATGTATAGCTTCACAGACATAATGAAAACTACTATAACCAGATTTGTAATTTACATCACAAGGTTTCATTGGTTTTCTTGTAATTGGACAAATATTTCCTCTAAGAAATTCGTCTAATCGTTCTGCAAATAATTTTGAATTGTAATATCCCATAGCGTTGGTGACCGTTTTTTGACAGTTTGGTTTTCTTTAGTGTTTTTATTTCACAGAAGTAAATTTAAAAACAATTTCTGTTAAATATATTTTAATTTGAATTATAGAAACTCCTCAAACAGACACTAAGTACAAACTGTGAAAAGAATTTTAATTGTTTTGCTCTGATTATTTTACCTATTAAAGATACTATTATTATATCAAAAAAACAAACCTTAAATTAACAAAAAATCTTTATTGTTAAATTAAAAATCATATTAGTGAATCAATTATAATAAAAAAGTTAAACAAAATTATTATTTGTATATAGTTTGATTTCAAATCTATCTCTAAATAAACGTTAAACTGGGCTTATTCTTTCTATATTTTAATAATCCTGCAACCTTTCTGAAAAAAAACTGTCTTTCTAAAAAAATAAAAATAGTACCCTAAACTTATTATCCTCATGAAATCACTTCTCACTCCTGTTGTATTCTCACTTCTTTTTATGTTTCCTGTTTTAAGTTTTGCTCAAGATTCGGAAGAAGATAAAAAAGAGGAAAAAAAATCAGTTAGAACAGATTCAAAAACAAACAGTAAAACAAATCATCGAAGAGTTATTATCATCGAACAAGACGAGCTAAATGAACTAAAAGAAGATATAAGAATCGATTTAAAAGCATTAAAAATTGAACTAAAAAATGCCTTCAAACAACTTGAAGATGTTGATTGGGAGGAAGTGAATGAAGAAATTGAAATTGCTATGGAAGAAGCAAGGCAAGGACTAGAGGAAGCTAATGAAGAATTAGCTAACATCAGAATAGAAATTGATGAAGATTTTGCAAATGAGCTGCATGAAGAATTGGATGAGCTTCACGAAGAATTAGACGATATACATACAAATAATGGTTCGCCACGTATTCGCATTCTGACACAAAACAGTCGTCCTTACAAAGAAAGAAGAACTATAGAACGTGATTTTTCTGAATTGAATGTAGAAGAAAATCCAACTCTTTCTGATAAGATGAAAAAAGAAACCACTACTTTATTTGATAAAGATGTTCAAAATTCTGTCAAAATAACTCCACAAAAAAAAGAAGGAATATTTACTCTAAATTTCTCATTGTCAAATAATAAAGCTGATAAAAAAACAACTTATATTGAGGTTTATGATTCTGCTGGAAATGTAATCTACTTTGAATCTTTAGTTGATTTTTCTGGAGATTATCAAGGCAAAATTGATTTAGCTGTTAATGGTACAGATACTTATACACTTGTTGTTCGTCAAGGAACAAATTATTTAAGTAGAAAAATTGAGTTGAAATAACGAAGTTGTTTAAGAATAGATTTTGAGTGTATATTTGTTGGTGTTGCTACGCTAAAACACCAACAAAGGCTATGTTCTTTTTCCTTAGCACTAGGTTTGCAAACCTAGTGCTAAGGAAAAAGAGTATTCTTAAACAACTTCAACATAAATTTTACGTTTTAAAAAAGCACTTGATTAACCAAAATCAAGTGCTTTTTTGTTTTATCCTGCTAACTCCAACTGATTTTTAACAAGATTAAAATACATTCCTCTTTTCTCTACTAGTTCTTCGTGTGTTCCTTGCTCCCTAATTTTTCCTTTTTCTAAGAATATAATTTGGTCTGCATTTTTTACAGTGCTTAGTCTATGCGCTATAATAATTTGTGTTTTAGACTTCCCAAAACGTTGTAAATTTTCTGAAATTACCTTTTCATTTTTAGCATCTAATGCAGAAGTAGCTTCATCAAAAAATAAATAATCGGGGTCTTTATAAACAGCCCGAGCAATTAGTAAACGTTGTTTTTGTCCTTGACTTACTCCTTCGCCTGACTGACCTATTTTGGTATGAAAACCTAAAGGCAAAGTTTGGATATGTTCATAAATATTAGCTGTCTGTGTGGCTTCTATAAGGTGTTTTTGTGTGGGACGTTCATCGCCTAAAGCAATGTTTTTGGCTATACTTTCCGAAAAAATAAAGCCTTCTTGCATAACAGAACCAATAGTAGCACGCCAAACTGAGCTACTGAGTGCAGTCAGGGGCAATGAACCAACCGTAATTTGTCCACTTTGAGGAATATAATATTTTAATAACAGTTTCAAAAGTGTCGTTTTTCCACTTCCACTTTCTCCTACAATAGCTGTCGTTTTTCCTGTTGGAATATGAAGTGTCAAATCGTCTATGGCTGGTTGGCTGTGTGGTGTTCCGTATCGGAATGTTACATTTTTAAGATAAATATCTCTTGAGTTTTCACCTTCTGGCAGCTCTTTAATAAGAAAATCTTCTGAATCTTCATCTTTTTGTTCGTGAATTTCTGCCAAACGTTCCAAACTCAATTTTGCATCTTGTCCTTGTTGTACAAAATTAACTGATTGAAGCAAAGGAACTTCCATTTGTCCCAAAACTTGCTGTACTGCCATCATCATTCCTAGTGTCATACTTCCTTGAATTACTTCATAAGCAGCCCAAAAAGTAATAATGATATTTTTGAGTTCATTGATAAAACCTCCTCCATACTGTTGAAACTGACTGAGACGTAAACTTTGCATTGATAACTTAGCTCTCTTTACCTGCAAACGTTCCCATTCCCATCGTTTTTCTTTCTCAAAATTATTAAACTTAATTTCTGCCATTCCTTGTACAAGTTCTACCTCGTTACTTTGAGTGGAAGAAGAAAGTGCAAAGCGTTTGTTATCCAAAACTTTTCTTTTCTTCAAAAAAAGCAAAATCCAAGTGATATATAAAGCACTTCCTGCTAAAAAAAGTGCAAATATAACAGGACTATAAATTACTACTAGTATACCAACAGAGAATAAACTCGCTAAAGAGAAGATAAAATCTAGTAACGTACCACTCAAAAACTGTTCAATTCGCTGATTATCTTGCATACGTTGCAAAATATCTCCTAGATTTTTAGATTCAAAAAATGGTAAAGGTAATCGTATCATTTTAGCTAAAAAATCGGACACAATTTGTATGTTCAGGCGCACAGACAATTGCAACAAAATCCAACTTCTGATAAGATTAATAAAGTTTTTGGATAGAAAAAATAAAAGTTGAGTTATCAAAACAACATACACAAAGGAAAGATTTTTCTGCTGAATTCCTGTATCTACTAAGGCTTGAGTAAGTAAAGGCAAGAAAAGCGAAAGTAGAGTAGCTCCTAAAAGTCCTAAAAATAATTGAAAAATAATCGCTTTATAAGGCTTTAAATAATTTAATAAATACCCAAAAGAAGCCTTACTTTCTTCTACATCATCTTGATTATCAAAGTCTGGTGTAGTTTCTATCAAGAGTACAATTCCAGTTTCTTCTCCTTGTAATTGCCCTTCCTTTGCTGCTCCATTGGCCTGAATCCACGCTTTCTTAAATTCTTGGTGTGTATATTCTAAAAGCTGTGAAGCTGGATCTGCTACAAAAACTTTTTTATTTGTGATTTTATAGACCACAACAAAATGATTTTGATTCCAGTGTGCTATAAAAGGAACAGGTTTTTCTTCTATGAGGGTTTCAATATCTATCTGAACAGCAAGTGTGCGAAGTCCAATATTTTCGGCTGCAGTAGCAATTCCTAAAAGAGAAACGCCTTGTTTGCCTATATAACAGTTTTCTCTCAAAAAAGGTAGTGAGAAATTTTTTCCGTAATATTTTGTAATCATCTTCAAACACGTAGGACCACAATCCATTTGGTCACGTTGCTTGATATGAGGAAATTTAGCCATTTGGTACTTTCTATATTAATATGGTTTATTTTATAACAAAAGTAATGTAAAAATTTGGAATAGAGAAAAATAACTATCATTGCTTATAAAAAATAAGATTATGAATTATAAATCATGTTGATTTTTATCGGAACTGGTTACTAAGCATAGAGCTTCATAATTTAATAATACAATTATTTTCAACCATAAATACCTTATAATCAATTAATTAAAAATTATTTTAGAAATTAGGGTTATTTCGATTTGGAAATACACCTTTTTTTTTTTTGATATTTGTACTATCAAACTTACTTAGTAAGTCTTCTGAAAGGCAGGTTCGATAATAAATTATCTTTAAATCATTTAAATTTTTATGTTCTATGAAAAATCTTAAAAAAAGATTTGGTAAGTTTGCTGTTTCTCATACAAAAGCAAAGAATATTACAGGTGGTTTTATAGCTATAGATCCTTGGGACGGTCTAGGAGGAGGTTCTGGAGAGCCAACTTGCAGATGGGCTTGTTCTTATTCAGATTCTTCTCACCCAATACAAAGATCTCAAATATGTCCTGATGAACCCTCAGCAAATGAGTTCAAACGTAGTATGGAAAATCTTGGCTATTCAGTATCTTGCTTTCCTTTATGTTAGAGACATACCATTTGAAAAAGAAATTACATATTAAGAATAACACTTCTAACTCTATCTCAAAATAATTGACAGAGACACTTTAAAATGGTTTGTAAAATTTATTTTTATAAGCCATTATTTTATTACACTATATATTAAAAACATGAAATTAATAAATCTCATTTTATTTTTAAGCCTCAGTATTTTATCATTCCGTACAATTGAAGATAAAGAAAATGATACTGTTCTTCCTCAAATAATTCATGAAAACGAAGAGGTAACAGTTTATGCAATAAAGGATAGCATACGTATAGGTTCAGATTCTTTGTTTTTTCATATAGATGTATTTAGGCAAGATATGACTTATACTAAAGGATATGTTCCTATTATAGATGGAAAAGCAAAATTTACTGTTCCTAAAAATACAGCTTTCTTTATAGGTTATTTTTATAGTATGGATGATAGAGACCCTGTTGCCTATATCAGAAGAGTACATAATAAAGAAGGAAAAATAGCTAAAAATGCGTATCAGAATGCATACGAATCTCGTATGAATAAGGAAGCCTTACAAAAAGAACTTACTAATTATCCAACTAATTTGATGGCATACGCCAGTTATATTTCTTATCTAGCAGAAGGCTACTCTCTTGGACGAGTAAGTGATACACTATTTAAAACAGAAGTTAAGGAATCATTAAAAAAGGTAGAGAAAAAGCTAAATAGTAACGAAGCAAGCGATTTGGCTGCCTTATCTATTTTATACGGCTATAATCAACAGTTTGATAAATCTAAAGAAATTCTTTACAAACTACTTAGCAGTCATCCCAATTCTAATTTCCTAAATAAAGCTTTCTCAAGTTATAATTATAGTTATGGTTTGCACAATGACGATAGCAATGATGTTCTTTTTATGGAGTCATTCAGACAGACAGTAGGAAAATATCATCCTCGCTCTCCTCTTGGAAGAGGAGACATGCACGGAGAATACTCTAACAACAAGTGGATAATAAAGGGTTATTATAAAGATGAAGATATTATAGCAAATAATAATTATAACTTTAAATATATGGATTCTACATTAGAGTATTCCATAATTGCAAATATAGAGGCATATCTTAATCAAAAAGATTATGCGAGTTCAAAAAAATGGGCAACTTTTCTTTTACAAGAGGCAAAAAAAGGTAAATGGTTGCACGATGCGCCATTGTATAAGAAAGAAAGAAAATATCTTTTTGGTAAAAATATTAATTATTCTATTGCAAATGGTTATTATTGGCTAGGACATGTAGAAATAGAAGAAGGAGATTTTGAATCAGCTCTTTCTTATATTGACAGCTCTTTGTATTTTGCAAATAAAAACACTGATAAATATTCTGTTAATTTTCGTAGATTTCAGCTAGAGAGAAAAGCTTTCCTCCAAAGAAAAACAAACCAAACCGACTCAGCTCTGAAAACCTACGAAACTCTCTACCAAGAAACAAAAGACGATAAAGTTTTAGATTCTATACAAGTTATTTTTCAAGAAATGGAGCAGGAAGAAGACTTTGAAAGCTATACGAGAAATCTAAAAAGAAGAGTAGAAAATGAAGCTATGAAAGATAGATCTGATGAAATCAAAAAAATAGCTGCTAATTTTTCTACAAAAGATATGAATGATAATGAAATAAGGTTATCCGAAATGAAAGGACGAGTAGTAGTTATTAATTTTTGGGCAAACTATTGTCTTCCTTGTATAAAAGAAATTCCACTCTTTAACGAATTTTGGAGAGAAACACAAACGAAAGGTATTGTTTTCTTAGCTGCTACTACAAATACACCAATTGAGGTAACTCGTTTTGCACAACAACAGAAGGAAATGTTTGGTTTTTCAGTCTTACCAAATGCAAAAGAATTATCTAAAAGTTATGATATAGGTTCACTCCCAACAACTATAATCATCAATAAAAAAGGCGAAATTGTACATCGTGAAACTGGTTTTGGTGGGAATATAGACAAACTCAAACAGGTAGTTTTGGAAGAGTTAGCTAAATAGAATAATTGTAAGTTGAATTAAACTTTAAACGTAGAAAATTAAAGTATTCATCTTAGTGAAAAACTTTTATATGTTTGTTTCGTTTTTTTCTTAATTTGAGAAATTATTTTAGAGCCTGTTCGAGTTTTTATTTTTTCTTTCTTCTAGCCCCTTTATTTATGAGGTTTAAAATCATAGCTAAATACACAAATGCTTTAGCAGAATCTACAGTTTTCTCATAATCTACTTTTAGTCTTCTGTTTTGATTAAGCCAAGCAAAAGTTCTTTCTACTACCCACCTTTTGGGTTGAGGTACAAATGCTTTATCCTCTTTTTTTTCTCTTCTTGGACTATTGACAATCTCAATTTGTACTCCTGTTTGACTAAATATTTCAGCAGCCAAACTAGCACTTCTATAGCCTGCATCAGCAAGAATTTTAAAGAATTTTCTTCCTCTAAATTGAGCTAAATAAGCTAGATAAGCAAGTTGATTCACGTCAGCTTCATTGGCTGGACTAATCTCTAATTCTAGTAAATTTCCTTGCGTATCTACCAGTATATGCCGTTTACGTCCTTTTTTGAGCTTGTAACCATCTACACCTATAGCTTCCCCTCCATATACACTTTGTACACTTTGAGAGTCTATAGAACCCAAAGAGGGTTTAGCATTTCTACCTTGAGCCAACCGTTCTCTTGTGACCAACTTGTCCAAAAGTTTTTTGTACCAACCCATCTTCTGCCATTTGCTAAAGTAGTCATACAAACTACTCCAAGGAATACCATAACTACTGGGAAGTAAACGCCAACTACTGCCAGAACGAGTGATGTAAAATAGTCCTGAAAAGATATTATACAAACTGTGTTTGCGTTTTCTTTCCAAGTACGAAAAAGGTATAAATTTTTTCATATATTGCCAAAGAGCATCAGATAAATATTCATTAGTAAACATAGTCATTGATATTTTAATTAGTAACTGAAAATCAATAACTTAACTAATAAAAAAATCTGATGTTCTTTTTTATGTATCTAAACTCGAACAGGCTCTAAAGAAAACTTTATGGATTCACTCACACAAATTGTATTAGGAGCAGCCGTTGGCGAGCTTATCGCAGGGCGAAAAATTGGAAATCAAGCTATGCTTTGGGGCGCAGTTGCAGGAACAATTCCAGACTTAGATGTTTTGGCAAATCCTTTTTTGGATATTGTACAAGAATTGCGTTGGCATCGTAGTTTGATGCACTCTATTTTGTTTGCCGTTTTGCTTTCTCCTCTTTTAGGTTGGCTTTTTAATTGGTTGGGAACAAAATACAAACTCAAATTTCTATCAGAAATGAGTTTTTGGAGATGGACAAATCTCTTTTTTTGGGGAATGATTACGCATTCTTGGCTAGATATGTTTACTACTTGGGGAACAAAAATTTTTTATCCTTTTTCAGATTATGGATATGCTACCAAAACCGTTTTTGTCATTGATTTTTTCTATACGATTCCTTTTTTGATTTTGCTTCTTTGGGCAAGGTTTTTACCTGCTTTTAAAGGAAATTCGTATAGTGGTTCTTATAATGAGAAACGTGCTTTTTTAGTTTGGTTTGGCGTAGGAATGTCGTCTTTTTATTTATTGATGGGAGTCATTAATCAGCAGCGAGTAAATTCTGTTTTTGAAGAAAATCTAAAAGCACAAAATATTGATTATCTGCGTTACGATACCAAAACTACACCGTTGAATATTTTACTTTGGAATAATATTGTAGAAACAGAAGATGGTTATTATAGTGGTTATTATTCTGTTTTAGATGAAAACAAATCAGCAAATTACAATTATTTTGATAAAAATTGGCAGCTTTTAGACCCAATAAAAGACAATGAAAAAGTAAAACAGCTTTTAGAAGTTCCACAAGGATATTACACAGTAAAAACAAGAACAGAAAATGGAAAGAAAATTTATCAAATAAATGACCTTCGTTTTGGACAATTAGACGGCTGGCAGAATGGAGATGGCGATTTTGTCTTTACGTATCTGATTACAGAAGATGAAAACGGTAATTTATCTTTTGAGCAAAAAAGAAATAATTATGCAGAAGGTTTTGAGCTTGTAGGGCAACTTTTTGGAAGAGCTTTAGGAAATTAGATTATAACTCAGAATTCATAAAAAATGCTTACAAAATCCTTTTGATTCTGTAAGCATTTTTTATAGAAAATATATCTGAATGTATCTTATTTAGCAGGAAGAATTTTTCCACTAACTTCTCCAAAACCAATTCTTACAGAATCATTCTGACAAAAACCACGCATTACAATCGTATCATTGTCTTGAATAAATTTGCGCTCTTCTCCACCTTTCAACGTAAGTGTTTTTTTGCCTCCTTGTGTAATTTCTATAAGTGAACCATACGAATTTTCATCTTTTCCACTAATTGTTCCCGAAGCACACATATCACCAACATTGATATTACAACCATTTACGGTATGGTGTGTAAGTTGCTGAGCCATATTCCAGTACAAATATTTGAAACTTGAATGGCTAATTGTAGTGGCTTCTCCATTTTCAGGAATAAAATCTACTTCTAAACTAATATTAAAATTATGTTTTCCTGTGTATTTCAAATAATCCAACACTTCTGGGTCTTGCTCTGGACTTTCTACTCTAAACGGCTCTAAAGCATCAAGCGTAACTATCCAAGGCGAAATAGAAGAGGCAAAACTTTTCCCCAAAAAAGGCCCTAATGGCACATATTCCCATTTTTGAATATCTCTAGCCGACCAATCATTAAAGACAACCATTCCAAAAATGTGGTCTTCTGCTGTATCAATCGTAACAGATTCACCCAGTTTTGTAGACTTACCAACAATGAAAGCCATTTCTAATTCGAAATCTAATGTTCTACAAGGCGAAAAAATAGGTGGCTCATCCTCATTTGGTTTTATTTGTCCTTTTGGTCTATGAATTTCTGTCCCCGAAATAACAATAGAAGAAGCACGACCGTGATAACCAACAGGAATGTGTTTCCAATTTGGCATAAGTGCCTCTGCATTAGGTCTGAAAAGTTTTCCTAAGTTAGTAGCGTGTTCGATGCTAGAATAAAAATCAGTATAATCGCCTACTTGTACAGGCATGTGCATCGTTACATTTGCTACAGGAAAGAGAACTTTATCTTTTTGTTTCTCTAAATCAGAACCAACCTGTAATAATTCTGAGATTTTTTCTCGTGTAGCTCTCCAATTTTCTTGACCTAATTCTATAAAAGGATTAAGAACGTTCTCATAAAAAACGCTATGGTCAAAATCCAAATCATTTAATAAATTTGAGTCAGAAAGTTCTGCTAAATCTAATACAAAATCTCCGATACGAACGCCTACACGAGCATCTTGGTTGTCAGTAGAAAAAATACCAAACGGTAAGTTCTGAATTGGAAAGTCTGAATCTTTCGCAACTTCTACAAAAGATTTTAAGGCTGGATTGTTAGCTTTGAATGTGTGTGCTGACATGAAATGTGTCGTTTTTATGGTAAAATATAAGTTTAAAAAATTGCTATACTGCAAATATACACAATCGTATAGAATTGATTTTGTTATGAAAAATAAATACATTCTTTAACACTAAGGCACAGAGAGAAATACACAGTTTCACAAGGTCTGAAAAATTAGAATATCAAAATACATTTTCTAAATCTAACTCGAATCCTTCCAAAATTATCTTATCAACCAACTCTAAAAGATATTTTTGTTTCTCTTCTTTTAAAGCAGAAATTGTAGTCGCTAATTTTTTTTCTAGTGTTTACATAGTTTTTTACTTGTTTAAAAAGAGTACCTATAAGTAAGGTTTATTTGACCATCTTATTTTTGCTTCTATTATGTCTTCTGTAATATACTTTTTACGGGCGTTATGTATATGAATAGTTACAGGGATTTTGGTAGATAAAAAATTAACGCATTCTAGAAAATTAGCCCCCTCTTTCAAATTTATCTTAGCTCGTTCTATGCTAAATTGAATATTATGTCCTCTCTTTCTCCAAACTACAACAGTTTCATGAGGGTTTCTTGTATGAAATGTTATGTCATAGTAAATATTTATCTTGGATATTTGATTGTATTTCAAACTCAAATCCTCTCCAAATGAATGCTTTATAATGAGTTCTGTATCATACAGTTCTATTGATAAGACTTTTTTAATAGAAAGTAGTTTATATAAAAAAAATATTAATCCAATAGTTAATAGAAGATTAATAACCCCATAATCTCCCTTTATCCAATCTTTGTAAACAAGAAAAGTAAAAAAAAAGATTAATAGCAATGTTAGAATGATAAAAAGCCAATAGATAAACTTAGGCTCAATTATTAATAACAATGGTTTATTATCGTATTTTCTCATACAAGTTTATTTTTTAGCCGTCAACGAGCTTAAAAGCGTCGTTGAGGATAAAAGCCGAAATTTATTAATCGTGAATAATTAATCACTTATCACTATTTCCCAACTCTAATTTTAAACTCATTCAATTTCAAAAGTGCTTCCACAGGCGACAGACGATTGATGTCAAGAGCTAATAATTCATCTTTTAGTTTTTCTAAAATTGGGTCATTTGCTTGATTTTCTCCAAACAAACTATTTTGATAAAATGTATTTTTAGGTGCAGATTGTAGCGTTTCTTTGTCCTTGTCTTTGAATTTATTGGTTTCAAAATGATGCATCATTTCCGAAGCTCTCAAAACTACCTTTTTTGGCATTCCTGCAAGTGAAGCTACATTTATTCCAAAACTGTGTTCACTGCCTCCTTCTTTTAGCTTTCTAAGGAAAATAATTTTCCCTCCTACTTCTTTTACCGAAACATTGTAATTCTTTATTCTATCAAAATCATTTTTAAGTTCGTTGAGTTCGTGATAATGCGTTGCAAAAAGCGTTTTTGGTTTTGCATTGGGTAAAGTATGCAAATATTCCACAATCGCCCACGCAATCGAAATTCCGTCATACGTGCTTGTTCCTCTTCCTATTTCGTCCATCAAAACAAGACTTCTATCACTCAAATTATTCAAAATACTAGCCGTTTCAGACATTTCTACCATAAAAGTAGATTCTCCTTTTGCAATATTATCCGAAGCTCCAACTCTAGTAAAAACTTTATCCACAACACCAATTTTGGCACTTTTGGCAGGAACAAAACTTCCAATTTGAGCCATCAAGACAATCAAAGCCGTTTGACGCAAAAGCGCAGATTTACCAGCCATATTGGGTCCCGTTATGATAAAAATCTGTTCACTTTCAGGATTCATAATTACATCATTTGGAACATACTGCTCTCCAATCGGCAATAATTTTTCAATAACAGGGTGCTTTCCTTCTCTAATTTCTAAAATATTATCATCTGTAATTTCAGGCAAGGAATAATTATTTTGCATCGCCACTTCTGCCAATCCACAAAGGGCATCAAGCATCGATAAAAACTTTGCATTTTGCTGAATAACCTTTACATATTTGGCCACTTCTGAAACCAAATTATGATAAAGTGTGTACTCAATGCTGGCGATTTTTTCCTCTGCTGTAATAATTTTTTCTTCCCATTCTTTGAGTTCTGGCGTAATGTAACGCTCTGCATTGACAAGCGTTTGTTTACGAATCCAAGCTGATGGAACTTTAGTTTTGTGAGCATTACTGACTTCAATATAATAACCAAAAACTTTATTAAAACTGATTTTTAACGATGTAATTCCAGTTGCTACAATTTCTCTCTGACGTACTTTTTCTAAAAAATCTTTTGCCGAACTAGAAATATCACGCAACTCATCAAGCTGCTGATGAACACCTCTTTTTATGGTCGTTCCTTGCTGAACAGCAAGTGGTGGATTGTCTTCTAACTCATCTTGTAACTTCTTTAAAATATCGTTATTCAAGAGAATTTTTTCTCCAATGGCTTCTAATTC
This sequence comes from Bernardetia sp. Wsw4-3y2, assembly GCF_037126295.1. NCBI lineage: Bacteria > Pseudomonadati > Bacteroidota > Cytophagia > Cytophagales > Bernardetiaceae > Bernardetia > Bernardetia sp. Wsw4-3y2. The sequence goes on along the minus strand of NZ_CP147017.1, from coordinate 3,136,080 downwards.
ATTGGTTTTACTCTTTAATAAAACATCTTTAATTGTCGGAATTGCTTCTAAAGAATCACGAAGTTTCACTAATTCTTTCGGACTAATTCTACCTACTGCAACTTTTGAAATCAAGCGTTCTAAATCGCCTACTTCCTTCAAATAGGAACGCAACTCACCTTGTAGAGCATCTTTTTCTACTAAAATAGCTACATTTCGAAGCCTATTTTGAATTGGTTTTGCATCTTTGAGTGGAAAAGCTATCCATTTTCTAAGTAGTCTTGCACCCATTGGAGTAACCGTTTTGTCCAAAATTTCAATTAAGGAACTACCATTTCCATGCATAGGAACAAGTAATTCCAAATTGCGAGTAGTGAAAGAATCTAACCAAACATATTTGTCTTGTTCGACTCTACTAAGCGAAATAATATGATTTTTTTCGTGGTGTTCTGTCGTTTCCAAATAATACAAAACTGCTCCTGCTGCAATGGTAGCAGCGTGTAAACTCTCAATTCCAAAACCTTTTAATGATGCTGTTCCAAAATGTTTTGTCAGTTTTTCGTAAGCAAAATTGAGCGTATAAATCCACTCTTCGATAGCAAACTGCGAAAAATTACTTCCTTGACGAACTACCTGTGTTTCAAATTCTTTTTTATTCGATTTGCTATAAATAATTTCAGAAGGTGCAAAACGCTCTAAAAGTTGTTCGATATAATTGTACTCTCCTTCTGCTACCAAAAACTCCCCTGTTGATAAATCTAAAAACGCAGCACCAACAGCCTCATATTTTTTATTTTTGTAGAAATAAATAGAAGCCAAATAATTATTTTTCTTGTTCTCCAAAACATTATCTCCCAAAACTAATCCCGGAGTTACCAGCTCGGTAACGCCTCGTTTTACAATTCCTTTTGCAAGTTTTGGGTCTTCTAGTTGGTCACAAATAGCCACACGAAGTCCTGCACGAACCAGTTTAGGCAAGTAATTATCTAAAGAATGATGAGGAAAACCAGCCAGTGCAATCTCAGAAGCTGCACCATTGGCACGTTTGGTAAGTGTAATATCTAAAATTTTGGCAGCACGAACAGCATCTTCTCCAAAGGTTTCGTAAAAATCGCCAACACGAAAAAGCAAAATAGCATCTGGATGTTTTCCTTTGATTTGATTGTATTGTTTCATCAAAGGTGTTTGTTTTGTCTTTTTGGTATCTGTTGTACTTGTTCTTGAAGTTGCTTTTTTGCTCATGAGAATATTTTTTATAGCTATTTTTATTGGCAATTTGATTTTTTAAGTGAATCAAAATTGCAAAAATATTTTGAGATTTGGGGAGTTTTTTTGAGAAAAGTGTTTTTCTATACTTTATTTCTTATTTGATAGGTGATTTTGAATTTATCTTCTTTTGTTATTTCTTCTTTGAAAATATACTTGTTGTTCCAAAAATGCGAATAAAGCATTATAATTACATTATCCTCTACTGAAAATTTTCTTTCACTACTATAAAGTTTGTTTTTAACTAGAACACCTTTATATAAAGTCTTGAATTCCAAAAATCCTTTCTCTTTAAAAACTTGATTGTACTTTCTTAGCTGTTTTACAAACTCGCCTTCTTTATCATTAAAAATAAATTCTAGTTTAACATCATTCTTTTCTAAAAAAGATAAATTAAAAGTAGCATTTAATTCTAATTTAAAATTAGTTTGAAAATACTCACAACATAAGTTATAGGCTTTGGATTTTATTTTTCGTGAAGTTTCGCATTTATCTAAGATAATTTCAATTTTAGATAGAAGTTCTTTTGCTTCTTCATGTATCTTCGGAATCAAAATAGGTTCTTCAAATAAAAAAATTGGATAGTTTATAGTTTCTTTCATTTTCTTGATGATATTTTTTCATTTCAAGATAATAAATTTCACTCTAATTGTCTGATACTTTAAAACTTCTAGGTAAAACAAAATGATTCGAAATTACCCAAAACAAAAAACTTCGCTTTTTCTTACTATTTTTGTAATATAAGAGTTACAAAAAATGTAGCGTATCTTTTAAGGTGCGAAACTGTACCAAATGCTTTAGCTTTCGAAAAGAACTATATACAACACAAAAAATAATATGAGTACCAACCCTCCAATTCCAGTGCCTTATGTTTCCAAAAACAAACTGCGTGTCGTTACGGCAGCAGCTCTTTTTGATGGACATGATGCAGCTATAAATATAATGCGTCGAATTATTCAGTCTTCGGGCGCAGAAGTTATCCATTTAGGACACAACCGTTCGGTAGAAGAAATTGTAAATTGTGCCATTCAAGAAGATGCTCAAGCCATTGCAATTACTTCGTATCAAGGTGGACACGTAGAATTTTTTAAATATATGCACGACCTTTTGAAAGAAAGAGGTGCAGGACACATCAAACTTTTTGGTGGTGGTGGTGGTGTAATTCTTCCATCCGAAATTGAGGAACTGCATAATTACGGTATTACCCGAATTTATCATCCAGATGATGGTCGTTCGATGGGATTGCAAGGAATGATAAATGATTTGCTTGAACAAACTGATTTTCCAACAGGACACGATGTAGAAATAAGCGAAGTAGAAAAAGTAAAAGAAAGAAATTCTAAAAATTTGGGAAGGATTATTTCAGCCGTTGAAAATTATCCAGAAAAAAATAAAGAAATTCTAAAGAAAATAAAAGAATTAATACCTGAAAAAGTAGCACCTGTTTTGGGAATTACTGGAACAGGTGGTGCTGGTAAATCTTCACTTGTCGATGAGCTTGTAAGACGTTATTTAATGGATTTTGAAGACAAAACGATTGCTATTGTTTCGGTCGACCCTTCTCGTCGTCGTACTGGTGGCGCACTTTTGGGCGACCGTATTCGTATGAATTCAATTACAAATGAGCGTGTTTATATGCGTTCTTTGGCTACTCGTCAATCCAATTTGGCTCTTTCAAAATACGTTCAAGATGCGATTGATATTTTGCGTGCAGCCGAATTTGATTTGATTATCGTCGAAACTTCTGGAATTGGACAATCTGATACAGCCATTACAGACCATTCAGACGCATCACTTTATGTCATGACACCTGAATACGGTGCAGCTTCGCAATTAGAAAAAATCGATATGATTGATTTTGCTGATATAATTGCACTCAATAAATTTGACAAACGTGGTGCTTTAGATGCCCTTCGTGATGTCAAAAAACAATACAAACGAAACCGTCAATTATGGGATACGCCAGATTCAGAAATTCCTGTTTTTGGTACGATTGCATCGCAGTTTAATGATGTAGGAATGAATACACTTTATCGTTCCCTGATTAACAAAATCAATGAAACATCTCCTACAAAATTTGATTCTTCGTTTGAAATATCGGCTTCAACTTCTGAAAAACAGTATATTATTCCTCCTTCAAGAGTTCGTTATCTGTCAGAAATAAGTGAAAGTAATCGTCGTTATGATAAAAATGCAGAAGAACAAGCCGAGATTGCGCAGAAATTATACGGTTTAGAACTTTCTATTAATTCTATTTCTGAAAACGAGGAAATGGAAAAAGAATTGAAAGATTCTATTATTCAAGGCTTAAAAGATACTTTCGAACAAATAAAACTTTCTTTAGAAGGTACAAACTGGAAAATCATTGAAGATTGGCAAACAAAAGTAGCTACTTATACGGCTGATGATTTTGTTTATAAAGTTCGTAATAAAGAATTTAGCTTAAAAACTTATACCGTTTCTCTTTCTCAATCCAAAATTCCTAAAATTTCGCTACCAAAATACAAAGCGTGGGGAGATATTTTGAAATGGAATTTGCAAGAAAATGTACCGGGAGAGTTTCCATTTACGGCAGGCGTTTTTCCGTTTAAACGTACAGGCGAAGACCCTACTCGTATGTTTGCAGGCGAAGGAGGTCCCGAGCGCACCAACAGACGTTTTCATTATCTTTCAAAAGGAATGCCTGCTGCACGACTTTCGACAGCTTTTGATTCGGTAACATTGTATGGAGAAGACCCAGATTATCGTCCAGATATTTATGGAAAAGTGGGTAATTCGGGTGTAAGTGTGTGCTGTTTGGATGATGCAAAAAAACTCTATTCAGGTTTTAATTTGGCTGACCCAACTACATCGGTTTCAATGACTATTAATGGTCCTGCTGCTACGGTTTGTGCCTTTTTTATGAATGCAGCCATTGATCAGCAATGTGAAATTTATATCAAAGAAAACGGTTTAGAGGAAGAAGTTGAGGCGAAAATCAAGAAAAAATACGAAGGCAAAATTCGTCCTACTTATAATGGAGGTTTGCCAGAAGGAAATAACGGTTTGGGTTTGATGCTTTTGGGAGCAACAGGCGATGAAGTTTTGGATAAAGAAGTTTATGATAAAATAAAAGCCAAAACACTCACACAAGTTCGTGGAACGGTTCAAGCTGATATTTTGAAGGAAGACCAAGCGCAAAATACGTGTATTTTTAGTACCGAATTTTCGCTAAAACTAATGGGAGATATTCAGCAATATTTCATTAATCATCACGTTCAAAATTTCTATTCGGTTTCTATTTCGGGTTATCATATTGCAGAAGCAGGCGCAAATCCGATTACGCAACTTGCCTTTACACTTAGCAACGGTTTTACGTTTGCCGAATATTATTTGAGTAGAGGAATGGATATTAATGATTTTGCACCGAATTTCTCGTTTTTCTTTTCAAATGGAATTGACCCAGAATATTCTGTTATTGGTCGTGTGGCTCGTCGTATTTGGGCAAAGGCGATGAAAAACAAGTACGGAGCAAACGATAGAGCGCAAAAACTAAAATATCATATCCAAACTTCGGGGCGTTCGCTTCACGCACAAGAAATTGATTTTAATGATATTCGTACTACGCTACAAGCCTTGTATGCCATTTACGACAACTGTAACTCGCTGCATACCAACGCTTACGACGAAGCCATAACGACACCAACGGAAGATTCTGTTCGTCGTGCTGTGGCGATTCAGCTTATCATCAATAAAGAATTAGGACTAGCAAAAAATGAAAATCCATTGCAAGGTTCGTTTATTATTGAAGAACTGACTGATTTGGTAGAAGAAGCTGTTTTGAAGATTTTTGACCAAATTACGGAGCGTGGAGGTGTTTTGGGAGCGATGGAAAGACAGTTTCAGCGCACACAAATACAGGAAGAAAGTATGTATTACGAAATGCAAAAACATACAGGCGAATATCCGATTGTGGGTGTAAATACATTTTTGTCTTCGAAGGGTTCGCCTACCGTTATTCCTGCCGAAGTAATTCGTTCGACAGAAGAAGAAAAAGAGTATCAAATAAATATGCTCAAATCGCTACATTCTTTTGACGAACAAAAAAATCAGCAAATACTCAAAGACCTTCAAAAAGCAGCCATCAAACACGAAAATATGTTTGAACACTTAATGACAGCTACTAAAACCTGTTCGTTAGGACAGATTACTAGAGCTTTGTTTGAAGTTGGGGGGCAGTATAGGAGGAATATGTAGAGATTTTTGTAAATTGAAAAACTGTATAATGATTTTTTTCGTTATACAGTTTTTACTTATATACAACTATTGTAATAGCATGTTCAAACAATCACAAGATAATGTATTGAATGATTTAGATCTAGCTTTAGAAATTAAAAGACAATCAACATTAGAAATATACAAGAAGTATAGAGACTATGGTTCTCAAACAATACAAGGATTACATGGTGTATTAGGCTTATACAAACCTACATTAGTGGATATTGTACATTCTAGCTTTTACTCTCCTAAACAATATAAGGAGAAATGGCTACAAAGTTTAAAAAAAAACCTATTAGAAGAAAACAAATATGGTAGACGCAGTATGATTTTATTGCAAAATTTACTCAGACATAAAGACTCTTGTGATTATATCTTACTTTATTTAGAAAGAGATTATTATCGTCATTTGAAAGAGCGTTTGAGAACAAAACCTAATCAAAACTTATGGGAAATTTGGTTTGGGGGTAACGAGATTAATTGGGGACTCTTTGTTGCACCTGAAAAACGGGATAATAATTGGATAAATAAAGATAAAAATGTTAGAAGAGTTTCTTTTGAATATTGGACTATAGGTCATGTTTTATCAACAGGTTTAATTGATCCAGAAAATAATGATTTAGTTGTATTTAATTCTGTTGGAGACTTGTTAAGTTTCATAAAATCTATTTTAAAACGTTTATCTAGGAGTCAATATGAGAAAGCTATATATGATATGTATATTGATTATATAAATCAGTCTACTAATCCAATGAATGAGCCATTTTTGATACCAGAATTTAGGTATGCAGGTCTAGAAAGAAAACATATATATAGACTAGATTTTACCATCTTAAATATTCATACAGATGAGAAAGTGGGTTTTGAAATTAGTCCTCAATCTACTCATATGAATGTAAAAACAATTAATAAAACTAAGCTCATTGATGTCAATAAAGATTTAAGTAATAAATGGAGTAAGGAAATGCAAAAGCGAAACGATTATTTTTCTGAGTTTGATATTAGTATGATAACTTTTACTGATAAGGAGTTAGAAGACATGCCAAAATGTTTTGAAGTAATAAAATCATATTTAGAAAAAAGGAGAGAAATTACAGAAAATATTCCAGATTTAATAGACGATATAATGCAAATTTAACCTCTTACATTTTTGTTTTCTTTCCAAAAAGCTATAAAGCAGTTGTTGTGTCTTTAGTCTCGGCTGTGCCGTTATGATAATAAACAACAATTTGAAATATTTATTATTTGCACTTTTAAAATTGCACTTTTATTTAGAATTAATGTAATTATTTAATATTTTTTTTGTTTATGAATAAAGTAATTTTATTAATTAAAGAAAATAGAAAAGGCATAGCAATTTCCCTCGTTAAGCGTAGTCTGCGACTACGATTTATCAGTTTGGCAAATCTTAGATTTGCGAGTGTAGTATTCCCCTGCCCTTGCTCGGTTTTTTTGTGGCTATCCCTCGTTAAGTGTAGTCTGCGACTACGCTTTATCAATTTGGCAAATCTTAGATTTGCGAGTAAGGGTGTTTTTATTTGTAGTTGACAACGTAAATCTGAAGATTTACTAACTGATAGGTCTTGGTTATAAACTAAGCCCAACAGGTGAGGTTTTTTATATAGCCTTCTTTGAATATTTATTATTTGAAGAAGTTTTTTTTGTATTATCAATTATTTAAAATTATTATCATCTTAACCTAAAAGTTCTTACAATTTGTTCATTAGCACTATTCAGAGTGTTGCAACCTTTAAGAATAAGTGCTGTCTTTATATAAAAACTACATGTACTAAAAATGAAGATATAATAACTCATTGATAATCAACATACATATCCCCTAATTTACTTTAAAATAAAAGGAGTGAAAAACACCCTTTAGACTTTTTAAGTATAATTATTTTTTTACATTTAATCTTATTCTTATGAAGAAATATCTTTTTTTGTTTCTACTTTTTTTTAGTGCTTCTCTCTCCAACTTGCTTTATTCTCAGAATTTGGACGATAATCTTCAAGGTAAAATCATGAAGATGGATAGTTTACTTTTTGATGTTGCCTTTAACGAATGTAACCTCACTTTATACAAAAAAATAATGTCTCAAAACCTAGAATTTTATGATGATAGAACTGGATTGAATACTTCCATAGAAAAAGAAATTGCAGCCTTTGAAGATAGGTGTTCTAAGCCATTCAAGCTTACTCGCAAACTCATAGAAACAAATATTCATAAACTAGGAGCTTTTGGAGCAGTTCAAACTGGCATTCATATTTTTTTGATGGATGGAAAACCTGTAGAGGTTTCTAAATTTATCACAGTTTGGGAATTTATAAATGACCAATGGAAAGTAAAAAGAGTAATCAGTTATGAGCATAAACCATTAGAATGAGCCTAGATTCAAATTTATTCGTCAAAGTCCGACTTCGTTAGGGAATATTCAGAGTATTGAAGATTTAGAAAGTTCCCCTCGTTAAGCGTAGTCTGCGACTACGATTTATCAGTTTGGCAAATCTTAGATTTGCGAGTAAGGGTGTTTTTATTTGTACTTGACAACGTAAATCTGAAGATTTACTAACTGATAGGTCTTAGTTATAAACTAAGCCCAACAGGGGTACTCTAAATAACAAGAGCTAAACATTTTGAATATTTAGCCTGTTGCCAAATTAATTATTGCAAAAATGCAATTGTTAAAAAAATAAATTTATATAAAGATATAAATTTTTATTTGTAACATTGCCTCCATTATAATTAATAAATCACTAACAGACAATCATTTACAATATCAATTTATTAATACACTTTAATTGTAAAACTATGTATAAAAATATTTTTTTCTTTCTGTTTGTTTATTTATTCTTTTTTTCAAATTATTTAAGTGCACAACAAACGGCTCGCCGAACAGATAATGACAAAGGAAATATAGGTTACTTAGAACACCTTCCTTCAGATTACGCTACTAATTCTTCTAAAACCTATCCTGTATTAATATTTTTGCACGGACAAGGAGAAAAAGGAAGTGGAAGTCCTTCACATTTGGAAAGAGTGAAAGAAAATGGTTCTCCAAAGCATATCAAAGAAGGACATCCTATGTGTTTCACTGTTAATGGGAAACAAGAGTGCTTTATTGTTATATCTCCTCAACTTTTTTCCGACGAAAATGCTTGGCGTTCTTCTATAGTTCAAGATGTAATCGATCATGTGGTAAGTGGGTCTGATAATTATCGTATAGATCGTAATAGAATTTATTTAACAGGATTGAGCTTAGGGGGAATTGGAGTTTACAAGTACGCTGCTGATGGATATAGAAACAATGCAAACATTTTAGCAGCTATTGCTCCAGTAGCAGCTAGAACAGCTACAAACAAAGTTGAAGAAAGAGGTTGTTCTATTTCAGAAAAAGAAATTCCAGTATGGCATTTTCATGGAAATAAAGATAAAACGGTGATTTATGATGCAGGTCTGAAAACATTTAATGGTATTAAGGACTGTAATAATCCTAAGCCTACAGCAGAATTAATTTTTACTACTTATGAGGGTGTCGGACATAATTCTTGGAGTAGGGCTTATAAAACAGACAACTCTCTACATAGCCCTAATCTTTATGAATGGCTTTTATCAAAAAGTTTGAATAATTCTAGTACTCCTGCAGAGCCACAAAAAGTTATTTGGACAGACAAAGTTGGTGTATCAGAAGATGCCAATGGTAATATAAGAAGTACCACAGCGTATGGTTGGGGCAACAGTGGAGCAGCATCTACTCAAGTAATTCCTGAAAATTCCAATGGTTGGGCAGAAACGACAATTTTAGAAGATCTCAGTTCAAATAGCAAAATTTTTGGTTTATCTTCTTCTAATGCTAATGCAGATAAAGATCAAATTCAGTATGCCTTTGAGATTTATGGTGATAATATTGCTGCTTTTGAGAATGGACAACGAGTTAAATATTTGGGCAAATATATATTGGGAGATGTAATACGTATTGAGCGTGTCGGTACAGATATTCAGTATCTTATCAATGGGGTATTAAAAAGAGTAACAACTGGCTCTAATTCTAGTTTATTAATAGATATTGCAATCAATAATAGTAACACAGGTTTTTTTGAGAATAAAATTTTCATTGGTTCAGCTGCTTCTGATCGTATAGAACCTAATAATAATTCTGTAGAACAATTAGCTTTAGCAGAAGTAGAAACTTCCATTTTTCCAAATCCAGCAATTCATCAAATAACTATTCAAGACATACCTAACAATACACAAGCTATTCAAATTTATAACTTTCTAGGAAGACTTGTTTTACAAGAAAATGATATAAAAAATAAGGCAACTATTGATATTTCTAACCTAGAAACTGGTTTGTATTCTATCTATTTTGTTGGCACTAATAAAAGGCAACGTTTTATAAAAACAAAATAAGACCCTTCTGATTTCTCTTGCACAAATGGAATTAGAATGAAAAAGTTATTAAGTGTTATCTGTAGTTTTTGTATTTCTATTGCAAGTAGTAATTAGTTTTTCTTTATAAAATAGTTTGCCTTTTTCTTATCCTAAAAACATGAAATACCGTTTGAAAAAAGACAAACAGTTTTCATAGAACCTTCTTTGAATAATTTATTATTTAAAGAAGGTTTTTAAGTTTTTAGCGATTTGCTTACTTATTTCTACAAATAAACTATCACTAATTTTTCTTCCCTATAACTTTCATAATCGCCTTAACAACCACCAAACAAATAAAACCTACAAGCAGTCCAACAACAAACTCACTCACAATACTAGGCAAAGGCAGATTTTCTGTAAGATGATGTATCGCTTCAATATTATGAACAAATATTCCTCCTGCTACCAAAATCATGGCAATCGTACCCAATACTCCTAAACCTCTAACAATGTAGGGTAATGTTTTGACTAAAGCAGTTCCTAGTTTATGTAAAAAACCTTGTTCAGTTTTGCTTTTCGCTATCAAATTATATCCTAAGTCATCCATTCTTACCAAGAGCGCAACCAAACCATAAACAAAAACAGTAGCCAAAAGAGCTACTATGGTTACTACCATGATTTGCATGTTGAGTGGACTCTCAATTACACTACTTAATGCTATAATCACAATTTCTATCGACAAAATAAAATCTACAATAATAGCCGATTTTATTTTTTCCTTTTCATAAGCTGCAATCTCTGCCTCACTCATTTTGCTATCTGCTAAAAGACCTTTTTTAGTTTCCTTTTTATGGAAAAAATATTCATATATTTTCTCTGCACCTTCATAACCTAAATATGCTCCTCCTAATAGCAAGATTGGCGTAATAGCTACAGGAAAATAAGCACTCAAAAGAAAGACAATGGGTAGAATAATTATTTTATTCAGAAGAGAACCCTTTGTTATTTTCCATAAAACAGGAATTTCTCTATCCGAAACAAAGCCAGATGCTTTTTCAGCATTAACAGCCAAATCATCTGCTAAAATACCTGCCGTTTTTTTGGTAGCTAGTTTGCTCAAAACAGCTACATCATCCATGAGAATTGCAATATCGTCGAAAAGGGCGAAAAATCCTGATGCCATTTTTATATAATTAGAGTTGAAAAAATAAAGTTGAAAAAATGTTGTGAGTTGTTGATTTTAATTTGAGAAGTTGTTTAAGAATACTCATTTTTCCTTAGAACTGAGTTTGCAAATCCAGTTCTAAAGCCTTTGTTGATGTTTTAGCGTAGCGACACCAACAAATATATCCACAAATCCCATTCTTAAACAACTTCTGATACAACTCCTTGTCAATAGTAATCTTTGGTTTCTTTAAGTTCTTGGGATTACAAAATCAAAACACAACTAAGAATGAAAAGTTTTACTAAAAAATATTTGTTTAGAGTAATTACCGAGAATAAAATGTAATTACTTCACAAAAAAAGCAAAAATTAGAACAACCTTTATAGATAGAAAGTTGGGAAAAGAAATAATTTAACATCAAAAATCAATATGAAACACAATTTACTGCGAACAACCTGTTTATTCCTATTTCTCATTTGGAGTGGTTTGGCTACTGCTCAAGAACAAAAAACTACAGTATTTGGTAAGCTAGTAGAAGCAGAATCTGCTCAACCTGTTCCTTATGCTACTGTTGCTCTTTATGTCCCCAACACCAACGAACTCATTACAGGTATAACTTCAGACGAAGAAGGAAAATTCTCTATTTCTACTACCAAAACTGATTTTTATGTCAAAATTAGTTTTATGGGTTATGAAACCAAGACCTTAACAGAGTTTACCATTTCGGAGGGTAACGCAAATCTTGGAACTATATCGCTTGCTCCAGACACACAACTGCTAAATCAAATTGTAGTTGAAGGAGAAACTTCTAAGATGGTTTTTCAATTAGATAAACGTGTTTTTAATGTTGGAAAAGACCTCAGTACAACAGGAGGAAGTGCGCTTGATGTCTTGAATAATGTGCCTTCTGTCAATGTAAATATTGAAGGAGAAGTCAGTTTGCGTGGAAGTGGTGGTGTACAAATTCTCATCAATGGCAAGCCTTCTATTTTGGCAGATGGTGGAAATGCACTAGGTACGATTACAGCAGATATGATTGAAAGTATTGAGGTAATTACCAATCCTTCTGCAAAATATGAAGCCTCTGGAACATCTGGGATTTTGAATATTATCCTTAAAAAAGAAGAAAAAAAGGGTTGGAATGGTTCTATTTCTGCCAATACAGGTATTCCTGACAATCATAGCATTGGAGGAAGTATAAACCGTCGTACAGAAAAATTCAATTTATTTACTCAATTTGGTGCAGGTTATCGCTCAATACCTACACAAAACGAGACTAGAAGTCTAAATCTACTTAAAGGACAAACTATTTTGAGTGATGGTGAGGAATTTAGAAACGAAACATTTTTTAATATTACACTCGGAACAGATTATCATTTGAATAAATACAACGTCTTTACACTTTCAGGAAATGTTGCTTATGAGATAGAAGATCAACCTTCTGAAACGAATTTTAGCTTTTTAAATGACGAACAACAACTTGTTTCTAGATGGAGACGAAACGAAACAACTGAAGCTACAAATCCCAAATGGCAATATGAATTTAACTGGACTAAAACTTTCAAAAATAACGAAGAGCATACTTTTCAAGTAAGTGCTTTGGGAAGTTCTTTTGGAAAAGATCTTTCATCTCTCTTTATTGATACGACTTTAGAAGGCGAAAATGTAGATAGTAATCAACTTACAGCCACTACTTTTCAACAAACAGATTATACTTTCAAAGCAGACTATGTCAATCCATTATCAGAAAATTATACTATAGAAACAGGTGCGCTTTATGTCATTAATGATGTAGGTAATAATTTTGAAGTACAAGATTTTGTCAATGGCGAATATGTAGATAACTTAGATTTTACAAACAACTTTGAATGGAATCAAAAAGTATTAGGAGTTTATGCTACTGGTGCTTTTGAAAGTGAAATATGGGGAGTTAAAGCTGGCTTACGTGTTGAAAATACAGACCTACAAACTTTATTAACGACGACCAACCAATCAAACTCACAAAACTTTACTAATCTTTTTCCTTCTTTGCATACTTCGTACAAGGCATCAGAAAACTTGTCACTTCAAGCAGGATATTCTAGGCGTATATTCAGACCAAGATTATGGGATTTGAATCCTTTTTTCAATATTAGAAATAATTTTAATATCCGTACAGGTAATCCAAACCTTCAACCTGAGTTTACAGATTCGTATGAACTAACAAGTATTTACGAAATTGGAGAAGCGTCAATGAGTTCTAGTGTTTATCATAGATATACGACTGATGTAGTGGAAAGAATTTCTAGTTTTGAAGACAATGTTACCTATACAACTCCTCAAAATATTGGAACAAATGCTGTCGTAGGATTTGAAACAAATGGAAAATACAGTCCTATGAAATGGCTTACCTTCAATGGTAATTTTAACTATTCTTATTTCGATCGTAAAGGAGTTTTTGAGAGCCAAAATTTTGATTTTACAGGTAATAGATGGTCTCTTCGTTTAGATTCAAAAATAAAATTACCTGCTGATATAGATTTGGAACTAACTGGAGATTATCGCTCTGGTTTTGAAACCGTACAAGGTAAGCAAAGTGGTTTTGCTTTCATGAATGTAGGTCTTCGTAAAAAGTTTATTAAGGGAAAAGTTGTTGCTAATTTAGGAGTTAGAGATGTTTTTGCCTCTAGGATTCAAGAAAGTTTTGTAAACCAACCTACTTTTGAGTCTTATAATTTTAGACAACGTGGACGCTTCATAACCTTTGGCGTAAGTTATGCCTTTGGTAAAGGAGAAGCCATGACGTATTCAGGTAGAAGAAGATAAGGCATAAGAAAATCTAACTTTTCAGAACCTTCTTTGAATATTTTTTATTTGAAGAAGGTTTTTTTGTGTCTAACAAAATATTTCTATATATTTTTGACTTTTCAGTTATAACTACAAATCTAAAACAGCAGAAAACCATGGCATATTCTTATACAAACCGACAAGGTAAAATCCATTATTTCAAGAGAGCTGAAACCAAAAAAGGTGGGTATCGCTATTATGTTACTACATCAAATAAATTTCCTGATTTAATTGATGAAGTACCAAATGATTATGAAGTTGCCGAACTTCCAGAAGATGCAAAAGTAGTTATTCGTAAGAAAAAACCAGTCCTAATAACCAAAGAAGAAAGGGAGATTACTCATGATGCAATAAAAGATTTTTCAGCAATCAATGATTTCTTTATACATGCTGACGAGGAATATGTTTATGTTTATCATTCTCAATTTAATTATACAGCAGGTCAAGAACCTAATTTGAGCAGGGAAGAAGCTAATGAAGTTTTTGGATTTGGAGAAGATGTTACAAGATGGATGCGATTTTTTACTTCATTGAGATTTAAGTTAGTTGATAAAACAAAAAGATTATTTCAAACAGAGCGTGTAGTTTATACAAGTTTCTATGGTCATGATTTTCATCCTGTGGGAGAAGTAGGTTTGATTGAAGATGTTGCACGAAATTATGGACAGTATTTAGGACGTGAAACTTTCTTTGACTTAGAACCTAAGTCTTATGAGTAGTGAATAAATGAAGCTTTACAATTTAACACCAACTTAGGATTAAAAATAGATGAGATACTTTACAGTCTTATCTAGCTTCATGAAAATCAGTTCCATTAGAATACAAGTAACAACATAGATTTTTTATCAAAAAAAGGAAGAACTAAAATGAAAGTAATAGAATCCACATACGAAATACTGGCTTGGAAATATCTAAACTATGGTGTGAATGAAAAATGGTCAGATTGGGCTACAGAAATGATGATAGCTGGATTTGAAACAGATAGTTTAGTTAAATTGGCAATAATAGAAAAGCCATATAATCAGTTTGAACTACATCAATTAGTAGAAGAAATAGTTATAGAATTAAATCTTGACTATAAAAATACAACTAAAGTTATGACTGATTATGTAACCTATTTAGCAAAACAAGCTATTGATGGTAAACGAGATTTAACAAAAACTTTACGAGATTTAAAAGATTTACACAATGAACTGGATAACCAAATTAATGTATATGATTTTTATTGTCTTTATTTTGCAAAAGAAGACTTAAATTATGATACTGTTCAGTGGTATTGGCAGGGAGCAACTAGAGAGAATATAGACAAAATTTGTTTGGAACAATTAAAAAAATGGATAGAAGAACATTAAAATCAAAGTTCGCTTGATAAAAGAATAAATTAGATTCTTCAGAATATTTTTTGTGCATTCAATTGCTCGGTACTAAACACACAATTTTGACATCCAAAATACATTATCTACACTACTTTACTCTCTTTACTCTCTACCAAATCGCTTCAAAGCATTTACATGAGCCATTAGGGCATCCGAAAACTTTTCATTTACTAAATAAGGTATATCAAACTCAGCAGCCGTTTGCTGTACAATTTTTGAAATTTCTGGATAGTGAATATGACAAATTTTGGTAAATAAATGATGTTCTACTTGAAAATTAAGTCCACCGATATACCAAGAAAGTAGCTTATTCTTTGGTGCAAAATCTACTGTTGTATTCATTTGATGAATTGCCCAATCGTTTGTAATTTCATTTTTTTCGTTAGGTAGAGGGTGTGTAGTTCCTTCAACAGTATGAGCCAACTGAAAAATAACTGTTAAGATTAAGCCTGAAAAAAAGTGCATGACTAAAAATCCTGTTACCACATGTAAAACTGGAATATCAAAAAATACAACTGGCAGTACCAAGATTATAAAAAGATAGACAATTTTTGATAAAATCAATTTAGTTAGAGTAATCCATTTTGCTTCTCCTCTTATTACATAGCGTTTAAATTGCAGAAAATCTTTGACAAGTACCCAAAATAAGGTTTGTAATCCATAAAAAAAGAACGCATAGAAATACTGATATTTATGAAACCATTTTACTTTTGTGTGTGGAGAAAATCGCAAAACAAATTTGTCTGATATATCATCATCTTGATGCACAACATTTGTAAAAGTATGATGCAATAAATTATGTTGTACCTTCCAATTATCTACCGAACCTCCTACCAATGTAAGTGTATTTCCCAATAATTTATTTATCCATTCTGAACTAGAATATGCCCCATGATTAGCATCATGCATTACACTCATTCCAATTCCTGCCATACTCAATCCCATTATTGTCCATAAAATAGTTGAAACAATATAAATCGGATTGTATATCAAAATATAGACAAAAGGCAAAATGTAACCAGATAATAGAATAATTGTTTTTATTACCATACCTGTATTGGCATTTTTACTAATATTGTTGGTCGTAAAATAATCATCTACTCTTTGTTTGAGAGTAGGAAAGAACAAATTTTTAGACTGAGGCTTAAATTTTACGTAATTCTTCATAGTTGGTAATTTTTACAAGATTAGTAGTTACTACTTGTGTTATGCAAATTTAGTCTTTTAGTGATAGACTTTAGAGAAATATTTTATTTCTTTCTGAAATAACTTTAAATAAAGAATTCTCAAAGAGTTTTATAAATTTGTGAGTAATTGAGTAAAACATAACTATAAGTCGGAATTAGATAATGAAGTTGTTTAAGAATAGATTTTGAGTGTATATTTGTTGGTGTCGCTACGCTAAAACACCAACCTTTAGGTTTGCACTAGATAAATAGAATGAAATACTTATCTTGTATTTAAGTATTCATCAAGTAGGTAGAGAACCTGTAACACCAACAAGAACATAGATTCTATCCGTTGAATTAGCCTCTACCTACATTTATTCAATCGCATACTTATATAGAATTCGGAGAACTTTTATTACTCTAAATAATAAAAATTACCTCATTAGATAAGGTTTTAAGTTTGATTGACTAATTGATGAACTACTCTATTAAATAATCACTTAAAATTAACTTTTTATGCAAACTTATCAAACTTTTTTAGGAATCGATGTAAGTCGCAATCATTTAGATTGTACTTTATTGAAAGATGGTGTTATAGTAAGCCAAAAGCAAATTAAAAATAACTTAGCTTCAATAGAGAGTTACTTAGCAAAATTAGAAACTCAAATAGATATTTCTTTTTTATTAGTTTGTTTAGAGCCTACAGGCGTATATATAAATTTTTTATTGACTGCACTACTAGACAAAAAAATGAATGTTTGGGTAGAGAATGCCCTTCAAATAAAACAATCTATGGGCTTTACTAGAGAAAAAAATGACAAAGAAGATGCCTATAGAATAGCTTTGTATGCTTTTCGTTTTCAAGACCGTTGCAAACTGTATACCCCTGTAAGTCAGTCTATTAAGACCTTAAAAACATTGCAATTAGTTCGTAAAAATTTAATCAAATGCAAAAAACAACTGGAAACATTTTGGAAAGAATCTCAAAAATTTGAAACAGAACAACAAAATGAATACTTAACAGAACATCTACAAAAGCCAGTAGAGCAGATAAAAGAACAAATTATAGCAGTAGAAAAAAGCATGAAAAATGTAATTAGAAATGATGAGAAATTAAAAGAACTCTATCGACTCACTACTTCTGTTGTTGGAGTAGGAGATGTAACAGCTATAAAATTACTTGTTGTTACACAAGGTTTTACAAAGTTTAAATCTGCTAAACAACTAGCTTGTTATGCTGGTGTTGTTCCCTTTGAAAAATCATCAGGTAACCACAAAGGAAAGCCAAGGGTATCAAAAATAGCTGATAAATCACTTAAAACATTGTTACATATGTGTGCTTTAGCTGCTATAAAAGTAAAAGGGGGAGAATTAAGTGAATTTTATGAACGTAAAATAAAAGAAGGCAAAAATAAAATGAGTGTTTTGAATGCTTTACGAAATAAAATACTTCAACGTGTAGTAGCTTGTGTACAAAATAACAAAATCTATGAAAGACAAGGAGTAGGATTTCAAAATGCAGCATAAATTTATCCTAAATTTCTAAAGATTAGGCTTGACTTTGTCATAGAATTCAAAGGCTATGTTCTTTTTCCTTAGCACTAGGTTTGCAAACCTAGTGCTAAGGAAAAAGAGTATTCTTAAACAACTTCAATAACAGTAATTTTTTACGAATCAAAAAAATAGCGATATTTCAAGTAATCATTCAAAATAATGACTCTGATAGAAAAACTAGACCAATTAGACAAACAACTTTTACTATTTTTAAATGGACTTCACCATCCTTTTATGGATGATCTGATGTGGTATATTTCTTTAAAATATACTTGGATTCCTATTTATTTAGGGTTAATTTTTATTTTGTATAAACTTTTCGGCATTAAGCATTTCTGGAAAATTGTTTTAGGGATTCTTATCTCAATAGCTTTGGCAGACCAATTTGCATCTGGCTTTTGTAAACCTTTTTTTGAGCGTTTACGTCCTTCACACAGTCCAGAAATAGAAAACCTAGTTTATATTTTAAGAGATTATAGAGGTGGAAAATATGGTTTTATTTCTTCTCATGCTTCTACTACTTTCAGTATTGCTTTCTTTATTTTTTTGGCTTTAAAACGATTTTCAAAACTGCTTTGGGTAAAAATTCTGCGTTATGCTTCTCTTTTTTGGGCTTTACTTGTGGCTTATTCTCGTGTATATTTGGGAGTGCATTATGTGGGCGATATTGTAGCTGGAGCAATAGCAGGAATTTTGATAGCTTGGTTTGTTTTTTGGATATATACAGTATTAGAGAAGCGTTTTTCAGTACCTTTACAAAAAACTTCAGATAGCTTTTTGGAATAAAAAAACTTTGCTAAGTATCTAAGGAATATAAAATGAATAAATTTACACTTTGAAAAATTCACGCATTATATAAACAGGGTTAAAACCCTGTTCAATTAAAAAACTACTTTTTGTGATTTTTTACTAAAGATATATTTTCAAAAATACGCTATGAATTATAAATTGGACAGGGTTTCAACCCTGTTTTATAGATAGCTAAAAATGTAAATATTTTTTTTTAGTCTTCCTAATAGAATTCCAACAATTAAAACAAATAATTAATGAAAAATTACGCCTTACTCCTCGCTTTACTTTCTTCTCTGTTTCTTTCTAGCAGTTTATTTTTTTCTTGTAAATCTGTCAAAACAGATAGCTTTTTCGAATTGAAATATGCCAAATCAGCTTGTAAAGGTCAATGTCCTGTTTTTGATATGACAATTAAAGAAGATCAAATGGTTGTTTTTAATGGCAGACAATATACAACTATTATTGGAATCGTTCAGATAAAATTATCTGATGAAAAATATCAAAAACTTCAACAATTAATCGAAGAAAGTCAGTTTTTAGAAACTGAGGCAATTGGCTATAACCGTGCTTTTGATATTCCCATTACTACATTAGAAATTACGAAAGGGGAAAAAGTCAAAAAACAAGTCATGTATATAGAGAAACCTGAAAATTTAGAACCTCTTTTAAATTTTTTAGACCTGTTAGTTCTTGAATTACAATCAGATAGCAAGACAAATTAATTTATCTCATAATAAATGTGAAAACTGTACTGTTTTTGATAGTTATAGTAATATTCTACAGCAGGGCTTTCTTATAAAAAAAGAAAAATGCTGTTATTGGTGTTTTAGCGACACCAACAACCACAACTTGATAACAGAAATAGTTTTTATAAGAAAACCCTGTATTCTATAGTTTTATATAATTGTAGAATATTCTTTTTTATTATTTTATCTATTATTTTTATATGAAACAATTCAACTTTTTAATCATTGCTTTTTTATTTTTCATTTCTTTTTCAGCTTTTGCGCAAGATACCACAAATGTAACCACAGACGGAATTGCTACTGTTCCAGTTGAGGAAGTTAAAATTTGGGAGAAAAAAGGATCATTTTCTGGAACGTTCTCAAATGTTGGACTAAGTAACTGGGCAGGGGGTGGACAAAGTTCAATTGCCTTAGGTGCAATTCTGAACTTAAATGCAACAAGAAAAACTGAAAAATCTACGTGGGCAAATATTTTGACTGTTCAATATGGAATGGCAAGAATAGGAAAAAGTGATTTTAATTTATTCAAAAAAACAGATGATAATTTTCAATTTGATTCTAAATACAGTTATAATTTGGGTAAAGATTGGAGCAGTGGAACATCAATGAGCTTTCGTACTCAGATGGCACCTGGTTATTTTTTTGACAGAGACTCTTTAGGAGAAGAAAAACAAGGACAGCTTATTTCAAACTTTCTTTCACCTGGATATTTGCTTTTTGCTACTGGTATTCGTTATGAAACTAAGATTTTTAATATGCGTTACTCTCCTTTGGCTGCCAAATTTACCTTTGTAATGAATGATTCTTTAGCTAATATTGGAGCTTTTGGAGTAGAAAAAGGACAGAATATTCGTTCCGAATTTGGTTCTAACTTTGATGCTTCTCTTAGCTATGATGTAATGGAAAATGTAAAACTGAGTTCGACACTAAATCTTTTTGCTAATTACGAACATATCACACAAATAGATGTAAACTGGGAAAATTTGATTGTCTTTAAGATAAATAAATATCTTACCACTAGTTTTTCTACTCAACTGATTTATGACCATGATATTTTAATTCCACAAGAAGGTGTAGATGAGGCTTCTAAAAGAGCTATTCAGTTTAAGCATGTGTTGAATATTAATGTAGGATATACCTTTTAGATAAACCAGATTTTATTCATCTGAACTAGATTCTTCATCATGGTTTGAGTTGTTTAGGATAGACACACAAAATCTATTCTTAAACAACTTTTACATCTTCAATATTTAATTAAAACTCCAAATAAGGAATAAGTTTGGTCAGCTTTTCTTCTTCTATTGCTCTTGAGTTTTTAATATCTTCTATCGTTTTATAATTTCCATGTTGTTTTTTGTACTTTAATAAAATGCTGGCAGCTTTTCCATTTATGTACGAATGACTTTTTAGTGTTTCATAATTGGCAGTATTGATATTTATTTTCTTGACTTTAAAAGAAGAGTGGATAAAAGCATATTTGAGAAGTTCCTCAAAGGCTTCTGGTGAAAGCCCATACACTTCTTGCACTTGATTCAGAGAATGAAAACCACCAATGGCATCTCTAAAATGTTCTATTCGGACAGATGTTTTTTCCCCTATTCCTCTTATTTGTTTTAATATTGATGTGTCGGCTGTATTTATATCAAATTTTGATGTGACTTTTCGAACATACTTTTTATACTCTTTTTTCTCATAATTAGAAGTATAATTATTTACTGATTTGTCTTTATCATAATTCGTGTTCTTATATTTTTTATAATTGTATTTATTCTTGTCATTAGACGCATATTTTTGCTTGTAATATTCTTTTCTATTTACGGAATCAGGCAAATCTATATAATTTTTCAACCTTTCATACTCCTCTTTTGGAAATCCATTAAAGTTAGCTAAATCATTTTTTTGTAAAAAAACATACTTTTTATTAACTGCATTTACTACCCTTTTAGCTACCCAAGGCTTTACCCCCATCGCTTGCCATTGTGCAATCGATAATTTATTAGGATTGAAAAGTTTAATTTCTAACATTGCCAACTTTGTTTCTCTATCTAAAGGCTGTTGCATTTCCAAAACAGCTAATAAACTATCTGCCTTTTCAGCTTGTAGTTCTGTTAGTTCCTTGTCTATTTCATCTGCACTTTGTACTCTTTCCCAAACTATCATAAACATAGGAAAAAAAAGAATAACCGATAAAACGACCATTCCATTTGCTTCTCGTTGTGTAAAGTTTGTATTATTCTTTACTAGCTCAGAAAATTCGACTCTTATATTCCTTATAAATTGTATCATTTCTTTATGATTTTTAGTTTCCGAAATATAAGAGTTTTATTCTAATAATTCATTATTTTAACATAATTGTTATCATTATTTTTATATCTAGTTGTGATAATAGATTAAAATTCAGTAAAAATAACGTAATTATCAACATACGTAGCTGATACAAGATTAATTACCTTGAGCTGTATATATAAAAATTCAAATAACACAATATTCTAAAAATTTTTCACAAAAAAACCGAAATTCAATTTTGATTGAATTTCGGTTTCTATATTAGTCCTTCTTTAAATGTCAATGCTTAACTATTAACCTAAATAAGGTTTCAAAGCCTTGCTACGTGTTGTATGACGAAGGCGACGAATAGCTTTTTCTTTAATCTGACGAACACGCTCACGAGTAAGATTGAATTTCTCTCCAATCTCTTCTAAAGTCATTGGATGTTCTCCATTAAGACCAAAATAATATGTAATTACATCAGCTTCACGAGGAGTAAGAGTCGATAATGCTCTCTGAACTTCACGACGAAGTGAATCATTCATAAGCTCAGAATCTGGTTTGTCTTCTGTATCATTTTCCAAAACATCAAGAAGTGTATTATCTTCTCCCTGTACAAATGGAGCATCCATTGATACATGACGACCTGAAATTTTGAGTGTATCAATTACTTCTGCTGGCGTAATTTCCAACTCATCAGCTAATTCTTCTGGAGAAGGCTCACGTTCATAACGTTGTTCTAGTTCAGAAAATGTCTTTGATATTTTATTAAGCGAACCTACACGGTTTAGAGGCAGACGAACGATACGAGATTGTTCTGCCAATGCTTGTAGAATTGATTGACGAATCCACCAAACAGCATACGAAATAAACTTAAAACCACGAGTTTCATCAAAACGTTGTGCAGCTTTGATAAGACCTAGATTTCCTTCATTGATAAGGTCACCCAAAGAAAGTCCTTGATTTTGATATTGTTTTGCAACAGATACCACAAAACGCAAATTGGCTTTTGTCAATCTTTCTAGTGCGATTTGGTCGCCATCACGAATACGTTTTGCTAATTCTACTTCTTCATCAGGTGTAAGTAAATCAACTTTTCCAATCTCTTGGAGATATTTATCTAGTGATTGACTTTCTCTGTTGGTTATCTGTTTGCTAATTTTTAGTTGTCTCATCTATTGTGGTTTCCTATGATAAAAGGTGGGCAATATTTTTATATATTAAATACGTTTTTATGGAGTTTGTGTATAAAAACTGGATAGTTATGTATAACTTTTTTCTATAATCTTTAGTAGATTTGTATATAAATCTTTCTTAAGATGCTAAAATAGAACGCATTAGAAAGCCTTTTGTTTCAATATAAGTTCAAATTTAGTCAATAAAACAGAAAGTTAATACGTATTTTTTAGTAAATAAGTTTTGATAAATGTATAGCAAAAATCGTTCTAAAAAATGACTATAAGTCTAATTTACAAATAGTCAGATGTAAGAGTAAATTAATAATTTAGCAATCTAAACAACTAAAAAAATAAATTTCACGAAATAATATATTGAAATAACTCTATTTTCAATATAATATTTTTCATTTTGTAAATAAAAATTCTTTCCTTTTGTAAGGATTAGTGACCTATTTTTATTTTTTATCAAAATCTACTTGAAAAAGAAAACTCACACTTAAATTGTCATAATTTAAGTGTGAGTTAGAAATTCTATTTTAGAATAAACAACCCTTATTGTCGGTGTCTCTTCACTAACAGAACACTATTTTATTTACAACAAATTAGTTATTTCTACGAGGTGGACGAGAATCTCTTCCTCCTCCTCTACTGTCTCTACCATTGCCACGGCTTCCTCCACGATCATTTCCTCCTCTGTCGTTGCTTCTATCACGAGGTGGACGTTCTTCGTAGCCTTCTGGTTTAGGCAATAATACTTTTCTTGATAAACGGAATTTACCAGAACGTTGGTCTACTTCCATTAGTTTTACTTGTACTTCTTCGCCTTCCTCTAAAACGCCTTCCATTGATGGCAAACGCTCCCAAGTAATTTCAGAAATATGAAGCAAACCTTCTTTTCCTTTCATAAACTCTACAAAAGCACCAAATTCAGTAATTTTTTTAACTGTTCCTTCGTATACTTTCCCTTCTTCTGGTGGTGTTACAATCTCTTCAACGATATTTTTAGCAGCTTCTAGTTTATTTTTGTCAGTTGCAAATATAGAAATACGTCCTGCATTATTTACTTCTTCAATCGTAATTGTCGCACCTGTTTCACGCTGAATTTCTTGAACAATTTTTCCTCCAGGTCCGATAACAGCACCAATAAGTTCACGAGGAATAATAATTTGATGAATACGTGGAGCGTGATCTTTCATTTCTACACGAGCTTCTGTCATCGTCTTATTCATTTCTCCCAAAATGTGCATACGACCTTCTTTTGCTTGCAATAAGGCTTTGTGTAATACTTCATACGAAAGTCCATCAATTTTGATGTCCATTTGGTAGGCTGTAATTCCATTTTCTGTTCCTGTCAGTTTAAAGTCCATATCTCCTAAATGGTCTTCATCTCCCAAAATATCAGAAAGAATAGCAAATTTTCCTGTTTCGCTGTCCGAAATCATTCCCATAGCAATACCAGAAACAGGCGATTTAAGTTTTACACCTGCATCCATAAGAGCCAACGAACCAGCACAAACAGTAGCCATAGAAGACGAACCATTTGATTCTAAAATATCAGAAACTACACGCACTGTATAAGGATTGTCTTCATAAGAAGGCAAAATATTTTTCAATGCACGCATAGCCAAATTTCCATGTCCTACTTCACGACGACCAGGTCCACGATTCGGACGAGCTTCACCAGTAGAAAATGCAGGGAAATTATAGTGTAAAATAAAACGATTGTAACCAGAGTTCATTGCTCCATCAATCATTTGTTCGTCTAGTTTTGTACCTAGAGTAACTGTTGTAAGTGATTGAGTTTCGCCACGAGTAAAGACAGCAGAACCGTGAGCAGAAGGTAAATAATCAACTTCTGACCAAATAGGACGTACTTCATTTGTTTTTCTTCCATCCAAACGTGTTCCTTCATCTAATACAAAGTTACGAGCAGCTTTTTTGTACATGCTTTTGAAGTATGTACCAACCATTTTCATATCAATTTCATGTTCTTCTGGAAGTGTATCGATATAGGATTGCTTAATAGCTTTCATAGCTTCTCCACGCTCAGATTTACTACGTGAAACGCCTTCTTTCACAGAATCATAAATTGCTTGGTAATACTTCTCATGAAGCATTTTTTCTAATTCTTCATTGCCTTCTGGTTGTAGATGTTCACGCTTTTGGCTGCTTCCAACAGCTTGTTCTAATTCTCTCTGCAAAATACATTGTAACCTAATCGTTTCATGAGCTACTTGAATTGCTTTCAATAAATCTTCTTCTGTTACTTCTTTAGATTCTCCTTCTACCATCATAATATTGTCATACGTTGCAGCGACAATACATTCCAAACTTGCTTCTTCCATTTGAGCAGGCGTTGGATTGATGATATATTCTTCTCCTAATTTGATTACTCGTACTTCTGACATTGGTTCAAGCATAGGCAAATCAGAAACTGCAATTGCAGCCGAAGCAGCAAAACCAGCTAAAGCATCAGGCAAAACTTCCTCATCAGCAGAGATAAGTGAAATCATGATTTGCGTTTCGTTATGATAATTGTCAGGAAAAAGTGGACGGACAGCTCTATCTACAATTCTTGAAATCAAAATTTCATGGTCAGATAATCTTCCTTCACGCTTTAAAAAGCCACCTGGAATACGACCATTAGCAGCAAATTTTTCTTGATAATCAACTGAAAGAGGGAAAAAATCTGTTCCTTCACGAGCTTCTTTTGCGCCTACTACGGTAGCTAAAAGCATTGTATTTCCCATTCTGACAACTACTGCACCACTTGCTTGTTTGGCTAATACGCCTGTTTCTACACTTATTTCTCGTCCGTCGGGGAGAGAAACCGTTTTTATAATCGGATTTGGTTTCATTTACGTTTTTAATTTTTTGTGTTTATTTGTTACGAAGATACAGTTTTTTTTATTATTTCGATTATTTTTTTACACCAAAAAACCCTAAGGGTCTTGAAGACCCTTAGGGTTTAGAAAATAAAAAAGAATATTATAAATGAAATTATTTACGAATACCTAATTCTTTGATGATAGCACGGTAACGCAATACGTCAGTTTTGATAAGATAATCTAACAAACTACGACGCTTACCTACCAATTTCAAAAGACCTAAACGACTTGCGTGATCTTTTTTGTGAACTTTCAAGTGTTCTGTAAGGTAGTTGATACGGTGTGTAAAAAGAGCGATTTGAGATTCTGATGAACCTGTATCTTTTTTACTTTTAGAAAGACTATTTTTTTCAAAAATTTCTTCTTTGTCTGCTGGAGTAAGGTATGCAACTCTTGCCATTTTATTGTGTGTACTTTTGTACGTTGAGTTTGATTAAATGCTAAGGTCAATTCTTTATCACACCATTCAGTCTTAGATTTATATTTTGTGATTTAAAAGCAAATTATTCATTTACTTTTAATTAAATCCAACCTCGGCAATCATCCTTTATAGATAACTGAATGGAGCGCAAAAGTACGGTTTTTTTTGGGGAATTGCAATTTAATTTTTTCCTTTATCTTCTTTTAGGTTTGTCCTCATCTAAGTTGAAAATAATAGGAATGTTTAGTCTCACTTTTACGTTTTTACCTCTTTGTTTGCCAGCAATCCATTTTGGAGAATTTTGGATTACTCGTAATGCTTCTGCATCAAGTTCTGGGTCAGCTCCTTTTACTACTTTAGCATCTATAATACTTCCGTCTTTATCAACTACAAACTGTACAAATACTCTTCCTGTAATTCTTTTTTCTTTTGCATTAGGTGGATAGACAAGGTTTTCAGAAATATATTTATAAAACTCATTCATTCCTCCCTCATAGGTTGGAGATTGTTCAACAATAGTAAAAATTTGTTCTATCTCTTCTTCTTTAGAAGTATCTTGCAAAACAAAATCAGTTTGAGGTTGAATAGTTGTATCAAAATCAATACTTGAAGGAGTAGAAAAAATAAATCCTGTGCTTATAAAAATTGTTACCAAGACAAGACTGCTATACATTAATTTCATAATTATTTTTTTAAGTTTTAAAACACAAATTTAGCTAAAAAGTATTTATTATCTGTATTTTTGTGGTCTTATAATTTTAATCATTTAATCAAAAAATATGAAATTTATTTCTATAAAAATCATTTTAGGAGCTATACTGCTTTTGATTTCTCTTACTTTCAGTTCTTGTTCTTCAACAAAAAAAGCACAAGCAAGCCAAACCTCTCAAAATGATGAACAGAGTGAACAAATCTTTGAAATACCTACTACTTCCGAGGAAAAAATAGATGAAAGTATATTTACAGTTGTAGAAGAGCCTGCTTCTTATCCAGATGGAGGAATGGACGGATTTTACAAATATGTTAGCAAAAATATGGTTTATCCAGAAGAAGCAAAAAAAATGAAAATAGAAGGGAGAGTATTTGTTGTTTTTGTGGTAGATAAGGAAGGAAAGATTACAAATATACAAACCGTAAGAGGAATTGGTGGAGGCTGTGATGAAGAAGCAGAACGATTATTAAGAGAATGTCAGAATTGGATTCCAGCAAAACAGAGAGGAAATCCTGTAAAAGTCAGAATGAATATTCCTATTATGTTCAAACTTAATAAATAAGAATTTAATTAGTGTTAGTCAAAAAAGGTAGAAATTCAGATATTGAATTTTCTACCTTTTTTGTGTTACTTTTTTGTAGACTAATACACTTTTGAAACAGTCTACTAAAGTCTATGCTACAAAATCAATTATAATTTATAAGCAACACCAAGCATCAGTCCCAAACTTTTCTTTCTAAATCTATCATTATCAAAGGCAAATTTTTTGTCTGTTGTATATTCTGAAAACAAAAAACTTGCTCCTACACGAAGTGCAATTTTATCACTGACATCATAATGAGCATAAATTTCAGAATTGAGACTTCCAATGTCATAATCTCCTGTCAAAAGTAAATTGAAATTTGTAACCGAAGCATTTGAAGTAGTAGCAGAAATGTTTTCGCTATATGAGTAAAAAACACTTTCTTGGTCTTTGCCAAA
Source organism: Bernardetia sp. Wsw4-3y2 (assembly GCF_037126295.1). NCBI lineage: Bacteria > Pseudomonadati > Bacteroidota > Cytophagia > Cytophagales > Bernardetiaceae > Bernardetia > Bernardetia sp. Wsw4-3y2. The sequence continues at coordinate 3,108,133 of NZ_CP147017.1, read as the reverse complement.
GCTAAAACCAATCGCATCAATATTAAAACCTACACTAAACTTTTTAGAAAACTTATACATCAAAAAAATGGAAGCGTTCAGAGAATTGGTTTGTGCATTGGGCATAAATAAAGTATCTAGTTTTACTTCATTTTGAGGTTTGAAAAAATTACCTTCCGAAACATCTGCAGGAGCAGTTACATAATCTCCATTTTTGCCAAAATAGGAAGTAAAATGAACACCATAACCCACATAAAAACGTTTTTTAAAAGCCACAGGATAAAGACGAGAATAAGCAAAAGCTCCCGAAAATCCGTCTTGATAAACTCCTACTGAAAGGTTAAAATCAGAATAAATCTGATTTGAATTAGTTTGTTTTATTTTTGTATTGTCTTGAGCGTGACTGTAATTAGAAAATAATACTAAAACAACTATAAAAATAAAAGGCACAAAAAAGGGTACTTTTTTCATAAAAGAAGCATCTAAAATTAAAATAAATAAATAGTAATTGAATTATCTTTTCCCTTTTTTTCTAAAAATACAAATTTATTCTGACACTGATAAAATAATCTTTCCTTTATTCTGATTGGCTTGCATGTGTTTATGTGCTTGTTCTGCTAACGACCAATCAAAAATAGAATCAATAACAGGCTTTAATTCTTTATTTGGATTATCTGAATTAAATAGTGGCAAAGCAAATTCTGAAAACTGTTTTGTTAGTTCTCTTTGATACTCCAAAGAACGAGCACGCAATGTCGAACCTGTAATCTGAATTCTTTTTATCAAGATTTTTGAAAGATTTGCCTCTTCTAATTTTGCACCACTCATAGCTGCCAAAATCGTCATTTTTCCATCAATAGCAATACAGTCGATATTTTGTTTCCAATAGCCTTGACCAATAAAATCGATGATATAATTTACTCCTCTATCATCAGTTTGTTCTGAAATTAATTTTGCAAAATCTTCATTTTTGTAATCTATGACTACATCTGCACCCAAATTTCGGCAAAATTCATGTTTTGATTTTGAAGCCGTAACAAAAACTTTCATTCCCAAAACTTTACAAATCTGAATAGCAGCAGAACCAACACCACTAGCACCAGCATGAATCAAAATACTTTTCTGAATTTTATTATTATTTCCTTCGCTCTCATTCTTTGTATTTTCCCTAATTCCTAATCCCCAATCCCTATTTCCCAACAATGTCCAAAAAATAGTCTGAAAAGCTGTCAAAAATACTTCTGGAATTGCAGTAGCTTCTTCAAAAGAAAAATGTCTTGGTTTTGAGATTGCCATTTGTGCATCTATTGTAGCATATTCTGCATATCCTCCTCCTCCAATAAGTCCGAAAACTTCATCACCTACTTTATGATTAGTTACATTTTTACCAATTTCTACAATTTCTCCTGCGATTTCTAATCCTAAAATTTTTGATGCTCCTTTTGGTGGTGGATATTTTCCTGCTCGTTGTAAAAGGTCTGCTCTATTTAAGGCTGTTGCTTTTACTTTTACCAAAATCTCATTTTCTGATGGAGTTGGTTTTTGAGTTTCTCCTACATGTAAAGGTTCGCTTGGATTTTCAGAATTATATAGAATAGCTTTCACAATTATTTTTTAGTTTGTTTTAAGAAGATAATGATTGTTTGGAAGTCATTGGTGAGAAAATGGCAAGAAAATATAAAACTTAATTTCTTCGCCAATTATCACAAATGATAGCTGTAGCAATGGCAGCATTTAAAGATTCTGCACTTTCTGTATCGTTTCCATTACCTGAAGGAAAACTAGGAATAGTAACTTTATTCGTAATTTCTTTTCCTAGTTGTTCTGATATTCCGTGTGATTCACTTCCGATAACTAAAATTCCTTTTTGTGGAAATTTGGATTGATGTACATTTTTTCCGTCCAAAAATGCCCCAAAGGTATTTCCTTCTGCTAGTTTTAAAAATTCAAATTCATTTCCATAGTGTACTTTCACACGAAGAAAAGAACCCATTGTAGCCGAAAGTGTTTTTGAATTATATAAATCCACAGTTTGCTCTGAACAGAAAATATGTTCTATTCCATACCAATCTGCAATTCGGATAATTGTTCCCAAATTTCCTGGGTCATTGATATTTTCTAAAAGCAAAGATAGATTTTCTAGTTTTTTGGGAACTTCTAAAGTTGGAAATTCTAAAACAGCAATCGCAGCATTGTTTGACTTTAACGAACCTGCTTCACTAAGTTTATTAGAAGTAGATAAAATAATTTCAATTTGCCCTTTTACTTTGTTATTCAAAAAATTCTGATTTTCTAAATCAGTTAAAAAATCTTGTGTAGCAAAAAGTTGTTTTATTTTGTAGGGCGAATGTGTAGCTTGAAGTGTTTCGGTTACAATTTTTGCACCTTCTATCAAAAATAAATTTGTAGCTTTTCTTTCTTTTTTTTGTTGAAGAGAGCGTAAAAATTTTCTTTGGGCGTTTGTCATAAAATTATGTCTTAAATAGGAATATAAAGAATTTTCTTAGTCTCAAAAAACTCTTCTTCAAACAAATCACTTAGATTATACAAGCGTACAAAGTGTTTAAAGTTAGCAAGTTCTTCTTTCAAATCTCCTCCTTTTAAAGCCAAAATGCCATGTTTGAATTCTCCTTCTTCAATTAAGGAAGGTTTGTTTTTTCGAAGAGCTGGTTTTATCCAATGATAGAGTTTTGATGTTTGAGCAACAGCACGAGTAACAGCAAAATCATAATTATTTTTCTTTGCCTTTTCTACTCTCATTTGTTCGGCAACTACATTATCTAAACCAATTTCTTTTGCAACTTCTGTTACTACTCTTATTTTTTTTCCAATAGAGTCCACCAAATGAAAATGCGTTTCTGGAAACAAAATAGCCAACGGAATACCTGGAAAACCACCACCTGTTCCGATGTCAATGATATTATCAGTAGGTTCAAATTCGACAATTTTTCCAATACTCATCGAATGTAAAATATGCCTTTCATAAAGATTTTCTACATCTTTTCTTGAAATAACATTTATTTTTTCATTCCATTCTGCATATAAGTTTTGAAGAGCCGAAAATTGTTGTATTTGTTTTTCAGGAAGATTGGGAAAATAACGCTTAATAATTTCCATTTTAAAATAAAATGATTTTGAAGTGATTTGTGATTAGTAAAAACAGGACTAAAACCCTGTTCAATTAAAAAAAGACTGTATTTTAGTATTTTACAAACCTGCATTTTTAAACTCAACAGGATTTTTATTTTTTATTAGTATACTGACTGGTAACTAATTACTGATTATTGATTTTCTTCTATTCTTTTTTTATACTCTTGATAATGTTCTGACTCTTTATATTCTTCTCTCAAAATTCCTTTGGTTACATACATATTCCAAATTCCTTTTTGTTTGGCTCTTGCTTTTTCTTGTAGTTTTTCAAACTCTTTTGCAAATTTGATAGTGAAAGCATGATTTCTAATCCAGCCATAGCCTTGTTTTAAAAGTGTAGCATTGAGACACTCACCTGAAGGAAAGTAAATATATGCCAAATGCTTGTCAAATTTATCAAATAATTGCTCATCAAAAAGTAAAATTATATCTTTATTTTTTGTCAGTCTTTCTTCTGTGTAAGCCAATGCTTCCTTGCCAAAAGGAGCTTCATCAATGTAGAGAGAGGCACGACTTTCAGGTGTATCCACACCAATCAGACGAACTGTCCAAGTAGTTTCATTTTCAGCATTTACAGAAAGAGTCTTTGAACTTTGATTTTGTTGTGTACCTTTTTTGGGAACTTCTACCACAATCGTATCTCCTTCCAAAACTTCCAAAACCGTTGTTTTGACTGCTTTATCCGAAAAATTAATCATCAAAAAAAGCATGATTTTTTTACGAAAAAAAAGCAGAACTACCACTACCACAAGTAATGTAGCCAAAACTCCTCCATACAAAATATAATTGATTGGTTCTTCCATTTTACAAACTCTATAAACAACACTAAAAATAAACAAAGACAGAATTAGACAATTTTGTCAAAAATAAGCATTTCATTACAGATTAAGCAATGATTTAGAAATTAAATTGCTAAAATCTTATTGGTCTGTTTGCTTATTTTCAATTTCTGCATTCGTTTCAGCCACAAAGTAAAGAGGACGCTGTTTGACATCTGTATTTATGCGACTGATATATTCGCCAATAATTCCTAAACTAATAAGCTGAACACCTCCCAAAAACATAATACTGACCATAATAGAAGACCAACCACTCACATAACCATCTACTACAAAATATTTGGCAATAAAGGAATAAATTATCATCAAAAAAGCAATTGCAGATACTACAAAACCAGAAACAGTAACAAATTTTATAGGCACATTCGAAAAAGCAGTAATTCCATTTAGAGCCAGATTTATCATTTTTTTATATGAATATCCTGTAACTCCTGCATTTCTTTCAGCTCTATCATATTCTACGTAGGTTTGATTAAAGCCAATCCAAGCAATTTGTCCACGCAAAAACTTATGATTTTCTTTCATTTGGCAAAGTCCATCTACTACTCTTCTATCCATAATCCTGAAATCACCCGTATCGACAGGAATAGGAAAAGAAGTAATTTTGGAAAGCAAACGATAAAAAGTTTTGGCAGTCAGTTTTTTCATATATCCTTCTCCTGCTCTTGCTCTTCGCTTGGCGTAAACCACTTGATAGCCTTCTTTGAGCTTTTCCCACATCGGTTCTATAAGTTCGGGTGGGTCTTGCAAATCAGCATCAATAATAACAACGGTTTGTCCTTTGCAATAATCTAAACCAGCCGAAACAGCAATCTGATGACCAAAATTTCGGCTCAAATCAATGAATTTTACATTATTATCTTCAAGAGAAAGTTTTTTTACGAGTTCTAACGAATCATCTCTACTTCCATCATTTATAAAAATAAGTTCATACGTCTTTGCCAAATTAGAAACTACTTTAGTAAGTCTTTCATGAAGCAAATGAATATTTAGAGATTCATTGTAGATAGGAATAATGACAGAAAGCTCAATCATGGAAATGATGAATTATTGATTGTAAATGATGAATGAATGCAAATACAAAAGTACGGATTGTTTTTTTATTAGAATCAATTAAATCGGTAGTGTTCCATTTTGAATACTATTAAATATTTTCTCTCAGCTTCTTTGGTTTAGTTATTAAAAAAACCTTTTACCTTTTCAAAATATGCAAATATTCCATTGTTGCGTTGGCTTTGTGTTCTCTGTTGATGTCTTTATCAGCTTTGAAACGTTGGTATTCTGTTTTTTCTAACGAGTATGAACCGTATTTATTCATTATTCTTTTTATAGTTTCTAGATTCATCAAACCTTCATTGTTGTAGCTTAAAAATATAAACTCAAAATCTGCATTTTTTATTAACTCTTCGAAAACAGTTTCTACTTCATTTTTTTTGCAATATTTCGAACGCTCATATTCTCTCAAACCTGTTTTTCCTTTGGGTTCAAAATTATCATAAAGCGCAATCGTATTCAAAAGATGGTAGTTTGCACCATACTGACGAGCATTATACGGTGGGTCTAAATATAGAATATCGCCCTTTATTTTCTTTATTAGTTCGTTTGCATCTTCTTTGAAAACTTGATTCTCTTGGTTATGTCCATTTTGAGGTTTTGGAAAGTGAGCAGGAGAAAAAACTAGATTTTTTTGAGCCGATTTTTTGAGTTGTTTTAAAAATGCGCCATACACAGAAGCTGTATTTGCTATTTTATCAGCACTTTCTAAAAGAGAAGCCAAAAGAAAGAAATATTCACTTTGAGAAACAAAATTATTTAACTTCCATTCTTCCACTTTCTTTCTAATTACATCAATTTTTTTTCCATTATCGTCGCTAAAATAAAGTCGTTTGCTTCCACTTCCTTGACAATAGTTTTTATAAATAAAACCGTCTTTTTGTTCTTTTATAGATAAACTGTTCAATTCTTCTATCAAAAAAACAATTCTTTCATTCGGAATAGCTTTTGTATTTTCTATATAATTTTTAAGTAAAACATAACTATATGGTTCTAAATCATTTGCAATAATTTGATTTACAAATGGTTTTAGTTTTCTACTAATGATTCCTGTTCCTGCAAAAAGTTCTGCAAAAATGGTTTGAGAAAGAGGTTTTGAAGGATTTGATTTATTATATTTTTCAGTAATAGTTTCTATTATCCAATCTGAAAGACGAAGTTTTGAGCCGATGTAATTCATTTTTATTGAAATAACTAGTTCAAGCGTCGACGCTTAAACCAGTTATCGATACTTGAATCAGTTATTAAAAACCTTATTTTATTAGCAAATAGATGAGTAAAGCCAAATTGATTAGCATTCCGACAAAGGTAATGATTTGAAACGTACTAATTTTTTCTAATTTATCCAGTTTTGATTTTTGTAGCGTTAGCTCTTCTGAAATTTGTTCTCTGATTGGAATAATTGCTTCATTTTGAGCCTTTTGTAATGATACCAATTGATTTTTCTGTTGCAAAGAAATTTCTTCTTCTAACTTTATTTGGTTTTGATTATAGCTCTTACTTTGCAAATCAAATTTATTCTCTAAATTCTCTTTTATTTCTTTAAATTCTTTGCTTTGGTTGTCATAAATAAACTTCAATGCCTTTTTCTGATAATCGGCAAAGGTATCAAACTGATTTTTTTGGTTTTCTTGTACACTTGTTTGGGCTTCTTTTAAAAATTCAGATTGATTATAGATTTCTCGTTCTTGATTTTCCAAGTTTGTTCCTATTGTATCAAACTGCATTTGGAATTCACTCATTTTATCCAAAACAGTCTTAAACTGGGTATATGTTTTTTCCAGTTTTTCAAAAAGTGTGTTTGCTTGAATATGCAGAGCTTGATTTTCTTGTTGAATTGTATCAATTTTCAAGACTAACATTTTTTCTAATTCTTCATCACGTTCTTTTGTATGTGAGGTAAAATCAGAAAGATTCATTTTGATTCTCTTTGTAGCTCGCTCATAAAACCCAGTAGCTTGATTTTCCAGTTTTTCCAACTGTGTAGATAATGTATGCGAAGTAAGTGAATAAAAATCTTCATTTTTCTGTGTAAGTGCAGACAAACGGTTTTGTATTCTTTCTGTTGTTTCTAAATAAAATTTTTCGTGATTGGCGTTTAAGTTATCTGTTTTTTGCACAAGCAAATCCTGTGTTTGTTCGTAAAATGCTTTATTTTGAGATTTTACTTCTTTCAAATGCGCTTCTATAGATGCTGTTTGCTCATCTAATTCGTCTCTAGTTTGCTTGATTTGACTTTCAGCTTGTTCTATTTTTTGATTGGTTGCTTGAAGTGCTGAAACCGAATCTGTATTTTGCTTAGAAATAGAGATTATTTTTTGGTCTAGCAGATTTTCATAGCTTTCTAGTTGTAGTCGCAGTTTTTCAAAAAGCTCTAAATTTTGTCTGTAATTTTCCTCTGTTTTTTCGGCTTTTGCATAGACTTCCGTCAAAGAATTTAGCGTTGTACTTTGAGTTTGAAGTTCCGAAATGGTGTTTTGTAACTGTTCTAAATGCGACATGAAAATAGTGATAAGTTGTTAGTGATTAGTGTTAAGTGAATGCAAAATACGAATACTTTTTAACTGTATTTACTTCTAACTTTTAAAATCTGACTTCTAAATTTATTTAGGGTTGCCAAAGTTCAATTTTGTTGCCTTCTATATCCAGAATGTGAACAAATTTTCCATAATCAAAACTTTCTATTTCATCAAGAATAGTAACTCCTTCTTCTTTCAAAACTTCGACTAGCTTTTCTAAATCTTCAACTCTATAATTAATCATAAAGTCTTTTTTAGAAGGTTCAAAATAGGTCGTTTTTTCATCAAAAGGACACCATTGTGTAGAGCCTTTTTGGGTAGCATCTTCGGCTTGATGCCATTCAAAGCTCGTTCCATAGTCATTTGTATCAAATCCTAAATGTTTTTTGTACCATGCTTTCATGGCTGTAGGATTTTGACACTTAAAAAATACTCCTCCAATACCTGTAACTCGTTTCATTTTTGTTGTTTGTTAAATCAAAACCATTTTTTCTGTTTAAAATAAATTATAATTCCGACTGTAATAACAGACATTACACCCAATAAAACATAATAACCATTCTGTGTTTCAAGTTCGGGAATATTTTTAAAATTCATTCCATAAATTCCTGCCAAAAATGTCAGAGGAATAAAGATAACAGAGAAAATAGTAAGTGTTTTCATTACTTCATTCAAACGGTGTCCTTGAATACTAAAAACAAGATTTAGACTACTTTCAAGTGTTTGGAGGTCGAAGTCAATATCTGTAATCAAGTCGTTAGTTTGTTCTTTTAGTTCTGAAAAATAACTACTTTTTATATTTTTATTTTTGACTTTTTCTAAACGTAAAAGTGTAGTTCGCAAACTGTTTGCTGATTTTTTAAATTTTAAAAGGTTACGTCTTTGTTTTTCGATTTGATTGGTAAACTCTGGTGTTGGTTTTACTTTGGTTGTGTCTAGCATTTCAGAATACATTTCGATATAATTCTGATTTGTTTCATAATAATTATCAATAATTGATTCTATCAGAAGAAAAAGCAAATAATCAGATTTCTTTTTTCTTATTAATCCTTTATTGTCTCTAATTCGCTCTCTAATCCAACCAAAATAATCTCCTTTTTGCTCTTGAATACTCCACACAAAATCAGAAGAAACAATAAAAAACATTTGTTCTGAATCTAAAGAATCATTTTCTGTTTTTAATACTCTGATTGAAACAAAAAGTAAATCTTCTAACTCAATCACTTTATTAGATTGTTCATCATCTTTTATTAACTTCAACAAAAAATCATCTAACTTATTTTGAATAATTACTTCTCTTAATTGGTCTTTATACTCCATTCCATACGTATTTATCCAACGGATAAGACCATCTTTTTCAGATGTAATTACGTGTTCTATTTTTTCATAATTACCTGTTTTATAATCAGTTTCATTGTACTGAATGAGCGTAGTATTTTCTAAAAATGTTTTTGGCATATTGTTTTTTTGAAATATATGATTGTTAAAGGCAAGACTTTAATCTACATTGAAAATTCTAACTTCTGAAATCTGACTTCTGACTTTATTCTACTCTTGATAAATTTTAAAAACCTTTTCTATCTCTTGCTAAACTGGCTGCAAAAACCATCATCCATTACAATATAGTTTCCTGCTTGGATATACCGAATGATTTTATTTAGATTGACAATATACGAACGATGAGAGCGAAAAAATAAGAATAAACTAAATTTCACTAAAAATATTTGAAGTACATTGATTTGTTTACAAGTAAATAGAAAAGTTTCTCAGACTTGTATTATATTCTAGATTTAGATTTTAAAAAATGGAATTTCTTTTTGTATCAGAATCTGCACTTCTATTAAAAATTCGAATTCCTACAAGAACTTCATTTGTTGTTCCTAATGAATTAAAATTATTCTCATTACTTTTTATAAAACTTGAAAACTCATACGAGTAAGCAATATCTAACCAAGAAGTAATGCGAGTTCCTAGAAAAGTCTGAACAGCTCTTTTATGACGGTAATTGGCTGCCACCCAAATCAAATCAGTATAAGATAGTTTTGTATTCAAATCCCAGTTCATATCTGTTGTTTTTTTGATATTCATCAAAAAAGAAGGAGATAAAACAAAATTTTCACTTAAATTTATAACTGTTCCTGCTGATAAGTTATAATAACGCTCCAAATTATCAGTGGTATTTTGTCCTATATTTACATTATTTTCGAATAATTGATAAACACCAAAACCACCAAAAAAACGGTCATTTTGTAGCCAAATACCTATATTTGCATCTGGAACTGTGCTCTGTTGATTGTTCTGAATAGCGTTATCATTTGGATTGTATAAAGTCGCCTTTGATGCGTCAAAGCCAATAGTTTTGAGTCCAAAACTAGCACCAAAAGACATTCGAAGTCTAGAATTTGCATCCCATTCATCATGTTGTGAAAGTGTCAGATGATACGCATAACGAGCATAAATACCCGTTTCACTCCATAGTCCTGCTTCATTGTGATAGGCTTCTAATCCTGTGGCGTGATAAGCTGCTGATAAAACTTCTGTTTTGTTTTGAAAAAGTGGTGTTTGTGCCAAAAATGAAAAACTATTTGGAGCACCTTGTATTCCAGACCATTGTTTGCGATAGTTCATCTTTATATCTAAGGCATTTTCAGTTCCTAATGCAGCAGCATTAACGGTTGCCCAATTCCAAATATAATTTCCAGAATAAAGCGAATTTTGCGCTCTAAGAGAAGAAAAAGTCACAAAAGTAAAAAAAGATAAAAAAAGTATTCGATTTATCATAGTTTCGTGATATTCAAAAGATGAGTTTAAAAATTATATATTATTTAGCTAAAAAAAAGTGTACTAGAGTTCAATTTGTAATGAATTGATTTATAAAGAGTTTTTCCTTTTATTTACTTGAAAATACAAAAATAAAGCCTAATTTAGAGTTTGTTAAACCTTACACTATATACTTTTTTACTTTCTATTTATTCGAATAGAAAAGCCTTCTATTTATAATAAAAACTAATATGAGAAATAGAGAATACAATTATTATAAAATTTATGTACAACTCTGTGTAGTAGTTTTTCTTATATGTATTCCTGTTTTTTTTGTAAAAGCTCAAAAAAATAAGGCTAACTCTTTTCAAGACAAATCACTTGAGAAAATTTGGCTCTCAACCCAACAAGAAAAAGTAATTATTTCTAGTTCTTCTCAAATTGCAGAAGATAAAACAGGTTTTTTATCTATTCAGCAAGCCATAAAAAGCTTAGATTTTGAAAATTCTAAGGAAGCCAAACCAAATTTTGGTTATACTTCTTCTACTTATTGGTGTAGATTTCAGATTGAAAATGCTACTAATAACTCTCAAAATCGTTGGTTAGAAATACAATATCCTTTATTAGATTCGGTTTGGCTATACGAAGTAGATAGCGCACAAAATATTATTCAAGTGCAATTACTGGGCGACAAGATGCCTTACACCCAACGAGAAATAAAAGATGCTGACTTAATTTTTGTGTTAAATATTAATCCTAGAAAGACAACAACCTATTATATGCGTTGCCGAACACAAGGAACAATGACTTTTCCTTTAGTTCTTTGGCAACCTCAAGCCTTTAGCGAACAGACAGCCAATGATAGATTTGGTTTTGGGATTTATTATGGAATAATTGTCGTGATGATTTTCTATAACTTGTTTATCTTTTTCTCTTTGAGGGATAGAGCTTATCTTTATTATGTTCTGACAATTGCTTCAATTGCTCTTTTTCAACTTGCATTTAATGGATTAGGATTTCAATATTTGTGGTCTAATTTCTATCCTTTTAATGATATTGCTATTCCTTTTTCTATTAGTTGTTTTTCTTTTATTTCTCTTCTTTTTGCTAGACAGTTTTTGCATTTGAAGAAACTACTTCCCAAAACAGATAAACTCGTTTTAGTCTTTGTTGCACTAATTATTATCGAACTTTCTTTGACTTTTTTTCTGCCTTATAAAGTGATGATAAAGGTAAGTTCTATTACTGGAGTTGTGGCTACTACACTTCTTTTTTATATGGGTGTGATGAGTTATAGAAGAGGTTACAAATCAGCTATCTATTTTTTAATAGCTTGGTCATTGTTTTGGTTAGGTATTTTATGTAGTATTTTTAAAGGCTTTGGGCTTTTATCTACTAATTTTATCACTACTTATGCCATACAAATTGGTTCGGCTTTAGAAGTCATTTTATTATCTCTAGGTCTTGCAGACCGTATAAATATGCTTAAAAATCAGCTTGCTGAAAAAACAATTACCGAAAAAAATCAGAAAATAGAAAATGAAATAAGACAACGTTATTTAATAGAATCTCAAAATCAAAAATTAGAACAATTAGTAGCAGAACGAACAGTTGATTTGGAACAAAAAACGATAGAGTTGCAAAGCCAAAACCAAAAAATAACGGATAGTTTGAAATATGCAAAACGTATTCAAGATGCTATTTTACCTCCTAAAGAAGAACGAGATACTATTTTAGAAAATCATTTTGTATTTTTCAAACCAAAAGATATTGTTTCTGGAGATTTTTATTGGATTTCAGAGCATAAAAAAGAACAAAAAATAATTGTTGCTGCTGTAGATTGTACAGGACACGGTGTTCCAGGTGCATTCATGTCCATTATTGGAAATAATTTACTCAATCAAATTATAAATGAGAAAAATATATTTTATCCTTCTGATATTTTAGAAGAATTGCATAAAGGTGTTCGCACCATTTTAAAACAAGATTATGATTCTAGTTCTAACCTAAATACTTCTAGAGATGGAATGGATATAGCACTCTGTGTTATAAATAGAGAAAAACATACACTAGAATTTGCAGGTGCAAATCGTCCTTTATGGATTGTAAAAAATGGAAAATTTGAAGAAATAAAAGGAGATAGACGAGCAATTGGAGGTTGGCAAAATGAACAAAAAAGAGAATTTAAAACACATTCTATTGACTTAAATGAAGAGATGAATGTTTATTTATCGTCTGATGGATATAGCGACCAATTTGGAGGAAATAATGAAGAAGGAAAAGAAAACCAAGTAAGTAAAAAATTCATGTCTAAAAACTTCAAAAAACTATTATTAGATATAAATAATACGAAAAGAACATCTCAAAATCTAGAAACTCAATGTTCTACCTTAGAGCAAGTAATGGAAAAATGGAAGGGAAATGAACCTCAAATTGATGATGTTTTAGTAGTTGGTTTTGCTGTTAGTAAAGGATAATCATCAAATACACAAAAAAATCTTCCTCTTTTTTGATTGGAATGAGGAAGATTTGATTTTATAAATATCTTTTAAAGTGGAACACTATGAACAAAGTCTATATTCTTATAATATACTACTTGTAGAATTTTCATTTTTTTTGATACAAAAGTAGCTAATTTTCTTTTTCATTGTCAATAGTAGTTCGTCTTGTATTTCAATGGCAGAAATTGGAGTTATAATTTTATTCTTGGCAACAGCTATAGCTTCTACAAAATTTTGTTTGTGCAAAAGATTAAAAAGAGCTGCACTTGTATTATTAAAATGACTATTTTTTCAATGACTAATATCAGCTTCCTCAATAAAATAACCCATTTGTTTTAATAAAGGAATTCTTGAAGCATCTGCTTGCATGGTAGAGCTAATGGATTGAATTTCAGAATTCAAACAGGCTTGTAAAAATAATATTCTCATGATGGCTGTATATCCTAAGCCTCTATACTCTAAAAAAGTAGATGCTTTACCTATAGTAAAAGTAGGGAAAATAGGAAAGGAAAAAGAAGTGTTCAAGGATATATCAAAGAACTTTTCTAGTTCTGCTTTTGTAATCAGAATTTTTCCTTGCAAAGTAGAGATAATTTGCTTTTCCTCATTTTCTAATATTAGAGTAATGGATTGTTCATCACTTTCATTCCAATGCAAAAATGAAGTATCAGATATTATTGAACCAGTTGCAGTTTGATAAGCAGTAGTTCGTAGTTTTTCTACAGCAGTAATATCTTCCTGAGTTGCTATTCTTATAATCATTGTTTTTTGTGAAGGGATACAGTCATGATGTATAGAAAGTATAGCACTCTTTCAGAATGTCATAATTTCGTATTACCCTTACAATACCTTCATTATTTTTGTAATATTTAAAATTTGTTTAGAAAAATACAAAGTTATTTCTAATGAAAAAAATAAAATCCTCTACAAAACATTTTTCACAAACGAAATTAACGAATTATTAAACTGTCTCACACTATTTAGTCATCTTTTTAGTTTTAGAGCGCATTTAAAAATACAGCAAAACTTATATATGCTTGTAGTGATACGCTACAATAGATGGGAAATTTGTTGACATCTCTATTATATTACAAAATACTATTTTTAATTGAATCTATTCCATTACCCACTCTAAGGCTTGTTCTTCATTGTCAAAATATTTTTGATAGAAATTTTGAGCTATTTCTTCCTCCATAGTTTGCTTAAGAGCTACAACTTCAAAAATTCCAGAAGGCATAACTAATGCCATTCTATCTATTATATTCATAAATTTTGGAAAGACTTCTGTATTTACCCACTCTTGCATTTTGGGAGCAATAGAATACTTCATGTTTACTAAATTGACTAAATCTCTTGTGGGAGTGTATGTTTCGCACATTTCTGCAAATAAGAGCATTTCCTGTTTAAAATCTTCATCACTCATATCTAAGGTAGCAGGTAGAGCTTTATGCATAATCAATGATTTGCTTTTATCAAATGAAATTTCGTAGTATTTGCTTGTATGAAGTGCTTTCATTTTGTTGTCTAATTTAGTAAAATTGGAATTCCATAAATATTCTTATTAATTTAAACAAACGATCTCACTCCATTGACAAAACTTTAATTTTCTGATTGAATTTAGTTTCTTTACTCATTGGATTATTGAGTATTTTTTTGATTTCTAGTAATCCATATCGGAAAAAAGAGTATTCATTATATCCATTTGAACAGACTCTTATTTTCGTTTTTTTATGTTTCCACTCCCCTACTTTGTAACACCAAACAAATGCAATAGAACAAAGAGCAAGTAATTTAGCTATTTTCTCTGGTTCTGTCAATTTTGTATTTTCTAGCTTAAAACCTTGTGTTTTTAGTGCTTTAAACAGCGTTTCTATTTCCCAACGTTGTTTATAAATTTCAAAAGCGTTTTCTAAAAAAACAGGTGAAGCTAGATAAATATATCCTTTTTGTGTTCTACTTACAGATAAATATACTTCTACACCATTGACTATAAAAACACCCTCTAAATGATACGTTTCTGAAATAGCCAGTCCTCTACACCAGGCTGCAATTGACTTTGTTTTACCTTTTCTAGTCGCTTTAAAATTAGACTTTAGTCGCATTACAAAATCAAAGTTTTTTCCTGATAAATAAGTAAACCATTTTTGACCTACAAACTCTCTATCTGCTACAATAGAAGAAATAGATAGGTTAGGAAAAATAGATAAAAAACGTTCTATTAATTCGATGCGTTCTTCAGTAGAAGAGTTTCCTTTTTTTGGAAAAACAGACCAAATAAGAGGCACTGAAACATTTTTATAAGCTGCTGAAAGTAACAAAATATTTATATTTTTTTTACCCACTTTCCAATTGGAACGGTCAAGACATAAAACAATATCCTTCCACTTATCAATACCTTGTAAAGAAACAATTAAAAGAGTAATTGCCTTAAAATCAAGGTTATAGTGATTTAAAAAGCGTTCAATACGACGTAAAGAGGAGCTGCACTCTACATTCCGTTCAAAAGCTGTAGCAATTTGAATCAACCCTCCTAATCCTACTTTTATAACAGCTATTACAAAAAGACCTATAAATTGAACTCGTGCAAAATGAAACTCTGTTAAATGAGAAGATAAAACAGTAACTAATTTTGTAACTTTACCACTAGAAGCATACTTTGCTTTTGCCATAATTGAGAAAAATTTGTGAGAAAAATTTTGTAAGAAACTCAATTATGGCTTTTTTTTATCTCGTTTCAAAATCTTTTGTCAGAGGACTGAGACAAACGATAATAAAATACCAAGATTATATCAATATAAATCACACTTTAATCAGTTTTTTTTATAAAAAACTCCTCACTCCTTTTCTTTGATTGGAATGAGGAAAGTTTGATTTTATGAATGCTTTTAAAGCATGATAGTAACTGCTCAGGAACAATTACAAATTTAATTTATTGATTACCAGTTAATTGAATGTTTTAAAATAGTAGTTTATTTAATTCTTATTTCTTATATATGTACAATGAATAAGTAAAAAATTAATCTTTACTATAATGCTCTTATTTCACTACTGTAGCTTCTAATTCAACAGTTAATGTTTCAAAAAGACTTTTCACTTCAAGTACAGTAGATGCTTGTTCTATTTCATGTTTGGATATCCAGTTCTGAATAATATCGAAGTTAGCAAAAAAATCTTCTGAAGAAGTTGTATAGATATTTAAGCGCACAATATTTTTACACTCATAACCAGCTTCATATATGACTTTTTCTAAGTTTTGTAAACTATGGACTATTTGGCTTTTCATATCAGCAGCACTAGAAATTCCATTATTATCTATAGCTGTTTGTCCTGATATGTAGAGTGTGCTTTCTACATTTTTTACTTCTACAGCTTGTACATAGCTACGTTGGTTTTGCCATTGCCAAGGATTGATAGTTCTTTTTTGCATTTTTTTTCTTGTTTTTGAGTAAATATACTCTGGATGATTAAAAATTTATAATGCAAAATTGTACTTTTGAAAAAGAAAAAATCGTGATATATATCACAAATTCAAATGAAGGTTTTGTCAAGAAGAAATCCGACTCAGAGTTTCTCGTGAACAGCCTAAATATAAAGCAAGTTGAGCTTTTGGTACTCTTTGAAATAATAATGGATATTTTTGAAGCAGCTTTTCATAACGCTCTTTTACACTAGTTGTTAATAATGAGAGTATGCGCTGCTGAGAAGCAATGAATCCTTTATTTGACATCTCTATTAAAAAAGTTTTCATCTTTGGAACTTCTAGACACATTTTTTGATAATTTTTAAGGGAAAGGCACAACACAGATGTATCTTCAATAGCTTGTAAAGACATACGAGCTTTTGATTGAGTAAAATAAGCTTGAAAATCGGATTCCCACCAATCTTCCATACCAAAAGAAACAATATGAACCTTCCCCAAATCGTCGACATAAGTAAGTTTCAAGAGTCCTGATACTATAAAATAAGCATACTTTACACTATCACCTTCTTTGATAAGAAACTGCTTTTTTTTGATTTTTTTTTCAACAAATAATGAACAAACAAAGCTAAATTCTTCATAGGTTAGAGGTGTAATAGCATTTATGTGATTTCTTAATTCTTCCAGCATTTAGTAATTTATTTTTATCTAAAAATAGAAAAAACTAGCTATCAATGGAACAAAATGCTAAAAAATTATGGCTCTTCCGACTTTTTAGCGAAACATAGTGTGTTCAACTCCCTAGAGTTGAACGAAACGCTTCCTCAGAAGCGTTTCGTTCGTTTTTGAGAACAGTGTAACCCTCAGCGAAGCTAAAACGAACGCACACTATTTTATAATTTCGTTAAATTGTCAGAAGAGCCAAAATTATTTATCCATCTTTAGATGATACAGCACTTTGATATTGATTGTATCTAACAATAGTATTTTTGAAAAAGCAGCTTTTTAGAAGTTGCTTTTTTTTGTCGAACACACCAAAAATTACAAAGGAAGGTACAAAATCAACTAAATTTATTTTTATTTTTTATTTTAATTATTTTTAACATATTCTATATTAACAAATTGTTAAGAACAAAGAAAACACACTAAACGAAATAATATTTTGAAAAAATAAATTAAACAGAATATTGCTTCCTAACAAATGAGGGGTTGCATCTTATTTTCGATGTTGTGATTTATTATGAATTCGTTTTTTGAGAGGTTTAGAACTTAACTTAAAATATTAAAACAGCAGAATTTAACGCACAAAAAACAACGATAGATAAAATTTTATTTTGAAATAAAGCAAATATATTTATTATAATTTTGGGTTGCACATTTTTTAGTTAAATACTTTGTTAACAAAAACGTATTTTTGAATTGTAACTTGTATCAAAATAAGCCGTTAGCTTTGTAACATCAAACGAAAACAAATACAGACAGAAAAAACAAAAAAAGAAGTCTCACTAACGAAAAAATATATTATTCAAACTTATTTATTTCAAATTCTCTAAAAACATCCATTACTATGAAATCATTAAATTCAATTTTCGCCATCGTTTTTGCTATTACACTTTCTTTTACATCATTTACTTCTGCTTTTGCTGATGAAGACAATATAACTGCAACTGTAGAGGCATTACCAAATAGCAACAAATTTATCTTGAAATTTGATAATGAAAAACAAGAAAAACTCAACATCAAGATTTATAATACAAATTTAGAACTTGTATATTCAGAAGCTCTTGGTAAAAAAGCTCAAATTCAACGTATCTACGATATGAATGCCATTGGTGAAGGAACTTATACAGTAATTGTAGAAGGCGAAACATACAATGAAAAAAGAACTGTTGTTTTGAAAAATACTTTGAAAAATGATTTTATAGCTACATTTTCTCCAAAAGCAACCAATAATAAAGTTTTTGCATCTGTAGAGAATAACAAAGGAACTGTAAAATTAACTCTTACAGATTTAGAAGGTAATATTTTGTACGAAGAAACTATCAATGAGGAAAGCAAAGCTCGTACATTTGACCTTAAAGATTTAACTCAAGGAACTTACTTTTTGCAAATTGTTGGTCAAGACAAAACAAGCTACGAAACATATTATATTGACTAATTCAATCAGAAAAAATAAAGCATTGAATTACAGACTTCTACATTAGAATGTTACTGTAATTAATTATCTCTTCATGAAAATAAAGAGGCTGTCCGAAAAGGTCAGCCTCTTTTTATGCAGCTATTTTTTGTAATTCTTCTTTTTGGTTGATTTTTTTGATGATGCAAACAAATTTTGTCTTTTGGTGATTTTTTTGAGTATAAAAAAAGGTGCAAAAAGATGATTTTTTAGAATTGAAAGTATTTTTTAGCTTATCGGCAGTTTTTGCCACCATTTTTCTAAAATTATGCCCAAGAGCCATCAATAGAAACTCCATTTCTACTTTTACTAATCCCTTAAAAGTAAATCGATTAAACTTATTATTATATTTGAGATGCCCAAAAACAGCTTCTACTTCTATAGGGCGTTTACTGCGCTGCTCTAATCCTTTCTCACTAGTTAGTAAATTTCTAGCTTTCTCTTTTAGTTGGTTTAAACGATGATTCACTTGTATTATTCTATTGCCTTCAGCTTTATGACATAAATTGCGAAGAGGACAATCTTGACACCTTTTTGCTTGATAATAAGATACTTGCGATTCGTATCCATTACTTGAAGTACGTTTTCCATCTCTTATTTTCTTCATTCTTTGCCCCATCGGACAGACATAAAAATCTAATTCTTTGTTGTAAAATAAATTCTGAACTAAAAAAGGATTATTTTTCATTTTCCTTTTTTGCTCTTTATGGAAATAATTGTACTTAACGTAGGCAGTAATTTCTTTTTTTTCAAGTAATTCATAATTTTCTTCACTTCCATAACCTGCATCAGCTACTACTTCTTTACTTTGTTTATTGTACTGATTTTCAAATCCTTCTAAATGAGAGGATAAAGTGGTGGTATCTCCTGCCGTTTGATGAATAGAAACGTGGGTAATAAATTGATTTTCTGTGGACACTTGAGCATTATAAGTAGGTTTGAGTTGTCCATTTTTCATGTGATCTTCTTTCATCCGCATAAAAGTAGCATCCGTATCTGTTTTACTATACGAGTTTCTACAACCTAAAATTTTCAGAGACTCTTCATATTTACTTAATCTAGGAAGATATTCATCTTGCATTTTTTTTAGTTCTCTTGCCTGTTGTTTACTCGGTTCTTTTAGTTTTTTATTGATTTGAGCGAGTTTTTCTTTTAATAATTCTGAATCTAATGGAGTAGATACTTCTTCTTTATTTTCTTCTTGATTATCTGATTGAATACTACTTTCAATATCAGATAAAATTTTATTTACTTTAGTTTCTAACTTTTCTTTATTTTTTTCAATACTACCACGCCAAACAAAAGTATAACGATTAGAACAAGCCTCTATTTTTGTTCCATCAATATATTGAACATCAAGACTTACATAACCCATTTCAACCAACATTTTAACAACTTCTCCAAATAAACGATGAATGTGTGCCTTCAAAATTTTACCTCTAAAGTCATTAATTGTTCTAAAATCTGGTGTAGAATTGCCTGATAAATACATAAAATGAATATTCTCCCCAAGAGCTTTAGCTATTTTACGACAAGAATAAATATTGGATAAATAAGAATAGAATAGCACTTTAACGAGCATTCTTGGATGATAAGCTGAACAACCTCCACCTTTGTATTGAGAAATCAAATCGCTAATATCCAATGAATCAACCACCTTTTCAACTAAACGAACAGGATGGTGAGCTGGAATTTTGTCAAATATATTGACAGGAAAAAGTTCGGGCTGCTTACCACTTTGGTTTTTGAAAACTACTTTTGCCATAGGCTATATAACGTTAGTATAAAAGTATATATACCTCGAAAATAAAAAAAATTAACCATAAAAAAAAGGCTATCCGTACTTTTCGGACAGCCTCTTTTATGTAAAACACTTTCGTTTGATATTTTTATAAAATTATATTCTAATTCCTATTAAACTAATATCATCTACTTGTGCGCTTTCTTGTTGATGCTCTCTTAAAATATTTAATAGTTCTGTTCTTTGCTTTGTCATCACTTTTAAAGAATTATTTTCTATTATTTTACGAAGATGAAGAGAACCAATTTTTTTACGTTCTGGATTGGGTTGGTCTGCAAATCCATCAGTTGTAAGATAAATTAACGCTCCTTTTTTCAAAATAATCTCATTGTCAGTAAATGGAACAGGATTGTTTCTAGTACGTCCTCCAATCGAACGACGATTACCCTTGATAATTTTTAATTTGGACAATGAATCTGTTTTTTCAATAAAATACAAAGGTCGTTTTGCTCCTGAAAAAGTAATTTTAAATTTTTCTTCTTCTTTATCTTTTTCTAAACAAAGAAGCCCAATGTCCATTCCATCATCATTTGAAGTTTGTTCTTGTTTCAAAACAGCACGAGTATTTTTATCTAATAATTCCAAAATTTTAGAGGGTTCTTTTACTTGTTGTGTCTGTACAATTTCATCTAAAAGAGTTTTTCCAATAACAGACATAAATCCTCCTGGAACACCATGTCCTGTACAGTCTATAATAGCTGCATAGATTCGTGTTTGAATGCTTCCCTCCACTTCTGTTTCTACTTTTGTAACCCAATAAAAATCTCCTGAAACCATAGAAAGTGGCTTAAAAATTACAAAATGAGCATCAAAAAGCGAGTCCATAAGTTCTTTTTCTGGAAGCATTGCCTGCTGAATAGTAAGTGCATAACGAATCGAATCTGTAATATTTCTGTTGTTAGTTTCGATGGTTTTGTAAGCTCTTGCATTATCCAAAGCAATAGATGTATAAGCTGCCAACGAACGCAAAATAGTGAGATGCTGATTAGAATAAGCATTTTTTTGAAAACTTTGAACTGTCAGAATTCCGATAGCATGTTGTTCTACACTAAGTGGAAAATAAGCTGCTGATTTTGGCGTTTTGCCCAGCTCCATTTCTATTCCATCATTAGCATATTCGGTAGCATAATTTTTATTCTCTTTCTGAAAATCTTGGATAACAATTTCTTTTTGCTTTTCATAACAAATTACAGAAAGGCGTTTTTTATCATTCAATGATTTGGTGTGAAATGGAAAATAGGTTTCACCTTCTACAAAAAATGGAAACTCTAAACGCTGAAATTCATCATTAAAAACACCAATTCCGAATCTATCAACAGGCATTAGTCCACTTACATTTTGATAAACTGTTTCTATCATTTGCCTCATATCCAAAGTAGACGTGATTTTTTGTCCTACCTCACTCAAAATATTTACATTATCATAAGCTACCTGAATTTCTTTTGATTGGGTTTCTAATAAAGAGTTCTGACTTTCTAATTGTTTAGTTTGGCTTTCTAGCTCCCATGTTTTTTCTGCCAGTTCATTGGTTCTTTCTTCTACTTGATACTCCAAACGACGTTTTTGTTCTTGAATTTGGTAGGTTCTAATTTTATATCCTCCTATTGTAATAACTAAAAAAAGAAAAACACTAATAGTAGTAAACCACCATGTTCGCCAAAAAGGAGGAGTTACAATAATATTCATTTCAATTCCTGTATCGTTCCAAATCCCATCACTATTAGAACCTTTTACTTTCAGAGTATAACTTCCTGAAGCAAGATTGGTATAAGTAACAAAATTTCGATTGGTAGAATGCCATTCTTTATCAAATCCCTCTAAATAATAAGAGTATTTGGTTTTGTGAGGAGCAATAAAATCTAAAACTGAAAAATCAATTGAAAACACATTCGCATCATAAGGCAACGTAATTTCTTTAGTATAAGGAATTGTCTTTTCTAAATACGAATTTTTGTTAGAAGGAGAAATCACTTTATTAAAAAGCGAAAACTGAGTAAAAACCAGTTTGGGAACACTTGTATTATAGCTCAAACTATCAGGGTTAAAGCGATTAAATCCATTTATACCACCAAAGTAAATAAATCCTTGCTTTTCCTCTCCTGTAGTTTTGTCAATAATTCTTTCTTGATAAACTGAACCTGAAATAAACTCATTACTCTGCAAACCATCTGAAATATCATACGAACGAATTGTTTTAGAATAAGGGTCAAGTTCTGCTACTCCTTGGCTTGTACTTACCCAAATACGGTTTTGCAAATCACAAACTACTGAATGAATGATATTATTTGGCAAACCATCTTTTTCAGTAAAAACTGTAAAAACACCTTTTTTTACATCAAATTTATTAAGTCCATTTGCTGTTCCTATCCAAATATTACCATCATCATCTTCTGTAATAGACAAAATTTCATCATTACTAATACTATTTGGATTTTCGATTTGGTGCATATAACGCACAAATTTCTCACTATTTGGACTATTGTCGTATAGATTTAGTCCATCTTCTGTTCCTATCCAGAGATTCCCAATTCTGTCTTCAAAAATTACACGGACATAGTTATTGCTCAAGCTAAAATCATTATATATTTCAGTTTTGAAAAGTTGTGTTTCTCCAGAGGGCAAAAGTTTTAATAATCCTTGTTGATATAAACCTATCCAATAGTTATTTTTTGTGTCTTGATAAATTGCTTTTATGGATAATTTGTCAGGATTATTTAGTTTTTCATTATAAATCAAAATCTGTTCAAAGGTCTCTTTTTTTTCATTGAAAATTTCCAAACCTTCTGCTGTTCCTACCCAAATTTGATTTTGCTTGTCTTGATAAACCACTGATACTTTATCACTAGCAATCGTAGTTTCATCTTTTTCTCTATGTTGGTAGGTATTAAAAATTCGTTCTTTTTCATTTTTAGGAGTCAAGATGGTAATTCCTCCACTAGCTGTTCCTATCCAAAGATTATTGGTAGTTGTTTTAAAAATACTTGTTATTCGACTATCTGGAAGACTTTTAGATTTGTCTGCTTCTTCTCTAAAATGAGCAAATTTATTTTTGATAGAATTAAATTTATTGATTCCTTCGGCAAGTGTTCCTATCCAAATGCTACCCTGATTATCTTTAAAAACACATGTGATATGATTATTACTAAGCGAATAACGTAGAGAAGGATTAGATTGAAGGGTTTTTATTTGATTTGTTGAAGAGTTGATAATCAAAACGCCATCTTCTTGTGTACCTATAAAAATCTCATCTCCAAAATTCTCAAAAGTGGTCACTATTTTCCCAGAAAAAATGTTTTTAGTGGTTGGCTTTCCTGTTTTATCTACTGTCTTTTGTTCATCAGCTTCCAAAACGGTAAAAATTTCAGTATCTAAGTCTAAAATATTAATCCCTCCATCACGAGTAGCAATCCATAATTTATTTCTTTTCGAATCATCATTTTCAATAATCTCTAATCCTATTATTTGTTCACTACTTGGTGCACTCGAACTACTTCCATAAATACTTGGTCTAAAATGAATAAATTTATTTTCATTTTCTTCAAAACGATCTAAACCACCTTCAGCAGTTGCTATCCAAAGGCGTTTTTGGTTGTCCTCTATAATATCAGTAACATGATTTTGAGCTAATGAATTTTGATTACGCTCATCATTTCTATAATGGTCAAATGTTTGGGTTTGTGGATTAAAAAGATTTAAGCCACCAATAGAAGTACCTATCCAAGTTCTTTTTTTAGAATCTCTTAAAATACAAGTAACTGCTCCTGCACTCAAACTAAGTGGATTTTGTGGCTCATAAGCAAAAACTTCAAATTGTTCTGTAATAGTATTGAGTCTACAGAGTCCTCCACTTTGAGTTCCTATCCAAATAAAATTATCTTCGGTTTGTAATAAAAAAGTAATATGATTATCAGGGATTGAATTTGTGTTTTGTTCTACTTTATAGGTTTTAAAATTACTAGCATCGTATCGATTTAATCCGTTTTGAGTTCCTATCCAAATGAAACCCAAGTTATCTTGAAGCATTGCCGTAACTGTATTTTGAGATAATCCATCCTGAGAAGTAAGTTTATCAAAACGCCAATCTAATGCAATTTGCTGTGCATAGAGGTTTGAAGCCGTATTTTGAAAAACAAATAGGAAAAGAAAGAAAATCACAAAAAGAAATGACGATAAACTATTTTTGATAAAAAGTTGAAAGGAATGCAACATGATTTTTTAGTACCTGCTAAAAAGATTGTTTTTCTGTATTGATTTTATTCTAATGTAGGAAAGATAAAAAAAAACTCTCAGAATACAATAAAACATCAGGGTATATTTATAAAATATAAAACTGTGTATTCATTTGGCTACACTAAATTATTTTCAAAGTTATTTTAAGAATATCAAAACGACTAACAAAGTTTTCATCAACCTATCTTGAGTTAGCACTTATCTAACAAAAACTGTATCTTTGCGTTTCGAAAATTAGACGTACTATCGTTTTAAAACATACTATGAAAAATACGAACGGAAAAGAAAATATAAACAGAAATGGACAGTCTCAAAAGACAGAATCTATTTCAGATGAATCTATAAAAGATTCTACAGAAATCAATAAAGAAGATGAACACAAAAAGCGAAAACTCAACAAAGAGAGTTTTCAATATTTGTTAGGCATTTATAAATATATGATGCCCTACAAAGGATATTTCTTTAGTGGAATGGTTTGTCTCTTCTTATCTAGTGTTGTTCTTTTAGCCTTTCCAGAGCTTACAGGAAATCTTATTGATGTAGCGACAGGAGACGAGAGTTTCTTGTTAGATAGCATTAATCAGATTACGCTTGCTTTAGTAGTTGTAATTGTAATTCAAGTCATTTTTTCATTTTTGAGAGTGTATTTGTTTGCACAAGTGAGTGAATATTCAATGGCTGATATTCGCAAATCATTGTATCAAAAATACTTGACTTTGCCAATGAGTTTTTATGACAAGCATCGTTCTGGAGAGCTTATGAGCCGAATTACAGCAGATGTGGCTCTTTTGCAAGACACTTTTTCGGTTACATTAGCCGAGTTTTTTCGTCAGATAATTACGCTTATTGTTGGCTTAGGAATTTTATTTGTCAAAACTCCAAAACTCACTTTTTTTATGCTTGGTGTAATGCCAGTTTTGATTATTGGAGCAATTATTTTTGGTAAGTTCATCCGTAAACTTTCTAAGAAAACACAAGATCAGCTTGCCACTTCAAATATAATTGTTGAAGAAACTATTCAAGCTATTGCAACTGTAAAAGCATTTACAAACGAAATTTTTGAATCAAATCGTTACTCAACTACTCAAAATAGTGTCATTCAAACAGCTTTAAAAGCAGCTACTTATCGTGGTGGTTTTGTCTCTTTTATTGTCTTTGCTATTTTTGGAAGTATTACGGCTGTTTTTTGGTATGGTGCAACACTTCTAGCAGCTGGAGATTTGACTTCAGGAGATTTAATTTCTTTCATTATTTATTCTATGTTTATTGCTGGTTCTATTGGAGGACTAGGAAATATTTATGGACAAATACAGAAAGCTATCGGAGCATCAGAACGAGTTTTGGAGATTTTAGGAGAAGAATCAGAGTCAGAATTAACGTATACTACAGAGAAATCTAGCACAACTCAAAATCCAATTCAAGGAAATATTTCTTTTAAAGATGTTCGTTTTTCTTATCCTACACGTACTGATGTAGAGGTTTTGAAAGGACTTAGTTTGGATATAAAAGCAGGAGAAAAAATTGCCTTAGTCGGACATAGTGGCGCAGGAAAATCTACCATTATTCAGCTCTTAGAGCGTTTTTATAATCCACAAACAGGAACAATAGAAGTAGATGGGAAAAATAATTTAGAGTATGATTTGAGTTTTTATCGTTCTGCTATTGGAATTGTACCCCAAGAAATTTTACTTTTTGGAGGAACAATCAGAGAAAATATAGCCTACGGAAAACCAACTGCAACAGAAGAAGAAATTATTTCGGCAGCCAAACAAGCTAACGCATTTAAGTTTATCGAAACATTCCCAGAAGGATTAGAAACACTTGTAGGAGAACGAGGTGTAAAGCTTTCGGGTGGACAGCGTCAAAGAATTGCTATTGCAAGAGCCATTTTACGCAATCCAAAAATATTGATTTTAGATGAAGCAACAAGTTCGTTAGATGCTGAATCTGAACAACTTGTACAGGAAGCATTAGATACACTCATGAAAGACAGAACGACGATTATTATTGCTCACCGTTTGGCTACAATTAGAAAAGTAGATACAATCTATGTCATTGAAAATGGACAAATCAGTGAACAAGGAACACATGAGAGTTTGGTAAATCAAGAAGGAACATATAATCAACTGGTTCGTTTGCAATTGCTAGACGTTTAAATTCAAAAAAATCAGTTAGTTTGTAGTTATTCATTTTGAAAAATAGTCAAGAAAAAGTGATACCTTGATTAAAACAAATTTTTCAAAACTATTTTAGCAGTAATTTAATTATTAAAGCATAAATTACAACTGCACTCTAACTCTAAAAAAGAATTTTTATGTTAATGAACAAGCGTACTTTTCTCAAAACGGCAGGTCTTGCCACTATCGGAATCATGTTTAATCCTCTTTCGGCTTGTGATTCTTCTAAAAAAACAGATACTACTGAAACAGATTCGACAGCAGTAGCAACTGAAAATGGACTCTTTACACTAAAATCACCCTTCGAATTACCAGCCTTACCGTATGATTTTGCTGCACTAGCTCCAAATATTGACAAACAAACCATGGAAATCCACCATGGAAAACACCATCAAGGTTATGTCAATAAATTAAACAAGGCTATTGAAGGAACAAACTTTGCCAATCAGAATTTATTAGAAATTTTGGAAAGCGTAGGCGAAAATGACACAGCTGTTCGAAATAATGGAGGTGGACATTATAATCACAGTCTTTTTTGGGAGTCTTTATCTCCAAAAAATCAGGTTGTCACAGGAAATTTGAAAATAGCTTTAGAAAAAGATTTTGGTTCGTATGAAGCCTTTCAAAAGGAGTTTTCAGAAGAAGCAAAAGGAGTATTTGGCTCAGGTTGGGCATGGCTTTGTAAAGCAAACGATGGTAAACTTTTCATTACCTCTACGCCAAATCAAGACAATCCATTAATGAAAAATCTTGCAGAGGAAACAGGAACACCTCTTTTAGCTCTTGACGTTTGGGAACATGCTTATTATCTCAACTATCAAAACAAACGTGCCGAATACATTGAGAATTTTTATAAAATAATCAACTGGGAAAAAATTGAAGAGCGTTTTAATGCTTAAATTCGAAATTTAAAGAGGACTTTTTAAGAATGAGAAATACACTATTTTTGACAATTTGTATTTCTCATTTTTTGTGTCAAAAAATAAAACGATAGCTACTACTCATCGACAAAAACAGCCTTTTCTATGTGATAAAATTGATTTAATTCTACCAAATCTAGTACTTTCGCTTTTAGTTTTTCTTGTAAAATATCAGATTCATTTATTCTCCTCCATTTAGTTTCCTTTTCAAGAAATTTTTCTAAAATTCTTTGTTTCTCATATGGTAAACCTATTTTACGTACTAATTCCCAAACATAATCTTTATAATTAGTTAGTTTTGTCTCGTTTATGGCTACTTCTGTTTTTTCAACATGTCTATTTTTAGCCATTTGAGTAAAAAGCTGAATCATTCTTTCTATTTGCTCATCAGTCATTTTTGAAGAAAATTCAATTCCTTCTTTTTCAAAGATAGCTTTCACTCCCTTTATATCTTCTTGCCAAACAAAGGAATTATTCAAAGGAATATCATTATACATATCTCCAAATTCTCCTTCCAATAATTCCCTCCAACGTTTGTAATTAGCTTTTTTACAGGCTTTTTGAGCATCTTCTAATTTATCATAAGTAGATTGAGGAAAACCTCCTTCATAACTAATTATGTAGTTGTAATCATCATTGAAAGCAAAACTATAACTACTAATGATATAACAATAATTTTCTTGGCTCATAATTTAAAAGTGATTTAAAGGCTTTACAGAATATTCGTCTAGTCTAAACCATTCTTCTACATTTTCGTCATAAATAAAACGAATAGATTCTAATTCCTTCCATTTTATCATATCTATCATTAAAGCATTCACTTCAATCACATCATTTTCATTAAAATTTTCTTTGGGAAAAATATTTCTTTTATCTAAATATTGGAAAAATAGTTCTTTAGATTTTTCTGTCCAATCATAAATAGATGTAATTACTTCTCCATTTTGAAATTTATCGTAGATAGATTTAGCCAAAAGACTAGTGGAATACTTTTCTGCTGCTGACTTCGTAGCAAAAATTTTTACTGTCTGATAAAGTAATTCTTCACAGTATTCTATGTTTTTTATCACAGCATAACGAGTAATAGGCATTAGTCTTGAATTTTGGGTCTAATAATCTGTAAAGGTTCTTTTTCGTTATTTTCTGTAGATTTTTTTTCTCTAAAAACCCGAACAGAAGGAGGCAAACCAAAACCGTTTTGAATCCAGTTTGGTAATCCCATTTCTTCTAAAAAATCTTGAGCAGAAGGAATAAAACGCTTTCCATAATCTTCCAAAACATGCTGCTCAGCTATCAAACAAGTAGAAACAACTTTTCCATCCGAATTTGTAATTGTAGTTCCAAAAACACGAGGAATAACTGTATTTATAAACCAACTATTATGCGTAAAAGCACGATGACGATTATCTGCAACAATAGCTTTACTGCTATCCAAAAATTCGTGAATAGGTAAATAATCTTCTTCTACACCTCCAAAAGAACGAACAGAAGAAAGTGCATGAATATGAGGTTTTGCCATTTTATTTGATTATTCTAATTTAATTAGCAATATCTAATTTTAAAACAAGAAAAGCAAATCCTTATTTCAAAAAATTTCGTTGAATGAATAATCTAGTAAATTGTGTTTTTATTTTTTTATACAAAAATTTATCAAAATGAATATTCCAAAGTCAATTATGCAAGAAATAGCCAGTGAAATACATACTTTTGGAAATTGTTATGTAAACAAAGCTACTTTAGAAATTATTTCTTTTCCAAAAGATGCATACGACAGAGAAGAGTTTTTGAGTGGTATTGAAGATGAAGAAAAGGAAATATACAAGGACATAGAAAAAAACCCTCAAAATTATTATCTCATAGAACAAATGTCTTCTTTTGAAGGATATGAATTAATGGAAAAATTCACAGAACAAATTTCTGATGACAGAATAAGGGAAAAACTAGAACAAGCTCTAAACGGTAAAAATCCGTTTGCCAATTTCAAGCATATTGTAAAACAAGAAAGATCTAAAGAATGGTACGCTTTTGAAGAAATTGAAGTTATAAAGTATATGGAGAATGAGCTAAAAAGACAATTCAAATAATGCAGCAATTCAAAACTATATTTTTTATTCTCTGTAAAATCTGTGTTTAATAAACTCAAAATTCAATGTTAAAACGTCTAAAACGCTTCTTATTCAGACTCTTACTCAAACTTTCCATTGTCGTTATTATTTTGGCAGCAATTGGCTTTTATCTTTCTCCTTATAAATATCAAACTCCTTTTTATCGTTGGTATTATTCTCATTCGGATTACAAAATACTGCTTTCTGAAATAAAAGTAAAACAAGACTCTCTCAAAAAAGAATATCAAGCAGCCAAA
The DNA here is from genome assembly GCF_037126295.1 of Bernardetia sp. Wsw4-3y2. Classification (NCBI taxonomy): domain Bacteria; kingdom Pseudomonadati; phylum Bacteroidota; class Cytophagia; order Cytophagales; family Bernardetiaceae; genus Bernardetia; species Bernardetia sp. Wsw4-3y2. The sequence goes on along the minus strand of NZ_CP147017.1, from coordinate 3,078,248 downwards.
ACAGATTCCGAAAAAGATAAGATTTTAGAAAAAGCACAAAAAACATTTGAAAAGAGTTTTGAAGAAGTCTGCAAGTATTGGTACGGAACAAAGTGGAGTTATTCGGGAACAACACAAATACCTGGCAAGGGAAAAATAGCCTGTGGATATTTTGTAACAACTATTTTGAGAGATTTAGGCTATCCAATTGATAGAGTAAAAATGGCTCAAGCAGCTTCTGAAACGCTTATTAGAAAAACTGTAGATAAAAAATTTATAAAACTGAAAGTCAATGCAGGCTTTGGAGATTTTATGGAAGAAGTCGAAGAAATGGGTGACGGAATTTATATTTTAGGATTAGATACTCATACAGGTTTTTTGTTTATTGATGGAAGTTCTACTCATTTTATTCATTCTTCAAACGGAATTCTGAAAGGCGTTCGGAATCAAATGGCTTTTAGTTCGAATACAATCAGGAGATCCAAATACAGAGTGGCAGGACAACTACAAGTAGAAGGGTGGCTAAAATGAATGATAAGTGATAAATGGTAAATTATAAATGCTGATGTTAGAATAAAAAACAGATTTTTCCCTTAGCAATCGTTCGTAATTGGACGTTGATAATGGGATTTACGACAAAACCGTTTATCTTTGTCTTATAAATAGATTCTTCTTCTTATTTCTATCATTTATATCATTGTTTTAAGAACATGAAAAAATATACTTTCGACACAAAAAACGATACTCGCTCAGGTTTTGGCGACGGACTTACAGAACTAGGTAAAACAAACCCTAAAGTAGTTGCACTTTGTGCTGACCTTATTGGTTCACTCAAAATGGGCGATTTTCAAAAGCAATTTCCAGAGCGTTTCTATCAAGTTGGTATTGCAGAAGCCAATATGATGGGTATTGCAGCAGGTCTTACTATTGGTGGCTGGATTCCTTTTACAGGAACTTTTGCCAATTTTTCAACAGGTAGAGTATATGACCAAATTCGTCAGTCGATTGCTTATTCTGGTAAAAATGTCAAAATTTGTGCTTCTCATGCAGGTATTACACTTGGAGAAGATGGTGCAACACACCAAATATTGGAAGATATTGGAATGATGCAAATGCTTCCTCACATGACTGTTATCAATCCTTGTGATTATAACCAAACAAAAGCAGCCACTTTAGCAATTGCAGATTATCAAAACCCTGTTTATTTGCGTTTTGGTCGTCCGAAAGTTCCTGTTTTTATGCCTACTGATGTAAAGTTTGAAATTGGAAAAGCAATCACTTTACAAGAAGGAACAGATGTTACTATTTTTGCAACTGGACACTTGGTTTGGGAAGCTCTTTTGGCTCATGAAGAACTTTTAAAAGAAGGAATTTCTGCCGAAATCATCAATATACATACAATTAAACCATTAGATAGAGAAGCAATTTTGAAGTCTGTTTCTAAGACAAAATGTGCTGTTTCTGCCGAAGAGCATCAAATTATGGGTGGTTTGGGAAGTAGTATTGCACAAACTTTAGTGATGAATAATCCTGTTCCTATGGAATTTGTAGGTGTAAATGATAGCTTCGGAGAAAGTGGAACACCTGAAGAATTGATGATAAAATATGGACTTACTTCAACTGATATTATCAAAAAAGCAAAAGCTGTTTTAGAACGTAAAGCAAAATTTGCTTCAGTTTAAATTAAAATTATATAGCATAGAATTTGTTATTCTATTTAGACAAAAAAGGCAATTTAAAAATAGATTGCCTTTTTTTTTGTAAATTTTGACTTTTATTTTTCAAAGAAAATTTCTCTCGCTGTTTTTGGTATTACGCCGTTGTTGGTGTCCTCACCAATAACATTTAACTCAAAAAAATGATAAAAAATATTTTACGTGGTGTATTAGATACTTTTGGCTACGAAGCACGAAAAAAATATGTTCCTACACAACATAGCACAGAAAGTTATGCTAATTTTGGAGAAGACAAAATACTGGCTTCTTACTTTGATAAAATTAGTAAAAATACAGAATCAGATAATAATTTTATAGTAGATATTGCAGCTTCCGACGGAATTACGATGTCTAATACTTTCGTTTTTTTTAGGGATGGATATGAAGGAGTAGCTGTTGAGTACGATAGTGAAAAATTTGCTTTTTTATCTAATTTGTACAAAATTTATCCGAATGTTCAGCTTTTACGCACCAAAGCGTTGCCTGATACAGTTCTTTCACTTTTGAAAGTAGCCGAAGCTCCAAAAGATTTCTTGTTCCTAAATTTGGATATTGATAGTTATGATTATTTTATTTTAGATAGTATTCTTTCAGAATATCGTCCTAGAGTAATTTGTACTGAAATTAATGAGCGTATTCCTTATCCTACTCGTTTTACAGTAACCTATCACCCAGATACATTTTGGAAGGGCGACAATTTTTTTGGATATAGCGTGGCAATGTTAGAAGATATTTGTGAAAAATATGATTATCAAGTCGTTAATATCCATTATAACAATGCTTTTTTAGTTCCAAAAGAACTCAACCAAGCTGTAAAGTTAAACGAAAATCCTGCTTCGATAGAAGAATTGTACAAGAAAGGATATTTGAATCAAACTGACCGAAAAATAAAGTTTGCACACAATTCAGAAATAGACCACTTATTAGAAAAATCACCAGAAGAAGTAAAAGAATTTTTGAAAAAAGAATTTGAGAAATACAAAGGAAATTATATTTTGGAATAACTATGTGTTATATAAACTAATTTTAAAACACATTTTTTATCACTCAAAACAAAAACTATGAAAAGCGAATTTCCAAATTATCATAAAGACATTGTCATTGATGGAGTTTCAGTAGCTGTAGGCGAACACAAACAAATCAATCTCAATATTGCAAAACTTCCTTCACGTACTTCTATTGATACACCTGTTTTTGTATATCGTTCCAAAAAACCTGGTAAAACATTATTGTTAATTGCAGGTATGCATGGCGATGAAGTAAATGGAGTGGAGATAATAAGACAATTAATTTCTAAAGAATTACTCATTCCTAAACGTGGAACTGTCATTGCCATTCCTCTTTTAAACATTTATGGCTTTTTGAATTTTTCTAGAGAAGTTCCTGATGGAAAAGATATTAATAGAAGTTTCCCTGGGAGCAAAGAAGGTTCACTGGCTAGTCGTGTGGCTAATGCGTTTACTACCGAAATTTTACCTCACATAGATTTAGGCTTAGATTTTCATACAGGAGGAGGCAGAATAAATAATTTCTCTCAGCTTCGTTGTTTGCTTGCTGAAGGAAAAAATGAAGAATATGCTCGTGCTTTTGCACCTCATTTTATTATTAATGCCAAACTAAGAGATAAGTCGCTTCGTAATCTTGCCCAACAAATGGGAAAACCTATTTTGGTATATGAAGGAGGAGAGTCACAACGCCTAAATCGTGCACCTGTAAAAGAAGGAATGCGTGGTGCTGTTCGTTTAATGCATCATTTAGACATGATAGACAGAGAAGATATACTCAAAATGCGTGGTGCAGACCGAGTTACAGAACCTGTTATTTTGGAACGTACTTCTTGGATGCGAGCTAAATTTTCAGGTCTTTTTAGATCTTTTGTTAGAAATGGTTCGATGATAGAGGAAGGACAAATTATTGGAAGTCTTACAGATCCTTTTGGCGAACTTCATCACGATATTATTTGCAAACAACGTTGTCATGTAGTAGCAATTAATCATCAAGCTGTTGTAAATCAAGGAGATGCTATCTTTCATTTGGGTAAAACAAGTTAGAAAGTTATAATTATTTATTTAGATTTAAAATAGTTCTTTTGTCTAAGAGAGGTAAACATAGATTAATTTTTGTTGAATATTTTCACAATCATATTAAACAAATTTTATATTTTTGCGTTATTGTATAAATTATTTACTACTCAGGAAGACGAAAATAGTTTTTATTAACTTTGAAAGAAAAGATATAATACTAATAATATATTAATAATCTACTCTACTTACTCTTAAATTTATTTATCGTGCGAGATACCAATACTTATTCCATACGAGATTTAGAAAACCTAACAGGCATTAGAGCACATACTATCCGAATGTGGGAACAGCGTTATGAAATCGTAACGCCCAAACGAACAGATACAAACATTCGTTATTATGACTCAGAAGATTTGAAATATATGCTCAATGTAGCATTACTCAATAATAATGGGGTTCGTATTTCGAAGATTGCCAAAATGTCCCAAAACGAAGTATATGTAAAAGTAAGGGAAACTCTTTCAAGAACTTCGGATTATCAATCTCAGATTAGCGCACTAACAGCTGCTACAATTGATATCAATGAAGAACAGTTTGAGAGAATCATGTCGACGAGTATTTTGCAGTTTGGTTTTGAAAAGACAATGCTTAATATTATTTATCCTTTTTTGAGCAGAATAGGAATGCTTTGGACTACCAATGCAATTAATCCAGCTCAAGAACATTTTATTACAGGACTTATTCGTCAGAAAATAATTGTTGCAATAGATGGACAGTATAGAGATAAGTCATCTGGGACAGGAAAAAAATATATTTTATTCTTACCTAGTGGAGAATTGCACGAAATTTCTCTCCTATTTTCTTATTATTTATTGAAAGTAAGAGGAAATCAAGTCATTTATTTAGGGCAAAATCTTCCTTTGAAAGACTTACAAGAAGTATATGCAACTCACAAACCTGCTACCTTAATAACCATTATTACGTCTTCACCAAGTGCAAATGCAGTAGAAGAATATTTATTTGAGATTGGTGAGCGTTTTCCAGATGCTGATATTTTAGTTTCTGGCTTTCAGGTAATGGGACAAGATTATAAGACTTCTAAAAATGTTCATATTCTACAAAAACCACAAGATTTGATTTCTTATTCGGAAGATAAAGCTGCCGAATAGATATAAAATTATTTTTCATAATTGTATTTTTTATAAATAAGGAATTGAAATTAAATAACATACTCATTTAAAAATAATGTTTTTTTGATATTCAGTGTATTATATTCGTAATTTTTAATTTGTAATTTTTCCTATAAAGTTAGATTTTTCCTTCTATAGATGAGCCGTTTGGGTGTTTTTTTTTGTGTATTAAAGTGAAAACCAAATTTCATTTTTACTAATTTAAAAATTAAACTACTCAATTATTATGGAATCTCAAGAATCAAGACAATCAAAAAACTTTTCAGATATAGAAACAGCTACTGAAAGAAGCATTTCTATTTCAGATAAAGAAAAATCAAATGGAATTATAGCCTACATTACTATAATAGGGTGGGTTATAGCTTTTGTTCAGAATCAAGAGCAAAAATCTGAATATGTTAATTTTCATATTCGCCAAATGCTTGGTATAGGAGTAGCAGGTATTGCTCTATCAGTAGTAAATATTATTCCATTACTTGGATGGCTAATTTCTATACTTGGAATAATACCTTTAGTTATTTTTTGGGTAATGGGACTTATGGGAGCTATAAATGGTGAACGCAAGCCTGTTCCAATTATAGGAGAGCATTTTCAAGAATGGTTTAAAAGTGTAGGAGCTTAAAGGTCTTTAGTTAGCTCTACTCACATATAAAAAATGACTGATAAAAACCTATTTATCAGTCATTTTTGCTTTTTGAAATAAGTACAAAAGTTTTTTTATTCTGAAGATTTGGGTTGAAAAACAAAACCTTGTTCGCTGCTTCGTTCCTCAAAATCAATTTCTAGACCTATCAGAAATAACATATCTTTTTTTTGATAGATAACTTCTAGTCTTTCTTTGTCATTACTTAAAGAACTCAAAGGATTTTCTAAAAAATACGATTCATCTTCTTCCTTTTTTTTATCAAAACCTAGACGAAAATTGACTCCACTACATCCATTCCCACCCTGTACAATTAAGCGCAATCCGTATTCTTTAGGAATGCTTTTGGTTGATAGAATAGTTTGAATATGAGAAAATGCTTTATCAGAAATTGTAACAGGAATCATTTGTTAATTAAAAGTATCATAGATTTCTAAGTCTATTATTAAAAGATAAATTAAATATCACGATAGTGTTAGTTCGCTCCGTTAAAATAAAATATGAAAAACATCATCAATGATTTTGCTACAAAATTAGTTGATAATTTTGACTTTTTGAACTGTATCTGCTTCTATTTTAAAATCAGCTTCATCAAAGTCAGGTGCGCTTACCTTAGGCTTGAAATTAGTAGAAAATCCATAGCCTTCTTTTGGAATTCCAAACATATTACTATCCATTTCACTATTTCCATTTTCGTCGTGAAATAATGCAAAAGCATAATCTCCTGCTTCTAAATCTGTAAAAGTAATTGTTGCTTTTTTGTCTTTTATAGTTACTTTCATTTTTTTGACAGCCTTCGAATCATCTTTTGGAAAACCAGCTTCTCCCTTAAAAAGAGCTATCATTATTGTTCCTTTGTCACTTTTTATATTAGAAACTTCCACTGTGAGTGTATGTTGAGCAAATGCTGTGGTAGAAAAGGCAAAAATAGACATAAATAAAACAGCAAATAAAGCTGTTTTGAAAAATTGAGAAGATTTCATAATTGGATTTAATAATGAGATATAAATTGAAAAAATAATTCACTCATAGATTACTCTATTATTATACCAAATGTTTTGATATTTAGAAGTAAAATATGGTTTTTAATAGATTTTTTATTAATTAACTCATTTTAAGTTCTATCTAAAATTTACTTATTTTAATGATTCTGAAACATTAGCTGTTTCAAATGAAGCCATACTATTCAGAAAAGCAATAGCAGATTCCAAAAGAGGATAGGCAATAGCACACCCTGTCCCCTCTCCCAAACGCATTCCCAATAAAAGAAGTGGCATTACTCTCAAATGCTCTAACATGTGAGCATGTCCATATTCGCCAGATTGATGAGAAAAAATCATATACTCTTTACTTTGTGGATAAAATGCATGTGCCATCATAGCAGCAGCCGTTGCAATAAAACCATCTACTAAAATAACCATGCCTTGTTGTGCTGCTTCTAGCATTGCTCCTACCATATGAGCAATTTCAAAACCTCCAAAAGTAGCTAAAACTTCGAAGGGTTTCATGTTTTTTGGATATTTGCGATCAGCTTGTTTCAAAAGAGTAAGTTTTTTATCTATTCCTCTTTCATTCAATCCTGTTCCACTTCCTACACATTCAGCAAGTTTTATTCCTGTGAGATGATGCAAAATAAGAGATGCAGAAGAGGTATTTCCAATTCCCATTTCTCCAAAACCAATAATATTTGTACCTTTTTTAGAAATATTTTCTACAATTTTACTTCCTTGTTCTATACATTTCCAACATTCTTTTTCACTCATAGCAGGTTTGTCTAAAAAATTATTTGTACCAAGTGCTATTTTTAGTTGTAAAAAATTCTCTTGTTGCTCATCGAATTCTTTTTTTACTCCTGTATCTACAACAATGAGTTCAATATTGCTTTGCTTACAAAAAATATTAATTGCTGCTCCTCCTTGTAAAAAGTTTTTTACCATTTGGTGTGTTACCTCCTGTGGATATTGGCTAACACCACTTTCTGCAATTCCATGGTCAGCAGCAAAAACAACAATGTGAGGGTTGAGAAGAGTAGGGGAAAGTGTTTGTTGTATAAGTCCTATTTGAAGAGCAATACCTTCTAATCTTCCTAAAGAGCCAATAGGTTTTGTTTTTTGATTGATTTTTCGCTGTAATTCTGGACGCAAACCCAAAGAAGGAGCAGCAATAGTAAAGGATAAAGACATAGAATAAAAAGTTAATAAAAATGTTTTTTTTTTCAAAAATACAATACTTTATTTAATCCACAATAATAAAGATTATAAAAGAGTTGTATAATAAAAATGATTTTCTTTGTTTTGTCATAAAATACAACATTTACTGTTGATTTAACACAACCTTTTCCTTCTGAATAGAGTATATTAAAAAACATTTGTTCATTGTTAGAGCTTTTTTTATATACTCAGAATCACTTTTATTTTATTTTATTCAACCTTATCTTACTTATGCGTTCTATTTTTTTTCGTGCTTTTATTGCTTTCACTTTCTTAGCCTTTGCTGGTCTAGGTACTTCTTGTCAACGTTCGGCTTGTTATGTTAAACCGAAAGCAGCTAAACAAAAGCGTGCACATTATAATAATCAGTATAAATAATTATTATTTTCAAAGTTATTTAAATCCTAAAAAGCAGCAAAATTAATAGTAAATCTATATTTTATAGAAATAAAAGTTTTTAGGTCTAGGGCAATTCTACACAAATATCAGTAGATTTGCCCTATTTTTTTACAGGTTATAACTAAAGTTGTTTAAGAATACTCTTTTTCCTTAGCACTAGGTTTGCAAACCTAGTGCTAAGGAAAAAGAACATAGCCTTTGTTGGTGTTTTAGCGTAGCGACACCAACAAATATACACTCAAAATCTATTCTTAAACAACTTCACTATTTACAAAAATAAAAAGCTATTTGATGCACCTATTTCAAAATTGCTTTTCCGTTTTTATCTAAAAATAAATGCTTACTATCTACATTATACATTCGCAGTGCATTATCACTATCTTTTCTACTTTGATTGAGATAAGCTCTACCACTTTTTGAAATAAAATCAAGAGTATCTAAAGATAAAAAAGGCGAAAAAGGAACAGAATCATTTTGAGCTGGATAAATACGGTATTCATTCTTTGAAGCATCACGAACTCTTCCAAAATAGACCCAAGTAGGCAAATGAGCAATGTTTTTCAAAATAATTTTTGATGTTTTTTGATTATTATTTTTTGGATCTCTCTTTTGATTTTTTTCAGTTACTTTTTCCATTTCTAGCCAAACAATTGCGCCATTATGACGAAAACGCTTTCTTTGTCCAGAATAGAAGTTTCCCATTGAATAGGCTACAATTCCACTATCTAAAGTCGCATTGCCTTGAGTTTTATATTTTTTCAACGGCTGTAAAACATGTGGATGTCCTCCAATGATGACATCTGCACCAAGTTCAATCGTTTTTTCAGTAATCATCTTTTGATATGAATTTGGCTCTGGTAAATATTCTGCGCCCCAGTGGTAATGAATCAAAACAATTTCAGCTCCTTGTTTTCTTGCTTTCTGAATATCTTGTCCTACTTTTACAGTATCAATAAGCTGAAAAAGATGGCTTTCAGATTCACGAAGCGTGATATTCGAAAATTGTGTATAAGCCAAAATACTATATTTAATATCATTTTTTTCAAATACTTTTATTTCGTCTTGTGCTTCCTGTGTACGATACGAACCCAAAACTCCTGTAAAATTTCGTTTGTCTAGTTCATCTAAAGTACGCAAAACACCATCTTTTCCTTGGTCGTAAGTATGGTTATTTACTGTTACGATAATGTCAAAACCTGCATCTTTGAGCGCATCAGCGTAGGCGTTTGGCGTATTGAATTGGGGATAAGATTTATAATTCTTTCCTTCTCCTGCCAAAACCGTTTCTAAATTTCCGACCATTACATCAGCAGCCGATAAAAATGGTTTTACACCTTCAAAAACAGGAATAAAATCATACGTATCATTTCCTTGAAAAACAGCCTTGTATTGTGAGCCATGACACATTAAGTCTCCAGTAAAAGCAAACGTAATTTTATTTGTATCTGGCTTTTCTGTAAAGTCTTTTATAGGCTCAAAGTTGGCAATTACCTTTAATGAATCCTTTATTCTTTCACTATCTTCTGTACTTGCAGAGGCTTCCTGTGCAGGCGAACACGATGAGAAATTTGATAGAATTGAAAAGGCTAAAATGTATAGATAGATATGTTTCATTGGTTTTTGTTCGGTTTTAAATGTTTAATTAAAACCCTAAGAGTCGCTGAAGCCCCTTAGGATTACTATTTTATTAGGTTATTCCTTTAGCATAAGTTCGGTGTTATTTGCATAAAGAACAAAATAAGGATTTGTAGCATCTACTTTTTTGAGTAAAACAAAAAATGGTTTATCAAATCGCATTTTTTTTGGTTTGGGTTTTTCTTCTTCTATTTCCTCTCCTATGATTGCTACTGAATCTGCCATCATTTCAAACTCACTTTCTATTTCTGCTCCTTTTTCATCAAGGACAAAGGCAGTTCTTTGCCAAGCTCTCAAGATAGAGTGTTTTCTATTTGTAGAAACAGCATTGATTTGATTTCCTTCTATTTCTTCAAAATTATTCTCAATATTGAAGTTCAATTTAGGAATTACAACTTCATCTTTTTCAAAAAAACTAAATTTCCAATTCAATTTTGAATTATATAACTCTTTCTTCCCTTTCAAAATATTTTCTTTAAGCCTTTCATTCATTTGAGCAAGTGTCTTGAAATTTTCTTGTGTTTTGAATAAAAGAATTTCATGTAACTGGTCTTTTGGTAATAACTTAATAACAAACTCATCATCATTTTTATAGTAGAGGATATGAATAATATACTCAGCATCTTCATCTTGTCCAAAAACACCAAAAGACGCAACTTTTTGTTTTTGAAAAATGAGTTCATTATCAAAACTATACAAGTTAGATTCAAAAGGTAGTGATTTATTAAATTCTGCTTTTATTATTACACCATCTTCTATTTTTCCCTCTACTTTATATTCGCTTTTACCCAAAACATTTTTAAAAGAAGTAGAATTATTGATTAATACTAAATCTTTTTGCTTGTTTTGCAATTCATTAGGAATTTCAAAAGTAGTACTCAATGTATTTCGTAATTCCTCCCAAGCATATAAAAGCGTTACACAATAAATAGCATTTTTATTTTTTGGAATCTGGTTTTCTAAAGTAGGTAAAAACTCTGTTCTTGGATATTCAGATATTTTTTTTGCTTTAGGAAAATCTCTTTTTATCCTCTTTGGCTGATGTTCTATATAAAATATACTATCTTCCTCAATGTTGTTTTCTTCTGTCTTATCGTTGGTTTTCTTATTACCACAACTGCAAACAATGAAAGAAAGAATAAAAAATAAGACAAAGTTTGATTTCATAAAATGAAGATTTATAAAAAATAAAATTCGTAATTAGCTATGCTGCTTTGACAGGTGGTAATTCTTTAATTAATATTTCCCCCATTCATCCACTCTTCTACTTCTCGTTCTTTTTGCTTCTTGAGTGTGTCGTATTTTGGAGAAAACTCTTCATAGTATTTTGGCATATTCAACCTCAAAAATTCTTTTGAGCGTTCGGCATAATTATCTAATCCTGCATCTAAAGCCTCCAAGGCATAAATTTCATTTGCTTTAGCCGAATAAGGAAAGGTTTCTACAACTTGAAAAGCAACTTTATAGGCTTTGTCTTTCAGATTATTTCGTTTATAATATACAATTGCTTCTTCCAAAACTTCAAAATCAAAAGGAAGTCCTGCAATTGCTTTCTGCATTGCATTTCTAGAACGAGCAGTATCTCCTAATTGCTCAGCAAAAAGAGCTGTATAGAATTGTTTTTTAGCTTTTTGGTATGCACGAGTAGGTTTTAGATTATCCAAAATAGAAACAGAAGAAAGCAATTTATTATCCTTCCAAAGTAATTCTAAATCGATAAGTTGGAAACGTTCAAGCGTTCTGAATTCTAATTCTTCTGCGCTAAGTTGTGTAGCTGAATTTCGCCAAACTAATGCACTTTGTAAGTCTCCTCGTTTTAAATCAAATTCTATTTTATCTAAAACTACTTCTAATTTCAAGTTTTGATTTGTCATGGTTTGGAGCTTTTCAGCAAATTCTTTTGTGCCTTCTTCTCCTATCAAATATGGAATTTGGTAATGGAAATAACGTCTTTTTGCATCTTCATCTAAAGAATCAAAATTTATTTTTTGGTTAGCGTCAGCTTGTAGAGTCAAATACATTTCGTTTGCTGTTGCCTGAAAAGGATGTGTTGCTGTCGTATCCCAACCTCTCCACATTTGAAGAGCTTCTGTTTTGTCTTCTTGATAACGTACTTTTTCAGAAAGTGCAATGGCTTCATACAAATTATTTAATCCTCTATTCATCAAATAGGCTTTATTAAAATACAAACTTGCTTCATCGTATTGTTTGTGTTCTAAAAACCAAAGTCCTAATAAATGTTTGTACTGTGAAGACGAATTTCCATAAGCCGTATCTAAATATTTTAGTGTAATAAAAGCATTATAAACATCGCCTAATTTATATTGATTGACAGCCTTTACCAAAAGCATAAAAGGAACATGCTCTTGATTTGCCAAAACTTGCTCTCTATTTTTGATAAGTTCTACAATTGTGCTATCTACTTTTTGATTAGCTTGTTCGTCTGCTACTCGCTGATTGAGCAGTCCGTAGTGATAAACATAGAGTAAATCTTCCGTCGTCCAAACTGAATCTTGAACTAGCTTTTCATTAAAATTAATATCTGTATTTGAGTTTAAATTAGCTTCCTTTTTATCTAAATCAAAGAAGCGTTTTTGATATAAAATTTTGTTTGAAAGTGCGCCTGTGTTGTCTTGCGTTTTGATGCGTAATTCTAAAGAGTCTAAGGCTGTATAATTGTCCGTTAGTGCATTTAATGTCCACCAGTTTGTTTCCAAAGTAGATTTTGCTTGCTCAGAATCAGCGTGTTTTTTGACTTTCTCTAATTCTCTAGCCAAAGAATCATTGTTTTGTAAACCAAAACGCTCAATAGAACTAAAAATCAAATTATTTTTTAGTTGTGGACTTTCTGGAAACTCAGCCGAACCATTCAGAAGGGTATAATAAGATTGGTCTGCATTATTTGTTCTGAGCATTAAATCCGAAACTGCTGTATATGTATAAGGCGATGCTGTACGTTCGGATGCAATTCTTAAAAAAGAAAAGGCTTCTTGCCAGTGATATTGACGCAATGCAATTCCTGCCATTCCCCAATATCCTTTATGATTTGTATAAATTTTCTGAAGAGCAGATTTATAATTTATTTTCGCCAGTTGATAGGTATCTTCTACTTTTTTATCTCTCTCTTCAATTTCTTGTAATGTCAGATTGCTTGTAATTCCATTTCCTATTGCATTTTCATCTACTCCTTTTTTATTTAAAGCATCTGCTTCTGATAAGAAAACATCTCCAATTCCATTCAAATAACCTGCTTGTGCTTGATTGTAATGAATAAAATTATGGCGATAAAATAAAAGGGTAATTACAATTCCAGCTACCAAAGCTGTATAACTCCAATCTACTTTACGAGGTTGCCACAAAAGAGGATAGGCTTGAAGGCTTTTTTCTAAAAGCTCACTAAAATTGATAAATATATAAATGAAGAAAGCGAGCGCAAAACCGATATTTGAATAAATAATTATGTCTGAAAAAATATCAATTAAAGGGTCATTATTAGTAGAAATGACATACATAATTGTCGAACAAGCAATCAAAGCCCAACCGATATACAAAAGCAAACCTACAGGACGAGCATCAAAAAACTTTTTATAATGTGCTTCTCTTCCTACAAATCCCCAAATGCCTAACACAGTCATAATGACAAAAATCACAAAAGGAGGAATATAAATAATTTCCCAAGTAATGCCATGAATACTGAAAAGATAAGAATAAACCATGTGTAGAAAAAATATTCCACTGACGATAGCAAAATGGGTCAAGGTACTATTTGAGCCATCTGCACCACGAGAAACTAGCCAATATAAAGCTCTAGGAATTTCGTGTCCATTAAAAATAATAAACAAAAATGTCAAAATAATAGGAACTACAATACCATAGTTTGCTAGAAAAAACACTGGATTACTGAGTGTGTTGAGTTGAGAATCCACAACAAACCCAATTCCGATAGCCAAAGCAGAAATAAGCAAAAAGCGAACAAGCAGAGAACCTTTTGCAAAAAATTGAAACAAGAAAGTAACCACTCCAAAACTCAGAAGAACGACAATAAACCAAGTCTTTTCATTTCTAAAATCCATAAGTCCTTGAATGCCAGCTAATCCATCAATAGAACAATAACTCAAGAAAATAGCAAAAACAAAAAGCACAATTCCGTACCAATGAACACGCAAATAGGTTGCAGCAGTCAAAATCAAAACCCATGCAAAGGCAACACTAAAAGCAAAAATATTTGCAGCCGAATAATTTAGCTGGAGGAAAGAAGTTGAGAAAGTTTTGTTGAGTAAATAACCATCTACTTCTGCAATAAATGGAAAAAAGATATGTTGAAAGCTATCAATTTGAAGAGGAACAGTAGTAAGTTCTCCGTTAGAAGTCCATTCGAAAACAGCTTTTTCTCCCAAAACAAAGGCATACAAATAAGCTCCCAAAGCACCAAAAAGCGCAAAAATAGAAAGTGTACACAAAATACGCTCTGCTAAAGACCATTTTCTCCAAAAAATTAGGTTTTTCATAGGTTGATTATGACGTGGTTTTATATCTTTTGTCAAAGGCAAGCCTTTGACCTACGAAGTATTTTATCTTTATAAACGAATATTATTTTATAAATTGTGCTACAAATTTAGTCAATTTAATTTTTTAACTTGAATTAATCTTAACTTTTCGCCCAACTCTCAAACTCCTCAATAGAAAGCGTATTCAACGTTTTTTTCTTCAAAAGTCCTCCCTTTTGTGCTACTCTTACGCCCCATTGTGTATCTTTCAAACCTTCGGTAGAATGTGCATCAGGACTGATACAGAGCCAAACATTTTTTTGCATTGCATAATCAATCCATTTCCAATCCAAATCTAAGCGATGAGGATTTGCATTTATTTCTATGGCTACATTATATTCTGCACAAGCATCAATTATTTTTTTGTGGTCTATTGGATAGCCTTCTCTTCTCAAAAGTAGCCTTCCTGTTGGATGTCCTAGTATTTTTGTATAAGGATTTTGAATGGCTTTCAATAATCTTTCGGTTGCTTTTTCTTCGCTCATTCCTAAAACTGAATGCACAGAAGCAATTACAACTTCAAAACCTTTGAGTGTAGTTTCGTCATAATCCAAACTTCCATCATTCAAAATATCAGATTCTATTCCTTTGAAGATACGGAAAGGAGCTAGTTTTTTATTTAACTCTTCTATTTCTTTCCATTGTTGTTCTACTCTTTCTTTGTTCAGACCATTTGCATAAAAAGCAGATTGAGAATGGTCAGAAATGACTAAATAGCAATGTCCTAATTCTTTGGCAGCTACAGCCATTTGTTCGATGCTATTTTGTCCGTCGCTGTATGTTGAGTGATTATGAATTGTTCCTTTCAAATCTTCTAATTCTAAAAGGTCATTTTGTGTATTTTCTTTTATCCATTTCCATTCACTATTATTATTTTCCAAAGTATTTAATCCGTTTCTTAATGGATAAGGAATAAATTTCGAACCTACTTTCTGATAAATTTCTTCTTCTGAATTTGCCTTTTGATAAGAAGCCGAAAGCAAAGAACTTTCCAAATGATTCGGATTATTTGAAGAATAATTTAGGTGAGATAGTGAAGACGATTCTCTCAATAGTTTTCCATAATAATTTTCTTTTTCTGTAAGATGAATTTCTAAATTCAAATCAATTTCATCAAAATTTCCTTTCCATAAAAAAGGCGAACTATTTTTTGCATCAAAACTTATTCCATCTAAATTATTCAAAAATTGAAATACTTCTTTAGTCGTTTTTCCATCTTTCAAAATGCTGACAAAAGAAATTGTATCAATAATTGGTTCGTGCCTTGCTACTTGTCCTGCTGCGCTTATTTTTTCTATGAAATCTTGTTTATCTAAAATATTCAAAATATAATCAGAATATTGAAAGGCAATATTGATACGTTGCTTTCCTTCTTGTTTTTCTAAAAATTCTATCTGATTCGCAATATTTTCGGCTGTCTTTTTTCCAAACCCTTTTGTTTTTTCTAACGAACCATCTTTAGCAGCTTGGTATAAATCTTTTACTGTTTCAATTCCTAATTCTGTCCAAATAACACGAACTTTTTTTGCTCCCATTCCTTTTATACTGAGCATTTCGAAAACTCCTGCTGGCGTTTGGCTAGTCAGTTCGTCTAATTCCTTAAAACTTCCATTTTCTAAAAGAGAAAGAATTTTTTCACTCATATTCTGACTAAAACCCAGTGCTACAAGCTGTTTTTGAGAAAGTTCGGCAGCTACTTCATTTAGATTTTCCAAACGAGTAGCCGTTCCTGTGTAAGAACGCACTTTAAAAGGATTTTCGTCGTGAAGTTCTAGTAAAGAACCTGTCAGTTTGAAGGATTGGGCGAGTTGTTTGTTAGTCATTTTATAGAAAAGAGTAAAATAGAATTTCGGTTTGTCTTTGTTTACAAAGATACTAAAAACTATAATCTAAACCTTAAGGGACTTCGAAGACCCTTAGGGTTTGAAAGTTATTTTTCCCACTCAAATCTACCAATTTCAATTTCTTTTTTGCCTGTTTGTCCTGCTTCTAATTGAAAGACAATTTCTTTTTGAGTTTGATTTTTAGTGCCATAATTAAAATAAATTATTGCTTTTAGGGTAGTTGCTCCTCCTATTTTCTGAACTCTATCGCCATAAAAATTTACTTTAATGATATACTCTCCTTCAATCGCTTCTTTCAATAGATATTCCTCTGAACCATATCCACTTGTCATATCATTTGACATTCTTCCTCCATTTTGGGTAAGTTTGTTTTGATAATAACATTTTTCTTCTGTTGGTTCGATTATCCATAAATCAATATCTGTTTCAAGTGTATTCCAATCCAAAACTACTCGTACATCTACAGGTAGATTTTTAATTAAACTAGCTTGATTCTCTTTCTCATTTTTTTCTGATTTTTCTTGTAGTTTATTATTCATTTTTACTTTAGATAAATCTAATTGATTTTTATGCAAAGCAATCAAATTATTAAATTCGGTTAGAATAATCGATTTAAAATTAGGGAAAAGACTTTGAAGTATGTTTCTATTGCTTGTCTGTTCAGTAAAATCGGTTATCAAAATTTCGTAAAATAAATCTAATGCTTTTTGATACTCTTTATTTTTTTGATACGCCAAAGCCAAATCTCTTGAAGAATGTGGTTCATCAGGACGAAGTTCTTTTACCTTCTCAAAAAGAAAAATAGCTGTTTCCATTTTCTCAAGCTCACTATATTTATAGGCTAACATTTTTAAAAGTTCATGGTTTTCTAGTTCTAGCTCTACAATATTAGACAAAATTTGCAGACCTAATTCTTGTTCTCCATTTTGAATAAAATAAGTTCCTACAATCAAGAAAAAAGAAGGTGTAGAAGAATATTGCTTTTTGAGAGAAAGATAGGTTTGAAAACGATTTTTTTTCGAAGCATTTTTGATAGAATCCATATATGGCTCATCTGGACTCCATTTTTTTATAATCAATGCTGTAGCTCTATCTTGCTGGCTTGTCATTTGTCTTTGAGTAGAATCTAATAGTACATAATCATTTGAATCAAAATTAACAGAAGAATTTCCTCTAATTACAATTTGAGAGGAAGAACCAGCAACTCCATTAGAAGAAATTTGTACGCCTGCTACTTTTCCTTGAAGAGATTCAACAATTTCTTCTGAATCAACAGTTTGAACAGCATTACTCAAACTTTCTGATTCACTTTCAACACCATAACTAGTAACCACTACTTCAGATAATTGCGAATCTTCCTCTAGTTGTACATCAATTACTGATTGATTTCCTACACGGATTTCTTTAGAATCAAATCCAACAAACCTATAAACGAGGACATCTTCTGAACTACAAACAAGAGAGTATTTTCCCTCTATATCTGTTTGTGTGCCTGTTTGAGTTCCCTTTATTTGGACAGTTGCACCAGGTAAAGTTCCTACACTTGTTTCAGAAACAGTTCCTGTTACAGTTCTATTACGTTCGTAATTTTGGACTGCACCTTCATCAATCGGAATACTTCTAGTTTGACTTCTGCTTTGTTGATTCGTTCTTTTAATTGGCTGAATTGGTTTTGCTTTCTTATTCTCTGTCCACCATTCTATTTTTTCTTCGTAGTCTGCAAGAGCTAATTTGATAATTTCACTTTCTGTACTGGCTATTTTCTGAGTTTTTTGAGCTAATAGTTTTTCATACTCTTCTTTTAGTTCGGCTGGTGGAGAAATTTCATATCTGACATAATCTTCTATTCTATCCAAAACGATAAGCGAAGTATAAGGCGTAATCAAACTATATTTTTTGGCTACTTCAATGATTTTGGTTTTATTTTGAATAGAATTTAATGACAATTCATCTACTTTTTTGTTTGCCCAAATACGCTGAATAGAGGTTGAATTATAATTTTTGGGAATTGTTATCTTTCTAGTTTCTAATACCTGTTTTCCTATTCCAAACTGAATTTCTATTTCTGTATCTTTAGTCGATTTTATTTGTCCTGCTAAAGAAAAAGTTTTGTCTCTTTGTAGCGTTTGAGGTGTTTGTGGATAAACTTCGCTTACTATTCTGTTTTTATATTTTGCGCCCAAAAACTGATAATTTTGAGATAAAAGAGCTTCTACGGCTTCTTTTTGTGTTTCATAAGAAAGATTGATATAATTTCCTCCTGTTTTTTGGGCTAAAGAATTTAGAAAAGGAGCATCATTTGTTCCACTAGAAACAATAGTATAAATAGTTTGTAGATTATCTTTTTTAATAGGAAAAGCTGTTTCTGAATAAGATAGATTTGAAATTCCATCCGAAAAAAGAAGGATTTCCTCTTGGTCTAATTTAGGGAAATCAATGGCTTTTAAATCTGTTCCTCCGTCATAAACTACGCTTTCTAATTGCTCTTTAATTTTTATAATTTGATTTTCAAAATTAGATTCATTTATCAAAAATTCATTCTGACTGACTATTCTATTATTGAATAAAATTAATTTTATTTTTAATGAATTATCTGATTTTTTTGAGCTAATTGTTTCTAAATACTTTTTAAGAAGTGCTATTTCTTTTTCTGTATTTCTTTCTTTGCTAGAAGTCGAAACATCCCACAAAACAGCAATAGAAGAAGGCAATATTTTTTCTTTTTGAATGACATTAGGAATTAGATTTATATAAAAATAATCGTTTTTGGCATTTGAATCACTATTTTTTTCTCTAAAAACTCGCTCATTTATTTCTGTTGGAATCTCAAAACTAAAAATTCCTGTTGCTTTAAAATCTTTTTCCTTTGCTTCCACAATAAATGCGTTTTTCCATTCTTTAAAAGAAAAATTAGAAAGCTGATTTTGCTTAATTGTCGGCTTTTTAGTTTGATTAATAACCTCTACTTTCAAATCAAACTCTTTTACTTTTCCATATTTCAAATTCATTTGATACAAAGGTACTTTGCTATCTTGTAGTTCTTCTTCATAACCTATCAAAATTATTTTTCGTCCTTTTGCAGGAATAGGATAAACTCTCGCTTTATAATTATTTCCAACTGTCATTTCTAATAAAGCTGGGTCAATTTCTTGCCTGACTACTCCTTCAAAAGCTCGCCTTCCCAATTCTTTTTCTACTACTACGCCTTCTCTAAGTTTTCCATTCAAATCCATTGCAAATCTGAAAACACGTTGATTATCGGCAAGTGGGAAATTTAATTCTCCCTCCAAAATTCTATTATTCGGATTATAAAAAGTTAATTTTGTTACTGTTGTGGCTCTGTTTCCTATAATTTCTACTTGAATAGAAACGTTTTCTAAATAAATAAGTGCGCTATCATTTTTGATTTTTAAAATCGATAAATTACCCAAATCATTTGACTGTTGAGAAAAGGCAGAAGCTAAAGCACAAAGGTAAAAACAAGTAAGAAAAATAAAGTTGTGTAAATAATACTTCATCATAATAAATTGGGTTAGTGAGAAAGTGTAAACAAATCTTAAAAAAACCTTTACGATGAGTTTTATAAGAAGCGTTGCAAAGCTGGTTTTATATTTTATTAATTACTGTCAATATTTGACCTAAAACAAAGATAAATCACATTGGCAAGATTTTTTCCTTATAGTTTTTGTTAATTTTGTAGATTTAAAGATTGGATTAAAATTGATTCAAAATTCATCCTTATACCAAAAATCACCTCATTTACTTTATATATAGAATTTTATGAAAACTCGTTTTACAGCTACTCATATTTTTTCAGTTTTGCTTTCTGCTTTAGGATTAGCAATTCTGATTTTGGGAAGTGGTTTTTTTCCTGCTTCTTTGGATAATGAATATACTACTTTAGAAACCACAAAAGTATATTCGAATCATTATACTTTTTTATTACCTTCTCATCTGCTCAAAACTAAGGAAGATACAGCAGGAATGGTCTTTGTAAAAGGTAGTATTTTTAATATGGGAAGTACGGTTTTTGAAAATGAAATGCCTATTCATGAAGTTGATTTAGATGATTTTTATATTGGAAGATATGAGGTAACAGTAAAACAATATAGAGAATTTTGTGATGCCACAGGAAGAGATATGCCAAAAGAACCAATGTGGGGATGGAATGATACACATCCAGTAGTAGGCGTAACATGGGATGATGCTAGTCAGTATGCAGAATGGGCAGGCAAAAGATTACCAACAGAATCAGAATGGGAATATGCAGCACGAGGAGGATTAAAAACTCAACATTATACCTATGCAGGCGCAAATTATGCAGAAGTGGTCGGATGGTACGAAGGAAACTCAGTAGAAATGGTACAACCTGTTGGATTAAAAAGACCTAATGAATTAGGAACATATGATATGTCTGGAAATGTTTGGGAATGGTGTTCTGACCATTATGGACGTTATCGCCAAGGACGTGAAAAAAATCCTAAAGGAGTTCCACAAGGTTTGAATCGTTGCATCAGAGGAGGAAGTTGGTTTGGAAACAAAGGAAATCTACGTACAGCAAATCGTTATTACAATCCTCAAGGTTTTGGTAGCAACTTGATTGGTTTTAGAGTAGCAATGGATAAATAATTCAGTTATCAGTTATCAGTTATCAGTTATCAGTTATCAGTTATCAGTTATCAGTTATCAGTTATCAGTTATCAGTTATCAGTTATCAGTTATCAGTGTGAAACTACGTTTCTCTGATTTTTAGTATAAATGATGCTGTTTTTTAGTGAGAAAAATTCGTAATTAGCTTCGCTGCTTTGGCAGGTCGTAATTCGTAATTACTTACTGGTAATTGATTTGATTTCCCAATGAGATGCGTCTTCGAAAATTCCCCTTTTGGATTGTTCAAAGGCTTTTCTTGCTTCTCCATAATTTTGGGTTCTTTTATAAAGTAATCCTAAAAGAAAATAATATTTAGAACGTGTTTCATTATCTAGTTTTGGGAAGTTTTTAAGTGCTGTTTGTATAATTACTATTCCTTCTTTGTCTCTATTAGTTTTATAGTTAGCTATTGATTCCAAAAAATAAACTTCATGTCTATTAGGTTCTAAACGCAAAGATGAATCAGCTACTTTTATAGCTTCATTGTAGCGTTTTTCATACACAAATAGACGAGTGAGGTCATAATAATAAGCTGCATCATGAGAAAGTTCTTTAGACAATTCTATCTTTTTCTTGATATGATAAATTGCATCTGATTTATCTGTATTTTGGTCTTCTACTTTATTCAAAAAAATCTGTGCAGAAGAATAATCAGGCTTTATTGTGAGAGCTGTTCTAAGATAGCGCATACTTCTATCAAAGTCATACATAAAAAAATAAGCATAACCCAAATTATAATAATATTGAGGAGCTGTATTTTCTAATTCAGTTTTGAGTTTTTCATCTTTTATTCTAGCATAATAGGTCGTCATTCCATCAAAATCCTGTAAACGAAAAGCACAACTAGTATAAATAAAAGCAGCTTTCTGAATAGGATAAGCATTCGAATTAGTCTTTTCTAAAATAGATTTTGTAAGTTCTTGAGCATTTTCATATTCTGAATTTTGATAGAGAATATTTGCTAATGAAAGTGCAACAGGAGGAGGAATATTATCTGTATCTTCAGATTCAAAATACTCATCGGCATACTTTATAGTTTCTTCATCGAATTTTTCAGCTTCATCAGAAAGAATAATAATCCTGCCCAAAATTGTATTTTTTTCTTGTTCTTTGGAAGCAGGAACATGAGAGAGAGCCATTTCATAATAAGAAAAAGCTTGTGAAATAGAATCTACTTTTTCATACAAAAATCCCAGTCTATAATTTGCTTCAAAATTAGTTTTATCTATTTTGACAGCTTCTTTATAAAGTTCAACAGCTTTAGGAATATTTTTGAGTTGTTCCAAATAAAGTCCTGTATAATAAAGCAACTCCGTATTTTTAGAATCAGCATTTAACTCTGTTTTGAGAAGATTTAATCCATCTTGAGGATTTCCCTTTTGAGCCATTTCGACGGCTTTGGTATAAACTTCTGGTTGAGCCTTAGCAAAACCAAAAATAAAAAGTATGAAGAGAAAGCTACAATTTGCAACTATTATTTTAAAAATTGAAGTGTTTTTTTTCATACTTTTTAGAGCTTAGAAATAATTACGACCTGCTAAAGCAGTGAAGCTAATTAAAAATTACAAATCAATTGATTTATAAATGGTTTATAGTTTAATAAAAATACTTTAATTGATTTCTGTTCCTTCATAGATTCACATGTATTTTTCTGTAAAGGTAATTCTGAAATTAATTTATCACTCACCACTTATAACTTAGGAATATAAAATGAATAAATTTACACTTTGAAAAATTCAGGCATTAATAAACTGTTCAATTAAAAAACTACCTTTTGTGATTTTTTACTAAAGATATGTTTTCAAAAATACGCTATGAATTATAAATTGGACAGGGTTTCAACCCTGTTTTTATAGATAGCTAAAAATGTAAATTTATTTTTTTAGTCTTCCTTACCACTAAATGAGATTATTTAATTTCGAAATTTAACATTTTTTTCTCTCTTATAAAACCTTCCAATTTATCTCCAATATTTACTTTGCCTACTCCTGCTGGCGTTCCTGTAAAAATAATGTCGCCTATTTTGAGAGTAAAGAACTTAGAAATATACGCTATTATTTCATCAAAGTTCCAAATCATTAACTCATTATTTCCCTTTTGGCGTGTTTCTCCATTTACGTCCAAATGAAAATCAATTGAATTTATGTCTCTAATATCTGAAAGTTCTAGCCATTCTGAAACAGGTGCAGAGCCATTAAACCCTTTTGCAATATCCCAAGGAAGTCCTTTTTCTTTTGCTTTGGATTGCAAATCTCTTGCTGTAAAATCTATTCCTAAGCCAATTTTGTCATAATAAGAAGCTGCAAATTTTTCTTCAATGTGTTTTCCTTCTTTACAAATTCTCAAAAGTAATTCTACTTCATGATGAATATCGTTGCTAAAATCGGGATGATAAAACGCATCGTTATTTTTAAGAATAGCTGTATCTGGTTTTAAGAAAATGACTGGCTCTGTTGGGCGTTCGTTTTTGAGTTCGGCGATATGGTCTGCATAATTTCTGCCAATGCAAAGTATTTTCATGTGTTTTTTATTTTGAAGTGAGTCTATTAAAATGTAGCAACGAATTAGTATATTTATTTCATACAAAAATACAAAATCAAATTTTCTTTTTTAAACGAGATTTTGATAAGGAATAAGAATTAAATAAACTACTATTTTCAAACATTCAATTAACTGGTAATCAATAAATTAAATTTGTAATTGTTCCTAAGTCATACACTGGCATTACAAAAATTTTGAGTTTAATTAAGATAATAAATTAAAATTTGTATTTTAGATTAATTTACCAAAACATATAACTTAAAAATCACTTTTTCACAAACACTTATATATATTTTTATGGGAGATTTGAATGTACGAATAGCAGATAATCAGCTTGACCTCAATGAATTTACACGATACTTACTCAAAGATATTCAGGCTCTTGATTTGATGCTCAAAAAAGACTGCTTCGATAACAAGCAAATGCACATTGGAGCAGAACAAGAAATTTGTCTGGTAGATGACCACGGAAAACCCTCTGCCACTTGTTTAGAAGTTTTGGAAGAACTAAATCATGATAGTTTTACAACCGAATTGGCTCGTTTTAATGTAGAATGTAACCTAGAACCTCAACCTTTCAAGGGTGATTGTTTTTCAAAACTGGAAGCCGAAACAATCAGTTTACTAAAGGCTTTAGAAAAAGTTACTAAAAAACAGGATATCGATTATATCTTGACAGGAATATTACCAACAATACGAAAATTTGACCTTACTACTGACAATATTACGCCATTAGATAGGTATTATGCGCTCATGAATTCCCTCAAAAAATTGCGAGGAAAGGAAACTTACGAACTAAAAATTGAAGGAATTGACGAACTAAATACTTTACACGATACAGCATTAGTAGAGGCTTGTAACACCAGTTTTCAGGTTCATTTGCAGATAAAACCTGAGGAGTTTGTATCAAAATATAATGTCGCTATGGCTATTTCTGCACCTATTTTGGCAGCAGCTTGCAACTCTCCAATGCTTTTTAATAAACGTCTTTGGAGTGAAACCAGAATTGCACTTTTTCGTCAGTCGGTCGATACTCGTATTTCATCAGAACATTTGCGTGAACGCAGTCCTCGTGTGATGTTTGGCAATAAATGGCTCAAAGGTTCAATTTTAGATTTATATCGTGAAGACATCATGCGTTTTAGAGTTTTACTTACAACTGATATTGATGAAGACGCTTTAAAGATGGTTCAAGAAGGAAAAACACCAAAGTTGCGTGCCTTGAATGTTCATAATTCGACGGTATATCGTTGGAATCGTCCTTGTTATGGTGTAAGTCCGAATGGAAAACCTCATTTGAGAATTGAAAACCGTATTCTGCCAGCAGGTCCAACTGTGGTAGATGAAGTCGCAAATGCAGCTCTTTGGATTGGTGCTATGAATGCCTTTGAGGATACTTATCCTGATGTAACTGAAATAATGGATTTTGATGATGCTCGTGCAAATTTTATGAATGTGGCTCGTCATGGATTACGAGTAGATGTAAAGTGGGTAAATGGCAAAAAAATGAGTGTTAAGGATTTACTCTTGAACGAAATAATTCCGATGGCAAGAAAAGGGTTACAAAAAGCAAAAGTCGATCAAACAGACATTGATAAATACATGGGAATTGTTGAGGCTCGTGTAAAATCCGAACAAACAGGCTCTAGTTGGATGTTACAATCTTATTCTAAGCTCATTAAACAGACAACGAAAGAGGAAGTAATGACAGCCATTACGGTAGCCATTGCAGCCAAACAAAAAAGTAATCAGCCCATTCATACATGGAAACTTGCCACTATTGAAGATATTTCAGATTGGCAACCTTCTGATTTGTTAGTAGAAGAGTTTATGGATACTGACCTTTTTACAGTTACAGAAGATGATGTTCCCGAATTTGCAGCCGATATTATGGACTGGCAACGCATTCGTTATTTACCTGTTGAATGTCGTGATGGTGTTTTGGGTGGTTTGGTTTCTTCTCGTCTTTTGCTGCGTCATTTCAACTCTCAACAAAGAGATATAAAAAATAATATAACAACAGTCAAAGATTTGATGATAACTAATGTACATACTGTTTCGCCAGAAGCCAATATTCATGAAGCCATGGATTTGATGCGAAAACACAAAGTAGGTTGTTTGCCTGTCGTGGCAAATAATAATCTAGTTGGAATAATTACAGAAGCTAATTTTTTAAATATTACAGCTAGTCTTTTGAAACGAATTGCAGAACGAAGAAGAAAACGCAGAGAACAAAATGAAAAAAATGAAAAGCTAAAAAACTCTTCACAACCTCAAAATATAAAAGATAGAGAGATAAAAATAGAAGGCATAGATTCGCTTAGAAATGTTTTGGCTGGAGAAGAGGAGGAGTAGAAACAAAACCCTAAGGGGCTTTAAAGCCCCTTAGGATTTACTTTTTCAAAAAATTCTTTTATTGATGAATTAAAAAAAGAAATTTTAGGTTACTTTTAAATAATCAAAAATCTCATTTAGCAAACTAGTGTAATTATGTGTTATTCAGTCTATATCGCAACAAATCAAAAATTAGAAGAGGGAAGTTTTGTACCCAATGAAACAGATATATTTTTTTCTAAAATTAGTGATGCAGAAGAAGTACATCTACGCTCTAAATTTTCTAAAGAGAATATTTATTATGTAGGTTCAGATACAAATTGCTCTTGTGGGTTAGCTTTAGATAGTAGTGATTTTGAAAATCCAGAAGAAGAAATCAATAAAAAATCGTCTGCAAAATTTATTGAGTTTTTACAAGAAACAACATTAATAGAAAGTGTACAATGCTATTGTTGTTGGGAAGGAGATGAAGGGGCTGATATTGAAAATTATAAAGACATAAATATTCAGAAAATTTCATTTAAAAAAAATTATTTCAGCTTAGAAGAAAATGTATGTATTACTTTTATCAAAACCTATGAACCAAAACTAAGAAATGAGATAGTGAAAATTCTGCAAGAGAATGAACAAGGAAGTCTATTAAAAGCTATAAAGTTTTTGAGAAACAAAACAAAATCAGGCTTAATGGATGCTAGAATCTATGTAGAATATCTAGCTATTGATTTGAAAAAATCAGAATAGGTTATTTTATCAATCTTAAAACACAAAACAAAAAATGTCTCAACTCACACCCAAACTAGAAACCGAAGTAATCAATCTTATCAAACAAAACAGATTGATAGAAGCTGTCAAATTAGTAACATTGAATACAAAACTAGGCTTGAAAGGCGCAAAAGAGTATGTCGATGCTTTGAAAGCTAAACTATGAGATTAAATTATAAGCTATAAAAAATAACCTACCTAAAAACCCCCACCAATCGATAATAATCCATCATCGTGATACGAAAAGTTTCTCGTTCTTTTTCAGTATTCAGAATTGGTATTTCATCAGGCAACATATAAAATTCATGTTTGTCTAAAAGACTGTTGTACATGCGTGTCGCAAATTCATATTGTGTATCGACGTGTCCTGCGATATAAAAAAGTGTTCCTTGTGCTTTTGTTTTTGGATTTTTCCATCTGATTTTGAGTGTGTCATTTTTATTTTCATCAAAATAATCTTCAATATATTTATTTGGGTCTGTGATGATATAGGCTTTGTCTTTGTCCCACAAATAAACAATCGTCATATTCAAAACAGGAGCTAAAGTATCTTTATTAGCATCTTCGTGTACATAAATTTCTCGTTTGAGTTTGGGTTCATCTTTTTTATCATAATCCAAACTTCGCATATTCTTAAAAAATAAAACTGAATTTTGAGTAGTAGAATTTTTTGGTTCAGTAGGAGAGACTCGCTTTTCTTTATCAGGATTACAAGAAAAAAAGAAAGTTGAGAGAAAAAGAATCAGAAAAACATATAAAATAGACTTCATAGAGTAGATAGAATAGATTAGCTTTTAAAATTCAACTTTTTGTTTCCAAAATGGTTTTATGTAGTGTAAATTTTGGTGGTTGTAAAAGAACAAAAAAATTAATTTGAGATTAATTTCAAAAAAATTCTTCAAATAAAATCAAAATATCGACCTTTGTAAAAATACACAAACTATTGAAAAATAATATGAGATTGTGAGAATGTAGAGGGAATAATGTGGAGAGATTTCTCGTTTATTAAATAGCTATCTATCCATGCCAAAACTAAAATCAACAAAAAAAACGAATATAAGTAAGGGAAAGAAAAATAATATCGTACTTTTGCAACCCTTTTCGTTTCACAGTTTGTTGTTACACTATTCATTTACTTTTTAAAGACCAAAAGTCTAATTAAAATCTGATAAACGTTTTTTAAACAAATACAGGGCTGTTTTTTGCGCCCTTTTATATAAATATCAAAATCATTTTCTATGTCAAATACACCATCTAAAGAACTTTTACACGAACCTTTACTTGCAGAAAATCCAAATCGTTTTGTCCTCTTTCCTATCAAACACGACGATATTTGGCAAATGTACAAACAAGCTGAGGCAAGTTTCTGGACTGCTGAAGAAATAGATCTTTCCAACGACATGAAAGATTGGGAAAATATGAGCGACAACGAACGTCATTTTGTAAAACATGTCCTTGCATTTTTTGCTGCTTCTGACGGAATTGTAAATGAAAACTTAGTAGTTAATTTTATGAAGGAAGTACAGCTTCCAGAAGCTCGTTGTTTTTATGGTTTCCAAGTAATGATGGAAAATATCCATGCTGAAACCTATTCACTTCTTATTGATACCTATATAAAAGGTACAAAAGAAAAAGATTATTTATTCAATGCACTAGAAAACTTAGATTGTGTTGCCAAAAAAGGAGACTGGGCATTGAAATGGATTGAAAGCGATAATTTTGCAGAGCGTTTGGTTGCTTTTGCTGCTGTGGAAGGTATCTTTTTTAGTGGTTCTTTTTGCTCTATTTTTTGGCTCAAAAAGCGTGGCTTAATGCCTGGATTGAGTTTTTCGAATGAGCTTATTTCTCGTGATGAAGGTTTGCACTGTGATTTTGCGTGTCTGCTTTACAACAATTACATTGAAAATAAACTTCCAAAAGAACGTATCATCGAAATTATTACAGATGCTGTAAAAATTGAACAAGAGTTTGTAACAGATGCCATTCCTGTAAGTTTAATCGGAATGAATGCCGATTTGATGAATCAGTATATTGAGTTTGTAGCAGATAGATTATTAGGCGAACTAAATTGTGAAAAACAATATGGCAGCCATAACCCATTCCCTTTTATGGAAATGATTAGTTTGCAAGGAAAGACAAATTTCTTTGAAAAACGTGTTGCAGAATATCAAAAAGCAGGTGTCATGAACTCAAATGACGATTCTCCTAAGTTCTCTTTAGATGAAGATTTTTAATAGCTATCAGTTATCTAAAAACAGATAAAAGTATAAAAAAAGCCTTTCAAAAAATAAATTTTGAAAGGCTTTTTGTTTTATATAAATTCAGAATTAACCTACTGTTTCAGTAGTTTCTTCATCTTTTTCTAAGGCTTCTAAACGCATACGGTTTATTTGTGCTTCAGTACGAGTAGACTGTACATTCTCATCAGCTAACGAATTTTCAAGTTTGTCATACGTTTTCTCATCATAAACAATAAGATCTTCGTATTTACGCAAACCTGTACCTGCAGGAATAAGGTGTCCTACAATTACATTTTCTTTCAAGCCCATCAAATCATCAGATTTACCACGTATAGAGGCTTCACTCAATACTTTTGTAGTCTCTTGGAAAGAGGCTGCTGACATGAAGCTCTTCGTACCCAAAGATGCCTGTGTAATACCACGTAATGTAGGTTTAGAAACTGCTGGCTGTGCTTCACGCACTTTAGCAACTTTCATATCTCTACGACGCAGACTAGAATTTTCATCTCTAAGTTCACGAGCTGTCAGAATCATTCCTACTTTAAGTTTGGTAGATTCTCCTACATCAGTAACGATTTTCTTGTCCATAAATGAATCATTTTCTGCACGAACTTCAAATTTATCTACAATTTGGTTCGGTAAGAAATATGTATCACCTGGATCGATAATCTCTACTTTTTGCATCATTTGGCGAACGATTACCTCAATATGCTTATCATTGATTTTTACACCTTGTAAGCGATATACATCTTGGATTTCATTAGTCAAATACTCTTGAACAGCCGTAGGGCCTTTGATAGCTAAAATATCTGCTGGAGTAATTGCACCATCTGAAAGTGGCATACCTGCTTTTACAAAGTCATTTTCCTGCACAAGAATGTGCTTAGAAAGCTGAACCATGTATTTTTTAATAATACCGTCTTTCTTAGATTCTACAAAAATCTCTCTGTTACCACGCTTGATTCCACCATAACTTACAATACCATCAATTTCTGATACTACTGCTGGGTTAGAAGGATTACGTGCTTCAAAAAGTTCGGTTACACGTGGAAGACCACCCGTAATATCTCTACTCTTAGAAACTGAACGAGGAATTTTTACCAAAATCTGACCAGCTCTAACTTGCTGACCTTCTTCAATAGAGAGATAAGCACCAGCAGGAACGTTACTACTTGCTCCTTCTCCTTTTGCATTTACAACAGTAAGAGTTGGATTTCGTGTTTTGTCTCTACTTTCAATAATTACTTTCTGACGGTAACCCGTTTGCTCATCTGACTCTTCTTTATAAGTAATACCTTCTTCAATACCTTCAAATTGAACTGTTCCATCTTGTTGAGAAAGGATAACAGCATTAAAAGGATCAAAGCTATATAAAGCATCGTCTTTTTTGACTAATTGTCCATCTTTTACAGTCAAGAATGAACCGTAAGGAACATTGATAGAAGCTAAAGTTTTAGAAGGATTATCAACATCGATGATACGAAGTTCACCAGTACGTGACATAACTACTTTTGCTTTCTTGCCATCTTCATCAAGTGTATCTATTGTTTTTATTTCTTCTAAAACAACTTTACCGTCTTTTTTCGCCTTAATAACTGGTTCTGCTGCAATGTTAGAAGCAGTACCACCTACGTGGAAAGTACGAAGAGTAAGCTGTGTACCTGGTTCTCCAATAGATTGTGCAGCAATTACACCAACTGATTCTCCCTGCTGTACTAATTTTCCAGAAGCAAGATTTCGTCCGTAACACTTAGCACAAACACCAATGCGAGTTTCACAAGTAAGTACAGAGCGTATTTCTACAGCTTCTACACCTGCTTCTTCAGCACGCTTGGCAGAAACTTCATCTATAAGTTCGCCAGATTCAATAAGAATTTGTTCTTCATTTTCAGGATGGAAAACATCATGCAATGATATTCTACCCAAAATACGGTCAGAAATTGATTCGATAATCTCTTCTTGTTCTTTGAGAGCTGTTACTGTCAATCCACGTAAAGTTCCACAATCAGTTTCGTTTACAATAATATCTTGAGCAACATCTACCAAACGACGAGTAAGGTAACCAGCATCGGCAGTTTTAAGTGCTGTATCTGCAAGACCTTTACGAGCACCGTGAGTAGAGATAAAGTATTCCAAAACGTCTAGTCCTTCTTTAAAGTTAGAAAGAATAGGGTTTTCAATGATTTCACCTACTGAACCTTGTAAGTTCTTTTGAGGTTTCGCCATCAGACCACGCATACCACCTAACTGACGGATTTGCTCACGAGAACCACGTGCGCCTGAGTGCATCATCATGTAGATAGAGTTGAATCCTTGTTCGTCAGTTTCTAACTGCAACATCAATTCATCTGTAATTCTACGGTTTACTTTTGTCCAAATATCAATTACTTGATTGTAACGTTCGTTATCAGTAATCAGACCCATGTAGTAGTTTTGCGTAATTGCTGCTACTTCATCTTTAGCTTCTGCTACTAAACGCTCTTTATTTTCTGGAACTGGAATATTATTGATACCAATAGAAAGACCACCTCGGTAAGCTTGATCAAAACCTAAGAATTTAATCTCGTCTAAGAATTCGGCAGTACGAGCCATACCGACTTGCTTAACAATTTTAGAGATTACCTTTTGAAGTGTTTTTTTACTTAATAATTCATCAATATAACCAGATTCTTCAGGAACACATTTGTTAAATAAAACACGTCCTGCTACTGTTTCAATAGTTTTATATTCTAACTCTCCTGTATCCTCATTCAATACTTTTGTACGAACGAAAATATAGGCATGTTTAGATATAGCTTTATGATTGAGAGCCATTACAACTTCCTCTTCTGAGTAAAAGCGCATGCCTTCTCCTTCAATTTTCAATTCTGGAATACTTCTTCTTCCTTTTGTCAAGAAATATAGACCCAAAACCATATCTTGTGAAGGTACAGTAATCGGACTACCACTTGCAGGAGAAAGAATATTATGAGAAGCAAGCATTAGTAGAGAGGCTTCCAAAACAGCTTCTTGTCCCAAAGGAACGTGAACAGCCATTTGGTCACCGTCAAAATCGGCGTTAAATGCCGTACAAACTAACGGGTGCAACTGAATTGCTTTTCCTTCAATAAGTTTTGGTTGGAATGCTTGAATACCCAAACGGTGCAATGTAGGAGCACGGTTAAGGAGCACTGGATGTCCTTTCAATACATTTTCCAAAATATCCCAAATAACTGGGTCTTTTCTATCAACAATTTTCTTAGCTGATTTTACTGTCTTTACAATACCACGCTCAATAAGTTTGCGAATTACAAACGGCTTAAATAGCTCGGCAGCCATATTTTTAGGAAGACCACACTCATGAAGTTTGAGTTCTGGACCTACCACGATTACCGAACGACCCGAGTAATCAACACGCTTACCCAAAAGGTTTTGACGGAAACGTCCTTGTTTACCTTTGAGCATGTCTGAAAGTGATTTTAACGCACGGTTTCCATCACCACGAACAGCATTAACTTTACGAGAGTTATCGAAAAGAGAATCTACTGCTTCTTGAAGCATACGTTTTTCATTACGTAAAATTACTTCAGGAGCTTTTATATCTATCAATCTTTTCAGACGATTGTTACGAATAATAACACGACGATACAAGTCATTCAAATCCGAAGTTGCGAAACGTCCACCATCAAGTGGAACTAAAGGACGCAATTCAGGTGGAATAACAGGTACCATTTTGATAACCATCCAAGATGGCTCATTCGGAACATTTCTAGATTTGGCATCACGGAATGCTTCCACTACACGCAAACGCTTCAAGGCTTCAGCCTTACGTTGTTGTGAAGTTTCGTTCATTGCAGCAGCACGCAAATCATACGAAAGTTGATCTAAATCTAAACGGATTGGGTCAAGAAGCATAACAATTGCTTCTGCTCCCATTCTTGCGATGAATTTTGTTGGATCACTATCATCTTTTTGCTGATTTTCACGAGGTAATTTGTCCATAATGTCCAAATATTCGTCTTCAGTCAAGAAGTCTAAACGTTGCAATCCTTCATCTTCTAATGGACCAGGTTGTACTACAGCATAACGCTCATAGTAAATAATTTGGTCTAATTTTTTGGTTGGCAGACCGAGCAAGTAACCTATTTTATTAGGCAATGAACGGAAATACCAGATATGCGCCACAGGAACAACAAGTTGAATGTGTCCCATGCGCTCACGACGGACTTTCTTTTCCGTTACTTCTACGCCACAACGGTCGCAGATAATTCCTTTATAGCGAATTCGCTTGTACTTTCCACAATGACACTCCCAATCTTTAACAGGTCCGAAGATACGCTCACAGAAAAGACCTCCCATTTCGGGTTTGTAGGTACGATAATTAATCGTTTCTGGTTGAGTAACTTCTCCGAACGAACTATTAAGAATAGATTCTGGAGATGCCAAGCTGATAGTAATTCGCTTGAAATCGTTTTTTAACTTTCTGTTCTTTTGGAACGACATGGGCGATGCAGGTTTGGATTTGGAGTAACAATCAACAAAGGTAGGAAAATATTTTGAAAAATCCTTTTTTTATAAGAAATATTTTTGTAGTTAGGATGATTTTTGGATTCCTTGAGAAGAATTTAGTTTTTTTTTAGAAAATCAATTCTACTTATTGCTTTCTAATTGGAAATAAGAGGGTTAGCTTTGAACTAGATGTGGGGAATAATAGAAAACTAAGTTTTAAATTTTATGCGATGACATTAACAACAAAAGTCACGAATATCTACTATACCACATTTATTTTGTAAAAAAATACAGATTACTTTTTATTTAAACATAACCATTTCACAAAAGATATTTAGAATGGACAAAAAACTATTTCGTTTTTTGTTCGT
Organism: Bernardetia sp. Wsw4-3y2; assembly: GCF_037126295.1. Classification (NCBI taxonomy): domain Bacteria; kingdom Pseudomonadati; phylum Bacteroidota; class Cytophagia; order Cytophagales; family Bernardetiaceae; genus Bernardetia; species Bernardetia sp. Wsw4-3y2. Next base: position 3,044,676 of record NZ_CP147017.1, on the reverse strand, counting down.
AAATTTGCAAAATATTATTCTCACTTCAGATTTTATTTGGTTTTACTTCTAACTTCTGAAATCTAAAATCTAACTTTATTATTATGGCAGTTATAGACATAGACGACTCAAACGTAAAAGAAAATTTGAACCAAAACGAAAAAGTAATTGTAAAATATTATGCAGGTTGGTGTGGTTCGTGCAGACTTATTAAACCTAAGTACAAACGTCTTTCTAATGATGAGCGTTTTGAAGGTATTGCTTTTTTAGATACTGATGCAGAACACAATCCAGAAGCTAGAGGTTTAGCAGGAGTTCAGAGCCTTCCTTATTTTGCTATTTTCAAAAATGGAGAATTGGTAGAAGGTCTTTCTACAAGTAAAGAAGAGAGTATAATTGAGCTTTTGGAGAAATTATAATATTTTGTATAATTATGAATATTACAAAAAACTTAGAAAAAGCTAATGCAACTCTTCCTTCTGTTTCAACTCCTGGTGGTTCTTATGTTTCTGTAAATGTAAGAGCGAATATTGCCTACATTGCTATTCAATTTCCAATCTTAGATGGAGAATATAAGTTTCAAGGTAGATTAGGAGATGAAATTTCCACAGAACAAGGATATGAAGCAATGAAGTTATGTGCTTTAAATGTTTTAGCTCAAATCAATTCGAAAATAGGTTTTGAAAATAGTATAGGTCTAAATCATATAGATGCTTACTTTCAATCCAATGAAACATGGGATGATTCTCCGAAAGTTGTAAATGGAGCTTCTGATTTATTTTTAGAAATATTAGAAGATAAAGGCATTCATTCAAGAGCTATTTTTGGAGTTCATAAATTACCTAGAAATTTCTCTGTTGGATTAACAGCTACTTTTACTATCAAATAAAATTATTGAACTAATATTATGAAATTACCAGTTATAAAACAATTAGTCGAAAATCACTCATTAGAAGAACTCAAAAAAGCTGAAGCTGTAATGGAAGAAGGCGAAATGCCAGCCTTCGAAGTAAAAGGGGAAGACGAAGGCGAACAATTTACACACGTAATTGCAGCCGTTTGGGTAAAAGAAAAAATGGCAACAGATGGCATTGATGCTCGTTCTGCTATGCGTGAATATACGCAGAAAGTAAGAAATTCAATTTCTTAATTGTACGACAGGCTTCTAGCCTGTTTAGTTTTAACTATTTTTTCACAGACTAGGAAGTCTGTGATACATGTTTTTAGTGGACTTTGAATCCACTTCAAAAAACAATACTATGAATATAACTACAAAAAATCCAGACAATCCAAATTCGAAAGGAAGAGTTTTGGTCGCCATGAGTGGTGGAATTGATAGTTCGCTCGCAGCCGTTTTGTTGCACGAACAAGGCTATGAAGTCATCGGAATGACGATGAAAACATGGGATTATGCTGCTTCAGGTGGCAATATGAAAAAAGAAACAGGCTGTTGTAGCTTGGATTCTATCAATGATGCACGTTCTATTTCGGTTGATTTGGGATTCCCTCATTATATTTTGGATATTCGTTCCGAATTTGGCGATTACGTCATCGATTATTTTACAGAAGAATATATGGAAGGCAGAACGCCAAATCCGTGTGTGCTTTGCAATACGCATATCAAATGGGATGCACTTTTAAGGCGTGCCGACAATTTGGGTTGTCAGTATATTGCGACAGGTCATTATGCCAATATTAGAGAAGAAAACGGACGTTTTGTAGTTTCGAAAGGTGTCGACACCAAAAAAGACCAATCCTATGTTTTGTGGGGCGTTTCTCAAGAAAGTTTGAGTAGAACGATGCTTCCTTTGGGTAATCTTACAAAAGCACAAATTCGTCAAATGGCATTGGATAGAGGTTTTGATGAGCTTGTCAAAAAATCAGAATCGTATGAAATCTGTTTTATTCCAGATAATGATTACCGTAGTTTCTTGAAAAGAAGAGTTCCTAATTTGGAGGAAACAGTCGGACAAGGAAATTTTGTCATGACGACTGGAGAAATAGTTGGACAACATGAAGGTTATCCGTTTTATACCGTCGGACAACGCAAAGGATTAGGAATTGCACTTGGCGAACCTGCTTATGTAGTTGAGATTAAAAAAGATACCAATGAGGTTATTTTAGGTTTCAAAGATAATTTGTATAGAGATGGAATGATTGTCAAAAAATTAAATCTTCAAAAATATGCAAACATTGAAGGCGATTTGCTGACTACTACAAAAGTTCGTGTACACCACGCAGGCGCACCAGCAACCATCACACAAAGCGAAGACGGACAAGAACTTACCGTTCTTTTTCACGAACCTGTCGATGCCATTGCCCCTGGACAATCTGCCGTTTTTTATGATGGCGACGATGTAATCGGTGGAGGTTGGATAGTTTCTTCCTTCCAACAAATTGGAAACGAACGTATAGAGAAAAATTTGTTTCCTACGGAGGTTTATAAGCCTAAGACGGTTTAGTTTTAAATTACCGAACGGTTTGCTTTGAGTGAACTGTTCGGTATTTTTTCGTATTTTAGATTAAAGCAATTTTATAATTTAAAAAAAGAGCTAATTATGGCGAAAATAGACTTGCTATTAAAAGACCTTGAAAACCTAAATCGTGATGAACTTTGGGTGGTTTGGGAGTTTTTACAACAAAAAATAAAATCTTTTATTCTAAATCCTGCTCAATCCGTAGAAAAAGAAGAAACAAAAACACTAAATTTTAATGATTTTTCATTTGGACGAACTAGAGAAATTTTGAAAGGAAAAAATCTGAATTTGAGTGATGCTGTTATTGAAGAAAGGAGAGTGTAATTAAAGTCATTTTTTATTCCAACAAATCGGAAACAAACGAATAAAGAAAAATTTGTTTCCTACGGAGGTTTATAAGCCGAAGACAGTTTAATTTTAAATTACCGAACGGTTTGCTTTGAGTGAACTGTTCGGTATTTTTTTGTATTTTGTTGAAAATATTTTCAACTAAAATACTGTTATGAAAAAATTAGGAATTATTCTCTTATTGCTTTTTTACTCAAATGTTGTTTTGGGACAAATAGATAGTTTAAAGTTATCCAATGTGGAAAAGTTAGCTAATGATTTGGAAGCTAAAATAGAGAAATTAGAATCTAGCAAAGTAGATAAAGAGATTTTGGAAAAAGTCTATGATAAGGAAAAAGAACTGCTGAAAAAATCTTATGATGCAGAAAATAATACTTTAAAAGAAACTTATTCCAGTAATTATTCATATATACAAATTATAATAACACTAATATTTGGACTATTTACTGTACTTAGTTATTTTGGATTTAGAAGTGTAAGTAATTTAAAAAAAGAGTATAAAGATAAACTAAAGGATTTAGAAACTCAGAAAAATAGTTTTGAAAATGACTATAAAGCTAAATTAGATGAACTTAAAGCCCTAAAAACGAACTTTGATAATGACTATGATGATTTTAATACAAAGAGAATAGAAATCGATGAAAGAATAGAAAAAGTTGAGTTGGAGAGTTCAGAAAGAAATAAGAAACTTGAAATACTAGAATTGACAGAAAAAGTTCTTCACTTTGAACAAATACCAAACTATTATTTAGCTATAAGTTATGCTGAAATTGGATTAGAACTTGAACCTAACGATTTCTTATTATTGCATTATCATTCAAAGTTAAATATTCTTCTTAGAGAATATAAAAAAGCAAAAGAAAGCCTAAATAATATCTTAAACTATTACCCAAAAAAGAACAACGTAGCTACAATATACAACCTTGCAGAAATATATTTACTTACTGATGATATTGAAGGCTATGAAAAACATAGAGATAAGTACCGAGATGCAATACTACATAAAGCAGACTTGAGAGCAATATTTATTAGAAGCTTTTATTTTTATACTCAAGACAACGAAAAAGGATTAATTATGCAAATAGGCAACTTTTTTAAATTTGGAGGAGAAAGTAGAAGACATAATCTAAAAGGTATTCAATGGGAATTTCCAGAAGTGAAAGGATATATTTACGAAAAGGGTAGAAAAAATCAAACTGAGAAAATATTTGAAACATTTGTAAAATATTTAGATATGGATTCAAGTGTTGATAAACAAACATTGATAGATTTGACTAAAGATACACCTGCATAAAACAAATTGACATTTTTTGATATATTAAAAATATTTCGCTGTTTGAGCATAACAACACCAATAAAAAAACTTCATTAAAAATGAGAAAAGTAGCAAACCTACCAAACCCCACAAATGATATTGTTCGTTTAATGATTTATGAGAGTGAAGACGGAATTTATCTTTTTGGTTATAAAAAAGTAGAAGATTGTGGAGGAGAATGGGACGAAATGTATCGTTCAGTAGAAGATTGTATATACTCTTGTGAATCTCAATACGGTGTCAAAGCAGAAGATTGGTTTAACATATCAGACCCAAAACCATATTGTCAGCATGATTGGATAAATCCTGTACGAGTAAAAGGTCGTGAGATTGGAAAACCTCAATTTGGAACGTTAGAAAAATTAATCAATGGTAAGTGGGTTGAATTTAACCCTAAAAATTAAAATTATGGATTCAGACTACGAAGAAAAGCTAGTAAACATAGAAAATAATGTTCAAGATGAAACCTCTTTAGCTTGGAAAAAATTATGTGAGTATGTTGAAAAAGTAGCAGAAGAAGAAAGTGAAGAATTTTCTCCTTATGAATACTTGGGAAAAGAATTATATTCTCAAATTTATACGCTACCAAAAACGATTGCCAAACTCAAAAAGGTAAAGAAAATTATGTTGTATGGCAGTAAGTTAAAACGCATTCCACCAGAAATAGGAGAAATGGAATCTCTTGAAGATTTTGATCCTTATACTTCTTATGATTTGCATTGGTTTCCCTATGAAATTACAAATTGTAAAAATCTAAAAGATAGCCGAGTGAGTACAAGAGCTTTGTATGGAAACTATAAGCATAGAAAACCTTTTCCAGATTTAACTCATAATCCTGTTTGTTATACTCAAAACGAAATAAAATGTAGTGTCTGTAAAAAGGAAGTTACCCAAGAGCAAACGAATCAATTATGGATTACTCTGAAAGTTGGAACTGATTTTTTGCCTTTGTTAGTTAATTCTTGTTCAGAAGAATGTGAAAGAAAATTACCTCAACCTCCTAAAGCTTTTGTACCATTTCCACACAAAGGAGGAGAAAATTTAGAACAGCCAACGACAGAAGAATATGAAGATGAATATATAACTACAATATATTGGGAAGAAGTAAAAGAACAAATGACACAGGGAGGAAAAAATGAAATAAACCCAACACATAAAGATTCACCTATTATAAAGATAAAATTTGGAAGAAAGAAATAATATGAAACTAAGCCATTCATTCAGCAGCACATTAAGAACATTTGCTTATTTTATGGCGAGTGGAACGCATCACAATTTAAAAGGAATAAATTATTTGAGTTTGTATGGAGAAGAACCTAGCACAATAGAAAAAGTATTTGCTATTTTTGCTAATGTAATTGAAATGGATGAAGAAGGAACTGTTTTGAATGCAAAATATGCAGAAAAAAGAGCTACTGATTATATTCGTTCTTATTGTGATTCTAGCTTTGAGGTTGTCCCTCCTTATGAAGACTGGGAAACTGATTTGTATTAATTTTTAAAAAAACACAACTATGCCACTAACAAGAAAAGAAATTAAAGAAATTATTGAAAATGAAATCATTGTAGATTGTTATACTGACGAAGAAGCAGAAACAGGTTGGGCAACTTATATGGAGGATAATCTCAACTTTCCATTTGAAGCCGAATATTTGGTAAGAAAAGCATCTAAACCAAATGAATGGAAAAAAGTCAAGATTATAGAGAATTATACAAATTCTTCAAATTATGAAGGAGGAGATTTTTATTTATCAGCTTTGCTTGAAGATGTGGATATGATTATTCCAGTAGAAATTGGTGAACTAAGAAATGTAGAAGCAGATGAACAAACACTGGATACTTTACAAATATGGAAAAGCAAGGATAAATATTAATTCAAAAACTATCACTTAAAAACAAAAAAAACAATGTTTTCAGAAAAATATCCAAATTTAGAATATTGGGTCGATGCACAAGGTTGGATTGAACTCGGTTCAGATGAAAATAGTGATTCTTGGATTAGAATTATGGACACAGGAGGATTATGTTATGAAGATGAAGATTCAAGCTCGTTAGATGAAGCCTTAGAAAAGGCTGAAACTTGGGCTGCTGAAGAGAACGAAAATTAGTTTTGAAATATTCCACCTAAAAATATAACGAAGAATAAACGAAATCAACACCCTATGAACAACTACACAAAAACCCTACTTTCATTATCCTTCTTTATCTTTTTTACTAATTCAGTTTTTGCTCAAACAAAAACCACAATGTTTTATGATTCTTGTTTAGTAGGAAAGGAGATAAAAGAGCTTAGAGGTGTGATGGACACTACAAAAGTAGCTATTTTATATTTTGGTAGAAACCCTCAAAATCGCAAAGAGAAACGAGAAATAAAAAAACTATCTAGAAAAGGAATAAATTCTATGGATATAGCAAACTTGGCTACCAAAAATAAACGTTTGAACATGTTATATATCAAAAATTTATATGTACTTAATGAAAAAGAAAAAAATAAACTTTATAGTATAATTACAAGCAAAACAGGAGATAAAGAAAGTGTAACGACTACTGCTTTTTGTTATGTACCTAACCATGCAATCGTTTTTTTAGATAAAAATGAAGAAATAAAATTTGAAATAGAGATATGTTTTAAATGTTTAAAAGCAGAAGTTTTATCTGATTTTCCACTAGAAAACTTTTGTAGAGAAAGCTGGGACAACTTAGAAAAATTTATTTTAGAAAGAAGTCCAGTAGCTAAATAAAAAAACGAACAGCTCACTAAAAGCAAACCATTCGTAATTTTTAATCCGTAATCCGTAATTTGCCATTGTCGGTGTTTTAGCGTAGCGATACCGACAACAAAATACTTTTTATTCTCTCAATAAAGAAACCCAACCTTTCAAAATCAAAACTTCATCAGTTGGGTTTAAGCGATTGAAAGTTACTTTTACTTGGAAATAATACATTCCAGAAGGCATTTCTTTTCCGTTGTTATTTTCTCCATTCCAATCAATAAAGACATTATTATCTTCATCACTTGTAGTTTCAAAAACCAAATCTTCCCAACGGCTATAAATTTTGGTTTCTACATTTTTGACAAAAGCAGGACAATCTAAAGCTCTAAATGTATCATTTATTCCGTCGCCATTTGGTGTAAATACATTTGGTAGCGCATAATTTGGACAATTATCATTACAAACTTGATTGCTAAACGTACTCTCATTTCCAGAAGCGTCCACAGCCGTAACTACATAACAACCAGCCACAGAACGGACTTGCTCATGTGTATAAGTCGTGTCAGTAGTATTAATCAAAAGCTGCAACGAATCATTAATTTGAGCTTTGAAGTATAAATTATAGCTACTCACTTCCAAATCACAATCAGGCGAATAATCATTTTGCCATCTCAAATTATTTCTAAAAAGAGAATCACTACAATAAATTGGATCTTCAAAATTAATGGTTTCACAAATCAAAGAGTCTAAAAACAAGGTTGTAGGCGAACAAGGAGGCGTTTCGTCAAGAGGGACAATACATACTTTTTGAGACTTGTTCAAAAGTGGTTCTGGCAAACCTTCTTTATTGTAACTTCCTTGTGTCGTAACAAAATAACAATATTCTACCTTGTCTAAAAGCTCTGTATCAGTATAAGAAAACGAGCCACTAAAGACATTTATACTATCCAAAAGAACAAAATCAGTTCCATCAGCAGCCGTTTGACGATAAATATAATGTTGTGGAAAACGTGAATCAGTATTGTTCCAAGGCACTTCTGCACGCCAACTTAAAGTCGCTGCATTTACTAAAGGAGTTGCATTCAAACGAACAGAACTTGCCACAGCCGAAGAATCTACCAAATTATCATTTGAATAAAAAAGAACTCTATAATTATAAACTTCTTCTTCAGTATTCAGATTTGTATCTCTAAAAGTAGTGTCATTTTCAGCAAAACGTTCTCCTAATTGCGTATAATTCTGAGTTCCAGAGAAACCATCTGCACGGAAAAGTTCGTATTCATAAGGTCTTGGAAAGTCTTCTTCTATGAGGTCTTGGGGTTTTGTCCATTCCACTTGCATTTCTCCATTTTCGGTGTCTGTTTCTTCTACACTTACTTTTGTGATATAAGGCGCATTTGTAGGGATAATTACACAAACTTCTTCAGAAACATAACTTTCTCCTCCTCCTGGATTTGGGAATCTTGCAAAAATACGGTAGCAATACGTTTTTCCTCGTTCTAATCCTTCTCCATTATTATCATCTAAATAGAAAAGATTACCTATTTCATTTGTTCCAATTTGTGTATAACCTGTATAAGCAGGCAAACCCGTTTCACATGTATCAGGGTTAAACTCAAAAGAACCAACTCTCCTCCAAATGGTCATTTCACTAGCATTCGGACACTGATAAGAAAACCAACTCAATGAAATACTATTATCAACTGTATTGACATCAGCAATGAGCGTATCAGGTTTTGGACCTACGACTCGGATTTGCCACGTTTTTAAATCTACTAATTTGTTGCTGCTGGGTTGAGGTTGGTCTTCTGCTTTAAAAGTCACAGCATAAGGTTGCAAACGTACATCTTCACAGACTGTTTGCCAATCAAAAACCCCCTTTTCTTCTCCATTTGGAGGCTGAATATTTAAAACATTAAAATTCGCATAATTTCTTGGTGGAACAGATTGTAATACATTTGCCTCTCTAAATAATGCACTATATCCAAAAAGTTTTACAAAATCATTATCTGGGTCTGTTCCTGTAATTGTATCTCTCAAAAAAGCTCCTGCTGTAACACATGTATCTCTAGGAATTTCTAAAATTGGACGCTTATTTGGATTATCTCTTACAATAATTTGCATATCACGGTTTACTTGTCCAATCAAAACACCTTCACGCCATTCTTGAACAATAAAAGCAACATTAAATTGTCCTGTACGCCCAGGAGTATTCCAAATTAAATCTCCTGTAATTGGATCAAGAGTTGCTGTAGCTATTCCTCCATCTTCACTTTCGCCTCCAAAAGCAGGGTCATCTAAAAGTCTGAAACCTTCAACAGGAGTATTTACAGCACGCTTAGGGGTAACAAAAATATAAGCCAAACTATCTCCATCAGCATCATACGCACCTGGATTATGAATAAACTTTTCACCAACACGAGCAAAATCAATTGGTGGAACAAGCAAAACAGGTGAGCGATTCAGACCCAAAAATGGATTTATCAAAAATGTAGATTGGATATGAAAAGCTGTATTAACAGAATTTGGAATATTGACTATATTATCATTTCTGTTTCGAATAGCCACCCCCACGTTATATTCTCCAGCTCCAGGAAAAGTATAAGTAGTGGTATATGTATTACGAGTAGTTGCATTTCCAATACTAACTCCTGAAAGGCGAGTTACCATACGAGTTTCGCCAGTTCCAAAATTAAATTCAATTTCTGCGTCTGGTTGTACTCCTCCATCATCTGTATAAATGATAGCAGTAATTCGATAAGTAAGACTAATATCCGAAATACGTTCGGCTGTCAAATCTCCTGCTCTTACGTGAGTAGCGTAGGAATTTTGAGTAAGAAAAGATAAAAAGAAAAAACAGAAAAAAACACTATAAATCAATTTAGAAGACATAAAAAAATTTGATTTAATAGGTTTTATATTTTTAAAAAAATAGAAAAAATCCTTATTCATTGGTTTATATTTATTTTATCGAAGTAATATCGAAATAACTGTATTTTTAAAGGAGGGTTTTATAAGTCTCCAATTAATTTATTAGAAGGGAATTTTATGTTCAATATAATTTCTGATTTATAATTGCACTTTTCAGAAGGTAAATATAAAGATAAGGCAGTCAATTGCAAATACAAAATTTTGTGTTGCATTAAAATAGTATTACTTACTCTAGCAAAATTATATCTAAATTCTTCACACAACTTTGATTATAAAATCATAAATGAAAAATTTATTACTGTTATTCTGAAAGAATTATATTATTTTTGAAAAATGAATACTTCAAATACACCTTCTACTCGCTCTATTCCAAAAATTGATTCTTCCAAAGGTACTCGTTATGCCATTTCGGACATACACGGTTGCCTTCAAACATTTAAAGCTCTCATCAAGAAAATAAATCTTTCTACCGATGACCAACTTTTTTTGTTGGGAGATTATATCAATAAAGGACCTGATAGCAAAGGTGTTTTAGATTATATTATAGAACTTCAAAAAACGTATTCTGTTTTCTGCTTGCGAGGAAATCATGAAGAACTTCTCATTAGAGCGCACCAACGAGCAGGAGGAGATAAATCTATTCGTTTAGTACCTGTTTTGCATCGTGGCAGAGGATTAGTAGATGAAAATCGCCGTATTTTACCTGAATATTTACCTTTTTTGGAAAGTTTATGTTATTATTTTGAATTAGAAGATTATTATTTAGTTCATGCAGGTTTTGATTTTGAAGCTCCAGACCCTTTTTCTGAAGTTGAAAAAATGCTTTGGTTACGTCATTTTGAAGTGGATACAAGTGTAGTAGGAGAAAAAAGAATTATTCATGGACATGTTCCAGAGTATTTACAGTTTATTCAAGAAGAGATTGATTATGGTTGTCCTTCTATTTGTATCGATAATGGCTGTGTATATAAAACACGCAGAAAAGCAGGTTTGGGGCAGCTTTTAGCCCTGAATTTGGATAGTTTAGAAATAATTTTACAAGAAAATATAGAAACAGAACGCTCTTCTTCAAGAAGTCATTTTTTATAAAAAATCAATGCTTTTAATATCATTACATTTTCAATTATCCATTCTCAATACAGGGTAACATAATAAACGTTATCAAGGTTATTTACAGGTTTGATAATCAACTTAATTATAAAAACTATACCTTTGCTTATTTTTCCTTAGTGGTAGGTTTGCAAACCTACCACTAAGGAAAAATGAACTTTACAAAATTAACCGTGATAACGTTTAAGTTTTGCGATTTTTTAAAAATATTTTTGATGAGAAGTTTTATCAATAAAACTAACTGTCAGACACTTCTGAACGGCTTTAACCCTCAACGAAGTTAAAGTGTCTGATAGGAATAAAACAATCTCAAAATATAAATAAACTTTTGAAACAGTATACTCAACTATCAATTAATACGCTGCTCTTCTCAAACGGTCATTGATTGCTCTTCCTAATTCTTTTTCAGGTAGAAGTTCTGCTAATATAATTTTGATATTGAGTTTGTCTAATTCCCTCATATAAGAAAAAAGATTTTGAGCTGCTTCTGAAAAACTTCCTTCTTCTGATAAAATAAATTGATTTTTTAGAGGAATTTGCTTATATTTTTTATTGAATGATAAAATCCCCACTTCATTAATTTCATATTCTTTCAACATTTGCTCAATATTTCCCAAACGCATTTTTATTTTAGGTGCATAATGACTCAAAAGCATTCCAGAAGAAGCTACTTTTGTGATTTCTTCTTTTTTATTTTTGTCTTGAGCTTTATCAGAATGAGGATTTGAATTTGAATGTTCTTTCACAATCAGTTTTCCCACTACTTTCTCTAGTTCTTCTATTGCTATTCCTCCTTTTCTAAAAACTGTCAGTTGTCCATTTTCTTCGCCTACAATAGTAGATTCTACACCTATTTTACAGTTTCCTCCATCTAAAATGTAACTTACTTTTTTGCCTAATTGCTCAAAAACATGATTTGCAGTTGTGGGACTGATATAACCAAACGGATTTGCACTAGGTGCAGCTAGTGGAAAATCAAGACTTTTGAGAAGCTCTAAAGTAAGACTATGGTTTGGAATACGAACAGCAACATGTGGAAGTCCACTCGTTACAAGGTCTGGAATAATTGATTTTCTAGGTAAAAGAAGCGTCAAAGCACCTGCCCAAAAATGTTTTCCTAGTTCTTCTGCCCAACTTGGAAAATCAGTTGTCCAGCTTTTAATTTTATCGATATTGTCTGTATGGACAATCAGAGGGTCAAAAGTAGGACGGTTTTTGGCTTCAAAAATTTTGGCAACAGCCTTTATATCAAAAGCATTGGCTGCCAAACCATAAACTGTTTCAGTAGGAATAGCAACTAAATTTCCTTTTTCTAAATTTTCTTTCGCAATTTTTATATTGCTTCCAATAATTGATTTTTGATTCAAAATGTAATCTAGTTTTTCTAAAATGAATGAAAGATTATGTATTAATGTTATGTGTCGTTGGTGAGACACCAACAACAGCAAAAATTATATTACTTGTCTTGTAGAGGATGTCCTATACTAAAAAAAAATGTTCGTAATTTATCAAATATTGTACAATCTGTTTTTATGTTATCTTGAGAATCATTTTCTATTCTATCACAAGACAAACAAACATTTAATAAAGATATTATATTATGATTACTATCATAAAATACAATCATTTCTCTAAAAACTGGCGCACACATCCAATCATATTGTTGCCTAAAATCTGTACTTAAAATTTGCTGTAAAACTTCATATTCGGTACTATTTTTTATAAAAACACCAGTTTCTTTTGCTGTTGGATGAGGAAGACCTGTTTTTACTAACAGTTCTTTTGTTCCCCTAATCATTAGGCTTAATACTTTACTTCTTTCTATTTCATCTATTATATTTTTTAGTTTGACATTCAACTCCTCATTATAACTTCTACTTTCTTCTAATCTAAGAAGAGAATAGGTTTTGAAATATGAAAAGTTTAAATTTTCAATAAATTCTTTTGTAGTCATAATTATTTTTATACCCTAAGATTCTTCAAAGACTCTTAGGGTTTGAGTTTAATCTATTTTCCTTCCAAATAATCTCTCAAATACTCAAATTCTGCTGTCAAATCTTTGTCTTTGGTAAGATTTGCTCTAGCAATTCGGTTTCCATCTGTAAAATTATGCTCTTTCAAATAAGAAGGATTATCTTCAAATAATAAATACGGCAAAACTTGATCTATAAGTTCTCTACCAAAATCTCTTGAGGCATCTCTAGGAAGTTCACAAGGCAAATTATCAACTGCCATAACTGTTATATTTTTTTCATCAGAAAATGGTTTTTCTTCACTTTCTGTTTCTACATTATAATCATAAAATGGCTCTGCAATAGTAGAAGGACGACTTGTAGAAGGAATAGAACCTTCAATATCACACGTAATATCTGCTATCACTTTGATTTTAAAATCATTTTGTTTCATTTCTTCTTTAGTAAACAAAACAGGCGATTTTGGATTCCAATAGGCAGCAGCAATCAGTAAATCAGTCTTTTTAGTAAAGTCTGAAAAATGACTATTGTAGTCTGTGGCATTATTATAAAAATCTTTCAAGTCAAAATCTTTATTTTCTTTTGTTTGTCCTTTTTTGAAATGATAATCCTGTGAGCGAAGACGAGTAAAAACAGCTTCATCAAATTCTTTATTCAAATAATCTTCTGGACTGACTTCCTTTATTTTCATTCCTTCCAAAACTTCTACCGAACCTTTTGCAACTCTTCCACCTCCTGTAACGGCAATTTTGATAGTTGGAAGTTTTACTTTCTCAAATTCGCTCCACATTTCATCCATATCAAAACATTCATTGGCAGGTTTCAAATCAAACAAATCAAAACGCTTTCCATACGTTAGGATTCCATTATATGCTCCTACAATTCCTGCATAACGACCAAAAGCAATCACTCTTTGTCCTGCTGCATTTGTCAGAACCTCATAATCTATAAGACGAATATTTTTTTCTATAATTTTTTCTAATAAATCTCTATTATATGGCTGTTTTTTGATGGTATGAGAAAAAAACAAATAGGTTTTATTCGGAATAAGCTGAGGTTTTGGAACTTCTTTTACACCTAAGAGAATACTGGCTTCGTTTATATCTTCTGTAATTCTGCAACCTGCTTCTTTGTATTCTTCATCCGAAAAACAACGAATAGGACTAGGCTGAACCAAAATTTCGAAATCTTTATCCGTTAATTTATATTTATCTAAAACTTCTTTGCATTGAGTAGGAGTAAGGGCGACACGACGGTCAGGTGGCGTTTTGCCTTCACGAATAAGAGCTATTTTTTGCATAAAAAAGAAAAGGTGTTTTTGTGTGTTAAATTCAATTTTGATGCAAATTACAAAAAAATATTCCTTCTTTTACTCCTCTGTTTACTCATCGTCTAAAGTTTGTAAAAAAGCAATTACATCTTTAATTTCTTGTTGTGAAATGTTTTTACCTTTCTTTGTCATTTAAAAGATAGAGATTTATAGCTCCAATAGGTTCAGTAATTTTAAAGTTTCTATCATTTATTTGTACCAAAAGTAATAATTTTTTTCCGTGAGCAAATTTTTGTCTGCCTTGCTCTGCAAAAACATCCAAAAGCATTGTTATACTCCATTTATCTAAGTGGTTCAAGTGTCTGAAAACTATTAATGTACCTTCATCACTTACCTCATAATCACGTAAGAGCCTGTTCGAGTTTAGATACATAAAAAAGAACATCAGATTTTTTTATTAGTTAAGTTATTGATTTTCAGTTACTAATTAAAATATCAATGACTATGTTTACTAATGAATATTTATCTGATGCTCTTTGGCAATATATGAAAAAATTTATACCTTTTTCGTACTTGGAAAGAAAACGCAAACACAGTTTGTATAATATCTTTTCAGGACTATTTTACATCACTCGTTCTGGCAGTAGTTGGCGTTTACTTCCCAGTAGTTATGGTATTCCTTGGAGTAGTTTGTATGACTACTTTAGCAAATGGCAGAAGATGGGTTGGTACAAAAAACTTTTGGACAAGTTGGTCACAAGAGAACGGTTGGCTCAAGGTAGAAATGCTAAACCCTCTTTGGGTTCTATAGACTCTCAAAGTGTACAAAGTGTATATGGAGGGGAAGCTATAGGTGTAGATGGTTACAAGCTCAAAAAAGGACGTAAACGGCATATACTGGTAGATACGCAAGGAAATTTACTAGAATTAGAGATTAGTCCAGCCAATGAAGCTGACGTGAATCAACTTGCTTATCTAGCTTATTTAGCTCAATTTAGAGGAAGAAAATTCTTTAAAATTCTTGCTGATGCAGGCTATAGAAGTGCTAGTTTGGCTGCTGAAATATTTAGTCAAACAGGAGTACAAATTGAGATTGTCAATAGTCCAAGAAGAGAAAAAAAAGAGGATAAAGCATTTGTACCTCAACCCAAAAGGTGGGTAGTAGAAAGAACTTTTGCTTGGCTTAATCAAAACAGAAGACTAAAAGTAGATTATGAGAAAACTGTAGATTCTGCTAAAGCATTTGTGTATTTAGCTATGATTTTAAACCTCATAAATAAAGGGGCTAGAAGAAAGAAAAAATAAAAACTCGAACAGGCTCTAAACAATCATTGAGAGCATCAAAGTTTTTACCATAATAATCTGGGAAGTTTAATTTATGTTGAAGGTCATAGTGCAACTCTGCTTTATTTGATAAAAAATCTCCTTCAAACTCTATTATCTCATAATTTTTATCTTTCAATAATTCAATATCATAGTCCATGATACTTTCTTTATGGTATAATCTTACACAACCATTACTTATTATGTTTAAATCTATATTCTTATCTCGTATCTGTTGCCATTTTTTGGCTTTTTCTTCGTAGGTTTCCATTTAAAAAAATTAAAAAGTATACAACTTAAGTTTATGCAAATTACAAAAAAATATTCCTTCTTTTACTCCTCTGTTTACTCATCGTCTAAAGTTTGTAAAAAAGCAATTACATCTTTGATTTCTTGTTCTGATAGATTCAAAGGTTCGGCTGGTAGAGTTTGATATTCTAAATCAATTCCGATTCCTGCGCCTCCACCACGGTTATAAAAATCCATTACTTGTTCTAGTGTTTGATAAACACCATTGTGCATATAAGGAGCTGTTTTTGAGATATTTCGAAGTGTTGGCGTTTTGAAAAAATGCTTTCTTTCTTCCGTTTTGAAAATGGCATATCTTCCAAAATCAGTATCAATTTTTGCATTGAGAGTATCGTTTTTTGAAGGGACTCCAATAAGCTCAATTTCAGATTCTCTAAACGAAGGAGGAACAGTTCCATTGAAAAGAGGTGCAAAATGACAGGTCGCACAGGCAGCTTTTCCCATAAAAAGATTGAAACCATTGATTTCATTTTGTGTAAAAGAATTTTCTGTTCCTTTCATATTTCTGTCTAATTTAGAAGAAAACGGTGAAAGACTTCGGATATAATCTGCCATTGCTGTTCTGATATTTTGTTCTGTCAAACTATCTGAATAAAGTTTTGAAAACTGCTGAACATAAATAGGATTTTCTTTGACAGCTTTTAATAAAATTTCTGCATTTGTATGAAATTCTGTTTCATTGTTGATAACTGATACAATTTGCCCTTCCAAGCTTCCTGCTCTATTATCATAAAAAAAACCTTTTTGAAGTGCTGCATAAGTTAGTGTTGGACTATTTCTTTTTTGTCCTTCAGGAATTTTCTTTCCATCTGTAAATGCTCGGCTTTGCTGATGACAGGTTGCACAACTCATTTTTTTGTTGCTAGAAAGATTTACATCATTAAAAAGCTGTTTTCCCAAAACGATTTTGTCTTTGGAAATTTGTCCTAATTTTTGGTCAGAAAAGAAATTTAGATTGAATGTAGAATCTGAAAAAAGCGAAGTTGCATCGTTTTGAAAAGCAAGTTCTAAAGGAAAATCTATTTTCCAATCTTTTACTGTTTTGTTCCAAAGCCTAATTTGTGCTTCTGTGTGATTTTTTATGAATGAATATCTATCAAAATTTTCAAAATTGGTTTTGTCATCTTCATTCAGAAACTGAACACTTTTCTTTAATGATTCTTTCCATTTTTGATAGAGTTGCTGGTCTTCAAATTGAGTTTTAAAAAAAGACAAATAGTTTTCTAACTCTTGATAAACGATTTTATTGTCATAAAGAGAAATTCCAGAAGGCGAGTCAAAACCTGTAACTCCTGTCAAGGCAACTCTAAAAATAGCATCTCTAAAAAGCCACAAAAAATGATAATTTTTATACACAGAAAGATTTGTATTCCTTTCAATCAATCGAAGACGTTGAAGCGTTTTGTCAGCATTTTTTTGAATTTTTTTGACTATTTCTTTTTCTATATTTCCAGTTGGATTGATTTCTAAAAACAAAAGCTCTTCCAATACTTGAAAACCAAAAGGCTCATTTATTTTGATATTGGTAGCATCTTCTTCTTCTACTTTCAAAAGATTTGGAGAGATAAGTGTTTTGTAATTATTTGCATCCACAAAAGATAAAATCGGTTCTATTTTCTTAAAATTATTTCTAGCTTCTCTATAATGTTCTTGACTTTTTTGGATATGAATTTTATTATAAGCTGTGTCTTTATCGATAAAATTGAGTGCTTTTTTGGTAGCTTCTAAATTATTGATACAGTTTTCTATATTGGATAAATAGACTGTTTCTATTTCTTTGAATGGATTTTTAGTTTCTTGAAGATTATTTTTTTGAGAAGTTTCTTTTTGAGAATCTGTACAAGAAACGGCTATAAAGAAAACAATAGAAATTAAAGTGAGGAGAGAAATTGGGAATTTCATTTGAGGTAATTAAAAAATCCTCGTTGACGGTTCAGACCTCAACGACGGTTAGTATTTGTAATATAAATTATCAAAAACCCTAAGAAAAAATTGAATAATTCAATAGTTTCTTAGGGCTGTTTTAGTAAATAAGAATAGAAAAATTATCTTCCTAAACCATTTACAATAAATAACATACTTCCTTCTTTTGTACTTGCATCCACATCTGAAACAGCATTTGGATCTGTAAAAGGAGTTCCGTCAGCACTTTCCCAACCGTGATTTTGAGTAATTACTAAGAATGTTTCATCAACTCCTACAATATCAGAAACATCAATCATTCCTGTAATTTCCCAAACTCCATTTTCTGTTCCATACCCTTGTGCTGCTGCTGTAACTTGGTCACATTCCAAAACTACTTTTAATGCTCCTGTTCTCAAATCATATTGATATAAACGTGCGTAATGTGTTTTGTCTTCTGTATCAAAGTAGCCATTTGGATCTTCTTGAATATAAGCATAATTTTCAGTTACTAGGATATTATCTGGGCTATGAAATGCTTTTGCTTTTCCATCTAATTTGTCACCATCTAATACACAAGTGATTTTACCTGCCTTAGTTGGATCTTCTGGATTCATTTCTAGTTTATAAACACGTCCATAAAAAGTTCCTTTTCCTTCTAAACCATCTTTTTTACGACCTGTAACACAAAAATAAACTTCTCTGTTGTTGTTTGCAGAACCTCTTCTCCAGTCAATATCTTCTACTCTTGAGAATCCCATTGTACCTTTTTGTTTGGCTTCTGCATCTAACAAATCAATATTTGTTTCATTGAGTTCTACGAATTCCATGTCATAAGAAGTCCCTTCTTTCATATCCATTTCATAATTGATACCATTTGAAGTTACTTTTAGTCCGTAAAGCTTTCCACCTTCTAAATCACCTCTATCACCAACATACATTCCTAATTGTCCTGATGGTATAGCATCATCTGAATGATCATCACCAATAAAAACAACTGTTTTGTTAGCATAAGCATCTTTTCCAATTGGAACAGCATTTTCTGTCGACCATTGTCCCATTGCAGTAAGCATACGAGGCGAAGAAGCCGAAGTTGCACTTTTGAAAGGGTCAGTAGCAAAAACACCTTTAGATGCGCCTCCCCATTCTCCACCAGACAAATACAAAGGACCAAAACCATGTTCTTGAGGAGTAATAAGAGTTCCCGAACATTGAGCTGTTGAAGCTGTTGCTTGTGCGTTGAGGATATACTCGCCTTTTACAGGTTTGAATGTTTTATCAAGCGTAATTCTAGCAATAGAATAATCAGATTCAATATTATTGATGAGTGTAAAAGTTCCATCAGCATTTTTCAACAAGCCAGCACCATCAGCCATTGAGCCATAAACGAAATTAGGACTTTCGCTTAATTTGTCTTCTGAAGTAAGCAAAGGCATCACTTTTACACTAGAAAATTCAGAAGAAAGTTTTAAAAATGAAGGTGTAATAGAATGAGCAGCCAATTCTACATCTGTAGTGATTACATCAGGTGTATCATTATCGTCGTCTTTACAAGCTGTTGTTAGATTTAAACCTACAAAAGCAAGGGTCAATAAAGTAAATTTTGAAGTTTTCATTTTGATAATATTGAAATAGTAAATTTTTGAATGAGCATTTAGTGTTTTTTTTGATGCTGCAAACTTACTACTCGTGCCTTACCTACTGATTAACTCCTTACTAAGAAATTGCACTTTTTTGATATACTTTGTTTGGTTTTACTTAACAAAAAATTTATCCTTTACATAAAAAGAATTCATTAAAATCGGGTTCTTCGCTGATTTCTAGCTTAATATCTCCTACTTGAATAAGTTCTAAGATTGCCAAAAAGTTAAAAACGACCAAAACACGGTTTCCACTTTCTTTCAAGACTTCCAAAAAATTTACTCTTTCATTATTCAAAACCTTCTGAATCAAATAGGCTCTTTGATTATTTACGCTATATGGATAAGGTTTTATATTACTCAGTTTTGGCTGTGAAAGCTCATGCAATTCCATTACATTTTGGAAGGCTTTCAATAATTTATACAAATCTACATCTTCCAAATCTACATCTTCTGGACGTACTTTTGAAAGGGTTTTGAGTTCTGAAATAATATTTCCTCTCGTTTCTCTAGCCAAAGAATCATCTTCTAAATTAGAAAGCTGCTGAATAACAGGGCGATAACGCTTGTATTCTAAAAGCTGTTGGATAAGTTCTTTTCTTGGGTCAATGACATTTCCTTCTTCATCTACCTGCTCACGAGGAAGTAACATTTTTGCTTTTATCTGCATCAGCGTTGCAGCTACTACAATAAATTCGCTTGCCAGTTCAATATTCATTTTTTCTAGCGCACGAATGTACTCCAAAAAATCAGTCGTTACTTTGGTAATCGGAATATCATAAATATCTAATTCGTCCCTCTCAATAAAGAAAAGTAACAAATCAAATGCGCCTTCAAAAACGGGTATTTTTATTTCGTACATGGATGCAAAGTTAGAAGTATGAAGTTAAATTTTAGAAGTTATTTGATAGGTGTAATAAAAAAATAAGTCTAATTAAATTTCTGTTATGTAGATTTTACTTCATAATATCGATTAATTGCCTTATTAATTACTAATAATAGATCATTTCCATGGTATTGAATTGTGCCTTCTATAGATTTTACCCTACTAATTACAACTGTAATTGTATCTTTTTCTCTCGCTCCATCAAGTTTAACCAGAACAATATTACTCTCTTCTTTTATTTTTTCTAATTGCTCAAAGGCTTCTTCTAGGTTATACTTCATTGTTTTTTAGTTAAAAAAAGTAATTAAATTTATGACTTCTTTCTATTCTCAATAAATAATTTTTCTCGTTCTAATTCTGCTTTTAGTTCTTCTTCGGTAGGGAGATAAAGCATGTATTTTAGAATTCGTGACGCAGTGTGTCACAAATTGACAAAAGAGAATAGAATCAGAATTTATCTAATTTCTACTCTCTCTTTTTTCAATCTTTAAAGAAATATTAAAACTCCAAATCGTCATCATCAAATTCTAATTTTTCGTCGCATTCAAAACAAAAGAGTTCGATTGCACTGTCATCTTCTACCAACATCGATTCTTGAAAGATAAGTTTTCCATCTTCTGCCGAAAACACATCAAAATGATTGGGTTTGGTTACAAACTCGTTGCTACCACAAGATTCACAAATATATTTTTCTGTTGCCATATTTTTTAATAAACTGGTTTTTTAGTTCTTTTTCCAAACGCTAAAGTGTATGGTACATTTTTGCACATTAAAAATGTACGCTACATATCGATACATTTTTTTTCAAATTTACACACAAAAAAGCGTATTATAGTAAAATACAATATGCTTTTTTTATAAAAATCTGTGTTATGTAATTTTTTAATTTTCAATAACAAGTTTGCGTTCGATAATCTGATTTCCAACTCTAATTTTGAGTGTATAAATTCCATTTTTTAAGAAATCAGTTTGGTATTTGATTGTTTGTTTTCCTGCTTCGTATTCTCCTTTTACAACTTCATAACTCTCTAAAGTTTGAAGGTTATATATTTGGATTTCTACTTCTGATTTTTCTTTTATATCTAAAGCAATATTTACAAAATCTGATGTAGGATTAGGAAAAATATTTATTGCAATTTCTTCTACTAATTTTTCTATTTTCTCTTCTTTGATTTCTTTCTTTCTCAGTGTAATTAAAATTACGCCATTTGCTCCTCTAGAACCCCAAATAGCCGTTGCTGCTGCGCCTTTTAAAACTGTAATTGATTCAATATTATTTGGAGAAAGATTTTTAAAAGTAGAATCATTTTCAGAAAGTGGAATACCATCTATCACATATAAAGGTTGGGTATTACCAGTAAGAGATGGGGAACAACCTCTTATTCTGATTATTTTTTGATTTGTACTATCTGTCTTAACAGAACAGAGGGAAATATTACCAAAAAGAGACTTTATATTTTCTAGTTGTGATTGTGTTTCAATCTGTCCAAAAACTAAATTTTCCTGTTCTCCAATAAAAAATAAAACAAAAATTATAAAAATGATTTGATAGATTTTTTTCATAGCAGTAGATTAATTTTAAGATAATTTGTATTTCATTCTTAAATCATACGCACAAAAAAAGCGAATTGCAGCAAGGCAATTCGCTTTTTTTGTGATTTATAAATTAATCGGCTAATAAATGATTATTAAATTCGTAATTTTTAATTCGTAATTCGTAATTGTTCCTTATCTTCTAGTTTTGATATTTGCAATTGAATCAATTCTTTCTTGAGCAATCTGAATGGCTACATCTTGAGCATTTTTGTTTTCAGAAACAGAAGTATTGATTACTTCCAAACACATATCGTATAAACGCTCTGTTTTCTGAACAACCCACTCACGAGGAAGAGAAGCAAATTCAGAATAAACATTGATTACGCCACCTGAATTAATCAAAAAGTCGGGAACATAAATAATTCCACGCTCTAAACACGCATTTCCGTGAATCGTTTCGTCTTTAAGCTGATTGTTTGCACAACCTGCAATAATTTGACATTTCAAACGGCTCAAAGTCTCATCATTTACAGTTGCTCCCAATGCACATGGAGAATAAATATCAACATCTAAATCATAAATTTCTTCTAGACCTACAATTTCTACTTTGTATTTTTTTGCAATATCCATTAATCGGTCTTCATAAACATCAGTAACATAAATTTTTGCACCTTCTTTTGATAAATGTTCGATGATATATTCGCCTACGTGTCCTGCACCTTGAATAGACACTTTTTTGCCTTCTAAGCTATCACTTCCATACATTTTTTTGGCTGCTGCTTTCATTCCCATATACGTTCCAAGAGCAGTAAATGGAGAAGGGTCGCCCGAACCACCACGATTTTCGTCTAAACCAGTTACATGTTTGGTTTCCATAGCAATATAACTCATATCAACTGTTGTCATTCCTACATCTTCGGCTGTGATGTATTTTCCGTTAAGGCTTTCTACGAATTTACCAAAACGACGCAATAAAGCTTCATTTTTTTGAGTACGTGCATCGCCAATAATAACAGCTTTTCCACCACCTAGATTAAGTCCAGCGATAGAATTTTTATAAGACATACCACGAGAAAGACGAAGTGCATCAGTTACAGCTTCATTGCTAGTAGCATAATTCCACATTCTAGTTCCACCCAAGGCAGGTCCTAAAACGGTAGAGTGAATACCAATAATTGCACGAAGACCAGAATGCTCATCTTGACAAAAAACGAGATTTTCGTGTCCCATTTTTTGCATGATTTCCATTACAGAATCATTTGTCGGAGTTGTGAGTGTTTGTACCATAATATAAGAGGAAAAAGTAGGTGTGTGTTTAGCTTCGCTGAGGGCTAAAGCCGTTGAGTATTTTTTATTGGAAAAGATTAAGTTTTATTTTTTCTATTATTTTGATAAAGTAATTTCAGAAATTAATCACTATCAGTACACCTTTAAGGGGTCAGATAGTTTTTGTTAGAACTGTACTGACACTTTTGATGTGTCTGACAGCTTACTTTACGATAGTTGTCTATACAACTAGTGATTAAAAGAATTAAATAACGTGGTTTATATAATTTATTACACCAAACCAAATATAATTTTGAAGTCTGTTTTTTAATAGAATTTTATTTGTAAAGACACGTTTAGTAACTCTTAGTTCACAAAAATATAATAATTATTGAATAAATCGCTATTTCATTGATAATCAGTTAGTAATAAAAGCATTTTTTACAAAAACTCTATTCTGCAAAATCTATTTATCACAAAATAATAATCTATTAACAAGGAACATAACATTGTTAATAAATTGTTAATTAAACCGAACACAATAATAAATTTTTTTTTGATTTTTTATAAAAAATTTCGTTTTTTTTGTGCAGATTAATCTTTATGATGAATTTTGCGTTAGTTTGTCTTTATTATCCACTCAAAAATGCTATGAAATATATTCAGAAATTATTGAATCCACTAAACCCTATCTTACCAGCTTTCCTTTTGTTGATTGCTTTTCTGTGGTTTGGATATTCTAATTTTGTAAAAGAAAAATACACCGAAGAGGAGAAAATAATTTTTGAGGAGGGAATTAAATTTACTGACGAGCTTTCTGACTTATATAAAAAGGAAACAAGGCTTCCAAGAAATTACCTAAAAGAATATATTATTGAAGAAGATTATACAAGTGAGTTTTGTTTGGAACAGCATTATTTAGAATTATATGTAACAGATAAAAAATTAGATAGCCTAACTCAAGTTCTGATTAAAAATAACTTTGATAAAATAGATTTTTCGACAGGAAAAGATATTTCAATTACCTCAACTTTTGAAAAGTATATTAGTGAAGCCCAAAATATAGCTCCACTTCTCCAAAAACGCTATGAGAATTTTGATTTAGAAAATGACTTGAATAATTTTCAACTTAATCAACTTTATTTTTCTAGGGATAGTTTGGAGAGTAAGTATCATCTTGTTCGTTTTAAAACCCAACTACTAGAAATGTATCATAATGACATTCAATTTTTGAGAAAAGAAACTATTACGAATAAAGTTGAGGTAATACTTTCAAATTATGCTATACAGCCATTTATTTGTAGTGATGGATGTGGTTATCCAAATCAATATTCATTAGAACTTACTCTTTTTATTCCATTTGATACAGCAAATACAAGAATTATTACTCCCAAAAACGTAGAAACTCATTTTAATAAAAAAGGATTTTTAATTATTCCTCCTTCTCTTCGAAATGATAAGAAAGAAAAACTAGCTGTTGGTAGAATTTGTGGTTCAGATACCACCACAATGATAAAATTATGAAACAAGTCAAAAAATATATAGCCATATCACTTTGGGCAATTCTATG
The DNA here is from genome assembly GCF_037126295.1 of Bernardetia sp. Wsw4-3y2. Taxonomy (NCBI): domain Bacteria; kingdom Pseudomonadati; phylum Bacteroidota; class Cytophagia; order Cytophagales; family Bernardetiaceae; genus Bernardetia; species Bernardetia sp. Wsw4-3y2. The sequence goes on along the minus strand of NZ_CP147017.1, from coordinate 3,020,127 downwards.
TCTATTTTTGATACATCAATATCGTTCAAACTCTTTGGTAAAATCAGAAGAACAAAAAGCTATTTTTATCACAAATCAGAAAATCAAAGAAAGTACTCAAAAAATACATCAAAGTAAACTAAAAAAGGCAAATTTTGATATTGAAGAACGAGGAAATAATTATAGAGATAGAGCATTTTTTAATAAAATAAAAAATGCTTATTTTGATATTGAAAACCTTTATGAAACAGATAAGATTAATCTTCAAAGTTTAAAATCTTCTCTTACAGATAGTGCTTCCAAATATATTACTACACACCCTCCTAACCCTGTAAATAATAACTCTAAAACTCTGAAAGAAATTTATAAAACTAACTTATATCAAAATGCTTATAATTTGCTAAATCAAGAGTATAGTATGCTTTATGGAATATATTGTGGTTTTAACAAAAGTGTTATACTAAATTCTAGTGATACAACTTTAGGTTTATATTCTACTTATAACATAAATAGATATATTGAAATTCCAAAGACAACTATTCAATTCATTAATCAAACAGATAATACAAAGTCAGATTGGAAATTACAATTTGACAAAAATTTCACAGAACCTATCATTTTTCAAGTCAATACGCATACAAAAACAGGAATTATTGCAAAACGCTATCAAATCAAACCTAAAAAAAATCAAAAATTACAGCCTTTTGATTATGAAGAAATAAAATAAAAATTTATGTCAGAATATATTGTATCAAAATCATATCAAAACGAGGATTTTACAGAAAATGAGTTGCCAAAAGGAGAATATGAAGAATGTACTTTTCTGAATTGTATCTTTTCTCATAGCAATTTATCACATAATACATTTATTAATTGTAGCTTTGAAAACTGTGATTTGAGTAGTGCAAAACTAGGAAATACCTCTTTTCAAGAAACAAAGTTCAAAAACTCTAAACTCTTAGGTCTTCAATTTTCAGATTGCAATCCTTTTTTATTGGTTTTACATTTTGAAAACTGTTTGATTGATTTTTCTTCCTTTTATCAACTCAACCTCAAAGATGCTACGTTCAAAAACTCAACACTAAAAGAAGTAGATTTTACAGAATGTAATCTCAAAAATATAGCTTTTCAAGACTGTGAACTAGCAGGAGCAGTTTTCGAAAATACAATTTTAGAAGGAACAGACTTTAGAAACGCAACTAATTATTCTATTAACCTAGCCAAAAATAAAGTCAAAAAAGCTAAGTTTTCAAGTTATGGAATAAAAGGACTTTTGGATAGCTATGATATTTTGATTGAATAATTGATGTTACGCAAGAATAAAACTTTTATAAATTACTTTCATAAATAAACGAAACGCACGATTTTAATCGTGATAAAACAGGTAGAGAAAGGTAGAAAACAGCACGCTTTGTTTTGTTTTACCATAACTAAAGTTATGGGTTTCATTTTGGCTGCGTAATATCATTGAATAGTTTTTAAAACTAAAAAAGTCCTTTCCCATTTTAAAAACAGAAAAGGACTTTATCTTTTTATAAAAATAGCTCTGTTTACTTTACCAAATGAGGATCTACCATTGAGCGAAGACCTGCAAGAGGCATCATACCCGACTGACGAGCCACTGCTTCTCCGTTCTTGAAAACGATAAAAGTAGGAATTCCACGCACATTAAATGTAGAAGCAACAGCAGGATTGGTATCTACATTTATCTTAATTACTTTTACTTTTTCTCCCATCTCAGAAGAAAAGTCAGTAATCACAGGTGTCATTGCCTGACAAGGACCACACCAGTCTGCATAAAAATCTACTAAAACAGGTGTTTCTGATTGAATAATATCTTGAAATGATGGTTTAACGTCCATAATATTGAATTTTTTGATGTTTTATAATTGAGTTGAAAAAATGAGTTGAGAAATTTGATGCTCCTAACTTAATTCAAATTAAGTTATACAAACATATCAACATTCTTTCATATATACGTTTTTTATCATAAAAGGTTTTATTGGGCTAAACTATTTCTCTCTTCAGATTATTAAAGTAATATAAAAAATCTACTCCTGAACTGATAAGCTCTATTTATTCAAAATCCGTTAAATCTTATTAAAAGCCTTCAAAAATTGTTTTTATTCTATTTGCTTGAGTGAAATATGAGTTATCTTAGGAAGAATTACGAATTAAAAATCACGAATTGTGAATTTAAATCTCTGTTTATCAACAAATTAAAAATAGCAATTTACTTAATTTCTATTGCTCAGTAACATCATCAGATTTTTTATTAAAATAATTTTCTATATAAAATTGTTTTTCAACAACTTTACTTAATTTTGTTTGATTAAGAAGAAGTTAACTTATAAAGATAAATCAGTAAATCAATTTAAGAATCAATCATTATCTAATTTATAGTATAGTTTTATGTCAGAAAGTAATTCAGAGTCTTCTAATGAGCGTCTTATCTACACACGTAGTACGCCTAAAGAAAATAAAGCAAAAACAAAGTCAGATACTTCTATTTCAGCAGCTCAAATCAAATTACCAATTTTTACAGCCATTGCTTTAGGAGTAGGATTAATTTTTGGCGCACGTTTTTTTGGTAGTCAAGACAACTCATTTACAACTTCCTTAATTGGTCTACAAACAGAAGAAAGTGCATCTGACCAAGCCAAAAAAATGCGTCAAGTGCTTTCTTATATTGAAGATTATTATGTAGATACTGTCAATTTAACAGATATTACAGACCACGGAATAAAAGAAATGCTATCCAAACTTGATCCTCATACCAGTTATATTCCTGCAAAAGATGTAGAAATAATGAACTCTCAATTAGAAGGAGATTTTGAAGGAATAGGTGTTGAGTTTGTGCTTTTTGAAGATACAATTCAAGTGATTATGCCAATTCCGAATAGTCCATCTTCACGAGCAGGAATAGAAGCAGGAGACAGAATTATAAAGGTAGATGATACGCCAGTTGCCAATGTAAAGATTGATAATAGAAAAGTTTTTGATTTGCTACGTGGAAAGAAGAATTCAAAAGTAAACTTGACTGTTTTTCGTCCTTATCAAAATAAAGAACTTGTTCTGACTGTTGAGCGTGGCACAATTCCTACCCATACAGTAGAAGTAGGTTATATGCTTACTCCAAAAACAGGTTATATAAAAGTTTCTCGTTTTGGCATGAATACTTTTAAGGAATTTGAAACACAACTAAACAAGCTTCTTCGTGAAGGAATGAAAGATTTAGTTTTAGATTTGCGTGGAAATCCAGGTGGTTATATGGATCAAGCTGTCAGAATGGTTGATGAGCTTTTGGCAGGAACAGAAATGATTGTTTATACTGATGGAAAAAAAGACCGTTTTGATAGTGAAGAAAAAGCACATCGAAAAGGAAATTTTGAAGAAAATGCTGTGATAGTTTTATTAGATGAAGGAAGTGCTTCTGCTTCTGAAATTGTAGCTGGTGCTTTACAAGACAATGATAGAGCTTTGATTGTTGGAAGGCGTTCGTTTGGCAAAGGGTTGGTTCAGAAACCAATTACACTTCGTGATGGCTCAGAACTTCGTCTTACTATTTCAAGATATTATACACCAAGTGGTCGTAGCATTCAAAAGCCATATAGCGACACAACAGATTATAGTTTGGAGATTATGGAACGTTATACCAATGGCGAATTATATCAAGCTGATAGTTCAAAAATGAATACAGAGAAAAAATATAAGACGCTTCATGGAAGAACTGTTTATGGAAGTGGTGGAATAATGCCTGATATTTTTGTGTCAAGAGATACTTCTTATTTTACGCCTTATGTCGATTCACTTTACTCTAAAAGTGTGGTAAGAAACTGGACAAGTACCTACTATAATCTCAATAAAGAGAAATTTAAAGCGATGAAAGTAGATGAATTTATTTCTAACTTTACTATTGATAAAAAACTAGAAAACGACTTTTTAAATTTTGCCAAAAATCAAAAAGTAATTTTTAATGATGCTCAATATCAAATTTCAAGAAGTTTTATTTTGAATCAAATAAAAGCAAGTTTAGCAAAACTAAATTGGCAATATGAAGGATATTATCCTGTTTTAAATCAAGAAGACAAAGAAATTAAAGTTGCTTTGGAAAATCTTAAAAAAGCAGAAGAGCTCAAAAAATATTATTTGATAAAGGAATAAAGGTTCTCTGACAATTTTTGTACTATGTCGTTGGGGGGACACCAACAACGGCAGGTTATAGCCGTTGTCGGTGCCCCCACCGACGACTATCAATATTCAAAATTCGAATAAAATCAATAAGGTGCAAAAATTGTCAAACAACTGGAATAAATATGGTTTTAGAAAATAGTTTGAATTTTCTTTTTTAACAAAAAACCTTCTTAATTATAAAATTGAGAAGGTTTTTTGTTTTTTAGTATGCTCTTTTTAGTGGAAATTAATCTTAAATGCTATTTATTTTAAAAAGGAGGTTCATCATCAAAATCTACTGATTTTTTATTCTTCAAATCATCAGCAATTGGATTCATATTATTTCCTTTGCTTTGAAGTGTTGTAAATCCGTCGTCTATTGGAGGCATATTTGAAAGATTGTCATTTGCATTCGGAAAGCCACTATCATAGCCCGTATTTCCTGCTGAAAAACTTCCCTCATCCAAATCTTGAAATTTTGTATATTTTCCTACAAACTGTAAAGTAACCGTTTCCAAACTACCATGACGATTTTTTGCAATTATTACTTCGGCTGTTCCCTGTGTAGGATTTCCCATTTCATCTTGTGTAATTTCATAATATTCTGGACGGTAAAGGAAAATTACCATATCTGCATCTTGCTCAATAGAATTATGAACGATTATATCATTTGCTACAAAATTATGAACTTCTGGTACGGTTGCATCAAAAACATGTTCCTCTTGCAAAGGAATAATTTGAGTTATTTCGTCCCAAAAAATATCAGAATTACTTAACAAATCCAATTCTTCACACTCTAAAGCAACAGCGACACAATTCAATTTCTCTCTTGAAATTGCTTTTGAATACATATTAGACCCTGAATAACTAATTCCTACTTTTGCAGCTACATTTCGCCAAGATAAGCCTAGCTTTTCTTTGCTGTTTTTTATGTTATTTTGCCAAATTTCTACAGGAACTGTATCTACATTCGTATTCGGACTAATTTCCTTCAAAAAAGATAATAATGAAGGAATAATTTCACCTCTCTCTCCATAACAACCAATTTCTTCAAGAAACTGAATCATATTTGGAGTTCCTTCTATCCAAACATTATACATTTCTTTTGATTTTCTGATAATGGAATGGATGCCACAACGTAAAAGTAAAGAATGCACTTGTGAAGATAGAATTTCACTACTAGAAGCATAATAAATAGCAGCAGAATTTTTACGTCCATTTTTGGCTTTTACTAAACTAATATTTCCATCTGTTGCCCATAAATGACTAAGAAATACACAAATATCTTCTTTTGTTGATTGAAATACTTTTTCTGAAATACGTTTATGTTTTGAACGAACTCTCTCTATTCCTAAACTCTCATACCAACTTGTAATAGGATGTTTTTTTCCATGAGTTAAATGATAAGGACATTTTAAATAAAGATGCCACCAATTTTCTTGTTTTACTTCTTTTGAATCAATATCAAATAATTCTTTTGCTGCTTTAGCTACAATCTCAATATTTTCTCTATCTGCACTCGTATAGTGATAAGGTTGTTTATGTAAAATACAGCCATCTCCTAATAAATGAGCTAACAAAATTAATTCATTTTTGGAAAGTACAGTATTTTTTGTTTCCACATTAGTATTCCTTGGAACTCCAATTCTATCTCCTACTTTCAAATTTTCTAGTGCTGTCCAGCCTTCTAATTTTAAAAATGGATGATTTGCACTTGCTTTTATTGATTTTCCAGAACGAGTAATTAATTGATAGGGCTGTTTTATTCCAGAATAAAACACTTTTGACATCAAATAAGGTCTGATTTTTTTATCATCTCCTAAAGCCAAACAGTAAAAAGGAGTTTGTTCTTCTCGGTCTGCTAGTTCTTTTATCGTAAATAACTTTCCTGTATGCGCTTCTGTAATTTGTGTATCTCCAGTCAAACAACCCGATTCCCTCAAATCTGAAAGCATTGGTTTTTTATCTCCACCACGAGTTTCTACGGCACGAGAAAGCTGAGAAAGTGCCATTACAGGAACGTCAAGCTCTTTTGCAAGTTGTTTTAAAGCTCTTGAAATACCTGCAATTTCTTGCTCACGATTTCCTCCTCCTTTTCCAGAATCGCCAGACATAAGTTGCAAATAATCAATGACAATCATATCCAAATTATGCTGAGATTTTAATCTTCTCGCCTTTGCACGAAGTTCTAACATCGTGATAGCTGGGGTGTCATCAATAAAAATCTTGGATGCTGAAAGTTGAGTAGTTCGGTGGACAAGTTGCGCCCATTCGTGGTCTGCAATACTTCCATTACGCAATTTCTGACTTTCTACTTCTGCTTCTGAGGACATCATACGAGTCAAAAGCTGTTCGGCTGACATCTCCAATGAGAAAATAGCAACACAATGGTCATATTTTACAGCTGCATTTGCCAAAGCTGAAAGAACGAAAGCTGTATTATGTGTAAGTGTAAAATCATCAGTTACATACAAACTATCAGCACTATCAATTTTGATACAGGCAGCTTCTTTTTTTCCAACAAAATCTATTTTGGTAATGTACTTAAAGAGTGGCGAGAGGCTATTACTAGTAGTCGTTTGTGCGCCTATTTCCAAATCTAAAAGATTAGCAGGAAGTTCAAACTCTAAATAAAAATAATTCTCTCCTTTTTCATTTTTCTTTTCTGCAACAAGAACCATTCCTCCCAAAGAGCGAATCAAAAAAACAAAATCATCTTTAATTCTGATTGAATCTGTCTTATATTTTCCTTTTGAATCATTATCCAAACGCCCTGAAAAAGCCAACATTCCTTCTAAAAGTTCGGTTCGTTGTCGCACACTTGACCATAAATATTCTTTAGGAATAAAAGGATCTTCTGAAAAATTGACCATTTGGTCACCAAAGGCATTTTGTAGCTTTTCGTATGTTTCAGCCATTCTTTCGCTGGTCTTAAATGCTTCTTTATTGGCTAAAAGACTCGTTTGACTTTGATTGGCTACAAAAAGACCTACTAAATAACTACTCAAAGGCAACTTTTTTTCTTCCCATTGAATGGGCATAACCATCGGAATATAATGATTTGGTTTGCCTGAGCCTGTCAGAAGTGTATTTTTGATTTGAGATAAAGAACGAACAGCTAGTTTATTTTCAGACTGTTGAAAAGTTATCCATAAATGTTCGTCACAACATTCAGTACTTGTATTATCTTCAAAAGTTACCTTATAAATTGATTTTTTACCTTGTGGAAAAACGTCTTTTACTTTATGGAATTTGCCATCACTTCCTGCCAAAACATCATCTTTTTTTACTTCTCCCATCGTCTTCCAACCATTTTGAGAGAGAAGTTTTGCATCCACAGGTTGTGCCTTTCCCATACCGGGGCGAGCTGCCAAGATAATCAAATCCGAACGCTGCCAACCTGCTGTTATTCTATCCAAAGCTGTAAATCCACTCTGAATTCCTGTAATACCTGTTTTATTTTTTCGCTTTTCTTCTAAATCTTTGAGTGTGTTTAAGTACACGGAAGCCATATCAGAGGTTCTTTTTCTGACGTTATCTTCTGTTATTTCGAAAAGTTCACTCTGAGTTTCATCTAAAAGCTCAAAAGCATCTTTTGTATCTTCGAAGGCATTTTGGCGAACTGTCGAAGCGACACCAATCATTTTTCTTTTGATAGCACGTTCCACCACTTCATGCGCATGATAGACTACGTTTGCAGACGAACTTACTTCTGTTGTCAATCGAACAAGCGCATACGCACCTCCAACAATTTCTAAATTTCCATTTTTTTCTAATTGTGTTCTGACTGTCAGAAGGTCAATTGGAGAACCTTTTGCAGAAAGTTCTAGCATCGCTTGATAAATAAGCTGATGGGCATCTTTATAAAAACTATCTGCCTTCAAAATATCGACTACATCTTCAAAAGCCTTTCTTTCTAATAAAAGCGCACCCAAAATAGCCTCTTCCAAAGGAATTGATTGAGGTGGAAGTTTACCCATTTCATTGGATAAATCGTTCGCAAAACCATTTTGCTTTTTTTTATTGAAAGAACCTTTTTTAGAAAAATTATTGGTTTTATTATCCATTTTTTTGAAGATGTATTTATATAAAACTATTTTGACTATTCTAACGCTTAAATCTACGTCACAACTATTTATTTTTTTGGAAGCGTTTTTAATACAAATTTACTAAAAATAATAGCATAAACTAAAAATTTTTGGGTTTTAATTTGTAGTTTCTCTCATGATTCTAAAGTATCTGTAGATATAAAAATAGAGCTTCATTTTTAGATTTAAAATATGTATTACAGTCAGATTGGCAAAATATTATTGATGGTTTGAAGATATACATGCCTCTTGATATTCCCATTTTTCTGCTAACTCGCCTCTATCTAAATATTTTTTTATTATAGAATAATCCGTATTAGGAGGTATATCTAAGGCAATCAAATTAGATAGATTACTTAACTCAGAATCACATCCCATTTCTTTTAACTCTCTTCTAATCTGTTTAACTTCATTATCATCTTTGAAAAGTATGTTTATAGTAGAATGCCCTCCTTCCTCTAAAAGACCTGTTACATATAAATCACCATCTTTTTCTTTAACAGAAACTATATCGTTCCAAGAATAATTTTTAGTGTAAAAAAGTATGTTTTCTAAACGATAACCTCCATCAATCTCTACACCCCAAGCACTTTCTATACTATCTGTATTAAAAGCCGTATGAATGAATAGTATTTTTTTATAATTACTCATCTTTAATTTTTATATGCTTTAAAAGCTTTTTTTGAGAAAATAAACAACATAAAACTAAAAACTTGTGCGTAAATTTGTTGTATCATTATTTCCCTAAACTACATAAAATAATTCATAGACTAAAGTCTATGGTACGTTTTCGCACTCTAAAGAGTACGCTACATTTTATTATGAAAAAATTATCTTATTCTCTACTTGTAACTTTCTTATTTCTAATTTCCTTCAAAAGTCATTCTCAAAATATTGGTCTTGGTTTTTTGTTTCGTCCTAACATTACACTCGGAACGGCTATTGTTCCTACCCAAAACGTAGAAGATAGTTTGAAATTTGGAATCAATCGTTTTTATGCCAATTTAGTTGTTCCTTTGAGTGGAAAATTGAAGTTAGATTTAAAAAATATCAATGCTTCTTTTACGCAGCATTTTCTGACAGTCAATACAGGTTTGAGATTGCCACAAGGAAATTTAGTAGAAGATAATACTAAAATTTATAATTTTTCGGCAGGAATTACAGGTGTTCATGCTAATATTCGTAGTGGTGTTTGGTTTTATACAGTTAATGGTGGAATTGTACAAGATATTCAGAAACTCAATGAGTCTAGTCCATTTTTTACGGCTGCTGGTGCGTATATTCGGGTAAAAGGAATTTATAAACATAATATTTACGGAGTAGCTTTACTTTATCAATACGAACGTTTTTTCCCTGTTCCTATTTTGGGAATTAATCGTAGATACAATAAAAAATGGTTTTTGGAGCTGCTTTTACCTGCACAAGGTGCAATGCGTTATCAGTTTAGCAAAAATTTTAAAGCTGGTGTTTTGGTCGGTTTGGGGAGTTTTCGTGCTGGTGTAAATAGTTCTACAAGTATTACTTTACCAAGTTTAACTTCAGGAGGAAAAGGAAATTTGAATCTTAATTATACTGAACTTAAAATTACTTCAGTATCTGAATTGAAAATCAAAAATGGAATCTTTTTAAGTAGTGAAATAGGCGTTTCGACAGCTCGTTCTCTTTCTTTCTTACGTACTTCTGACAATGAAATTAGTTTTGGAGCTTCTACTGTTCCTTATGGTGCAATAAATCTGCATATTGATTTACAAAAATCTAAAACCAGTCCGATTAGTTCTCGTCTTTTTGGGAATGATTTTTAAGTAAACTACATTTTATTTTTTTTCGTATATTTATAAAAAGCTAAACGATTTAAAATTATGAAAATAGAATTAAACTTAGATTTTACGCAGTTACTCCTTATTATTGAACAATTACCAAGTTCCCAAAAAGAAAAATTAATTGATTTGCTCACTAAAAATAAAACAGAAGATGAGATAAACACATCGAATCCTTCTAAAAAAAGAAAATTAGGAGGATATGAAATTTATATGAGTGATGATTTTGATGAACCTTTAAGCGAATTTGATGAATACAGTAAGTAAATACTTGATAGATACACATATTTTTCTGTGGATTTTGTCCGATTACAAAAAACTCTCTACCAAAGCATTAGAGATTATAGAAAATACAGATAATATACTTTTTTTGAGTAGCATAAGTTTTTGGGAAATAGCCATTAAATCTAGTATTGGAAAGCTAAATATTCCTATTTCTTTGAATGATTTGGAAAAAGAAGCTCAAAGCCGAAATATAATTACCTTAAATATAACAACTAAACATTTTTTGAATGTTGCTAATTTACCTTTTCATCATCAAGACCCTTTTGATAGAGTTATTATTAGTCAATCTCATTTAGAAAATATTCCTCTTATTTCTGCTGATGGAAAATTTCAAGATTATGAAGAAATAAATTGTATTTGGTAATCTAAGATAAAATTACCCAAACATAAATTAAAAAACTCTCTTTCCTCGGTTTTTCAAGGCTTATATCTAAAAAAATAAGAACCCTAGCTATTTCTAGCTAGGGTATAAATTTGATAATCCGTTTAATTTGCGCTTTTGGGTTTTTTATTCTTTTTCTTCCTCTTCCTTTTCTTTTTGCGCTTTTTAGGCTTATTTTTATATTTCTGAGAGCCTAATTTCTTTCTATTTTTATTATCTACCTTACTATTAAGACCTTTTAATAAAAATTTAAAAGACTTAGGTAATAATATATTTATTTGCTTTTTTATAAATTTAAAAACCTTTTTTACTGTATATTTATAAACTGCAAATAATTTACAACTAAATACTAAGTATTCTTGATTTGATACAAGTAACTTCGTAATTGAGTCGACAAACTCCATCTATAAAACTAAGTTGTTATAGTTTTAGAAGTTGTCAATCTTTGATTTTGTTTCATTCTTTTATGGTTTTATATGATGTGATATAACCGATATAATGTTTATACCACGTTTAAATATTAGAAATAAATATTTCTAAACACAAGAAATCTTTTGTGCAGTAACCACTATAACAAACACCATTCTAAAGAAACAATATATGACATAAAGTCATAAAACCAGAATTATAGTCTTAATATATTCAAATAAACAGTATATTATTTCGCTACTTCTCCACCACAGCAAAGAAATCAAAACATTTATCAGCATCATCAGAGATAAAATAATCGTCCATTGTAACCGAACCGACTAACGAATTATCTTGTTCTTGCAATTTTTTACGGTTCATTCTATTCAAAATATCATACGGAATTTGAAGAATTTGTCTAGGCAAATTTTGTTCTAAATTAAAAATGTCTAGCTTTTTATATTTAGCAACTGATGCCTTGTTTTGATTGTAATATTCCCAAACTTTTTCATTTCCTGTAATTCCTTTTACATCTACTTTTGAGAAATATTTCTTCAATAGTGTTTCTAATTCCTGTGCTGTATATTCTCTTGTGTGCCAAGGATTGCGAGTAAGCGAAAGTTTGATATTTGGCGTTGTCAAAATCATTTTTCCACCCTTTTTCAAAACTCGTTGAATTTCTTTTAGGTAAAAATTATCATCTTCGATATGCTCAATGACCTGTTGTGTAACAACGGTATCAAAACTTTCATCTGCTTGATTTGCAAACGGAGGAATATTTTGATTCAGAAAAGTAAATTCTGGATGCTGTTTTTGTAAGTGATTGATGAGTTCTTGGTTTTTGTCAAGAGCTGTATAATGCGTACAATGAGGTTTGAAAAGCTCTGCACCTTTCCCTACACCACAACCCGTTTCCAAAATGCTTCCACTTACATGTTTGACAGTTTGGTGATAAGCAAAAAGCAAACGCTGATGAATTACGTTATCGCTAGGAATGGTATAAGCTGTTATTTCTGTTGTTTTGAACATATATGTAGTTGACAGTTTAGCTTCGCTGATTTACAATTCCAAACTGTCGTTTTTTTGAAAGATTATTAATTTCGAACACTTAAAAAGTATTCGCTACTTATTACAAAGGTCTTAATTTTTCTTGTAAAAACGCTATAAAATGGCTTGATAAAATCTCAAATTCACATTTTATAGATTTTTTGACTACATTTTAATAGAAATTGATGAAAAATTTAAAATTTATTTATGCAAATTTCTAATTTCTTGCATCTGCTTAGTATAAAAACAGAAAAATTACGAATCACAATCAAACAACTATCAGAAACCTTAAAAACTTTAATTATGAAAACTACTTTGAAATTTTCGCTTTATGTTTGGATACTTTTTATTCCATTTTTGAGTGCTTGTGGTCAGTCAGGTTCTTCTTATAAAACAGAATCTACTGCTGATTATGCTGCCACAGAAGAAGCCACAATGGCTACATTTGTAAATCAACAAGACGGAACAGAAGGAGGTACTTCTAATGAACCTATTGTACAAGGTTTACATGTCATCAAGACTGGCAATATGCAGATTCAAGTACAGGATTTGGATAAAGCAAAAGAAATAGTCTTGCAGAAAGTAAAAGCAAATAAAGGATTTACATCAGCAGCTAATTATAATGATTATAGCTATCAAAAAACACAAAATATAACAATTCGTGTCGCTTCAAGTAACTTTGAAAACTTAATGAAAGAGCTTGCTAATATTGGTTTTGTAGAAAACCAGTCACAGAATTCACAAGATGTAAGTGAAGAATTTGTAGATATTGAAGCTCGTTTAAAAACAAAAAAAGAAGTAGAAAATCGTTATACTCAGCTTTTAAAAGATGCCAAAACTATTTCTGAAATTTTGGAAATTGAAGACAAACTACGTGTCATTCGTGAAGAAATAGAAGCAAAAGAAGGGCGTTTGCGTTATCTGAAAGACCAAGTTTCATTAAGTACAATTAATCTAACACTTACTCAAAAATTAGAGAATTATTCAAAACCACCAGAACGTTCATTTTTTAGTCGTCTCTTCGAAAACATGGGTGAAGGTTGGGATGATTTCTTGATGTTTGTAGTTGGAGTAATGCGTCTGTGGGTATTTTGGATTGTCTTGGCAGGAATTATTTTTATTATTGCAAAATGGAGAAAGGCTAGGAGGAAATAAATTTTGATTCTGCTAACTCTTTAGCGAAACACTGTGTTTTCAGTTGAGGTTCGCTGAGGACTACGTCATTCTCAGCCTAAGAAATACTAGAATCATGATGTAGCTTGAATTAAGTTGCGCTTAAGTCACTGTAAAAACATCTTGTTCTATTTTTTTAACTACTTGTCTAGTTATAAAAAAAGCCTTCATGTCATAAATGAAGGCTTTTTTGTACTTATTTATAAGTTATGCTATAAATTAGTTTCTAACAACTCTGAGAACTTTAGTTTGTTTGTTAGAAATAACTTCTATAAAATAGACACCTACTTTTTGATTTTGTAAATTAAAGGTAGTTTCTAAATTTGCACCTTCTTTATTTTGCTCTTGTACTTCAATAACTCTACCCAATACATCCATCAGACGAAGAGTTACTGCTCCTTTAACTTCTTGGTTTGTCCAAGCTACAGTTACTTTTCCGTTACTTGGATTTGGATAAGCTGTTAATTTTTCATTCAAATCTACTTGATTTTGATTAGCTACTTTAGATGCTATTCTACCAGAAGTTTCACAAAAAGATGTTTGTACCTGACCTGTATTTCCTGATGCTGAATAAATAGCTACATCAGCTACTAAGGTTTCGCTCTCATCAATAGCATATTCTTGCACAACAACTCCATTTTTATAAAATTTCATTTGGCTACCTTCTCTTGCTACCGTAAATACATCTCCTTTTTGATAAGGAACTGGTGTACCACTTTGGTAATTATAACTTGGAACAGCACTTGAATTAGCTACAAAATACCACGCATAATTAATAGATGTATAAGATGCTACTGTATTAGGAGTTGCTAACCCTACCATATAGTAAGTTTTGTTATCAACAATAGTATTACTTACCCATCCATCATTGTTACTTGCAATCTCTTGTGTTGAAGTAGCTCCACTTGTCCAACTTGAAGTAGCACTTACTTTAGTGAAGATATTATTTGATAAACCTATATCTACTGCATTGTCAATACCAATAGAGTAACCAATAGCCACATATTTGGTACGAGAGCCATATGTTCCAGAAGCTGTAACAGAGTAAATACCTGTATTCTTATTTGAAACATTAGGAGTAGTTTCTGCTCCTACTCCTGACCATAAATAACTAGTAATACCTGTCTCACCCAATAAAGTTGTTGTTGCAGCACCCATTCCATCAGTAGGACAATTATTAGAAGTAATAGAACTAACTTCTAAAGTTATAGGACAAGTTATAAATTGTATTTGAGGAATAATAGTACCACTAGTATATGCTGAAACATCCACTATTAAATCGCCTGTTGTGACTCCAGGAACTGTTCTAAATGCCACTCCATTTTTAGAGTAAACAAGAGTTGTTCCTGTACGCTCTATGCTGAAAATATCTCCTATATCATAAGTACCAAAAGAACCATCACCACCATATAAAAGTCCATTTTCATAAACTACAAAACTTCCCGCATTAGTAAGGTAAATAGCAAAACGAATCTGATTAAAACCTACTCTTCCCTTATTATAGGAAAGCCCAACCATATAGTTATATGATTCAGAATCTGATGCAGTAAATGCTATACCTCCGTTACCTGTAACCTTTTCTTCTGAAAATGCTTTACTTGTCCAACCTGTAGTTGCTGATTTAACAAGCTCTTTATTTGCATTTACAGTAAATTGGGTTAAGTCTGATGCATTCCAAGTTAAATCATATCCTACTTCATAAGTAGCTGTATAGTCAACACCATTATCAGTAATAGTAACTGTATATTCTCCTGCTGAAAGTCCAGAAATAGTTGATGTAGTAGCTCCTCCTGGAGACCATGAATAAGTTGCACTACCACTGCCTCCTGTCACTACTAGTTCTATCTCACCAGTAGATGTTCCTGCACAACTTGCTCCAGTTATTCTAGCAAAATAAGTTGGAGGAGTTACTATAACTGGACAAGTAAATTCTATTTTTGGAAGAGTAGCAGGATCATAAGATGATACATCAGCTATCAAACCACCAGTAGGTACACCAGTAGTAACAGTTCTAAATACAACTCCATTTTTAGAATACTCAACTGTAGTTCCAATACGTTCTACCTTGAAAATATCTCCAATTTGAAAAGAGCCAAATGAACCTTTACTTGACCCAGACTCATATACTTCAGCTTGACCACTACCTAAATAAAGAGCATAGTCGATACTAGCAAAACCTGTTGCTCCTTGATCAGGTGAAAGTCCCATCATATACCTTTTGTTAGTAGCAGTTGCTGTCAAGACAATACCACCATCACCTGTGATTTGCTCATTGGAAAATGCCTTAGTATTCCATGCTGTAGTACCAGCTTTAACTAATTGATTATTTCCATTGACAGTAAAACCTACCTCTCCAGTCCAAGTTAATGTAGCACCTACAAAATAGCTACTTGTATAATCGATACCTAAATCTGTAATAGTAACTTCATACTCTCCTACTGTCAAATTAGAGATATCTTTATTAGTAGATATTTCTCCATCTGATGGTACTCTAGTCCATGAATACGTTTGTGCTCCACTAAAGTCATTTAAAGTTAAAGTAATTGCTCCTGTACTAGCACCACAGCTTGTACCAGTTATGTTGGCAGAATAAGTTGGAGGAATAACTGGAGGAGTAGTTGAACAAGTAAACTGTACTTGAGGAAGGGTAGCAGGATCATAAGATGATACATCAGCTATCAAACCACCAGTAGGTACACCAGTAGTAACAGTTCTAAATACAACTCCATTTTTAGAATACTCAACTGTAGTTCCAATACGTTCTACCTTGAAAATATCTCCAATTTGAAAAGAGCCAAATGAACCTTTACTTGACCCAGACTCATATACTTCGGCTTGACCACTACCTAAATAAAGAGCATAGTCGATACTAGCAAAACCTGTTGCTCCTTGATCAGGTGAAAGTCCCATCATATACCTTTTGTTAGTAGCAGTTACTGTCAAGACAATACCACCATTACCTGTGATTTGCTCATTGGAAAATGCCTTAGTATTCCATGCTGTAGTACCAGCTTTAACTAATTGATTATTTCCATTGACAGTAAAACCTACCTCTCCAGTCCAAGTTAATGTAGATCCTACAGCATATCTAGCAGTATAATCAGTGCCTGCATCTGTAATAGTAACTTCATACTCTCCTACTTCTAAGCTAGAAATATCTTGATTAGTAGATATTTCTGAAGTTGTTGGTACTGTGTTCCATGAGTATGTGGTAGGTCCAGTTAACCCTGTTACTACCAAATCAATAGCTCCTGTAGATCCTCCTGCACAAGAAGTACTTGTTATATTAGCAGAATAATTTACTTGAGCAAAACTTGTTGAGGTAGTTATGAGTAAAAATAAAGTCAAAATCCAATATCTTTTACAAGATAAATAACTAGAAAAGTAATTCATAAAAAGGTGTTTTAAAGTAGACAAATAAAAAAACGTTTCAAAAAAATCGTATAACTTATGAACTAGGAGTTAGTATAGTATTCTTACACTTTTAATTACTTTTAAATTTAGGAACAAAAATTTAGTATTTAGCTAAGTTTGAGTAAAGTATTATAATGTTTATAAACCTAGCACTATTTTCTCAAACAAATATATCAAAACTAAATTCATTATTTAAACTTAAAAGGTTATTATTTACATAATAAGTTTATATTAAAATTGAAATATAACTTTTCTAATTTTTTTTCTAAAGTAAATCATAGTTACAAAAATTTCATAAAACCTGTTTGTAAATTACCTCATTTTTAATTAAAAAACAAGCCTATCGACTAAGTATTATCATATATATATTGTAGATAATTATTATGTCTTTAGTTTCTAAAAATGAGCATTCATACTCAAGGTTTTGAGGTAAAATATTTATTTTTTTCTGATTAGAGTACAGCTGAAAAATATAGACTAAGAATTTAATTATGGTACATTTTCATTAAATCCTTTTCTTTAGTGAGATTAATGCTAGGTCAAAAAAGACACAACTTTCACATTAAAACTTATTGTCTCTATCGCTAGATACCAATATATGTATTACACACTCTAAATTTTAAAGTCTAGCCGTTACTTTCGATTTATCAAACTTTCCTTTAATATCATAAATCACTGTCTTTTCATGTTTTAGATTTTCAAAATCTAATGATTCAAACTCTTTGTGAGAAACAGCCAAAACGATAGCATCATAATTATTAGTAGGTTCTTTTATCAGATCAAGATTATATTCATGTTTTACTTCGATTGCATCTGCCCAAGGATCATGAACTTCTACATTTGCACCAAAATCTTGAAATTCTCTGATTACATCAATTACTCTTGAGTTTCTAATATCAGGACAATTTTCCTTAAAAGTAATTCCTAAAACTAAAATTCGTGCCCCTTTTACACTACTACTTCGTTGAATCATTAGCTTTACCACTTTTGCAGCTACAAAAACGCCCATAGTATCATTGATTCTTCTTCCTGCCAAAATCACTTCTGGATGATACCCTAAACTTTCAGCTTTGTAAGTCAAATAATAAGGATCTACTCCTATACAATGTCCACCTACTAACCCAGGTCTAAAGGGTAAGAAATTCCATTTTGTACCTGCAGCTTCCAAAACCTCTAGTGTGTCAATGTCCATTTTA
Organism: Bernardetia sp. Wsw4-3y2; assembly: GCF_037126295.1. NCBI lineage: Bacteria > Pseudomonadati > Bacteroidota > Cytophagia > Cytophagales > Bernardetiaceae > Bernardetia > Bernardetia sp. Wsw4-3y2. The sequence goes on along the minus strand of NZ_CP147017.1, from coordinate 3,002,165 downwards.
TCAAAAATAAGTGCTAGTTCATTGACAAAAGCAATATTCAAATCTCGTTGTGCATTTTCTATAACTTTTGATGCTTCGGCTACTTTGATGGAAGAGGCAAGATGTGTTCCTGCTGTGATAATTGAGCCATAAAGTATATTGAGTTCTTGAGCAATTTTTGGAGTGCTCCCACTCACTACTTTTTTGATTTTAGAAATTGTATGTTCTTTGTCACCAGGGTTGATGCGCTCAGGAGAATATCCACAAAAGAAATCTTTATTAAACTTAAGTCCACTTTCTTTCTCTAAAATAGGCACACAATCTTCTTCTGTACATCCAGGATAGACTGTTGATTCATAGACTACAATGTCACCCTTTTTAAGAACCTTTCCTACTGTTTTTGAAGCTGAAAGAATAGGTTTTAAATCAGGCTTTTTATACAAATCAACAGGTGTGGGAACAGTTACAATATAAATTGTAGCTTCTTTGAGCTTTTCAACACTAGCAGTAAAAGAAAGTTGGTGGGACTCTTTTAATTCCTCAGTATTTACTTCAAGAGTTCGGTCATATCCTTTTTTGAGTTCGTCAATACGTTTTTTATTAATATCAAAACCAATAGTAGTATATTTTTTACCAAACTCAACCGCCAAAGGCAATCCTACATAACCCAAACCAATAATTGCTAATTTATATGTCATAAAAAGAGGACTTTGTTTTATCTCTTAAATCAAGGGAAGAATTGAAAACAAATTATATGTGTTTTCAATCTACAAAGTAGCTAATTTTTACTTATATAAAAAAATGAGTAAAAAATTATTTAATTATCCCTGTTGAGATTTTTTCAACTCCTCTATTTGTTTTAGTATTTGGTCAGCTTCAGCAGTCTTGAGGTCACTGGCTTTTCTGTCTGAACGAGAAAGTTTGAAGGCTTCTTCTATGTTTTTTTTATATATTTCTGTTAATTTATCAATTTTTGCTTGAATTGGGTCTTTTTTCTTAAATAAGCCAAACATATTTTTAGTTAGTTAATGGTTTTATATAATGATTTCATTCTTGATGTTCTGCTAACGGCTTGTATATCTTTTTGTTTTAATGCTTTCTAAGCCCACAAAAAAAGTCACCAACAAAATAATTTTGCTAATGACTTTTACATAAACATACTAAAATCTATATTTATACTGTTTAGAAGCGAAGTTCTACTAATTCCCAAAACTCTTTTACTTCATCATTCTGAAAATTCCAATCATATTTCATAATATAATTATTTTTCAAGAACATAATTGCCTCTTTATGTGTAGCACAACGATCAATTCCTGTAAGTGCATCTTCTAACTCATCTTGATTATTACCAAATAATTTCTTAGTAAAAAGAAATTTTTGATTAAGTGTAATGAGTTCCTTTATCGTCTTTCCAGAAGGAGCAAAACGCTCTGCAAAAGTAGGTGCATCAGCATCAGCACCTGTAGTATATTTATCAGCAAAAGTAGTAGCTTTAGCTTCCTCAATTGGTTTAGAAATTACATTTGTAGCTGTTACTGGTCTAGTATTTTTGTTCTCTTCGCTCATAAAATAGGGTGCAGCATAACTATTTTTTTCTTCAGCTACTTCCTCACGTTTATAGGATTTGAACAATGGAGCATCTTCCTTTGGACTTTCTTGTATTTTTCTCTCTACTGGCTCTACTGACTTTTCTATTTTCTTTTCTATATGCATTACTTCAGAGGGAGCAAAGTTATTACTCTTTTCGGTTTCTTCTTCAAAGGAAGTATCAAAAAAACTTTTAGCTTCTTCCTTTTGAATATTTTTTTCAATAACAGGTTCAGGAGCTTTTTCTTCTACTTTTTCAGGTTGCTTTGCTTGGTCAGTAAATGTTACAAACTCTTGAATTTTAAGAGGTACAATATCTCCTAATTGACGCAAAACAGTCTTTGGATCATCATATTCTACATTATTATCTACAATATTTCCAATTGTATCAATTGCTTTTGTGACCGAAATCATTCCAGCATCACTTTTTTCTTCTAGTCCTTTTACAATCTGCTCAAACAAAACTTTATGTGTTTTGACATATTTTAAAGCAGGTTTGAATTCTTCATTAATACGGATTGTAGCACCATTTTTTGCTAATTTCTGAACTTCTTGCTCATAAAAAACATAAGGAGCTAAAAGTAATTGAATGGTATCAGCAACAGATTGTGTAACTAATTTTTCGAAAGTGGACTCATCAATAGAAATATTTCTAGAAAGCATATTCATAAGTTTCTCTAAGAGAGCCTTAATTTCTGGATTTTCATAATCAAAAAATGGACTTTTGATTTTAGAATTATCAGCTTGCCAGTTTTCGAAAAGTATTTTGATAATAAATAAATTTACCTGTTTGATTCCACAAAAATCTGTAAGTTGAGAACCTGTTATGCGCTGATGTTTTGCAAAAAACTCCGAACAAACGGCTTTAGCAAATGATTCAGCATAAGCCAGAACAGCGTTATTATTTAATTTACTTGCCATAATTTTATTAGTAATTGGGTTTGGATATTATTTTTTGATGGATTGAATTCTATTTTTTGAGTTTTAGATATATTAACTTTTTACTTTAAATTGCAAGTTCGTAAAAATGATAATTAATACCTTATTTTGATGTATTTTTCAAAGACTTTTTTTAAATAATTTCTTTAAAAACTTTAGTTTTATAATTTTTGAGAGTTAAATCTAAAATTTTATCTAAAAATACAAAAACAATTTGAACTCTATTTCATTTTAATAGGCTAAATAATGAAGCTACCTAGAGCTATTATTTTTCAAATAGTATACAAAACATTTTTTTCTTATTCTGTTTTTAAATTTAGTTTCTTAATTTCCAAAATATTGCCAACAATGCCAAAAATTACAATTCAGAACATGAACGCCGTAGAATTTTCGGCAGACACAAAAAAAAGTTTGTTACAAAACATTTTAGATGAGCAAATAGACTGGCTGCACTCTTGTGGAGGAAAAGGAAAATGCACAACTTGCAAAATGATTATTAAAGAAGGTGGCGAAAATCTTACACCAAAAGGTAGTGTAGAAAAGAACTTTTTTGCATTAGAAAAGCTAAAAGAAAATGAGCGTTTGGCGTGTCAATGTAGCTTTAAAAATAAGGTAGAACAAGACACAAAATTAGTAATTTGTGTAGGTAATAAAAACAAACTACCCCATATTGAATATTCAGCTTGCTAGAAATATAACACACTGAAAATAAAAAGATTATCGTTAGTTCAAAAAGCCACATTCTATTTTAAGAATATGGCTTTTTGTTTTCGAACAGACTGTTAAGACTCTCACCTATTACTTTGCAAAGAGTTGGTCTATATTTTTAAAGGCTTTAAACTCTAAAGCATTATTTTCTGGATCTAAAAAAAACATAGTTGCTTGTTCGCCTACTTTTCCTTCAAAACGCAAATAAGGTTCAATAACAAACTTTATATTTTGAGATTTTAATTTTGCAGAAAGTTCTTCCCAAGTATCCCACTCCAAGACCACTCCAAAATGAGGAACAGGCACATCATGTCCATCCACAGGATTCGAAGCTGTTTTTTCTGCTACAAATTCACTTTGTGGTTTTTGATGAATAACAAGCTGATGACCAAAAAAATTAAAGTCTACCCAATGTGTATCACTTCGTCCTTCCGAACATCCCAAGACATCTCTATAAAATTGACGGCATTTTTCTAAATCAATGACAGGAATAGCTAAATGAAAAGGTTGCATAGAAATGGTAAATTATTAATGGTAAATGAATACAAACAACTAACTAAACTTTTAATTAAAAAGTTGTGTAGTTTATTTATTTCTCATTCCATAGGAGTAATTATGAATTAAAGTATTAGAAATTATTTTTTAATAAATTTCTTTGTCAAAACCTCTCCTGTCTGTACATTAGAAACTCTCAAGATATATAATCCTTTCGAAAAGTTAGATAGGTTTTGATTAAAATTCTGAATTCCTTTTTGATAACTTTCAGTAGTTGCAACAACAGACTTTCCATTGCTATCAAAAATTTCTATTTGAAGTTCTGAATTAGAAGAAGGAACTGCAAAAACAAAATTAATTGAGTTTTGAGCAGGATTTGGATACATCTTTTGAATCTCAAAACTTGTAATTATACCTTGATTATCAATGGCTATTGTTTTGGTATAAGTAAATGTTCCATCCAAATCTACTTGTTTCAATCTATAATAGTTTATTCCTATCTGTGGTTCAGCATCCCAATACTGATAGAGTTGATTTTCCATTTTTTTATTTCCAGACTTCAATTCTCCAATTTTGATAAAATCCATTGCATCACTACTTCTTTCTATTTCAAAATGAGAAGTATTAAACTCTCTAGCTGTTGCCCAATGCAATAAGTTTTGTTCTTTTACTTTTTCGCCTCCAAATTCGGTTAGTTCTAAAGGTAAGACAACACAATCTAAGCCTGCTGTTCCTGAAAAACCAATGTCAAAACCAATACCTGTGGCACTAAAGTTATTAATTACAATATAATATCTTTCTCCAGCAATTACATTCAAATCACTGTTAAAAGGATTTCCTGGACCAGGTGGTTGAGAGTTATTTGTTCCTCCGTTTGCTGTACTTATACCTGTTGTTCCTCCTGCTCCAGTACTAGAACTAGCATTACAAGACACACTATTTCCTCCAACTACATCTGCACAAGTATTAGCACGAAAAAGATTAAAATCATAGTCATCTCCTCCTGGATTTTGAGAATCTATTATTAATCCTAGAGTTCCAGTAGTTTGAATCTCAAAATTTAGCCAAATAGATTGTAATTCTGTTTCGTCAACCCCTCCTGTAAAACAATTTCCAATATTGCTATCTACTGCACCAGGACCAAAACTATTTGTATTAAAAGAAGAACTGCTACATAAAGGAAAACTGACATCACAATCTGAATATTGGTTTTGAACACAAATATTCATTGTTCCTTCTCCACCATTTTTTCTCCAAACTCTCAAATAATAGGTATTTCCACCTACTAATCCATATTCTAATATTTGAGACATATTTCCTGTTCCACTATTGTCATCACAAGCGACAAAAGTAAGTGTACCACAAGTTCCATCTGTTGAACGATACAATTCCATTCCACTATCTGTAATAGAGCCAGCTTGTGTATTTATAACAGCTTGACCTCCAGCAGGAGCAATAAATTTATACCACACATCTTGAGAACCCGTTCCTCCTCCACAAGTAGGATTTGGCAAACCACTATAAGTAGCATTTACATTGGTGATTGAAGAAAATGTACACTCAAATTGCCCCACAGGTAAATCAAAAGCACCTGTACATTCGTCATTGGCTGGTGGTGGTGGTGGTGGATCTCCAAAAACACACATATTCCCAGTCATATTTCCACTACTACCATCATTAAAACGTATTATTCTTATCAAATAAGTTACTCCTACTACAGTAGTTATCACCATTGACTCTGTTCCTCCATTACCGAAAGCATCTGCACAAGCACCTGCTATCTGTGTACCTCCACAACCACCTTGATAAACAGCTATGGCAACGTCTCTAGCACTAGCTGCTGCTACAGTTGTCGAAGTAGAATTTGCTACAAAAGAGACCCAACCGTCTTCTCTAATATTACCATTAGTGACACATGATGTGTTTGCAACAGTATTATCCCTTGTGAAACTTCCAGGAACAGAAAATGGAATAGCTACACAAGTAGTTGAAGGGGAAATGGAAGTAGCAGTAGCACAAGTATTAGACTGTGCATTTGTATTTGTAGTGAAAAAGCAAAACAGTAAAGTAATTGCTAAGTAATAAAATAAGTAGTTTCTATTTTTCATATTTTTCTAATAATTAAGCGACCTCATGATATAAAATAACGTAGAGCTAGTAATAGGTATTGCACTATGCCTGAACAAATTACACTTTTTAGTAGCTTCAAAAAAAATTATTTTTTAACGAATTTCTCTGTCAAAACTTGTCCTGTTTTTAGATTTGAAATTCTCAAAATATATAATCCTTTTACAAAAGAAGATAGATTTTGATTAAAGTTCTGAATTCCTTTTTGATAATTTTCAGTAGTTGCAACAACAGACTCTCCATTGTTATCAAAAATTTCTATTTGAAGTTCTGAATTAGAAGCAGGAACTGCAAAAACAAAATTAATTGCATTTTGAGCAGGGTTTGGATATATTTTATGAATCTCAAAATTTGTAATTATGCCTTGATTATCAATGGATATGGTCTTGGTATAGGTAAAAGTGCCATCCAAATCTACTTGCTTTAGTCTATAATAATTGATTCCTATTTGTGGTTCTTTATCCCAATACTGATAAATTTGATTTTCATTTTTTTTATTTCCACATTTTAGCTCTCCAATGTTTATAAAATCCATTGCATCATTACTTCTTTCAATTTCAAAATGAGAGGTATTGAATTCTCTAGCTGTTGCCCAATGCAATAGATTTTGATCTTTTATTTTTTCTCCTCTAAATTCGGTAAGTTCTAAAGGCAAGACAACACAATCTAGTCCTGCTGTTCCTGTAAAATCAAGATCAAATCCTGAACTAGAATTTTCAAAGTTATTGATTAATAGAAAATAACGTTCTCCTGCTAATACAGGAATATCTGCATTAATATTTGTTCCTCCTGCATTTTGTGAATTAGAACTACCTCCATTTGCTCCTGTATCTCCTGGGCTTACATCATCTGAATAGTTACAAGATACTACTGTACCATTTGCATTGATATTCGTACAAAAAGAACCTTCATCTCTATATAAAATAAAATCATAATCATCCGAATCTACTTGTGGAGAAATAATAAATTGCAAATCACCAGAAGTTTGTATCTCAAAATTTACCCATACAGATTGTCTTTCTGTATTATCACTTCCTGTGAAACAATTCCCTACATTAGTATCTGTATTACCTTCGCCAAAACTATTTGTATTAAATGAGGAACTACTACATAAAGGCAAACTTACATCACAGTCTGAATATTGATTTTGAACACAAATGTCCAATGTTCCTTCTCCTCCTCCAAACTCCCACACACGTAAATAATATGTATCTCCTCCTGTTAAATTATATTCTAATATCCTTGGCATTGTTCCAGCTCCCCCATCATCATCACAATCTACTGAGGCAAGTGAGCCACAAGTTCCATCAGGAGCGTGATAAAGTTCCATTACAGCGTCTGTAATAGAGCCTGCTTGTGTATCAATAACAACCTGCCCTCCAGCAGGAGCTACAAATTTGTACCAAACATCTTGAGCACCTGCTGCAGTACATGAAGGGTCACCACCAAAAGTATTACTATATGTACCTCCTGTATTTGTTATTTCTCCAAAAGTACATTCAAACTGTCCTACATTTAAATCAAAAGCTCCTGTACATTCATCGTTGGCTGGAGGAGATGACAGACAAATATTTCCATCCATTGAATTTGTAGCTGCAAGATTATTTCCTCTACGTGTGAGTCGGACAAAATAAATATCTCCATTTATGGTAGGAACAGTTAATATTTCTGTTTGATTATTTCCTCCTCCTGCATTTGTACAATTTTCTTCTACTAAAGCCCCACAAGCTCCTGAATAAACTGCTAAGACTAAATTTCTATTAGTTGTTGCTTCAATTGTAACATCATTTCCATTTCCTTGAAAAGAAAACCAACCATCTCTCACTGTGTTAGTTGCATCTAATCCTCCACAACTTATAGTTTCTCCACTAGGAGTAAATGCTGGAAAAGTTATTGAATACGAAGGATTAGCACAATTTGGCAAAACATCAAGCAATGGAGCTCCTGCACAAGTATTTGATTGTGCATATATATTTGAATTGAAAAAGCAAGGCAGTAAAATAATTATTAAAAATTCAAGTAAGTATTTCTTGTTTCTCATAAGTAGTTAAGTGTTTTAATTTATGTTTTTGCTAAAAATAATCATAAATTTTATTTTTAGAGTAACTTTATCATAAAAAACACTAATTTACTAAAAAAAGAATCAAACAATCACAATATCAATCAGTTACGCTGAGTTATTTTGAAGCCAACACGAGGAATATTCTCTATTTGGATAGTATCATCTTCTTTCAAATATTTGCGAAGTCTTGAAATAAAAACATCCAAACTCCTTCCCAAAAAATAATCATCATCACCCCAAAGTTTGTTTAGAATAAATTCTCTTCTCAAAACTTGTTCTTTATTCTGACAAAACAGATTTAATAATTCGGCTTCTCTTGAAGTAAGGGTATATTTTTTTTGAGAAGGAGAAAGTAAAGACAAATTTTTCACATCAAAAAGATAACTTCCTAATTCTATAGTAGAATTTTCTGAAATAAAATTTTGAGCAGAATTAGCTTGAGAGCCAACTGAACGCCTTAAAAATATTTCTATTTTCAAAACTAACTCTTCTATGCTAAAAGGCTTTGTAAGGTAATCATCAGCACCAATTCGGAGTGCATGCAGACGGTCTTCTTGAAGAGATTTGGCAGTCAGAAAAAGAATAGGAATGTCTTTATTTTTTGCTCTTACTTTTTTGGCTAACTCAAAACCATCTAGTTTTGGAAGCATAACATCAAAAATACATAAGTCAAAATTATTTTCTACAAAAATTTCAAAGGCTGTTTGTCCATCTTTTATCCATTCAATTTGGTAACCTTCTAAACTCAAGTGGTCTTTTACTACAAAACCTAATGTAGCATCGTCTTCTACAAATAATATTTTTTTTTGACTTTGTATGTTCATTTTATAGATAATATTTATTTCAAATGAGTACGAATAAAGGCTGTAGATTTTTCAAGTGCATCTAAAATATTAGCTTCATTAAATCCATGTCCCTCTTCTGGATAAATATAATATTCGTTTGTAACATTAAACTGACTTAGAGTTTCTTTTAACACTTCGCCTTGTTGAAAAGGAACTAATCTATCTATACCACCATAGAACATAATAGTAGGAGGAGATTGAGAATTAATAGCATACTTTGGACTAATATTTTCAAAATAAGTAGCATCATTTTCAACCGTTTTTCCTGTCAAAAGTTGTATTGCTAAAGCAATTTGTTGAGTTTCTGGATTTGGGCTATTCGTGTAGGAAGAATGTAGAAAATCAGTAGGTCCTACTACATCACAAACTACCTTTACTTGATTTTCTGTATCATACTTATAACTGTACAACATGGATAAATGCGCTCCTGCACTTACTCCCACAAACGCATATTGATTCAAAATTCCGTATTCTTGACTTTTATTTTTTAAATCTTCAACTATACTTTTTATATCATCAATTTGCATAGGAAAAGGTTCTCTAGTGAAATTGGCTAGTCTATAATTGATATTTACGACTGCATATTCAGGTGCAAAAGTTTTTAGATAATCATAAATTCCATTCATATCAGCCTTATCTCCTTCTACCCAAGCTCCTCCGTGTACTAAAACAACTACTTTGGTTTTAGCAGAACTACGTTGTTTGGGCAAATAAATATCGTATTTTTGCTGTGGGTCGTCTCCATAAGCAACATCTTGAAGTTCTTTTTCTTGTTCGAAGGTAGTAGTTTCTTTTTCAGAATTAGTGTCTTCACAAGATGACAAGAAAATCACAAAAATAAACAGATATAAAAAATATTTTTTTTTCATTATTTCAAAGTTTAATTAATTCAAAAAATTCGTTTTTGCTCAACCGTCAACGAGGTCTGAACCTTCGTTGAGGATTTATAAAACCTTATCTTACCCTAGAAAAAGCCTCAAAAACCCAGTTCAAAATCACCATCATAAATGCTTGAAGAGGAACACCAATCACAAAAGGTACAAAATAATTCATCAGTCGCCATGACTCTTCTACTTTATAATAATGTTTTCTACTCCACCAACAATACCAGTATTCAGAACAACAGGTGCGACACAATTCATCTGTTCCAAATAAAAATTCACTCAAAACAAGCGAAGGGATAACAACAATAAGTGTAGCAAAAATAACTTTATTATGGAAGACAAAAGGTAGACTTTTACCTTTTTTCTTACGATTTCTTGCTGTTCTTTTTTCTGTCAGTTTGGGGAAAAGTTTGCGTTTGAATCCCCACATTATAACTAAAGTAGTTAGAATTGGAACAAACCAATACAAATGACCATAATGAATATGTTCTTTTACAAGCCAACGAGTATGATTGTCAATTTGTGCGGTCAGCACTTTTGCATTAAACCAACTTAACATAAAGCCAATAAAAACAAATACAAAGGTGAAAAGCAAAAAATCAGAAAGCCAAGGTTTTTTGGTTTGAGGAAGAATATAGTTTTTATAAAATGCTTTTAATGAGTGTTTTATTGTCCAAAAAGTTTCGTTAAATGCTCCAGTAAACTTTGAAGAAGTAGAAAAAGAAGGCAAATTATCGATTTCTATATATTGCCTTCCATTTTTTTCAGGTTTGGTTTTATAATACGTATTTAATTTTTGAGAAGTAACCCAAACATATTTTCCATAGAGTTGATTATCATAAGACTTGCCTTGCTCAACAGCTTCTAAAAATGCTCTTTTTCCTACATCTGCACGTTTGCATTCTATAATTACCTCATCGTTTTGATGCTGATTATCTGAAAAAATCACAATATCCACAAATCTATAGCTAGAACCCATCTTTACTTTGCGTTCAAAAGCTATTCTACTAGGAGAGTATTTTTTTTCAGTCACCAATTTTATATATGCCCATGCTCTGACTTCTTCTTCAGGTTCCCAACGTAAGCGCATAGATTGATGAGGATAAAAAACATAACGGTCTGTTCCTGTTCCATCGAAACGAATGAGTCCTTCCAAAACACCTTGTTTGAGTATTTCAGTCATTTTGTAAGGGTCTAATGATTTTACAGATTTTCTATTGTTTCTTTTTGAAGTAGAATTTGTAGCCAATTTATTGAAAGAGTTGAATGTGTAAGTTGGATAGAATTGAGCTAGGATACAGCTAAACTAAAGTTAATACTAAAAATCCGTTTTTTTTACTAAAAATCCTAACTTTCATTTATCAAAATGACATCTTTTGCTATTTTTTTTGGCAAAAAAGCAAATTATGTGATTTGTTATAAGCAATTTTATCCTAAAACTCTCTCCCTTTCCATTTTACTTTTTTAGTTTTCAAAAAATGAATTCCTACTAAGAGATATAAAAATTGTTCTAGTAGACAAAAAAGAAAAACTTGCAAAAAAATAGACAAAGAAATTTTGAGCTTTAATTTTACCAAAAATGAAAGAATTAATAAATAATTAATCCCCAAAATAGTAAAAACAGCTAGAATCAAATAACTATTCCCACCCAAAAATATTCCTACTACTATCCCTATAAAAAAAATAATTCGAAACAAATAAGTAATTAAAAGTCCTTTTTTGATAAAATTAGAAAACTGCCAGGCACCACAAAACCAACGATGACGCTGCAAAATCCAATCTTTTAGAGTGAGTTCGGCTTCTGTAAAAGCTAGAGATTTTGAATTGAAAAGTTGAAGGAAAAATTGATTTTTATTTTTTTGTGGATTGCTTACTTGTCTGACACTCTGAAGTGTCTGACAATTTTGTTTTTTTTGCTGTTGTCTCCACCAACGACCATTTATATAATTTTGAAAGGCTTTAAAAAGAGCTACATCTTCGGTTACTGAAAATTGAATGTTTTCGTAGCCTCCTAGTTCTTGATAGATTTTTTTGTCAAATGCAAGATTATTTCCCATTGCTGTTTGTGGAAAACCTAACTTTGAGAAAATAGCTAAAACTCCCTGTCCGAAAATCCAATCTATTGTTTGAAAATTAGTAAAAAATGATTCTTGATTAATCTTGGGAATTGTCGTTCCCATTACCATTTTTATACTCTCTTTTTGATAGTATTTTTTTATTAATTCTTGTAGCCAATTTTGGTTTACAAGAATATCAGCATCAAGCAAAATAAGCGTTTCTCCTTCTGATTGATTAATTAATTGATAAATAACATTTACTTTGCCTTTCAGATTATTTTGATTTATTTTATTTAATAATTTATCAATTTTGAAATAGGTATAATTTGTATTCTGATTTTTCTTAATAAATTCATTTATAATTTCTGCGCTTTTATCATCAGAATTATCATCTCCAAGTAGAATTTCTATTTCAAAATTATTTTTATTCTTTTCACCTTGGTAAAACTCGTTTATAGCCCTTTTTAAATTCTCTAAACAAGACAAAATTATTCTTTCTTCATTTCGTAGAGCTATTAAAATACTTATTTTTTTCATTTGAAATTATAAGTTATGGGTTTTCACTTTAGAATAGAGGGAGAATGATAATTAAAAAACTCTTGCCTTATCCTTTTACAAAATACCTTCAATTTCTCTCCAACAAGCAATATCATAACTAGCGACAGAATGTTGAGGTGTTTTTTTTAATGGATTATAAAAAATAGTTTTCATTCCTAAAGAGCGTGCGCCCAAAATATCAGCGTCAAAACTATCTCCAATCATAATAGAGTTTTGAGGTGTAGCGTTAGAGATAGCGAGTGCATGATTGAAAATAATAGGATTAGGTTTGGTAAATCCTGTACAATCTGATGTAACAATATTTTTAAAAAAATGTAAAATACCTGAATGTTCTAATTTTAGTTTTTGGCTTTCCTCAAAACCATTGGTAAGGATATGAAGTTGATAGCCTTTAGATTGCAAATAAGTAAGCATTTCTAAAGCAAAAGGTAAAAGATTGGGCTGACGAGGACAATTATATTGATATTCGTTTTCTAATTCTTCCAAAAGATTAGTGTATAGATTTCTATCAAATAGTTCTTCTTTCTTTTTCATTTTATGTAGCTCTTCAAAGATATGTGTAAAACGACGTTGTCTTATCTTTACTTTGTCTACCAAGCCTTCATGATGTTGTTTCCAAAGAAATTTAGTCGTAGTTTGGAAGGCTTTCAAAAAATCGTCAAAACTTATTTTTTCATTATTAATAATTTTATCAGATAATTCATACTTTTGATACAAACTAAATAAAGTTTGTTTAGAATTTTGCTCAAAATCCCATAATGTATGGTCGAGATCAAAGAAGATATTCAACATAATATTCCCAGCAGAAATACTACGCTCAATATGGCGAGTAGAGGTGATGTGGTTCATACTAAATTTGCGTGGCGAAGGTTATGGATTCATGTAAGTCATAAAACAATTTCTTACCTAGAACAACTAAAAATAGGAAAAGTTATTTTACGTATGTTTGTTTTTTCATTTATTATTTTTAGTATTTGGGTCTGTAACCTAATTTGGTTTAAACCTTTTAGTGTTGAGCTATTTTATGAGCGCATGTTTATAGAATATGGACAAGATGACCCAGAGCTTATGAGTCGTCTGCATCTTTTAGACAATTATGGAATAACTTATTACAATAGCCTCTTGACAGATATTTCTGATGAGGAACGTGATAGGCGTTATGAAGAAAGTATCGTTCGCAATTTTGAGATGCTAAGAACTTACAAACGTTCCCAACAAAACGAAGAAGAACTATTATCCACTGAAATATTAGACTGGTATTTAGAATTAGAAATTTATAGAAATGCTTTCCGTCAGTACGAATATCCTGTAAATCATATTACAGGCATTCAAGTGGAGCTACCTCGTTTTATGATGGAGGTACATCAAATTGAAACGCTTGGAGATGCAGAAGACTATTTAGAACGTTTATCAAAATTTGATGATAAATTTGACCAACTTATTCAGCTTTTACAATCAAGAAAAGAATCAAATGTAATTCCTCCTCGCTTTATATTAGAGCGTGTAATCGAAGAAACAAAAGATTTTATTGCTAGAAATGTAGAATATAATGTATTGTATAGAGATTTTTCTCGTAAAGTAGAGTATTCAGACCGAATTTTGCCCCTTGCAAAACATGAACTACAAGTAGAAGCAAAAGAAATAATAGAAGATGATGTTTTTCCTGCTTATCAAAAACTATTAAATTATTTAGAAGAAGAAATTGAATTATCAAATAATGATGCTGGAGTTTGGAAATTGGGCTATGATAGCGCAACAGCAATCATGTATTATAATACAATGCTGATGGTTCATGCTCATATTTCACAAGAAGAGTCGGCAGAAGAATACCATTTTAGAGGATTAGGAGAAATTAGTGATTTAAAAGAAGAACTAACAGGTATTTTTGATTCCTTAAATTTCCCACAAAAAGATTCTATTTCAAAAAATTTAGCTAAAATAAATAATCGTTTGCCTACTGATTTCAATATTGGTAATAATGATAAAAATTATTTAGCCACTTATCAGCACTACTCAGATTCTGCTTTTGAGGCTTTTGATAATTTCTTCTTGCATCAACCCAAAGACCCACTTAAATTAGTACGTGTGCCTTTACCTTTAGAAAATAGTGCGCCTTTATTGGAGTTTCATGGAGGACACGATAAAACACGCCCAGCCTTATATATTAATCTAAAAAATGCTGAAACTATTCCTCAAAATAAGATTCCAGTTTGGGTATATGAAAAAGCAGGAGGACGTTATATACAATCTTGGTACGAACAACAACTTACAGACATACCTACTTTTAGAAAAGTTTTGCAGTTTGATGTCTATTATGAAGGATGGGAGGGATATTTTGCTGATTTACTGACCGAACAGAATAGGAATTCTATTAATTACTACGATGACTTATATGTCAAGATTGGAAAAATTCAGAATGAACTTTTTATTACTTCGCTTTTGGTAGTGGATACGGGAATCCATCTAAAGCAATGGACTAGAGAAGAAGCGATTGATTTTTTGGTAGCAAATACAGGACTTCCTAGAGAAGACATGAGAGATGAAGTTGATAAAATAGTAGTTCGCCCTGCACAAGCTACCATTTATAAAATAGGGAAAATATACTTCAATAACTTAAGAGAGTATACAGAAGATGCCTTAGAAGAAAATTTTAACCTTAAAGAGTTTCATGAAATTTTATTAAAAAATGGACATATTCCTCTTCCTGTTTTGAAAAAGCAGGTAGAACATTTTGTTACTGAAAAAAAGAAACTCATCAGAGAAGCAGAAATGAAACAAGAAGAAGCTAAAGAAGAGGAAAAGGGAAAGTCTTAATAAATATTTTAAAAAATTTCATAAAAACTTGCATTATCAAAATTTAATTTCTATATTGTATCAAGTTACAGAATTAAAAAACACAAACGGTGATTTTTAAAGAATATTAAATCATTTACTTTTAAGATTTGTTTCTAATAAATATATTAAAATCATTAATCTATTTTAGAAACTCTTACTAAATTGTTGATAAGTTTCATCTCATCTAAATTAAAGTAGTATTACTTTTGAGACCTTCAAATTTGTTTGAAAAGGTAATAGTACAAAACAATTTTGCTACACATATAAAGTAAATTATTGTAACTCTCAGTTTATGTAGTTCTTTCTAATATAAATCATTCAATCGGGATTTTTTAGTTTTAGAAAACCTACTTCATTTTTATTCGTATTTTTAATTTCAATTAAAATTATATGGTATAAAAAATATTCAGATTTGTTTTTTAGAAAAAGTTTATCTGTGCAAAAATAGAATAACTTGATGTTTTGTTAGAAAATTAGTAGTAAAAAGACTTAGGTAAAATCTAAGTATATATAGTTATGAATAGCTTAAATAATTATTCATAAATTCTTTTAAAGAATCTTTTAAAAATAATTTTCTGTTTCTAATTTTATATGAATAAGAAAACATATAAAACGATAACAAAACTCTTATGAAACGTTCAAAATAATAATGCAGCATATTATAGTATGCAATTATTTCCTTTGGAGAGTAATGAAAGCCAAATACTTTGCTTTTAACCTTTCATATCAAAGCGACCACATTAGTTTTAATTTTGAAGTCTAGTAATTTGTGATTCTTGTTTTAGCATACATAAAAAAAAGGATAGACAGTTTATTTTCAAAAAAACATTTCAATCAGTTATTATTTACTCAATTTATTGATAGTAATAACTTCATTTGTATCTTTACTTATGTTTCACCTTTAGAGCCCCGAAAATTTGCTCAACTTATTTGTTAATTTCAACTTGAGATGTATTTCTCTTGCTCTAAATTCAGGTCTCAACTAATAAAGTAAGCACACAGGAAATCAGATAATGTATCATTGATTTAATATAGTAAACAAGTAAAATTTGTTTTCGTATCCTTTACAAAATCTATTTCACGATAATTCGTCATTCTCGCTTACTTGTCAGATAAAATGAAATTTATCTAGTTGTATTTTATCCTGTCTAACCTACCAAATCAATTTTATTTGACTAATAGTTATTTATGTATTGATAGTTTGAGTTAGAATCAATTTAGGACAAAAAAACAGCGAACAAAGTCAGTTTTATTTATTGTATTTTTATTAAAATTTGTTCATTTGTTATGAAAGCATCTTATATAAAATAATCCTTACTATTTCATAAATAGTAGGGATTATTTTTTTGTGAAAAACATTCTGTAGAAAAAATCAGTTTATGAGTAATAGTACTATTTTTCATTAAAACTAAATCAAACAATGTTTATCAAATCAATTTTTTTATCTGTTATCCTAATTTTTTCAACTTCTATTTTATTTTCAAGCTGTAAAAGCAATAAGAAAACATCAAATCTTACTGACAACCAAAAATTAGCTAGAGTTTGGATGATGACAGATATGAATCTAAATGATGGAAATAATTTTTCAAAAGAAGACTTTATAAAAGCCAAAGCTAAAGTAGACCTTACAAAACTAAAAGAAATCACGACTGACTTGGATGGTAAAAGAATTGCCCAAGGAAATGCTTTTATGGGTTGTAATAGTATTTTTTTCACAGTCTCTACAAGTGCACAAAATGAAAATAAGAACAATATAACTTTTTCACAAGCAGGAATGACCAAAATGGCATGTCAGGAAAATATGGAGTTAGAAGCCAGCTTTGGAAAAAATATTTCTAACATGACAACTTACCAATTAGAAGGTCAATTTTTAACTCTTTCTTCGGAAGACGGAAAAAGAATGAAATTTGTGGCTCAAGATTGGGATTAATCAAAATAGAAAAAAGGAAATAATTTTTAACCTTTTTATTTCTATTCTCTATCTCTATTCTTTGCCTATATTTGTGCTATGCAATCAACACTTTACTTTTTAGATATTTTTTTAGCTGATTTTTTTTCTTATTCAAGAAAAGTCAGCTTTTCTTTGTTTATCTTTTTTTTTGGAATCTTTTTTTTGCCTTCTCTATCAGAGGCACAAACGAATACAAACGTTCTTTGGGCAAGCGAAGTAATTGATTTTTCTTCTGAATATTTCGATGAAAATAATCCTACTCAAAACACAGCAAAACAAATTTTGGGCAAACCTAATGTTCTTCCTGCTATTTGGCAAAGTCCGTGTGCTTGGTCACCAGCTCGTCCAGAAGCTCGTCAGGATGAATGGATAAAAGTAGGTTTTGAAAAAGCTATTTTTGTAAAGCAAATTGCCATTGCTGAGAGTTTTGGTGCAGGTGCAATTTCAGCAATTATTCTTTATGATTTGCAAGATAAAGGACATTTAGTTTATAAAAATCAGCGAACTCAGCCAGCTCCTATACAAGGACAATTACTCAACATTTATCTAAAACAAAAGACTACTTACAAAGTAAAATCTGTAAAAATAAAACTTAATACAATTGATGTTGGAGGTTGGAATAATATTGATGCGATTGGAATTTCTGAAAGTGATATTCCTATAAAAGCAGAAATAAATATTACAAAAGATATTCCTTTTAACGAAACAGAACGTCTTCCAAGAACTGTAAACTCTCCATATAGTGAAATTTTGCCTATTATTTCTCCTGATGGAAAAACACTTTTTTTTGATAGAAAAGATCATCCACAAAATACACCTTCTATCTCAGCAGGAAAAGAAAATGATGATGTTTGGTTTTCTCGTCATATTTCAGATACGGTCTGGAGTGAAGCGCAGCGATTAAGTGAACCTGTCAATAACAATCAGCATAATTATGTTTGTTCGGTAACACCTGATGGAAATGTTATTTTGCTTGCCAATGCTTATTTGCCTTCTGGAAAAATGGAACAAGGCGCATCAATTTCTTATAAAACGATTGATGGTTCGTGGTCATATCCTGAGCCTTTAAAAATAAAAGATTTTTATAATACTGATAAATACGCAGAGATTTGTCTTTCGCCAAACCGAAAAGTTTTGATTATGGCAATACGTAGAGAAGACACTTTTGGCTCAAGAGATTTGTATGTTAGCTTTCTACAAAAAGATAATTCGTGGTCTGTTCCAAAAAATATGGGTTCTATGCTCAATTCGGCAGCTTCTGAAATTACTCCTACACTTTCTTCAGATAACAAGACACTTTATTTTGCTTCAGATGGAAGAAGTGGTTATGGAAGTTTTGATATGTATGTAAGTAGAAGATTAGATGATACGTGGGCAAATTGGAGTGAGCCATTAAACTTAGGAAACGTCTTAAATTCAGCAGGTTGGGATGCAGGTTATTCCATTGATGCAAGTGGAGAATATGCCTATTTTGCATCTTCAAAACATTCAAACAAAACTACTGCTTCTGAATTGGATATTTATCGTGCAAAACTTCATGTAGAAGTTCGTCCAGATCCTATTTTGCTTATTTCGGGAACGGTTTATAATTCCAAAACGAAAGAACCAATTGGTGCAGAGATTTTTTATGAGATGTTGCCATCAGGAGAAAATGCAGGAACAGCTCAAGCAGACCCACAAACAGGAAATTATAAAATTGCTCTTCCTCCAAATTCAAATTATGGTTTCTTGGCAAAATCAAGAGGTTTTGTTTCGGTAAGCGAAAACATTGATGCCACAGGAAATGAAGTATATAAAGAAATAAAAAGAGATTTGTATCTTACTCCTATTGAAGTAGGACAAAAAATTCGTTTGAATAATGTCTTTTTTAGACAAGGTACAAATGAATTATTGACAGAGTCTTATCCCGAACTTGACCGATTAGTTTTATTTATGCTAGAAAACCCTACCATAACTATTGAAGTAGAAGGACATACAGACCTTGAAGGAATACCAACTATGAATATGAAACTTTCTGCACTGCGAGTAAAAGCCATTCAAGATTATTTAGTTAAGAAAAAAATTGATAAAAAACGCATCGAAACTCGTCCGTATGGAAGTACAAATCCTATTACAAGAAAACGAGATGAGGAAAGTAAAAAACTCAATCGTAGAGTGGAATTTAAGATTTTGAGTTATTGATTTTTCAAAGTTTTTTTATATAGAATACCAACGTTTCAAAGCCGACAGAGACGCAATATGGAACACAAAGCCAATGCAACAATGGAGTATTTGTGTATTTTGAGGAGGTAGATTTGACTATCCTGCGTCAGATTTTATATAAGAAAAATCATTCTGTTTGAGTTTTTCTTTTTCAATAAATAGCATAAGAAAATCTCCATCATGCCAACACCAATTCAGTTCCTCAATAGAGGAGAGTGTAAGCAAAGATGTCCAATCTTCATCAGGTCTTGGGTCGTAGGCTAATGATGAGTAAAGGGGATAACCAAGTAGATAATTTAGCTTTTTATCTAATTTTTCCATTATATCATAACTTAATTCATCTAACTGACTGATATTTAAAGGATTTTTTTTAAGTAATTCATTTCTAAAAGGAATATCAATAGAAGTTTTTAGGTCTATTGAAATAGAAGGTTGATTGGAAAAATATTGATTTGTACATGGGTTTAATATGCTTTCATCATCAAAAAAATAAACTTTAGCATATCCATCATCCCCCCAAAAGTTCTCTCCTTCTTCATCATCTGCTATGAAAATACTCAAAAGTCCTTCTTTGGGAAGGTGAGAAAAAGGTTGAGAAATGTCTTTTAGATTAAACTGAGCTATAAAACGATAATATCCATACTTGTGTTGAGGACATTCAAAATCAGATGGAATATCTGGAATACCACCTAGTTTGCTAGAAGCTATCTTAATTTCAGAATTATTTTTAACTATTTCAATAGAGGGTAGTATTAAAGAGTTAATATATTCTTCATACATAGAAAAGGAAGATTCTTGAATAGCCTGTTTTAGATCTTTTATCGTCATAGTACAAAATATTTTCAGATGAATAAGTGTAATTTTATTGTTTATTTATTTCTTCATATAATTCAGTACAAATGTTTTTTAGTTTCTCTGTTAGTTTGATTTCAGTTGCGATTTCTTGGACGTTTCCAAAAGTTTTTAATTCTTCTTATATTTCTCAAGTATTAAAGTTAGATTCAATATTTGTTTGGATTTAAACTCTTTGATTCCAAATTTTGGTTCATGATATACGTTGATTCCAATAGAATTATCTTGAATATAGATAGAATTTTCTGCTAATAACTCTCCAACAAAAAGATATTCAATTTGATAATGATGTTCATCAAACTCCATTTCTTCCCAAGGTTGATTAAAATCAATACCAATATTTATACAATTTCTCTCTGCTGCTTCAATAATTTTATGTAGATATTGATTTTCTATTGCTTTATTTGTAAAACTATAATCTAGGTTTTTATAACCTTCTTGAGTTAAATTGTAATCGAACAAGAATATTTTAGATTGATGGTGTATCATTTATCAATAGATTTTTAACCTAATTTCTATAAATATTTAAAACGTTTATAATGGATTGATAATCTAACCTTAGTAATCGTTGAAAATATCAAACCTTCAAAACCTCCAAACTCTCCTCCTTATCTCTAGCCAGTTGTGCTTTGAGTTCGTCTAAAGAATTATATTTTTCTTCTTCTCTCAAAAATTTCACAAACTGTAATATCAGATTTTTATCACAAATAGCTGTATCAAAAATGTTTTAAAACTATTTCAAATCCTCAATCAATCCTTCAACTACTTTCATTAATTTATCTGCTGTTTCAAGGTCACTTTGATTTGTAATTACAGAAATTCCTAAATCGTATTCTGGTAAAATAAATAACCAATTTTGACTTCCAAAAGCTCCTCCATGCATACTAAAGTAGGTTGCGTGTTCTTCACTATTTCGAATAGGTAAATAATAAGCTATTTGTCTATTTCCATTTTTATAAAGAACAGTATGTGCTTCTAAAACAATACTATTAGAAGTATCTAATTGGAGTTCCATATAGTTTACCAAATCAGGCATTGTTGTTTTCACTCCCCCATCAGCACCAAACAAGACAACTTCATGAGGTACAAGTTTTCCTGTCATTCCATAACCATTAGCTAAATAAAATTTTTGCTCATCTGAAAGATTAATTTGTGTATTTTTCATATTAGCTTTACTGCTAAAATATTCTTTTACTATTTCATTAAATGATTTATTATAAACATTTTCTAGTATTTTTGCCATAAGTTCTGTATCAACATTAGAGTATTCGTATGTTGAGCCAGGAATAGTATCTAATTTAATTTTATGTAAATCTAAGAAAAAGTCATTTTTACTATAATTTTTTTGAATCTCATAAACTTTAAATGGTAAACTTTCATTAAAGTCAGAGAATAGAGCATTTATACTTTCAGGTAAAAATTTTGACATTCCACTCGTATGTGTTAGTAGATGTTTAATTTTTATAGGTTTTCCATCGTACTCAAAATTTGGAAAATCTTCTTTTAAATATTTTCTTATATCATCTTCTAGGTTTATTTTTTCTTCAACAACTGCATTTGCTACCAAAATACCAATAAAAGTTTTGCTTACTGAAGCAATTTCATAGATAGTTTTATCCGTAGGTTTATTAGCTTTACCTTTATCTAACTCTCCATAATGTCCTGTATATTTTTTACCATCTTTGTATATTCCAATTGAGGCAGAACTAATTTTGGGGTCATCAATCAAAGAACTTGCATGTCTATCCATAGAGATTTGAACTGAATCAACAGAGGAATTAGATGTTATTTTTACTGAACTCTTACAATTGGAAAGTAAGATAATAATTAGAAATAAAGTGATTTTGAGTTTCATTGGAGAATGTATTTAAGTGATTATTAGTGAGATGCTTTTTTTGTAGTTATGGTTGCAAAGAATTAAATTTCACCTAAACTTCAAAACCTCCCAACTCTCCTCTTTATCTCTAGCTAATTGTGTCTTTAGTTCGTCTAAAGAATTGTATTTTTCTTCTACAATACTAATTTTATAGTAAACACATTTTAGATACTTTCTAACAAGCTATTGAATACCCAATTAAAATTACTTCCCATCCTTTTTTTGTTTTTATTACTAAATATTTTTTACTTTCGCCTCCTGAATGACTACGGAAAATATAAGTATCTTTTTCATCATCAACTTTAAAAAGTGGAGAAATACTTATACTACTAGCTGTATTTCGAAAGGATTGTTTTCTATATTTCTCTGCTGAAATAAGGATTACTCGCCTCCATTTAGGTTGGATCTCTTGTAGATGTATATCGTCTGCGATTATTATCAATGTCTCAGTCGTATCAGTTGCATAAGCTATTGGAGGAATATCAGAAATAGAGAACTCAACAGGGGTATATAACATAATTTCTCCTTCTATGACTTTCTCAAAGATAACTGTTTTATCTGTTCTATTACTTGAAAAATGAGGATTCAAATCTAAATCATCAGGTATTTTATCACCGTCTGTATCTACGTTATTTGGATCTGTGTAAAGAGATTGTTCTTCTATATCTGTCAATCCATCTAGATCAGAATCTTTTCTGAGATCGTCTAAGTTAAAAACTAAAAGAAATCCATCTTCTAACACTTCATAAGGAGCTGGATTGTAGCGAGAAGATATAGTTAATTGTCTAACTATGGCTGCTTCAATTTGCAGTTCTGTTTCAGACTTAAACAATGAAGTTTTTGAGTACCATTTTAAATTTAAAGGTCTGCTTTGGCTAATGCCTGTATAAAGATGTTCCCAAGAATTTCCATTGTCTTTTGAAAATGCTATCCAAATGCCTTCTCGCACATCATATTTATTACTTGTATAAATAAATGATTCTAAATTTCCTTTCTTCTCTTGCTTAATGATACTATTTTTATCTATTCCTGCAATGTATTCAGACTTGGGATAAGTAAATTCTTTATTATCAAGATCAAATTTTATCTCAAAGATAGAATCTTGGTACGGAGTCCATGACAATGAAACATCATAAGGAGTGTAGTCAGTTATTTTGTGATATTCAATAAGTTCTTTTGCACGTAATACAAACTCTTCATTACTTAAAAAATCAAATTTTATATGTTCTAGTTTCTTGTAGTATTCGTCTTCTTCTTTGCTCTTGTATTCGTCTTCATTCTTATATTTATAATCATCTTTGCTGTTTTCTTTTTCTTCTTCATGCTTATACTCCACTTCTTTTATATCTGTATATTTTTCATATTGCACAGCAATAACAGATAAAGTTAATAGTAGGAGAATTATTTTTATGATTCTTTTCATTAGGATATTTTTACGTGAAAAATTAAACGTTATTACGGTTAATTTAGTAATGTTAATTTTTCCATAGCGACAGTCACTACGGAAAAATAAGCACATTTTGATTTTTAAATAACTTATTGATTATCAAAGTTATAAATGACTGTGGTAACATCTATTATATAATAAATAAATTCAAAAAAATATTACGTATTATACCTTCAAAACCTCCAAACTCTCCTCTTTATCCTTAGCAAGTTGTGCTTTTAGCTCATCTAAAGAACTATATTTTTCTTCTGGACGCAAATATTTCACAAACTGCAAAGTCAAATCTTTATCATAAATATCTTTATCAAAATCAAAAATATTTACTTCAATGGTTTGTTTAAGATTTTTTCCTATCGTCGGACGAACACCAATACTTAGCATTCCACCATAATATTCATATTTATGATAAATTCGGACGGCATAAATTCCCTGTTTTGGAATAAGTTTGTGTTTGTCGGTCAGCTTTAGATTTGCTGTTGGATAGCCGATTGTTCTTCCAATTTGCTTTCCTTTTACTACTTTTCCAGTAATTGAAAATTCATAGCCCAAAAGTTCGTTTGCTGTTTGTATATCTCCATCAAAAAGAGCTTTTCTAATTCTTGTACTACTGATTGCATTGTCTTCAATGTCTTGTCTTGGAATTTCTTCTACTTTAAATCCAAATCTATCTTCATTTTCTTTTAAGTAATCAAATCCTCCTTCTCTATTTTTTCCAAAACGATGGTCGTAACCAATCACAAATTGACGAGTTTGCAGCTTTTTTTGAATAATTCGTTTGATGAAATTTTCAGAAGAAGTTTCTGCAAACTTTTTGGTAAACGGAATCACACATAAATGGTCAATTCCTAAATCTTCTAACAAAATGATTTTTTCTTCTAATGAAGTCAGTAACTTTAAGTCTTTTTGGTCTGGGAAAAGAACCAAACGAGGATGAGGGTGATAGGTCAGAACCACAGTTTGAGCATTTGGAGTGCGTTTTTTGAGGTCGACAACACGCTGAATAATTTTTTGATGTCCTAAATGTACGCCGTCAAACGTTCCACTTGTCAGGATTGTATGTTGAAGTTCGGGAAACTCTGAAACCTTACGGTAAATTTTCATCTAGGAAGAAACAGATTTATTAGTAGAAATTTGGAAATAAAAGCAAAGATAAAGTATTCAATTACGAATAAAAAACTAAAAATCCAAAGCAATAACTAAAATACGTATTTTTTCGTTAGTCTACTACTTTTACAGACTTTCAAATGAGATTGAAATTTGAGTTGAAATTTTGTACTTTTATAATAAATTAGAATGTAAAAATTACACTAAGAACAGAAATAATAAATTGATAACAGAATGAAATTAGACGACGCAAAAGCAAAATTTATTCAAGCTTGGGGTGTTTTGGGAACAAGTTGGGGGATTAGCCGAACAATGGCACAGATTCATGCGCTCTTGTTAGTTTCTGCTGAGCCTCTTAGCGCACAAGAAATTATAGATACTTTATCGGTTTCTCAAGGAAGCGCAAATATGAATTTGAGAGCTTTAATAGACTGGCAACTTATCGAAAAAACAGTCAAGATAGGAGAAAGAAAAGAATATTTTTCTGCCGAAAAAGATATGTGGGAAATCACCAGAAGGGTAATGAGAGAACGTAGAAAACGAGAATTAGAGCCTATTTTGAAAATGTTGGAAGATGTAAAAAATATAGAGCTTTCAGAAAAAGATAAAAAAGAATTAGAAATAAATGGACTGTTAGAACAAAAAAATAAAGAAGTAGAAGAGTTTAAAGAAATGATGGAACAAATTGATTCCTTCGCTAGTCGTGCCGAAAAAGCATTAGATGTAATGATAAAAGCCTCTGAATCTAAGATTGTTGAGCGATTCTTGAAATAACGATTAGTTGTTAGTGATAAATTATTAGTTAAATACAAATTACCTTTATAATTGAATATTATTTAAAAATGAAAACTTCGTGGAATCTCAAAAATAAAAAAGCCTTTGTTACAGGTGGCTCAAAAGGAATTGGAAAAGCAACTGTCATTGAGTTTTTAGAACTTGGTGCAGATGTTTTGTTTTCGGCTCGTAATGAAGATGAAATTCAAAATTTAGAAAAAGAACTTAAAAAAGAGTTTCCAAACTCGTTTGTAAAAGGACTAAAAGCAGATGTTACAAGCAAAAGAGAGCGAAAAACTATTTCTGATTGGATAGAAAAAAACTTTCAAAAACTAGATATTTTGGTAAATAATGCAGGAATAAATATCAGAAAATCAGCTTTAGAATATAGCGAAGAAGAATATCGTAAAATACTGGAAATCAATTTGATAGCTCCTTTTGAAGTTTCAAGAATTTTATATCCATTACTCCAAAAATCTCAAACTGCATCTGTTATCAATGTGGGTTCAGTAGCAGGAAGTCAGGATGTAAATAGTGGTTTGCCGTATGCAATGTCAAAGGGTGGACTTAATCAACAAGCACGTAGTTTTGCCGTTGAGTGGGCAAAAGACAACATTCGTGTAAATACCGTTTCGCCTTGGTACACCAAAACTCCACTCACAGAAGCAGTATTTGAAAATAAAGAAAAGCTAGAAAATATACTTTTAAGAACGCCGTTGGGAAGAATAGCTGATGCAGAAGAAATGGCTTCTGTAATTGCATTTTTGGCAATGGATAAATCTTCGTATCTGACAGGACAAAATATAACCGTTGATGGTGGAATGAGTGTGAGTGTTTTTTAAACTTCACAAGTTTTTAAATTATCATTTATTCTACTACTCTCAAATCCATTAAATATTCATTTTTTAAAGTTTTGAATTGCTCATCAGTAAGAGATATGTATAAAGTACTATCTGTATCTTCCTTCAAAGTGTAAAATTTCTTCTTAGTTCCACTTTTTTCTAATTCTTGATTGAATAGGCGTATAAATTTAGCATTATCGATTGAAGTATCTTTTATAAGGATTGAATAAAATCCATTATTTACCTTAAATCTAACATTGGTATCTTTGCCACTTTCTAATTGCAAAAATATGCTAGGAGAGTTTTCTACAAGGTATTTTATTGACTCATCAATACTATTTTTATGTATAGTACTGTCTATAGGATAATTGAAAGGGTCTTCGACACCATACATATGCCCTCTTAAACTAACAAGTAAATCTTTTAAAGAAATTAAATGAGTACCATTTAACTCTATCAAATGAACAGCCTTCTCTACTTCTGACATTTCTGAAAGTAAGCCAATAGAATCAAGCAAAACAAAGGAACTTTTGATTTTTGCGTTTGAAAAGACGTTAAATGGATTGTAGTCTAATTTTATTTGAATAGAATCAGAATGAGTAAATCCAGTTTTTATTATTCTTTCGTACTCAAATCTTTCTAAGAAAAGAAGTACTAATTTTCTATCGTGAATATTATCAATACTAACAAAGCGATATTTAGAGTTATTATCAGCCAACATTTTATTATATAGGGTATAAAAATTATAGTTAGGCTTTAAACTATCAAAGGAAACTCTATAGTATTCTTCATCTACTTGAATGTTAAAAGTAATCTCTTTCTCTACTCTATTAGTAATAAAAAGCTTTAAGTCAGTTTTATCTGTTGCCTTTTCATATTCTTGTATGTTTATTTCCTCAATGTAAGCTGTGTTAGTAGCCACTCTTTCATTTTTTATATTTATATCAGTATTATTCACACAAATATTTAATACACTTCTAAAAAGAAAATCATACCTTTTTTCCAAGTAAATAGGCAAAGTATCTGTATCAACTATAAGTGATTTTGGATATAATTTCTTGATAGAATTTAATTCATCATCATTTAGAATAGTATAATCATTTTCAGTTTTTGAGTTTTGTGCAAAAGAAAAGCAAGGAATTATAAAGCAAAGAAGGAATACAAATCGCATAGTTATTTCATTTTAGGATAACAAAAATAATTTTTAGTAACAGCTTGTGTAAGTGACTGTAAATAAGGAATATCAGAAGCATTTGTAATGTCTATCACTTCACCATTTTTTTTCAAAATACAGATTTCTTCACCTGTTCCGAGTGCATAAGCTGAGTTACTAATCTTTCCTTCACAGACTAAAAAAGAAATTTCATCATTGCCTATTCCAAACTGTTTTTTTACCTTTTCTTTTATTTCAATCTTGAAGTTCTGATCTAATTCTTCTGTTGTCAAATGTGTTTTGAAAAGCCTTCTATTTACTAACATATTGCTAAGAGAAGAAAGAATTTTATCTTCGTTTTTTGTCCAAACTTTTATACTTGCCCAAATATCATAATCATCTAATTGTACAAAGAAATCTAAAACGCTTTTATCATTTTTAAATTGATTTAAAGTAATTTCATTTTCTAAAAAAAAAGAAAGTGAAGGAGTAGCAAATAGTTTTGTATTATTTTGCACCAAAAACCTAGCTCTTCGAATGGTTTGTATGAGCATTTGTTCCGTCGAAACGGTTGTTTTGTGTAAATAAACCTGCCAATACATCATTCTACGAGCATTCAAAAAATGTTCGATGCTATAAACACCTTTTTCTTCTACAACTAATTTGTCATCGCTTAAATTAAGCATTCTGATAATTCGTTCTCCTCCAATTGTTCCTTCCGAAACGCCTGTAAAAAAACAATCTCGCTGCAAATAGTCCATTCTATCAACATCTAACTGTCCTGAAACAAGCTGATGAAAAAATGGACGATGATAATTTCCTTTAAAAATTTCTATTGCTGTTTTGAGTTGTCCATTAAACTCTTCATCTAATTTTTCCATGAGCAAAAGTGATAATTCTTCATGATGACAATCTTTCAAAATTGTACATTCTAGCGCATGAGAAAAAGCACCATGACCAATATCGTGTAGCAAAATAGCAATCAAAGCCGATTCGTATTCTTTATGAGAAATTTTATGCTCCTTTAATCGCAATGTATCCAAAGCCATTCGCATTAAATTCATTGCGCCCAAAGCATGATGAAAACGAGTATGCAATGCCCCTGGATAAACAAATTCTGTAAGTCCTAACTGCTTTATTCTTCTCAAACGTTGAAAATAAGGATGATTGATAAGTTTCAGAATTAGTTTTGTAGGAATTCGAATAAAACCATGAACAGGATCGTTAATGATTTTTCTTTGTTGTGGATAATCGCTCATAAAGGAATAAATTTTTGTTTTTTATCTCAATGAAAATATAGCAAAATAAACCATCGTTGAAGTTCAAATGAAGCCGTCAACGAGGATTAAAAGAATGATAGAATAGATATACAAAAATACAAAGAAAAAAACGCTTCGAAGTTTATAAATTTATTTTTGAGTTCTCACAATATGCCACAAAATCATAGTAAGGAGAAAGACAATATTCTCCTCCTTGAGTTCACTTAATCCTAAGTTCACGTTATTTGTCTATTCGTCTTGCTAATTTTGAAGCTATTATGCTTATTATGAATATTTGTAAGGCGTGAAATAACATGAGTGGCAATAATATTAATCCTACTGGGTAAGTGGCAGGAAATAAAATTTTAGAAAATATTGTACCGTGTACTAATGATTTTTTAGTTCCACAAAATTGTGCTGTAATGCTATCTTCCTGATTAAAATTTAATTTTTTAGCAAGATAGCCAGTCAAATAATACATAAAATAAAATAGCAAAATTACAGCTAAGGCAATAATTAAAAGGTCTTTTACTTGTAACGAACTAAATACATTGTCTTCAAACGACTCTGAAAAACTTCGATATATAATCAATAAAATAATAGATTTGTCGAAGGTAGCTAACTGTTTTTGATATTTTATCGCATATTTCCCTAGAAATTTTTGTAACACAAATCCCATCACAACTGGAATAAGTATCTCTGTGAAAAGTTTAATGTAAATGACTCCTAAACTAAAATCGGTATTTTCTTGTGTTAAAAACAATCCCATCCAAAGTGGCGTAATGACAATACCTATCAGTCCTGAAATACTTGCATTAAATATGGCTGCTGGAATATTTCCTCTTGCCATTGAAACCATTACTACTGAAGATGATACAGTGGATGGTAATGCTGCTAAAAAGAATAAAGATAACCACAATGTTTGACCTTGTTCTGTATTTATAAATGGATAAAATAACAGTACAAGTAGTGGAAAAACAAAAAATGTGGAAAGTTGCACTACAATATGTAGTTTCCAATTTTTCAAGCCATTCTTTAGTTTTTCAGGACTTAATTTTAATCCATAAAAGAAGAAAATCAGTGCAATACCAATACTTCCAATTATATCAAGAGGTATAGGACTTGTTTTGCTTCCCCATTGAGGTAGAAAATAGGCAATTACAATTACACTAATTATTGCCAAAATAAATTTATCAATCTTTATTTTCATTTGCTATATAAAATTTGAAATACAGTTATGTGTTGGGATTATAGAATTAAAGTTTCAATAAAATACTCTAAAAAGACAAAGTAAGTTGCATACCTATTTTGTTGCTTGTTTCTGTCTTTGACTGACTACTTAGATTAGAAACTTGTAAACCTAATAATCTAACACCTATTTTTAAAGGAAAAATACTTCGAAGTAATGGTATATAAATTTTTGCTAAATCTTCTTCAGTCTGTAATCCTTCAAGGCTGGTCTGGCTACGAGTAATCTGTTTAAAATCTGCATATTTTATTTTGAGAGTAAGTGTTCTGCCTTGTATATTTCTGTCTAAAAGTAGTGGCGATAATTTTTGTGTAATTTTTTGGAGAGCTTCTATCATTTCATTTTCTTCAAACAAATCTTCCGAAAAAGTCCGTTCTGCTCCAATAGATTTTCGAATACGATTTGGATTTACAGGACGGTAATCTTGTCCTTGAGCAATATGAAAATAAAACCCTCCTGCTTTACCAAAGTGTTTGAGTAAATCGTTCTTTTGCCATTTTTTCAAATCTTTTCCTGTATAAATACCTAATTGGTGCATTTTTTTGGCTGTTACTTTGCCAATGCCATGAAATTTTTTGATAGGAAGTTCATCTATAAACATTGAAGAATCAGCAGGAACAATAGTAAATAATCCATTTGGTTTGTTAAAATCAGAAGCTATTTTGGCTAAAAATTTATTAAAGGATATTCCAGCAGAAGCTGTTAATTGAGTTTTGGCTTTTATTTCTTCTTTAATTTGACGAGCCAGCAAAGTAGCAGAAGGAAACTGTTTTTTGTTTTGTGTTACATCTAAATACGCTTCATCTAAAGAAAGAGGTTCTATCAAATCTGTATATTTTGAAAAAATTTCTCTAATCTGTAACGAAACTTCTCTATATACTTCAAAACGAGGACGTACAAAAATCAAGTGAGGGCATTTTTGCAATGCAATTTTAGAAGACATGGCAGAATAAACTCCATACTTACGTGCTTCATAACTTGCTGCTGCTACTACACCTCGTTTGCCATCTCCACCCACAGCAACAGGTTTTCCTTTTAGTTCGGGATTGTCTCTTTGCTCTACTGAAGCAAAAAAAGCATCCATATCTATATGTATTATTTTACGAAGTGAAGCTGTCAATTTACTTTATATTTTGTGATAGGCTAAAAACCGAACTCAACAAGAAAAGGTTTAGCTTTTATTGGTCTTAATTATGATTCTGAGTAGCTCAAAAAGAGTAGAATTTTATTTAGAAGTCCTTTTTTATTTTTAATTATAAAAATGATTTTAGTGGAAATTCATAAATTGCGTAACTAAAATAAACTATCAAAACTAACAAGGATTCGACTACTTAAATAAAGAAGGCAACTAATCAAAAATTAAATTCATAAAATGGAGATTAAATACATAAATAGAGCTACTGGTAAGATAAAAATTGAGCATCCTCCAGCACAAGGATTGATAAATTTTTTATATAATAATTCATTTGGAGAAAAATTAATTTTACCTATAGCCAAACAAAAATTTATAACACAATTGTATGGCAAAATGATGGAGAGTTCGTCTTCTATAAATAGAATTCAATCTTTTATTGACGCTACAAACATAGATATGAGTCAGTTTAAGAAAGATATAAGCGCATTCAAATCTTTTAATGATTTTTTTTATAGAGAATTGAAGGAAGGTGCTCGCAAAATTGAGGAAGGTCTTGTTTCACCTGGTGATGGGAGGATTTTAGCTTTTGAAAAGATTTCAGAAGTCAATAGTTTTTATGTAAAAGGACGAGAGTTTACGCTAACAGAATTTTTAAAAGATAATGAATTGGTAGATAAGTATAAAGATGCTTCAATGGTTATTTTGCGTTT
Source organism: Bernardetia sp. Wsw4-3y2 (assembly GCF_037126295.1). NCBI lineage: Bacteria > Pseudomonadati > Bacteroidota > Cytophagia > Cytophagales > Bernardetiaceae > Bernardetia > Bernardetia sp. Wsw4-3y2. The sequence continues at coordinate 2,970,535 of NZ_CP147017.1, read as the reverse complement.
AGCTCCTGAAGACTATCACAGATACCATTTTCCATTTAAAGGAATTCCATCAAAATCAAAGGAGATAAAAGGAACATATTATTCGGTTTCTCCAATTGGTTTGCGTGATAATTTTACGAAAGTTTTTTGTGAGAATAAAAAAGAAACATGTGAATTAAAAACAGAAAATAAAGGGGATATATTAATTATTCCTGTTGGTGCTACAATGGTTGGAAGTCTCAATTCGACTTATCAACCCAATACAGTTGTAGAAAAAGGAGATGAGATGGGCTATTTCGCCTTTGGAGGTTCTACTATCGTATTGTTATTTGATTCTACTCATTTTAAAATAGATGAAGATTTACTCCAAAACACTAAGAATGATTTGGAAACGTATGTAAAAATGGGTGAAAAAATAGGACAGGTAATTTAAGCTGATAGATATTTTTGTAGTAATAATTCTTATTGACCTTCCTAATCTAAAAAAAATTCTTACCATTATAGATGTCTCACTCAACAGATATATAGAAAAAACAAAAAAGCATTGTTCATACAAACAATGCTTTTTTCAGTAAGGGGAAAGATAATACAGTCTTGAATTTCTTTAAAGCATACCTTTTGATGAGTTGCTTTACTTCTTTATACCCAAAACTTATTTTTATCACCCTCTACTTTTGAATTTATTTGTTAAAAAACATTAATCAGTAATTCTATAATTTCAAAAACCTGTTTTGTTTTTATACTCTCTGCAGATAATAAGAATAATCGTTCTGCTGAAGTTATTTATTTACTCTTTTTGAAAATCGTGAAAGAAATTCTCCATTCAGTGAAATATATTTTAGTTTTTTGTAATTTTCTTCATAACCTTCAATAGCAAAATACTTATTTAGTTGATAAGTAACCTTATATTCACAATTACATGCACAATGTGTTTCGCCATACGAATGATAAATACAATTTAAAGTAGAATCATTGACTAACTCAAAATCTCCCAAAAATGAAAAACAACAATTGTCTATTACCTGCCAAGTAATATTTAAGGTCGTATCATTTTCAGAAATGTCAAGAAGTTTGTTGTTCTTGCCTTCTGTTCTAGTATTTACACATTCTTCTACGTTTAGCTTTCCATTCCATAATCCAATGCCACGAGCTCCGAGTTGATTATTTGTTTGGGGAAGCATAGTAGATTCAAATAATAAGTGTAAAAATGATTGTTTTTGGGAAACAGTATCTATAATGTAAGTACTATCTATATTCAAATTAGTATATTTCAAAACTATTCTATTATCTGGTTTTGCAGTATCATTTTCTTGTTTTGACTCTTTAGATGGAATGCTTTCTTGTGCATACAATAAAGGGATGTTTTGAGTAGGTTTATTCTCATTACAGGCTGTAAAGATGAATAAAACAATAATAATAAATAGATGATTTTTCATTTTTGAAATATTTTTTATGTTAAAATGTATGTCAGACTTCCCAGTCTGACCAATAATGTTTTTCTGATTAAATAGAAAAAAATGTCTGTTTTACAAAATACTATTTACAATCTCCAAAATCTGTTCTGTTTTTATGCTCTCTGCACATTCAAAATGACCTTTTGGACAAGATTTAAAGCCGTGCAAACCACAAGGGCGACAATCTAACTGTTTTTGAGTTTCGACAATAAATGATTTATCAGAAAGAGGAGTAAATCCAAAAGCAGGAACAGTCGAACAAAAAACGGCACAAACAGGCGCATTGACAGACGAAGCCAAATGCAAAGGCGCAGAATCATTTGCCAAAACAAGTTTTGCATGTTCCATTAAAGCAGCCGATTGCATCAAGGATAATTTTCCTGCTAAATTTATGATTCTATCTTTTACTTTGAATTTTAAATTATTTTGATTTAACTCTTTTGATTTCAATTCTATTACATCAATAATTTTCTGACAATTGTCTGCATCTGATGGCGCACCTAGTAAATGAATAGTAAAATTTGGAGGTAAAACTTTACTATTATCTTCACTTTGTTGTCCTTTGAGAAGTAATTTTTCTATAAAATCAATCCATTCATGCAAAGGAAATTGTTTGGTAAACCAAACCGAAGTAGGCGCAATACAAATAAAATCATTTTTGATAAACTCCTTTATTTTATCTTTATCAGACTGAGAAGGATATAATTTTGGCTTCGAAATTTCATTTATTTTTATACTCTCTAATACTTTGCTATTTCTCTCTATTTCATGAGGCGAGTTTTTGTCTGTCGTAATTATGTGTTGATATTTGTGCGTAAAAGCCCAAGAAAAAGGATTTTTTTTGAATCCTGCTTTTATTTTTGAATTTGAAAAGGCTGTCAAAAGTCCTGTTGCACCAAAACGCTGTAAATTCAGAACAGCATCATAAGACGACTTTCTGACTTTTTTTATAAGGTCAAAAAGACTTTTATATTTATTTTTTTTATCCCAAATCAAAACTTCATTCAATAAAGGATGTTCTTGAAGTAAATTTTCATTTCCTTTTCGCAATAAAAAATCAATTTTTGCAGAAGGATATTTTTTATAGATAGATTCAATAAGCGAAGTAGCCAAAATTACATCGCCTATAAAAGCTGTTTGTATTAGTAGAATTTTCATTAAATTATCATTTTACTAGCGCAAGATTCTATCTTGTGCTTATCACTTCGCAAGTATATGCTTGCTGCAACAGAGCGTCCAAGCAACATGCTTGAACGATTATATTTTTTTCAAATTTACTCTATTCTTTTCAAATGTTAGATTATAAAATTTCATACACACAAGCGCATCATCATTTTATCAATATTGAACTTACCATAAATCACGTAGATGATATTATGGAAAAAGAACTTTCACTTCAACTTCCTGCGTGGCGACCAGGGCGTTATACACTTCAAAATTTTGCCAAAAATATAGCTCAATTTAATGTTTTTAACGAAAACGACAAGCCCTTAGAATTCTCAAAAGCTACAAAAGATAATTGGAGAGTAAAAACAGATGGCGCAAAGACAGTAAAAGTTCATTATACCTACTATGCCAATCAAATGGATGCAGGAGGTTGTTATGTAGACGAAAAACAAATTTATTTAAACTTTATTTGTTGTTGTTTAGAAGTCAAAAATCGCCCAGATTCTATGTACAGAATGCATATAGAAATGCCTTCTCGCTATAAAATTGCGTGTGCATTAGAACAAAAAATTGAAAAAACACAAGACAAAGACAAGAATTTTCTGATTGCTGAAAACTTCTTTCATCTTATAGATTCGCCTTTAATTGCCTCTGACACATTACAACATAAAAGTTATAAAGTAGCCAATTCGGAAGCAAATTTTCATATTTGGATTCAAGGAGATTGGAACATTAATTTTGAAAAAGCAGTAGATGAATTTCAAAAATTTACGCAAGACCAAATAGCTCTTTTCAAAGATTTCCCAAGTACAGATTATCATTTTATGTTCCAGATTTTGCCATATCCAAAGTATCATGGTGTAGAACATTGCCATTCTACTGTCATTACATTGGGAGCAGATTATGATATGGATGGAGTAGTTCGTTATAACGACTTTTTGGGAATTAGTTCGCATGAGCTTTTTCACTTTTGGAATATTATGCGAATTCGTCCGAAGGAACTTATGCCTTACGATTTATCTAAAGAAACCTATTTCAAAACTGGTTTTGTAGCTGAAGGATTGACTACTTATTATGGCGATTATGTTTTGTGTAGAAGTGGTGTTTGGTCGCAAGAATATTATCTAAAAGATTTTGAAACTTTACTAAAAAGACATTTTCATAATAATGGAAGACTTAATCTTTCTGTTGCTGATTCGTCGTATGATTTGTGGCTTGATGGCTATGAATTGGGTATTCCGAACCGTAAATCTTCAATTTATGTAGAAGGTGCAATGGCTGCTTTTATCTTGGATATGAAAATCAGAAAGTCTAGCAATAATGAAAAATCATTGGATAATGTAATGGTAAAAATGTGGGAAGATTTTGGCAAAAAAGAAATTGGATATTCGTTAGAAGATTACCACAATGTAGTTGATCAAGTAGCAGGCGAGCATATCAAAGATTATTTTGAGAAATGTATTTATTCACCAAATGCTTTAAATACCTATTTGAAAGAAGCCTTTGATTATATTGGAATTGAGAAAGAGTTTATCCATAACGACAATGAAATAGAAAGAAGATTAGGCTTAAAAACGGTCTTTCAAACCAATGGAGTAAATAACGGATATTTTGTGGTTGGTTTTTCTCCAACAAGTGAAGTAGCCAAATTCTTGACTGTCAATGATGAGATTGTAGCTATTAATTCCTATAAACTGGATGCTATCAATCCAAATACAATTTTGAAAAAAGCTGTCAAAGAAGGAAAATCAGAGATAGAAATTTCATTTTTTAGAGATAATCAACTTCATACTATCAAAACAAAATATGATGAAAATCAATATCCCAATATTAAATTGACTGTGAAGGAAGATGCAAGTGAAGAACAAAAAGAGAATTTGAAAAAATGGCTGATGCCTTTGGTATAACTTCGAAACCCTAAGGGTCTTGAAGACCCTTAGGGTTTAAATTTCGCAAAATTGAATAAATATGAAAAATAAAAAAAGAACAGGTTCGATATTACTTCTAATTGGAGTTTTTATTCTCTTTAGAAAAGTAAAAGTTCACTTTGGGTGTTTTGGAGGATATTCAGATGATTCTTTAGGAATACTTTTTAGTAGTTTGATAGTAATTATAATTGGTTTATTTTTTCTTCCTATAAAAACCTTAAAAAAAATTTATTTTACCTCAGTCCACACTATTCTTATTTTTTTTGTATAGATTGGTGGAGATATTTGAAATTAATACCACTGAAATTAACTACAAAATAATGAAGCCTAGAATACAAATAGTGTTGGTAATGAGTTTGTTTTTTTTCTTACCACAATTTACAAATGCTCAAAGCAATAAAAACATTCAATTTTTATCAAAAGTGGGCGTTTTAGATAGTTTATATTCCAAAACTCTAAAAGAATATAGGCAGTTTTATGTGCAACTTCCTCAGGGGTATGATGCTACTAAAAATGACAAATATCCCGTTGCTTTTATTTTAGATGGAGAAGTATTTTTGCCTACTGTTCATAATGTGCAAAATTTTTATAGTGGTGGGTTTACACCTGAAATGGTTCTGATTGGCATTTCAAATGCTGATAACAGAATGAGAGATTTGACAACTTCCAAAATAAAAGAGATGAATGGAATGCCATTTAATCAAGAAAACGGAGAAGCAGCTAATTTTAGTAATTTTATAGAAAAAGAACTAATTCCATTCATAGAAAATAAATATCCTGTAACTAATTTCAGGACATTAATTGGTCATTCCTATGGTGGTTTGTTTACACTTCATACATTTCTCCATAAGCCAAATTTATTTTCTAATTATATTGCCATAGACCCAAGTTTGGATTGGGATAATCAAAAATTATTAAATAAAGCTAAAGAAAAACTGGCAAGTAATGATTATAAAGAAAAGTCTTTATTTATGTCTTTAGGTGGACAATTACACTGGCAGAAACCAGAAATAACTATTGATAATGTAATGACAGATACCTCAGATTTTACTTTGTTTGGAAGGTCTAATATTATGTTTTCAGATATGATAAAACAAAATAAGGTAGATGGGTTAGCTTTTGAATGGAAATTTTATCCTAGAGATTTGCACGGTACAATTCCTTTTCCTTCTATAATGGATGGATTAATTTCTGTTTTTCAATGGTATCAAATGGAAAACACTCAAAAATTTAACCTGCCAACAACTTCAACAGAAGAGTTATCCAAAATAATAAAATATCGTGCAGAGAAGCTAGAAAAGTATTTTGGATATTCAGTTCCACCCTATCCTGAATTTCTTTTAAATATGTCTGGTTATATGAGTATGGATATGGAGCAAATGAAAAGAGCTAAAATGTTCTTTGAGTTTGCTATTGAATATTATCCAAAAAATGCCAATGCTTATGATTCTATGGCTGATTATTACGAAAGAAATGGTGATAATACTACTGCTATAAAATTTATTGAGAAGGCTCTTGAAATAAATGATGATGAGTATTACAAAAAAAGAATGGAAGAACTAAAGAAAAAATAGATAATTATTTACTCTAAAGCAAGGGTTTAACTTGTATCTAGCACTAGAATAATTATTCTTTTCTACTCCAAAAAATAGCACTACTAACACCTCAAGTATTGCGTTTTCTTAAATGGCAATTAGATAATCGCCACTCATTCTCATAGAAAGCTCTCTAAAAGCTATGTTTTTTTCGTAGTTTTGTACTTTCAATTTTCTCCAAAAACAAAAAATTATGACGCTCTACGAACGCCTACAAAAAGAAACTTTCCTTATTGCTGGTCCGTGTGTAATCGAAAACGAAGAACTACTCTTTGAGGTAGCCGAACACATGGTTGAGCTTTCCAAAAAAATGGGTTTTCTTTATATTTTTAAAGCCTCTTTCGATAAAGCAAACCGTACTTCTATGGAATCTTACCGAGGTCCTGGTTTAGAAAAAGGATTGGAAGCTCTAGTAAAAATCAAAAATAAATATCAAATTCCGATTACTACTGATATTCATGAAGCCTATCAAGCCGAAATTGCTGCTGAAGTAGTTGACATCCTTCAAATTCCTGCTTTTTTGTGCCGTCAGACCGACCTTTTAATTAAATCAGGAGAAACAGGAAAAATTGTAAATATCAAAAAAGCACAATTCTTAACAGGTAGAGATATGGTTTATCCTGCAAAAAAAGTAGAAAGTACAGGCAATCATCAAATTATGCTAACTGAACGTGGAACAAGTTTTGGAAATCATAATCTTGTTGTTGATTTTAGAAATATAATTGATATGAAAGAAATGGGTTATCCTGTCGTGATGGATGTAACTCATTCAGTTCAGAAACCAAGCGCAAACAACGGAACAACTGGAGGAAATAGAGAATATATTCCTTATTTTTCGAAGGCTGCTGCTGCTATGGGAGTAAAAGGATTTTTTATGGAAACACATCCAAATCCTGATAATGCTCTTTCTGATGGACCTAATATGGTAGAATTAGCAAATATGGAAAATGTATTGAAAGAAACTTTCAATCATATTATGGTATAAATAAAATTTAAAAAAAGCCTCATTTTTTGTAATAACAAAACAAAAAGTCTTTTAAGTAATTCTATAATGGAATTACTTTTTTTTATTCTAAAATTCTGAAAAAATAAATACATCATGAAAACGCTTTATTTCATCACAGGTACAAGTAGTGGCATTGGCAACGCACTTACAAATCATATTTTATCAACTGAAAAAGATGTTTTAGTAGAAGGAATTTCTCGTACTCAAACTATTCATCATGGTAACTACAAACACCATACTTTTGATTTATCAAAAATAGATGAATTAATTGGCTTCTTTGGAAAGCTAGATTTAGAAAAAAGAATAAAAAGTAAAATTGATAAAGTAGTTTTGATAAATAATGCAGGAACTTTAGGACAAGTAGGTCATGTAGGCAAAATTCCTAGTCAAGATATCGTAAAGACAATGAATATCAATACGATTGCTCCTTTTGTCTTGATGAATGAGTTTTTGCATACATTTGATACAAATACGTTTGGAAATATAGAAAAAGTAATAATTAATATTTCTTCTGGTGCTGGAAAGCGTCCGATTGATGGGTGGTCTGTCTATTGTGCGTCTAAAGCTGGTCTGAATCTTTTCGCAGAAGTAGTTAAGGAAGAAGAGAAAATATTGAATCAAAATACGCAAATCTTTAATATTTCGGTAGGTGTTGTTGATACAAACATGCAAGGAGAGATTAGAAAGACGACTCAAAATGAATTTTCAAGTGTAGAATACTTCAAAGAATTAAAGGATAATAATCAACTTGCAAGTCCTGAATTTGTAGCTGAAAAAATTTATTCTATTATAGAAAAACCACAAAACTTTGAGGATATTTGGCAGAAATTGCAGTAACAAACAATTACGAATTTTGTATGATTTGGCTTTACCAAAGTTTTGGTTTTATGATAAAAGGCAGGATAATGACGAATTGCAACTTCTTATTTTAGAACAAACCTGTCTAATTAACCGTAAAATGATAAAAAAACCTCAAAATTTTTGCAACAATGAAACAGCATCAAAATAAAAAAGAAGACAAAGAAGTAGAAAAAAATTCTACTCAAGAAGAGAAAACTCATATTGAAAATTCAAAAGATAAAATTACAGAACTTTCAGAAGAAGAACAAGAAGAGTTGAGAGCAGAAGCTAGAGAACGTTATAATCGTTTGTTGGGGTGTGGTGGGTAATTTTTTTCAAAACAAACCCTCGTCGTAGTTCAATAGAAACCAACGACGAGAGCTTGTTATGTTTACATTTCGTAAGGAAAGGGATCAATAAATTTAGCTTTCGAATCAAATAATTTTTGTTCATTTTGTTGTAATAAACAGTCTTCAAGTTCGGCTATCATTTTTTCTTTGTCTATATCTTGTCCAATAAATACAAGTTCGTTCATTCTATCTCCCCATTTTTTAGTCCATCTACTTTCAATTTCTTCTCTATTAAAAGCAAAAGATTGATATTTCATTCGTTCTGAAAAAGGCATACTTACCCACCAAACACCTGCTCTTTCGATACGAGAAGAACCTCCAGCTTGACTAAAATTAATCGCATCGTTAGGTCTTGATGCTAACCAAAATAATCCTTTTGCTCTAATTACTCCACTTGGATAGGCTTTACTCAGATAATTCCAAAATCGTTGTGGATGAAATGGTTTTTGATTCCTAAATACAAAAGATGAAATACCATATTCTTCCGTTTCAGGAGTATGTTCTCCTGCTTGTAACTCTTTCTGCCAACCAGCCGAATTTTGAGCTTCTTCAAAGTCAAAAAGTTTAGTATTCAAAATTTCTTTTGGTTCTACTTTGCTGAACGATGAAGTAATTATTTTTGCAGCAGGATTGAGCTTTTGAAGCATTGCCTTTAATGTGCCTAATTTAGCCTCATCAACCAAATCTGTTTTGTTCAAAATAATTACATTAGCAAACTCTATTTGGTCAGTCAGTAGATTTACAATAGTACGATAATCACCTTCCATATCGGTCAGTTTTCTGTCCAAAAGCAATTCATTTGTTCCAAAATCTTTAAAGAAATTAAAACAATCTACAACGGTTACTAATGTATCTATGTAACTAAATTTAGATAAATCAATTCCTTTTTCCTCATCTACAAAACTAAATGTTTGTGCCACAGGAACAGGTTCGCCAATGCCTGTATTTTCGATAAGCAAATAATCAAATCTATTTTCATTAGCAAGTTTTTCTACTTCTACCATCAAATCTTCTCGCAACGTACAACAAATACATCCATTACTCATCTCTACGAGCTTTTCTTCTGTACGTGAAAGCGTATTTTGACTTTTTACTAAGTTGGCGTCTATATTTACTTCACTCATATCATTGACAATAACGGCTACTTTTAAGCCTTCTTTATTGTGTAAAATGTGATTGAGAAGTGTCGTTTTTCCTGCGCCCAAAAAGCCACTCAATAAGGTTACAGGGAGTTTTTTTACTGTTTTTGTGATTTTCATTTTGAATAAAATAAATATGTTATTAATGAATAAAATTAATGTTGAGTAGTCGTAATTTTACATGTCTGACAATATCTTATATTCAAAATATGTCCGATAATGATAAGTATCGCAAAAAAATAAGCTACATATTCTAATCCTTCATGAGCATCTTCAAATAAAGTAGAAAGTGAAAAAGCAATAAAAGAAAACCACAATAGAATATTTATTTTTTTATTCGAACTCCCTTTTGTGGTTTTTAGAATCGCCAAAAAAGAAATTAAAAGAAAGAAATAAGTAAAAATGGGTTGAGTAACAAAACTCATTTCAAAGGCTATAAATACAGGAGTAAGCATACAATGTATCATACAAGTACAAGAACTTATTATGCCTGTGATATCTGCCAAATTATATTTTTTCATGAGGTTATTTTTTTGGTCTCAGAGTATTCTATCAAATAAAAGCAGTACGAATTAGAATAATTCTGATTTTTTTCAAAAATTATTACTAAATGCAACATTGTTGCAAAAACAAAGTCAATATAATTTGTATTGACATAATTTATTTTTATTTAATGTGCAGCATTCATGAAAAATACCGTAGCAAAAACCCAAATTAAAGAATTAATTGAGTCTTCGTCTGTGGCATTATCGCCCAACGAAATAAAAAAAATAGTAAAAAAAGTATGTAGTAAAGTAACAGTCTATCGTATTTTGGATAGATTAGTAGATGAGGAGTTCATTCATAAAGTCATGACACCTGAAGGAGGAGTCAAATATGCAGCGACTTCTAAGTATTGCGAAAACTACAAGCCTAATCATGTTCATTTTAGCTGTAAAAAATGCAATAGAATTACCTGTCTTAAACATATTGAAGCTACTTGTAAATTACACAAAGCATACGAAGTGGAAGAAGTATATTGTACAATAGTGGGAGTTTGTCCCAGATGTAAAAAGTAATAAAAAAGGTCTTTTATTTCTAGTTTACCTAAAATCACTGGCAAGCACTTTAAATAATTGAGTTTTTTTCAACCGTCAACGAGACATAAAGCCGTCGTTGAGGGTTGAAGAATTGTATTTAACTGATAACTAAATAACTGATTACTGGTAACTGGCTAGTATCCTCCTTGAAATTTACGTATGCCCCACTCAAAACTAGCAAAACCAACAATCAAAAGCATAATCCACCACAGATTAATGACATCTGAAAGCTGTTCACTTCTAAAAACAGTTGGTGTTGGAATCTGATTTTGTAGAGAATCTTGTAAAACTTGTAAATTATTGAGCGTATAAAAATTACCTTTATTTTGCTGTGCAAGTCTTCGCATGACACCAAAATCTGCTGTTGCATTTAGGCTTTCCAGTTTTATTTCTCTCACTGTAAATTGTCCGATTGAAACTTCTGTTTTTCCGTCTAGTTGAGTAGTTGCTTTGAACGAATATGCACCCTCTGGAAGCGCAGAAGCCGAATATCTAAATGGCGAAGAATTGTTTGTAAAGGTATAAGTTCTTGTTTTTCCTTCTTCGTCTTTGATTTCTAAACGAATATTTTGTCCTAAAAGAGGTTCATAAATCGCATTATAAACTTCTACATCAAAACTTACACCATCAGAAGTAGAAAATTGAGAAGCTGTTGGGGCAACTCTAAAACGTCTTTTATCTTCTTTTGTAGAAAGATATTGAATAATTTTACTCAAAAGGGCATCATATCCTTCTTGGTTTTTATTATCTGCATATTCATTCAAACGCCATTTCCATGTGTTTTCAGCAAGCCACACTCCTGTTTTTTTGCCATTTTGTTCACTCATCACAACTAAAGGTTTTTTAGTCTGAATATTTCCCACTCGTTGATACAGCATTATTTCAGCCTGTGAAGAAATTTCATAATCAGCAAAAGGAACGAGTGCAGGAGGATAGGAAGCAAAACGACTTTTTTGTTCATCTGTCAGATAAAACTTTGAAAAATTAGAGTTCCAAAACGGAATTACTTTATCGGATTGATTTCCTAAAGGACGAATTTTTACGCCAGTATTTAATGAATTAAATACATTGTAGTTGCTTTGCGCTCCAATAATGAAGAGTTCGGCAGAAGTCATTTTTCTGAGTTTTTCTAAAATAGGCGCAGATCTTCCCATTTTATCAGGAAATTGATGATAAATAATAAGGTCATATTTATCCTCTAATTTAGTTGAACTCAGATAAGGCAAATAAATATAAGGCAAGTAAATATCAAACTTATAATTTTCATTTTTTTCTATTGCTGCACGAAAGGCTTTTATATCTGGATGAGGCGCAGCAGCCACCAAAAGAATTTTTTCTTTACTATCAATTATATCAATATAAGCATGTGCTGTGTTATTTTGAGTAGTAAACTCTCCTTCTTGTGGCACAATTGTAACAACATAATGCTGAATACCTTTTGAGATTGCTTTTACCAAAAACTCAATGCTTTTAAGGTCGTTTTGATTCGAACTAAACTTCACTTTTTGAGTAGAAATAGTCTTTCCATTTTGTGATAAAACGGCTGTAACTTCCCTGTTTTCAAAACCTGTATGCGTAACTTCTGCTACTATTGGAAATTGATTTCCTAAATAAGCCATTTTGTTATGAAAAAGACTTTTAAGAATAATATCCTTTTTTGGCACAGTATCTCCCACTCCAATAGTTTGAAGTGAAAAAGAATAAGGAGAAATATCAGGCGCAAGTCCTTGATTATAAGCACCATCAGAAAGCAAAACTACATTTGAAAGATTGCGATTTTCGAATTCACTTTGAATGCTTTTTAATAAATCACTAATTGGCGAAGAAGTATAATTGAAATTTATTTTATCAGAATTATCTTTTATACTGTCATTTTCTATATTATTTAGTGTCTTAAACTCTACATCAAATCCTTTTTCTTGCAGGTTTTGAGCTGTTTTTTGGATAGAGCTTAAAGCATTATTTATCTTTGTAGAATCCTCTTGCAATAAAATAGAAGCCGAATTATCAATCGCAAAAACAACTGTTGGATTTTCGTAACGAGTAATAAATTGCTGCATCAAAAGTCCTATCAACAGGATTGCAAGAACAGAAACCCACAAAAAACGAATGGCAGCCAATACTTTTTGCCAGCTTTTGCCCCAAGGCGAACTTCTTTTGTAATACAACAAAGCTGCATAACCTGCTCCTAAAAGCAAAGCTACAATTATCCAAGCACTAGAATATTCTGTTAAAAAGATAGGCATTTATGTTAATGAAATTACGAATGACAAATTAAAAATTACGAGAAAATACATTTTTAACCACAGAGAATGAAGAGTTTAAGGAGAAATGAAAATCAGTGTGGCTAAAATACATTTTCCAAAACGAAAATACACAATTCTACTTCTTTTAAGAAACAAAAAACAAAACCTTATGAATTTTTGAGGTTCATAAGGCTTTATCTATTCTTATAAAGTACAATTCTGAAATTAATTGTTACTATTATAACTTCCAAGCGAAACCTAAAGTTGGAGCTAATGATGGAGTAAATGGACTTATCTGAACAGGTTTGAAAGTAAGTGAAGAAGGTTTAATATTTTGATAGAAGTTTTTTTCTGTTTTATCATCCAAACGAGAGTTATATTCTGCTAGACGATTTTTTATAGGAGTTCTTGAAAGAATGACTAATTGTCTTCCTCCAAACCAAACACCTCCTGATATTGCTAAGACAGCTAAACCTTGCGATGCAATATTACTTTCTCCAGTACTAGTAGCAGCAACAGAAAAACCAATAAAACCACCCCAATATCCTATACCTTGTAGTATTCTTCCTCCTACAGTTCCTAATCTAGATTTATCGATGGCTTGTACTACTTTTCTTTCTCCCATTTCTTTCATTAACTTCCTTCCTTCAGCCATAGTAATAAGCTTTTTTTCATCTTTTAGATAAAATTTGGCTTTTCTTTTATGGAACTCTATTGGTTTACTTTTCCATTCACTTGTATAGTTGCTCATCCAACTGTATGAAATTCCATTTAATTTTGTTGTTGTCATGATTGTACTACTTTCTACCTCAACAGTAGAGCTTACATTTTTTTCACGTTGTTCATTTCCATATACTCGCTGTTTGAAAAAAACTTGTGCAGAAACTGAAGTGCTGATAAAATAGATTAAAATAATTAAAGTTATATATTTCATAGTTGTATAGTATTTTATAGTTTATTTTAATATTAATAAAGAAATAATTCTCTAAGTTTTCTTCTCCATGTGTCTTCTTTCTCATAAGAAGTTTTACCTCGGATAAGTTCTGTTGTTACTAAACCATTTTTCAAGTTTTGTACTTGCATAAATACACCATAATCATCCTTGTCTAAAATGATAATTATACGAGCCAAGTATTTTGTATCATATTTTTTTTCTAGTTTTTTGAGTTGAGGAATATCAACTAACTTCATTTGTTGTACTGCACCTCTACTGTAATATGAACCCAAAGAAGAATACAGACTACCCAAATCATTATATTTTTCTACATCTTGAGCCGTAAAGACATCAGGACTTACAACAGAGAATTTACTTTTTGTATCTCTTAGTTCATTGAACTCTTTTACTTTTGCTGTTAGTTCCTTTTGTTCCTTATCAAAAAAATCTATCCAATTTTCCTTCTTTTTCTTTTTATCAATTCGGACTAAAACTGGACGAACCAAAATCATATTTTCTGTAAGAATAATACCTGGTGTACCAGCAGTTACTCCAAAAGAAGAGAAATTTCTTTCATAATCATCTGCTGCCCTTGTAATATAAGCTTCAAACTCTCTAGCAGCTTTTACTTGTTCTGAAATGGTATCTTTTTCTAAATAGCCCAACTCAAAAAGTTTTGCCAAACCTCTTCTTAATCCCTTTTCTTCCTCTAATAAACTCAAATCCTTTATTTTCTGATTCGTTTTTATTTTTGTCCAAGCATCTTGCATAACTCCCATATCTGTTAATTCTCTAAGCGAAACAGAGTAAGTTCTCTCAACATCAGAGTTATAGGAATAAGTCGTTCTTTCTTGACTAATTTTTAATTCTTCTTCAAAAAATAATTTTGGAACAAAATAATAAAAATACTCATACTCCTTATACTTATCAGCAAATTCTATCAAATGAGAAGCTGCCAAAACGGCTAATTGGTCGTGATGTAAATCTTCTAAAGCATAAAACCAATTTCTACCTTTCCAGTTAATTTCATTATAAGGGTGTTCTAAATAAATTCGTTTTCCATATATATCATAAGCTGCCAAACCATACAAAGCCTTTACAATACAAAGTTCTGAATATTTACTTTTTCCATATTGAGATTCCAAAATCAAAGCATTATAAATAGCATCAACAAACTGCTCTTCTTGTAAATAAAGATTGCAAAGTTCGAAACGAGCTATTTTTTGAGCCAGTTTGAAACGTTCTTCTGAAATTAAATACTTTTCGCCCTTATCATTAGCTTTTGAAGCTATTTTTGTTAAAGCGATTTTTTTTCTTTCTTCAATATCTGGGTGAGTTTGTAAAGACTGTATCTTTTCTAGGTCTTTTTTACTCAGTTTTGGCATTTCTACAAAATGAGTAGTGTCTCTGTAATAAAAACTATTTGGAAGATTGACGATTGAATTATTCAAAAATTTACTTTCAAAAACAAGTGTATCAAAAGGATAGCGAGAGTTTTTCAAGGCTTCAAAAGCAGCTACGGCTTCTGATAAATCATAAGAGGTTTTACTAAAAATATCCCATCCTTCATTATCAGCTTCTATCTCTTGTTCTTTTGAATAAGAACTCTTCTTAGCTTGCTCTTCATAAAGTGATTTTGACCTAGCAAGTAAACGAGCAATACTTCCTTTACTTTCATTTCTTACTTCTTCATTATAAAGAAACTGATTAATACTATGTTTTTTGGTAAAATGAGTAATTTCATGAGCTAGAATAAAGGCAAGTTGTGCTTCATTATCTAAGTGAGCCAAAAGTCCTAAATTGACAAAAATAAATCCTTCTGGCGTAGTAAAAGCATTTACAGAATGTTCTTTGGTTACATAAAAATAGATTTTTCCCTGTAAGTCTGGGTAGTTTTCTAATACTTTATTACCTACCTCTTGTACATAAGTAGTAATTGTGTCTCCAAACAAAACCGAACCACTCCAAAGAAGTTGATTCAAATGGTAACTAGAAATCACATCAAACTTATCTTTATTCTCTTCTAAATCTTTATCGACAGTAAGAATATTCTTTTCTCTTTTTGTTTCATAAAAATCACTCGTACGTTTCAAAAATGGCTTTGGAATTTCTCCTTTTGCTTTTAAAGTTTGGTAGTTATTGAAGTCTAAAGTAGTCTTTTGAGCAAAACTATGCGAACTAGTAAACAGAAGCAACAAAAATATGCTACTAAAAACAATGCGATAAATAGAAGTAGAATTCATTCGACAGAATATGAAACTTTTTTGATAAATAAATTAAGAACTACAAAAGTAAGGTTTTATTTAAAAAATAATCTGTAAATTTTAAAAAAAATTAAAAAAAAGAATCTTCTAATTTTTCAGCAATTTTCTCAAACGACCAATTTTGAATAATTTGATAAGATATTTCACCCATTTCTTTTGCTTGTTGTTGCGATTTAATTTTATTCATAGCTTCTTTCAAAGATTCTATATTTTCACTTTGAAAAACAAAACCATTTTCATTATTTTCTTTGTCTGATTGAATCAAATCTACTGCACAACCTACTTTTGTACTGGCAATAACTGCTTTTTTGGCTGCCATTGCCTCATTGATGGCAAGCCCCCAAGTTTCGCCAGCACCTTTTGAAGGAAGCACAAACACATCACACAACAGATAAACAATTGGCATTTTAGATTGATTCTGAAAAGGCAAAAAATAAATATTTTGATATGATTCTGATTTTTGTTTTAGTTCGTTTTCTAATTCTCCATTTCCTAAGAAAATCAAATATTCTTTATTTTTTTCTTGCTCTTTTTTTTCATTTTGCCTTTGAATAAATGCTTCTAAAAGTAATAGAGGTGATTTTTTGGGTTCAAATTTTCCTGCAAAAAGCCATACTAATTCAGTTTCTTTTATCCCTAATTCTTTTCTCCATTGTTTTGCTAATTCTGTGTTTTTTTCTGTTGGCTTAAAGCGAGAGTTGTCGATGGCGTGTGGAGCAAAAGTGAGTTTTTTGTCATTTAATGCTGCCTGTTGGTAGTAATTTTTATTATTTGTTCCGACAAAAAATGCTTTATCAATATGAGAATAGAGCCAAGTAAGAAAGACTTTACGAGCTATCTTTTTTGGAAATGAAATTTCATCTAATAGATGAGAATCGCCACGAAACCAAATAGGAGTTTTATTTTTGAAATGACGAATAACTTTCAAATGACTTTTATAGCTCCAACCAAAAACCAAAATTGCATCAGGATTATAGTTTTTAATTTCTTGAATAATAATTGGGTTATCAATTCCTTTAAAGTGATGTGAGCCTTTATCTTCTGCTATGTTTTCTAAAAACTGATACTTATATCCTTCCAAAAGAGGAATATCCCATTCTATTTTTTTGCCAAAACCTTTATCAAATTTATCTTTTAAGGCATCTTTTCCCCACGTATAAAAGACACAGATTTCTATCTTTTTTCGATCAGAAAGCAATTTGAAAATAGGTGCATAATACTGAATTGGATGAGTGGTAATAATGGCTAGTTTTTTCATATTTTTTTAAGTCACTTCGTTAAAGTGTTTGCTAGTTTATTATTTTATCAAAAAATTCAGCTTGTTTTCTTGTCATTTCTTTAGCTGTATAAGGTTCAAATTCTTGCCAATTGGTTTTTGGTTTTTGGACAATATTTCCTAAAAAATCAGTAAAAATTTGATAGGCTTCATTTATTTTTTCTTGGTTATACTTTTCTTCTAAAAAAGGAATTACTACTCCAGCATTTGTCTTTCGGAGAATAGTAACAGCACTACTTTTTTCATAAAAAACAGCACAGATTGGTTTTTTAGAAAGAATATAAGGATACAGTTTTGAAGCAGTATAATCTTTATCAATAGTTCCAAAT
Organism: Bernardetia sp. Wsw4-3y2; assembly: GCF_037126295.1. Taxonomy (NCBI): domain Bacteria; kingdom Pseudomonadati; phylum Bacteroidota; class Cytophagia; order Cytophagales; family Bernardetiaceae; genus Bernardetia; species Bernardetia sp. Wsw4-3y2. The sequence continues at coordinate 2,952,949 of NZ_CP147017.1, read as the reverse complement.
ATCAAAAGTCCGTCAGCTTTTTGCAAAATGTTTAATACCTTTAGGTAATCTATTCGCTTTACATGTTCGTTTACAATGCTCTCTAATCCAAATTCTTTGGCAATAGGCAGAAGTCTAGGAACAGGATTTAAAGGGTCATAATTTGTACCAATAAAATAAAGTTTTAATTTCGAATAAAGCTCTTTTTTCTCTATTAATCCTTTTTTAATTACTTCAAAAAGAATACTTGATGAAGTTCGCATATACTCGCCTGCTACACCTGCATATACTAAATTGATATTTCCTTCATTTTGAGTAAAAAATGGGTTTTGATATTCTAAAGTAGCAGCTACTTCAAAATCTTTATCAAAAGCTCCAAAAGGAAGTGTGATACAATTATGAGGTGTAATATTTTGATAGCGTTCTTGTAATGTCTTGCAATATCCTTCCGAAACTGAAACGATACCATTTACTTTTTTCATAGCAATCGGTTCAAGGAATTTATGTAAACGATACGAAAACCAAAACTTTGCAGGACGTTCAGATTTTGGACGAGACAGATAATACTCTGAATGCCAAGGGTCTTGCATATCAATTATATAAGGAACATCAAACTTTTTTTTCCAATATGCTCCCAAAACACAAACAGCAAACATGGTGGTAGAAAAATAAATAAGTTCAATTGGATTTCCTTCTTTTCTCTTTTGTCTGATAATCTGATTTACTTTTTTTCTATAGAAGTACATAGAACGCAAAGCCAAATCGCCTAAACCTACTTTTCGTGTATATTTGGTAGAAAATGCTTTTACATGATGAATTTCTAAATCATTAGGAATAGTTTTCAGCAAAATTTCTTCTTTTGGAAATTCTGTAAAATTAGGCTCTACACCTACTATAATCGGATTCCAGCCAAAGTCTTTCCAATAATTTACACCTTGTCGAACACGATGCATATCGACAGCATTATTAGGAACAAAAGTAGGAGAAATAATAAGAAGGTTTTTCATTTTATGCTATTAATTCAAAGTCTTTTCTAGTAGTTGTATAAATTTTTGCCCTTCAATAGTCCAATTATATTTGGTTTCAGAGAGTTTTTTAGAAGCTCTTTTTTGATTTTCTAATAAGGTATTTTCTTTATTCTGTTTGCTATTGGCTAGTAACTCTATTTTATGAGCAAAATCTTTTGTGTTTTGAATATCTATCAAAAAACCAATTTCAGTATGTTTTGCCATAATCCATTTTTGAGCCTTTGTATCAGAAGCCAAAATAGTTAAACCTGTATTTATATATTGAAAAATTTTGTTTGTAATACACAAATCTCTATTTACAGTTTCTATAAGTTCTAACGCTAGTCCTACATCATGTTCTGCTGTTCTGAAAGCAAGTTCTTGGTTTGAAACTAACTCATGAAAGAAGATATTTTGCTTTACATTTTTTGTTTTAGCTAAAGAAAGAAAATAGGTTATTGTTTCTTGATTTGTCTCTCCTCTCAAATGTAATTCTATATCATTTCTATCTAATAAATTTAATGCTTCAATGACCTGTTCGATACCTCTTCCCTTTCCTGTAGTTTGAGAAAACCAATAGAGAGATAAATTATTAGTGTTTTTTCGGTCTTTATATTCTTTACGTTCTGCATCTTTTATATCCTCAAAAACATTTAATATTGGAGTGATTATAGGTAGATTTTGATAGAGGTTATTATAAAAATCTACATATAAAGGGCTTGCAGCCGTAATATAATCAGCTTTTGGAAAATATTTTTTTTCTATATCTATAATATTCTTTTCTCCTTCTTTTAGTATTTTAGCTGTAATAAAAGCGTACGCATCTTCGATATCTATTGCAAATTTTGCCTTATTTTTTTGTGCTACTTTATAGACTAATGGTGTAAGATAAATATTATGATTAATATACATATTAGCTTTTATATTCTTCAATAAAGTGTAAAAAGGAAGCCAAAAAGGAGTATTTATACTTATTTTTCCATACTCAAAAGAATTTGCTAAACTTGGTGCTAGTTTGGCTATATGATGACAAAGTGTTCCAAAAATATAAAGTAATTTCTTTTTGTAGAACGGATAAATATAGGTTTGCCAAGACGGATTTTGAGCTAAGAGTTGGTTTTCGAAAGGCACTAATTTTTCTAGTGTTTGGATAGACACAATAGAAACAGTATATCCTTTTTGAGTAGCTAAAGTAGCCTCTTTGATTAATCTAGGATTAGAAGAAAGATGTCCTGCCGAAATAAAGCAAATATGTTTTTTTGTATTATTTAGTTCTTTGTTTGTCATGATGAATCAAAATCTGTTCTTTTACTGTTGTAGCTGTTTTGTTTCTAAAATTTTCCCACTGCCAATTTTTGGCTGTTTGTATGGCTTCATAGCCTATTTTGGGAAGCAAATTTCTGTTTTCTACACACCATTTCATTTGTTGTAATAAAGCATCTTCATCTCCTACTGGCACAATCCAGCCATTTTTTTGATGTGTTATAAAATCAGGTGCCATACTGTTTTGAGTAGTAATTACAGGTACACCTTGCGACATAGATTCAGAAATAACCATGGCAAAACCATCAGCTAAAGTAGGCAGTACAAAAACATCAGCTTCTTTATAAAGTTGCATCAATTCATCTCTAGGAATGCTATCTTTAATCTTGACACTTCCTTGTAAGTCGTGTGTCAGATTTTTAGGCAAAGAGCTTCTGCCAATGAGCCACAATTCCGCTTCTTGTGATGAAAAATTTGCTTTTCGCCACGCATTATACAACAAATGTACACCTTTCCGAAGATTTTGAGTTCCTGCATTTAGAAAAATAACTGGTTTTTGCTTTGTTGCTCCTAATTTTGATTTATTATCTGTATTTATTTCTGTTAAAATTTTGGGAAATCCATGAGGAATAACTTGTATTTTTTTATCATCAATATCAGCAGCAATAAGAGTACGCTTAGTAAAAGACGAATTACAGATTACTAAATCAGCTAACTGAAGCTCTTCATCTTTTCGCTGATTGTACTTATCATATTTTTTATCTACTAAAATATTAGTTTCATCAGATTGTAGTTCAGGATACTTTTCTAGCTGTTGTTTAACAATGGGAGCAAAGAAAGAATGGTGCTGGCTAGGTTGTTCGAAAATAGTAAAGATTCCTTTTTGCTTTGCTTTTTGAAGACTAGATAGAGCAGCATGTTCATAGACATGAATTGCATCAATTTTTTGTTTTTTAGACTCTTGTGCAATTACACTTGCTACCCAATTATCAAAGGCAAGTTCTGACCACTCCCAAATATGATGAGTAACCATAGGAGAAGCATAACGACTTGAAAAAAGGCGAATTAATTCTCTGTAAGGATATAATTTTAGTTTTTCGAAAGGTAATTCATTAATTGCTTTCCGACTTATATCTCTTTTGAGCTGGGGAACTATTTTTGTAATAAAATTGGATAGAAAATATTTTTCATGAGATACAAAAGTAGTCAAGAAATACTCTAGCATATCATTTTCTAGATAAGACAAAGCTGATTGTCTTACAAAAATACCAGCTCCTGGGTGGGCATGTATAACTTTTACTTTTTTACTCTCTTTATTTTCCATCGTTTACTTCACTTATTTTTTGATATATATTTAGTCTCTTTGCCTACTTCTTTAGTAGTTTTAGAGGACTTTATATTTCTCTCAAAGTAGAGATTAATTTTGGCTATGTTGCTATTTTTAGTGTTTTTTTAGAAATCTATAGCATTAAATTATAAGACTCCATTTTTTATCCTCTACGAGTTCTAGCACTCTTTATATAAAGAAGTTATTTAAGAATAGAATACGTGTATTTGTTGATGTCACTACGCTAAAACACCAACAAAAGCTAGTTTATTTTTCCTTAGAATTAGGTTTGCAAATCCAATTCTAAGGAAAAATTTGCATTCTTAAACAACTTCAAAATATAATTTTTATAAGTGTTATACTAAAAATAAAGACTTAATTGCTTATTTATTTTTTAAACAACCTCTAAGTTATATACACAATGAATTTTGTTCCTCTATTTAAAAGTAATACTTACTAACCAATATTCTTCCCATATACATTACTCCTGACATGCTATGCAAAGCTATTAAAAACCATATAATTATTTTTTTAAAATCTAATGGTTCTGTTAAGGTACGTTTCATAGACTCTATTCCAAATACCAAAAACATAATATAATTGCACATAGTAACTTGCCAAATAAAATTACCAGATGGGGCAATAGAACCATTATGTACTTCTGCAAATAAAATAAAGATAATAAGAGCAAGTATAGAAAAAGTCAGAGATAAATACACTATACTACTACGTTTTTTATAAAAAATAAGATATAAAATTGGTAATATAGCCACAGAAAAAAATGAAAGTATAGGAGATAATATAGGATTACCCAGTTGCAATTGCCATACAGAAAAAGGAGAAAATATAATACTTGGTTGGTTTGCTTGTGCATAATCACCTCCATAGGTGGAGTGGAATAATATTATAGAATGTACTAATAATAAGACAAAAGGGATTATACAAGCTGGTAGAGCCAACCAAAAGTTTTTTGTTAATTTATACTTATAGAAAATACAACAAAAATAAATAGGCGAAAAACATAAAGTAAAGTTCGGTTTGACAAAAAAACAAGTTACAGCTAGTATAGTAATTAAAGTATTTAGTCCTTTTTGATTCAGAAAGACTTTTTTATATGCCAAATAAAACAGAAGCACACAAAAGGGTAACATAAAAGTAGTGGTAGAATTATGCCAAGTATTAGGAGATAATTCACCCATATAGAAATTTAAGTGATTTCTATTTAAAATGGTATTAAATGGAATATGACCTACAAAACATATTCCTATCGCTAAATAAGTAATATACTTATCAAAAACCTTTGTATCTATGTTGTAAATAACTAAATAATCTTCTATAACCCATTTACTTATGCTATATTTTGCAGCCCATGATAAAGAAAGCACAATAGCAGAAACAAAACCCAACCATTGAAGATTAGCATAAAACCCTCCCAATACTATGATTGTACCAAAGTATAAAAAATTTAGAGGAGCATGAGATAACCCTTGTTCTATCCATAGTTTGGCAAATCCAGCATGTGGTTTTATGTCTGTGAAATTTTTACCTGCTAAAGCTGGATGCAATAAATAAACATACATTAAAAATGCAACAAAAAATATTACGTAAAAAAATTTATCTTTCAAAACAAATTTTACTATTGCTGATATTTTTTCTTTATTCATTTTTTTCTTATAAATAATATAGATTCACAAAGATAAATATATTTTCACCATTTCTCTTCCTACCTCTTTCGTAGTTCTAGGAGCTTGCAGGTTTCTTTTAAGTTTACGAACTAATTCTGTTTGATGAGCTACTTTTAGTAGTATATTTTTAAGTCCATTATTATTGTTGTGTGCATACAAAAATCCTGTTTTATTATCTTCGACAAGTTCTGCCAAACCTCCAATATTTGCCCCAATAATCGGAATTTGATTTGCAAAAGCTTCATAAGCTACAATAGGACCTGTTTCTAGCCACGTAGAAGGAATACATAGATAGTCTAGTTTTGCCATAAATAGACTTACCTTTTCTGCTGGTAGACTTTCTTGATAAATTATATTAGGCAAAGATTTTATTTGTTCTTGTAGTTGCTTGTAATAATCAAGGTGAAGCTCTTGCTTGACGGCTACAATATGAAGTTCAAGTTTTATATCTGTATTTTCTCTCACTACTTTTTCATAGGCATCTAACAAAATATGAAGTCCTTTTATGGGTTCTAGTCTTCCAATAAAACCTATTTTGATGTTGTGAGAATCATCTTGCAGCTCTACGCTTTCTGTTTTAATTTGACTTGCTAAGTAGCTTGTACTTACTCCTTGTCTACAAATTTTCAAATGATTTGGAGAAACATTATTTATCAAAAAGGCATTGTAGAGCCACTGACAAACTGCAATAATATGATTTGTATTTTCTTCTAATTCTTGAAGTGTGTTTTTTTTCTGACTAACAATACTAAATTGAGGTATTTTTTTTTCTAATAAACTAGATACAAAATTTGATTTAGCAAGCGTTCCTGTAACTTCTGCCACTATTTTATTTTTGTGTCTCTGTTGGGCATAACAATATCCACAAGTCGAATTGTGTAGTTTCCCATTACAGACTTTATTAGGATATTGTATAAAATCACCTTTAGGACAAATAATACCTGGGATATGTGCCGTAAAAAGTGTTTTGATTCCTTTTTCTTTTGCTATTTTGAGATGACGATAATTGAGTGTTGTGGAAAGTGTATGCAAATGAAAAATATCAGGTTTTAGTTTGTTCAATAACTCTTCAAAATTTTGCCACCCTCTACAAATTACTTTATCTGTTATTTCTTCGTGGCTTAATTCTTTAGGAACTTCAAACCTGTATACTGTATATTCTTTTCCTTTTACATCATTATTTTGATAAGAATAATTTCCTGTTGCTTTACAGTCTTCGGACGAACTAGGCGCAATAATACTAACTTCTATATTTTGAGAAACAAGATAAGTAGCCAAATCGTGTACATATTTTTCTGTTCCTCCAATAGAATCGGGATAATAATAACCTACACCTAATGCAATTTTCATGACTTAAATAGTTTTTTGAATATCGTTTTTTTTAGTGACTTTATAATTTATTTCTCCCTAACTTTTCGATATTTGTTTGCTAATCTTTCAGCCTTTGCGTAGCCTAAAACAGAACTCAAATATTTCATTCCTTTTGATTTTTGAGGAATAAAATGAGGTTCTATTTCATAAATTTTAGAAATTGCTTCTTCGAAAAGTCTTTTTTCATCATTCAATCCAAATACCTGAATACAATATCTATAACAAGAAATAATAGCATCTGCTTTATCTTTTCTAGTTGCTAGTTCTGCTTTCCATAACTCATGGATTTGTTTGGCATTTGTAAAAACATCATTTACAAACTTTACTTCGCCATGGCGTTGCGATAAAGAAGTTCCTTCTGAGACTCTATATTCTGCCATTACTCCCTCAGTATAAACAAATTTACCTTTATGAATAGCTGCATCTAAAAAATAACGAGCATCTTGAATGATTGGTAAATCCATGTTCCAACTTCCTATTTTATGGACAATAGATTTAGAATATAAAATAGCCGCAGGAGGACACCAAAAGTCTGTAAAAAGAGCCACTTCTTCATCTCCTTCTATTTGTCTTTCTGTTTTATCCAAAAGAGTTTTAGTATTATTTCTTTCAGAAAACTTTTGCCAATCTCCATAGGCTACATCTGCCTGATTTTCTTCCAATGCTTTATATTGAATTTCTATTTTCTGAGAAGTAAGCAAATCATCACTATCCAAATATTGAATATATTCTCCTTTTGCTATATTTCTACCTGTTTCTCTAGCAGCACTTACTCCTCTATTAGGTGTATCTATCAAAGTAATTTGATCTTGCTTCTCATATTCTCTTAAAATAGATAGAGTATTATCTGTTGAGCCATCATTAATCAGTATTATTTCTAGATTTTCTATTCCAATACTTTGATTAAATACACTCTCTAAAGTTTCTTTTATAAAAGATTCACAATTATAAGCAGGAATAATAACAGAAATGAGTTTCATAGTTGGTTGTGTTTTTGTTGGTGTCGTTTCACTAAAACACCAACCTTTAGGTTTGCACTAGATAAATAGAATGAAATACTTATCTTGTATTTAAGTATTCATCAAGTAGGTAGAGAACCTGTAACACCAACAAGAACATAGATTCTATCCGTTGAATTAGCCCCTACCTACATTTATTCAATCGCATACTTATATAGAATTCGGAGAACTTTTATTACTCTAAATAATAAAAATTACCTCATTAGATAAGGTTTTAAGTTTGATTGACTAATTGATGAACTACTCTATTAAATAATCACTTAAAATTAACTTTTTATGCAAACTTATCAAACTTTTTTAGGAATCGATGTAAGTCGCAATCATTTAGATTGTACTTTATTGAAAGATGGTGTTATAGTAAGCCAAAAGCAAATTAAAAATAACTTAGCTTCAATAGAGAGTTACTTAGCAAAATTAGAAACTCAAATAGATATTTCTTTTTTATTAGTTTGTTTAGAGCCTACAGGCGTATATATAAATTTTTTATTGACTGCACTACTAGACAAAAAAATGAATGTTTGGGTAGAGAATGCCCTTCAAATAAAACAATCTATGGGCTTTACTAGAGAAAAAAATGACAAAGAAGATGCCTATAGAATAGCTTTGTATGCTTTTCGTTTTCAAGACCGTTGCAAACTGTATACCCCTGTAAGTCAGTCTATTAAGACCTTAAAAACATTGCAATTAGTTCGTAAAAATTTAATCAAATGCAAAAAACAACTGGAAACATTTTGGAAAGAATCTCAAAAATTTGAAACAGAACAACAAAATGAATACTTAACAGAACATCTACAAAAGCCAGTAGAGCAGATAAAAGAACAAATTATAGCAGTAGAAAAAAGCATGAAAAATGTAATTAGAAATGATGAGAAATTAAAAGAACTCTATCGACTCACTACTTCTGTTGTTGGAGTAGGAGATGTAACAGCTATAAAATTACTTGTTGTTACACAAGGTTTTACAAAGTTTAAATCTGCTAAACAACTAGCTTGTTATGCTGGTGTTGTTCCCTTTGAAAAATCATCAGGTAACCACAAAGGAAAGCCAAGGGTATCAAAAATAGCTGATAAATCACTTAAAACATTGTTACATATGTGTGCTTTAGCTGCTATAAAAGTAAAAGGGGGAGAATTAAGTGAATTTTATGAACGTAAAATAAAAGAAGGCAAAAATAAAATGAGTGTTTTGAATGCTTTACGAAATAAAATACTTCAACGTGTAGTAGCTTGTGTACAAAATAACAAAATCTATGAAAGACAAGGAGTAGGATTTCAAAATGCAGCATAAATTTATCCTAAATTTCTAAAGATTAGGCTTGACTTTGTCATAGAATTCAAAGGCTGTGGAAATGAGTTTTACTTTCATTTTTTTAAATATTATTCTACATCTAAAAATACTTGTTCTTTAAGCCATTTTGTCGTCAGTTCCATTCCTTCTTGAAAATCAATTTTTGGATTCCAATTCAATTGGTCTTTTGCTTTTTGAGAAGAGAATTTTGTTGGAGTATCAGCAAATAAACTATTGAGCCAGTTTGGAGGATTGAAAGTTGGTTCACTTGGCTTCATTATAGAAGTAAAATCTGCTGTATTTTCTCTATGTTGATAGACTGTTTGCTTTACGTTTGGTGTAATTGATAAAGCTATTTTTTTGAGTGATTTCAAAGAAGGATTACGATTTATGATTTCCATCATTTCATAACTTCCAAGCAGACTTTTGGCTGTAACTATAAGATTTTCTGATTTAGTAAAACTTCCTTTTTCTAGTTCATTTTTCGTCAGAGAAGGAATATTCTGAGCTTTATCTAATAGAAGAGGAGTCAAAAACTCTTTCCAAGTCGTATATCCATCATTGATAATATAATTTTCGCCATGTGCCTTTGGTGTATGCAAGGCTAGTAACATTGCTTCTAAAAGATTATCAATATAGACATAATTTGCAATTCCTTGTCCATTGTTTATCCAAGTAAAACGATTTACATCTCTTAAAAAATAAGGCAGTGTTGTATAAGTTTTACCCTCTACTCCATATACACACGTCGGATTTACGATAGAAAGATGTAATTCTGGGTGTTTTTTTGCCCAGTTTAACGCCCATTTTTGCATAACAGCTTTAGTCGCACCATAATTTTGCCCCGCAGGAACTACTTTTTTATCATTCCAAGACTCATCGACAACTCCATTTGTAGCTGGTGATGTAGGAAATCCATATACATTCATAGTACTTGTAATGACTATTCCTTTTACTCCATTTTCTGTTGCAGCTTTTACTAAATTTTTTGTTCCATTTACATTTACTTCATAGGCATTACTTCCATCAGTAGCTACTGCCAAATGAAAAATATACTCTTTTCCTTTTGTAGCTTCTTTTACAGCTTCATAATCTAATAAGTTTAGACGAGGCATTTCTACATTTTCCCATCTTGAAATAGAAGCACAATTTCGGTAATGTCTGACAGGTGCAGTGATTTGATGTCCTTCTTCTGCCAAACGATTTATTAAAGCTGTTCCTATGAAACCTGTTCCTCCTGTAATGAAGTATTTACTAGCCTCTTTACTTATAAAAGAAGTAGAAGTATTTCGTTTTTTGTATGCCCATTCTACTAAAGCTACTGTTTTTGAGGCTTGCTTAGCATCCACATAGTTAATTTCTTTTTCACCTTCTTTTTTAGCTTTTACTGCTTGAGCAAAGTCATAAATTTGTTGTACAAAGGCAGCTTCAAATGTATGAGTAAGTAGATCAGAAGCTGAAAAAGGCTCTTCATTTCGTAGTGTGCGAATAGATAAATCTTTTTTGTTTTGAAAGAATGCTTTTTCAAAATTATCTTTTTCTATCCATGCTTTCCCATTCTCTCCAATTATTTCAAGTCTATTTTTTAACGTATGTGTACGAGAAAACTCTAAAGTAACAGGAACATTTTCTTTTGTTTTAAGAGAATAGGTACAATTTGCTTCTGTTCTCCCTTTCCAATCTTCTTGATATTCAATAGGTTCTAAGTCTCCAAAAAGGCTATATAACATATCCAAATAATGAATACCCATATCAGCCAGAACGCCTCCATTTTTTCCATTATAAAAATCATAACTATCAGCTACCCAAGCAAAATTTCCTCCATCAGCTACTTTTATCTCTTTTATATTTCCTATTATATTATTCTCAACAATAAACTGTAATGATTTCAGACTTGCTAATTTTCTTCTAACCATGGCAGCAGCTACGATTACATTTTTTTGTTTTGCTTGCTCATAAAGCTCTAAAGAACTCTCTTTATCCAAAGTCAGAGGTTTTTCACACAAAACATCAAGTCCTTTTTCAATACAGATTTGCATTGCCTTAAAATGCAAAAAATTAGGTAATGCAATAATTACTAATGTTGGTCTATCTTTCTTTGGAGTATACTTATTCAAAAAGCTTTCAAAATCTTCTTGAACTACATTCACACCAAAATGATTCAATTTTTCTTGCTCTTTTTCAGAAGGTTCTATGATAGATATATTCTCTTTTAGGTCTAAATCTGTTTGTAGAATTTGAAAAACTGGAATATAGAATTCTTGAATGACAGCTCCACCTCCTAGTATAACCCAATCAAAACTTTCAATCATTTTTGCTTTATTTTTTATGCTTGTATTAGAAGGAGAAATTGTAGTCATGAATAGTGAAAATTAGTTCGTATTTTAAATTAAATGATTTCGTAGTATTTTGTAATACTATTTTATAAATAATGATTTTACTTTATTAGCTTGAAAAAACAATTTCATTCCTTTTTCTACACCAAAAAAATAACACCAGCCTGTTAGTCCTGTGCTTTTGAAGTTGGAAGCTGTTTTGAGTTGTTTTCTTTGTATACTTTGATAGATATATTTTTCAATAGTCAAATTGTTTTGAAATGCTTGATATACAAAATTCATAAGTTGATAATTAAGAGCTTCTGTTTTTTGATAATCAATTTTATTATTTTGTTTCAACATTTGATAAAGACGAGCAAAAAACTTTGCTGAATTAATTGGCTCATAATGATTATAAGCTGTTGTGATTCTATCCTCATTTTCGTAGTCGTTTATTTGGCTGACGTAATAGTCTGTAAAAGTACAAGAAAAATTATACTCTAGCAGAAGTCTGAAGAAATAATCTACTACTTCCCATACTTTCATGGTTTCATCCCATTTTATTTTATTGTTTCTTACCATTACAGCAGAGATAGGCCACCATTTTTTTATAAGACTTGCTATTGGGTTGTCTAAATATTCAAAAAAAGAAAAATCATTTTTTAAAAGTTCTTTCTTTGTATTTAGTGTTGTAAGCCCTACTACAACATCAGTATTTGTCTCTTTTTGTAATTCTACGAGATGAAAAATTGAATTAGGAAGTAGAATATCATCAGCATCTAAAAAGATAAAGAAATCTCCTTTAGCAATTTCTAATCCTGCATTTCGGGCAGCACAAACACCTTTGTTTTCTTGAAATATAGGTTTGATTTGAGATAATTGATGTGATAAATTTTCAACTACTTTCTTAGAAGTATCTTTAGAGCCATCATCAATAACTATTATTTCTACATTCTGATATGTTTCCTGAATACAAGAGTGTATAGCATTTTCTATAAAATGTTCTCCATTATAACAAGGAATAATTATAGAAATCAAAGGCGTTTTCATATAAATAATTATTTTCTTAAAAAGAGATTATAGAATTTTTTTTGAGGAAAAAATCGCATTGGAAAACTATGGTTTATTAAAAAATTGTACATTTTTAAATATAGAAAGCTGATATTTTTTTTACTTTCAAACCTATTATTTTTTGTAAAAAGAGGGTATTTATAATGCTTTAAATCCTCTCCTCTTTCGCTAATATAATAACCATAAATAATTGCAGCTTCTTTAGATAAAGGCTTGAGAGTTTTGTTTTTTAGTGTTTCTATCAAATTTTCAAAAGAGCTTGGAAAGTAGGCAGCATTTGGAATATTTTTATAAAATGCTGAACCATATACTATTGAAGGTTTTCCCCAAAAAGTTGCTTCTATCCCTGTCGTAGACCCAAAGCTAAGTACTTTATCACTCTCTTTCATAAGTGCATAAGTATCTATATCTTCGGCTGGAAGAATAACTTCTACATTAGTATATTTTTGAGGTATCTGAATTATTTTTTGAACTTCAGCTGAATCAATTAAGTTTTTTTGATTCGGATGTACTCTGATATAGAAAACATAGTCTGGATTATTTTTATTAAAGTCTTCTATTACTTGATTCATAATATCACTCTGTCTTCCATACGTTTTCCAAATATCATTGCCTAATGAAGCTATTTCATCTTCTGATGAATTAAAAATAGAAATGATATGTTTTCCGTCTTCTTTATACTTTTGGAAACTTTCTGGTAATTTATGTTTCTTTTGATGTCCAATATAATTAATATCTATTTTATCTTTGGCAACGCTTCCTTGTTTTCTGTTTATAAACCAATCTGTTCCTTTTTCTTGAGATTCTTTAGGATTTTTATTAGTAAAATCTACTGCAAGTTGTCCACTTAAATTAGTATCGTGAGGCAATGTATTTTCAAAAGTTGTATATTTATTAATTGTACTTCCTACCTCATAAGTGGTAAAAGGTATATTTTGATTTTTACAATATTCTAAAACAGTTCTATACTCTACAACTCTTCCATTATAAAAATATACCTTATCAGGTTTTACCTCCTCAAATATTGGAATTATCGAATCAATTATTGTATGGGCTGTATTTGTTATGGCTTTTAAGAGTTCTTTATTGTCCTTTATATCGGCATCTACATCTCTTGTAGAAGAAATAAAAGAGGAAGCAATACCTATTCCTAAATTTATATCTCTATAGGTATAAGATTTTACTTCTTCTATATGTTTTGAGGCTTCGAAAGGATAAGGTTTGGCTGTATTTTTCTTTAAAAAAAACATATTCTTCTCTCCTATTTGTAAATCTTTTAGAATTGTTCTTTGTTGATATTGACATTTGATACAAGTGATATGAGACTCCTTATTTTTGATGGCAAAACAGTGATCTATACTTGCATTACAACCTATAAAATAGATTTCATTACCTTTCTCTTTTTCTAGTTTAACCAATTCTGCTGTTTCAGCTAACATATCCTCATATGAAGCTACAGTATTAAAGAACAAGCTTTTCATTAACTTATAGTTTTAAATATTTTTTCATTCATTAACTCTAAAACTCTCTCCACCTGCTCTTCAAATTCTAAATTGGTAGTATCGATTTCAATAGCATCATCAGCTTTACGAAGAGGACTTTCCTGACGAGTAGAATCTATCAAATCTCGCTTTTCAAGATTATTAATGATTTCAGAAAGCTCTACATTTTGTCCTAAACCTTCCAATTCCTTTTGACGACGTAAAGCTCTAGTAGCCACTTGTGCCGTCATAAATACTTTAAGCTCTGCATTAGGAAAGACAACTGTTCCGATATCTCTTCCATCCATAACAATACCTTTGTTATTTCCCATCAAACGCTGCTGTGCCACCAAGAAATGACGCACTTCTGCAATCGTACTTACCTGACTTACACGCTCTGAAATGTGCATTTGACGAATAAGTGATTCTACATTTTCGCCATTTAAAAAAATATGGCTACTTTTAGTTTCTTCATCAAACTTAAATTCTAATAAAATAGAAGTGAGTGCTTTTCTGACCTGTTCTTTGTCTGTATGTTCGATACGATGACGATAAAAATAGAGTGTTACAGCTCTATACATAGCTCCTGTATCAATATAGGCATAACTTAAACGAGAAGCGACAGTTTTTGCAGTGCTACTCTTACCACAGCCTGAGTAACCATCAATGGCAATGATGATGTTTTTAGTTTGTATATCCTGATTAGAATGACTCATAACTTTTAATATCTTTCTATTTAAAAAATAACATGGTGCAAAGGTACAAAACTTATATAAATAATTTTAACTGTCCCCATTTCAAAACAAAGTCATTTTGTTAATTCTAATTTATAAATGTAATTTTACTGTATTGATTCTAAAAATATTTTTTTTGCTAAAAACCTAAATGAAAAACTACCTTTCAATTTTAAAGCAATCAGCAAATAAATTGCGTTTATTATTCAGTTTTCCAAGAGGAGAATCGAAGATAATACGTTTTTGTCGTGTGTTGTGGTGGATAACAGGCATAGGACTTATGAGTATAATCTTATTTTTTGCTGCCATTGCTTTTAATTGGTTTGGCTTTTTTGGTACAATTCCATCTTTGAAAGCTCTTGAGAATCCAAAAACGCCTTTACCTTCTGTCGTTTATACAGCTGATAGCATAGAAGTAGCTCGTTATTATAGTCAGAACAAAACACCTTTAAAATATGAAGATATAGACTCAATGACAATCTTTTCTCTTTTGGCTACCGAAGATGCTCGTTTTGAAAATCATTCAGGTATTGATGCAGAGGCTACTTTTGGTATTTTCTTAGCTCTTTTAAAAGGAGATAACAGAGGAGGCAGTACAATCAGTCAGCAACTCGCTAAAAATATGTTTGATACTCGTTCGCAAGAAAACGTAGGAAAACTAGGCGATAAAGGACTATTAAGTACCATTGTAGCAAAGGCAAAAGAATGGATTATGGCTGTTCGTTTAGAGCGTTCCTATACAAAAAGTGAGATTTTGACAATGTATCTCAATGAAGTTACCTTTGGAAATAATACTTTTGGACTTCATGCAGCAGCAAAGAAATATTTTTCTACTTCTCCTGATAGTTTAGAAATTCATCAATCAGCTCTACTAGTTGGTCTTTTGAAAGCTCCTTCTACTTATAATCCTCTTCGTAATCCTGAAAAGGCAATAAATAGACGAAATACGGTTTTGAATCAGATGAGAAAATATAAGTATCTAACTCGCCACTTAGTAGATTCTCTTAAAGAGTTACCTTTAGACTTAACTATTTTTTATGAAGTAGCCGAAACAGGAAATAGCACCTACTATAAAAACTATGTCACACAAAAGTTGAAAAATTGGTGTGATAAAAACGGATATGATTTATATGCAGACGGATTAGAAATTTACCTTACCATTGATTCCAAAATTCAAGCCCATGCAGAGGCAGCCATAGCCAAACAAATGCCTGTTCTTCAAGAAAAATTTCATCAGCAATGGAAAGGTTTAGTTCCTTGGACAGATAGTAACAAAAAACCAATTGAAAATTATATTGAGAATAATATAGCCAAAACAGATTACTACAAATATTTAGTAGAAAAATATGGAAAACAAAGCGATTCTATTCAAATTTTGCTAGAAAAACCTAAAAAAATGACGGTTTTTAGTTGGGAAAATATAAGTCATAGAAAAGACACTACACTTTCTAGTATTGATTCTATAAAATATTATAAGCAAATTATGAGGGCAGGAATGATTTCTTTAGATCCTTATAGTGGACACATAAAAGCATGGGTAGGAGGACTTGATTTTGAATATTTCAAGTATGACCAAGTGCGTCAAGCCAAAAGACAACCTGGTTCGACTTTCAAGATGTTTGTTTATGCAACAGCTATTGATTCGCTGAATATGTCCCCTTGTGATACTATTTTAGATACAAATCCAATCATTAGATACGAAGAAAATGGAGAACAGAAAATTTGGACACCTCATAATGCCGACTGGACAAACACCAATAGAAATATGACTTTAAGACATGCTATGGGGCGTTCGATAAATACTGTAACAGCCAAACTAACCGAGAAAGTAGGTTGGACAACTGTTGCTCATTATGCTAAAAAAATGGGAATTACTTCACCTTTAGCAGAAGTTCCTTCTATTGGATTAGGCTCTAGTGATGTATCGCTCTTCGAAATGGCTGGAGCTTATGCAACAATTATGAATGGGGGAATGTGGCAAGAACCTCAGATTTTATGGCAAGTAAAAGACAAACATGGCAAAACCCTTCATTATTTTCATGGCGAATCTCATCGTGCTTTATCCAAAGAATCAGCTTGGCTAATGGGTTATATGCTCAAAGGAGGTACACAAGAACCACACGGAACATCATTAGGTCTGTGGTCGTATGGCATTTTGGGAAATAACAATGATGTAGGAGGTAAAACAGGAACTTCTTCCAATTTTGCAGACGGTTGGTATATGGGTGTAACAAGAGATTTGGTAACTGGTGTTTGGGTAGGAGGAGAAGACAGAGCTATTCGTTTCCGTACCTCCGATGTAGGAGAAGGCTCAAAGACAGCACTTCCTATTTTTGGACTCTATATGCAAAGCCTTTATGCTGATAAAACTTCTGGAATCAGAAAAGCTCCTTTTTTACAGCCTTCTGTCGAAATAAAACGTCGTTATTATTGTCCTACACCTTATTATGAGCGTTATCCTGAAAAAGATAGTACATTAGTAGAGGAAGCTGTTGAGTAAAATTTGAATAATAGAATTATTACATGGAAAATGTACAAGGAACTTATAAATTAGTTAAAAAAGCAAGTAGACACACCTTCTTAATAGGTTTAGTTGGTATGACTATGAGTACTATACCCTATATTTTTTTAATTAGGGCAGAACTTTGGAAACCAACCATGTATCTCTCAATTTTATTAGTACCATTTTTTGTTATGAGTCTAGTACTAATAGTACATTCTTTCTATTATAGAGTTATCATAACAGAAAATACAATTTTACTAAAATTACCTTCTACTAATCGTTCATTTTCTTTTGATGAAATTAGAGGTTTTAAAATAACTCCAAGCTACGTTTATATTTACTCTAATAAGAAAAAAATATCCATTTCCATATATACTGAAGGTATTGATAAAATATATGGATGGTTACAGCAAAATTTCACAAATTTAGATGAACTACCACAAGAAGAAAGTGATTTTATCAAAAAATTCAATGCTTTTTCCGATAGACTTTTTTCAAATTTGAGTGAAGACAACACAACTAATTTTGATAATAATGATATTACCTCCTCAGAATCTTATAAGACAAAACTAAAGAGAGCTAAATACATTGTTTCTATATATAATATTTTATCTTTTTTTAGTATAGGTTGGTTATTCTTCTACCCTTTTATTTATAAAATCTCTTTTCTCAGTAATTATAAACATGTCCTTATTTTAGCTGTTTTACTTACTATTATAGGTATTATTCTTCCTAAGATTTCAACTGAATTTATTAATTATTCAAGCAAGGAAGAAGATAAACCATATATAAGAAGAATCTTTTTTTTACTTGGAATGAGTTTATTAATACGATTTATGCTTGATGTAAATTTATTAGACTACTATACTACTATTTTGTTATATAGTCTTAGCATAGGCTTTTTTCTTACCTTTTTTATAATGACAAGCAGAGAGTTTAATTTCCGACAATTAAAAACTTATTTTCAAGGTTTGTTCTTTTTACTTTCTTTTACTGCTTTTGGATATGGAGCAATTGGAATAGGAAATTTTTTGTATGATGAATCAATACCAAAAATGTATAAAGCTAAAATTCTAAAAAGAGAAATGTATTCTGGAAAAGTAATCTTATTTAGTTTGAAGGTAGAAAAATGGCATGAAACTTCTGATATGAACAAAATAAAAATTTCTCAAGAGAAATATCAACAATTAGAAGGAAAAGATAGTATTAGCATTTATGTAAAAGAAGGAAAATTTGGTATTCCTTGGCTGATACCTAATTAGATAATTTCTAAAAAAATAACCAAAAACCCTCAACGTAAAACCAAATCATTACGTTCTACTTTTATAAACTTCAAAAAAAATGTATATTCTATAAAACAGACATTTATCCTATCTAAAAAATAAGCTGTAAAAGTTTTCTATGCCTTCTACAAACCGTTCTCGTAGTTCACGAAGAAGAAAAGTAAAATATGACTCTTGGCGCAGACGAAATGCACGTCGTACATTTCGTTTTATCAATAGTCTTATTTTGGTAATTTCGGTAATTTCTTATTTATCGGTTCTTGTTTCCCCTGAATATTTTTGGATTTCAGGTTTTGTATCAATGCTTATTCCTTTTTGTTTAATAGCCAATGTATTTTTTGTTTTTCTTTGGTGGTGGCGCAAAAGATGGTACGCACTTTATTCCTTATTTGTCTTGATTATAGGTTTTCCATTTTGGCAAGCCAGCATAAGTTTGGGAGGAGTTTGGAAAGAGAATATAGAAAGCAAAAAAAAATCTTTATCTATTTTGTCTTATAACGTACGAGAATTTGATGTCTATCAAGAGAGAGATAATAAGCATACTATAACAAAAAACACAATTAAGTGGATAAAAAATGACACTTCAGAGATAAAATGTATTCAAGATTTTTATAATTCAGAAAGTGCCAAAACGTTTAATACTAGAGAACAATTATCAGCACAAGATTCAGACAATCCCTATTACTTTCATGTTCGTTATACCTCTGCTAATCATAATAAGGGACAGTTTGGTATAGCCATTTTTTCAAAATATCCATTTATAAGTAAAGGAGAAGTTCCTTTTAGAGTTAGGACTGATAATGGTGCTATTTTCGCTGATATAGTAAAAGGAAAAGATACAATCAGAATTTATAATGTTCATTTAGAATCAATGAGTATCAATCAAAATGAACTTCAACTCATAGACCAGCCCGAACAAACTTTTTGGTATGCAGGCAAACGGCTCAAAAGAGGCTTTTCTATGCGAGCGCAGCAGGTTCAGACTATTATCAATCATATAGCAACAAGTCCATATCCAGTTATTTTGTGTGGCGATTTGAATGATTTGCCTTATAGTTATACCTATTTCAAACTTCGTAGAAACCTCAAAAATTCTTTTGAGAGTAAAGGATTAGGAACAGGATTTACTTTCAATGGGAAATTATTTTTTCTTAGAATAGACAATCAGTTTTACGATAGTGAAAAGTTAGATTGTATTTACTTTAATACTCATAGAGAAGTTCCCTTTTCAGATCATTATCCTGTTCGTGCAGTTTATGAAATAGAATAAGAAAAAAATTATGTTTTTGAGCATAAATAACTTTTGAAAGTTAAAATGTTTTGATTTTTTGGTATTCTATTCTTTATTTTTGCTTAAAAAAAGCGTTATTTGTAGTATGAAAGAAGAAAAAGAAAAAATAATAGAAGTAAAGGCAAAGCTCAATTTTGAAGAATATCTTCGACTAAATTTTTCGCTATTATTACGTAGCAAAATGGTTTGGTTGAGTATTTTTTTAGCGACCATGCTCATCGTAATGCTTTTAGAAAAACGTATTACAGATGGACAATGGGCTGACTCAGACCTAAAACTTGGTTTACTTTTAAGTTTGATGGTGGTTTTATTTTTAGTTTTACCCATCCTTACTTATTTGAGGACAAAGACTTATTTCGAAAAAAATCCTTCTCTTTCAGAATTAACTACATTTTATTTTGAACCTGAACGCATAGAAGTAGTTACTTTAGAGAGTCATACCACTCTTACTTGGCGAAGAATATATAAAATAAGAGAATTCAAACATTATTTGCTTATTTATCAAAATAGGCATATTGTGTATGTTGTTCCAAAAAAATCATTTGATTCTGTTTCAGATATGGACGCAGTAAAAGAAATGATTCGCACCAAAACAAGATTAGGATATAGGCTCAAGGACTAATTTTGAACCAATAAAAATTTATGAACAGGTCGAAATAATAATTTTTCTCTACTTTATAATTAATTCTATATGCTTTGTTCTGTTTCTAGTTTTGGTTTAGTTTTACTTTTTTTAATTATAGGAGCTTTTTTTGCTTTAATTTCTTTGAGCATTGGAAAAATCTTTCGCCCCCATAATCCAACAAAAGAAAAACTATCTACTTATGAATGTGGAGAAGAAACTGTAATTGGAAGTTGGGGTAAGTTTAATATTCGTTTTTATTTGATAGCCTTAGTTTTTGTACTCTTTGAAGTAGAAATTATATTTTTATTTCCTTGGTCAAAAATCTTGATCGATTCTAAATTACAAGCAATAGAAAGTAGTTGGAAAATATATGCGTTCACAGAAGGGTTATTATTTATTCTTATATTAGTAATTGGTTTGGCGTATCTTTGGAAAAATAATTTGTTAGATTGGCAGTTTGATTTTTTACAGAAAGATGAAAAACAAGTATATATATCCAAAAACTTGATACCATCTCAACAAGGCACAAACGAAAAACTAGATATGACAAAAGATTCTAAAAAGGCTATTCCTAACTCTATTTATCAAAAAATAAATACACGTTACACCTAAAGAATTATTATTTAATTAAAATGAATTTGAACAGATAACATCTCACTTTTTATCAAAATCATTATCTAATAACCTCATTATGACTTGGATTAAATTACTTCTTAGCCTAGGTACTGCTTTTGCAGTCTGTTTACTCCTCATTCCCGAAATCATCAAGATTGCTAATGCTCGCAACATACACGATGTACCCAATGAACGAAAAGTTCATACTGGTAAAATTTGTTCTTTTGGAGGAGTAGGAATTTTTTTTGGTTTTATTATTTCTACATTAGTATGGTCTTTTGTAGATATGACGCTGAATATGGAATTTTTACTTGGTGCTGTCTTGGTTATGGTAGTAGTAGGTATGCGAGATGATTTTTTACCTTTGAGTGCTTTTTGGAAATTGATAGGGCAATTTGTAGCAATAGCTGTACTTCTAATTGGAGATATTCGTATTTATTCTCTATATGGTTTTTTGGGAGTATATGAATTACATATCATTTTTAGCTATTTAGTTACTGGTTTTATAGTCATTGTAATTACAAATGCTTTTAATTTAATTGATGGAATTGATGGATTAGCAGGTTCGGTTGCCTTAATTGTTTTTAGTTTCTTCGGACTTTGGTTTGCCTTAGAGGGTAGTTTTGCCCTTTCGGCTATGTGCTTGGCTGTTTTGGGAAGTGTAGGAGGTTTTTTGTATTATAATTACAGTCCTGCCAGAATTTTTATGGGCGACACAGGCTCTTTAATGCTTGGTTTTTTAGCTACTGGTCTTTTAATTATTTTTCTGAATAAAAATGCAGCTTTACCTGAAACAAGCGAGTTACATATTGTTGCTCCTTTGGCTTTGCTTTCTGCTCTGATGGTTTATCCTCTTTTTGATACCATTCGTGTCTTTATGCTGAGAGCTTTGTCTGGGCGTTCGCCTCTTTCACCTGACCGTAATCATATTCATCACTTGCTTTTAGACATTGGTTGTAGTCATTATTATATTGTAGGAATTGTGATTTTTTTGAATATTTTATTTGTGTTTATTTTTACTTTTATCGGACAAATGGGCTATTTATCTGATAATTGGTTAGTTCCTATCATTGTTCTGACAGCAAGTAGTTTAGCCATTTTTTTACATAGAAAAGTAAAACGAAAACGAGAAACAGTAAATATTTAAAGTGGTCTATAACAGATTTATTCATCTGAGTAAATCTTAGCTACTTGTAATTTATAATTCAAGCTAAATAAAAAAAACAGTATTCCATTTCAGAGAATACTGTTTTTTGTTGAAAAATGTTATTTTATTATCAATTCTTGTTTAGGCTTCTTCCTGTTTTTGTTCTGCCATAACAGTTTCTTTGTCTTGAATTTGATAGTTCTTTAACCACTCTTTTGCTTCCTCAAGATTATCAAAAAATTGCATTGTATAATTATTATCAGTCATCTCTTCTCCTATCTTTTTGACAGCAAGTTGATTAAAAACATCTTTTGACATCACCACAGCAGCCGTTCTGATTCCAGACTCTAAAAGACGAGGAAACCAATCTTCATTTGTCCATTTTTGGTCTTCTGGCGTAATAGCTCCCATTTCTGCCATGTTTGCAAGCCACCTAGTAACTTCTTTTTCTTTCACTTTCTCCAGTCCTGTATTCATTCCGTGTCTGTACTTTTGGGAAGTGGCAAAACCAATCCATTGCATATGAATACAATTTGTATCTTCGTCATGATGAATAGTAAGGTGTTTTTCTTCAAATAAAGGCATATTATAAAAATTAATATAAATAGTAGTAGTTGATTAATCAAAGCAGAATTTGTTTATCACTACAATTTATATATTTTACTAAAGAATTAAAAATTTAGACTTCATTATTTATTTGCCATATTCCATCAAGAAATCAGCTACCTGTTCTATGAGTTCTTTAGAATGAGTTGGGAAATTAGCAATACGGATTTGAGAATCTTTAAAATTCCCATATCCTTTTCCAATTATAATTCCCTTTTTTTCTAAAAAAGCAACCACATCAGAAGAAGTTCCTTTCTCTACATTTGCTACAATAACTGTTTTAGAGCGTTGAGATTTTTCTTTTACTAAAGGCGATAAAAACTCAGATTGCTCTAAAGTATGATACAATAATTCTGCTTTATAATCAGTTTCTCTTCGAATCATTGCAATTCCCTTTCTATTCATTGCTTCAATTACTTTTCCCAATACAAAAATGGCTAAAACATTTGGCGTTTCAGGAGTTTGATTGTCTTGAGCATATTTGTCAAGTTCTAAAAGAGAGTGATATGTTCCGATGCTTTTACCTTTAGCTTCTAATTGTTGAGCTTTATCAATCATTTTTTGATTATAAACCCAAACACCTAATCCAGCAGGAACACCAAAACCTTTTTGTACAGAAAAATAAACAGAATCTATTACAGAAAAATCAAGATTGGCGTAAGGCAATGAAGAAACAGCATCGACAACGATAAGTTTGTCTTTGTTTAGTTCTCTAATCTTTGCAATATTTTCGATGGGAAACTGAACACCACTGCTTGTTTCGTTCTGAATAACAGCAATAAGCTCAGCAGAATCAGAAACACCAATATTTTCTACTAAAAAACCCTCACTAAAATCAACTTCATATTTAGATGGGCTAAGATTGAGCTGCTCAGCAAACTGATAAAATTTCTTTGAAAAAGACCCATTTACTAAATGAAAACTTTCTTTTTCTACACAATTTTGAAGAATTCGTTCCCAAATTTCATTGGCAGAACCTGTAAAGGCAATAGAAAAATTATCAGGAATTTGTAAAAGTTCTCTAAGCTGTGTAGTTGTATGCTCAAAAATTGCTTTAAAATCTTTACTACGATGCGAAATTGCCGTTATTTTTTTTTGTAAGGCTTCTTTTATAGCTTCTTCTACTATAAAATAATTTTCAGATGGTCCAGGTGTAAGATAGATTTTCATAAATTATTTAATTTTTCAGATAAGCATTTTGCATCATTTCAAAGGCTTGCAATTTGAGTTTTTGTAGGTCTTGAATCGCCATTCCTTCAGTAGAAATAGGTTCTAAAAATTCTACTTCAACAAATCCTGCTTTTACTCTCCAACTATTTTTAGGAAGCATTTTTCGTGTGTTTTTTATTACAATAGGCGCAATAGGAGTTTGGGTTTCGATAGCAACTAAGAAAGCTCCTTCATGAAAACGCAACATATCATGCCCTGAATTATTCATTGTTCCTTCTGGAAAAATCATTACATGAATCTGTTTTCTTAGTTTTTCTTTTACTTGTCTTAGACTACGCCTTTTACTTTCCATACTACTTCTATCAACGATAACACCAATGTATTTGAATATTAGACCAAAAACAGGCATTTTCAAAATCTCAATTTTTCCTAAAGCTCTAAACTGATTTGGAATAGCAAGAGTAATAGCTGGTGAGTCTAAAAATGAATTGTGATTAGCTACAAAAATATAAGGTTGATCTTTTTGAAGTGTTTTTTTGTTTTTTATTTTATAAATAATTCCACTCAAAAAGCTGAAACTAAATCCCCAAATCTTCATGATTTTAAAAGCAAAAGTTCCACCTCTCTTCTCATCAATCAAGATTGGAATAATAATAAAAGGCGCACAAACGACCATAATCCAAAAAAAATTAAAGAACGTCCACATCGAAAATGCAATTTGAAAAAGGGTAGTAAAAGGACGCATCAAAACTGTAAGTCCTCTATCTTCAATATAAAGCAAAAATGAATTTCTCAATTCATATAATTTTTCCTGTATCATAATTTAAAAATTCGTTTTTTTTTTCTAGCAAGAAATAGAGGTTATTGTTGTTTATTGGTATTGTTAAGCTAAAATACCAACAAAGATTATGTTAGTTTTTTGGTCAGTTTTACTAAAAACGGTTAGAAAAAGAAACTTCAAACTAACCTATTTTAAAATACTATAACGCAAAAAATTCAATAAAAAATCAAATAATTACAAATATAAGTACAAATAAAGTATCTACCCACAAAAAAACTACTTGAAATAGTTAAATTATTTTTTATAATTATTCTTTTACTGCTTTTGGCTTCCACTCTTCCAAAAACTGCTCAATGGTCTGTGCTTCTTCAACGTTGAAGTCGCCTATTTTTGTACGACGAAGTCCTGAAAGATGTGCGCCTGTTTCTAATTTTTGTCCTAAGTCATGAGCTAAACTTCTGATATAAGTTCCTTTACTACAAACAATTCTCAAAGAAATAATTGCTTCATTTTCTGATAAATTGGAGGCTATTATTTCTAATTCTGAAATTGTTACTTTTCTTGATTTGAGTTTGACTTCTTCGCCTTCTCGGGCAGATTGATAGGCTCTTTTTCCATTTACTTGAACAGCCGAAAAAATAGGTGGAATTTGGTCTATTTCTCCCTGAAAGTCTTTTAATGCACTTTCAATTTTTTCTAGGGTAAGATTAGAAACCTCTTTTTGATTTTCTAATTCTGATTCCAAATCATAAGAAGCTGTCGTAAATCCAAAAGTAATTTGAGCAACATATTCTTTTTCTTTTCCTTGAAAATCTTCAATTTGCTTTGTCATTTTGCCCGAACAGAGAATTAGTAAACCTGTTGCTAAAGGATCAAGCGTTCCTGCATGTCCGACTTTTACTTTTTTCTTTTGTTCATATTTTTTGATAGCATAACGGATTTTGTTTACTACATCAAACGATGACCAAGTAAGAGGTTTGTCTATCAAAATTACTTTTCCTTGTGAAAATATTCCTTGTTCTTCTTGCATTTTTCTTTACTCCTATTTTATAAATTTATTTTTAAGAAATATTCTCTATTTCTTTGTCATTCCCTTCCTCTTGATTTTTTCTTATTTCTTTATAAAGTGTATTTTCTATTCGTTTATCAGGAACAATCCATAAAAAAGCAACACCTAAATATATAGAAATAGAAATCCATTGACTTACAAAAGAAAGAGGAACGGCAAGAGCATACAAAACTAGTGAAATTTTACTTTTATAGTTTTTTCCAATAGCTTTATTCAATACTGAGTCTTTCCCATGAATTTTGAGAATCAAATATTGCAAAATGAAATAAGCAACAGCACTCATAAACAAAACCACTCCATATAAGGCACTTGGAACAGCTGAAAAATTAGTTCTTCCTACCCAACCAGAAGCAAAAGGAATCAAAGAAAGCCAAAAAAGCAAATGTAGATTTGCCCAAAGCACTTTTCCATTTACATACTCAGTAGCTTGAAATAGATGATGATGATTGTTCCAATAAATCCCTAAATATAAAAAACTCAAAATATAACTTAAAAAAATAGTATATACTTCACCCAAATCGTGTAAAGCAGCCTCTGCCGGAACTTTCATCTCTAAAACCATAATGGTGATAAGGATTGCCAAAACACCATCACTAAACGCTTCTAACCTACTTGATTTCACTTGCTTCTATTATAAAGATAAACTTGAAAAAATTATTTATTCAATGCCATGAGTTGTTTCTACATTGGCATCATTCCAGCTTTCAATTCCTCCATCTAGTTCAATGATATGTTCGAAGCCCATTTCTTTTGCTTTTTCTACAGCTTTTGCACTACGTCCACCTGATTTGCAGTAGATAAAAAGTGGTTTATTTTTTTCCAACTTATTCAATTCTTCTCCAAAACTAGTATCATTAAAATTAATGTTTTTTGCTTTAGAAATATTTCCTTGTTCATATTCTTGAGGTGTCCTGACATCAATGAGATTAAAATTCTTCAACTCTGTCATTTCAACTGCAAAATCCTGAGGTATTAACTTTTCTATTTTTTAAGTGGAAATATTTTCTGTAGAACTTTTATTTTCAACTGTATTATTGGTACAAGAAAATAATAAACTAATGATGATTAGAAGAAAGAATATATTTTTCATTTTATGTTTGTTTTTTGTAGGGAAAAATAATTTTTGATTGTTAAATAGCGTGTGCAGTTTCCATTTTAGCTGCTTTCCAACTTTCCATTCCACCATCTAATTCGATAATGCGTTCAAAACCCATTTCTTTTGCTTTTTCTACAGCTTTTGCACTACGCCCACCTGATTTACAGTAAATGAGTAATGGTTTAATTCGTTCTAGTTTATCTAAAACTTCTTCAAAATTACTTGCATTAATGTCTATATTTTTGGCTCTCGGAATACTTGCCTGATCAAATTCTTTTGGCGTTCTGACATCAACAATATTATAAACTCTCAATTCAGTCATTTTATTACTAAATTCTTGAGCTTCAAGTTTCTCTATTTTTTGATGTATAGTATATTCTGTATTTTCTTCTACAACTTTCGTATTTGTAGAGGTTTCCTCAGTTTTTTTAGTTTCATTACAAGAAGTAAGAAAAATAAATAGACTAAAGAGAAGTAAGATTGATTTTTGCATTTTTTTTTGTAATCTTAATTAATGATTTTTTTATAAAAAATAACAGCCTTTTTTAAAATAAAAAGACTGTTTATAAATTTTATTCAGAAAATATAGTTTACACATTTACGTGTCTTTCGGCGTGGTAGGAAGAGCGAACTAAAGCACCCGATTCTACATATTTTAAACCTCTTTTTAAGCCTTCTTCTCTGTAAAAGTCAAAAACTTCAGGATGAACATATTCAGTAACAGCGAGGTGCATACGTGTAGGCTGCATATATTGTCCGATTGTCAGAATATCACAACCATTTTTTACAAGGTCGTCCATTGTTTTCAAAACTTCTTCGTTTGTTTCTCCCAAACCTACCATAATTCCTGTTTTGGTACGTTTTCCGTATTCTTTTGTACGCTTAATTTGTTCCAAACTACGTGCATAACGAGCCTGTGGACGTACACGTTTGTAAAGTTTTTCAACTGTTTCTATATTATGAGAAACCACTTCTTGTCCTGCCGAAATCATTACTTCTAAAGCTTCCCAGTTTGCTTTTGTATCTGGAATAAGCGTTTCTATGGTTGTAGATGGAGAAAGCTCTTTTGTAAATTTTACGGTATTGTGCCAAATTTCTGCCCCTCTATCTTTGAGTTCATCACGATTTACAGAAGTAATAACAGCATGTTTGACTTTCATAAGACTGATTGCTTCAGCTACTCTTCTTGGCTCATCAGTATCATATTCAGGTGGTCTTCCTGTCTGAACAGCACAAAAAGAACAACCACGAGTACAAACATTTCCCAAAATCATAAAAGTTGCTGTACCTGCCCCCCAACATTCGCCCATATTCGGACAATTTCCACTTTGGCAAATAGTATGTAATTTATGTTTACTCACAAGCTCATTTACTTGTTTGTAATTTTCTCCAACAGGCAAACGGACACGTAACCAATCAGGTTTTTTGCCATTTAATTCTTCTGGAGTTTTATTTTTTTCGTTTATATTTATAACTGGTAATTCTATCATATATATAAGAAGACAGTTTTAAAGCTGTCTATTTTAAGTAATTTTATATTCTCAAACACCTTTTAAGGCATTTGCTTCTTTTAGACAAAGATACAAAACTCTACTCTTTTTATCATACTTTTGTGTATTGATAATCTATCGTCTTACTTAGTGTTTCGCCTTCGTAATGACGTTCTCTTATCAGTTTGGCATCTTTAAAAATAGATACTTTTTTGGTAAAAGTATTATTTGTAGAATTTGTTTTTATTTCAGACTTAGCAAACGGACTCATAAAATTTTGATTGATTATTTGCCATAATGTTCCATCTTGATAAATATATTCTAAACTAGAATAGGAAAGTAAATTTTCTCCTTCTCTCACTTCAGTTCTGACAAAAGTAGGTGCATTTGTTTTTTCTTGATACGAATAAAAAACGACAGTTTGAACATTAGTTTCGTAATGAGTATAATGTGTTTTTTGAAGCAAAACTTGATTATTTACTCCTTTTGTATAGGTATAAATTTTATCTTCTAATGGCTTTTTGTCATCTATAAAAACGACTTCTTTAGTTCGCTGACGTGTATTTTCATCAAAATAAGTAATATATTTTTTATGGACTGGGTTTTTTATCTTTTTATTTCCTCTAAAAATAAAACCTAAAGTTGGTGTTATTTTGCCATCTTTTGTAGGTTCGTAAAAATTAACTACTTCTCTACCAAAAATACTATCAAAAGCTGTATAAGAATACAAAATTCGCCTTACAAGTTCTTTATTGTGATAGATTTTTTCTTCTGTGATTTTTCCTCTTTCATCTTTGTATGAAATTCGTTTTTGTTCTCCCCAAACTGGATGTGTGATAATAGTTGTGGGTTCTGAACCATATAAATATTTTACATTTACAATTCCTTCTGTTGTATATACGTCAAGTCTTTTCAACCTAGCAAGTGTATCATAAATATAGTTCGTTTTTAGGTCTTGTAAAGGTTCTTCAACACTCATTAACCTTCCTTGATTGTCATAATTATGAACACTATGTTTTTGAGAAGCTTTGTCTGAGGTAGTAGTTTGCCAAGCAACGATCTGATTTTGGGCAAGCGTTTTTGTAAAAAACAGGCTAAAAAGTAACGCAAAAAATAAATTCAATGTACGCATAAGTGATAAAATTTGGTTTTTCTTTCTGATATTTTCTCTTTACAACCTCAACGTAGAATAATAGTTTTTTGATACAACTTTATGAAGCAAAATTATAATCTGTAATGTATGTAGTAGAAAAAATGTATTTCATCTTTAATTACCTTGAAGTTTATACTCTACCAACCCTAGAAATTTAATAAAAACAAATCATTTTACCTTTAGTTAATCAATACATAGAAAATCTAGTAATTAAATTAAAAAACGTTTAACAAAACTATCTAAAATTATGGCAAGTACATTCATAGTCGTCTATAAAAACGGTGAAACCAAAGACTTAGAAGCTCAAAACAAAGCAGACCTTATTGTGGAATATTTTGAAGGCAACAGACAAAAGTTTAAAGATGAAGTAAAACTCATTCGTTGGCAACAAGGAACAGTTAGCTACTCAGAAGATATAGAAAATGGAGAAATAGATGAAAATATTGCTACTGCTGACACCAACCCTTATGGCTGGAGAAATGAAGCAAATGAGGCAGGAAAGCCTATTGATACAGAGGAAGATGTCGATAATATACCCAAATCAACAGATAGATTATAGTTTTGATTATTTTTACAGTCTAATTTTATTCAAAATTGAATTCAAATTGTTACCTTTGTAGCACTTTTAAAAAATTCAAAATTCATTTTCTGTTAATTTTTTCTCAAAATAATTATGGTGCATACTGCAAACCTCTCTACAGACCGTATTTCTGAACTTCTAGGTCAAGATTCTGAAACTCTTCTTAATTTTTCTACACCTGCTATTTCAAAAGAGCGTTTACACGTTCCTAGTCCTGATTTTGTAGATAAAATTTTTACTAACTCAAATCGCAATCCACAAGTTTTGCGTAGTTTGGGACAGCTTTATGGTTCAGGTCGTTTGGCTAATACAGGTTATGTTTCTATTCTTCCTGTTGATCAAGGCATCGAACATACAGGAGGCGCATCTTTTGCACCAAATCCAGATTATTTTGATCCAGAAAACATTGTAAAATTGGCTATTGCAGGAGGCTGTAATGCTGTTGCGACCACTTTTGGCAATCTTGCTTTAATGTCAAGAAAATATGCTCATAAAATTCCTTTTATTGTAAAAATCAATCACAACGAACTGCTTACTTACCCAAATAAATTTGACCAAATTATGTTTGGTTCGGTAGAAAGTGCATGGAATATGGGTGCAGTCGCTGTTGGAGCAACTATTTACTTTGGTTCAGAAGAATCTACTCGTCAAATTCAAGAAGTAGCTGCAGCTTTTGAAAGAGCACACGAACTTGGAATGGCTACAATTCTTTGGTGTTATGCTCGTAATAGCAACTTTAAAAAAGATGGCGTAGATTATCATGTGGCTGCTGACCTTACAGGACAAGCAAATCACTTAGGCGTAACTATTCAAGCTGATATTATCAAACAAAAATTACCTGAAAACAACGGTGCTTTTAATAATATCGCTTTTGCAAAAACACATAAAAAAGTATATTCAGACCTTTCTTCTGATAACCCTATTGACCTGTGTCGTTATCAAGTAGCTAACTGTTATATGGGTAGAATTGGTCTTATCAACTCTGGAGGTGCATCTTCTGGAGCATCAGATATGGCAGAGGCAGTAAAAACGGCAGTTATCAACAAACGTGCTGGTGGTTCTGGACTTATTTCTGGACGTAAAGCATTTCAAAGACCATTCAATGAAGGAGTTGAACTTCTTAATGCAATCCAAGATGTTTATTTGAATGACGGAATTACAATTGCATAATTTTTGAGTTTAAATCTTTTATAAAAATAGAAACCTGTTTATTTCTTTCTGAAATAGACAGGTTTTTTTGTATCTGTGAGACATCAAAAATGACAATAAACTTCAGTATTAATAAATTATTGATTAAATTATCAAAAGCTATTTCAACTTTCCTTTATTTGCGTCTCACCGAAGACTTCTAGCAAAAACTCTATAAAATATTCAATGCCGTTGTTACTGTTTTAGCGAAGCGATACCAACAGCCAAATAAGCTCTATAAAACATTTCTTTTGAAAAACCAATTCACTTATGAAATTCTTAGATTCTTTACTTCCAACCAAAGAGGTAGTTTATCAAACCTCACTTTCTCCTCAAAAGGTAATACAGAGAATAGAAAGTAAAATTAGTTCAGAGCCTAAAAGAAAATCTATTTTTGACAGACCTCCTTTGACGTATCATGGAAAAATAGAAGGAGATAGTTTTGAAATTGGAAGACGTTCAAGAGGAAACAAAGACCATCCTCCCACAGCTTATGGAATAGTTGAAGAAAACTCAAATAATCCATTAGAAACAGTTGTAGGAGTAACGATTCTTCCAAATCATAACTTCAAAACAGGAATGATTTTATTTATTATCTTAGTGTGTGTAAGTTGCCTACCAGCTATCTGGTCATTTATGAGTAGTTATTATGATTCTATTGGATTCTTCATCTTTCTACCTATCTTTTTCAGTCTTGGTTTTTTGATGAATTATTTGATGTTTTTAAATTATAATAAAAAATTAGCAAAAGATATTCAGCAATTAATAGATGGAAAAATTATTAAATAAATGATTCCACGAATTCAAAATTATCGTTTTTCTGAAAAAATTGGTAACTTGCCTTACTATAAAATCTATATTCAATTTAAATTAGATTTTAGCAAAAAATATTCTAAATAGACACAAAAAAGCACAAACGCCAACTTCTATATAAATTTATAATTATGAGCGACGCAAAAAATACAACCAAAACGACAGCCAAAAAGCCAGTTCGTAAAGCAACAGCAAAAAAAACAACTGCTAAAACTCCTGCAAAAAAGGAATCTTCTTTTTCAAAAGAGGTTTATATGAAATGGTACGAAGATATGCAGCTTATGCGTAAATTTGAAGAAAAAGCAGGACAGCTTTACGGACAGCAAAAAATCAGAGGTTTTTGTCACTTGTATATTGGACAAGAAGCCTGTGTAGCTGGCGCAGTTTCGGCACTTACAAAAGATGATAAATGGATAACAGCTTACCGTGACCATGCTCATCCACTTGGTTTGGGAACTTCGCCAAATGCAGTGATGGCAGAGCTTTTTGGTAAAGAAACTGGTTGCTCAAAAGGAAAAGGTGGTTCGATGCACATGTTTGACAAAGAGGTCAATTTTATGGGTGGACATGGAATTGTTGGAGCGCAAGTTCCACTCGGTGCAGGAATTGGTTTTGCAGAAATGTACAACGAGACTGGAAACCTTTGTATATGTTATATGGGTGATGGTGCAGTTCGTCAAGGAGCAATTCATGAAGCCTTTAATATGGCAATGCTTTGGAAAATTCCTGTCATTTTTGTGATTGAAAACAATGGTTATGCTATGGGAACTTCTGTAAGCAGAACTTCAAATGTAATTGATTTATCAACTCTTGGAGAATCGTATGATATGCCTTCTGAAGCTGTTGATGCAATGAGTGTGGAAGCTGTTCACGAAGCGGTTGCAAGAGCTGCTGATCGTGCTAGAAGTGGTGAAGGACCTACTCTTTTGGAGTTCAGAACATATCGTTATAAAGGACACTCTATGTCTGACCCTGCAAAGTATCGTACTCGTGAAGAAGTAAACGAATACCGTAAAAAAGACCCAATAGAGCAAGTGAAAGATGTTATTTTGGAAAAAAAATATGCTTCACAAGAAGATTTGGATAAAATTGATGCAGACATCAAGGAAAGAGTAGAAGCCTCTGTAAAATTTGCAGAAGAATCTGATTTCCCAGATGCAAAAGAAGCATTTACAGATATTTATAAACAAGAAGATTATCCATTTATTATGGATTAATTTATTTCTAAACCCTAAGGGTCTTCGAAGAGCCTTAGGGTTTAAATTCTATTTTTAATGAAGAAAAAAGAGGTCGTAAAACAGAGTTATCAATCACAGGAATACGATAAAATCTTTAAGGAAAATATCGAAGAATTGATTATCCCTTTTGCTGAAAAGCTATTGAATATCAATCCTAAGAATTTACGAGAAATTCCGAATGATTTACAAACTACTTTAGAGCGAAAGCCTGATTTTTTGAAAAAGGTGATTGCAGATAAATCACAAAAGGAGAAAATAAAAGATTTTATCCTTCATATAGAATTTCAAACTGTTGATGAGAAAGATATGGCTCATCGTATGAATGAATATTATGCTATTCTGTATAGAAAACATAAATTAGATGTTCATCAGTATGTCTTTTTCATTGGAACAGGAAAAGCCAAAATGAAACAAATTATTGAAGCTAAAAATTTATCTTTTCGTTTTGATGTGATTAATATGCAGGATTTTAGTTATGAATTATTCCTAAATTCTAATAAACCAGAAGAGGTTATTTTGGCTATTTTGGCAGATTTTGGAAAAACAGATTCAGATACTATCATTAAAAGTATTCTTCAAAAGATAAAAGACCTTCCAATTGAAAACTCTATTCAAAAAAAGACCGTTATACAGTTAGAAGTTTTATCTAAATTAAGAAAATTACAACCTCAAATTATTAAACATATAACAGCTATGGCACTAACTTATAATATTGAAGATGATGTTCGTTATAAACAAGGGGAAGAAAAGGGAGAACTTAAAGGAGAACTAAAAAGAGCAGTAGAGTCCATTATGGAAATGCTCAAAGATGGATTAGCCTATGAAAAAATAGCAAAGTATGCTAAAGTATCAAAAGAATTTGTAGAAGAAATTGCAAAGCAAATTAAAAAATAATTGTGTTTAGTTAATCAGAAATCATTCATTAAAAAATCATGCAAAAACTCGTTTGGATAGTCGCTTTTTTAGGTCTTTCGCTTGGTCAAGAGTGGTGGAATCCTGTATATATATTCCAAACCAATAGCGCAAAGAAAAAAGCTACTCAGTTATACGAAGATAAAAACTATAAAGAAGCAGCCTCAGAACTTCTTTATATGAATAATATTTGGAAATTAGAAGAACCAATAGTTACTCTTAATTTGGCACATGCTTATTTTGAGCAGCAAGATACGTCTGCTATTTCTTCAGCTCTGACCTATTATTCACAAGCTGTAAATAGCAAGAATGATAAAGTACGCAGCATTGCAAACCTTCAAGTAGGAATTTTGAAGGCAAAACGTGCAGGTTCGGAAAAAACCAAACCCAAAGACAAG
Organism: Bernardetia sp. Wsw4-3y2; assembly: GCF_037126295.1. NCBI lineage: Bacteria > Pseudomonadati > Bacteroidota > Cytophagia > Cytophagales > Bernardetiaceae > Bernardetia > Bernardetia sp. Wsw4-3y2. The sequence continues at coordinate 2,918,452 of NZ_CP147017.1, read as the reverse complement.
AAGAAAATTTATGAAGATGCTTTAGTTAATTTTAAAAATGCTCTTCGTGCTGATGAGTATAATGAAGAAGCTCGTTTTGATTATGAACTCTTGAAACGTCTTTTAGAAATTGAAATGCAAAAACAGGAGCAAGAACAAAAGGATAAAAGCGAAGACCAAAAGGAAGAACAAGAACAGCAAGAACAAGACGAACAAAAAAGTGAAGAAGACCAAAATCAGGATGAGCAAGACGGACAAGAAAACAGAGAGCAAGACCAAAGTAAAGAAGAAAAAGATGCTCAAAAACAAGCTCAACAACAAAAGTCTGCTGCTGATAAACTGAAAGATATGGATATTTCACAAGAAAAAGCTGAACAGATTTTGGATGCTATGAAGCAAAATGAAGCACAATATTTACAGCAACAACAACGCAAAGGCAAGAAACCACGTAAAACAGGAAAGCCAGACTGGTAAAGATTAATTGTCGTTGGTGAAACATCAATAATGGCAGAAATCGAATACCCAAAAACGGTAAGATGTCTATCATAAAAATAAAAATATAGCCGTTGCTTGTGTCCTCACAAGCAACATAATACATACCATGCAATACAAAGATTATTATAAAATTCTTGGTCTTCGAAAAAATGCAAGTGCCGAAGAAATAAAAAAAAAATATAGAGAACTTGCTAAAAAATATCATCCTGATCGTAATCCAAATGATATTTTGGCTGAAAAAAGATTTAAAGATCTCAATGAAGCTCATGATATTTTGAGTGACCCAACAAAAAGGGCGCAATATGATTTGATGGGCAAAAATTGGGGAAGCTATAGCAAATTTGCTGATAAAGCAAAAAGTGCATACCAAAAAACACAAGAAAAAGACTTTGAGTTTAAAGACCTTTTCACAAGAGAGCGCATGAGTGAAGCTTTCAAAAATGTGGTTGATTTGGGAAGAGAAACTATCTTTAAAAACGAAAAAGAGACAACAGGAATAAAAAGAAAACCCAAAGAAAAAGAAATCAAAACAAGTATTTCTTTAGAGGAAGCATACGCAGGAACTACACGAGTAATTACAGTAAATAAAAATCGTATTCGCTTAAAACTAAAGGAAGGAATTGCTGATGGTCAGAAACTAAAACTAGGAGCAAAGGGGGAAAAAGATGAAGATATTGTAGTAGTTGTTGAGATAGATGAAAATAAAGATTTTACAAGAGAAGAAAACGATTTGCATACAACAGCAAAAGTTTCTTTGTATGAGGCTATGTTGGGAGGAAAGATTTCTGTTCCGACAATGAAAGGCAAAATCTTATTTCCTATTGCTGCCGAAACTGCCAACGGAAAAGTATTTCGCATTAAAGGAAAAGGGATGCCAGTTTATAACCAAGCTGGTCAGTTTGGAGATTTATATATCAAAATTGAAGTTGAGCTTCCTCAAAATTTATCTCCAAGAGAGAAAGAGCTTTTCCAAGAATTATCAAAATTATAATATTATTTATTTTTAAACCCTAAGGATCTCTTCAAAAACCCTTAGGGTTTATTATGTTCATACAGAAAGATGTCAAAAAATTCAACCAACTCATTAGGCGATTTATTAAGTGATTTACAACGTAATCAATTAGGTGCAAAAAAAAGTTCTCCAAAAATCCCCAATCCAATTTATATCAAAACTATCGAAGAGCTAGAAAAAGTGGCGCAAAAGTGGGAAAAATGTTCTCAAATTGCCATTGACACCGAATTCGATGATAATAATAATTATTATGGTAGGCATTTGTGCTTGGTTCAGATTTATGACAAAGACAAAATTTATTTGATTGATACTGTCAAATTAGAAGGAAATATAAAGCCTTTACTTTCTGTTTTAGAAAATCCAAATGTTGAAAAGTTGTTTCATAGCTCTTCTTCTGATTTGATTGTGATAGGAGATGTCTATAATTGTTCTATCAAAAATATTCAGGATACAGCTCTTATGTATCGTTTTTTGCTCAAGTCTAGTAACGATATTGGTCTTCAAAGTCTTGTAGAAGAAAAGTTAGGCATTGAATTAGAAAAGCAAGAACAGATTTCAGACTGGGCAAAGCGTCCTCTTTCAAAGTCACAACTTATTTATGCAGCTACTGATGTAATTTATTTGTTCGAACTCTTTGAAATTCTAAAAAAAGAGCTTCAAAAATTAGATAGATGGAAATGGTATGATGAAGAGAGAGAGAAATTAGAAGAAATTGGAAGGGAAAATACAGACAAAAGTGTAGATAATGGAAATAATTTGGAAAATAAAAATACTGCTACAGCTCTAAAAGCAGCTATTAAATACAAATTTCCAGAAGAAAATACTGTTCGCTTCGCTATGTATTGGAATCTTAGAGATGCAATAGCGAAAAATGTAAATCGTCCTCATTATAGAGTAATTTCAAATAATCGTTTGGCAGAACTTGTCGTAAAGCCACCTCAAAAATTAGAGGAATGGGAAACTCTGCGTGGTTCTTCTCATCATTTTAAGAAACGTGCCGATGAGTTTTTTGAGCTTTCAAAAATAGATTTATCAGATAGAAAAAATCGTTTTTTTAGAGAATTAGACAAACGAGCAGAAGAAAAAGAAGAGTATTATCAAGAGAAAAAACAGCATCAGAGAATACTTCATCAACGAGAAATTATCTTTACTAATCTGCGTGATGCACTTACAGACTACAAAGGATTAAATGTTCAATCGCTTATTCTTTCCAATAAAAACAAAAATGATGTTCTTTGGCATGGAATAGAAATTGTTACCAACTCTTGGAAAATGGAAGTTTTACAAGAAATTGCGAAGGAAAATGAATGGAATATTGATGTTTTGAAAGGAAGTTTGAAAAAGTAGTTTTTGAATACTATTTTTAATCTCTATATTTTTGCTTTTCAATAAAAAACAACAAAGAAACTCCGAAGGAAAATGAAATATTCTTTTGGAGTATTTTTTTTTCTGCTCTAAAAATTCCTTTCAAAATTGAATCTAAAAAACGGTTTTCTTTATAAATCTCAAAATCAGAACCTGAACCTTTTCGAATAAACTGCTGAGGAATCAGAAAGTTTAGTTTTCTGAAAAGCCAAATAGGAACGAATAAAAAAGAATTAAAATAAGTTTTTCGAAGAATCTTGAAAGAAGAAGTATTATCTATATTTTCACTTTGCAAATCAAATAAATTTAAAATTTCATTCATTTTATATCTTTTAAAATGTTGGTTTATTTCATCGTGATGACTCCAAAGGCTTTGAAACGCAGGGACAGTTATACAAACTTTACCTTTATTTCTGCAAACTCTATTCATTTCTGAAATTGCTTTTTTGTCATCTTTTACATGTTCGATAACATCAAAAGCACAAACCCAGTCAAAACTATTCTCTTCAAAAGATAATTCTAAAATCGAACCTTCAATAACTTCAATATTTAATTTTTGTCGTACAAATTCGGCACAAACAGCATCATATTCTACTGAAGTTACTTCTCCAAATTGAGAAAGCATTTCAGATGTTTTTCCTGTTGCAATTCCTATGTTTAATATTTTTCGTTTAGATTTTTTCTCTAAAACAGCTATTTTTTGAAGTTCTTGTTTTAATATTTCTAAACGTACCACAAACCACCAATGATTTCGTTCTAGGTGATAATAATTTTTATAGTAGTCTTGGTTCAATCAATTACGAATTAAAAATTACGAATTACGAAAAAATTTAGAATTCTAAACTCTACATTCAGAATTCTAAATTTTTTCAACTGGTTACTAATAACTGATTACTGGTAACTGAAAATTAAGGAATCCATTTAATATCTTTAAAGTCTGGTTTTCTTTTCTCTAAAAAGGCGTTTCTTCCTTCTTTTGCTTCATCAGTCATGTAGGCTAGGCGTGTTGCTTCTCCTGCAAAAACTTGTTGTCCGACCATTCCGTCGTCGGTTAAATTGAAAGCAAATTTGAGCATTTTGATAGACGTAGGCGATTTTTCTAAAATTTCTTGCGCCCACTCATACGCTGTGTCTTCTAATTCTTCGTGAGGAATAACAGCATTTACCATTCCCATTTCGTAGGCTTCTTGTGCCGAATAATTACGACCCAAAAAGAAAATTTCTCTCGCTCTTTTTTGTCCGACCATTTTAGCCAAATACGCAGAACCATAACCACCATCAAAACTGGTTACATCGGCATCGGTTTGTTTGAAAATAGCATGTTCTTTACTTGCCAAAGTCAAATCACAAACGACATGCAAACTATGTCCACCACCAACAGCCCAACCATTCACAACAGCAATAACAGCCTTTGGCATAAAACGCATAAGACGCTGAACTTCCAAAATATTAAGTCTTGGCATTCCATCTTCGCCTACATAGCCTTGATGTCCTCGTGTACGCTGGTCGCCACCACTACAAAATGAATAAACTCCATCTTTTGGTGAAGGACCTTCTGAAGAAAGCAAAACTACTCCGATAGAAGTATCTTCTCTAGCATCTAAAAAAGCTCTGTATAATTCGGTTACTGTTTGTGGACGAAAGGCATTTCTGACTTCTGGACGGTTGAAGGCAATACGAGCCACTCCGTTTGATTTTTTGTAGGTAATATCTTCAAATTTGATAGTATTTGATTCAGTACCTAATTCCTCAATGACTTTCCAGTCTGCTTTTTGATTCATATTTTTGTTTTTAAAGTGAGTTTTTAATACCTTCAATAAATAATTTATCTAAAAAGTATCTCTGTATAGTGTTAATAATAAGATTATGCGAACTATTGTTTTTAAATCGAATGAGGAACAAGATATAAAATTATTGATAGCTTTGGCAAATCGATTAGGTATTTTATATCAAGAAATAGAAGAAGAAAATTCTGAAAAAGAAGAATTTATTGATTCTGATACTTCTTTGTTGTATGAAAGTTTAGAATTAGATGATTCTTCTATGATTATGAGCTATGATGAATATGAAAAAGCAGATAAAAGTATAGAAATTTCAGAACAAAAAACAGATAGAGAATTAGCTAAAACTTCTTTTGGTGCTTTGGAAGATGATGATGAACAAACAATAGAAGAACTTTTAAATATGCTTACTCCATGAATTACATTTTAGATACAAATATTCTTATTTTACTTGTAAAGAGTAGAATTTTCGCAGAGTTCTTTGATGAAAATTACTTTTCCAATACTGATAATACATTTTTCTATACTCATATTACTTTGGGGGAGATAGATTCAATTTCTAAGCAAAATCAATGGGGACAAAAAAGATTAATTTTACTCAAAAATCTTTTGAAAGGATTTAATCTTGTCAAATCTACTTCTATCGATGTTGTGCAAAATTATGGAACTATTGATGCGTATAGTCAAGGAAAATTGAAAAACAACCCTCTTCCTATTGGAATGAGTGCAAGAAACATGGGCAAAAATGACTTATGGATAGCAGCATCAGCTATTGTACTCAAAGCTACTTTGCTAACAACGGATAAAGATTTTGACCATTTATCTCCTAATTTTATAAATATAGATTTGATAGATATAAGTACATTTTATTGAAATCTACTTCCCTTTCATTTCTTGTTCTTCCAAATATTTATCAAGATATTCTATATTTCCATATTGACTACAAATCGGACATTCCAATGGATTATGACTTCTTGCAGGACAATATTCTCTACCAAAATAAATAATTTGAATATGTAATTCATTCCAGTTTTTCTTAGGAAAAAGTGCTTTCAGATCTTTTTCTGTTTGAACTACATTTTTTCCGTTTGAAAGTCCCCAACGATACGCCAGTCTGTGAATATGCGTATCGACAGGAAAAGCAGGCTGCCCAAAATATTGCGAAACCACAACCGAAGCCGTTTTGTGTCCTACACCTGGTAATTCTTCCAAAAGCTCCATTTTATCAGGAACTTCTCCACTATATTTTTCTAATAAAATTTCTGATAATCTATGAATTGCCTTTGATTTATTGTTTGAAAGCCCACAAGGACGAATGATACTTTTTATTTGTTCTGTGGTAAGTTGTACCATTTTATTTGGTGTATCAGCTTCTTCAAATAAAATTGGCGTAACTTGATTTACTCGTTTGTCAGTACATTGAGCAGAAAGCAAAACTGAAATAAGTAAAGTATAAGCGTCTTGGTGGTCTAATGGAACAGCAGGATTTGGATATAATTCTTGTAAAATTTTAGCTATTGCATTTGCTTTTTTTTGTGGGGGATAGTTTACTGACTTTGGAAATTTCATTTTTTGGGAAATTGGGGATTGGGAATTAGGGATTGGAAATTAGAAAATACAAGATACATTTATCTTTGAGAGTATAAAAAAAGTCAGTAAGAAATTGTTTTATCTTACTGACTTTTATTTGTTTTAATTTTTCACCTCAATCTCTCCTTTCACAACAGCTTCCTCCAAAGTCAGAGGAGCTTTTTTATCTTCTTCTTTTGCTTGCTGTACTTTTTCAATAGATTCTTTTGTAATAAATCCTTGTGAGGCTGCATGCAAAGCTACCAAACCCGAATCAGCTATTAGTTGAAAAGGAACATTAAATTCTTTTTCTGCTTGGGTAGCAATTTTGTCTACTTCTGCATCTCTAGCATTGTCACTTACATCACGAATATAAATTGCTTTTATTCGTTCTGGAAACTCTTGAAGCATTTTATAATAAATTTCGGCATCGTGCTGTCCACTATCTCCTATCAAAATAAATTTTAGGTTGGGATAATAACTAAAAATACGTTTTATTTTTTCTTCTTTATGGCTATGGTCGCCTTTGAAAAACATTTTATCATCCAATCCTAAATCTCTCAAAAGTAAAGGAGCTTTTGGAAGATTTCTTATTTCAAAAAAATCAGTTAGTAAATCGTACAAATTCCACATACTGCTAGAAACAAAATACAATGGATTTTGCTGATTACCATCACTTCCTTTTACAAGTGCTTCATAGAGTTCTCCGACTCCTAAAAATGGTTTTCTAAGATGTGCATTTCCTAAAAAAGTGAGCTTTGCAGAAGCCAACATGCTTGTGGCTTGTGTTTGCAAAACAGTATCATCAATATCTGAAATGATTCCGAATTCTTTTAAATCATCATGAATTTGAACTTCTCCTAAAGCAGTAACATCACCTTGATTTGGTCTTACATTTTCTAAAAGTTTGAATTCTACTTTTTCCCACATAGATTCATGGGGTGTGATAGGTTCTGACAATTCTATTTCCGTAAAAAAATACCCTTCTTCATCTGTTTTAGTTTCTTTTGTAATTCCTTTATAAGTTACTGAAAGCCGTACATTTGGAATTTCATCACTTTCTAACCTTCTATATGTATTGAGAATATTATCCCAAAACTTATCATCTTCTTTTACATTGATTTTTTCATCTTCCAATACTCTACCCCAAAAAAAGGCTTTTTGAGTATTTCCAAAACTGCGATAAGGTAAAATCATGACAGGTTCATCTAATCCTAAACGAGTTTTGAGATTTGTTTTGAGAATATCCCATTTTTGTTCTCCTTGATGAGATACTTTGTGAATAATATCTTTTAGATTCATAATTTTTAGTGTGTTTGGTGTTATTAATTTTTTTTAGTGTTTATATTTCTCCTCGTTTCCATTTCAAGAAAGGAGATGTTTTTTGATTTAGATAACCATGATAACTAGAAGCTAGAAACAGTATAATGGCACTAATAAGAGCCACATAAGCAATTGAAGGCTCAAGATTCCATTGATGGTAAGTAATAGCTCCCAGTGCCCAAACCCCAACCATTGCAGTTTCTCTCAAATTTCTTTTGGCAATTAAAAACAAGTACAAACCTGTTGCAGCTATAATCATCAAAACTGTCCAAGTAGAAGCAAACAAAGGTTCTCCTTGCCAGCCAATACTTACAAAAAATGAAGACACATTTGCAATAGACGCCACCATAATCCAGCCCAAATAGGTAACAATAGGCCACCACACAAAGGCAATAATTCGGACAGGAGCATCCCAAATTTCTAAACGTAAATTTTTGGTAAGTTGAATAAGCGAAAGCAACAGAAAAAACATAACCATAACAGAAAGTGCAACATATTCGTTTAACCAAACATATACCCAAGCAGCATTACAGAGATTAGCTACAATAAGCCAAAAACTAGTTTCATGAATCGTTTTAATGAAAATATTATTAGAATTATCATAATCACTTTCAGAACCTTTAAATTTGTAAAGGACATACCATTGAAAACCTACAAATGCAAAAAGCATCAAAAATATAAGTCCCCAAATAGAAAAAGCATAACTTGCAGGAACAAAAAGCGTTTCGTATTTTTTGCTGATTTCTCCAATCGTTTTGCCTCCAAAAAAACCTGTATTGGATAAATAATTTAGAAATACTGTAAAAATTAGGGTGAGTGTATTAAATAATACAAGTAATTTAGTTTTCATAATGTGTGTTCTAGTTAAAAAAATATTCTACCAAGAGTTCAAAAAAATATCCTTTAAAAAATAGTTTAAAAAATTTTATCAATCATTAAACAAAAGATATGAAACCCTTACTCTATATAAGCCTTCTACAAGGTAATTTGTTTTGGGAAAATCCTATTCAAAATAAAAAGCATTTTGAAAAAATATTTTCTTCTTTACTTACAAATAATCAATCTCAAAAACTTCCTAACTCAAATATTGAGGATTTTGACAGAACAAATAACACAGATATTGTAGTTTTACCTGAAATGTTTACTACTGGTTTTACTATGAATATAGATTTAGCAGAAAACTTTAAACAAAGTAGTACACTCAACTGGCTAAAAGAACAAACCAAGAAATATGATATTGCCATTACTGGAAGTATAATTATAGAAGAAAATAATAAATTTTATAATCGTTTGTTTTTTGTAGAACCAAATGGAGACTTCCAAACCTACGATAAAAAGCATCTTTTCAGAATGGCAGGTGAGCATAAAGTATTTTCGGCAGGTAAACAATTACCTATTTTTGAATATAAAGGATGGAAAATTTGTCCACAGATTTGTTATGATTTGCGTTTTCCTGTTTTTTCTAGAAATGATTTAATGGTTGATGAAAATGGAATAGCTACTTCTGGCTATGATATTTTATTGTATGTAGCAAACTTTCCTGCAGCTCGTAAATTGGCTTGGAATAGCCTTTTGCCTGCTCGGGCTATCGAAAACTCTTGTTATTGTGTGGGTTTAAATCGCATAGGAAAAGATGGAAAAGAAATTGAGTACAATGGAGATTCAGCTATTTACACTCCTAAAGGAGAAAAATTAAATTCTATTACTAAAGAATTTGAAAACACACAAATTTTATCTTATTCTGTTTCGGCAATGGATTTGCAGGACTATAGAAAGAAATTTGCCGTTTATTTAGATAATGATACATTTGAATTAAAATAGATTTGAAAAGATATATATGAAAACAACTTTTTTTTATTTATCACTGTTTTTTTGTTTTTCTACAACACTTCTTTTTGCTAAGCCTGTACAAAGTCAGACAAATATATTAACATATAGATTGTTGTATCGTTTCATTGATAAAGATACAGGTAAACCTATTGATGGTGTAAATGTACGCATTCTAAACACGAGCAATAACTCTGAGCAAGTAACAATCACTACAAAAGATGGAGAAACACTTGTCTATTTAGAGCCTGAAACTACTTTTTTGATTCGTGCTTATAATAGACATTATTTTTCTACGGATACTATTCGTTTACACACCCAAAAACTTCCCTCCGATATAGCTAAAGAAGATAAAAGGCGAAATATTAAAAGAGATATTCCTTTAGAAAAAATAAATATAGGTGTAGTAAAAAAGCTAATTGGTGTTCATTTTTCACCTAATAGTGACAAGGTTTTGCCTGAGTCTACACTTATTTTGAAACGATTAGCTTATATGATGCGCCTAAACCCAAGTATAAAAATAGAAGTTGCTGCCCATACTGATTCTAGAGGAGAAGATGAGTATAATCTTGAACTTACACAAAGGCAAGCAAACTCATTGAAAGAATTTTTGATAGAACAAGGAATTGCACAAGATAGGATAAAAGCAAGAGGATTTGGAGAAAGTCAGTTAATCAATCAATGTAAAAATGATATAAAATGTAGCTCATCAGAACATATACAAAATAGAAGAATAGAATATGTTATTATTAAAATAGAATAATTTGGAAAAACTACAATAATACACAATTTAACATATATTTTTTATTTAGAATCAATATAAATTGATTACATTAACAAGTTTGCACCAAACATATATTTTTTTTAAAGGTTTTTAAGCTATATTTAAATAATCAGGAAATATAACCTATGAATCAGCTTAAATAACTTAACCTCTTTTATGCAAAAAAATAATATAAAGCGATTGAAGAAAATAGCCATTTGGACAGCTAGTATTTTTAGTGTATTGATGGTAGTTTTAGTAGTTCATATTTATCTTGTTACTCGTCCTAAAGCACCACTACCTAGTGAACAAATTTTTTTGAGTCGTATTGATTTTGAAAAAAGTGTAGATTCTCTTGAAGCTATACGTATTATGAACCATGTACAAGCAATGAAAGGCATAACAAGTGCTCATTTTAATCATGAAGCTGGCTTGTTTGCTTATGGTTATCAAAAAGGATTACAAACTCCTGAAGCCGTTCATGAAGAGGTAACTAAATTTACTACTCTCAAATCTAAACGTCACATTGTATCAGAAGAAGATCTAGCTAAAGGTTGTCCTGCTTTTGATAAATCTAGCTTTACATATAAGTTTGGAGAATTTGTAAAAAACGTATTTCATTAATTTTCAACTAATACTCTTTTTGCGCTATAAAGAAAATTACAAGATAGTTTTCACTTCTTAATTCAATTATTTTTCACACAAAATTAAATTTTATCAAGATATAACTCTGATATATTTTTTTGTATTACTTTAAATTTAAAAAAAAATTATGAACCTATTAAGATTTCATTCAAGAATTAATCAACTAGTTATGTTATTGCTAGTTGGCTTTTTAGCATTTTCTATTTCGTCATGTAAAGATGATGATGATGACGATGAGCAAGTAGATACTCCAACTCTGTATGATAGAGTAGGTGGTACAGAGATGGTAACTGATCCAGTGAATGGAGGTCAGATTCAAAAGGGGCGTCTTACTTTACGTGCTGTTGTTGATTCAGCAGGTCCTATTATTGTTACTGACCCTAGATTAGCTGGAGATTTCCAAATTCTTTTAGCAGAACTTAATGATGGAAACACAAGTGGATTAGCTGCACTTAGTAAAAACTTGACTGACTTTTTTGTAGTTGCTACTAGTGGAGGCGAAGTAGGCTCTTACACAGGTCTTAACATGAAAGATGCTCATGATCCTGCCATAAATGATGATAGATTAGTTTCAAAATCAACTGATGCAGAAATGGATGCATTTATAGAAGATGTTGGAAAATCATTAGCCAAGAATGGTGTTACAGATCAAGCTCTTATTAATGATTTAGTAGCTTTGTTAGAAACATTACGTGGTGATATCGTTCAAGAATAAAAAGTTATTTGTATTCAATAACTGAAAATATAAAAAAGTTTAGCAGAGCTTAAATTAAGTTTTGCTAAACTTTTTTTGTCAACTGTATTAAAAGTACTAGCTACACATACTTTTATTTTTATAGAAATAAATAGGCTTTACTTTTAATAATTTATAAAAAAACATCCTTCACTTAGTATGAATAATCATAATAAGTGAAGGATGTTTTTTGTGATTGTATTTTTTGCTTGTTTACATCACTTTTAATTTCTGTCCTATATTAAGTTTGTCAGAACGTAAATTATTTAGTTCTTTTAGTCTTGATACCGTAATTCCTGCATTATTTGCAATTCCCCAAAGTGTATCACCATATTTTACGACATGATAAGAAGAACTTGACTTACCTGAATTAGAAGCCGTTGATTTAGTGGTAGAAGTTTTATTTGAAGCTGTTACAGCAGAATTATTTGTAGAGCTTTGTTTTACTCCATACATAACTATTTTTTGTCCAATATTTATTCTTGAACCTGAGATTCCATTCCAACGTCTAAGAGAAGAGATAGAAGTATGATATTTTACTGCAATTCCTCCAAGTGTTTCACCTTTTCTTACTGTATGATATGATTTAGAACCAGAAGATTTTGGAGTATATGTTTTTTGAGTAGTTGTTCTTGCAGAAGCTGTATAACTCTGTGCTGTTGATGTATTTGATACTTTTGTAGTTTTATAACTACTTATAGAAGCTGTATGAGAAGCTGTTGAGTGGCTACTTGTATAATTTTTATTCTGACAAGCTACTAAAATTTCTTCTTGACCTTTCCAAAAGAAATCTGCTCTATTTTTAGGAATTCTGATTGGATGTTCTCTCGCATAATGAGGAATTATTCCTTTTTTTGCTTCTGGATTCATTGCCTTTAAATCAGTTGCACACATACGAAGTTCATCAGCTAACTTATCCAAATTTACATACTGACTAACAAAAACAGTATCATATTCAATGGCATAAATAGGCTCTTCTACTACCATTCCATGGTCTTCTGCATAATTGAAAAGATAAGCATAAGTAGTATAAAGAGGAACATAGGCACGAGTTTCTCTTGGTAAATAATTATAGATTTCCCAAAAAGTTTTTTTGCCAGAACGGCGCATTGCTTTCTGTACATTTCCAGGTCCACAGTTGTAAGCAGCAATGGCAAGTTCCCAATCTCCATCAAAGAAATTATTCAAATATTTTAAATATTTACAGGCTGCAATAGTCGAAGAGGTAGGGTCCATTCTTTCATCAATATAAAAGTTTTGATTCAGACCAAAGACTTTTCCTGTACGTGGCATAAATTGCCAAAGACCAACAGCACCTGCATGAGAACGAACTTGTGTTTTGAAAGCCGATTCTACCACAACTAAATATTTTAGTTCTTCAGGCATTCCTTGTTCTTTCAAAATTTTCTCAAAAAGTGGAAAATATTCGTTTGACTTTGCAATTAAAGTATTTGTGTAATTATAATACTTTACACCATATTTTTCAATAAAATTTCTTACTTCAGGTGTATAATTGAAAGGAACTTCTTTTTCAATTGCCTTCATACGAGCAGCCACCTCTTTATCAGAAAGGGCATTTCTGAAATTTCTAGCTAAATCTAGCCCTTCTAAAAATTCAATAGTAGAGTCTTGATGATCAAAAAATAATTCTGCATCTACCATCAATGCTTCATCACTCACAATTTCTTCTATTTCATTGAGGTATTCAACAGGCTGACCAGAAATATATGAAATAAAATCAGCCAACAGATGATAAGAGAAGCGTTTTTGGTCTTGCAAATCACTAGAATCAGAAGGTGTAAGAGGGCTTCCTACAATTAAGCGTTCGACAGAAGGAGGCGCACCTGCTGGCGCAAACATCGATTCTTTTAGTTGATGCGAATTCCATTTGACAGTATCAGAGTTTGAATAATAATGAAAGGTCTGATTTGTAAAAGGTTTGTTGTTTGTTAGAAATGTAGTTTCTAAAAAAGTAGTATTGTTTAAAGCATTTATTTCTTGTTTTTTAGTATGGACTGTTTGATTGTCGTCATTTAGTAGACTAGAAGTGGTTATATTTTTTATAGTAAAGTTGTAGGGTTCGTATTTTAATCCATTTTGTGCTACTGAAAAATCAGCAGTACAAAAAACGAATGCAGAAGCTAAAAAGAATTTGATAACAGAAGTTGTTTTTGTTGATATACTACTATTATTTAATTCTTTTTGAGTAGATAATTTGCCTATTAGCATAAATGAAAAAATTTTTGCGTAAAATTATACGTTTTTAGAATTTGACTGTAAAGATACCTCAAAGAATAAATAAATACAATTAACTGATTATCAAATAATTAGTTTATTTTTATTATTCCATTGGTTACAATTGTATTTATTTTGTATAACTTCGTTTTTATGTTAAATTATTTTAAATAATTTACTCAAAACAAAATTATATTTTTCTTACTGACAAATATCTTATTTTTTTTGATAGGAAATCGAATTGATAACTTATTTTTTTAATGATTTAGTCCAAATCACCAATTAATTTGTTAGAAATAGTACACAAATTAATCCTAAGTAGGTCTAAATTCAATTAGTATAGTGTATTGGTATGTTGTTTTCGATAAAATTACCAAACTCATCGGTTTAATTCAAATAGTTTTAGATTATTTTAGAGCTTATTGATTGAAAAGCAAAAAAATCAACTCATAGTAGTATTTATAAATTTTGATAGTATCTTAACTAAGAATTGTATTTTGCAGTATTATTCAGATTATTTTCATATTTTAGTTTAATAGTTTTATTACAGTTTTTTTTAGCCTCTTTGATATCCATGAAAGCAATTATTCCCGTAGCAGGAGCAGGTACACGCTTGCGTCCACATACTCACACTCAACCCAAACCCCTTGTTCCGATAGCAGGAAAACCTATTTTAGGACATATTATTGATAATTTATATGAAAATGGAATACGAGATTTTTTATTTGTTATTGGTTATTTAGGAAACAAGATTGAAGAATATGTAGTAAATACTTATAAAGATAGAATCAATGCAGAGTTTGTTTTACAAGAGCCTCGTATTGGTTCGGCTCATGCACTTTGGATAGCTCGTGATTTTATTAAAGACGACAAAGAATTATTAATTGTATTGGGAGACACAATTGTAGAGATGAATTATTCTAATTTCTTTAACATTAAAAATAGTGTTGTAGCTGTCAGAAAAGTTGATAATCCACGTATTTTCGGAATTGTAGAACCCGACAAACATGGAATAATCAAAAAACTCATTGAAAAGCCTCGCATTCCAAAATCTAATTTGGCTTTAGTAGGTGCATATAAAATTTCAAATATACCCTTACTTTTAGATGCCATAAAGACAATTATGAGTCATTCAGCTTCTGCAAATAGCTCTTGGGAATATCATTTGACAGATGCTCTTATGGAAATGGTCAATCAAGGAGAGAAAATTACTTTTATGGAAGTAGATAATTGGTTTGATTGTGGAAAGAAAGATACTTTATTAGAAGCTAATGCTAGTTTATTGAGAAGACATGGTTTTGAAACTTCTGTTTCGACAGATTATCCAAAATGTATTATTATTCAACCTGTTCGTTTTGGAAAGCAATGTAAGCTAGAAAATTCTATTATTGGACCTAATGTAGCAATTGGCGACCATACACATATTTCAAATTCTATTATTCAAAATAGCATTATTGGTTCTTTTTCTGAGCTTTCTCATGCAACACTCAACAAATCTATTATAGGCAGTGATTCTATTCTTAAAGGATTGGTACAAAGTCTTAATATTGGAGACAGTACTGAAATTGACTTTACAAGCAATGAATAACGAGGCAATAGCAATAGAGAATAAATGAAATTACTAATTTTACCAATTATCAACTGTCAATTATATTTAATTACATTCAAAATAGCATTCATTGGGGCGTTACAGACCTCATGCACACACAAGAAGCAGCAAGAATAAGGCTCATAAACTTAGTCTGTCTTTCTTTGTGCAGTGTTTTTTTAGGGGGAATAATTGTCTTATTTTTTTTAAATACATTTTGGACATCTAAGCTAATAGTAAATATTGCTCTAACAATGTTAGGCTTTATATTACCTATAGTTTTTAATAAATTTCATAAAGTAGATTTAGCCAAAATATTTTTTGTCTTTCAAATTATTATTTCTCACTTTATTTTCTTTTTGGTATTTGATAGAGAACCTGCTATGAGAGCCTTTATTTTACCAATTAGTATTATTATTATTATGCTCTTTTCTAGTCAGGAGCAAAGTTTACAACTTTTTTTCTTACTCGCTTTTGGAGCTATTTTGGGTTGGATAGAATTTTTGCCGAAAGGTTTTTCAGAACTTAGTGTTTATATGCCTGCTTCTACGGCTGCTTTTTTTAAGATTATTATTTGGGTAATGGCAGTCTGTATGAATCTCTTAATTGTAGCTACGGCTATGCGAATGGTTAGTCAGAGTGAAGATTTGTTGAGAAATTTACTTATAGAAGCTAATAAACAAAATGATGCACTTCAAGATCAAGATAATTCTTTTAAAGAAAATCAAGAAGAATTATTAGCTATGAATCAGGAATTGATGAACCAAAGAGAACGACTTGAAGAACTTATTGCAGAAAGAAGCACAAGATTAAGATATACAGAAGCACAGCTTTTAAAACAAGTAGAAGACCTTGCAGAATCTGAAAAAGAACTCCGAAAATATGCTGAAGAGATGCAGATTACCAACGAAAGATTAGCTGCTGCAAAATCAAAATTACAATATACATTAGAACGAGAACGAGAGGTAAATGAACAATTAGCCACAACAATTACAGAGCTAAAATCTACACAAGCACAACTTACACAAGCCGAAAAAATGGCAAGCCTAGGACAACTTACAGCAGGGATTGCTCACGAGATAAACAACCCAATCAATTTTGTTTATGCTGGAATGGATGCCCTTCATACTAATATAGAAGAGCTTTTATCTTGGACAAGTAAAGAAAATATTAGTGAAGAGTTTTATGAAGAATACGATGAATTGATAGATGAAACACGAACCTTATTAAAAGATATTCAGATTGGAGCGATGCGTACTTTCGAAATTGTGAAAGGTTTGCGTAATTTTTCTAGATTAGATGAAGAAGAAATTAGAAAAACTCATATCAACGATCATATCTCAACAACACTTATTCTTTTAAGAAATCAAATTAAAGAAAATGGAATTATAGTCAATAGAGAATTAGATTTTTCTATACACCCAATAGAATGTTATCCAGGGCAACTCAATCAAGTTTTGATGAATATTTGTAATAATGCTATTCAAGCTCTCATCGAACAAAAGCAAAAAACAGAAAACAATAGAAGTCCTGTTCTAAGTATTAAAACTAGAAATAATGAAAATTACATTACTTTGATAATAGCTGACAACGGTTCTGGAATGAGTGAAGAAGTAAAAAAACGAATTTTTGAGCCTTTTTATACAACTAAAAATGTTGGAGAAGGTACAGGTTTGGGAATGTCGATTACTTACGGAATTATAGAAAAACATAACGGAAAAATTTCAGTAGAAAGTAAAATAGGAGAGGGAACAAGTTTTGAAATACAGCTACCAAAACAGCTAATGAATAATTAATGTAAATCTGCTTTTCTATTTAGAATATTATAAGAATAGATGTTTTTATTAAAAATTTTGTAATTCAGGATTCTACTATGACTAAGTTTTTATTTTTCTTTGTTTGTATGGGAGTTATTTTACCTTTCATTTTTCTGAAAGATGTGTATCCTTTTCATCGTTTTGGAATGTTTGCAGAGCCTGTAAAACATCAATCTCAATATGAAAAGTTTTATATTTTCTATAAACTAAAAAGTCAAAATAAATTTACAGAATTAAACCCACAATCTATTCCTCTCAATGCAAATGCTTTTGAAATGCAACTTCGAAAACATCATTATCAAAAAAAACACGCTATTTTCATAACTATTTTTGAGGATATAATAAAGAATAAAATAAACTTGAAAGAAGATGAAAAATTAGAATGGAAATGGTATCATGTTATTCAAAAACAAGATTCGAAAAATGAAATAGATTCACTATGTGTATTTTCAAATTAAGTTTTAAACCTTATCACGGCTTGTATTAAGGTAGTTCAAACTTCCACTCTCAACATCAAAAACAGTATTTTATCAAATTCAACAGTTTGGAAGACTGTTATACAAAAATAAATGTGATAACCTTTTTTAACTAATGGATTTTATTAAAAAAAATAGATTTTGGATTCTTGTTTCTTTACTTGTTTTATCTCAACTGTTATATTGGTTTTGGATTCGAAACTATACATTAGCTTATTTTGACAAAAACACTAATTCTGTTAC
This sequence comes from Bernardetia sp. Wsw4-3y2, assembly GCF_037126295.1. Taxonomy (NCBI): domain Bacteria; kingdom Pseudomonadati; phylum Bacteroidota; class Cytophagia; order Cytophagales; family Bernardetiaceae; genus Bernardetia; species Bernardetia sp. Wsw4-3y2. Next base: position 2,900,601 of record NZ_CP147017.1, on the reverse strand, counting down.
TTGGTTTTCAGACTTAGTAGAAAGTCTTTATCCACGCCTAAAAACAGAAAAATATCGTTTTGAATCTTCTTTTTTTATCAAAAAATCTGACCAAATAGCGATTCGTTTTTTAGTTATAGGTTCTATTCTATCTCTCTTTCTACTTCCAAAAATCTATAAAAAGGCAAAACTATTCTTTATTAAGAATACTATTTTTTCTCAAAAAATAACGCCAACACACCAAGTCCTTTTAGTAATTTATTTTTTGACTTCAAATAGTTTACTTTCCAATGAATGGATAGAAATTCTTACAGAATATAATCAGATAGCTGTTTTGTATGAACCTATTTCATTTTACAAATTGTTATCTTCTTCTTTTCCTTCCCTTTTCTTCCTCAAAAAAGCATTTAGTTTTTTCACAATCATAACAGGAATAGGAATTAGTTTTGGTTTGCTTTCATTGTTCTTTCAAAGAAAAATTTTATTTAAAACTATACTATTTTTCTGTGTAACCTTGAGTTCTATTTTATTTATTTATCTACAAGGTTTTTTATATGGATTTGGAAAAATAGAACATACTTATGCTACTTGGAACTGGGTTTGTATTCTGCTTCCTTTTTGGATGTATCAAACAAATTTCAAAAAATCAGATCCAACTACTCTAATTTCTCAAAATTATTTTCTTTTTTTGGCTGTTGGTTTGGTTTACACTTCTTCTGGACTAGAAAAAATATTTATTGGAGGCTGGAGCTGGATAAATGGAAATGTTTTTTTGAGCTACTTGAAAACCTCTCCTACCGATTGGGGACAAAATTTATCAAATTATCCTTTTTTAGTTACATTTTTTTCTATTCTTGTAATTTTTTGGGAAAGTAGCTTTTTGCTTATTCTCCATCAAAACAAATATATTAGACTTACTTTTATTTTTATAGGAGTTTGCTTTCACATAGGAACTTTTTTTTTTCTTGGTGTAGGACATTATTTTTCACCTTGGATTTGGGTTTATGTTTTTTTGTTGCCTGTGTTTGAGGAAAAAAGACTATAACTGAAAGTTGGTAACACTAAATATAAATTCTTTTTTCAGTTTATTCCTATCAAAAATCCTTACTACAATAAAGTAATAAGGACTTTTGATGAATTTTATAAGTAATTTTTATCGTAATTGACTATTGAGGAAGTGATGCCTTAAATGCTGCATAATTGTTTCCACTTGGTTGTATGCTACATCCCTCTTCTCTAGCTTTATTATTTATCGCTTCTACTCTGTTGTCTGGATTTGGGTGTGTACTCAAAAACTCTGGTGGCGAACTGCTTTGTCCTTCATTAATTATTTTTTGGAAAAATCCTGCTGCTCCATTAGACTGATATTCTGTATCACAAAGATATTTTACCGAAAAATCATCTGCTTCACGTTCTGCATCTCTGCCATATTTAAGAGTAAGCAAACCTTTTGCAATTCCAGCAAGCTGTCCTTGATCTTCTCCAAAGAAAATAGCAAAAAGAGTTTCATACCCATATTGCTTTGTCATTTGGTCGGTTACGTGGCGTTTATCTGCATGAGCTATTTCGTGTCCCATCACACCAGCAAGTTGATCTTCTGTATCTAAATATTTTATAAGTCCTGTATATACATAAATATATCCACCAGGGGCGCAAAAAGCATTTAGTGTTTCGTCATCTTGAATAATTTTGACTTGCCAAGGAAATTCTGTACGATAACGAATATCATTTGAAGCCAACACTTTTTCAGTAAGTCTTCTTATATATGCATAAGCTGTATCATAGTCTTGTTCGTTTAAAACAATCACAGAAGAATCTCCTTCTATTTCGGCTGCTACTTGCTGACCAATTTTGAGGTCTTCATTGATAGAAAAAAAGTTAATGCCTCCATCTTTATCACAAGAACCTAGAAAGAGTAAAAGACTGAATAAAAAAGGTAGGCTAAAAAATGATTTTAATTTTGTCATAATTTTCTGAATAATTTTGATAGAATGTTTAGTGAATGAAAAAAAATTCAAAAACCCTTAGGGTCTAGGAATATAAACGCTAAACTTTTTACTTATGTTTTTGAGAAGCTAAAAAATAAAAATTTGCTTCTCTACTTTCCACCCCTAGAAGAAGAACGAGAACGAGACGAAGACGAACTAGAACGGCTAGTTCGTGATGATGAACTGCTAGAAGAACTTCGGCTACTAGAAGAACGATAACCACTACTAGAACTTGAAGAACTTCTTGAAGATGAGGAGCTAGAAGAATATCCTTTACTTGAACGACTAGCTGTTGAGGTAGAGCGTCCATACGTACTACGATTTGAAGCTGTTGAGGTACTTGTATAACTACTGCGTTTCATAGGTTGTTTTCCATAATACCAACTTTTACTACTTGTACTGGCTGTACTTTTAGTAGAAGAACGAGAAGGAACGCTTTTGGCATAAAACCAGCTTTTTTGAGAACGATTATTTACCGTTTGTTGAAAACGAGGTGTTTGTCTGACTGCCGATTTCAAAGGAACATAAACGCTTCCATAATAAGGACGGTTAGAAGTTCGGTAATAACGATTATAGGTAGAATAGTCATCTCTATAAATACGATTTGAATTAAAAAGTGTACTCAAAAGTGCATATTTGCCATAAAACTCCCAAAAAGAACCTTCATCATTTTGTTTCCATGTTCCATATTGAGAATTTCCCACATAATTACTGTAACCTGCTTGAGTAATTTGTTGTCCTTTATTAGACAAAATTTCCATTCCTACATCATCTAAAAAGAAATTATAGGTGCTATCAGTTACCTTCAAAAAGTCAGTTGTTTTTGTAGTAGGCACAGTTCCATTTTGATAGACAATAGTATATTTAAACTTTTTATTAGTTTCTTCTGAATCAGACAAAATAACTGAATAAGTTGATTTATCATTCAAATAAGGAGAAAGCTGTTTTTTAATCTCTGTATATGCTTCTGTTCTTTTTTTGACTAAATAAGAGTCTTTGTGTTCTTTCTCTAATTTTTGAGAGATTTCTGTTATTTTTTTATTTGAATCATCATAATGAGGAGATTGTGGAGGAATTTGAGCAAAAAAGTGTAAAGATTCATCAAGATTTCCAGCTTTATACTCTTCAGTTCCCATTTTATAGGCTACTTCCTGATTGAGGTTTTCAAGTTCTGTTTTGGCTGCTGGTGCATACGTACTTGTAGAATCTACTTCCAAAAGAAGTTTGGTAACTCTTTCTATATCTTGCATTTCTCCATTCATATAAGTAAGCAGAGCAAATTTTTCATATTTTTTAGCTGCTTCTAATCGGCTATGATTTAAGGGTTCTTTAAGCTCGTTTTTATATCTTTCTTTTTCTGCAATATCCATTTTATTGTATAACGTAAGTGCGTCTGTATACTCTTTTTGATTATATTTTTGTAGAAAAGCTGGTTTGTAAAGAGAGCTTATTTTGGTTTGATAGTCTTTGTAACCTTGATCTGTATAATCAAAAACTGAATATAATTTTATAGCTTCAGATGGATCTTGGTTTTCTAACTTTTGAGCTATGGAACTTATTTTCTCTTTTTCTATTATTTTGCTTTTAGCAATTTCTGTATCTAAAGACACAGGAGTAATTCTATAAAATCCATATCTTCCATCTATACTTTTTAGATTTTTAAAAGAAATTAATAAAGAATCTATATTGTCACTTTTGATGGCTTTTTTAGCTCGTTCTAAAGTCGGAATAGCTTCTTTTTTTATACGTTCTATATCTGATTTACTTGCCCATGCTTCGTAATTATGTGTATCAAAAACACCTTCTTTAGTAGTTTGATAAATAGCCAAAGCCTTCTCAAACTTTCCCTCTTTATACAAAACATCAGCTTTTTCAATGATACTTTTGTTAGTAAAATATTCGTAGCCGTAAATGCTTCCTGCAATCAGAAGAAGGGCAAAAAGAACAATAAAGAAAATTTTAGATTTAGACATTTTTGAAAAGATTTTGAAAGTAAATTTGGTGTTATTTTTTTGATAGGAATTTAACCTAGTTTAAGATACTAAAAATAAAATACTTCTCAAAAAATCCTTTTTCAAGACAACAACCACGCAGAATAAAATTTCGTATAAACAACACAAAGCAATCTATTATTTTGATAAATATTAATATATTCTATAAAAACTTAATAAAAATCAATTTTAATCAATTTTAATAGAATTTATGGCGTGTTTTGTGCAACTGCTTAAAGTAAGTATCACTTCTTTAAAATAAGTAGTAATTATAGAATTCCTTCCCTATACTACTCTTAAAGTTGATACACATATTGATAAAATAAAAATCCTGTCTTAATAAAAAGATTATTATAGCTGCTTACTTATTATAATTATAAAATTACCATGAAAATTAAAAGAATTGATAGAATTAAGTTAAAATCCAAAAAATGGTGGTTTCGCCTTTATTTTCTTTTCTTTATCTGTATTTCTTTATTTGCATTGAAACAAATTGCCTTAGAATATTTTATTATTCCTACTTCCTCTATGGAGGGTTCACTTTTACGAGGAGACAAAATTGTTTGTAACAAACTTCCTTTTGGAGCAATGATTCCTCATAAAAAACAAAATTCAGCTACCAAAAAGGCTAGTTTTGATATTGATGTTTTTAGTTTTCTACCTGATAGATTACCCAAACTACGAGAAGTAGAAGCAAATGAAGTAATTATTTTTTACTATCCGTTGGATAGTGCTGAAAATATAGAAGACAAAACATGTTATATCAAACGCTGTGTGGGTGTAGCAGGAGATAGAATTCAGATTATGCGTCAAGATATTTTTAGGAATGGAGAATGGCAGCCCAATGCTTCCGATATGCAGCTTAGTTATATCGTCAAGACAAGTGAGAAGCCTGAAACTATGTTTCATCATACCGATGTACAGACATGGAAAGAAATCGAAACAGAAAGTAAAGAAGTAAAACGCATAAAAAACATCAAGAAAAGCAAGAAAAAAAAGGGAAGAAATAAAAAAGTAGAAGACGTAATTAAGGATACACCTCAAACAAAAACCTATTTACTTTATACCACTCCAAAACAAGCCAATCAGTTACGACAAGATTTGAGAATTGAAGAAATTACACCTAAATTTTTCGAACAAAATGATATTTCTGATAACTCAATGACTGAAAATAGTAAAAAATTAGGGTGGAATAGAGATTATTTTGGTTCGTATTATATCCCTAAAAAAGGAGATACCATTGCTATGCATGAAGGAACACTACTTTTATACGAGAATATTATCAAAAACTACGAATACAATAAAAAAGTAGAAGTAATTAATAATAAATTAATGATTGATGGAAAAATTGTTGAAAATTATATTTTCAAACAAAATTATTACTTTGTATTAGGAGATAATCGTCATAATTCTTCTGACTCACGCATGTGGGGACTTGTGCCTGAGGATCATCTTATCGGAACACCTTTAGTTATTTATCATTCCCAAACACCAGCAGATGGAATAAAAGATTGGGCAAGGGTTCGTTGGGAACGTTTTTTTAAGTGGGTAGATTAGAATTTAGAAATTTCTTCTTATTGTTTGTTGGTGTCGCTGTCGCTAAAACACCAACAATGGCAGTGTTCTTTTTTTATAAGAAAGCCCTGAATGAAGATAAAAAAGTTGATTTAGATTAGATAAAAATTTGTACTTTAGCTTTTTCCTTATCTCCATTACAGAATAAGGTTTATTTATTATTTCAACAACTTCAAAAAGGATAAATTTCCTAAAAATTTTGAATACTTTTTCTTATGAGTCATAAAGTAAGTGCTGTTTTGATTGCCTACAATGAAGCAAATATAATTGAAGAAACTCTAAAAGCTCTAACTTGGTGTGATGAAATCGTAGTGGTAGATTCTGGCAGCACTGATAAAAGTCAAGAAATTTATGCTAAATATAATTGTAAAGTTTTAGTAAGAGAGTTTGATGGTTTTGGTACACAAAAAGATTTTGCCTTTTCACAAGCAAAAAATGATTGGATTCTTTCTATGGATGCTGATGAAGTTCTTTCAAAAAAATTACAAGATGAAATACAAGAAGTATTAAGTCAAGAAACTATACAAGAGAGTGCATTTAACTTACCACGCACCTTAATTTTTTTAGATAAAAGAATTAGTTCAGAAACAAAAACACCTTGTCTTAGACTATTTAATAAAAATAAAGGAGGCGTTACTTTAGATAAAGTACACGAAACAATAAGAGTAGAAGGAAAAATAAGCAATTTCAAAAATGAGATGTTGCATTATAGTTATAGAAATATACATGATTACTTCAATAAATTTAATCGTTATACTACTTTGGCATCTGAAGAATATATTGAGAATGGAAAAAGTAAATCTAAATTTATGATAATAGTTCGTTTGCCTATTACATTTATCCAATTTTATATTATTAGAGGTTGCTTCTTAAACGGATTTGCAGGATTTATATGGTCACTCTTTTCTGCCTTTTATCCTGTAGTAAAATATACCAAACTTGTAGAATTAAAAATGCAGAGAAAATAATCTAGATAAAAATTAGTATTTTAGCTACACTCTAATTCAATTTATCATTTCAGATTATGTTATTTTTATGACAAAAGATGCTTTTATTTCGTATGGAAGAAAAGAAAGTTTGGGCTTTGTCGGACGACTCTATCAATCTTTGAAGCTAAAAGGCTATGAAGTTTGGTTCGATAAAGTCAATATTCCTGATGGCGATGACTATTCCAAACGTATTTCTCATGGAATTGAGTCAGCTCATAATTTTATACTTATTCTTGCGCCTCGTTGTCTTACTTCTGCATACTGTTTGATAGAATTAGAATATGCTAGAAAGTTAGGCAAACGAATAATTCCTATTGATCAAAATGTTATTTTTGATACAAAAGATGCACCTTTATCTTATGAAGAACGTAGTGTTTTGGTTCAATTTTATGAGGCGAATGGAATGAATGTTTTGCCTATTTTTTCTAAAAAAGATGTTCTGAATCGTTCGCATGAACTTTTGGGCAAAACTGATTGGGTTCATGCTCGTCAGCAACTTTCAGAAGATGCTATTAATCAGCTTTACAACTGGCAACTGACTTATGAAAACAGTTGGCGAAAACATGAAGAAATAGAATTTATAAAAGAAAATCCACTTCCTGTTTTTGGAAAAGATATTGATTATTTTGAAGATGGTTTTGAAAGTATTTTAAAAGTTATTGAAACTCAAAAAGAATACGTTTATCTCCATACAGAATTACTTCAAAAAGCTCTCTTATGGTCAAATCATAGAAGACAAACCAACCTCTTGCTAGTAGGAAAAGAACGTCAAGAAGCACAAAGTTGGCTTACTCAAGATTTTATTGCTCCCAAACAGCCTCCCTGTTTGCCTTCCGTTTTACATAGCGAATTTATTACTGATTCAAAGAAAAATGCTGATAATTTGATGTCAGAGATTTTCTTATGTTTCTCAGCGCAAGAAAAAAAGCAAACTGAAAAAATCAGAAAAGGATTAATAAAAGCGGGAATTACAGTTGTTTTGCCTAATAATTCGATACATAGAGAAACGCAAAAAGGATTTGATACTTCTACTTATACAGAAGAAATAAAAGAACAAATTGCTCACGCTGATAATTTTGTTTTTGTGCTTTCGCCTGCTGCTGTTCAAAATTCAGAGTGTTTGAGAGAACTCCGTTTTGCAATTACTTTTCATAAAAGAATTATTGTTGTGTTGGCAAAAGAAGTCAATATAGACCAATTACCAGAGCAATTGCGTTTGCTTTCTTCCTCTTACATTGACTTGACAGATAACCGAACAGAAGATAATTTTACAGATAATTTAGACTTTGAAAAAGATTTGAATGAGCTTATCTGTATTGTTGAGGACAATTATGACTATTACAGAAATCATAAACGCTATCTTGCACAGGCTTTAAAATGGGAAGAACAACATCAAAACGATGCCATTTTATTGCGTGGACATAATTTAGAAAAGGCTCAAACGTGGCTTAATCAAGGTAAATTGCAAGGAAACAATACCACAAATACAAAATTAAATACACCTACTGACTTACACGAAAAATTCATTGAAGAAAGTATTACCAAAATAGGAACACTTAGTAGTGAAGTTTTTATTTCATATTCTCGTACAGATGGCGATTTTGCTCGTTGGCTCAACGAAGAACTTCAACTCAATGGCAGAACAACGTGGTTTGATCAAGAATGTATTCCTGCTGGTTCAGATTTTGGCTTAGAAATAAAAAATGGCATCGAAACTTCAGATAATTTCTTATTTATTCTTTCTCCTGCTTCCATTTCTTCTCCTTATTGTAAAGATGAAGTCCTTCATGCTTTATCAATGGGAAAACGGATTATTTTAGTTCGCTTTCAAGCTGTGAAAGAAATACCTAGTTATTTTCCTAGCCATATTCAATGGATAGATTTTTCTAAAAATGGATTACAAAACGACATCAATACTGATAATGGACAGCAATTTAGAGAACTGCTACGAACACTAAACACAGACCGAGAACACACACAAAAGCATTCAAAATACCAACAAAAAGCCTTAGAATGGAATAAAAATGAAAAAAATTATGCTTTTCTTTTAATAGGAAACGAACTTGCTATTGCTGAAAATTGGTTAGAGGAGTGCAAAAAACATAATAAAATCCCGACTTCGACTCCTATTCAAAAAGAATTTATTTTAGAGAGTATAAGGTCGGTTGCATTACAAAAAAGAAAACAAGAAAAAACAATTTTGAGATTGCGTGTTTTACTTACTCTTTCCGTAATTGCACTTTTAGGTGCTTGTGGCTTAGGACTTTGGGTACACTCATTAAATATGAAAAATAAATCTCAATTAAGAGCGTTAGAAATAGCCCAAGATTCTTTGATACGAACCAACGAGAAAGAAAAAGCATTAAAATTTCAAAATTATTTTCAAACAGCCAACTACCAAAAATCTTCTACTAAGTATGAGGACGCAATAAAAAACTATGAGATTGCTTTAGATTTTGCAGATTCAAGTCAGACTATAAAAGTAAATCAAGAAATAAAAGAAATAGAAACTATTATGCCAAAGAAAGAAACTTTCTTCAAATTGGTAGAAGATGGCGAAAACGCCTTTAAGAAAAAACAATTTTTACGTGCATACAACTACTACAAACAAGCTGATTCGATTGGTTACAACTCTGCTTTAGTCAAAACACATTTAGAAGTTTTAGATGAGTATGTAAAACTAGAAGTAAATAAAATGAAACAAGAAACTGTATATTTATTGGACAATAACAAAGATAAACAGGCTTATGAAAAAATAATTAATGCTCTTCTTCTTGCACCAAATGACACTTCTCTTCTTAGTTTAGAAAAACGAGTGATGCGCCAAATGTTAGGAACAGAATAGTTTTTTATATCTCATTCTTTCTCTTTCTCATCATCTTCTATATATTTCTGCCTGTCTAACTCTAGCCCTTAGAGCCTGTTCGAGTTTTTATTTTTTCTTTCTTCTAGCCCCTTTATTTATGAGGTTTAAAATCATAGCTAAATACACAAATGCTTTAGCAGAATCTACAGTTTTCTCATAATCTACTTTTAGTCTTCTGTTTTGATTAAGCCAAGCAAAAGTTCTTTCTACTACCCACCTTTTGGGTTGAGGTACAAATGCTTTATCCTCTTTTTTTTCTCTTCTTGGACTATTGACAATCTCAATTTGTACTCCTGTTTGACTAAATATTTCAGCAGCCAAACTAGCACTTCTATAGCCTGCATCAGCAAGAATTTTAAAGAATTTTCTTCCTCTAAATTGAGCTAAATAAGCTAGATAAGCAAGTTGATTCACGTCAGCTTCATTGGCTGGACTAATCTCTAATTCTAGTAAATTTCCTTGCGTATCTACCAGTATATGCCGTTTACGTCCTTTTTTGAGCTTGTAACCATCTACACCTATAGCTTCCCCTCCATATACACTTTGTACACTTTGAGAGTCTATAGAACCCAAAGAGGGTTTAGCATTTCTACCTTGAGCCAACCGTTCTCTTGTGACCAACTTGTCCAAAAGTTTTTTGTACCAACCCATCTTCTGCCATTTGCTAAAGTAGTCATACAAACTACTCCAAGGAATACCATAACTACTGGGAAGTAAACGCCAACTACTGCCAGAACGAGTGATGTAAAATAGTCCTGAAAAGATATTATACAAACTGTGTTTGCGTTTTCTTTCCAAGTACGAAAAAGGTATAAATTTTTTCATATATTGCCAAAGAGCATCAGATAAATATTCATTAGTAAACATAGTCATTGATATTTTAATTAGTAACTGAAAATCAATAACTTAACTAATAAAAAAATCTGATGTTCTTTTTTATGTATCTAAACTCGAACAGGCTCTTACTATGTCTTTACATAAAATAAGTCTATTTTTTTGGCTCTTCCGACAATTTAGCGAAATTATAAAAGGGTGTGCGTTCGTTTTAGCTTCGCTGAGGGTTACACCGTTCTCAAAAACGAACGAAAGGCTTCCTCAGAAGCGTGATTTAAGCAATATCACGCTTCTGAGGAAGGTTTTTTTTCAGTTCTGAGGAACTGAACACACAATGTTTCGCTAAAAAGTCGGAAGAGCCATTTTTTTTAGATTTTCTTGGTAAAAAACTATTGTTTTATCATAGTCAGCTATTTCCACTATTTCAAAAAGCCTTTTAAAATCTCCTTCTTGTAATTTTTCTAGTAAATCTATTATTTAGAATATCTACTTTCCTCGAAAAATTTTCAACTAAAACACAAAACTGAAACAAATATCCCTTCTAAAGAAAATATGTGTATTACCAAAGTTTAGTTTTTATAGTATTAAAGTACACTTATTGATGTTTTTATTTTTTTATTAATTTTTATTGCTTCGTGTAATATTTTTACTAAATTTGTATTTTATAAACATTGGTCTATTTATTTTAATTATTACACATTTAATTAATACAACTAACTTACATTAATTAGATAATCTTTAGTATCTAAAACACTTAAAAAAACATGAAAAAATTATCATTATTTTTATCTTCATTATTCATTGCTCTACTACTTTTTTCTTGTTCTGTTGAGTCTAGTGAAGAAGCAATGGAAATTGTATCCAAAAAAGAATCTAAATTACAAAAAGTAGATGCGATAGAGTGTAGAATTGACGCTCCTTACCCCTTTGATTTAAGAGTACAATATGCTGGTACTACGTTTGGAAGTGGAAAATATGATATATATTGGGATCATAATTTCTTGATTTCTCATTTCGATCCTATGACAGCAACAAGAATATCTATTGTTAACTATTTGGAGCAGGAAATTTACAGTTTAGCAACTCCTAATGATGGATATCAACGTATTGAACTTCCTTATACAGGGAGTGTAAAGGTAAGAGTTCATTTTAATTGCTTCTGTGGAGGAGGCTGTGCTTCATATGATGAAGTTGATATGTATTTATTTTATATGGATGGTGGTTCAGGAAGTTTACAACCTCAGTAATAGTTAATTTACTTTTTAGATAAAAAAAACCATATTTAACTGTATGGTTTTTTTTATACCTCATCAAATATTCCTTGAAAAATATTAGATTTGAAATTCAATGCAACCAAATCTTACTTAGTCGAGTCCTCATAATAAATAGATAAGAAAGCATTCTATTTTTTACTTATTTTTTGTACTTTTACTACCTATTTCTCTCTGTTATTTCTGTCCTAATTTTGATATTTCTAAATATAGCTATGATGAAAACCAATTTCTTATCAATATTCTTACTTTGTTTTATTTTAATAAATAGTTTATTTCTGTTTTCTTGCTCTGAAGCATTTTCACAGCGAACTTGCCAAACTTTCGAAACAGAGCAGTATCTACAAAATAAAGATAAATCAGGTGGAAGTGAAGCCTTTGAAAATAAGCTAAAAAAATATATCAATCAGAAAAAAGAAGCTCAAAAAAATAACCCTTTACTGCATAAAGTAGAAAGAACAGAGTCTACCTATAGAATTCCTATTATTATTCATGTAATTCACAATGGAGAACCAATAGGAGAAGGAGCAAATATTTCGGCTGCACAAATTTATGGACAAATAGAAGTATTAAATGAAGATTTTAATTTTAGAAATTCTGATAAAGACGAAACGCTAGATATTTTTAAAAGTGTAGCTGCTAACCCAAGTATTGAGTTTGTACCTGCAACGGTTGATCCAGAAGGAAGACCTCTAAAGGAGGTTGGAATTACTCGTGCAAAAGGTTGCCTTACAAGTTGGAATGACTTTACATTTAATGCTTTGGCAAAACCTAATACAGTTTGGGATCCAAATCAATATTTTAATATTTGGGTAACAAAATATGATGAACTTGGTTATGCACAATTTCCTAATTTATCTGGTTTGGGTGGTATAAAAGAAGATGAAGGAGAAGCAAATACAGATGGAATAGTTGTTAGATATATAAACTTTGGCTCAATAGAAAAAACGCCTAACATTCCTCAACTCATTGAAGGTAGTCCATTTAACTTAGGACGAACTGCCACTCACGAAATAGGTCATTTTTTTGGTCTTTTGCATACGTGGGGAGAAGAAATTCCATTGAGTTGTGCAACAGATGATTTTTGTGATGACACGCCCAATACTTCAAAAAAACAAAGAGGTTGTAATCTAAATGAACCTTCTTGTGAAGCAGGCAAAATAGTAATGACACAAAACTTTATGGAATACACTGACGATAGATGTATGACACTTTTTACAGCTGACCAAGTAGAGCGCATGCAGGCTGTTTTGGAAATTTCGCCTCGCAGAAAAGAACTCTTAAACTCTTCTGTTGCAGATCCTCTAGGTAAAAGTGTCTTTTCTATTTTTGAACCTTCAAAAACAAGAGTAATTAAAAACGGAAAAATCAAATTTAATAATCAATCCATAGCTACTGGAAATGCTCAAATTCAAGGTTATGAATGGACTTTTGAAGGAGGAAATCCTGCTACATCTACTGAAAAAAATCCTTCTGTTACTTATTCACAAATAGGTAGTTTTACAGCTACCTTAAAAGTTATTGGGGGTGATGTTGCAGATAAAACAAGAACTGTACAGATTGAAGTAATAGATGATAATCTAACAGCTTTAGATGAAACACTATTAGATTTTGAAGACAGAAGTCTTACAAAAGAAGGTTGGAGCTTTGAACGAACAGATATAACAAATTGGAGACTTTTTGCAGATGGTTCTTATGGCTCAAGTGAATTTTCTATCTATGCTGGTAATAAAACCAACCGTTCTTGTGAAGCAGAACTCACTTTTATATCTCCATTTATTAAAGTGCCAAGTAGCCGTGTTATTGAAGTGCGTTTTGATGTTGCGTATGGTTTTGATAAAAACAAAATTTCAGATTCTTTAGAGATTTCTTATACTACTGATGCAGGAAATAAATTTTTGACCGTTTGGAAAAAAGGTGGAGAAGAGCTGCAAACAGCAATTAATCAAACAGCAGCCTTTAATCCATTACCAGCTCAATGGAATTCATATACATTCTATATAGAAGCAGAAGAAGGTTCTCGTTTTATGCAAGTGAAATTCAGAAATATAGGAGCAAATAATAATAATCTGTATTTGGATAATTTGCGTATTCGTCAAACTAATAATTTACAGCCTCCAGTTGTTGATTTTGATATTAATTACCCTTTGGTTTTACTTTCTGAAAAAGCTCATTTTTTTTCACAAACAGATTTTGGAATAGATTTTAATTGGACAATCGAAGGAAATACAACATTGCAGGCAAGTGGACTTTCTCCCCAAATTTCATTTACTCAAGAAGGAATTTATGACGTTACTCTTCAATCTTCTAATCCTTTAGGCACAAGAGAGAGTAAAAAAACTGATATTATTGAGGTTATTAAAGGAAAAAAAGTAAGCAATATTACCTCTAAAAATTTAAAAGCAGAAGTAATAAATAATAAACCACTGGCAGGACACGATGAAAAAAGCACCATAAGTAAAGCTGAATATTTTAGTGATTTTGGCTTTGTTAGTAAACTATATGCTGTCGATGTTTTTTTCGCAGATGCAGCTATAAGAAACCTCAATACAACTTTTGATGTTGTGATGTGGTCAGTAGATAGCGATGGAAAACCAAACGAAGAATTGTATCGCCAAAAAGTACTTTATTCGCTTATAGATAGAGATATTTTTAGAAGAAGACAGTTTACAAGAGTCGTTTTTGATGAACCACAAAATGTTCCTTCACAGTTTTTTATTAGTGTAGAATTGGAATATGAAAGTCTAAATAGATTCACTATTTTTACAGAAAAGAAACAAGAAGGAAAAGGGTGGGAAAGAAAAGCCAATGGTGATTGGCTTTCGTATGCTGCTAGTCGTGGAGAGAATTATTCGAATGCAATATCTGTAGTTTTATCTCTTGATGGAGTTCTAAGCAATGATGATGAAAATGTGAGTGATTTAGTAAATCTATATCCTAACCCAAATCAGGGAAGTTTTAGTTTGGAAACACAGAATTTGAGAGTACAATCAATTGAAATTTATAATTCTATTGGTCAAATAGTGTATCAAAAAAATGTCCCAAACACCTTTATTTCTAACTTTGATATTCAATTAAAACGACCTTCAAACGGAATGTATTTAGTCAGAATTCAAACTCAAAAAGGAATTATTACTCAAAAATTAATTATCCAAAATTAAATAGCACTTTGTAAGAGTATTTTTTAATTTAATTTTAGTTAAAAATTTCATAAAAGTAGTATTTTTGCTAAACGAGAATAAATTTTGTTCTTTTGTAAATTATAATATACTCACAAATAGCCATTACTTACAAGTCATACCGTTATGATGCCTTTTTACGAAAGCCCTGACAAATCCATTACTTCTTTTGTTAATAACAAAGAGGAGTATATACTTATTAAGATGGAGGGCGATATAAATGAAGAAGAATATAAAGAAGTTTTTATGCTTCTTTTAGACCCAGAAAAAACACAAGGTTATAATAAAGTTTTATTTAATCAAGAAAATGTAGGAAATGTTTCTTCCAAATCAAGAGCTTGGTTAGTCTTAAAATTTATGCCGATGCTTCAAAAACAACTAGGAACAAACTTTGAAGTTGCAGTAATAAAATCAAGTACAACCTTTCAACGCATTGCAGCACAAGTATTACTTAAATCACTTATGGCAATTAATAATAAATTTAGAATTGCTTATTTTGAAGAAAGAGCAGTAGCAAAAGAATGGCTAGTTTCTAAAAAGAAATAAAAATCTCTTTTTTAGACAATAATAAAAAGTAAACAGGCATTTTATTCTTATATTTAGAATGAAATGCTTTTTTTATATAATTTTCTGTAATTATGATAGCTAACAAACCTATTCAACATTCCATTTCACTTATTCATTTTACAATAGGGGTATTCTGTTTGAGTATTTTTGTATTATATCTATCAAATGAAGCAAAGTGGTCTTTGTATTCATTGATTAGAAAAAAAGAGTCTTTTTTTGTGATTTTGCTTGGAGTTATTAGTTTATTTTCATTTTTTGGAGCATTGAGCTGGCAAACTACTTCATCAAAAACTTCTAAGAACATTTCTTACCTTCTCTCTTTTTTTTTCTTGATAGAATATATCGCTATTCTTTTTATATCTTCTACGTCAAGAGAATTTGTCATTGCATTAACTCCAACTGTTACTCCTGCTGTTTTTTTATTTCTGTTAGCTTTCTCAAAAATCAGTCAATTTCAAGAAAATAAAATTGAGTACACTGAATATAATGACTATTTAGATGCCGATTTTTTAGTTGATAAAGAAGAAGATACTACTACTACCTTTTGGAAACCTAATCGTATTGTTTCTCTTACTTCTTTTATACTTGCCATTTTGTTATTTCCTTTACTAATGTCTGCTGGCGCACCTACTTGGACAATTGCCATTCCTAGTACATTTCTAGTTCTTTGTGTAGTGCTTTGGTTATTTCCAAAAATAGGCAGTTGGTTTTCTGCCATATTAGGTATATTAATGGGTATTGGTTTAATAGGCTTATTTATGTTTTTAATATTTAATAAGCCTTTTAATGGTGAAAAAGACAAAATGTATATACTTGGTTTTATATTTCTATTAGTATTGAGTATTACTTCCTTGGGTTGGGGATTAGCTATGTTTCTTTTGAGTAAAGAAGCACAACGAGAATGGAAAAGGTAAAACACAAAAACCACTAACAAATGAATGCTAGTGGCTTTTATATAAGTAAAAATTTTCAGCCATTACTAATTAATCACTAAAAATTTATTACTATTAATAACGGTAATATGTTGGCTTATAAGGACCTTCTGGAGTTACGCCAATATATTCAGCTTGCTCTTGAGAAAGTTCTTCTAATTCAATGCTTAATTTAGAAAGGTGCAAACGAGCAACTTTTTCGTCTAAGTGCATAGGAAGTGTATAAACTTCATTTTTATAAGCATCACGATTAGTATATAATTCTAATTGAGCCAATACTTGGTTTGTGAATGAGCTAGACATTACAAAAGAAGGGTGTCCTGTTGCACAACCTAAGTTTACCAAACGTCCTTCTGCCAAAACAAGAACTTGCTTGTCATTTTCTAAAGTATACAAATCCACTTGAGGTTTGATTTCTACTTTAGATTTTCCGTAAGTTCCGTTAAGCCATGCCATATCGATTTCGTTGTCGAAGTGTCCGATATTACAAACGATAGCTTTATCTTTCATGTTTAAGAAATGCTCGCTAGTCAAGATGTCTTTATTACCTGTTGCAGTAACGATAATATCAGCTTCTTTAACAGCATTTATCATTTTCTTAACTTCAAAACCGTCCATTGCAGCTTGAAGCGCACAAATTGGATCAACTTCAGTAACGATAACTCTTGCACCAGCACCACGAAGAGAAGCAGCAGAACCTTTTCCTACATCGCCATAACCACCTACAACAGCTACTTTACCAGCCATCATAACGTCAGTAGCACGACGAATCGCATCTACACAAGACTCACGACAACCATATTTGTTATCAAATTTAGATTTTGTAACTGAGTCATTTACGTTGATACAAGGCAATGGCAAAGTTCCTTTACGCATACGCTCATACAAACGGTGAACACCAGTTGTAGTTTCTTCAGAGATACCACCAATACCAGCAACTAATTCAGGATAACGATCCAAAACCATGTTAGTAAGGTCGCCACCGTCGTCAAGAATCATGTTTAATGGCTTACGATTTTCGCCTTCTCCAAAGAAAAGAGTTTGTTCGATACACCAGTCAAATTCTTCCTCATTCATACCTTTCCAAGCAAACACAGGAACACCTGTTGCAGCGATAGCAGCAGCAGCTTGATCTTGTGTTGAAAAGATATTACAAGAAGACCACGTAACTTCTGCACCAAGTGCAGTAAGCGTTTCTATCAAGACAGCAGTTTGGATTGTCATGTGAAGACAACCAGCAATGCGTGCGCCTTTAAGTGGCTGAGAATCTCCGTACTCTTCACGAAGAGCCATAAGTCCAGGCATTTCTGCTTCTGCTAATTGCATTTCACGACGACCCCATTCTGCAAGAGTGATGTCTTTTACTTTATAACGAGTGGCTTTTGTTGTTTCGACCATTTGGTTTTAACTAGTTTATTTTAAAAATTATAATTTAACTCAGCTTATTAGCCTAAGTTTATATTCTTGTTTATCAATCAGTTGTGGATAGTTTTTGTTTTGATAATTATTAAAAAAAACAGAATTTATTTTAAATGCTTAAAAAACATATCTATCTGTAAATGAGTGAGTTGCAAATTTCGTAAATACTTTTGACAATACAAAATTACACAGTAAAAAAATGTATTCCTAATTTAGCTTTTATACTATGTGTTCGTTGTTAGAGAAAAGTAAAAAGACTAATTATCACATAAATCTATAACTATATATTTATTAGTTTTTGTGATTTGTATAATAATTTGTCTTATTGTGGTTTTTAAAATCACTTTACACTACTAATATTCACTATTATGAAATTTACTTTATTCACTATTATTTTTTCGTCTTTTATTTGTTTTTCTTATGGACAAAATTTAGATAAACTAAGTTATCAAGAATTAGATAGTATTGGTTTAGATTTATTAGAAGATGAAAACTATAAAAAAGCTGAAAAATATTTTCAAGCCTCACTTTTAAAGATTGAAAATGAATTTGGTAAACAAGATACACTCTATTCTAATGTTCAAATCCATTTAGCATACTTATATATGGAAGAGTTACGCTACCCAAAGGCTAAATCAATTTTAGAAGAAGCTAAAAACATCAATAAAAATGTAGTTGGAACAAATCACTACAATTATGCTCGTTCTTGTTATTATTTAGCCAATTTTTACTTAGTAAATGCAAATTATGTCAAAGCTGAAAACCTTTTTACGGAAACAAGAACGATTTATGAACAGTTAGGAGAAAAAGAGAATGAATTTTATTTTCGTGTTTTAAGAGGACTTGCAGACATATATTACGAACAATCTTTATACAAAAAATCAGAACCCATTTACCTAGAGTTACAATCGCTTATTGAGAAGAAATTAGGTAAAAATGATTTGTGGTATGGCATAATATCTGAAGATTTGGCAAATCTTTACTCAGACCAAGGAGAATTTAAGAAATCGGAAGAATTATATTTTAAGGCAATGGAAATTTATGAAAAAAAGTTTGGACAGCAAGATGAAGGATATTCTTCTATTTGCAATAACTTAGGTAATTTATATTCAGACCAAAAAATGTATGAAAAAGCAGAACTTTATTATAAAAAAGCTATCAAAATAGATAAAAAAATTTTCAGCAAAAATGACCCTATATTTGCTGATGATATAAATAATATAGCTGACTTATATACAATGCAAGGCAAATATAAACAAGCTGAAAAATTTCATAAACAAGCTCTTTCTATCTATCAACAAGCTCTTGGAAAAGATCATCCAGATTATGCCCTTTCTTGCTTCAATCTAGCAAACCTTTACAAAGTTCAACAATACTATCAAACAGCTGATAGTTTTTATAAAGAAGCAATAAGAAACAAGAAAAAACAAATTAACATGTTATTTCCCACACTTTCAGAAGAAGAGAAAAACTTATATTATAACGATATAGTGTTTGTATTTGAGGATTTTACAGATTATGCAGTCTCTTATTATCCTCAAAATAAAAAAATGAGTGGGCAACTTTTCGATGAAATACTCTTTACAAAAGGAATTATATTTTCTTCTACTCAAAAAATGAAAAAGCAGATTTTGAATAGTAATGACCAAAAACTCATCAAACAATATGAAAATTGGAAAAAGAAAAAAGAAAATTATATCAGTCTTCTACAAACTCCAATAGAAGAGCGAGACAATAGTGTAGATATGAAAAAAATAGCTTCTGATATCAACGAACTAGAACGAGAAATTTCCAAAAAATCGGCTTCATTTAAACAAAATGCCACAAAAAAAGAATACAAATGGCAACAAGTCAGAGAAAGTATTACTGATAAAGAAGCTGCCATCGAAATGCTTCATTTGATAAAATACGATAGGGAAGGAAACGAAATAGATACAGTATACGTGGCACTTATTGTGACAAAAGAAACACAACAAAACCCAGAACTTCTAGTTTTGGAGAATGGACGAGAACTAGAAAACGGAGCTTTATTTTTTTATCAAAATAATGTTGATTTTCAATTAGAAGATAAGGAATCATACAATCAATATTGGAAACCAATTCAAGATAAATTAGATAATCTATCAGAAAAAGGATACTCAAAAATCTATTTTTCGCCTGATGGTGTCTATCACAAAGTGAATATAAATACACTTTTAAACCCCAAGACAGACAAATATCTGTTAGAAGAACAAAGTATTCAACTCATTACTAGCAGTAGAGATTTGATAGAGCGCAAAGAAAAAGGAGAACAAAGTACAGATTTGAGCAAAAATTTTGCAGACTACAAAACTTATTTATTGGGTTATCCTTCTTATAATCTGAATGGCAAAGACACTCTAAAAGTAAATGGTCAAGACAGAAGTCTGAATGGTTTACAACGTGTTGTGGGACAGCAAACGGTTGTTCCAGTATTAGAAGGAACAAAAGTAGAAACCAATGAAATCAATGATTTATTTTCTAAAAAGAATGTAAAAACAATATTACTACAAAACAAAGAAGCCACAGAAGAAAATATAAAAGACCTCCAAAACCCTACTATTTTACACTTTGCAACACATGGTTTTTTCATCAATGAAATTCCAAAGAGCAAAGTAACCACAATGCAAGAAGCAGAAGATAGAAATTTATTAGAAAATCCATTTCTTAGAAGTGGTCTTTTACTTGCAGGTTGCCAAAATCCACAAACAGGACAAGAAGATGGAATTCTATCAGCCGAAGAAGCCATGAACCTCAATCTTGATGAAACTGAATTAGTCGTTTTATCAGCTTGTGAAACAGGTCTAGGAGATATTCATAATGGAGAAGGTGTTTATGGACTTCAACGGGCTTTCCGTCAAGCAGGTGCAAAAACGCTTATTATGTCGCTTTGGAAAGTAAGTGATGAAGCTACACAACTTTTAATGATTACCTTTTATGAAAATCTTTTATCAGGAAAAACAAAACGAGAAGCCTTCAAAATGGCGCAACTAAAACTCAAAGAAAAATATTCTGAACCTTACTATTGGGGAGCTTTTGTAATGGTGGGCGAGTAACAATGATTTTATTTTTTAACCCTAAAAAAGCCTTATAAAATTTCTATAAAAGAAACTTTATAAGGCTTTAAATTTATTTATCAAAAATATAGAACTTCAAATTTATGTAGTTTATAGTAATTAGCTACCTTTCAGTTCGTAATTTTTGATTTCTAATCAAATTATGACCAAAGTTTGTAAGCATAATCATTTTTCTCAATCATAAAATCAGCAATTTCATGACGAAGTTCACGCTGATTGATTGGTTCGTGCTTAGTGAAACGTTTTAAGCCCATCAAAAGAACACGCATTTCATCACCTTTTACAAAGCAAGAGATTGCTTCACGTCCTTTTTCTTCTAATTTATTTACTGCTAATTGAAGGTAAAGAGTCGCTAATTTTGCTTTAATTCCATCAACACTTTCTCCATGACGACGAACTAATTTCTCAGCACGAAGAATAGCAGCCTCTGCAGCATATACTTCAATAATCATATCAGCAACTGCCATAAGCAAGATTTGCTCATCATTAAGTTTTGCACCAAATGTTTGAGCAGCTTTTCCTGCTACCATCAAAACAGCTTTTTTCATGCGAGCGATAAGCTCTTTTTCTGATGCAAAAGGCTGAGTACGATCAATATTTGCAGGGGCAGGCATTTGAAGAAGTTCCTTTCCTACTGCCGTTGCATGAGAAAGAATATCCAATTCTCCTTTCAAGGCACGACGCAAAATCATTCCTACCAAAAGCATACGATTGATTTCATTTGTACCTTCATAGATACGTGCAATACGTGCATCACGATATGCACGAGCCATTGGAGCATCTTCTGAGAAGCCCATTCCTCCATAAATCTGAACGCCTTCGTCTACTACATAATCAAGTGTTTCAGAACCATGAACTTTAGCAATTGCACATTCAATAGCAAATTCTTCTACCCCTTTAAGTTTAGATTCAGCTACATCCATACCTGATTTACGTAGGTAGGTAATACGATCATCAATATCTTGACCTGCTGTATAACATAATGATTCAGTCGCATAATTACGAGCTGTCATTTCTGCTAATTTATACTTAATAGCTCCAAAAGAAGAAATAGGAGTATTAAATTGCTTGCGCTCATTAGAATAACGAACTGAATGACGGATTACTTGACGACAACCATTAAGAACACCAGCACCCAATTTGATACGACCAATATTCAAAATATTTACAGCAATTTTGAAACCGTTGCCACGCTCAGAAAGCATATTTTCAACAGGAACAACTGTGTCATTAAAGAATACTTGACGAGTAGAAGAACCTTTGATACCTAATTTTTGCTCTTCTTCGTTCATTGTAATTCCACCAAAAGCACTCTCAACAATAAATGCAGAAAGATTTTTGTCGTCTTCGATACGAGCAAAAACAATCATTACATCTGCAAAACCTGCATTTGTGATCCACATTTTTTGTCCTGTAATAGAATATGATTTTCCATCTGCTGACAAAACAGCTTTAGTTTTTCCAGAGTTTGCATCCGAACCTGCATCAGGCTCAGTCAAACAATAAGATGCTTTCCACTCGCCACTAGCAAGTTTAGGAATATATTTTTTCTTCTGTTCTTCATTACCATAATACAAAATTGGAAGTGTTCCAATTCCTGTATGCGCTCCGTAAGCTGTTGAGAATGAACCTGCTGAACCTACTACATCGGCAATAAGCATTGTTGTATTAAAGTCCATTCCAAGTCCTCCCAAAGATTCTGGAACACCAATTCCTAAAAGACCTAATTCTCCAGCTTTATCCAAAAGTGAAGGCATAAGTTTTGGATCATTCATCTTATCAATTTTCTCTGCAATAGGAGTAATTTCCATATCAACAAAATCATCAGTGGCTTTCGCCATCATTTGTTGTTCTTCTGAAAACTCCTCAGGAATAAACATATCTTCTGCTGATGTTTCTTTAATCAAAAACTCACCACCTCTTAAGGCTTCTTTCAATGCTTCTTGTTCTGCTACGTTTGACATATATGTTTTTTGTTTGGGTAGTAAAAACTCCTCTATCTATTTAAGTGAACAGAATGAATTTTTAAAACAGTTTATAGTATATTATTTTTTTGAGTATGAATCTGCATACAGTCTTCGTAATTCTTTGTTGCTAATTTATCTTTCTTCAAACTGTGTGTGAGTTTGTTTGTAAATACAGAACAGAAGTCAATTACTCTCCTTTTGTATGCTTGCATACCATTATCACAAATTTAGTAAAATAAACGTATGCACGACGAATAATGTTAGAGAAAAGTCGAAAAAAATCGACTTTTTTTTAAAATTTTATGAATTAATTTTGTCAAAGGCTTTTTTGAGCGAATAAAGTTTTCATTAAACTCTATTTTTTTGATAGAATGAAAGGATATTTAGAGAAATAAGGAAATGACTTTAGGTCAGTTATGTTACTCAATTATTTAATGAGAAAAACAGCAAACATATCACTCTATTTTACTTTTATTGACGTGTTAGTTCTTGAATCAATTCTTTGTGTTGTGGATATTGATTAGATAACTTATCTGCGTATGCTAACTCAAAGTCAGCAAAATCAAATCCTGGTGCAACTGTACAGCCCGATAAAGTAAAACCATTTGGGTTCTGACAACGTGAAGCAAACCAAACACCAGCAGGAATAATGACTTGAGGAAATTGATTTTTGTCAATATCTATTCCTAATACCTTTTCATGGAGATTTCCTAACTCATCAAAAAAGAAAATAGAAAGTGGGTCTCCATCATAAAAATGCCAAAGCTCATCAGAAGCTATGCGATGAAAAGCTGAAAATGTAGAACCAGTCAGTAAAAAATAAATAGCTGTACTATATGAACAAGTACCAGCAAAATTTGTAGGTAATGAGTTTTTGGGAATAACTCCATTAGCACGATAATTTTCTGCATAAAAACCTCCTTCTGGGTGAGATTGCAGATTTAATTTTTCTATCCAATATTCTTGATTGTGATGATTCATTATTGACTTTTTTTGAGTAAAATTAGTATACGAACACTTATTTTTACTTTACAAATTCAATTTTTAAAGTCATTTTTCCAAATTATTTATTAAAAATAATTAAGATCAACTTGGGATTAGAAATATTCTATGTCGTTGTTAAGCCACCCACAAAAAAAATTTCTTAAAACTTTATCTACCTTTTTTGTTATTTATTAACCCCCTCTTCATTTCTGATTCCCCTTTAAGCTAAAATAATATATTATGAACGAATTTAAAACCGAAGATTACAATTTTTCGAATGATTATTTTTCTATTAATACAGATAATTTCCCTTATGTGTATATAAAATTTGAAGCTAAACAACCTACAGAGGAAGAATTTGAAGAATATATTAAATATGCAGCCAAAATATTTTTACAAAATCAACCTTATGTCATAATTTTGAATTTGTCCAAAACAGGATATTTGAAAACTAAATACAGAGTTCAGGTGGCTAATTGGTTTAAAGAACATCAAACTCACGTTTCTAAATTTTGTAAAGGAACAGCACACATTACCGATTCGGCAGTTCATAAATTTTTATTACAAGGCATATTTGCTATTCAAAAACCTCCTTACGAATATATTGTAGTAAAAGAAGAAGAAAAGGCGTATGAGTGGCTTAAAGAACAACTACAACAATAAATACTTACTTACAATAGCTTAATAATCCCACAAAAAAGCCTCAAATTCAATCAATTTTTCGTGATATTGCATAGATTTTATAATGGCTTCTCTTTGAGTATCATATTGGTCTTGAAAAGAATCATCTTTAAAATTGTCATACTTGACAATATAGCCATGAAAAAAACGAGAATCCATCAGTGTTTCTAAATTGGGAATATGTCCGTTACTTTTTGTTGTTTCGATGACTACATAATCTTCTTTGAGTGGACGATATAATTTTTCAATAATTTCTTTATATGAAAATGACACTACCTTTTGTGTAAATCTATTTTTGTTTTGTGGCAAAATAAGTGTAAAAGCAATCACATCGTGAACCATTCTTGAGTGCTGAATATCCAAAATATAATCTTCCTTAATTTCTAAAATAGAAAGCTCTGAAAAGTCAATTAGTTTTTGTGTTGAATCATTTTGAATAGAATTATCAGAATTGAATGCAAACTTAGCTGTTTCATTTTCAAAATTCTCTTCTATTTTCAAATTTTCTAAAAGCTCATTTTTTGATAAAATAGTTTCTAACTTATCATTTGTATAAGCTGTAATTTTTCCTTCCAAAGCATTTTCTATCAAAAATTTAGACAGCTCATGACCTGCATACCAAAGAGGTAAATTTGCTTTTTGATTAAAAGAAACTTGCAACCAAATTGATTTTTGGAAAGCAATATGTGATTTTGGAATTGGACGAAGCGAGAAAGGATTTATTTCATCTTGAATGATTTTTTCTGTTTTTGTTGTTTCTATATTATTTTCATTTGGGCGTAATGCGTTTTGAGCCAAACAAAAATTACTTGTAGCCAGTACAAGTAATAGAGTGTTAAAAAATAGCTTTTTCATAATTGGTTGTTTTTTAATAAAACAGGGTTTTAACCCTGTTTTGATAATGCGTATAATTTAATTTTCCCATAAATTACTCTCATATTCTATCATATTTGCTTGATAATTTTGAGAAGCTAAAAGTGCCTCATGTTGATCATCATACATATCCATAATATGCTCATCTTTTCCGTTTGCATATTTTATAAGTGTTCCATTTGCAAGCATCAAATCAAAGGCTTCTTCTAAGTTTCGATGTGCTTGATTATTTCTCTCGTTATAATAAATAGCCGAAGAATTATCTCTAAAAAGATTTTGGACTAGTTCTTTGTAAGAGAATGTCGCAATCGTTTTTTCAAGTCCTGTCACTGGATTCATTTCGGCAGGAATAATAATACTAATTGTCTGAATATCATTAATCATTCGGCTACGAGTTTTATCAAAAAATACGTCTGTTTTTATTTCTAATGTATAAAGTTGATTTGCATAAAACTCTTGTGATTCTACTCCTGACTCTTCTTCAGTTGCCCAAATATCATCATTGTTCCAAACATCATTTTGTTGCTCAAAAATTACTTGTTCTATTCCATCGTATTGAATATCATCACTAGGAATTTGAATATTACTCAAAAAATCTTCTTGACTCATACGAGTTTGAAGCGAATCATTTTGATAGGGACGTATAATTCCAAGTTTTACAGCATCAATAATAATTCCTGTAATTTCATTTCCTGTTGCAAAAAACGGACGGTTTTGTTTTTGTTTTAACGAAATTCTATGCCAAAGACTTTTTTGATACATAATATGAGATTCATGAACAGGACGAACAGAATTGTGATTGTAGCCATCATTTGCATAAGCTCCATATTCTTGAGCCTTCGAAAATGAAGTAGTAAAAAGAGAAGAAAATAAAGACACAGAAAGTCCAGCCCACAAAAGAGTTTTTGTTGATTTTTTCATTGCTATAAAAGTTAAATTGTTTTTTGTAGATTAAAATAATTACAAAATAGAAATTCATTTTTGATTAAATAATTTCATAAAGTATTTTGTAGTTATGTCTTTATAACGGAGGTTCTTTGTTTTATTGCATCGAATTTTGATAAACTTCTAGTTTATTTAATTTCTCTGTATAAATTTGTATCTAATTACTTCTTTTCTAAACTCTTAGACTGAATTGTAGTCGGATTATTCAATATATTTTTCTTTTGGATATTTCCTCCACTTTCAAGGTTTTCATCTTCTTTTACAGAAATAGGCTCAAAAGTGAGAAAAACAGTCTTTTTGGTAAGATTTTCCAAGAGAGGTTGTAGCATTGTCTTTGCCATAGCTTGTGTCTGAACTAATATTCCAGATTCTAGGGCAGCTTTTTCGATTTGTTTTTCAGCTTTTGCAAAGGCTTCTCCTACCAAATTATCATCTTGCATAAAAGGCAACGATTCCGAATCATAAACCTTAGATTTTTGGTGGTCTATTTTGTAATAACATAATTCAGGTGCAGGTAAATGAACATAAATAGAATCACCTACTTCTGTAATATCTTCGACTTTTATGCGTGTCAAATCCATACAACCTACAGCTTCAGCAGCTACAATCAACAACACTTTTGAATCTAAAACAGAACTATATCCATTTTTTTGCTTGTGTTCGACAACGTCTTTAAAGTTATATTTTACCAATTCTAGTTTACCTAGACTTTCTACTTCTTCTAAAACAGTTTTGAAATTTGTCTCTGTAACTGTTTCTCTAGGTTGTAATAATTCCTTAGCATCTTTTCGAAGAATGGTATAATATACTCCAAGTCCGAGTAAAAGTACAATTAAAAGAGCAGTAAGAGCTTTGATGAAATTAGTCATGTTTCAATTACGAATTAAAAATTACGAAAAATACAAATATATAAACTTTAACTTCACTTACTTCTAAAATATAACCTCTCACTCTCATTCAACTGGTAACTGATTACTGCTCACTGATAACTGTAAAATTACATTCCTTTCTGTGCTGCTGCAATCAAACTAATATCTTTAAAACGCATATTGAATTTTTTGCTTAAGTGTTGGTTTGTCAAACCTCCTTGATAACTATAAACACCTTTTGCAAAACCCATATCAGCATAAATCATTTCTTCAATACTTCCTAGCTCTCCAGCACGTAACAACAAAGGCGCAAAAATATTACTTAGTGCATTAGTTGCTGTTCTTGCTACACGAGAAGGAATATTTGGAACACAGTAATGAATGACATCATATTTTTTATAAATCGGCTTATGATGCGAAGTTGTTTCAGAAGTTTCGATACAACCTCCATAATCAATACTGACATCAATAATTATAGAATTTGGTTTCATGCGAGATACCATTTCTTCTGTAACGACAGAAGGTGTTCTTCCGTTTTCTGGACGAATTGCTCCCACTACTACATCAGCTTCTTCTAAAGCTGTTTTTAGAGTGCCTAAATCAAAAATAGAAGTAAAAAGATGGGGCTGCAAAAGATTATATTTTATTCTTCGAAGCATCGGAACACTACTATCAAAAACTTTCACACTTGCGCCAAGTCCTAGTGCTGTTCTGGCTGCATATTCTCCAACTGTTCCAGAACCCAAAACAACTACATTTGTAGGAGCAACACCTGTAATTCCTCCTAAAATAATTCCTTGCCCTTCATTGGCACTACTTAAATATTCGGCTGCAATGAGCATCACTGTACTTCCTGCAATCTCACTCATCGAACGAACAACAGGCAAACCACCTTCTTTATCTTCAAGCATTTCGTAAGCAATAGCTGTAATTTTTTTACGATTTATGGCGTGCAAATATTCAGGGGTTACATTAGCTAGATGCAAAGTAGAAATCAGCGTTTTTTTGCTTTGCATTTCTTCCAATTCCTTTAAAGTAGGAGGTGCAACTTTCAAAACAATTTCAGATTGAAAAACTTCTTTTGAAGAATATTTTATTTGTGCTCCTGCGTCGCTGTATTCGTGGTCAGTATATTTACATTTTTCGCCTGCACCTGTTTCGATGACTACTTCATGTCCGTTTGCTACCAACAAGCGAACGGCTTCTGGACGCATAGCAACCCTAAACTCATCGTGATTGGTTTCCTTTGGGATTCCAATAGTGAGTTGTTGATTACGCTCACGTACTTTGGCAAGCATTTCTTGAGGTTGATAATATTCGTACTGTTGTACTAATTTTTTGATGGCATCGTCTTGAGTCATAAGCTACGCACAGTTAAAATCCGTGAATTGGTAGTTTGATTTACTTCTATATCTATTTGCAAATAGTGTTCTGGCAAAAAAGGTTCTATTTTAGAAGCCCATTCTATAAAACAATAATTTCCATTTTCTTCTGCTTTTTCAAAATATTCTTCTATTCCTAACTCTAAAACTTCATTAGGGTTATTGATTCTATAAAAATCACAGTGATAGATGATTTTTGATTCTTGATTATCATAATTTCCTTCATACTCATTTATGAGTGCAAAAGTAGGGCTACTAACTGTTTCTTTTACACCTAACTCTTTGCAAACAGCTTTTGTAAAAGTAGTTTTTCCAGCTCCTAAATCACCTTCTAATATCCAAATACGCTTGTTTAGTTTGTTAGCTAAATCAATAACCTTTTGAGTTACTTGTGGTAGTTCAGCAATAGATTTACATTCAAATTGTATAGAATGGGAAGAAGAATTAGATAAAGAGCTAGTCATTTTTCAATAAAAAGTAGAACAAAAACAAGTTAGAATCAAATTTTTATCGAAGATACGCAGAATTTGAGAATTTTTGATACAATCTCAATGAAATTTCTAATTCAGTTTGAAACTAACTATTCTATAACAGTATAAAAATACCCATTTATACGTATAGCATCTTTTTTGTATTCTACTTAACTTTATTGACAAATAAAAAACTATTTACCTTTTTAATTTTTCCAATTTATCAATCAAAATTATTTTAATTATGAAATCACATCATTTTTTATTTACATTAAAAGGAATTTTCTTTTCTTTTATCTTACTCTCGTTTATTGTAGGCTGTTCTAAAAAGGGCGAAGAAGAAGAAACTCCAAAAGTTCCCACACCCGATTTTTCATTTACTCCTGTTAGTCCAAAAGTAGATGAGGCTGTTACATTCAATAATACAAGTAAAAACGCAACTACTTTTGTTTGGTCAGCAGAAGGCACAGATTTTAATTCTACTGACAAAAATCCGACATTTACTTTTACAGAAGTGGGCAATTTTGATGTAAAGTTAGTTGCCACAGGAGAAGGAGGAAGTAAAGAAATTATTAAGCAAGTTAGTGTTGCACCAGCAGACAATACTACTCCAGCACCTGTTGCAGCATTTAGCTTTTCTCCTACTACTCCACAAACAGGACAAGAAGTAAGTTTTACAAATGAGAGTACAAATGCAACTTCTTATCAGTGGTCAGCAGAAGGAACAAGTTTTAGCTCCACAGAGGAAAATCCAAAATTTACTTTTGATGCAGCAGGAGATATTAATGTAAAACTTGTAGCCACAGGAGAAGGTGGTACAAACGAAACTATCAAGAAAATTACGATAAGTGAAGCCACACAAACTCCACCTGTCGCAGCCTTTAGTTTTTCTCCAACTACTCCACAAACAGGACAAGAGGTAAGTTTTACAAATGAAAGTACAAATGCAACTTCTTATCAGTGGTCAGCAGAAGGAACGAGTTTTAGCTCAACAGAAGAAAACCCTAAATTTACTTTTGATGCAGCAGGAGAAATTAATGTAAAACTTGTAGCTACTGGAGAAGGAGGAACAAATGAAACCACCCAAAAAGTTACTGTAACAGCATCTACACCAGCTCCTGTGGCAGCATTTAGTTTTACACCAGAAAACCCAAAGGCAGGAGAAGAAGTGACTTTCATAAATGAAAGTACAAATGCAACTTCTTATCAATGGTCAGCAGAAGGTACAAGTTTCAGTTCTACAGAAGAAAATCCAAAATTTACTTTTGATACAGAAGGAGATATTAATGTAAAATTAGTGGTTTCTAATTCGGCAGGAACGAGTGAACAATCTACTACTGTTGCTATTGCACCAGCAGCTGGAGGAGGAAATGCAAATCCATGTAATTTGCCTGAATGTTATGTAGAAAAAACTACTACTGTCAGTTCTGGTTTTACAACTACCGTAACATACACTTATACAGTTGTAAATGGAATAAAAAAGATTTCTTCTGTCTCTACAGCTAGTATTGCAGGAACTTTAATTACAAGTTTCCAATATAATGCACAAGGACTAAAAACAAGAACAGAAACAAAAGTCGGAGGTTCATTACAAAATTATGTTGAATTTCAATATAGCAATAATAACAAAACTGTAAGAGGAAATAATTACGATGCAACAGGAACTCTGACAGATTACGGCATTGAGGAATATGATGCAAATAATCGCTTAGTTCGTACAGAGAATTATACAACAGCAGGAGTATTGAATAGTTATGTGGTATTTTCTAACTTTTTAGCTATTGAAGGAAGTTTTCCACAGCTTGTACAAACTTATGATGCAAATAATACAATTACTCAAACAGATACACACACCTATCAAGATTGCCAACTTAAAAAGACAGTTTCAAAAGATGGAAATGGAACTACTATAGGTGAAATAAATAATACTATTGATGCAAGAGGATTATTACGTACTAGTGTAGCAACTATTTTTGTCCAAGGAACTACTATTACAAGTAATACACAATATCAATATGATTGTGACTAAGAAAATTTGAAATAAGAGCAATAAAAAATCTAACTGATAATCAAATCAGTTAGATTTTTTATTGCTCTTTATCTATACCTCTTTAAGGTTCAATTTGAAAACCTACTACAATTACATCATCAATTTGTTTGTTATTTCCTTTCCAATCTTCAAAGTGTTGTGCAAGAAGCTGTCTTTGTTTTACCATGGGTTCATTATGAATTTCTAAAAGAAGGCTTTTAAATCTTTTTATCATAAATTTTCTTCCTTGCTTTCCTCCAAACTGATCTACATAACCATCAGAAAAAATATAAAACGAAGTAGGTTTGGTAATATCAATTTGGTGTGAAGTATATGAATTTTCAGCATTGGTTTGAAAACCTCCTACTGAGTGTTTGTCTCCTTTTACTTCAACCATTTTTTCATCTTGAATATATAAAAGAGGTCGTTTTGCACCTGCAAAAGTAACTTGATTCTTTTCTAAATCAATTACACAAATAGAAATATCCATTCCATCTTTATTCTCTGTACTAGATTGTCGTAAAGCTCTTCGAATCTGTCCATGTAAACGACTCAAAATAGAATCAGCCTTTGTAACTCCCTGTAAATTGACAATCTGATTGAGATAAGAATCTCCTAAAATAGACATAAATGCACCTGGAACACCATGTCCTGTACAGTCAGCAGCAGCTAAAACAATTTGATTATCTTTTTGAGCAAACCAATAAAAATCTCCTGAAACAATATCTCTAGGTTTATAAAGAACAAAACAATTAGGCACACTACGTTTGAAAGAGCGTAAGTCTGGTAAAACGGCATCTTGAATGCGTCTAGCATAGTTTATACTAGAAGTAATATCATTATTTCGCTTTTCCATCAATCCTTTTTGTTCCATTAAAGTAGTATTGATAGCTTCAATTTCTTCTTTTTGTTGTTCTATTTCTACAGTTCTTTGTTTTACTTTTTTCTCCAAAAGAGTAGTTGTTTCTTTTTGTAGCTCTAAGTTTTCAGCAAGGGCATCTGATTTTTCTCTCTCCAAACGATTGACTTGATAACCAATACCAAGTGCGTAAAATACAAGTTGAACTACTACTCCACCCTGAAAAAAATACATAAACATGTCCGAATTAACAATAGATTCTCCTTGTGTATTTATCAAATAAGAAAGAGCATAAAAAATAGCTCCAATAAATAAACCACTTGTAGCAATTAGGTAATAACGAGCAGCAGAATACCCTTTTCGGAAGGTAAGAATACCTAATATGAATCCTAAAATGGTTGCAATTATACCTATAAAAACAATTATTATTTGAGCAGATTTGTAAGGACTAAAATTATCGCTCCAAACAGGATACTGCAAAAACAAATGATCTGCAATAAATATAATTACCACTATAACTAGAGCGTAATTTATTATCTTAATAAATTTGTTCCATTTTGGTAATAATTCTTTTATATTCAAGAAACTTCTTAAAAACAAAAGCCCTCCTCCTATCATAAAAAGATGAGAAATAACAATAAAAGAACGAATCAGATGATGTGAGGTTGGAAAAAGAAAATAAATATATCTATAATAATAAAAAACATTCAGTTGAATACCTATAATCATTATCACATAATACAAATATAATTTATCTCTGATAATAAAAAACAACAACAGATTGTAGAAAGCCATCACCCACAAGATTCCTTGAAAAATTCCTTGTGCATAAGTAAACTCATCAGCTCCTTTACTTACGCTTACAGCATCCCCTATAGAAGCTAAAATATACTTAGGATGAAAACGCAATTCATTTGAATGTAGGCGAAGATAAACAATAGCTTCTTCTTGAGCAGCAACATCAATATAAAAATAATTACGCCATTGTTTGACAGGTTTTTCTTTAGGATCTATGTCTGTACCTGAATGCTCTATGTGGAAGGCATCATCCTCTACAGAACGATAAAACGTAATTTCTGACCAAGCATCAAAAACAGAACCAATTTGTAAAGCTATTACTTCATCTCTTACACCATTTCCAACTAACTTTAAACGCAACCAATAATATGCTCCTACTTCCATATTTGAAGCACTGATAGTATTGGCAGAAAATAAATTGCTTGTATTAGTTGCAATTTCTTCAATAGATATTTTACCATCTGTTGTATCTTTCCAAACACCTAAGTTTTCTTTAATAGTAATATAATTCTTTTCTTGAATAGGTGGTTTTATGGGTAAGACATACTTAAATTTCAAATTATTCTTTTCAGACAAAAAATAATTGTACTCTTTTTTATTTATGTCTTTATAAAAATTGATCAATGAATCTAAAATAGAAAATTGACGTAGTGAATCTGATTCAGTAATTTTGGATTTACTTATTATTTCTTTTAATTCTGTTTTTAAATTCAAAACAGAGATTTGTTCTTTTTGAAGAGAATCAGAAAAAATAGTAGTCGTGTCTTGCTGACCATATACATTAACAAATGTAAATACGTTTAATAAAAATAACAATAAAAAGGGGAGTAAAGAGCCTTTCGGCATAATAGTAAAGGGTTATGAACGTAATTAGTATAAAGTTTATGTCATTAAAAGTATTTTTATGTTGGCTAGGATTTTTAATTAAAATAAAAAAACAGTTTCTTTATTTTAAGTCTACCTTTATTTTTTAACAGCTCATGACACACGATTTGTACATGCGCTGTATTTTTAAATTAGTTGAATTGTACTAAAATCTTTTTGTTAATTAGTTTTTCTAATGCGCTAATAGGAATAGATGTTTTTGAAAGCTGCAATTCAGAATCAGAATTCATAGCAACAGGGGAATTGCTAATGTCTTTTGATACAGGATTAGTTCGCTTATTTTGGCTATTAGACAAATATAACTTTTTTGGAACAGAAAAATAAGTAATTGTTTCATAAAGTAGGTCAGATACAGGAAAAAAACGATAAGTATATTTATCAAAGAGTGTATATTTTACATTTTGCTCTCCATCTTTTTTACTTTCGATAAGTGCAAATTGTACTTCATTAAAAATATACTCAGAATTTAATTTTTCTTTTGTGATTTTTTCTGAGTTTTGTTTTTGTGATTCTTTTTCCAAATAAATCGGTTTTTTAAGGTTTTCAAAAGATTTATTCACAAAAATCCAACCTTCCCATTGGTTTGCTTGGGCATTAATATCTTGCTGATTCTTTTTCTTAGAAATTTCTTTTTCTAAAATAGAATACAACTTCTGCATTGTCTGTGCTGCAAATTCTTCTTTTGATTTATTTTCCTTCTCAGCATTTCCCTTTACAGAATTTGGTGGATAAATCGCTGGCAGGAGTTCAAATTTTCTTTTCAAACTATACTCTATACTTTCATCCACTCTACTGGAAATGACAGGAACAATTGGTACTTGACAAGCATACGATAAAAAAGCAACTCCTTGCTTTACAAGTAACCTTTCATTTAAGAAATTCACTTGAACAGTATTTTGATTTTCTTTTTTTGATTCTTTAGTATTTATACCTGTATTACCATCAGGATAAACAATCAAGGAGTTGCCTTGCTTTAGCATTCTGATAGCACTCCAAATGCCTTTATTTTCCTCTACATTTATAAATTGTATTTTAGATTTTAAAATTCTTTTTTGTTGAATTTCTATTTGCTGAGAAAATTTTTGATGAACTTTTAAAGAATCATCTGCTTTTCTATTCCTGAGAGTTTGATTGAGCAAAAAGCCAAAATCTAAATCATTATAAGTGAGTAAAGTCAGAAGTGAAGAATAAGAACCCAAATGAAAACAACAAAATAGAAAAGGCTTTCCATTTTTAGCTTGCTGAAGAATATCTGTTTTATCAATAACTTCAAAATTAGGAGCAAAAAGTGCTGGATTTTGTTCTTCTATATTTAATAATTGAAGATTAAAAAGCAGTTTTTCAAAAATAGATTTATGATGCGAATAAGGAATTTGAGGCATCAAACGAGACAAATTCGCTGAAGTAAAAGCAAATAAATAATTATTCTTTTTATAAAAAGCGATTTCTTCTTCTTGATTACTAAAACTAAAAGAACGTTTTAACTCCTCTATTTCTTTGAAAATAGCTGAAGGGTTTTGAGAAGAAGTAGAATTACTCATAAGCTAAGAGAAAGTAAGCAAGTGAAATATTCTTAGGAATATAAAATGAATAAATTTACACTTTGGAAAATTCATGCATTAATAAACAGGATTAAAACCCTGTTCAATTAAAAAAATACCTTTTATGATTTTTCACAAAGATATGTTTTCAAAAATAGGCTATGAATTATAAATTGGACAGGTTTTAACCCTGTTTTTATAAATAGCTAAAAATGTGAATTTATTTTTTCTGCGTTTCTTAAGTAAAAAAGCATAATCCTTTTAATAAAATTATGCTATAAATTACAAAATTATTTTGAATACTTAAAATACTCAGAGGCTTTATTATTTGAATAGTCCTATATTGTTTTATGTTACTCTACTTTTTCAATTTTACCTGAACCTGATACATTCCATTGAACTCCTGCATTACCTTTCACACGGACTACTCCACTTCCACTTACTTGTGCATTTAGAGTTGCTTTTGAAGGAGTATTTACATCATCTGTAGCCGTTAGCTCAATACTTCCAGAGCCAACTATTTCTGCTGTACTTGTTAAGACAGGTAATAAAAATGCTTTTATATTGCCTGAACCACTAACATTCAAGCTATTTTCTGTAGCTATTCCTCTAAAAAGAATAGTTCCTGAACCTTCAAGAATGGCAGTTACTTTATTTGCTACCTCCAATTCTAATTCGATATTTCCTGAACCTTTTAGTTTGGCAGTACAATTTCCTGTTGTTATAATAGGGTTATTTGGTGTGGTAAGAATATTTCCAGAGCCATTTAAAATAAATTCTACGTTTTCTATATTTTCTACATTGCTAATACGAGCTATATCTTGTAATACAATATCACCAGAACCACTCAAAACGATTTGAGAAAGTACTGGTGTACGAATCTCAATTATTACTTCTTCACTTGTATTATAACATTCATCATTGTCAATAATGAGGCTATTTCCTATAATATTTGTTTGGATAAAACTGATGATATTTTCTTGTGCCATAACAGAAACAGACTGTGTCTTGATGCTAGAATCTTGAAAAACATTTACAATAAAGTTTCCTCTTGATTCGATGGCTGTAAATTTAGATATAGTTCTACTTTCAGTTATCACGTCTCCTTGTCCATCTTTACAGACGCTATCAGTTAGACTACAAGATGTTGAAAGTAGAAACAAAACAAATAGAGGTAAAAAATAGATTTTGAAATGATTTTGCATGATGAATAGTATTTAGTGTTTTTTTATATTTAGATAGCTTTTTTTAAAGACGTTCTTTATAGTGTATTCGCCCTACCTTATTAAAACAAAAAAGGGTATTTTAGAAAAATTTAACTTTAAAAAATCCCTTCAAAATAAATTTAAAGGGATTTATACTTTATCAGATTTTCATACTTGTTTATTGTAAAACATGAATCCAACCTCTACAAGTATCTCCATCAGGAGAAGTTAGATAATAATAATACATTGCTGGTTTGGCTTTATTTCCCCAATCATTGTTATAATCATCAGCAGAAAAAACTTCTGTTCCCCAACGGTCATAAATTTGAAGCTTCCAGCCTATATTAGCCTTATCTAATACAAAGGTCTCATTAAGTCCATCTCCATTTGGTGTAATAACATTAGGAGGTAAAACATTATCGACAGTAACTGTAGTTGTTTGTTCTTGGTCACAAACTCCATTTGAAGCCTTCAAAGTAATTGTATATGTTCCTGCTTGTGTATAAGTATATTCTGTTGGGTTGGATACATTGATAGAATCTCCATTTCCCAAATCCCATACCCAGTCACCATTTCCAGTATTTTTACCATTAAAAAGAATAGTAGCAGGTGCACCACATTCAGGTGAATGTTGAACATCAAAATCAAGAACTAATTTATCCACAATTGTGACTGTAACTGTACTGTCTGTAAAACAACCTCCATCAAGGTTAGAAATTCGAACATTATAGATGGTCGTTTGGTCTGGTGAAGCAATTGGATTTCTGATAGTTGGGTCGCTCAACCCTGTTGTTGGTGTCCACTCAAATAGATTTCCACCTACTACATTAAGTTGGGCATTTTCACCTCTACAAATAGTTGGGCTTTCAGGCATTCTGATTGTGGATAAAAACACATTATTATCATCAATGACTGAGTTTGCATCATTCTGTGTAGAATCTTGACAAAGTGCATTTTCTACTTTTAATGTAATTGGATAAACACCTTCACTAGCATACTGAAAAGAGGGAGGATTGCGAAGTGTTGAGGTTCTTCCATCTCCAAAATCCCAAAAGAAAGAGGTAGCACCAACCGAATTATTTATTATTTGCACAAGTGGGATTTTGTCACATCTATCTATAATAACCACTTCAAAATCAGGTTTTAATTCTTCTAAAACAGTAATTGTGACCTCTTCTTCTCTAACACAACCACTTGCAGTTGTGATACTTACAGTATATGTAGTCGTTTGGGTAGGAGAAGCAATAGGATTTGAAATAGTAGGATCGCTTAATCCTGCTGTTGGAGTCCATTGGTAAGAAATACCTTTTCCTACTTCTAATGGTAAAGACTGCCCTAAACAAATAGATTTATCTGGAGAAATAAAGAAATTGTTTGTAGAGTAATCAAATTCTTTAACAAGAGAATCTGAACAAGCAATGTTATTTACTATCAATTTTACTTCATAATTTCCATCTGTGTTATAAGCTATATTTGTAGGGTTTTGTGCTGTAGAAGTTTGTCCATTTCCAAAATCCCAAGAGTAAGAAGTTGCTCCAACTGTATTATTTACTATACTGATTGTCGGAAACTCCTCACAATTATTAGATTGTATAATATCAAAATTAGGAATTATCTCTTCTCCTACTACTATTTCTATTTGACGCTCTTCTTCACATCCATTATTTCCTGTTACTTTTACAGTATAGGTAGTTGTTTCGGTAGGTGAGGCAATAGGATTTCCAATAGTTGCATCATTTAATCCTGTTGTTGGAGTCCATTGATAAGAAACTCCTCCTGTTACATTGAATTGCACAGACTGTCCTGCACAAATAGTAGAATCACCTATATCATAAACGAAAGCATCCTCAGTAATGACAATTTGTTTTTCAACAGAATCTCTGAGAGTACAGGATTCACTCTCAGTTACTAATTTTATGATATAAGTTCCTGCTGTATAATTTTGAATAGATGGATTTTGTTCTGTAGAAGTTTGACCATTTCCAAAGTCCCAAAGATAGGAAGTAGCTCCAACTGTATTATTTACAAATTCTACTTTTCCTATTTCTGTACAAAGAGTAGATTGTATAATATCAAAATTAGGAATCATTTCTTCTTCGACCACAATTTCAATCTGACGTTCTTGTTCACATCCACTACTTCCTACTACTTTTATAGTATATGTAGTGGTTTCTGTTGGAGATGCAATCGGATTTCCGATAGTTGCATTGCTCAATCCTGTTGCTGGTGTCCATTGATAAGATGCTCCTCCACTTACGTTAAGTTGTACGGATTCTCCAAAACAAATTGTGGTATCTGATGAGAAATTAAAATCAAATGTATCTGTATCAATTACAAATTGCCTTTCAACAGTATCCTTAGCATTACAAAGGCTATTTGTTGCTATTAATTTGATTGTATAAGTTCCTGATGAGTAACTTTGAGTAGGTGGATTTTGTGCTGTGGAAGTTTGTCCATTTCCAAAATCCCAAAAATAAGAGGTAGCATTTTGAGTTGTATTGATAATACTTACAGTAGAATCATTAGCACAAGGGTCACCAAGAGTCAGTCCAAAACTTGTAATAAGCTCTGGTAAGACTGTTACTTTAGTAGTAAGATTTTGACGACATCCTGCTGCGTTCTGTACAGTTAGTGTATAAGTTGTTGTTGTACTTGGGCTTGCAATTGGGTTTGCGATTCTAGGATTAGATAACCCTGCTATTGGTGTCCACAGATAATTTGTTCCTCCAGTAGCACTTAATTGTGTTGATTGTCCTTTGCAAATGGTTACATCAGGTGAAACAGTAAAATCAGCAGGTGAAACAACAATATCAAGATAAGCTGTATCTTTTTTAATACATAAAATAGGATTTGTAGCTATCAACCTAACTTGGTATGTTCCTGCGACAGTAAAGGTAAAAGGAACATTATCATCTTGTGTAGAAATTCCTAAACCTCCAAAATCCCATTCATAGGTAACTCCTTCAATACTTTGATTTACAAATGTAGTTGAGAAAGGAACACATCCTGTAAGATTACCATCATTTGTATTAAAATCAGCCTTTAATATTCCCATTTCTATTTTAAACGCTGCATTATTACAATTGGGACTATTGTTTCGGTTAGAAAAAGCTCCAGGAGTAGTAATAAATCCACTTCCACTACATGCACACACAGCTTGATAGATAGTTCCTGTTTTTTTATCAAAACGACTTGTCCCTCCATCTACGTGTTCTCTTCCTTCTCCCCTTCCTCCAAAGAAACTACCATATATTAAATTTTGAGCATTTTGATCTAAAATCATTGTGTAAAAATCATTTCCATCTGTATCGCTTTGAAGCGCATTAGAAGTAACAGGCATTCCTGTTGTACTAATGTTGTCCAAATAATTATCTGGTCTTCCTTGATAAATGCTAGGACTTCCCCAACCTGCCAAATAAATATATCCACAATCATTTATCATAAAAGCAGTAGGTGTAATATTGGGGTCAAAATCTTGACTTCCAATCGTTGTTGCCCAAACAATATTGTTCAGGTTAGAAGATACTTTTCGAATAAATAATCCACCTCTAGCATTCGAATAGACACCAGAAGTAACAGGTTGTGAACCTTGTGTTTGTCCAAATATATATACAGATCCACTAGCATCTACATCCACATAATAGGCTTGATCATAAAAAGGAGTTCCTAAATAACTAGCTCCTTGCCAAGCAAAGTTAGAAGCATAACGTACGACAAAACCATCTATTTCTCCTCTATAGTTGCTTTGCATGGTAGCTGCGTGAGTTATTAAGTCACTACTTAATGTTCCACCCACAACATAAATATCTCCTCGTTTAGAAATTTGTATTCCAAAAGCTGCATCTATATTATTTCCTCCAATATATGTACTCCATAAAAGAGAGCTTAAAGTAGGGTCAAATTTCGCACCTATTCCTTCTTGTCTTCCTTGAAAAGTAGTTCTATGAGCTGAAACTAATGGAAAATTATTTGAGTTAGTTGTGCTGGCAATATAAATATTATCTAAATCATCAATATTTATTTCTGCTCTAATCTCATCTCCATAATTTTTCACTAATGGATTATCAGTAAAGCTGTCAAAATTAAGAGAATTTATTCCATCATTACCTTGTCCTCCTAAAAAAGTAGAACCTACAAGTCTACTCCCACTTACATTAAGTTTAGAAACAAAAATATCAGAACCATTTGTAAAATCATAGCCTAATACATTTGTAGTTGTTCCTCCTGCAAAAGTATTATCATAAGAAGATGATGTAGTAGGAAAGTTTGAAGAACCTGTCGTTCCTAATATTATCAATTCGTTTCTACTATTTACTACCATGCTAGAAGGAACATCTGCTAAATCCCCACCTAAAAAGGTAGCATAAAAAACACCTGTTCCTTGTGAGTTATATTTTAAAATAGCTACATCTACAACTCCTCCAAAAGTAACACCAAAAGCTCCTGTAGTAGTAGGAAAACCTGCACCAAAAGAAGTACCTCCAGAATATAAATTTCCTGCATCATCATAAGTTGCTGTATTTCCCCAGTTATCTGAAAAAGCACCTGAGAAAGTAGAAAAAATCAAAACAGGATCAATGATTAGTTCATATTTTTTATTGTATCCTTCTGGAAATTCAAATGTCACTTGAGGAACTTTACTTTTTTTATTTCCTTGCTCATATTTAAGAACAAACTTTGAAGGAACTTCTACTTTTTTTCCATCAATAATTTGATACGAATATGGAGCTTGTTCGATGACTTTATTGACAGAAGTTTGAATATGCAAATGTCCACTTTCTAAACTCACTTTATCAGCATACTTATAATTCATTGCAATTTTTGAAGGATTTGCACCAGCCGAAACAATAAAATCATATTTCAGATGATCTTCCTTCAAATACAAATGAAGGTTAATATTTGGATATAACTCCTTATAGGTCAGTTCTCCAAATCCTTGTGCATTTTCTGCCCATTTACTAGGATCATTTCCTAAAAAATAATTGAACTTTGTATCACTAACTTGCTCAGAAATAATTTGTGGAGAAGGATTTGAATTTTCAAATTCTACCTCAAAAGAATGTGCCTTAATAGTAGAAGAAATCTCTTCATCAGGCTCATGTCCTTCATGCTCCTCTTCTCCATGAACATGTAACAATTTCAAAGCATTTGCATCGTAAAAAGAATACTGCAATGAGTTTTGACGCATAAACAAGAAACCCGATGGAATAGTGGCTCTATATTTTACAACTTCATCCCATTGATTTTTATTTTCAATGAAAGTAAGTGGTGTTTTTGCTTTAGGAGCGTTCATTGCTGCTTCTTTTGTATGATTATGCTCATCAGAAACAGAATGATTTGAAAGGGGAGAATTTAGTCTGTCTTGTGCAAAAGAAATTAAAGGCATAAAACAAATTAGCCAAACTAAAGACAAGAAACGAAACGAAAAGATATTTTTTTTCATTTGTAAAAATAATTGAAAGACTTTAAATCAAAACAAGTAATCAAAAGTCAGGTAAAAATACTATTTTTATAAAAATTGTTAAAAAATCAGTTTTCTCTCAATTTTGAGATATTTTGATTTCTAATTAATTTATTTTTAGTGAGTTATATTTTGGTATTCAGATAAGTAATGAAGCTATATCAAGTCCCATAATGTATCATGTATAAACATAAAGTGAGCTTTTAAATACCAATAGCTTAACATAGAGATTGAAAATTATATATCAGTAAATTTGAAAATTACCATACATAAAAGTAGTAATCTAAAAAAAAGCATATAACAAATATAGTCATTTTCTAATATCGTTTCTATAAAGGTAATAGAGTTTTATAAAATGCACTCCTGATTTTAAAATCTTTTCTGAAGCAACTTGACTCTACATATAGAATAATTTTGGGTATTTCATTATGAAAAATTCAATACTTGTTTTTACAGCATCTGCAAGTGTAAAACTTTGATTATCAAAATCTACGACCAGTTTATTATTCGGAATAATACTGTGTTTGCTTCGGTCAATCATTTTTGCACCAAACGGAGCATAATTTATCTTTTGTGTATCAAATAAAAATATTACTTGCATAAAATCGTGTTCATAAGGTTTCCAAACATATCCTTGTTTTTCTGCATAACGAATGCGAACACGAGCATTTTTATTATTGGTATTGTCTATTTCATCCTCAATCATGATATGAGTAGAATAAACTTCCATCATTTTGGCTTCTCCTTCTAGCAGTGTATTTTTTCTCCAAATTACTAAGCTATACCAATCATCACCCTTTTCAGAAACAGAATATTTGTAGCTAGAGCCTTGATAATCAAATTGAGCTTCAAAATTGTAAGGGTCTATAGAGGAATCTGAGAGTGTATCTAAACTATTTTCTGATTTCTCATCTTGAGCAAAAATAGAGTTTTGAGAACAAATAAAGGTAGCAAGAAAACAAAAACATAAGATAAATTGAATAATTTTCATAAATATAAATTAGAAGCTGTTTAAGAATAGGTAATTATTTTTTCAAAAAAGAGGTAAAATAGTTATCATTGTAAATCTTCACATTTGCAATTTCTAACTCTTTACCTCTATGTACGTAAACTTATCAAAAAAAACTATAACAGAAAATATTTTACCCTATTTAACTCAATTTAAAAAAGGTCGTAAGCCTAAAGTAGCTCTTTGGCGCATTGTTAAAGCTATTATTTATCGTCTTAAAACAGGTACTCAATGGAGAGAATTACCTATCAAACAATTTTTTGGCAGAACCTCAATTAGCTGGAATACAGTCTATTACCACTATAATAAATGGTCAAAGTTGGAAAGCTGGAAGAATTTATGGACACATTATTTATCTAAGAATCGTTCTGATATAGACCTTTCTATTTGTCATTTGGATGGTAGTCATTCGCCAGCTAAACAAGGAGGAGAAGGAGTAGCTTATTCAAGCAGAAAAAGATGTAAGACAACAAACTCGCTATTTCTGACCGATAAAAATGGAATTCCAGTAGCGATGTCTGTGCCTCAAGGTGGAAATCATCACGATGCTTTTGAACTTGAAAAAAATATGCAAACTATGATAGTAGATTTGAACAAGGCAAATATCAGACAAGAAGGAATTTTTCTTAATGCAGATGCTGCTTTTGATACAAATTCATTTCGTTCTTTTTGCTCGCATATGGACATTGTGGATAACATA
Organism: Bernardetia sp. Wsw4-3y2; assembly: GCF_037126295.1. Classification (NCBI taxonomy): domain Bacteria; kingdom Pseudomonadati; phylum Bacteroidota; class Cytophagia; order Cytophagales; family Bernardetiaceae; genus Bernardetia; species Bernardetia sp. Wsw4-3y2. The sequence continues at coordinate 2,857,258 of NZ_CP147017.1, read as the reverse complement.
GATTTTAATAAAAGAAACCGAAAAGATATTGATAATCAACCATTTAAAGATGAAAAAATGTATGATTTACGTTTTGCAATAGAAAGAACTAATGCTTGGTTAGATGCTTTTAAGGCAATATTGATACGATATGAAACTAAAATTCATACTTGGCAAAGCCTACATTATTTAGCTTTTACTTTGATATTTATCAGAGATAGACACAAAAGAAAAACTAATTCTTAAACAACTTCTTAGTTAAAATAAAGTTATTAAAACTGTTTTTAGGAATAATATTAAAAAACAAGGCTAAAAAGAAGAGTGAATATATTACTATTCAAAATCCACTTTTTAGCCTTATTAAAATTAGATGATATTTCAACTATTTTTTATAAAAATCCTTTTATGATTTTCCAAATATCATTTCCAAAAACAAAAATCATCAAACAAAGAATAAGAACCATTCCTACTTTTTGGGCAATTTCTAGGAATTTATCTGAAGGAGGACGACCTGTAATCATTTCATAAAGAAGGAACATAACATGTCCTCCATCAAGTGCAGGAATTGGTAGAAGGTTCATCAGAGCCAAAACCATTGACAAAAACCCTGTGATTCTCCAAAAACGATAGGCATCGAATTCCATTCCAAAAATCATTACCATTCCAATAGGACCACTCAAAGAATCAGAAGCATTAATATCTCCTTTTGCCATTTTTTTGTATGCCATTGCCTGTACTCCAATTACACCAAAAGCAGTTTCTGTTCCCACTTGTAAAGACTCTGAGAAACTATACGGACGTTCCACAAAGTTTATTTCTTTGTTTATTCCTACTCCGATTGTACTGTCTTCTGCAACTGTAATAGGCAAATTCATTGTCTTACCCTCTCTTTCTACTACAAAAGTAAGTTGTTTACCTGCATTTTGATGCAATAATGCTTGAAAAGTATCGAAATCTGGTGTTGGTGTTTCATTTACTTTTACTACTCTATCCTTCGATTTTAGCCCTGCTTTGTCTGCATTTCTATTTGGTGCAATTGCACCAATCAAGAAAGGATATTTTCCATCACGCATTGTCAAAAATCCTTTTGCTTCATCTTTATCTGAGCTATAGACTTGTAAAAATTCGCTTGTAATCGGAATTTTCATTTCCTGTCCATTTCTTTCAATAGTATAATATGAATTATCGTTTAAGATAAAAGCTGGATCTAATAAATCTCTAAACGATTTTGGTGTTTCTCCATTGATATTGATTATTTTGTCGCCTGTTTCTAATCCAAGACTTTTTCCAAGCTCATTTACCTCAATTCCGTATTTATTTACTTCATCTATTGGAATATATTTTTCACCATACGTAAAAGCAATAGCAATCATTATCAAAACACCTAAGACAACATTAAAAATAATTCCTCCTAACATAATGATAAGACGCTGCCAAGCTGGTTTTGAACGAAATTCATAGGGTTGAGGCTCACCTTTCATTTGGTCAGTGTCTAAAGATTCGTCAATCATACCTGTAATTTTGACGTAGCCACCTAAAGGCAAAGCACTCAAACAATATTCTGTTTCTCCATATTTAAAACCAAATATTTTTGGAGGAAAACCAATAGAAAATTTTTCTACTCTAACTCCAAAATATTTTGCAGCCAACAAATGCCCCAATTCGTGCAATCCTACTAAAATAGAAAGCGAAGCCAAAAGCTGCAAAATTCCAATAATTACTCCTTGTATATCCAAAATTTATAATTTAATTTTTTGTTATTATCAGTTTATCTACATTCTTTCCAAAATCGTACAAAAGTAGATGGTATTAATTTGTAAAGATAGTTCTTTTAATTTTTTTTACCAATTTCGGACAACTTGGCATTTACTTTAACTGGTCTACTATAATTTTGAATTTTTAGTAGGTTTTGTACTCATTTTCTCAGCTTTCCATTCCTGATCAATTTCCTCTATACTTTGTTGTGCAGGAGGACTAAAACCAAATTCTTTTTCTTCTAACTCTTTGAGTTGCCACTGTTTGATGGCTACTTGTTTTTTGATAAGCTCTAAGGCTTCATTTATCATTCCTTTGGTTATCATGCCAAACTGTTCTTGAGATTTTGAATCGATAAGTAATGCTTCTACTAAAATTTCCGTTACTTCTTTCAAAATTCTGTTCTCTTCAACCGTTGTAGCATCTTCTACAAGCTGATTGACAACATTAAAAACAATATCTGCAATAGCTCTTTCTAGGTTTTGAGAAATAAATTCGCCCATAATCGGAACTTTTCCTATCGTTTTTATTTCTGCATTTTTCTCTACAGCTTCATTGATAAGCGTTTCTACATAACGTTTGAGTTCATACTTATAGGTTGGATAATTTTTGGCAGCCACCACTTGCACACGTTTTGTAAGCCAAGTTGTCAAAAGATTGGAGCGAGGACGAACTACATCTTCTACTATTTTTTCTACAATCGGACTTCCCTTCATTACTTCTCCCTGCACTTCATTCAATACATTAATTACAACTCTGTCTGAAACTTCTTCTACAAAAATGGAAAAATATTTTCCTAGTGTTTTATAAATATAGGTATTTGAAAGATTGATAACTTCCATTAAGTGAAGTTTGTAAAGAATAGCAAACAAACGCAATACCCGAAATGAACGAAACGAAGGCAAACAACCCAAAACATCGTACCAATGAATAAAAGGATAAAAAAACCAACGGTGATACGTATTTAGATAAATAGCAATTGCCCAACGAACCAAAATATCACTTACAAAAATGCCTACAAACACTAAGTCTATCAACGCAAAATTTTTGAAGACATAGACATTATAAAAATCATAAAATGAGGTAAGATAAGTTTTGAGAAAATTTTGAACAAGCTCAGCAGTAAACAAAAAATTGAAAATAATCAGAGTGAGATTTATCAAAACTAATATCAAAACGCCAATATCTGCTATGACTTGTGCTGTTGAAACTTTATCTTTTTGTAAATTAGAGAGATTTATCATTTTTATTAAATTTTTGTTTAGACCCTAAGGGTTTTTGAAAACCCTTAGGGTCTTGAACTCATTCTCTTTTTACCAAATTTACCTCAAATTTTATGAAAACAAATAATAGATTAACTTTATCGTTCATTTTTATTTTATTTTTCTTTAGTTCTGTTTCTTTAGCGCAAAACAGAGCCAATTATAATTATGGAAATTCGAATTATGACGCTGATAAAAAGCCAAATCAAGAACTTCCACAAGCAACAATTTTAGGTTCTAGTCTACAAGAATTAGAAGCAACTGTTTTGATGAATGTAACGGCAGATGAATATGTGGCAATGTTTCATATCGAACAAAAAGGAAAAGAGCTTAAAGATGTACAGGAAAATATGGACAAACGAATAGCTAACTTTCAAAAAGGATTAATAGAGTTAGGAATCAAAGAAAACGAAATGATTATTGATTTTCTTTCGCTTGTTCCAGAATACGAATACGATGTTGAGAAAAAATTCTTTAGCAGAACCTATAATGAAGTTCCTGTGGGTTTTGAGCTTAAAAAGAATGTTCATGTTCGCTTCAAAGACAATAAAATTTTAGATAAAATAATTGCCAAAGCTGCCGAAAATGAAATTTATGATTTATCTAAAGTAGAATATTTTATCAAAGATACAGACATTCTCTATCAAAAATTACGTAAAAAGGCCTTTGAAATTATTGCTAAAAAAGAAAAACTCTATGATAGTTTGAATATAAAGTTATCTAAAGCTGAAAAAGTAGCTGATGAAAATTTTCAGACTTTTTTTCCTTTTGATAGATACCGTTCCTATGAAGCGATTTCGAAAGGAAAAACTTCTTTCTCCAAAAACTACAAGGTAAACGATAAAAATCGTTCGCCAAGTGCTTTCTATGAAAAACTAGATTATGACAATATAGAATGTATTATTAATCCGACTATTTTAGAACCTGCTGTTCAGTTATTTTTTACACTGAAAGTTCGTTATACTTTACCAAAAGAAGAAAAAGACGATAAAACAATTTATATTCTGACTCCAACAGGAGAACTCAAAAAGGTAAATTTGAAAGAGTAATGCATTAATGTAGCTTACACTTTAATGTGAGAAAGTTGTATTGTCCCTTTTAAAATGCAAAAAACGGATAATCTTGTAACAAAGGTTGTCCGTTTTTTATTTTTCTTCTATCTATTTGAGATAAGTAGTCAGTCAAAATTAATTGTATCTATTTTCTATTTTAACTGGGTCAGACTTTCAGTACAGATTAAAATAAAAGTTAGGACTTAAAATACAACATTTTGCTAAGTTGTCGGAAGAGCCAAAATAGTTGTTGTCAAATAACTTCAACAATTTGTCAAAAAAAACGTATTCTATAAAAAAGTAAAAAATCCTTATTTCAGAATATGACCAATCTAGAACAAACTTTATTTAATTTAGAAAAAAGTTTAGAATACAAATATAAAGACAACATACTAAACCACATTTGGACTATAATTAGTAAAAACACAAGTTTTGTTGGGACAGTAAACAAAGATAGCTTCAAGATTTGGAAGTATAATGGGCTATATGCTTTCTTTCACCCTGTAATCATAGGAAAAGTTATAAAAAAGGGTAAGGATGAAAAACTGTCTATAACTACGAAATATAATAGCTTTGGCAAATTAGTTATGGTACTTCTTGCAATAGCATATTTATATGGAATTTTTACAGCTATAGAATATAGACAGTCTTTTAGTGGTAATCGTTATTTATGGTATATTGACTGGTTACATATAATATCTATTTCTATTTTTCCAACTATAATGACGCCTATATTTAGAATGTTATATAAGATTGGTAAAAAGGAAGACACTCAGCAGTTAATGGATCAGTTTAGAGTGTATTCTAACTCAACAAATCAGGATTATTTTTAATATATTCTTTAATCAGACGAGTACGATTTGCACCAATCAATTCCTTTAATTCTTCATCAGAAGTAACTGCAATTTTCTTAATCGATTTATATTCTAAAAGTAGTTTTTCAATAGTTGCTCTTCCTACTCCTTTTACATTTTCTAATGGATTTCGAAGGGCATTTTTGCTTCTGATATCTCTATGAAAAGTAATAGCAAAACGGTGCGCTTCATTACGCAAATGTTGAATGAGCTTTAAAGAAGGCGATTTTTTATTGATATAAATAGGATGTTGGTCTTCGGGATAAAAAACTTCTTCCAAACGCTTTGCAATTCCAACAATCGGAATTTTGCCATACACACCCAAATCTTTTAAAGCCTGCGCTCCAAAACTTAGCTGTCCTTTTCCACCATCAACAATTACTAAATTTGGCAAAGGTTGTTTTTCTTCTAAAAGTCTTCTATAACGACGATAAACCACTTCGTACATTGTCGCAAAATCGTTTGCTCCTTCTACTGTTTTTACATGATATTTTCTGTAATTTCTCTTTGAAGGCTTTCCATTCATAAAACAAACCATCGAAGAAACTGGATTTGTACCTTGTAAGTTAGAATTATCAAAACATTCAACATGCAAAGGCAATTCTTTCAAACCCAAATCTTTTTGAAGAGCTTCGACGGCTGCCAATCCTCTTTCTTGTTTTTTTTCTGCAAAATCTAGCTTTTTACGTAATCTTTCCTTTTTGAAATAACCTACATTTTTGAGTGATAAATCTAATAGTTTACGTAAATCTCCTATTTTAGGATTAATTACTTCTACTTTTGGCAAAGGAACTTCTGCCAAAATATTACTCACAATTCTTTGCGCCTCACTTCCAAAACGCTGTCTGAACTCTACAGCTACCATTGGCAAAATATCTTCTAGTGTTTCTTCAAGACGTTTTTTATAGGATTCATTGGCTGTATAAACGATACTTCCATCTTCAATTTTGAGATAATTTACATAAACAGTTGCTTCATCATCTAAGAGCGCAATTACTTCTGTATCTGAAATATTTGGGTTTGTAATAAGCGATTTACTTTGATAGGTATGAAGAGCTTCCCATTTTTCTTTTGCTTTTTGAGCTTCTTCAAACTCCATTTTTTCGGCTGCCGATTTCATTTTTGTTTTGAAATATTCTTTTGCTCGGCTCGTTTTTCCAGCCAAAATATTTCTAATTTGTTCAATATCTTTCAAATAATCCTCTTCCTCTTGCAAACCTTCACAAGGTCCTTTGCAGTTTTTGATGTGATATTCTAAACAGACTCTATATTTTTTTTCTCGTATGTTTTCTTCATTCAAATTATAAGAACAAGTTCGAAGTGTATATAATTTCTTTATGAGTTCATTGAGAGCATATAGTGTTTTTCCATTTGTATAAGGTCCATAATTTGTTCCTTGTCTTTTATTTGGAGTTCTAGTTGTAAAAACTCTAGGAAAAGGTTCATATGTAATACAGATATACGGGTACGATTTGCCATCTTTTAATAAAATATTGTATTTAGGTTGATGTGCCTTTATCAAATTATTTTCTAAAAGTAATGCATCGGCTTCACTATCGACAATTGTAATTTCTATATTTCTGATTTCACGAACAAGCTGCCGAGTTTTTCGGTCGTATTGGTGCGATTTGGTGAAATAACTAGAAACTCGTTTGCGTAATTCCTTCGCTTTTCCCACATAAATAATCTCATTACTCTCATCTTTGTATTTGTAAATCCCTGGTTGGCGAGGAATATTTCTGATAATATCTTTTAGATGTTCTCTTAACTCGTCTTTTGTTTTGGGCTGGCTCATACTTTTCTATTTTATCAAAAATTTACTTTTACTTCTAACTACAAAAATAGCTTTTTGTCTTTGAGGTTGCTAAAAAAAATCAAGACTGATTTTGATAGAATTAATATTAAGTGAAAGATATGACTATTTAATGAAAAATTTCTAAACTGATTTTCTCTATGTTTGATTATTAAAGTCATATTTACACTATACTATAAAAATAAGACTAAAAAATATATAATAAATTTTGATAATTCTATTTTTTTTTACTTTGCAGTGTCATTAATAAACAATCATTCTTGAAAACAACCAAAAAATTGTATTTAATAAAAAATAAATGCAATTTTAGAGCTTTATTTGAGAATTATATCATTTATTTGATACATTTTATTATCTCTCTTAATTTGTGTATTTTATGATTTTTTTAAGTAGTTGCAAATATATCTTTAAAGCATTATTTGCAAGAAAATATATGAATATAAAGAGATAGTTAAGTAATTATTTTATTCACTCTTAAAGCATTTTTTATGAAAAATTTATTTTGTTTTTTAATGTTTTTTATGGTAACAGCATTATTTTCTTGCGTAGATTCTAAGGAAGAAATAACACAAGAAACAGCAGTTTTGCCTTTTCTAAAAAAAGAAGTGGTAAATTCTGATAAACTTCCTAGCAAAATTACAACTAGAGAAGAGTTAGAAACTGTTCTTAATTTTCATTACAAAGACCTTTTTTCTAAAATCCCTACTAAAGACTTAGCTGCTTTTATGGAAACTGTTGAGTATAATGAAAGAGGAATTACTACTTTTCGTTATGACTATCTCAAAAAAAATGTTTCTAAGGAAGAATTGCAAACTATTTATGAAATACTCCTTATTGTAGAGAAAAGAGCTGAAGGAACACTGAAAATAAAACCTGAAGGATGTCCTTTTGTAGGATTCAAATGCTATTCAACAGGCAGTTGTTTAGAAGCAGGTGCTTCTTGGATATGTACTTGTAATTGTTAGTATTTTTTTCCTGAACAAAAACACACAATAGATTTTGTAATCCATTGTGTGTTTTTTTTTTGCATTTAAGACAGCAACAACTTCTTTCCATATTTTTTGTCTAATTCTGTAAAAGCAATTTGCCTTTTAGAAGAAGATTTTGAAACTCTTACTTTTTCAGCCATTTTTTTATATTCTTTGATGATGGTGCGTTCTTCTTGTGGCTCAAAGAAATAAATATAACCTGCTGACATTCCTTTGAGTGTTTCTTCTTCATCGTTCAAATCAATAAAATCTCCTAAAAAAGGAATAAAACGAAAGAACATCAAGAAATTCATATTAACAGGATTTTTATCTATAGATTGGGTAAGAGTCTTGTCTATAATAGCAATTTCTTGTCCTTCATTTACACCCAAAACATCATCAAAATAAATAATTCCTTCTTCTACATCTATATCTACAATTCGGAAAAGCGATGTATACGATTTTTCAAAAGAAGGAACAAACTTATTTAATAAAGCAGCTTCATTTGCTTCTGCTTGTTCTTTTAAGTAAATTTCATAGGCTTTATATTTGTTTACTCGTTGCTCTAAAAGAACATAATCTGTAAAACAATTTCTGTGAGCAGTAGTAGCAAAATTAATTTTAGTAGCATTTTCATTGTTGATACTACCAAAAGCAGGAACAGCTTCTTGTACAAAATATCCATTATAGGCATCAAAAACAGCTTGAAGACTTTTTTTCATATCTTCAGCAAAAGTCTTGTAATAATTGAGTGTGTAATTTTCCATATTATTTCTATAAAGTCGATATAACTTTTATTTTAAGGTCTTTAGATTAAAATGTCATTGAGCCTACAAAAGTACAAAAAAACTATGGTTCAGAACATCACATAAAAAAGAAGATACTAGTCTAGTCTTTTTTTATTGAAAAAAAATAGGGCATTTGTAAAACACAAAATCCAATTAGCTTTTTTGAAGTAAATTTATTGATTTTTAATTTAGTTGTGATTTTAAGCTATTAAAAATGAAATCCAACTGTTGCCACTACATTAGTTGTTGTATTTTTTATATCAATAGTAGGATTAGAATTATCAGACAAATTATAAGGTGTATAAGCCGTATTAGTCGCTTGTTGAACCACTGCCAAATCTATATAAAATGCCTTTTTATGAATACCCAAACCACCTGAAATACGAGTTTGAAAGGCATCATCATTTTCATTGCGAAACTCTTCCTTTCTTGTATTTCCATATAGTCCAACTCCACCACGTAAATAAAATGTATTCAGACGAAGCTCTGCACCTAAACGATAATTCATAGTAGAAGCATATAGATTTTTGATAGTTTGATTATCTGCTGTAAAATTAAATTCTTGAGGAGGGGTAAGCAATTTTGAAGATTCATAATTAATGAAATCTACATCAGCACTAATAAAACCAAATTTGCCTACAAAAAATGCAGCTCCTAAAGAAGCACGCAATGGAGTTGTCATATTATATGTACTTTCTATATCAAGTGTAGTTCCATTGACATCATTCAAAACAATTGGGTCTCCATTTCCATCATCTCCAAAATAAAAATTATTATATAGTGCATTCAAACTTGCATTATATGTATCATTTACAGAAAAATAGGTTGGTGTTGTAATACTTGCTCCTACACGAACAGCATACACAGGACGGTAAATAACTCCTGCTGTAAGATTTACACCTGTTCCAGAAATAGATAAATTTTCTCCAATTATTAAACTGTTCAATGATTTTATTTGAGTTGGATCTGTTGGTTCGCCTGTTACAGTTTCTTCATAGCGTTTTTCTTCACTATATTTGAATGATTGAATTCCTAAGCCTGCACCAAAAAATAACTTATCATTATAATTTCCCCCATAAGAAAAATTCCATTGACTTTGAGAACCTGAATAATCTATTGTTTCACGTTGCAAAGTAGGTGCAACAGGTACAATTGAATAATATGTATTTTGTCCTCCATTATCATAATCAAAGTCCTCATTGATTAAATAGGCATCATAAGCTAGAGCTAATAAATCAGTTGCTCCTTCTGATGGATAAATAGAATTCCAAGGAATTCCATCAGCTTGATTTAAAAAATAATCTATAATAGAATTTTGAGAATTTGTACCTTCATAACTTGTACGTCTGTGAAAGCTATTCAAACGACTATAAGAAATAGAAAATGCTCCACCTTTATATCCTGATGAATTATTTGAAGGCAAAACAAACGCTCCTCCTAATTGGGCAAAGTTAAAATTTAGTTTTGCATCTTCTGTTGGTGCATTTTGAGAGCCTAAATTATAAGTAGCGTCAGAACCTAAAAAAGAAAGTGACGGTGAAAATGTAATTTCAGAACGCTGCAAAAATCCTAAACCAGCAGGATTGACAGAAGCCGAACTAATATCTCCACCAATGGCTGTGGCAGCACCACCAATACCTTGAATACGTGCATTTGCTCCCATGGTAGGAATAGTTTGAGCAAAACGATTGGCATCAATATAATACCCAAAAGCTCCTGATGCTACTGGATTATCTTGAGCAGAAGCAAAATGCGAATAAAATAAAGTAGTAGTTAGAGCAGCTATTCCTATAATTTTCTTTAGAGAAAATTTATTTGGTTGTATAATTTTTATAGTTTTCATTGTATAAGTTAGTTTTAGTAAAATCAATATCTAAAAAGTGTATAGAAAACGAGTAGAATAAAAACGTTTTTCTATGTAGTTTAAAAAGTAGATGCAAAAAACATTCAAAAGGTCGCATCAGTCTATCATAAATACCTAACAAACAGAATTAAAAATAGTTAATACCAAAATAATACTACTACAACTTTAACAACTAAATTATCAATAAAACTTTATCCCTGAAAAAATTTACTTTTGCAAAAATCTATTGATATAAAACCTCTAAAAATCTCAAAATTTCTTTCTTTGTATTAAAGCTATGTAAACAAATTCGTAGTCGTTCATCTCCTTTTTTTACAGTCGGACTTTTTATAGCACGAACTTCAAACCCTTCTTTTTGTAATTTTGAAGCTACTTTTTGACATTCTTCATTTCCCTTTATTGGAATAATCTGAATAGGTGTTTTTGAAGTAGTAAAATTTCTATCAGAGTGTAAATCTAAAAAACACTTACTTTGTAAAACAAATAACTCTATATTATTAGAAAGTTTTTCATTTAATTCTTTTTGATGAATTTGAAGAAAATCTATTGCTTTTTTAATAGAAACTAATTGATAAAGTGGTGGTGCAGTTGTATAAATAAAAGGTAAAGCAAAATTTATAAGATAATTTATAAGTAGTTCACTTCCCAAAATGACAGCTCCCTGTATTCCAAAAGCTTTTCCAAATGTGTTTACTCTAGCAAAAACTCGTTTTTCTAATCCCAATTCTGCAACTAAACCATTTCCATTTTTTCCAAAAATCCCTGTACTGTGTGCTTCATCTACAACTACATTTGCATTGTACTTTTCACAAATTTCTACCAGTTTTAGTAGTGGACAAATATCTCCATCCATTGAATAAACTGATTCTACAACTACTAAAATAGTTTGATTTGGATTTATTTGATTCTTGTCTTTTATATATAAAATTTTCTTTTCTAAATCTTCTAAATTATTATGCTTAAATGAAAAATGATTTGCATTACTTAATCTATAGCCTTCCTTTAAAGAAGCATGAACCAAACTATCATATAAAATTACATCATTACGTGTCAAAATAGAGGACAAAAGAGCAACATTTGCATGATAACCTGAACCAAACAAGAGAGCTTTTTCTGCATCAAAGAAATGAGCTAACTGAATTTCTACCTCTTCAAAATATTTGTTATGCCCAGATAAAAGACGAGAACCTGTCGAACCATTCCGAGAGGTTTTGAAACGATTACTTTGTAAATTATATTCTTCTAAAATAGCATTTTGTAATTCTTCACTACGAGCCAAACCCAAATAATCATTCGAAAAAAAATCGATATTATTTGATTTGGATACAACTAATGAACGCAAATTATTTTCATTTTTGCGTTTGTCTAATTGGTTTTGAAGACGGTCTTCTAAATTATTTTTCAAAAGAAATTTGTGATGGTGTTCTTGTTCAACCCTACAAGAGTTTGTATTGGGAATAGTGTAATAAAATTTTTAAACAGAAAAAAAGACTTCATTCCACTTAGAATAAAGTCTTTTTTAATAATAACATTCGCTAAGAGCCATTTACTTGATTGTACTCAAAGCAGCTTCGTCAATTGAACTAACATCTTCTTCTTTAGTCATGTTTCCATCCTTATCAAAACGAAGTGCTTTTGTTTCACTAATAAAAGCTAAAAAAGTAGTTCCTGCTTCATTTTCTATTCTTCTGATATGTCCATTTTTACCAGCATGATTAGCTGAAATATATTCTTCGATTTTAGCTGGAGCAGTACCTGGATTAAGAGAAATAATAGTATCAATCCATTTTCCACTTGCATCAAAACGAGCTGATTTTACTTCATTTTCTTGTTGAAAGATAATATTATGTTCTCCATTGATTTCGTGGCAACTAATAACTTTAGCACCTGCAAATTTTTGTTCGAAAGTAGATTTTACATTAGCAGGAAGTGTCTGAGCAAATGCAAATGCATGACCTCCAAAAGCAAAAAGAAGAACAAATGAGAGTGAAGCGATAAATTTTAACATAATTAGTATAATATAAAAGATATTAGAATGATGGATAGTATTTTTATTTTTTTAAACTTCTTTGAAGCTATAAATTATTTCGATGAAACTAAGACAATTATCGTGCAAAGGAGTTAATTCTTTTTAAGAAATAAAATAATTGAATCTGATTGACATGTAACAAAATATAACAATTATGATAATAACATATTCTGAGAGTTCCAAATTAATAATCATAACAAGACATTGTAATTTTTCTTTTATCGTTTATAAAAGGATTTACAGTTCTTTTACTATGATGTTAATAGAACTAATTGCTATACATTTTCAATTACTAAGGGTTATTTTGGTTCGATAAGTTACAGAAATACTTTTGATATTGCAATTTATCTTATTGAAATTTTAGCGTAAGGCTTTGTCTAATTCTGAATCTGTTTTTAACCAAATTCGTTTTAGATAGCTCTTTTTGATAATTTAACTTGCTACAAAAATAATATAATTTATTGATTATCAAAAAGTTATCAATATTTTTTTTTGCAAGAAAAATCAATACTTTTTATCGTTTGATTCTTTTTCATAAAAAAGTCTATCACTAACTTTGTTAAAAAAATAATTTTAGATTGCGTATTTTTGTAGAATAGAATATGAAAGAATAATAAATTATTAGAAATGAAAAAAGAACTCTCCTTTGTACTTCCTCCAGAAATTGCCTTTGAAAAAGAAGCCTTCGAAAAGTTTATTTATAAAAAATTGGATATTTCTTCACCTACAGAAGACGTAACTATCAGACAAACTCGTCGGTCTTTAGATGCTCGTCAGCGAGATTTGAAGGTCAATGTGTGGGCAGAAGTTTTTATAAACGAAAAAGCAACTCCAACTATTTCTTACAAAAGAGAATATGCAAGTGTCAAGAATGCACCACAAGCAATTATTGTAGGAGCAGGACCAGCAGGCATGTTTGCTGCTTTAAGATTAGTAGAGTTGGGTATAAAACCTATTTTGATAGAACGAGGAAAAGATGTCAAAAAACGAGTTTCAGATATTGCAGCTATTAGTCGTCGTCATATTGTCAATCCAGATTCTAATTATTGCTTTGGAGAAGGAGGTGCAGGAACATATTCAGATGGAAAACTCTACACAAGAGCCAAAAAACGAGGAGATTGGCGTAGAGTTTTAGAGATTTTTGTAGCACATGGAGCAAGTGAAGATATTTTGATAGACAATCATCCTCATATTGGAACAAATAAATTGCCTAGAATTGTAGCCGAAATGCGACAAAGTATTTTAGATGCAGGAGGAGAAGTTTTGTTTGAAACCAAGGTAACTGATTTCATTATAGCAAAAGGAAAAGAAGAAGAACTCAAAGGCGTAGTTTTAGAAAATAGTGATAAAATAGAAGGCATAGGAGTTATTTTGGCAACAGGACATTCAGCTAGAGATATTTTTGAACTTTTGGATAGAAAACAAATTCTGATTGAAGCCAAACCTTTTGCTATTGGAGTTCGTGTGGAGCATCAACAAAAACTAATTGATAAAATTCAATACAAACGAGACGAACGTGAAAAATATTTACCTGCTGCATCTTATTCTCTTGTTCAACAAGTGCCTTTTGATAATTTAGAAAAAGGTGTTTTTTCTTTTTGTATGTGTCCAGGGGGCTTTATTGTTCCTGCTGCTACATTGCAAGGTGAAGTGGTGGTAAATGGAATGTCGCCGTCAAAGCGAAATTCAAAATATGCTAACTCTGGAATTGTGGTAGCGATAGATGAACGAGAATGGAATAAAAAATATGCAAAAAAAGGAGCTTTAGCAGGACTTTATTATCAAGAAGAAATCGAAAAAAATGCCTGTCAAGTGGCAGGAAACACACAAGCTGCACCAGCACAACGACTAATAGACTTCACACAAAAGAAAATATCTTCATCACTTTTAGATACTTCTTATCAACCTGGACTAATTTCGGTAGAAATGGGAAAAGTATTACCTCCTGAAATTGTAGAACGTTTGAGAATTGGTTTTAAGGCTTTTGATAAAAAAATGAAAGGTTTTCTAACCAATGAAGCGCAAATTGTAGGTGTAGAAAGTCGTACTTCTTCACCTGTTCGTATTCCTAGAGAAAGGCAAACTAATGAACATCCTATTTTAAAACGTTTTTTTCCGTGTGGAGAAGGTGCAGGTTATGCTGGTGGAATTGCGTCAGCTGCTATGGATGGAGAAAGATGTGCTGAGAAATTGGCAGAATTGTATGGGAAATAAGTATGTAATTAAGAAGGAGAGAAAAATGTATTTTCTGAAAACAAACTATACTACCCTTTTAGTGATTACTCCTTTTAAAATAATTTACGCAAAAAATAAATTTCAAAATGAAACAAGTATTATTTTTATTATTAGCTATTTTCATACTTCTTCTAAGCTCTTGTAAAAAGGAAGAAGAGTTGACTAATGAACAAAAACTGATAGGCAGATGGCTTTACGAAGAAGTAGAACAACAGGATTATAATGGAACAAATTTGGTATATGCAGAAACAGTAGATATGGACATAATTATAGAGTTTAAGTCTGACAGCACTTCAGAATCTTTATTTAGAGGACGTAGTGGGTACACATCAATAGGTGGAGGACTTTGGCGATTCTTAGATAATGGAGAAAAATTATTCTTTACGAATCCGTTAGTAGGTATTTATGTAGGCTTTACTGCAACAGTTCAAGAGTTAACTGAAAATAGATTTCATATTTTTTATGAAAATAATATAAGGCGAGATGGAGTTTTGTATAGAAGAGAAACACATATAAGAATGTCTAAATTGGAGTAAGGTAACACATCATAAGATGTAAAATCAAGTTTTTTATAGATAGAAGAAACAATAAACTATATTATTCAAAAAAACCGTTTAAAAATTTAGTTTTTGAAACAGTTTTTCTTAAAAACCAAAATATTTAGCCTTTGAATTCTATGACAAAGTCAAGCCTAATCTTTAGAAATTTAGGATAAATTTATGCTGCATTTTGAAATCCTACTCCTTGTCTTTCATAGATTTTGTTATTTTGTACACAAGCTACTACACGTTGAAGTATTTTATTTCGTAAAGCATTCAAAACACTCATTTTATTTTTGCCTTCTTTTATTTTACGTTCATAAAATTCACTTAATTCTCCCCCTTTTACTTTTATAGCAGCTAAAGCACACATATGTAACAATGTTTTAAGTGATTTATCAGCTATTTTTGATACCCTTGGCTTTCCTTTGTGGTTACCTGATGATTTTTCAAAGGGAACAACACCAGCATAACAAGCTAGTTGTTTAGCAGATTTAAACTTTGTAAAACCTTGTGTAACAACAAGTAATTTTATAGCTGTTACATCTCCTACTCCAACAACAGAAGTAGTGAGTCGATAGAGTTCTTTTAATTTCTCATCATTTCTAATTACATTTTTCATGCTTTTTTCTACTGCTATAATTTGTTCTTTTATCTGCTCTACTGGCTTTTGTAGATGTTCTGTTAAGTATTCATTTTGTTGTTCTGTTTCAAATTTTTGAGATTCTTTCCAAAATGTTTCCAGTTGTTTTTTGCATTTGATTAAATTTTTACGAACTAATTGCAATGTTTTTAAGGTCTTAATAGACTGACTTACAGGGGTATACAGTTTGCAACGGTCTTGAAAACGAAAAGCATACAAAGCTATTCTATAGGCATCTTCTTTGTCATTTTTTTCTCTAGTAAAGCCCATAGATTGTTTTATTTGAAGGGCATTCTCTACCCAAACATTCATTTTTTTGTCTAGTAGTGCAGTCAATAAAAAATTTATATATACGCCTGTAGGCTCTAAACAAACTAATAAAAAAGAAATATCTATTTGAGTTTCTAATTTTGCTAAGTAACTCTCTATTGAAGCTAAGTTATTTTTAATTTGCTTTTGGCTTACTATAACACCATCTTTCAATAAAGTACAATCTAAATGATTGCGACTTACATCGATTCCTAAAAAAGTTTGATAAGTTTGCATAAAAAGTTAATTTTAAGTGATTATTTAATAGAGTAGTTCATCAATTAGTCAATCAAACTTAAAACCTTATCTAATGAGGTAATTTTTATTATTTAGAGTAATAAAAGTTCTCCGAATTCTATATAAGTATGCGATTGAATAAATGTAGGTAGAGGCTAATTCAACGGATAGAATCTATGTTCTTGTTGGTGTTACAGGTTCTCTACCTACTTGATGAATACTTAAATACAAGATAAGTATTTCATTCTATTTATCTAGTGCAAACCTAAAGGTTGGTGTTTTAGTGTAACGACACCAAAAAAATATATTTTCTTCACCTGTTCGTATTCCTAGAGAAAGAGAAACTAACGAGCATCCTATTTTGAAACGTTTTTTTCCGTGTGGTGAAGTGGCAGGTTATGCTGGTCGAATTGCGTCAGCTGTTATGGATGGAGAAAGGTGTGTTGAGAGGTTGGCAAAATTATATGGAAAGTAATTGCAGCATTTTTAGTATCTTTTACGTTATATTTTTAACTTATTTTACAAATCTATTATTTATTAATCTAAAATAACTTCAAATGAAAAATCTATCATTTCTATTAATCGCTTTTTGTATTTTATGTTTTAGCTCTTGTAAAAAAGATGAAGAATTATCAACTAAAGATAAAATTGTTGGGGAATGGCAATATGAATCTTTAAAATATGAAGTATATATAAATGAAGAACTTGTAGATAGTGGGCTAGATTCACTTGTAGGTTCAACCATCGAATTTAAAAGCAATGAAACTCTAATTTCTAGTTTTATAGATGAAAATGGAGATGTTCAAACTGATAATGATATTTGGGTATTACTAGAAGAGGAAAATAAAATCATAATTGGTGATATTGGAGATAGAGATATATTGGAAATACAAGAACTCACAGAATCTACAATGATTTTGATACAAAACATAGAAGTTACAGGTAGTGGAAGTGGTAATGATTTTTATCGTCGCAGAGATGAAGTGAGTCTAACAAAAAAATAATGAAAAAACCGTTTCAAAACTAAATTTTGAAACGGTTTTTTGTTAAATTTTGCCTTTGGAAGACTAAAAAAATAAATCTACATTTTTAGCTATCTATAAAACAGGGTTAAAACCCTGTTTATTAATGCGTGAATTTTTCAAAGTGTAAATTTATTCATTTTATATTCCTTTGTTGGTGTTTTAGTGTAACGACACCAACAAAATATATTTAGAATTTCTCTAAGTTAGAGAAAAAGAAACTTCCTTCAATTTGTGCATTCTCATCAGAATCAGAACCATGAACAGCATTTGCTTCAATAGATTCGCCATATTTTGCACGAATAGTTCCAGCTTCAGCATCTTTAGGATTAGTTGCTCCGATAAGTTTACGAAAATCTTCAACTGCATTGTCTTTCTCCAAGATAGCAGCAACAATATTTCCAGAAGACATATACTTACAAAGGTCGCCATAAAAAGGACGCTCTTTGTGTACTTCGTAAAACTGTCCAGCACGCTCTTCAGAAAGACGAGTAATTTTTGCAGCTACCAAACGGAAACCTGCAGCTTCAATCATTGCTAAAACATTGCCTGTATTGTTTGCGCCAAAAGCGTCAGGCTTAATCATTGTGAAAGTACGGTTAGTTGCCATAATTTTTCTAATTCAATTTTAAGTAAAAAATATTTTTGTGATTTTTCTTCTAATATTCAATTACAAGAAAAAATCAATGGCGCAAAAGTACACTTTTTTATCCAAAAATAAGAATTGATAGACATAAATTATTTTCATTAGAAAGGCTAGTTTTTATCTGATAGGACAACAAAATTTTAATGAATTAAAAACTCTTAGAATAATTTAATTTTGCAGTAATAAAATTCAATTATATATTTTTTTTCTAAAAAAAGTAATGTTACTTTATATTTTTTTTAAGATTATTTAAACAATACTGATTACCTTTGCATTTGTATTTATTAACCTCAATATTACATCTAAAAATTTACTAATGAGTTACTCTACTTTCTGCAAATATTGTTTTGATAAAATATTATTTGTAGGCATTTTGCTTGCTTGTTTTATAACAGCTACCAACTATTCTTATTCTCAAAATGATTCTGCAAGTATAAATTTTGAAGAATATCAACCCTTACAATCCAAAGGAACTGTTCCTCAAGATTTTCTACTCTCTGTAAGTGAACGTTATGTAGCCAAAAATCAGGCTATTGGAGAAAATATAGATAAAAAAACAGCTAAAAATATTGATCAATTTAACCTTCAAAGTAGCTTTTCTCTCAAGCAATTATTGTGGAGTGGAAATGTGCTTTTTGGAGATGAAGTAAGTGAATATTTAAATGAAATTGCTTCTAAATTATTGAAAGATGATGACGAGTTACGCAATAAAGTTCGTTTTTACGTTGTAAAATCGCCTGTTCCAAATGCTTTTGCAAATCCTGATGGAGCGATTTTTATTAATTTAGGCTTAGTGGCTCGTGCTGAAAATGAGGCTCAATTAGCTTATATTTTAGCTCACGAAATTACACATTATGTAAAACAGCATAGTATCAATCAATTTCTTTTTGGGAAAGAAGTCAATAGCAAGAAAAAGAAAAATGCCTTTCGTTTTGATAACAAATCAGATGAGCTTTATGCCAAAAGACTTGCACAAAGTAATTATTCAAAAGAACACGAAATAGAGGCTGATACGTATGGTTGGGAGCTTTTCAAAAACACAGAATATGACCTTTTGGCAGCAGCAAAAACATTTGATATGCTTCAAAACACTCGTCAGCCATTTGACACATTAGTTTTTGAAAGTAAATTCTTAAATAATTCTTACATTGAACTTCCTGATAGTACATACTATATAGATACAGTTCATATTGTAGAGCGTGAAGAATTGGACTCAGCAGAATTAGAAGAACTTTTAGCATTGAGTACGCACCCAAGCGCAGCCGAAAGACAGGAATTAGCGATGAAAAGAATGAACGAAAGTGGAACGACAAATGGAGGAAAAGAATACGTGATTTCTAAAGAAAAATTTGAACTTGTACAGAAAATAGCTCGTTTTGAGCTTTGTCAATTATATCTTTCTGATGCAAAATACATAGATGCGCTGTATCATACTTTATTACTTCAAGAACAATATGGAGATAGTAAATATGTTCAGATGTCGCTTACAAAGGCTTTATATGGAATTGCAAAATACGATAATGCAAAAGCTCGTATCTATTTAGATCAACTCTATAGCCGAATGGATTGGAAGGGTAGAAATTGGTATTTTGCTTTAGAAGAACTTGATGATTATCAGCTTACTGTTTTGGCTTTAGCACATTGTTTTGAAATGCTGGATAAATATCCTAGTGAGGCTTATCTCAAAAATGCAATTCCTAGCCTTTTGATGGATATGAAATTACATTACGATGATTTTAGTAAAGGAAAAACAGTAGGCAAAAAGAAAAATCAAATCAATTATACAGAAGATTTGATGTACCCAGCTTGGCAAAAAGTTCAAGCTCATGCAGAATTTGAAGAGCTACGCAAACAAGGAGACAGACTTTATTTGGAGCATCAAAAAAATGAAAATAGAAGAGAAGAGGGAATGTCTGATGTGGAAGCCAAACGATTGAGTGATAATCTTACTCAAGGTTATGCACTCGGAATTAATAAAATTATTATGGTAAATCCATTTTATGTCCGTTTAGATACTCGTAAAAAACAACCATTAGATATTTTTACTACTGACAGTATGCAAAATGTATTTAATCAAGAATTAGAGCAGAATAGTGAAAATCTCAAACTAGATATTGTTTCTTTAAACCCAAGTGCTTTTGGAGAAAATGACGCTGAAAAATTTAATGATTTGGCTATCATCAACTCATGGTATAAAGAAATGGGAGAGTCTAATGTAGATATGATTGCAAGTAACTATGATGCCTTACAAGATTTATCAAAGAAGCATGATACTCCTTATCTTACTAGAATGGCTGTAATAGATGCAAAAGTGAAATTCAGAACTGCCCCAGTATTTATGTCTGTTTTTTTCCTTCCTGTTCTTCCTTATGTAGTTTACCGTCAAGCTACTAGACACGAATCTATTTATATTACACTTATGCATGACATCAATACAGGAGAAGTGAAAATGATTCAAGGAAATAAGTCTAATACTTCTATCAAGAAGAAAAACTTATCTGATATTACTCGTTCACACCTTTTCCAAATCAAACGTAAAAAAAGATAATCATTTTTAAACTTATTTCTTAAAAAAACATTTTATGAAAAATATATTTATTTTGAGTGTGTTTGCTATTTTATTTTTTATGGCAAATACTGCACAAGCACAAGACTATTTCAAAGAGCGTCGCTATGAAGGAATTGATTTTACTAAACGTAATGCAAAAAAATACTACGTTACTATCTCACGTAAAAAATATGAGTTAGTGGATAAAGAAGAAGAGTTATTTTTAGGTCAGAAAATCTCTTTTGATAAAGGTCAGCGACTTTTTTATATAAAAAGACAAAAGAAAGCCATGACCTTTAAAGAAACAATCAACTTTATGAAATATGTAGGTAATGAAGAGTCTGCTAAGCAGCTTCAAAATAGTTTAACTATGTATAAAATGGGTTATTCTTCCATTACACTTGGGACTATTGGAATAGGGTTAGCCATTTTCTTACCGAGTGAAACGGGAATAGAAGATGGGGAAGGAAGGAATCTTGTTAAAACAAAACTTATCTCGTTAGGAGCTGGAGCTATGCTTTACGGAGTAGGGTATTTGTTTTATAGAGGGGGCAATAACTCTGCTCAAAAGGCAGTTCGCTATCACAATAAAAATGTACGCAAGTTTTCAAAACCTGTAATTGCAAAAAATGATTTTATGCCTTCTAATTTGGGTTTTAAATCTGTTCGTACAAACTTATTAAATCCAACTCCTGTGCCTACTTTGAGCATGTCTTGGAATTTCTAATCCTTTGGAAATAACTTAAGTTGTGTATAACAGACTTCCTAGTCTGTTTGGATGTCAAAATTTGAATTAGATAGCAGAAAAAAGGTAATTGAAATAATAAGAATTTCGATTACCTTTTTTTATTAATATAGAACTTGATTGGTTTTACTTTTCTACTCCAAACATTTCCATTACTTCTTCTGAAACTCCCATTGCAGAAAAACCTCCATCATGGAAAAGGTTTTGCATCGTTACTTTTTTAGTAAAATCTGAGAAAAGAGAAATTACAAAATCAGCACACTCTTGAGCAGAAGCATTGCCTAAAGGAGACATTTTATCAGCATAACTCATAAAAGCATCAAAACCACCTACCCCAGTTCCTGC
Organism: Bernardetia sp. Wsw4-3y2; assembly: GCF_037126295.1. NCBI lineage: Bacteria > Pseudomonadati > Bacteroidota > Cytophagia > Cytophagales > Bernardetiaceae > Bernardetia > Bernardetia sp. Wsw4-3y2. The sequence goes on along the minus strand of NZ_CP147017.1, from coordinate 2,835,625 downwards.
TGTTGTTGCAGTTGGAGATTGTGAAACTGTGTTTACTCTTACTTTTTTAGATTTACCCAAACGGTAGCCATAACTACGAGCAATAGATTCTAAAACTGCCTTTGCATGTGCCATATCACTATAATCAGGAAACGTTCTTTGTGCAGCAATATAAGTAAGAGCAACAATAGAAGCTTCATCATTCAAAACATCCATTTTTTCAGCTACTTGTAGCATTTTATGGAAAGAAAGTCCTGAAATATCAATTGCTTGTAATGTCCAAGCGTGATTCAAATCGCCATAATCTTTTTTCTTACGAACATTTGGACTCATTCCGATAGAATGCAATGCAAAATCAAGTTTTCCTCCCAAATGTTCAGTAGCTTTTTCGTACAAATTTTCCCAGTCTGCTATCGAAGTAGCATCAGCAGGAATAACAATTGTATTACATTTATCAGCTAGTTCTTGAATTGTTCCCATTCTAAGCGCAACAGGAGCGTTGGTTAAGACAAACTTTGCGCCTTCTGCATGTGCTGTTTCTGCAATTTTCCATGCAATAGAATTTTCGTCTAAAGCTCCTGAAATAATACCTACTTTTCCTTTGAGTAAATTATACATAAGTTTCTTATTTGTGTTTGCTCCATAATCCTCGTTGACGGTTCAGACCTCAACGACGGTTGAAGTGTTAAATTAATTTAAACTAGATTTTATCTGAATCATCATTCCATAAACAATCAATGTTTGTGCTGCCACATAAGTAAACATTACAAAAACAGGTGCATAAGGAATAGTAAAGTTTTTGACAAAAATATCTATTGCAAGTAACGAATCTGAAACCATAAATAAAAATGCACCGAAAAAAACATATTCAGCACTTGCTTTCAAAACCTTTCCTGTACGTTCCATTGCCATAAAAGCCATCGTTACAATAACTAAAACATATAGAGGAACAGCCACCAACATAACAGTATCTAACCACTTGTATAAAAATGTAAGCATCAAAATAGCTGTTCCAACAAAAGGAATAGCACGAATAAGTAATGTTTTGGTTGCACCTAATTCTTTATTTTGCAATGATTTTTTGAAAGTAAGAATATACAAGATGTGAGAAACCAAAAAACTGCCCAAACCAAGCATGAAAAATAATGGATTGTAGGATTGAAAGAGCAACAAAACATCACCTAACCAAGCCAAAAAAAGTGCTATCATAATAAAATTGATAAGGCTTTTCTTAAAGGATTTATTTACTTCTTTAGTATTGAGATAAAAATAAATTCCTAAAATAGGAATAAGAAATGGTTTAGACGCTAATTCTAATACAAAATCATATTTATAATTAGCATACAAATTTAAGACTGTGAAAAAAGCCAATATATAAAGCAGCCAAGTGTGTTTCGATTCAAAGTATTTCATTATTGGAGTTCACCGTTTTAATTTTTTGTTTAATTCTTTAGAAAGTTCAAAAATACTCTTTTTTCTATTGTATATCATTCTGTAAATGATTTTTTCCACAAAAAAACCTAAGAATTTCTAATAAATAGAATTCTTAGGTTTTTAGTTAGAAACAAAAAGCTATATTGTTAAGCTAAAGTTTGTAAAGTTTAGATTACTTAACTTCTACTTCAGCACCAGCTTCTTGAAGTCTTTTAGACATATCATCAGCTTCAGCTTTAGATGCGCCTTCTTTAACTGCTTTAGGAGCAGTATCAACTAATTCTTTCGCTTCTTTCAAGCCAAGACCTGTAAGTTCACGAACTAATTTTACAACTGCTAATTTAGATCCACCAGCAGCTTTCAAAATTACGTCAAATTCTGTTTGCTCTTCTGCTTCTTCAGCAGTAGCACCAGGAGTTGCCATCATTACAGCACCACCACCAGCAGGCTCTATGCCATACTCGTCTTTCAAAATGTCTGCAAGCTCGTTAGCTTCTTTTACTGTAAGACCAACAAGTTGTTCTGCGATTGCTTTCAAATCTGCCATTATAGTATCTATTTAATTGAGGTTCGTAAATAAATAAGTCTTCGAAAAATAAAGACTTACTGTATGTAAAAAGGTTGAATAAAGAAGTTTTGATTTGAATAAAATCACAGACTTAATTTATTCGGTTAAAAAAGAAATACAACTTGGAAGCAGTATTTTGAATAAATAATCAGAGTATTGAAGTAGTTTCTTCCCTAGTTGCCATTTTGTATAAATAATTATACAACTACTAACTTTGATTATTATTATAATTGTCTTTTTATAGAGATTTCATAAAGTAAAATTTCTACAAATAGATAGTTATTACTCGCCTTTTTCAGCAATTCCTTTAACCATCGCTGCAATACGACCACCACCACTGATAACAGCAGAAGTAAGACGACGAGCAGGAGATTGAAGAAGCATAATAACTTCGCCCAATACTTCATCTTTAGATTTGATTTCACTTAACATTTCTAGTTGGTTTTCACCAATGAAAAGTGCTGTTTCTACTGATGCAGCTTTGAATTTAGGCTTATCTGATTTGTTCTTTTTACGGAAATCTTTAATGATTTGCGCTGGAAGTTTTGCAGTTTCAGGAGAGAACATAATAGCAGAGAAGCCTCTTAAAGCTCCTTTTTCTACTAATGGTTCGAAGTCTCCTTCAATTTGCTCTAATGCTTTACGAATAAGTGTATTTTTAGCTACACGGTATTCTATGCCTTTCTCAAAACAAGCACGGCGAAGTGCATTTGTTTGAGCAACACTCATTCCAGAAGAATCAGTTACATAGAAATTCGCTGAATTAGAAAACTTCTCCACCAAATCCTTAACTACTTGTGTTTTTTGATCACGATTCATAGTATTATTGAGTTTTGTGGTGGAATAAATTATAGACCTTTGATAGACGATTTGTCAATCTTTACAGATGGACTCATTGTTGTCGAAAGGTGGACACTTTTCATATAAGTACCTTTTGCAGTTGCAGGCTTCAAACGAATAAGCGTAGTGAGTAATTCACTTGCATTTTCTTTAAGTTGTTGCGCTGTAAAAGAAGATTTACCAATACTTGCATGAATAATACCCGTTTTATCAACACGGAAGTCAATTTTACCAGCCTTTACGTCCGTAACAGCTTTAGCTACGTCCATTGTAACAGTACCAGCTTTCGGGTTTGGCATAAGCCCACGAGGACCTAATACTCTACCCAAACGACCAACTTTCGCCATTACAGTTGGCATTGTAATAATAACATCCATATCTGTCCAGCCACCTTCAATTTTAGCGATATAATCGTCTAAACCTACCATGTCAGCACCTGCTTCTTTGGCTTCGGCTTCTTTGTCTGGAGTAACAAGAGCAAGTACACGTACCTGCTTACCTGTTCCGTGAGGAAGAGTAACCACACCACGAACCATTTGGTCTGCTTTACGTGGATCTACACCTAGACGTACATCAATATCAACAGAAGCATCAAATTTAGCAAGGTTAATTTCCTTTACTAATTCAGTTGCTTTGTCTAAGACATACTCTGCTTGTGCATCGTATTTTGCAAGAGCTTCCTTACGTTTTTTAGTTAATTTTGCCATAACATTATTGTAGTCAAACGATCAAATTTAATTAATCTCCTACGTTTAATTTTGTGAATAAAAATATTCTTTTCCTCTACTACTTTGTAATTAAAATTTTAATTATTCAGCAGTTTCCCAAGGAGCTTTTCCAGTAACGTTCAGACCCATACTTCTAGCCGTACCAGCTACCATTTTCATAGCAGAATGTACAGTAAAGGCATTTAAGTCTGGCATTTTCGTTTCGGCAATAGTTTGGATTTGATCCCAAGTTACTTTACCTACTTTTTCACGATTTGGAACGCCTGATCCTTTTTTCACTTTTGAAGCCTCAATTAAGAGAGCCGCAGCAGGAGGAGTTTTGATGATAAAGTCAAAAGAACGATCGCCAAAAACTGTAATCTCTACTGGCAAAGTTTGTCCCATACGGTCTTGAGTCAGCGCATTGAAACGCTTACAAAATTCCATAATATTGACACCTTTTGCACCAAGAGCAGGACCTACTGGAGGAGCAGGATTAGCTTGACCACCTTTTACTATGACTTTAAGTTTAGCACTTATTTCCTTTGCCATGATTGTGAAACGGTTGTTGTGATGTAATTATTGAATTATTTAAAATAAACTAGCCATCTTAAATAACTTCAAGTAACTACTTTACAGATTACTAACAAATGCTACAATACTGATAATTTAGTTTGTTAAAAGTTTGGGAGATAATCGTGGAAGCTTCATATCTAAAAACTATAATTTTAACTACTAAATTTTTTGGAGACAAATCTATAAGTAAGTTGTAGCTCTTAGTTTATAGATTTATATTTTTAAGAATTTTGAATAATTACTTTCCATTTATTCAAAATGATTTTTTCTTTTATTACAGAACTACTCTTCTTTTTGTACTTGAGAATAGTTTAGTTCTACTGGCGTACTTCTTCCGAAAATCTTAACAATTACACTCAGTTTTTTCTTTTCTTCTTGATGTTCCTCAATAGTTCCATTAAAACCAGCAAAAGGACCTTCCATTACTTTAATAGATTCCCCTACCATAAATTGAGTATCATCTTTTACTTCATCTTGATCTGCAGCTTCTACTTTTCCTAAGATGCGAGCTACTTCTGAATCTCTCATTGGAAGAGGCTTATCAGTTAGAGGTTGTCCGTCTACTCTTAAAAATCCAATAACACTTGGAAGATTGATCAATTGGTGAATAAGTTCTCCACTATTTGGCGAGTCTAAATCTACGTGTACAAGGACATAACCAGGTAAATAATTACGTTCAACAGCTACTTTTTTTGTTTTTCCATCTTTCGCTTTACGAATTTGGAATACTTTTTCAGTAGGGTTGATGATTTGACCAAAATATTCTTGTAGATTATTGATAACTATATCTTTTTCAAGATATTCTTTCACGCTGCGTTCTTTTCCAGAAACAACACGCAAAATGTACCATTTGAGTTCGCCCATAATTTTTTAGGAGTGAGTTGTAAATTGTTGGTATTTTTTTGAAGTGTAATTCCTTTTTATTGGAATGAGTTATAAATCTCACCTAAACCAAATTGGAAGGCTTGATCCATTGCAAAAACGATAAGTGCAAAGATAAGTGATGCAACAAGTACAACTACAGAAGTCTGTTGAAGACTTTTGAATGAAGACCAAGTTACATGTTCGGTCATCTCATCACGAGATTCTTGCAAAAATTCGATTACTTTTTTCATACTGAATTTAATTTGTCTTATCGGTAAGTTAGTCTTTAGACTTTTTTCTTAGAATAAATTCTATTAGAGCAAAAAAAACTCTAAAAAAAGTGAGTTTGATAGATTTTACGTTCATTAAAAACGTGCTATCAAACTCACTATATTGTAAATATTTAGAAAAAATCAATCAATTTATACTAAATCAAATTACATATTATTTGCACGAGCGGAGGGGCTCGAACCCACGACCTGCGGTTTTGGAGACCGCTGCTCTGCCAACTGAGCTACACTCGTATATTATTAGTTGCCTTTAATGAAGTGCAAAATTACAATTTATTTTTGAATTTGCAAATTTATTTTAAAAATATTATTGTATTAGAATTTTAACTTTCCAGCATAGCTTGATAATAGCTTTACCTCAAAAAAAGAGGTTGACCTTTTCGGACAACCTCTTTTAAGTTTATTGTTTAATGAGAGTTCAATTATTTAGTATCCCACCACAACTTTGTATTCAATACATCTGCTCCTTGACTAGATACAGCTTGAGTATAATTTGCTTTATTTGAAGATTGCTCATTAAGAGGATAAGGGATGCGAGTAGGAATTTCTCCATTTCCTTCTAATGCACCAGCAGCAGGCTCTTGAAGAATACCAAAGTCAAGACGACGATATTCAGCCCATGCCTCTAGCCCCTGCATATAAAGAGCTATCCACTTTTGTTGTCCTATGATTACATTCCACTCTTCACCACTAGCTTTCAATGCTGAGTAATTAACAGTTGGCTGAGCAATGTAAGCAGCTATATCTGAATCTGATAAGCTACCACCACTCCAATAATTCATAGATGCTGTAATACCTTGGTTATAGTATTCTGCTGCTGAACCTGCCGAAACAAACCCTCTTTCAACGCCTTCTGCTAATAAGAACTGTACTTCTGCATAAGTCATAAGTATTCCTGGAGATGTTGGTTGTAAAACTAACTGAGATGGTTGTGAAATACCTTCATCAGCAGTATTTGCTGCATCATTCTCTGTTAATCCATATACTTCTCCTACGTATTGTACATTAAGAGGATCACTAGGAGAGCTTGATACTGTTGGTGCACCATAAAAAGCAATTCTTGGATCATTTAGTTCTAATAATTCATTTACGAAGACGTTACTCATGGCAAAATCTGCACGAGTTTTACGATCTTGATTTAAAGGATTATTATTAGGAGCTGCTGAAAGATAATTAAATAAAGCATTATCAGCACTACTTTGAAATACACCAGCAGATACTGCTGACGAAACTGTTTGTTGAGATAATGATGGAGATACATCAGCAATTCTCATTCCTACTCTTAATTTCAAAGAATTACCGAATAAACGCCACTTATTCATATCACCATTATATATAGCATCACCTGCTACTGCAGTACCACTTGGATTAATAGCTGCTATTGCTTCATTAAGTTCGTTTATAATACCAGTATATATTTCTTCTTGCGAATCATATTTTGGATATAAAAACTCATCAGGATTTCCCGCTTGAGAATAAGGAGCTGCTCCCCATGTATCCGTAATCACTTGATACATATAGGCACGCAAAATCTTCGCTACTGCAATTTGATTTTCAGGAGCTCCAAATCCTTCATAGTCCTCAGGACTCTCTGTATTCAAACGAATGATTTCATTTAAATCAGTTATTACACCTGCATAATAGAGAGACCATAAGGTATTGGTTTGTGCGGTACGAAATGCATAACGACTTTCAGAAGAATATTGATTAGATGCCCAATACTGAGAAAGTTGCATTCCTCTTCTTCCATTTGCCCATTCATCCCAAATATTATCCACTAACACTTTTTCTGCTGATGTAAGCAAGAAAGAAGTAGATGCTTTACTAGGTTCGTTAGGATCTACATTAGTGTCTTCTGGTGGGTTACAACCAAACATAAAAGTTGCTAAAGAAGCTGCTACTAAAGTATGTTTATATTTTTTTATTATTTTTATCATCTTGAGTGTAAATTTTATAATTAGAACAGAGAATAGTTTAGAAAGAAAGACTTAAGTTGAATCCCCAACTACGTTCGCCTGGAAGCTGTCCACCTTCAAAACCTTGAACATTACCTGCACTTACACCATCTTGAGGATCAATATGTGGTGTATTACGGAATAAAATGGCTACATTTCTAGCAACGAATGATAAAGAAGCTCTCTGGAATGGAGTTTTGCTAGTTAATGTTTTAGGAAAAGTATAACCAAATTGAATCTCACGAAGTTTGACGTAACTAGCATCAAAAACATTTAGAGAAGAACTTGCACGATAATAATCTTGTCCCCAAGTAACTGCATCAACTACTGTTGCATTTTGGCTACCATCAGAAATAGGATATCCATCCTCATTAACTCCTGTTTGAACTACAGCATCAATAATGACACCATCTTCACGCATAGAGCCTTCTGCTGTTTCTTCCAAAACGCCACTATAATGTCCCCACATATTAGTTAAAGAATATATACTACCACCCATTTGTCCATCAATTAATACACTTAACATAAAGTTTTTATAGTTGAAAGTATTATTGATACCACCTGTCCAATCAGCCATAATTGAAGGACCTACACCTAAAGTAGGTTCTAAAACATAACGTCCGTTTGTACCTACAATATAGCTACCATCTGTATGCTTTGCTATTGTAGGACCTACAAATACTCCATAAGCTTCTCCCTCACGAGCTTCTAAGAATACTCCAAAAAGACTAGCCAAACGAAGTGTACTTACTCCTTCAGTTAATTCAACAACTTTATTTCTATTTCTCGCCCAGTTAATAGTTGCATCCCAAGTAAAACCAGAAGGAAGACGCAATACTTTTAAGTTTAACATTGCTTCTATACCTTTATTTGATACAGAACCAGCATTAATAACAGTAGTAGTATAACCAGTAGTTGGAGAAACAGGAACTCCAAAGATTTGGTCTTCTGTTGTAGAGTTGTAGTAAGTTACGTCAAGACTAACTCTATTTTTGAAAAGACTAACTTCTGTTCCAATTTCCCAAGAATTAGTTTTCTCTGGAAGCAAGTTAGGATTATTTCTTGCGTTAGGAACCGTCATGTTACCATTACTACCAAAGTTTTGTTCTACTTCATAAGTCGTTGCAATACGATATGGATCTGTATCATTACCTACTTGACCATAACCAGCACGAATTTTTCCGAAAGTAAGCCAGTCAGCTTCAAGTTTTTCAGAGAAAATAAAACTACCTGTAACTGAAGGATAGAAATAAGAGTTATTGCCACTTGGAAGAGTCGAAGACCAGTCATTTCTACCTGTAACATCTAAGTAGAAAGTAGATTGATAACCAAATGAAGCACTAGCAAAAATAGAGTTTACTATTTTTTCACTACTGAAATCTATAACCTCTGGAGTACCTGCAGAGTTACCTATATTGAAATAATTAGGAACATTCAAACCATCTTGTGTACCTGCAAAATTACGATTATAAGCTCTGAAACGTCTATTAGCTCCAAGCATAGCAACTAAACTCAATGATTCTGTTAAGTTACGATTAGCATTAAGAATGAAATCAAAGTTATTATCTGTAACCGTACGTACATCTTCTCTGTAAAGAGGAATATCTACAGAACCTATTGCTATTCTTTCTTCTCTACGGTCAGTATATGTATCAACCAAGCCACGTCCAGTAGCACTTAACCAAGGCAAAATCTGATAAGTTAGAGTAGCATTACCATAAATTCTATCTCTTTGGTCTTCTGAATAATTCTGATCAATTGTCCAAAATGCATTATCAAAATAATTAGCAGCAGGATTATTTGCACTCTTTCTATTCCAAGTAATTTGAGAACCATCACTAGCTATATAGTTGTTACGTAAACGTTCGGTATCTAATTGACGTTGATACCACTGATTAAACATAGACATAATACCTGCACCATATCCCGTTTGAGGACGTCCTTTTCCTTGTTGATTTACATAGTTGAAACCTACACTAGTACTCAACTTATCAGATAGTTTTGAGCTACCATTGAAACTAAGTGTATTACGTTTAATTTCTGAACCAGGATAAGTTCCTTGCTGATCCACATTTGTATAAGACAATCTAAAAGTAGCTGTTTCGTTACCTCCAGAAAGAGCTAAACTGTTACTAAACATACTTCCTGTTTCAAAAAAGTTTCTTACATTATCAGGACTCGCTACTAAAGGACGTGCCTTACCAAAGTTCTCTGTATCTTCAGGATTAAAACTATCCCAATGACGAGCCATAATAGACCCATCTAAAGGCGCACCCCAACTACCATCTAATCCGTAATTAAGAATAGTATTTCCATTCTCATCTGTTACAGGATTTCCATCTGCATCAGTTAATATAGCTGCTCCATATTTGTTTTGATAATCTGGTAATATATATACATTTTGAAATTGAATTCCACTATTAAAAGTTACACCAATTCCTTTACGTTTTGTACCTTTTTTTGTAGTGATAAGAATAACACCATTTTGTCCACGTGAACCATATAAAGCACTTGCAACAGCACCTTTCAAGACATTTACAGATTCAATGTCATTTGGATTGATGTCTTGAGCAGCATTACCGTAATCAATACCTCCACCACCACGAGCTTGGTCAGTAGTTGTAAAATTTGAATTATCAATAGGTACACCATCTACAACAAATAGAGGTTGATTTTCACCTGTGATAGAGCTATTACCTCTAATAACAACACGAGAAGAACCACCAATAGAATTAGAGCCAGTGATTTGAACACCAGCAATTTTTCCATTCAGAGAGTTTACTACGTTCATTTCTCTAGCTTGAGTAAGATCATCTCCTTTTATTTCTTGAGTTGCATAACCTAAAGATTGCTTTTCTCTAGAGACTCCAAATCCAGTAACAACAACAGTTTCCAATTGTGAATCTTCAGCTAGTGTTACATCAATACTTGTACGACCTGCTATTTCTACTTCTTGTGTAGCATATCCTACAAAACGAAATACAAGTATTTCACTTCCAGCAGGTACGGTAATAGAGTATTTACCCTCTAAATCGGTAGTTGTACCTGTATTTGTTCCTTTTACCTGTACAGTTGCACCAGGTAAACCACCTTGAACGGCGTCTATTACTGTACCAGTAATTGTTTGCTGTGCCCAAGCTGAACCGATCAGCATAAGACTCATTAGCGCACTTAGTAATAATTTTCTCTTCATGAGATTAGTTAATGTTAGTTTGAATAAACAATTGATCAGAATTAAATTTTTTGTAATTATTTTTTATAAAAATTGTGAAGTATAATATAGAAATAATGTTACTACAGTACAATTTTACTAAAAAATGTTAAAATTAAATATATTCAAAACTGACTTTTCTTTAAAAGAAAAAAAAATATAAAAATGTTTTTTTGTTATTTCTCAAACAATTATTTAGTTAGTTAAATATATAACCCAAATAAAAAAATGATTAAATCTTTAAATTCAATTTTATATCTTTTCATAAAAGTATGTTATATCTCTTAATAATCCAAAATAAATGCTAATAATTTACTAATTATTATGGCTAATTTAAAATATGATTTTAGTAGTGATTTTTATATTAAAAAAAAAATGATTATAAAACTTGCAGTTAAACTGCTATGATTACAGATTTCTGCGTGAATAATATAATGTTTTCTAGTAACATAAAAAAAGAGACTCATCATTTTGATGAATCTCTTTTTTTATAACATTATTATGTGTTTATAATAATTCTACTATTTGTCCCACCATACAGGAGTTAATACATCTGCTATGTTAGGAACATTGGTAGGGTTTCTATCTAGTTCAGACTGTGGATAAGGATAACGTAAAGGAATACCTCCTATAAAACCATTTGATACAGGAGTAATATTTGGATATCCAGTCCTTCTCCATTCTGCCCAAAGTTCTACTCCTTGATTAAATAAAGCTAGATATTTTTGTTGATAAATAGCTGTAAGTTTATCGCTTGCACTTGCAAAATTAGCAGAACTACTCAAATAATCATCTGAGCCACTTACATCATATTGTGCAAAAGCAGCTCTTACACCATTTTCATAATGAGCTTGAGCATCTGTACCTATACCAAAACGTTGTGCAGCTTCTGCTTTCAAAAACTCAACTTCTGCATAAGTTAATAAATATACTGGAGCTGTTGGATCGTCTATTAATTTAGAATTCATAATAGAATAGCCATCAGGGTACAATACATCATTTCCATTAGGAGTTCCTTTTATTTCAGTAAACCCATCTTCTGTGTTAGGCTGAAAATAAGCGGTTAACCTTGGGTCATTGAGAGAATTAAGTAAATTTACTATAGTGGTACTTGCTGAAAAATCACCTCTTCTTGAACCACTTGCATGCCATCCCCAAAGAGGATTTTCGTTAGTAGGACTAGAGCTATAATCTAATTTTAGACTTTCCTCATTTGATGAAATCATTGGACTATTAATTATAGCACTTAATCCTTGTTTGGCAGTTGCTTCATTCACCTCAGTCATTCTCATATATAAACGAAGTTTTAAACTATTGGCATATTTTCTCCATAGTTCAATATCTCCTCCATAATACAAATCTGAGCTTCCAAATGTTTCTCCACCTTCTTGCAAACCTGAAAGACCTTCATCTAATAATGCGATAATTGCTGGATAAATAGTTTCTTGAGCATCATAAGTAGGAGCTAATACTTCTCCTCCTTTTACAGCATCTGAAAAAGGAATATCTCCCCAAGAATCTGTGATTACACTAAATACATGAGCTTTAAGGATTTTACCCATAGCTACATAATTAGGACGTTCTTCAGCTTCTCCATTTTTTATGACAGTTTCTATGTCTATTAAAGCACCTTCATAGAAGTCACCCCATATTGCATCTCCATCAGTAGGCAAAAATTGATAGCGATCTTCTTTGAAATACTGACTGTAGCTAGGCGCAATTGCTTGAGTCCAAAACATACCACGTCTATTCATAGAACCTCCTACCAGTGTAGTAAACCTTACTTGTGCAGCAGGAACTAGACTTTTCGTTGGAACTTTTGTTGGCGAATTCGGATTTTCGTTTACATCTATCCAATCTTCACAAGAAGAAAATGATAGTGTTACCATGAATGCCATTACTATGGCAATTAATTTATTTGTTATCATTAGTTTTATATTTTATATTTCTGGTTTAGAAGTTTAAAGAGCTACACGTAAGTTAACACCTAGACTTTTTGTACTAGGAATGCTTCCATATTCATATCCCATTATATTAGAAACTGTACCAATAGTAGCTAATTCAGGATCTACATGTTTAGATTCTGATTGCATCCAAAGATTACGTCCTACAATAGCTACAGAAATAGCTTTAAATGGAGTACGACTTACTACAGATTTTGGTAAACTATAGCCTAAACGTAGTTCTCTTAATTTAATAAAACTAGCATCTAAAAGAGTAGCACGAAGATCAAATATTCTATCTTCCCAATACTGTTCAGCTGTTATCTCTATATCATTAGGAAGAAATGTTCCATCACCGTTATCTATTACACCATCTAAAACGAATGGTGTTTCACGATTTGCTAAAGTTTCTTCTACTTGTCCTGCATAACGCAATACGCTTGTAGTTAAAGACCTAAATTTACCACCTTGGCGTATATCAAATAAGAAACTTAATTGAAATCCTTTAAAGTTAAATTCATTTTGGAAACCTAACATAAAATCAGGATTTGTATTACCTTGTATAGTAGACTCTGAAGAAACAGCAGGAAGTCCTGTATTAGGATTAATAATTGCTCTTCCATCATCTGTTCTGGCATAATCAGGACCAAACCAACTACCAAATGCTTCACCTACTCTCAATACTTGACCACCACCTAAACTAAGATCTGTATCATTGTATGTTTTTAATACTTCATTTCGATTACGAGTATAATTTAACATTGTATTCCAAGAAAAGCCAGACGCAGTACGTATAGGTGTACCAGTAATAGCAAGTTCGATACCTCTATTGCGAATATCACCAGCATTTAATGTTAGAGTAGAATAACCTGTTGATTCAGGAATAGTAACATTAATTATTTGATCACGACTGTTTGCATTATAGTAAGTTAAATCTACTCCAAGTCTATTGTCTAAGAAACGTAAATCTAAACCAAACTCATAAGAAGTTGTAATTTCAGGACTTAATGTTGGATTACCAATAGATGAACCTACTGTAAATCCAGGTGTTCCATTAAAAGGAAAATTAATATCATTATTAGCTGGGAAATTATCAATTACAGGACGAGAATAGGTAGATGCTAATTGATATGGGGTAGCATCACGACCTGCTTGTCCCCAACTTGCTCTTACTTTACCAAAAGAAAGAATTTCATCATTCAAATCAAATGCATCTGAAAATACAAAACTAGAAGATATAGATGGATAGAAGAATGAATTATTATCTTTAGGTAATGTAGAAGACCAGTCATTACGAGCACTTACTGTAAGGAATAGATAATTACGATAGCTTAAATCAACAGTAGTAAAAATACCATATAGACGATACTCAGTTAGAGTATTACTTCTATCTGTTATATTTTCCAAATTAGAGGCAGAGTAAAAATCTGGAGTAATTAAACCAGTGCCATCAAAGAATAACCTTTTTGTACGATTGTCAATAGAGTTATTTCCAATAATTGCTGTAAGATTTATGTCTTCAGAAAGCTTACGATTAATAGTCAATAATAAATCTGTATTTATATTACGAACATTATAATTGTCTTCATAAAAACCACCAGAAGCTCTATCATCAGAACCTACTGCATATAATTGGCGACGTGAGTCACTATATACATCAGCTCCTAAACGTGCTGTAAAAGTTAACCAACTCAATATATCATATCCAGCCTCTACATTACCTATCAAGCGATTACGATCTTGAGAAAATGTATTTTCTTCTAATGCAAAGTAAGGATTATCAAAATAGTTTATCCATTTACGTTGAATATTTAGAGGATCTTGTGTTCCTTCTGAATTACGATAATCCTTTAATTCATTCCAATCTAGAGTACGAGGTGCCCACATAAACATAATAGGAATAGATGCTCCTCCTTGACCTTGTACACCCAAGTTGTCAGAATTGCTACGTACATAAGATGCTGAAGATCTTACAGTTAATTTAGGTGCTAATTTACCTCCTGCATTAAAAGTAAAAGTATTTCTAGTTAAATCAGTATTAGGTAAAATACCTGTTTGTGTAAAGTTTGTATAACCTAAACGGTAGTCAATATCTTGTCCACTACCAGCTATAGAAATACTATTTACCCAGTTTTCTCCTGTTTCATAGAAATCTTTAATATTATCTGGTCTAGCTACTAAATCAACTACATCACCTTTCCAATCTGTCACTCCTTTTGAGTCAGCAGAGCCAATTCGTGGTCCCCAACTCGCATCAATGATTTCATATTGACCATTAAGACCTTGAGCATACTCATTTTGATATTGAGGAAGGAGTAAAGGACTAGAAAATGTAGCTGAAGAGTTAAATTCTACAGAAAGTTTTTTACCTGTTCCTTTTTTAGTAGTAATTATAATTACGCCATTTGCAGCACGAGATCCATATAAGGCTGTAGCTGAAGGTCCTTTAAGAACAGACATTGACTCTATATCATTAGGATTAATGTCAATAGCTGCATTACCTACAGCAGCACCATCTCTAGTATTAGTAGTTCCTCTAAAAGTACTATTATTTATAGGAATACCATCTATAACATATAAAGGTTGGTTGTTTCCATTAACAGATGACATTCCACGAATAATAACATTAGTAGGTCCACCAACTGTTCCTGAAGTATTTATTACCTGAACACCTGCTAGTTTACCACTCATATTATTAAGAGCATTTCCATCTGGAGCTTTGATTAATTCTGAACCACTAATGTCTTGTACAGCATACCCCAAAGCTTTTTTCTCTTTTGCGATGCCTATTGCTGTAATTATGACTTCGCCTAAAATATCTTCAGCTAGTGTTACATCAATAGTTGTGCGATTATCTATTGTTTCCTCTTTCGTAGTATATCCTACAAAGCGAAAAACAAGTATTTCACTTCCTTCAGGTACAGTAATAGAGTATTTACCCTCTAAATCGGTAGTTGTACCTGTATTTGTTCCTTTTACCTGTACAGTTGCACCAGGTAAACCACCTTGAACGGCGTCTATTACTGTACCAGTAATTGTTCGCTGTGCCCATGCTGAACCAACCAGCATAAGACTCATTAGCGCACTTAGTAATAATTTTCTCTTCATGAGATTAGTGAATTTTAATTTAAATAAATAATCAATTTTAAATATTCGGAAGGTCGATTGTTTGATTACAAGATTGTTTAACAGAATATAAATAAACTATTAA
Organism: Bernardetia sp. Wsw4-3y2; assembly: GCF_037126295.1. Classification (NCBI taxonomy): domain Bacteria; kingdom Pseudomonadati; phylum Bacteroidota; class Cytophagia; order Cytophagales; family Bernardetiaceae; genus Bernardetia; species Bernardetia sp. Wsw4-3y2. Next base: position 2,820,047 of record NZ_CP147017.1, on the reverse strand, counting down.
ATTATTGTTACTGAAAAAAGCACTCTTAAATTGTCAAAAAAAGCACAATTTCCATAAAGATAATTTTATCAAAAAAGCTTATTTAAGCCTTATACAAATAATTAATTGGTCATTAAATCAATACACCAAATAAAAAAATGAGTAAGGCTTTACATACAGCTTTCTATTTTTTTATAAAAGTATATCATATCTCTTAATAATCCAAAACAAATACTAATAAATTATTAATTATCATAGCTAATTTATAATGAATTTAAAATATATAGTTGATAGTAATACTTTTACAGTATAATAAAACACATATTTTAATTCCATTTTATACAATTTACATGTTGATTTAAAACCTTTCATTTACTAAGAGATGAAAATTGACATTCTTTTTTAAACTTAATATTGGGCAATAATGAATTTACATTTCAGGTAAAATACCTAAAATTAATATACATGGATTTGGTGGTTATTAAATAGCTTTTAGAATAAAAATACTACTCATATATAAATCCAGGGCATGTTCATAAAAATCTTTTATGTTCAAAGAGGTGATATACATTTCGTTCTTTGTAGGCTAATTCTTCTCTGAGTACTGTGAGATTTTCTACTTTTTGCACTTCCAATAGGTTTGTAGCTAGTGTTATACAAACAGCTATAAACCTACTTTGGTTTTCATTTCTAGTTATCAAATTGTCTTCTCCCATTTGTTTATCTCTTGTATTATGATGTACTTCTATTGCCCAATGCTCTCTTATAGCCATAAATAATTCTAGGAAATTAATTTGGTTGAGAGGTAAATTGGTTACCCAGTAACTTTTTTCTTTACTTTTTTTCTGTGTTTTTGTGATTTTTCTTTCTCTTTCTACTACTATCAGGATTTTGACTTTCGTTTCTTTCCAACGTTTGGGTAATGATTCTGTATTCATTTCATATCCAAAACCGATTCGTATTTCTTCTCTTCCATGCGCTTTTTGGTAGGCTTCTTTTTTATAAGAAGTAGTTAAATTATCGTCAATATGTTTACAATCTTCTAAAAGAAGTTTTTGATTTGCCTTTACTTGCATCAAATAAATACCTCCTTTTTTTGCTATTAAAGCAGGTAATTCACTACTCAAATGAAGAGCATCTAACGTATATTTACCTAATAAGTAATCGTAGGAGTTAAAATAATGAGATACAACAGTCTTTTCCGAGTCTTTACTTCCATTGTACCACCCTACAATACTACTTTGTTTAGTTGAATGAGAAGTACGAGAAACTACATTTTGACCTCGTTTTTCTCCTGCTACATCATCAATACTACCACGAAGTTCTTTTCCATCTATGGCGTACCATTCCAAAGCATCTTTATAAATATATTGATGAAAGAAGGTTTCATTAATTGCATTAAAACCTTGATAATCAACTTTTTTTAGAATACGTTGAAGTTGAGTATAAGAAATACACGAAGAAACTTCTATATCTAAATCTTGAGCTACTTCTTTATAAGAACGGCACATAGAACGATGAATATAGGCGACTGTCAGTTTTTTATCAGAGCGTAAAATACAAAGCATAAACAGAACAATGACAAATGCTAAAGAATGCTGTTTTCCACGGTTATCTCGGTGGTCTAAAAGACAAGTTTGTACTTCTTGATAATACTTTGTAAATTCGTTTTTTGGGGAGTATGCATAGTTTTATATTTTGTAGGTTAGAATTACAAAAATAGAAAATTTAGCAAACGCCCCTTTTTTTTGGACATTATTTTTTATGAACATGCCCTGTATATAAATCCTACTTGAATGTAAGTTAAAAAATAAGCATAACTAAGTTTAGAAGTTACGCACTCTAAACTCACATAACATTCTAATTAGCTAATAATCAATTGTTTAGAAAAACTTATTTTTTTTAGCAAAAATTTAAAATATAGAACTCAAAACAAATTATAAGTCGCTAAAAATCAATCATTTAAAAATAACGTAATATTTAGGTGCGTAACTCCTATAATTTAATTTCGTAATTTTGAACTTTAGTTATTTCTAACTCTTCAACTTTTTATTTATTCTATGATTTACTTAGATAATTATTCATTTGCTGACAAAACAGCTCTAGTTCGTGTAGATTTTAATGTTCCTTTAAAAGATGAAAATGGTAATTTTATAATTACAGATGACACTCGTTTAAAGGCTGCTTTGCCTACTCTCAAAAAAATACTAAAAGATGGAGGCAAAATTGTTTTGATGTCGCATTTGGGCAGACCCAAAAATGAAGGAGAAACACAAGAAGAAGGAAAAGGAGAAAATAAATTTTCTTTGAAACATATTGTAAAATACTTGAAAGAACATCTGAAGACAGAGGTAAAATTTGTAGAAGATATTACAAGTGATAAAGCCTTAGAAGAATCTAAAGAACTCAAAAAAGGTGAAGTTCTTTTATTAGAAAATGTCCGTTTTTATAAAGCAGAAACCAAAACAGAAAACGATAATCATACAGAATTTGCTAAAAAATTGGCTCTTTATGGAGATGTATATGTCAATGATGCCTTCGGAACAGCACACAGAAAACATGCCTCAACAGCAACAGTAGCTGATTTTTTTGATAAAAAAGATAGAGTTTGTGGCTATGTAATGCAACAAGAGCTAGAAAATGCCAAGAAAGTATTAGGAAATCCAGAACGCCCTTTTGTGGCAATTATGGGAGGTGCAAAAATTTCTGATAAAATAATGGTTATTGAGAAATTATTAGACAAGGTAGATGCTCTTATTATAGGAGGTGGAATGGCATATACGTTTTTTAAAGCAGAAGGAGGAAAAATTGGAAGTTCGTTAGTAGAAGAGGATAAATTAGAATTGGCTAGTGAACTTTTAAAGAAGGCAAAAGAGAAAAATGTAAAAATTTATTTACCAAAAGATTCTGTTGCAGCCGATAAATTTGATAATAATGCCAATACAAAACTTGTAAATAACAATGAAATACCAGATGGATTTATGGGATTAGATATTGGAAAAGAAGCACAAGAAGAGTTTTCTAATGTGTTGAGAAATGCAAAAACAATCATGTGGAATGGTCCAATGGGAGTTTTTGAGATGTCAAATTTTGCAACAGGAACTAAGAAAATTGCTGAAGCTGTAGTGCAAGCAACAGAAAATGGAGCATATTCACTTATTGGAGGAGGAGATTCGGCAGCAGCTATCAACCAAATGAATGCAGGAGATAAAGTTTCTTATGTTTCGACAGGTGGTGGTGCACTTTTAGAATATTTGGAAGGAAAAGAATTACCAGGAGTAACAGCTTTAGAAGGATAATTTTTTAGTTATTATTGACTTAACCCTAAGAGATTTAAATTGAGATTTAAATTTCTTAGGGTTTTTTAGTAGATAGAATTTTTCTATTTGATTTAGCTTTTTATTATATTGAGATAAAATTATTCTACTCTACAAATACACATACAAACAATATACTTATGAGGACTATGCAACAATGGCTTGATAAATATGGAGAAAGCCATCAAAATCACACCAATAAAATGATTCATTGGATTTGTGTGCCTACTATTTTTTTTAGTGTGTTAGGACTTCTTTGGAGCATTCCACATCAATTTTTGATGGATTTATTCCCATTTATGGGGAGTTTTGCTAATTTTGCGACTATTTTTTGTATTGCTTGTTCTATTTTTTATTTGCGTCTGTCTTTTCCTATTTTTTTAGGAATGATTGGAATAGCTATTGTTTATCTCTCAATTTGTAATTGGATTTATACTACTCCTAATCTCTCTCTTTGGGTGGTCTCACTAACTATTTTCGTGGTAGCTTGGATAGGGCAATTTATTGGACATAAAATTGAAGGCGAAAAACCTTCTTTTATCGATGATTTGAAATTCCTTTTGATTGGTCCTGCTTGGTTACTTTCTTTTGTTTTTCGTAATTTGGGAATAAAATATTAACTTATCAGTAGTCAGACATAATCAACAAATATTTTTTGTTACTCTACACATATAAAGTGCTGCTATATCCAAATAAAAAAAGCTATACAATTTCTCGTATAGCTTTTCTAGTTCTTAGCTTATTTTATTCTATCAATTTTTATCTAAAGGAATCACTTTACCAGGTTGTTGTCTATCTACAACTCCTTTTTCTACAAGCATGTGTTGTATTTGTTCGGCTTTCTTTTTACTCCAATAATTTCCGTACAAAATTTTGAATGTAAAATCAGGACCATAATGATCAACTTTTATGTAAGCTTCTCTATATCCTTCTTCGATAAGCATTTCACAAAACTCTTGCGCTCCTTCTTGTTCTGGAAAATCTGTTAGATGAATTACCCAACGCCGTTTATCTATCCTATGTCCTTTGTGGTCATACATAAAATCATTTTTGGGGTCAAAGGGTTGATAAGGAGGATAGAAAGTAGCAATTTCTAATACTTTATTATCTTTTTTGAATGGCATAAACCAATCATATTGCAAGACAGAAAATTCTTGTATATCTTCATCCACAGGTTTTACATACAAATAATAGGGATTTCCATCTTCTTCTTTTTCCATTCTTGCAAGGTCTCCATTTACTGTTGGCGTGTAAACAGTTATAAGAATATTCGAACGACGATCATCTTCTGGTGATTCTACAAAACTCTCAGGCATTTTTGGCAGAGCTGTAAGAACATCCATTTTTCCATCAAAGTTAAAATCACCAAATGATTCTATTCCTGGCAAAATACTATTAAAAGCATAAGCTACTACCTTATTGGGGTCAGTAATATCAAATAGATTATAACATTTGAAACGACAACCTTTGGTCATACATTCCTCACTCAAAGTATAAAAACAAAGATATTTCCTACCCAAAAAATCAAATTCATATACATCCAAAAAAATACTTAAATATTGAACTAATGAACGCTCAATACTACAATAAAATTTAAAGTGTTGTCCATTTATATAAACTCCTGTTGGAGCTGGATTTATAATTGGATGATACTGAGGTCCATTAAGTACATATAAAGCAATCGGAATACTAGACCCTTGATAATCTGTAAAACTAGTGTCCTTCTTTTCTCTAGGAAGTGAAGGAGTAGGGTGCATTGTAATAGTAACAGGTTCTTGACTAAGTTGTGCTATTTTATAATCTTGTGCCAAAACAGAAGATTTAAGTAGCATAAGTGAACCAATAAATAAAATAAATACGATTATATTTTTCATAAACTGCGTTTTTTCACTTTATTAAATAAGCAGACTTTATAGTATAATTTTAAGGATGTTTTTTTTGTATTCTTATCTTCAAAACGCTAGATTTTAGCAAAAGTTATATTTATTGATAATGAATACTGAGAATTAAATAATAAGTTTAAAAGTTATGTTTAAAACTCTGTCTTCATATTTATTAATTTTCCATTTACTCCTGCTTTCTTTAAGTCTAATTGTAGCTTTTGTATTTTTTCTTTGTTTTGATAATTTCCAGCTAAGACTAAGAAATGCAGATCCCGATTGTATTGATCAATGTAAACAAAAACATCTTCTAAACCTCCCTGCATCAAGTATTCACAATAATCTAAAGCTCCTTCAATTTCATCAAATTCTGCTACTTGGACTGCCCATAAATTCTGAGGAACTCGGTAGCCTTTAGCATCATATAAAAATGGTTCTTTAGGGTCAAATGACACATAAGGAGCATAATAAGGCGTAATAGGAGCAATTTTTCCAGATTGATCTTTCAATGGAATAAACCAATCATTTTGTACGACTTCAAAACCCGAAAACTCTTCGTCTGTTCCTTTAATAAACAAATAATAACTGTTTCCTTCGTGCTTTATATCAACTGCCTTTCCTTCTTTATCAAATGAAAATACAGTAACTAATCCATAAAGTGATTTATCTTCTGTTGGAATTTTGTCTTCTTCAATATTAGGAGGAAGTTGAGAAGCTACACGAATAAAATCCATTACACCATCACTATTATAGTCTCCAAAAGTAAATGTTTCACCATATACACTTGCAAAAGAGTTAGCTGTTACATTATTAGGGTCTGTAATATCATATAAATTGTAACAACGATACAAACAACCTTTATGCAAACAATCTTCTCTAAAACTAAAGAAGCAAAGATATTTTCTTCCCAAATATTCAAATTCATAAATATCTAAAAAGTTAGAAATATTTTTCTGACTTCCTCTTTCAGCATCACAATAAAACCCATATTCTTTTCCATTAATTAAAAGTCCTGTTGGATTAGGATTTAAAATATGATGGTATTGAGGTCCATTAACAAAATAAACCGAAAAGTTTCCATACAAGCCAGAATATACTGTAAGGGTAGTATCTCCTTTTTCATCAAAGCCTGAAGGCAAAGGATGAGACTTTACTTCTACTTGTTCTTGAACGAGCATAGGAAAAGTATAAATAGCTTGTGCTTTACTGTTTTGATGAAAAGCCAAAACAGTTAAAGCAAAGAGTAATAATAGAATATTTTTTTTCATAATTAAAGAATATTTTGAAAATGATTAGCAAAAATCAAATTATAATCAGAGTGAAGTATTTTAAGATAGTATTTTACAGATAATATAGAAAAGTTTAAAAAATGGAATTAAAGAAGCTATTTTGATTTCTCTAATCAAAGGTATATATCCAAAATACGAACCAAAAATGTTATTTGTATCTTTCTAGATTTGTTTAAGGTTCAATTTAACTAAAAATATAAAAAATAGGAAACATATTATTGATTGCCTTCTATTTCTTTACTCTCCATTTTTTTGCTTTGTTATTTAATTCCTCAATATGATGATATGTACTATGCAAGTTATTTAACTGTGCTAATAGTTGTTGGTCAGTCATTTTTTTCTCTTGCACTAAAGTATGCAAATCTTTACTTTGTTTCACTAATTTTTGTAAGGTATTTTGAAGTTCAGTTTTCAACTTTTGAGTTTCATTTTTCTCAAAATAAGCTGGTAATTTAGAATTTAAAAGATTTTCAGCAGCTTCTACAAGCTCATCAGAATCATTTTTGACAGGCTCAAAATCTCCATCTTCAGCAGGATGAAAAGTAAGTGCAATGGCTTGATGAAAAACTTCTAGCTCTTCCCAAACATCTATTTGAACAAAGGAACTAAAAGCTATAAAAACAAAAACCAAAGCAAGGGATGAAAATAAATATTTCATGTTTTTAAATAATTTGAGATAAAAAATATATACTAAACACTTGTCTTATTTTGTTTTTGACTTTTGTAAAAAGTAGTCAATTCTTTTACACGCTCATCAAAAGTAGTTTCTTCAAGATTGAATTCATTTAGAATTACTTTTGAGAAAAATTCTTTAATGTTTTCTGTGTGATTTGTTCTTCGTCCGTTAGTAAGATTAATAAAAACAAGTTTCATCCAAAGAAGTGATTTTAATTGCGTTTCGTCTTTGTTAAGCATTCGACATTCAATCATCAAATTTGAGTCGTCAAAAAATGCTGTTGCTGTTCGGATTACTATTTCTTCTCCATACACTGCTGAGCGCAAGTACGCCAATTCTTGCTTCTGAACAACCCATCCCTTTTTCTCTTCATTTATAAAGTCTACCAATCTCCATCCATAATCATACGTAACTTGATTATCTCTTCCATCAAGAAAATAATCTAAATATCTGCCATTGTTAAGATGCCCATAAGGGTCGCAATCTTGAAAACGAACCAGCATTTCTGTTTTTGATAATGGATTTATTTTGTGTTTGGGCTGAGGAAGTTGCATAACTTAATGTCAATTATAGATTACGAATTAAAAATTACGAATATAGCTCATTAACTATAATGCCTTTATAGTTTAATGATAGTCTTTTAATTAATATTTTTTCTAACTAATTAAAATAATTTATAGGTTTACAAAACTACCTAATTTTGATTGAAAATTTATGTTTAAAATTCTAAAAATTAAATTGTTACTTTTGATATAAAAATGGATTCTATGTAAGAATTAATAAAAATGCAAAGTCATTTTTTCATTTATAATTAAAGGGTAAGTATGCAAAATCAGTCTAATTTGTTCAAAATCAATTATTTTCTTTTCTTTTTTATATTACTTGTCAGTTGCAAAAGTTCTCAACATGATAAAAACGCACACAAAGTAACTAAAGAATTTGATACACAATATAGTAATAGTCAATATGAATTTTCTTATATAACATGGGGTACTTTTGAAACTATAACTAGTTGGGATAGTGTCAAAAAATATATGCCAAAAAAAGATAGAAAGCGTTTTTCTAAAAATATGTTTCTGACAGGTGCAGACTTTCCTCTCTTGAAATTTAGTCCTACGAAGCATTACATTTTTGTATATCCAATTACAAAAAAGAATAAAAATCAAGTACTAGAAAGATTAGATTCTGCAAATAAAATTTTTGAAAAAATTTATAAACATCCTACCAAAAACTATTTTATTCATTTCTATGCTCATGATAATACAAAGCTAGAAAATTATAGTGCTGAAGTTTTTACTCAAGGGTATAGAAGCTCATTTGACTCTGTAAAAGTAGGTAAAGACTACAAAGTAGCAGCACCAGAAAATCCTTTTTCTATAGCTAATGAAGCATTTTCAACTCAAAAAGATTCGACTGGAAATTATGTTTTACCTCTTTTAAAATTAGATTATTATAGTGAAAATTATCAAACTGAAAGAGAAAAAGCTAATTTTACTCAAACATCAGCTACTTATCATTCCTTTATTCATCGTTCTGAAAAACTACCTTTATTTTGGAAAGAGTATAGAAATTTGACCTATTTCAAAAAAATAGAAGAAGATACTTTACCTTCTTTTCTAGTAAATGACGAAAAAGCAATCGATTTTCTTGTAGAAAAAGCTAGTCAAAATCAAGTTGTTATGCTCAATGAAGTGCATTTTGATCCTCAACATCGTTTGTTAGTTAATCATTTATTAGAAAAATTATACAAACAAGGATTTCGTTTTTTAGCTTTAGAAGCACTCGGAAAACACGACGAAGAAATAAATAAGAGAGGATTTATAATTCAGAAATCTGGATTTTATACACGAGAACCAGCTATGGCAGATTTGATTCGTCAGGCTCACAATCTAGGATTTTATATTTTTGGTTATGATGATTATGGAAAAGATAGAGAAAAGAAACAAGCAGCAACTATTTTTGATAAAACAATAGCCAAAGATAGAGATGCAAAAGTGATTGTTTTTGCAGGTTTTGGTCATATTAGTGAGAAAAAAGCCAAAACAGACAAGCAACGAAATATGATGGCAGTTGAGTTTGAACTTCTATCAGGCATCAATCCTCTTACGATAGACCAAGTAGAATATATGAATAAGGCAAATAATTGGTTATCTATTATTGATACTGCTTTTGACAATGGATTTATTGAAGTTGATATTAAAATTGCAAACTCATTCTATAATTTCCCTCAAGAAAGAAAAGAAATAAAGTACACTTTTTCGGATAGCATAAAAACAGAATTAAATATTGAAAGAACAGAGTACAAAGGAAGTCTAAAAGTCTATAATTTGGAAGAATGGAAAATTACCAAACAAGCTGTTCCTTTTCAAGTTTTGGCTATCAAAGATGAAAATTTTGTAAATCTATTTCTGAATCCTAATCAAGAGTACCATTTAGAAATTTCTGACCCACAAGGAGGAGTAATCTTTGAAGAAAATTTGAAAGCAGAATAAAAAATAGTAGTAACTGGTTCAAGTGTCGAAACTTGAACCAGTTATGAAATTAGTTTCTACTATAATTCGGAGCTTCACGAGTTATCATTACGTCATGTGGATGACTTTCTCTCATTCCTGCATTGGTAATTTTGACAAACTGTGCTTTTTGCAAATCTTCAATAGAAGCTGCACCACAATATCCCATTCCAGCTTTAAGTCCACCAACAAGTTGATAAATTACTTCAGCAGCTTTTCCTTTATAGGCAACTCTTCCAGTGATTCCTTCTGGAACAAGTTTTTTAATATCATCTTCTGTATCTTGGAAATAACGGTCTTTTGAGCCGTCTTCCATTGCTTCTATCGAACCCATTCCACGATAATATTTGAATTTTCTTCCTTCATAAATTATCATTTCCCCAGGTGCTTCGTCTGTTCCTGCCAAAAGTGAACCTATCATAATACAAGATGCACCTGCTGCAATAGCTTTGACTAAATCTCCTGAAAAACGTACTCCTCCATCTGCAATAATTGGAACTCCTGTTCCTTTTACAGCCTCAGCAGCTTCAAAAACAGCCGATAATTGAGGCATTCCTACTCCTGCAATAATTCTAGTTGTACAGATACTTCCAGGTCCTACACCTACTTTTACAGCATCTGCACCAGCATCTGCAAGGGCTTTTGCGCCTGCACCTGTGGCTACATTTCCTACAATAACTTGAAGTTTTGGATAAGTAGATTTTACCTTTTTGAGCATTTCTATAACACCTTTTGAGTGTCCGTGAGCTGTATCAATCGTGATAACATCAACAGCAGACTTTACAAGTGCAGCAACTCTTTCTAAAGTATCGCCAGTAACACCCACGGCAGCACCTACACGCAAGCGACCACGTTCGTCTTTACATGCATTTGGTCTATCACTATTTTTGAGAATATCTTTGTAGGTAATAAGTCCTACAAGATTGTTTTCATCATCAATAATTAATAGCTTTTCTATTTTATTTGCATCTAAAATTGATTCTGCTTGTTGCAAATCAACACCTTCTTTTGCTGTAATCAGATTTTTAGAGGTCATTATATCTGAAACAGGAAGCGAAAGGTTTTTCTGAAAACGCAAATCTCTATTTGTAAGGATGCCAATCAATTTTTTGTTTTCATCAATAACAGGGATTCCACCAATTTTGAATTCTTTCATCAAGCGATTTGCATCAGCAAGGGTTTGGTTAGGAAAAACAGTTACTGGGTCGGTAATCATTCCACTTTCCGAACGTTTTACTTTTCTTACCTGTTCAGCTTGACGTGCAATGCTCATATTTTTATGAATAAAAGCAATTCCTCCTTCTTGAGCAATAGCAATTGCCATTTCAGCCTCGCTAACCGTATCCATTGCAGCCGAAACAATCGGAACATTCAATGTAATTGTTTTGGTAAGTCTAGTTTTGGTTTGCGTATTTCTTGGAAGAGTTTCAGAGTAAGCAGGTACGAGCAATACGTCATCGTAAGTGAGAGCTTCCATTAAGAATTTGGAAGCAAAAGCATCAGAAAAACTCTGGCTTTGTAAGTTTGGGTGGCTAGTTGTAGCTGCACCGTTTTGGGTTGTGGAATTTTCAGGCATGTGCAAATAATGTAATGTTTCTATTTGCCATACAAAATTAAGGAATTATTTGGATTTACAAGTATTTAGATGAAATATTATTTTACAATTAAAACTACTTAACTAATTCTTAACACTAAGAAATTAGTTGACCTTTTATTTTTTGGTCAAAAACTTGGTTAATAAAATAATTGAAAGTAAAAATAAACTATTGATAAAGCATTAACTAGATTCATTATCCATCTTATGATTTTAAATTTGACAAAAAATGAATTACTTTTTAGTATTTTTGTAAAAGGAATATTTGAACCAAATTAATTACTAATCATTGAACATTAATCACTAAAAAATTGCAATTTCCTTCTATCAACCGTCCTTTTTCCAAAAAACGTATTGGCTCTTATCCATATATAGGTGTACTGGTTAATATTACGTTGGCACTTTTTATTACTGGACTTTTGGGTTTAATTCTGATTTATACCTATCAATTTTCTATCAGAACTAAAGAAAACGTTGAAGTTGAAGTGTATTTGCGTAGGGATGTAAATGAAAATCAGCGTTTGAGTATTCAGAAAAAACTTACCCAATTAGATTTTGTCTTAAAAGATGAAAAAGGAACACCTCGCATTCGTTTTATGGCAAGTGAAGAAGCAGCTAAAATGATGCGTCAAGAAGCAGGAGTAGAATTTGAAGAGTTTTTGGTAGGAGAAAATCGTTTGCCTGATGCCTATTATATCAATGTAGAAGAATCGTATTATCAGAAGGACAAAATGGCTCTGTTAAAAGCACAAATTGAAAGTATAGAAGGCGTTTATGAAGTAGATTTTAAAGATAAATACATCGAAGAAATCACCAAAAATCTCCAAACGATTAGTTATATTTTCTTTGCTTTTGCACTTGTTTTCTTTGTTGCTGCTATTATTTTGATTGATAGTGGTGTTCGTTTGGCTCTTTTTTCACAGCGTTTTCTGATTCGTAGTATGCAACTTGTTGGAGCAACACCCTTTTTTATCAAAAAACCTTTTCTTCGTCGTGCTTTTATTCACGGAATAATTGGGGGAATAATCGCTTATATTTTGGTACTTATTCTTGCTAAAGGTTTTGCTTTATGGATTCCAGAACTTAATGCTTTTGATTATATGGGTTCTATTCTTGGTCTTGGCTTCATAATTTTAGTTTTAGGAATAAGTATAAATACAATTAGTGCTTACATTGCTGTGAGCAAATATTTGTATATGCGATTGGATGATTTGTATTAAAAATTTCAACAAACTAAGAAGTCTGTGATACATTGCAACTAGAACCAATTTATTTTCGTTTAGACAAACAACTAGAGAAACGAATAGATTGTAAAAACACCAAATTTCAGAATTTTCTTTTATTTCTCTATCTTGTAAATGCCCTTCAATAGGGCTTGTTTTAAATTTAGACGAATAATTAGCTACGCTGAACTACGTTTGACAATGAAAAAATATATTCCTTTCTTTCTTATTTTTTGCTTTTACTTTTTAGTTAATCTTTCAGTAATTGCACAAACAGCTTCTATACCTCATTCTTTGGATGAAGCAATTTCACTTTTCAATGCAGGAAATCATAGTGAGGCTAAAACACTATTACGCCAAAATTTAGAGTACGACCCAGAGGATTCAGATTCTCGTTCTGTCTTGGGAAAAATGAATTATCATTTAGGCGAATGGCAAAGTGCAATTGATATTTGGAGCGAAGGATTGAATGGAAAACCCTCTGATTATGTTTTTCACATGAATATCGGAAATGTTTTTTATGAAAAAGCAGAGCAAAATGCACCTTCTATTTATTTGACAACCTATTCAGAAGAAGATATAAAAGAAAAACCAACACTCTACGAACAAGATTTTCTAGAAAATACTTCTACTTCCTTTCTAAAATATTGGCAGAAAGGAATTAATGCCTATCAAGCTGCCTACGAAATTTATCCTTATGAAGAATATGTTTTAGAAAGATTAGTTGACCTCTATGAAATGAATAGGGAGTTTGATAATTCATTTTTATATTACAAGCAACTAGCAGAGCTTTACCCAGAAAATAGTTATTACCTCACAAATGCTGCTATTTATCAAGCTAAAATAAAGACATCCAGTCAAAAAGAACAAGATTCTTTGGAAAGTTTAGTGATTGAAAGGCTGAATTATTCTTTAGAAGTTGATGCTCACAATCCTGATACATACAGAGAATTAGCTCGTATTTTAGCAAATAGAGAAAGTTCTGAGAAAGAGAAACAAGAAGAAAATGAAGATAATTCTCAAGAAAAAATAACAGATGAAATTACACCTTCTTTAGAAATTACGCAAAAAGCTAATTTTTATGCTTCAATTCCCAAATATGCACGTTTTGAATTTTCAAATGAAAAAGCGTTACTTTTAGATAGGTTATTAACAAAAAGTTATAGTCAGAAAAAAAATTGGTCTATGCTAATAGATTCCTTGACAAACTCTATTTCTGAAAAAGATTTTATCACTCAAAATTTATTAATTACTGTTTTGGCTGCTGATGCTTCTGACTCTGAACTATTGCGTACTTTTAATAATTACTATTCCTTAGCAAGAGAACGAAAAAATATCATTAATTCACTTGCAAGCACAAATAATGGTCAATGGCTTTTGGTTCAACTCTTAGGAGAAACTAAAGAAATCAATTTAACACGAGAAGTAACCACTACTTTAGTTAGAAAAAAATCGCCTAATATGCATGATGTTTTGATTGGTTTATTAGAATATGATTATTTACCAGAATCAATGGATATTGCAAAAAACTTATCAAAACTAAATGATGAAAGAAGTAGAACAGCACTTATAAAAGAACTTTATTTGCCTCTTCCAAAAACGTCTGAAAAATGGAAAAATAAAACCTATTATGCACTACAAGTTCGCCAAATGCGTGCTATTATAGCACTTTCTTCATTAGAGAAAGATGAGGAAATAAAAAATGAATTACTCAAAGGTTTGGAGCGTCAAGAAGTACGTTTGTTTTGTGCTGTGGCTCTTTACTCTCAAACTAGAGATACAGATTATCTAAAACTTGCCAAAAAATACAAACCTAAAAAAGTTCCTTTTCCAGAACTAGGACAATTTTTGAAGCAGTTTAATAATTCAAAAGCGAACTCTTTGGGGGATAAGTTGATTAAGGGGTAAACAAAATATAAGAAATGCAAAAATTCGATTGGATAAAACGATTTTATGAAATTCGCAATGAAGGTGACACTTGGAAAAGTATTTCAGATATAATTCCGAATAAATTTGATGATTATTTTCTGATTCACTGGAATGTAGGAATAGTTGATAATTTTCCTTTTGATGATTATCCTTTAAAAAATGAAACGATAGAAGAAACCAATAAGAGGATAAAAATTGAAAAAGAGTTCGGTTTGTTTCTTAATCCAAATGAAAGCAAACTATTTCGTCCAATAACTATAAAAGAAATTGCTGAGAGATTTAATGTAGCTTATGACTATAATGTCTTGAATAATATTAAGCGAACACCAGCAATTAAAACGCTTGCAGACCTAAGTATTTCGAATTTGAAATTGGGGCTTAATAAAATATCTCAAAATGAATCACTCAATTTATTTATAGAAGATATTTATAGACATTCAATTGATGAAATAAATCCAAAACAGGAGATAGAGAATCTTACTATTGAAGATTATTTTGAGTGGCAGCAAGAATTAGGCTTTGACTATTGTACATACTTATTTCCTAAAAGTATGAAATGGTGTATCACAACTTCAGAGAATTTTGATATGTTTCTATGCTGTAAAAATGAACTTACTTCGAAAATAAGAAGTGTTTTTGAGTTAGAATTATTTCCAGTTAAATATGAAGATAAAATTTTACAATAATATTAAATTCATCAATCCACCTCCAAAAACTTAACAGCTTTTTTATAGTCTTGAAAAACTTTTGTATTTGTTTCTATACTTGTTTTTACTTCAACAATAGAAATTCGGCTTCGTTTTTCTACATCTAACTCTAGGTTTTCTAAAGCATTTTGAAATCCGTTTTTATCTTCACAAAACGTATATTCTAACTCAAATTCTTTACTCAAACTTTGAGCATCCAAAGGCTGTTTGATTACAAAAAACTCATCTGATTCAGGCTGTTTGGCTGCATCTGGAAGCATCTTAAAAATTCCTCCTCCATGATTATTGAGTAGAATTACAATCAGATTTTTTGGTAAATAATTATTCCAAAACGCATTTCTATCGTAGAAAAAAGCAACATCACCAGTCAATAAAATATTCAATGTTTCATCGTCTGCAAGAGCGTGTCCTATGGCTGTACTTGTTGAGCCATCAATTCCACTCGTACCCCGATTAGAGAAAATTTCAATTTCTTTATTTGCATCTTTATCTAAGTTTAGATAATTGGCATAACGCACACTCATACTGTTTGCCAAATGAAAATTAGAACGTTGTGGTAAGTGTTCCATCAATCTCTTAACAGCTTCAAACTCTGAAAAAGGTTGCTCTTCGAAAAAATGAGCATTTAATTTCTTAATTTCTGCATCTGTTCCACGCCAATTATCAACAAAGAAAGATTGACGATACGACTCTGCAAAACGAGTTTGTTTTTCCAAAACCTTTCTAAAAAAATAGGATGGATTAAGAGGAATTACTTTTGTAAGTGACTGAAAAGTATCAGCAGCAATTCCAGCAGGTTGAATGTGCCAATGTTCAATAGCAGGATATTCACGTAAAAATTTTTTGAGATTTTTTGAGATGACTGATTTTCCAAATGTAATCAATAATTCGGGTCTGAGTTCTTCTAAACTTTCTCTATTCATCAAAAAAACGTCTTGATGCTGAATACTATTTTTTACAATATGAAGATTTGAAATTACATCTGCCACAACAGTAACCTCCAAACCATTAAGCGCATAAATCAAACGCTCATCATAACGCATTTGTCCTCCAACAATCAATTTTTTTTCTGTTCTATTCCACACTTCTAAAAGCTGTTCCCAATGCTGTGTTCGTATTTTTGGACGGCTATGAATTTGTTCGATAATCTTTACATCATTATCATATTTTATTTGGTTTTCATACAAACTATTTATATCATCTTCTTCATTCGTAACTTCAATAGGTGGATAAAACGGCTCACGAAAAGGCGCATTGATATGAACAGGCGCAGCAGGATAGGTTTGACAAAGATTAATTGCCTCTGAAATAGTGCGTTCGATATGCCAAACAGCATCTTCATGTGACAAATCAACTGGCAATGTATAACTTTCTTTTACGTGTTTTCCGTAGATATTTGTTTGTCTGATTGTCTGTCCATCAAACTGATCTATCCATTCTGGAGGACGGTCAGCCGTCAAGACAAGCAGAGGAATTTGTTGAAAATAGGCTTCTGCAATTGCTGGAGCATAATTGTAGGCAGCAGAACCCGAAGTACAAATCAAAACAACAGGTTTATTGGTCTGCTGTGCAATTCCTAAAGCTATAAAAGCAGCAGAACGCTCATCAGCCACCACTTTGCAATTCAAATTTTTATGTCTTACAAAAGCTAGTGTAAGAGGAGCAGACCGAGAACCTGGTGAAATGATTACGTTTTCGATGCCGTGTCTGTGGCAAATATGAGCAATATTCCAAATGGGTTGAAGAGCGTAAGACATAATTGAATTGACAATTAAAAATTAAAAATTACGAATAGATTAACTATACAGTTTATTAACGATAATCCTTATAAGGTTATGTTTTGACTTGACAAATTTAATCAATTTGAAACTATCTAGATTACAAAATTAGATTATTAATCTTATTTAATCTCTTGTTTGTCATTTAGTTTTCACACTTTGGCATATTAATAGCTATTTAACTCATTGTGATTGCCACGAGATTGGTAATTTTTTCATGGCTATAAAAAAGAGGTTTCGGCATGTTCTGAAGCCTTTTTTTCTGTGGTTTATGAAACTCTATAATCTCTCAAAAATCATATCTAAGATTAACTAAAAAATTTCGTTTATTCATTCTATAATCAAAACGATAAGAATTATTTTTTATGAGATAGTTATCTTTGTCAGCAAGATTTGTAATTAGAAGACCTAGTTCTAAATAAGGTGTAAAACGATAGGCAAATTTTGTATCTACAGTTGCCCAAGCTGCTACATTTTCTGGGCGAAAATCTTTTGTTCGCTCAGTAATATCTGAACTTCTACGCATAACTTCACTTTGTGCATGAACCATTGCCGAACCTAAAAATTTATTTTTTTCATAACTAAAACCAACATTCAAACTATGTGCAGGATACCAAGTCAGTTTATCAGGACTTTCTGTAATTGTGGTATCTCTAATGGTTTCGTTTAGGCGTTGAACAAAAGAATAATTTCCCATAATCTGAAATTCAGAAGAAATAGATGATTCAATCTCATATTCGATTCCAAAATTAGTAAGACTGTATAAATTTGTACTCAAATTAGCATTGGCAACACTATAAGCAATAATATCTTCAAAATTAGTATAAAAGGTATTCAGTCGCATAATCGTTTTTTTTGAAGCCTGCCACTCTCCAACTAACTCAAATGTAGTGATAGATTCTGCCGAAAGTTCGTTGATATTCGAAGCAAGTGAATATGTATTTGCACCAAACATTTCGGTAGGAGTAGGCGTACGAAATGCTCTTCCTCCAAGAGCTTTGACAGTAAGTGTAGGCATGGCATGAAAAACCAGTCCTACTCTTGGACTAAACTGTTCAAAAGACTTTGATTCTTCGTTTCTTTCTGATGAATAAATATCTGTATAATTGAAAAATTGATTGTCATAACGAAGTGTAACTGTCGCTTGTAGAAGTCCATTCAAAACTCTAGGCGATGTATATTGAGCAAATAAAGCAAGATTTATCAGAGGTTTTGATGCTATAAACTCCAACCACGCATTCATTGGCTGAGGATCATTATCTTGAAAAGGAGAAAAATCTGAATTCAAATCAATATTTGAAGTATGAGCATCATCTCCATCATAATAAAATACATTTCCTTCTATACCTGCAAGAAACACCGACTCTTTTCCTAACGAATATTTGTATTGCATTCTACCAAAAACATCTTCTGCACTTGTTTTCAAATATTCTGTAACCCCTAATGGATAAAAATTATCAAGCGCACCATCAGGATAATAACGCATATTCCAATCCACAGCATGACGCTGATAACGCACAACATATTCTTGTACTAACTTTTTATTCAAATGTCCACTTGTATAACGCAAAGATAGCATTTTCCGATTTTCTTTAATGGCTTCTGGTTGATCTGGAATAAAAAACAACCAACCATGTCCTGTTTCAAGCTCCCAATCGTGCTGATGATATTGTAATTCGAAACCTGATAATTTCCCTCTTCCCTCTAGCTTTCCAAAAAGATAATAGCTATTTCTTTTATCATTTATTTCTTGTTTCAAAAAATTACCTGCATCATCTGTTCTTTCTGAATCATCAAAAGATAAATATTCGTTTCCTAGTGTAGAAAAAGAATTAAAAGCCACAACAGCAGCCAAGACATCACTTTCTCCACCGACTACCACATCATAAATTTGTTTGTTATTGCTTCCCAAACGAATCTGAGCCATTCCATTTTGTCTAAAATCAGAAGGAGAAACAGTATTTATTCCCATTGCTCCATTCATTGCATTTGCACCATACAAAGCCGAAACAGGTCCCCGAATGAGTTCTATTGATTTAGAAAAAACTAAAGGTGTAACCTCAGAAGTATAAGCTGTTCCATACAAATTATCATTATAAGGAACACCATCTACCAAAATAAGCAAATGATTATTATTCCAACCTTCATACACTCCTCTAGAACTTACCGTTTTTCTATCATAATCTTGTGAAGGTGAAAAGCCAGCTTGTCTGTATAAAATATCATTTAGACTAACCCAACCATATTTATTTATTTTTTCTTGTGAAATAACTTTTACAATACTAGGCGCATCAAGTACACGCTGCTCTATTTTGGAAGCAGAAGAAACTTTTCCTGTCAGTAAGTTTTCTTCAGGTTGTAAAAGTTCATCAATACTCAATTGATAGAGTGAAGAATCACTTTGAGCTAATAATGAAAATGAAATAGATAGACAAATTGATACAAAAATGCATGTCAAGTAATGTTTTTTCATGAAAAACAAGGTGTAAAGTAATGTAGTTACAATGTTACTTATTTCAAGATAAGAATTTATTTTGTTTCATGGTAGTGTAAATAATTATTTTTGAAATTTAAATTGCAGCATAACACATCAAAAAATTAGACTATAAGAAGATAGAAAAATTATTTACTCATCAACATACAGCTTTCTACTAATTTCAAAAATTCGCTTCGATAACCTTCTATATCTTGTCCTTTTGCATTTTTGGCTAATTCTATTACATTTTGATAATCAGCATTTGATTTGTATTCCGAATTTCTCAAAATCATTCCAAAACTAGCCACAGCAGCCGAAAAACGAAAATTATCAGACGTTTTGGATAAAGCTATATTTTCATCTTTTAATGGACTTACAATCAATTTACTTTTGGTTTCATCAGGCTTTTTGTAGCGTAATTTTAAGTTCAAAAGCTCATCAGAAGAAGCCACAGCCGTATAATTTGAACTTATTTTAGAGTTATTTTGATAACGTAAATCATCTACTGAAGTCAAAAATTCACTTTTTACACCAACAGGAATAATTTCGTACAATGCCGTTACAGTATGTCCTGCGCCAAGCTCTCCAGCATCTTTTTTATCATCATTGAAATCTTCTTTTTTGAGCATTCTG
Organism: Bernardetia sp. Wsw4-3y2; assembly: GCF_037126295.1. Classification (NCBI taxonomy): domain Bacteria; kingdom Pseudomonadati; phylum Bacteroidota; class Cytophagia; order Cytophagales; family Bernardetiaceae; genus Bernardetia; species Bernardetia sp. Wsw4-3y2. The sequence goes on along the minus strand of NZ_CP147017.1, from coordinate 2,800,056 downwards.
TTTTCATAACCAATAAGACGATAAGCAGCTACTTTTGTAGGATTAAATTCAATTTGAAGTTTGACATCTTTTGCAATTGTAAAAAGCGTTGCTCTCATTTCCTTCACAAATACTTTTTTTGCTTCTTGAATATTATCGATATAAAAATAATTTCCATTTCCTGCATTGCTCAACTCTTCCATTTGGTAATCTTTATAATTTCCCATTCCAAAACCACAAACGGTCAAGAAAATATCGTCATTTCGTTTGCTTTCAATAAGTTTTACAAGGTCGTCAGCCGAATTAACACCCACATTAAAATCGCCATCTGTACACAAAATGATTCTATTATTTCCATTTTTGATAAAATTTTCTTGTGCAATTTTGTAAGCTAAAGTTATTCCTGCTCCTCCTGCTGTACTTCCACCTGCCGAAACATTTTCTAAGGCATTCAAGATTTTAGCTTTTTCTTTTACTGAAGTAGAAGGCAAAACCAAACCAGCAGCACCAGCATAAGCAACAATCGAAATATGGTCTTTTTCATTCATTTCTTCCAAGAGCATTTTCAAAGAAGAACGCAAAAGAGGGAGTTTGTTTGGGTCTTCCATCGAACCCGAAGCATCAATCAAAAAGACAAGATTAGAAGCCGATAAATTTTTGTAATCCAATTCTTTTCCTTGAATTCCGATATGAACTAATTTGTGTTTTGTGTTCCAAGGTGCAACCGAAATTTCTGTATTTACAGAAAAAGGAACGTCGTTTTTTGGTTGTGGATAATCGTAATCAAAATAATTGATAAACTCTTCGATACGAACAGCATCAGGATTTGGAAGCTGTCCAGACTGAATAAAACGACGAGCAGTAGTATAAGAAGCATTATCAACATCAATCGAAAAAGTAGAAAGAGCTTGATTTTTGGGTTGGATAAATTTATTTTCTACTAATTTTTGATAGTTTTCGGTGTTTGTATTTTTTACATCATCTTTTCTAGGAGCTTCTATCGCTGTTACATCAGTTACAATATTATCAATTTCTATTTCAACATCTTCTATTTTTATTTCAATATTTTCACTTAATTCTAAATCATTTTCTACCTCTATTATTTCTTCTGGAGATATGGGCGTTGGAATATTTGTAAGTGGAACATCTATAATTTCCTCTTTTTCATCAGAACTAACCAAAACAGTAGAATCAGCCATTAGATTGCTATTTGAAGCTGTTTTTTGATTAGAACAAGCCGAAAGAATAGCTAAAAAGGCAGCTAGAAAAGCGAGGATTAAAATTTGTTTTTGAGTTTTCATAAAAAGTAGTTTTTGAGTTGTAGAAATATAAAATTTTGGAATCTCATTTTTACGTTAAACATTATCACGATTATTTACAGATTTGATAATCAGAAAATCTTATTTTTCCATAGCGTAGGGTTTGCAAACCCTACGTTATGGAAAAATGAACATTACTAAATTAAGCATGATAACATTTATTAGATAAAATTTCTAATGAGTTTCCATGTTTCTACAATCATTTTTTTTTGAAAAAGACACATACAATTCAAAGAAAAAACAAAGTTGAACTCAAATAATCTTACTTTACCTCATCTCTAGCTTCAATAGCTACTAACTTCGGAATACCTGCTATATCTTCTATAATCATCTCTATAATTTTTCCATCTTCAAAACGATAGTGAAAAGAAAAAAGTTGATTATCAATACCTTTTACTTTTGCTACAGGAACTCTTGTGAATAATACATATTCTTGTGAGAGGTTTACAATATTGCGTATCTTATCTGCTATGAGTTTAAATTCATCAGGTGTAGCTCGCCAATATAAGTGTTGAGAAGAGTGTTCTTGCCAAACAACGTCTTCTAAATTTTCCTTGAGTAGGTCTATAATAATGTGTCCTTCATCTTCAGCTTTCGTAAGAAAAAATAGATTAGACATCTCATATTGCTGTTTTTGTGATATTCTATACGAAATATAGTTCTTTATTTTTTCTTTATACTCAATAGCCTCATCTACAAACATAACCTGCAATTTCACTAGGTTTTCTTCTTCTACAATATCAAAACTTATTTTACTTAAAATGGTAGTATCACTTGTTTCTAAACTTTGTAATAGAACATTTTTATCATTTGTATAAATTAACTCCCTTATAAATCTCTTATTTTCTTCGGAAGTAGGATATATACTTATACTAATTTTCGAATCTTGATAGACTGTTTCTTTCTGATAAGGCTTAACGGTACAAGAAAAAAAAGTTGATACAAGAAAGAATAATATGAGAATTTGCTTTATCATGATTTCGAATGTTTTTTAAGTAGAAAATAGTAAAAACCCTAAGGGTCTTCGAAGACCCTTAGGGTTTAATAATAGCTCAAAAATCAACTTCTTAAATATGAATTACTTCTCCATACGCTGCTGCTGCTGCTTCCATAACAGCTTCTGACATTGTTGGGTGTGGATGAACCGATTTTACGATTTCCATTCCTGTGGTTTCTAATTTTCTTGCCACAACAGCCTCTGCAATCATTTCAGTTACATTTGCACCTATCATGTGTGCGCCTAGCCATTCGCCATATTTTGCATCAAAGATTACTTTTACAAAACCTTCTTTTGCACCTGCTGCACTTGCTTTTCCTGATGCAGAGAATGGGAATTTGCCTACTTTAATTTCATAACCAGCTTCTTTAGCTTGTGCTTCTGTCATTCCTACTGAAGAAATTTCTGGCTGACAGTACGTACATCCAGGGATATTTCCATAGTTCAATGGCTCTGGGTGATGTCCTGCAATTTTCTCTACACAAATAATTCCTTCTGCGCTTGCTACGTGTGCAAGAGCAGGTCCGTGTACAATGTCACCAATCGCATAAACGCCATCAACTGAAGTTTTGTAATAGTCATCAACAACAACTTTTCCTTTTTCAGTTTTTACGCCTGTGCTTTCTAAGCCAATTCCTTCTAAGTTTGTAGAAACTCCAACAGCAGAAAGAACTACATCACATTCGATGATTTCTTCGCCTTTTTTAGTTTTGACAGTTACTTTACAACCTGTTCCAGAAGTATCTACTTTTGTTACTTCTGAAGAAGTCATTACTTTCATTCCTTTTTTCTTGTATTGTCTTTCTAGTTCTTTAGAAACGTCTGCATCTTCAACAGGAACGATTCTGTCCATAAATTCTACAATTGTTACTTCTGTTCCGATAGAATTATAAAGATAAGCAAACTCTACTCCGATAGCTCCAGAACCTACCACAACCATTTTTTTAGGTTGTTTTTCTAAAGACATCGCTTTACGGTATTCAATGATTTTTTTACCATCAATAGGAAGATTTGGTAATTCTCTTGCACGTCCACCTGTTGCAAGGATTATACTTTTTGCTTCATAAATTTCTTTTTTTCCATCTTGAGTGGTTACTTCTACTTTGCCTTTTCCAGCTAGTTTTCCGAAGCCCATTATTTTATCAATTTTATTCTTTTTGAATAAAAACTCAATTCCTTTGCTCATTCCACCAGCTACATTTCGGCTACGACCAATCATATCGCCAAAATTTACTTTAGATTCGCCTACTTCGATGCCATATTCTTTGGCATGTTGAACATATTCGAATACTTGAGCAGACTTTAAAAGTGCTTTTGTAGGAATACAGCCCCAATTTAGACAGATTCCACCAAGTGATTCTTTTTCGATAACGCCTACTTTTAGTCCGAGTTGAGAAGCACGAATTGCAGCTACATAACCACCAGGTCCTGAACCGATTACTAATAAATCATAAGTTGCCATAAATATATTGATTGGATTAAGGTTTTTAAATTCTAATATACTTCAAAGATAAGACTTGAAAAGCAATAAAAAAAAATTGGCAACCTTAACTAATTACTTTCTATAAAATCTAGTTCAAGCATCTAAGCTTGAACTAGAAATTAAAACTTAGTTATCCCATAGAATAAAAAAAACGTTCTTCTGTAATTTTGCCATTTTCTACTTTATAGACAGCCAATTCTTCGTCTTTTACTCTTCCTCTGTCTTTGAAAGTGGCATCAAAAGCCATTGTACAAGAAAAATGGTTTCCTGCTACAATAGGTTCAGAAACTTCTGCAAAGTGCATTTCTTCCAAATTATTTGCCCATTCTTCTCCTTTTTTACCAATGGCTTCCATTCCTTGCACTTTGTTGTTAGGAAATAGTTCGGGTTCAATGCTAAAAGCATCTTGATGATACAGTTCTTTGTGAGCTTGCTCATAATTTCCCTCTCGGCAAAGCTCTACTAAACGGTTTGCAATTTTTTCTGTTGTCATGATTGAAATAACTTTTTGATAAACTAATTAAGTGATGAAAAATATAGCTGGTAGAAACTGCTCACAATATAAAAAATCCAAATCAAAAAAGCTAATTAAAATAGCATTGCTAAAAAAATTAACATAAAGTTCAAACTTCTGAAAAATTGTTTTGGCTCTTCCGACTTTTTAGCGATTTTCATTTTCTAAGAACCAACTTCTATTTTAATTTGGTCTGTACCATAAGGTCTGACCAAGTTTAAATAAGCATTTACAGTTCAGAAAGGCTTATTTTGTTCAAGTCAGACTTTTGGTACAGACTTGAACAAAATATAAAATATTGATTTTGCGCTAAAAGGTCGGAAGAGCCATTGTTTTTATACAGTTTTCAGTTCAGTTTCTTTTTCCATCAAGAAATTGATTGCAAAACGTATCAGACTACTCATTCTTACTATAAAAATGACTACTCCTAAGAGTGTAATGGTAAGCAATACAGATTGAAGAATAATTTTGAGATATTGAGAAATAAGTGTTGCTGATTGCCAATTTTCATAAAATGAGACTAAAATATTTGGAAGCATTGGCGTAAATTTCCAAACCATGATTGATAGAAAAACAAACCAAAAGCTAAAGAAGATAATTGTTCCAATAGAAAAAAAAGAAAGTGCATAAAATTGCAGTTTAGTTTTTGTAATCTGACGAGCTTTGTGAATAGAAAGTGATTTAAAAATAGCTGATAAAAATTGATTTGATTTTTTGCGTAGATTTGTTAGTTCAAAGCCATCACTAAAAATCCAGTATCCATCTGCTTTCATAAAAGGAACAAAAGAATAAATCAATCGAATAAAGTTCATTGTTACCACTCCTGACCAAATGTGAGTAGAGCCAATATTAAAATAATCTAATAAAATAAAAAGACTTCCTGCAATCCATTGAAAATAAACACCTCCCAAATTAATAATCATTCTTTTTTTGGGTTGAAGCTTCCAAGCCTCACTAATTTGAGTAAAAAAAACAGGATAAACCAAATAAAAACCATAACCAATTTTGGGCGCACGAATTCCGAAATGCAAAGCAGCAGCAGCATGACCAATTTCGTGAAAAACAAATATAAAAATGATTAGGAAATAAAGTGACATATATTCTAAAGCTGAAGAATCTACCCATATTTTACTATGTTCTCCAAAAATAGAATGAGAAGAAAGGTAAAAAATATGCATAACAAGCCCAATCAAAACAAATAAGGCAGCTACCCATTTTTGATATAAAAATTTAAAAACAGAAGCTATAAAATTTGTCTGTGATTCATTTAAAAGTGTTTTTTGAGTTTTTATAGAATCAGCATCATAACTAAGCTCTTCACTTTTTGAGGTTTCAATTTCATTTATATTTTTCAAAACACCTAGAGGAATTATTTTTTTATCAATAATCATCTCTATATCTTGAAGAGTTAGTTTTTTGTAGGCTTGGTGTTTCGTAATTTGGGAATGAACTTGAAGAAGAGATTTATTTTCGTTCAGTTCTACCAAAATTTCTTTAATAAGTAATCCACAATAAAACTGTTTTTTTCCATATAGAACTAAAAACTGTTTATGAGATTCTTCAAAGTCTGTTTTCTCAATTCGAATAGAATCTGTCAATACATAAGGGGAAGGAGTAGAAGTTGTCTGCATATTTTTAATTAAGAATCTAAAATATTAATTAGCATATATTTATTATCTTGGAATAACAATATACTTATTTTTTAGATTATTTTGATTGAATAGAGATTAAAATTTTGAGGTAACAAATTATTTATCAACTAATCCTTATTTTTGTTTTTATTATTCTTCCAAAATTAATTTTATTACAATTATGATAATTTCATTCATCAGCCGAAAAGGTGGAACAGGCAAAACAACAAATATTATGCACCTTGCCACCACACTTGCCAGCCAAAAAAAACGGGTCATACTCATAGAAACAGATACTAACTATACGCTCACAACGCTTAGAAAAATGGAGCTTTTTAAAAAGAAAATTGCTGAAAATGATGCTCCTTTCCCTATTGTTGGCTCAACAGATGAACATATTATTGAAAACCTCAAAAAATTTAAGAAGAGTAAAAAATACGATTATATTTTGGTTGATAGTGCAGGAAAAACAACTGACGAAGCGATAAGAAAACTATGTTTAGAATCTGATTTAGTAGTTGTTCCGACAAGTCTTTCTCAGAATGATTTATTGGTAGCTTATCAGACCTTGCAAGACTTAAAACCTGCACAAGAAATTAATAAAAAATTAAAAATAGCTATTCTGCCTAGCCGAATTCATAACAGAACTAATCAAACGACAGTAGAAAATGCACTTTCTAGTTTAGATTCAATTATTATTTCTCCTTTTGTAGTTTCAAAAAATAAGATGGCAGAGTTTTCTACTTTAAGTCCTATTGCAGAATATAAAGAAATTGCGAAAAATATTGTATCTTTACTCAATAAATAAGAAATATAACTAACACACAATCAAGCATTTATCTAAAATATTTTTTTTAGTGAAAACAATCCAAAACTCGTTTACTTTAGTCTAATTCCTATTACAACTATGGCAAAAAACAGCACACTCGCAGATTTAGATGCTTTTTTGAAAGAACAAGAAACTTCTTCAACTACTACAACACAAAAAGCTCCCTCAAAAGAAGAATTTGTAAATAAAAATCCTCATCAGATTGTAGAAACTGAAATTTTAGCACAGAAAAGTACAACTGGTGCAAAACAAGAAAGCAAAAAGCTAGATACTACCGTTGAAATAAAAACGGCGACTAAAAATGTAGCTTCAAAACATATCAATAATCTTGTTCCAGATGCAAAGGAAGAATCTTCAACAATGGTTCAATGGGCAAAAGCAATTGATGAAACTGTAAAAGGAAGTGAAATGCTTCGTTCTGTTCCTCTTTTATCAGATATTACAGAAAGTGGTACTGAACAATTGAAAGCCACTGAAAAATTCTTAGAAACGTCTCAAAATATTTGGAAGAAATTTTGGAGTTAAGAAGATAAGGACTCTTGTATGATAGTTGAAAAGCAATCTTTAAAGTAATTTTGAAGGTTGCTTTTTTTGTTTTCTATAATAATTAACAAGTTCCATAATGCCAAATTCTTCGGTATTCTGCCCCTATTATTTCTATAATCCAAATCGTATTAAATTCTGGACAGCCTTTATTAGAGTATTCATTAATTACAGCAAAACTTCTATTTCCTATCTTAAAAATTGACTTTATAACTGAATAATAATTGTCAGAACAAATATTATAATCATAGCCTTCATTTGTTTTGAGATTGATATGTTCTGTCAATTTTTGTGAGTTAGAAATAGTTAGGCATGAAAAACCATTTAAAATATCTAATTTTTTGGTACTTATATTTTTCTCAAAACCTTTTTCATACTTGAAGACGAGTCTCATGAAAAGTCTTTTTACATTTTCTTTTATAAAAATTCTATCTATCAATTTGCACTTTGCTTTACTTTCAAACAGCATGTCTTCATTTCCTGTACTTCCTATAAAATTTGAAGTATTTGGTGAAATTTCATTTACTAACCAAATACTCAAATAGCTTTCTTTATCAATCGAACAAAGCGTATCATTTACCTTAATTTGATGAACATTTTTCTTTCCAATTCTGTCCCACCAATTTTGTCCATTTTGAGAAAAACTATAAACAGAAGCCGTAGAATCATAAAAGTTTCCTTCACCTACTAAAATTTTATCATATCCAAAACCCTCAAACCCTATTCCCAAAAAGAGAAAAGAAAACAGAATAAAAACTTTGATTTTCATAGTTGTTTTTTAGTGTTAATTAGTTTTGATTTTTAGAGGTATTTTTGATTTTATCCAACCTGCGAAATGAAGCTGTGTATCTGGTTCACCAATCATATAATCAAAAACTCTTCTTTGAATTGACTGTGGAGGAAAAACTATCAAGTACCAATACAAACCATCTACAAATCTTGTAGCTAAAACTCTACCTTTCTGATTTGGAGAAACAACAGCTATTATTTCATCATCATAGTCGTACTGCATAATACTATCTTTGTCAGTAGTATAATCTACCATTTCAACAAAATCGCCGTAGCCTCTAGGATTATTACCAATCAAGTATGCACTATCAACCGTTACAAAGATTCCATTTTCTTTTAGTTCTGTTGCACCTTTTACGTATCGATCTTTTTTCAAGTAACATATTTGTTTCTTCAAAATTAAACTATCATTTTCATAAGCATAAGTTTCATCACACATAAAATAATTATCACAACAGCCACTTAATTGTATGTCTATTTTGAGAATATTTTTATCTCTATAAATTTTTTTGATACTTCCACCTTCAAAAAGTTTCTTACTCTTATATTCTCCTTTTCCATTTAAAGTCCAAATACAAGCATGTTTACCTTCGCCTAAATCTCTAGTTGTAGGTTGTATAATCATATCTATAATTTTATTATTCTTTGTATCTAAAAGAAGTATTTTACTTGTCGGACAAAAACCTGCTTGGTAGCTTATGGAAGAGTCTTCATTAACATAAAAACCATAGTTATTCCATGTACAAACTCCCTCTTCGTCAACTCCTAAATTCTCACACTTTTTGATAATTTGTATTTTTTCAATAAAAGAAACCTTTACAGTATCTACTTGTAATTCTGTTTCATTAAAATCCTCATCTTCATCAAAACATTGCCCAAAACCATCAAATCCAATTCCCAAAAAGAGAATAGAAAACAGAATAAAAACTTTGATTTTCATAGTTATTTTTAAAATTAAAAAACACATTAATAATTTATTACTTATCACTTATCATTATTTCCACACGTCTGTTTTTGCTACGTCCGTTTTCTGTGGCATTGGTTTTTGTAGGATTTTTTTCGCCTTTTGGAGTAATTTTGATTTTAGATTTGTCAATTCCCTTTCTTTCTAGGAAGTCTTGAACTGATAAAAGTCTTTTTTGTGATAGAATTTCATTGTACTCATTACTTCCTTTTGAATCGGTATGTCCTGTAAGAATGATTTTTTGTGTAGAATGATTTTTTTCTAAATTTTGATTAAAAACAGCAATAAGATTTTCTAAAACTTGAATAGAGTTTTGGTCTAATTCGTCTGAATCAAAATCAAAATATACGATTTCTAATTTTGTAATTTTTTCGGTTTTTTCTATTTCTTCTTTACAATCGTTTATCTGTGTTTTTCCTAACTCAATTTTGGTGTATTTTTTTATTGATGGAATTTCTATCTTTTTAGTTTCAAAAAACGGTTCTTGTTCGAATCCTTTTTCGGTTTCTATGATTTGTTTGTACAATTTTTTGGTTTTTGGAGGATTAGAAACTAGTAAAACATACTCGCCTTTATTTCTTGCATTGGTAAAACTAACACTAATTTCTTTGTCATTTTCATCATACAAACTCACTTTTGCATCAATCGGGTTTTCATCACAACCCACAATATTTCCTTCTAAAAGCAAAACAGGTGAAGGTTTTATCTCAGGCGAAGCATTGATTAAATCGGCATAAAAAATATCGCCTTCTCTCACAAAATAGGCAGCCTCCCCAGAAGCCGTCAAAACAAAACCATAATCATCTTTATCAGTATTAAAGGGCGCACCAATATTGAAAATTTCAATTGCATTTCCATTCTCATCAAGCAAAGCCTTAAAAATATCAAGTCCACCAAAACCACCATAACCATCAGAAGCAAAATAAATCGTTTTGTTATCAGCAGCTAAAAATACAGAACGCTCATTTTTTGGCGTAGAAATAGGCATTTCTGTACAAACTGTCCATTTTCCAGTCGAATCTTTTTTACTCCAATACAAATCCATATCTCCACTATAGTTTGTACCAGCAGCCACAATAAACGTATTAAAATCAGAAGAAACACTCATTCCGTCGGTTGCATAGCCACCGTATTTTGAAAACTCTCTTCTAAAAAAAGAATTTATTCCTTGTCCTAATCCTTTTATGTTTGTCCAAGAATTCCCCTTTGCTTTTGCTTCATATTTAGCTTTATAATAAGGTCCTCCTTCTGACATCCAGTTTCTTCGCCACGACTGAAAAACTACCTGTTGTCCATCTTGGCTTACAAAAGGTTCGTCTTCTCCTGAGGAACTATTTATGGCTTTTAAGTTTTGGGCTGCTGTCCATTTTCCAGTTGAATCTTTTTTAGAAAAATAAATATCTCCATCATAACGAACTTGATTTTTATAGATTCCAGATTTTATAGACCAATTTTCGCCTCCTCTACTGCTCATAAAAAATAGATATTTTCCATCTGGTGTAACCGATAAATTTGTTTCTCTACTTTCAGAATTCAAAACCTCAATCGCTTCAATATGAACAGAATCTGGATGTTTTAAAATCTTTGGAAGATTCTTAGAATCTTGAGCAGAAAGAGAACTAACTTTGAAAATCAGAATTATTGATAATACAGATAGAAAATAGAGTTTATTTACTTTCATTTGGAATCGGATTGGGAGAGTTTTTTTGATAGAAGAACGGAAACAAGGTATGAATATTTTGCAATTTTTCACTAAATAAAAAAAGCATTTTATTCCTTTCGATAAGTCAGAATAAAATGCCTTTTATGATTATTATTTTTTGACAATAAAATTACTCAATAATCCTCATTTCTACTCTTCTGTTTTTTTGTCTTGATGATTCACTAGTATTATCTGAAATGGGTTTTGTTCCTCCGTAGGCTTTTGTTTCTATTCTATTAGCTTCTATATTTTTTCTCATCAAATAAAGTTTTACAGCATCAGCTCGTTCTTGTGAGAGTTTATAGTTTAAGGTTGCATCCCCTGCTGTGTCGGTATGACCTGAGAGTTCTATTCTGACAGCCTGATTTTCTTTCATAAATTCTACCAATTCAGAAATTCCTGTTGTATCACTAAAAATGGCTGTTGCTCTTTCAAAACCAATATGCAAACGAACAATGTCTCCCTTTTTGATAGATGTAGTTCCTAGTCTAAATTCTCCTTCAGGAAGTGTGTTGAGTTGAGAGAGTTTAACTAATCCTTGTCCAAAAGTTCCTGCCCAAACTGTTTTGTCTTGTGGGTTTTGCACTAATGTACTGACCATTGTAGAGGGAAAAGCAGAATTCTGAGGATTAAAAACAGTCCATTTGTTATTTTCAAAAAGAGATAATCCACTCAAAGAAGCTGCCCATAAGCTCTCCTTTGTTGGAAGCATGGTTCGGAATTGATAATGTACATCTTTAGATATGGTTTGCTTTTTATCTCCCACAAAAAACTGTGCTGTACTTTCTAAAGTTGAGCTGATTAATAACTCATTTTGAGGAGAAAATGCAATGGAGTTGATAGGCTGGTCTTTCAAAGAAGGATAAATTTTCAGACGATTATCTTCATCTAATGTATAAAGTCCTCGTTCTGTAGCTATCCATTTTGTGTTTTCTTTATCGACAACAATTTCAAAGACTCGTGTAAATGCAATTCTTTCAACACTAATCAGAATTTTGAATTTAGAATCAATTCGAAATAATCCTTCTTCTTCTGTTCCTACCCAAATTGTTTTGTATTGGTCTTCTGTTATACAAAGGACTGTATTTTTATTAGATTTTGAAGGAACTTGCAAATGTGAAAAGTTTCCTGCTGCATCAATTTTATAAATTCCTGCTCCATACGTTCCGATATATTTATCGCCATCTTTTCCAATAGCAATACATTTTATACCATAATCTTTTAATTCTGAGTTTTTGGGTGTATAGATTGTAGAATCTTTTTCAGACCAATGTACCAATCCACCTCCTGTTGCTATCCAAAGTGAATTATCACTTTTATCGAAAGCTAAATCATTGATAAAGTTGTGTGGAATAGATGAATTTTTATCATTATATGTATCAAAATGCCAAGTTGGTATACTTTGAGCAAAGCTAGACAGTACAAAAAAAGTATAAAAAAACAATAGACAAACAACCTTTCTAAAGGTTGATAAGGGCAAAATATAGTTATTCATCACGAAGAAGAAATTAATTATTCAGTTTATAGGATAGGTAGTTTTATGATAGAATAACGTATTTTTTCTATCAATCTATATTTTATACAGATTTTTTGTTGTGCTTTAACCTACTAAAATAGCAAACAGAATGTTAATTTTTAATTGAAAACTTATATTTATCACTCAAAATTCTATCGCCATGGCGCACTTGAAAATAATATTTCTTTGCTCCGAATGTAGAAGCAGCTTGTTTCCATTCAACACGTTTGTATTCTGTATCAAAAACTTCATCCTGACAATAAACAGGTGCTTGGCTTCCTTCTTCAAACAAACAAAGTGTTAGTGTTGCTTGATTTGGGTTTCCATCTAACTTGAAGAAATTCAAATCTAAATCAATAATTACTTGTCCAATATCAGCTTGTGGATATGTACCATCTTCTTCTACCAAAAGTAACTTTGGGCTATACCCATTATCTTTTTTACGACTTGCTTCTAAATCTTTTTTATCTCTATAATAACAATCAAATTTATTGAAAGGAGGTATTTTATCGATAATATCTGTCAGTCCATCCATTACTTCATTTACTTCATTCATCTGTTTCAATTGCTTTATCTTATTAACAATGAACTCATTATCTTCACGAAGTTTACGTTTTTCTTCTCTAATTTCGGCAACACGCTTATCTTCTAAAGCCAAATAACGATACTCTTTAAATTCTTTTTCCTTTTTAGATAAAGCTCCTTGATAACTTTTGATTGCCTTCTGAAGCTCTTGTGCTTTCCCCTTCAATTCACTTGCTTCCTCACTAGAAGATTCTCTGTTTTTGGCAAGCGCACGAATAGTTTGCTCTAATGTATCAATACGGCGTTTCATCGTTTCGATTTCGGTATCTTGTTCCTTGATAATTTCTCTTGATTCATTAAGAGCTTCTTCTTTTGTGTTGTTACAAGAAGTAAAAAACATACCCGAAAGTAAAAAAACAGGAAAGAATAAAAGGTAGATGTATTTTTGCATTGCGTTGAATTCAGATTTTAGAAAGGGAAGTTTTTATAGAGATAAAAATCTTTGATAGTAAATAGTTTTGTCGTATAAGAGACAAAGTTACTATTCGTTATGCGTTAAAAAAAATGTATATTCTTGTTTGAAAAAACTTATTTTTGAAATTTTTCACATTTTAACTCCAAAATACGCAAAATCTATTAGTTTGAAAATAAACTTTAAAGCTATTAGGGAAAATTTAATAAAGAAAAATCCTTTTTTGACAAAAACTATCAAAAAAGGATTTTTTTAGTTTAAAAAATTAGACATCATTACCTTCTAAAATATCTTATTTTTCGTTTTCAGAAGTAACTACAATTCGGACTCCATTTTCCTTTGTATCACTAATTGTTTTTATCTCATCATCTTTTATAGCTGAAGCTACGTTTTCTTTACGTTTTGTAGTGTCACCGTCTCTAGGTGTTTGAAGAGGAACAGAACTAACAATTATCTTTACTTCTGAATCATCTTCTAAATTATTCTGAGTTTGAGATGATTTTTCATCTTGTCCATTCTGTGATGTTTTAGTTGAATCATATTCTAATAATTCTTCTATTGGAACTTTTGTATCTTCATACGTATCAACTTCATTGGTAGGTTTATCTTCTCCTAGAAAAGATTCAAATTTCTTATGAAAATTGTTGGCTCTTTTCATAAGTCCTTTTCTATATATCAACATAGTAGAAGAGGCTGTTTTGTTATAAATATAGTTTTTACGCTGTTTGAGAAGCCAATCCCACATTTGTTTTTTAGGTTGAGATTCGATGGCTTTTATGGTTTGTTGATTGAGTTTTCCTGTGACTTTTAGATTGGTAAAACCATCAGCTTTGAGTCTTTCTTGAAAATACCTAATTGAAACAGGCGCAGAATAATACATTTCAGCAAAAAAAGCAGCAATTGCCAAATCTTCAATGTTGTTAGCACCTGACATATACCAAAACTGCTCACGGATTTTGAAAACATCATCATCAGTCAAATATCTGAAACGCTGAACGGTTGAGGGAATTTGAAATGTATCTGCCATAGCTAAAAAAGTTTTCCACTCTACACTTCTACTCACATAACGATATGTAGTTACATCATCTGGATTTGGGCGAATGGTATCAATCCCTTCACCTGCATAATTTTCTACGTGAGTAATCCAAGCATTATAAGTTTGTTTGTGCGACTGACTGACTTTTATGATTCCATAAGCTGCCACCGAAGAAACTGAAGCGATAAGAAGTATGAGAAGCGTTTTCATTGGCTAATTATTTTAGTTCAAAAAATTAAGTTGTGCTATTTTGTAGTTTTATTTTTTTAACAAAAACGGTTTTTAGGTGGAAAAGTTTTTTTTATTGATTTGAATCCTACCATTTTATTGAAAAGTAACATCAACTTGAGATTAGAAATATATATGTCGTCGGTGAGACACCGACAACGGCAAGAGATAAATTGTTAGGAAGTCTACAGCTATAAAAAAAGCACAATTATCATTTATAAAAAATAATAATTGTGCTTTTAGATTTACCAATTTGAATTTTTCATTATTGGTATTTCTACTAATATTTTTTTACTTATTCTCCTTTATCTTCTTCTGTTGTAGTTTCAGGAAGTAGAACAGCTTTGATATATGCTTTTGTATCCAAATATTTTATAGCTGCATTTTTCACGTCTTCAACTGTCAAATCTTTCAAGATAGATTTATTTTTTTCTATACTTTCAGGAGTTTCATTATAATAATAAAGTCCTTGTAGCGTAGAAAGCCAGTATTTGTTTTGAGTTTGGTTTACTTCATTGGTGCGTTTTTCAGCTTCTTTGAATTTCTCTAAATCAGTAGCATCAATATCGCCATTGCGTAATTTATCTACCTCTTCGATAGAAGCTGCAATCAAATCATCAACATTTTCAGGCGCACAAGGGAATGTAATCATTACATTATAATTTGGAACAGGATATTTATCTACACTTGTATAAGCACCTGCTGAATAAACACCACCTTTTTCCTCACGCAATTTCTCAATAAGTTTGAAACGCAATAAACCTGCAAGAGCATTCAAAGCAACTTCATCTTTTGCATCATATTCTGTCATTTCTCCAGCAAAAGAAAGACGCACATTACTTTGTGGTTCTGAACCTTTTTTATAGATTTTTTCTACCATTCCTTTAGGCGAACGAGTACCCAAATCTTTGAAGTTTTCAGTTTTATCTGTTGATGGAAGAGTCGCAATATAGGTTTCTAAAAGTGACTTCATTTTTTCTTCATCAAAGTTTCCAATAAAGAAAAATGTAAAATCAGCAGCATTTGCAAAGCGTTCGTTATACATTTTGTAAGCTGATTGCCAATCTGTTTTTTCTAACTCTTCTACTTTTGGAAAACCACTACGAATGCTTCCATTTGCCATTAATTGGCTGTACTGGTCATAGAAATAATAGTTTGGATTAGAAGCTAAGTTTTGATAAAAACCTTTTTGAGTAGCTACAAAAGAAGCAACAGCATCGTTATCTTGACGAGGATTAGTGAAATAAAGGTGCATCAGTTGAAGCGCAGTTTCTAAATCTTCTGGAGAAGTACTTCCTCTAAAACCTTCAGAATATTCAGAGATATAAGGACTAATACGAACCGTTTTTCCAGTCATAAATTTATCCATATCTGAGCCTGAAAGTTCTGCAATTCCAGATTGAGCAATGATAGAAGAAATATTAGAAACAGCTATGTAATCTTTATCTTCATACAAAGAATGTCCTCCCAAACTATAAGCTGAAACCAAAATTTCGTCATTTTTAAAGTCTGTTTTCTTCAAAATTACTTTTGCACCATTAGAAAGGGTAAATTCTGTATAACCCATTTTATCGTTGGTCATTTCCTTTGTAATGCTTCCTTTTTTAGGAATATTTGCTTCTTCGATAAGTGAACTAGCAATTTCTTTTTCTTCGTAAGGCTTCAAATCTGCGTTTGCAGCTTCATTCCAAATACTTACTAATTTTTCATCATTTGGAAGATTTACACCTTCTTTTTCCATTCCTGTTAAGATAGCAACTCTGTTTTCTTGAGTTATCCAACCTTTAGCCATTTTATTGACTTGCTCTAAAGTGATAGAAGGAAGATTTTTTTCTAAAAACTCATATTCAAACTTTGCACTTGGAATTGGCTGATTTTCTAGATAATTGTAAACATAATTCATTACAATTCTATTAGACTCTGTTTTGTCTTGTTCTTTATAGGCTTTTTCGTAGCGTTTAGAAAGTTGTTTTTTAGCTCTTTCTAACTCAGAACCCGTAAAACCAAATCTTTTCATACGTTCAAACTCTTGTGTAATTGTAGAGAGTCCTCCTTCGATATTATCTTCACGAAGTCCTGCATACAATTGAAGTGCATCCAAATCACGTCCAATCATATCGCCTTGAAAAGCAAAACTATATAAAAATGGAGGACTTGCTTGTTTTTGTAATTCTTCAAAACGAGCATTAAGCATTGTAGTAATAAGCTCGCTTGTATAATTTTCATTCAAATCAGCATAAGTCGTAACTGCTTTTTTAGGCATTTTGTAATACAATTGTAACTGAATTGCTGTTGCTTCTTTATCCGATACTACTTTTGCTAAAGGCTCTTTATTCAAAGGAGTTTTGAAATTTTTACGCTCTGCTGGATTTTTCACTTTCGGAATGCTTCCAAATGTTTCTTTGATTTTGGCTTCCATTTCTGCCACATCAATATCTCCAACGGCTACAATTGCCATAAGGTCTGGACGATACCATTTGTTGTAGAAATTACGGATAGTTTCATATTTGAAAGATTCCAAAATATCTTTTTTACCGATTGGTAAACGTTCTGCATAATGTGAGCCTTTCAACAAAGTAGGAAAATATTGAGTTCGCATACGCTCGTTTGCGCCTTTTCCTCTACGCCATTCTTCGATGACTACGCCACGTTCTTTGTCTATTTCTTCGTCTTCAAACAAAACGCCACTTGCCCAATCTTTCAAAATCAGCAAGCCTTTATCCACATAACCCACGCTATCTGTTGGGATAGGCAACATATAAACTGTTTCATCAAATGAAGTATAAGCATTCAAGTCAGCACCAAAACGAACGCCCATTGTTTCCAAATTATCAATCAAATCATTTTTCTTGAAATTTGTTGTTCCATTAAATGCCATGTGTTCGGTAAAGTGAGCCAAACCTTGTTGGTCTTCATCTTCCAAAATAGAACCTGCATTTACAGCCAAACGAAGCTCAACACGATTTGCAGGCATTGCATTTTTACGAATGTAGTATTTCATTCCATTTGAAAGTGTTCCCACTTTTACATTTTCATCAATTGGAATAGGCGTTTTCATTTCAGAACTTTTAGTATTCTTTTCTATTTTCTGTTCTGTTGTTGTATTTTGTGCATTTGCTGTTGTATAAGCAAAAGGAGTAGCCAAAAATAAGGCTGAAAGCGTGCCTACTTTTAGATAGGATTTTAATGAATATCTCATTAGTGAAAAAATTATAGTAGATGGACAATCAATTTATTTAAGAAAAATAAGAAAACTAATCCATTGAAAACTTATATAAAAATTAATAATTACAAAGGTAAAATTCTTTTCTTAAATAACAACTAAAAGTTTAGTTAATTTTTAGAAAATAGATTTACTTGATTTATTAATCACATTTTGTGATGTCTTCTATTTTTTTATTAAAAATTAAATTTATACAAAAAACATTGTTTTAAAATATACTGTTATACTTTTAGAATTATATTATTACCAATTCTATTTTTTATAAACTTTTAATTTAATTTTTCAAACTTATGTTTAGCTTAAAAGAAAAATCTATTATCATTACAGGGGGTGCAATGGGACTTGGCTATGCTACTGCCGAACTTTTTGCAGAGCAAGGCGCATACCTTACTCTAGTTGATTACAACGAAGAAAAACTAGAAGAAGCTAAAAAGGAACTTTCAAAGAAATATTCAGATGCGAAAATACTTACTGTAGTGGCTGATGTTTCGAAAGAAGATCAAGTAAAAAACTATGTAGATAAAACTATAAAAGAATATTCTCGCATAGACGGACTCTACAATAATGCAGGAATTGAAGGAGAGACAGCTTTACTTACAGAATACGACATGGATGCATTCAAAAAAGTAATTGACATTAATTTGATGGGTGTTTATTATGGAATGCGTTATGTAATTCCTGTTATGCAAAAACAAAAATATGGTAGAATTGTAAATGTAGCTTCAGTAGCTGGTATTCGTGGTGTCAAAAATGAAACACCTTATGTAGCTAGTAAGCATGCAGTATCTGGTATGACAAAAAATGCAGCTTTAGAATATGGACAAGACGGAATTATGACAAATGCTATTGCCCCTGGTGCAATTGTAACACCTATGGTAGAAGAGGCATTTAAGAAAATTAATCCAGATGATCCAAAATCTGCTAAAAAAGAATATGCAAAAGCAAATCCGACTTTAAAACTAGGTGAGCCAAAAGATGTTGCTACCTTAGTTGGTTTCCTTTTGAGTGAAGAGTGTAGTTATGTGAGTGGACAGGTGATTGCTGTAGATGGTGGACAATCTAGTATTTATGGAGATGTATAATAAAGATATTCTATAATAAATTAGAAAGCCATTTTTATCATTTTTTGATAGAAATGGCTTTTTACTTTTTGTAGTATAAAACTGTATTAAAAATCTAAAATATCATCTATAAAATCACAAGCAAAGAACCCACAGAAATCAATATCCACAATATTATACCTAATGCCAACGGTCGCCAACCTACTTTTTTAATTTTTTCGATAGACAAACTAAGACCAATCAAGAAAAGTGTCGTAACAAGAAGTTTTTTGGCAATCCAAACCAAATAAGGAGAGTATTCTGTTACAAAAGGAATATATGTATTTATCAAAATAGCTACTACAAAAAGTCCGATAAAATAAGGAATAGTGATTTTTGGAGGTATTTTTTTAGATTTATCATTTTTAGTTAGCTGTTCAGACAGATTTTCTTTTTCTGAATTATGTTCCTCAACTTTATTTTTTGTATAAAATTTAGAAACCAACACAGAAAGCAGAACCAAAGGAATAATCCAAAGTGCACGAACAAGTTTCAATGTCGTTGCAATCTTCAACGACTCATCACTAAAGCTCTCTGCTGCACCTACAACCGAACTAGTATCGTGAATAGCAACAGCTACCCACATTCCAAAATCTTGAGGTGAAAGGTTGAAAAAATGTCCTAGAACAGGAAAAACAAGCAATGCAACAGAATTCAGAAGAAAAACGACACCCAAAGACACCGAAATATCAGAATTATCAGCATCAATTACAGGCGAAAATGCAGCAATAGCACTCCCTCCACAAATAGCCGTTCCGACAGAAATAAGTTGAGCTAATTTATTTTCAACTTTCAAAATTTTTCCTAGAAAAAGCCCTCCTGCAAGTGTCAGAAAAATACTACTGACAACCAAACCAATTCCATTTTGACTTGCCGAAATTGCCATTTGAAGATTCAGACCAAATCCCAAACCCACAACAGCAACTTTTAGAAGCTGTTTTGTTGCTTTTGCAGTTTGATTTGGAAAAGGTTTTTTTAGAAAATGGGCAAATAAAAGTCCTGCTACAAGAGCAATAGGACTATCAACAACAGGAATCCAACAGGCAAAAAGACAAGCAAAAAATAGAAAAGGAATAAGTTTATGTTTCAAAATTGTTGTGTATAGGTGTAGTTTGTAAGCTACAAATTTACTGGCTTTTAATGAAAACACTTTTTGCAGGAAAGTTTTATTTTAATAGAAAAAAGATTCTTTTAATAAAAATTATCACTTAAAACCCAACTCTACCCAAATAGGAATATGGTCAGAAATATAACGAGCATCTTTTAGGCTACTGTAATCTTTATAAAAATGAATTACTTCAGCTTTTTTGATATTAAATGCTCTCGTTTCTACAAAAATATTATCATATTCTTCATTTAATGGATTTCCATCTTTTTCTTTCATTCGAAGACTTGTTTTTTGACCTTTGAAAGCTGCCACAAAAGAACGGTTTCTGAGTCCATCAAATGCTTCATGCTTTCCATCAAGATTAAAGTCTCCCAAAATCAAAATATTATCTGTTTTGTATCTATTTGGAATTTCTTCTAAGAAAACTACCTCTTTTTCAGGGTCTTTACTTGTCGGAACAGCGTGAAAACTACCTATCAATACAGTATTTGTAGTTTTGGATTTAGATACAATTTCAAATCTTGCCATATAAGGTTCTCTATCTACTTTAGCTTCAATGCTTTCTTCTAACCAGTCTTTTTTTAGAGAAATTTTAGCATTTTTGGTAGATGTTTTCCATACATACGCATACCGTTCTTTGCCATCTCCTGAAGTAGGTTCACTTATTTTGTACTCCCATTTACTTCCTGTTCTGTTTAGTTCATCAGCTAACTTTCCGACAGCACGAATTCCATATAATGAAGTTGAGACCTCTTGAATAGCTACAATATCATAGTCTTTTAACTTTTTGGCGATATATGCAATCTCTTCATTATCCTTTGATTTTCCAAAATTATATAAATTCCAAGATAGAATCTTGATAGTTTCGCCTTTAGAATTATCCGAAAGAATTGGAGTATTAGGAGTATTATCATTTGAATTTTCTAAAGAACCACAAGACGAAACAGCAGAAAATAGAATAAAAAATGAGAGAAATAAAAGTATATTTTTTTTCATTAGTAGAGTTTTTTATAGAAAAATGGATTCAAACAAAATTATTTGAATCCATTTATAATTATTTGACTACAATAATACTAATTTTCTATCTCATATCAGAAAAGGCTTTCACTTTGCAAATCAAAATTATTTACACAATTAATCTAAAAAAAATGTAATTCCTACTTGAAAAGAAAGCATATCAGTTCTGGTTTTTTTAACATCATAAATAAATTCGTCTGGAAATAATGGGTCTGGATAGATAGAATTTTTTGTCAAATATTTTGCTTTGCTTCCTTGTGTATAAACAGCACGAATATCTAGTTTTATCTCCTCTGAAAGCGATACTAATACTCCTCCAGCACCTCCATAGGCAAAAGAAAATCCATCTTGTTCGATAAATGAATTTATATCTTCTCCATCTTCTTCTTCTGTCGTTCTTGTATAAATATATCTTCCTCCTAAAAGTCCATCAGCATACGGATAAATAAAAGAGTCTACCCAACGAGGCTTAAAACGTACCATTGCAAAACTCTCAAAAATATTATTATTTGTATTTAAGGTATAATCAAATCCATTATTATCTGTATAATCTTCTGACTGCATTCCATAAATCATATAACCTGCATCTAATCCTAATGAAACAACAGATTCATCTTCAGTAAGTGGCACAAGTAGCATTCCACCAATACCAAAAGCAACAGACTCATTATTTTGAGCAAACTCTTCTAATGGAAAACCTGTTTGTAATCTCAGATTAAATTGCACTTGGGCAAAAGTTTCTTTAGAAGAAAAAATAAACACACTTAAAATAATAAGAAAGGTAAAATAAAAACGAGGTGAGAATAAATTGTGTAATTTTGTAGAAAGTTTATAAAGTGATGCTGCTAGATTTTTCATAAATTGGTAATTAGTTTGTAGTTGATAGTAATGATTAATTTTGAGATGCAACTCTTTTTGAGTTTTTAAACTCTATTTAGTGGTTTTACAATAAGTAAGTACTTGAGCAAAATTATCTATACATTTTTATTAAACACTAAGTTCATAAAGAACCCATAAGATGAACTGAAAATCAGCGTGGCTAAACTACTTTTCAAAACACTCTTTTTAAGTCTGTTTTGTTTAGATGGTCAATAAAAATTAAATACAGTAATATTTTTCAGATTATACTCGTAATTTTTAATTCGTAATTCGTAATTGTTGCTAAAATGTTTGTCAAATTATTTTCTAAAAAAAATCCTCGTTCGGATTTAGAACTTATTGAAGCCTATAAAGAAACCCGAGATAATAAATTTGTGGGAGAACTTTTTGAGCGTTATACCCACTTGGTATATGGTGTATGTCTAAAGTATCTTAAAGATGAAGAAGACAGTAAAGATGCTGTTTTGCTTATTTTTGAAAAGTTATTGACCGACCTTCTACGTTTTGAGATACAAAACTTCCCTCCTTGGTTGCATCGTCTTACTCAAAATTATTGTTTGATGTATTTGCGTCAACGTCAGAGAGAATTTAAACGAAGTGAAGATTATTTTACAAATCAAGATGACAATCGTATGGATTCTGACCCAGATTGGCATCTATCTAATAAAGGCGAAAAACACGAGAAAGAAGAACGACTCACTAGCATCGAAGATGCATTACATACACTCAATCCTGAACAAAAACAATGTGTAGAGCTTTTCTTTTTAGAAGAAAAAAGTTATCAGGAAATTGTAGAGATTACAGGTTTTTCACTTTCTAAAGTAAAAAGTTTTCTTCAAAACGGAAAGCGAAATATTAAAAAACAGTTGGGAATCTTAACTTTAATTTGTTGGCTTCTGTTTATGTAATAAGTAATGTAGCCTTTAGGATGCGCAAAAATGTACAACATACTTTAACAAGTATGCAACAGAAAATTAAATAATTACTATTTTTAATTTTCGCTCAACTAAAAGTCAATAAATTATAGTCGTAATTTTTAATTAGCTTCGCTGCTTTTGCAGGTCGTAATTCGTAATTGTTCTTATAAGTTTCTAAAATGATAAAATAATGAGCCAAACCCATACTAATAGAGAAAAAAAGATAAGGAGCATTTTAGAACGCTCTTCAAATATTGATGTCCAAACTTTACAAAAATATATAGATAAAAAACTTACTAAAGAAGAATTGCATGAAGTAGAAAAACAACTTCTTAATTCAGATTTTGCCACTGAAGCTGTAGAAGGTTTTTCTAATGCTGATTTTAAAGTAAATATTGCTGCCAGTACAAATCAACTCAATACAGAAATTAGAAATTATAATAAGCAGAGAGGTTTTTACAAACGAGATTACAGAGTTTTTTATGCAGCAGCTTCAGTAGCTTTAGTTTTTGTAGTTCTTTTTGGTCTTTTTAGGTTAGTTAATACGAATGTTTCTTCGGAAAATATGGCTATGGAAACTAAAGTAGAGCAATCAGAAAATCCAAATACTAAAAATAATGACTTAGCTTTAAATGAAGAAACGACAATATCTGAAGAAGAAGAAAATGCACTTGTAGAAAAACTTAAATATGAGAACTTAGAAGAGTTAAAGACAAAAAAGAAATCTAACCAAAGTAACTCACAAGCTGAAGATAATTTAGCTCTCAATATGGATAAAGAAGAAGCAACAAAAGAAAAAGATTTTTCTACTTCTGATGTTTGGATTCGTAAAAAAGAGAAAGTAGAAACTGAAAATAACGATATTAGTTTGACTGATTCGGAGAAAAATGTAGTTTCTTCTCCTATTGTAAGTGCAAATAGACAAATGAATTATGATTCCTCTAATGCAGCAAACACAAATCAGTTAGCTGATGATGACTATAATTTCTTTTCTGACACCTATAGAAAAGATGATTTAAGAAGAAGTCAGAAATCGCCAAAAGAAATATTGTTTGATGCCATGCAATCCTATGAAAACAAAAAATATACTGAGGCAAGTCTTCTTTTTGATTCTTATTTAGTTACCAATCCAAATAATGCACAGGCATTATATTTTGGAGGAATGTCATATTATGAAAATCATAATTATAAAAAATCCATTCCTTTATTAGAAAAATTCTTAAAGCAAAAATCTGATATTGTCTATCAAAAAAATAATCAAGATGCTGAATGGTATTTAGCTAATTCTTATTTACAAGTAAATCAAAAACAGAAAGCAAAAACTGTTTTACAAAAAATAGCTAATTCTAGTAGTAAATATTCAAATCAAGCTAAAGCATTACATTATTGAAAAAATAATTCATAAATGATATTCATTTTTGTTTTAACAACTAGTAAAATAAATCCTACTGCACCCTACTTTTTTTAAAAATATTTTTTAGTTGCAGCGCAACGTTCTATTTGTAGAAATTAAAGAGAGTCTATGTTTAAAAGTTGCAACGCAACGTAATATAAGTTAGACTAAAAAAGGTGTGATTTTAGATTGCAAAAATCCTAATCTCTTCTTCTTTTTCTTTTATTATTTAGTTTAATAATTCTTCCCAAAGCAAAAAACCTATTCTTACTTAAAAGAATAGGTTTTTTATTATTTATAATATAAAAGATCAAAATCAGATTGAGAATTAGAGTTGTTTGTTCTCATTATCTTCATCCAAATCTGTTGTATCTTTATCTGTTTTAGAATCAATAGTCGTTTCAGGTGTTTTCTGAATTTTAATTCCTTCCTGTTTTTGTTGTTTTTCAAGACTTGCTAATTTCTCTTCAAAAGGTAAATTAGATTCAGGAGTTTCAGAATATGGAATATTCTGAGGAATAAAATCTTCTTTTGCTCCAGGTTTACTGTAATCGTAAGGCCAACGGAATACTTGAGGAATTGCTCCCACCCAGTTACCGTGTCCAGGAAAACGAGGAGTTGTCCATTCTAATGTATTTGATTTCCAAGGATTTGCAGGAGCTAAACGACCTTTAAACATAGAGTAAACGAAGTTGAATACGAATACAAACTGTGCAAGGAAAGTTAAGATAGCTGCCGTACTAATAAACATATTCAAATCTGTAAACAAACCAAAAGGCTCAAATGCAGTATGAGAATAATAACGACGAGGGAAACCAGCTACACCGATAAAGTGCATTGGGAAGAATATTGCATATACTCCAATAAATGTTGTCCAAAAGTGGAAATAACCCATTTTAGCATCCATCATACGACCAAACATTTTTGGAAACCAGTGATAAATACCAGCAAGCATACCAAAGAATGAAGCAGAACCCATTACAAGGTGAAAGTGAGCTACTACGAAATACGTATCGTGTAATTGAATATCAATCGCTGCACTTGCCAAGTGAATACCTGTAAGTCCACCAACAATAAAGAGTGAAACTAAACCAATAGAGAAAAGCATAGCTGGAGTAAATACCAAGTTACCTTTCCAAAGTGTAGTGATATAGTTAAATGCTTTTACAGCCGAAGGGACTGCAATAATTAGTGTCAAAAACATAAAGATAGTTCCCAAGAAAGGATCCATACCTGTTACAAACATGTGGTGCGCCCAAACGATAAACGAAAGAACAGCAATACCAATAATAGACAAAATCATGGCATGATAACCAAAGATTGGTTTTCTTGAGTTTGTAGCAATTACTTCTGATGAAATTCCGAGAGCAGGTAAAAGTACAATATATACTTCTGGGTGTCCTAAGAACCAAAATAAGTGTTGGAACAAAATTGCGCTACCACCTTGATTTGGAAGTGCTTCTCCACCAATATAAATATCAGATAAGAAGAAACTTGTACCAAAACTACGGTCAAAAATCAAAAGTAATGCTGCTGAGAACAAAACAGGAAATGATAAAAGACCAATAATGGCAGTAATAAAGAATGCCCAAATAGTAAGAGGCATACGATTAAATGACATACCACGAGTACGCATATTGATTACTGTAGAAATATAATTGATACCTCCCAAAAGAGTTGAGATGATAAACAATGCCATACTAGATAACCAAAGTGTCATACCTAATCCAGAACCAGGCATAGCCTGTGGTAATGCACTAAGTGGTGGATAAATTACCCATCCTCCAGATGCAGGACCTGTTTCAATAAATAAAGAGTAGAACATAATTAGTCCAGCAGCAGCAAAGAACCAATAAGAAAGCATGTTCATGAACCCTGAAGCCATATCTCTAGCTCCAATTTGTAAAGGAATCAAGTAATTACTAAATGTTCCACTAAGACCTGCTGTAAGTACGAAGAAAACCATTATCGTACCGTGCATGGTTACAAGAGCTAAGTAAAATTCTTTATCTAATTTTCCACTCGCATCTATCCACTTACCCAAAATAGGTTTTAGGAAAGATAAATCTGCGTCAGGAAAACCGAGTTGCAGACGGAAAATTACAGACATACCTACTCCTATCATTGCCCAAAATATTGCTGTAAACAAAAACTGTTTTGCAATTACTTTGTGGTCAGTAGAAAAGATATAGTTCGTAATAAAATTTCCGTGATGCTCATGGTCGTCATGATGTTCCTCATGGACGAATCCATGATTATCAACATCGTAATGTAGAACATCTTGTCCGCTTGCTTGATGTGTTGTATCAGCCATAATTATTTGCGGTATTTATTGTAAAATAGATGTATTAAAATTTATTTTTTATATTCAAGTATTGTTGTCCTAATAGAATTATTTAGAAGCAAGATTAGAAGGAATATTTTTGATTCCTTGTTCTTTTAAATAATCTACATTTTTAGCAGCCCAAGCTTCTTCAGAATCATACCATTTTTGGAATTCATCAGCTTCTAAAACAGAAACTTTCATAAACATAGCAAAGTGGCTTCCTCCACAGATTTCAGTACAAGCTAATGTATATTCAAAAGCATCCCAGTTTGGATCACCTTTTTCTTTTAATTCTACTTTTACATCTTCTGCTGTTTTCGTTGGTGTAAACCAAAACTGTGTTGGCATACCAGGTACTGCATCCATTTTTACTCTAAAGTGAGGTAAAAATACACTGTGCAATACATCACGAGAACGGATTTTCAAAAGAACAGGTCTATTTTTAGGAAGACGCAATTCGTTGTACATAAAATCATCATAGTTAGACTCATCAGCTTCAAAATCCATTCCCATAGAGTTTGTTCCATCAGTCTTCATATAATTGAATTTACCAATTTTTCCATCTTTTCCTCCATAACGTACTTGCCAGTTAAACTGTTTTCCCATTACTTCAATAGCTAAAGCATCTTCTGGAGCAGGGTCAGTAATATCAGACCAAACAGTCCAACCTGTAACAACAAGAGCAGTCAAGACAATAGCAGGAACAATAGTCCAAGCAATCTCTAATTGGTTATTGTGAGGAATAAATGTTGCTCTTTTGTGTTCTTGATAACGATACACATAAGGGAAAAAGAATAATAAAATATGTGTTACTATGAAAACAAAGAAGACAACAGCTGTAGTTAGCCAAAATAAAAAGTCAATTTGTATTCCATGTATAGACGACGATTCAGGTAAAATATATTTTACTTTTTCAGAAAATCCATAAGCGAAAATAGAAGCGAAAAGCACGAAAAAGAATACAATAAATAAAATTGCATTTACTTTATTTGACATTCCCACTCTGCTATCTCTAGCATTTGGTTCTTTGACATCCTTCGCTACACGCACCAGCATGAATACACGATAGATGAGAGCCATTAAGACGAGGAACAGAACGCCGACGGCAGCAATAAGTAATCCGTTCATTTGTATAGGTCAGTTAAAAGTTTTATTAAAATTAAAATTCTTATCTATATAGTAATTATATACTGTTATAAAAAATGTTTTGTTAAATTTTATTAATTATACCGTAACGGATATAAATCTCAACTTCATTTTTCAAACTTAAATGTATATAAATTTATGTAAGTCTTTGAGAAGTAAGCAGTTTGTATTAGAAAAAGGTTTTCAAAAGTTTCAATTATTTTTGAAAGTTTTATAATAACACTCTGTTTTCTCTTTATATGATACAAAAATAAGGTTTTTAAAGCAATTTAAAAACCTTATTTCAGTTTAATTCTTACTTTGATTCACAATTTATAATGAATCTTATTCTGTGTTTACTATCTAAGCAAATCCTAAGTCTCGTGATTGTAAGCCTCTTCCAAGAGTGGGTGATTTTTTGCAACTAGAGGAGCTTTAGCTAAAGACATTCCTACTAAATAAGCAAAGATACCTACAAATACAAATGGCATCCCAATTTCTAAGAAACCAAATGAACCATGCTCACGAAGCGTTCCTGGAGTAATCATTTGGTAAAAATCAAACCAGTGTCCGATAATTACAGCAATACAGATTACTTTTAAAATAGTCATTTTACGTTTTGCATTACGTGTCATCAATCCAAAGAATGGAATAATGAAGTTTACAAGTAAAATAACAAGAATATATTTTCTATAAATTGGACTAGAAAGACGTTCTACATAATAAGCTGTCTCTTCAGGGATATTTGCATAATAAATAAGCAAAAACTGACTAAACCAAATGTATGTCCAAAAAATACTAAATGCAAATACAAATTTGCCTAAATCGTGTAAATGGTTTTCATTGATAAATTTCAAATAACCAGCTTCTCTTAGCATCACGACAGTAAGTGTGATTGCAGCAATACCAGCTACCCACCAACTTGCAAAGTGATACCAGCCAAACATAGTACTAAACCAGTGTGTATCAATAGAAAGTGTCCACCACCAAGCAGCAACTGAAGAAGTAACTCCAAAGAATACTACAAATGCAGCAGATAATTTTACCATATTACGGTAATGTTTTCTGATTTGTGTAGGACTTGTAGCTCTATCTTCTGCTAGTGAGTTCTTACGAGTAAAGAAGTGGAATAAATACCAACCTCCAATAATTACAATTGAACCTCCAATGAAAAAAGGAATATTCAAAAATCCTTGTTTTCCTACAATGATAGAATCATATTCAGGTGTATTGAGGGCATACAATGAGCCATCTGTCCAGTGAAAAATTTCATGATACCCCCATCCAAAAGCGATAAGGAATAAAATTAGACCAACAGGTAAGAAAGATGCAAATGCCTCAGGAACACGTTTGAAACCTGCCGACCATCCTGCCATAGCAATATATTGGATAGCTACCCAAAAAACTCCAATTACAGAAAGACCTACAAAGAAGATAACATTAATCCAAAGATTTACTTTTACTCTTTTTGTCCAATGATATGCATGATGTCCTCCTTCTGCTGCATGTTCTCCATCAGCATGAACAGCTTCAGGATTTTCTAGCGAAGAAAGTTCATTTCCAGTCATTTCTATGGCAGCATGAGCTTCTTCGTGATGCCCAGAATCAGTAGCCATAAAAAATAGCCCAACTAGGGAAAATAGTACGCCTATCCCTATGATGATAAATATAGTTCGTTTTGCTTTTGCTGAGAAGACAAACTGTTCGTTTAGAGCCTCTCTGTCAAAATGATGATCTTTGTGTGCAGCCATTGCGATTGATAAAGTTTATGTATAGTCTGCGAAATAATTTCTAAAGACAGTTAAGTAATTTTCTATTAATTGAGTAGATTTCCTTACTTATAAAACAAAAATCAAATGAACTCCTAATCTTTATATTTGTAATTACACTACACAGATTTTCAGTTCGTAATTGATAATTCGTAATTCGTAATTGTTTCTACGGTTTTCCTTGTTGTAATTGTTGTACATAACGCACTACTTTCCAACGCTCTTCTGGATTAAGCTGAACTTTTACAGGCCACATACGACCCTTTCCATAGGTAATTACATGGAAAATCCAACCTTCATTCAAAGTCTTATAACGACCTGCTGTATAGTTTGGAACACCGTTATAAACAGCTCCTACTTTACCGTCGCCTTTGCCTTCTGCACCATGACAGGCTGCACAATATGTCAAGAAAAGATGTTTTCCATCTGCTAGTACTTGCTCGTCATCTTTTGGTAGAGGGCTTGTCCAAGTTTTCGAAGCAAGTTCTACACTATCTCTGTGTATTTCATAAAACATAGACGTTCCTTGTAACTCTTCAGTTTGGTATTTCTGACGTTTTACTGTACCCACAGGAGGCATAAGCATGTTAGTAACTTTTTTTCTTAAATCAGGATTTTCTGCCAATTCTTCTTTTGTATAGTATCCATAAATAGATGCTGGAGAAGTATTGAAATAATCATCAAATACAGAGTACCAATGATTTTCGTTTTCCACTACTTGACTAAGTGGCTCGTAAGGAACAGAATGATACATTTGAGGTGCATATTCAACTCCTGGATAATTTTCTTCTGCTCCACAACTTGCTAAAAGAGTCATCATTGCAACTCCCAAGACAGCGTATAAAGTAGAAAATGTAAATGTATTAAATAGCTTCATTGCTTTTATTTTTTATACTAAATTAATCTGTATAATCAGATAGGTAATAAAATTATTTAGGACGGCTCGTAGAACGCACCCCATGCTTAAATAAATCACCCAAGTATTTGAAGAAAGAAGGGTTATTTTCTTCTTCTGTAAAGTCTTTACGATTTACTTCTTCTGCACCTGCTTCTTGCAAAACAGCTTTGATGTCTGCTTCTGAAAGGCTGTTTTTTGCCAAATCAATAGCTACAATATGTTTATCATCTGTACTACGACGGTCAAAAATACGAGGAACTTTATGAGGTTTCAAATCTTGTGAAACCAAGAATGAACCTACCATTCCGAAGGCAGAAAAAAGAACAGTCATCTCAAAAGATACAGGAACAAAGTCAGGAATAGAGATAAAAGGCTTTCCACCAATAATCATAGGCCAAAGTGCGCCCATCATACCTGTTTGCATCGTAATTGCACAAGTAGTTCCTAATGCTCCAAACATAAAGGCTGCCTTTGGAAGCCAAGAATGTCCATATCCTAAGTTTTTCTCCAATCCGTGAACTGGATAAGGGTTAAATACTTCGTAGATAGAGATTCCTTTTTCACGAATATGATCAACACCGTGTTTAAGGTCATCTTCATCACTATATACGCCTAGTATATAGTGTTTATCTACTTCCATTGTATTTGATATATGTGCCATAATTTTAATGTTTATATCTGATTCTCTAATTTGTTTAATTAATTGTGATTAAGAAATTAAACAACATCAAAAGGATCTTTAATGGTATCTCTGTTTTTGTAAACGTGGTGATTAGATGATTTCAATACTGCTTTTACTTCTGCCATGTTTATCACAGGGAAAAACTTAGCAAATAAGAAGAAGAGAGTAAAGAACAATCCAAATGAAAATACATAACACATTACATCCCAAAGTGTCGGACTAAAATATGTCCAAGAAGAAGGAAGGTAATCATTGTGAAGCGAAGTAACAATAATTACAAAACGCTCAAACCACATTCCGATATTTACAATGATAGAAAGAATAAACGTAAAGACGATACTTGTACGAAGTTTCTTGAACCAAAATACTTGAGGAGAAATTACGTTACATGTCATCATTGACCAATATGCCCACCAGTAATCTCCTGTTGAACGGTTGATAAAACAGTATTGCTCGTAAGGAACACCTGAATACCAAGCCATAAATAACTCTGTTATATAAGCAATACCTACAATTGAACCTGTTACCATAATGATAATGTTCATTAGTTCGATATGCTCTAAAGTAATATAATGTTCTAATTTATAGACTTTACGAGTAATAATCATAAGAGTAAGTACCATCGCAAAACCTGAGAAAATCGCTCCTGCAACAAAGTAAGGAGGGAAAATTGTTGTGTGCCACCCTGGAATTACCGAAGTTGCAAAGTCCATACTTACAATCGTGTGAACCGAAAGTACCAAAGGCGTAGAAAGACCAGCCAAAATCAATGACATAGCTTCATAATGAACCCAAGCCTTTGCACCACCTACCCAGCCAAGACTAAGCGCACCATAAAAAATACGACCAAAACGAGTAACAGCACGGTCACGAATAGTCGCAAAATCAGGCACAAGTCCCATAAACCAGAAAACTAATGATACTGAGAAATACGTTGAGATGGCAAAAACGTCCCAAAGAAGTGGAGAGTTAAAGTTTACCCAAAGAGATCCAAATGTATTTGGAATTGGTAATACCCAATAAGCTCCTAACCAAGGACGACCCATGTGAATGACTGGCCAAATAGCTGCACAAATAACGGCAAAAATTGTCATTGCTTCTGCTGCACGGTTAATGGCAGTACGCCATTTTTGACGGAAAAGCAAAAGTACGGCAGAAATAAGTGTACCTGCGTGACCAATACCTACCCACCAAACAAAGTTGGTAATATCCCAAGCCCATTGTACAGTTTTGTTCAAACCCCAACGACCAATTCCGTTCCAAAGCATATCTCCTAAGAAATAGCCTCCTGCTACAAGCAGAAATAAAGCAAAAGCAAAAGCACCCCACCACAATGGAGCTGGACTATCTTCTACTCTTCCTGCAATATCCTTTGTAATGTCGTGATAGGTCTTACCACCAGTTACTAAGGGTTCTCGTACATCTGATATTATTTGCATGATGATGTAATAATGTTGTGATGATTATCTAATTATTTTCTTTATATATTTTTGAAATTAAGATTTGTAATTAAATATTAATTACAAATCTTAATTATTTTTTATTTATCAGTAATGGATTTAAGACTGTGCAGCCTCTACCATATCTTCAGCTGATTGAGGAGTTACACCAGAAGGAACAAATGCTTCTTCTTGGTTACGAACCTTAGTCAAATACCAAACATTCGGACGAGTATTAATCTCGTGAAGAACATTATAAGCACGTTTGTCTAACTCAGGTTCTAATACCTTCACAATTTCACTGTTTCTGTCATTCAAATCTCCAAAAGTGATTGCATTTGTAGGACACGCACTAGCACAAGCAGTAACTACTTCGCCATCACGTACCTTACGGCTTTCACGTTTTGCAGCCAATTTACCTTCTTGAATTCTTTGTACACAAAGTGAACATTTTTCCATTACACCACGAGAACGAACTGTAACATCAGGATTCAAGACCATTTTACCAAGAGCATTGTTCATGTTATAATCAAACTCTGAGTTATTGTGGTATTTGAACCAGTTGAAACGACGAACTTTGTAAGGACAGTTATTAGCACAATATTTTGTACCTACACAACGGTTATATGTCATTTGATTAAGACCTTCTGAACTGTGAGTAGTTGCAGCAACTGGACAAACTGTTTCACAAGGTGCATTATTACAATGCTGACACATCATTGGTTGGAATACAACCTCTGGATTTTCAGAAACTGCTTTCAATTTAGGATAATCAGAAGCTCCTGGACTTTCACCTGGTGCTAATTTAGTTGATGAAGTATAATAACGGTCGATACGCATCCAGTGCATTTCACGACGATTTTCTACCTCAGTCTTTCCAACAATAGGAACATTGTTTTCCATACTACAAGCTACCAAACAAGCCGAACATCCTGTACAAGTGTTCAAGTCGATAACCATTCCCCAGTGATGGAGATTATATTCAAAAGTATCTGCTGCATACTCATCACGCTCACGCTGACGAACTAACCAGTTATCTTCTGTCCCCGGTTTTGCAGTTTCTTTTTTATCAAATTTAGCAATTTCGTCTTTATCAGAACCGTAGCCATCACTATCAATATCCCAAATTGAAATATCAGTAGGTTCTACTTTCTTACCATCCATAGTAACTTTAGGATCGTATTTTTTAGCTATCAAATTATCAACATCTTGATAATCTTTCAAGATAGCTTCTTGAATAATCGTTTCACGACCTAAATAAGTTTGGTGAGTTTGAGTACGAGCAATCTTTTCAGTATCGCCTGCTGCTTCAATAGTTACGCCTTTTGTACGTGTATATTGGATAAATCCATCACGCATAGAAAGCATTTTGTAAGCATTTTCTCCTCTTGCCTCAACAGAAACTTTTCCTAAGTTATTATTTTTGTTTTTGTCATCATCAGCTTTATGTCCATAACCTAACGAAATTGCAATCGTATTAGCTGGCATACCTGGCTGAATAATCACAGGAAGAGTATATTCTAAGCCATCAACTTTGATTTTTGCCTGAGAAGTTTTTACTTCAACAGTTTCAAATCCAAGTTCAGCAGCTTTTTGCATAGAAACAAGAACAGCATGTCCCCAAGTCAATTTTGTGATTGGGTCTGGTGTTTCTTGAATCCAAGGGTTATTTGCCATTGACCCTGTTCCCATTACAGGAGAAGGATAAATGACTAACTCTACTTCACTTCCTTGTGCAGGAACAGTAGTAGTATAATTCTTTTTGATATTTGCATCTATGCTAGACCAATCAGCATCTGCATAAACTAATTCTTTTGACATTTCTGTCACAGGAACACCTACAATTTCTTGTGCTGTAACTGTCTCTTGATCTACTACAAAATCATTTTGAGAAAACTCTGTATTTACAATTGTAACTCCATTTGAAAGGCTATCAGTTGTAACAGTAGTTTCTGATACTAAAGGAGTAGCTTCTGTTTCAGATGCAGAAGTAGAAGACTTCATTTTGCGAGTATAAACTCCATCATGAAGTACTTTTTTCCAGAAATTCTCAAAGTTCATTCCTTTCATAGAAAGACCTTTGTTTTTCCATGTTTTACGTAAATAGGTGTAATAGTCACCTTCCATTCCTGCCCAAGTCATCAAGCTATCTTGAAACTGACGAGTATCAAAAATTGGATTGATAGTAGGTTGAATAAGACTTAAATGACCAGCTTTTGGCTCTGCATCATTCCAAGATTCTAAATAGTGACGGTCTGGAGTAAGATATGTACAGAAATTTGCTGTTGCATCAACTCTGTCTGAAGTAGAAACTGACAACTTAGCTTTAGGAAGAGCTGCTGCAATATCGCCTCCTCTTGGGTGGTCATAAACAGGGTTACAATTGTAGAAAATTACACTTGCACCTCCTTGTAAATCTTTTATAAAATCTGTCATTTGCTTATCATCACCTTTGCGCTGATAAGAAGGATTTTGCATATCAATCGTTTTGCCGTAGCTTCCTAATTTTTGATTGATTGCATTGACAAGTTGCTGAACATCTGGGTCATTTGATCCAGAAACTACAAGAGCTTTTCCGTTTGCAGCTTTAAGATCTTTGAGAAGTTGTTGATAATTTTTCTCTAAAACAGCATTTTCAAATTTGAAAGAACCACCAGCATTTCCACCAAGTGCTTTATACAAAGCTGCTACAATTGCACCTTCTTGTGATGGAGCAATTGGCAAACGATAATCTGCTGAAGCTCCTGTATTTGAATAAACAGATTCAATTTGATAATGACGAGACATCGTTTTTTTCTTATCTGAAATTTTACGAGTCTTAGCATATTGAACTGAATGCTCTACTTGTGAAAGCCAAAAGCCTAAGAAGTCAGCATTGATAGAAACAATAAGTTCTGCTTTATCAAAATTATAAGAAGGAACTACTTTTCTTCCAAAACTACGGAAGTTAGCCTCCATCATACCCGAAACAGAAACAGGGTCATACGACACATGTTTTGCTCCCGTTTTAGCACAAAATTCATTTATAAGTTTTTGAGTTGTCGGACTTACAACAGTCTGACTAACTAAACGAAGATTAGAACCAATTTTTGAAGAAATTTCAGCATCAACTGTTTTCCAATCTGTTTTTTCGTTATTTTTTAAAGGATGTTTTACTTTCTCGTTGTCATACAATCCTAAAACAGATGCACTAATACGAGCATTTACTTTTCCTTTTGAAAGAGGAGAAAATGCGTTTCCATCTGCAAAAATAGGACGACCTTCACGAGTTTTGATAACTACTGGACTTGCCTCGCCACCATCTACAAATGTAGAAGCATAATAGTTTGGAATAGTAGGAACTACTTCCTCAGGTGCAGTAAGATACGGAATAGCATTTCTGACAGGAGCTTCACAAGCAGTCAAAGAAACTGCTGCTACACTGAATCCCATCACTTTTAAGAAATCACGACGAGAACTTTTAGTAATGTCATCGTCTTCTTCTTGTGTATTGTCACCATAGGCATCTTTTATTTTAAGATCCTGTGGAAATTCTTTTTCAGCGTTTTGGATAAATTCAGGCTCGTTCTTTAATTGTTCGATGCCCTTCCAATATATGCGTTCACTTAATTTCATTATAGTAGGTTTAAGTAGTTGAGCGATAAATTAATAGTGACATTTAGAACATTCAAGCCCACCAATATCTTCAACTTTGAGTGGTTCTTTAGAAGTAGAATTATGCAACTTGATAAGATTATCATAATAATCATTTCCTTTTGCATTTACATCCCATTCACGGTGGCAGTTGACACACCAACCCATAGTAAGTAGCGACACTTGTTGCACTACTTCCATTTCTTTAATATTTCCATGACACGTTTCACATTCAATACCACCCACTTTTACGTGTTGAGAGTGATTGAAGTAAGAAAGGTCTGGTAAGTTATGTACACGAACCCACTGAATAGGTTCATTTTTTTCAATAGCATTATAAATTTTTTGAATCTCTGGAGAACCACGACGAAGTTCGCCATGACAGTTCATACAAACATTTGCAGAAGGAATAACAGCTGACTTGCCTTTTTCTACTCCTGAGTGACAGAATTTACAATCAATTTCATAATATCCTGCGTGAAGTTTGTGAGAGAAGTTAATTGGTTGAGTAGGAGCATATCCTTGTTGAACACCGATTGTCCAAAGTCCTGCAAAAAGTTCTTTTGCTCCAACAGCTACTAGCACGAATAATACGACACCAATAAAACCTGGGCTTGTAAAGAAGGCTTTGAAATCAAATATAGATTGAGTAACTACTGTATTTTCATCTTCTTCTAGTTTTTCACGCTTCAAATAGTTAGAAAGAACTGAAGTAAGAACAACTAATACTAAAGCAACTACCAATAAGATAGCAATAAGAGCGATTACAATTCCTAATAAAAGACCTGAATTTGCTGCTCCTCCTTCTTGTGTAGTTCCTGTTTGTCCTCCTCCATTATCAACAACAGCAACAGGTACTGGAACAGTTTTGATATAGTCTAAGATAGAAGCAACTTGATCATCAGAGAAGAAATCATGGTTTGGCATCATTTGTCCATACTCTTTATAGAGTTTGGCTGCATATTCATTTCCTCCTGTAATTGTCTTTTCAGGATATTTAATAAAGTTGATGATAGCTGCACGACTTGGCCAGCGACCTTCTGCACCATTCAATGCAGGACCTACCACTTTTTTGTGGACAGCATGACATTGAGCACAGTTTCCATCAAAAAGTTCTTTTCCTTGTGCAATTACTTCAGGACTTGCTCCAGCAGTAGCATCTGCACCATCTGTGGCAGCCGTGTCAGTTGTTTGTGCTGTTGAATCTGCACCATCTTGAGCATAACACTGTGTAGAAAGTGTCATTACAGTAGAGAAGACCAAAAGCATCAAGACAAAAGCAAAAGCACTTCCTGTAACATTTCTTTTAAAGCTTCGTTTGAATGAACGTGCCTTATCAGAATATGACTTTTGTATTAGTAGTTGTTTGAATAACATATTTTTTAAATAATATAGGTGGCAAGCACAAAATAATATGAAGATAAATGATATGAATCGCCTTCTTTCTTTGAAAAAATTGGCTAGTATATTTAGCTATTATGAGACTGTGCTGTTTTCGTTTACAAAATTAGTATGCGTATTGGTTTTTATCAATGTTTATTTCAAATTCTATCGAATTTTGTTTTTTAACAAAAAACATTAACTTACTGATTTACAGATTGTTGTGATTTTTTAAGTTTTCTCAAAATCTAATTTAAAATGATTCTAAATAATTTTAAGTTCTTTTTTCACTTGTTTTTCTAAAAAACAGAAATTTATAGTGATAAATAAAAGGTTAAAGATTGATACACTTATCTAGTAAGACGTTCATTTTCTAATCTTTCTTCTTCTAATTTTAGAGCCTGTTCGAGTTTTTATTTTTTCTTTCTTCTAGCCCCTTTATTTATGAGGTTTAAAATCATAGCTAAATACACAAATGCTTTAGCAGAATCTACAGTTTTCTCATAATCTACTTTTAGTCTTCTGTTTTGATTAAGCCAAGCAAAAGTTCTTTCTACTACCCACCTTTTGGGTTGAGGTACAAATGCTTTATCCTCTTTTTTTTCTCTTCTTGGACTATTGACAATCTCAATTTGTACTCCTGTTTGACTAAATATTTCAGCAGCCAAACTAGCACTTCTATAGCCTGCATCAGCAAGAATTTTAAAGAATTTTCTTCCTCTAAATTGAGCTAAATAAGCTAGATAAGCAAGTTGATTCACGTCAGCTTCATTGGCTGGACTAATCTCTAATTCTAGTAAATTTCCTTGCGTATCTACCAGTATATGCCGTTTACGTCCTTTTTTGAGCTTGTAACCATCTACACCTATAGCTTCCCCTCCATATACACTTTGTACACTTTGAGAGTCTATAGAACCCAAAGAGGGTTTAGCATTTCTACCTTGAGCCAACCGTTCTCTTGTGACCAACTTGTCCAAAAGTTTTTTGTACCAACCCATCTTCTGCCATTTGCTAAAGTAGTCATACAAACTACTCCAAGGAATACCATAACTACTGGGAAGTAAACGCCAACTACTGCCAGAACGAGTGATGTAAAATAGTCCTGAAAAGATATTATACAAACTGTGTTTGCGTTTTCTTTCCAAGTACGAAAAAGGTATAAATTTTTTCATATATTGCCAAAGAGCATCAGATAAATATTCATTAGTAAACATAGTCATTGATATTTTAATTAGTAACTGAAAATCAATAACTTAACTAATAAAAAAATCTGATGTTCTTTTTTATGTATCTAAACTCGAACAGGCTCTTAAAGCCTTACTATTAGAGATAAAAATAGTTTAAAAAAAATTAAACAATTTCAAATAAACTTATTGTTTACTTTATTCTGTCTATTTCACAAGAGCAGTAAATTACTACTCAAAAGTATTTCTTTTATCTTTAAAAACAAAATTAGTTTACTTGTTAGTTCTAGTTAGTTTAGGAGTAAAATTGAGTATCAGAAATAGTTAAGAGTTTTATTTAGAGAATAATAGTAAAAATATTCTAGTGTTGCTTTTTTTGCTAGTTTTTTTTCTTATCTTTGCGTCTTAGTTTTCGAAAACGCTAAACCATAAAATTATGTCAGTTACTAGATTAGAACGCAAATTGAAGCGTCGTCGTCGTGCATCTGTTGCACGTGACAAGATGCTCAAAAACAATAACTTTGTTCCTCCAATGCTTAATGTAGATGTTGAGGCAATCAAAGCAGAATTTGAGAAAAACAAAAAAGCGTAGGTCTATCTATAAAGACCAAAACATATAAAAAACCTTCACTCTAACTTTAGAATGAAGGTTTTTTTGTGTCGAACAAAAAACCTATTTATTTCTGTATAAATAGGTTTTTTAAAGATTTTAGAAGATAATATTCTATTCTAACTTTCTGGAGTTGGAGGAGGAGTTGAAGCATCTGCATCTGTACTAGGAGAAGCATTTTGAGCCAATCCTAATTTAGCTTTCAATTCTAAAAGAGAAGCCGACGAAGAAGTTGAAGAGCCTGCACCCAATGCCTTTTCTACATCATCATCAATGGAAGTATTAAGTGATGCAATTTCACCATACGACTCTGCCAATGCCTCTTCTTGTGCTACTTTTTCTTTCATACGTTCAAGCATAGAAACTGTACCACTAGAGTCGATTTGCGACATCTGTTTATTAATTTTCTTTGTTGCAGAACTTACTTTAGAACGTGCTTTCAACGTACGAAGCTCATTCTCATAAGTACCTACTTTTGACTTGAGCGTCTGAATATTTTGATTCATTTTCGAAACATGCTGCTCATGAGATGCCATTTCTTTTCCTGTACGGTCAGCTTGCTGTTGTGCTTCTTCTTTCTTACGGAGCATTTCAGAAGCCAAACGGTCAGCCTCAGAAGGGTCTAATTCACCAGTTTGTGCTTTTTGAAGTAACAAAACTGCTTTCTGCTCATAATTTTTAGACTGAGAAAGAAACTGTTGGTGATCACGTTTTGCACGGATAGCTAATGCTTTTAGCTCTGCTAATCCTTGAAGACTTTCGTTAAGGTTTCCTTTTAAATCACGAATCCCTTGTTCGGTCATCTTGATTGGATCTTCTAATTTATCTATTGCGCTATGAGCTTCTGCTTTGCCCATGCTAAAAAGACGTTTGAATATAGACATATTTATAGTTGCTTTAAGGTTCTGTTTATTTTTTGAATTCTTTTTATTTATACTTAAAAGTATAAATAAATTAGTAATTATGCGATGCTAAATAATTGTATAGCAATTTAGCGAGATGAAATTACAACTTTTTGTTTGACTAAAAAGTTAAAAATTATATATCAATTATTAATTAATACATTTCTTTTACTGCATTTGCATCTGCTTTTGCGAACTCTAAAAGATGCTCTGAATATTCTGCCATCAATAATTTGAGTGAATTAATAGAACCTTCAAGTTCGTTTAGGTCTAGATTTTCGATTTGAAGTGTATCCCTAAAAAGCAATTTTCTTCCTGTTTCGTCAAGCGAAAAAGCTCCATGTACGATTTCTCTATTTTTTTGAAGCAAACGAGTAAGTGTTTTCTCGTCGACGTGTTTTAGTTCAAGAATATACTGCTCAATAATTAGAATAGGATCTTCACAATCGACTACTAAATTACGAATGCCTTCTTCTTCATCGTTAATAATAAAAAGTTGTTCTTCAGCATCTTCTGCTGTGATGTCGTAGCCGAGTTCTAGCAAGTAATCTTTTACAATCTGAAAGT
Organism: Bernardetia sp. Wsw4-3y2; assembly: GCF_037126295.1. Lineage (NCBI taxonomy): Bacteria > Pseudomonadati > Bacteroidota > Cytophagia > Cytophagales > Bernardetiaceae > Bernardetia > Bernardetia sp. Wsw4-3y2. Next base: position 2,759,377 of record NZ_CP147017.1, on the reverse strand, counting down.
GGTCTTTCATACAAGTTGATAAGTTAAATTTGATTGAATGTTAAGTCTTTTGAAATAATCCTTTAAAATAAGATTTTTTTATCAAAAAAGTAGAATTAAAATAGATTTTTTCTAATTTTTATTGTTTATAGCTGTTTTCTCTCTACTTAATTCTGTCTTTTTACAAAAAAATAAAATTCTGTATTTCTGTATATACGAAGAAAAACGGTTTATGTTTGTGTTTTTTTGAAGAAATAGGTTTATAATCAACTTATGACATGATGCTAGGTTATGACTAGACACATTTAATAAAAAAGACTTTGCATCAAAAAATGATACAAAGCCTTTTACCAAAAACTAAATATCGTATTTATTTACGGTTTTCCACTACCTGTTTTCTTTTCAGCAATTTGCTTCAATAAAATCTCTACCGATTTTTGTAACTGCTCATCTTCATTATTTGCTTTTGCATTCGGAGAGTTTTCTACCAAAACATCAGGCTGTGCTCCATTATTTTCCATATTCATTTCAGAGCCTTTCACATACCAACCTCTAAATGGCAAACGAACAAAAGAACCATCTACTAAAGCTGCTCCACCAGTAGAAATAACCGCTCCAAAAGTAGGCTGACCAACAAGAGTTCCCAAACCTAAAGTTTTATAAGCGTGTGAGAAAATTTCGGCATTTGAGTAACTATTTGCATTACAAAGAGCAATAGATGGTTTTGTCCAAACAGGAAAAGGCAGACGCTCTCCATACGGATAATAATCAGAAAAACTCTTTTGATTTTTTTCTAAATCATCTGTTGCACCACGAGGAACAGTATAAGCATGTTGTTTAGTTGTCAAGATTGCCATTAGATAGTCAGTCGTCCAACCACCACCATTAAAACGAACATCAATTACCAAACCTTCTTTTCCTTCTCCACTTGCAGCTAGTTCACGCTCAAAACGCTCAAAACTCTCCCAGTTCATTCCTTCAATATGAATATAACCAAGTTTTCCATTTGAATATTTTTCAACTAACTTTTGGCGTTCTCTTACCCATTCTTCATACAATTCATCACCTAAAGAAGATACAGGACGAATGACAACTTCTCTAAGTTCTCCCTTTGCATTTTTGACTCCCAAAACAGTGCGAATATCTGATTTATCAGCAAAAAGATTATAGAAATTCTCAGTCATTTTGACTTCTTGTCCATCTACCGAAGTAATAACATCGCCTACCATTATTTTGCTAAATTCTTTATCAGCAGGACTATTTGGAATGACACGCATTACCTTTGCACCTTCTTTTGTCATGACGATTTCAGTTCCTAAAAGACCTGTACGCTCTCTTTGTGTTTCGGCTCTATCTCCTGCATAGTAACCCATGTGGCTTGCATTGAGTTCTCCCAACATCAAATTCATCATGGCTTCAAAATCACGTTCAGAGGATGCTTTTTCTGTCCAATTACGGTATTTTTTACCAAGTTCTTGCCAGTTTTCGCCATGAAATTTAGGGTCATAAAAACGCTCATTTATCAAACTCCAAACTTCATTAAATATTCCTTCTCTTTCTTTTTCGTAATCAATTTCCATGCGAGCAGAAAAAGGCAACCCTTCAGCTTTTCCACTTGCAACAGGCACTTTGAAAAGCGAACCACCACGAGCAACATAAAATAATTCCTTTCCATCAGGCGACATACTAACACCGTAAGGCGTTGTTCCTCCTTGTGTAATTGGTTTACGCTCATCGCCATTCCATTTTACAGAATATAAATCTTGGTCATCAGTAGAAGCAGACCAACCACCACGATTTGTAACAAAATAAAATGTTTCGCCATCATCAGAAATCACTAAATCAGATTCGTTGCCATTCATAGAAGTTACTTGAACCAAACGTTCGTGGATTCTGTCAAAATCAATTTCGATAGGTTCTACTTCTTTTTTCTTCTCCTTATCTTTGTCTTTATCCTTTTTGTCGTCATCTTTTTTCTCTTCTTTTTTTGCCATTGGATTATCTGGGTCGTCATAATTTACTTTCTCTTCCCAGTCACTTTTTGTTTTTTGCCAGTCTTTTTTATTCAACCAAACAAACCAAACATCAGCATCTCCATTGTTACGCTGCGAAATAAAACCTAATTTACTTCCATCTTTGCTCCAAAAAGGTTCACTATCAATACGAGGATGATAACTAATATTTGTAGGTTTTTTGCTTCCGTCTGCTGCTGCAATATATACTTCTTCATTGAAATACAAATCTTCTTGACTATATGCCAACCATTTGCTATCAGGCGACCATTGCAATCCACTAGCCGAATTCCAGCCTTCCAAAATAACTTTTTCGTTGCTTATTTTTCCATTCTTTCCATCAATATCAGCAATGATAAGTTTATTGGAGCGAGTAAAACTAATTTTCTTTCCATCAGGAGAAATATTTAGATTATCTTCGTGAGCAGGAGTTTCTGTCAAACGAGTAGTTTTGTATTTTAAAGTTTCAAATAAGCCATTTTTCTTTGCATCGGCAGAGTTTATCATAAAAATGTCTTTCTGTCCTTCTCTATCAGAAATAAATAAAACCGTAGAATCATTCAAAAAATCTCCCTCTTGATCACGAAATGCACTGTTTGTGAGTCTGACTGTTCGTTTATTTTCTTTATCATTTTCCATTAAAAACAATTCGCCACGAACTGCAAAAGTTACTAATTTCCCATTTGGAGAAACTGAATACTCTTGCAAACGATTACTATATGTTTTTCTCTCAATCGGGTCAAAACGATAATCATAAGTTACATTTACATCTAAAGGAGTAATTTTTTTAGAATCGACATCTAATTTAAAAACACCTGTTCCTTGCTCTAAAACGACTGTTTTTCCATCTTTACTCACATCAAAATGACGAACACCATCATCTTTAAAGGTAGTAAGCTGCTGAGTAGTTCCGTTTATTGTTCCTTCATCTGTCAAATTTATTTTATACAAATTATAACTTTCATCAGCTTCACTTACAAAAAATAAAGTACGACTATCTGACCAATCTGGGTGCATATCATTGCCTTGAAACGTCGTTAGCTGTGTATATTTTTTAGTTTTGGTATCGTATAAATAGATATCACGATTGGCAGCACCACGATAATTTTTTCTTTCAGGCTTATTATATCCATCTACATACACCACAAAACGCCCATCTGGCGACATGGAAGGCGTATAACCCAACGCATCTAAATAGCGTTCTGGTGTTCCTCCAGTAGCAGATACTTTCTGAATTTCGTGCGCCCATTCTGCTTGTGCAAAATCACGACGAGAAGTAAATAAAAGCGAGTTATCGTTTGTCCAACCAGCTAAATTATCTCCTGAAGAACGGTAAGTCAAACGCATTGGCATTGAACCGACTGTTTCCATTACAAAAACATCATCGTTTCCATAACGATCGCCTTGAAAGGCAATTCTCTTTCCATCAGGACTAAAATGAGGATTAAATTCGTAGGCTTCATGAATAGTTAGACGAGTAGCATTTCCACCCGAAACAGGCACAGACCAAATGTCGCCTTGAAATGAAAAAGCAACTGTTTGACCGTCTGGACTAATAGCTGGATAACGCAAAAACGGTTTTTCTGCTTGTTGTGCCAAAGCACTTGAAGATACAAAACCAGTACAAGCAATCGCCAAGGCTACACTTATTTTTTTGGTTTTGTTTATAAAATTCTGAATTTGTAAAAAGGACATAGTTTAAAGATTATTATGTCATTGGTTCTTACCAACAACGGCAAAGGTTTATTTTAATTTTTCCACAGACTAGGCAGTCTGTGATACAATTTGAATTAATTATTTGTTTACAAATTACGATACAAAAACTAAAGGCACAAATAATTACCACAATACGTTGTTGGGTCTTGAATTAGGTTACATTTTTTAAAGAAAAACTAGATTTATTGTGATATTTTAAGCATAACTATTTCTGATAGCTAATTTTATAAACTGCTCCTGCATAATCATCCGAAACCAAGAGCGCACCTTCAGGATTGACAATTACATCGACAGGTCTTCCCCAATTTTCTTCTCCTTCTAACCATCCTGTTGCGAAAGGCTCATAACTAATGGCTTTATTGCCTTCTAATTTTACTAAAGTAATTCGATAACCTACTTTATTAGAGCGATTCCAAGAACCATGTTCGGCAATAAAAATCTGATTCTTATATTCTTGTGGAAACTGATTTTCTGTATAAAAACGCATTCCTAAAGCTGCCGTATGAGCCACTAATTTCTGAACTGGTGGCACAAATTCCTCACAACTTCTTTTATCTCCAAATTTTGGGTCTTTCACATCACCTGCATGACAATACGGATAACCAAAATGAAGTCCTTTTTTGGGCGCATAATTGAGTTCGTCGGCTGGCGTGGTATCATTCATTCTATCTCTTCCATTTTCTGTAAACCATAAATCACCTGTTTGTGGATGCCAATCAAAACCTACAGAATTACGGATTCCTTCTGCAAAAATTTCTAAATCCGAACCGTCAGGATTCATTTTTGTAATAGAGGCATAAATCGGCTTTTCACCCTCACAAATATTACAAGGCGCACCCACAGGAACATAGAGTTTTCCTTCTGGAGAAAAAGCAATAAATTTCCAACCATGATGCTTGTCTGTTGGGAATTTATCGGTAATCAAAATAGGTTTTGGAGGACTTTCTAAGTTTTGCTCTATGTTTTCAAACTTCCAAATTTTGTCTATTTCTGCAACATACAAATTGCCGTCTTTGAAAGCTACACCATTTGGCGTATTCATATTTTCAGCAATCACAAAAACTTTATCAGCTGTCCCATCCTTGTTTTTATCTGTAATGGCATAGACTTTATCTTCACTTCGATTGCCTACAAATAAAGTTCCATCAGGAGAAAGAGCCAGCGAACGAGCATTTGGAATGTCTGCATAGAGTTCTATCTTGAATCCTTTGGGTAGTTTTATTTTATCTAATGGCAAACGGCTTGTAGTAGTGTCATCGGGTTTTTGTGCATTTCCGATTGTATTTGTGTCTTTTGCTCTTGCTTGTCTTCCTTTATCGTTGCAAGAAGTAAAAACAAAAAATGGTAAAATGACAAGGATTAGTAGATATGCAACTACTGCCTTTGAGAGAATAATTTTGTTCTGTTTCATAGTTTAAAAAATTTGTGTTTTTGTTGGTGTCGCTACGCTGAAACATCAACAAAGGCTGTGAAAAATAATTATAGAATAATGAAACAGTAACTTTACAATTATATGATTGGTTTAGAAAATAATAGATTTGTAATAATTGACTTTGAATATCAAAATTATTTTTATTTTTTAAGACGAGAAATTCCTCACTCCTTTTTTGATTGGAATGAGGAAAGTTTGATGTTATAAATACTGGAAAAAGAAGTCTAAGACTTGAAAAATGATAGGTATTAGTTACAGACTAAGTCCAACAGAGAACCAGAGTGGGGAACAAAATAAGTTTTATTTATTATTCTCTTTCAATGTTCTTAGAATTATTTTACCCATTTCAATATATTGAGGTTCTAAATTTACCACTTCATGAGCTGCTCTACTCGCTACTTGATAGAATGACATTAATTCTCTTAAAAAATGTTGTGAAAATAAGTCATTTTCTTTCATTATATTTATCATAATACTAATATTCATAAATCGCTTTTCAAATCTATCCTTTTGTTCATCACTTAGGTAACTTTGAACTATACTACGCATTTCAATTTCTATATTCCTTCTTAACCAAAGAATCTCTGATATATTTTGTTTGTGTTCCTGTAATTCACGAATTGAGTTCTCTACTTCATCAACTATATCTTCTGAGGCATTATACATTTTCAATAATTGAGGAAAATTTATCATCGCAATTGAATTTCCATTTGTAAATCTTCGAAATTCATCAAACAACTCAAATCTTGGATATAAACCTGTTTTATCTTGAATATAATACCAATCGTTTTTTTGGTCATTAGAAACTAATATTACATTCATATTTTTGTCCTTGCCAATTTCTAAAACTGTTTGCCAAACTATTAAATCTCCAACTCCGTCATCAATTTTACCTGAATCTTTAAATCCTGGTGGAATTTTATGTTCAATTCTAAATTTCAAATCTTTTTCCAAATCTTCTTGAGATTTTTTCATCTCAATGACTATGTCTGGTGTAAATATTTCTTTGTATGTATTACTTACAGGGTCATTCCAATTCCAACTTAAAATATAGTTCTCAATATTGGAGAACAACTCTCTTGATTCAGAAATTAACTTTCTTATAGCACTAAAATTTTCTTTTAGTTTGATAAAATCATCATTATGTTCTAAAATAGGATAATCATCAATCTTAAATCCCCCTGAATTAAGTCCATTCTTTTTTTGCCTAATCTTGAGGAATACATCTCCTATCGTCTTACCTCTATTTTTCGCAAATTCTCTTGCCACTCTAGCAGGTAAGAAAAGTCTACTATCTACTTTTAGCTGCTTGAAAATCTCACCAATTACGGCTAAACTTTTTTCACTTGTATCGAATGGAACAAAAAGAATGTTTGTATCAAGAATAAAAATGCATTTTTTTTTTATTTCTTCTATTGTAGGATAATTAGAACTAAAAACTTTATCTGCTTCTGGAAAAACACTTTCTAAATAGAATATATCTTTATTTGCCATTTATTTTTACTTTTAGTAATATAAAATATCTAAATATACGAATTTTGTTTATTTATTTTTTGTGTTTTTAGTTTATCCTACTCTATTTTTTTTATTAAAAACTTTTATAACCATTGTCACAAAAGAAACACATTTTATTATTTTAAGCCATTGTAATTTAAGAAACTAAAATCAATCTACAAAAACTCCTCATTATAATTCCCTTCCAAGCCAGAAAGTGCTTTCGGTATTTCTTCAAAACAAATATATTCATTATCTTCATCAAGATACCTCTTTGAATGAAAAAATAGAATTACTAGAAGACAAAATAAAAAACCTAGAAAAAATAATGGAAATGAGTAAATAGAGAAAAAGATAACTGTTTTTTTTACCTCGTTGACGGTTCAGCAGAATGAAACCGTCGTTGAGACTTCGCCGTCAACGAGGTTTTAAATAAAAAATCATTTCATCGAAACCACTAATTTCCCAAATCCTTCGCCATCTTTCATTGTATCAAATGCTGAGATTATATCAGAAAACGGAGTTACAGAACCAATAATCGGTTTTATTTTATGTTTTTCTATAAAGTTTACCATTTCTACAAATTCTTTATCACTTCCCATGGTTGAGCCTTGTATTCTGATTTGATTAAAAAACATTCTATACAAATCAATTTTTTGAGGCAAACCTAAAGTCGCACCATAAAAAACAATCCTTCCAGAACGCCCTAAAAGTTTGATAATTTCGGCAAAAGTTTCTCCTCCTGCGCTATCAATAGCACAATCAAAACTTCCTGCTTTATCTTTTAATTGTTTGTTCCAATCTGGGTCTTTGTAATTGACGATTCCTGCTGCGCCCATTTCTTCTAATGTCTCTAGTTTTTCGTCATCTCCAGAGGTTACAAAGACTTTTGCACCTGCTGCAACTGCAAACTGAAAAGCAAATTGAGCCACTCCACCACCAGCACCCGAAATCAAAACTTTACTTCCTTTTTGGATTCCTCCATGATAAAATGCAGAACGAAAAGCTGTCAGTCCTGCAAGTGGCAAAGCAGCAGCTTCTTCTAAAGAGAGTGATTTTGGTTTTTCGACTAATCTATCTTGATTGACACACAAAAATTCGGCAAATGTTCCGTCTGTTGGCATTCCCAAAATATGATAATCGGCTGATTGATGTCTTTCATCATCTCCCCAATTATTATTTGGATTAACAATGACTGTTTTTGATTCCCATTTTTTTGCATTTGTACCTGCTTTGGCTACAATTCCACAACCATCAGAACCCAATGTAGCAGGACGAATACCTGGATAAAGTCCTTCTCTTATCCATTGGTCTCGTCTGTTTAGAGCTGCCGTCTGCATTTGGATAAGCACTTCATTTTCTTTTGGTTCAGGTGTTTTGATGTCTTGAAGTTGAATTCTATCTGTGTGCGAAGTATCTTTTTCAAGAAGGCGTAGAGCAAGCATAAAAATTAGAGTTTGTGTGAAAATTAATAACTAAGTTTTTGATAAACAGTTAATTTTGAAGTAAGTCATTTTGTTTTGAAATTCCTAAAATTATTTATCAAGTTATTTGAGAATAGAGTTACTATGTATTTTTATTGGTGTCGTTGTACTAAAAAACTAACAAAGACAATAAAAATATAACTTACTAAAAATCGATTATAAATTTTTAAAAGATAAAATTATGACTTATATTATGGTAGATATTGAAGCTGATGGTGCAATTCCTTCAGATTATTCCATGATTTCATTAGGTGCAATAGTAGTAGATGACTCGCTGGAAAAGACTTTTTATCGATGTTTGCAACCTATTTCAGAAAATTATAATCCAAAATCCTTAGAGATTTCAGGTTTTAGCAGAGAAGAAACTTTCACTTTTGAAGATCCTAAAATAGTGATGCAAGACTTTGCAGATTGGATAAAAGAGGTTTGTCAAGATCGCCCAATTTTTATTAGTGATAATAATGGCTTTGATTGGATGTTTGTCTGTTGGTACTTCCATCACTTTTTAGGAGAAAACCCTTTTGGTTTTAGTTCACAAAATTTAGGTAGTCTTTACAAAGGTATTGTAAAAGATACTTTCAAAAACTTTAAGCATTTGCGAGAAACTAAACATACACACAATGCACTTGACGATGCGAAAGGTAATGCTGAAGCCCTACTAAAAATCAAAAAAGAGTATGGATTAAAAATTAAGTTTTAAAAAATAGCAATTCTTATCGAATTTATTACAATCGATTGACTTTATAGAATTGCTATTTTACTTATAAACAGAGCATTTGGCTTGAAATATGTTAGTTTTTTATAAAAAATGGAACTTATTTTATTCAATCATGCTGTCTAAAATAAATTTAAGCTAAGAGGAAACAGTTATTCAATACTATTGATTATGTTATGTTTGTTTCTACCATTTTATAAAAAGAATATCCTATCATTTCTAATCCACTACTATTTTGAAAAGAAATTTATTTATACTACTGTTTACAAGTCTTTTTTTATGTTTTTGGAGTTGTGTATCTGTTACACCTGTTGCTGCTCAGAGTCTTGACCCAGAAAAACCAAATATAGAACTACTCTCTAAAGAGCAAATTCAAGAATGGAACTCAAAACCTATTCAGGAATGGAATACGTTTTTTGGTTCAGAAGCCGAAACATGGAATCCATTTCAAATGAAGTTTTATGAAGATATATCTGTAAAGGCTCTTTCAGATGAAGAAAAAGAAGAATTAATGAATTATCAAGACGAAGACTGGGAGAAAAGATTTGGGGGAGCAATGGATACATGGAAAATACATCAGCTCCTTTTTTATTCTGCTATTCTAAATTTAGCTGTAAATTAGAAAAAATTATACAAAACAAAAACTCATATTTTTAATAATATGAGTTTTTTTATGAAACGCATAACTTTAGTTATGGGATAGATTAGAGTGTATTTTCCACCTTTCAGATTCTCTTTTCCCACGATGAAAATCGTGGGTTTTGTTATATGTAAATTCTGCCCAATTACTTATATACTTCTAATAATAATCAATCTATTCTAATACGACCTTTCTATTCACCACTTTGTCTGACATAACTATTTGAACATAATAAACACCTTTTGTAAGTCTTCGAACATCAAAAACAAAACGTTTCTTGGTAATCTGTTCTTTTGGGCTTGTAATTAGTTCTTGTCCCAAACTATTATAAATACGAATCATTACCTCATCACTTGTTTGTAATTCTATATATGCATTGAGATAGTCAGAAGCAGGGTTAGGATACACTAACACTTGATAATTAGTATTAGAACCTCCTCCAGTAATTACAGGTTTGTCTACTACGACTAAATTACGACTTAATGAATCTATACAACCTAAGGTATCTCTAGTAATCAAAATAACTTGATACTCTCCTTGCTGTTTATAGATAGTTTGGGTATTTTGAGTCATAGCAATTTCTCCATTTCCAAAATTCCAATACCACCACACCGAACTATTACTTTTGTCTTTTAAAAATAAAGTATCTTGTTCAAAAAGATTAAGTGTATCAGTTACACTCATTTCAAAATCAGAAGAAGGACGACTAAAGTCGATGTGTACTTTTACAGGAACACTTTCTAAGGCAGAGTCCAAATTGGTAACCCAAATATCTTTTGGTTGGCTTATAAAACCGACATTATATATTCTTCCTGTGTGTACAGGGCGAGAGCTTGTAGGCAAGTCATAAAAGTTAAATAAAGTACCTCCTTGTGGTACAATAGTAGTTGAGTCAAACCTACATACAAATAAATCATTCACAATTGGTTGAGGAGAACGTCTAAAGACGAGCAAACTTTTGGAAGCTGTTCCTTGACATCCTGCTGCTGTTTTAACAGTTAATGTGACCATATAATCACCTTGTGCATGATATGTATGTATTGGATTTCGTTCTGTTGAAGTTGTTCCATCTCCAAAATCCCATAACCAAGATACAGCAGTTGCAGTATTATCTGTAAATCTAACATCTGTATTTTCATTGAGATAAAGTTCCCTTAAAAAATCAAAACTTGGTGCAATATTAACTACTTGCAAATAGGTTTGTATAGGATCACTCTCAATCAAAGAATCAGCTCCTGTAACGTATAAGATAGGTGGAAGAATAGCATTTGGAGCAAATGAAATCTCTCGTCCTTGTGAAATAGGCAAAGAGTCTAAATTAGAATAAAAATTGAATATTGTCCCTCCATTTGGTCTTATTGTGAGGCTATTTCCTCTACACACCTTTATAGTAGAAGCAATAGAAGGAGTTAGAGATTTTTTTCCCACATGGAATATCTTCTCTACAACCTTAGTACAACCAAACTGATTCCTAATTGTCATTTTAACAGTATAACTTCCTTGTGCAGCATACATATGACTTACAATTGTTCCCGTTTTGTTAAGCGAACCATCACCAAAGTCCCAAGTTATATTTTGGATAAAAAAGTCACTTGTAGAGCTACTCTGAAATAATACATTATCATATAGAAGTGTATCTTGTCTAGGATTTGCTGTAAAATCAGCATCTAACTTTACCCACTGAATTTTTACTAAAACTTTATTACTTTCCAATGCAGAATCTATATTACTGATATACAAACTATCAATAGATTTTGGAGGGACAATGTAACTTCTACCTCTTGCTAAAAGTCTATTTTCAGAATCATAAAACTTGAAATTAGTTCCAGTTGCAGAAGGACGTATTTCGATGGGTGTATTATCACAAGATTGTTGTGAATTAGTAAAGACAATAGGGTCAGGTGACTTTCGGACAGCCTGTACTTGCTTCTCTATGGTACTCGTACAACCTGCAATATCTGTTATTGTTAAACTGACTGAATACGCTCCTTGTCTAGAATAGGTAGTAGAAGGATTTTGTGAATTAGAGGTCAGTCCATTACCAAAATCCCACATCCAAGAAACAGCATTCTGACTTGCATCAGTAAAATTAATAGCATTAATTTCATCCAAATTAACCTGAGAAGGAGAACTAAAATTAGCCACAGCAGTACGTGCGCTAAAACGAAGTAATGTATAATCTCCTTCCAAAACTGAATCGGTATTGGTTACGTAAAAAGTACGTCCTAAATCAGCAGGTGTAAGTGTAAAAGAAGTACCTGATTGAATAGGTATTTGTGTGTTAGCTATATCATAAAGTCTGAAGTTTGTTCCTCCTTGTGGTGTAATTGTATAAGAAGTATTTTCACAAAGTGTATTGTTTACTACTGGAGTTGGTGAAATAGATGACAATGTATTAGTTGCCAAAACAGCAGCATCATGTGCATTTCTAAGTGCAGCTAAAGTAGGAGCAAGCATTACAACAAAAGTAACTTTACGAGTTTCATTTATTCCAAAATTTTCTAAAACTGTTCCTACAATATGAGCTACATCTCCTCCTCCACTAGTAGTAAATCCAGCACGTTTTCTTGCCACTCCTGTCGAAATACTTTGATATTTCTCAGTAGAAGTAAAACCGTCATTTACATTAATATTATTTCCACCTACATTTTGAAAATCTAATGCAAAATAGGTTTTATTGGAACTAATTGCTTTTATACCTGCATATCCACTAGTACCCGTTCCGAATACATAACCAAATTGACGATTAGTATCCCAATCTGCAAAATTGCGTGTGTAATCTCCTAAATTCCAATCATAATACAAACCTACATTCATAGAGTCCATTACAGCTCCACTTACATTTGTAAACTCATATTCTAAAATAATATATTGATGATGAGGAGTATTTGTGCGTCCTTTTACAGTATGTTTTACACTCACGCCCACAGGAGGAATAAGTGTACCTAATGTATCAGCAAATTTTGAGGTAGCTTTTGTAAAAAATGGTGTTTTTTCTGTTATTCTAGGAATATCAATCATTTTAAAATCATCATCTTTAACAATGCCTCCTATATTTGTCAAAACATTATCTGAAACATTTGTAGAAGATTTACCTATAATTAATCCTCCTTCTTGCAAAGTTTGAGAATTATTTGACATAATTCCTTTTCCCAAACTATTATAAATATCATAAAAACCTGCACGCCCATTTCCTGTAAGTGTAAAATTTATAGTATTAAATGGAATAGCTAAATAAGGAGCATTAACAGGAATACTAAAATATTGATAATCTGAATAGTTTGTATCTGAAAAACCTAAACGAAACTTTACATTCAAATCCAAGGGTGCATTCTGACTAACCACAAAACGAAAAGGAACAGCAGCATTATTTTTCTGTTGCATAGTTGCCATCATGTCTGTGTTAAATACACTATCTAAAATTTCTATATAAGGAGAAGACGTAGAAATAATAACTTTTCCATTTTGAGTAATTGGATTCAAATAATTAATAAAATCAGCTTCTAATGTAATTGTATCTCCAGAAAAAGCCGTTTGTCCATTTCTACCAAAATAAGAAGTATTGTTCATCCTTATAGATTTTGCACTACTTTGTTCATTCAAAGCCCTAAAAGCATTTACTCTGCCTTTACCAAGTTTTTCAAAATAGGGTACATTTGCAGGTAAATGATATTTGTTATCAGATGTTACACGAACAAGCTCGCCTGCTTGGTCTGCTGATAAATGAGGAAATGCTGAACGTACTAAAGCAGCAATACCAGCTACAAATGGGGAAGCGTATGACGAACCCCAAGCATAACTATAACTACCATTTGCAGTGGTAGTAAGAACTCTAGCTCCTGGTGCCATTACGTCTACATAATTGCTAAAAGTTGCACCTGAAAATTTATTATCACCTGCGTCAGAGTGTGCTACCGAAAGTACATGATTATAAGATGAAGGATAAAAATCTAATTCTTGTGCTGTATTTCCTGCTGCAGCTACTACCAAAGCATCTTTAACAAGGGTTACATAATCAATGACATCTTGTTCCCACTGAAAACCTAAATTAGGACGACCAATAGAAACATTGATAACTTTACAACCATTTTCAGCTGCATACAAAATCCCATCATACATATTTACAATTTGATAGGAAGGAGAAAGGACAGCAACAGGCAGAATACGACAATTAAAACTTGTTCCTGCTATACCTAAACCATCATCTGTAGTAGCAGCAGCCATACCAGCAACCCCCGTTCCATGTCCTTGAAAATCATGTGAGGCAGGTGACATAAACCCAAAACTATATCCTAAACTATCATCTACAAATCCATTATTATCATCATCTATTCCAGCTTGTCCATATTTTTCAGCATAATTAACTTTAATTTGATTCTTTAAATCTCGGTGTATATAATGTACTCCTGTATCTACAATTCCAATAACTGTATTACTATCTCCTTTATGTAATCCCCAAGCTGCATACAACTGACTTACATCTAGTTGCCATTGTGCTGCCATAGAAGGGTCATTAGGAATATAAGGTGGTGCTAAAATGTAGTTAGGATAGATAGGTTCTGCATATTCTACAAAATCTTGATTTTGATAATAATGAATTGCTTCTTGAAGAGATGAAGAAGACGAAATTTCTACCTCATACCAATCTTGCAGACGAATAGCATTAGCTTGAATTGCTTTGATAGAAGGATTTTTGGAATTTTGAATTGGAACTTTAAATCGTCTTTCTAGTTTTTGAGTTTTGAATTGAGAATCAACCTGTTGTAGCTTATTACTACTATTTGGCTTTATTTTAATCATTAATTTATTACCCAAGGGTTTAATACTATCAAAATTATCAGGAAGATATTGAGCAATACTGATTATTGGCAATAGAAAAAACACTATACAAATGATAGTGGTAAATAATAAAAAAATAGTATTTCTGACTTGTGGTAAATTTATACGCATACCAAAAAATAATTAATATAAAAGTTTTTTGAACTAAAAAAGCACTTATAATGAAGATTTACATCACTCTCTATAAAATAAAACATAAATTTCAAAATCTAACTTGTCTAAATAAGGGTTACTAACTAAGTATTAACGTATAGATAGATGTTTAGTTACAAAAATAAAAAAATACATCCGTTTTAAAAACAGTATAACTTACTGATAATCAATAAATAAACTAAAAAAAGACCAATTATCAAAATAGATAATTGGTCTTTTAATTAAAATTTAATCTAGTTAGGTTTTAGATTTAATTTTAGAGTGTATTTTAGAATTTCAAAGTGTTATTATCTAACAAGTTTGAACTCTACACGACGGTTGATAGCCATGTTAGCTTGATTAGCTCTTCCATCTACTTCATTAGGAACAGTAGGTCTTGCTTCACCATATCCTTCAGACTCTAAACGAGCAGTAGGAATTCCTTTAGAAACTAAGTAATCCAAAGCAGATTTTGCACGATTTTGAGAAAGACGTTGGTTGTAAGAGTCACCACCACGATAATCAGTATGTGCTTCAATACGGATTTTCATTTTAGGATAATCTTTCAAGAATTGATATACTTTGTCCAATTCACCTGTTGCTTCAGCATTCAAATCCCAACGAGCTGTTGCAAAGTTGATGTTATCAAACTTAATTTTAGTAGCATCAAGTAAGTAAAGAATTTTATTTACTTTATCACCAAACTGAGCTTGAGTAAGGTCTAAAGTATCTACTTCTTCCATATAATTTCCTGTTGCTTCAGCAGTCAATGTATAAACCTGACCTGGCTCAAGACGAGCTTCGTATTTACCAGTTCCTGTTTTTTCAACATCACCAATACTAGTATCATCAGCAGCTTTCACTGTAAGTTTTGCATCAACAGGTTGCTCATCAATAGCATCAAGAAGAGTTACAGTAACCTCAACACCTTTAGGTACTAAACGTACTCTTTGGTAAAGATTAGTAATTTCGTCAGCATTAGTGAAATCCCACGTGAATGTATATGGTAAATAATCTTTATGATCGATGCTTACTTTGTAAGTGTTTCCTTCTGTAATTACAGTAGAGAATTTACCAGTTTCTTCGTCATTGTAACGGTCATATCCTAAAGAAGGACGAGTTTGATTTTCAAACTTCATGATGGTATAAACAGGCTCTCCTGTTACAGAATCTTCCACATTACCACGAGCCATCATTACTCTACGAGGAGCAAAACCTGGAGGAACTAATGTCCAAAAAATTTCACGAGAAGCATTCATGTCAGCATCAAAATACATAACTGTATGTGCTCCATCATCTGGTGCCATACTTACATAACCTTCAGCAGAAAGATGATTAGCAAAATCAGCAGCCATTGGCTCACCCCAAGATTCACCTTCCATGCGTGACATAAACAAATCAAAATCTTTAGCATCAGCACGGATACCTTTTGTATGACCTTGCATTTTAGCACCTTCTCTCATAGAAGTATAAAACATTGTTTCACCATCAGGCATAATACGAAATGCTTTGCTACAATCTTCATTCATAGCTCCTACTACTTCTGTACCAGCAGACCATACATCATCAGCCGAACGACTAGAAACCATTGCAGTATAACACCACACTTTTTCTTTTTTAGATTTTTTAGCTTCAGTTCCTTCAGTAGAACCTGCTTCATCAGTATCATTTTCTGCACCTTCAGCACGTTGCATATAATAAAGACGATTTCCATCTGCCGAAACAGTTGGATAACCTTGGTAATCAGCTGTGTTTACGTCACCTAAGTTTGTAGGTTCACCAAATTCGCCGTCCATACTCTCACGAGTAGCTACATACAAATCCATTCCTCCTTTAGTATCTTCCATGTTAGAAGAAAAGAAAAGGCTCATTCCATCATAGCTTAAAAATGGACCAGCAATTACAGTGCTATCGCCAGCTTTAGAGTTGATTGATTCCAATGCAGTTGGTTTTGTCCATTTGCCATTGTCGTCACGAGTAGTCATATAAAGACCATAGCCTTTCCATGCTTTTCCACGGTTAGACTGGAAAATGAGTGTTTTGCCATCACGACTGATAGCAGGAGAAACTTCGTCAGTGAGAAGTTGATTTACGGCAGGTGGTAAACGAAAACGTTGTGGGTCATGCCATTGTTCGTAGATGCTTGTAGCACCATCTTTTGCTTTGTCGTCGCTTTCGGCTGTCGTATTAGCATCTTGTGCTTTAGCGAATGTACCAGCCAAAAGAAACATGAGCAATAAGCTCAGGTTACGGATTCCTTTTTTCATAATCAGGGTATTAGATTGAGATTAGCGATTAGGTTAAGTTGTTACAAAGAAAATAAATACTATAAAAGACACCAACTTTATATTGAAATAAGTTGAGATAATTCAACATAAACTCCAATAAAATAGATTTTTATTCTAAAATTCTACTAAATTTATTAAAAAGTAATCTAAAAACAAGTTGAAACTAAAATTAAAAATCGCTAGAATTTATTTTAAGATTCAGTTTACTCTATTTCAATTTACCTTTTCAATTGCACTATTTTAGTTAGTTTGATTTCTACTTTTGGTCTTGATATGTATTTAAAAATCTAGTGTACTCTGTAAAAATATAACGCAAAAATACGTAAAAACAAATACAGAATCGCTTTTTAATTAGATACTTATCAAAGAAATAAGCCAAAATCAAGATAAAATTAAATCTTTATTGAATTTTTTAGTATATAAACACTTTGAAAAATTTGTTTAAAATAATAGGGTTTGTTAGAAAGAAATTATTTAAAATAACATTGTTATATATATTATTTCATTTATTTACTAGCAATTAATTATTATAATCTTCTTAGAATACTTGATAATTATTCTAATTGAATTTGTACAATATAACGTCTAATTTTTCTTCCTATGAAAACACAAAGATAGTTGTTCGCAAATTTAAACCAAAAAAACATAATTTAATAAAAAATAGTGGCTTTTTATCTAAAAAAATCATCTTTTTTAAAAAAAATTGATGGATGTTTTATTTCAAAAAACTTAAATGAAATAAAATATGATATTTTATCTTCTAAAACACATTTTGGGCTTAGGTATAACAAGCTCTTATAAATCTTGAATTTTCTTGTAAATCTTTAAAAACTCTATAGTTTTCTAAACCAAAACTCACAAAAAGGTCTTTTGTTTCATTTGCTAGATATTGATTTATTTCAACATAAAGCAAGCCATCTTTATTATTTACATTGTATACAAAAAATTTAACTAATGCCTCATAAAAAACAAGTGGTTTTTTGTCTTCTACAAAGAGAGCCAAATGTGGCTCAAAATTAAGTACATTACTACTCATCTCTCTCTTTTCAGAATCCCTAATGTAAGGAGGATTACTGACTAAATGATTTATTTTTTTTAATTGAGGATACTTCAAAAATACTTCACTGAAATCTTCTTGAAGAAAATCTAATTCTATAAACTCTATATTAGTTATATTATTCTTTTTCGCATTTTGACGAGCTATATCTAAGGCATCTTTTGAAATATCAATAGCTATAAAATGTAAGTGAGGTAAGTTTTTAGCAAGAGCAATACTAATACAGCCACTTCCTGTTCCCACTTCTAAGAAAGTGTGCTTGTTTTTCTCTGCTATTTGTAGTTTTTTATCTGCAAAATCTTTTAAAATTTGATGAACAAGTTCTTCAGTTTCAGGTCTTGGAATCAAAACGGCAGGACTAACTTCAAACTCTAATCCATAGAAATGAGCCTTACTCGTAATATACTGTAAAGGCTCATTATTTTTCAATCGTTCTATACTTTGATTTAATAAATCAATTTCTTTTTGATTTAATAAGTGAGTAGAAAAATCAATTCTATTTATTGATAAAGTGTCTTCTATCAAAAAACGTAAAGTTGATTGACTTTCTCGCTCATCTACTTGAGTAGAAATTAACAAGGGGGTATTTTTTCTTATATACTCCGAAATAAGCATTTGTTAGATTTTATGAGAATAACTAGAATAGAATTAACTATGAAAAATCTTGATAGCTTGTTCGATATATTTAAAGGTTGTCAAAACTTCTGGTTTTCCATCTACCACAGCTACAGTATGCTCAAAGTGTGCAGAAGGCTTCCCATCTCTAGTCATAATAGTCCACCCATCAGAGGCTTGTACAACAGCTTTTGAACCCATATTAATCATTGGTTCAATAGCTATTACTAATCCATTTCTTATTTTATCTCCTTTTTTAGGTTTTCCAAAATTTGGTACTTCGGGTCCTTCGTGCAGACTTCTTCCCACTCCATGTCCAACTAATTCTCTTACCACTGAATATCCTTTTCCTTCTGAGTGTTTTTGAATAGCATTACTTATATCTCCTATTCTATTTCCATAGACTAACTTTTCAATTCCTAAATACAAAGCTTCTTTAGTTGCTTTCAATAAGTTTTTCACTTCTAGGCTTACTTCTCCAATTTCATAGGTATAAGCACTATCTGCGTGAAAACCATTAAGTAAAACACCACAGTCAATTGAAACAATATCTCCATTTTTTAGAGGACGATTATTAGGCAATCCATGAACTACTTGGTCATTTACAGAAGTAAGTAAAGAACTAGGACATCCATAAAGTCCTAAAAAGCTAGGAACTGCCCCATTATCTTTTATAAATTCAAAGGCTATTTTATCAAGTTCAAGGGTAGTAATACCAGGCATAACACGTTTGGCTACTTCTGCATGTGTGCGTCCTAGTAAATCTGCACTTGCACGCATTTTTTCTAAATCTTGAGCTGTCTTGTATATTGGTTTTCCCATTTTTCAGTTGAGTTTTCTTATCAAATTATCAAGTATAGATAGCAATAAGAATAAAAGAAATAAGATGATTCAGTTTAGTAAAACTTGAATCAATGATAATAAGTTAGGGTTAATTTGAATTCTATATCATAAAAACAAACAAAGCACCAAGACGATTCTTGATGCTTTGTATTTATAATATCTCACAAAATCGTATTATATTAATAAAAAAATAACACTTTTGTTTGGATTTATATGTAATTCATTGGTTGAGCTTGACGACCTTTTACATTTCCTGTATTCATTAGTCCGTCATATTCTTTATTCAATAAATAACTCTCAATTTGTTGAAGGGTATCCAAAACTACACCTACCATAATAAGTAGAGAAGTTCCACCATAGAATTGAGCAAATTGATCTCCTACTGTAGCTGCTGCTGCAATAGCAGGAAGAACAGCTATAATAGCAATAAAGATTGCACCTGGAAGAGTAATTCTATCCAAAATTTTACCTAAGTAATTTTTAGTTTCTTCACCTGGTGTAACCCCTGGTACAAATCCACCACTATCTTTTAAGTTATCTGAAATTTGCTGAACATTGATAGTCATTGCTGTATAGAAAAACGTAAATGCAATAATCAGGACAGCAAAAAGAATATTATATTCTAATGACGTAAAATCAGAGAATACTCTTGCAATATAATCAGCATTTGGTGTATCTTCTCCTTGGAAAGCTCCTGCTACCAAAGGTGGCAAAAACATAAGAGCTTGAGCAAAGATAATTGGCATTACACCTGCTGCATTTACTTTAAGAGGTAATGCAGAACGTTTTTTCTGAGTAAGCATTTGTTTTTGAGAACGACCTGCTACTTGCTTTACATATTGAAGAGGTACATAACGCACAGCTTGTACGATAAGAACTACTCCCATTACCACTAGGTAAAGAGCTAATATTTCTAAAACAAAGATAAATATTCCTCCCATTCCTTTCAAAGTAGCTTCTGCTACTATGGCAGTAGGAAAACGTGAAATAATTCCTATCATGATTAGAAGTGAAATACCATTACCAATTCCTTTATCTGTAATTTTTTCTCCCAACCACATACAGAAAACAGTTCCTGATGTAAGAATGACAATAGAAGAAATTAAGAAAAATGTCTGGTCAATAATAATTGCATCTATAGGAACAGTTCCTTTTAGATAAGCAAAACCTTGTCCGATAGTAATAAGTATAGTAAGTGCACGAGTGATTTGAGTGAGCTTTTTACGTCCCGACTCTCCTTCTTTCTGCATTTTTTGGAATGTCGGAACAGCCACAGTCAGAAGTTGAATGATAATTGATGCAGATATATAAGGCATAATACCTAAAGCAAAAATAGAGGCACGCTCAAAAGCTCCTCCAAGAATACCATTAAGCATTCCTAAAACACCTGTACTTTTTTCAAGTTTGCTAGGGTCAATACCTGGCAAAACAATAAAAGAACCTAAACGGAAGACCATTAATAATCCCAAAGTAAGGAAGATGCGATCTTTGAGTTCTTTTACAGAAAAGATATTTTTTATAGTTTCAAAAAACTTCTTCATAATTCTTTTTCTAGTTTACTAAATTTTATAGGCTCTCAGAAATAATTCTAAACAAGCACTAATAAACATAGTAATTAGTATAAATTGTATTTTAATCCGTAATCTAATAAACAAATGTAAGCAAAATAAGCCAATTACGAACTACATTTGGTAAATCATAATCGGCTTTTCTATCTTGTTTATTATAGAGTAGTAACTTTTCCACCTGCTTTTTCAATACTTTCTTTTGCAGAAGCTGAAAATTTGTGTGCAGTAACTTCAATAGCCATAGTCAGTTCTCCACGATTCAATACTTTGATTAAATCGCCTTTTCCTGCTAAACCATTTGCAGCTAATAATTCTACATCGATAACATTAGTATTTTTCTTTGTAGCAAGTTCTTGGAGAGTGTCCAAGTTAATTGGTTTGTAAGCTACACGACCTGGATTTTTGAATCCAAATTTAGGAACACGACGTTGAAGTGGCATCTGTCCACCTTCAAAACCTAGTTTTTGACTATAACCAGAGCGAGATTGTGCTCCATTGTGTCCACGTGTAGAAGTACCACCACGTCCAGAACCTTGTCCACGACCTACTCTTTTTCTAGACTTTACAGCCCCTTTTGCAGGTCTTAATTGGTGAAGTTTCATCAGTTAGATTAGTTTTTATTTACTCAAAACTCGCTGTTTCCTAATCTATTAATACCAAAACTTAAATAAGTTTTGTTTTGTATTTCTATAATTCTATAGGCTAAACGCTTTGAGCAAAGTATAATGAATTAAAAGACAAAATCCTTATAAAGGAACAAAACGTATGTCTGCCTATTCAATAAGGAATTTGCTAAGTGAGTTGCAAAGGTAGGAAAAAAAAACTTTTTCCAATCATTTTGTCTATAACTTTTAAAATTATAACAAGAATGAATTTTGTCCTTATGCTTCCTCTACTTTTACTAAATGTGATACTGCCTTTACCATACCGACGATATTAGGAGTATTTTCCTGTTCTACGGTTTGGTGCATTTTGCGAAGCCCTAAAGCATGCAAAGTTAGGCGTTGTTTTTTTGGGCGTTTGATTGAGCTACGCACCTGAGTAATACGAATTTTCGCCATTTTACTAAATAGTTTTTGGTAATTAAATAAAACAGAATCTTCTAAAAATTGAATTGTCTGACACCTTTAAGGTGTCTTGACAATTACCATTTATCTTTTCTGCATATTCTACTTACCCATTAAAAACTTTGGTAAGATTAACACCACGCTGCTCAGCAACTGATTTTGCATCACGCATACGCAATAATGCATCAAAAGTAGCACGAACTACGTTTCCTGGGTTATTTGAGCCTTGAGATTTAGCAAGTACATTTTCGATACCGATTGCTTCCAATACGGCTCTCGCTCCACCACCAGCAATAACTCCTGTACCTGGTGTTGCAGGCTTAAGCATTACTTTAGCTGCACCAAATTTCCCAATAATTGGGTGAGGTATAGTTTGTCTGATGATAGGTACTTTTACTAAGTTTTTCTTAGCGTCTTCTATACCTTTTTGAATAGCATCTGTTACTTCATTAGCTTTGCCAAGTCCATAACCTGCTACACCGTTGCCATCGCCAACTACAACTAATGCTGCAAAGCTGAAACGACGACCACCTTTTACTACTTTCGCTACACGGTTGATAGTAACTACTTTTTCTTTTAGTTCTATTTCACTCGCTTTCACGGTATTTACGTTTGCTGCCATAATTTATTAGGTTGCAAAGGGTTTAGAATTGAAGTCCACCTTCTCGTGCGCCTTCTGCTACTGCTTTGATATTTCCATGATACAAGAAACCACCACGATCAAAAACTGCTTTATCGATGCCTTTTTCTTTAGCACGTTCAGCGAGTTTTGCGCCTACTTGTTTCGATAATTCTTGATTGATGTGTTTCTCAGCGTCAATATCTTTGAGAGAAGCACTCACAAGGGTATGCCCATTTACATCATCGATGAGCTGGGTATAAATATATTTATTACTGCGAAATACAGAAAGACGTGGTCTTTCGGCTGTTCCGACTAATTTTTTACGAATACTACGTCTAATACGTGTTCGACGCTGACTCTTACGTGCGGTAGTTGCCATGATACTAGTTTATTATAAAATTTCTCAAAATAAGGAACACGAAGTTATCGTATCAAAATTAAATTCTTAGTCAAGATAATTGTCTGCTCCATTTTAAAAGAGCCCGACAATTTATATAAATAAGTAAATAATTTGTCAATGATTATTTACCTGCGCTCTTACCAGCCTTACGACGAACCTGTTCGCCTACAAAGCGTACACCTTTACCTTTATACGGCTCTACTTTACGAAGAGAACGAATTTTGGCAGTAATGTGTCCGAGTAATTCTTTGTCGCTAGATTCTAAGGTAACTTTTGGGTTCTGACCTTTAAGCATTTCAGCACTTACAGCAATTTCTTTTGGCACTTGCAAAAAGATAGCGTGTGAGTAACCTAAATTAAGCTCAAGGATTTGACCTTTTGCTTCTGCTTTATATCCAACACCTACAAGCTCTAAATGAGTTTTGTAGCCATTAGAAACGCCTTCCACCATATTTTGTACCAATGAACGGTACAAGCCATGCATAGCACGAGTCTGTTTTTCTTCGTCTTTACGTTCGAAAACCAACTTATCATCTTCCACTTTAGCAGTGATTCTTGGGTCAATAGTGCGAGAAAGCTCGCCTCTTGTACCTTTGACTTTGATGGTGTTTTCCGAAACGTCTATAGTTACTCCACTAGGGATAGTAACTGGGTTTTTACCAATTCGTGACATTTTCTATCAGATTTATTAGATAATTTAATTACTGTTTTTATAGTTCTGTAACAATTTTCATTTTAGCGATTAACAGAAATTAGTTTTGCTACAAAGAGTATAAATCAAATAATTAAAAACCTAAATGAATTATACGAATTATATGAAATGAGTGCAATATTAATATACGTAGCAAAGCACTTCTCCTCCTACACTGTTTGTACGAGCTTCTTTGTCAGTCATAACGCCGTGTGAAGTAGAAATTACAGCAATACCCAATCCATTGAGTACACGTGGTAATTCACTTGCTTTGCGATACTGACGCAGACCTGGCTTGCTTACACGCTCTAAGTGTGTAATCGCAGGAGTACGAGTAGCAGGATGATACTTTAATGCTATTTTGATAGATGCACCTACAGGAGCATCAACAAATTTATAGCCTTGTATATAGCCTTTATCATATAAAATTTTAGTCATTTCCTTCTTCAATTTTGAAGCTGGAACTTCCACAATTCTATGATTAGCTTTGATTGCGTTTCTGAGTCTAGTCAGATAGTCTGCAATAGGATCCGTTGTCATTCCCTCAAGGTTTGTATTCAGGAAATATGAAAAAAGAACTTAATTTTTTATTCCCTAAATGTTGTAAAGGTTCTAAAGAATTCGAAATTATTCTAGTTCTTGTAAAAAGTATTACCAGCTTGATTTGGTTACGCCTGGTATTTTTCCGTCGTTTGCCATTTCTCTAAAAACGACACGACAGATACCAAAACGGCGCATGTAGCCACGAGGGCGACCCGTCAAACGGCAACGATTATGCAAGCGAACAGGAGAAGAATCTTTTGGAAGTTTGTCAAGAGCGATTTGCGCCTCAACATCTCCGTCCTTTGCAAGTTTTTTGAGTTCTACACGTTTTGCAGCGTATTTATCTACCAATTTTTGGCGTTTACGCTCACGTGCAATCATCGATGATTTAGCCATAATGTATGATTGACTTAGATTTGGATTTGAACTTTATTAGATTTGAACTTCAATTAGGCTTGGTTCTGAAACGATATTTTTAAATTTCTAGCTTAATTTTGTTCTATTAGGAATAAATTAAAGTAAATTTAGATAAAAATATAGATTTAGATAAAGTCAGATTTGTTCAAAATTGATTGAATCCAGTAGTTGCGTTCAGCAATTATTAAGTGCGAAACGGCATACCCAATTCTTTCAAAAGAGCTAACCCTTCTTCATCCGTTTGAGCAGAAGTAACAAAGGTAATATCCATTCCTGTAATTTGCTTGACTTTGTCAATTGAAATCTCAGGGAATATAATTTGTTCTTTCACGCCCAATGTATAGTTTCCACGACCATCAAAGCCTTTATCGCTAATACCTTTGAAGTCACGTACACGAGGCATTGAAACTGTTACTAAACGGTCTAAGAATTCATACATCTGATCGCCTCTAAGCGTTACACGTACACCAATTGGCATATCTTCACGAAGTTTAAAGTTCGAGATAGCCTTTTTAGAATAGGTAGGTACGGCACGTTGTCCAGCGATAGTAGAAATTTCTTCTACAGCAGTATCGATGAGTTTCTTGTCTGAAACAGCTTTTCCAACTCCACTATTAATACAAATTTTTTGCAAACGAGCCACTCGCATGACTGATTTGAATTCGAATTTGTCTTTAAGAGCAGGAACTACTTCATTGAAGTATTTATCTTTTAAACGAGGTGTTGCCATAACTATTTAATAATTTCACCACTTTTTTTAGAATAACGAACAAGCTTACCGTTCTCATCTTTTTTGCGACCGATGCGAGTAGCTTTGCCAGAGGCATCTACGTGCGCTACGTTGCTGATGTGAATAGGAGCTTCCATTTCGATGATACCACCTTCTGGATTGTTAGCAGAGGGTTTAATATGTTTCTTAACCATATTAATTCCTTCTAAGATAACACGTTGCTCACTAACTTTTACCTCAGTAATTGTTCCTTGTTCGCCTTTGTGGTTGCCCGCAATTACGATTACGTTGTCTCCCCTCTTTACATGAAGTTTGACAGATTTTTGAGTGTTTTTCTTTTTCATAATCCGTAAGGATTTGTACAATTAGTACATTAGTGTCTAACACTTAATAATTTAAAGAAGACTTTTACTAGATTTCTAATTATCTGACACTTCTGAAAGTGTCTGATAAATATCTTTCTGAATTTAAAGTACTTCGGGAGCTAAAGAAACAATTTTCATGAATCTTTTATCTCTTAGTTCACGTGCCACTGGACCAAAAATACGAGTACCACGAGGCTCATTTTGAGCATTTAGTAATACTGCTGCATTTTCTTCAAAGCGGATATATGAACCATCTTTGCGGCGTATCTCTTTTTTGGTACGCACTACGACTGCTTTCGAAACTGCACCTTTCTTAATATTTCCAGAAGGGATTGCAGATTTAACAGAAACGACAATTGTATCTCCTACAGAAGCATAACGTTTCTTTGTACCGCCTAATACACGAATACATAAAACTTCTTTTGCTCCAGAGTTGTCAGCAACTGCTAAACGACTTTCTTGTTGAATCATCGCTCAATAATAATTAGAGAGTGAAACGATGTGCTACTAAAATTGATTATAAATGAATAACCAAAAAAAGTAACGTTATTTTTAGATTGATTTGTTTTAATAGATTAGTTAAAATCTTTTAAGACAAAACTAGAAAGGCTTTTTATTGTAGTTTTTATTAAAAACACATACAATTACTTAGCACGTTCTAAGATTTCGACCAAACGCCAACGTTTAAGTTTGCTCAATGGTCTTGTTTCCATAATACGAACACGGTCTCCGATGTTAGCAGTATTGCCTTCGTCGTGCGCCATGAATGTAGAAGTTTTCTTCACAAACTTTCCGTATAATGGGTGCTTCACTTTACGCTCTACCGAAACAGTAATTGTAGATGTCATTTTATTACTTTTGACAATCCCAATACGTTCTTTACGGCTTGCACGCTCAGTGTTTTGTACTGTTGGTTGTTGTTCCATAGTCAGAATACTGTTAGAAATAATTACTCAATATTATAAATAAGTAATTACTTAGATTTAGCAATTTGTCTTGCTGTTTGTTCAGTTTTTAGACGAGCTACCATACGTTTTGCATCTCTTATACTTGAAGGGTTCTCAATTTGAGAAATAGCGTGGCTAAATTTCAAGCGTTGAAGAGCAGTTTGTTGTTCAGCTATTTTAGTAGCTAAGGCTGCGTCATCTAGTCCTCTGATTTCTTCTTTTGTTTCTTTAATTGTCATAACTTTTTTGAAATAAGGGTCGGTTAAGATGTTTTAGATTTACCTTAATCGTTACTTAGGTTTATGCTTCGTAATCAATACGAGTTACAAATCTAGTTTTGATTGGTAATTTTTGAGCTGCAAGGCGCAATGCTTCACTAGCTGTTTCTTTATCTACACCCGAAATTTCAAAAAGCACTGTACCTGGTACGACAGGAGCTACCCAATATTCAGGAGCACCTTTACCCTTACCCATACGAACCTCTGCAGGTTTTTTGGTAATTGGTTTGTCAGGGAAAATGCGAATCCAGACCTGACCTTGACGCTTCATTGCACGAGTAACGGCAATACGAGCTGCTTCAATTTGACGTGAAGTAATCCACGCTGGCTCCAAGGCTTTGATACCGAAATCACCAAAATCCACCAAAAAACCACGTTGAGCAATACCTCTAGTACGACGTACTTCTTTATGACGTTTACGAAACTTGGTGCGCTTAGGCTGTAACATAACTCCTTTTGCGTTTAATGGTCTTTAAAAAGATAAATTTGAAAATGATTTTTGAGAAAAACGAATAATTGAATTATGAATTAATCTTACAAAATCAAATCTTTTCAAAATATCAATTATGAATTACGTTTTTATTCTGTTCTTTCATTCAGAGACAAACAACAAAAAAAGCTTTCTTTTAAAGGATAGATTCGGATTAGGAATCTTAACCTTTTCAAAAAACTTAATATAATGTAGTTCTTTCTACAATGAGTAAAAGAAGTGAGATTAAATTACGCTTTTCAAATCCCTTTAGTATTTAATAAATACTTTAGATGCTATGTGAAATAGATTCACACGTATTGGATTCTTTCTCAAAAAATTCTTTAATAGTAATCTTAATTAAAAGATTTTTTTATTAGTATATTCTAACAGCTTTTATCATTGTGGAATGAAGAAAAGCTAAAGAAAAGCGATTTTGAAAAAGGACTTGTACGCAAATGAACAACTTATTTTGCCATTAAATGACAACAATTTGTTCACGTATAGTATCCTTTAGGGAATGCAAAGGTACAAATAATTTACAGACTTCCAAACAATTAGTATAAAAATTCTCAATTATTTTCAATTATTTTTTTGAGTGGGGAACTTTTTTTGGGAAAGTGGGAAAATGTGTTGTCGGAGAAACACCGACAACGGCAGAATTTCATTTTTAGGCTTTACAATTCCTTCAATAATTCTTCAAAAGGCTCGTCATCATCTAAGACACCATGTAAAGCCAAAACATTTTCAGTTTTATAATTTTGAGATTGAATAAGTGATGAAAGATTTATTTTGTCTTGTAAAGGTTTTGCATAACGCAAAATAGCACTTTCTTGCACCATTTTATATAACAAATCTTCAAAATAAGCTAATATCTTGTCTTCTGCTATCTTATCTAATAAATCCAAAATCCTGTTTTTCCTTTGTTCTATCAACATAATTGAGTTGGAAATTTATTTCGTTTAGTTTCATTATAAATGAAATCCAAGATACACATTTTGCTATTGGAATGCAAAATACTTTCTAGAAGTTGAATATGGATTTCTTACTTGGCTTGCACTAAGCAAGAACTGGGAAAATATGTCGTCGGTGGGACACCGACAACGGCAGAAGAAAAACAAATACAACAACCATGGCTACAAGCCAAATACCTATAAATCACTCGTTAAAAACGAGCGATGGCAATCTTACGAGCGACGACTGGGACTTTTTTGGATTTATGTATCGCTATCCTACTCAGTTGGAAAGTTTTAGACTTATACTTTCAAGTAAATACAAAAATACCACCACTCACAAATCTGAAGATTTGCCAAACTGATAAATCGTAGTCAATAGACAACGCTTAACAAATTTATTTTGGAACACTACGAGCAACTGGTTAATTAGAAGACTACGACGAACGGGAGTTATTTTACAAGCATATTTTTTCCTGACATTTTTAATTTTATTTGTGTTTCATAATCAATTTTTATATCTTCATTAAATATTATTTTATAGAAGTTGTTTAAGAATGTTTTTTTCTAGTTCTGGCAAATATTAAAGTAAAGGCTAAATAGTGTAAACTTTGCCACGTATGAATTTTAGTTTCGTACCTCATAATTAAGGCTTTGAAAGCATCTAACCACGCATTAGTTCTTTCAATAACGAATCTCAATTCATACATTTCTTCACCTTTAAATGGTTGATTATCAAGGTCTTTTTTATTTCTTTTATTAAAATCTATATTATCTACAATATCTAAATGATTACAAAAAGAACGAAAGGCTTGTGTATCAAAGGCTGCATCAGCATTGAGAAAAATTCCTCCTTCTCTAATTTGAGAAGCATTCAAATCATCTATCATAGATTGCATATTTTTTTCAAGTTCAAAAGCATCGTGATGATTGCCTGCTCTTGGAACAGACATCGCTACTGGAATACCATTTTTATCCGTTAGAAAAAGTGCATTGGTTGTTTTTCCTGCTTTTCTTTTGGAATATCCAATACCTTCTCCTCCTCGTTTAGCTGAAGTGTGGCTGCCGTCTAGCTGACAAATAGAAAAATCTAATTCTCCACGATAATCTTCTAAATACTTGATCCATAATTTCTTCCAACTTCCTAATTTTGACCATTTATTATAATGGTAATATACTGTATTCCAGCTAATTGATAAGTTTCCGAAAAATTGTTTCATAGGAAGTTCTCGCCATTGACTCCCTGATTTTAAGCGATACACAATGGCTTGGATAATACGCCAAAGAGCTACTTTTATACGACGACCTTTTGTAAATTGATGTAAATAAGGTAAAATATTTTCGGTTATAAATTTTTTTGATAAGTTTACGTACATAGAGGGAAAAATAGTTAGATTGAAAATGTGATGATTTACAAGTATAACTATTTTGACCTCTTTTTAAAAAAATAAATCACCATTCTTAAACAAGTTCAT
Organism: Bernardetia sp. Wsw4-3y2; assembly: GCF_037126295.1. Taxonomy (NCBI): domain Bacteria; kingdom Pseudomonadati; phylum Bacteroidota; class Cytophagia; order Cytophagales; family Bernardetiaceae; genus Bernardetia; species Bernardetia sp. Wsw4-3y2. The sequence continues at coordinate 2,729,606 of NZ_CP147017.1, read as the reverse complement.
AAATATCTTTTATCTGTTCCCGACATTTTTTAAGTTTAGTAACTGCAGAATATTGTTCTCCCTTCATATCTATTGTAGCAGATATCATAGTGTAAAGAAGTCTTAAATTATCACTTTCTAATGAATATTTTTTTTTACTACACAAAATTATAATCAATGAAAAGAAATCAGTTTCTAGTTTCTGATCAGCTATAGCATTTAAAGATTCTAAATGAGAGTTATATATTGATACATTTCCTTCATCAAATCTCTCTATAGCATATGATATTATTCTTTTTAAGAATATACACCTTTCATAATCATCTTTTATGTACTCGATATGATTTTGTGTGTAAACATTACGTGTCTTGCCAGCAGTATTTCTTCCACCGTCTAAGAAAAAATCTATTTCGAATCTTTTATACTGAGTAGTTGTATCACTTATCAAATAGACTATATAAGAGCTTATAAAACTTCTAAAATTACTGTTTACTATATAATCGTTTGGAGAAGATTCTAAGCCAATTTGTAATATAGTATCTTGTAGTATTTTTATTTTGCTCTTAATATTAAAACTCGAACCAAGAAATAAATTGTCTATATTATTAGATAATGATATTTCTATTTTTTTTCTATAGTCGTTTTGTTCTTTGTTTTGGTCGTTCGAACAACCTAAAACAAGAACTAACAATACAAATACAATTTGAATTTTCATAATATTTTATTTATTGCCCTACAGGTATATCAAGTCTTATACTATGCCCAGCTATCCCTCGCAAGATTAAAATGGCTCTCGCTCGTTTTTAACGAGTGAGCTATGTGTATTCGGCTTCCAGCCGTGCATTTGTATTTTGCTATTTTACACTAAAAATCACAAATCTAATATAAGCAAAACAGATTATATAAAAAGCACACAAATCAAAAACTTTTAATTGTGTTATTCAAAAAAAAGGCGATTCAAAATAGAATCGCCTTTTTTGGTTTATATAAAATTTAAGATTTTACTCTTTTATAAATTTGATTGTTTCGACTTCACGTCCATTATTTACGCTCAAAATATACATTCCTCTTGCAAGTTTAGAAATATCAAGAGTAGTATTTTGTTTATCAAGGGAAGCACGTATTATTTCTGTACCCGTAACACTATATACTACTAATTCAGAATTAACTCCAAAGTAACCTAACTTAACATTTAATAAAGAACTTGCAGGATTTGGATAAGCAACAAAAGCAAAATCTGCACTTGCAGAAACTACATCAGTCTGAGTAGTTACCGAACTAGCTTGTGCTTTGTTAAAGGTTGCTTTATTAGCAGAGTTAATTACTACTGTATAATCTTCTACTTCACCATAAGAGAATGTTTCACAAGGAGTAGAATTTGCATTATACTTCATTGATACACGCATACGAGTTGCGCCACCTAATGCAGACGAAGGAACTGTAAACGAACCACTTACTTGTGTACTTGTTGTACGGCTAAGCGTATAAACAGCTTCTCCTGCATCGTCAAAATCGCCATCTTGGTTATAATCAACCCATACATCGTAGGCTTCACTATATGTTCTACTAGCCCAAGCAGGATTAATTGTAATTGTATAGCTACTTCCTTTTGCTAGTGTAGTAGAAAGGTTTGTAAAATCTGCATATCCACCATTTGCACCAGAGTTGTTATCAATAGAACCTAAGCGTACACGCTGAATCCACTCATCAGAAACACTATTTCCTTTAGATACACAGTAATTTAATGCTGGAGGTGCAGAAGTTGTAACAAAAACACTTGAAGAGTATTCACTACTAACAGCTGAACAGTTTGCACGTACCTGAATTTCATAAGCTGTAGAAGCTGCTGCTCCTGTTACATTAAGAGAAGTAGAAGTGCTATTAAAAGAAGACCAGCTTCCTCCACCAGTGCGTACACGTACATCATAAGAAGCTGCACCACTAACTGCTGACCAAGATGCTGTAAACGAGCTAGATGTAACTGCTGAAGTAGCTAAACCAGTAGGAAGACCACAAGAAGGTGTTGAGCCTTTAGGAATATTTACAGTATAATCTTCAACTTCGCCATACGTGAAAGTTTCACACGCAGTTTGTGCACCATTGTATTTCATAGATACTCTCATACGTGTTGTACCAGTAGCTGCATTTGAAGCAATATTCAATGTACCAGATACAGCAGAATTACTTAATGAACCTGCATCAAAAACTAGTTCGCCTGCATCGTCAAAATCCCCATCTTTATTGAAATCAACCCAAATTTTCCAGTATTCATTATAAGTGCTTCCAGAAAAACCAGGAGTAAGTGTTAAAGCATTTGCACTTCCTTGTTCTAAGGTTACAGTTGTAGAAGTTCTGTCTGCATAACCACCATCATTTCCACTCGTGTTGCTGAAAGAACCAATTTGTACTCCTGCAATCCATTCGTAAGAACTATTATTTCCTTTTGAAACACAGTATGTTGGAACTACTACACCACCAGTTGTAGTAAAGGTAGCACTTGAAGAATATGCACTTGAAGAAGCAGAACAATTTGTACGAACTTGGAATTCGTAGTTTGTATCTGCTGTAAGTCCTGTTAAATTTCTTGAAGTAGAAGTGTTACCGTTTAAGTTTGTCCAAGTAGTTGTTCCTGCCTGACGAAAACGAACGTCATAGTTTGCTGCTCCACTTACTGCATTCCAGCTAAGTGTAGCTGTTGTATTAGTAATATTTGATGAATTTAATCCACTAGGAACGGCACAAGTTGTAGGGTTTGTTCCACCTAAATCAACTCCAGATACAATTAATGAATAAGCCTGTGCGCCTGATTGTAAAGAACCTTTATGCGAAACTGTAATTGTATAAGTTTGTCCAGCTACTGGATTAGCAATATATACTTTTTCTACATTATCTCTAAAGTTATCGCCTTTTGTAGCTGCACTATTTGGTGATGCTGGATTCAATACCCAAGGAAAACTTGTACTTCCCCCTCCTGTTACACGCACATCTAAGTCGTTTACAAGCATAACAGCTCCATTATCTACTTGATTACCCGAAACTGGTGTACCTTTAGGGTCTGTCCAACAAACAGTAACTTCTAAAGGAGCAGAACTTGTTGCAGTTACTTGTAATGTATATGTTCCGTTATTTGCTAATGTTTTTTCATCGATTACCGAACTTGTTCCTTTACTTGTAATAAGGTTTACAGCTTTTTCAGCATTTAATAATCCCCAACCAAAACGATAATCTGGTCCATCTGCACTACCTGCTTCGTCAGCTGTATGAATAGCCAAACCTCTCAAAGTAGCAGAACGCATAAAGTTGCCACTATTTAAGTTTTTGTAATGTTGTTGGATAAGCAATAGTGTTCCTGTTACATTAGGACTTGCCATTGATGTACCTGATTTTGTATTGTATGATGTATTTCCAGAACTTGACGTAGAATACACGCTTACACCACAACCTGAAATATCTGGTTTGATACGTCCATCATCTGTTGGTCCCCAAGAGCTAAAACTTGACATATTTACACTATTCGCTCCTGTATAATTAGTTACAGCAGAAACGGCTGCCACCACAAGTGCATTTTTTGAAGTAGCAAATCCAGTTACTAAATCATATCCACCTTTACTTGTATTATAACTTCCTCTATCATTACCTGCTGCTTTTACAGGGAGATAATAAGGTGCGTTGTAAGTAATTTCATCCCATGTAGCAGCTTGTTCATCATAATACCCAAATTGATAGGTAGAAAGAAATTGAGCTCCATATCCGTAAGAGTGATTTGAAAGAATTAATCCTTGTGCTGCTTGGCTTGTTGCTTCTGCCTCATCATTATTCCATTCGTTCGCCCAAAGGGTAGCCTGATGTCCCATACCTTTTGCATTTGTATTTACACCAGCTGCCATCATTGTACCTGCTACGTGTGTAGCATGGTCATTGTTACCATTGGCAGAGGTAAAAGGTACACCATCTTTTTGAGTAACTCTTCCTCCAAATTCTTGGTGAGTAGCACGTATAGGACCACCATCCCATTCTCCCACAATCATTCCCTGTCCGTTCAAATTTAAACCTAAACTTCCTCCTGACCAAACTTTATCAGCACGAGTAGTTTTGGCAGCATTTAGATTGCTAGAGGTTACATAATATACTGGATTTCCAAATCTATCTATAAATTGCAATTCGGCTACTCTTCCGTCTTTCAATGTTTGAAATACTTTTAATCCTTTCTTTTTAGCAAAAATAATTGCTTGCGCTTTACGCTGCTCATAAAGTTTAGTTTTGGTTGCAGCAATTTCTTTTAATTTGGTAACATTTGTTTCTGAAAGAATTTTGACTTTTTCCTGTTGATTTTGTCCGTAAGCTGTAAAGCTAAGCCCTACCAGCAAGGTTGCTAAACCTAATTTTTTTCTGAGTTGCATAATAATAATTTTGTAAAGGGGTAAAAATGCTTAATTAAAGTCTGTTTTAAATTTATGTTAAATGAAACAGTATTTCAATCCAGTCTAACTGGTGTATGAAATATTAACTTGCTGCAATTATATACATAAAAAACTTTAAATCCAACATTTTTTAAAATTTAATTCTACAAAATCTATTTTTTACAGAATATTACACAAATCTCTTTACTTCTATTAAAATTAATATAATTATTTTTTGATTGATTTTTTAAGCATCTTTATAAATTATTGTTTTCTATTAATTGAATGATATTTTATTAACTATAAAGCTATTTTTTCAGCCTATTCTTATAATTTTCCGATTTATATCGAAATAAAAATTTGCATAATATTAATATCTCAGATTTAATGAACACGATAAAATTTATTATTTAATAAAATTGAATTCTTTAATAGAATACTTAATATTGCTGTAGTAATGCTAAATAAGATGGTAATAATAAAAAAACTACTTTAATGTGCTATTTATCAGAATTTATAACTAAATTATGAAAATGATAAATATTAGGGTATGTTTAAGAAAATCAATACTTAACTATCTACGTGTCAAGACCTTTAACCTAAACAAAAAATTGATTTTCAGTAAGTGCCTTGTTTATATATAGCTATAAACTAAAAAAAACTTCTATTTTTTAGTTAGAAAGATAAAAATCCACAAAAAAAGGATACAGAATCATAAAAAATTCTATATCCTTTTTTGTTTTACTTTGTAATTCAACAGACTGGGAAGTCTGTTATACAAAATAAAATTAATTCAAATACTTCGGCAAAGTAGCTTCAAATTCTTCTTTTGCATCATCTACTGAAAGCCAAATATTTCCATCTACTTGACATACTTTTTCAGCAACTACGCTTCCAAGATTTGAAAAGTCTACATTATTAGTTTTGAGTAGTGTTTCAAACTCTTCTTGTTTTTCTTTAGAAACCGAAACAACAACTCTACTCTGACTTTCTCCAAACCAAAAAGCATCTTTACGTACTTTATGAGAAGTAGTCTTGACAGAAAAACCTAAGTTTTTACTGGCTGCCATGGCTGATTCTGTAAGTGTTACGAAAAGTCCACCGTCCGAAACGTCATGAGCAGAAACAATAAGTTTGTTTTTGATAAGTTCTAAAATCGTTTTTTGTAATCTTGATTCTTCTTTCAAATCTAGGAAAGGCGCAGGAGAGGCTTTGTATTTATGGTACGAATACAAATATTCCGACGAAGAAATATCATTTCTTGATGTTCCTAATTGATAAATAATATCGCCTTCATTTTTGAAATCAAGTGTCATTTTGAGATTAATATCTTCCAAAAGCCCCAACATTCCGATTGTTGGAGTAGGAAAAACAGGACCTTCATCAGAAGATTGATTATAAAAACTCACATTTCCACCTGTTACAGGTGTTTTGAAAACTTCACAGGCTGCTTTCATACCTTTTATTGCTCCTACAAAATGCCAATATACTTCTGGAATATATGGATTTCCAAAATTCAAACAGTTTGTAATCGCAACAGGTTCTCCACCACTACAAACAATATTTCTTGCAGCTTCCGAAACAGCTATCATTGTTCCTTTTTCTGGATCTGAATTTACATACCGAGAATTACAATCTACCGAAATAACGATATTTTTATTTGTTCCTTTTACATTTACAATGGCTGCATCAGAAGGTTGATTTGTAGATGTATTTGCCGTTCCGACCATAGAATCGTACTGTTCTGAAATCCAACGACGAGAAGCAATATTTGGATGACCGATTAAAAATTTAGCAATTTCAGGAAGTTTTTCGTCTTCAGGTTCTTCTATTTCATCAATTTGAAACTGTTGGAATTCACTAAAATAAGCAGGTTCTGTATATTCTCTGTGATAAACTGGTGCGCCACCTCCCAAAACCAAATCATCGGCAGGAACATCAGCCACTAATTCATCATTTACATAGAATTCTAGTCGTTTTGAATCTGTAACTACTCCAATTTGAGCGCAATTCAAATCCCATTTATCAAAAATAGCTTGCAATTCGGCTTCTTTTCCTTTTTTGATAACAATAAGCATACGTTCTTGTGATTCTGAAAGTAAAATCTCAAAAGGCTGCATATTTTTTTGTCTTGTCGGAACTTTATCTAAATAGATTTTCATTCCGTGTTCTCCTTTTGCGCTCATTTCGGAAGTCGAACAGGTAATTCCTGCTGCTCCCATATCCTGAATTCCTATCAAATGACCTGTTGCAATGGCTTCTAAAGTTGCTTCTAAAAGCAATTTTTCTTGGAAAGGGTCACCTACCTGTACGGCTGGAAGATCTTTTATAGAATCATCTGAAATATCTTTTGAGGCAAATGAAGCCCCATGAATTCCATCTTTTCCTGTGGCAGAACCTACAATATAAACTGGATTTCCTACTCCATACGAAATAGCAGAAGCTATTTTATCTGTTTCTACAATTCCTGCCGAAAAGGCATTTACTAAAGGATTTACATTATAACACTCATCAAAATAAACTTCTCCTCCTACTGTCGGAATTCCAAAGGCATTTCCATAATCTCCAATTCCTTTTACAACACCACGAACGAGCCATTGTGTTTTTGGAGAAGTAATATTACCAAAACGAAGTGAATTTAGTTGAGCAATAGGTCTTGCTCCCATCGTAAAAATATCTCTATTTATTCCTCCTACTCCTGTTGCAGCACCTTGATACGGCTCTAAAGCAGAAGGGTGATTATGTGATTCAATTTTGAAACTACACGCCAAACCATCTCCAATATCTACCAAACCAGCATTTTCTTCTCCTGCTTCTACAAGCATTCTATCTGATTTTTTTGGAAGTGTTTTGAGCCAAACGATAGAGTTTTTGTAAGAACAATGCTCTGACCACATCACCGAAAAAATACTTAGTTCGGTAAAATTGGGAGTTCTACCTAAGATTTCTTCAATTTTGGTAAATTCTTCTGCTGTAAGTCCAAGTTTTTGTGCTGTTTCGGTTGTCGTGATTTCCATATTATTTTTGACAAGTTGTAAAAACGAATGAGTATCAAATTGGTTTATTTATCAATATGCAAAAGTAACAATTTTTAGAGAGTTTGAATAACCTAATTCTAATCAAATTTGGATTCTGAAGAAGTTATTATAAAAAACAGTATAATTTGAATTAGGTATTCTTTCAGTTATTTTGAATTTTTCAAAACAAGTTTGTAATACAATGCGTTTTTAAAAGAAGGAAGCATAAATATTTTTTTTGTAAAACACTTTCTTTTTATTGTATATTTGATAGAATTACCTATAAATGTAATTGAATTTATAATTGACTTTGAAAAAATATTCTAATTAACTACTCAATTTTCAGATACATTTTTTCTTATCTGTTTTAATAAATGGCACTCAAATCATCTCTTCGTACACGTATAACAACTGGATTACTTTTTTTACTAGGAATTATTATTCTTATTAGTGGAGTGGCTGTCTTTTATTTGACCAAATTAGCAGGAGAATCTGATAAGTTACTTGAAGAAAATTATCGTTCTGTTCGTTATGTCCGTATGTTGACAGATAGTTATCAAGAACTACCAGCTATCCAATCTAAATATCTTTCAAATTTAGGTGTAGACAAAGACAAATATAGACAGTCAAAAAAAGAAGTCCTTCAATATATAGATTCTTTACAACAAAAGTCTAATGACAAAACAGCAAGTGCTTATATAGATTCTTTAAATATAAATTTTATAAAGTATGTTTCTCGCTTTGATGAAATATTGGAAGATACGACCATTGAACTTCCTAACATGAATCTTTACTTTGACGATTTGAGAACTTATATGCTTCCTGTTAGAGAAAATATAAATGAAATAAGACGTATAAATCAAAATCAAATACTTCAAAGAAATGACTTTATACAAAGAAGTACAGAAGAAGCTCTTCTCTATATGGCTATCATTGGAGGATTTTGTGTTCTGATTACAGTAGGATTTATTTTTTACTTTCCTGTTTATTTAACAAAACCTTTGAATGAACTTTACTTAGCTTTAGAAGAGATGAGTAATAAAAATTATACAAAGCGTTTGCATGTGGGTTCTACAGATGAGTTTGCACGATTAGCTACCTCTTTCAATAAAATGTCTATTAAAATAGCTGAGTTTGAAAACTTAAATTTAGAAAAACTATTAATTGAGAAAAAACGAACAGAAACCATTATTGAACATCTTCAAGATGGAATTATTGGTGTAAGCGCACAAAACAAAATTATTTTTATTAATCAAGTCGCTGAAATTTTGCTTGATATGTCTTCTGAAGAGGCTGTAGATATTTATATTCCTGATTTACTTGTCAATAATGATGTTCTCTATCATGTAATGGTAGATTTAATGGATATAGAAAAAGGACAATTATTTGCCGAAAAAACAATTAAAGTGCCTTCAGCAGACCGAGATTTGTTTTTCTCAAGACAAGTTATGAGTCTTCCAGAAACAGACGAATTATCTGGTCTCATTATTCTTCTCAAAAACGTTACAAAGTTTACAGAAATGGATGCTGCAAAAACACACTTTATAGCTACCATTTCTCACGAACTCAAAACCCCTTTAGCTGCCACACGACTTAGCTTAGGATTATTGAGAGATAAAAGATTAGGAGAACTAAATGAAGACCAAGCCGATTTAATTGGTGATATAGAACAAGCTACTGAACGTTTGTTTGCACTTACTGGAGAAATTCTTCAATTATCTCAAATAGAATCTGGTAAAATAAAAGTAAATCTACAACCTATTGAAGTTAATAACTTAGTAAATTATGTATTACAGGCTATAAAAGTAGCTGCTGAACAAAAATTCTTAAATGTTGAAGCAGACATTGCTCCAAATCTACCTGTTTTTTTCGCAGATACTGATAAAATAAAATGGGTTGTTATCAACTTCTTAACTAATGCCATACAATATGCTCCTCAGAAATCTGAAGTAAAATTAAGCATCTATCCTGATAATAAAGGAGTTATATTTTCAGTAAATGATAAAGGAAAAGGAATTAGTGAGATGTATCATTTAAAAGTATTTGAAAAATATTTTCAAGTGCCTGACTCTGAAGGTCAAGTAGATAAAAAAGGTTCTGGTTTGGGACTTGCCATTTGTAGAGAATTTATAGAAGCTCACAAAGGTGAAATTTGGGTAGAAAGCCAAGTAGGTAAAGGAAGTACGTTTTTCTTTTGGCTACCCTTAGATACATAAAATAACGTATTTGAAAGCCCTAAAAAACAGCTATTCAAAATAATATAATGTTATTTTGTTTCAAAACTTCTTTTATTTGGTTAGTATCTAATTAAAGTTTTATATAATTTTGCACTACAATAAAAACGTTTACCTCATTGTATACGTTATTACATTTTAATTTATATTGTATCATCAAATTTATAAACTGATATATTAGCTATGGCACTTCATTATAAAATAGATCTAATTGATAAACAGATTTTGGAAATTCTTCAAGAAAACGCCAAAATTACAAATGCTCAACTTTCTAAAGACATCAACCTTTCACCTGCGCCTACTTTGGAACGTGTCAAAAAATTAGAAAATGCTGGCTATATCCAAAGTTATCATGCTCGCCTTGATGCTCAGAAATTGGGTTTAGGAGTAGCTACATTTGTCAGTGTAAAATTAAACAAGCACAATAAATCAAGTAATGAAAGATTTGTAAAACAAGTAAGAGAAATTGACGAAATTGTGGAATGTCATTATGTTACAGGCTCTAGTGATTATGTTTTGAAGGTAGTTTCTAAAGACATTGATTCCTATCAAAGTTTGATAATGAACAAAATTAGTGAAATCCCAGAAGTGGATAATATGCAAACAATGGTTATTTTGAATACTATAAAAGATAGTGATTCGCTTCCTATACCAGAGGCAACTCCAGCATTAATAAAAAATATTGAGAATAGCTAAAAAATGTATTCGCATTTTAACTTATTAATAAGTAAAAAATGACAGAATAGTAATAAAAACAACTATGTCATGATTAATAAGTATTGGTTTAATAGCTTATTAAATGCTGTATTAATAACTATTTACTAACACTTGCTACCTAATTTTGCTTTAAATTTTGTATTTTTGTTGCGCAACTAGTTGCCTTTGTTTAGTCTGAAAAGCAAAAAAGAATCAAAATTCTATTAAAAATTTGATATTCTGTTATTTTACTAAAAATATTTCTATTCTGTCATGCATATTGATCTTACCAACTCTGATAAAAAAGTAAAACTTTGTCGACAAGGTTTTTTATACTTACGTAAAAAAGGAATTCATGAAGGTTGGCGATTACACTCGGCTGGTTATGCTGTGCTTCAACAAATGAAGTTTGGCAAAATTCAGACTCTTTATATGCACAAAATTTTGGCAGATACATTCATCAAAAAGCAAGATACTGATAAAAGGCTTTTTGTACGTATGTTAGATTCAAATAAACTAAATTGTCAGATAGAGAATTTAGAATGGGCAACTATGTCAGAACTTCGTCGCCATCAAACGAATCATACTCCCAATAATTATAGAGGTGTTTCGAAAGATGGTAAAAAATATAGAGCCATTATCTATGATCAAGGCGAACGGATTTATTTAGGTGTTTTTGATACACCCGAACTTGCAGCCGTCGCCTATAATCAAGAATCTTTAAAACGATTCGGAGTTACTGAAAGTCTCAATGAACTTCCAAGTCCTTTGGACATGAGTCCCCCTCCTACGAGAAATGAAACTCCAAATGCTAGAGGAAGCAAATAAGATATTGACACTTAGTCTATTACTAACTGTTTTTAATCTAATAAGACCTTATTTTGATCTAATTTATTTAGAAACCTTACTTTGTAGTTATCTAAGTAGTCTTGATAAAATTTTCCATTTATCCATTCTCCATCAAGAGTAGCTTCCCACTGCTCATAAAATTTGATAGCTGGTGTATTCCAATCCAAAACCTGCCAAGTCATCATATTGGTATTTTGACGTTTGGCTTCCAAAATAGTTGCTTCAAAAAGAAGTTTGCCTATTCCTTCACCTCTATATTGTTCGTTTACTAAAAAATCTTCCAAATACAGACAACGACCTTTCCAAGTAGAATAACGAATATAAAACAGTGAAAAGCCTACAATTGTAGTACCTTGCTCTGCCACAATTGCACCATAAGAAGGATTTTCTCCAAATCCATCAATAGCCATTTGCTCAGGTGTTGTAGTAACTTCGTGTTCTGCTCTTTCATAAATAGCTAGTTCGACAATCAAATCAAAAATTTGAGGAACATCTTTTTCAGTAGCCCTACGTATTGTTGTTTTTTTCATAATATAAAATAGGTCAAACTTTGAGTCTGAATAAAAATAATATAAAATTGACGGTTTATCTATTTTAGTATGTAAATTTGCCTAGACAAATATCGTCAAACAAAAATATAGGAATTATTTTACTTCTCTTAATCTATTTTCAATCTACCAAGAAATATGTCTGATTCTTCAATTTTTTTAAATAATCCTTTACAAATTTCAATTGTTATTCCTCTTTTTAATGAAGATGAATCACTTCCTCCTTTACATGATTGGATTGTCAAAGTAATGAAAGAAAATAACTTCTCTTATGAAATTATTTTTGTTAATGATGGAAGTACAGATAATTCGTGGAATGTAATCGAAGAATTAGGAAAGAGAAATGACAATGTAAAAGCAATTTGTTTTTCAAGAAATTATGGAAAATCGGCAGCCTTGGATGCAGGTTTCAAGATTGTAAAAGGAGAAGTTGTGATTACAATGGATGCAGACTTACAAGATAGTCCAGACGAAATTCCAGAATTATATGATTTAATCAAAAATCAAAACTATGATTTGATTTCAGGATGGAAGAAAAAACGCCATGACCCACTTTCAAAAACACTTCCTACAAAACTTTTCAATGCTGCTACTCGTGCATTTTCAGGAATAAAATTAAATGATTTTAATTGTGGACTGAAAGCCTACAAAGTTGAAGTAGTCAGAACGCTCAATGTCTATGGAGAAATGCACCGTTATCTGCCTGTTTTGGCAAAATGGAATGGATTTACAAAAATTGGAGAAAAAGTAGTCGAACACCGAGCAAGGCAATTTGGAAGTACAAAGTTTGGTTTAGAACGTTTTACCAATGGACTTCTAGACTTGCTTTCAGTTACTTTTATTACAAGATTCAAGAAAAAACCGATGCACTTTTTTGGCACATTCGGTTTGCTTTCTTTTTTTATGGGATTTGGAATTGCCTTTTGGTTGCTCCTAGAAAAATTACTTGGAATTCATGGTCGTGAACCAGTTGATGCTCCTCTTTTTTATATTTCCCTTCTTGCTATTGTCATCGGAACACAGCTTTTTTTAGCTGGTTTTATTGCAGAAATGATAGTCATTCATTCCAATGAAAGAAATGATTATATTATTTCCAAAGAAGTTTAAATATATTTTATCCACACCAATGATATAAAACCTATTTAAATAAATCTTTCAATTTATACTTATATTTCTCAAATAATCCTTCAGAATACGTTTCAACAGCTTTCATTCCTGCTTTTTTGGCAAAACTTGTCACAACAGGAAACAAAGCTGCTAATAAAGATGCTTGTACGCCTTTCATAAATGATTTAGGAGAAACATCTGTTTGAGCAGTGTTATTTTGAGGTGCTTGAACATACACAATTTGTGGTTCATTATTGCCTCTATTTTTCTTCTTTTTAGCTGTCAATTTACCAAAAATAAAGCCTGTAAGTTTTATACCTACATAAGCCGAAGCTCCTCCAATAAGAGCTAGTTTGGCTACATTGCCTGTTATATTTTTGGTATCTTCAATTTGTTCTTTTAAAGCAATTTTTTGAGCAAATTGCATTTCTTCCAATTCTTTTTTATGTAAATCTAAAGGTTTGTTCATGAGATGAAAATAGTTTGAAAAATGAGTTTAAGTAAAAAAAAGTTTAAAAAATGAAACTTTAAGGAATTAGTTTATAATTTATCATTCACTTACTCTCCTTTTATTTGATTTTTAATTTGCTCGTTACGTAGTTCGGTCTCTTCATTAACTTGTTCTATAAGTGCTTTTTTAGCTTCTTCTTCCGTAATTGCAGGTTTTACTTTTTCGTGGCGAACATCTTCTTTCATAATTCCTTTTTCAATATTCTTGCGAGTAGTAGAGTTTGGATACAAAATTTGAGGAATAGTTTTGAGTTCTAAAGGAGTTCCTTTTATTCCATCTGTCACACCATCTTCTACTTTTTTCTGAATCATAGATTGCATAAAAGCAAAAATAACGGCTAAAATGATATAAAAACCTGTAAGAATTGAAAAACCTGTCCAATAACGAGAGTTAAAAAACCATTCACTAATTCCAAAACCAAGCATCAAATTAAGAAACAGAAAAATACAAAGTCCCAAAAAAGCAAACCCTGCTCCTTTTATAGCTCCATGAATTGCTTTTGTTCCACTATCTACAACAGAAGTTTTGATACTTTCAGATTGTAGGGTAACATAAATTCGTATTTGTTCAGAAAGTGCATTTATTCCGAAATAATCCTTAATTTGTTCTATAATTTGTTGTTTGTTCACGAGGTAAAAAGTTTCAGTTGAAAAAATGGAATCTTTAAATTAAAAAAATCAAAAATACAGCAGAAAAAAATCTTTGTAATTGAATGCTAAAAATAACAATTTTTGAAGATTTAACAATAACTAGTTTTCAAACACGCATTTTTCAAAAAAGTTTGAGCAATTTGACATTTTATATTTGTTGAATAAATTACCCTCAAATAACAGCTATTTCTAAATAAATACTTAACAAAACAAGCTATTTACTAAATCAAATTAAAAAAAATGAATTCAATTATTTTTTATCTATTTTTATTCTCTTTCCTACTTTTCTCTTGCTCCAACAATAAAGTAGCTATATCAAAAGAAAATAATAACACAGAAACAACTTTTCAAGATTCTACTAAGTCAGAAAAAGATATAAATATCAGTCAAATCATTATAGGAGCTGCACAAACCGAAAAATATTTTAATTTAATTAAAAATAAACGTGTCGGAATGATTGTCAATCATACTTCTGTCCTTTATTCAGAAACTGATTCTCTTCATTTAGTAGATTTTTTATTAGAAAGTGACATAAACATACAAACTATCTTCGCACCCGAACATGGTTTTAGAGGAACAGCAAGCGCAGGAGAAACTATCAAAAATGGAAAAGACACCAAAACAGGAATTGATATTATTTCATTGTACGGAAAAAATAAAAAGCCTAGTAAACAACAATTAGAAAATATTGATGTTTTAATTTTTGATATTCAAGATGTAGGCGCACGTTTTTATACCTATATAAGTACAATGCACTATTGTATGGAAGCTGCTGCCGAATATAAAAAACAAATTATAATATTAGACAGACCAAATCCAAATGGTTTTTATGTAGATGGCTCTATCAGAGAATCCAAGTATAAATCTTTTGTAGGAATGCACCCTATTCCGATTGTTCATGGACTTACAATAGGCGAACTTGCACAAATGATAGAAGGCGAAAAATGGCTAGAAAATGAAGCAAAAGCTAAAGTGCAATTAGGCGAAAATCTAACAATCATCTCATGTCAAAACTATTCTCATAAAGACAAATATAATTTGCCCATTGCACCTTCTCCAAATCTTCCAACTCAAAACTCTATTCTACTTTACCCGTCTTTGTGCCTTTTTGAAGGAACTACAATGAGTGTAGGACGTGGAACAGACTTTCCTTTTGAAGCAGTTGGACATCCTAATTTTCCAAAACAAAACTCTACTATTTCTTTTACACCAAAACCAAACGAAGGTGCAAAATATCCTCCTTTGGAAAACAAACTTTGTTATGGAATTAAGTACCAAACTCAAAAATTAGAAAACAACTTTTCTTTAAAACCAATAATAGAATTCTATCAGACTATGAAAGACAAGGAATTAGCAAATAAAAAAGATATTTTTTTCAATTCATATTTTAATACACTAGCAGGAAACGATAAATTACAAGTTCAAATAAAAGAAGGCTTAACAGAAAAAGAAATTAAAGCAACATGGCAAAAAGACTTAGAAAATTATAAAATAATGAGAAAAAAATATTTATTGTATGAAGATTTTGAGTAGAGTTTTTAAATGAAATTTCAACTATTTTCATTATTTTTTTTGATAATCCCTAAAAAAGTAGTTTCTTTGCGCTCTCAAATATTTTCTTAAAACAGAAACATATAATTTGAGAGTCAGAGATAAAAACGAACTTTGACTAAACAAAATTTGAAACTCAAGAGACAAAATAAGAAACAAATATATGTTATACGTTTTAATTAGCATTGTACTATTTGTTGCCATTCTTTTAATGGTCGTAGTATTAGCACAAGAGCCAAAAGGTAGTGGAATCTCTAAAGAATTTGGAGGCGCAGGCGCAAACCAAATCATGGGAGCAAAAAATACCACTAACATAATGGAAAAAATTACTTGGACACTTATAGCTATTGTTTTTGTTGGAAGTATTGGAGCAACTCTACTTACTGATGCAGAAGCACCAAATTATGTTAGTCCAAATGTAGAAAAAGCAAAAGAACAAGTTGATCCTAGCCAATTAGGTGGTTCACAACTTGAGCAAAACGATGTTACCAATCCTTCCGATCCAAGTAAGGAAGAAAGTGAAGACAAATAATCATTGCTAACGAAAGGTTAGAACTGAAAAATATTAATGCTTAATTTGTTCCATTCTTAGATTAAATTTATTATCAAATAATTTATTTAAAAATGGAACAAAAAAAAGTAAATACGAATTACTATGTTTATTTATCCAAATTAAACAGCAAATTAATTAAAACTGTAAAAGTCTAGTTTTAAAGCGATTAAAAAGAAATTTTAAAAATAATTCAAAAATTTACTCAAAAGATTTGGATTGTAAAAATAAAGTCTGTACTTTTGCACTCGCTTTAACACACAAACTAAACACAAAAATTTAGTTTTAAATTAAAGAAAATTTTAGAAACTGTTTAGCTTAAAATCTAAGCGAATCTAGTTGGGGGGATACCAAAGCGGCCAACTGGGACGGACTGTAAATCCGTTGATTAATTTCTTCGCAGGTTCGAATCCTGCTCCCCCCACAATAATTTTTACATAAAAATTATTTTATATTTATTCATTAGGAATAGATGGTATTATTTCAAATAAAACCAAACTTTGATTTTTAAGATTTTATTTTAAAATTCAATTTATATGCGAGAGTAGCTCAGTTGGTAGAGCGACAGCCTTCCAAGCTGTAGGTCGCGGGTTCGAGCCTCGTCTCTCGCTCTAATATAATCTGATACATAACTATTGGTATTTTTTATAGCAACATTAGATAACACTAATTAGACACAAACTTTTCACTAATCTCTATTTTATATTTTTAGACTAATCCTTTAAAAAATAAAGCAAGAGACTAGATTATGGAAAGTTTGTATCATGCTATAAGCCGATGTAGCTCAGGGGTAGAGCGCTTCCTTGGTAAGGAAGAGGTCGTGGGTTCAATTCCCATCGTTGGCTCTACGAAGGCTCTACCAATGTATTATATGGTTATGTTTTATTTAAGAATTACCTTTTCATACTATTCTCATACTATTTTAAATTCTTTGTTAAGATGGCTAAGGAAACCTTCAACCGAGCGAAACCTCACGTAAATATCGGAACTATTGGTCACGTTGACCATGGTAAAACTACTTTAACTGCAGCAATTACGAAAGTATTGGCAGACGCAGGTCACTCTGCTGCTCGTAGTTTTGACTCAATTGACAACGCTCCTGAAGAAAAAGAGCGTGGTATCACTATCAACACTTCTCACGTAGAGTACGAAACGGCTAACCGTCACTATGCTCACGTTGATTGTCCAGGTCACGCCGATTATGTTAAAAACATGGTTACTGGTGCTGCTCAAATGGACGGAGCTATTCTTGTAGTAGCTGCTACTGATGGCCCTATGCCTCAAACTCGTGAACACATCCTTTTGGCTCGCCAAGTAGGTGTTCCTTCTATCGTTGTATTCATGAATAAAGTGGATATGGTAGATGATGAAGAATTATTAGAACTTGTAGAAATGGAAATCCGTGATCTTTTAAGTTTCTATGATTTTGATGGCGATAATATCTCTGTTGTTCAAGGTTCTGCACTTGGTGCATTGAACGGAGAAGGCAAATGGGTAGATACAGTTATGGCTTTAATGAATGCAGTTGATGAAGGTATTCCATTGCCTCCTCGTATTACTGACAAACCATTCTTGATGCCTGTAGAAGACGTATTCTCTATCACTGGTCGTGGTACTGTTGCTACTGGTCGTGTAGAGCGTGGTGCTATCAAAGTAGGTGAGCCAGTTGAAATTTTAGGATTAGGTGAAGCTCCAATTAAATCTACTGTTACAGGTGTAGAGATGTTCCGTAAATTATTAGATGCTGCTGAAGCTGGTGATAATGCTGGTATTCTTTTGCGTGGTGTTGATAAAGAGCAAATCAAACGTGGTATGGTAATCGCTAAACCAGGTTCTGTAACTACTCACACTAAATTCAAAGCAGAAGTTTACGTATTGAAAAAAGAAGAAGGTGGACGTCATACTCCATTCTTTAAAGGATATAACCCACAGTTTTACTTCCGTACAACTGACGTAACTGGTGCTATTGAGCTTCCAGAAAACGTAGAAATGGTTATGCCTGGTGATAACATCACTATTACTGTTGAGCTTTTGAAACCAATTGCAATGGAAAAAGGTCTTCGCTTCGCTATCCGTGAAGGTGGACGTACAGTAGGTGCAGGTCAAGTAACTGAAATTCTTTAATCTAACTTTTTATTCTTCTGAATAAAAAACGATTAATAAATTATATATTTAAAAATGACATTATTTTCTTTTGAAAGTAATGTCATTTTTTTATGCCTAAATTTTAACTAAATCCCTCTTTTTAAAATGATTTTCCTGTTTTTTTGATAAATTGAAACTATGAAACGATTATTTTGCCTCTGTTTGGCTTTACTTCTTTGTTTTGGAATTATGTTTTACAAACAAACTCCTACTTACAATCCTTTTGATGGTGTTTTTGATATTGATACAAGTCAACTTTCAGAATGTGATACGATTGGTGGAATGTGTGGATTTCTTAATTTTCGCCCAAAAACTGATAAACGCCTAAAAATGTATTATCAAATTTATACAGAAGATATAAATGATGTAATTGGAAAAGGATTTTATTATACAGAAGATACTATTCTCATTCCAAAGAGTTATGACTATGATAGCTTTTTAGACTCTATAAAAAATCTACCTATTGGCATAAAAGAGTATAATGAAGTCTTAAATGAATTTGGTTATAGTTATTTAGATAAGAATGAATATAATATACGAATTATTCATAAAACTAATTTTGATATAGTTACAACTTTATTACGTTGGGACGGATTAGAAAATGATTCCACAAAAATTATTCGCACTATAGGAAATTTGATAATTAAACCTAGAATCACTCGTAACTCAGACAATGAATTTATAATCTATTAAAATCTTAAATATAAACTAAATATTCGTGTAAAGATTGGAATGATTCAGATAAATTTTTAAAGTAAAATATGATTGCTTCAAAAATGATTATGAATTAACTATTTTCTTAAAAGGATACAAAGTTAATAAAGCTGAAAATAGAAACCTCAGCTAACTCTTTTATAAGTTTATGCAATGGACTTTTTTTATTTTTTCACTTTATTTATCATTCTTTTCCACCAAGGCAAATCAGCATCGTTTACTTCATAGTATCCATATCCACCATATCCGTATCCACCATAAGAACCATACCCATATACTCCTACAGATTGAGCCTTAACATCATTGAAAATAATACCTACATTTTTCAACATTTTTTCGCTGTAAATACGTTGTAACCCTTTCAATTTTTCTATTGGAGTTCTATCTTGACGTACGATATATACTGTTGCATCTGCATATTTACCTAAAATAAGGGCATCACTTACTAATCCTAAGGGAGGTGTATCTATTATAATATAATCATATTGTTGTTTCAACTCTTTTATAAGCTCATCCATTGGTACTCCCATTAAAAGCTCTGCTGGATTAGGAGGAACAGCTCCTGAATGAATTATATCTAAATTTTCAATAGAAGTAGCTTGAACAACCTCGTCTAATTTCTTGCTTCCTATCAGATAAGTGCTCAGTCCATCTTTACTATACTCATTATTAGGCATAGGTACGTACATCTGAGGTTTTCTCATATCAGCAACAACTAAAACTGTGCGTTTTCCTGTTGAAGCTAGTGAAATAGAGATATTTGCAGAACAAAAAGATTTTCCTTCTCCTGATATAGATGAGCTAATCATTAGAGTGCTTGTTCTGTCTACACGACCAATCAAAAATAATAGATTTGAGCGAATAGAGCGAAAAGCCTCTGCAAGTGCTGACTTAGGCTGTTCATTTACAAGGGGTGTGTTATTTTCTTTTTTTCTCTTTTTAGAATGCATTACTACTCCTAAAATAGGAACACTAGAAATACCTTTTACATCATCTAAGGTTTCAATAGTGCTTCTAAAGTAATTACGGACATAAATAAAACCTATTGGAAAAAGCAATCCTAATAAAATAGCAATTGTATAGTTTTGTTTTGCATTAGGAGAAATTGCTCCATAATTAAATGGAGGTTCTAGAACTTGGCTATCTTCTCTAGCTGCAGCTTGAGCAATACTAGCTTCCATACGTTTGTTAAGTAGCAAAATATAAATTTCTTCATTTATTGAATAAAGACGATTTATATTTAGAAGTTTACGCTCTGCGCTAGGTAAAGCATTCATTTGATTATCTAATAGATTGAGTCTACTTTTTATATCTTCAAATGCAATCTTATCATTCAACTTTGTATTATTAAGATGTTCTAGTAGTGATTCCCTTATTTTATCTATTTCAATATTAATTTCTACTAAAAAAGGATTTTTAGAACTTCCTTTTTCTAAAAAAATTTCTCTTTGTATTTGTAAATCAACTAACCTTCCAATTAAGGATGATGCTATTCCATCCTCTACACCTACTGCAGCAGGTGTTGTGATACCTTTATAATTATCGTTTTCTTTTATATAAGTTATCAAGTAATCTAAATATTTTTCTTTTAGGATTAATTCTCTGTTTTTTTCTTCTAAAGAAGAATATTGCTCTAAATTTCTACCTATTGCATCTTCTCCTACTACAAATTTGTTATTAGATTTGAAGTTTTGTATTTTATTTTCTATCAAAAATAAGGAATCTCTAATTTGAGAAAGTTGTTCATCTATAAAATCAATCGTTCTAACAGCCTCTAAATTTTTATCTTCTAAACCATAAGCAATATACTCTTGCATTATAGTTGTGATAAAATCTTTAGCTCTTTCAGGTACAGAAGAAACTACATTGAGACGAATCAGCGAGGCATCTTCTTCTGTATAAGCAGATAAACGTCCTAGAAATTCTCTCGCTAAGGAAGACGGATTTGTAAAATGAAACCCATAAACAGTACCACTAGTTAAATTTTTATTTAATATTTTAAAAGTTGTACTACTTTCAGATATAGTTTCTCCAAATTTATACTGGCGTGCATTGTCCCATTCTTCATCTGCATTTATGAGTGAAAATGTCTGATCATCTTTAAATTTTATCTTGTAATTTGGAAGTTCTCTCAAGTTACTATCTGCCTCAATATTTATTATTACCTCAAATGGAGCGAACCTGACAGGATAAATTTCAGTAGTACGAATATTGCCTTCTTGATAGTAATAGACACGCATATCCATCTTTTCACAAACTCGTCTTATGAAAGGGTATGAGCGTATAAATTTAACTTCAGAGGATAAGCGTTTGCTACCTCCAAACATATCTTGTGAATATAGTAATGCTACTGGAGAAGATGACTTTCTATTATCTTTTACTTGAATAGATGCACCTATCGTATAAACAGGAGTAGCATAATAGGTCTTCCACCAAGCAATTGCACTTGCTAAACCAATACAAAACACAATAAAAAATTTATTTTTCCAAAGTGTATAAATAACTTTTTTGGGACTAAAAGCATCGACATCAGCTTTTGATAACATTGTCTGATTACCTTGTACTTGACTACTTTGGCTACCATTCATAGCGGTAGTGATTACATCTTGTTGAATATCCAATTTATAGAGAAATTTGCTTTAAATTCATTTGATTAATAACTCATACTTTTTTACAAAAGTAAGTATTTGCAAAAATACGCATTTTTGGCAGAAGCAGGAATATTATACTACTAAATTTTGCATAAAAAGATTTTATATATTCCGACAAAACAACATTTTTTATTGAAAGTCATTTTTTTTATAAAAAATAAGAAAAGTAATTATCTGCCTGCCGTTCTCAATTGCGAATAAAATTTTCATTATTTAGAAATAAATAAAAATATATGAAATAATATTACAGTCTAAGATAAAAAAACATAGTTTAATAGAAAACAAAAAGACTAAAAAAAATATCTTTCTTAAAAGCGATAAAACATATAGTTGCTTTATTTTCCATAAAAATTCAAAATTAGATAACTTCTTTAGAGTGAGTTAGCAAACTCTTTGTTACTTTTGTGGCTACAAATTATTTTAAACTTGATTTTATGCTAAATTTTTGTTCTACCTATTTATCTAGGTACGTGTTACGTTTTCTATATAGTGCCGTTATTTGTTTCCCTTTCCTGCTTTCTAGTTGTGAAAACTGTACTTTTATAAGTGATAATGTACAATTTGCTGCTGTTTCTTTTTATGATGCTAATAACAAAGCAACCGAGAAGACATTTAATAAAATTGTAGGTGTTTTTACTCGTACCAATACAGAAATGCCTAATTCTTTGGAAGATACAACGGCGACTATTTTTGAGCTACCTATTTTTAGTCGTGCTGATACAACAATGTTTGTTTTTTATAAATATGTTACTCTAAATTCAGTTCGTGATACCATTCAGGATACATTAACAATGAGTTATAAAGTAAATGTAGAAGTTTTGCCTCCAGATTGTGGTTATGATGAAGCAATTAATGATTTAGAAATAATTTATCATACTTTTAGTAACGTAGAAGTGTTGAGAGCAGAATTAAAAGAGGTAAATAATGATAATCCTTTGCCTCATATAAAAATTATTGAATAACTTTATTTAGACTTTAATAAACTAAAATTCATACAAAATTTTAGTTTTAAAAAAATTGGGTAATTGAAAATCAATACAATTAAAATGAAAAAAAGACCTTTTAAAATCATACTACAGACTATTTTTGCACTACTATTATTTATTTCTTTTTTTGGAATAAATACGGTTTTGGCACAATTAAATACTACTAACGACACGACACAAGTAATTGTAAAAAAGAAAAAAGAACCAAAGCCTCCAGTAGTTTATACGCCTATTTCGGTTCGTGTAGGCGTTGATATGTGGTCTATGCTCAATAATGCTCGCAATCCAAATATTTTACGTTTTAATGGAAATGTAGAAGTTACATTAAATAATGTTTGGTTTGCAGTAGTGGAAGGTGGATATGGCGATGCACAGTCTTTTAAAGAAATTCCAAACTCTTTTGAGTATAAAAATACAGGTTATTTCGGAAGAATAGGAATAGAATATAATGTTTTACATCGTCTTTTGGATAGAGAAGCACTTGTTTTGGGTGCAAAGTATGGTTTTGCTAATTTTTCGCATCAACTAAATTACGATATTGATGACCGTTATTGGGATTTGGAAGTTGTTGATAATGACCGTATTCGTTATTCTAGACAAATAAAAGAAGACAATATGAGTTTTAGCTGGGCAGAAATAAATGCAGGTTTGAAAGTTAATTTAGCAAGAAAAGGATTCTTATCGCATATTTATATGAGCTATCTTTTCAGAATCAGAATGCGAATAGATCAACCAAGTGATGTCTTTGCCAAACCAACCACCATTGCAGGTTTTGGACAAAATGATAAACCTGTAAATCTTGGTTTTAGCTACTTTTTGAGTTATGAGTTTTAAAAGGTTTATTCTTCTGTTGTAATCTTTTTTCTTCCTCCCAAAATTTTAGTTTTTAGTTTCTCCAATTTCTCAAAAAAAGAAGTAGGTAAGGCATTACGCAAAGTTTCTACAAAAAACGTCCAAACGATAAGTTTCCAAAATGAGAGGGCTGTTTTCAGCCTTTTATCATGTCTTTGCACAATTTCTTTAGATTCGAAACGAACTTTGATTTTATTTTTACTACTTAGTCCGTCCGTTTTAAAATTGGCTATTGATTTAGGAAAATAATAAAATGAAATTCCTTTTTGATAAAGCTCATATACCTGCTCAAAATCAGAAGTGATATAATCCCCAGAAAAAACCTGTTTTTTGGCTAGATTTGTTTTTAAAAGCATACTTTGATGACAAAATTTCATTCCTGTCCACGTTTTTTCTAATGGTTCTGCTTTTACGGTTTCTGAAAAGGTTTTATTAATTACTGTATAATCTCCATAAATCAAATCAGGAAAATTCGTTTTAGAATCAATTTTTTGATACAATTCTGTGAAAATTTCTTCAATAATTGTATTACTTACAAAGGTATCTCCAGCATTCATAAAGAGAATATAATCTCCTTTTGTTAGGTTTATGGCTTTATTCATGGCATCATAAATTCCATTGTCTTTTTCGCTTATATACTTCGAAATATTATTTTCATAGTTGCCTATAATCTCTAACGTATTGTCTCTTGAGTTTCCATCAATGATAATATATTCAATATTTGGATAGGTTTGTTTTGCTACATTTTGGATTGTTTTTTCTAGCTCTTCGGCTGCATTGTAACAAACAGTAGCTATGGTAAGGGTTGCGAATTTTATTTTTTTCATATTTTTTCTATTTATTATTTTTCAAAACAAAATCATAAACATCTATTACCTTAGAAACATAACTTTCTGTACTAAAATTTTCTTTCACAAACTCAAACGCATTTTGTCTTATTTCATTACAAAGCTCTTGATTTTCTAGTACAAAAATCATTTGTTTTGCTAAGTGTTGATAATCAGAATTATATAAAAAGCCTGTTTTTTTATCTTCTATAAGTTCGCTTGTGCCACCACTGTTTTTTCCTATCAAGACACAACCACACGCCATTCCTTCAATCGTTACTCTTCCCATTCCTTCGGCTTCCGAACACATCAAAAGTGCATCACTTTCCAAAAGTTTTGAGGTAGGATTAGAAATATAACCTTCAAAAATTACTTTTTCTTCTAAAGAATATTGTTTCACTAAATTTTCTAACTCTTCTTGATAGCCTTTAAAATTTGACTTTCCGATAATCTGTAAAACTGTATTTGAATGTTTTTTCTGAACTTCTGCAAAGGCTTTTATGGCTTCGTTTTGTCCTTTAGCTGGATGTAAAAGTCCTAAAATGCTAAAAATAAATGGTTTTTGCGTAGTTTGATTATTAGTTTTTGTTTGTTCGAACTGTTTTTTCAAATCTTCAAAGACTTGCTTTTCAAAAACTCCATTATAAATCAAAAATGTATTTTGTTTTCCTTCTTCATTTTTTCGGCTATTTTCAGTTGGAAAATGATGATTCTGAATAGCTTTTGAAATAACAATTTTAGCATCTAACTTTTGCCATTTTTGACGGACATCTTGCCACGCTGTATAAGGAACAAGAAAATAATCTTTATCACCAAACTCTCTAAAATGCTGAATATGTGGAATATGTAAGGCGTTTGCTACAAACTGCCCCACATCAAAAACAGAGGAGTTTGAATGAATAATATCAATATTTTTTTGCTCTACCCATTTCAAAATTTTTAAAATTGCTTTTTCATTTTTCATTTTTGATTGAATGGCAGAATATCTAAAAAACAGCGAACGAAGTAGTTTTTTTAATCCTTTTTCTTTGGGAGAAATAACTTGCATATTGAGCAAAAAAGGAATAATCTTAAATTCAATATCATTTTTTTGTAACTCCCCTGTAAACTCTCCTTTCTCAGCTACGATAACAAAAGGTTTTATATTTTTAGTAGTATGATTTTTTAACCCTTTTAATAGGCTAAGTAAAGAACGATTTGCACCGAGCAACTCTCCATAATGCGAAAGAAAAAGTAGTTTCATTTTTTTAAAGTATTTTTGCCTACAAATCTACAAAGTTAATCTCAACTCTATATTTATTTTACTCAGACTTTATATAATTTTATGGCAACTAAATGGCTTCCCAAATCAGTAAAAGAATTTATTTTAAAAAAAACCCTCAAAGGAAATTATGTTTTTTGTCCTTGTTGTCAGAATAATTTAGTTACATTTTTTCCGTATGGAACTGTCGCTCGTTCGAATGCCTATTGTCCAATTTGTAGCTCTTTAGAAAGACATCGTTTGACTTGGCTTTTTTTGGAAAAAGAAAATTTATTACAAAATGGAAATAGTAAAGAAGAAAAATTGAAAGTTTTGCATGTCGCTCCCGAACCCGCTCTTTTTCGTAATTTATTAGACTTATCTCAAAAAAATAGAATTGATTATACGCCTTGTGATAAGTTTGAAGAAGGATATGAATATCCCAAAATCACTAAAAATTATGACTTGACAGCTTTACCAGAAAAAGATAATTCATTTGATTTGGTGCTTTGTTCACATGTTTTGGAACATATTCCAGATGATACAAAAGCCTTGGAAGAAATTTATAGAGTTTTGAAACCAAATGGAAAAGCTATTTTGTTAGTTCCACTTGACCAAAAGTTAGAAAAAACATACGAAGATTGGTCACTTACGTCTTCAGAAGAGCGTTTGAAAGCCTTCGGACAAACTGACCATGTGCGTATGTACGGAACTGATTTTGAGAATAAAATAAAAAATGTAGGCTTTGAAGTGCAACAATTTAGCTCAAAAAACTTTACTTCTGAGCAGCAGTTTAAGTATGGATTATTAGACGAAGATATTTTGTTTTGTGCAACTAAATGCTAAATACATTTTAAACACAGAGATCACAGAGAATGAAAATGCAGGATGATATACAATAATTAATTCTGTTTTTGCGACTTTAAGGTTTTTGAATTGTAATAATAAACTGAAAAGTAATCAAATCTCTAAAAAGGGGTAACTTATTCAAAATAGGAATAAATATTCCATCTAACGGTGTTTTTCCTATTTCTTTCAGACGATAATTTCGTGAAGCAATCTTGAAAACAGCATTTTGAGGAGCAAGCGAAGGCAGATTTTTACGCATAAAAAAACGTATATGGGTATCATCATAAATTCCTCTATCTCTCATCGGTAATTTTTGATTTAATAAATGAAAAAAAGATTCCCAAAAACCAAAATTAGGAAGAGAAATAATAATTTTTCCAGTTGAAGAAAGATGACTATACAGCTCTTCGACTATTTTCCAAGGAAACCGAACATGTTCCAAAACATCAGCACAAATAATAGTATCAAACTCTTTATTTTCTAAAAAATTAGGCAAAGCATTTTCATTTTCTAAGTCAATCGTATAGGCTTCATCAACTCTATTTTTGGCTACCTTTATCGCTTCCGAATTATAATCAATTCCTGTTACATGACTTTCTGAAAAAAGAGCTTTGATAGATTCACCTAATGCACCTTCATTACAACCTACATCTAATACTTTTTTTGGATTAGAAAGTTGTTTTATAATGTCTGGTCGTGTGCCTGTGTAGGCTTTTACGTTTTTTACTTTTTTGTTCATTTGTAATTTCTATTAATCAAAGAGTCTTTTTTAGCAAGCAGATGCTTGCAAAATAGTAAGCACAAGATAGAATCTTGTGCTAGAAATAACCTTTTATTCTAAAAAATGAGGAGCTTCTTTTTGACAAACTAATCGTTGTTTTTTGATAACATCCAAGTTTTTCAAGATACGAAAGTAAGCATTCCATTCTGCCCAAAACTCTGCCATTTCATTTTTTTGTAAATGCCTTACAGCTCTTTTGGCTGTATGAGAAAAACTTTTTGCTTTTCTATTTTCGAATGAATAATTAATGTTTTTAAAGAATGCAATTTGGTCAGAATAAAAGCGAGTCGTAAGTTGTTTTTTTCGTTCTGAAAACGATTTTTTTTGCTGTGTATGTCCTTTGTAACGAGCGTGGTGAACAATGCTATTTGTAACAACACCCATTTTGAACTGATGAAAAGCTCGTCTATTATTCAAATCATTATCTTCTCCATATAAGAAAAAAAGAGGGTCAAATCCTCCTATTTTACTCAGACATTGTCTTGAAATAAGCCACGCTGCTGCATTAGTAAAAGGAAGTTCTATTAAATTACTTTCTATTATTTTGTCAAAATCTTGATGAGGATTATTTTCTAAATTTGGCAAAACTTCTTTTAAATGTAAATAATGATTTGGGTCAAAATGAGTTCCTTCTGTATTGACTTGTATAGGCGACAAAATTCCATATTCAGGGTTTTGAAGTGCTTTTTCTACTAAAATAGGAATAGAATTTTGAGTAAACCAAGCATCTTGATTCAATAAAAAAACAAAATCATAGTCGTTTTCCAAAGCGTGCTTCATTCCCAAATTATTTCCTTTTCCGAAGCCTACATTTTTATCTAAGAAAATAAGTTGATGTATTTTTGATTCGTTTTTTTCTAAATAGACTTTTGACTCATCGCTTGAAGCATTATCGACTACAAACAAATCTACTTTGCAAGATTCTTCTCTACTGCTTTTTTCTATACTTTCTACACACTCTGAAAGCAAAGGCATTCCATTATAAACCACCACTACGACAAGCACTTTTGTAGGCATTTCTTTCTGTTTTTTTTAAACAGGGTTAAAGCCTGTTCAATTAATGAAAATACAATTTTATTTCTTTAATGTCGTTGTGGGTGTTTTAGCGTAGCGACACCAACAACATCAGATACTATTCCTTTTCTTGTTTTTTCTTTTTTTCCTCCAAATAAGTTTGTATGAATTGATTTATTCGGAAAGGAAATGTAAAAATACGAATTTGAAAAAGAACTAACTCAATTAATTTTTTATGAAATAAATTACTAATTGTATAAACCAATAAATAAGAAATGACAGTTGCCCAAGCTGCGCCTTTTATTCCATAGATAGGCAAAAAATACCAGTTCAGAATAATATTTACAATTGCCCCTAGAAGAGTTCTGAAAAAGACAATTTTCTCTAGCTTTTCGGCATAAATCCACTTTCCACTTACTGCACCAATAGATATAAAAAAACCTCCTATAATATGAATAGTCAAAATTTCAGCAGAAGGAGCATATTCTTTTCCACAAGCCAATAAAATAATCCAGTCACTAAACAAAAAACAAAATAGAGCCACCAAAATAGCAAACCAACCTAGAACATCAAAAAGCTGTTGTAAGCGTATTTTATATCGCTTTTCATCACTTGCCTTTGCATGAAGAATAGCAGGAAAAACAGAAGCACAAATAGAAAGAGGAACAAAATACCACATTTCACTAAGCCGAACAGCAGCAGCATAATATCCATTTAGAGCATTATCTTGAAGTATTTTTTCTATCATTAATTGGTCTATTCGCATATAAATACTCATCAAACCATTGCTAATAAGTAAAGGTAAAGCAGTCAGAATAAGCCGTTGAGCTACTATTTTATCAAATTCCCATTTAAAAAGGTCTTCTGATTCTAATTGATAGCCAACCAACAGACCAATGACCAAAATTATATTTTCAGCAGCCAAAGCAACAGCAAAATAAATCAAAGGAAGTTCAAGAAATATAAAAACTAACTTCAAAATTGCGCCTATTGACAGAGCAACTAAATAGGCTTTTACTTTTCTATCTGAAATTACTTTTGCTTGAAAATAATAAATGACAATATCAAAGGAATTGAAAAAATAGCCAAAGGAAATAATGCCAATAATCCAGCGAGTTTGAATATCTTGTTCATAAAAAAAAATATAACAAAGCATCGAAATCAAAAATAATCCTCCACCAATTAGGCGAAGGATTAGAGCAGTTCCTAGTATTTTTTGTTGTAATTTAAAGTCAGCTATTAATTCTCTAGTAATGACTTCTGTGATTCCTAAAAAAGTAAGTGTATTAAATAAAACAACTGCACTTTGAGCATAACTGAGCATACCAAAACGCTCTGCACCCAAATAACGAACAACATATAAACCCACAAATACTCCAGAAATGATTTGCAGCAATTTTTCTAAAATTAGCCAATTCGTATTTTTGGCATATTTCAGAAAGTGTGTTTTATCAAAGATTTTTGCCATTTATCAAGTGTCTATTTTAATTTGCTATGTTTCCTTATTTTAATCATTTATGACATGAATCCATAGCCTTACCTCACTATCAGAACAAGCATCGTAAGCAATAACAAAATACATTCCACTAGGTAAGCTATTGGCATTCCAATCGTGCTTGTAGTTATCAGATTGATATACTTTTTCTTCCCAACGAGAATAAATAGACAGTTTTGCATTATCAGTTGGAAATACAAATGTATCATTAAACCCATCATCATTTGGTGTAATTACGTTTGTTACATCTTCTTCTGTAAGTGTAGGGTTAGTAGCTTTTACCTCTGTTGTGTCTTCAAACTGACAACCAAACTCATCGCTTACAATTATTTTATAGACTCCTTCTTGATTTACTAAAATTGTCTTTTCAGTAGAAGTTTGTCCATTTGGAAATACCCATAAGTATTCAGTAAAATTTTCCCTTAATGATAATTCAATTGACTGATTAATACATTTTAGCTCAAAACTATCTTGAATTAAATCTTTTTCTACTTCTACAAACTGAACATTTAAAGAATCCGTAAATCTACACCCAGCAGTAGTTTGAACTTGAATTGTATAAAGTCCTTCTAAAATCGTAGAGATAGATTCGTTTGTAGAAGTTGTGCCATTTGGTAATGTCCACAAATAAGAAGTGTGTTGTTCTGTTAGAGAAATAGTTTGACTTGTTCCACAAGGTAAGCTAAGGTTATCAAGTAGTAGATTTGCTGATTTTACTTCGTTATCCAAAACTACATCAGTTTGGTCTGTAAAACGACAACCTGCTGAATTTTGAACTTGTAGAGTATAAGTTCCTACTTCACTTACTGTAATATCTTGAGTAGTTAAAGTCGTTCCGTTTGGTAACATCCATAAATACGAAGTATAGCCATTTGGGGCTGATAGAGTCGTGATTGCATCACAAGATAAAGAAAAAGAAGTTGGAACTAAATCTAATCCTGTTGGAGTAGAGTCCAAAACTACATTTGTTTGATCAGTAAAACTACAACCTGCTGAATTTTGAACTTGTAATCTATAAGTTCCTACTTCACTTACTGTAATATCTTGAGTAGTTAAAGTCGTTCCGTTTGGCAATGTCCATAAATAAGAAGTATAGCCATTTGGGGCTGATAGAGTAGTTGTTCCTCCACAAGGCAAAGAAAAAGAAGTCGGAACTAAATCTAATCCTGTTGGAGTAGAGTCCAAAACTACATCGGTTTGGTCTGTAAAATTACAACCTGCTGAATTTTGAACTTGTAGAGTATAAGTTCCTACTTCACTTACTGTAATATCTTGAGTAGTTAAAGTCGTTCCGTTTGGTAACATCCATAAATACGAAGTATAGCCATTTGGGGCTGATAGAGTCGTGATTGCATCACAAGATAAAGAAAAAGAAGTTGGAAGTAAATCTAATCCTGTTGGAGTAGAGTCCAAAACTACATCGGTTTGGTCTGTAAAATTACAACCTGCTGAATTTTGAACTTGTAGAGTATAAGTTCCTACTTCACTTACTGTAATATCTTGAGTAGTTAAAGTCGTTCCGTTTGGTAACATCCATAAATACGAAGTATAGCCATTTGGGGCTGATAGAGTCGTGATTGCATCACAAGATAAAGAAAAAGAAGTTGGAACTAAATCTAATCCTGTTGGAGTAGAGTCCAAAACTACATTTGTTTGATCAGTAAAACTACAACCTGCTGAATTTTGAACTTGTAATCTATAAGTTCCTACTTCACTTACTGTAATATCTTGAGTAGTTAAAGTCGTTCCGTTTGGTAACATCCATAAATACGAAGTATAGCCATTTGGGGCTGATAGAGTAGTTGTTCCTCCACAAGGCAAAGAAAAAGAAGTCGGAACTAAATCTAATCCTGTTGGAGTAGAGTCCAAAACTACATCAGTTTGGTCTGTAAAATTACAACCTGCTGAATTTTGAACTTGTAGAGTATAAGTTCCTACTTCACTTACTGTAATATCTTGAGTAGTTAAAGTCGTTCCGTTTGGCAATGTCCATAAATAAGAAGCATAGCCATTTGGTGCTGATAGAGTCGTGATTGCATCACAAGATAAAGAAAAAGAAATCGGAACTAAATCTAATCCTGTTGGAGTAGAGTCCAAAACTACATTTATTTGATCAGTAAAACTACAACCTGCTGAACTTTGAACTTGTAATGTATAAGTTCCTACTTCACTTACTGTAATATCTTGAGTAGTTAAAGTCGTTCCGTTTGGTAACATCCATAAATACGAAGTGTAGCCATTTGGTGCTGATAGAGTCGTGATTGCATCACAAGATAAAGAAGAAGAAGTAGGAAGTAAATCTAATCCTGTCGGTGTTGTATCTATAACGACATCAGTTTGGTCGGTAAAAGTACATCCACTTGCATTTTGAACTTGCAAACTATACGTTCCTGCTGCACTTGCTGTAATATCTTGAGTAGTTAAAGTTGTTCCGTTCGGTAATGTCCATAAATACGAAGTGTAGCCATTTGGTGCTGATAAAGTGGTTGTTCCTCCACACGGTAAAGAGAAAGAAGTAGGAAGTAAATCAGGCGATGTAGGAATTGAAGAAGTTACAGTTGTTTGTGCAAAAAACTCACAATTACTTGTGTTTGTGGCTCTTAAAGAATGTACTCCTACTTGTGAGGTGGTAATCACTCGGTTTGTAGAAGTAGTTCCATCAGGAAAAGTCCATAAATATGAAGTATAGCCTGTTGAAGCAGAAAGAGTTGTACTAGGTGCAGAACATGAAATTGTTGTAGTTCCTGTAATACTTACCGAACCAGTACAACATGTAGAGTTTTTAGTTAAAGCAATAGAACCTGTGTTTAAAGCATTTCCATTTCCTAAAGTTATTGAGGTTGTATTAAATGTAATATTACTTATTGTTCCTGTAATATCTTCAACAGGGTCGGTAAAGTTAGTTTGATTACACTGCACATCTGTATCATCCTCTATTTTTACTGCATAAATATCATTTTGTCCTGCTCCAAAACTAGCTGTTCTTCCAATAATTACGATTCCATTTCCATCATTAGTAAGCACTACACTTCTAGCCTCTTCAAATCCTGTTCCTCCAAATGCTTTGCTCCAAAGATAATTCCCATTTATATCAGTACATAAAACTAACATATCCCTGTCTCCTCCTCCCACAGAAGAAGTGTAGCCTACAAAATAAAGTTTACTTCTATCTGCTGTAGCTGTTGCATAAAAAACTCTTTCGAATCCACTTCTGCCAAACTTTTTCCTTTGTGTAATTGTACCGTTTTGTTGTACTTTACAAAAAGCCATTTCTAAATCTGAAGCTGTGTTTCTATAACTTCCTGCTACTATGGTTTCGGTAGAAGAAATAGGCAAGATTACTCTAAACTCATCATTATCAGATGCTCCAAATCGTTTTCCCCAAACTTGATTTCCACTTCCATCTATACAAGTAATAGAGTTATCATATCTTCCACTAGGTGTTCCAGAACCATTACCTCCGTATGCTGTTGGTATGATAAAATTTCCATTCTGAATTTGTCTAATTCCTATGAAATACTGACTAATTTGATCATCATTAAATCCTCCCCGATGATAGCCTTTACACCAAATTATAGTACCTGTCGCAGAAATTCGCATAACCATTCCACTTCTATTATTTCTATTTGAATCAAAGGCAAAGTATCCAGTTACCATGTAATCTCCATTTGATAATTCTAAAGCATGGGTAGGAGCTACATAATTGGAGTAGGTGTATGTTTTTTGCCATTGAATATTTCCATTATTATCTGTTTTAATAAATAAAACTCTGTCAACAGAACTAAAACTAGCTGTAGTTGATGCAGATATTAGGAAACCATTATCATTTGTTCTGAGAAGATGCCATGATGTTTCGTCTGTATTTGAATCTCCATACGTACGTTGCCAAATTAATTCTCCACTTTCATCTATTTTCGAAAGATATAAGTCTTTTCTACTTCCTGCTTGTACATCTCCTAAGATTACATACCCATCTCCAACAGCTACTGATGCAATTCCCTCTTGATTTCCTGTTAGTCCATACGTATTTTGAAAAGATTGAGAAAAAACATCAGCAAAAGAAAAGAATACAAGATAAAAAAATAGTGTACAGTAAAAATTTTTCATAATTTTATTATATAAGA
Organism: Bernardetia sp. Wsw4-3y2; assembly: GCF_037126295.1. Lineage (NCBI taxonomy): Bacteria > Pseudomonadati > Bacteroidota > Cytophagia > Cytophagales > Bernardetiaceae > Bernardetia > Bernardetia sp. Wsw4-3y2. The sequence continues at coordinate 2,695,836 of NZ_CP147017.1, read as the reverse complement.
AAACATGCAAAACAAAAATAATCTGTAAAATTAATCTCAGTCCTCTGACAAAAGATTTTGAAACGAGATAAAAAAAAGCCATAATTGAGTTTCTTACAAAATTTTTCTCACAAATTTTTCTCAATTATGGCAAAAGCAAAGTATGCTTCTAGTGGTAAAGTTACAAAATTAGTTACTGTTTTATCTTCTCATTTAACAGAGTTTCATTTTGCACGAGTTCAATTTATAGGTCTTTTTGTAATAGCTGTTATAAAAGTAGGATTAGGAGGGTTGATTCAAATTGCTACAGCTTTTGAACGGAATGTAGAGTGCAGCTCCTCTTTACGTCGTATTGAACGCTTTTTAAATCACTATAACCTTGATTTTAAGGCAATTACTCTTTTAATTGTTTCTTTACAAGGTATTGATAAGTGGAAGGATATTGTTTTATGTCTTGACCGTTCCAATTGGAAAGTGGGTAAAAAAAATATAAATATTTTGTTACTTTCAGCAGCTTATAAAAATGTTTCAGTGCCTCTTATTTGGTCTGTTTTTCCAAAAAAAGGAAACTCTTCTACTGAAGAACGCATCGAATTAATAGAACGTTTTTTATCTATTTTTCCTAACCTATCTATTTCTTCTATTGTAGCAGATAGAGAGTTTGTAGGTCAAAAATGGTTTACTTATTTATCAGGAAAAAACTTTGATTTTGTAATGCGACTAAAGTCTAATTTTAAAGCGACTAGAAAAGGTAAAACAAAGTCAATTGCAGCCTGGTGTAGAGGACTGGCTATTTCAGAAACGTATCATTTAGAGGGTGTTTTTATAGTCAATGGTGTAGAAGTATATTTATCTGTAAGTAGAACACAAAAAGGATATATTTATCTAGCTTCACCTGTTTTTTTAGAAAACGCTTTTGAAATTTATAAACAACGTTGGGAAATAGAAACGCTGTTTAAAGCACTAAAAACACAAGGTTTTAAGCTAGAAAATACAAAATTGACAGAACCAGAGAAAATAGCTAAATTACTTGCTCTTTGTTCTATTGCATTTGTTTGGTGTTACAAAGTAGGGGAGTGGAAACATAAAAAAACGAAAATAAGAGTCTGTTCAAATGGATATAATGAATACTCTTTTTTCCGATATGGATTACTAGAAATCAAAAAAATACTCAATAATCCAATGAGTAAAGAAACTAAATTCAATCAGAAAATTAAAGTTTTGTCAATGGAGTGAGAAAATTAATAAAAAAACTCACTCCATGTATCCATTTAGATATTTCAAGAATACAAGCAATTTATTCTTTCTTTTTCTTCATTTCATTTTGTCGCATAGGCATAGCATCAATAGTTCCGAATAGCTTTTCTAAGGTCAGAATTTTATTTTCTACTTTTAATTTTGTACCTCCATCTTTTCCCACCAAAAAGACAGCAAATTTATTTTCTGCAAAGGAAAAATCAAATTGTTTTTTCAGTTCTTCAGTATCAGAATTAGAAATAGTTTTCTTACTAGGCATAATTCCTATTTCTTCAAAAACTTGAAATACAATCAAATCACGCTCTTCCAAACTTTCTTTGTCTTCCAAGAAAAGTTGCATTTGTTTTTGAAAGAGACTATTGTCTTTTGTATCTGAAAAAATAATTAAAATACGATTTTTCCATTTGTAATTAGCAAGCAAATCAGTCTTGTTATCCATAAATTTACAAGATAGAAGTAGAAAAAGTAAAGTAATAATAAAATAAATAGGTAGTTTCATAATTTTATCAACTCTATTTTTCTATTCTTGTTTCAAATGTAGAATGACTAACTAACTTTAGCTTACGCAAGAAAGGACATAAAAAAAGCCCTTACAAATTTGTAAAGGCTTTTTTCTATCTTTCAATTATGAAAATCTCAAAGTATCAGAACTACTAGAAAATAAAAGATAGTAATCTAATAATATCCTGTTAAGATTTTGCTCCTTCTCTTGGGCTCGAACCAAGGACCCTCTGATTAACAGTCAGATGCTCTAACCAGCTGAGCTAAGAAGGAATTTAAACTGGCTTCATTATGTTTAAATAATGTTTTGCAAAGGTATGAAAACTTTATTTAAATAACAAAACAAATTATGGTTATTTTTAAATGAGTTTTAAACTTTTTTTTGTTTTTAAAACTTGTCTTCTTTCTTTTTGATGACTTGTTTTTCTCATTTGCTGATGCAAAGGTAAAACGTTTTTTTAAATTACACAATAGTCAGACTAACTTTTTTTTATTTTTTTCTTGTTTTTTTCTCAGAGCTAATCTTATTCAGAGTTATTTTATTGATAAACAATGACTTATTAAAAAAATAATTTTTTCTGCCTTTTTCTAAAAACCTCTGTTTTATGTTGAAAGAGTATCTATTACTTAATTATTTCAACCTATTTGTGATAAAATAAGTTCGAATTGTTTTTTCAAAACAGGAATTTCTTTACGAGCCGTTACCCACACAAGTTCGAAGTTAATTCCTAAATATTCATGTACTAGCACTTTATGTAACTTTTCAATAGCTTCCCAATGTAATTGTGGATAATCATCTTTCAAGTCATCAGAAACTTTTTCTACAATCAATCCAATAATTTCCAGTTGCTTTACGGTCGCAATACGCATCATCGAATTGTTTAGAAAATCTTCATGAGAAGCTCCTTTTACATAACTTTCGATTTCATACATAGACTCCAAAACACTTTGTATACGTGCTAAGTCTGTTTTGCTTTGACTCATAAGGGTTTTGGGATTGGGTTTAAGTAGTTTTTTGAGAAATGAATAGCTTTACTTTAGATACTATAGAAAAGCTAATTTTATTCATTTTGTTGTAAAACCTACAGTATCGTAAAGGAATTTTTGACAAATTATTTAAACAAAGAGATTTGATTTACTTTCCAATATTACAAAACTTCTAAGAGAATTACATATTAAAAAATGTTTTTTTATACTCTTGACCTCAAAAATAGTAATTTCATCTAATAATCTAATCAAAAGTAATTTTAATTTTGTGTAAAGCTCTCACTACTTTCACTTCCAACCTCTTAATTTATGTATTCTGCATCTTATAAAAAACATCGTTTAAAATTTCGTTTCGTAGCTGGCACTTCTCGTGGCACAATGACTGAAAGAGATACCTATTTTATCTATTTATCAAAAAAGGATAATAATAAAATTATTGGAACAGGTGAAATATCGCCTCTTTTTGGATTAAGTATAGATTTTCTACCCAACCTTGAAAGTATAATTATTGATGTCTGTAAACGAATAGAAAAGGCTTCTATAAAATCACTTTCAGATATTTTTGCTTTAATTCCTGATTCTCTTCCTGCTGTTCGTTTTGGTTTCGAAACTGCTTTTTTAGATTTAGAAAATAATGGAAAACGTATTATTTATAAAAATGATTTTTCACTCAATCAAAAACCTATTCCTATTAATGGATTGGTTTGGATGGGAGATTTTGAATTTATGCAAAGTCAATTAGAAGAAAAACTAGAACAAGGATTTTCTTGTATAAAATTAAAGATTGGTGCAATAAATTTTGAAAAAGAATGTAAATTATTAGAATCCATTAGAAAACGTTTTGATGAAAATAAAATTACAATTCGTGTAGATGCAAATGGGGCTTTTCCTGCTAATGAAGCTCTAAAAAAATTAGAAGTTCTATCAAATTATGCCATTCATTCTATCGAACAACCAATTATGGCAAATCAATGGTATGAAATGAGACGACTTTGTGCAGAAACTCCTTTACCCATTGCTCTTGATGAAGAACTCATTCCTTTGGTAAATTTGGAAGACAAAAAGCAAATGTTAGATTATATCAAACCTCAATTTCTAATTTTCAAACCTACCTTATTAGGAGGACTACAAAAAACGGCTGAATGGATAGAACTCTGTAAAGAAAGAAATATAGATTGGTGGATTACCTCAGCTTTAGAATCGAATATTGGATTGAATGCCATTTCACAATTTGTAGCCAATTATAATCCTACACTTCCACAAGGATTAGGAACAGGAAAATTATATCATAATAATATAGAGTCTTCTTTGGAAATTGAAAATGGAGAGATTTTTAGTAGAAGAGGCGATAAAATATAAAACACAAACAACGCTTTTAGAAAATGAATACGCAAAATATTTCAGAAATTCAAACAAATACAATAATCAAAGAAGATCATGATGGATGGATCAATTTACCTGCGTGGAATGGATTTCAAGCTAGAAATAGAACTTATAGTTCAATAGATTCTGAAGAATCTTCTGATGGAATAATTAAAGCACATATAGTTGGTGTAATAACTAATCAAAAATATCTTTTATCTCAGGCACAGTTCAATGCAATTAAATATTTGAATGAAAATTCTGAATTAGTTAGAGATTCTTTGTTAAATAGTCTTTTAGATGATTATTCGAACACTAAAGATATCTATGAAGAATTAATGCCCGAAATTAATGTGATAGAAGATTATAAAAATTATGTTGGTGTTTCATTCTTGCATATAATGGATAGCGAAAAGAATGGCTTTGCTTATTATGGGTTTGAGTTAGGATGTAGCTGGGATGAAGAACATGGGGCAGGTGCAATGATGTATAAAGATAGAGTCATTAAAACTGGGCTTGCTGAAGAGTCATTTAATCACTGGAATTGCTATGAAGATAATGGGACTTTAGAATATCAACAAGAAAAATGGCAAAGAGACAATAAGATAAATACGTATCGAAAAAAATGGTGGGAATTTTGGAAATAAAACTATTTTCTATTGATACGAAATTCTTCATACAAAATGTAAAGCCATAGACTTTTCAAAATTTCTCAAAACAAATTTCCTTTACATTGATTTGTAAGTCGAAAATAGCTTTTTATCGAATTCTAATTTGATTTTTAGTGGTTTTTAGGAACTATTTCAGAAAAAACATGGCATTTCTTAAAATTATCTTTACTTTTATCGAATAAAATTAAATTTATACGTGTAAAGTCTTTAGATATTTTTTAATTTTGCCCTCAATTATTTTGCAAACTTATTTAGATTTGCATAAGATTAAAAATATATGAATCATTAGGTATCAGCCAAGCACAATGAACATAAAAACTCGTAAAGGATTCGACATAAACCTTGCAGGCAAAGCTGCCTTGCAATTAGGAGCTGCCGAGCAATCCGAAACATTTGCCATAAAACCTACCGATTTTGTAGGTATGCATCGCCCAAAAGTAGTAGTACGTGAAGGCGACGTAGTAAAAGCTGGAACACCTCTTTTCTTTGATAAACAATTAGAAAAGGCTCTTTATACCTCACCTGTAAGTGGTGAAGTGGTAGAAGTAAAGCGTGGAGACAAACGTAAACTCTTAGAAATCAAGATTTTGGCAGATAAGCAAATCGAATACGAAAACTTTACCAAGTATAGCGTATCTGATATGGCAAATCTGAAAGGAGAAGACGTAAAAGAATCACTTTTAAAAAGTGGTGCTTGGATAAACATTATTCAACGTCCTTATGGCATTGTTGCTAATCCTGATGAAACTCCTCGTGCTATTTTTATTTCTGCTTTTGACTCAAACCCTTTAGCTCCTGATTATGACTTCCTTTATAAAAATGAAGTACAATATTTTCAAGCAGGTATTGATGCACTAAAGAAAATGGTTGATGTACCTATTCACCTTACTACAAATGGAAATGCTGAAGTTTCAGCTATCTTCCAAAATGTACGTAATGTGGAACAACATACTATTTCAGGACCTCACCCAGCAGGAAATGTAGGAGTTCAGATTCATCATATTGACCCTATTAATAGAGGGGAGGTTGTTTGGACTATTGCGCCTTATGGAGTTATCCAAATGGGAAAATTATTTTTAGATGGGCGTTATGATGCTTCTAAAAAAATTGCTGTTGTAGGCTCAGAAGTAACAACTCCACAATATTATGAAACTTATATTGGTGCTAGGGTAGGTAAATTCTTAAAGAATAATCTCAAACAAGACCATGTAAGAGTTATTTCTGGAAATATTTTGACAGGAACAGCTATTGAAAAAGACAGTTATATTGGCTTTTATGATAATATAGTTACTGTTCTTCCAGAAGGTGACAGACCACGTTTCTTTTTAAGTGATGGTTGGCTTGCTCCTACTTCTCGTTTGAGTTTCCACCGTGCCTTAGGTCTTTTATCTTTCCTAAATCCTAAAAAAGAACGTGTTATTGATACAAGTTTGAATGGAGAAGAAAGAGCTTTTGTAGAGACAGGTGTAATGGAACAAGTAGTTCCGATGGATATTCTTCCTCTACAACTTGTAAAATCTATTATGGCAGAAGATTATGATGGAATGGAAAGTTTGGGTATTTATGAAGTGATTGAAGAGGATGTAGCTCTTTGCGAATTTGTAGATGTTTCTAAACACCGTATTCAAAACATTGTTCGTCAGGGAATTCAACTTTTACGTGAAGGCTAGAAAACTTAGCAATTTCGTAACTGATATATAAAGTTTGAATTAATTTTCAGACTAATTAAAATAAACAACTAATTTGGTTAATTTATACCTTATAAATTCGTAAGTATGAAGTTCTTACATGATATTTTAGAAAAACAAAAACCAATGTTTGAAAAAGGAGGAAAACTTGAAAAGTTTTACTACCTTTTTGAAGCTGGTGAGTCGTTTGCCTTTACTCCTCCTACCACAACTCCTGCGAAAGGCGCACATATTCGTGATGCCATCGACTTGAAACGCATGATGATGACAGTAGTTATCGCTATGGTTCCTGCTCTTTTATTTGGTATTTGGAATGTAGGCTATCAACATTTCTTAGCAACAGGAAATCCTGATGCTGCTCTTTTAGATATTATAATGGTAGGTACTATTCAAGTATTGCCTATTGTTATTGTAGCGTATACGGCTGGTGGTATTGTCGAAGTTATTTTTGGAATAATTCGAAAACACCCTATCAATGAAGGATTTTTAGTAACAGGACTACTTATTCCACTCGTTATGCCACCTGATATTCCTCTTTGGCAAGTTGCTTTAGCTACTGTTTTTGCAGTTGTGATTGCAAAAGAAGCCTTTGGAGGTACAGGAATGAACATTTTGAATGTAGCTCTTACAGCTCGTGCTTTTCTTTATTTTGCTTATCCTACTGATATTTCAGGTACGGTTTGGACATATTTGGGAGAAGGTGGAGCAAAAAATGCTGTTGATGGTTACACAGGAGCAACAGCATTATCTATTGCAGCAGAAGCTCCAGTTGGAACAAGTGTTGATGCAGCTTTGCAGTCAGCTACAAGTGGCTGGGCAGGTGCAGAAAGTTTATTTAGTTTCAATAATATGCTTATCGGTGTAATTCCTGGGTCTATTGGAGAAACATCTGCTTTAATGGCTCTTTTGGGAGCAATTATTCTTATCGTTGCTGGTGTAGCAAGCTGGAAAATTATGGTAAGTGGTGTAGTTGGAGCTTTGGTTATGGGACTTATCTTTAACCTTGCTGGTTCTACTCCTTTTATGCAAATGATGCCTCATTATCACTTAATTATGGGTGGTTTTGCCTTCGGAATTGTCTTTATGGCAACTGACCCAGTATCAGCTGCACAAACAGAAACAGGAAAATGGGTCTATGGATTTTTTATAGGACTTCTTACTGTTCTTATCCGTGTATTTAACCCTGCTTATCCAGAAGGAATTATGCTTGCCATTCTTCTTATGAATGTCTTTGCTCCTCTGATAGATTTTTATGTAATTCAAGCTAATAAAAACCGTAGATTAAAAAGAATCCATGTCTAAAGAATCAAACGCATACATCATAACCTTTGCAGTAATAATGATTGTCGTTATTGCTGCAACACTCGGCTTCGCTAAAGAATTCTTAAAAGAATCACAGACACAAGCCGTAAACTTAGATACTCAGAAACAAATTTTGAGTGCTATCGTTCCACTTTCAGAGGTTGGCGAAACAGGCGAACAAGTAAATGCCTATTACGCAAAACACATCGAATCTATTGCAGTAGATGTAAATGGTGATGAGAAGAAAGTAAACGAGGATGGCGAACAAATCATTCCTGAAAAAGTAAGTATCCGTAAAGAATTTAAGAAGAAGGATAAAGCTGAAAAAATTCTTCCTGTCTTCAAATTTAAAGATGATGCAGGAAAAGTAACTGCTTATATCTTACCTGTTTATGGAAATGGTCTTTGGGATAATATTTGGGGCTATATCGCTCTTGAGCCAGATATGAAAACTGTAAAAGGGGCAGTATTTGACCACAAAGGAGAAACTCCAGGACTAGGCGCACGTATCGCTGATGATGATATTGAAAGTCGTTATGCAGGAAAAACTATTTATAACGATAAAGGAGAACTAGGTATCGAAATGATTAAAGGTGAAGGAAACGTAGAACCAGGTTCTTTAGAAGGCTACAAAGTAGATGGAATGTCAGGAGCAACTATCACAGGACGTGGTGTTAATGACATGTTGAAAAACTATTTCACTTTGTATGAAAATTATATGCAAAAAGTAAAAAAATCTGCTTATAATGCCTCTTCCTTAAAAGAAGTCGCTCTAGTAAAATAGATTAAAAAACAGAAAATTTAGATTTAATTAAAATACTATAAATTTATTGAATGTATTTCAATAAATGCAACTATAACATTCTATGGCAACAGAAACAGCTAAATCTATGGAGGCTACCGTAGTAAAGAAAAAATCGGAAGATTTATTCTCAAAACGCCGTCGTCGTTTGGTAGCAGACCCATTAGACGATTCGAATCCGATTACAGTACAGGTTTTGGGTATTTGTTCGGCTCTTGCCGTTACTGCCAAAATTGCTCCTACTCTTGTTATGGCAACAGCTGTAATGATTGTAGTAATTGGTTCAAACGTTATTGTATCACTTTTACGCAATGTAATTCCAGGGCGTATCCGTATTATTGCACAGCTTGCTATTGTGGCAATGCTTGTAATTTTGGTAGACCAAGTTTTGAAAGCCTATTTTTATGACCTTGCCAAAATTGTTGGGGTTTATGTAGGTCTTATCATTACAAACTGTATTATTATGGGACGTTTGGAAGCCTTTGCAATGGGTAACAAACCATATGATTCAGCTCTTGATGGCTTAGGAAGTGGCTTAGGTTATGCTTGGGTTATTTTAGTAGTTGCCTTTTTTAGAGAGCTTTTTGGTTCTGGAACATTACTAGATATTCCAATTATAGCTCCTTTGAATGAAGCATTGGGAGTAAGTATTCCTAACAACGGACTTATGACTAATCCAGTTGGTGCATTTATCGTTATTGGTATTATCATTTGGGTACAACGCTATTTCAATGGTTATGTAGAAGACCATTAATTTATTGCTTTAAATTTTTTATAAAATAAAATCTTGTCGTTGTTGTGTTTTAAACCAACAATTCATCAATTACTAAAAATGGATTTAATCAATATATTTATTCGTTCGGTTTTTATCGAAAACATGGTCTTTGCTTACTTTTTAGGAATGTGTTCGTATCTAGCCGTTTCTAAGAAAGTTTCAACAGCTATGGGACTTGGTCTTGCAGTAGTTTTTGTTTTGGGCGTAACGTGTCCTGCTAACTATTTGATTCAAGAATATTTACTTAAAGAAGGTGCTTTAGCTCCAGTTTTGGGTGAAGAATTTGCAAAAGTAGATTTGAGTTTCTTACAGTTTATTACCTTTATTGCTGTAATTGCTTCTATTGTACAGCTTGTAGAAATGGTTATTGAACGTTTTTCTCCTGCTTTATATGGTGCATTAGGTATTTTCTTGCCACTAATCGCTGTAAACTGTGCTATTTTGGGTGGTTCACTCTTTATGGTTCAGAAAGAATATGATCTTGCTCAATCTGTTGTGTATGGTATTGGTTCGGGTGTAGGTTGGTGGATTGCTATCATTGCACTTGCAGCTATTCGTGAGAAAATGAGATATTCAAATGTTCCTGCGCCTTTGCGTGGTCTTGGTATTACATTTATCATTACAGGACTTATGGGACTTGCTTTCATGTCTTTTATGGGAATTACGCTGTAAAGATATTTCACAAAATAAAAAGAAATTAGATTGTGATAAACAATTTAATATGCTATTTTTATAAAATACTAAAAACTACTTTCTTTTATCAAAAGAAAGTAGTTTTTTTGTTTAAGAATTACTGTAGCTGACACTAAAGTGTCAGAGCATATCAGTTACTAAATGATAGTTTTATGACAAAATGGAAAATGCGTTTTTTGCGCTTTCGTGTGTGGTTAGAAAATCAATGGAAAATTCGTTCTCAGAAAGAAAAATATACTTTAGGGATTGCTGGGCTTTTAGGAGTTTTGCTTGTCCTTGCCATCTCTTTTGTCATTTGGGATAATAATAGAGAGGCTTCTGTATGGGAACTTGTGCCTAATGATGCCATTTTGGTTTTAGAAACAACTGAAGCACAACGTATGAGAGAAAAAATAGACTCTCTTCCTTTTTGGCAACCCTTTAGAAATTTGCCTTACTTGCAAGCGTATCATTCACGCAAAACCGTTTTAGATAGTATTGGTAGAGATTCTTTGGATATTATGAACTATCTAAAAGGACGAAAAATTTATGTTTCATTGCACCAAACTTCACGAACAAGTGCCGATGTGATGTTTTTTGTTCCCATGTCTTTACAGTCAAGAATTATAAATAGTCTGAGTAAAAAACTAAAAGAAAAAGTCCCTTTTACGCATTCAGAAAGATTGTATAATGATATTACTGTTCATGAGCTGAAATATGAATATGAAACAACAGATGAAAATGGAGAAATAAAAGCTAGAAAGAATTCAAACCGAAAAAATGAAACTCAAAGTGTTATTTTTACTTATGTTATTTATAAAAACTTTTTTATTGGAAGTTATACACCTTTTTTAGTAGAAGATGCTGTCAGAAAAATAGCAAATAGTGAAGGAACGCCCTTTTTTAAGGAAAACAAAGACCTTTTAAAACTCACAAAAATTGAAGATGATGATGCAAATTTATATGTTTCCGCTTCACAAATTCCAAAACTTTTTTCTCTTTTCACAGAAGAAGAAAATACAGCTTTGCTTTCTAGTTTTGAGAACTGGGCAAAATCAGCAATGCTTGATGTCTCTTTGAAAGAACATCTGCTTTTACTCAATGGCTATATTTTGACACAAGAAGAAGGTTCAGAAAGAGATTATTTATCTATTTTAGAAAGTCAAAAATCGATTGATTTTATTGATTTACAGCAGTTCATTCCACAAGAAACGGCTCTTTTATATCGAATTGGTCTTTCTGATCCTCAAAGCTATTTTCATGACTTAGAAGATTATAGAAAGGAATATTTGCCAAAACAGATTGAAGCAAAAGAAACACTCATAGATAATTATAGCTTTTCACCAACTCGTTTTTTGGATAATCTAGGAAATGAAATTGCTGTTGCAGTCTTGGAAATGCCTGAGAATAGAAAGAACCCAGAAAAATTAGCTTTCCTAAAAATAAAATCAGAAGATGGGCAAACTGAAAAATACAAACAAAAAGCAGTTGCATTATTGACTCAACTTGCTGAAAACTCTCGTATAGAAGTAAAAAGTGAAGACGGAAAAGAATCAGAAACAAAACCATTGACAGAGATTTATGAAGAATTACCTATTACACGTATTGAAGTAGCTGATTTTCCTAAAAAAATGTTTGGAGAAGGATTTAGTGGATTTTCTCAGTCTTATTTTACAGTTTTGGAAAGCAAATATATTGTTGTTGGAAGCAGTTTTCAAGCAATTCAAAAACTTATCGATGACTATAAAAATGAACGAGTTTGGGGAAAATTGGTAAGACAAAGACAGTTTTTTGAACAAATAGGAACTCGTTCGACAGTTAGTGTAATTGTAGACTTACCTCGCTCTTGGAACTGGCTGATGACAAATGTTTCTCCTGAATGGCAAAAAACATTTGAAGCCTATAAATACGACCTTTTGAAAGTAGAGTTTTTGGCGTGGCAAGCAGAAGGAGAAGAAAAGCGTTTTGCAAGTTCAATTATTTTTCAACAACAAAAAACGGCTGAATTAGTCGCTCAAAGCAAGAAAGAAGAAGCTAAAACAGTCTTTAAAAGTCGATTGGAAAGTCCTCCTTATTTGGTCAGAAACCATTTGGATAGAAGTCAGGAAGTTTTGGTTCAAGATGATAAAGATATGTTGTATTTGGTTTCGAAAGAAGGAAAAATACTTTGGAATTATTATCTCAATGGAACAATGCGTCCACAAGTCTATCAAATCGATGCCTATAAAAATGGAAAATTACAATATTTGATTGCCACTCCTACAAAGGTCTATTTGATTGACCGTTTGGGAAGAAGTGTTTCTGGTTTTCCAATTTCTTTTCCAGAAAATACATTTATTACGCATCTTTCTGTAATTGATTACGACAACTCAAAAAATTATAGAATTGGAGTAGCAACAAGTCAAGGCAATGTTTATTTGTATGATAAAACAGGCAAAAGTCTCCCTGGTTGGCAGCCTCGTAAATTAGGGATGGCTCTTTCTGCTCCTTTAGAACACGTAAGAGCAGGTAGTAGAGATGCCATGATTGCGATTGAACAAAACGGAATTGTCAATTTATTGAAACGAAATTCTCAGAGTTATTCTAATTTTCCACTCAATTTCAATTCTGATATTACCAATGACTTTCATGTTGATTATGGAAATACACTTGCTACAACTGAAATAAGTATGCTTACCGAAGCTGGCGAACTGATTCGTTTTAATTTGGAAGGAAAGATAATGGATAGAAAGTTTTTTGAAAGAGGCGAACAAGGCGCAATTTTCACACTAGCAGCCGATAAACAGCGTGAACAAAACTTTGTAATTGCAAGACAAGATAGTAAAAAACTAACGCTTTATTCGTCAGAAGAAGAGCTATTATTCAGCAAAACTTATGATAATGATGGTACAAAACTGATTCAATATTTCAATTTTGGAGCAAGTATAGAAGTCATTGCTGTTACAGATATGCACGCACAAAAAACCTATTTGTATTATACCAACGGAACAATGGTAGGAGGAAAAACAATACAAAGTAATACAACCATTGCGCTTTTTTATTCAGAACAAACAAGCCTTTTTACGCTTTACAGAACATTGGATAAAGAATGTCAGAAGTTGGTTTTTGGGAGGTAGATGGTAAAATAAAAAGTCGTCGATGGGACACCGACAACAGCAGAAGTTGATTTTATAGTTTAAATTTTTCAGTAACACTCTTAATATCCTGTCTGCTATACATACAACCTCCACAAATGTATATTGTACCATTTTTATGACATATAAAATTTATGATTTTTACTTCCTTGTCTGTTAATCTTACTCCCATTTTATTTAGTTGAAATAGTCCATCAACAGCATATACTTGTTTTTCTGTGTTTGTTGATGTTAGCCATTTTAGCAGTTCTGTTTTATTTTTCGCTGTAATCCATTCTTCAATTTGTTCTCGTCCAGTCGGATTTATTCCTGCAAAACCACAATGTTTTCCATATACAAAATCAATTATAAATAATTCATTTTCATTAATGTCTGTTTGATAAATACTCTTAAATGAAATCTTCAATTTATCGAAAGCTTTGTCATTTTTAAACTTTTCAAGGATTTCAAAATAGTTTTCCCATTCATTTCCAACTTTTTTGTATTTCTTTTCGCTAAGTTCGTAGTATGCAATATTTTTATCTGTTGTTACAAGTTTTACACGAAATCTATAAACTGAAAATGATGAAGGATTGTCTTTATCTGGAACTGATTTTTCAAAAATAAAAACACCTTCTTGAAATTCATTCGTTAAGTCACGCAAACATTCCCAATGAGAACTGATTCTCTTCTCTTTATTTGACAAATTATCTGCATATTTTTTGAAAGCAATAAAATCCTTTGAAGCAAGAATCTTTTTTACATCATTTTGAACTTGTGCAAGTAAGCTACTTGTCGAAATTAGCCCTACTAATAGTGTTAATAATAGTTTATTCATAAAATATAGTATAATTGAAATATATAGAGTAAAAATAAATGTTTAATTTCAAAAACAAATAAATAATACCTCCTTAAATCTTAATCACTTTTATAGTAAATAAAACATCAATAATTGCCAAAAACAGAGCTGCATATAAGAAGTAATAATATTTATTTGTCGTTGTGTCTATTTGTTTTACACCTCTTACTTCGCCTTGAATAGATTGAATAGAATTTATTAGACGTTGCACATCGTTTTGAGTTTCTCCAATTTCAAAATATTTTCCTCCTGTTTGATTAGCTAAATCTTTCAAGTCTTCTGGATTTAGTTTTGTGATAATTGTTTCTCCATTGCGTTGGTCTTTTTTGAACCCACTTCCAGAAGGTATTTTTCCACCTTGTTCTGTTCCAATTCCTAGTGCAAAAAGTTTGATTCCCAAATCTTCAATTTCATCGATGGCATCGCCTGTTTCCTCTCCAAAATCTTCTCCATCGCTTATCATAATGATAATTTTTGAATTCGTTTTGGTTTCTTTATCGTTGGCAAACTTCTCTAAAGCCATTTTCAAAGGTGGTGCAAAGTCAGTTCCTCCACTTGGTACCAGTCCAGTATTTAGAGATTCCAAAATCAATCGCAATGCACTTTGGTCGCTCGTAAGAGGACATTGAAGAAATGCTTCTGATGAAAAAATGATAATTCCTTGTCGGTCAGATGGAAAAGCTGCTGTAATTCCTTTGAGTTCATGCTTGATACGCTCCATTCTTGAAGGCTGAATATCTATAGCATCCATTGAGCGAGATAAATCTACAAGATAAAAAATATCTTTTCCTACACTTTTCACATCCTGTTTGGTTTCTCCAAAAGAAGGTCCAAGTAGAGCTAAAATAAGCAAAATAAAATAGCTTCCTCGCAACACAAATTTCAACCAAACATATTTGGAAGAAGTACGGAGATACTTTGCTTTTTTGTGTGTTCTGAAAATATAAAGACCGTATAAAAGTAAAAAAATAAGAATAAATACGGTCTCAAGAATGCCTAAATCGTTGTTCCAAATCATAATACAATAAAAAATCTTTGTCTTTGTTGGGGATTCTATTACTAAAATACCAACAAAAGCGTATGTAATTTTCTTTTTTTGAAAGTCTTTGAATAAAATAATTAAGTGAAAGTAAGCAAAAACTGTGATTTATAGGAATTTTTTAGTGTAATTTATCAAAAATGCTTTTTAAAGACTACTAAGACTACAATAAGAAATGATTTTAGGTGTTTGATAGATTTTTTTTATGAAATTTATTTTCCAAAAATTGAAAACTACTAAATTCTTTTTGTATCTTTTAGTTTCTTTATAAGTTTTTTAGACCCTAAGGGTTTTAAAAACCCTTAGGGTCTTGAAATTTCTTTTAATTTATGAATATCAAACATCTAAAAATTAGTCAAAAATTAGCGATTCTGTTTTCAGGATTGTTTGTGATGCTTTTGCTTCACTACTTTTTAGTTTTTAAGTTAGATAATAATATTTTAGATGACGGAACAAAATTAGATATTGCACAGCGCAATGGAATGTCGATTCAGCAAGCTATTTTTTATCTACGAAATGTAGTAGATGGCAATCAACAAACTGATCTCAACGACCTTAGCAACCGAGTAAGTTCTATTAATTCGAATTTAGACATTCTTCAAAATGGAGGAATATATAAAGCTCGCTTTGATGAAGAAATTGAAGTAAAACCTATTTCTGAAGAAATTAACAATCAATTAGTTTCCTTTCAACGTCTTTGGAAAGAATTTGACAAACGATTTACCAAAATAAGAACAACGAGTCAGTTACATCACGACAGTGTTCTTGTTTATTATATTCCAGAAAGTAAAAGTAGTTTAATTAATCAACTTCCAGCAGAAGAAAATTTATTTTCTTTAGGAGATTTGGGTGGCTTAGATGGAGGGTTAGATGACTTGGGAGATTTATCACTTTCCTTTGATGATAATACAGCAAATACAGCTCTTTCCATTAATTATAGAAAAATGGAATATCAGTTTGACAATGTTTTGAATGGAAATATTGCTCCAGATGTAAATTTCATTATCCGTAATGCTGAAAAACTTATTTTACTCAATAAAAATTTAGAAAACTCTCTCTCTACTCGTTTATACTACGATCAAATTCGTTTACGTTATTGGATGGTTGCACTTTTTTTAATTAATGCTATCGGTATTGGTTTGGGTTATTGGTTTGTTGTCACAACTTCTTTACATCCACTTCTAAAAATTCGTCAGCTTATCAATCGTTTGGCAGCAGGAGATATTTCTCGTACCCTTTTAGCTCGTTCTCATGATGAAGTTGGTAATCTGATTCAAGATTTAAGTCGTTTTTCACAAGGACTAGAACATATCACAGAATTTGCGACTCAAGTGGGAAAAGGAAATTTTGATGAAGATTTTGAGGTACGAAGCAAAAAAGATACTCTAGGATATGCACTTTTAGAGATGCGAGATGATCTAAAACAAAACGCAGAAGAAGACAAACGTAGAAACTGGGCAAATGAAGGAACAGCAAAATTTTCGGATATTTTGCGCCAACATGCACAAGATATGCAAGCTCTTTCTTATCAACTTATTTCTAATTTAGTTCATTATTTGGAAGCTAATCAAGGTGGAATTTATAGTTTAGAGAAAGAAGGAGATGAAAAGGAGGCAAAAGCACATCTAGTTTTGAAAGCTGCATACGCTTATAACAAACAAAAATTCATACAACAATCCATTCCTATCGAACAAGGACTTTTAGGACAGGCTGTAATGGAAAAAGGACATTTGTATTTTAATCAAATTTCTTCTGATTATATCCGTCTTACTTCTGGATTAGGAGAAGCTACACCAAGTTATTTATTGATTGTTCCTCTGATTTCGAATAATGAAGTACATGGAGTAATTGAAATTGCTTCTTTTCATCCAATTGAAGAATATCAACTTGCCTTTGTTATTAAATTATCTGAAAGCATTGCTGCTACACTTGCTAATGTACGAAGTAATGAACGCACAAAGTTACTTTTAGAAGAATCTCAAATGTATGCTGAACAGATGCGAGCGCAAGAAGAAGAAATGCGTCAGAGCATGGAAGAACTAACAACCACACAAGAAGAATTAGAACGTATTCAAAGAGATTTGAGAGAGCGTTTGGCTAATTATGAAGGGGTTGTCAATAGTACAAAGAGTATGATTTTGGCTCTTGATGAAGAGTATAACATTAAAGTTTTGAACCGTTCGTATGCTGCCATGTTACGAAGATTAAAAGGAACAGAAGTTCCAAATGGCTCAAATATTTTAGAAATATTGACTCAAGAGCAGTTAGAATATTGGAAGCCATATTATGAACGTGCTTTGGGTGGTGAATCATTTACTATGGTTTCGAATATCAAAAATTCTGAATTTGAAGATTTGTATTATGAATTAGAATTTTTCCCTCTCATTGCTACAAGTGGAAAAATCACAGGTTTTGCAATTGTAAATAGAGAAGTAACTTCACTTAATCCTGTTCGCTTTACAGAATATGAAGATATTGTTCCAATTGATTAAAACCCTAATCCCAAACTCGTACCTCAATTCTTCGATTTAGTTCTCGTCCTTCTTTTTCATCATCATTACTAGCTATTGGTCGCTCTTGTCCATAACCATTTGCTTTTAATCTAGCTTTTTCCACTCCTTTTTCTACCAAAAAATCAATAACACTTTGCGCTCTTTCTTTTGATAAAATAAGATTTTGAGATGCACTTCCAACATTATCTGTATGTCCAATAATTTCTAAATTCAGTGATGGATTTTGAATAAGAAACTCAGCCACTTCTTCTATCATTGGATAAGATTCTTGTTTTAAAACAGCATTTCCATTTTCATAATAGATATTTTTCAGAATAATACTTTTACTTTTATCTATACTTGAATTATCAACTAGTTTTTGTAATAATTTCTGATTTTCTGATTGATTATCATCCTTATACATATCTTCTTCTTCAACATATAAGTACGCATTGATTACATAGTTTTTAGAATTTCGCTTTGCAAGAAGATAAGGATTTAATGAGATTTGGTCTTGATAAGCTAATCTATTTTGATAGCGAATTTCTATATCAAATACAGTTTCATTATTTGATTTTGTTTGATAATTAGCAGTTATTTGCTCTTCTTCTTTTAATTTGTTTTTCAAATATATTGGAATATTTATTTTATAATTTCCTTCTTCATCCGTTTTAGTTTGAAAGGTTACACTATCTATTGCATAGTTTAGACTTTTAAAAATAATTTCTGCATCTTGAACTGGTTTTTTATCTAATGTTCGTTCTCTAAATTGACCTTTTACTTCTACTGAATCAAAAAAGAAAACTTCATAAATATCATCACCTCCTTGTCCTTTTATTCTGTTTGAAACAAAATAGCCTAACTGATTGCTTTGGTTATTTGAATTATCAATACTAAAATAAAGCTCATCAGCAACACTATTTATTGGATAAGGAAGTAATAAAGGATTTATCCATTCATTTGAAACTGTATCCAAATCTGCTTTAAAAACATCAAAACCTCCTGCCGTATTTTGTCTATTCGAACTAAAATAAAGAGTATTGTTTTTATCTAAAAAAGGAGTTACTTCATTTGATTTAGAATTCAATTTTTCCAATAATTCAGGTTTTTCAAAGTCATCTTTTATGTCTTCTCTTCTTGATACAAAGAGTTCATAATTTCCTTTTGATTTATAGTCTGAAGCAAAAACAAGTATTTTTTTATTTTCTGATAGACAAGCATATTCCTGAACTCCTTTTTCTTCACTCAATGTTTGCGAAAATAATTGAGGTGTCTGCCAAACTCCTTTTTCACGTTTGAGTGTTTTTAAATCTCCATTTTGAGAAATAAGAAAAGTTTTGTCACTACTTGTAAGTTCGTATTTCAGAATTTGTAAAACACTAAATTGAGAATCCAAAGACTCTGACCTATTCCACTGCTCAATTTCTTCTACTGTTCCATCTTTTTCTATTTTGGCGTTATAGAGTGTAAATATTTGGGTCTCATAACGATCAGTAATTTTTTCTTTAAAAGTAAGACGATTACTACTATAAATAAGATTATCAGAAAAAGGAATTTTACTCACTCCAAAATCATGAAAAGGCGAATTGACATGTTGTCCCATATTTCGGACAATATAATTTTCTGGTCTTTGATATAGTTCTAATGCTGTTTTGAGGTGAGAAAGTAATCTATCATAGGTTTCTATTCTACTTTTTGGATTTTGTTCAGCATAAAGTTTTAGCATTTCTAAAGCATCCCCAAACTTTTCATTAAGAAAATAAGCCTCTGCTAACCAATAAAAATAATGTGTATTTTCTTTGAGATGCATTACATTTACATTCTTTAATTCATTTAAAGACTGTTCTTGTAAGTGCAAATGTAATCTGCAGATAGCAGCATAATATTTTGCATCTTGATGTAAAGTATTATTTAATTTTATTTCTTCAAAATAATAGAGAGCACTTCTATATTTGTCATTTTTGAAATCTTCTTTTCCATTCAAAAAAAATTCCTTTTCATTGTAACCAATTTGTGGGAAACAAAACGGAATATGTATTACAAGCAATAAAACTACACCTATTATTTTTTTCATATTTCAGATATTATTAACTGCTGTATCATCTATCTTCTTTCTAAATTAAAGCTAGTTTCTATTTTAATTCTAAAAAATAGTATATTTATATCTGACGAATTTAGACTAAAATATCAATTTCTCAAAACTATGAATTTAGAAACATTATTAAAAAACTATGCAGCAAAGATTATAGGTTTTTCTATGGCTATTTGTAATCTATTTTTCTTGATAAATATTATTCACTTATTTTATCAATATCATTTTAATGACCACTTCGTATGTTTTATAATCAGATTATCTAATGCCGTTTTATTAACCCTATCAATTCTATTCTCTTCAGGAATTGGTATAGGAATCTTGATTTTTAAAGAAAAAATAAACTATTTAAAATGGTCTTTGATTAATATAGGAATTGTAACTTCAGCTTTTGTAATTGCAAACTTATCTACTATGTAATTATGAAAAAAATCTTCAAAATCAATAAAGTAAATACCTACAAAAACAATAAAGAGGAATCTCCATAACTTAAAAAACGATAGTTATTATCAAGTGCAGTTTGATAAATTTTCTCCCAGTCTTTTCCTATAAAAGCAGCTACCAATAAAATAAGTGTCGTTTCGGGCATATGAAAATTGGTGATAAGTGCATTACAGACACGAAACGTATAAGAAGGAAGAATAAAAATTTCGGTTTCGCCTGTTAGTTTTTCTTGACTAGAATCATTCATATACTTTAAAATAGCTTCAAAACTTTCTTTTTTAGAAGGTAATTTTATTTCAGAATCATAGCTATAAGGTTCTAATTTTTCTATAAAAAAAGTGGTTTCATTTTTAAGTAAAATTTTTGTTCCATACCAGTACAAACTCTCCAAAGTTCGCATAGATGTAGTTCCAACAGAAGCCACCTTTTCCGAATCAATAATGCTTTTTATATTTTCTTTTGTAACAACAATCTGTTCGCAGTGCATTGTATGTGTAGCTACATCACCAGCATTTTCTTTTTTAACAGGTTGAAAAGTACCTGCTCCTACATGCAAAGTAAGTTCATTTGTTTTTATATTTTTATTTGCAAGACTTTGAAGGACACTTTCAGTAAAATGCAGTCCTGCTGTTGGTGCTGCTACTGCTCCTGCTGCTTTGCTATAAATAGTCTGGTAAGTAGAAGAGTCTTTCTGTTTTGCTTCTCTTTTTATATAGGGAGGCAAAGGCATGACACCTAATTTTTCTACAATATCTACAAAAGGAATTTGAATTTCTTCTGTTGAATTAGGATTATTATTTTTCCATTCTAACTCTATCAAAAGCTCATTTCTATCTGCTATTTTTGCCTGAATTAGAATAGTTTGATTATTAATTTCTAATTCTCTTTCCAAAACTAGTCCATCTTTCCACCTTTTAAGATTGCCTACAACACATTTCCAAGTACATTTTTCTGTACTTAGCATGGCTTCACTAACATCAGCAGTTGGCAAAACAGGATGTAACAAAAATATTTCTATTGTTGCTCCTTTTCCATTTTGTCCTTTTTGAGTAGCCTTTTTTTCAAATAAAAGACGTGCAGGAATCACCTTAGTATTATTAAAATATAAGGTATACTCTTCACTCAAAAAATCAGTAATTTCTGTGAAATGATGATGAGAAATAGTACCCTTTTTATATACTAAAAGTTTTGAACTATCTCGTCTTGCTAAAGGATTTTGGGCAATTCGCTCAGTTGGCAAATGATAGGTATAGTCTTCTAAATTTATCTTTTCCACAGGGCAGTTATCAGTTATCAGTAAAGAGTTATCAGTTAATTTCTACTAACTGCTTTTTTCTAATTTACCGTAATTTTTAATTTCTAATTAATTTAAAACGGAGTTGGTTACGTTAAAAGTCATCTTGACAGTTCTTCCTTCGTCTAAAAAATCAACTTTATCAGCTAGATTTTTTACTAAAAAGATTCCTCTTCCTCCTATGGTCAAAAGGTTTTCTGGTGCAGTTGGATCTGGAAGTGAGTCTGGATCAAATCCTTTTCCTTGGTCTTTAATTGTAAAAAACAACTTTTCTTTTCCTACTTCCAAACTCAAATCTACTTCTTTATTTTTATCTTTTCCATTTCCATGAATGATAGCATTATTAACAGCTTCGGTAACAGCAACCATAATATTTCCGTATATATCATCATTTAGGTTAAATTTATCACGAGCATTATCTATAAAACTCTCTACAATACGGATATTTTCTAAAAGGGAAGGGATTTTGATGTGCAAAACTGATTTCATAGTATTTTTTGTGTTGCAATATAAAAGGTAAAAAAGGGAATTAATACTGAAAAAAAAGAGAATAAAATGATTATTTAATCTTGATTCACTCTCAAAAATGAGTCTATTTATAATTTAGTTATAATTATTGCTATTCAAGTAGCATAAAATTTTAGATACAAATCCCAAATATAAGGATTGCTGTAAAAACAAACTTACTTATTATCACTTATTTTTGTTTTTATTCGATATTTATTAAAAAATATAGAACAGACAGAGATATTATTCTAACCCATCTATAACGCAATTACTACTCATAACGTTCTAATTAAATTAATTATCCAAATAATACTATTTTCATTGTGATACAAAAAGCTATTTCCCGTTTCTTTTCTTATGTATTTTTAGCAATAGTTCGGTTCTATCAATATTTTATTTCTCCTATGCTTCCTCCTCGTTGTCGTTACACACCTACCTGTTCAGTATATATGGTAGAATCTATCAAAAAACATGGAGCATTTAGAGGAGGCTGGAAAGGATTAAAACGGATTGGAAAGTGTCATCCTTGGGGTGGAAGTGGATACGACCCAGTAGATTAGAAATAATATCATTTGTTTTATTCAAACTGACAAAAAGGCATTCTAAATCTTAATTTTAACCTTTTGCCTTATAATCTGTCTTAATTTTATGCTATTTTTTCATTATTTTTATTAGCTTTTCTTAGAAATTGTTAATCAGATTGACAGTAATTAGAATTAGTACGACTTTCGCAATCAAAATAACAAGTTAGACAACTCACTAACTAAAAATCAGAACTAAATCTATACAAAGCAGTTTAGACACAAAATAATATACTGCATTTTAATATAATTAAATTATACAACCATCACTTAAATCAATCAATTTATGAAACGAATAGGATTATTTTTTATCGCCTTACTTTCTGCTATTGTAGGTGGAGGAGTTGCATTAGGCGTTTATTTGAACTTTTTTCTTCCACAAAACCAAGTTAATTTTACAAATACAAACCAACCATTTCTACAGACAGGTTATGGAAATCCTGACCCAGTCAATCCTACTTTTTCGCCTCAAAATATCAATTTTGTGGAAGCAGCCAAAAAAGCTACACCAGCAGTAGTTCACATTCAAACATTTGGAAATCCTGCTTTGATGAGTAATCGTCAACAAAACTCAATGGAAGACTTATTTAGAGATTTTTTTGGACAGCAATTGCCTGATAGAAATAAAAATCAAAATGAAGTTAGAATGGGTTCAGGTTCAGGAGTTATTATCGAAGAAGGTGGTTATATCGTAACTAATAATCATGTTGTAGAAAATGCTACACGTATTGATGTAATCATGAATAATCAGAAAAGTTATACAGCAGAACTTATTGGAACAGATCCAAGTACAGATTTGGCAGTTTTGAAAATTGATGCTGATGAAGATTTGAAACCAATGACTTTTGGTAATTCAGATGCCTTACAAGTCGGAGAGTGGGTACTTGCAGTTGGAAATCCATTTGACCTT
Organism: Bernardetia sp. Wsw4-3y2; assembly: GCF_037126295.1. Taxonomy (NCBI): domain Bacteria; kingdom Pseudomonadati; phylum Bacteroidota; class Cytophagia; order Cytophagales; family Bernardetiaceae; genus Bernardetia; species Bernardetia sp. Wsw4-3y2. The sequence goes on along the minus strand of NZ_CP147017.1, from coordinate 2,672,509 downwards.
ACTTCTACTGTAACAGCAGGAATTGTGAGTGCAAAAGCTAGAAACATTAATATCTTACGTCGTAAAGATGGTTTAGGTGTTGAGGCTTTTATACAAACTGATGCAGCCGTAAACCCAGGTAATAGTGGTGGTGCATTAGTAAACTCAAATGGAGAGTTAGTGGGAATAAATACAGCTATTGCTTCTACCACAGGTTCTTTTGCAGGATATTCATTTGCTGTTCCTATCGGAATTGTACAGAAAGTATACACAGATTTGAAAAAACACGGAATTGTTCAGCGTGGACTTCTAGGTGTTCAGATTAGAGATGTAACAGCAGACCTTTCTAAAGAATTAAATTTATCAGTTGTTCGTGGAATTTATGTTGCTGGCGTAACAGAAAAAAGTGGAGCAATAGAAGCAGGATTAGAAAGAGGTGATGTAATTATTGAAGTAGATGGTGTACAAGTAAACACTTCGGCACAGCTTCAAGAACGCATCGCACGTAAACGTCCAGGAGATAAAGTAAAAGTAGTTTATCTTAGAAATGGAAAAGAGCGAAATACAAATGTAGAACTCAAAAATAGTTTGGGAACAACCGACCTTATAACTAATGAAGCTGGAAAGATGATGAAAATTGAATCTTTAGGAATAGAAATTCAAAATATCTCTCCAGAAATGGCTACAAAAATTGGTACAACAGGTGTAAAAATAGCTACTATTAAAGCAGGAAAGTTTAAAGAAGCTCAAGTTCCTGAAGGTTTTGTTATTACGCACATTGATAAAGAAAAAGTAGAAACTTCAGCCGATGTAATCCGACTTTTAGAAGGAAAAAATGGAGGTGTATTAATTGAAGGCTTCCATCCGACAGGTAGAAGAGGATTTTTTGCTATTGCAATGTAAAATCTGAATCTTGCTAGACTTATCTTAAAAACTAAAAAGCCTTACTTCACAAAAAGTAAGGCTTTTTGCGTTTATAAGTGTCCGAAATATAACATCAGAGCCTATCCATAAAAACCTGATAATATTTATTCCTCAACAGGTGTCAGCATTTGTGTATTAAAATGCACTGATAATTTAAAATGCATGACAACTTCATTTTATTCTAACATCAAAATTGTTTGAGTATAACCAAAAATCATTGTATATTATCATCTAAAACATTTCTACTCTAAACTATTTAATTTCATGGAAAAAGAACTTCTCACAAAAATTCAAAATGAACTAGAAGATGACTATGCTCACTTTTACCGACTCACAGATTACCCTCATATTCTGCTTCAAGAATGGAAAGGATTCTGTATGCCACAAGAACTTAAGGAGGGACATCAAAAAGTAATTGATTTAGTAACTGAACATCATTTTACTCATCTGATTTCAGTAATTGTAGAGATAGAAGGTTCATTTGATGAAGTAAATGAATGGTTTTTAAAAGAATTCAACCCTAAAATGGTAGCACTAGGAATGAACTATGAAGCTATTATTCAAAGTAAAAATCTATTTTCTCAACTCTCTGCTGAAGACTTAGTAGAAAACAGCGAACTCAAAGAAATAGGTTATCACATGCGTTTGTTTGATTCTGTGGAAAAGGGTTTGGAGTGGTTTGAGGAAAGTAAAAATAATTAAACAACACATTCACTACACAACATTATAAATTTATTTTCACGAATAATCAACTAAAGCAATTATAAAAATGCCCATACAAAGACGTGATAACAATTTTGGAACCTTAGAAGAGTTCTATCAAAAAATAGAAAAAATACCTCACGAGCTTGATTTTGGTTCTAGAATGTTGTTATTGATTGATGAGATTAATAAGATGTTTGTTCATACTGATTTATGGGCTTACACATCTCATGGTACTTTGGTTATTCAAAATATTGATGATATAAAGCAAGAGGAACAATTAATAGAAATCTGTTATCATTATAATGGAACATATAGAATTAATTATGAAATGCCAAAACATGCTCCTTGGAAAAATGCTAAAGTACACGTACACGGATTAGCTGATGGTATAGAAGAAATTAAAAAGTATCTTTTGATTGCTATGAGGGAAAGTGGAGGTTGGCAAGATAATGAAGAATTAAACTTTTTATTAAAAAAATACGAATTATAGTTATAAAACCTTAAACAAAATCCACATCAACCACAACTTGTATTTTCTTAAACGATTTATCTTTATATAGCTCATCAATTTGAAATTGAATAAACTCTTTTGTTTTTCTTAAATCAAACTGATTGCGTTCTAGTTTTATCAAAATAGCTTGTTGAAATTTATTTCTGATACGTTCGATAATTGGAGCTTCAGGTCCTAAAACACGTTGAAGACTAAGTTTTGATTGAAGTTTTTTTGATAAAATAAAAGCTGCTTTTTGTGCCATTTCTCGCTCTTCGTGTCTTACCATTAGTTTTATTAGTCTTGCAAAAGGAGGGTAATTATATTGTTCTCTTTCCATAATTTCTTGATTATAGAAAGTTTGATAATCGTGAAGACTAATAATAGCAAAAAGAGGATGCGATGGCGCATTGGTCTGAATGACTACTTTTCCTTTTCCACTCCTACGTCCTGCACGTCCACTCACTTGCATGATAAGCTGCATAAAACGCTCAGAAGAACGAAAATCAGGAAAAAACAAAATTCTGTCGGCATCAAAAACGCCTACTAGATTTACCTTCTCAAAATCTAATCCTTTTGTTATCATCTGCGTTCCTACCAAAATATCAACTTCATGCTTTTCAAAGGAATCAATAATTTTTTCGTACCCTGTTTTAGTTCGTGTTGTATCTCTGTCCATCCTTGCAATCCTACTTTCAGGTAACATAACCTGCAAATCTTCTTCTATTTTTTGCGTTCCAAAACCTATCGGATATATTTTTGTAGAGCCACAAGCCGAACAGTTTTGAGGAATTTTTGTAGAAAATCCACAATAATGACAACGCAATTCTTGTGCTTTTTGATGATAGGTAAGACTTACCGAACAGTTCTGACATTCTGGAATTGTTTCACAAACTTCACAGCTCAAATAAGGTGCATAACCACGACGATTTTGAAAAAGTAAAACCTGTTCATGATTTTGTAAAGCTGTTTTCATTTGCTCAAAAAGTTCTCTTGTAAATTGCTCTTTGAGTTCTTTCCTTTTTTTGGATTCTCGTAAATCTACCAACTGAATTTCAGGTAAAGTAGCCTCTCCAAAACGCTGCAAAACTTCTACTAAACCATACTGTTTTTGTTTAGCTAAAAAATAGCTTTCTACAGACGGAGTAGCCGAACCCAAAACAACCTTTGCTTGATGTTTGTGAGCCAAAACAAGCGCAGCATCACGAGCATGATAACGTGGCGCAGGGTCATACTGCTTATAAGAAGGGTCATGTTCTTCATCGACGATTATCAGACCCAAATGCTCAAAAGGCAGAAAAACAGACGAACGCACACCAATAACAAAATTAATATCGCCATTCAAAACACCTTTCCAAACTTCCACACGTTCGTTATCTGAAAAACGAGAGTGATAAACACCAACAGCATTTCCAAAAATTCGCTTCAAACGAACTACAATCTGACTGGTAAGTGCAATTTCAGGTAAAAGCATCAAAACTTGACTTCCACTTTGCAAAACTTGTTCTATCAAACTAACATACATTTCTGTTTTTCCACTTCCTGTTATGCCATGTAAAAGAACAGTAGATTTGTCTTGAAAATGCTCAAAAATTTGATGTACAGCTTTTTCTTGTGTAGAAGTTAGATTTATAGCTGAGGTAGTTTCTGTCCACTCTTCGAACTCAAAGCGAGAAAATGTCTTTTCAAACTCTTCAAAAATTCCGTTTTTTATTAATGTTTTTAGAGAACTAGGTGACAAATTTTCCCCTAATAATTCTTTCTTAGAAATACTTTTTGGATAATCTTTTATTGGATTTTTACTCAAATAAGTAAGTAAAAGCTCTTCTTGTTTTGCGCTTCTGGTTATCTTTGTGAATGCTTCTGCTATTCCTTCTTGACTTACATACTCCTTAGCAATCAGGATATGTTTTTCTCTTAATGGGCTATATTTTTCTTTTAATTCCTCAAAAATAATAATGATTCGTTTTTGAGTTAATTTTTTTATGACTTGATAAACATCTTGCAAATCTAACTTTTCGCCTGCTTGTTCATAAGTCAATGAGCTTTCTAATTCTAATAAATTAATCAAACGAATTTCATCATCTGACAAATCATACTCAATACGTTTCTGTTTTATTTCCTCTTCGTTTATTCCGTTTTTCCATTCAGGGTGTAATTGCAATCTACTTGTACTGCTTAATTTCAATCCAGAAGGCAAGGCTGCATTCATTACTTCGCCAACCGAACACATATAATAAGATGCAATCCAAGTCCAAAACCAAATTTGAGTTTGTGTAATAAGTGGTGTTTCATCTAAAAGCTCTAAAATATATTTTGCAGAATAGCCTTTTGGTGCTTCTTGAGTAATCGATTTTACAACGCCTGTCAAAACTCGTTTTCTTCCAAAAGGCACAACCACCCGAACTCCACTTTGAACAAATTCATTTAATTCAAAAGGAATACGATATGTAAAAGTAGTTTTTAGAGGTACAGGAATAATAACCTCTGCAAAAAGTGTTTTTCTTTCTGTAGAAATAGCATTTGTAGAATCAGAAAAGGATTGAAAAAGCGACAAATTAGATAAAATTGAAAGGTTATATAAAAGTTAAACAGAAGCAAAAATAAGCCTAAAAAATCATTGTTGATACAAGTATAATACTGTTTTTTGGAAGAACTATACTGCAAAGTTCGTTATTTTTCTTGAAAAAAAGGGTGTCTAAATTAACTCAAAATAAGGGTAGATTTCAGTTTTACTATATTTTTTACTAGAACTTCCTAAATTTGTTTAACTTTTTTAAATAAATTTTTAGTATTTTTGAATTTTACTTTAAACAAAAATCTCAATTCTTTCATTTCTTTTATGGAAATCGTTCTTTGTCCAATTTGTCAAGATTCCATGTTTGAGAACTCTCGCTATCCAAATGAAATTTGCAAAAAATGTGTGGGACGTGCAACAGATGGACATGGACGTTATGTAAGATTTTATAATCGTACTATTTCTGGTGGCTGTATAGCTTTTTATGTAGATCCAGATGGAAGAGAAGAATACCATAGCACTATCTGTTATGTTAGTAAACAAAAATGTCAGGCTAAAGAAGCTCGTTTTGGAGGAATAGTAATAGAATTAGTTAAATTAAAAGATAAAAATCAGTAAAATTAATTATTACGTATAAAAAACCACTTACACATACTCTCTGATAGGTATTAAAACAGCTATTTTTAAAAAAATGTAGAAAAATCAAAACAATTTTGAAACTTTTCAATAAAAAATGTAACCTTTAAAAAAAGTTTGCGTTAGTATAAGCAAGTGAAATAAAAAAGGTCATTTTTTATAGCTTTTTATTTCTTCACTTCATAAGTTCTGAGAAATTTATCTCAATTATTGAACTTAATTTTTTAATCTTAATTTTTGTTTTTATACAATCTTTCAATTTTCTTAACTCACCTTTTTTCAAATAACTTCTCCAATTTTAATGACTTTTTTATCAAAAAATTCATTACTTGGTAATCTAATAAAGTTTGCATTTGTTGCAAAAAACACTATATTAGATTAAAATAGAAAAGCATTTAGTTAATACTTGTACAAACAATCATTTGTTTAACTTTTTTAACTAAATAATTACACAAAAATTTGGAAAGACATTTTAGAAATAGTAAATTTGTATTAAACAAAAACAAATACCTCCAAACTTCAAAATTTTTTTAACTATGACAGCCTTCGAATTTGGATTTGCACTACAAAAAATAGCTTACTCTTTGCGTCCTTTCGCATTAAAGCTAACTAAAGATTCTGATGAAGCAAATGATTTGCTTCAAGAAACAATATTAAAAGCCTTTTCTAACCGTGAAAAATTTACGGAAGGAACAAACTTAAAGGCATGGTTATATACCATCATGAAAAATACATTTATTACGAATTATCAGCGTTTGGTGCGTCGTAATACATTTATTGATACTACTGAAAATTTACATTTCCTTAATTCTTCTAATCATGTAGCTGCAAATGGTGCATATGGAGATTTTATGATGCAAGATGTAGTTCGTGCAATTGACAAATTAGATGATGCTTATAAAGTACCTTTTATGATGCACTTTAGAGGCTTCAAATATTATGAAATTGCAGAACGTTTAGAGATTCCTATCGGAACAGTAAAAAACAGAATTCATATTGCACGTAAAGAACTAAAAGGAAATTTGAAGGTTTACTCTTCTAAAAATTAATTTAGTTTACTAATCTGAACTTTATATAAAAATATTTAAAAAAAACGCACATTTTTTTCAAACAAAAGTGTGCGTTTTTCTATTTTGGAAAAAGAACATACTTATTACCTTTACTATTTCGTTCTATTAGAAAATCTTATAAAGTTCTTATGAATACTCTTACTACTTCCACAACATCAACAAGAACTGATACTATTTCAGATTCTATGGCACTTTATAATACAACTGCTTTAAAGTGTAGTAAATTAATTACTCAACATTACAGCACTTCTTTTACGCTAGGCATACAAACATTACACAAAAAATTACATTTTCCTATTTATGCAATTTATGGATATGTTCGTTATGCTGATGAAATTGTGGATACTTTTCACGACAAAGATAGAGCAACTTTACTTGCTCGTTTTAGAGAAGATACTTATCGTGCGATTGAGGAAAAAATTAGTACAAACCCTGTTATTCATTCTTTTCAACTTGCAGTTGAGCGTTATTCTATTGAAAATGAACTTATAGAAGCCTTTTTGAATAGCATGAAAATGGATTTAGATAAAAAAGAATACAGTGATAATAAGTACAATGAATACATTTATGGCTCTGCTGAAGTAGTAGGTTTAATGTGTTTGCGTGTATTTTGTGAAAATGATAGCGAACTATATGATAGTTTGAAAGCAGGAGCTAGAAGTCTTGGAGCAGCTTTTCAGAAAGTAAATTTTTTGAGAGACATGAAAAGTGATTTTGACGAACGTGGAAGAGTTTATTTTCCTGATGTTGATTATTCGCAATTTGATTCTAGTGCTAAACTTGAGATAGAAAACGATATTCAAAAAGATTTTGATGCAGCATACGAAGCCATTTTACGATTGCCTAAGCCTTCACGTATGGGTGTTTATTTAGCTTATGTTTATTATTTAAAACTATTCAATAAAATAAAACAATCTTCTGCCCAAACGATACTTTCAGAAAGAATACGTGTTCCTGATAGTAGAAAAATGTTTTTATTAGTTGAAAGTTATGTAAAACACCGTCTGAATTATTTATAATATTCAATGAAAAATTAAGACAAAATAGTTTAATTATAAAAAAAACCTATCATTTTATAAAGAATGATAGGTTTTTACTTAATAAATAAAAAGGATTATTTGCTTATTCTCCAAATTCCTCTAATTTGAAAGTATAATCTTTCGGATCTAATTTAAAAGTTCCTTTATTGAAGCTAGAAATAAATTTAGAAACTGTTTCATCAGTTACTTCTTTTACTTTCAAACAAACATCTAAACCTACACCATATTCGACAGCTTCGTCAAAATCAATGTATTCGCTTACCTGTACTTCTTCATTTTCTTCAATTTCGGCTACTTTTTCGTCAAAGTATTCCATAGCCTCTGAATCTTCATTTTCCATTTCCATTTCCAAATTAAAATCTGGAAAAGTATCCTCTACACGCTCTTCTGCTAAAGCAAAAACTGCCATTTCGTACTCTACACGTAAGGCAAACAAACATGCATCAAATACAACAGCATTTCCTTTGTATTCTCCTGTAAAATAAAAACAAACTGATTCGGAAGTGCGCTCAATATCTTCGTTGATTACAAAATCACGTCCTTCTTTTAGAGCCTTTTCTCTAATAGTTTTGATAGCTTCTGCTGAATATCCTTCGTTTTGCATAAATAATAATGTCTATAGATTGATTTTAATATTAGGTTAAGATAAAAAAAGTTTAAAAAATGAGTAATTTTACAATAAATTACTGCTTAAAATTTTCCTACCAAACGGATTTTGTTTATAGTTTGTTGTGAAAATCTAAAATTTATTTTTCCACATCATAGATTCTACTGGCTTTGTACTTCTTTCGTTGTATTTAGCTGAGTTTTTCTCATTATAAGGTCTTTCAATTTGTCCATCTACCTTGAAGTAAATAAGCTGACCAATCGGCATTCCTGCATAAATCCGAACAGCTTGTGTCACCGAAATTTCTAATGTCCACGCATTACAAAAACCAACATCACCTTTTCCTGCCGTTGCATGAATATCAATTCCTAATCTACCTACACTAGATTTTCCTTCCAAAAAAGGAACATGAGCAAGTGTTTCGGTATATTCTTCTGTCACTCCCAAATAAAGCGTATTTGGTTGAAGCACAAAACCTTCATCTGGAATTTCAAAAGTTGTAATTTTATTGTGTGCCTTGGCATCCAAAACTTCATCTTGGTAGGTAGCCAAAAATTTACCTAAATGTACATCATAAGAGTTTGTACCCAAACATTCTCTATCAAAAGGCTCAACTAAAATAGTCCCTTTTTCAATCTCGGTTAGTATTTCTTTGTCTGATAAAATCATAATTTGAATTGTGAATTGTGAATGTTGAATTATGAATGAATAGTTCATCATTCACAATTCAACATTCATAATTCATTATTGTATCTAGTTTGTTTTCTTCTATAAATTCTGTTTTGATAGGTGAAATAGAAATTTTTGGAGCTTCAAAGCCTTCATTAAAAAAGATATTTGGAGCTGTAAAACGACGGATTTCATCATAAAATCCATTTTCTATCAAGGAATATAAAATTTTACTTCCTCCTTCTATAAAAACAGAATGAATATTTTTACGATGCAAATCTTCAAAGAGTGTTTGCCAAAAATTAGCTTGATCTAGTCCTTGGTTTAGTTCTATGAGTTCAGTTTGTAAAAATTTATCTACAAAAGTAGTCTTTTTTGAGTTATCATTATCAGAATAAGAATAAAAAATTGTTGGCTGCGAATCATCAAAAACAGAAAAGCTAGAATTCAGCTCATCAAAACCATTTCCTGCTAATATAATTCGTGTCGGATTTTTACCTATCCATTCTCTTACATTTAGCTTTGGATTGTCTTGCAAAACTGTATTTTTTCCTACCAAAATTCCGTCTTCTTCACTTCTCCATTTATGCACCAATTTTCTAGAAACAGCATTACTAATCCATTTTGAAGTGCCATCTTTTCTAGCTATAAGCCCGTCAGCCGTTTGCGCCCACTTTAAAATAATATATGGACGTTTTTTTATAAAAGCAGTCAGAAAACGTCTATTTTGGTGTTTTGCTTCCTGCTCACACATTCCTACAATTACCTCAATTCCTGCATCTTTTAGTTTCTGAATTCCTCTTCCTGCATCATTTTGAGTGACTAACGGATTTGGGTCAAGTGTAGCAATGACTACTTTTTTGACATTTGCTTTAATGAGCGCATCAGCACAAGGAGGCGTTTTTCCAAAATGACTACACGGTTCTAAAGTAACATAAACAGTTGTTTCTTGAAGTAAATATTTATCTTCTTCTGAAATGCTATTAAGCGCATTTACTTCTGCGTGTGCTTCTCCATATTTTTTGTGATAACCTTCTCCAATAATTCGGTTTTCGGCTACAATTACACAGCCTACTAAAGGATTTGGACTTACAGAACCTTTGCCTTTTTCGGCTAATTGTAAGGCACGTTGCATGTATAGTTGTTCGTTCATTTTTTTCTTTGTAGTTAATTACTGGTTTAAGCGTCGACGCTTGAACCAGTAATCAAGTTTATTTATTCTTCGCAGTATAATTTTAATGGAATAGAAACGAGTTGTTGTCCGTTCCATTGCAAAACATATCTTCTTATTACAGTTAAATTTAGATTTGTATGAACAAATGGATGTGAAATAAGAGCAAGTTGTTGTTTTTCAACATTAAAAACAGGAAATGATCCTGTACGATTATATCTATGATAAACTTTTAGTTCTTCTCCTTCTATACAATCTTTGCAAGGAATTGCTTTTCCATCTTTGATTTCAATCGCTTGAAGAATAGTATATCTTTCTCCTCCCATATTTCCATTGTATTCATGTAAAATAATAAATACTGGATTTCCGTTTCTCTCTACTTGAAAAATTTGTGCAGGAACACGAGGATAACAATAACTGTTTCCATTTACTTCTCTACATTTTATTTGTTCAACAATGAGCTTATCATTTTTAGATTTTCTGTATTGAATATACACATCAGCAGTATAATCCCAACCAAAATCTACGATTCCATTCATTCCATCAACATTAAAATAAGAAAAATAAAATACTCTAAGTTTTTTATCTGGAGAATACAAAACTTCTAATTTCTTGTTTATTCTAGGAAGTGCATAATCATAAGAAGTGGGTTCTTTTAATAGTTGAAATAATTTTTTAGAGGTTATTTTTCTAATTTTTTCTTGTTCTCCATAATCTATCCCTCTCATAGAATCCATTAATTCTAAAACCTTATTTTCCATATTTAATAATTTTTCAGAAGGAATAGATATTGAAATTTTTGCTGCTTGATTTGTAGTATCATAGAAAGAAGAGTAAAGTCCTTTCTTATCAGTAATATGTAAAAAATTAGTATCCAATAACACATTTAATGCAGCTTTAAATACTACATCATCTTTATTATACAAAGAAAATATACGAGATAAATACTTTACATTGAGTTCTTGTTTGTTTAAAAAATAATCTCCTTTTATCCACTTTTTGAACATTCGAATATCTTGTGTAGAATCATACAATTTACAATTCGATAATCTGGTTTGCATCTCTGACAAACTATCCTTTTCAGCCACCGAATAAGCCGTAGAAATATATATTTTTTCAAGAACATCAGTAGTTCGTTTTTTGGCTTCTTCATTTTTGATTTGAGAAAGCCATTGTTCTGGGTTTACTGGCAATTTTTCTTCTTTTTGCTTACAAGCCATAAAAAGATTTAAAAATAGAAGTAATAAAGCTAGATTTTTCATTGAGCGTCTATGATTATTTTCCAAAATTAGCTTAAAATGCTTCTGCAATTCCGAAGTAAAAATTAATTTTTTCGCCTTTTGCGACATCAAAACGAAGGTTAAGATTTTCAGATTTTACAATTCTCAAACGCAATCCTGCACCATATCCTACTTTTATATCCTTAAAACGTAAATCAGAAATTTGATGATATACTTCGCCAGCTCCAGCAAAAATAACCATGCCGATAGGTGCAAAAACAGGGAAACGATATTCAGCTTGTGCAGCCAACATATTATTTTCTAAAAAACGTCCTTTATAGTATCCACGCATTAGTTCGCTTCCACCAAGCGCAGCGAGTTCTCCCAAAGGCGCACGACCATCACTAAAATAACCATACGCTTGCAAAGCCAAAACATCATCACGCTTAGATAATTTAAAATACTGACGCAAATCTACTTTAGTCAAATCAAAAGGAACTCCACCTACTTTTTTTCCATAAAAAGCATGTCTAAATTCATACAAAGAGCCACTAAAGGCATTCAAAACGTTATCTCTATCATCATACGTAGCTGCCAATTCTAGCCCTGCTGAAATAGCACCATCAAAACCTAGTGGTTTATCCCTTTCTAATAACCCATCTTTTTCATATTCCATATTCCAGATATTATTGTAGCGAATGCCTCCTCCTAGAAAAAATTTTCCTACAATTCGTCTTAAAAGTAAAGGTTCGAAAAGGATATTTTGATACTCAAAAAGTTCTTCATCTTTGCTAGAAGTGTTGTTTCCAATTCCATAATATTGTTGTGGAAATTTAGAATAACCAATATTTCCTTTGAGCATCCAGTTTTCGTGATTGAAAAAAATAGTGTAGCCAGAGGAGATAACTACTTGCTTTCGAAGTGTATAAAGTGCCGAAATAGGCATGTTTGAAGTACGAGTGTCTTGAGTAGCATGTTTGAATTTGAAAAGCCATTTTGCGCCTATTCCAAATCCCCAACTTGTTTCAGGCTTATAAGAAACCACTGGAGAAATAACAAATTTGCTACGAAAACGAGTAGAATCTTGCTGTCTATCAGCTTCATTTCTAAACTCTACATAATCAATTATTTTTTCAAAGAAAGTTTCTTGTTGGTCTTGATTTGAATCTAGTTTAGTAGAATCATTTTGATTTTCTGATTGATTTTGAGCGTGTAGTAAATTTTGAGTAAATAAAGTAGTCCAAAATAGAAATACAAAAACTATATAAGTAGTAGTATTCATTAATAAAAATAGAATAATTGAAAGTGAAGGAAATAGAAGATAAAAAAATAGACTTATTAATAACTCTTTTTTGGTTTATTAAGAAGTCTTTTTATAGAACTGTATTTATGAGGTTTTTGTTAAGTATTGAAAGATAAAAGAGATTTGAAAATCGTAAACTATCTACAATTTTTATGAAAATCTTCCATTTTCTGTTCTAAAATTTGATATAATTTTCTAAGATGCTTTACTTCTGAATCTTTCACATTATGGTTTTCTTTAAAAGATTGAATGTACTCTTCATTTTGAATATTATCATCATCTAACCTAAGATACATATCAGAAAAGAACAAACCAGTCGAAGTAATCAAGACTCCACAATCTTCTAAAGATGCTTGTACTATATCGTATTCTTGCAGAATTTGACACAATAACTCATAATCTCTTTTAGGATTTTTATCAAATTTGGATGCTGATTTATGGTTTAATAAACTTCTATAAGCTGCAATTCTTATTACTGGACTAGGATAATTTAAAACTTTTTTTGCTTCTAATTGTGTCATATTTTTTGAAAGCCAATCTATATTTTCATAAATAATTCCATACATATCGTAAGAGCCTGTTCGAGTTTAGATACATAAAAAAGAACATCAGATTTTTTTATTAGTTAAGTTATTGATTTTCAGTTACTAATTAAAATATCAATGACTATGTTTACTAATGAATATTTATCTGATGCTCTTTGGCAATATATGAAAAAATTTATACCTTTTTCGTACTTGGAAAGAAAACGCAAACACAGTTTGTATAATATCTTTTCAGGACTATTTTACATCACTCGTTCTGGCAGTAGTTGGCGTTTACTTCCCAGTAGTTATGGTATTCCTTGGAGTAGTTTGTATGACTACTTTAGCAAATGGCAGAAGATGGGTTGGTACAAAAAACTTTTGGACAAGTTGGTCACAAGAGAACGGTTGGCTCAAGGTAGAAATGCTAAACCCTCTTTGGGTTCTATAGACTCTCAAAGTGTACAAAGTGTATATGGAGGGGAAGCTATAGGTGTAGATGGTTACAAGCTCAAAAAAGGACGTAAACGGCATATACTGGTAGATACGCAAGGAAATTTACTAGAATTAGAGATTAGTCCAGCCAATGAAGCTGACGTGAATCAACTTGCTTATCTAGCTTATTTAGCTCAATTTAGAGGAAGAAAATTCTTTAAAATTCTTGCTGATGCAGGCTATAGAAGTGCTAGTTTGGCTGCTGAAATATTTAGTCAAACAGGAGTACAAATTGAGATTGTCAATAGTCCAAGAAGAGAAAAAAAAGAGGATAAAGCATTTGTACCTCAACCCAAAAGGTGGGTAGTAGAAAGAACTTTTGCTTGGCTTAATCAAAACAGAAGACTAAAAGTAGATTATGAGAAAACTGTAGATTCTGCTAAAGCATTTGTGTATTTAGCTATGATTTTAAACCTCATAAATAAAGGGGCTAGAAGAAAGAAAAAATAAAAACTCGAACAGGCTCTAAGGATATTTTTCTCCATAAAAGAAAGAACGTTTGTCAGTATCTGTTATCTTTTTTTGCACTTCTTCACTAATTCCATCGAAACTAAAAAGCCAAGTTTGGCGAAAAGAAGACAAACAAAATATTGAGATTGCAAAAAATAGAATAATCAATCCCTGCACAAATAAAACAGGAAGATTTGGAAAAATATAGAATCTGTTGCGTTTCATTGTAATAGATTGAAATTAAAGTGTTTTCTATCTTTATCAACCTGTTTTTTAATGGAAAGTAACATTATTATTTTCCCCTTAAAACTACAAAAGTTCCATCTCTTAAAGAAATGGAACTTTTGATTTTATTTGTAGCGTATGCTTTAGCTTACAAAAGTGTAACCTGACCTTTAGGTTAGGAAAAAACAAACAGCTAGTTTTTTTGCCGAAAGCTAAAGCATTCGGTACAGATATTCACACGCTAAAGCGTATGCTACTTTTAGCTTAGTTGATGCACTCGCATAGCCAATTTAACAGTTGTTTCTTCGGTTTCTAATTCTACTGAATTATCAACTGAATCCAAAACTTCCATTTCTAATGCCTGTGTTTCATCACAAATATATTTTTTGAAGTTGGATAAAGCACCGTTCAATAGGTCGCTTCCTTTTTCCACTTGCAATAAAATTTTGTCTTGAACATCCAAACCTTCGTCTTTTCGTAGATTTTGAATGCGATTTACCAAATCTCTCGCAACTCCTTCTTGACGCAATTCGTCAGTAAGGTTTACATCTAAAGCTACCGTAATTCCATTTTCACTCATTACTACCCAACCTGCAATGTCTTCTGTTCCGATTTCTACATCGTCTGGAGTAAGTGGAATTACTTCGCCATCAAGATTCAAAGTAAACACGCCTGTTTGCTCTAAAGTAGCAATGTCTGCTTGTGTCATTTTCTTAACTAAACCAGCAATTTTTGGCATTGCTTTTCCATACTGTCCACCTAATTTTTTGAAATTCGGCTTGATTGTTTTGGTAAGTTTATCAGAATCTGGAGCTAAAAACTCTAATTCTTTTACGTTTACTTCTGACAAAATCAGTTCTTGTACAGCTTTAATATGTTTTTGTGTAATTTCATCTACAACAGCAACCATCACTTTTTGTAACGGCTGACGAACTCTCATTTGATTTTTCTTTCTCAAGGCATGAACCATTGAGGAAATTTGTTGAGCCAATTCCATTTGAGTTTCTAAATCTTTGTTGATTAATTTAGAATCAGAAACAGGGAAATCTGCCAAATGAACCGAAGTTGTAGTATCGCTTTCATCTGCTTTTTTCAAGTTACGATATACAAAATCCGAATAAAAAGGCGCAATCGGAGAAGCAAGAAGCGCAATCGTTTCCAAACACGTATGAAGGGTTTGATAAGCTGCAATTTTATCTTCTACCAATTCGGCTTTCCAAAAACGTTTTCTATTCAGACGAACATACCAGTTTGAAAGGTCGCTAGTAACAAATTTTGACATGGCACGAGCTGCTTTTGTTGGCTCATATTCTGCAAAAGCTGCATCTACTTCGGCTATCAAAGAATGAAGCTTTGAGATAACCCAACGGTCACTTTCTGGACGTTTTGAGATTGGAATAAGATTCTTTTCATCAAAATCAAAATCATCTAAATTAGCATACAACGAAAAGAACGAATAGGTATTTTGAAGTGTATTAAAGAATTTACGCTGAACTTCCGTAATTCCATCTTTGCTAAACTTCAAACTATCCCAAGGATTCGAATTTTCAATCAAATACCAACGAGTTGGGTCTGCACCAAAATCAGCTAATGTTTCGAATGGATCAACTACATTTCCTTTAGATTTAGACATTTTATTGCCTTTTTCATCTAAGACAAGTCCGTTCGAAATTACATTTTTATACGCTACCGAATCAAAAAGCATTGTCGAAATAGCGTGTAAAGTAAAGAACCAACCACGAGTTTGATCGACACCTTCTGCAATAAAATCAGCAGGATATGATTTGTTAAATATTTCTTCTTGCTCAAATGGATAATGCCATTGTGCATAAGGCATTGCACCCGAATCAAACCAAACATCAATCAAATCAGCTTCTCTAGTCAGTTTTGTTTTGCCTTTTACAAGTGTAATATCATCTACATAAGGACGGTGCAAATCAGCTTGATTTGCCATAAATTTCTCTAAAAATCCACGATTTTTCTTTACTTCTTCTGTACTTAATACTTTTGAATTGTTTGCCTCTTGTATTTCTGCCATAAGATCTTTGATAGAGCCAATACAAGTTTCTTCTGTTCCATCTTCACTTCTCCAAATTGGAAGAGGTGTTCCCCAATAACGAGAGCGAGATAAATTCCAATCGACTAAGTTTTCAAGCCAGTTTCCAAAACGTCCTTCGCCTGTACTTGCAGGTTTCCAGTTTATCGTTTTGTTTAGCTCTACCATTCTTTCTTTATAATCTGTCGTCTTGATAAACCAAGAATCTAATGGATAATATAAAATAGGTTTATCTGTACGCCAACAATGTGGATAATTATGTTCGTATTTTTCAGTTTTGAAAGCACGATTTGCATTTTTGAGCTTGACAGCGATACGCAAATCAACCGATTCATAGCCCTCAGCACTTGTTACCTCATCAGGTTCGTATTCTGCTTTTACAGCCTCTCCAGCAAAATCAGTAACTTCTTTTACAAAACGTCCTCTTTTGTCCACAAGTGGCATCGGATTTCCATTTTCATCAGCTACCAAAATAGCAGGAATATTAGCCAGTTTGGCAACACGAGCATCATCAGCACCAAAAGTAGGTGAGATATGAACGATTCCTGTTCCGTCTTCTGTACTTACAAAATCTCCTAAAATTACTCTAAAAGCAGTTCCGTTTGTTTCATCTGGTTTTACATACGGCATAAGTTGCTCGTACTCCAAACCTTCCAAACGCTCTCCTTTACATTGTTCTATAACGGTATAAGGGTGTTTCCCTGCATGCTTTTCTTCATCAAAAATGGCGTGATCGACGTATTTTTTATCATCAAAAACACTTTTCAATAATGCTTTTGCTACATAAACATTGATTGGCTGTTTTGTATACTGATTGTGCGTTTCTACTTTTACGTATTCTATATTTTTTCCAACAGCCAAAGCAGAGTTTGAAGGAAGTGTCCAAGGCGTTGTTGTCCAAGCCAAAAGAAAATCATTTGAAGTTCCTTTTACTTTAAATTGCGCTATCATAGACAAATCTTTCACTTCACGATAACACCCTGGTTGATTGATTTCGTGTGAAGAAAGTCCTGTGCCAGCAGCAGGAGAATAGGGCTGAATGCTATATCCTTTATATAAAAGTCCTTTTTCGTGGAATTGCTTTAATAAATACCAAAGCGTTTCCATATAATTTTTATCGAAAGTAATATACGGATTACCCAAATCTACCCAGTAACCCATTTTTGTCGTAATATCGTCCCAAAGTTCTTTGTAACGCATTACGGCTTCTCTACATTTTTGATTATAATCTTCAATCGAAATACTTTTACCTATATCTTCTTTTGTAATTCCTAATTCTTTTTCTACTTGTAATTCAATAGGCAAACCGTGCGTATCCCACCCTCCTTTACGCTTTACTTGAAAGCCTTTCAAAGTTTGGTAACGACAAAAAATATCCTTAATAGTACGAGCCATAACGTGATGAATCCCTGGTTTTCCGTTGGCAGAAGGAGGACCTTCATAGAACGTAAAAGTAGGTTTGCCCTCTCTATTTTGGACAGAAGCCTCAAAAATCTTGTTCTCTTTCCAAAAATGGAGAACATCTTTAGCTACGCCTGCGTAACTTATATTTTTTGGTTCGGTATATTTCATTTTATATATATTATTCTAAGACCTTTTCAAGTCTTTTGATGGCTATTCAATTTCAATCAATCCACAAAGGTAAGAAATTGTAAATTAAAAAGATAACGTGGTAGGAAGGGAATTTTATTATCTTGTAATTATAACTAAAATAACAAGTAATATGAAAAAGATTGCGATACTATATTTTATTGTATTTACACTGATTTGTTGTACCTCTAAAAGAAATAATGTAGAAGTTATAAAAGAAGTTCAAATTGATTCTTTGCTGTTGTTGGTATCCCCACCACTGACAATATTCCCCATATCCAATACTTTAATAATATCATTTCTTTACTCTTGTAAAATGACTAAAATAAATAGAATTTTACTCTAAAATAGTTGGCAATCAATAAAAAAGGTGGCTCTTCCGACTTTTTAGTGAAACATTGTGTGTTCAGTTCCTCAGAACTAAAAAAAACGCTTCCTCAGAAGCGTGATATTGCTTAAATCATGCTTCTGAGGAAGCGTTTCGTTCGTTTTTGAGAACGGTGTAACCCTCAGCGAAGCTAAAACGAACGCACACCCTTTATAATAAACCTTACCACAACTTGTATTAAGGTAGTTCAGACTTCTAGTCTGAACATCAAAAACAGTATTTTATCAAACAATTTCTAGCTACATTACCTTTTTGATATGAAGTCAGTTCAAAAATTTCTCACTTATAAAAACAGAAACTATGAAAGCCATTTGGAACGGTCAAGTCATTGCAGAAAGCGATAATACAGTACAAATAGAAGGAAATCATTATTTTCCTGCTGATTCTGTAAAAAAAGAATTTTTAAAAGAAAGCGACCATAAAAGTATGTGTCCTTGGAAAGGTACAGCTTCTTATTATTCGTTAGATGTAAATGGAGAAGAAAACAAAAATGCCGTTTGGTATTATCCAACTCCAAAAGATGCAGCTAAAGAAATTGGTGGCAGAATGGCATTTTGGAAAGGTGTGGAAGTAGTGAAATAAATGCTAGTTCAATTATTAGAATAATAAAAAATGGCATTCAGTTGCCATTTTTTATTCGATTTCTATCATCAAAACTACAACAGGTTTCCAGTCATTCTTAGGTTTATTTTCTTTATCATAATTTCCCCATTGACTATTGGCAATGTAGTAAAACTTATTTCCTATCAAAAAACCATTAGTAGGTTCACCAAAATAGATATTTTGCTGTTCCAAAATCTTTCCTGTTTTTGCTTTCTGATTTTGCATATCTAACTCAAAACTTGAAACTCTCATAGGAGAAGTTCCATTTTGAACCGTAATGAGTGTATTTTTATAGAGATAAAGTCCGTCTGTTGTCTTAAATGAAAAACCTTTTGGAGCTTCTAGTGCATTTATTTTTCCAGTCTGAATATTAATCTGATAAATTGTTGAAGAATAATCAGCCACAAAAGCCCATTTTCCATCCTCTGAAAAAGTAATTCCTTGCAATGAACGCCATTTCGGATTTGTCCATTTTTCTTCTAGTTTTTGAGTTTGTTCATTCCAAACATAAATAATTGGATTTTGGCTATCAGTACAATATATTGTCCCATCTTTTGCTTGCTTAATTTCTCCCAAAACGTGGTCTAAAGAATCTGAAAGTTCATATTCAACTATTTTTTTATTTGTCTTTGTATCAATGCAAAAAATGGCTGCTTTACCTTTATTTTCTTCTTTATAAAGTGATGAGTTTTCTAATTCGCTCATTACTCCCCAAAGTTTTTGAGTAGCTTCTTCATAAAAAAGATTCATAACAGGCATTTTCATTTCCATATACGAAGTATCTTTTCCATCCCAGAAACCAATAGCAGGTTTATTGATACAAGCAAAAGCAATTTTATTTTCTCCTAGAGATGTAAGTCCTTCAATATGTCTTGCAGGAAGTAAAAAGGCTTGTGTGCTAATTTGCACTTTCTCATTTTGAGTATTCCAAAGTTTTTGAAGTCTCTTGAGTTGTGATTTTTTGAGGGAACTGATTAGTTCTTCATTCTCTAAAACAGAAGGTTCTGCATAAATGAGAGCTAATTTTTGTAGTGTTTTTTCTGTTTGTTTTGAATCTTTATTTAATGAATAAGATAAAGACAAATAACGCAAAACAGTTGGATGATTGGGACGAATCGTATCCAAAATTTTGGCATAATAGAGCATCGAATCATATTTTTTTTGGTCATACGAAGATTGTAAACCTTCAAAATAATCATTCAATGTTTTTTGACTAAATACAGAAGTTGATACAAACAGTAAAGAAAGAAAAAAGCTAAAGACAAAAAATTTCTTGGAAGTAAAGTTGAATTTCATAAAGAGAGATTTCAAAAATAGTATCGTAAATTAAAGAGTAGAAAAATAGAAAATTTAATCTATTTTTTTATAAAACAACTCTATTTTATACGATAACTTAACTTTTTAAAATTTACTTTCAATTCTATCTACATATTCTTTACTGTTTGTACAGAATACTATTATTTTACAGCGACAGTATTTTCTTCATATTTAGAAGGACATTTAAGCAAAATATCACTTACTACAAACTGTTCATTTTGCTCATGTATTTCATATTTTCCAATCACGACAACTTTTTCAGAGCGTTTGAAATCTGTCATGGAAGGAGGTGGCGTACTTGTAATGACACGTTGTTTGTTGCCTTTCTCATCGACGAGTTGAAAAGCCATAAAGTTAGCATCTGCCATAGGGTTATATTCAATCCCTATTACTTCACCACTTGCATCTCTAGGAAGCTCACCTACAACATGAATTTTATTGTCATCCCCATCTTTAGCAATTGTAAGAGCTTTATCAAAATCTACATATTGACTAGCATTTTCGCTAGAACTGACAAAAATTCCGATGCCAACAGCTATAATAACGAGTACAATTATATGTGAAATTTTCATAGTTTTATGAATTTTGGTTGAGTTTGTTTACTTTATTTTAACGAAAAATAATCTTAAAGCGTTGTTTTATACCTTTTCTTTTGAAGCTCTTTCAGAATATACTAAATCCTCTAATTTTTTGAGTTTGGATTCTGTAACCACTAAAAAGACTACAATTCCTGCAAAAATAGTAGCTAAAACAGCAACAACAACATAAATTTTGCCGTCTGCTCTGAATGTATCAGCCATCGAAACTTCTGTGTTTTCGTAATCTCGCTGTGTCACAGGAATTTTTCCGTTTTTATTAACTTCAGTAGTTTGTTCTGTATTGGTATCCTCCTGAGCAATAGCCATCAAAGGCGAAAAAGCAAAAGAGAAAAGAAGCAAAAGTAGATATATATTTTTCATTGATTTTTTATTTATGTGGTAATTTTTTGTTGTTGGTGTCGCTGCGCTAAAACACCAACAACGGCTATGGTATTTTAAATTCACAGACTAGAAAGTCTATTATAAAGTTAATCAAAAAGTGTTTTGTATTCAATTCTTCTCATTCTGACACGAAGTTGTGCCACCCAAACTCCCAAAAGCGTCCAACCAATAATGGCAATATAAAAGACTTTTTTGAGGTCGTTATCATAATCATAAGCACTAAAAGCAGGGTTTCCTTCTGCCCCAGGGTGTAGAGAGTTTACCATTCTAGGCAAAATATAGATAAGAGGGATATAGGTAGCAAAAGCAAAAATATTGAAAACAGCACTTATTCTGCCTCGTTTTTCATCATCTGGCAATGCACTACGCAAAAGCAAGTAACCGAAATAAATCAAAAGAGCAATAGCAGAAGCATTTTGTTTTGGATCTCCACTCCAAAAATTTCCCCATGTAAATTTTGCCCACCACATTCCTGTCAGGATTCCCAAAATACCAAAAGCAATTCCAGAATTTGCGAGTTCTACTGCCCAGTCGTCGTGTCTTGGATTGGAAGTTTTGAGGTACATTATCGAATAAATAACGGAAGCAAGTAACATCAGAACCATTCCAAACCACATTGGAACATGGAAAAATAGATTTCTAATGGTTTCGTTAAGAATATTTAGTCTAGGAACTTCAACTAAAAGTCCTCCAATAATTGTATAGAAAAGGATAATTACACAAGCAATTTTCCACCAGTGTTTTTTGAGTAAATTCATTTTATTCTGTGGCATCCCTTTAGGGTGTGAAGTATTCTGTAACACACTCTTATTGAGAGTGCGAAAATAATATTCTGCAAAATTACAACTCAAAACACCAAAGAACAAAAATAGGATAGAAAAGAAAGGCTAAAAGTTTATAAAATTATGAATGCATAACTTACCTTAAAAGATAAAATACATTTTCGAAAACTAAAGAGTACACTCTATTGCATAAAAAAGCCGTTGCAGATCATTCCGATACTGCAACGGTAGAATTTTAGTTTTGTCAGAAAGCCCCCTCCCTGAAAATAACTAAATGAAAATCTTTTCTTATAAAACTTGTTTAATAAAGTTCCATAAAACTCCTTAACTTGATATTCTAAAAATACTACTATTTTTCAACAAAAACAACTCATTATTAAAAAAACTTGATTTTTTTGCAATAATTTTTTATATATTATCTATAAAGCTGACTATCAGCTATTTTACTAATAAGATAAATTTGTATAATAAACAGTTATTTGCACTATTTTGTTATAAAATTAAGGTATTTACAATAAAAAAGTTTTTTATGTTACCCTTTCATGAATTCTATATGAACATCAATGCTTATTTTTGGATGCAAATTTGCAAAAGTTTTCTAAAAGTAATTATAGGAAGTAAAACAAAAAATAAAGCCTTGCGTTACACTTTAAAATCCCTTAAGTATGGTAAAATGGTTTTTAGTATTTGCTCTTTGAAAAATTGAAAACAACTATTTTATTTAGTAAAATAGAAAAACTGAAATTAGCTTGAAAAATTCCCTCAACTAACTTGTTTAGAGTGAATAACTTATTACCTTTGCAGCCTTATTGAAAAAAATCAGCCTCAGGAAAAATCTAATAATAATTAAGATTAAAAAAATTGTAAGCTGATTAAAAATTTTAAATTATTACAAAAAAAATACAAATATAAGCCTATGTATTGGACACTAGAACTTGCATCTTATTTAGAAGATGCTCCTTGGCCAGCCACTAAAGACGAATTAATCGATTATGGGACACGTACAGGTGCGCCTATGGAAGTAGTGGAAAACCTGCAAGACTTAGAAGATGATGGCGAGCCTTACGAGAATATCGAAGAAATTTGGCCTGATTATCCAACTAAAGACGACTTCTTTTTTAATGAGGACGAATATTAGTAAATAATTACGAATTAAAAATTACGAATTACGATTGTAATACCCTGACTATCAATCAAATAAAAGCAATAATATATGTAATTTATGTTCTTACTCGTTAAATTGAACGAATAATCTAACTTTATAAACTCCATTTTGCTTACTTTTGTATCAAAATGGAGTTTTTTTATTTTTAATTAACCGTCAACGAGGTTAAAACCGTCGTTGAGGATTATGTTCCAATTATGACGACCCTACAAAACGATTTACTTTTAAGAACAGCAAGAGGAGAAAAAACAGAACGTGCCCCTGTCTGGACAATGCGCCAAGCTGGCAGAATCTTACCCGAATATAGAGAGCTAAGAGCAAAATTAAGTGGTTTTATTGAACTTGTTACTACGCCACATTTAGCAGCCGAAGTAACCATTCAGCCTGTAGATAGATTGGGAGTAGATGCAGCCATTATTTTTTCGGATATTTTGGTTATTCCTGAAGCTATGGGTTTGCCTTACGAAATGGTAGAAAAAGTAGGTCCTCGCTTTCCTCAAACTATCAAGACAGAAAGTGATGTCAAAAAAATGACCACAGATGGCATTGAAGAAAAATTGAGTTATGTAACAGAAGCTATTTCTATTACAAAAAAAGAATTGAATGGACGTGTTCCTTTAATTGGTTTTGCTGGCGCACCGTTTACACTTTTTTGTTATATGATAGAAGGCAAAGGCTCAAAAACTTTTTCAAAACCTCGTGGATTACTTTATGAAAATCCAAAATTAGCACATCAATTACTACAAAAAATAACAGATTCTACAATCATTTATCTAAAAGCTCAAATAAGAGCAGGTGCAGATATTGTACAAGTTTTTGACTCTTGGGCTGGCGTTTTGGGATTGGAACAGTACAGAGAATTTAGTTTGAAATACATTGAGCAAATTGTAGAAGCGATTGATGAAGTGCCTACAATTGTTTTTGGTAAAGACCAACATGCAGCAAGAGCTGATTTTGGAAAACTTCCTTGTAATGTTGTAGGAATGGATTGGACAATGTCGATTGAAGAATCAAGAAAATTGATAGGAAATGACAAGGTTTTGCAAGGAAACCTTGACCCTTGTGTTTTGTACGGCTCGTATGAAACGATAGAAGCAGAAACAAAGAAAATGCTTACTTCTTTTGGAAAAGGAAAACACATTGCCAATCTAGGACACGGAGTTTATCCAGATTTAGATTTTAATAAAGTCAAGCATTTTATTGATACTGTTAAGGCTTGGAAATACTAGGAATTCGATAATGAGTAACTATAAGACTTATATCCATTCTCTTATGTAAATTAACTTAAAGGATTTGAAATTTTTATATTTCGAATCCTTTTTTTATACAAACTAAATCAAGTTTTATACCTTTGTACTTTTAGAAGATATTCAAATAAAATAATATTCTCAAATACCATAACTATTTATTAAAATGAAATCACTATTTTTATTTAAAATGCTAATTATCCTCTCCTTTTTATTTATAAGTTGTAACGATGAATTAAAAGATACTATTATAGAAAATCAGCTTAACATAAACATAGATGGAACAGAATATCAATCAATAAATGAAGATGTTGGAGGAAATGAAAACTGTGATAAGCTATATATTACGGCTTTTTATTCGGATAAAGATAAAATAGATTTCAGAATTAGATTTGAGATTTCTAAAGAAGGAAATCTACTGAATGTTTGGTATGCAGAGCCTAAGGATAATCTATTTAAGACATTCATCACTCCAAACTTTAACCCATTATCGACATTTAGTATTTCAAATTTTTATTATGATTCTACTACTGGAGAAGTCAGATTTGATTTTGATGGAACTCTTTATCATGAATATGATAGTGATAATTCAATGGCTATTTTTGGTAAAATTAAAATTAAATCCCTAAAAAGTATTGAATGTTCAACTTATAAAAAGGGATTGTCTTATACTTCTAATCAACTCAATTTATTTAGCTTTTACACTTCTGCCACAAAGTATGAAGACAAAACTCAAATACATCGTTTTTTGTCTAATAATGGATTCAGAATTTATTTACATCTATCAAAGGATTTATGGCTTTATCCTTTAGGAGAAATTAATTTTGATGAAAATACCCAAATAGATAAAGTAGAGTTTAAAGAAATAATTGGAATTGTGGTAACTGATCAAGTCGGACTGGTTAAGGAAACACAATGGAAAAACTTCGAAACAAGTGGTGCAATAATAATTGAAGCCAAATATACAGAGAAAGGCAAAAAAATGATACGTGGAAAAATTAATCTTTTAGTTAAAGATAATGGACAAGTAATTTATAATCTGAATGGAATTGATTTTAAAACAAACAGTTTTGAATAAGAAAAAAGGATTTAAAGTTTTGATGCTTTAAATCCTTTTTTAAGTCTCTTTTTTTGTAGGAAATAAACACTATATTATTTTGTGAAATTTGCGAATAAAATGAATGAAAAATTCAAATATCGTCATAATAGCCTTTCCCTTATTAATGGGATTTTATTGTTTATTTTATGTATTGCTTTTGCTTGGTCAAATGGTTTGTATGATTGGCGCATCTATGTATTTTGGCTAGGAAGCATATTTTGTTTTCATATATATTTTTCATATCGTAAATACTTCTTGTTAATTGATGATGAAAAAATAAGTTTCAATCGTGGATTGTGGAAAGATAAAAAAATAGTAGTAAATGATATTGAAAGAGTTGAGATTCAAAAGAGATATTTTCTCCTTAAATTAAAAAATGGAAAAACTCAAAAATTGTACAAACTGTCTTTTGAGAAAGATGCTATTTCAAAACTTGAATCTATTTTAAACTCATTTAATTAAGATATAGCAACACTATTTTGATGCTATTTTTCAATATCTTAATCTAGATTTTAATAAAGTCAAGCACTTTATTGATACGGTAAAGGCTTGGAAATATTAGAAAAACAAAAAGGATTTAAAGTTTTGATGCTTTAAATCCTTTTTTTAAAAAATAAATTTTATAGGTTTAAAAAGTTTTTAAATCACATCACGCTTATTTTTCACTAAGTCGTACATCAATTCTCTTGCTCGGTGTAATTGTGCTTTTACAGTTCCTAGAGGCGCATCTAGTTCGGTTGCTATTTCATCATACGAAAGTTCGTCAAAGTAGCGTAGTTCTACCAATTTTTTATATTTTGGAGGAAGCTGATCGACAAAATTTCTAATAATTTCTATTTTTTGTGTTCGGATTGCTTCTTCTTGTGGTGTTAGATTTTGGTCTGGAACATCCATTTGAATCTGTTCACCTGAATCATTTTTATAAGGCGTATGTAAACTTAGCGTTTCTAATTTTTTCTTGCGAATAAAATCGATACAGTTATTGGTTGCAATACGGAAAAGCCACGTACTAAACGTATATTCTTTCTTAAATTTCTTTAGACTTTTAAATGCTTTTGTGAATGCTTCGACTGTCAAATCTTCAGCATCGTCAGTATTTTTTACCATTTTGAGAAGCATAAAATACACCGAATTTTTATAACGATTCATCAGTTCAGCGTATGCTTGTTGGTCGCCTTTTACTGCCAAATCAATTAAATCAAAATCTTTTAGAGCTTTGTCTGAAAATTCTTTATCATCAGCATTAGACAAAGGATTTTTATTTACTTTTTCTTCTGAATTTTCGGAGTTTTTTTTATTATCTTTCATCAATAGAGGTGTAATAAATACTTTTTTTTTGTAATAAGTTATTAATATTTTTCTTTATAATAAATAACTTCTGTGTTATTTGCTACGTTGTTGTTGGTGTTTTCACAAACGACATATAGCTATTTTTAATCCATAAATCAAAACTAGGTAAGAAATGGTCATTTTGACACATTTTTTCAGGATTTACTTTGTTAGAGTCGTTTCTATACTATTTCCATCTTTTAGGAGGAAAAAAAACTGCCCCTATTCCCACCACGAAATAATAAAAAATAAATACGAATTCAAAACCCAAAAAGGCAGTAAAAAAATCTTTAAATAAGTATTTGTAAAAATTTTTATACGTAAAACGGCTTGAAACGTAATTATTTTGTATTTGGTTATAGAATATACGCAAAATAGCAAAAAAAAGCAATTGACGAATCAATTCAAAACCTAAAACTTCATAAAAGCCATTTATAAAAAACCCTATAATAGCGATATACCAAAAAAAGATACTCAAAGGATAAATACTAGAAATAACTTTCTGACGAAAAGAATATTTTGTTCCAACAGACAAATGTCGCCGTTTTTGATGTAGCCATTCTCTAAAACCTTGAGGTGCTTTACTCTCTGTTTGTCCATCCAAACAAATGCCTACATTTTTATAAAATCGTTTTTCTGAAAAAATTAAATCATCATCTCCTCCTAATTGAGAAGCTATTTTTTCAAAACCTATCGTGTTACTTGTCTTTGTTGGGGACACCCAAAACGGCTGGATATTTTCTTCTACTGACGACAAAAAAACACTTTTTTTATAAGCCAAATTTCTTCCCACTCCCATATAAGCCATCCCAAAATTAGCAAAAGATATATATTGAAGTGCTGTTAGTAAGGTCTCGTTTTGTATAAACCAATTTAAAAAATTACTCCTTTCTTTTTTATACAATGAAATTCCCACAACTGTATTTATTTCTTTATCAGAAAATGAATTTGCCATCTTTTCTATCCAAAACCTATCTTTTGGCAAGCAGTCTGCATCTGTCAGTAAAATAATTTCATTTTTAGCTGCTTGTATTCCTATATGTAAAGCATATTTTTTTCCATTCCAATTTTGAGGTTTTTCGTTGATAGAAATAAAATGAAAGTTTTTAGCTGGATTATTTTTTTTGAATTCTTCCAAAATCTCTAACGAATTATCGTCTGAACGGTCATTTACTACAATAACTTCAAAATCTGAATAGCTTTGATTAAAAATAGAAATAAGTAGTTTTTCTAAATTATGTGCTTCATTTCTTGCTGCCATGACAACAGAAATAGTTTTTTTAGAAGATTTATTTTTGATTTTTCTAGTAAAGAGTAACTTAAAAATTACGACAAAAAAGCTACCTTGTAGAACAAGACTAATTACTAGAAAACCAAAAAAAATATAAATTTGATTCACGCTTTTTTATTCTCACAATGAAAAATACTTTTTTACTTCTGACTTTACTCTTATATGCTTGTTCGCCTACAAAAAAATCAGTTAAGCAAGATGATAAAACAGATTTAGATTCTATTCAAACTGAAATTATCAAAACAAAGATAGTAGAAACAGAGCCAAAAGAAGAACGTTTAAGGTATTGGTATATTTATTCAAATGGAAATCATAAACAACCTTCTGATTCTCTAGGTTGGTATAGGTCAGATTATGAAAAGTCATTAGCTCTCTACAATGATGTTGATAATCTTTCAAAAACTGTACACAACATAGGACTTCACGTTTCTATTTTATAAATTGGAAAATGAAAAGTTTGCTTTTGTAATTGATTCTACGACAAAAATATATAAATTTATTGAAGGAAATTATAAACAAATTATTTCTACTAATTCAGCTTTTGCTTTTGGAACAAATGTAAAAATTGAGCAAAAAAGATTGAATCTAGATAAGTTTAAAGATGTTTTAGTAGAAATTCCTAGTGGTGGAATGGGTGGTTCTGAATTTTTATTTCTTTTCTATAACCCTACAACCAAATCGTTTGATTACGATTATGAAACAGAACTTAGAAACATAGAATTTGATATAAAAAAGCAAAAAGTCGTTAGCCATTATCAGTGGTCTAAAGCAACATTTGTTTTAGAGAACAATAAATTCAGAAAAATAGATCAAACCTATTATTTAAGATTTAGTAGTGCCAAAGAAGAGTTTATTGACAAAGAACAAGTTACCAAATACGACAAAGAAGGAAGAATAGTAAGTATTGATACAGTAAAAATCGAATAAAAGAATAGAATCGTAATTCCTAATTCGTAATTCGTAATTGATTTTTAACCTTCTTAAAATATGACCAACTCGTTTCATTGGGTTGTGAATATTCTGTTGGAGCATGCTCAAAAATAGGCTGCTTTGCTCTTACATAATCTTTTATATCTTGTGGCAATCCTTCAAAACCTTCCAAAATTTTATAACCTCTACATTGATACACTAAATATCCTTGTTTGTCGCCCATGTTCATAAAAGGAAGCCATTGTCCGATACGTGTCCATGAAATAGTGGCAGGCATATCTGTTATCATTGGATTTTCTAAATCACTTTTTCGCACAAAAAACTGGAATAGTTCTGCACCTTGATACAAATCACTTTGTACATTTTGAGGAAATTCTTTTCTTGTAATAAGTGATGGATAAGTCAGAAAAATATCAGCATAAAAACAAACCATATCCTGTCCTAACTCACTATAAGGAATACCATAAACTGTACTTTCATCACGATTTTGCTCATAATTTTCTTTAATATCATACGGAAAACGTTGATTTACAGGATTGTTCCAAACGTGAATTACTTCTAAAGAATCTTTATTTACTTTTGAATTTTCATCTAAAAAAGGATTTTTCATTTTTTCTATTATCTCTCCTGTGCGCTTGTCTGTATATAAGGCTACTTCTCTAGTCAATAATTGTCTTGAAGAATCTGTTTTTAACCATCTTGACATACTAAAACCTTTCATTCCCATTATCTTTTTACTTCGTTCTCCATCAATGAAAGAATAAATATTACCTTCCCAATAATAAGTGCTTTCTTTTGCTGAATTTCCATTTTCTAAGCCTTCCACTGAACTTCTAATTTTCATAAAAGCATCAAAGTTTTGTTTGTCATCTTCTAAATCAATTTCTTTATTTGGGTCAGAATCTAAAATTATTTCATTATCTAATTTATCTTTCAGACTATTTTTTATTCTATCAGATTCGCTATTCTGACTTATTTCGCTTTTCTTTGTTTGACAACCACACAAAATCAAACTCAGACTAAAAGTGATTATTCTTATCCACAACAAAAGGTTAGGGTATATTTGCTTAAACATATATTTAGTTTTCTTTATTTACAAAAAATGTAGTAGTAATTATAGATTCTATTCCCAATTGATTTTCTGTAAAGCTAAACAAATTAGTAAGTTTTAGATTATAATTTTAGAATTTTTTTTACAAAAAAATAGTACACTATGGAAATTATTGGAAGAGTAGAATCAGTAGGTTTGACAGACTTAGAAGTACCTTTGATAGATGCTAAAACTGATACTGGAGCTTATACTTCTTCGTTACATTGTCATAATATTAGAGTGATAGAGGAAGATGGAAAACAATTATTGTGTTTTTCTATTCTAGACCCAACTCATGAAGATTATCAAGAAAGAGAGTATCGTTTGGAGGAGTTTTCTCAAGCAAAAGTACGTAGCTCAAACGGAGTAGCTCAAACTCGTTATAAAATTAATACTCGTGTACGTATTGGACGAAGTGATTATAGAACCTATTTTACACTCACAAACAGAAAAAGTATGCGTTACCCCATCTTACTTGGTAGAAAACTGTTAAGTAAACGTTTTTTGGTAGATTGCTCACAAACCTACTTATTACCTATGCCTAAAAAAAAGAAGTAAAACAGAGTTGATAAAATATTATCGTAGTCTTTTTTGACTAAAACCACAAAAGGCTCATTCTACAAGTAGAATAAGCCTTTTGATTGGTGTGTGTGTTGTGTTATTTGTGTGTAAGGTCAAAAAGTGTTTCGATTCCAAACAAATGAAAACTAAAAACAGAGTCTCATTAAAACCTTTATGTTATTTGAAAACAGTTTTCAGTAAATATATTTGTGTGTATTGATATATTTCTGGGTGTGTAAAACTATTCTCTGTGTTTTATTCCAATTTTGTGACAGAAAAATTGTATCTTGCTAAGTCTTTGTAAGTTATCTCATTTTATTATGAGTGACTAATTACTACTTTTGCTTTCTACAAGTGTGTTTTTCTTCTAGCACATAACAAATTTACGGCAAGTCTAGTAGTAAAAATTATACGAAACTCTCTATTTTTTGAATCAATCCTTCAAAGTGTTCAAAAAGCAATACTATTGTTTCGTTTTATTAAAAACATTTATTTTGTTTTGTGCATAGACACTCTTTTCAACTTTGGTTTTGGCTTACTTCATTGATTTATCTTTTATTTTATGTCTATTATTTCCTCTGAATCTACAACATATCAATCTAATAGAACTACTCTATCCGTATTTAATTATACTGATAAAATTAATTCTATTCATTCTGTAAAGCCCAAAACAATTCAAACTGGCAAAGTTACTTTGGTTATAATTTTAGATGGAAATCTCAATTTTGAGTACAAAGAATACAATCAAAGCTGTACGATAGGCGAATCATTAATTATTCCTCCTCATAAAGCAGTCCGTTTGGAAGTCTTAAATATAGCTGAGGAAAAACAGAATAAAAAAACTGCTAAAACTAAAAAAAGTGGTCTTTCTTGGATTGAGGTGGAAGTTCCTATAGAAATGGTTAATCTAACTATTTCTCAATACAATAAAATAGGAATAGCCGAAGATGATTGTAAATTAAAGGTCGAAAATAATTCAGTTTGGCAGTTTGGAGAAAAACCTATCAATGTTACACATGACACGAGTATCAAGAAAGCTATTACAAGATTAATTGACTTGTTTACTGAAGAGCATTATAATAAAGATGTCTTTATAGATTTTGCTCTAAAAGAACTTATTTTACGATTTGTCCGAACTCCTGCACGAGATAAAATAGAAGTAGAAAAAAATGAAGATTTAGAAAATGACACCAATCCAAGTATTGAAGCTGTTTTAGATTATATAAAAGAACATATTGACGAGCCTATTTCTATTGATACCTTAACCGATATTGCCAGTATGAGCAAAGCTGCATTTTTCAGGACTTTCAAAGAAACCTTAGATATTTCACCAATTGATTATATTAATAGAGAGCGTGTAGAAATTGCAAAAAATCGTTTGGTAGATATTTCGAAGTCAGTTACTGATATTTGTTATGAATTAGGCTACAATCATATGACTTATTTTATTCGTGTTTTTAAGAAATATGAAGGAATAACACCCAAACAGTTTCAAATAAAACAGAATAAAGAGAATAAAGAAAACAGTAAAAACGAGGACAAACAGATAGAAAAAGAAAATAAATCAAAAGAATAATTTTAATTTTTCATTGTAATCAAATATTGATATTATGTGTAAATTTAAAGAAATTTAATTTTTTCGTAACCTTACAACATTTTGTTTCGTTGTTGTAGATATATAAGTCTGTTTAGTTTAAATACTTTATAGTCTTCCAAAATAAATTACTCACTATTAAAATAACTATCTTCTTTATGAAACTTACAAAATCTACTTACGATTCAGTTTTAGCAGGTGTTTGTGGAGGAATTGCAGAGGCTTTTGGCTGGGATAGCAATTTGATTCGTATGGCATTTGTTTTATTTACATTTTTTGGAGTAGGCTCACCTATTCTTATTTATATCATTTTAGCTTTAGTAATGCCTAAAGAGTTCTAAGTTATCTACTAGAAGAGTAATCAAAATAGTAATATATATATAAAGCAAAAGATTTTTACATCTCTTATTTTGCATCAAATTCCACCTTTTAAACAAGTTAATTGTTAAAGAGTGGAATTTTTTATGGATTTGCTTGTACTTTCAGTTTATTTTTTCAAAAGTTTACTAACTTAGCATATCCTTTTCCAAAACTATTCTGAAATAGAAAAAAACTAAAATCGGATAAAAATGTAGAAAAACAAAACAAATTTCTATAAAAAGACCTTCTGAATACTTGTACTATCATCAATATAAAGTTTATATACTGCCATTTATCCTAATAATAATGTAATTGAATCATGAAAAAATATTTTCTCTCTACTCGTTGTAGCTCATTTTTTAACCTTATTTTCTTCTGTACTATACTCTTTATTAGTAACAATCTTTTAGCTCAACAAGACGCTCAGTTTAGCCAATACATGTTTAATAGTCTTTATTTTAATCCAGCAGCAGCAGGAAGTGATGCAGATTATACAACAATGGGCGTTTTTCATAGAAGCCAGTGGATAAACTATTCTCCTACGTTTGATGATGGTGGTGCGCCTAGCTCACAGGTTGGTTTTGTGAGTATGCCTCTCAATCGTATCAATAGTGGTATAGGACTTCATTTTGCGAATGACAAGATTGGTCCTTTGAGCAGCACAGAAGTACAGATTTCTTATGCTTATCATTTTAATCTCAAAAATAAAGACCGTATTTCGTTTGGACTACGTGGAGGTATGTATAATCAAAGAATTGATTTTAGTCAGTACCGTCCAAATCAAGAAAATGACCCAAGAATTCCAAGTACAGGAGTAGAAAATCAATTTCAACCTGATTTAGCAGTCGGCTTATATTATCAATCTGTAAAAGGATACTATGTTGGAGTAAGTACAAATCACTTATTGAAATCTACTTTTGATTATAGTACAGGAATTGATATTACTTCTCTACAACCTCATGTTTATTTGATGGGTGGAAGTAGTTTTGATATTTCTCCTTCTCTTATGTTGCAACCTTCAGCTATTTTGAAATTTACTTCTGGAGCTTTATCCTATGAAGGAAGTATTCTATTGAATTATAACGAAACTTATTTTGGAGGTGTTTCAGCTAGAGCTTCTAATGCACTTGATGCAGGAATATTTATTTTGGGAGTAAACATGTTAGAGAATAAAGACCTTAGAATAACCTATTCATTAGATTTGGTAACAAGTGGAAGAGATGCAAAACAACCTACTTCACACGAAATTTCAATTGGTTATCGTCTTCCTTCTCCGAAGCCTAAAGTTTTACCTACAATACGAACGCCTCGTTTTCGTTTCTAATACATAAGTGTAAAAGAAATTTTTAGTCTACTAGAAGTTTTATTTTAACTTTTCTATTGAAAATCTTAGAAAAAAATCTTTTTTCACCAAATAATCTATTGAATTAGTTTAATTTTGCGTTATATTTCACTTTTTTAGTAAAAGATTAAAAAAAAGTTACCTAGATTCGACGAATAGACAGAAAATTTCGATAAATTTGATAAATATTTCGGTAAAACTATACTAATCTCTAAAAAATGTAGTTATTAGTATAAGAATAACAAATAGAGTAATAGACCAATTACATCTATTTAATTGATAACTAATGATTTATATTAAACCATTAAAACAATAAATAGGCTATATTTGGCATTATTATTCTATGTTTACTCTGAAAAAAAACTAATCTGATTCGAAAATTTAATTTAAAAGTCTGATTTAAAGCTTTACTTTTAGTATTTAATTGACTATCTAATATTTAAGAAACTCATCACAAAACAAATCTATACTATACTTATTCACTCTAACAAGCAATAAGGATAAAATTTTAAAATAGATGCGTTCTTGACCTTTATAACAAGAAAACCGAACATGACTACGAACATGATACAAAAAATCCGTACAACTCGTACAATTTGGGCTGTCCTTTTAGGTATAACTGCTGCCCTTTTTCTTCAAAGCTGTGGTGGTGGTGGAAACCTAGCCAAATTACAAGAAAATGGAGAACTTACTGGTACTTTGGGGCGTGAAGGCTGGAGACAAGAAGTTCCTTATGGAATGATTGTAGTTCCTGCTGGTACATTTCATATGGGACAAGCAGACCAAGACATCTTATCTTCAAAAATAAATATGAACCGTCAGATTACAATTGGTGGTTTCTATATGGATCAAACAGAAATTACAAACAATGAATATCGTCAATTTATTGATGAGATGACTGAAAACCCAGATTCAGTTGATGGCGAAATTCTATCAGAAGAAGAAATTAAAGAACGCTTTTATCCTGATACTACAGTTTGGATGACAAACTTTACACATCACTATGGCGACCCAATGACAGAAAACTATTATGCTCACCCTGCTTATGATGATTATCCTGTAGTAGGTGTAAGTTGGTTTGCTTCCAAAGCATTTTGTGGTTGGAGAACTAAATTTATGAACGAAGCTAGAGAGTCTGCTGGTAAATTCCCAGTTCCTATGTTCCGTTTGCCTTCAGAGGCTGAATGGGAATACGCTTCTCGTGGTGGTCGTGATGTAGCAAAATATCCTTGGGGTGGTCCTTATACAAGAAATGCTAAAGGTTGTGCACTTGCCAACTTCAAACCAGGTCGTGGTAACTATTACGATGATGGTTTCCAATATACAAACCCAGTAGGTGCATATTTTCCTAATGATTTTGGTCTTTATGATATGGCTGGAAATGTTGCTGAATGGTGTAACGATGCATATGCTCCTAATGCAATGCCTTTAATTTGGGATTTGAATCCTACTTTTATTGATGATAGTGAGCCTCGTAAATTGGTTCGTGGTGGTTCTTGGAAAGATATTGCTTTCTTTATCGAAACAGGTACTCGTAATTATCAATACCAAGATTCAGTAACTGCTTATACAGGCTTCCGTTGTGTGATGACTTACTTAGGTCGTTCTTCTGGAATGGAATTCTAATAAAAAAGTAAATAGCATTAATACTCTAAAACTCATCTTTTTAATAAATCACTTAATTTATTTGTGTTTATTCAGAAGGTGAGTTTTTTTATGAAAAATACTTTGGTAGCTTTATCGATAATAAATAAGTGTTAATTAGCTTAAACTATATATTTAACGAAAGGCTATTCTTTTCTACGATTGAGACTTAATTTAGCTATGATATTTGTGATAAGAGATATTACTTTTAATCAAATTTAAAGTTTGATAAAATCTAAATAAGTAATTTAAAAAAAGTAAGCCTAGTAGAAAAAAAACAAAAAATAATTCTGTATTTTAAAAAAAAACTTGCATAATTTATTTTTTTATCACAATTTTACAGACATTTTACAGTTTAAATATTGTTTGTATTTAGAAAGTAAATACAAATATAATAATGACTAGTTTTTGACCTATTTGTTTATTACCTCTTAGCTAAAGCAAGGAGACAACAAAGTATAAGTTCTTCATTTATTCAAAGTATATTGGCTATTGTTAGATTAGTTCTGATGGATACCATTAAAATATGGATAGTAAACGTTGAATATTTGTTGATTAAACATAATAATCGTTCTAAATTATTCAATTTAAGCCTATTTTTTTTATAAAATCTTTGGAACATTCCAAATAAATGACTTATTTAGGATATTCAAATTGAAAAATAATAGTTTTTTGATAACCTAATTTATTAGATATGTTATTAAACTCTTATCTATCAATAATTTGACTAACCAACAAACATACAAAGCTAGAATTATATGAAATCTATTGATTATTCAATAATTTTAAATTATTAGTAATTAAGATTATTTACTAGAAATTATAATTAAAAAAATCTTTTTTTATATAAATCTATTTCTGTATATTTAATCCATTGAAATTTTAACTTCTTTTTAATAAATCAACTCTCAACTCTAACAATCGTTTGACTATGGCTCATCAAGAAACAGGACTCCAACGTTTTTATCGTACAGTAATCCCTAAGGCAACCAGTGTAGGTGCTGCCGTTGTAGTATTAGGTGCTTTATTTAAAATTATGCACTGGCCGGGTGCAGGTCCTATGCTTATCGTAGGTCTATTAACAGAATCAGTTATCTTCTTATTTGGTCTTTTTGAGCCAGCAGCTCCTGCAGATCCTCACTATGAGTGGGAACGTGTTTATCCAGGTTTGGTAGATGCAAACGTAAAAGCTGTTGTAGCTAAGAAAGATGATGGAAAAGATGGTGCTGCTTTAGTAGGTCTTGACAAAATGTTAGGAGAAGCGAATCTTTCTGCTGATTCATTCAAGCGTTTCGGACAAGGCATTCAGTCTTTGAATGATACTGCTACTCGTATGAAAAGCATTACAGAAGCTGTAAACTCTACTAATGACTACTCTAACAACTTAAAGCAGGCTTCTAAGTCGCTTACAAGTCTTAATTCTGCATATTCTTCTACTGTATCTGCAATGGGCGAAATGTCTAATGCTGCTAAAGATGCTAAAGAATATCATATCCAAGTACAAGCAATCACTAAAAACCTTGCTGGTTTGAATGCTGTATATGAAATGGAATTGAAAGATGCTAACAGTCACTTGAAAGCAATGAACAAATTCTATAGCAACCTTACTCAAGCTATGGAAAGTATGGCAGATGCAAGCAAAGAATCTCAAGTATTCAAAGAGCAAATGTCTAAATTGACGACTAACATTACTACCCTTAACAAGGTATATGGCAATATGCTTACTGCAATGAAAGGTTAATTTTTAGTTTTGTATAACATTATACAACTGAAAATACATTCATTCATTAAAATTTTAAATATATTATTAACCAAAAACCATAAAAAACTATGGCAGGTGGCGGAAAAGAAACCCCAAGGCAACGGATGATTGGCATGATGTACCTCGTACTGACTGCACTTCTCGCCCTACAGGTTCAAAACGAAGTACTCGAAAAGTTCTATTTTATAGATGCGAGTCTTCAAGATGCAAAAGAAGTTGGGCTTAGTACCAACAGTAAGATCATCACATCAATGAGTGATCAAATCAAAGACTCTGGAAGCAACCCAAGAGATTTGGCTGTTTTGAAAAAAGCTCAAGATATTAAAGATGAATCAGCTAAAATGATTGCTCGTATTCAAGAAATACGTAAAACTATCATTACTGAAATGGGTGATATTGACCCTGAAACAGGAGCATACCCACAAGGTGATAAATATGATGATGTAAATCGTCTTATGCTCGGAACTGGTGAAAGTCAAGATGGTTTTGCATTTAAGTTACAAGATGAGCTAAATGCTTATGTAGCTAAAATTGCAGCAATTGATGACACTTTAGGTCCTCTTTTAAAAGCAAATAATCTAATGCCTTTGGCAAAAGAAAAATCTGAAGAGCCTCGTTACCAAGCAGCTAAGTATGATGGAATGGAATGGGAACATATCAATTTCCAAAACACTCCAATGGTTGCTGCTCTTGCTGTACTTTCTCAATTAGAGAATGATGTAGTAAAAGTAGAAACTAAAGGTGTTGATGCTATGCGTGGTCGTATTGGAGAGTTCCAAATTAAGTTTGATAAAGTATCTGCTATGGCTTCTGCTGAATCAAATGTAGTTGCAGCTGGTACAAAGTACAAAGCTGAAATGTTTATTAGTGCAACCTCTTCTACGTTATCACCAAAAATGGTTGCTAATGGAAGTTCTGTACGTTCTAATGAAAAAGGAGTTGGACTAGTAGAATTTACAGCTTCAGGTGGTACAACAGAAGGTGCGAAGAAAACTTGGCAAGGTTCAATTACTATTAAAAATTCTGCTGGTGAGGATACAACACTATTAGTAAAAAAAGACTATACAGTTGTTTCTCCAGTAATTGAAATTGAATCTGGTACTATCAATTCACTTTACTTGAAGTGTGGTAATGATTTGAAGGTAAAAGTTCCTGCTCTAGGAGTAGAATATAACCCTTCTTTCTCTGCCTCAGGTGGTAGTGTAATGAATGGCTCTGGTGGTAAAGGTAGTATTATTATTGTACCTACTTCTGCTAGTGTAAGTCTTAGTGTTTCTAGTGGAGGTAATCCTATTGGCACTAAGAAATTTAGTGTAAAACTTGTTCCTAAACCTGATATTAGAGCTAGAGGTTTAAATATCAAACAAGGAGGCGCATGTCCTCGTTCTGTTACTATAGATGCTATTCCAGACCAAAGTTTCAAAGACCAATTACCTAAAGATGCTCGTTATCGTGTTTCAGGATTTACAGTTACCCTTGCAAGAGGAAAACGTGTAATTGGTTCTGCAAACTCAAATGGACCTACAGCTAATATTTCTGATTTAGGTTCTAAAGCTAAAGAAGGTGACCGTTTGGTTATTGAAGTAAAATCTGTTCAACGTATGAACTTCCAAAATCAAGTAGAAAATGTAAGTATCGGAACAGAAATTATTACTTATCCTATCAACTAATCTAGTTGTAGATAATTATAAATTCGGTTTATATAAAGAAAAACAGAACATCAAAAATGTTCTGTTTTTTTTATGCTTATTTATTTCCAAATATATTTTGATTAAATTGTATATTATCTTTACTATCATTCAACTACCTAAAAAATAATAAAATGATTCGCTTTACTTTATTCACAATCAGTTTATTGATTTACTTTTCTTGTAACTCATTAGCTCAAAAAAACGTCAATACTATGGAAACAGAAACACTTAAAGATATAAATAATCAAATAAATAATGAGTTAAAGAAAAATACACCTTCGCTCATTGAACTTTATACTTATTTACATCAAAATCCAGAACTATCAGAACAAGAAGAAGAAACATCTAAAAAAATGGGTTCTGAACTCAGAAAATTAGGTTATGAAGTAACAGAAAAATTTGGAGATTATGGAGTAGTAGCTATTCTAAAAAATCCTCCTGCAAATGGAAAAGGAAAAACTATTCTTATTCGTGCTGATATGGATGCACTGCCTGTTGAAGAAAAAACAGGTTTGCCGTATGCAAGTACAATGAAACGAACTGATAAAGATGGAAATGAAGTTTCAGTTATGCATGCTTGTGGACACGATATGCACATGACTGTCTTAGTTGGTGTTGCACAAACAATGGCAAAATTAAAAGATACTTGGAAAGGAACTTTGATTTTGGTAGCACAACCAGCCGAAGAAGTGGGAAGTGGAGCAAAAGCAATGGTAGAGGCAGAACTTTATAAGAAATTTGGAACACCTGATTATGCCTTAGCACTTCATACAAATGCAAATTTGGCTCATGGAACTATAGGGTATTGCAAAAATGCAGCTCTAGCAAATGTAGATATGGTAAATATTACTGTTTTTGGAGAAGGAGGACATGGTGCATATCCACATACTACAAAAGATCCTATTGTTTTGGCTTCTCAAATGATTTTGGGTTTTCAGACGATTGTAAGTAGAGAGACTTCGCCAACTGATGCAGCCGTTGTTACAGTGGGTTCTTTTCATGCAGGTACAAAGCATAATATTATTTCAGACCGTGCAGAACTTCAACTTACTCTCCGTTCTTATACAGATGAAGTTAGAAATAATACATTAGAATCTATCAAAAGAATGGCAAAGGGATATGCTATGGCAGCAGGAGTAGAAAAAATGCCTATCATAGAAATTGATGGAAATCCAACACCTGCAACACTCAACAACCCTGAGCTTACAGAAAAAGTAGCTAACTCTGCTAAAAAAATTATAGGAGTTGAGAATGTAGTAGAAGTAGAGCCCGTTATGGGAGGAGAAGATTTTAGTCGTTTTGGTCGTACTGCTGAGAATGTTCCGATAAGTTTGTTTTGGTTGGGAGTAGTAGCGCCTGAAAAAATAGCAGAAAGCAAAAAAACAGGAAAACCTTTACCTTCTTTGCATTCTCCTTTTTATGCTCCTGTTCCTAAACCATCTATACAAACAGGTGTAAAAGTAATGGTACAATCAGCATTAGATTTATTTGGGGAAGAATAAAAATCTATCTCTATTAAAAATTTATTCATTTATACTACCTTTATTTAATTTTACGTTAAACACTATCTTTTAGATGGTGTTTATTTTTTTGTACTCTTTTCTAATTTTCAAACCTTTCCCTTTTTATTATTTATGCTCCTTCAAAATTTAGGTAGAATACCAGTTGGCGATTCAGGTCCTATTTATCAAGAAACTATTTTAGGTCGTTTACCCGTCGAACCCTTTAATACAGCTAGTAATCTTTTATTTCTTTTTATAATTGTCTATTGGACAATCAAGATTTATTCAGATCTTAGAAAATACCGTTTTCTTGTCTATGTTTTGATTACTTTATTTATTGGGTATGTAGGAGGAACTATTTATCATGCAACACGTAGTCATGAAATTTGGCTTATAATGGACTGGTTGCCTATTTTTATTTTGAGTGTAAGTGGAGTTGTTTATTTTTTTAGAAGATTAGGAGTTCATTGGCTTATTATGGTTGTACTTGTACTTTTTCCTTTTGTGCTAATGTTTACTTTAAAATCAATGGATTCTATTCCTCGTTCGCTGCGTAATTTGATAGAATACACTTCTTTAGCTCTTGTAATTCTTATTCCTATTTTCTCTTACCTAAGAAAAACAAAATGGCTTTTTATGAATAGAATTTTGACAGGATTATTACTTTTCTGTATAGCTATTTTCTTTCGTACAATAGATGATACCCAAATTTCAAACGAATATTTTCCAATGGGAACACATTTCCTATGGCATACTTTCGGAGCTTTAGCTGTTCATGCCATAATTAGTTATTTATATTTAGTAAAAAAAATACATACTAATTTTATTTAAACTAGTGAGTATTTTTCCTCAAAATCTTAAATCAAAATGTTGTTTGGGTTGGTCTTTCATCAAAAAAACTAATCCTAATTGAAATAAATCTATCGAAATAGTTACTTTTTCATTGTTTATAATTTCTTTCCATGCCTTTTCCATACCTTCTGACCAATGAATATCATCTAAAATAATAATTGTATCATTATGACACTTTTCTAAAATTTGATTAAAATAATCAAGAGTAGGCTCATAACGATGATTTGCATCTAAAAACACAAAATCTAATGAAGGACAAGAAACAAGGTTTTTTGGAAGTGTCTTATCAATATTTCCTACTATAATTTCGATATTATCTTGTTCTAATTCTTCAAAATTCTCTTTTGCTTTTTCCGCTATTTGTGGACAACCTTCAAATGTAATAATTTGAGCTTCTGAAGGAGCAGCCAAAGCCATAAAAAGTGTAGAAATTCCTAAAGAAGTTCCTAATTCTAAAATAGTTTTTGGCTTAAAATAATCGACTAATCTAAACAATAGTTGTCCTTTTTTAGAAGTAGTAGCAGAATAAAGAGCAATTTTTGAAATACTTTTTTTAGTGGAATTATTATTTATTTTTGGAGAAATGGTATGTTTTGAGCCAGCCCCAAAATCGGTAACTTCTAATTCTGTACGATCAGAAATAAGTTCTTGACGTAGGCTTTCTAATTCTGAAAAAGCATAATACTCTTTTTTGGTTTGTATAGCTAAGGTGTATAATTCATAAACAAAAGACGAATGAACAGCCTGCTGATTACCCGCCTTTAAATAGAAATAAACATAATTTAGGGCATAGAATAGCATAGTTTGTTGTTCAAAAGTGAAGAGAAAATATGGACAGCATAGAAAACAAGAAAAAACTCCAATAAAAAATTATATTGGAGTTTTATTAAATTTAGATATATAATTTGAAATAGCAATCTAAGAAAGGTTTATAAGAAATCTAAATTAAAATAAGCCAAAATTGATTTTTTAATTGTAATTACACAATAAATTAATTTGTAAGACTTACCATAATTCTGATTAATTTACATGAATATTCACAGGAATATTCCCTCTTGTAGCTTTTGAATATGGACAAATTTGATGTGCAGCTTCTGTTAGTGCTTGTACTTCTGATATTTCCATATCTGAAATATGTACAAAAATATCCACAGCAAGACTGAAAGCTTCGCCTTCTTTTCCGATAGTTGCATGTACAGTTACTTCTGGAGGAGAAGCCAATTTTATTTTTTTACTTGCTGCTACTGCGCCTAATGCACCACCAAAACAAGCTGCATAACCTGCTGCAAATAATTGTTCTGGATTGGTATGTTTGCCTGTTTCGTCACCACCCATTCCTTTTGGTAGGCGTACATCAAGGTCAATTGCTCCATCAGAAGATTTTACGTGTCCACTTCTACCACTTACTCCCATTACCTTTGCTGTATAAAGTGGTGTAAATTTTGTATTTTTTTCCATATATTTTAAATAGTAAGATAAGCTAATTCTAAATCAATAGTTGACTAAGTGTGTTTTGTGTATGCAAATTGCATAAAAAACTCAACAAAATCAAATTATTTTTACACCTTCATTTCATAAAATTAACATCTATTTGTTACTTTTGGCACTCATTTGGACTTATAGAAGTTGAAGACCAATAAGAACAAAATTTTGTAAATCTAAAAATTTCTATCTAGAAATAAGGCTTAACAAAAAATTAACCTCTAAAAAAGGATATTTATCTTGAAAAATCAAATTAAAATTATGTATAAATTGTTTACTAATCTAAAAACATAGATATTTGTGATTTGTAAATTTCAGGAATTTTAAAAAACTATTAAATAAAGCTAATCATTATCAACTTTATTAAGTTTTTGAAGTTTATTAAAAACAAACTAACGCCCCTTTAACATAACAAATAAAAAAGTATAGTTTTGTTTAAAGCTATATTGACTATTTCAAAACATATTAATTTAATTGGTTGATAAATTTTAACCAAATAAATCACTAATCCAAAACATAAAAATTATGAAGAAGATACAATTCAATTTAAAAACTATTTTGCTTTTCCTGGCTCTTTTCGCCTTTTTAGCTCCTTCATCGTATGCACAAGATGATGATGACAAAGTAAGTCAGAACGAACCTAATTGGCCAAGTGGAAGAAATAAAGGCATTGCAAAAGAACAATATGCCTTGCTGATAGATGCTGTAAATAATGAGCAATTTGAAGAAGCTATTGAACCTCTCAATTGGATTTTGGAAAATGCTCCTAATTTGCACGCTGATGTATATGTAAAAGCAGTAAAGCTCTATGCTGGTCTTGCAAAAAAAGCAGGAGAAGATGGACGTGATAGCGAAATGAAAGTAAATCAGGACAAAATTGCTGAAATGTATCAAATGCGTATCAAAAATGGCTTGGCTGAAGATATGAACGATATTTATCGTCGTTTTGGACGTGATGCATATTTCTATTGGAAAGATGATGCTTCTAAAACAGATACACTTTATGCTCACTACAAAAAAACGTATGAGATGGATAAAGATAATTTTCCTCGTGCGCAAGTAATTTATTACGCAGATGCAGCAGGAAAAGTATACGAAAAAGAAGGAATGACTTTGGAAGAAATGACTACTATTTATGAAGACCTCAAAAAATATGTATCTAGTCGTATCGCTAAAGAAGAAACTGCAGAAGAAAAAGACAAATGGAAAACATTTGTATTAGATAAAATTGATGAGTTAGAACTTATCTATTTTCCTAAAGATTGTAACCGTATTGCAGATTTGTTTGGAGAGAAATTAAAAGCAAGTCCAAATGATACACTTCTTATCAATAGAGTTGTA
Source organism: Bernardetia sp. Wsw4-3y2 (assembly GCF_037126295.1). Taxonomy (NCBI): domain Bacteria; kingdom Pseudomonadati; phylum Bacteroidota; class Cytophagia; order Cytophagales; family Bernardetiaceae; genus Bernardetia; species Bernardetia sp. Wsw4-3y2. The sequence continues at coordinate 2,628,485 of NZ_CP147017.1, read as the reverse complement.
AAATTGATGGCTGATAATGGTTGTACAAAAGAACCTTTATTCTTAGAAGCGATGCAAGCATTCTACAAACTTACTCCTACAAATGCTATTGCAAATACTATCGGACAACTTCACATGCAAAACGGTGATACAGATAAAGCTCTTACTTGGATTGAAAAATCATTAGTAGGTGCAAGTGCAGAAGAAAAAGAAAAAGCTGCAAATACAGTTTTGACACTTTCTAAAGTAGCTTATAAAGATGGAAATTATACAAAAGCTCGTTCTTTATCGTATAAGGCTGCCGAAATGGGTAATGCAACTGTAGCTGCAAATGCTTATACTTTTATTGGCGATTTGTATATGAGTACTTACAAGCAATGTATGCAAGGAGATGATATTGTACAAAAACGTGCTGTCTTTTTAGCTGCTTATGATATGTATGCAAGAGGTGGAGATGCTACTAAAATGGCTTCTGCAAAAGGACAGTTTCCGACTAAAGAAGATGTATTTTCTAATGATAAATATAAAGTAGGTGATTCTATTTCAGTAGGTTGTTGGATAGGTGTAACTACTACAATACGTACTAGAGATTAAGATAATTAGTTTTTAAAACTAAGATTTCATCAAAACAAAAATTCCTTATTTCTATTTTTAGAGATAAGGAATTTTTTTGTAGCTTATGTCTCGTCCTAACATAGTGTTACACAACCAATTTTATTATGGAACGTACCTATGTAAAACGTACACAGAAAGACTATACCATGCAGTTCAAACTTCAAGTAGTTAAGGAAATAGAACAAGGTCTTTTTACAATAACTCAAGCACAACGGAATTATGGTATTCAATGTCGTCATACTGTTGTGAACTGGTTAAAAAAATACGGTAATTTTGATCATTCTTATAAAGTAATTCGTCCTATGAAAACAGCAGAACAACGTTTAATGGAACAAGAGCAGGAAATTCGTCTTCTTAAAAAACAAAATGCCACTCTACAAGAAGAATTATCTACCTTAGATAAGAAAGCCATTTTGTTTGACATGATGATTGACTTAGCCGAAAAAGAATATAAAATTTCTATACGAAAAAACTCCAACCCCAAGTAGTTAGTTCATTTAGTGAACAGCCTGCAACCAGTATTGAAAAGACCTGTAAATTGCTTGGGATATCTAGACGGGTATATTATTATTCTTTATTTCGGACAGATAAATACAAAGAATTAGCTCAAAAAGTAGTTGATTTAGTCAAAGAAGTTAGACATCGAATGCCACGAGTGGGTACTCGTAAACTTTACCACATTTTAAAAATTCCTTTAAAGGCTTTAAAAGTGGGACGAGATAAACTATTTCGTATTTTGGAAGCTAATCATCTTCTTATTTTACCTAAACGGAGGTATCATGTTACTACAGACTCCTTTCATCGTTTCAAAAAGCATAAAAATTTAATTGCAAACTTGAAGGTAGATGGAGCAGAACAAGTTTGGGTAAGTGATATTACCTATATTGGAACACGAGAAAATCCGATGTATTTGGCATTGGTTACTGATGCGTATTCAAAGAAAATAGTTGGTTTTGATGTTTCTAATAGCTTAGAGACTGTTGGTTGTTCAAATGCTTTAAAAATGGCATTGAAAAACAGAAATTATCCGTTACGAGAATTGATTCATCATTCAGATAGAGGTGTCCAATATTGTAGTGATGAATATCAGACGATTTTAACTAAAAATCGTATTCGTTGTAGTATGACAGAATGTTATGACCCTTACGAAAATGCAGTAGCAGAACGTGTCAATGGTATTCTCAAACAAGAGTTTTTACTAGAAACTCAACAATCGTATTTGACTTGGATGAAACAATTAGTACAACAAAGTGTACAAATATATAATCAAGAAAGACCTCATTTTTCTTTATATATGCAAACACCAGAGCAAACACATCAAAAGGAAAATATTGAAATAAGAACCTATAAAAAAGAAAAATCAGACAATCTTAAGACTGCCTGATATATATTTAATCTATCTAAAAAACTGTAACACTATTTCAGGACTAGACATTACGTTACGCTTTAGTGTGAGAAAAAATGTACTTTAATTTGTAAATCTAAACAAGCCATTGTTTGTGTCCTCACAAACAAAATTCATAATCCCAAAAAAATGAAACAAATACACAAAGAAGCTATCTATCAAAATGGAGATAAAAAACGTTTTGAATGGAATGTAGAAGGAAAAACTGCATTTATTGAATATATTTTGAATAATCAAGACGAAATTTTCTTGACACATACAGAAGTTCCTCAAGAATTAGAAGGAAAAGGAATTGGCTCAAAACTCGTTAAAGCAGTTTTAGATTATATAAAAGAAGAAAACTGGACAGTTTATCCAACTTGTCCATTTGTAGGTTCTTATATCAAAAAAAATGAAGAATATCAAAGTCTAGTAAAAAAAGGACTGAGATATTAACTTTTAGAACTATGATAGAAAACAGTTTCTTTCTTATGGTCTAACTCATAAATATATGAATAATTTATTGTTTCTGTTTTGGTGGCAATAAGTTCGTTAGCTATTGAGAGAATTGTGTTTGCACATTCTGTTAAGTCTTGCCAAACAGATATAGAAGCACATTCTGACCAATAATAAGTTGTATAAGAATATTCGTTTCCTAAGGTAAATATAAAAGTATGTCCATCTCTTCCAACTTGTCTATTTAGCTGTAAATCAATGGGAATACTGAGTTTTTGCAACTGTGAAAATAAAGGTTGAAGTAATTGTATTTCATTTTGACCTGTTTGTCTATTCAAGAGAAGGTCTATTTCTTTATTTTCTTTTTTATTTGTCAGTGTATTAAGAACATTTCTATTATCTTCTATTGGTAAAGTTATTCGCTCCCAATTAAAATCCATTTTATTCCAATAAAAAGCAATACAAATGTCACTAGAAAATGGATATTGACAAATAAGTTTTACATAAAAAGAATATTTATGGATTTCTCTTTCTGAAAGAGTATGTTCTAAGGCTTTTTGTAAAACCTGATTATAACTAGAACGACTGTAATGAAGCATATTTATTTTTTGGTTATTATATTCCAAAAAACCACCTCCATCAAAGAAATGATAAAGGTGGTTTAATTGTTTTTGAAAGAATAAGTTATTAATAATCAATCATTAAACGACTTATCTAATTCTAAATTTGTATTTATCCATTACTGACTCCTCTTTGTAAGTAAGGTCAAAATAATAGTCTCCGTCTTCAAGATTTTTATCTACAAAAATTTGTGCTTGTGTACGTCCGTTTTCTAAGACTGGAATTGGTCTTTTTACTACTTTATAAGGTTTTCCATTTCTGTAAAGAGTCAAATAAACAATGCGTTCTTGTGCATTTCCTTCAAAAAGACCTTCTCCTACTTCGAATTCTAAGTGTACTTCTTTTCCAATTTTACCTTTGTGTTTTCCTGTTTCATCAAGAATAACACGTCTGTTTTGGAAATCATATTGAGCTGTAAAGTTATAGGCTTTACGAGTAAGTCCTTTTAAGCGTTCGATTTCTTCTTTTTGGCGTTGGATAAGTTCTTCACTTTGAGTGAGTAACTCTCTAAGTTTGGTACGGTCTTCTCCAATTTGCTCAAGTTGTGCAAGTGAAGTCTGTTGTTCACTCAAAATTTTATCTAATTTTGCTTTCTCAGCTTTGTATTTTGCAACTTCGGAAGCAGAAAGTTTATATTTCTTAGTCATATTTGCCAACTGACCTTTATAAGACTGAATTTGCTTTAAGAGTGCTTCAATACGTTCACGATTTTTCTTTAATTCTTCTTTGAGTTGAGAAATTTCACCAATTGCATATTCATCTTTCCCAGAATAAACTTGTCCTAAACGTTCAGAATAGTCTAATTTTTTCTGTTGTAATTCACTCATTCTTTCTAATGCTTTATCAGCATCTTCGCTAATGACTGCTTTTTCGTTCTTGATATCATTTCTAGTACGTAACAATACTTGACGCAACGAATCTGCATTTTGATAAGGGATAAGCTCATTGTCAATGTTTCTAATTTCGTTTGAATAGGCTTGTTCTAGTCTATTAAAATCTTTGTATAAAGCTTCTAATGTCTCTCTACTAGAATTACGAAAGGCATTTGTTGCCCAAATTGCGCCCACCACTAAGACCAACGAAAGTATAATTACTACTGCAATAAAAGTTTTGCCTTCACGGGTGTTATATCTGCTCATAAATTTCGAATTTTGGATATGATAAAGTAGCTTTTCTTTTTTAGAGTAAAAAAAACTAAAAAATGGGTTAATTATAAAACTAGATAAAAATTGAAGTAAAATAGGTAAAATTCAAATAATATCAAATTTATTATTTTAATCTCTAATTTAGTAAGGCAATATACAACTATATCATCTGTATTGCCAAAAAATAGTTTTGAAAAGCGAAGAAGTTGAATAAATATAACTTCAAACAGACCTGATTTATTAAATCAAACAGTGAGTTTATCGAATAAATAATACCAGTAACAATTATTTTTAGTTATTTTAAACAGTTTTCGTTAAATTGCTTCGTTGTATAACTAACACAAAATAGCCTATAATACTCTTTTATCTGTAATTATTAACTAAGTTGCTTATTACTACGCAGAAAAAAAAAATAGCTTTACCTTTATTTTTCTTCATCAATCTAATTTCAATTAGTATTTTTGGAGGCTTTTCTGTTTATGCCCAACAAAATACCTCAAATTCAGATTTTAAAACAGCTATTATTCAACAAGGACAAAATGATTTGAGGTTAGAAGGAAATAGCATTGGCATTTTTGAAGACACAAACCATAGTAAAACATTTGCTCAAATTTCAGAAGAGCATTTTTTGTCTAATTTCAAACCTTCTCAGGGATACAATCCTAACTTTGGTTTTAGTGAGTCTGCTTTTTGGATACGTGTAGAATTAGAAAATCAAAACGAGGAACAAAATGAATTTTTAGTAGAAATAGCTGCGCCTCTTTTAGATTCAATTACCTTTTTTTATAAAGAAGAAGGAACGTATGACAGTATAATTACAGGAGATGCTTTTGAGTTTTGGCAACGTCCTGTTGAAAATCGCTATTTTTTATTTCCTTTTCAACTCAAACCCACTGAAAAGCAAGTTTTTTATTTCAGAATTGCTTCTACGGCAAGTTTAATGCAATTTCCTATACGTGTTTGGAAACCATTGACTTTTGAACAATACAATCATCAATTTCAATTCATCTTTGGAATTATTTATGGAATAATTATTTTTATTCTTATTAATAATCTCTTTTTATATTTCAATTTAGGTAAAGGAAATAGCTATTTATATTATGTAATTGCCATGGCTTGTTCTCTCTTGGTTATCGCAAATCTAAATGGTCATGCCTATGAATATTTATGGGGAAATTTTCCCCTTTTGCAGCAAAAAGCCTTACCTATGTGTCTCACATTTTTAGATTTTTGGCTCGTTTTATTTTGTAGAAGATTTTTGAATACTCGTACTTTCTTAGAAAAATTTGATAAAGCACTTCGCATTTTTGGATTTGTACAACTTGCTTTTTTTATTCTGACGATTTTCTTACCTTATGAATATGCGATGTATCTATCCAATCTTTCGGCTGCTGCAACAGCTATGGTACTTCTGATAACAGGAACAAGTGCTATTTTGAGAGGAAATACTTCAGCTTGGTTTTTTATAAGTGGTTTTTCTGTTTATATTTTGGGTTATGTTATTTTTGCTTTAAAGACAAGCTCTTTGCTTCCTCTAAATTCTTTTACAGAATACAGTGTACAAGTAGGTGCAGCTCTTCAAGTAATTTTGCTTTCTTTTGCCATAGGAGTAAGAATAAGAGAAATTAGAAATGAGAAAAATGAGGCACAACGTTCCATGATGGAAACACAAATGCAAGCCAATGAACAGTTAGAATCAAAAGTAGAAGAACGTACCTCTGAACTCAATGAAAAAGCTGAGGCTTTAGAAAACTCGTATAGAACGGTTTCTATTCTATCTTCTATTGGACAAGAAATTACTGCTTCATTGGACTACGAAGCTATTTTTGCAGTTCTTTATCGCTATGTACATGAACTTATGGACTCTGCTTTCTTTGGAGTAGATTTGTATTATCCTGATAAAGAACAAATTGTTTATGTATACAACATAGAAAATGAAGTTTTGCTTCCTGAAGAAAAAATTGATGCAAATAATCCGAACAATCTGTCAGCTTATGTTGTCAGAAAAAAGGAAAATTTATTTATCAATGATGCAGAAAATGAGATAAAAAAATATTTACCTAATGTAGAAATTGTAGTAGGAGAAGCTCCAAAATCTGTTATTGCCATTCCTTTATTGTTAGGAGAACGTGTTTTGGGGGTTGTTTCAGTACAGAGTTTTGAAAAAAATGCTTATACAAGTCAGCACCTTGAGATTATGAAAACGCTTGCTTCTTATACAGCCATTGCGTTAGATAATGCTTCTTCTTATTCTAAAATTAGGAATGCAAATACAAAGACGATGCAAAGTATTCGTTACGCACAACGCATACAGGAAGGACTTTTGCCAAGACCTAGAATTCTGACAGAAAATTTTGATCAGGCAAGTGTTTTTTATCGTCCTAGAGATATTGTAAGTGGAGATTTTTATTGGTTCGAAACTCTTTTAAAGAAAGATTTTGATGATGAATTACATCAAAATATGCCAAATAAACTCAAAATGATTGCCCTTGCAGATTGTACAGGACATGGAGTTCCAGGTGCATTGATGACCATTATGGGAGTAAATCTATTGAATCAAATTATTGCAGAAGGAGGAACATGGCAACCTGATGAGATTTTGACAAAACTAGATGAGCGTGTTCGTCATACATTCCATTTAGAAGAAATGCACACCCCTAAAAGCCGTCGAAATGATGGAATGGATATCGGTATCTGTGCTATTGACGAAGAAGAACGAGTAATTTATTATGCAGGAGCAAAAATGCCTTTATACATTGTCAGAAATCAAAAAATTGAAACTATAAAAGGTAGTTCATTTGCTATTGGAGGCTCATTTGTGTCAAAGAAAAAAGAAAAAGAATACAAAATAAATATTTTCAGATACGAAAAAGGAGATAATTTATTTTTAGCTTCTGATGGCTTTCAAGACCAATTTGGAGCAGATAGTAAAATGGATAGTAACACAATAGAAAGAAAGTACTACACTCGTTTCTTTAGACAATTTTTGGAAGAAATAAGCATTCTTTCTACTGCTGAACAGTATTCAGCCTTTAGTAAAGAACTTATCAGATGGAAAAAAACAAGAAAACAAACTGATGATATTTTGATAATGAGTGTGAAGTTATAAACTACTTTTTATCAATAACTGATATTACGCAGTTAAAACGAAACCCATAACTTTAGTTATGGAAAAAAACATGCTGTTTTCTAACTATTCTGTCCCTGCTTTTTTCCCACGATTAAAATCGTGGGTTTCGTCTATGTATGCAAATTTTTATCCTTGCGTAACATCAGTCAATACGGAATTTCTCTATCGTGTGGGTCTTTTTGTGGATATTTCAATCTTGCTTCTAATTGTGCTTCAATTTCTGGAGTCAGAATATGCTCTAATGCTTCGGCTGCCTCGTGTACATGGTCAGGGGCAAGACGTACAAACTCAGTCAAATACAATTCCCAAAGGCGATGAAGTTTGACTAACCTTTTTGCTTTTATATTTCCTTTTTCGGTGAGTTGCCAACCATTTTGAGTTTTTTCAATAAATTGTTTTCGTGTTAGCTTTTGCAATGAATTTTTGAGAAGTACAGGTTTAAAATGACGTTGAAGTCCAATATCTTCTAAAGATGAAATTGATTTTGTAGTATCCTTTTCTGAAACATGATAAATAGCTTTCAGAATATTCTCTTCCAAAATCTGTTTTTTATATAAATATTGTCGTCGTCGTCGTGCTACAATTCCCTTATTTGGCGCAAAGAAAAAAGAAACCATGGCAATAGCAGAAGCTACCAAAACAATCCAAGGACCTGTTGGCATTTGTGTTTGAATATAAGAAACAAAAGCTCCTCCAATAGCTGCCAAAGCTCCAAAACTAGCAGCAATAAAGAGCATATAATGAAGTTTGTCTGTCCAAAAACGAGCAGCAGCAGCAGGTGTAACAAGCATAGCAGCCATCAGAACCACTCCCACCGACTGAATACCCACCACAACAGCCAAAACGGTAAGAGTTGTAAGTAGAATCTCAATGGCGACAATAGGAAGCCCAATTGTTTGAGCAAAACTTTTATGAAAAATAACTATAATAAACTCCTTATAAAAAAGTGCTACCAAAAGCAGCATAAGTGCAGCCAACCCTCCAAAAATCCATACATCAGTTCCTACAAGTGCAGCAGCTTTACCAAACAAAAAACTTTCTAAACCAGACTGTGATGCATTTCCAGATTGTTGAATATAAGTAAGCAACATCACACCAAAACCAAAAAAGACAGATAAAATAAGTGCTACAGCTGTATCTTCTTTGAGTTTGCTATAACGTGTAATCAAATTCATACAAACAATAGAAAGCCAACCTGAAACAAATGCTCCCAAAATCAAAAAAAGTGGATTCTTTGTTCCTGCCATCAGAAAAGCACCACAAACTCCAGGTAAAACTGAATGTGCCACAGCATCTCCAACTAAAGCTCGTTTTTGTAGAAAAGTAAAACAACCCACAATGGCCGAACTTGCTCCCAAAAGAATCGAACCCAAGACAACATAACGAGTATTGGGTTCAGTCAATAACAAAAAATCAATTATTTTATCCATAGATACAAAGTTAGGAATATCTAACATTAATGTTAGATATTTGATTAGAGAAACAAACATTATTTTGAAAAAAACAACTTATCCCAAATTATAAGTATCATTTCTAGCTCAAATTTTGTACTTTAGTATATAAGATATTCATACCTGTTCAATTCCTACTTATTTTCTATGTTATTCAAAATAGTTGTTCTGTTTTTATTTCAATTTTTATTTTCTTGTTTACTTTCATTCTCTTTTGCCCAAATTTCTACTAAAACTTCTGCTTGTGATAAAAGTTTTATATTAGAAAATCCTCCTTATGGTGTTGATTCAGAAACCCATAATTCTACTTCACAAATTAATCTGCATTGCATTGATAATTTGCAGAAACCTAGAGTTATTGATAGTTTGGAGATATTATATGGAAAAAATAAAGAAATTCCAGAAAAATATAAACTTGCTATACTAATCGCTCTATCTTATTATCCTGAACTCATAGAAACACCTATTACTTTCAAAGAATGTGCTATCAAGACTACTCTTAATGCACGCCCTACCATCAGTTCTCTATGTTTGAAAAATAAATCTAAGAGAAGTTATGTAGTTCGAATAAATAACAGCCAAAAAGAAGGAATGATAACGATTGATGAAGTTCCTTTTAATGCCAGTATTGGTATTTTTGCACACGAATTTAGTCATTTTGTAGATTATCAAAATCGTACTTTTGGAGGTGTTTTGCAGCGTCTTTGGGCATATACAAGCAAAAGAAGAAAAGCCATTTATGAAAAAGAAATTGACAGCATGACTGTTGCAAGAGGTTTAAAATGGCAAATGTATGACTGGTCATATTATGCAATCTTTCAATCAAATGCCTCTGACTCGTATAAATTATTCAAAAAAAACACGTATTTGAAGCCCACAGAAATACTAGAACAACTTGAAAAAGGCATACAGACTGAAAAATAAATGTGTACTTTTGATTTTGTATAATAACTTTTTCTGTTACATAAAGTTAGAATGTTTTTAACCTATACTTTTTAATCTATTATGGAACAAGACAAAAATCACGAAGAAACTATGGAAAGCATCTCAATCAAACCTCAAGAATTGGTTTTTATATACGATAAAGACCAAAAAAACTACGAAGAAAGGCGTACTGAAGCAATGGGAATTGCTGAGTTTGTACGTGAAATGGAACTCAAAAATATTACACCAACTATGTGGGAAACTCTTTTAGGTTGGCTAAACGTAGAACCCAAAGCACTCTTTGATGAAAATCATGAAGACTATAATGATAAAATCAAAGATAAAGATTATGACCCAAATGATTGGCTGACTATTTTGGTTAATGATTATAAGATGATAAAATTTCCTATTGCTGCTATCAATAAGAAAGCTGTTTTATGTCAGCAACGCAATGAAATTACAGCTCTTTATTCAAACCGACCTGCTAACGAGAAAATGAAGTAAATAAGTCTAAAAATTTATTTTTTTGAAAGTTTGTATACATTTTATGCAAACTTTTTTTGTATCAAAATATTTAATGCCTAAAGTATTTTAAATAAAATTTAAATTATGAAAAAGCTAAAACAACTTTCAGAAAGAGATACAAACCGAGTAATCGAAATGGCGTGGGAAGACAGAACTCCTTTTGATGCTATCCTTTCACAGTTCAATCTAACAGAAAAAGAAACAATTACGCTCATGCGTAGAGAAATGAAACCTTCATCTTTTAGAATGTGGAGAAAAAGAGTGCAAGGAAGAAGCACCAAACACAAAATGAAGGCAGCCAATGATTTGAAGCGTTTCAAATGTAGCCTTCAAAAAACCATTTCACTCAATAAAATTAGCAAAAGATAAATAAAAACAGGGTTAAAACCTGTTCAATTTATAAATCAGAATAGTTTTTACCTTTGTTTGGTATTTTAGCGCAGCGACACTAACAAAATTATTTTGGCTCACTAAATTTAGGATTTGTAATAAAATCTTCATCAGTCAGCATTTCCAAAAAAGCTATAATATCTTTCTTTTCTTGTTCTGTCAGAAATAAATTTACTTCTCCATTTGGGTCATTAATAAATTCATTACTTGCTGCTGTAATAAGAGAAGAAAGTGTTTGACTTTTTTTGATTCCATTGTCGTAATGTTCAATGACTTCTTCTAATGTTTGAAATCTACCATCGTGCATATAAGGAGCAGTAAGTGCAATATTTCGAAGAGATGGTGTTCTAAATTTTCCTTTATCAAAACTATTTTGTGTAACAGCAAATAAACCCTCTTTCAAATTTGCATCATCATCTAAGCCGTTGTTGTGCAAACCTTCAAAGCCTAATGTACTTCCTGAAGTAAGTGAACCCAAATGACAATCGCCACAATTTCCACCCCGAATTCCTCGTTCTGCATCTGGGTGTGTAAAAAACAACTGAATACCTCTAAGTTCTTGTTCTGTTGGTTGATACTCTCCTCTCAAATATTTATCATAGTTTGAATTTTTACTAATTAATGTTCTTTCAAACTGTGCTAAGGCTTTTGTGATTTTCTGTGGTGTAATCTCGTTTGTACCAAAGGCTTTTTCAAAAAGAGCTGGATATTCATTTGTCTCTGATAGAATTTGAGCCGTAATTTCTGCATCCTGATTCATCTCTTTATGATTTTCCATAGGTAAAATAGCTTGTTCTTCTAAGGTTTTAGATTTTCCATCCCAAGTCAAACGGCTATTCCAAGTCAGATTTACTAATGACATGGCACTAACTGGCATTTGTTCATTATTTACACCAATGCTTTTTGCTTTTCCATCTGTAAAAGCTAATTCTTGTTTATGACAAGTTCCACAAGAAACTGTACCATCAGAAGACAAACGTTTATCATAGAATAGTTTTCTGCCTAATTCTACCCCTTCATACGTCGTTATATTGTCTGTTGATAGATTTGTATCTCCAAAATAAAGAAGTTCAGAAGTTGGATAGTTTCCTGTTAACTTTTCTTCAGGTTTTGGATTTTCTTTTTCTGAGCAAGAGAAAAAAGAGAAAATCAAGAGCAAATTAAATATTTTTTTCATTGTAATTGATAGCTAGTTTCTTACTGAAACGTTTCTTTATTCGCTCTTGTTTTTTAATATTCTGCTAAATTTATATAATATTTTACTCCAAATCTGAATCATTAATTTCAAATAAATAAACTCCTGCATCTTGATTTTTGTCGATAAAATAATCCCAAAAACTTCTATTTAGAAACTCTTTTTGTACAAATGAAGTATCAAAATATCTAGTTCTTGTTGAATCTTCATCTAAGTAAAAACTTCTTATTGTAGCTATTTTTAAATTATCAAAAACATCAATCTGACTTTGATAATTATCTGGTGCAGTAGCTGAGTTTTCTCCTGTTACCGTATAAATACTTCTTGGTAATTTGGTAGGAAGTAAACGAAAACGACGAAGTGTGTCAGGAAACTGGCTTTTGAATGTGCTATTTTTTTCTATATAGTTAATCCACAACGTATCACTACTATTATTTTGTAGTTTGAATTGATGTGTATAAAATTTATCACAAGAAGAGAAAGAAAATAACAGAAATAATAAAAGAGCTATTTTTTTCATAATTTAGAAGTTTGAAATAGAAATAGTGTAAATTGGTGGTGGTGGGGACACCAACAAGGGCAAGAACTATCTGACACTTTAAAGTGTACTAAGAGTTTATAAAATTAATTAGCAATTGATGATTGATCATTAGTAACTGGTTTGCGTCCCCACAAATATAATCCGATTGCAGCACTAATTCCACCCACCACAATAACCATTACAGTTTGTGCTGTGTGTCCTAGAAAAGCAAAATCTAAAGCTGTAGTTTCATTAATTCCATAAGCTACAAGTGTTTGTTGGACAAAAAAGTGAAAAGAGCCAATTCCACCTGGTATAGGAATAACCATTCCCACACCAGCCATAACCATAGCTGTAAATCCAGCCATAACTGTTAGGTTTGATGTTTCTTCAATGGAAAAGAAAAGTACATAAATCATAAGATGATAACATACCCAAATTATGATTGTATGTAAAATATAGAAAACCTGTTGTTTTCTATTGAGCTTAGTTATAGAGGAGATTCCCTGCCAAAGCCCTCCTAAGAATCCTTGTATCTTAATTATAAAGGCATTTTTACGTATTTGTTCTCTATATAAATAAATAAATCCTAGTGCTACAATACCTGACAAAATAAAAACCCAAAGCAGCCAAATATTATCATAAAATTTTTGTTCGTATATACCAAAATCAGCATATTTATCTAAAAATCCTTTTATAATATCCCATTCTACGAAAAAAGTAAATGTTGTAATTGAAACCAAAATTACAAAGTCTAAAGCACGCTCTCCAATCACAGAGCCAAAAGAAGCTTCGACTGGAACATTATCTGTTCGTTTTAAAAATGCACACCGAGCTACTTCTCCAGCACGAGGAAATGCAATATTCATCACATAACCCACCATAACAGAAACAAATGCTTTTCTTTTTTGCACCTTGTAACCTAAAGGGCGTAATGCAATCGTCCAACGCACACCTCTACTCCAATGCGACAAACAACCAAGTGCCATCGATAAGAGTATAATTCTATAATCTGCTTTTGATAAATCTTCAAGCATTTTGCCTGTATCCACATTGCGATACAAAAAGTAAAAAAATACAATTCCGATAAGTAGTGAGATACTGAATTGTAGTGTTTTTTTTAAAGTAGGATTCATAAAAAATAAAATAATTGTGGTTTTTCTAAACAGAATCTGAATAGAAAGAAGTCTGTTTTAGTGAGTTTTTATTTAAAACAGTTCGGAAATAAGTTGTATTTTTGAACTGTTTCTATTTAGTGTATGATGAATATATAATGAATATTTTTTTTAAGTTTTGGTTTTGCTGTTTTTTTCTATATCCCTATCTAGCATTAGCTTCTCTTTGGGATAATGAAACAAGTCAATTAAATGCAGTTCCTTACCAAACTGTTATGCAGGTTTTGGTGGGCAATCATTTAAAACATTCACAAAATTACCATTTTTGGCGAATATCTATGTATGAAGATGCTTGGAATAAAAATCCAGATTCTTTGATGCTCTATGATGCAATGGCTGTTTCGTATCACTTGACAGGCAGAACAAATGATGCCATTCGCTTAATGATTGCAAAGGAACGAAAAAAAGCAGGAGAATATAGCACATATTCAAATTTAGCCACTTTTTATATTGCTGATAGAGAACTTTATAAAGCTCGCTTTTATGCTCAAAAGTTACTCAATAAACATAGTCCTCTTGCCTTGAGAGATAAATATCAAGTTTATTGGATAGATTATCTAATTGAATGTGCAGCAAGAAAAGGAGCTACCAAAAAACTAAGGCGCAAAATTACTTTGCCCGTACAGGGCGACTTTACGGTTGATGATTTGGCAGACAGCCGACAAATGTATGAAATTCCTAACTTTTATTCTTTCTTAGCTCAAAAATTTAGGTCTAAAAAAGATAGAAATAAAAAAAGCATTCTACTTACAGGAAAACAAACTGATGAAGCTATTTTTGCGATGTTACAACTTCTTCGTTTTTCACATTCTGAGAATATAATTTTGATAGAAGCTATTGGAGATTTACTATTAGGAAAAACAGTCTTACCAACTTTAGAAGAAGGGCAAGTAACATATAAAAAAGAGCAATTAGAAAATCAAAAAGCAGCAGCACAAGTGGCAGCTTTTGCTTATCTGAGAGCAGCTCAACTTATTTCTAAATACTCTCCTAAAGCCGAAAAATCATATACTTTTTTGGCTAGTTCAGCTTTACTACATCATCAAAACTATCTTAAAAAAGAAGAGCGATACAATACTGAAGATATTTTAGTTTTTTTAGCTCAGAAAATAAAAGAAAGAGACAGCTATTTAAATCCAATTTTCAAACAAGAAAAAAAATGGATAGAAGAAGGTTTGCAATTAGATGAACAATTTGAAATTAACTATTTACCTGAATTAGAAAATTATACTGATTCTACTTTCTTTATCCAAACAGATACAACAGCTTCACAACTTCTTTATATTCTCAATGATAAAATCCCTGACTACTTGGTTGTTGATTCATTACAAAAGGCTGCTTATTTAGCGACTTTCATAAAAGAAGAAGATATTCCTAAAGGGAAAAATAATCGAATTATTGTAAGTAAAATTGATTCTCAAACCTCTATTACAGTAGGACTAACAGCTCTTATTTCTCTTTCTTTAGCCATTATTTTGTTTGTGAGATTTAGGAAGTAATAAGCTAGTTCTGCTTATTCAAATAAAGACCGAATTGCCTTTGCTTTCAATAAACATTCTTCCCATTCACTTTTTGGGTCGGAATCAAATGTAATTGCACCTCCTACTTGAAAAGAAGCATATTTTGAAAGTACATCATAAAAAAGAGTTCGGATTACTACATTAAAATCAAAATTGCCATCGGGAGAAATATAACCTATTGAACCCGAATACAAACCACGTTTTGTTTTTTCGTATTTTTCTATCAACTCTGTTGCTTTTATCTTTGGCGCACCTGTCATACTTCCCATCGGAAAAGCATTTTTTATGGCTTCTGACCAGTTTTTGTCTTTATGTAAAGTAGCTTCTACTGTAGAAATCATTTGATGAACCTGCTGAAAAGTATAAATCCCAAACATTTCGCTTACGTGTGTAGAACCTATTTCTGAACTTCTTGCCAAATCATTTCTAACCAAATCTACAATCATCATA
Source organism: Bernardetia sp. Wsw4-3y2 (assembly GCF_037126295.1). Taxonomy (NCBI): domain Bacteria; kingdom Pseudomonadati; phylum Bacteroidota; class Cytophagia; order Cytophagales; family Bernardetiaceae; genus Bernardetia; species Bernardetia sp. Wsw4-3y2. Next base: position 2,613,005 of record NZ_CP147017.1, on the reverse strand, counting down.
TTTTCGGCTCTTTCTTTTTCACTTGTTCTTAGATAATTTTTATTTTCTTCATCTTCTGCTTCTGTCTTCCCTCTTCTTACTGTTCCTTTTATGGGTTGGGAAATAAGTTTAGTTCCTGTTTTCTTTAAAAATCGTTCTGGAGAAGCACAGAGTGCATATTTTTCATTTCCATTTACGGTAATTTTCAAAAAAGAAGAAAAAGGCATTTTTGAGATTTTACATAATTCTTGGTAGGCTTCTAAAGGATTTAATTCTAATTTTTTAATAAAAAATTCTATACATAAATTGAGTTCATATACATCACCTTCAATGATATGATTTTTGATTATTTCAACAGTTTGTAAATATTCTTCTTCTGTAAAACGACAGTTTATTTTAGGTTTCAACTTTGAATTATAAATTAATTTTGATTCTAATTTTATTTCTTCTATTTCTATAATTAGTTGTGATAGAATTTCATTCTCAAAATTATTTTCTTGTTTTGTTTTATCAATTAGTAAATTTCCTTTTGTATCAAAAAATAAAAGATATTTAGGTTCGAAAAAATAAAATTCTGGAAAGCCTAAATTATCAAGATTATTACTTGAAAGATTTTCCAATTCATTTTTTAAATCATAATTAAAATAGCCAAAAATATACGGATTCTTTATTTGACTCTGACTATTCCAAAAATTATAGAGTTTATCAAAACTTGTTTTTCCTTCTGTTTTATTACTATTTTCACTAGAAATTTGTCTTTTTTCTCCTACTGCCAAAACATGCAAAAAAGGCTCATGAGAATAAGGTATCTCATTCGGATTGAGATAAATAAAGGTTTTGAAAGCCTGCGCCCATTGTAGGGATTTTTTTAGGAAAGTTGGCATTTTGTACAAACTATTATTTACATAAAAACCCTAAGGGTCTTGAAGACCCTTAGGGTTTAATTAGGGCATAAAAGTATTTTATTAACCTATTTTTTCGATCAAATCAGCCGAACGGTTTGAATAACCTGATTCGTTGTCATACCAACCTACTACTTTTACCATAGTTCCATTGGCATAAGTAAGAGCTGAATCAAAAATACAAGAGTGAGGATTTCCTACAATATCAATAGAAACGATAGGCTCATCTGTATATTCCAAAATTCCTTTTAATTCATTTTCAGAAGCTGCTTTCAAAGCTTCATTAATTTCTTCTTTAGTAACTTCTTTTTTCAAAATTACAGTAAGGTCAGTCAAAGAACCATCTGGAATTGGAACACGCATCGCACAACCATCTAATTTTCCTGAAAGCTCAGGTAAAACCAAACCTACTGCTTTAGCTGCACCTGTCGTTGTAGGAACGATAGAATATGCTGCTGCTCTAGCTCTACGAAGGTCTTTATGTGGAGCATCGTGGATATTTTGGTCAGAAGTATAAGCGTGAACCGTTGTGATAAAGCCTTTTTCTACGCCAAATTTGTCGTTCAAGACTTTTACCATTGGCGCAAGACAGTTTGTAGTACAAGAAGCATTTGAAATAAGCGTATCGCTATCTTCCAAAATCTCATCATTTACACCCAAAACTACTGTTTTGATGCCGTCTGAAGCTGGTGCAGAAATAACTACTTTTCTAGCTCCTGCTTTGATATGGTCTTCTGCTTTTTTGTTAGTAAAAAATCCTGTTGATTCTAATACAACATCAATCTTATTTTCTTTCCAAGGAAGTTTTGCAGGCTCTCTTTCTGCTGTTACTTTGATTGTTTTTCCATTGATAGTCAATGAATCTGGAGTAGAAGAGATAGTTCCGTCAAATTTGCCGTGTACCGAGTCATATTTGAGAAGGTGGGCAAGTGTTTTTGTATCTGTAAGGTCGTTGATTGCTACTACTTCGATAGACGATTTTTTCATTAAGGCACGAAACGTAACACGTCCGATGCGTCCAAAACCGTTGATTGCTACACGAATTTTTTTATCTGCCATTCTGAGTTGAGTATTTATGAAGTGAGTAAAACGAAAACGTGCTTTTTAAGAAAAGCTACGTCTTTAAATTGGTGCAAAAGTACGGAATTTTTATTAGAATTTATTTTATCAAAGCGTTATTTATCACTCTGTATGTTTAAAAATTGAGATTTATAATTTTTTATCATAATTAGCGTTTGTATCTACGTTTTTAGAATTTGTTATACTTCCTCCAAAACTCTCGCAACAGAAACATTATTAATATCTATTCCCATAGAATTACAATACTTTTCATAGACTTTTTCTATATCATTTTGATTTAATTCTTCTTCAATTTTGGGAGGAAAAATATAGGAAATAGGCAAATTGTATTCTGTATTTTCTAAACTAGGATATGGACTAAAACGACCAATATGTCTTCCATTGGCAATACAAATAGTCTTTGTCTGAGTAGCTGCGCCAAGGTGAGAAGCAACTGTTTCATTAGTAATTAATAGATTACTTTCAGCTATTTTTTGAGTGAGTTCTATTAGGTTTGTTTTTCCTGTGAGATTAATTATATTCGTCGGTGGGGACACCGACAACAGCGAAGTTATATTTTGAGTTTCGCTTTGATTTTCAGAATTATTTTTATTTTTAATAAAATCAATGATGTTTTGAGCCAAGATTTGTTCGTTTTTTCCTCCAATCAAAATAAAATTTAATTCATTATTGATAGCATTTAATTCTAAAATAAGTTTTGCAAAGTTTTCAAAATGCCACTTTTTATACACTTCACTTGCACCAATAAAAAGAGCAATTTGATTTCTTTTCTTTTCTTTTGTATTTACTTTATTTAATAAAGAAGGATATTTCAAATCAATTTTTCTATTCAAAAACTGTTCAAAGAAAATTTTATTTCTATCAAATTCAAAAACTGGTTTGTTTGGAGTTTCTAATAATTCAGTATAAAAACTATCAGCTAATTTTTTCTCTTTTTCTATCAAATTATCTGTATTTCCTTCGTTTCCGATTCGTTTTTCTGCTCCTGAAACATGTGCAATGGCATCTCCAAAAAGCAATAATCTTGAATAAGTTGATTCGATAGCTATTTGAAAACCTTGTTTTCTAATTTCTTTTTGTTTTTGATAACGATACAAAGGATTTTGATAGAATTTTTTACGGTCAATCCAAATTACCTCATCGACAGTTTCTTTGTCCCATTCTTCAAAAAGAGATTTCCACATTATATTTCCACACAAAACATGCTTATAATTTTTATAGATTGTATCATTTGCTAGTTCTTCTAAAAAATTTCTGAATAGAATATAATCTCCAATTGCATCCAAACGAATGATGAGAAGTGTATTTTTTTCTACTTTATATTTTGTAGAAATACAGACTAATTTATCAATAAAATGGCACAGACGAACCTCAAAAGCAATTTTGATGCGTTCTTTTAGGTTTTGGAAGATTGTTTTTTCTTTCATAGATTTTTTTTATTTACTGCTTCAATCGTCGACACTGAACCAGTAGATAAGAATAAACAAAAAAGCACTCCTAAAAAATAGAAATGCTTTTTTGTTTTTATATAAATTGAGAAGTAGTCTTAGTTAGCTTGTTTCTCTTTATTTTCTTTAGCTTCTTTGGTTGCCTCTTCTTTCGGAGTAGGAGTTGCATTTTTGAGTTCTTCAAAAGTACGTTTTACTTCTCTCTCTTCGTACGATTCTATCTCATCTCCAACTTGAATTTCGTTGTAGTTCTTAATAGAAATACCACATTCAAATCCAGACTTGACTTCTTGTACATCATCTTTATAACGTTTCAATGCCTCAATTTCTCCTTCGTGGATAACAATACCATCACGAATAATTCGGATTTTGTTGTTACGCTTAATACGACCAGTTGTAACCATACAACCAGCAATAACACCCACTTTAGAAACTTTGAATGTTTCACGAATTTCAACTGTACCGACGATATCTTCTTCAATTTTCGGAGCAAGAAGACCAACAATAGCCGACTTAACTTCATCAATTGCTTTATAGATAACTGAATACAGACGTACTTCTACTTGTTCTCTGTCTGCCAATGCACGTGCATTTCTTGATGGACGAACTTGGAAACCAATAATAATTGCATCTGAAATAGTTGCAAGGTTGATGTCTGACTCTGAAATCTGACCTACACCCTTCATTACTACATTTACATTTACCTCATCAGTAGACAGTTTTTGTAGTGAATCTGCCAATGCTTCCACTGAACCATCAACGTCACCCTTAATAATAAGGTTGAGCTGTTGGAAGTTTCCGATAGCAAGTCTTCTATTAATATCGCTAAGCGTAAGACGACGAGTAGCACGAATAGACTGTTCACGTAAAATTTGCTCTCTACGAGTAGCAATATCTTTCGCTTCACGTTCTGATTTCATTACATTAAATCTATCTCCAGCTTGTGGCGCACCATCAAGACCTAAAATCTGAACAGGTGTTGATGGTGGAGCAGTTTCCAAACGATTACCTAAGTGGTCAATCATGGCACGTACTTTACCAAAATGCGAACCTGCTAAAATTACATCTCCTATTTTTAAAGTACCGTTTTGTACGATTGTAGTAGCTACATATCCACGTCCTTTATCCAAAGAAGCATCTACAACAGTTCCTGCTGCATTTCTATTTGGGTTTGCTTTAAGCTCTAATATTTCGGCTTCTAATAGAACGCCTTCTAATAATTCATCTATACCTTCCCCTTTTTTAGCTGAGATATGATGTGATTGATATTTACCACCCCATTCTTCTACAAGAACATTCATATCTGCTAATTCTTGTTTTACTCGGTCTGGGTTAGCTCCTACTTTATCTATTTTATTAATAGCAATAATGATAGGTACTTCGGCAAGTTTAGCATGATTAATTGCTTCACGAGTTTGAGGCATAACCCCATCATCTGCTGCTACTACAATAATAACAACATCAGTAACTTTTGCACCCCTTGCACGCATTGCTGTAAAGGCTTCGTGACCTGGAGTATCTAGGAAAGTAAGTTCTTTACCTTCATCTAAAATTACTTTATAAGCTCCAATGTGCTGTGTAATACCACCAGCTTCACCGTCTGCTACTTTTGCTTTTCGGATATAATCAAGAAGGGTAGTTTTACCGTGATCTACGTGTCCCATAATGGTAACAATAGGTGCACGTTCTTCTAAATCTTCTGCTTTGTCTTCTGCTTCTAGTACTACTTCTGTTTCTTCTTCGGCAGATGTAAACTCTACATCATACCCAAATTCGTCTGCAAGAAGTGTAATAATTTCAGCATCAAGACGTAAATTGATTGAAATCATTACGCCTAAGCCCATTCCTTTAGAGATAAGTTCATTGATAGAAACATCCAGTAAATTTGCAAAATCACTTGCAGGAATAAACTCAGTTACTTTCAATAACTTGTTTTCTACTTTTACTTCGTTTTGTTCGCTTTCACGAGCCTCACGTTTATCTCTTCTATTTCCACCTCTACGACGTCCACCTTTACCAGCACCTGTGTTCATACGTGCAAGTGTAGCTTTGATTTGTTCTTGAACCTCTTTTGCAGTTGGTTCTTTACGTCTTTTCTTACGTTTTTTACTTGCTTCTGACTCTGTTTTTGGCTTCTCAGCAGTAGTTGCTGTACCTTTATCACTTGTGTTCAGTTTAGTCAAGTCTTGAGGTTTGCTATCTGAAGAACCTTCTCCTTCACCTCTACGACGGCGACGGCGACGGCGACGGCGACGAGTTCCATCATCTGACTTATCATCTGATGAAGGTGTTTTTTTCTTTTTAGAGAAAGACGATAAATCAATTTTACCAACAACTTTAAGTCCTGGTAGTTTATCTCCTTGTGAAGAAACAAAATCATCTTCTCCGTCAGTTTTAGCTTTAACAGCTTCTTTTGTTGGAGTTGTTTTAGATGCTTTATTATCTTGACTTGATTTTTTTGAATCTTCTTTTGCTTTATTCAGAGCAGTTTCAGGCTTATTTGTTTTATTATCTATTTTTTTGCTGTCTGAGTTTCTGTTATCTTTTTTAGTAGAAGAAGGCTGTAAAGTAGTTTTTTCACTACTATTTTTATCTTCTTTCTTACTATCTGGTTTTGTACTAATGTTCTTTGTTACTTCTGTTTTCTTATTATTATCGTTCTTAGAAGCTGAATCATTAGATGGTGTTTTAGAATTTTGAGAAGGCTTGTTAGTTACCTTTTCATTTTTCTTATCATCTTGCTTAATATCTCTATTAACTTCGCTTTTAGGATTTATTTTTTCTATTTGTTTCTTATTATCAGTATTTCCTTTTTCAGACGATGAAACTGCTTTATGAGTAGTCTTATTATCAATAGATTTTGTTTTTGGTTCTTGTTTTTCTTCTTTCGGAGTAACTTTATTTGTGTCCTGTTTTACAACTGTTTTGTTTGTACTCGCAGATTTGTTTTGATTAGAACCTGTTTTCTTTTTATTAAACTTATCTAAATCTATTTTTCCTACCACTTTCATTTGATGTGAAGTAGTAGTAAATACTTCAGATTCTGCTTTCTTTTTCTCTTCTTTTTTCTGGTCTTGAGAATCAGCTTGAACAGTCGGCTTTACATTTCCTTTTATAAACAATTCTTTTTCTGGCTCTGTATTGTCATTATCTTGCTCTTTTTCTTTTTCTGTCTGAGCTTTGGCTTTTGTATCTTTATCGATAGTTTTGCCTGTTGCAGAAGTTGTTCCTATTTTGATATTCGACGCTTCTCTTCTGTTCTTGAGTGACCCCTCAAAATCTTTTTCCAAAATTGCATACATTTCCTGATTGATAGGCTCATTGGGATTGCCTTTCAAATCGTGTCCTTTTTTTCGTAGATGTTCGACTATGGTATTGCGTCCGATGTTTAGTTTTCGGGCGACCTGACTAAGTCTCATTTGTTTTTTATTTTCTGCCATAAATTTTTTTTGGGGCGACTTTTAGCCTATCTTCTAAAAATTATCTTTACTTATATACTCTAAAAATTTGTATAATAAAAGGTCAATAAAATTCTAAAAATGATGAGTTGCCTACTTTTGACTCCTAATAGATATGTATTTTAGTGATTTTAGGAGGGTCTGTTCTTAAACTAATTTAAGTTTTTATTGAAACGATATTGGGTTTTGATGAATAAACTGATTTGATACAGTTATATGAATTGTTGAATTTTGTTTATTTACATTAGATTCAAAAAAATGCCTAGATTTAGATAACTAATTAGGGTATTTTGAACTAAGAAATACTTTATCTTACAAAAATACGATAATTTTTAGAAAAAATAATGTAAAATCGTAAAAAAAAGTAAATATTTATTTTTTGTGTACGATTTTCACAAAAATATCTTTAAATAGTAAACCCTAAAAGCAATTTTCACTTCACTCTTAGGGTTTACTTATTTTTGTAACTAGATTATTCGAATTCTTTTTTAAGAACTTCTAAAACAAAATCGATTGTTTCTTCTTCTAAATCTACACGACGAATTAGGTCTTCTCTATTGTATTCCAATACACTTCTTGCTGTATCAAAACCTACTTTATGAAACTCATCGATAATCCAATCATCGATAGCATCTTTGAATTCTGTTAAATCTACATCATCTTCAAAATCATCTACAGCTTCTTCTCTAAAGACATCAATTTCGTAGTCTACTAACTTTCCAGCCAAACGAATATTTTGCCCTCCTTTTCCAATAGCTAGTGAAATTTGGTCACGCTTTAAAAAGACAGCAACACGAGAATTATCTTCGTCTATTTTCATAGAAGTTGTCTTTGCAGGACTCAAAGCACGAGAAATAAGTAATTCTAGGTTTTCGGTATAATTAATTACATCGATATTTTCATTACAAAGCTCTCTTACAATTGAATGAATACGTGAACCTTTCATTCCTACGCAAGCACCAACTGGGTCAATACGATCATCAAATGATTCTACAGCTACTTTTGCACGCTCACCCGCTTCTCTTACCACTTTTCTTACTGCGATTGTTCCCTCTTCAATCTCTGGGATTTCAGATTCGAATAATTTTTCTAAAAACAAAGGTGCAGTACGTGAAAGGATAATTTTGGGATTGCCATTTTGCATTTCCACACGATGAACAACAGCACGAACACTATCTCCTTTACGGAAACGGTCTTTTGGTATCTGCTCTCCTTTTGGCAAACTCAATTCTTTACCTTCACTATCTTGTAAGACTACTTCACGTTTCAAAACTTGATAGACTTCACAGGTAACAATCTCACCTACATATTCTTTGTATTTTTGATACAATAAATCTTTTTCCAAGTCTCTTACCTTTTGGATAAGCGTTTGACGAGCTGTTTGAACAAGTCTTCGTCCAAAATCATCAATTTTGATTTCCTGTGCTACGTCTTCACCAACTTCAAAGTCAGGTTCGATTACTTTAGCATCTGTAAGACGAATTTCTGTTTGTTCATCATATTCTGGTTCATCATCAGCAATAATATTTCTGTATTGCCAAATTTCCAAATCACCTTTTTCAATATTAACAATAACGTCAAAATTTTCATCAGAACGATATTTTCTACGAATAAGGGTACGAAAAACATCTTCCAAAATACGAATCATCGTAGGACGGTCAATGCGTTTTAACCTTGCAAAATCAGCAAAGGATTCTATTAATGTTGAAGTTTCTATACTCATTGTTTTTATATTTTTGTACACCCTAAAAGGATATAGTACATGAATTTCACTATTTTTTCTTGAATGATATTTGAACATGCGCCACTTTCACTTCTTCAAAGTTTAGAGTAGCAGGTTTGTATTTTGTCTTGATTTTTCCTTTTTTTCCTTCAGCCACTTCATATTCTTCAGTAATTTGAAAGATTGGTTTGCCTTCTTCGTTTTGTTCTATTGATTGTAGCTTGCCTACTTTTTTTGTTCCATCTTTTAATTCGAATTCTAAAGTACGTCCTACATGTTGAGGATACTGTCTGAAAGTATGTAATCCATAATCTACTCCTGGTGAAGTAACTTCTAAATTATAAGGATTGTCTTCTCCTTTTTCATCTTTTCCAAACAAATCATCTTCTTCAAAATAAGCTCCAACCTTTCGGCTTACGTTTGCACAATCAGCAATTCCGACACCATCATCTCCATCAATAATAATTATTACTTTGGGAGTTCTAGTTTTTGAAATTTGAATTTCTAATAAAAAAATATGTGTTGAAAGTGCATAATCAAAAAACTTATTTCCTTCTTCACTTGCTTGTGGAGAAGTTGCTTTTTGAATAAAATCACTAATTTTTTCTTTAATAGAATTAATTTGTGCTGTTTTTGAATCGGACATATAATAAAATTAGATTTCAGAATTCAGGAGTAAAAAATGCTATACAAAATATAATAAAACGAAAATGGAAGGCTTTTCTGCCTTCCATTCGTGATTGTTTCCTAATTAGTTACAAAATTACAAAAAAGGGTTTTGTTTTGCAAATTTTCGATTTTACTAAATTGAGTCTTTTTGATTAAATTTCTAAAAGTTAATACAGTAGCCACACAGTCAATAAAGGTAAATAATCTTTCAATGCTACTCGCATTATTTTGAGAGCTTTGCCAATTTGATTTTCTACTGTTTTGATAGAAATTCCTAATATATCAGCTACTTCTTGATAAGACATTTCTTCAAAACGATTAAGTATAAAGACTTCTTTGCAGCGTGGAGGAAGTAATTCTAAGGCAGCTTCAATATGGTTGGATAGCTCTTCTGTTCTGATAGTTGAATCGCTTTGATTAGAATCTACTACCAAATGTTGATACATTGGCTCATCAATATCAAGTGCATTATCAGAGGTAGGGCGTTTTTTGCGAAGATAATCTATGCCTGCGTTGGTGGCTGAGCGTTTGAGATAAGCAGCTAAAGAAGTAGTAATAGTTAATTGTTCTCTTTTTTTCCAAAAATTAAAAAACACCTCTTGGACTATATCTTCTGCAATAGCTTCATCTTTTACCATTCTATAAACTATCCTACACATAGTTGTATAGTGCAACTTAAAAAGTTGTTCTATATCATCTATTAAAATGTTTTTAGTCTCAGACATTTAATAAAGTTAGGAGTAAAGGTTGATAGACTTTTGTAATTTTAAATGATTGGCAAAAATAATACATTCTATATCATTTATTAATAGCTAATAATTAGTTAGTCTTCTTCTTTTTGGTCTTCTCGCTGTAAAACTCTCACTTTTACTTTCTTTACTCGCTTTCTATCAGCCGATTCGATAACAAACTCAAAGGGAGGAAATTCTTTTGTTTCTCCTCGCATAGGCATTTTTGAAAAAAGCTCTAACATCAATCCTCCAATAGACTCACTTTCTCCTTTTACAGTATCAAAATGACTTCCATGTAATTCAAATTCCTTTGCAAAATCACTCAAAAGTGTTTTACCTTCAAAAATATATTCGTCTTCTGCTGTTCTGATGAACAAACGTTCTTCTTCATCATCAAACTCGTCGTTTATTTCACCTACAATTTCTTCGATTACATCTTCTAAAGTTACCAAACCAGAAGTACCTCCATATTCATCCACTACAATTGCCATGTGAATGTGTTTGGTCTGAAAATCTTGAAAAAGATCATCTATTTTCTTTGTTTCTGGAACATAAAAAACATTTTCTCTGATAATTTTTTGCCACTCAAAATCACTTCCTTTTCTCAAATGAGCTAATAAATCTTTTGCATAAATTAGTCCTATAATATCATCCATTTTCTCCTTATAAATCGGAATTCTAGAATATCCACTTTCTTTGATTGTTTCTAACAGATTGTCATAAGATGTTGAATATTCTACAGCAGTGATGGCTGTGCGAGAAGTCATAATTTGCTTGGCATTGATTTGACCAAAATTAATTACTCCTCTCAAAATCTGCCTTGCTTCTTTGGCTGCTTCGTTATTAGTGGTAAGTTCTAATGCTTTATTGAGTTGTTCTACAGAAACAGGTGTTTGATTTTGCCCTTTTTTAACACTTTTTTCTAGTCTCTCACCCATAAAAGCAAGTATCCAAGCAGCAGGTTGAAATATTGTAATGGCAAATGCCATCGGACGAGCAACACTCCTTGAAAATAAAAGTGAACGCTGACGAGCAATAACTTTAGGAACAACTTCTCCAAAAAACACAATAGCTGCTGTCACTATTGCTGTTAAGATAACAACAATAATCCCTTCTTCCTCTCGCCCAAAAATCTGCCACATCATATAGGTCGAAGAAATTACGATAGCAATATTTACTAGATTATTTAATAATAAAATAGTAGCTAAGAGTAATTTTTGTTTGCTAAGAAGTTCTAAAAGTTTTTTATCTACTAGTTTTTTACTGTCTTTACATTCTTCTATTTGCTGAGTAGTAAGAGAAAAAAAGGCTACTTCCGAACCTGAAATCAGCCCCGAAAGTAGCAATAAAATGAGTATAACAAATAATTCTACAGCATACATTGCTAAATTAGAAGCCTGTATGCTATTTATTTGTAAAAGAATATCTAAACTAGAAAAGTTGTCTAAAATGCTTGTGATATTCCAACTAAAACTATCGCTGTCGTTCAATGTCGTAAAAATTAAGTTTTAGATTAGAAAGGAAGATCGTCTTCAGGGTTACTAGAACCACTCAACTCACTTGCCACTTCTGTATTCTGAGTAGAAGAATTTGAAGAGGAAGAATTCGTAGAACTTCCACCATAAGGATTTTCTGTTGGCATCGGAACGCCTCCATTATAATTTCCGTCTCCCATTTTAGCAGTAAATTGAAGGTCATTAGCTACAATTTCTGTTACATATTTTTTTACTCCATCTTGTTCCCAAGAGCGAGTTGAAAGTTTACCTTCTACATAAACTTTGTCTCCTTTTTTAAGTTTTTCTGCTTTTTCTGCATTCCAACGCCACAAAACGACACGATGCCATTCTGTACGTTCTTGCCATTCACCTGATTGATCTTTAAAATTCTCGCTGGTTGCAATAGATATAGTGGATACTTTTGTTCCATTTTCTAAGGTACGAATTTCAGGGTCTTGCCCTAGATTTCCTAATAAGATTACTTTATTTACTCCTGCCATACTTTAAAATTGATTTTAATACAAATTGATTGTAAAATAAACTAATAAAATTGATTTGATTTACTTCGTACTTAGAAACGGTTGTTTGACTAGCTTAAGTATAAATACTTTACTGAATTATAACGTAAAAATACAAAAAAATAATAGATTTAGAAAAGATGTGAGACTAAATAGTCAAGATATTTACTAATAAGCACAGGTTTTGGAATTTTATCTAAGTTTTGCCAATTTATTTCTTCTAAATTATATTTTTTCTTCAATTTATTCCAAAATTCTATTTGCTCTTTTGTATTGTTTATTTCTAGAGTATAAAATTTTGCGTACAAGGTTCTATGAGAAAGTTGGTGTTTGAAGATAATAGATTCGTGAGTAGATTTAAGTTTGGATTCTAGATTCTGAATGCTCTCAAATTCTATATCAAATTTATCTTCCTTCAATTTATTTTGTAATTCCTTTACTGGCTCAAAATTCTTTTTGTCTTTGTTTAAAAATTCTATTACAAAAAAATCATTTAGTCCTTGCCAAATATCACCTTCTTGTCGTTGCCGTATTAAAACTTTTTTTTCTGAATCAATTTCATTTTGCTTTACAAAAACAAAATAGTGCATAAAACGGTCTTTTACAACTGTTTTCTTTCCTTTTATGGGAAGCCTTTCTATCCAACTTTTCTCAAAGGCTCTACATTTTTCTTGCAATGGGCAGATTTTGCAATTCGGATTTTTGGGAACACATTGTAGCGCACCAAACTCCATAATTGATTGATTGTAAATAGCAGGTTCTTTTTTATCGATTAATTTTTGAGCTAATTCTCTAAATTCTTTTTTGCCTTCAGTCGAAGTAATATCTTTTTCTATTCCAAAAAAACGAGCCAAAACACGATAAACATTCCCATCTACAACAGCTTGTACTTCATCAAAAGCAAAAGAAGAAATAGCTGCTGCTGTATAATCTCCTACGCCTTTTAGTTTTTTTATTTCTGTATAATTATTTGGAAAAACACCATTTAGTTCTTCTGAAATATATTTGGCTGCTGCATGTAAGTTTCTAGCTCTTGAATAATATCCTAAGCCTTGCCAAAGTCTCAAAACGGTTTGTTCATCTGCTGCTGCAAGCTGTTGAACAGTTGGAAAATGCTCAATAAACTTTTCATAATAAGGCATTCCTTGTGCTACACGAGTTTGTTGAAGAATAATTTCAGAAAGCCATATTTTATATGGATTTTGAGTATCACGCCAAGGTAAATCTCGTTTGTTCTGCTGATACCAAGATATGATTTGTTGAGAAAAAAAAGTGTTCTTATCTTTTGACATTTATTTTTTAAGTTAAAGTAAGAGTAAGTAAACACAGAATTACAGATACAGTTTTGATAAAAAGTAATTTAAAATCAATAAATTTGTGAATAAAATAAGAATCTCAACGTTCTTTTTATAATTTTCCTAGGCTAAAACAAAAAGTAACATTCAACTACTATGAAATTAAGTTTTAAAATAAATAAAGTAAAATCTATAAATTGTATTTTATCTCTTTTTTTAATCTCGCTTTTCTATACTATTTCTAATTCTGTTTTAGCACAAGATAGTCGTTTTACACAGTTTTGGAGCGCACCCATGACTGTAAATCCTGCTTGGGCAGGTACAATTCCACATTGGAGAGCATCTGTTTTGTATCGCCAACAGTGGTATGGCGTAAATGGTGGAATTCAGTCTTTCTTTGGTGGATTTGATTATAACTTAGGAACAGGCAGAGGAGCTTTAGCAGGTTGGGTAAAACAAGACAGAGTGGGTTCTTTAAATGCAAATAATTTGGAAGTGGCTGCAATTTATTCGTATAGAGTTCAGTTTCAGAATGATTGGCAACTTTCAATGGCAGGGCAATTTAGTTATGGACAACGAAGTCAGGGAATGGATGGTTTGCGCTTTGAGGACGCCATGCTCAGTGGAAATGTAACACAAGAAGAGTTTTCAAACTTCACACTTCGTTATCCTGATTTTGGGACTGGTTTTGTGGCTTATAACTCTAAAATGTGGATTGGTGCAGCAGCTTATCATCTTTTACAACCTGATATTTCAGTTTCAAATATAAGAGATCAGATTCCTATTCGAATTACAGCACAGGCAGGTTATAGAATTGCTTTGAATGATGAACATACACTTGTTCCTTCTGCAATTTTTCAATATCAAAGTCCATTTTTACAAGTTGATACAGGCATTAATTGGGAGTGGGACTTCTTATATGCAGGAGCTTGGTATCGTGGTTTGCCAACTCGCAGTGGCACACAACTTTTGCCTTCATCAGCACTTGCTTTAGTTAGTGGAGTAAAAGTAGAAAATTGGCAGTTTGGCGTAAGTTATGATTTTGCTTTGGCTTCGCTTGTTAATGTAGGTGGAAGCTATGAAATTAGTCTTACCTATATGCCAAAATATGATTTGAGACGTTCAGCACGAGGAAGGGAAGAGGTAAAATGTCCGATTAACTTCAAATAAAATTGATAAGCTAGGAAAAGTATGAATCTTATCCTAGCTTATAAAAAAACTACATTCCTAGATTAGAACAATCTTGTAATTTGATATTCTCAAATGTTTTGACTTGATTATTAAATTTAATTGTTACTAAATCAAAAGTTCCATATATACAATCAGCTTCTTTTTCTTCATAATTGCATTTACTTGTAGTTATTTCTAAACCTTCTCCTTTGAAAGTATAAATTCCTTCATTAATATTTATTTCTGTGATAGAATAAGGATCATTTCCGATAGCTATTTCTCCTGTCTTATTTTTTTCATTGATATAACAAAGAATTCCTTCTTCATTTTCTAGGGCAACTCCTCCATACATATCAACATTATCACGACTAAAAACTGAAACATCAAAATCATTATTAGTTTGCTCTGAAGAAGAAGTGCGAGTTTCATTACTTATTTCAGATGTTTGTGTTTCTTCTAAATTTTGGTTCTCTTCTGTTTTAGTTTCCCTATTTTGACAAGAAGCTAAAAGACCAACTATAAAAAGCAAGACAATTATATTTTTCATTTTTTGAGATTAGAAGGTGGCTAAAAAATTTTCCAAAGCTAGATACAAAGCAAATTTAAACAAAACAAATACATCAAAAAAGAAAGTATTTTTTTCTAAAAAGTAAAGTTTATCATTTAGTATTTCTCACTCTGAAAAATTATGTCTACTGGCGAAGTTATGAGGCTATTTTGATAGAACTTTGATGTAGTCTTTGCCCTTTTTTTCCTGTTATTAAGTTTTTAATAGAAGTCAGAAAAGGAAAAGATGGAACAGAAGCCATAATTTTTAAATCAGTAAGAAAATCAGTTTGTTCGTCTAGGAAAAGTAAAACTCTTTCAATAGAATTATTCTGAAACATATCCGTAAAAATACGTTGAATGTCTTTTGGATTGCGTTCCATGATATTCAAAATCATTTTGTCGTAAGTTTCAAATTGCTTATTGAATTTTTCTTCATAATTAGGACTTCCAGTTTTTTCCCACGCCTCAACTCTACATTCTGCATCTCTATACATTCTCAAAAATGCATAACCCGTACTTGGTTTGGCTCTTCCTGCTTTTGTGCCTAAATAAATTATATTTTTTGGCTTTGGTTGCTCAAATTTAAAATCAGTCATCGGAATAACTCCATATTCTTCTTCTAAAACTCTAAAACCTTCTACTTTGAGTTTCGTAGCCATATAAGTTTCCAAGCGAACTTTATAAAGCTCTTTGTTTTCTAAAAGTTCTCCAGAAAAAAGTGTATATTCAACTAAGGCTTTATTAGGAGAAAATGGCAAAACATATACAAACTCTACGGCATTTCGTTGTGGCAAACGCATATCAAAAAGTTGTGCTACTTCGGTATCAAAAACAACTTCATCCGTTTCAACAACATAACCAAAAAAGTGCTGTAATAAAGAATGATAATCATTACTTTTTGGTGGAATATCTTCTTGTAGAAAACGAGAATCAAAAACATATTCAGAGTGAAAAGTCTTGTTTTCAAATTCTTCTGTCAATTTTACTTCTGCTTCTGTATCAGAAATTGATTTTACATCACTTACTTCTGCTTGCAAAAATTCTATATTTTCGAACTCAGATAATTTAGCATTGACAAAATTATAAAAATCAATCCCACGAATCATTTTATATTTGAGAGACTTTAGCGTGTCTATTTTATCTATTTTTGGAGCAATAAAGCGCACTTTTTGCCATTCTTTATAAACTAAAATATCAAAGTCTGTCTTTTTATTTGTCCAAAAAGACCATGAACGATTATTTTTGTCTTTTTTTTCTTTGTCAATAACTAGAATCTTTTTTTGAGATAAGGTTTCGTCTTTTGTCATTTTGTAGAGTAACATCAATGCTGCTGCGCCTCCTCCTGTAAAAATTATATCGTAATTCATTATGTATTTTAGATGAAAAAAGTATTTATAAATATGGCTTCAAAACTGCTTTTCTTTTCATTATGTTTGGCTATATTCAAGCTAAAAATTTACTTTTAGATTACTTTTCGATGAACCTGTTCTTTTTATTGGTAAATAATTTAATTCTATGATAGACTTAGAAAAACTAAACCATTATTTTGGTATGTTTAAGGGCTTGGGAATGCAAGATTTGAAAGATTTGTTTGCAAATACAAGCCTCAAAACACTTGAAATTTCTGATTTTTTTATAAAAGAAGGAGAACAAAAAAAACAAATTGCCTATATCAAAAAAGGGTTGATGCGTGTTTTTTCGGTTGATGAAAAAGGTGATGAAATAACAACTGCCATTCGGTGGGAAGATCAATTTATTACTTCGTATGATGTTATTCTGTATGAGCGTCCTTCTCGTTTTTATTATCAAGCCTTAGAAAAAACAGAGATTTTAATAATAGATTATGATTTGGTTCAAGGAATTATAGCCAAAAATCCAAAATTAGAACAAGGTAGATTATTTTTTTTGCACAATGTCCTCAAAGACTCTTTTGCAAGAATAGAATCATTCACACTCTATTCTCCTGAAGAACGTTATATAGAATTTGTCAAGTCAAAGCCCAGCATTGTAAACCGAGTTCCTGATAAATATATTGCTACTATTTTGGGAATGACACCTGTTTCACTTTCCAGAATTCGAAAACGAATTGCTACGAAGGCTCAAAAAAAATAATTCTTTTTTTTCATTACTTATCTTTTGTTAATCTCCAAAGGCTCTCTTGTATAGTATATTTGTATAAATAAAATCAATCATAAGTCATTCATTATAAACTGGTTGATAAGTTTATACACTCTAAAACAAACATACTATTATGGAAACTCAAGCCTTTTATTTTTCGCCTTATGTACCTCTTATTAGCAATCTACTTCGCTACTTAATTTTTGCAGGGTTAGCTTTTTTGATTGTCTATAAATTATTTTCTAATGAATTTTACAAGAATAAAATTCAAAGTCGTTTTGCCCAAAAGAAAGATTTTTTGAGAGAAATAAAACACTCTATTTTCTCCACACTTGTTTTTGGAATTATTGGTTTTGGCTTTATTTATTCTTCCCTTGGAGAGTATTCACAGATTTATACAACTATGTCTGATTTTCCGTTGTGGTGGTTGCCTGTGAGTGGTTTTTTGGTACTTGTGATTCAAGATACTTACTTTTATTGGATGCACAAAACTATTCATTCTCCCAAATTATTCAAGCGCATTCATCGCATTCATCATCAATCTATCAATCCTTCACCTTGGGCTGCTTATTCTTTTCACTTTGTAGAAGCTATTCTTGAAGCTGTGATTATTCCGATTACACTTTTTATTATTCCTGTTCATCCTTTTGTTATTCTTGCAGTTACTTTTACTTCTTTTTGGTTTAGTGTTTACGGACATTTAGGATTCGAAATTACTCCAAAATGGTTTAGAAACTCATTTCTTTTTGAAATCATGAATACTTCGGTTTATCACAATCTTCATCATGCCAAATTCAAAGGTAATTATGGACTTTATTTTAGATTTTGGGATAGAATAATGAACACAGAAAATCCTGATTATGTAAAAGAATTTGATAGAATTCAAGAAAATCGTTTTGAAAAAAATGTATCTTATATTTTGGACTTGGATAGCATACATCAAGAGTAGAATTTTCAGAAATATTCTTTTTAGTTTTTTGTTATAAGACAGCCGTACCAAAATAAAGATAGAAGATTTGGTACGGTTAAACTCATAGATACCAGACTCTAAAACTATTTCTTACTTTTTGCTTGCTTGAAATAATATTTGCTTTTCTTTTTGTGTAAGCGACTCATAACCAGAAGCCGAAATTTTATCTAAAATTTCATCAATTGTATTTTGTTCTTCAGTAGATTTTTTTGCTCGTGCTTGTTTTTGTTGATTATATGCTTCATCACTAGCAGCACTTCCACCTCTATAAGCCTTCATTTTAGGTTTTCTTTTGAAAATATTCTGAAAGAAAGTAACAAAACTCACAACAGGCTTGCTCCAATCATTTCCCTTTCTATATTGAACCACAAATAAATAACCTATCAATGCACCTCCTAAGTGTGCCATATTGCCTCCTGCATTTCCACCAGCTAATGATACAAAAGACATAAGAACAACAGCCAAAGCAATCCATTTTAAACTCACTTCTCCAAAAAAGAGTAATCTCATTTTTGTATTAGGAAGTAAAGTAGCTGCTGCTACCACTACAGCATCAACTGCTGCTGATGCGCCAATTGCCCCTGCCATGTGAGGCTTGAAAGCAATAAAATAAGGTACTAAATTGTATAACATTAAAAATGCAGTTGCTCCTGCAAATATTCCCCATACATAAACACCTAGAAGTCGATTAGAACCTGCTTCTGAAACAACAATATTTCCAAACCAATAGAATATCAACATATTAAAAATAATATGTAGTGTATCTCCTAAAGAATGGGTAAATGCGTGAGTAATTAATGTCCAAGGACGATATAATACGTCCATAAAATCTGCTGGTAGATATAATGCTTTTATAGCAAAATCTTGTAAAGCAGGAAAACCCCCAAATTTAGAAATAATTACTATAGTTGCAAATAATAGATAAACAGCTACATTTATCATAATGATTCGCATTACTACATTATTTGATTTACTCCATTCATATTGTAATCTATCTCGTAATTCCATTTTATTTTTAATTTTATTTTTATTTTTATTTTTATTTTTATTTTTATTTTTATTTTTATTTTTATTTTTATTTTTATTTTTTAATACAAAATTTTATGAGTATTAATTGCTTTACTATTGTTGAGAGTGCATAACAAATTGTCGCACCAGTAATTTGTATTTGTAGGGAAAAGGCATGTGTTTTCCCAAAATAGTCATTTATAATTTATTTAGAGCTACTAAATTTCCTACTGAGTAGGGAAAGGCGTGCCTTTTCCCTACATAAAAATGTTGATATGCCAACCAACGACATAAAATATTAATTCCACCTCATCGGTTTATCGCTTTTCCCCCACAATTTAACCAAAATAATTCCAAATATAAAGCCTCCAATATGTGCAAAGTGGGCTACATTATCTGTCGGATTAGCTTGATAAATAGCATAAATTTCATACAAAGCATATCCAAAAACCAAATATTTGGCTTTTATCGGAATAGGTGGAAAAAGTAAAACTAATTTTATATTTGCAAAGACAATCCCAAAGGCTGCCAAAATTCCGAATACTGCACCTGATGCACCAACAGTTTGAATATTTCGTTTTGCGTAAGCAATATTATCAACCAAACTTGTTGCGTTACTAATATAAGATTGATTAGTTGGATTTTCTTCAAAATCATTTACAAAGTTTCGTATTTCAGTAGAACGATCATAGGCATAAAAACCTTCTCCCTTCATAAATGATGTGAATTCAGCAGGAGTTGGATGTGCTTTAAACTCTTCTACTTGTATTTGCATGTTCTGAACTTCCCAAGCACTTACACCCACATGCAAAACAGCTGCTCCCAAGCCTGCAATCATGTATAAAGCAAGAAATTTTTTAGAATCAAAATAAGTTTCCAAAGGAGGTCCAAAGATATAAAGGGCATACATATTTCCTAAAATATGCCACAAACCAGCATGTAAAAACATATGTGTAACAAGCTGATAAGGTGCAAATGTTTCTGCTCCAAAATAACGTAAAGCAAACATTTCAGATAAATCAATTCCATAATTCTGTAAAATATATTGCAGAGCAAAAATAACGATATTAAGAATCAATAATACTTTTACAACAGGTGTTAGTTTAGACATATTTCTTTATTTTATGTAGATTCTAAGTGTTTTGAAAAACCTTAGGGTCTGTATATTTTGTTTTAGATTATTACTATTTTTTATCAAAAAAGGTTTTCATTATTGCTCAACCATTTGATAACTTATCATTATTTAGCTCTTTCATTGAATTTCTTACCATTCTACCAATTCCAAAAATAGTAATTACAGTTAGCAATACAATTATTATTTCTGAATACGGAAAGTCACTTGTTGTTTCATTTTCTATCAAACTCTTTAGGTTTTGTGCTCTTGTGCCTATATAGATTGCAAAAAGAGTTCTGGGCATCATTCCTATAAAAGAACCTATCAAAAAAATCTTCATTGGAAAACGAATGGCAGAAAGCACCAAATTCATGACTGAAAAAGGCAAGACAGGCGAAAGTCTTACTAAAATAATCAATTTCCAGCTTTTTTCTTTCAAAGAAGTCAAAAAATGACTTACTTTTGGCTTTTCTAATAGATTTTTATGAATTTTTTCACCTTCCAAAAATAATCCCAACTGATAACCTGTATAAGAAGCAATCAAATAAGAACCAATCATCAAAGGTGTTCCTTCAAAGCCTAAAAAATAACCTGTCAAGAAAGCCATCAATGTAGTAGGCATAAGCGCAAAACCCATCAAAATACTAACTCCCAAATATAGAAAAAGCCATTGCCAAAAATTCCATAGTAGAAGTTCACTTTCAAAATACAAAAGCAATACCGTAATGCCTGTACTTGCCAAAATGGGTAATAAGGCTGACAAAATTACCATGCTGATGCTACGAATATGTTTTTGTAATGTGTTTATTGTTTTTTTCAGGAATTGCATCAAAGAAAGGCAAATAAAATAAAGTGTTAAAATTTTATTTCTTTCTAACTAACTAATCAAACCTATGTTTGTGCATTTTATAATTTTCAAAACTCAAAAATTTTGTCGTACTTCAATTTTGGAAAAAAATATAAAAAAAACAGAGTGAAATCTCCTATAAAAGCATCTTTATTTATTTTTTCAATCATAAGAATTACTCATTTAGTAATTTTTTTGAGTGGTCTTTTTTTTGTGTTATTTCCTGTTTTTTCATTTGCTCAACAAACTATAAATCTTGATTCTAAAAAAACACTTTCTCAATATATTTTTAGAAAATGGACAACTGAAGAAGGATTACCTTCAAATGCTATTATAGATATTATTCAAGACCAAAAAGGATATATTTGGATAGCTACTCATGATGGATTAGCTCGTTTTGATGGCGCAAAGTTTACCCCCTATACAGTCAAAAATACGCCTATTATTCGCTCTCATGCTATTCGCTCACTTTTATCTGACTCAAAAGGAAATGTTTGGGTAGGAACACAGCGAGGGATTTTGAAATTTGAAAATAATGAATTTAGTGTTCCTATAGAGTTTAATATTTTAAATGAATACAATATTGAAGCAATCTATGAAGATAAAAATGGAATTGTTTGGGTAGGAACAAGTACAAACGGTATTTTTTATTATCAAGACGAACAGTTTAGACCTCTAAAAGAACTTCGCCTATATTTACAAGGAGCTGTGGCTTCTATTTTTGAAAAAGATGATGCACTTTACTTTACATCTCTTCGGGGTGATATAGTACGCTATAAAAACCAACAAATAAGCCGAATAATAGATTTTGAACAGACAAGAGGAATTTCATTTGCCAAAACAATCAATACAACTACATGGGTAGGAACAGAAAACGGGTTAAAACTATTACAAGGAGATTCTTTAGCTGATTCTCCTTACAAAAAAATAACGGCTATAAAAGATGCATCTGATATTTTGGAAGACCAAAATGGTTTTTATTGGATTACTTCTGAAAATGGATTATATCGTTTTAATAAAAAAACAAAATTACTAGAGCATTACAACGAAGATCAAGGTCTGTCTAGTAATATTCTACAAAAATTATTAGTGGATAGAGATGGTAATATTTGGATTGCTATGTTTAGAGGTGGACTTGCCCAGATTTTAGATGGAAAATTTGTTAATATTAGTCCTAGTGAAGGGCTTTGCTCTAATGTAATTTATTCTATTGTACAATTTACACCTGATAAATATCTTATTGCTGGAGAAAGTGATTCTATTTCTATTTTATATGGAAATACTGTCAGAAATGCAAAATTACCTTTACAGCTTCCAAGCCAGCGTATTCGTCACTTACTTTTTGATAGAGATTCTAGTCTTTGGATAAGCACCTATAATGGTCTTGTCAAAATTACACGAGAAAATAAACATAAAATTTACGGATTAAACGACGGACTTTTAGATGACCAAGTTCGTATGACTTTTGAAACAAAAGACTCTACTTTGTGGGTAGGAACACGAAGAGCAGGACTTTTTTATCTTACACACCAAGACTCTTTCAAAACAGTAAGTAAAAACTTAGCTTCAGAAACCATTATGAGTATGGCAGAAGATAAAACAGGAAATTTTATTGTTGGAACAAAAAGAGGAATTTCTTTTATAGAAAACAAACAAATTGTTAAACAGCTTTGGACACAAAACGGACTCGCAAGTAACATTGTTTTTTCAATTTTTGTAGACGATAATAATATAATTTGGTTAGGAACAGATTCAGGACTTACACGCATAAAAGGAGAGCAAATTACAAATTATGATGCCAGTTCTGGATTGTGTGAAGGAACTGTTTTTGATATTTTAGAAGATAGAGAGGGTTATTTTTGGTTACCTTGTAATAATGGTTTAATGCGAATACAGACCAAACAACTCAATGATTTTGCAGAGAAAAAAATTGATTTGGTAGATTGTCGTTTTTTCAATCGAACAGATGGAATGAAAAGTGACCAAATGGTCGGAACAGGAAGAGGATTAGTAGATTTGAAAGGGAATGTTTGGTTTCCAACTTATAGTGGAGTTGTTCATATAAATCCATCTTCTATCACAAAAAGAAAAAATGAATCTCAACCTATTTTTGAAAAACTAGAAACTGATGAAAAAACTATTTATGATTTTAATAAAGATATTTCTTTAGAAGCAGGAACGCAGTATTTGACTATTTTCTTTACAGCCTTTGATTATACAAACTCCCTTTCACTAGACTTTAAATATCGTCTTGATCCTTTTGATAAAGACTGGATAAACTCTCAAAATCAGCGTAGTGCATCTTATACCAACCTTCCTCCTAACGAATATCGTTTTGAAGTAATCACTAAAAAAGGAGATGGAACTTGGAATGATGAAAATCCTGCTATTCTAAATTTTGTAGTAAAACCTCATTGGTATCAACGATTAGGCTTTCAAGTAGGTGGTGTTTTGGGTGTGATTCTTCTTTTCTTACTTATTTATTATCTTAGAAATTTACAGTACAAACGAAATCAAATTTATTTAGAAAAAGAAGTTTCCAACCGAACAGAAGAAATTGTAAAACAAAAATCACAGCTTCAAATACAAAAAGAAGAGTTACAAGATACTGTTCAACGACTCAATCAAACCCAAATTCATTTGGTTCAATCTGAAAAAATGGCAAGTTTGGGACAGCTTACAGCAGGAATTGCCCATGAAATAAATAATCCCATAAATTTTGTTTATGCAGGAGTAGATGCTCTTCAAACTACCTTAGATGAACTTATGGAACTTATGGTTTTATATGAAGAATATGAAGTATTAGAAAAATCAGAGAATAATACAGAACAAGCTCAAAAAGAAAATCAACAAAAGAAAAAAGAAAAATTTAATCAAATATTAGAATTAAAAACTCAAATTGAATTTGAGGAATTAAAAGAAGATTTGAATCAACTTGTAAAAGATATTCGATATGGAGCACACCGAACTAGCGAAATTGTAAAAGGTCTGCGTACTTTTTCTAGGTTAGATGAAGTAGAACTTCGTTGGGCAGACTTACATGAAAATATTGTGGCTACACTTGTTATTTTGCGTCCTCAATACAAAGATCATATAGAAGTAATCAGAAATTTTGATAGTGGTATTTCTCAAATAGAATGCTTCCCAGGTAAACTCAATCAAGTTTTTACAAATATTATTGCAAATGCTATTCAGGCAATAGATGAAAAAAGAGAAAAAGAAGATATTAAATTACCTCAAAAAGATAAAATCATTATTTCTACTCAAAAACTCTCCCAAGAAGAATCACCTTTAAACATCAAAACAGCTAAAGTTTCTATTCAAGATTCTGGAAAAGGAATGAGTGAAGAAACACGTCAAAAGATTTTCGAACCTTTCTTTACTACAAAAGGAGTCGGAAAAGGAACAGGTTTAGGACTTTCTATTAGTTTTGGATTAATAGAAAAACATCAAGGAAAGATGGAGGTAGAAAGCAAAATGGGAGAAGGAACTACATTTTTGATTTATTTACCTATTGATAGAAGTGAAATTTTGAGTGAATAAAAAAACCTCTATCTACTTTTTCAAATAAATAAAGGTCTAAATTTTTCTTTGCTATTTTTTTTATACTGTCAAGTGTCCTTCTACGCCACCATCCATTTGCTCTCCTGTCATTGCAGAAGCTACAATTTTTAACATAGAAACGATTTTTCCATCTTTTGTATCCCAATAATAGGCATCTTCTGGAAATACTTCAATGATTGTCAAATTTGGATCATCTTTTCCTTTTGGAAACCATGCTTTTGCTAACGGATCCCAAATTTTATCAATTTTTTCTCTGTTTTTTGAAATGGTTGCTTTTCCATAAACACTCATAAATTCGCTGTCTGAAACTTTTGAAAACATAAGTTGAACTCTTGGGTCTAATAATATTTTTTGATTGTGGTCGCTATCTGCTGCACTCAAAAATAAAATATGCCCATCTTCTGATACTTCTTGTGCTGTCATTGGACAAACTGAAAATGGTGCTTCTGTTAGATTGGTAGCAAACATGCAAATTCGTTGGTCTTTCACAATTTCTTGCATTTTGCTGATAGCTTTCTTGTCGATAAGATTTTTTACTTCTCCCATAATAGGTGTTTTGTATTTAGATTAAAAAAAATAGTTTAAAAAATATTCTTACATATTAAACAAAATATATTTAACATTTCAGATAAATAATGAATGTGTGTCTTTTTGCTGTTATAAACAGACCAATACAATAATAGTTTTGATTTTCTATAATTTAAGACGTTAATAAAAATCCTCCCAAAATTATTTTATTGTCTTTTGGATATTTTTCAATTCTTATTTTTATTGATGGTTTTGTAAGTCATTTTTTATCTCATTGCCAAAGCACTTTTTAAATTTTTGGGAAATACGATAAATAATTCTCCTAGATTTATTTTTCTATTTTATTCATTCTAACTACTCTAAATGCAGATTTAAACTTAAAATTTGTGAAAGAAATATTTTTTTTTTGAACACTTTTTAAGAGTTGGTGTTTCATAAAGAGAACCAGTTAAAACTTCTGATATTTATTTTTTTAAACTCTTATTTTTTTATCAAATCTGTCACTAAATTTGCTAGATGCTTAGCCGTAAAAATACCGTTTTTTACTACCCAATTTTATTGATATAATTACACAAAAACGTCATTTTTAGCTAAAAATTATCAATTAAATAAACTCTCTTAAAATGTACTTTCAAGAATTATTAAAATATACTTCTCTCAGAATTTAGTATATTTAACTTTTTGAAAGGAATTTTTCATTTCAGACAACTTTTTAATCAATCAACTTTTATTTAACCGAAGTTTTATACTTCATTTAATCCAAACCCTATTTTTTGTTATGCAAAAGAACAAGTCAATTCGCAAATGGTATTTCCGTCTAAATTTTTATTTAATTATTCTTTTAGGAATGGGAACTACTCTAACTACTACAAGTTGTAAAAACAAACAGAAAATTGCAGCAGAACAAGCTGCAGCTGAGAAAAAAGCAAAAATTGAAAAAGCAACAAAAGACTTACAGGCACTTTTAAACGATACTTCTATGTCTGCTGAAGAGCGTCAGAAAAGAATTGATGCTATCAAAGCAATGAATATTGAGGATGCAACTGTAAAAGACCTTATCGCTCAAGCAGAGCAAAGTGTAAGAGAGCAGCGCATCAGAGAAGAAGAAGAGAAACGTCAGAAAGAAGCAGAAGCAGAAGCAAACAAGAAAAGTAAAACTATCAAAGATTTCTTCTCAGAAATTGCTAATGCAAGTGATGCAAATGCAGCAAACTCTTCTATCCAAAATGCACTTAAATTATTTGCTTCTCCACAAGCTCCTGTTTTGATTATCATTGCAGAAGAAGGAGGAGAAAAAGATTATGACGAGCCAACAACTGCTGAAAAATACCTTAACTTCATCAAAGACCAAAAGAAAATGAATCACAAAGTAGTGAGCATTGGCACAGATGAAAACGGCAAAATCAAACTTTTAGAACTTAGTAATTAATACTTGTTGATTAGCTAAAAAGCTAACCACAACTATTGAAAAATTGTGGTTGATATAATTATCAGCCACAACTGAGTTTTGATTTTTGGCACAGTTTTTTGATTTCTAAGTTATTATTAGACTTCATTCTCTAGTTATTATCATTCAATGAGTAACTGCATTTTCAGTTACAATGTCATTTTTTAAACTTTTAAATCCATTATTTGAATTTCACTCATTATTTTTAATACAATGAAAAATATTAATAAACTTCTCTTCTCATTTTTATTTGTTTTTGCTTTCATGGCAGTAGATTCTTCTGCTTCAGCTCAAACAAATGCAGACCTTAGTCCTACTCGTAAACGTGCGATTGACTCTCTTGCTTTAGAAAAAGTAAAAGATTTAAGTCGTTATATTTCTCTTATCGGAAACAAATCTACTCAGTATTCGGAAGCTATGCGTGTCATTGACCGTGCAATGGAATTATTTTCTGATGGCGCAGAAATGGGTGTTTCTTCTGTAAACTCTAAAGCAATTCGTTATTATGGTGTTCGTAAATATTTTGACCGTTTGATGGCTCTTAATTACGACCAAGTAGAAATCGATTGGTTTAATATTCAGTATATTTCTGACTTAGAAAAACAACCAGACGGACGTTATGTAGGTGTAATTACTATCTTCCAACGTTTTACAGGTAAATCTGCCGATGGTTTGGTTCAATATTCTGATGTAACTAAGAAAGATATTACAGTTTATGTAGAACGTAAAAAAACTATTATTGCAGGTCGTGAAATCGGCTTTTGGGATGTTCTTTTAGGTGATGTTCGTGTAAGCGAAACAAAGAGAAACTAGACAAATTCAATTACGAATTACGAATTATTAATTATGGAAGTCCTGTAATTTTTGATTTGTAATTCGTAATTTATTTTTTACACAAGCTATTTTTTATTTCAATTTGTAATTGAATTACTGAAATTCTTGATTAGCTATGCTAATGTATTTAATTGGTAATTCGTAATTCGTAATTTATGATTGTATTAAAACGTATTTTTTCAACTTTTCTTTTGGCATTGGTTTTCCTTTTGCCTTTTTCTGTTTCTGCACAAATAGGTAATTATTTGGGTGATGAATCTGATTTGTATGCTGCCACCAAGCAAATGAATCAGTTTTTTAGACGTTTTAATCATGAGGAAGATAAATTAGGAAATAAGTTTGATCCTAGTAGTAAAGAATTTAGAAATAACTCAGATAGAAAAGATTATATAAATATACTTTTTGATGGACAAAATAAAGCTGTTCCTCAATCTGTAAAAGATGATTTTGTCAATCAAGTTACTAACTCAAGTAATCCAACATTTTTAGAGTTTCATGGTGGAAACTGGTTTGCAGAAGTAACTACTCGTTTTGTTTATGAAGGTAGAGAACAAGACTTGACTCTTTTTATGAAACTCCAAGAAGAAAGAGTTGGCTCAAAATGGGTAATCAGTAATGTTTACTTTTCGCCTTTTGCTAAAATAATGGGAAAAGATATTCAAGACCCAAATAAGTTTTTGCACCCACTTAGTCATGAACTAGAATTTATGAATCTAAGAAAGATATTTGATGAACCTCAAGAACTCAAAGAAGTCAAAAATTATGTTGAGGTAAATCATAAAACAGATTATGTAACACTATTTTTATATGAAGTGGCTCGTAATGCACTACAATTCAAAACGGTTACAAATGTAAAATTTCACTTTTTTCAAATAGATAATTGGTATCTTGAAGTTTCTCGTTTCAATCGTGGAGGATACAACAATGGTTGGCTAATTTCAAATTTAGCTCGCTTAACTCCTGATAATAAAGATGTTTTGTTAAATTATATTTATTCTAATGGTAATTAATTTCCGTTCTTATCTCTTATGCCTTTTATTGGCATTTACTACTACTACTCTTTTTGCTCAAACAACTAAAAACACAGGCAAAAATGACAAAGACAAAAAAACTCAAGGCGAACAAATTGAGCCTGAAAAGTTAAAAGAATATGAAGACCGTGTACGTTCTTTAGTTTCTTTTATGCAATTTATGTACAATACATTAGGCGAAGAAGAGTCTTCTGTTCGTGATAAAGAAACAATTGTCAATCAAAGTTTTCAGAAAATTTTTAAGGATAAAAATGTTCAGGTTGAAGATGATTTGATAGATAAACGTGATTTATGGATGAACAAAAATGTACAATCTTATTTGAAAGATATTGACTTTTTTTATAAAAATGCAACTTTTAAATATACTGTAAATAGCATTGCTCATAGAGTTGCTCCTGATGGAACAATCTTTTTTACTGCCACTACAAACCGTGCTTTAGAAGGAACAAATTTTAAAAATGAAAAGGTAAAAAATAACCTTCCTCGTTATATAGATATGAGTTATGATGTTGAAAGTCAAGATTTAAAAATCATTAGTATCTATACAAGTCAAGCTAACGAGACAGAAGTTTTGCGTAGCTGGTGGAACGATTTGCCTGCTGAATGGTTAGCTGTTTTTAGTGAATATGTAACTATTCCTGTTGGTGATTCAATTTCTAATAGTCAGCTTCATTCTATTGTAGGAATGGAAGTTTTGGATATTAGTAATAATCCAACTGTAAAAGATATTCAGCCTATTAGCCGTCTTATGAAACTCAAAACGTTTAAATGTGCAAATACACAGGTTTCAAATCTTTTTCCACTTCGTAGCATTACAAATTTGGAAGTCTTAGATGCTTCTAATACACCAATACAAGACCTTTTAGCTCTTACTTATGCAACCAATTTGAGAGAATTGAATGTATCAAATACAAAGGTAAACGAAATAAAAACACTTGAATATCTAACTAATTTGGAGCGTTTGGATCTTTCTATTACTGGTGTAAATTCTTTAGAAGCTCTTGGAATGGTAGATGGAAGTTCTTTGAAAGAACTTAGAATTTCAAAAACAAAAGTAGCCAATCTTGATCCAGTCAAAAATGTTTCTACTTTACAATTCTTGGAAGCCTCTTTTACTCCTCTTACTTCAATTGCAGCACTTTCTGAAACAAAAGAACTAGAACGTTTAGATATTTCTAATACAAACATAAGCAGTTTAGAACCACTTTCTAAATTAGAAAAATTACGTTTGTTGTATGCAAATAATACTAAAATTACAAGTTTGAAACCTCTCATTTCTATTGCAGCATTGGAACGTGTCTATTGTGATAACACAGGCGTAAAATTAGGACAAGCACAAGAATTGACTCAAACTAAATCAAATGTTTTGGTAGTTTATGAATCGGAAGCTCTGCAAAACTGGTGGAAAAACTTATCTTTCGATTGGAAAGAAGTTTTCAAAACAGCAAGTAAACTAACACCCTCAAATCCAACAAAAGAAGAATTAGCAACACTTTCAAGAATCACAAAAATTGATGCAAGAGGACAATCTGTCAAAACAGTTGAGCCACTTCGTATTTTTGAGAGTTTGAAAGAAATTAATATCAGTAGAACAGGAGTAAGTGATATCACAGCACTTCGTGACTTGATTGCTTTGGAAGTTTTGGAAGCAAATAATACCAAAATTTCAGATGTTTCGCCACTTCAAAGTTTGGCAAGATTAAAAAAATTAGATATTGAAAATACTGCTGTAAGTGATATTTCTACGCTTCAAAATCTAACTAACTTAGAATTTATTTATGCTGATGGAGCTGCTTTGAAAGATGAATTAGTAGCTGCTTTTCTGAGTAAAAATCCTTCTACTGTCGTGATATATAAGACAGTTACATTGAATAATTGGTGGACAGGACTTTCAGAAAGTTGGAAAACAGCTCTTAAAAAACACGTAAAAATAGAGACACAACCCAACAAAGAACAATTACACGCCATGATTTATTTAGAATCAATTAATCTTGATGGAATAAGTGATATTCGTGATTTGCAACCTTTACAAATGTGTGTTCGTTTGCGTGAACTTAGCTTTGTTCGTACTAGTGTGAGTAATCTATCTCCTATTAAGGATGTCAAAACGCTTCGTATTTTGCGTTTTTCTGAAACACCCGTTTCGAATCTTGAGCCAATTACAACACTTAAAGATTTGGAACAATTAGTTTTTGAAAACACTCCAGTAGAAAGTCTTGAGCCAATGGGAGCATTCAAAAAACTCAAACGCCTAAACTGTGCAGGAACGCAAATCAGAACTGTAAAATGTTTAGAACCTTTAAAAGAACTTACTGAGCTATCGTGTAATACGACAAAATTGCGTAACCTTAAAGGTTTGGAAAATATGAGAAAATTAGAAATTTTGCGTTGTTATAATACCAAAATATCTAAAGGAAAAGTAGATGATTTTAAAGAAGACCACCCACGTTGTGAAGTGATTTATTATTAGAATTTTATTTTTTCTTTAAAATCAAAAAATCCTTATTCACTATAAAAGTTGGATAAGGATTTTTCGTGTTTTATAATTTACTTTCTTTCACTTTTTCATCTTGCTTAGCTGCTTCTCTAGCCAAACGGTCAGCTTCTCTCAAAACATCTAATTGTCTGTATTCTCCTGTGAGTTCTTTAGTAATCTGTAATGCCTGAATACTAGATAATTTGTGTCCTGCACTTACAAAAATTGGTTTTACATTTTCTCGGCTTCGATACGCATAGCCAACAATTTCATTTTGATTAATTATGTCTTCTTCTAAATAAATAGGCAAACTACTTCCTTTTTCTTTAGACAAAGTTCCATCATATTGTACTAAAGTATCTTTAGCTACTCCAACAGACATTTTTTCCAGAGCCAAACCAACATAAGAAGCCAAGCCAAATTTTCTTGGGTGTGCAATTCCGTGTCCATCTATAAGCAAAATATCAATATTTATATCAAGTTCTTTTTCAGCATCATTGACTAATTTGATAATAATATCTCCTTCTCTAAATGCAAAAAAACTAGGAATATAAGGAATAGTCGCTTCATATTTCTTTGTAAATGTGTGGAGTATTTCTCCTTTTCTATCAAAAATCACAATGGCAGCAAAGCCATTTTCGCCTTCATATTGTACATCTATTGCTCCCAAAATTGCATCTTTATAAATAGGCTCAGCATCCATAGGAATCCAAACACTAGGCGCAAGTTGATTCTGAAAGTTAGTCAGTTTTTTTATTAATTCTTCGTTATTTTCCAAAGTAAAAAGTTTTTTGTGAGTTTAAATTATAGCTTTTCAAGTTATTAAGAGCCTGTTCGAGTTTAGATACATAAAAAAGAACATCAGATTTTTTTATTAGTTAAGTTATTGATTTTCAGTTACTAATTAAAATATCAATGACTATGTTTACTAATGAATATTTATCTGATGCTCTTTGGCAATATATGAAAAAATTTATACCTTTTTCGTACTTGGAAAGAAAACGCAAACACAGTTTGTATAATATCTTTTCAGGACTATTTTACATCACTCGTTCTGGCAGTAGTTGGCGTTTACTTCCCAGTAGTTATGGTATTCCTTGGAGTAGTTTGTATGACTACTTTAGCAAATGGCAGAAGATGGGTTGGTACAAAAAACTTTTGGACAAGTTGGTCACAAGAGAACGGTTGGCTCAAGGTAGAAATGCTAAACCCTCTTTGGGTTCTATAGACTCTCAAAGTGTACAAAGTGTATATGGAGGGGAAGCTATAGGTGTAGATGGTTACAAGCTCAAAAAAGGACGTAAACGGCATATACTGGTAGATACGCAAGGAAATTTACTAGAATTAGAGATTAGTCCAGCCAATGAAGCTGACGTGAATCAACTTGCTTATCTAGCTTATTTAGCTCAATTTAGAGGAAGAAAATTCTTTAAAATTCTTGCTGATGCAGGCTATAGAAGTGCTAGTTTGGCTGCTGAAATATTTAGTCAAACAGGAGTACAAATTGAGATTGTCAATAGTCCAAGAAGAGAAAAAAAAGAGGATAAAGCATTTGTACCTCAACCCAAAAGGTGGGTAGTAGAAAGAACTTTTGCTTGGCTTAATCAAAACAGAAGACTAAAAGTAGATTATGAGAAAACTGTAGATTCTGCTAAAGCATTTGTGTATTTAGCTATGATTTTAAACCTCATAAATAAAGGGGCTAGAAGAAAGAAAAAATAAAAACTCGAACAGGCTCTAAAAAAGATTGAAAAAGCCTTACATCTAAATTATAGACATAAGGCTTTTTAATAAATTAGCTTTTTTTAATTCGCTTTATCTAGCCAATACAATTTTAATATTTTCTCTTCTATCAGAAGAAATATATTCTACATAGTATAATCCAGAAGAGTAACCAAGCATATTTATTTCTACTTTGTTATTTCCTTTTTTAGTAACTCCTTCTATACGTTTAATCTCTTGTCCTAAAGAATTACGAACTACCATTGTATAGTTTTCTTCAACCTCAGAACTGAAATGTATAATAGTAGAAGTAGTAAATGGATTTGGAGAAGCCTTAAATGTACTTTCCTTTACTACTTCTTTTGTTTGTACTTTTTGCAAAGGATCTACATCACCTGTTATATCTCCTGTCTTGACTCCTACAAAATCTTGATTGATATAACTTGCAGTTATTGAATTATATACTCTAGTATTTTCAAAACAAGGAAGATTGTTACTATAATTAGTATATATCAAACTCAGATCATAATCTGAAGAAACAAATTTCCACGAAGGAGCTGTTATACTACTTATGTTTCCTAGAACAAAATTTCTCAACATCATTCTATCTCCAAGATTAACTCTACAATCTCCATTTACATCTGCTGCTAGGAATAAATAAGGAGTATTGTTGAATGTTATTGTACCTCCTGCTGATGCACCTCCACCTCCAATTGCTTGCAAATCAGCATTATCAACTCCATTGTGTGGATTAATATCTTTACTCGGACGTACTTTATAAATAGTGTTTGGCAGTACATTAAAACTGTAAACTCCATCTGATATAGTAGTTATCTGACTAATTACATTATTATTTGCATCTAATAATTCTACTACTACTTCTCCAACTGGAGCATTATCAACATGATTTCTGATAGTTCCACTAATCTGAATATCTGATGATATATGTGTTGTAGCTTCTGCATATATATAATCTGAAACTAAACCTGTAGAAGACATAGCTTTCAAACGATATTGATAGGTAGTGTAAGAATCTAATCCTTCATCTGTATAGGTAGTTTCATTTTCATTGATGTTAGCTACTATTTCATAAGTCGAACTTCCCAATATACGACGCTCCAAAACAAATACTTGTTCATTATCAGAATTATCTAACCAAGTAAGTTCGATTTTACTAGAAGATATTGCTTGAGCTTGCAAGTTGCTAGGAATAACTGGAGCTACATCAACAAAATCTATCATTAAGTTATAGCTAACTCCTCCTGATTGAACTCCTTCGTTGAATTGGAGTACATGAAAACGATAAACAGGGTCTTGTAAACTAAGGTTATTTGAAGGTGGAATACCAAAAGATAGACCTAACGTATAGCTTTCTCCTGCATCTAACCAAAACTCCATCCAACCATTACGTTGTTCAGTAAGTCTGACAAGAGAGCTGCTTCCATTTATGAAATCAACATTATTGCTCAAATAATTATTTGCACTCCATCTAGATAACAAACCTGAAGGTAGTGAGATTTGCAAACTATTATATTCTAAATAATGAGCTTTACTAGGAGTATGAGGATCAAAGTCATATTTTACTCGTACCATCTTGCCAACCAAATCATCATTTTTTATAGTAACAGCACTTTCGCCTTGCAAATTAGAAATGACATTGATGTTTCTCCATGTTAAATTATTAGAACCAGAAATACCAGCACTAGGTCTATAGTTAAAGCCTGGGGTTTCTGAGTCACATGTAACTCCATCATCACTACAGTTTTTGATTTCAGCAAATGTACAAGTATGGTAGTTGCCTAAACCTACAGTATTTCCATCTATTGGAATAGCAATTATTAGTGTTCCTCCATCTCCCAAATCTCTAGGAATATACGGTTCAAGACCTGCTGGAAGAAAAGAAGTCCATCCACCTGGATTAAAAGTAGTAGTAGCTCTAGCAAAACTTGCATCAAACTCAAGTCCCTTTCCAAAAGAACCACATTTATTATGAATTTTCAAATATAAATAATTCAATGCGCCACCTACTAAAAGCCCCTCATGAGCATCAGTTATAGCCTCAACAGTAGCAAAATCTGTTGGATTGTTGCTATCACTATAATAAAATCTGATAAAAGAGTTTTGATGAATAGCTGGATCAAGGAATATATTACTAGGATCTAATGAAATAACATTATCAGCTCCTACAGGTGGAGCAACTTGTGTAACTGTAATAGAAGGACTATTCCATCCACCACCACTAGGCTGCTGACCAAAATCGAAAGGATGGTCTTTATAATATAAATCTTTTGCAGGAGCTTCTACAACTGTAACTGTTACAGTATTTAGACTATTATTAATATAAGTTCCTCCACAAGCACTAGCAGTAGTATTATTTGTAATAGTTGCTGTAACACTTGTACCTATACTTGACGAGATGTTCCAGTAACCACCTGAGGTATAAGTCTGTCCTAATAATTCTAATTCATCTCCATTAGACAAACTTGGAGTAAGGAAAACCTCAGCTTGGTTAGAACCAGCACAAGCCATTATTTGTAGATTATAATCTTTATGGCTATCTTTTACTTCGATTTCAGCTTTTCTCTCTCCTCCACAGCCAGAATTACTACTATAAGTAATCTCATAAGTGAAACCTGACTGTAAACCACTTGCATCAAATATAAACCCTGTTGTTACACTCCCAGAAACTCCTTGACCACTATAACTATAACCAGTAGGCAATGGAATACTTGAATTTACACAAATACTTGTAGGTAAATTTAAATTGCCACCTGAATCTTTAGTTATAGATATAGTGCCTGTATTCGTACAGCCATTTGCCATAGTAGCTGTAACAGTATAGGTAGTTGTTCCTGTTGTAAGAGTATTTGGGTTGATAAAAATAGATGGATTACCAGCAGTAATAGGACTCCAACTATATGAAACATAACCATCAGTTCTTGCTGAAAGCAGGATGTTACCTTGATGCCCTTCACATATAGTAACATCAGGAGACATATTTAAAGGAGGAGCAGGGTCAAACACTTTTACTTTTAATTCTTTAGTAAAAATACAACCTCCTTGAGTTTCTGCTGTTATGCTAATTGTACGAATACCTGCATCAGTAGCTGTCCAAGTTTTAGAAAATGGAGCTGAACCTGTCTGAACAACTACTCCATCTAGCTTCCATTCATAAGTAACATCACTTTGTATATTGCTTATAGAATATTGGTAAGTATTCAAACAAACTCTAGTTTCTCCTTCAATCTCAAAGTCTGCATATTCGGGAGTCATATTTACCCAAACTGCATTAGAACTCTGTAAAATCCCACCTACAATAGCAGTAGAATGATAATTACCCTCCACAGTAGCAAAGTAAGTAGAGTTAGTAGCTCCTGCTATCGGAGTAGTACAATCATCTTTGTACCATTGCCAACCTGTACCTGCTGGATTTCCTGTGAGTAATAAGCCTTGACATGATGTTTCTGGGGTGTTTTTTAGAGCTAGAATTTGGGATCTTCCTACATCTTGTGGGCGAGTTGTCAAGAAGTCTAAGCCTTTATTTGCGACATATATTTTCTCATCACTTATATAAGCAATATCAGAAGCATAAGCACCTATGTTTTTAATCCAAAATGGATTACCACATTTATCAAATTTAGCTATTGCTCCCATAGGGGAACTAGTAGAGTTTTGAATATCTAAACCACCTAGTTTACCATTATCTTTATAAGTAAAGCCTACATATACATTACCTTTTTCATCTGACGTAATGCCATTCAACTTACTATTATTTTCATTTGTAGGAGTAACTCCCCATAAAAGATCACCATCAAGATTATAAGACAAAATACCTAGCTCTTGTTGGCTTGTTATATTATCTGATTCTAATTTGAATGTATTACCCAAATAATTCAAAGAAGAAGGACTAAAACTGAGCTCATCAGCAAGTATAGAGTTGTAACCCAAATTATAACTGCCAAAAGAAACTCCCAAATAAATTTGTGAATTAGTTATAGATAAAATTGAGTGTTCTATAGCATTCGTATATGAGACATCAAGACCTTTTGCATTTGCTTCTCTTATCCATTCTATGATACCATTGTTTTTATTCATCTTAAATAATGAATAACCTGCTTTATTTTCAGTAGGAAAAGTATTAAACAAACTATGTACTGTAGAGGAATTAGCTCCTGAAAAAAATAACTTAGGATTTGGTTGAATACTCAAAAGAGGATATGTCCCAAGAAAATAAATATCATCTTCATAACATACTATGTCTCCAATATCTACTCCTCCATGTTCAATTGGACTATATCCAACTTTATTGCTAAAGCTTTCTATCCACTCAACTTTATTAGTAGCAGAATTTAATTTTCCTACTATTGCATCGCTGTCTTTTGGTCCAAATATAGGATTAGAATTAAATGGTTCAATCTTATTTCCATCATAGTTAGCTTCTCTTACTGTTGTACTCCATGCTTGTTGACCAGAAAAGTAAATATTTCCTTCATCATCTGCATCTAAACGAGTTATTTCTGCGCCAACAGGAAAAATTTTGTAAGTTGATGAATTGCCATTACTATCAAATTTTATTAGTAAATAAGCTCTATATGTTGGACTAGAAGTTTGTTCATTTTGTAACATACCTGTAACTGGAATATTTACATTACAGCCTGTTCCTGGCCAAGTAATATTTCTATTTATACATAAATCCATATTACTTATTGCATATCCACCTAAAGGGTTATCTGATGATTGCTCTTGCGAGTATAATTCTACAGCACATATAGTATAACCTGATTTAGTTGTTGCTACATCAATCACTCTAGTCTGTAAATTTGCTCCACCTATTCTTGCCATCCATTTTATATCTTCCCCCTCATAACATCCAATAAATTGATCTGAAGCATTATAACCTGATATACCAGGGTTTATAGGATCATACCTTCTTCCATTAAGAGAAACTGTTGGTATACTTAACATCCTACTAGTACGGATATATCTATCATTACCATCTTTAGTTGGTTCTACAATGTGATCCCAAGTTGGTCTTAATGGATAGCTGAATAAACTAAATGTCCAATCCACATCAGCTGTATTCTGAGGAGAAATAGTAAGGTCTTGCCCAAAAGCATTTACAGACAAGAAGAGCGATAGCAAAAAGAGTTTTGCTATAAAAATTATTTTTTTCATGGCACAAATATAAACTTGCAGTTAATAAATTATGAATATAAATTGCGATTTACTTACACATAAATTACACATTACAAATGTAAGACTTATTTTTTTTATAAAAAAATTATCCTACTATCATTTATATACTTTCTGATAAAAAATCACTTCATATAGATTTAATCTTTTTTTTAAGAAAATATAATTTTTCGTTTTTATATCTTATTTTTGAGATATATTTTAGGTCTTATTTTATTCTCAATCTCTACTTATATGTCTTTACTTACTGTCAAAGTTTTTTCAACACCTACCGAAGCACATTTATTCAAATCAAGATTAGAAAATGAAGGTATTGATTGTTATTTATTTGATGAAAATATTGCAGGTATGAATTTTACGTATGATGTAGCTATTGGAGGAATAAAGGCAAAAGTCAATTCGGCTGATACTCAGCGAGTAAAAGAAGTATTGCAGAAACTAGAAGAAGAACAAAAAGCAAAAGATATATTTATAATATGTCCTGTTTGTGAATCTACTGAACACTATAAAAACTTTACTTCTATAAAAGGTTGGAAGGCTATTTTAGCAACTATTTTCTCGTTTCTTACTTTTTCTTATCCTGTCTACAAAAAAACAGTATATAAATGTAAAGAATGTGGAAACGAATTTGAAAAAGGAGAAATTAAACAAATAGAAAAAATATAATGAAAAAAACACAACATAGTCCCCAAATTTGGACAATAGAAAATTTTTTATCTGAAGAAGAATGCCAAAATCTCATTATTTTTAGTGAGAATAAATCATACGAGGAAGCAACTGTAAGTTTGAAAAGTGGTGCAAAAATGATGAAGAATATTAGAAATAATGAACGACTGATTTATGAAGATGAAAAGTTAGCTCAACTCTATTGGCAAAAACTGAAAGAATTTTGTCCTACATTTATTAATGAAATAATTAAAGAAGAGATAGAAAATTATGAGGTCATTGGATTAAATCCTAGATTTCGTTTCTATAAATATGAATCTAATCAACGTTTCAAAAAGCATATTGATGGAAGAGTAAAGTTAGAGAAAGATGGAAAAGAACTAGAAAGCAGAATTACATTTATGATTTATTTAAGTGATGATTTTGAGAGAGGACAGACTATTTTTGATTATAAAAATGAAGAAAATCATACAATTCAAAAAATAGAAATTCAGCCAAAAGCAGGAACAGCACTTTGTTTTGTTCACGAAATAAAACACGAGGGAACACCAGTTCCACAAGGAACAAAGTATGTTTTGCGTTCGGATGTTATGTACCAAGTTGTATAACTAAAACTTTGTGGCTACATTTACTAACTACTTCTAAATTAGCTATTAACTTTACCGTTGCTTGTGTCCCCACGAGCGACAATAATTTGCCGTTGTTGGTGTCCTCACCAACTCATAATTATCAATTGAACAGGGTTTTAACCCTGTCTTCATAAGCAACACAGGATTATGGAAGAAAAAGAATTACCTATCATTTTTTTTAGTGAAGAAATTGATTTTGAATTAGAAAACGAAGAAAAAACAAGCAATTGGCTTCAAAAAATTGCCAATAAAGAAGGTTTTGTAGTCTCTTCAATCAATTATATTTTTTGTGATGATGAATATTTACATAAAATTAATATGGAATATTTGAATCATGACACTTATACTGATATTATTACATTTGATAATTCAGAGCAAGAACAAGTTTTGGAAGCCGATATTTTTATTAGTGTAGAGCGAGTAAAAGAAAATTCAGCAGAACTCAAAACTACTTTTCAGCAAGAGATTCATCGGGTTATGGTTCATGGGCTTTTACACTTGACAGGAAATGACGACCATTCAACAGAAGATAAAAAATTGATGAGGGAAAAAGAAGATGAAGCTCTTCAATTATTAGTGATTAATTATTAGTGATTAATTATGAAAATACCTCAACGACGGCTGTATGTCTCGTTGACGGTTAAAACAAATACAACTATGAGAAAAAATCCTCCAATGCCTAAAAATAATCCTCGTATAATCAATGCGTGGGCTACTTACGACTGGGCAAACTCTGTTTATAACTTAGTTATCACAACTACAATTTTCCCTATTTTCTTCAATCAAGCCACAAGAGCTGCTTTTGGAAGTGAAAAAGTGGATTTTTTCGGAATGACTATCGAAAATACAGTTTTGTATTCGTATGCTATTGCGCTTTCATATCTCATAATTGCAGCTATTTCGCCTCCTCTTTCTGCGATGGCAGATTATGGAGGAACGAAAAAACGCTTTATGCAATTTTTTACGTATTTGGGCGCAGGAGCATGTTTGTGTTTGTTCTTTTTTGATGGAACAAATGTAGAACTGGGAATTATCTGTGCAAGTGTCGCCAGTATTGGTTATGCAGGAGGAATGATTTTTTATAATGCTTTTTTGCCTGAAATAGCTACAGAAAACAAGTATGACTCTGTAAGTGCTAAGGGTTTTGCTTTTGGATATATTGGAAGTGTTTTACTACAAATTA
The DNA here is from genome assembly GCF_037126295.1 of Bernardetia sp. Wsw4-3y2. Classification (NCBI taxonomy): domain Bacteria; kingdom Pseudomonadati; phylum Bacteroidota; class Cytophagia; order Cytophagales; family Bernardetiaceae; genus Bernardetia; species Bernardetia sp. Wsw4-3y2. The sequence continues at coordinate 2,572,657 of NZ_CP147017.1, read as the reverse complement.
TTAATATTGGAATGACTCTAAAACCTGAGTTTTTTGGTTTTGCTGATGATGCTGAAGGTTCTCGTTGGTCTTTCCTTTCGGTGGGTATTTGGTGGATTGTATTTGCTCAAATTCCGTTTTATTTCTTAAAAGATAATCCTCCTTCAAATCCTGTAAAAGTAAATTGGTTTAAGAAAGGATTTGAAGAATTGAATATGGTTTGGAAAGAAGCTCAAAAACTACCTTCACTTTTGAAATTCTTGATTTCGTTTTTCTTCTTTAACATGGGAGTCCAGACAGTTATGTTTATGGCATCACTTTTTGGAGAAAAAGAATTACATCTTGAAACGGAAAATCTAATCGCTATCATCTTGATTATTCAAGTAGTAGCAATTTTAGGGGCATATCTTTTTGCTAAAGTATCCGACAAAAAAGGAAATATTTTTTCGCTTACAGTATTGATTGTTCTTTGGATTCTGATTTGTATTTTGGCTTATTTTGTGCAAACAGCAGAACATTTTTATGCTTTGGCTATTTTGGTAGGCTTAGTAATGGGAGGAATTCAGTCGCTTTCTCGTTCTACGTATTCCAAACTTCTACCAAAAGATACGCCTGATACAGCTTCGTATTTTAGCTTTTTCAATGTTGCAGACCGTCTTTCTACTTCTATCGGAATGGGTGTTTTTGCGCTCATTGAAGATTATTCAGAATCTATGCGAAATGGTATTTTTGCTCTCACTATTTTCTTTGTTATTGGTCTAATTGTCCTTTTACAAATTAATAGAAAAGCGATTAAGATTTAAAACTTATATCATTATAAACAGGGTTAAACCCCTGTTCAATTCATAAAAGTGAACTTTTATTCTTTATAGCTTTACTTTTCTGAAATTCTTAAAATAAAAAAACGTCATTCTATTTTTCAATAAAATGACGTTTTGTATTTTTCTGATTTATTTTATTCCTCTTTATTCCTCATCTGGATAAGGAACAAATACAAATCTTGTAAAACCTTCATCAATCACAAAAAGGCAGCAAAACTCATCAGGATTTTTGTAAGCAGCCTTAAAACGGTCGCTTCCCTCTTTGTCTAAAACATTTCTTTGTTCAAACTCTTCTAAAAAAGAAGCGTAATAGTCCCATTCTAATTCAGGCATTTCATTTTTTGAAAACAAAACTTGTCCTATAGGCTGCTTTGCTTTACAAATTGGAAAAACAGGATAGTTTGAAAAACCTCTTTTTTTGATTTGATAGGCTGCTTCTTTCAAATTATCTGCAATTTTGATAAAGTTTGTTGTTAGTTTGCCTAAATATTTAGTGTCTAATTCTGCGTCGTTGTAGTCTTCTATATCCATTTTTTTAATTTTATGTCGTTGGTGAGGACACCAACAACGGCATAGTAATCAGTAATCAGTTTGTTCAGTTACCAGTAGCCAGTTAAATTTGAATTAAATATTTTTTGATTATTATCTGTATTTCGTAGCCTTACTGTACCCTACTTTTTTTAAAAGTGCTTTTTAGTTGCAGAGCAACGTTCTATTTGTAGATTTTTGACATATTTTTAATTTTAAAGTTGCAGAGCAACGTAATATAATTTGTAATATTCAGACAAAAATATATTAATATTATGCTGCAACTTGAATTTCAAATCAAAAAAAAGTAAGGTACAGTATTGTAGCCTTTAATCCGTAATTTTTATCGAATTACTTCTCTTGGAAAACTTACGATACTTTCGTGTCCATTTTCATCAACAGTAGCTACTCCAAAAAGATAATTATCAATAACAATATTTTCTAGTACAAAGATAATTTGTTCTGTCGTATTTTCCTTAAAAAATTCTTTTGGTACAAAACGAGCATATTGCCATTGAGGAGCTGTTGTTTCTCTCCAATAAATTTTATAGCCAATAATAGTAGATTTTTCTTGTTTTGTTTTTTCCCAAGAAAGTGTAGTAGAAGGCTGAACTGCACCACCAATTTTCACATTTTGGGGTGCTAATGGTGACCAACCTAAGTTTGCAAGTACAATTGCATTGACAGAAGTTAGCTTTGCCAAATAATCAAAATTTACTCCTTCCACAACATCGCCATATTTTATTCCATCTTCTTCTCTAATATCTTGATGCTGACGATTGTAATTTTCGTGACTTTCCATTATGCGAACACCTGCAAAACCTTCATCATTAAAAGGTCTGTGATGTCCTCCTCTTCCAAATCTATCCAAACGATAAATCATTGTCGGATTCATTTCAGGCATATATTTTTGTGTTGTTGAATGAATATAACGAGCAAGCTGACGGGAAATACCATCTATTTCTCCTCCATAATAACGTCTTCGGTTTCTTTCCTGTTCAGTTTCTGTGGTAGGAGTTGGTTCTGAAAAAATACGAAAACTACGGTTATCTATTACTCCATCAACACCTTCAATATTTCCAATCATATCATTGTTTATTACTCCAATAATATCCCAACCGTCTTTTTTGGCTTGTTTTGCCATAAATTGTCCTCCAAAAAGTCCTTGTTCTTCACCTGAAAGAGCAGCAAAAGCAATACTATTTTTGAATTTAGATTTTCCTTCTACATGGTACTTTGATAAAACTCTAGCAGCTTCCAAAATACCTGCAATTCCTGTGGCATTATCATTTGCCCCTGGTGCATCAATGGTGTAATTAGTTACATCAGAAGCACGAGAATCAATATCGCCAGACATAATTGCATAACTATTCGGGTTTTCTGTTCCTCTCAAAACAGCCACTACATTTACAATCCAAACATCATTTACAATACGTTCGTTTGCTCCTTTTTTAAGTAAATTTCTTTGATATGAAACTTCTAAACAGCCATTGCACTCTGCCGAAATTTTATCAAATTCTGCTTTTATCCACCTTCTAGCTGCGCCAATTCCACGAGTTTCTGAAACGGTATCTGAAAGTGTATGACGAGTGCCAAATTCAGCTAATTTCTTAACATCTTTTTCTACATTTTTAGTAGAAATATTTTTTATAATTTCATAAATTTTCGGGTCGTATTCTGAGTAAGAATCAGTTTTTTGAGCAAAAGATAAGGTAGAAAATAGTAGAAGAAGAAAAAGTAAAGGGATATGAAGTAATTTCATTTTGAGCAAAATTAATTTTAAGTTTAAATAATTGCTAACTAGAATCATAGAATTAAGTTTTTTGTTTTAATCTATGAAACCTCCATTAGCATTACGAATAATTCTTGGTTTACTTTTAAAATATCTAATTGTACGAACAAGTTTTGTAGAATCATTTTCTAATTCGTGCCAACCTAATGACATTGTAACTGTGTCAAGATTTGTCTTATGAATAATAGTAATTTCATCATTATATTCTTCTCTATTTCTATTCAAAAAGCAATAATCAAATTCATTTAGGGCTTTATTAAATTCGTTTATATCAATAGGTAGATTTTTTATAGAATCTGGGATGTTATAATAATTATATTTTTGTGTAATAAGAATAGTATCTTCTGCATAAACAAAACCCTTTGCAACTACATTATTCATGTCTTCCCAAGATAGTGCATAGTAAAATTTTAGACGTTTGTTGTTTTTTATCTTAAAATAAATATCTCCACAACTTCCAATCATCGTATCACATTCTGAAAGTTGATTTGTATCAATATCAAATACATCATCAAAGGGATTGTAAGTAGGAGTTTGTTTATAAAACACAATTCCAAGACAGAAAAGTAGAGCTGATATGAGATAAAATAATCGTTTCATAAGTTGAGTTTATCAGAAATTAAAAAAGTTACTTAATATTCAATACTTTCAAACTATAAGGTAATTGTTCTAAAAACTCACTCCAATAGGGTATTTCATTTACATCTAAAAGTGTATAGTAGGTAGTTGTCTTAGTTCTATTTTTTGTTTTGTTTTTGAATGAAACAAATTGCAGAGACAAAGCACACATATTATAATCGCCTCTTCCTGTATGAGCAACATATTCTATGAAGTAATTAATCTCTTTTATATCATCAAAATTAAAAGTTCTTTTATCTGTTTTTTTCTTTATAGTTATTCCTTGTTTTTTCATGTCAAGAGCAATATGAGTAGCTCTATTTGGATTAATTTTTCTATTCAAAAATGTTGTAGATTTTTTTTTATTAAGATAATAAGCTGTTGCTCCTATTAGCCCAATAACAAACATAAGAGCTACTAAAGGACTTGTTAGGCTACCAACAAGAATTGCAAGAAAAGTTAATAGAGTCATAAAAATTAATACTAGTATTCCTGTAATGGCATTTTCTGAAAGAGAATGAATAGTATTATCGAAATCTTGATTTCCTTTCTTAAATAAAAAAGGCAAATACTCCAATGGCTTGGCTTCTAAAAATAACTTTTTAGGTTTGGGAATATCAGTAAGTGTTTCGGCTTGATTACAATGTATTTCTCCCAAATATTCCCAACTTTCTATAAAAAAAGCTGATTTACAAGCTGCACAAATAACAATTGTATGTCCTTCTTCTATTAGCTCTCCTGTGATTGGGTCTATTCTTCCTTGTTTTAAAAACTCTGAATGCAATTCTTTTTCTAAACGATGTGGGTAGTTCATTTTTTTGATTTAGTGGTTAAATTATTCTTTAGTTTGTAATCTGTAATACTTTCAAATTGTAAGGTAGTTCTTCTAAAAAGTTGCTCCATTTTATTATCTCATCGTTATTGATACTGGTATGATATTTTATTTTATTTTCTCTCATAGAAATAGGAGTAATTTCTAGAGTAAGAATATAATTAGGTTGCATATAAACTAAAGAATATTCTATTTGCCTAGTTTTTTTAAAAGGTAAAGATTGTCGTTTTTTGTTTTGCTTTATTTGTAAAGATTGATTCTTTGAATCTATTGCTATATAAATATCTTTTTTAGGATTAGAGGAGATTCCATACTTTGCTTCTTCTTGTTTTTCATTCATTTTAGTTGCAATCAAAATTACTAATCCAAGACAAACAAATGCAGCTAATATTTCAGATATAAAATATCCAATAAGTACTGTAAAAATTCCTAATCCTACTAATGAGGAGGAAGTATATACTAATAATTTAAACATTTCTAAAGTTCCCTCTGAACCAGTTTTTGCAAAATAAACTCCTTTTCTAAACAAAAAAGGTAAATATTCTAATGGTTTGGCTTCTAAAAAGAGGTTTTTAGGTTTGGGAATTTCAGCAAGTGTTTCAGCTTGATTGCAATGTTCTTTTCCCAGATATTCCCAACTTTCTATAAAAAAAGCTGATTTACAAGCTGCACAAATAACAATTGTATGTCCTTCTTCAATTTGTTCGCCTGTAATGGGGTCTATTCTTCCTTGTTTTAAAAACTCTGAATGCAATTCTTTTTCTAAACGATGTGTATTTGTCATATAAAGGTTATATACGACAAAATTAAAATTGAAGTTTAGACTTTTTATGAAATTCTTACCTATTATTGAATCTTCGTTATCTGTAAAATGAAATCAACTTCATTTTTTTGCAGCTATTAATTTCAATAATTATGTATTACTTTTGATAAAATATAGAAATACTTGTTTTTTAGCTCTACTCTTCAAACATTCATAAAGCATTACAAAATGACACGTTGGGAAAAAATACGAATTATCATTTCAAGAGGTTGGTCTTTATCTGGCAAATACCGTTTGGCTCGTTATATGTCCAGACAAAATAAAAAAAATGCCCTCTCTTTTGAAGGAATTTCGTGGATGCAAAACGAAAATATCCTACTTCATATTGATACAAAAAGTTATGTAGAATGGTCTGTTTTTTCGATGGCAGAATATGAAACGGAATTAGCTCGTCTTATCCAAAGTCAGGTAAAAGAAGAAAATATATGTTTGGATATTGGTGCAAATATTGGCATTCAGAGTTTGAGAATGGCGCAAAAAACGACACACAGAGGAAAAGTAATTGCCTTCGAACCTGTAACTCATCTAAGAGAACGTTTAGAAAAAAATGTCGCCTTGAATAGAGCAACTCAAATAGAAGTTTTACCTTATGCACTTTCTGATTTTTCAGGAAGTTCTACTATGAATATTAACCCAGAAGATGAAAACCAAGGTACAGCATCGCTTTCTGAAAATGGAAATACAGAAATAGAGGTCAGAAAGGGAGATGATTTATTGAAGGAAATGAAGATTGAAAGACTTGATTTTATAAAAATAGATGTAGAAGGATTCGAATATCAAGTTTTGGTAGGTTTAAAAGAAAGTATTAATCGTTTTCGTCCTTCTATTGTATTCGAATATGATAATCATTACGCTAAAGAAAGAGGAGGGAAAAGTTATGCTGATTTTTATCAATTTTTTGAGGAGTTAAATTATACTCTCTTTGGAGTAAATGAAATTGGAGGCGAACTCCTTTATAAAGATAGCAAGCAAATAGAGGCAAACATATTAGCCATTCCAAATAGTTAAGAAACATAAATTAATTAGTTGACCCTTCTTTTTTATTACTTTCCAAAATTTCTAAAGCACTTTGTAGTGTTTGTAGCGTTTGTCGTAATTGATTTACTTGTGTCGGAACTTCTGGAAAATCTAGACTTATAAACGCAGCAAAACGCCAAATTTCTTCAATATCTTCTACCAAAACAGAATAAGAGGAAAACTGTCCGTTTGTATCTTCTAAAAGAAGTGTATCATTTTGAGTAATCTGATTTTTGATTTTTCGAAAAATAATTCCTGTATTTTCAGAAACAATAATACACGGTTCATTATCTTTTAATTCATTCCAATCAGCCACAAAAGCACCTACTACAATGCTATTTGTTGGCGCAGCTAAAAGTGAATCCGAAATTTCAAAGGCTCTATAGGTATGATTGAGAGGTAAAGCTGGCAATTGGCACTTTGGCAAACCTGCTACAAAATCAATATCTGAATATCCTTTTATATAATCTTCTTCCGAATCCGAACGAACAAGTTCAATATATTCATTTTCATTTCTGTCTTGTGTAATACTCAAAACACGTAATCTCTCGGCTGCTGCATATTTTTTCAATTCTGGTAATTCAGGGGCATTTTTACTTTCAGATTCTATCGATAAATCTTGATTAATAAACTGCTCCAATGTAACACTAAAAAAATTAGCAATTTCTAATAAAGGCTCTAATTTTGGAGTTGCTCTTTCCTCTTCGTATGAGCCAATCTTCTTTAAAGACACTCCTAAGTGGTTTGCTAAGGCTTCTTGAGTTAAATTATGTACACGACGAAGATGTCGTAAGTTAGAAGAGAAGAACATAAACTATGTGAGGTGTAAAAAAATAAAAAAATATTTTGATAAAATTTTTAGCAAAAAGTTTGGTGTTTATCGAATCAACTTGTATATTTGCTTATAATATTAGCAATTAAAGCAAAAAACGTTTGATTTATTAGAGAGAAAAATAAAAAAGTTATATTTTTCTTCTTCTTTTACTAAACATTTGGCAAGTTAGAAATTATTATTGTCAATCTGTTATCTTTTTGGGAATTATTTATCAAAAAGAAGAGTTTTATTTCAAAATTGCTAATATTATTAGTTTTTACATTCTATTTTATAGAAATTTAAAAATTTTGAAGAGTCTTTGTGAAAATCCTTTTCAAAATTGTCTTCCTTTTGTTAGCAGTTGAGCATAATTACACTAACAAAAATTACTATTCTATCAAACAAATAATTCTGTTTTTATTGACCTATTTCTACTTATTACCTCGGATAAATTTAAAAACTTTATCCAATAAATAAATACCATGATGAAGCAACTAATAATACTCGACGACGCATTCCAAACTCTAAACGAAGGAAAGAAACTTCTTTCACAGCCTGTCTTTTTTGAAATTCCGTACTGGAAAAAAACAGTTGATTTCAAAATAGAAATTACAGACCGTTGGCTGATGGTAATCATTGCAATTTTAGTAATGATTATCGGACTTCAATGGTGGATTCCACAGAACAGCAACACGACACAAATTGATAATATGCTTGTACAGATGCCAAATAAAAGTAGTGTAATTCCTACTTCTATGCCAGCATCACAGCCAATCAATGATGTTCTTTCGTATATCATGACACATTTAGAAGAATCACAAAACGAAACACCACAGACACACCAAGAACAAAGAGATAATTTTTTGGTGCAAAAGCAGCTTTTAATTACTAAATACTTGATAGAAAATAAAGCCTCTCGTTTGGATAAATTGCCTGATGATGAATTATTAAACTTGAATAAAGAAATTACGCAGCTTTTTATTGATTTGGTTTTGAATAATGTAAATGCTCAGAAACATGTCTACAATTATTTTACAGATAATACAGATTTGAATAAAATTGAAACATCGCTCATGGAACAAGCAAAATTTCATGTTCCTGCATCGATAAAATTGGCTCAATCTGCATTAGAAACAGCTTATGGGCAGCGAATTGTAGATAATAATTATTTTGGCATAAAGGACAAAGCTCAAAAGAGCAGTCTGACCACAACAACAGAATATTATACAGCTTTAGAAATGCAAGCCAATAAAAGTATAATTGTAAGTTCTAAACGAGTAGTGAAAAATGGAAAGACTCTTTATAAGTGTATTGTGAAAGACCATTTTGCAGAATACAATTCGCCTTGGCATTCATTTCGTTCACACTCTGTTTTTCTTAGCACCAACAAACGTTATTCTCCTTTATTTACGAAAGGAAAAAATTATGAAGATTGGGCAGACAAAATTGGTTCTACAAAATATGGAGGCGTAGGCTATGCAACTTCTCCAATTTATGGCGAAATTTTGAAGAAAATTATCAAACGTTATCACTTAGATTTATTAGATTTTTAATTAAAAATAAATAAACTGGTTCAAGCGTCGACGCTTGAACCAGTTATGCTTATGCTTTACTTTCTTCCTTCATTTTTCCTGACGGCAGGAAAATAGCCTGAAACAGCTTTAAAGGCACTTTTCATTTGTATAACAGACTTCCTAGTCTGTTTGAAATACGCAGACTGGGAAATTTGTTGTACTTATAATATTCATTTTTCCTAATGCTAAGAAAATAGCCTAAAACAGCTTTAAAAATATATTTTTGTGTAAAAATCAATTTTCAACAGCAATAAAAATATCTACTTCTGCATCTTTAGGATTCATTGCTTTTTCTCCATAGATTTCAAAGTCACTTGTAAATTTTCTGTTCAAGTCCTTATTCCAAATCTCTAACCATTTGTTATAAACAATGTCTTGTTGAAGGTTTCCTTTAGCAGTAAATTTTTCATATTCTGTTTTTTCAATTGTTTTTCCAATCATTCCAGTAGGTACTTCTTCTAAACTTTTGACTTTACAGCCCAAAATGGTTGTATATGGTTTTGTATGGTCAGATTCATATTCAGTATAAATACAATAAACTTCATTTGAAATTTTATTAGGAATTTTTTCTGTAATAGATTCTGACATAAATTTTTCCCAAAGTGCAGGAATATCTTTTGCTGCTTGCTCATTTTCATTGGTTGTACGGACAGAAATGCCAATGATATTTAATTCTTCGATTTTTTGTGTATTCATTTTACTTAAATTAAAAGGTAAATAATTTTGATTTGATTGAATACAAATTTAGTAGGAGCAAGTGACAGCCTTATGTCAAGGGCTTATCAGGGCTTAGCAAAGATTCTAAATATTTTCTTTTACATTCTTCAAAATACTCTTGAAGTGTCATGTCATGAGAGTCAAAGCTTTGATTCAGAACTTCTAATTTTTGAATTTTATCTAATCTGAAAGCTCTAAATTCATTTCTTAATCTACAAAAAGCAATCAATAACCAGTTTTCTTGTGTGCTGTATAAAGCAAAAGGTTCGATTTTTCGCTGTGTTACTTTGTCTGTTTCTAAAGTGGAATATTCAATTTCACAAAGGAAATTATTTGTTATGGCAAGTTGTAGAGTAGATAAATAATTGCTTGTTTTGTCATTTTCAAGGTTATAACGAAACTGAATTCTATCAGAAAGTAAATTAGCTTTGTCTTTTGTATGATTTTTCAAGACTGATTTTACCTTATTTATAGCTTCTGTATATTCTTTGATGAAAGAAGAGTCTTTATTTTGCAAAATTAATCGTTGTGCTGTAATAAGTGCATTTGCTTCACTTTCTGTAAACATAACAGGAGGAATTGTATAACCTTCTACTAACGAATAACCTTTTCCTTCTTCTGTGCAAATAGGAACACCAGCTTGTTCTAAGGCTTTTATATCTCTATAAATGGTTCTTTTACTGACTGAAAATTTTTCTGCTAATTCTGAGGCATTCGAAACTCGTTTGGTTTGTAATTGAAGTAAAATTGCTGTCAGCCTAGAAAGTCGTTTTGTATCTTGCATTTTTCATTTTGTCATTTTTCCTAACATTAGGAAAATAGCCTAAAATAGCTTTAAAGGAGCTTTTTTAAAAAAACTATATTTGTTCTTCTTCTAATTCATAAATTCCCAAACCTGCCGAAACACAAGCCCAAATAGGAGCAAACAAAATTCCTAACAAAGGAATCAAAATCATAAAATACATAGTTATACCTACTCCAACTGCAAAAGGACGATGTTTTTTGACAGTTGCTCTACTTTCTTGAACACCCAATTTCATAAACTCATTTCTCAAATCTATCATTCCAAAACCTACAAAATAAGATTCTACCAAAATAATCAGAACGGTAGTAAATGGAGAAGCAGGAGAGAAAAAAAGTCCTATCAAAATAAGAGGAATCGTAATAGCTAACTCAATGGCTAGATTGGTAAGATTGATTATAAGACCACGTTTAAGGTCGTGTAGAAATTGAGGGAAATGAAAGTCTTCGTTTGGTCGCTCTGGATGTAAAATTTCTTGAACCTTTGCAGCCACAATCGAAAGAGCTGGTGAAAGCAAAATCAACATCAAGTATTTGTATGATTTGAAATAAATCAGAAATACTATTATATAAACAAGAAATGCAACAATATAAGAAAGCGTTGTTTGCCACCAAGTTACAGGATTATCTAATCTAAAAAGTCCTTCTAACCATTCTACTGTACTGCCTGCAAAAAAATATCCTACAATTCCAACCGAAACAAAAACAATCACATTCAAAAGTGCAGGTAAAAAATAATATTTCCATAAGTTATGCTTACGAGTAAAAGCCAATGCCTTACCATACAAACGAACACCTAACCAAAATTTTGCAAATGGATTCATAGACTATTAAAGTATCACAGACTTCCTAGTCTGTGTGAAAAATAATTTCATTTCGACAGACTAGGAAGTCTGTCATACATTTTATAAATCACTCAAATCAAAAATAACTCCTCTAGAACTAGGGCTAGTAGAAGATTGAGATGTTGATTCTGTTTTTTCTTGTTGTTTTTGCTGCTCTACTTTTTGTTTTTCTTCTTGCTCTTGTTGTCTTATTCTTTGAACAAATTCTTGTCTTTCTTGCTGGTCTTGTTGTTCTATTTCTCTTCTAATTTTTTCTTGTTGTAATTGAGCTTGTTTTAAATCTTGCTTTATTTTTTCTTGTTCTTCTCTTGTTTTTTGCTCTGCTTCATATTTTACTTCTTGGCGAATTTCTGGGACAACCTTGCGAGGAGTTTCTTTGTCATAACTTGTAGACGAAGAATAATCTGAATAAGCAGAATCACTTTGACTATATAATTCTTGATAATTTCCTCCTTCAAGCTGCTTTAATTGTTCTCTAATAATCTGACTGTGATGTTGGTGCATTCTTTCAGCACGTTCTAAAGCCTGTTCAGAAGTATGCTCAACATCCAATTTAGACAAACGTTCGATTTTTGAAAGAGCTGTTTCCATAAAACTTTGTAACTCTTGCATCATCTGTGCCTTTTGCTGTGCGCTATATTCGTAGGCATAATTCAAGAGCTTTATCTCTCGTTTCATTTCTGTAAGCGTTTGGTCGGCAAGTTGTTGCGTACTTAAAAGAATACTTTTTGCATTTGATTTGGCATTTTGTAGAAGTGCGTCGGCTTGCATTTTCCCTTCTAAAATCAATAAATCAGCTCTTTTTTGAGCTTGTTCCCAGTTCAAACGGCTTGCTTCCTGAGCTTGTGAGAGCGATTCTAAAAGTGTGCGCTCAATTTCTTTAAGTTTGGCAAGTTCAGTATGCAAATAACCTACTTGTCTTTCCAGTTCTTCGTTGCGATGAGATACTGAACTCATATTTTCAGCAACATCAGAAAGATACTCACTTACATCTTCTTTGCGATAACCTCCAAAAGTAACTTGTTTGAAAGATTGTTTGCGAATTTGTATAGGTGCGATAGGAGATTTATTGTTATTTGTGTCTGCCATAACTCGTTTTGCACAATTATTTTTTGAGAAACTGTTTTTAGTAATAGGAAAGTTCTGCTAAAATAACATTTTTTTTATTCTTTTATTGGAATAATTTGAAAGTATTGATTTATCTTGTTTACTTTCTACTAAATTATGTAAAATTTGAACAGCCAAGTTTATGAAAGCAATTCATCTAATAGAAAATAGAATCATCATAATAGAGAACTTCTTTACTCCTCAAGAATGCAAAAAGTATATTGAGTTGAGTGAAAAATTAGGTTATGAAGCTGCAAAATTAGATACAGGAAAAGTGGTTTCAGAAATTAGAAATAACGAACGAGTTTTTTATAATAATCAAGAATTAGCTGATTTAATTTTTGAAAGAGGAAAGCATTTATTTGTTCCTAAAATTGGAAATAGTGAAGTAGTTGGAGTAAACGAACTTTTTAGATTTTATAAATACGAAAAAGGACATAAATTTAAAGGACACCAAGACGGAAATTTTATCAGAAATGAATCTGAAGCGAGTTATTTTACCTTTATGATTTACCTAAATGATGGCTACCAAGGAGGAGAAACTACCTTTTTAAAGCACAGAATTATTCCCCAAGAAGGAATGGCAATTATTTTTTTACACAAACTCTACCACGAAGGAAGCGAAGTTTTGGAAGGCAAAAAATATGTTTTGAGAAGTGATATTATGTATAAATTGAATCAATAATATTTTGTGCTAGGAAGTTAAAAGGTATCAGACAGATTTATCAAATATTTAATTATTTTTCAAATACAAAATTTATTTCCAACTTTATCTACCTAACACGTATGAAAATCTACTCACGAACTCATTTCAAAATACTTTTAGTTCTATTTTTGGCTTTTAGTTTTAGCCTTTTTTCCTGTAATAATGAAAAGAAAGACAGTACAGAATCTACTGGAAATATTGAACTAGTAGAAACTAAAGTTACTGACGATAACTCAATGCGAGATACTACAGTAATTATAAACAGTTTTTATGCGACTTCTACAAAAATTACACAGCAGAAGTATAATGTATATAATATTTTTGATAACGACCCTTCTACAAGTTGGCAAACGATGTTAGGAGCAGCACCTGATGAAGGAATTATGTTTAATGTCTATAACCTTTATATTCAAACCTTAAAAATAGAACAACCAGAGGGAGAAAACTTAGCACAAATAGAAACTGTAACCATTTATATAAACGGAAAAAAGAAAGGCGAATTTGATGCTACAAAACCAATGCTAATTAAAGAATATGCAGATGCTGTCTATATAAGAATTACCAAAACATCTGATATGACAATCAAAAAACTAGAAAATCAAGTGGCACAAACTACTACTTTTGATAAAAACAAAAGTGTCGGAATTAAAGACATAAAGATTATAGGTTATCAATTTCCTACTAAGAAAACATTAAATATCCTTTTTTACCCTAATATTCTTGTAAATGGAAAAATAACAGCTTCTTCTACCTTAGAGCCTACTTTTGCCTATAACACTACGCATTTGTTTGATGCAAGAACAGATATTGCATGGGCAGAAGGAGATGTAAATTCTGGGGTAGGGTCAACACTTAATTTTAATTTTGATACGCCTCAAAAAATATCTTCTATCAGAATTTGGAATGGTTATCAGCGTTCAGAAGAACATTATAAAGCTAATGCACGAATCAAGAAATTTAGTTTTGGTACAGAAAATAATATGAAAGAATTTGAATTAGAAGATGATATGAAAACTCAATATGCCGTTTTGGATGAAGATATTGAAGGAAGTAATTTTGTTTTAGAAGTAAAAGAAGTTTATGAAGGAACAAAATACAAAGACCTAGTTGTAAGTGAGATACTTTTCAAAAATAATATACGTTCAGTTATAATTCAAACAAAAGAAACCGAAAATCAAATCACAGAACTAAAAGAAAAAGCTAAAAATACGCCTTTAGAAAAGGTATTAGATAGAAGAGTGAATTACCAAGAAGATGATTATTATCAAATCGATAAATCTTTTATTTTGCGTTCGGATGGAACTTTTGTGATGTACAAAACTGAAAACTCTGAAGAAGAAAACTCAAAAAGCGAAATTTTGGCTGATGGAAATTGGGAAATAAAAGAAATGAATGGAGATAAAGTCAAAATTCGTGTTTTCGGGAAATTTATAGATTTTTCTCAATATCAAGATTTTTATAAAGGAAAAGTAACCAAAGATTTCTTACAGATTTTTCAAGATTTTGTAATCATTGATAATCAAAAACTCAAAGGCGAGAAATTCATAGGCGAGTTTGTATATTAGAAAAGTGTAGCTTACTCTTTAGAGTGTGAGTAGATTCAATACAAATCACACTCTAAAGAGTGTGCTACATTTGATAAAACTTTCTTTTGTTTTTATATTCTTTTTGTATTACCTTTGTGAAAAATAAAAAGAGTCTATCTTTTGCTCCTTGCTCAAATTTTACTCACAAAGTCAATCTATTTTCTTGACAAAAATTCTTTCCATATTCTCCACTCTCATGATAGTCATTATCTTAATACAACCTTTCCAAAAACTTTGGATTGTTTTGTCTTTCGAAATGAACAGAGAGTATATTGCTCAAAATCTGTGTGAGAATAAAGAACAAGAAGATAAAAAGTTAGAAAAATTAGCAGAGCTCAAACGAGCAAACAAATTTGCAGAACAATTTGGTCTTCGCTGTGCAGGTTCGTGTCAGCTCAAAAAACAACTTGCAGAAGCCGAAAATCAACAAGATAATGCTCCTGTTTCGTCTATAAAATACACATTAGACCTTCTTTTTATAGAAAAAATCAGTTTATTTACTCTTGATAATCAATTAATTGTATTTGAAAATCCTATCCCAAATGGATTTTATCAGGGTTTTGTTTCTACTTCGAATGTATACGGAATTTTCCGTCCTCCAGTCATTTAAAACTTCACTTTTTTATTTTGTGAATTTTGTAGTTTAAAGGCTTGCCTTTAACTGTATTGTATATGTTTAAATATACAATCTGAAATCTCAAAGGCAAGCCTTTGACCTACAAATTTCGATATTTTGTTTGTCAAAATTTAATTCTAATTAAAATTATCAATCAGAGTTAAACTATATGGCAATCTAATTTCCATTATTTCTCAATTCTATTTCTTTAATGACACTTGCTGTTGTCTTTATCAATAGCAAATTATTTTATCGATTTTGACAAAATTTTTGTTCCAAAATCGCCCTCTAATCTATTCTCTTTTATTTATTATTTTATATACAAAAACAACAAAAATGAATACTAATTTTAATTTCTCAAAAATTGCCTTTTTAGCTTTTTTTATAGCCTTTTCTACTGCTTTATCTTCTTGTAAAAAAGACTCTGACACAGATCCAGAGATTGATCCAAACAAAAAAGGAATGGTCGAAATCAAATTCGATAATGTTGCTGGTCAAGATGATTTTACTTTAGGAGAAAACTACACCAATGCAGCAGGCGAAACTTTTAAAGTAGATATGTTACAGTATTATATCAGCAATATTGTTTTGAAGTCTGAAAGTGGAAGTGAATATGTAGTTCCACAAGAAGAATCATACTTTTTGATAAAAGAACATGATGCAGCTACACAAAAAATACAACTTTCTAATATTCCAGAAGGAAACTATAATGAAGTTACTTTTACAGTTGGTGTAGATAGTCTTCGTAATACCAAAGACCCTTCAGAGCGCACAGGAGTTTTGGACATAGGCGTAGAAGGTGCAGGAAAAGAAATGTATTGGTCTTGGAACTCAGGTTATATCTTCTTCAAAATGGAAGGAACATCAACAGCTATTGAACCAACTGAAAACAATCCTAATGGAAAGTTCTATTACCACATTGGAGGTTTTGGACATAATTCAACTCTTAATAATATTAGAACAGTTACACTTTCTTTAGGAACTGATGTAGCACAAGCAAGAGAAGAAACTATGCCTTCAATTCATCTTGTAGTAGATATTTTGAAAACTCTTGAAGGAACTACACAAGTTAGTTTAAAAGAATATCCTGTAGTAATGGTAAATCCTTTTTCATTGAAAGTTTCTGAAAACTATATGAAAGCATTTGAATATCATCATGTTCATAATGACGGACACTAGTAAATTTTAACTTCAAACCTATAAGGTTTTCAAAATCTTATAGGTTTAAATACACTCAACCAATTATGAAAAAGTATTTTTTATATAAAACTCTTCTTGTTTTCACTATTTCAATTCTATTTTTCTCTTGTCAAAAGGAGGATCCAAATCCCAAAGAAAAAATTGAATTTAAAACTCCTTCTAATTTTCCAACACCTGTTTATGATTTAAAAGAAAATCCTGTAACTGTTGAAGGTTTCGAACTCGGTAGAAAATTATTTTATACAGGAATGTTGTCAAGAGATGGAAATATAAGTTGTGGTTCGTGCCATGCTCAAACATCAGGATTTACACAACATGGACACGACCTAAGTCATGGAATTGATGATCAACTGACTCTTAGAAATTCATTGCCTATTCAAAATCTAGCTTGGTCTAAAAATTTCTTTTGGGATGGAGGAGTTTTTCATTTAGACTTGTTTGCTATTGCTCCCATAGAAGCCGACAACGAAATGGGCGAAACGCTGCCCAATGTCTTACAAAAACTAAGAGATACAGAAGGTTTACAATCTCCAAAAACAGACTATCCATTGCTTTTTGAAAAGGCTTTCGGTACAAAAGAAATTACAACTGACCGTTTTTTGAAGGCTTTATCACAGTTTCAACTCATGTGTATTTCAGCTAATTCTCGTTACGATAAACATGTCAGAAATGAAAGTACACAAGAAAATAAATTAACAACACAAGAATTAGAAGGATTAGAATTATTCGAACAAAATTGCTCAAACTGCCATTCTACGACACTTTTCACAGACCAAAGTTATAGAAATAATGGTTTGAAAGTCGGAAATCCAAATGATACTGGAAGACACCGAATTACACAAAATGAGGAAGACAAATTCAAGTTTAAAGTTCCTAGTTTGAGAAATGTAGAAGTTACTCGTCCGTATATGCACGACGGAAGATTTAGAAATTTGGAAGCCGTTTTAGACCATTATACAGATGGCATACAAGATTCTGAAACTTTAGATGAAAGTCTGAAAGCAAAACTCAAAATTGAACTTAATCAAGAAGAAAAAGAAGCCATTATTGCCTTCTTAAAAACACTTACTGATGAAGATTTTTTGAATAACCCTATTTTATCTGAATTTTAATTTTTACCAACCGTCAACGAGGTCAAGACCGTCGTTGAGGATTTTTACTAAGCTATAACTATGAAAAATTTAATCGCTTTTTTACTTTTTACAACTTCCTTTTTATTCCTTTCTATTCCTTCAAAAGCCTGTGATTTGTGTGGTTGTGGAGCTGGAAGCTATTATTTGGGAGTAATGCCACAATTTCAAAAAAACTTTGTTGGTTTGCGTTATCGTAGTGCTTCTTTTGATTCTCACCTAGGAGGAAATAGCAATTACTCTTCACTCTTCGAAACACAAGAGCGTTTTTATACTGCCGAAATTTGGGCTAGATTTTATCCCCATCCAAAATTACAAATTTTAGCTTTTTTGCCTTATCAATGGAATTTTCAAGACGAGAATAAAATAACAAAATCGATTAGTGGAATGGCTGATGCTTCTGTACTTGCTCAATATGAAATTTGGAATACGACAAATGACACAATTTCACAAAAATTTGAACATAGTTTTTTTGTAGGAGGTGGAGTAAAACTACCAACTGGAAAATCAGATTATAGCGAAGAAGATGTTTTACAGGTTGCTAATGCAAATTTTCAGCTTGGAACAGGAAGTACCGATTTTCTTTTGACTTCTCAATATACAATTCGCTACAAAAAAGCTGGTCTGACGGCTGATATTTCTTATAAAATCAATACAGAAAACAGCGAAGATTATCGTTTTGGAAATCGTGTAAGTAGCAATGCAACTCTTTTTTATGTCAAACAAATAGGAAAATTTGGTTTTATGCCCACTTTAGGAACATATTATGAACATAGCCAACAAGATATAAGAGAAGATAAAACTGTTTTTGATACAGGTGGAAATTTATTTAATGCTGTTGTGGGAACACAAATTTATACAGGACGTTTTATGTTGGGTATAAATTATCATACACCTTTGAAACAAAATTTAGCTAATAATCAAATAAAATCAAATGATAGATTGATGATTCAGACGGCATTTTTGTTTTAGAGAAATAAGTTACTTTTCAATAAAAAATGTATTTTGAAGGTAGATTTTATATTATCAACTTACTTTCAAGCCATGAAAAAATTACTTTCTGTTTTTATTGTTGTCTTTGTGTTTTGCTTTACTTCCTGTTCAGATTTGGAAAATACTCAAAATAACAGGATTGCAAATATGTCAGCCGAAGAACTGGCTTATAACTTTCCACATCTTTTTGATTCGCCTCCTCCACAGGAATTTGTCATTGATACAGAACAAGATACAGTCATTTTCGGAAAATCTGGAACTTTGCTCGCCATTGAAGCAGGGACTTTTACAGATGAAAACGGAAAGCCGTTGAAGGGAAACCTTACGCTCAATCTCAAAGAAGCTCTATCCCTTTCTGACATGCTAGAAAACAAACTCACTACACAAACGCAACACGGACAAATTTTGCAAAGTGGTGGAATGTTTGAGTTTACAGCCAAATCGGATAAAAAAGGAAAGATAAATATCTCAAAACCGATTCATGCCGAAATTCCAACGCAAAAAAAGATTGGCGATATGTCGGTTTATGAAGGAATACAAGTAAGCGAAGATGCGCCTGTTCAATGGAAAAAAGAAAAAGAATTAGAAAACTGGCTTACAGAAATTCCATTAGACAGACTTGATTTTTTTCCTAAGAATGAAGGTAGTTTTGAGAAAGATGGAAAGCGAACTATTATTATTCCTGCTGATAAAATTAGAACATTAGAAACCTATTATTTAGGTGACAGTATTCGTGTTATTGATATAAATGAAGAAAATTCTAGTAGCTTTTTAGAACAGAATAAAAAAAATCCTAATCAAAAAAATCAATCTGAAAGTATTTTTCGTTTTGTGCAAGATGACGAAGAAAAAGGTAAACCCACTATTTGTGGCATTTCAAAATACATTTTAGAAGGACTTTCAGACAAGAAGTTTCAGGGAACTTTTATTTCTACTTACGAATTTGAAAAACGTTTGAAAGTGATGAATGAATGTTGTGGAAATGATTTGATAGCAATTTATCTCAAAAATTTAGATAAAAATTTATGGGAATCAGATAAATTAGCAGCCGAATATCTTACCAAAAACAAAAAATGTAGAGCTTATATCTTTGAGGAATTTGCAGCCGAAAAAGCAACTAAAGTAAAACCAAAAGGCAAAGTAAACCGAGCTTTGCAAAAACACATTGACAAACTTTTTAAGAATAAAGAAAAGGCTTGGTCAAAATTTGAAAAAGACTTTGACAAGTGGGATAAAAAAAGAGAAGAATTACAAACTGAAGTAGTCGACAAACTAGAAAATGAAAAACGTTTTTCAGAGCGTTTGAATTATTCTTTTGATTTGAATAGACTGGGTTGGACAAATATTGATATGTTGATGAAACTTGAAAATCAAATTCCAGTAGCTTTTGAGGTAAAAGTGAAAGGTTTAGAACTCAAAGAAGCAGGAAGAGTATTTTTAATTTTTCCAAATGAAAAAACCATTATTGATTTAAGCCGAAACGAAAAAGGTCATTTTTATGGAAAACAAGGCAATGAAAATGTCATTTATCTACCAAAAGGAGTAGATATAATTTTGAAAGCAGTTACAGAAAAAAACAAACAGCTTTACACAGGAGAAATTGATTTAGCTATCAAAAGTAAAATCAGAGAAACCATAAAAGTAGTAGAAATAACAGATAAAAAAGTAGCTGACAGAATGAAAGAATTTGAACAAGAAATAAGAACTGTACAAACAATTTCTAATCCTATACTTACAGCTATTCCTTTCAATAGGAATCCAATTATTACACGCAAAGATTTTTCAGCCAAAAAATTTGAACAAGCCTTAGAAAATCATTACAAAAGCAAACCTGTTTTAGATGATTACAAAGAATGTTGTCAAGCAATGGATTTAGTAAGAGGAAAACAGATTTTTGAAAATGATTGTAAGCAATGCCACGCTATTCATAAAAAAGTAGTAGGACCTGCTTTGAAAGGTTCAGAATCTCGTTGGGGAAGTCGTGCTGCTACTATCAATTTTATTAAATATCCTGAAAAAACTATTACAGGAGGCAATGAATATGCAGCTCGCCTTTATAGAGAATATGGACAAATGATGCCAAATCATCATCATTTGAGCAATGAGGATATTGGTTGGGTTTTGGATTATATTGAAAAAGAATCAAGAAACTATTCGTATTCAGATTTTAAAGAAAAATAAAACTAAATCTATTCACAACACTTTTAAAATGTAGCATATTTGTAGCTTACTCTTTAGAGTGAGTCAAATGTACCAAATACTTTAGTGTTTGAATTAAACCAACTAAAAAATGCTATCATGAATAATTTGGATATGAATGATGAAGAATTCGAAAAAGAATTAATCAGAAGAGATGAGCGAAATAGTTTTTATATTAAGTTCATTCTTTTTGGAGTGAGTGGAGGGTTTTTGTTAGGAATTATCCTCTTTATTTTGGTTATGATTACCTCTTGAAATAGAAGTTTTTCAAAAAAACGTGTTTTATTTTGTAAGATGAATCAAATAGGGAACAGCTTCAATGAGTGAAGTAGTTTCAAAATCAATCAAAGCTTTATTTTTTACACGCTCAAAGCTATTTTTTTCATTGATAAAACACGTTTTCATTCCTGCATTTCTACCAAACTGCATATCAGAAATGCTATCTCCAACAATAACAGAACGCTTAAAACTTATCTTACAAAAATCTTCTTTTGCATCAATAGCCATTCCAATAGCTGGTTTTCGACGTGGAGAGTTGGTTTTAGAAAGGTCTGGACAAAAATAAACTTTATCAATCTGTGGTAATTTTTCCAACAAATAACTATGAATAAGTTCCAAATCTTTTTCACTCATTAGTTGCTTTCCAATTCCTTGTTGATTGGTTACAACTACAATAGTTTCGAAATGTTGAGTCAGAATTTCTAAGGCTTCTTTTGCATGTTTGAGAATATCAAATTCTTCTAAGTTTTTGACATAATCATCTTCTAATTTACGATTTAGAACACCATCTCTATCCAAAAACAGTGTCCAATTATTTGCCTTATTTTTTTTGTTCTTTTGTTCTTTGGTATTCATCTGATTAGGATTGTTTTTAGTGGAAGGTTAAAAAATTCAGACTACTAAAATTGCTAAAAAATCTCTAAAAAAGCTAATTTCGAATGTAAAATCTAAAATAATTTTTGGGTAGATTTGAAAAATAAATAGAAATTGTAAAATAAACACGAACCTTTGTGTGTTTTTTACGTTATCATTATTATAATTACCAAATTTACTTAAAAACGTTATGAAAACTAAAAGTTTTATAGCGTTTTTTTATGTCTATTGATTTCTTACTAAAAAACTCCTCCTGTATGAATCAAAACGATTGTACTGCCTTCCTCAAAAAAATTAGTTTCAGCTAAATTATAGATTGCAAAAAAGGCTTTCCCTGTATAAATAGGCTCAATCTGAAAATCATTTTTCTGATTAAAATCTGTAATAAAATTCATCAATCGCTCTGATTTTTTTGCATATCCACCTTCATGAAAATTAGTTTCCAAAATGAGATTTTCTAGTGTATTTTTTGTTTTAGTAGACTCATCATTATAAAAATCATTTAATAGTTTTTCTATATCATCTTTTAAAAATTCACCTCCTTTTAGTGCAGAAACAGCCAAAACTTTAGTTTTTGTCTTATTTTCAATTTCTTGTATGCCATTCAAAACTCCTGCTGCTGTTCCTCCTGTTCCGATAGCTAAAGCAAAATAATCTATCTTGTTATTTAATAAACCTTTCTTCTGCCATTGTTGGTGTTTTAGCGAAGCGACACCAACAATATTATTTTTCAACAAATCAAAAGCAATTTTGGGAATATGACTTGTACCTTTTATAGCAAGAGCATTTGAACCTCCTTCTGGAACTAAAAAAAAATCTCCAAATTGTGCTTTTAATTTTTCTATAAAAAAAACATTGTTTTTTTCTCTATATTCACTTCTTGAAATATAATGAAGTTGCATATTTTGCTCTTTACAAAAAGTAAGAACAGGATTTAGGTTTTGGTGCTCTTCTCCTCTAATTATTGCTATACTTTCTATTCCTAATGCTTTGGCAGCAAAAGCAGTAGCTCGCAAATGATTTGAATAAGCTCCCCCAAAAGTGAGTAATTTGTTTTTATTTTGTTTTTGGACTTCTGCTAAGTTATAATAAAGTTTATATAACTTATTTCCTCCAATATGTTTGTGTTCTGCATCTAATCGTAGTATTTTTACATTTATATTTTTCTGCTCAAACAATTCATTTTTCCAATCTGAAATAAAAACTGGAGAAAGAAAATCAGCAAATAATGAAGGAAATGAATTAGAAGAGAAATTAGTATTCAAAATAAAATGCAATTAGAGATGGATTAAAAAATAAGGCTAAAATTCGGCTAAAGTCATCTTTTTTGTCTATTTTTAATTATAAAAATACATCATTCATCTTGCTTAAAAAAACACAAGGTATCAAAATCAATTTAATTTTATGATAAAAGTAATCTATCAAGGCAATTTACGCACTCAAGCTACTCACATCAACTCTCAAAATCAGCTTATTACTGATGCTCCAAAGGATAATCACGGAAAAGGAGAGGCATTTTCTCCTACTGATTTGGTGTGTAGTTCGTTAGCTTCATGCCAGATGACAATGATGGGCATTTTGGCACAACGAGAAGGAATAAATTTGGAAGGATTAGAAGCCTATATAGAAAAGATAATGGTAGATAATCCTCGTAGAATTGGACGTATCAAAATTACTTATAATTGTCCAGAAACACTTTTGCTGACTGTTACAGAACATGAAAAATTGCATCGTGCAGCTATGACTTGTCCTGTTGGACTTAGTTTACATAACGATATCGTACAAGAAGTGGAATGGGAAACACTACACTTGAAGGCATAAATTATAGATGTATAGACTAACTCATTTTTCTATTTTATTGGTTATCAGTATTTCCATTATTTCCTTCGAAATAATGGCTCAATCTGATGTGTCTAAAATAATAAAGCAGAAACATGTTTCAGATAGTCTTTGGAAAATATACATAAATAGTGAAAAAGCAGAAGATACCACTCAAATAAATGCGCTTTTAGAGATTGCAAGCCATTATTCAAATATAAAAAATGATTCCATATTAGTTTTAACAGAATCAGCTATTCAACAATCAAAGGAAATATTATATTTTAAAGGAACAGCAAAAGCTCTTCGGATTATTGGTTTTTATCATCAAGGAAAAAACAATTATGATTCGGCTGTTCATTATTTTAAAACCTCTGCTGATATTTATCAAGATATTGGAGACTCAGTAGCATATTCTTTAGTTTTGAATAATTTAGCTGGCATTTATTATATACAGGGAAATTATTCAAGAGCATTAGAAAACCTATTGATTTCTTTGAGAATTCAACAATGTTATGAAGATAAGTTACAAATATCTCGTTCACTGAATAATATGGCATTGATTTATAAGAAAAATAATCAATACGAAAAATCTATTCAGATGCACAAACAGGCTATCATAATGAAAGAAAAACTAAATGATAGTTTAGGAATAGCAACAAGTTATTTGAATATTGGCTCAGTTTATCTAGAACAGACTGATTATCAAAAGGCAAATGTGTACTTTGAAAAAGGACTACCCATGGCTTTAAAAACTGATAATGATATACTTATTTGTCAGTATTATATCAATTTAGGAATGAGCTTAATTAAAACAGATTCTTTAAAAAATAATACAAACAAATACAAAATACTGCTATACTTTGATAAGGCAGAAATTATAGCCCAAAAAATTAAGGATAAACATCTTTTGTTTTACATCAGCTTCGGAAGGGGACAGTACTTTCTGTATGATAAAAACTATATTAAAGCTGTTGCATTTGCTGAAAATGCTCTACAATTGGCACAAGAAACAGGATTAAGAAAGAATATTGCAGAAATCTATAGGCTTCTTGCCACAATTTATCAACTTAAAAACAAATTCGAATTATCTGCTCATTATTTAGGTAAATATATCAACTTAGATGATTCTTTGAAAAAAGAAGAGAGTTTAAACGAAACCAAACGCCTACAAGCTGTCTTTGAGAGTGAAAGGCAAGAACAGGTTATTTCAGTTTTGAGAGAACAAAAAAAACTACAAGAGTCTGAAATCGAACGCAAAGAAATTTGGAATTATTCGTTGGCTAGTGGTACTGTTCTTTTGCTCGTTATTGCTATTCTTGTCTTTATTCAGAAGAGAGATAGAGACAATCAAAATAAAGAAATACTAGAAAAGAGTACAGAGATAAGTCAACAAAAAGAAGAAATTACTCAGCAAAATAATCAACTCAAAGAAACATTTTCACGGCTTTCAATTTTGTCTGAAATTGGACGAAAAATAACAGCAACAATGGATGAAAATGCCCTCATTTCTATTATAAAAGAAAGTATAGAACATATTATGCCTGTGGATGGGTTTGGAATTGGTATTTATAATTCTCGTTCACAAGCTATCGAATATAACAATTTTATAGAAAAAGATCACATTTTACCTTTTCACATTGAATCTGCCACAGAAGGTACAAAAAGTCTTTCAGTACAGTCTTTTTTGGAAGATAAGGAAGTTTTTGTGGTTGATGTTAAAAAAGAATATTTCCAAAAAAACAAAACACATATTAGTCCTCTTATAGGAGAAGTTCCTCAGGCAGCATTTTTTATTCCTCTTCGAATTCGTGAACGTCCTATTGGTGTCATGACTATTCAGAGCTTTGAGAAAAACCCTTATACAGAAGATAATTTAGCTCTTTTGCGTAATCTTGCTACTTATGTATCAATTGCTGTTGCCAATGCAAATGCGTATAAACTTATCAGAGATAAAAATCAAAATATTTTAGATAGTATGCGTTATGCCAAAACCATACAAGGCGTTCTTACTCCAACTGAAAAAGCTATTTTGAATCAATTCTCAGATTATTGTTTGATTTATAGTCCAAAAGATATTGTTAGTGGTGATTTTTATTGGCTTACAAAAGTAAATGGTTATACATTTATTGCTGTTGTAGACTGTACTGGACACGGAATACCTGGGGCATTTATGTCTATGATTGGCAATATGCTTTTAGACGAACTTATCAATCAAGAAAAACACATGCAGCCTTCCAAAATTTTGAAATTGATGCATGAGAGAATACGAAAACTATTAAAACAAGATGCAAAATCAAAGAACAGCTCAAAAATAAATAAGGATGGCATGGATATGATTTTGTGTAGAATAGAAAGGCGTACTTCGGCTCTTTACGAAGTAGCTTATGCTGGAGCAAAACGTCCTCTTTGGTATTCAGAACCTTCACATACAAAAATTCAAGAAATAGGAGCAACACGAAGTTCGATAGGAGGAAAACAACGAGAAGAAAAACGACTTTTTGAAGAAAATATTATTCAACTTCCTATAGGCTCTTCCTTATACCTTACTACTGATGGATTTGCAGACCAAAATTCGCCACAAGCTGAACGTATTGGAAGTTATAATTTAAAATTATTTCTAAATACTATTTTAGATAAAAATATGGCAACACAACAAGATTTATTAATTGATTTTCTAGAAGCACATAAGAAAGATGCTGACCAGCGTGATGATATTACGTTTTGGGGAGTTAAATTAGACTAGTGTTTCAATATTAATGTTGTATCTCCATTGTAAGAAGAAAGCCTACAAACAAAAACAGCATAATAGCCGTAATTAGCCAATAATACCTTCTGTTTTTGATAACAATTCCTCCGAAAGCAAGCAGGGCAGCTCCTCCTTTTATATAGTTTTTGAGATGAAAAAATTCATATTCTTGAAAAATTACAGAATTAATAATCATTGCTGTAAATAGTAATCCATATAGAAAACAGATAATAGGAGCTTGTTTTTGAAAATAACGTTCTAAGTCAAATATATCTTTTTCATACCTTGTTTCATTGATTTTTGGAAATAAAAACACACAAACCAAATATAGAATCAGAGGCAAAACAAGAGAATAATAATAATAGAAAATATTAATGCCAATAAATTCATTGTTTGTCCAAGTTCCCCACCAAATCAAGATAGAAACCAAGAAAGTAAGAAAAGACCAAATGACAGGAATAAAATCAAAACGAATTTGGGAGCGATAACGCATAAAATTTCCCCAACCCATAAAAAATTCGGCTACAATAAAACCAAAAATAATAGCATTAAAGACAGCCAAATATTCAATTCTAGAAAAGCCATTTATTTCGGAAGAAAGCGTATTTTGTAGAAAAAAAAACATTAAATTAGAAATTTGAGTGGTAACTAATTATATTCCGATACTATCATCTTCATTTCCACTTCTAATAATTCCTTTTTTTGCATTTCGGATAAATTCTACAATTTGATTTTTCTCTGTTGTTTGTGGTTCTATTTCTCCTATTTGTTTAAGAGCTTCTTGTGTATTTAATCCTGCTGAATAAATGAGACGGTATATTTCTCTAAGTTCGGCAGTTTTTCCAGCATTAAAACCACGTCGTCGTAAGCCTACAATATTGATTCCTGCATAAGAAAGAGGTTCACGCCCTGCACGAATATAAGGAGGAACATCTTTTCTGACCAACGAACCACCTGCAATCATGGCATGTGCGCCAATTTTGACAAACTGTAAAACAGCACTTGTACCTCCAATAATTGCATATTCTTCTACTTCTACATGTCCTGCCAGTTGCACTCCATTTACCAAAACACAATAATCTCCAACAATACAATCGTGAGCAATATGCACGTAAGCCATTACCAATACATTATTACCAACTGTTGTTTGCATCTTATCATCTGTTCCTTTATTGATAGTTGCAAATTCTCTAATTGTAGTGTTATCTCCAATTATAGTTAATGTTTTTTCACCTTTATATTTTAGGTCTTGTGGATCTCCTGAAATAACAGCCCCTGGATAAATTTTACAGTTTTTACCTATCCTTGCACCATCCATTATTACTACATTTGCAGCTATCCATGTCCCTTCTCCTATTTCTACATCGCCATAAATAGTTGCAAAAGGTTCAATAATTACATTTTCTGCAATTTTAGCATCTGGGTGTATATTGGTGTTTGGATATTTCATGTGTTAGGCTGTTGTTGAGTGAGTGCAGTAAGTAATTGAGATGTAGTGTAGCTTTTAATTTTAGAGTTTAGGATTTTTTTCTAAAAACTGCTCAAATTTTATTGCAGAATTAGAGCAAAGTTAAGTCATTATAAACAATTTAACTAAAAAAATAAAAGGCAGACAAAACAATAAACGCAAATTTACAAATTTGTTTAGTTACTTAGAACAATTACGAATTAAAAAATAAAAATTATAGATGTGTTATATTCCTAACAAGTTATTGGCACTTTGTTTTTTATCGCTTTTTCTTGAAATTTTAAAAAAATTGGATGCAAAAAAAACGAATCAGAGTAAAAGCAATAATTTTTAACTCAAAAAATCATAGATTCCCAAGAAGCGCACAATAGCAATAAGAATAATTCCTATCAAAATTGCTTGTATCCAATAATTAGCCTTTGGATGTCCGATTGCAAACTTAGCTGCCCACATAGCACCAATCATTTGAGCAACGGAAAGGGTAAGACCAGCAATCCATTCTATTTGACCACTCCAAATAAAGATAGCAAAAGCAGGAATATTGAGAAGAAGAGTAAGCAAAAGTTTAATAGCATTTGCATTAGTAAGCTCATAACTTGTTGCTGACATCAAAACGACGAGCATAATCACACCTACGCCAGCTTGAATAAAACCTCCATAGAAACCAACAGCTAAAAAAATGAGTATTAGCCAAGGTAAAGCTAATTCTTTACGATTTTTGTCTTCTTCTATCCATTTTTTTGGATTGTTTAAAACTAAGAAAAGCATAAAAACCATTACACCACCAATCACACGACTCAACCAAATTTCATTTGACTTTCCTACTTCAACGGCTGCATAAGCTCCTAAAACAGAACCTAAAATAGTAGGAATTGCAATTTTCCAAACACCTTTAAAATTTGTCTTTCCACTTTTTAGAAAAGTACGAAGACCTACCAAAACTTGGAAAGTTACACCTACTCGGTTTGTTCCATTTGCCATTCCGACAGGTAAGCCAGCAGCCACAGAAAGTGCTGTAATTGTCAGAATTGAGCCATTTCCTGCCAAAGTATTAATTATTCCTGCTAAAAACCCAGCAGCTAACAATACCAAATAAACCTCAATTGTGTATTCCATGTTCTTCGAAAATTACGAACTGAAAATCAAAAACAAAGCAGTTTTTGAATATAGAATTTAGCTGTGTGAGCTATCAACAAAATATCTTCTTGTACTAATAGTTAATCACTAAAAACTAATCCCTACTTATTAAGCATACTCATTTTTAATTTGATTCTTGTAAGTTCTTGTTTGGTATTTAGGGGGAAATCATTTTTCATAATCCAATCATAATAGGAAGATTCTTTTGTCAGAACATCTTCAATTTTTTTGTCTTTATGTTTTCCAAAAGCAAAAACAGCTTCATTTTTATCATTATAAACCATTCTTCCAGCCAAATCGATACGATTTGAGAAACTTAATTGATGTAAAGCTTCCATATCATTTTTGACAGGAATAGTAACATTGCCAAAAGTATCTTTGTGTTCCATGTTTTCATACCTTTTTACTTGTTCTTCCAAAATTCCAACACAAGCCAAAGTATCAACTTCTGCGCTATGCGCTCCTTCTAATTCTAGGTTACAGTAAAACTTATAGGCTGCCGAAAGTGTACGAGGTTCCATCATGTGATAGATTCTTTGCAAATCGACAAGTTTACGATTCGAAATATCAAAATCTACTCCTGCTCTCAAAAATTCTTCTACAAGCATAGGGACATCAAAACGCATAATATTAAAACCTGCCAAATCACAACCTTTCAAAATACCTGCAAATGTTTTTGCCATTTGTTTGAAAGTAGGAGCATCTTTTATATCTTCATCACTAATTCCATGTATTTTGGTAGTAATATCTGGAATTGGAATAGTTGGGTTTATTTTATGTGTATGAACTTGTTTTTCGCCATTAGGCATCAGTTTTACAATAGAAATTTCTACAATACGGTCTTTTATAGTGTCGATGCCTGTTGCTTCTAAGTCAAAGAAAGCTAAAGGGTTTTTGAGATTAAGATTCATAATTAGTTATACTACTAGTGTTTTGAAATAATTTAGACAACACACAAACTATTTATTGGTATAGCTTTATCAGTATTTGGGAATGCTACAATGAAATACTACAAGTAATTATTATAATAGTTTAGATGTCATCCTTTTGCGAAAAAGTCCTTTTGGACAAAAGTAACAAATTATTATCAAGTCTTTTTATAATAGAATAATATTTATATTATAAGTGTACCAAAACAAAGATTGATAATATACTTTTCTAGGCTAATTTAGGAAATAGCTTTGTGCTGAATTCAATTTACTCATTTTTACTTTTTCATCTAAAAAACAAAATCTATAAATTTAAGTTGAAGTATAAACAAATCTTATTTTGTTATTCCTTCATTTTTATAGTTTAATATTTATTTTACAAAATGCGAAACATTTTTTCCCTTTTCGTACCTCATTTTTCTTTACAATTTTTCGTTATTTCTTTTTTTCTACTTGTCCCTTTCATAATGAGTGGTTGTACAGGTATGAGCAGAATCACAAAAGAAAATCCTTTATATACAGGAAGTGAAATAAAATGGGAGAAGAAGGAAGGTAAAATTCCTGAACAAGACCGTGTAGAAGCTGAAGTAGAAGAAGTTTTAGCACCAGAGCCAAATACAAAATTTTTGTGGATGCGTCCTCAATTGGCTTTTTATAATACTTTTTATACTGAAAAAGAAAAAGGTTTTAATCATTGGGTAATGACCAAAATTGGCAAACCTCCAGTTTTAGTAAAAGATGTAAATGAAGAGCGTGTACGTCAGCTTGTTTTGAATAGGCTTCTAGCAAATGGACATTTTCAAGCAGAAACAGAAGCTAAAATCGAACAGAAGGGAAAAAAAGCAGAAATAATTTATACAGCAACTGTTTATCAACCTTATAGATTGGATTCTATAAATTTTCCTGAAGAGCCTGAACCACTTGGGAATGTCTTGAATAATGCTACTAAAGAAACACTCCTAAAAAAAGGAGATCCTTACAATTTTGCTCTTTTAGAACAAGAAAGAAGTAGGTTAAATGACTATGCAAAAGAAAAAGGCTATTTTTACTTTAGTGATAAATTTATAATTTATAAAGTAGATTCAACAGTCGGAGATCGTCAGATGAATATCTACATGCAAGTCAAAAAGCAAATGCCTGATATTGCTAGAAAACCTTACCGAATCCGTAATGTATTTTTATTTCCTAATTATAAAATGGGAATGGATAGCATTAAGAATGCTGCAAAGCTACAAAGAATGGGACGTTTGGAAGGAGATTCTACTTTTTATTGTATGATGGATGGTTGCACTTTCCGTCCTGAAATATTAGCTCGTTCGATTTATTTAGACCCAGATACACTTTATTCTGCTCAAAGACATGAACAAACTTTAAAACGTTTGATGGGTTTGGGAGCTTTGAAGTTTGCAGACATTCGATACAAACCTGTTGATTCTTTGGGAAATGAAGGGTATTTAGATGCTTATATTCAAATGGTTCCTTCAAAAAGAAAATCATTGAGAGCAGAATTGAATTTAGTTTCGAAATCCAATAATTTTGCTGGACCTGGTCTAAACATTAGTTATCGTAATAAAAATGCTTTTCGTGGAGCAGAGCTTTTAGTAGTTCGTTTAGATGGACGTTTCGAAACACAAATAAGTGGACGTAATTCAAATCAAAATGTAGAGCAGCCTAATCAACAAAACGGACTTTATTCCTATGAAATTGGTGCAGGTGTCGAAATTTATATTCCTCGCTTCGTTAGTCCTATCAAATTACCTCGTTTGGCTCAAAAGTTTGTTCCAAGAACAGTCTATCAAGGAGATGTTAGGCTACTAAGTAGAGTAAATTACTTTAAACTTCTTTCTGGAACAGCTCAATTTGGTTATGATTGGCAAGAAACAGCTACTAAAAGACACCGTTTTAATCCTATTTCTATAAACTATGTTCGCTTGATGGACACAACAAGCCTCTTTAATGAAGCCATTGGAGATAATCCACTTTTACAACGAAGTTTTCAAAATCAATTTATTTTTGGTGGAAACTATTCATTTACTTATCAAAGTGCTTCCAAAGTAGATGAAAATGCTAGAAAAAATAAAAATCATATCTTCTTTAATGGAAATATTGATGTAGGAGGTAATTTAATACACAGCATTCAAAGTATTTTTGAATCTAAAAAAGCTACAGGAGCAGAGCCTTATACTATTTTGAGTGAGCCTTATGCACAATATGCTCGTGCAGATATAGATTTTAGATATTACTTAAATTTTAATGAAGAAACGCATCATAAAATAGCAACTCGTTTTATTGCAGGTGTAGGAATTCCTTATGGAAATGCTGATGTATTGCCTTACACCAAACAGTTTTTTGCAGGAGGAGCAAATAGTATTCGTGCTTTTCAGGCTCGTTCTATTGGACCAGGTTCATATATTTCGAAAGATAGTACGAGTGGACTTTTTTATGACCAAACAGGTGATATGCGCTTAGAAGCAAATATTGAATATCGTTTTCCAATTTATAGTGTTTTCAAAGGTGCTATTTTTGCAGATGCTGGAAATGTTTGGTTAGTCAAAGAAGACCCCAATCGTGAAGGAGGATTATTTAAGAAAAAAAATATTATCAATGATATTGCTGTGGGAGTAGGTGCAGGACTTCGCATTGATGTTACTTTTTTTGTTCTTCGTTTTGATGTTGCTTTTCCTCTTAGCAAACCTTGGCTTCCTGAAAATGAACGTTGGGTCAGACGACAAGTACAAGTTAGAGATAAAGAATGGCGAAGAGATAATTTAGTCTTGAATATTGCTATTGGTTATCCTTTTTAGGTATTTAAACTATTCTTACAGAAAAATATTAGTATATGAACCTTTCAAACTCTTCTTCAACTCAAAAATTTAATGATTATCTGTCAGATTCACTCTCAGAAAAAGAAAAAATTGCTTTTGAAGAAAAATTAGAAAAAGACAAAGAATTAGCTGATTCTTTCGAAAAACACAAACAGATTTTGGAAGGAATGACAAGTGCTAGGCGTGCTTATTTTCAGCTTTACAGAGATATTGAAGGAGAACAACCTTACTCAAAACCTAATCAAAGAATTGCCCCTTGGTATGTTTGGGTTCTTATTGTTTTAGTTTTGGGAATGGCAGCTTGGGCAGTTTTTGAATTATTTTTATAAAGCTATACAAATAAGTAAAACTAAAATCCGTTAAAAAGATTGTAGTATTTTAATTTCAAATAAGACTTTTTTATATTGTGAGTGAATAAAAATTATAGCATATAAAAATACCATGAGATTAATAGATACTGACAAATGGAGCGAAATAATTGATACTCTTTTTAGACATAAACTTCGAACTTCTCTAACTGCTTTGGGAGTAGGCTGGGGCATTTTTATGCTTGTTTTGCTTTTAGGAGCAGGCAAAGGACTTCAAAATGGAGTAGAGTACAACTTTAGAGATGATGCTGTAAATAGTTTGTGGCTCTACGACGGACAAACTTCAATAGCCTATAAAGGAATGCCTGTAGGTCGTCAGATTCAATTCGAAAATCAAGACTATGATGCTTTAGAGAATATAGATGGAATAGAATATAAAACAGGAAGATTTTATTTGAGAGGAGATTTTATTACTCAATATAAAGATAAAAGCTCATCCTACAATACTCGTTGTGTCCATCCAGACCATAAATATCTTGAAAATACATTGATGGATAACGGTCGTTTTATTAATCAAACAGATTTGGATAAGAAACGAAAAGTTGTGGTTATTGGAAAGTTAGTAGCAGAGGAACTTTTTGAAACATTTAAAGAAAACCCACAAATTCCTATTGGCAAATGGATTATTATTGGAGATATACCTTTTCAAGTAGTAGGTGTTTTTTCTGATAATGGCAATGAACGAGAAATGCAATATATGTATTTGCCTATCACAACGGCACAATTGGCTTTTAATGGAAAAAATCGTATTAATCAACTTATGATGACAGTGGGTGATGCTTCTGTTGAGGAAGCAAATATCATTGCAAAGAATATTCAGAAAGACTTTGCTGCACGCCATAAATTCTCTCCTGATGATGATAGAGCTGTAAGAGTACGCAATACTGTTGAAGAATTTGAGAAGTTTCAGATGCTTTTTCTTTTTATTCGTGGTTTCGTTTGGACAGTTAGTTTAATGACTATTTTGGCTGGAATAATTGGAGTCAGTAATATTATGCTAATCATTGTAAAAGAACGTACAAAAGAAATTGGTGTTCGCAAAGCTCTTGGTGCAACACCTTATTCTATTGTTAGTCTGATTGTAAGTGAAGCAATTGTTATTACGTCTGTAGCTGGTTTTGTTGGTCTTACTTTAGGAGTAGGTGCAATTATGGGAATGAAAATTCTTGTAGGAGCTGGTGGAGATTTTTTTAGAAATCCTGAAGTAGATTTATATGTTGTCTTGGTTGCTATCGGATTACTTGTATTTTCAGGAGCTTTAGCTGGTTTTTTTCCTGCTTACAAGGCTGCCAAAATTGCACCTATTGTAGCATTAAGAGCTGATTAAGTTACTAGTTGTAATTAAAATACAGAAAAATAGATTCAAATTTCTCTTTCTACTTCTATAATCTTACAGTTTTCTAAAAATTCTGAAAAACTATTTCCTACCTTGACAAAGTAAGCACTCTTTATTTGGTCTATAATTATCTGACCTTCTATGGTTTCTTCATCTATTTCTTCATAACTAGTGATATTGTACTGTTTAAAAATAGTCTCAATTCTGTCATTGTAAAAATCTCCATGAAAATTTGCAGGATGGTCACACAGTCCGTAATTATAATAAACTGACCCATATTCTTTTTTATCTAATGATATACATAGCATATCAGCACAATCTGGATGACTACATTTTGCAATAGACATCATATTATTTGGTAGAATATCAAAGTCAAGTTTTGAATGTTCATTAGAAGCTACTAATTCAGCCATTTCCCAATCCTCAACTTCATTCTCATCCATATCATCTTCTAACCAAACTACAAAAAAGGCAACTAAACAAGGTCTCACAGGCTTATTATTATCTTTTGCCCACCTTAAAGGAGTTTCAAAAACCACCTCTTTTTGATGTTGAGTAATTTCTGTATCCTCTATATAACCTGGCAAAACATAGCCTCCATTATTTTTTAATAAGAATGATTTGTAATCATCAGGAATGGAATTATAACCAAACTCCTGACTTAGTATAGTATTTAATTTAGAGATTAAATTTTCTGTCAAAGATGGAAAAGAATGTACTAACTTCATGAAGTAAAAGTAATTAAATAGGATTTATTCTTTTTAATTATAGACATATACAATAGAAAAATAAGTTATTTTTCCCTAAAGATTTCAAATTTAAAATCCATATTTCTACAAACGTATTCCTAAAAGGGTAATATCATCTCTTTGTTCAACATACTGTTGATGTCTTGATAATTCTTCTGTCAAAAACTCGCCTTGTTTTTCCATTGGTTGAGCACTTATTTGTTCTAACCAAGTGAGTAATTGCATAGTACCTATTTTCTTTTGACGTGGCGAAGATTGGTCAACATACCCATCAGTTGTAAGGTAAAGAGTATCTCCTTCGTTGAGCCAAATTTCTTCTTGTTCGAAGGGTTTATCATTTCTTCCTCTTCCACCAATAGTTTTTCGTGTACCTTTGAGTTGATGTAAAGCACCTTCACTAACATAATAAAGAGGACGTTTTGCACCTGCAAAAACTACTTTATATCTGTTTATTTCTTCCAAATGCTCAATAGAACACAGACAGACATCCATTCCATCATCATTATGATAAATATCTTGCTTTAATGCTTTTTTGATACCAATATGAAGATTATCCAAAATTTCTGATGGCTCTTGTGTTTTAGAAAGAATTTGATTGAGTTGCATAGTTCCAATCAGTGACATAAATGCCCCAGGAACACCATGTCCTGTACAATCAATAACAGCAATAAACTTTTTGTTTTCGTATTCTTCTATCCAAAAGAAATCTCCTGAAACAAAATCTTTAGGTTTATAAAGTAAAAAATGCTCTTTAAAAACACGCTTGAAACGACGTTCTCCAGGCAAAATTACACTTTGAATATCTCTTGCGTAGCGTAATGAATCTGTAATTTGTAGGTTCTTTCTATCAATTTCATCTTTAGCTAATTGAATAGTTTGATAGGCATCATAATTTGAAAGGGCAATCGTAATATAAGCAGCCAAACTTTCCAAAATACGATAATGATTACGAGAATAGGCATTTTTGAGTGGACTTTGTACTGTAATTACACCCAAGAGTTTTTCTTCTTGAATCAAAGGATAATAAATGATAGAATTTCGTTCTTCTACCAAAACACCACGAGCTTTTTCTTCTAAATACTGTGAGTATTCCTCATCAAAATCAGTAATAAAGACAGGTTTTTTATTTCTAGCACACCATGTAGAAAGTCTATCGTCATTAATAGGTGCTTCTCTATAAGGAACCATAACTCCATCTTTGTAGAAATGACTAAAGCCTATCATTTCTCGTTCGGCATCATAAGTTCCAATACCAAAAACGGTAGCATCCATCATTTCATCAACGTGTTTATAAACTGTATTTATAATCACTCCAATATCTAATGAAGCTGTAATATCTCTTCCAATATCACTCAAAAGATTAATATCCTGATAGGCTTTTCTAAGTTCGCCTTGTTGTCCTTTTAGATTTTCGTTTGCTTTTTCAATTTGTTCTTTTTGTCTTGTAACCTCTTCTTGTTGTGTAACGAGTTCCATATTTATCTTGGTAATTTCTCGTGTACGCTCTGCCACTTCTTTTTCTAATTTTGTTTTTTGTTCTTCTATAAGAACTCTATTTTCATCGTTTCGACGCTCTATTTCTGTACGTAGATAATTTACTCGGTCAGCTAGTCCTAAAGAAACAAACAAACCTAAAAGAATATCAGCTACCTGTGAAGCATGCATAGAAAAATAACTTCTAGGAATCAACTCCAATTGTGCTAAAGCAAATATCAAAATCCCTCCAAAATATACAATATTAGCAGCTAATAAGAATGAAGCAGGACGGTGTTTGAACTTGATAACAATACCAATATTGACAACTAAAGCAATACTTATAGTAAACACAAGCAAGAATACCATCCACTGCATTTTATGTAAATCTATAAAAGTAAGTGCAAATATGACTAAACAGAGACCTGCTATACCAATAAAAAATTTATCCCAAAAAGGAGCTACTTTTTTTAGATTTAGAAAACTTCTGAAAAATAATGTGTAGAAAAACCAAAGCAGAGCTGTAACAGGAACTGTCAATAACCAGTTGAGAGTAGGGTCATTAGGGATAAAAAATTCTATCAAATACTCTTCAAAAATCATGTTAAGTGTGGCTGCCATAAACAACAGTCCCACATAATATAAATAACGTTTGTCATTGAATAGAAAAGAAACAAACAAACTATTAAGAGCCAAAAGAACCATTGCTCCCAAATAAAATCCTTGGTAATAACGACGTTCTTTAGATAATTCGATAGAACGAGCCAAATCCTCTATGGTGAGATGTTCTAATGTATTGAGAAGTCCTTTATTTTGCTTAGCAAATGCCGTACGGTGTTCTACACGAATGAAAAATGTTTTAGATTCAAATCTATCTAAAGTAATCACAAAACAAGCTGAACGGTCAATTTTGATATTTCTACTGGTGTGAGGGAAAATAATTCCGTCTTCACTTCTTATATAGCTAATTCCGTTTGTAGTGGGTGTATAAAGATAAGCTACTTCTGCATCTTTTGCTTTTAGGAGGTACAATTTACGAGAAGAAAATGTGTTTTTTAGGGTAAAACGAACCCAATAAATATCTGTTTCATCATCATAAATAGGTTTTACATCTTTATAAAGCCTAAAGTCTTTTACTTTATCAGTTCTGCTTACATCGTCTATTGTATATGTTCCTTCTGTATCTGGCAAAACAAATACGTTTTCTCCTAAAGAATAAACTTTAGTAGAATCATTCAAATCAAAAGTTTGTGCTTGAAGAGAAAAATGGAATGAAAAACTTCCTAAGAAAAATAATACCAAGCAAAAAATCTTCAAAATCGAATTGTTTTTGAAGTTAAAATTGAATGAAGAATGATTTTTTATAAAAAAACGAATTGGCAAAATGAATGTATTTAGCCTTAAAAATAATATTTGTAACAAAATAAAAAACACAATTTGTTTTATAAATAATTGTCAATGATAAATTATTATATTACAATTTGATGAAGTGTTTAATGCTTTTTTTAGTTTTCTTTTACTGTAAATCTAGCCAAAAGATACTAACTTTTTTGATTTATTGCCAAACTTATTTTCAAGTTTAGTTCTCTTATCAAATTGCAGAAAACTCTTTTTCTGATTGAATAATTTAAATTTAAGGAAAAATTAGACCATTTGCTACTATATTTCTTTGTTTAATTCTCTATTTCTACCAATCATTAATTTATTTCTATGAATAAAATTTTGAATTATTTTGATAGGATGATATTATGCTCTCAATATTAGCATACCAAGCATTTTGGAAGAGTTTTAAAAAAAATAATGGTTGTCTGACAATTTTTGTGGAAACACAAAAAGTATTTATATTTAGCAATGGAAAATTTAGAATTATATGAACACTTACTCAATTTGTCTTCTGTAAAAGTAGAAGCTGTTGAATTGACAAAAGACAAAGTTACTATTTCTTGTAAATTATCAACGAGTTCTTGTATTTGTCCTACTTGTGGTCAAGTTAGTTCTCAAGTTCATCAGAGTTATAAACGCATTGTTCGTGATTTAAATTTAATTTCAAGAGAGGTTTATTTATCCATAAAAATACGTCAATTTTACTGTAAAACCTGTACTAGTTATTTTACTGAGTCACTTGATTTTGCAGATGCGAATAAATCTCATACTCATCGTCAAGAAGATTTTATGTTTATGGTGGCTCGGAAACAAAGCTATTCAGAAAGTGCAGTCATTTTAAATGTTCATCCTAAAACGGTTGAGCGTACAGTTTTGTCTCTTTGTAAAGAACGAGTTGATTTAGCCCAACGTTATGCTCAAGTAAAACGTTTAGGAATTGATGAACAAAGCCATAGAAAAGGTAAGAAAGATTATCTATGTGTTTTAACAGATTTAGATAGAGGAACACTAGTAGATATACTAAAAAGTCGCAAAAAAGAAGATTTGATTGCTCATTTTGAGTCGTTAGGTAGTTCCTTCTGTGAGCAAATTACAGATGTTTCTTGTGATTATTGGAGAGGTTATATTAGTGTAGCTCAACACTGTTTTCCTAGTGCAACTATCGTTTTAGATAGATTTCATGTGACTAACTTACTCAATAGTTGTGTTGATAAATTTCGTAAACTGCTCAGAAAGTCAGAAACTGATAACCTAAATTATCGCCGTTTAAAGTGGATTTTATATAAACAATATCATAACTTATCAGACAAGGAATTAATTAACTTACAACTTTGTTTTGAAGATTGTCCCTTGTTAAAAGAAGTCTATTGGAAAAGAGAACAGTTTCATCATATTCTTGATAATAACCAAAAAATAGAAATAGTACTACAAAAAATAGAGGAATGGGTAGGAAGTATGAATGAGGAGCTGAAAAACATCTTTAAATCGTTTACAAATACTTTAAATAGTACAATGGAATATGTAGCCAATTATGTCAAAAATTCATTATCAAATGCTGTAACAGAGGGATTAAATAATCTAATTAGAAGTATAAGAAGAGTCGCATTCGGAATGCCTAACTTTGAGCATCTAAGATGGAGAGCATTAGCTATTTCAAACTAAAACACAAAAATTGTCAGACAACCAAAATAATAAGTATATTGTCTTTATTTTTAGCAAAAACATAAGTATAACCTATCTATAAAAAATAGAAACAATGAAGAATATTTTTGAAAAAACTGTTGTTGAGCAGACTATCAAGCGTATAGAAAAACTATCTCCAGAGACTCAACCTCTTTGGGGAAAAATGAGTGTAGAAAAAATGCTTGCTCATTGTAACGTAACTTATGAAATGATTTATGAGCAGGAAAAACACCCAAAACCAAATGCTTTTATGAAATTTATTCTCAAAACTTTTGTTAAGAGCCAAGTAACAGGAGAAAAACCATACAGTAGAAATGGACAGACAGCACCTCAATTTATCATAAAAGATGAACGAGTTTTTGAAGCAGAGAAAAAACGCCTAATAGACTATATCACAAAAACACAAGAACTAGGTCAAGAGTATTTTAATAATAAAGAATCTCACTCTTTTGGAAAACTATCTAAAACAGAATGGAATAATATGTTTTATAAACACCTTGATCATCACTTATCACAATTTAATGTCTAATTTTCTTTAATAAAATACTATAAACCAATAATAATTTATGAATACGACTGATTTGTATAGAAATGCCTTATATTTTGCTTGTAAGGCACATAATGAACAAAAAATGCCTGCTTCCGAATTACCTTATTTTCTTCATATCACAGAAGTAATGACCGAAACATTGCTTGCTTTTCAAGAAAAAGAAACGAATGATAAAAATCTAAATCAACAATTAGGTGTTTTGGTTGCTATTCTCCACGATACTGTTGAAGATACTTTAGTTACATTAGAAGAAATAGAAAGTCAGTTTGGTGAAGAAGTAAAAAACGGAGTTTGGGCAATGACAAAAGATGAAAAATTACCAAAAGAAGAGCAAATGAATGATAGCTTAGAAAAACTTTTGAAACAGCCAATAGAAGTTCAGTTTGTAAAACTAGCTGACCGAATAGTAAATCTTAAAGAACCTCCTCATTATTGGAACATAGAAAAAAGGATAAAATATCAAGAAGAAGCTAAACTTATTTTAGAAAAACTAGGAGATGCAAGCCTTTATTTAGCCAAAAGATTGCAAGAAAAAATAGAAAATTATGAACAGTATTTTGTTTAATAAAAAAACATTTCTCTACTTTTGTTTCTATCTTCAATTCTCTCAATTTTTTATTAAAAAACAATGAAACATATTCTATCATTCAATTCAAAATTTCTTTCAATCTGTCTTTTGTTTTTTTCTTTTACTCTGCAAGCTCAAGATTACACTTTCAAACCAGCGTGGAAAGTAGGAACAGAGAAGAAAATAATACGCACTACTATACAAAAGAAATATG
The DNA here is from genome assembly GCF_037126295.1 of Bernardetia sp. Wsw4-3y2. Classification (NCBI taxonomy): domain Bacteria; kingdom Pseudomonadati; phylum Bacteroidota; class Cytophagia; order Cytophagales; family Bernardetiaceae; genus Bernardetia; species Bernardetia sp. Wsw4-3y2. Next base: position 2,531,836 of record NZ_CP147017.1, on the reverse strand, counting down.
AAGCTGATAGCCTAGTAGAAAGTTCTGAATTAGTAGAAACAGATTTTCTGAAAGTAATTGAGGAAACAAATGAAAATTATATGTTAGAAATCTTTAAGGAGAATTTAGCGATAATAGCAGCAAAAGAGTTTGATGAGAAAATAGAAGAGAAGTTACCAAACTATAAGCATACAAGGTTTCGTTACGAGCTAAATAAAAGCACAGGTGAATACAAGCTCTTGAACTGGCAAGAAGCTAAAAAATCGATAGATGAGAGTTTTGTAGAACTAGAAAAATTGTTTGAAGGAACAGATAATGAAGGAATGACTTCTCTTATTTCTCTTATCGTTACCCCTAATTTTATGAGTGAAGAAGTGGCTATTGAGTATATGAAAACTCAGATTGATTTTCTATTTATTCCATTTTCTGAAACATCATTTAGCTTAAATGATACTATTTCTATAACTCAATCAGATACAAGCCCTTTCAATCCTATGCAAAAACTTTCTGTTAAAAATTTTCTAGCGTTAGAAAAAGTAGAGAACAACACAGCAATTTTCAAACAGAAAATGGAAATGGATATGTCAGAAATGATTGATATGGTAAAATCTATGATGCTATCTATGACAAAATCTATGGATATTAGTGAGGAAGCAAAAGCAGAAAAACTAAAAGAAATAGATGAAATAGAAATGACTATGAATCACGAACAGTTTATCATTTTTGATATAAAATCAAGCTGGGTAGAAAGCTCAGAAATGACAATGAAAGTTGGAGGTTTTGATCCTCAAAAAGGAAAAAGACTTGACATAACAAGTTATAAAATTACAGTAGAATAGTATTTACGTCTCCTAGATAAAATAAAAAAAGAAACCCTTTTTCTAAATTAAATAGAAAAAGGGTTTTTTTGACTACATAGAAACGCTAAAAATAGGAGTTTGAAAAAAATAGGCTTTCACCACAAACTTAACCTGCTGTTTCTATTCATTACTTGCTCACAATCAATAAAAAAAATTCTAAAAAAATAAAGTTTCTGCTAAAAATAATTTGCTTTGAAGTCCTTCCTCAACAAAACAAATGACAGTTACTTTGAGAACTTTTCTTTAACTGTGATTCGGTTTACTTATTTCAATCGGTTTGCCAATTCGGTTTTTAGTCAAAAAAAAAATTCACTCTTTCTGTTAGAAAACCCCCAAACAGCATTTATATAGCTCAAAAACAAGGTTTTTAGTTTAGTTCTAAGAGTAAAAAATATTTCTATAGTTAACTCCCTTTCTTAATAAGTAGTAATACTATTTCATTTTGGTAGGATTACATTCCCATTCTGACAAAAAAAAGATTCCAAAATCCAATTATTATCATTTCCCTCAGAAATATTGTATTTTTGCAAATCAAAATAGCAAGTTATTAAACTTAAAAAAGGATAATATAAAAATGGCAAAAGGATTTGGAAAAACATGGTGGGGACAAAAATGGTTAGAAGCCTTCACAGATATAGATGATACAGGCAGACTTACACGAGGAAGAACCTACGCAAGAAATGGCTCAATTTCAAAAAAAGTAATTAGAGGAACAGCAATAGAAGCAAAAGTGAAAGGCAGCCGTTCGACTCCTTATTCTACTTATGTAGAAATGAAAGCCTTTGATGAGATGGATAAAAGGATAATTTTAGAAACTCTTCAAAAAAAGCCTGAACTTTGGCAACAACTCACTCAAAGACAATTACCAAAAGAACTTTTTGATTTATTAGAACAAGAAGATATTAGTCTTTTTCCGAAGCGTTGGCGAGATTTTAGTGCAGGTTGCTCCTGTCCAGATTTTGCCATGCCTTGTAAACATATTGCAGCCTTGATTTATTCATTTTCAGAAGAAATTGATGCAAATCCATTTTTGATTTTCCTGTTGCATGATTTTGATTTGCTTTCTTATATTGAACAAAATGCCCAAAAACAAAAAATGGCTTCTATGCCAAAATGGGAAGAAAAATGGCTTTTATTAGAGGAAATAGAAGAACTTCCAGAACCAAAAGAAATAGAAAATTTAGATATTTCTTTTGCCCAAATTCCAGACCTTCAACAGACTTTACTACAACTTCTTTCGCCTAACCCTCCTTTTTTTGAGAAAGAAGATTTTAAAAGTATTCTTCAAACTACCTATCAAAAACTACCCAAAACGATTGATGAATATTGGAAAGATTACGAAACAGAAGAGCAACGAGAAGAAGATAAAGAAGAATTTTATAATTACGAAAAAAATCAATCTAAAAAGGAAAAGGAAGATAAAAATTATTATGAAATAGAACGCTTCGAATTTACTTTTGATGCCTCTTATTCACTCCGAAATACATTTAAAGTAACCAAACAAAAGAGAAAATTAGTCAAAACCAAAATTGATAATGGCTTTGGTTTCTTATTGGATTTGTTCTATACACTTCCCACAACAGAAATAAAACGCCTTTCAGAACAGTTACAGGTTTTATTCAAAATTCATCAGTTTGCGCTTGCACTCTTGGAGCGTGGTGCGATTGTTCCAACTATTTTTAGCAATCAAAAAAATGAAGTTTTTATACGTTGGCAACCTGCTATATTAAATCCAAATATCAAAGAAATTCTGACGCAAATTTCTGAAACCATTGATATTAGAACAGTCAATATAGGCTTAAAATCAAGGGATAAAGAAAAGACAAAAGCAAAAGTAGAACCTCATTATACAGACCAAACAGAATCTACCCTTACTATTTTGGGAATGATTTTGCATTTTTATATAGAAGAATCTTGGATAAAAACTCGTTATAAAAAGCGTCTTTCATCTCTCAATATGAAGATTGAAAGTATCTTTTTTATGAACATGGCAATGAATTTTACAGGCTATCAAGAAAAAGATATGCCTCATCTTATTCGTGCTTGGCTCGGTAAATTTTTACTTTCTGAACGGAAATATGTTCCTATTTTGTCTATTCAAGAAAATTTTGAAGAAGGAGAAACTGACCACGAAAGTATAAACGATTATGAGGAAGCAGACGAAACTTTCAGTTTAGAAATTTTGATTGAAGACAAGGAACATAATCATAAACATCAAGAAAATGAAAGCCCACATATTCCACTAGCCATAATTTTTGAAGATGATTCTTTTGAAGATGTGCGTTTGCCTATTGTGCAAGATTTACAGATTTTGTCTGATTTTTTGGGAGAGATAAAAGAAATTATCGAAACGCAAGGACAGATACAAAAAGAAATAGAAGCAACACGATTAAGCAAAATTTTGATAGATATTTTTCCAGTTTTACAAATTTTGGGAATAAAAATATTATTACCAAAACGACTAGAAAAAATAGTCAGACCAAAATTAAAAGCAAGCCTAAATTCTAAAAACAAAAAAGAAGAATCATTCTTAAAGCTAGGAAGTGTTTGGGATTTTGATTGGGAAGTAGCTATGGGCGATGAGAAAATTTCGGCTGCTGATTTTGAAAGAATGATTGCTCAAAAAGCTGGCTTATGGCGATTCAGAGACCAATATGTTTTGTTGGATGAGAAAGAAATTGCTTTAATTGTAGAGCAATTAAAGAAAAAAAAGAAAAAATTATCCAATGCAGAGCTTTTACAAACAGCACTTACAGAAGAATACCAAGGCACAAAAGTCGAACTCAGTGATAAAGTAAGAACTCTATTGCAAGAACTCAAAGAAGCTCCAAAAATTGAAACACCTAAAGACTTGATAGCTACACTTCGTCCGTATCAACAAGTTGGTTATGAATGGTTGTATCAAAATGCAAAACTGGGTTTGGGTTCTATTTTGGCTGATGATATGGGACTTGGAAAGACGCTTCAAACCATTACTTTTTTATTAAAACTGAAAGAAGAAAATCAGTTAGGAGGAGAAAATCAACCTGCTTTGGCTGTTCTTCCAACAACACTTTTGAGCAACTGGCAACGAGAAATTGAAAAATTTGCACCTTCACTTTCTTTTTATATTTATCATGGAGCAAATAGAAAATGGCTAGATAATAAGGATTCTTTCAAACCTGATATTTGGCTTACAACCTATGGAACAGTCAGAAGCGAAGACAAACGTTTTGCCGAGCGAGAATGGTCGTGTGTGATTATTGATGAAGCTCAAGCCATAAAAAACCCTGCTGCTGGACAAACAGAAGCTATCAAGATGCTACAAAGTCCTCGTAAAATTGCCCTTTCAGGTACGCCTGTCGAAAATCGTTTGAGTGAATATTGGTCTATTTTTGATTTTGTAAATGAGAATTATTTGGATGTTTTATCGAAGTTTAGAACTAATTTTTCTATTCCAATAGAAAGAGATAGAGACGAACATAGAGCTGATATTTTCAAAAAGATGACTGCGCCTTTTATTATGCGAAGGCTCAAAACGGACAAAAGTATAATTGATGATTTGCCAGAAAAAATTGAGAAAGACCAAATTTGTAAGCTCACTAAAGAACAAACTTTACTTTATGAAACTACTTTGAGAGAAGGAATGAAAGTAGTAGAAGAATTTGAAGGAATAAAAAGGCGAGGAGTTATTTTGAAACTCATGATGCAACTAAAACAAATCTGTAATCATCCTGCTCATTTTTTGAAGGAAAGCACCATGAAAATAAGTGATTCGGGAAAAACAGCACTACTTTTAGAGATTGTAAAACAGATTTATGAAGCTGATGAAAAAGCATTGATTTTTACTCAATATACCAAAATGGGAGAGCTTTTAAAAGACTTTTTACAATCTACTTTTCATACACAAGTTCCCTTTTTACATGGTGGACTGACACGAAAAGGAAGAGATGAAGCTGTTGAGGTTTTCCAAAATGAAGAACATTGTCCATTTATGATTTTGTCGTTGAAAGCTGGGGGAACTGGACTAAACTTGACTGCTGCAAGTCATGTCATTCATTTTGATTTGTGGTGGAATCCTGCCGTAGAAGCACAAGCGACAGATAGAGCCTACCGAATTGGACAAAAAAATAATGTTTTGGTGCATAGAATGATTACCAAAGGAACATTGGAAGAAAAAATAAATGAGCTTTTGCAGTCTAAGAAGGAAATTGCAGATATGGCAATCTCTACAAATAATGCGTGGATAACCGAAATGAATACAGGAGAATTACACGAACTTTTTTCTTTGAAGAATTTGTAGAATGTTAAAAAGGGTGTCTAAAAAGTATTCATTTAATAAAAAAATACTTGAAATTTGCTCAAAAACATCTTTTTTTGAGCTTTTAGACTTTTCGGACACCCTCTTTTTATATGTAATTAAATTCTAATAATTTTTTTTGTAATACATTGATTATTACTTTTTAATTCTATGATATACATTCCCTTTGGAAACTTTGTCAAATCGATTTTTCCTTCCAACAGCCTTTCTTTTTTATCAAAAACTTCTTGATAGACGATAAAACCTAAAGTATTGTATAAAGAAATAACTTGCTTTCCTCCATTTTTATTTTGAATACTAAAAGATACAAATTCTTGTGAAGGATTTGGATAAATACTTAGTTTATCTATTTCATAAAAGTCAGAGTTTGAAGGTTTTTTGAAAAGAAGTGTAAATCGCTTTGCATTATTTGCTTTTTCGGTTACAAATTCATATTCTTTATTTTGCTTTAAGTCGTGAAGTGTTTGGGTAAGTGAATCATAAAGGTATAGCTCACTCAATGAGTGAAAGTATTTTATTTCCTCTACACTAATTGTATGCTCTCCAGCTTCAACAACATTAATAGCTAAAGGAATTGTTATGTTTTCATCAAAAAAGTCAAGTCCATTGATTGCAAAATCTTTGTCTTTATTGTCATAAGAATAAAGTGTAGAAAAATTACTATTTGCTTTATGAATTTTAATAGCATCATACTTTGAATCAAAGTTTTGAGTTGCACCTTTTATAAAATAAATAGCTGTTTCATCTGTTTTTCCACCTTTAGAAATAGCTAATTTAATTAACCCTTCTTTCAAGTTTTTTTGCTGTGCAACTTTAAAAAAACGAGCATCTTGAAAAGTTGTTGGTCGGTCTTCATTTTTCAACTCTAATGTTCCTATTGGTGCAGTTGCTTGTACAAAAAAACCTTGTCCGATAGCAATATCTTTTGTTCCTCCATTAATACTAACTCCAGTTCCTGCTACATAATATGCAAAAGTTCCTTCGTATTGACTTGTCGGAATATCATAATAAATTGTGTTCGAAATATTACTGTTTCCTGCATTACTAATTACCTTTTCCCAGTCTAAAGGAGATGGAAATGGATTTCCTACCAAGTTAAAACCATCTTGATTAAGGGCTATCATTTCTGTTCCTCCACTATTTGTAATTGTGAGCGTTTGAATTCCATTATTGAAACTTCCTTTAAATTTTAGTGTTTGAGAATTAGCAATATTTACTTGATATCCTTTTCCTACTTCTAGGGTAGTAGCTGAATTATTACTTGGAACTTTGTAATTAGAAATAAAATTACCATAAAACTGACTTGTTTTTTTTCCTGCATTTGTTTCATCATATTGAAAAAAAGTTGGGTACGGACGTACATAAGCAGGTTCAGTAGCTGTATTATAATTTGTATTCAAAACTAGATTCATAAAAGGTTCGAACTGAGCGATTGTAGCATCTGAAAATGGAGAAGAAATCAAACGATAGCTTGTTCCATCAAAACCAACATTATTTGAATTAGGAATAGTAGAAGGAGTAGGTAAATACCTTTCCATAACTATTTTGCCTTGAATTGTATTCGTTTCAGATTCATTAATGACCATAGCTGTTTTTTCTGAATTAGAACGTAAAGCAAACTCTGTATTTTCCTCTACGTCCATTTGTCCAGTTGCTTCTAAATGCACCAATTCTGAAACACTCATTTTTCCTGTAATTGTGAGTTTGTTTCCATTATTTATTTTAATTTGATTGATTTCTATTTGATTATATGCATTTGCATCAGAAGTGAAAGTTAGATTTTTATCAATGACTATATTTTCGTCATAATTACGATAGGTTACTATTTTCAGAATATCACTTGGGTTTGCTTCGTTAATTGCTGTTTGTAGAGAGTTGTATAAAGATAAAGTAGTTTGATTTTGAATATCAGTAGGAGTAATAATTTCAATATAGGCTTCTGTTAGACTAGGAGTAACTCTAGAGTTGTCAGATTGAACCAAAGATGTAACAGGACTAACAGAGAAAGGCAAATCAATTCTATTTCCTGTACCTACAGAAGGTTTCACTTGAAAATCTATAGATATAACAGTTTCACTTTCAAAATCACTTGCAGTAGTGGTTATCCACAAGAGCGTAATTTTATTAGAAGCAATACGATACCTAAAACCGTCTAAGGTAGAAGTTACATTAAGGAAAGACAGCTTATTTTCATCAAAATCAATAGCCATTTGCCCACCTTTTACATCATCTGCTGTTAAAGTATAATTTATTGTAGCAGTTTGATTTGGGACACTTTGCGTATTTGAGCCTATCAAGCTTTGTGCTTTCATTTGAAAAATAAATGAGCAGAAACAAATAAGAAAAAAGATAATTGAATACTTCATAGCTTTATAAATTTAGAGTTAAGACGTTTTTTATAAAAAGTAGGTAGCAAAAAAATGCTACCTACTTTGATTTTTATTGAATTGACTGACTAACTTTTATTCTATCACTATCTTTTTGACAGTAGAGAAAGAAGGAGAACTGATAATCAAGTTGTACATTCCTTTTGCTGCATTTGGAATAGTAATTTGATTCTTTCCTGCTTCAATTTCTGTTTCAAAAATAGCACGTCCTGTGGCATCTGTAATAGAGATAAAACCTACTTCTGGACTTTGGATAAAGAAATTCCCTTTATTTGGGTTGGGGAAAATAACAATTTCATCAATTCTTTCTTCTCCTTCTTCTGAATCTGTTTTTAATAAAATCGGATAAGGAATTTTATTTTCATTGACATATTCAAAAGAAGTAACATTAGCATCTGGATTCTTTGTGATAAAAGAAAGTAAGATTGTATTTTCATCTACAAATCTATCTTTGCCGTTACTATCCATACCAAGAACTACAAGTTTGTTTTCTCTACTTCTGTGTTTCAAATCAAATACTTGCGAAGTCAGTTCTTTTCCTTCTCCCTCAAAACGAGCAGAAAATATTTCTACATCAGCTGTATTGGTAGTAATGAAAGAAACTTTGTATTCTTCGTTTTGCAGTTTTTCCACTTTACGTTCTACATAAAGAGGCAATATTTCTATTCTATCTGTCGGACGAGCATACTCAAAATCTAAATCACCTAGTGCAATTGCAGTTACTTCAATTGTTGTATTTTCTGTAATTGTTCTTGCAGGAATTCCTTCTGCATAACGAGGCGAAAATGGATTTGTAGCTGCATCAATGGTAGTAAAGACCCAATCTGGAGTATCATTCCAAGGAAACGTATCTCCAAAGAATGCATTGATAATCATATCTATGTCTTCCAAAAAATTCTCATTATCTTTATTTACATCCCCAGCAATTTTAATAAACGAAGAGAATTCTCCCTCATCAGCAATAACCAAGTCATTTGCAATGGCAATATCAAGGATTTCTACAAAGTCTGCATGAGGAGTAGTAAAATTGTCTTTTTCTACTAAAGCTGAAAATTCTGTATCAAGCAAGTGAGGAAGAACTACTTCTCCGTTTGCATTTGTCGTATAAGTCTGTCCTTCTACAATCACTCTTGTATTGTTTACAGGCTTTCCATCAGCTGTTTTTACCCTTACAGTTATGTCTGCTAAAGTAGGCTTACAAATTGTTCCATTTTCTGATTCTATATCTAATCTATTTCTGTCCTCGTCAATGGCAGCTACTCTAGTAATTTCTGCTGGAATACAATCTTCGGCTGTACTGCTTCGTGTTACTTTCACTTTTAGTAATTCATCTCCAGAAGTCAGACCAAAAGTAGAGCCACTGGTACTAGAAACAACAGCTCTAAGCTCAAGTACATTAGGAGCTATTTCAACGATTCTATGACTGACTGCAAATAAAGAAGGCAAAACCACTATTTCGGTAACTCCAGTATAAGTAGCTCTAAATGTAAGATAAGAAGCAAGTGGCGTGTTATCTCCTTCTAGGGTGTAACTCTGTTCTACTTCGTTTTGATTAGAAGTTACATCGTTTGCCCTAAAAATCAAATCGCTGAGTGGTGGAACGATGATAGAAGTTGCTTCTGCTGTAATCGTAAATTCGCAAATAGGATTATTTGGGTCATCTGATTCAATTCGTAATACTGCTGTCTGTACTCCAACTCGTGTCGGACGAAAATGAACATCAAAATTATCTTGGTCTCCTTGCGCCAATGGAGGAATTGTTCCTTGATTGGTAGTAAATTCACCTCCCGTAATAGTAACACTTGAAATATTTAGTGTTGCATTTCCTGTATTTTCAAGATTGATTTGTTTGAAATCTATTGTATTTACTGGAATAGGAGAAAAATCAATCGTAGAACCACAATCAGAAAGCTCTCCATTTACTTTTACACTCAAATAAGGAGTTCTAGCATTTCCATAAACAGTAATATCACACGAGTTAGCATTTGAAGTAAAAGAAAGTATCTGCTGTTGCTGTCCTGTTTGTGTAGGTGCGAAAGTAAGGTGTTCTATTATTTCGCCATTTGGAGCAATAGAAAAGCTATTCATAGAAGTAGAAAAATCTCCTCCAATGGTTACGTTATCTATTATTAATGTACTAGCTCCTGTATTTTTGATTTTTATAGTCTTTTGAGTAGAACCATTTAAGTCTGCAAAAATAGTAGAAACACCTCCACAAACAGCTTCATTGTCTCCTATCGTTACTTCTAGTTGAGGCGGTAGAGTTACTGTTGCTTCTTGAATATAACGACGGCGAAACAATCTTTCTGGGTCATTCGGTGCAGCTTCTTCATTTTCAATTTCAATTTCCCAAATTATTTCATTTGAAGTAGTATTTGGAGGAAAATCAAAAGCAATTTCTGTAAAACCTCCAGCTCTCAAATTAGTTCCACTTGAAGGGTTTACTACATTAGTAGTGATACTTCCATTTAAGGTTGTAGCAGAACTCCAATCCATCAACTGTTGCCCTATATTATTCACATAAATACCTCTAAAACTTTCTCCACTTGCAGCAATACGACGAGATTCGTTAGGTGCATTTCTTACATCCAAACGTGCAGCAGTAAGAATAGGCACACTTCCCTCTTGTATATAAATGAATGTTTTAAAGCGATTAGGATCAGTAGGTGCAGCTTCACGGTTTTCAAAAGTAATTTCCCACTCACGACTACTTGTAGTCGTATTTTCTGGAATCCAAACATTTAGATTTCGTGTTCCACCTCCTGAAAGGTTGCCACTACTAGGGTTTACAACAGTTGGTACACCAGCATTATTTAGATAGGTCGATACTTCCCATTCCATCGTCTGATCTCCTAGATTATCTATGAGAGCTTGCCAGTTTGCACCGTTTGCAGGAATTGCGCTGCTTTCTAGTCGCATATTTGTGATTTGCATTTCAGCAGGGTCATTTTGAACTCTCCCTTCTTGCAATACTGGAATTGTTCTTACTATTTTTTCTGGCAAATTATATTCAGAAGACCCTGGAATTCTATATTCTGTGAGTTTTATCGTCCCACCTCTTTGTGTATTTGATATGTTTTGAGCAACATTAATTTTGAGGGAGTTATTTCTACCATAAAAAGTACCACTATTAAGAACAGATGATGATGGGGTAACAGTTATCCAAGGGTCTGACACTTCATAATCAACTATTACATTAGCATCAATACTTCTATTTTGAAAGCTAGAATAAGAGGGATAACGCATCAAGGCTTGACTTACATCCATATTAGGGTCTTCTATTACTACATCTTCTCCATGTGGATTAAAGTTTCCTCCAAATAAAGAAGCTATTTGATATAAATTATAACGGTCAAGTCCTCCTTCCAATACTAAAGTATAATCTCCTGCACCAGAACGAGTAATGTTATCTATAAGGTTTCTAAGTGTACGGGTTAGTGTAACTGTATAAGTTTCTCCTGCTCTAATAGATACATTGGTAGAACTATTATTCCAAACTACAAGACGTGTACCATCTGGATCAATAGCTGTAAGTTGTAACCATCTAGAAATTGTACTTGAAGATGTATTTCTTACTTTTGCTTCAAACTGTTTTACTTGACCTCTTACCCAAACATCAAGAGGAGTCTCATAGTTGGATAAAGGATAATCATAAAACTTCATTTCTGCAGTCAAATATAAAGTAGTATTTACACGAGCAGTAATTTGTGCATTTGTAGAAATAAGTTGATTTCTTACAAGATTATACGTTACAAAGTGAAGGTGGTCATTGTTTGCCCCTATTCTACCTATTGTTCCTAGTAAAGTATTTGCATCAACAGGAGTTCCATCAACCTTACTAATACTAAAATCAACATGTAAGTAAGCACTATACCATTTTGTACCATTTGGGTTTGTATGTTCTATTAATAATTGCCCTGAAGAGTTCCCCCCCCAGCTTCCAAACATACCAGAAGAACGTATTACTCCATCAGCAACAGCATACACGTTTTGTCCTCTGTCAGCATTTGCTAAAGCTGAACCTCTATTGACATCCCATGCATACCTATCGTTTGCACCTCCTACCCCTCCACTCAAATGTCCTCCAGATTGATGTTGATTAAAAGTCCATTGGTCTATTGGTGTAGAACCATTATTTGAACCAATGCGAATATTCGTTCCAGAAACAGGACTTAACACACTACTAGGAACTTGTGCATAGGTTTCATTATAAACAAAATAAACCAAGGTTGTTAAAAGGATTTTCCAAGTAACTATCTTTTTTACATTCTGCCAACAGATTTGCCAATGAGTAAGGCAAAAGAGCAGAAAGTAGAGAAATAAAAAACGAGATTTGTAATTCATAATAATTGTAGTTTTTTTATAAGAAAAAATTAAATGATTGATAGATTAGTTTGATTTTTCTACTTTTATCAAATTTCAATTACACAATTTTCATATGTAGCATTCATGTGAGTAAAAGTATATTTTCTAGTTGCATAAAGCATTTCCGTTTTGCTTGATAGATACATTCGGATATGTGCAGGAAGAAATTTTAGAAGCTGCTGAATGTAACTACATGTTACCTTTCCTTTCAATATTTTTTGAGTAATAATTAGTAATAAGCAAGAACCAACTAGAACAGAGCAGAACAATTAGTTTGATATTTTTCATAAAAAAACTCTTTTAAAGATTCTAAAATAATTACTATTTCAAAGGTCTTTAAAAAGAGTTTTACTTAAAAATTAGTTTTTTTTTGAGGCGTAAAATCAAAGGTATTCGTCGCATTTCTTAAAAAAAACTTTAACTGTGCCTTCTAAAAAACTTAATTCCTTCCTTTTTAGCTGTTTCTCTATACATTATTTTTCCATTTTCTAATTCAAAGTAAAGAGTAGCATGATTATCTTTTCCTTTTTCTCTTTCTACTTTCATAATATAACTTTCATTTACAAGCAAACTTTTTCCATGTGCTTGCGTGAGCGTAGAAATGTAATCTTTTGTAGTTGGATCTGTTATGTCTTTGAGATTGGTCGCCATTTCTAGAATTGTTCCATTTTTTAAATAAACATCTAATACAGATTTTTCTAGCTTTTTTTCTATAAAAACAATGTCTTTTATATTTATTTTCTGTGCTGCAATACGTACAAAAAGAGCTTGTTCAGATCTAAACTTTGATAACAGTCTTTTTAAAAGTGTGTCCATTCCTTTAGAAATAAAATCTTTTTTATCCAAAAATTCAAATGGTCTAGGATAGCCTTTAGATTCGTGTGCTGTTTCATACAAATGTTCTTCTTTGGTAAGGTAAGCAAACTGAATAAACTTGTTATGTTCAATCAATCGTTTAGCAAATTCAAAACCTGCTAAAGGACGTTCTAATTCAATATCCAAAATAAATAAATCGGCATTAGAAGAAATAGCTTTCTGAAATGATTCGTCGCTTATATCACTTACTTCTCCTGCTATAAAACAACCTAATTTTTTGAATTCTGTGACTAATTCTTCTCTTACAGAGTAATTATCTTCTACTAAAAAAATTCTTATCATTTTTTTTTTTTTAATGTATGATAAATCAAAGTAGTAGTTTTACTTATCGTTTCATACATAAAAATAAATTATTTAAACAAACATCGCATTTTTGAGGATAAACATCGTATTTTGATGTTTTTATTTCCCTAAATACCCTTTTTATTTATATCTATTTTTAGTTTTAGCTGTACAAGTATTCCTCCTTCTTCTCTATTTTTCCATATAAAACCCTCTTCATAAGAAACATCTTTTAGTATTTTCAAACCTCTTCCGTTTCTTAATGCTGATTTATTAGAATATTTTGATAAATCTTCTGAAAAGCCTTTTCCATTATCTGTATAAACAATAAATACACTTCCTTCTTCTTTAAATAGCTTGATATTTATGGTAGGTTTTATTTGATTATTCTCTAAAAACTCTTTTGGAAAAGCATATTTTAATGTGTTTCGGATAAGCTCGGCTATACATACAACTACTTTTCTAATTGCTGAACGCTCTCCTTTTATTTTAGCATCCAAATTAGATTTTGTTTTGACATCAATTATACTTTCATAATTATATTTTTTGAGAATATTCATAGATATATCATCAAGCAATTCTTTTACTTCTATATTACTTTTACTTCTGCTCAATCTATTTATAAAGACATAATAATTAGCAATGGCTAACAAACTGCTTTGCAAGTTTTCAAAAAGATTTTGGTTTTCCTTCTTTAATAAATCTTTAATATGAAACTTTCCAGCTCTCTGAATAATTAATACATCATTATCTAAATCGTGTTCTAAACTATCTTGAAGAATTTCAATTTCTTTTTTTTGTTTATCTATTACTACATTTTTTTTACTTTTAATTAAAAAAGCAGTAAGAAGCGAGAAGAAACTTATTACCATAGAAGAAATAAGCAGGGCATAAAACCACCACGTTTGATAAAACTCTGCCTTTATAGTTACTGGTAGTGTAAGAGTTGCTTCTGCGCCACCTATATTATCTTTAGCTCTAATAATAAGCGTATAATGTCCTGGAGGAACATTAATGAATGAAATTCTTTTGTTATCTGGACTGATACCTAAAGTGTCATTGCTATATCCCTCAAGATAGTAGGAGAGCCTAACTTCTTCTTTTTCTTGATAGTGAATAGCTGTAAATTCAATAGTAAATGAGTTGATACCTTTTTCCAAAATCAGATGTTGGGGATTATAAAGCCCTCCCTTCAGTTCCATATTAGAGCTATCTCTACCTGCATTTACGTGAAGAAGTTTTAAATAAATATCTACATTTTTATCCATCATGAGACTATCTGGATGAAAAGTTACAAATTCTCCATGGTTTCCGAAAACTACTTCCCCATTTGCACGTAATGTTCCTGAAATAGCATTAGCTCCATTCGAAAGCATTTTTCGCCCATTAAAGCGAATAATTTCTTCTTTTTCAGGAATAAATAAAAAGGTTTCTTTATTAGCACTAATCCATACTCTTCCTTTTTTGTCTTTTACTGCCGTCATGCATTTTTTATCAGGTATATTTCCTAAAAATGGTTTCCATCGATTACTAGTTCTATCAAAATAGAATATTCCTTCTCCCATAGTAATGAGCCAAAGTTTTTTATTTTTATCTTCAAAAATAGAAATAGGTATTATCTTATTTATTTGTTTGCCCTTAGCATCTACAAACTTCATGTGTTCGAAGGTTTCTGTTTTTCTATCAAAACGATAAAGTCTATTTGGATACATTCCTATCCACATATCACTTTTTAGGTCTTCATAGATAAGCCATACTTTGTTTGCTAAACTATTAGCTGTAGAGTCTGGTCTGTAAATTTTAAATTCTCTCTTATCATAGTCAAATTGCTGGAGTCCGTCGTAGGAGGCAAACCAAAGTTTGTCATCTTTCGTTTGATAGATGTTCCAAATTATTAGAGCTGACGAACTCGGATTAGGTGGATAAAACTGACTAAATGTTTTGGTTTTTGGATGAAATAAATTAATTCCAAGCCCTGTACCAACCCATAATCTGTTTTGCCTATCTTCTAAAATAGCATAAATCTCCCTCCCACTAATGTTTTTAGAATTCTCTTCACTTGGACGATAATTTGCGACAAAATTCCAGTTACTATCATACTGGGTAAGTCCAGAAGTTTTGTAGTGTGCTGTTCCCACCCAGATATTTTTATTGCTATCTTCATGTATTTCCCAAATCTGTTCAGAAGAAAGAGTGGATAGAGTAAGGCTGTTATCTAGTTCTCGGTAGAATCTGCGTATAGTTATGTTATTTGCATCAATACGATACAAAGCAGAACTAGTAGCTATCCATGTATGACCTAATTTGTCTACTAGCATATCATTATAATTTCTCTGTTTTATATCTGCATGAGAGCTAGTTGTAGGAGTATAATTAAAAAACTTATTTTCTTTTGGATAAAACAAGCTTATACCTTCATAATAGTTCGCCATCCATATTCGCCCGTCTTGGTCTTGTTGTATAGTTGTTATATTGTCGATGTCTATCTTTTCATTCTGTTTTTTTTCTACTTGTTCATTAAAAGAATAAAGTTTCCATTGATTATCACTATTTTTCAGAAGCCCTTGGTTGGTAGCTAACCATATTTGGTTATTATCTTTTAAAATGTCTCTTACTTTTAAGTCCTCTTTTAGAAAATCTATTTTTACTTGAGAGAACACCTTCTTTTTTAAACTATATTCCCATAATCCACTATCTGTAGCCACCCATAGTATATCAGAAGTTAGGTAAGCTACATCATGAATCTTTTTATCTTGAATTGGAAAATTAGTAGAACTTAGATTTTTGTTTGAAATATCAATAGATAGAATGCCATTTTTTGCAGTTGTTACCCAAAGTGTATTTGGATTAATGAAAAATAGTTTAGTAATTAATAACTCATTCCCCTCTTCTAGGTCAATTTCTTCTAAAGAATATTGTTTTTTATTGTAAAAGTGTAATTTTGAGTTTCCATACCATATATTTCCATCTTTATCTTCTGTAATCGCACTTACATAAGACATTATAGCTTTTGGAAACAGTCTAGTAATAGGCTTTATTTCATAACCATCATAAAAGTACAACCCATAAAGAGTTCCCAGCCATAAAATACCTTCCTTGTCTTGATGCAAACAACGAATTTCTGTGATATCATTTAGTTCTCTTTCATACCCTCTGACATTGAACTGTCCTTTTTGGGCTATTAAGATAGGTTTAACAGTTTTTTGTCCCCATATATTTCCATAAGAAAAAACGAATAATAATAAGAGTAAGTATCTCATAAAAAGTAGTAGTTTAAAAGAAATAAAAAAACAAATTACAAAAAGGTATTTTTTATTAAAAAAAGCAAATTTTAGATACTAAAACGAGGAAAATCCCTTATCTGGAAAATTAGATTATATAACAAATTTCTTTTTAGCTAAAAAAAATAACTCTATCCAAACCCTAAGTCACAAAATCTCGTTTATCTGCTAAACTTATTTACTTGAGTAGGAAATTTATATGAAAGACAATAAAAACAATAATAGGACAACTTTAGAAAACCAGCCTAAAGAATCAACTACTGATGATTTTGGTAGTTTAGACTTGAATAAGTATAAAAATAGCCATAAAAAAGAGACAGAAAATGTACTTATTCCACTTTCTAAGCAATCAAGAAATGGAAATAGTGATGATGATAAACAAAAACAAAGTACACATGCAGAACGTGTGTACAAGTTTCGTATGCAACGTTTGCAATATATCAAAAAAGATATTGGAACAACTAGAAATCAAATAGAAAAAGCTCGTCAGCATGTTCGTAAGGATTTAATGCCGATTATTGACAGAATTGCTACACAAAAATTTGAGTTTGTGCGTATTTTGGATGAAGCGTATGAAAAACAATTTTTTACGTTCAAACAAAAAGAACATATTCGCAAACTTATTGAGGATAGAAGTCATCAACTTTTACAGCAATATCGTTTCGAACCTGCTCGTAAAATGTATAAAAAATATGTTAAACACAATCGTAACTTAGATACAGATGTCTTTAATTCGGCTAGTGATGCAGCCAAAGAATTTGCAGAAGCTGTAAATGATTTACTTTTTGATTGGAGAAAAGACAGAGAAAAAAATAAAGACAAAAAGCGTTTTGATATAAATGAAGATTCTGAAAATATAAGCGAAGAAAGTGATGGATTCAGAATAGAAGATTTTGATAAAGGAAATAAAAAACGTGTTGTTTTTCATTCAGATAAAAAGAATAAACCTTTCGATACTGCACAGGCTTTACGTATTCTTTACACTCGTCTTGCTAAAGACTTACATCCTGATTTGGAACAAGATGAAAAACGAAAAGGAGAAAAAAATGATGTTATGCGTCGTCTGACAGAGGCTTATAAAAACGAGGATTTGTATGAACTCTTACAAATTCAGTTTGAGTATAATGCTGATAATTCGGAAAATTATACTGATGCGCTTCCAGAAGAACAATTAAGAGTAATCAATGAAACTCTTCTTTCTCAAATCAAAAAATTACAGGAAGAATATAAAGAAATGACTGTCTTTGGTGAAGATGCTATTCTATACCGACAGTTTTGCGCTCCCAATGACCCAAAAGGTGAATTGACTAATATAAAGGTAAACCGTCACAAAGAAGAGTTGGTTTTTGAGCTTTTAGATTTAAAAGATGAAATGCAAATTATCTTGAATAAAGAGAAATTTGAGAAATATTTGAAGGATTTATAGACGTTCTAAACAATACAGACAAACAAATTATTTAGTTTTGACAATTATTTGATTATTTTTGTCCGTTTCAAAATTACTAAACTTCAAGAAAAGTGTTCGAAAAACCATTGCCTCAAATAGAAAAAGGAGATTTTTACTTTAATGAAGAAGGATTGATGGTTTTTACAGCTCAGTATCATTTAAAAAGAGGATATTGTTGTAAAAATATATGTTTGAACTGTCCTTGGGATTATAAAAGAGAAAAACATAAAACTAAAAAATAAACTAATAACTCTCTCTTATTAGCATATAATCATCTTCTACATTTAATGTTGTGTCACTAAATTGAAGGGCATTATCCAATAACATAAAATCTTTCATAATATAAATATCACCTTCCCATGTCTTGTGAAACTCTCCTGATTCGTCGTAGCTACTTGTCCAAGTAGTAAATAAAACACGTCCCTCTCCTTTATTATTTACCATGACTTTCTGAAAATCAGTTTTCATGGATAAATAACTGTACAACATAGGCACACTCATTCCATAAAATGCTTGTGCATTATATGTTTTGCCTTCCTCAACGACTCTAAATTCAGGCTTGACATATAATTGTCCGTTATCATAAGGAAAATTAGCTGTTTCTTTGTTTATATATTTTTTAGAGTGGAAATCTATAACTCGGTGTTGTAACAACCATGTTTTAGCCTCTAAGCTAAGTAAAGCTGTATTCCAAACTAAAGGAAGTGTATTTTCTAATTTCCATAGTTCTAACTCAGTATCTGAATAAGCATCTGAGCCAAGTGCACAATCTTTACACTCTTCAGCAATAATATTATAATGATAGGCTTGAAGGCTATCTTTTAATAAATTCTGTGCATTTTGAGATAAAAAAAGTTGTTCGTTATTTTCTACTGAATTATAATTTGGTTCTATCATTTCTTGACGAAAAGCATCAATACGTTCTCTCAAAGATTGACTTTTTTCATAGGCATATTCCATACTTTGAAGATGCCTTAGCGAATCTCCTTTTGCTTGTTTCCAGTTAGTTTTGAAATAACCTATTTTATTTTTGTCTTGTTGATAAAGGTCAAAAAAGCCTCTCAAACGTTTATTTGATTGTTCTATCAAGACTTTCGTTTGCTCAGATGTTTGTTTACGTGAAAAAATATCATACACCAAACTTAGTGAAACAACAAGAACTAAAATCCATAATACCAAAGGTAGTGTAGTTTTTTTCATAAACTATAAAAAACAAAAATGAAAAGAGAGATTCAAAATTAGACGCTTTTTCAAAAATACGTATTCAAAGAGTGATAAACAACAGTCGCTAAATAATAAGGCAAATTTTATTCTGTATTTTATCCTGCATATTTTTCCATAAAAATAAAACCAAAAGTAGTTCCATAAGTTAGCAGAAGTATACAATTAATCTTATTATTTTCTGTTTAATCTCTATTACTCTTGATTTCTTCTACTCCAAACTCTGACACAATAGATACATTATCTACCTTCGAAAAAGATATTTTAGAAGGATTGGAAGCAACTCCCAAAAAATTATCTTCTAAATATTTTTATGATGATCAGGGGAGTAAACTATTTCAAACAATTATGAATTTGCCTGAGTATTATCTTACTCGTAGTGAATATGAAATTTTTGAATCCTACAAAGAACAACTGCATAGTCAGTTTTCAGAGAATATTAAAACTTTTAATTTAATAGAATTAGGAGCTGGAGACGGACTTAAAACACAAGTTTTATTATCTTATTTTGTAGAAAAGGCAACTCCTTTTAGCTATCTTCCTATTGATATTTCAGCAGAAGCTCTTTATCAACTCAAAAAAAGATTTACCAAAACAATTCCGTCTCTTAATTTTGAAGGTATAGAAGGAGAATATTTTGAGGCTTTGGCACAACTAAAAACTAAAAATAGTTTAGCTAGAGAAGATAGCACAAGAAATATTGTTCTATTTTTAGGTTCAAATATTGGAAATTTTGGAAATGAACAAAGTCTCAGTTTTCTGAAAAAATTAGCTCAAAATCTTAATCAAGATGATTATTTGCTTTTAGGATTTGATCTCAAAAAACATCCACACATTATCAAAATGGCGTATGATGATGCTAGTGGAGTAACAAAGGCATTCAACCTAAATCTTTTAAGGAGAATAAATAGAGAATTAAATGCAAATTTTAATATTGAAAAATTTGACTTCTATTCTACTTATGTTCCTGAGACAGGTGAAGTAAGAAGTTATATCATAAGTGGAGCAAAGCAAGAAGTAATCTTAAAAAAAATAAATAAAACTATTAAATTCGAATGGGGAGAAACTATCCATACCGAAATTTCTAGAAAATATAGTGCAAGTCAAATGAAGGAAATTGCAGCAGAAGCAGGTTTTGAGTTTGTAGAGTCTTATACAGATTGTAAAGGATATTTCACAGATATGCTTTTGCGAGTAAAATAAAGTCTCATTTGTTTTTAGATAAATTTTATATAAAAAAAGTCATTTACAATTTAAGTGTAAATGACTTTTGTATTTAATGTTGTTTTAGAAAAATTAGATTTATAACTTTTAAGAAGCATATCTAATAGTTGCTTTATAATTTCCTGTTAAATCACAGCCTTTCATATCAAGTTCTATCATTCCTGTTCCAAAAAACAAATAGGTTTTTTTTCTCCAAGAACCATCTTTTTTCTCCATAAACAGTGTAATTTCTACCTGTCCACCACTTGGAGAATAAACATATCCTTTTTCTGCTGTCGCACCTGTATCATTTCCTTCACAAGGCAATTTATCAACCTTAAAAACTTTAAATAAAGGAGTTTGATCTTTCTTTTTATGTATTTCTTCTATTTTATAGGTATCAGGAAAAGAACAAGTTCCATCATCTTGAAAACAAGCAAAAGCATAAAAATTTCCTGTGTAATTACAATCAGAAAGTTTTAATTCAATAAAACCAGCTCCTTGTCTTGTATATTCTTTTTTCTCCCAATATCCAGATTTTGTTTGTACAAAAATAGCTACAACTACCCAATCTGTAGAACGGGTGCTAACATAACCTCTATCAAAGCTACAACCTCCTTGTTTACAGCCATTTGGAGTGCTACGTTCAGTAAGTTTAAATTGAGGTTTTTCAGCTACTTCCACAATTCTATTTTCTGTATTTACAGATAAGTCTGAAGCAGAGAGCAGGAAAAAATTCCAATTAAAAATTAAAAATAATGAGTAAAAAAACAGTTGCATACGTAAGTAATATTTGTGATAAAGTCTTGGTTTTCAATTCAAAAATACATCAAAAATCAATACTTTACTAATAGCTCGTTAAAATTTTATAAAAGTATACTAAAATAATAGCTAGTTTAGAGTTTGTCTTATGAGTATTTTTGATTCAATGAAGTATCCTAGTATCAAAGTAGCAAACAGAGTACCTATTTTTTTTTCTAACATTGATTTTTATTTTCATTCGATGTATCTATGAAAATATTGGTTGTATGGCTTTCAAATTAGGTTTAATATTCTTATTTTTGGTATTTTTGACTTTCGTTTTTTCTTTTCCTTCAACTAATGCTAAAGATAATAAAAAACGAGTAATACATGAGTGATTATTTGTTGATTAACTCACTATAAATTGATAAAGATATTTTCAAATGGATACTCATTTTATTCTAATTATCCTACATACAAATAATATATAATACAAATGATTGTAGTAACAGGTGCAGCAGGTTTTATTGGTAGTGCATTAATTAGTCGTCTTTTAGAAGCTGGTCATAGTCGTATCATCGCTGTAGACGACTTTTCATTTATCGAAAAAAATAAAAATTTAGCAGAAAAGCAAATTACTGAGCGTGTAGAACGTGAAGAATTCTTTGATTGGCTCAAAAAAAATCACATCGACATAGAATTCATATTTCACATTGGTGCCCGTACAGATACTACCGAGTTTGATTATAGTATTTTTGAACATTTGAATGTAGAATATAGCAAAAAATTGTGGAATGCCTGTGTCGAATACTCAATTCCATTAGTATATGCTTCTTCGGCTGCAACCTACGGTGCAGGAGAATATGGCTATGAAGATGATGAAAGCCGAATTCCACTGCTAAAACCTCTTAATCCGTATGGAAAGTCAAAACAAGAGTTTGATATTTGGGCATTAGAACAAGACAAAACTCCTCCTTTTTGGGCAGGATTAAAGTTTTTTAATGTCTATGGTCCTAATGAGTTTCATAAAGGACGTATGGCTTCAGTTATTTTTCATACCTATCATCAGATTTTGAAAACAGGTGAAATGAAACTTTTCCGTTCTCATAATCCTAATTTTAAAGATGGTGAGCAACTTCGTGATTTTGTTTATGTAAAAGACTTGATAGAAGTATGTTTGTTTTTGATGAATGAGCAGCCCAAATCAAGTATTTATAATTTAGGAAGTGGCACTGCACGTACTTTTTTAGATTTGGTCAAAAACACATTTTATGCTCTTGATAAAACTCCCAAAATAGATTTTGTAGATACACCTGCTGATATTCGTGATAAATATCAATACTATACACAGGCTGATATGGAAAAATTAAAAAAAGCAGGCTATACTAAAGAATTTCATACCCTAGAAGAAGGTGTAGAAGATTATGTCAAGAATTATTTAATAGAAAACAAATATTACTAAGACTTGTTAGTTTTTCAATAAGCCAAAAACACCTAAAATAATGATTTCAGGTGTTTTTTTATGCTTTTATCTGTGAGTTTATTTACTTCTATAAAATAAAAATTGCCCAATTATAAGTACAAACAAACTCAAAACTGTACTTGCTAAAATTACGAAAAAATTAGAAAGCCAAAGCGAAAAATTGCTTCCTTGTATTAAGAACAAAATAGAATGATGAAGAAATAAAATAATTCCTGAATAGGTTACAAACCAGTTGAAACCTAGTTTTGAAAGAGTTGGATTTTCTATACCATCATAACCTCCACTAGGACGTATAAATTGAATAATAGAAGGGCGAATAAATGCAATAATGACCATTGTAGCAGCATGTACACCAGCAGTATCATAAAAAACATCTACAGCTAACCCCATTCCAAACCCTAAAAGTAAGAGTGTTGTAAGACTTATTTCAAGAGGAAGTAAAATTAAAAAACCTACATAAACAAAACAAAAAGCAGTATCAAAAAGAGCTACATTTCTGAAAAGTAACACTTGAAGAAGCCAATAAATAAAAAAACTTATAAATTGAGTAATTGTACTTGGATTCATTTTTTTCTCGTTTTTCTATTTCTCTATCGTAACTTGTTCTAAAGAATCAATTTCTGATTTATACTGGTTTTCTATCACATAAACATAAGAGAGTTTTGTAAAATCAGTAGCCAAACGTATATTTACTTCATTAAAATTGCCTTTTGCAGAAGTAAAATTAACCTCTTCTATATAACCAATTAAGAACTCTTTTGGATAAAAATTATTTTCTACACTCGTAACTACTGTATCACCTACTTTTATATCTTTTGCAGAAGTATATAAAAGATTTGAACTGCGATAATCTTTACCATCCCATTGTGTAGTAGCATTTACTCCATTGCGTTTTATCTGTGAAGCTATCTGATAATCAATATGTAAAATACTTCTTACTGTTGCATAATTACTAGAAACAGCTTCTATTTTTCCTGCAATTCCAGAGTCTGTAATCACTCCCATTCCTTTTTTGATTCCTTGTTTGCTTCCTTTGTTTATTGTCAGGAAATTTCGTTCTAATAAATAAGAATGCTTGATAACCTTAGCAGGAATAAGTTGGTACTCAGAAACAGATAAAAGTTGAAGTGAATCCAGACCTACAAACTTTTCAGACAATGAAAAAAGCCTCAAACTATCCTTTTGTTTTTGGGAAAGATTAGGATATGCTTTATCGAAAGCAATTGTGTCATTAACTTGATTTTTACGTATTTGTGAAGCTAAAAGAGAATGAAGTTTTGTATTTTCCTCTAAAAGTCGTTCGTTTTCATCTTTTAAGTTCCAACGAGTAGCTATCCAGTTTTGCATATCCAAACTTGTTCCAACGACAGAACTAGCTGATGTCAAGAAAACAATTCTTTGATAAGTATTGTGATTTATAATCAACCAAAAACAGATTGCTTCTAACAAAAGAAAAAGCAAAAAATTACGAAACCGATAAAGAAAATTAATTAATTCTTTCAATTTGTATAATTACATTTATTTTTTGGTGTAACTACGCTAAAACACCAACAAAGGCAGGATAAATTAAAATTTAATTCTAACTTCTAAAATCTGACTTCTAACTTTATATTTTAGTCTAATAAAACAGGTTTGAAACGAGTTACATCATTCAGAGCAATGCCAGTTCCACGTACTACTGCACGTAATGGGTCTTCTGCAATGTGAATAGGTAGTTTTGTTTTGAGAGAAAGTCGTTTGTCTAGTCCACGCAAAAGCGCACCACCACCTGTCAAATAAATTCCGTTTTCGTAAATATCGGCAGCTAATTCTGGAGGAGTAATCTCAAGAGCCTTCAAAACAGCTTCTTCAATTTTTGAAATAGATTTATCTAATGAAAAAGCAATTTCGCTATACGACACTTTTACTACTTTTGGAATACCTGTCATCAAATCTCTTCCACGCACTTCATAATCATCTGGTGCATTTTCAAGCTCAGACATGGCAGCTCCTACCTCAATTTTGATACGTTCAGCAGAGCGTTCTCCAATTAAAAGATTGTGCTGACGACGCATATAGTCTAAAATATCTTTATTAAATACATCTCCTGCTGTACGTATAGATTGGTCACAAACAATACCTGAAAGTGCAATAACAGCAATTTCGGTTGTTCCACCTCCTATATCTACAATCATTGAACCGACAGGCTGCTCAATATCGATACCGATACCAATAGCTGCTGCAATTGGTTCTTTTATCATATAGACTTGTTTTGCACCTGCTTGTTCAGCAGATTCTTTTACAGCACGTTTTTCTACTTCTGTAATGCCAGAAGGAATACAAATTACGATTCGATTGGAAAGATTAAAACGACTACGTTCTATCATCTTGATAAGCCCTTTTATCATTTGTTGAGCTGCATCAAAATCAGCAATTACACCATCACGAAGAGGACGAATAGTTCGAATATCTTCATGTGTTTTTTCGTGCATTTGCATGGCTTTTCTTCCGATAGCCATTACTTTTCCTGTACGTTTGTCAAGTGCAATAATAGAAGGTTCGTCCACGACGATTTTCCCTCTATGAATAATTAGTGTGTTAGCTGTGCCTAAGTCAATGGCAATATCGCTAGTAAATACGTCAAAGAAACCCATAAGAAAGAGTGAGTAGCAGGATTGTTTCTTTATTTTATTCACCTAAAAGAATTAAGCTGATAAAATAAATGGAAATTTTTTTATATTAAACTTACTTCAAAATAAAGCAAGAGAGAAATTCTAATTTAAATAACTAATCTCAACTTATAACTTATATCCAAGAACTAAAGTATTTTTTGTCCTTAAAGTTATAGTTTATGATTTATTTGTGTGTAGTTGATAGTTGTTGATTTTGAGAAATTTACCTTTAATATAATTTGAAATTAATAGCATTTCAGATTATTTACTAAACAATTCTTTATCTAAAAAAATGTTTTTCTACAAGGCAAAGGGAATATCTATAAAATCATGTGCAAAATTAGATAATTTAAACAGAAATCAAACCCATATTAAATTTATTTTGCATTTTTTTGAGTAAAACTAGTACACTACTTTACTAATTAAATCAAAATATGTACTAATTGGGAAAATTATTGTACTACAAAAAGAAACTAGTTTTTTTTCTTCTATTCTACTATTCTTAGTAGAACGCAAATTTTTCTCACTCTTGAATTTATGAAAAAATAAAACCTATATTTAGGCATTAGCTAAACGAGTGTAAAGAAAAAAGAGTAATGCAATTAATATAAAAACAAAAGGTGCAGCAGCCATTTGAATACCATTTCTCAATAAATAATGATAAAAGTAATGTGGATTTCCTGTTAATTGATCAAATAAAGAAAGTTCAGAATAAGCAAAATAAGCCATTATTAGTGCTAACAAACATAATCCAAGACCTGTAGAAAGCAAAGCGATTACTCCTACTGCTCTGCTCATTGCAGCTACAACTGCTCCCACTATTAGTCCTAACCCTATAAATGCAGAAACAAAAGTTAAGACTGCTAAGCGTTTTCCTCTATTTTTTTTAGATTTTTTTTGTTTTTTACTCTTCACTTGATTTTTTTCAGATATAAGCTCTTCTTTTTTGGTGGTATCATTTTCTACACGTAGTTTTTCAAAATCAATATTTTGTATTCTATCAGCCACTAAAAAAATAGTGTCTTTAGTTAAAATGCTATCAGAAACACTCTGCTCACTAGCAAAGACAGTCAAACTCATGGACTGAAAGACAAGCATAAAAAAGAAAACTTTCATAAAAAAGAATTAAGAAAAGAAGTAGAGAACATAAATTAAAGTGAAAAGAAAATTATACATAAACGACGTGTTTTTTTGTTAAAATGTAACAAGAGCTAAAAAATAATTTTAAGTAGCCATGAAGGATAATGCTCGCTGACACTTGGTCATTTTTATAGAAATAATTTGAATACTGGAAAAGTATAAATAACTCTAATCAGAGTACAAAAACATTCATAACCAATTGATAAAAAGCAACTTATAAACGTTAAATTCTAAATTATTTCTACTTTTTTTATGAAAAAATTTGCAAATTCAAACCTTTGTGCTACCTTTATGTTCATATAATGACTGTCGGTCATTTATGGGTTGAATATTCAATCAAAAATAATAGACACACAACTTAGTCAGAATTTAATTTTCAATGGGAATAGCAGAGCGAAAGGCAAGGGAACGAGTGCATAGAAGAAATGCAATCGTTGATGCAGCCGAAGATGTAATTTTCAAGCACGGTTTTTCTGTTGCAACAATGGCACAAGTAGCCAAAGCTGCCGAACTTAGCAAAGGAACTTTATACCTTTATTTTAAAAGCAAAGAAGAATTATATAGAGCTATCATTTTGAGAGGTTTTATAATTCTAAAAAAAATGCTTCGTGAAGCAACCAAAGAAGGAAGTTCAGGTTATGAAAAAGTCATTATTGTAGGAAAGACTTATGTAGAGTTTTCAGAAAAATATCCAAATTATTTTACAACTATTTTGGATTATCAGAATGACACATTCAACCTTGCTTCTGCTGAAGCTGAATCATTACAAGCCTTAGAAGAAGGAAATGCAGTGATTACAATTTTGGTAAAAGCACTTAAAGAAGGAGCGAAAGATGGAAGTATTGCCGAACAAGGCAATCCATTCGAAACTGCTTTCGTTCTTTGGAGTCAGTTTACAGGTCTTTTGCAGGTCATAAAGCGAAAAATAAATATCATTGAACATTATTTTTCTCTTACAAAAGAAGATTTGCTTACTACACATTGGAAAATGATAGAAAGAATGCTAAAATAAATTCAGAAATAACTAAGTCAATTTGTAAGAAGTAAGAAAGATAAAGTTTGAGAAGCTAAAATTATTTTTTGTTTTTTTACAACTTATTTCTAATAAACTCGTTTTATATAAATACTCTGCAAGCCGAGTAATTTTGAAACATAAAAAATATTCAACTAGTCAAAAAAGATTATAATAACAAAGAAATTCTAAACTAAACTTATCTACTATTATGTCAAGAATAACCAATAAAATCGTACTTATTACAGGAGGAGCAAGTGGAATCGGCAAAATTATGGGTCGTAAGTGTATGGAAGAAGGAGCTTCTGAGCTTGTAATTTGGGATATTAATCAAAAAGGGCTTGACGAAGTAGCTTTAGAATTTGGAAATAAAGGATATAAAGTTCATACTTATAAAGTTGATGTTTCTGATTTAGAAAGCATTCAAAATGCCGCTTCTAAAGTAGCAACTGAAGTAGGAACAATAGATATTTTATTCAATAATGCAGGAATTGTAGTAGGAAAGCATTTTGAAGACCATTCATATGAAGATATTGAAAAAACAGTTCGTATAAATGTTTTGGGCGTGATGCACATCGCTAGAGCATTTGTAGCTGGAATGATTAAAAAAGGAGCAGGACATATTATTAATATTTCTTCAGCTTCAGCTTTTACACCAAATCCTCGTATGTCTGTTTATGCAGGTAGTAAGTGGGCTGTTTTGGGTTGGTCTGAATCACTTCGTTTAGAGATGGAGCAAATCAATGAGAGTCAGAAAACAGATTTGCATGTCACAACGGTAATGCCTGGTTATATTGATACAGGAATGTTTAATGGAGCTTCTGCGCCTCTTCTTACACCACTTTTAATACCTGAAGAAATTGCATCAGATATTATTAAAGCTGTAAAAACAAATGAAATTTTGGTTCAAGAACCATTTATGGTAAAAGTAGTACCATTATTGCGTGGTGTATTACCAACACGAGTATACGATTTCCTTGCAGGAAATATTTTTAATGTATACAACTCAATGAGCAAATTTACTGGAAGAAATGAAGTTTCTTCTGGACAAAAACATTCAAAAGACTTGGGAAGCGCAACCCAAGAGCAGGAAATTCCTGCTATCAAATAGCGTAACACATAGAGTATTTTTCTTTTTTATTAAAGAATTTTCTCTATTGTTTGTGTTTGTGTGTTAGGTCGAAAACTCTTTCTCTCTGAGAAAGAGTTTTTTTTTAGTTTTTTAGATTCAATAAATTATGGTAAATTTCTGATTGATTATCATAATTAGAAAATATAATACAATACTTACTATTACTTTTAAGTAAAAAATAATTTTTGCTTTTTTCTTAAAGCTAATTTAGATAAATGGACTTTATCAAAAAAATTTGGCAAAAAGTTTCAGCTCTTGGCATAGATAATTCTATGGAGAGAACTGAACGAAAACGTGTGCGTATATTAAACCAAATAAATGTACTTCTTTTTTTAGAAGTGCCTCTATTTATGATAGTGCATCTTTTCACCAACAAATGGCTTTCACTTATCTTGCTTTTTATTGGAATTGGTTTCTTATCTAATTTACTCCTTAACAAGAACAAGAAATTTTCTATTGCTCGTACAGGTACTTTTTTTTGGTTTTGGATTACTGTTTCATTGTTTTGTGTATTTTTGGGTGAAAAGTCGGGTATTGTACACACTTTTTATCTATTAGCTTTACTTCCATTCGTTATTTATCCTATCACACAAAAAGCAAGAATAGCTATACTTGTTGTGATAGCACTTATTTCATTCTTTGGATTTTATGCTGTAAGGCTATTTTATGATTTAGAAAGGTTTGTAGTGTTGAGTGAAAACGAACAGAATTACTTATTTATTCCTGTTGTTTTTACAGTATTTACTGTACTTTGTGCATTGGTTGGAACATTTGCATTTCATAATCAAGAATCTGAAAAAGAATTATTACAAACTCTAAAAGAAACTGAGCAACTCAATACCATCACACAAGAACAAAATGAAGAACTTGCAACTACTGAAAAAGCACTTCAAGAAGCATTAAGACAAGTAGAAAAAGATAAAGAAGAAATAGTAGTAAAAAATAATGAGTTGCAGGCGCAAGAAGAAGAAATGAGGCAAACAGTCGAAGAACTGACAAGTGTAAATGAGCAAATGAAGCTACAAGAAGAAAAATTACGTGTACAAGTACAGGAAAATAAGTTGCAACTTTATCAAATTGAACAGCAAGAAGATTTAATGCGTAGCTCGTTCGAAGAATTACAAGAAAAAACAGAGCAAATGGAAGCACAGGAGGCAATTATGCAGCAAGCCATGATTGAAATGAATCGTATCAACGAAGAATTACAAGTCTCTGAACAACGTTTAGAAAAGGAAGTTGAGCGAAGAACAGCACAAATTGCATCACAAAATAAAGCCTTAGAACATTCTTATCTTGCTTTAGAGTCCAAAACACGTACATTACATCAAAGTATTAATTATGCAAAGCATATTCAAAATGCTATTTTGCCTCCCAAAATGATAGTCAAAGCTCTTTTTTCTGAATCGTTTGTTTTCTATAAGCCAAAAGATATAGTTTCAGGAGATTTTTATTGGGTAGATAGAAAGATAAATAGTGATGGTAATATGCGTATTGCTATTGCAGCCGTTGATTGTACAGGACACGGTGTACCAGGAGCAATTATGTCTATGATTGGATATAATCTGTTAAACCAATTTTCCAATCAAGCAACTTTAGAAGAACCTCACTTATTAGTGGAAAAACTACATAATGGAGTAATTCAGTCGCTTCAACAAGAACATACAGAAAATCGTGATGGAATGGATTTATCTATTTGTGTTTATGATTCTGAAAAACAAACAATTGATTTTGTAGGAGCTAAAAATCCTCTCATTTACATTCAAGATAATCAATTACAAGAAATAAAGGGAACAAATGCAAGTGTAGGAGGAGCTTTCTATAAACAGAAAAAAATACATTTTGAAAAACACACTATTGATGTAAGTAAACCCACAACCATTTATTTGTACTCTGATGGCTATCAAGATCAGTTTGGAGGAAAAAAGGGACGAAAATTTATGAAATCTAAATTCAAAAAATTACTTTTTGACAATCATCAAAAAACCATGGAAGAACAATCTAAACTATTTAGAACTACCTTTAACAAATGGAAAGAAGACGAAGACCAAGTAGATGATGTTTTGTTGATTGGTCTAAAAATTAACTCTTAAAAAATCAAATAATATCAAAACCATAAATTCCAATGCAAAAAACTTTCTTACTTTCTATAATCAGTTGTTTTATTTTGTTTTCTTGTTCGCCCTCTAAAAATGCAACAGAAAAAGAAAATACGGCTTTAGCAGATGAATTTAAGCCAAAAACAGAAGCTGATTCTGCCATCGAAGCTATCGAAAACATGCCTGCTTATAATCCAAATCCTTCTGTTCATACAGTTGCTTTTTACAATGTTGAAAATTTGTTTGATACAGAAGATGACCCAAATACTTTTGATGATGACTTCACTCCCAATGGAAAGCAGAAATGGACAACTGAACGCTATGAGCAAAAAATAAAAAAAATAGCTAAAGTAATCAGTATGATAGGCGATGAAGATGGAGCAGAAATCATTGGAGTTTGTGAAATAGAAAATGAAAAGATTTTGAAAGATTTAATCAATGATCCACTTTTGAAAAAATATGGTTATAATTATGTTCATTATGATTCGCCTGATGAAAGAGGAATTGATGTAGCACTTCTTTATAAAGAACCTGTTTTTAAGGTTACCTCTTCAAAAAACTATGAAGCCAAACTTCCTGATAATGATAAGACAAGAGATGTTTTGTTGGTTTCTGGAAAGTTAGAAGGTGAAGAGATTCATATTGTAGTAAATCATTGGTCTTCAAGAGGTGGAGGAGAAGAAAAAAGTCGTCCTAAACGTATGGTTTCTGCGCTTGTTGCTCGTCAGATTGTAGATGATTTGGAAGCAAAAAATCCGAATGCAAAAATCCTTTTAATGGGTGATTTTAATGATGAACCTTTCAATGAAAGTATAACAAAAGGCTTGCAAGCTATTGAATCACCAGATATTAAAGGAAAGCAGCTTTTCAATGTATTTGCTTCATTAGAAAAAGAAGGAAAAGGAACATACAACTACAAAGGAGACTGGAATATGCTTGATCAAATTATTATCAATAAAGGATTTTTTGTAGCCAATAATAATGCAAAAGGCTGGCATTATCTTGATGGAAATATTTATGACCAAGAATTTTTGAAAGAAACATCAGGAAAATATAAAGGAAATCCGTTCAGAATGTATGTAGGAACAAAGTTTTTGGGTGGTTATAGCGACCATTTTCCTATTTACGTGCATTTGGAAAGACAATAAAGATATAGGTTAAACGATTTTTTGAAAAAGTGTGATTAAAATTCTATTCTAATCACACTTTTTTATTAGTTTTATTTTCAAGTAAAGCTCATTTAGTATGAATTTCAAAAGTAGCTTGAATAGGACTGCCTTTTTTGGTTGTTCCTACAATACTTCCTCTTGTATACCCTTTTTCTTCATCAAAAATATCAATCGTTAGTGTACCTCTTTCTAAAGAACCTTCAATATTTGCTAATCCATTATTATAATAAAGAGTCACAGTTGCAGAACGTTCAGGAGTTGACATAATTGGAAAACTCCCTTTATTATCTCCTATGGCAGTAATAACTAGATTTGTATTCGTATTTCGATAATTAGCAACCATAATATTGACTGTTTTCAAATTTTCATCATAATCCACTACGTTTTCGCTACGAAGGGTTTCAAAAATATAATCTTGTTCTGCAAAATCTTCATCATCAATTTTTACATTTACGATTCCTCCTTGTAGTTCTTCTTGCAAATCTTCATATTTCATTTTTTTGATTTCCTCATTAGTTATTTTACTAGGTTTACTAAGAAGTTCATTTGTAGTCGTTTGGTTGTCCTCTTTTACCACAAACGTATCTGTGTTTTCTTTTTCAATATTGGAAGATGTACAGGCTGAAAATAAAGTAAAAGCAAAGAAAATAAAGACAAAAAAAATATTTTTCATTAGTGCTTAGGTTTTAGTAGAAAATTCTTAAATTGAAGTTGTTTAAGAATACTCATTTTTCCTTAGAACTGAGTTTGCAAACCTAGTTCTAAGGAAAAATAATAAAGCCTTTGTTGGTGTTTTAGCGTAGCGACACCAACAAATATATCCACAAATCCCATTCTTAAACAACTTCATTGTAAAAAAACAATAATTTTATATTCAAATCAAATTTACATAAAAATATCAATTATGAACAAAAAATGGGAATATGCTACTTTAGAATGGCTTTGGGACTCGCATAGTCTACGTTGTAATTTACCAAATGGAAGTGAAGAAAAAAGTACAGGTTCATATGCAGAAGTTGTTCAAACACTTTCTCAACTAGGAACACAAGGTTGGGAAGTGGCAAGCTGTGCAGCTCAAACAAACTGGCTTTTTTGGACACTAAAACGAGAAATTTGAATCTTTTTTATTATTTTAAGGCAACATAGAAGTAATAAGACCACTTCGAATAGTTCGCCAAACATATCTTAATAAACTATCATTGTATTCTCTTTGATATTTTATTTCGCCTTCTTTTCCTTCGACATCTTTGTCTACAACTGTATTTAAAAGTCCACTTAAAAATTTACGTTTTTTATCCGAATTTTTCTTTAATAAAGTTACTTCTAAATCATTATAAGTAATGCGAAAAGTTCCTGTTGCATATCCATCTC
The DNA here is from genome assembly GCF_037126295.1 of Bernardetia sp. Wsw4-3y2. NCBI lineage: Bacteria > Pseudomonadati > Bacteroidota > Cytophagia > Cytophagales > Bernardetiaceae > Bernardetia > Bernardetia sp. Wsw4-3y2. The sequence goes on along the minus strand of NZ_CP147017.1, from coordinate 2,498,840 downwards.
TAATTTTGGCATCAAACTCTGCTCTTTTTATGACTCCTTTATTGGCCTCAAAACGAGTGATGGGAGAAAGCATTTTATTGAGTGATGGAATTTGAATTTCTGTACAAAATCCATTGATATTTCCTTCAAATGTCTCTGTATTAAGTGGCATTTCCATGGCAATCTCAATTCTGCTTTCTTTCATAAAATACATATCTGCTTTTATTTTGGCAGGTTTAGACTCTTCAAAGTTATGAAAGTTGAGAGCTGTCATATTCAAACTATCAAAGGCAAGGCTTCCTATTCCATCCAATCCTTCAGCACGCTCTGAATATACAATATTTCCTTTTTCTATTTGCAAAGTATCTATTGCCAAACCAATTTTCCATTCATAAGGCATTTTTTTCTCACTAGGTTTTCCATGTCTATTTCTATCTTTCAAAATAGAAATATCAGGATTAAAAACTAGAATTTTGTCAGCTTTTATGAGTTGTCTTTGTAGTGCTTGCCAATCTAAATTATGCGCTTCTAACTGTTGCGCTTTTATCTCTCGTTTTTCATCTAAATCTTGAGATAACTGCACATTTTTTACTTTTACAAGGTTATTTTCATAGTTTATTTCTCCTATTTTAAAATTTGTACCATTTTGGTGTGCCATTGAATAATTATCAATCAATAGTTTAGCATTAGAAAAACGCAAAACATCTACATAAGAAGTATCAAAACTGACAGTATTCAATGTTCCATTTAGCGTATCAACCATTTGTACAAAATCAGCCGTTTTATGATTTAACTGTTCAAAAGAAACTTGGACTTTTTCTGAGCTAAAACGAAATGTAGGAGGTTTGAGCCATCTAGCATCATCTATTTCTAAGTCTAATTTTTTGAGTTCTATAATTGAATTTGAATTATACTGATAACGTCCTGTTAGATTTTGTATTTCCAAAACTCCTACTGAAAGAGGTGCAACTACAAAATTAGCTACTGTATCAGCAGCACCAGAAACACCTTGTGTAGAATCAGCAACATACTTTATTTCAATAACAGGATTTTGAAGTGTAACTCTATCGGCATGCCATTCTCCTTTCGAAATATATTTCCAAAGACTTGCCCCTTTAAAGACTACTTTCTCTACATCGATTTTTGCCTTTGGTTTCCCTTTCTCTTCTGCTGAAACACTATCTGTTCTAACTTTAATTTTTTCTAAGGTTACTTTTGTAGGTAGTAATTGGACATGAACATCATCTATTTCTATTCTGTAAGGAGATTTTTTATTTTCATTAATAGAAGTAGTAATTTGATTTTTTAAGTAGTTATCTAAATAATTGACAGCTACAAAACCTCCCACAACAAGCACTAGAATAATGCTTCCTACAATGATAAGGAATTTTTTAGATATAATATTTTTCATAAAACAGATAGAATTTTGAGATAGGTATAAAAATAGAGTTTAAAAAATAGGCTTTATAATGAGCCTGCAAAAATAAGAACGTTAAACAAAAGGCAAAGTTTTTTTTCATACAAAAATAAAGTAAAATAAAACAGAAAAACACAAAAAACACTTCCTTTTTAAAGAAAAAAGAAGTGTTCAATTAAAATAAATCATTTTTTTTATTTCTCTACTACAACTCTACGGCTAATCTGTCCTTTTGGTGTTTCGAATTGAAGAATATAAACACCTACTGAAAGGTCTTTTACAGAAAAATGAAGAGCAAAATTTCCACTCACATTTTTTTGTTCATTGATTACTCTTATAGTTTTTCCTTGAGAATCAATAAGTTTGATTTTGACATTCATTGGACGAGCAACTGCATAATTTACAAGTGCAATTGTAGAAGAAGGATTTGGATACAAACTCAAAATTGCAATATCTGTAAACTCATTTTTTGTAGGAAAAAGACCTAAAACTTCCTCCACATATTCAGGAACTTCATTTGGTGCTGCTGTTGCTTGTATAGATTTAGGCTCAGTCTGTGCATCTGCTTTTGTTAGATGATTTCTTCCATCTGTTGTTAGCCAGCCTTCTGCAAAGTTCTCAATTTCAGAAGGTTCTAACACTTTATCTACAAAAAACCAATCTGCCTGAACAGCACTTTCTTTAATATCCAAAATAAAGTAACCATGTCTGTCCAAATCAACAAACTTCATGTGAGGATTTGGATTAATGCCTTCTAAAGGTGCAGGAAGAGGTTTGTTAATTTGGTATTCTAAAGCTGCTGAAGTAGCTGCACCTACATTTTCATCAAAATTAGCAGAAGCAATACTTGGAGTCGCAAACTCAACAGCTACAGAACCTTCACCAGTTGAAGCATTATAAGTAGGAGTTGCCTCATCAAAGCCAAAAATAGATGGACGTTTTGCAACATCAAAGGCAAAAGTAGAATGAAAATCACCTGTCAGCCAAACTATATTGTCGATAGAGTTACCTGACATAAAATCAATAATATTATCTCTTTCTATTGGATAACCATCCCAAATATCTGTAAATGTACTTTCTACTTGTGCAGGTGTTTGAGGAGGAGTAAGCGCAGCAGCAGCCCATCCGACATTAAACTCCGAAAAAATAACTTGGTTTCCGATTACTTTCCATTTTGCAGTAGAGTTACCTAGTTTATCCAAAAACCATTCTTTTTGAGTTTGTCCCAACAGTGTACGGTTTGGTGCATACATAAGTGGATTTGTAACATCATTAATTTGCTCATCACGCCCTTCGATACGAGTATCAATCATAATCAAATCCATTAGGTTTCCATAATTGATAACACGATAGATTCCTGTATTTTGCGTTCGGATGGGCATCCATTCATCATATACTTTTTTAGAAATTGCTTTTCTATCTGCCCAACTTCCTTCTGTCGAATCAGTATGATTTTGCGCTCCATCTTTGTAAGAATCATTTGCAAATTCATGGTCATCCCAAATAGTAATGAAAGGATGTTGTTGATGCGCTCTTCGAAGATTATGGTCTAAACGATACAATGAATAACGAGTACGATAATCTGCAACAGTCAAAATTTCTGTTTCTGGTTGATGTGAACGTTCGATAAGGTTTGCGCCATACGCTCCTTTTCCATACTCATAAATATAGTCTCCCAAATGAACAACAGCATCAAGGTCATTTCGGTCTGCAATTCTTCCAAAGGCATTGAAATAACCAGCTTCATAATTTTGACAAGAAACAACAGCAAATTTTAAATGTTCTGCATTGGTTTCATTAGGAGCTGTCTTGGTACGACCAATAAGTGAATTTGCTTCCAAAGCAGAAAAGTAATAATAATAAGTTGTATTTGGCTGTAAACCAACTACATCAATCTTGACTGTAAAATCTCTATCTGCATTTGTAGTAAACTCTCCTTCTGCAACTACATTTTTAAGCTCAACATCAGAAGTTAGATACCATTTTACAGGAATATCACTTGTTTGTGTTTCTGTATCTGGTGTTACTCGTGTCCAAATAATTACTCGGTCAGAAAGAGGATCACCAGAAGCAATCCCATGATAAAATGGTTTTAGACGCTCTTCGAAAGGTAAGCCATCTTGAACATCATTTTGAGAACTAATCTTGGATATTTTTCTTTTGAGAGAAATAGGAGCAGGTTGTGCTGTCGGACTGACTATCTTTGTGATTGTGCCAGTATCTTGTCCAAATACTGGTAAACTATTTACCGAAAAAGCAATACAATACAAGATAAATAAAGTAGTTTTTTTCATTGCGAAACAATTTTGAATTATTTTAGTGATGGATTTTTAAAATACTTCGCAAGTTGAATTTATAAATTTACTTTATCATTAGTTTTATATGAATTTTCTTTGAATCACTATTAAGGATGTAAACTTGTTTTGCACGATAAGCCATGTCATAAAAGATAAAATTTGATACAAAAAAGACCTTCCAATAAATTAGAAAGTCTTTTTTATGAGAATAATCTATAAGTTACTATGCTATATCTGATACTTTAAAAGTATATTAATAATTAAACTTTTCACTTTTTATAATTTACACAGGAACTGCTTCAATAATACTTAAAGGACTTTGAGTTGGATAAACATTGTTTATTTTAAAACCTGCTTTTTCTAACAACTCTTCAAACTCTTGTTTTGTACGTTCTTTTGCTCCTAGAAGCAATAACATAACAATATCTAAAGATTTTTCAAATATTTGAGGTTGATCTTCTTTTATCAAAATATCCATAATCAATAAATGTCCATTCGATGAAATTGCTTCTCTACATTTTTTGAGAATTTTGATACAATCTTCATCATTCCAGTTATGTAACACATATTTTATTACATAACAATCTATGTTAGCAGGAATAGATTTAAAAAAATCACCTTCTACATATTCTAAAACTTCTTCTCTATCATTTGCTTTAGCTTGAGCAATGGCATGAGGCAAATCGAATAAAATAGGTTTAATATGTGGATAATTTTGTTTTATTACCTTTAATAATTGTCCTTCTGCTCCTCCTAAATCCACAACACTTTTACAATTACTAAAATCGTAAGCATTAACCAAAGGTTTGTCAAAAGAGTATGAAAAACTAGACATAGCCTGACTAAATACCTTTCCATCTTTGGGACTATCTTTTTTAAAATATTCAAATAAATTTTCGAATCCCATAGCTTTTTCAGAAGCTGAATTGCCTGTATTGATAGAATGTTCTAGATTATTAAATATCTTCCACATCCATGGGCTTCCCATCATCCGTGCAAAATTTCGTTGAGAACCATCTGTTTCTTCCTGCAAAAAATAAGAAACATCATTGTTGGAAACCATTTTGTTGTCATCAAGTTCAAAAATTCCTTGTATAGCCAAAACTCTGATTAAACGATATAAAGCATTTTCATTTAATTGTAGTTCTTTACTTATTTGAGCAATAGATTTTGCCTCATTACCAACTATATCAGCAATGCCTAACTCAGCTGCTATACTTAAACATCTTGAAGACACCATTTGTGTCATGATTTCACGCATTTGATTAGGTGGTTTTTTATGAACTTTATTTTGCATATATAATTTATTAAGATGGATTAATTAATATTTGAATATAAACTGTTTCGTGGAACAAATTACAAATTATATTTTGCAATGTAGAGTTACACTAAAAATAAATTATGTTTATTTATTCGAATGACAAAAATAAAAAAGACCTTCCACAAGGCAGAAGGTCTTTTGATATATCAAACAAATAGATGAAGTAAATCCATTTTTAAACGAACTATAAACAGATTATTCTCCGTCTTCTAATTCTTCGTCTTCAAAGACAAAATCTTCGTCGTTGTCTTCTTCCTCATTTTCAGCGTCAGCAGTTGCAGCAATTGCTTTTTCTGCTTTTTTGCCTTTAGATTTAGAAGATTTTCCATCTTTTTCAGCTAAATTAGCTGCCTTATCTAGTTCACGAAGTTGTCCTTCAAGATCTGCCATTAGCACCTCATCTTCTTCGATAAGAGCTTTTACAGAATCACGACCTTGTCCGAGTTTGTTATCTCCATAAGAGTACCAAGAACCTGATTTTTTCACAATATCTAAATCAACGGCTAAATCCAAGATTTCGCCAGCTTTAGAAATTCCTCTTCCATACATAATATCAAACTCAACTTGTTTGAATGGAGGAGCTAATTTATTCTTTTTGACACTCACACGAGTACGGTTACCTGTGATTTTGTCTCCGTCTTTAATTGCTCCAATACGACGAATATCCAAACGAACAGAAGAATAAAATTTAAGTGCATTACCACCTGTTGTTGTTTCAGGACTTCCGAACATAACACCAATTTTATCACGAAGTTGGTTAATAAAAATACAAGTACATTGTGTTTTGCTAATTACACCTGTTAGTTTACGAAGTGCTTGAGACATCAAACGTGCTTGAAGACCCATTTTCGAATCTCCCATATCACCTTCTAATTCTGCTTTTGGTACAAGAGCAGCCACAGAGTCAATTACTACAATATCAATGGCAGTTGAACGAATAAGCTGTTCAGCAATTTCTAATGCCTGCTCTCCATTATCAGGTTGAGAGATAAGAAGGTTGTCCAAATCTACACCTAAATTTTGAGCATATTGTCTATCAAAAGCGTGTTCTGCGTCAATAAAGGCAGCCAAACCACCTTGTTTTTGAGCTTCTGCAATAGCGTGTAGTGTAAGGGTAGTTTTACCTGAAGATTCTGGTCCATAAATTTCTACTACTCTACCACGAGGTAATCCTCCAATTCCTAAAGCAATATCAAGTCCTAGTGAACCTGTTGAGATGCTTGGAATATCTACTACATTATCATCAGTCAATTTCATGACTGTTCCTTTTCCGTATGTTTTGTCTAGTTTAGCTAAAGTTACTTTTAGTGCCTCTAGTTTCTTTTTTTGGTCGTCGGCTCCTTTTGCCATAATTGAAATATATATAAGAGTGATAAATTATTTACTAAATTATTTTTCCTTTTAAGGATATTACAAAATTAACGTCGTAGAACGTAAGCGATTTACGTAGTAAAGATTATTTTCTAAAAAAAAGCTAATTTTTCACTATTTTAAAAATCAAAATTTTATTTTGTCCTTTTAGGATATTACAAAATTAAGAGCGCAGAACGTAAGCGATTTACGTAGTAAAAAATAATTTGAAGTTTTTTTGACTTTTTTCTAAATTATTTTTCTTGCCTTGTTTTTGCTTCCTTTGCTTTTAAGGATACTACAAAATTAAGAGCGCAGAACGTAAGCGATATACGTAGTAAAAAATAATTTCAGATTATTAAACGTTATCACGATTAATTGTCTTATTTGTGTTTAGCTTCACTCAAGACTACGTCGTTTATTTAAAAGAACTAAATCTGGTTCAATCAGTTAAAGTAATTGAATTTACATTTGTTTGTTGGGTCACTATACTAAAACAAAGGCTGTGTGTTTTCCATAAAATAGGATTTGCAAACTTTACTTTATGGAAAAGGAAATTTATACAGAATACTATTTCTCTATTTGTTAAATAAATAGTTTAGATCTAAAAGACAATACTGAACGAATTTTATGCATCGTATGTTCTGAATAGCTAATCTCTTTTAGTTATTAGTTTAGAGAGTTAAAAGTTAGTCTATCAAAAAATGTAAAAGCAAACAAAATTTAAAAATTTCAAGTTTCATATTCAATAAAATCAATACAGAAAACATTTATATCTTTACATAAAAAAATATATGTTAGAAACCGAAAATATAAAACCCGAAACAGCCGTTTTGGTAGGAATTGTAAACCAGACACAAAACTCACAAAAATCACAAGAATATTTAGATGAATTAGAATTTTTGGCAGAAACGCTTGGCATTCAGTGTGTAAAACGTTTTACACAACAATTAGATACGCCCGACACAACTACTTTTGTAAGAAGTGGAAAAATAGAAGAAATCAGAGAATATATGGAATCAAAAGAAATTGATACTGTTATTTTTGATGATGAGCTTTCACCTCGCCACGTTCGAAATATAGGTAGGGAATTCGAAAACAAACAAGTCTTTGATAGAAGTACACTTATTTTAGAGATTTTTAAACACAGAGCACAAACGTCACAGGCAAGTACACAAGTAGAACTAGCTCGTTATCAATATCTTTTACCACGTCTTACTAATATGTGGACTCACCTTTCTCGTCAGCGTGGTGGTGTAGGACAGCGTGGAGCAGGTGAAAAAGAGATTGAAACTGACCGTCGTATTGTTAGAGATAGAATTACGCTTTTGAAAGAGCGATTAAAGAAAATTGAAAAGCAAGATGAAACACGCCGCAAACAGCGTCATAAAGTAGTTCGTGTTTCTTTAGTAGGTTACACCAATGTTGGAAAATCTACATTGATGCAGATTCTTAGTGGTTCTGATGTTTTTGCTGAAAACAAACTTTTTGCTACCGTAGATTCTACAGTACGTAAAGTTTTTTGGCAAGGAATTCCATTCTTACTTTCTGATACAGTTGGTTTTATCAGAAAACTACCAACTATGCTTATCGAAAGTTTCAAATCTACTTTGAAGGAAATTGTAGAGGCTGATGTTCTGATTCATGTAGTTGATATTTCGCACCCTGCTTTCGAAGAGCATATAAAAGTAGTTCAGGAAACGCTCAAAGAATTAGGAGCATCAGACAAACCGACACTTTTAGTATTTAATAAAATTGATGCTTATACGAATGATGTTCAGGTAGGTCAGAATTATTTGGTTTGTCCTCCAACTTTGGAAGAACTCAAAGATTCTTATTTGGGAAGTGATACAAAAAATACTGTTTTTGTTTCAGCAGTCAAAAATCAGAATATTGAAGAGCTAAAAGAAAAATTAATCGAACTAATTGCAGCTCGTCATTTTCAGATTTATCCGAATTATGTGCGTCCAGATTATTATGCCCAAGGTCAAGATTACAATCAAGAAGATTATGGAATAATAGAGGAACATAATGATGAAGAGGAATAACAAAAAAGTAAATGTCAGTTCAATCTTATAAGAATGAACTGACATTTTTTTTATCAAATAAAAAATCTAGCCTTTTTCAGCCTGCAAAAACTGCATTTCATAAAGTGTGTTATAATATCCACCCAGTTTTAAAAGTTCTTCATGTGAGCCACTTTCTTTTATCTCGCCTTTATCCAAAACCATAATTTTATCAGCCTTTTGGATAGTTGCTAATCTATGAGCAATTACGATAGCTGTTCTTCCTTCCATCATTTTATCAATTGCATTTTGAATTAATTCTTCTGTTTCAGAATCTACTGAAGAAGTCGCTTCATCAAGAATCAGTATTTGAGGATTATAAACCATTGCACGAACAAAGGAAATAAGCTGTCTTTGTCCTACTGAAAGTGTTGCTCCTCGTTCTTGTACATCATAATAAAAACCATTTGGAAGTTTTTCTATAAATTCTTTTGCTCCTACTAATTCGGCTGCTTGTTTTACTCTTTCTAAAGAAATATCTGGATTTCGTAATGTAATATTGTCTATGATAGTTCCTGAAAACAAAAAGACATCTTGTAAAACAACTCCAATATGCTGGCGTAAAGAATTCAAATTATAATCTTCTAAATTCTTATCATCAATAAAAATTTCTCCTTTCTGAATCTCATAAAATTTATTTAATAGATTAATAATAGAAGATTTTCCTGCTCCTGTTGCACCTACCATAGCAATGGTTTGACCTTGTTTTACTTCAAAAGAAATATTTTTCAATACCCATTCAGGTTTTGTTTCTACTTGAATATCTCCGTTTTCTGAATATTCTTTTTTGGTAGAATCCATATTATAGGCAAACCACACTTCCTCAAAACGAATATTTCCTTTTAAATTTTTGGCAAAATAAGTTCCGTTGTGTTGAATGGTACTATTGTCATCTAAAAGTTTCAGAATTCTGTCCGAACTCACAATTCCTAATTGCAGTGTATTAAAACGGTCTGCAATCATTCGAATAGGACGGAAAAACATAGCCAAAAATAAAATAAAAGCAATCAGAGTTCCAAGTTCAATACGCTCTCCCAAAACACTAGAAGCACCATACCAAACTACCAAGCCAGTTCCTGCTGCTCCCACAATTTCGGCAAGAGGAAAGTAAAGTGAGTAATACAAAACCGTTTTCACATTCGCTCTTCTATGTTCCTTATTAATAGCCTCAAACTTTTTGTGTTCTCGTTTTTCACTATTAAAAATCTGAACAATTGCCATTCCTGTTACGTGTTCTTGTACAAATGAATTGAGATTCGAAACAGCAGTACGAACATCATTAAAGGAATCTTTTACTTTTTCTTTAAAAATATATGTTCCAACTAACAGAAAAGGCAATACAGTAAGAGTAACCAAAGTCAGTTTCCAGTCTAGGTATAACATAGCAGCCAAAATAAAAATAAGCTGCAAAATATCTCCTAAAATATTGGCAATTCCTTGTGTAAAAATATTAGAAAGCGTTTCAATATCTGAAATATTACGAGTTACAAGCCTTCCGATAGGTGTTTTGTCATAAAAAGACAATTTCATTCCCATCAAATGATTATAGACTTGCATACGAATATCACGCACTACATTTTGCCCCAACCAACCCGAAAGGTAACTATGAATAAACTCAACACCCACTTGTACGACAGCTGAAACTAAGAGCAAAATAAGCATCAAATTTAAGCCTTGCCAGTTGTTTTGAAGGATATAATCATCAACTGTAAGTTTGATTAAATAAGGACGAATAGGGGCAATGATTCCTAACAAAACAGTTAGAAAAATAATAAAATAAAAACGTCCTTGATATGGTTTTACAAAAATGAAAACACGTTTGAGTATTTTCCAGTCAAATATTTCTCCTTTAGGAGTTGATTTTTCTAAATTTGCCATTTATATAATACAAAAAGTAGTGCAAGTAGTATAAAAGAAAGTCATCAGAATAATAAAAACATACTGCAAGTTAATCTAAAAATTTATTTAATTATTCATTAATAACTCAGACTTCACTACAACGCATGAGTATAGCAATAGGTTTTTTTAACAATTCTATAATTTAACAAACTCAAATGAGGTATCAAAAATTCTTTAGTCTCAGTAAAAATAAAACTAGTTTTTTGAATAAAAATTTTACTTAGTCAGACTAGAAAATCTGAAATATTTATTACTTATAACTTGAGTTAAGTTACACAAAATTACTAGACGAATAGTTTGTATTTTTGCTTACTGATTGATTCAACAACTAAAAATCTTAAAAAAATTAAAGGTAAAATGGAAAAGAAATATTATTATCGAAATGCAATTTATGGAGGTATACTTATTTTAATGATGTTTTTGGTGTACAAATTCCGAAATACAGAAAATATAAATAACCAACAAATCTACCAAGTATATGGAGAAACACAAGGCACAACCTATACTATAAAATACTTAGCTGAAAAAGGTAATAATTATCAGCTTGCCATTGATTCGGTTTTGGTTGCTTTTAGTCAGAGCCTTTCTACTTATATTCCTGATTCTGAGATTTCTATTTTTAATAACCTATCAACTATTGATAGTGTGGTAGTTTTTCAGAATGAGCTTTTTTATCCCGTCTTGAAGACTAGTAAAGAAATATTTGAGCTGAGTGAAGGAGCTTTTGACCCAACTCTTGCACCTGTAATTCGTGTTTGGGGATTTGGCGAAATAGAAGAACCTGAAAAAATTCCGTCTGATAAAATTGATTCCTTATTAGAATTTGTAGGTTTTGATAAATACATTGTTTTTGATAAAAAATCGCTCAAAAAAACTAAAAAACATATCCAACTTAATTTTAATGCCATTGCTCAAGGTTATGCAGTTGATGTAGTAGCTCTTTTCTTAGAGCAAAAAAACATCAAAAATTATATGGTAGAAATTGGTGGAGAACTCAGAGCCAATGGAAAAGGAACAGATAACACAGGATGGAAAATAGGAATTGATAAACCCATTGAAGAAGAAAAAGACAGTCAGAATACAGAAAGAGAACTTCAAGCAATAGTTACTTTGAATAACAAATCTCTTGTAACATCAGGAAATTATCGCAAATTTTATGTTAGAGAAGGTAAAAAATATCCCCATACTATCAATCCAAAAACGGGTTATCCTGTTTCTCATAATCTTTTAAGTGCAACTATTTTGGCTAATGATGCCATGACTGCTGATGCACTTGGTACAGCTTGTATGGTTTTGGGAAAAGATAAAGCTTTAGAAATGATAGAAAAATTAGAGAATACAGAAGTATTTTTGATTTATGATGAAAATGGAACTACCAAAACAGCTATGAGCAATGGATTCAAAAACCATATCGAAGAGTTAAAATAAAGATTAAGGTTTATTTTTTTTGTTTATCTTTAATGTTTCGTTAGAATTGAGTTTACAAACACAATTCATATAGAAAGGTAATACAGACTAGGGTCATGTTCTATTGTAACTATATCAACAAATGAAACCTATTTTTACACTACCTTCATCATTAGAATTATTTTGAAATTACTCTAAAGATGTTCTGATTTCTCTAAAAATTACTTCAAAATAAAATCGTTTTTGTATTTTGGCTAGTAAATTGAATTACAATAGGTTATACACTTTCATAAATTTGGACAAATATAGAGTTCTGATAGTTCTCTGTCTTTTTTCTTGTTGTGTTACTAAATTTATGTTTCTAATTTTATTCTAGTCCTATAAAAAAATAATTATGAAAATTTTCCTTTTTTTGTGCAGTTTGTTTGCCTTTATGGCTTTTAGTAGCTCTTCTGAAGCCTATGCTCAATGTGATGTAGATTCGATGGCTCAAGTAAAAATAATGAAAGATTTATCTAAAAACGGATATCGTCTTTCAAAGAGCTACCGTGTTCAGCGTACTTGTAGAGGTTGTAACAACTTTAGAAATTATACTGTCATTATGACTAAAGGAAATACCTATACACTTGTAGTATTGAGTAGTGAAGGTGGCGCAGAAAATATTATTGCTAATTTTAAAGAGCTTTCAGGTGCAGTTATCGCTTCTAATTATGATGATGGCTCAAAGAAGTTTTATACTTCTATTACCTTTCAATGCAATCGTACAGCTCCTTATTATCTCAATTTTCTTCCTAAAGATTCCAAAAGCTCATGTGGAATGGCATTTTTAGCATTTAAGATAACCAAATAAAAAAGCCTTTTTTGATTTAAACAACAAGCAAACCTAATTCTAAAACAGAATTAGGTTTTTTGTTATATAGAATTTGAAATTAAATGCTAAAAAAGTGAACAAAATTTATGTATTTTGCATAGTGAATAAACAATTAAAAATTACGAATATAATTCCTTGATAGTGAATAGTTTTTAAGATGAAAAATATTATTTAATTTTCACTTCTACTAAGTATAGGTTAGCTTACAGTTTTTTGGCTGTCATAAAAAATATCAAAAATGAAAAGAACGGCATTCTATCTCGCTTTATCACTTATTCTGACAGGTTTGGTTTTTCTTGTTTTGGCTACACAAAGTTGGAATAAAGAACAAATTCGTCAGACAAAATATGAGCGTACTTTGGGTAGAGTAGTCGAAATAAAACCTCTCCCAAAAGACAAAACATACCCTGTCATTGGTTTTTATGCCTTGGATAGCCAAAAAGTAATGGTACATGCAAAACATGAGGCTTCTCGTTTTTCAAGTTATAATCTTGGAGAAGTAGTAGAAATTTATTATGATATTATCAATCCAGATGATACCCATATTGTTCGTTATGAGTGGTTTTGGATGAGTTTTTTGTCTATTACAGGAATTGCATTTGTGGGAGGAGGGCTTGTTTGGGGACTTATGATTTGGCTACGAGCTAACCGTCGAAATTGGCTTTTAGAAAATGGAAGTGTCTTGGAAGGTGTAATTCAGTCAGTAGTGCAAGACCCACAAATTATGTTACAAGACAAACCTGCTTTTATTATTCTCTGTGAGTGGAAAAGAGATGAAAATTCAGGAGTATTACTTTTCAAGAGTGAACCTTTAGCTGCTGACCCTACTCAGCTTTTAGAAGAAAGAGAAACACTACCCATTTATATAGATTTAGAAAACCCAGAAAATTACTGGATTGATATTTCGTTTTTGAATGAAGAAAGAGAAGAAGAAACTAGAACAGAAGAATCAGAAAATCTATAAGAATAATTCTATGAAAATAACCGATTTTGAAAAACATATCGAAACTCGTTTTTTAGACAGAGGATTTTATATCTATGAACAAGATTATATTCAAGAGATAGATACCATTGGATTAGGAGAATTTTTTGCCATTGTTTTGGGAACAACTTATTACAAAGTTTATGTTCAGATTGAAGAAGAAACTATCATTGCATGGAATTGTACATGTCCGTATGATGGAAATATCTGCAAACATGTAGTAGCTGTTTTGTATTATATACATGATTCTAAAATGTGGCTAGAGCTTCCTAAAAACAATATTTTAGATGAGATAGAGAGTATTTTTAATACTCTTTCCAAAACAGAAATAAAAAATTTTCTCTTTGATTATTTTAAGAAAAATGACGAAATAAGAGATGACTTCTTAGAGAAATTTAGAAAATAAAATATCAAACTTCCATTTTACTAACAAAACCCTAAGATTCTTTAAGAGCCTTAGGGTTTGAACAGATAATCAATTATTGCCAAGTTGTTCCAATTCATATTCAAAACCACTAGATAAAATAGGGAAACGACACCACGTTTTTGGATCAAGATTTTTATCATCTAAATGGAAAGAAGGCGCATAACGTTCTCGCTTCCATTGGTTTCTACTCCAAAGTCTGAAAAATTTGATTGTCCATTCTTTGAGTTGCTTTTCGTTGTATTGCTTGAAAGTTAGTTTTAATAACTTCAAGCAATCAGCAGGTGATTTTTTATCTCTGATGGCAGCTTCTTCAATAGCATCTAGCAAATCATAAGGCATCAAATCATCTTCATCTGTTTGTTTATTTTCTAAAGGTCGAAGTTCGGCAGTCGGTTGTTGCTGATTGATAAATTTTAGAGCTTCAATTTTGAAATAAGACGATTCAGAATCATTAATCCAAGTCAAAACTCCTTTTATTTCTAACCATTTTAACCAATTTCTCAAAAAATGTTTATCTATTCCTGCAATGGGGCTAAGTCCTCCACTTGTGTCTCCGTCCATTGTTGCATAACCTACAGCAGCTTCCGAACGATTACTTGTAGAAAGCAAAAGAGCATTATAAATATTTGCAATCATCCAAACAGAAGGCGCACGAACCCTAGCTTGAATATTTTGTAGCGCAATATCATCAGTTTGCCAAGTGAGTTTTCTATCCAATCCCTGCTCAATAATTTTGTGATATTCTTTCACAACCTCGTTAATATTAAATGTATAATGAGTTGCATTTAGTGCTTCTGCTAACTTATCTGCTGCATTTTCAGTTGTGTTTGAGCTGTTTTCGGTGGGTTGATAAGCTGTAAGTAATAATTTTTTAGCAATTTCATCAACTGTACTCAAATCCTGAATAGCTGAAATGTAGTAGAGTTTTTTCTTAAACTCTTCTAATCCAATATTTTCAACACCTAATTTTATCAATAAATATACACAACAAGCAACGGCTGCAGAATCTGCTCCACCAGAAAGCGAAACTACAAAGCCATTCGAACGACTTTTTCGAAGATAATCAAAGAGTCCTAAGGCTAAAGCTCGTGTA
Organism: Bernardetia sp. Wsw4-3y2; assembly: GCF_037126295.1. Lineage (NCBI taxonomy): Bacteria > Pseudomonadati > Bacteroidota > Cytophagia > Cytophagales > Bernardetiaceae > Bernardetia > Bernardetia sp. Wsw4-3y2. The sequence goes on along the minus strand of NZ_CP147017.1, from coordinate 2,483,731 downwards.
AACTCTTCTTCTTGAATAGAATCACTATATTCCCATTTTGATTCACTTGGGTCATACGGTTCAGGTTCTACATTTGGAAAATTGTATGGAATTATTATTTTATTATCTTGAGTAGAAGGCAAATCAAAATTCATACTCGCCTGAGATTGTGCAATTCGGTTGGCATTAATATCAATAACAGCATCAGTAACAAGTACATCATGAAAACTCAAACGCTGACCAATATTTGCTATTTCTCCTGCTGAGGCTATAATTGTCCCTCCATCATAAATCGCTCTTCCTGCTTCATTTCCTAAGAGATTTGCATACAAATATGCCACACCAAAAGCACGAGAACCTTCCAAAACAAAGCGTTTACGTACATTTATTTTATTGAAAGCAAAATGAGAAGCAGAAGGATTCATAATTACATCAATTCCATAATTAGATAAAGCACGTCCAGGGCGATGAGCTACCCACGCATCTTCACAAATTTCAAAACCAATTTTTATTCCTCCAATATCAAAATAAATATCTCCAAAAAGATAATTTTCTGTTTCTTTTGTTTTTGGGTTTTGAATAGACAGATTTATATGTTTATCAGCGACCCAAGGTGTAAACCAACGAGGTTCATAATGAATTCCATTTCCAGCCAAAAAACGTTTAGCTACAAAACCTGCTATTTTTCCATCTACCAAAAGCGCACAGGCATTGAAAGTTCGGTTTTGATACATCATGGGAAGTCCCAAACAAGTAATAATTCCCTTTGTGTGGGGCAAAACTTCATACAAAACTCGTATAGACTGCTCCAAAACATTAGGCGAATAAAACATGTCTTCACAGCCATATCCAGAAATACACAGTTCGGGCAAACATAGAACGCTTACATTTCGTGCTTTTGCCTCCTGAATGGCTTGCAGAATATTTCTTTTATTGCGCTCCCAGTGCATTGGAGTTTGGTTCAAAACAGCACAAGCTACTTTTAGTAATTTCATAAATGGAAATATGTTACTTTATATTTACTTGGTTCAAGCAACAATACTAGTTGAAACAATTAAATATAAGTTAGGTTAGTGTCAGAAATACAATTTCTATTAATTTGATTAACGGAATTTATTAGAAATAGTTTTAGATAGTGAAACATAACAATCAATTTAATACCATTTACATGAATTTTATCACTAGTTTCAACAGCCTTTTTCAATAAAATATAAAAAAAGCCTTCTAATTTTTCAATTAAAAGGCTTGTCGTAGAAAGTAATTACTTACAAAACACTATTTTTCTTCATCTATAACATCTCTTCGCACCCAATAACCATCATTTTCTATCCATTCATAACGTGGCTCATTTCCTACTTTTTGTAAAAACTTATCTGTAACTACAAACTCTCCTTTTTTCCATGTAATTTGAAAATCTACAATTACACTATCTTTTGAAGTAGTCATCAAAACAGGCATATAACCTACAGTAGGAGATACTTTTTTAAATCTTGGACGCAATACCTTTTGTATTTGTGGATAGCGATAAGGCAATCTACTATTCATAAGAGGATCTTCAATCTCCATAGCTATTTTACCATCTTTAAGTAAAGAATCTTCATAATATCTATTGATTACTTTTCCCATAGTGGTAGTATCATTCCAGTTAGCAGCTAGAGTTTCAATTTCTTCGTTTTGTTCACTTTCAGAATCTTTATTTTCTGTAGAACCTGTACAAGAATAAAAAGTAATTACAACAATTACAAATAACAAAGAAGATAAATAACGCATAAAATTTTTAATTAATAATTTGATTAGCATTAATTTTTATAAAATAATTTGACAAAAAAGAAAGGCTAAGGTTGCCCTTAGCCTTCTTTTTATATATAAAGGATTCAAATATGAATCATTAAAGCCGTTAGACTAAAATTATTCTAATTCGATACCAGTACCGTAGTTTACGTCACGGATATAAGTCATACCAGAATATACGTCAAAGCTACTAGCTCCACCGATAGTTCTGAAACGCTCACCCATTGCATTGTAGTAAGGATCATTACCATTATACAAGAATGAAGTAACTGTAACACCATTAACCGTTACTGCAGTAGTAGGGAAAGAACCTGGTGTATAAGTTAAGCCATCAATCATTGCACTTGGATTCAATGTAGCAGTACCAGTTCCACCAGTAGTAGCATCTTGATCACCAAATGTTACATTGAAAGTAGGAGGAGTAATATATGTTCCAGTAATTTCAGGAACAGTACCAGCAATTGCAGTAAAGAACGCAGTTGCATCAGTAGTTGGGTTACTATTTAACCAGTACTTGAAGCCAGCTGCATATGTAGAAGCATCTGCTGCATAAGGTGTAAGGTAAGTACCATTACGACTGTTAGCAGAAGCAGTAAACTCATTTTCTAAACGAGCTACACTAATAGCAACGTTTACTGGGTTAGTAGCTAAATCAGCAGCAGAGAATGGCAATGCACCTGTATAAGATAATGAAGTATTAGTAATCTCACCAGCTTCGTTAAAAGTAAGGTTGTTACGAATAGCACCATTAATAGCTGTATTGATAGCAGCTAAATCTTCAGCAGACTGATTTCCACCAGAAAGTCTGAATTCAGGACGAACTGCATAACCAGAACCTGGAGTATCAAAAGTGATAGTCAAGTTAGTTGCATTAAGAGAAGCAGAAGCATTTGCATTTGCACCACCGTCAGCAAGACCAGCATACTCAGCTAAAGCAGTTCCTTTGTTACCGTCAAGGTCAGCAGGAATTACCCAGAAGTTGTATGCAGCAGGAGCAGGATTAGTATAACCAATACCTTGGTTTACAATGAACAAACCTACTAAGCTATTACCAGAGTTATCAAAGATTGGGTAACCCCAAGCATTAACACCACCAGCAGCAGTTGGATTTTCAAATACTACGATGAAATCACTATTTTCTGCGTAGTCAGCAGGAGCTACAGCAACACCATTTCCATCAACGATAGTACCAGAACCATCATTAAGAGTAGTCAAGTAATCAAAAGATTCACCAGCAGCTGTTACAGTTGACTGATAGACATCATTTGTAGTACCATAGTTAGTAAGGATATAGCTATCAATGCTTCCACCTTGAGTAAAGCCTTCAGCAGAAACGCCTACAGCATCAGGGTTAGCATTAATGTTGATAGTACCAGTAAACTCATCACCAGCAGCTCCCCATCCAGATGTAGCACCTTGAATTTCAATAGAAGTGACTTCGCCATTAGTAACTGTAGCATTAAATGTAGGAAGAGTTGCACCAGCAGGAGCAGTAAGTCCTGTTATTGTAATACTAGGTACAAATGTATAATTTGATCCTTTTATAAATGTTACTTCTCCTCCAGCTGGAGCTGGGTGATTAAGTGTTCTATCACCTACAGCAGATATATTCCAAAGTAATTCACCAGAAGCACCTACTCTAAACAAAGCAGCAGCAGTTCCACCTAAATCATTATCTGTTGCTGAGACATTAGCATTCTCACCATAATTAAATGTAATATTGAGGCTTGTGTCATCATATCCATCACCACCATTAGTAACTTGAACTTCAGTAACAGTACCTACAGTTTCATCAACAATAGCAGTAGCAGTGGCTAAAGAACCACCTGTTGGAATAATATTGTTGTTGAATACAACACCAGGAGCAACACCTGTATATGCACCTACACCTGTAACTGGAGTACCAGGAGCAACTGAAGGAGTCATTCCGAATCCACCATCCATGATACGGATATAAGTGATTTGAGAGCTAGGAGCAGCTACAGCACCAGTACCATTAGCAACTGGAACACCACCTACACGACCTGTATACGATTTACGAGTAAATGTAACAGAAGGAGCAGCAGCATAACCTGATCCACCACTTGTTACAGTAACACTACCTACCATTTTCAAGCCTCTGTCTCTTGCATCAGCAGCATCACCAGTAGCAGTTGCAGGAATATCTACCAAGTTAGCTCTACCAGTAGCAGTAACACCACTTGCAGAAGTTCCGATAGTTACAGTAGGAGCTTCATAATAATAACCTCCATCACTTACAGAAATAGCAGAAACTCTATCACCACCTGTGATACTAGCAGTAGCAGTAGCGTCAGTAGTAACGAAGTCAAAGTTTACAGTAGAGTAAACAGCAGCTAAGTCTGATTCTCCTGTAAAGAAAGGAGTTGGAGTTTGAGTTCCACCCATCTCAGTATTCTGAGTGTAAAGGAAACGTTTAGTACCTGTACCGAAATCACCATCAGTAGAACCTGTTTGAGTGATACCGTTACCAAATACGTAAGTACGATTTGCAGCGAAATCATCAAACTTCATCTTAATTGGAAGACCAGATGCAGTACCTGGTACATTAACACTATAGAAACCACCTTGAGTAGCTCCATCAGTTACATCAACACCACTATCATCTGTCAAATCAGTAAGAACAGTAGTACCAGTAGTAGAAACAGCATTCTCATAAGCGATACGTCTTACGATACCTGACTTAGTAATATTTCCATTGATGTTAGTACCTTCGTCAGTACCGTTCATTGGATTAACGTATTTTGCCATAAAAGCAGCGTTTACGTCAATGAAAGCACGTACTTTAACGCCGTCTGGAGCTGGCTCTTCAAAGTTATTACCGAAAGTAATATCTGTTTCAGCAAAAGCAAATCCTTTGATTTCAGCAAGTTCAGGAGTACCAGCTGGAGGATTAGTAGGATCTTCAAATACAGGAATAACATTACTTACAGCAACGTGTGCGCCATTAGCAACACCACCATCTGGAGTAAGGTTAGCTGTATAGTTTACAGTACCATAGTTATCAGATACGATACTTACAGTAACTTCACCACTGTAAAGTTCGAATGAAGCAACACCAGCAGCGTTAGTAGTAACTTCTTGGCTGATACCTGACTGACCAGTAACATCACCTGATGTAAATTGAGATACAGTAACGACAGCACCGTCAAGACCTTCAACTTCTTCAAAACGACCACTAGAGAAAGCAGCATCACTACCTGGAACTACAACAACAGAATAAAGAACTCTACCACCTGCATTAGCACGAGTAAGAGCTTCTATTTGTTGACGAACTCTAAGAGTTTGCTCTAAACGAGTTACATCGTTGTTTAAGTTATCTTGATTACGAGTGTTTTCAAGCTCAAGACGTTGTTGCTCTAAAGCATAAGCATCTGCTTCTGTGAACTCATCACGTTCACAAGATGAGAAAGTAACCAATGCTAATAAAACAGCAAGGTACTTGAATGAATAAATAAAAAGATTTTTGTTCATGGAACAATAGAGTTTAGTGTAATTGAATATCAATTTTTTGCGCACTTAGTAGTTTACACTTGTGAATGCAAAGGTAATTATTAGTTTTGAGACTTACAAAACGTTTTTCAAAAATAATTTTTATTTTTTTTCAAGTTATTTGAATGTTTTTCATTCTATATCTTAAAAAATTTTAGTTTTTTAAATTATTTTTTGAGAAGTTTCTAAAGCCTTTATCACGAATGTAGTAGCTTTGCAGACAAGCGAACTGTCTGTTATGCTTATAAGACCCAACAACTACTAAAAAAGGTTGCATTTGGTTAAAAAAAAATCAAAATTCTTTCATTTTTTTTCAGAAATATTAAATTCTATGTGGTACATCAATCAAAAAAACACACTTAAACACCTGTATATAAATCACTTACAGACAAATTCTTTTAATTTATTTTTTTTATTATTATTTAGTCTTTTGACTAATTTATTTTTTATTTCGTCTGCTTTTTCACAATCTCAAGGCGGTAACACAAATGATTCTCTACAAATAGAGGCATTAAGCTCTTCTGCTTCTTTAGATTCTGCCTTACTTACAAAAAAAATACGTACAAATTTTAGTATCGGATTTCGTGGGGGCATTAGCATTGGAAAACTTGAAATAGCTAGTCCTTTAGAAAATGATCAAAATACAACAGGTATTGGTTCTTCTATTACTGTTTTTACTAATTATAGAATTAATTCAAAATTTAGTATTCAGCCCGAAATTAATGTGGGAAAGTATAGAAGTAATAACACTTTATATCAAATTGCTCTTACAGAAGGCAAAGTAGACTATTCCATTTCTACTTATGATTTTAATTTATTAGGAGTATATTCTTATTCTATTAAAGATTGGTTTTCGCTTTCTTTGGAAGCTGGAGGCTCAGTTGCTTATTTACAAAACTCATTTGGAAAAGTAGTTGCTCCTAATATACATGTAGGTGGATTCTATGATACAAATTCAGACAATCAGTTTGAAAAGCTTAATTATGGAGCAATAATAGGAATTGTTCCTTCTTTTAATTTTGAAAATATAAGTATTCAGGCTTCTATACGATATAGATACGGACTCAATAACATTAATACTTTTGATTATAAACTCAATAGATATTTATCAGATTCAGAGCGAACTATCCAAACTAGAGATATTATTTTTCAAATTGGTTTCTTTGTTCCTATATATAAGAAGGAGAAAGTGATTGGTGAATAATAACTTTTAATTGAGTGTTATTAATCATTTTTTCAAATGATAAAGTCATAAAAAAGATGTTGTTTACTACGTCTACTTTTTTCTAAATGTTCTTTAACAATCTCAATTAAAAACCTGTAAATCAGCAATTTATATATACATTTTTTACTCGTGAAAATTAATATTGATAAAATTGTAATTTTCTTTTAAAAAGTTTAACAAATCAATTACTGATTTGGTAGCTCTATATAAATAGATTTTATTTATTTTGGCTTCTTCTAATAAGAAAATATATACTCAAGAATTTTAAATCAACTATGAAAGATATGCAATGTAAAAAAGGTAAGAAGCTGGTATTACTAACTAGCTTTTTTTTTAGTGTTTGTTTTTTCTTGTTATCAGGACAAACAATTGCTCAAAATACAACAGAATGGTCACTTGACTCTTGTATCTCGTATGCACTTCGTCAGAATATACAACTTAAAATAAGTGAACTTGGTATTGAGAATTCTGAATTAGCATTGAAACAATCAAAAGATAACAGATTACCAAATGCTAATGCATCTATTTCTCATAACTATAATTGGGGACGTTCGATTGACCCTTTTTCAAATAGCTTTGTAAATCAGCGTATTCAAACCAATAATTTGTCTCTAAATTCCTCTGTTACTCTTTTTAATGGTTTTAGTCTAAAGAATACAATTGAACAAAATCAACTTCAAGTAGAAGCAGATAAGCTCAACTATGGACAATCTCAAAATGACTTGATGCTAAATATTGCTAGTAACTATCTACAGGTTGTTTTGAATAAAGAAATTGCAGCCAATGCTCGTCGTCAGAAGACAAGCACACAAGCACAATATGATAGAACAGCACAACTTGTAGAAGCAGGTGTTCTGCCTAGAGCAAATCTATATGATTTGGAGGCACAATTAGCAGCTGATCAACAACAGATTATTTTAGGAGAAAATAATTTAATGTTAGCAAAATTACAACTTCGCCAACTTATGCAACTTTCACCCACTGAAGAGTTTGATATTGTTACTCCACAAGTAGATGACCCTTCAGCAGTTTTAGACTCTAAAAATCCATATCAAATCTATCAGATTGCCGAAACTACACAACCTAATATAAAAGGAGCAGATATCAGCATTGAAGTAGCAAAAAAGGGAATTGATATTGCAGAAGCAGGAAGAATACCTACACTTTCTTTAATAGGAGGAGCAGGTTCGAATTATACAAGTAATCAAAAAACACGTTTTGACCCTACCCAATCTACTATTATAGGTGTAGATACATTAGGTTATATTGCAAATGATACAGGTATTCCAACAGATTATGTAGTTCGTCCTAATGTAGCTTTGGGTACAGAAAAGTTTGGCTTTTTTAATCAACTCAATGAATCTTTTAGATATAATCTAGGATTAAATCTTCAAATTCCTATCTTTAATCGTTTTCAAGTAGATAATAACATTCAACGAGCGCAAATCCAGACACAAAATGCTCAATTAAACTCTCAACTTGTTCGTACTCAACTTTATCAAACCATTGAACAGGCTTATATTTCGGCTCGTGCTGCAAAAGCTTCTTTTGAAGCTAGTCAGCAAAGAGTAAAAGCATTGGAAGAAACTGTTAGAGTAATGGAAAAAAGACTTGAAGCAGGGGCAGCCAACAGTACAGAGTATACAGTAGTAAAAAATAACCTTTCTGTTGCACAAGCTGATTTACTTAGAGCTAAGTATGAATTTATTTTTAGAATAAAAGTATTAGAGTTTTATGAAGGAGAAGAGTTGAAATTCTAATAAAAATCTGATATTTAGTAGTTTCAAAACCATTTCTCATAAAAAATCGTTTATTTTGTAACTTATATGAAATTATGTTGATACGTTGATTAAAGGGAAAAGATAACCAACTAAAAACATTTTTATATTAACAACCAAAAAATAAAAAAAGAATTATGTCAGAAATACATACAACAAAATGCCTAATTATTGGCTCAGGTCCAGCAGGTTATACAGCAGCTATTTATGCAGCTAGAGCAGGACTAGAACCAATTTTATATAAAGGACAACAACCTGGAGGGCAGCTTACTATCACAAATGATGTAGAAAACTTCCCAGGTTATGCTGATGGTGTAATGGGTCCTAAAATGATGCAGGATTTGGATAAACAAGCAGGTCGTTTTGGAACAGATTTGCGTTATGGAGTTATCGAAAAGGTAGAATTTAGCAAAACTGGAGGAGTTCATGTTGCTTATGACGATTCTGGAATACGAATAGAAGCCGAATCAGTTATTATTTCTACTGGTGCTGCTGCAAAGTGGTTAGGTTTGCCTTCTGAAGCAGAATACAATGGAAAAGGTGTTTCTGCTTGTGCTGTTTGTGATGGTTTTTTCTTTAGAGGACAAACGGTTGCAATTGTAGGTGGTGGAGATACTGCTTGTGAAGAAGCAAGTTATTTGGCAAAACTTTGTAAGAAAGTATATATGATTGTTCGTCGTGATGAACTTCGTGCTTCCAAAATCATGCAACAACGTGTCATGACAAAAGACAACATCGATATTCTTTGGAATACAGAAACAGAGCAAATTTTGGGAGATGGAGAAAATGTAACTTCGGTTCGTCTTCTAAATAATCAAAAGAATGAAAGTTATGAGATTGCTGTAGAAGGATTTTTTGTAGCCATTGGACACAAACCAAATACAGATATTTTTGTAGGGCAATTAGATATGGACGAAAGTAATTATTTAATTACACAAAATGATAGCACACTTACTAATATTCCTGGAGTTTTTGCTTCTGGAGATGCTCAAGACAAAATTTATCGTCAAGCTGTAACAGCAGCAGGAACAGGTTGTATGGCTGCTCTTGATGCAGAACGTTACTTGGTAGAAAAAGAAGCAATGGTAAATGCTTAATAATTAAGTACAAATACATGAATAAAAAAATTAGCTACGTTGCCTTTTATATTTATAAAAGTTAGTGTAGCTAATTTGATTTAGACAAAAAACTATAAATTAATTCTTATTGCAAACCTCAATCATCCCTACCCTACGTCTAAAAAATCAACTCATTTCCTTACAAAAACCAATTGTAATGGGGATTTTGAATGTTACACTTGATTCTTTTTATGAAGGGAGTCGAATAAATACAGATATAAAAGTTTTAGAGAAAGCATCTCAAATGTTAGAAGAAGGTGCAACTATTTTGGATATTGGAGGATATTCTACTCGTCCAAATGCTGATGATATTTCTATCGAAGAAGAAATAAATAGAATTGTATCACCAATCAATTCTATAAAGAAAGAATTTCCAAACGCTATCATTTCTATTGATACTTTTCGTTCAAAAGTAGCTAGAGAAGCCATAAATGCAGGTGCTGATTTGATAAATGATGTTTCTGGGGGTAATTTGGATAGCCAGATGTTTGAAACGGTAGCAAGTTTGAAAGTACCATATATTTTGATGCACATGAGAGGAACACCTCAAACAATGAAAACACTAACCAATTATGAAAATATCATTGCAGAAATGATGACGTATTTTCATAATCGAATAATGACATTGAAAAATTATGGGGTAGAAGAAATTATTCTTGATTTAGGCTTTGGATTTGCCAAAACGATAGACCAAAATTATTTTCTCTTAAAAAACTTAGCCATTTTTGAGCAGTTGGAATTACCTATTTTAGCAGGTCTTTCTCGTAAATCTATGATTTATAAACGCCTTGATATTCCTGTTTCAGAAGCCTTAAACGGAACTACAATTCTCAATACAATAGCACTTCAAAATGGAGCAAAAATTTTGCGTGTTCATGATGTTAGGTCTGCAATGGAAGCTATTCAGCTTTTGAGTTATTTGAAATAAATTATAATTGTACCTACAACTATATTTCATAAATTGCGTATAAAATTTTAGTCTTTTATATCAATTCATAAACTCAATTTTTTAAATCAAAACAATGAAAAGTAAAATTCTCTTTATTGTCAGTCTTCTTTTTGGTCTAATGATGATTAATGGTGGACTTAATAAATTTCTTCACTACATGCCTATGCCTGAGATGCCAGAAGCTGCTACCAAACTAATGATTGCTTTTGTAGAATCTGGTTGGATTATGGCTCTAATTGCTATCGTAGAAATTGTTGCAGGAATCTTGATTATCATTCCAAAAACTCGTGCTTTGGCTGCTATCATGATTTTTCCTATTACTATAGGAATTGTATTTTTTCATATTTTTCAAGATTCTTCAGGAATGATTATAGGTTTTGTTCTTTTGCTTATTAATCTTTGGATAATTTTTGAAAACAAAGAAAAATATATGCTTATGATCAGTGAATGACTAATAAATTCTTAAAGTTAAACTATAAATTAGGTTTTCTATTTTTAAAAATGGAAAGCCTTTTTTGGTTCGTTAAAATAGAATCAAAAAAACATTCTAGCAAAAAATTTGTACTTTAGTTTGTCTCTAAAATGTAATTATAAATCTATCTATCCAAAAAATGAAATATTACTACTTTTCTAAAATTAAATATTTTGCTTTATTTAGCTCTTTTTTAGTCATTTTTCTGATAGGAAGTAGTTTTTCTTTTTTAGATACTACTCAAAAAAAATTATTTGTAGTTGTCATTGATGCAGGACATGGAGGCTATGATGTTGGAAACGAATGTTCAGACTTAAAAAGGTTTAAACAAGAGAAAGATGTGGTTTTACCTGTTGCTTTACAACTGGGAGGTTATTTAGAAAATTTATTAGAAAATGTAAAAGTAGTTTATACTCGTAAAAATGATACTTTTGTGAGCTTAGAAGATAGAGCAAAAATAGCAAATGATTCAAGTGCTGATTTATTTATTAGTATTCATGCCAACCACAATCCTATAAAAAGTATTTATGGTTCGCAGGTTCATATTCATAATCACGACATAAAATTCAGTAAAATTTTTGCCAAAAAATTGATAAAACAACTTTCTGAACGAGCAAAAAGAAAAGTATTAAAACTTCAAACAACAGATGACAGAGGACATAACTTATTTGTTCTTCAAAACACAAAAATGCCAGCCGTTTTGGTAGAATTAGGTTTTATGAGTAACGCAAAAGAAGAAGTATATCTCAATAGCGAATACGGACAAGCGATTTTAGCTTCTGCTATTTTTCGTGCTGTCAGAGAGTATCGTGAAGTAGTGCAATAATTAGAATTTATTTTTGTAAAATTTCGTATCTTTTCATTCCCAAATAATAGCAAATAAAATTATATCAAAACCGAATTTATGCCTACTTCTTCTCTCGTTTCTAATGTCGCTTATATTACCGATTACTACAAAGAATTTCGTTACAAACAATTACTAACAGATAGTCGTAAACTTTCTATTCCTCACGATACAATCTTTTTTGCTATAAAAGGAAAACGCCAAGATGGGCATAATTTTATCAAAGGTTTGTATAATAAAGGTGTTCGATATTTCATAATCGAAGACGAAACAGCTGCCTTAAGACATTTTAAAAATGATGAGGAAGCACAAGGTGCACATTTTCTGCTTGTCAAAAATAGTATTCGTGCTTTACAAGAACTGGCTGCTCACCACAGAAAACAGTTTAAACTTCCTGTTATTGGAATTACTGGAAGTAATGGCAAAACCATTATAAAAGAATGGTTATCACAGCTTTTATCAGATAGTTTTCAAATTATCAAAAGCCCAAAGAGTTATAATTCTCAAATTGGTGTTCCTTTATCGGTTTGGGAACTTTCAGAAGAACATACACTTGCTATTTTTGAAGCAGGAATTTCACAACCTGGGGAAATGGAATACTTAGAGCCTATCATCCAGCCTAATATTGGAATTTTTACGAATTTAGGAAGCGCCCATGATGAGGGTTTTGAAAGTCGAATAGAAAAGGCAACCGAAAAAGCAAAATTATTTGAACACTGTAAGTTTCTTATTTCAAGAGATATTTATTCAGCAGTAAATACAGCAATTCTTTATTTAAAAGAACGAAAAGGTGACCCTCATTTTTTTGGTTGGACTACTCAAGATGTAGCTATTTATCCATCTGCTGTCGATATGCGTTACCTTGACCCAAATGTGGGGGGTGTAAATGTGGGCTTGTATGACCCTCATACTGATAAAAAACTCAATTTTTACCTTCCTTTTTCTAATCCTGCACATGTAGAAAACTGTTTGCATTGTGTTGTTACTATGTTACTTTTTGAATACAAAGAAAAAGAAATTCAAGAAAAAATAAATAAGCTAAAAGCTGTGGAGATGCGCCTTGAGCTCAAACAAGGAATTTTTAATTGTAGCTTAATTGATGATACCTATAATAATGATTTTGCAGGACTCAATGTCGCTTTAGATTTTTTATTACAACAAAGTAACAAGCCAAAACGAACTGTTATTTTGTCGGATATGCCAGAAGAAAATCAAAAAGGATTATATGAGAAAATATTTCAATTGTGTGCAAAAAAAGGAGTAGAGCGTGTTATTGCAGTTGGAGAAAATATCAAGAGAATGCTTATTCCTGATACAGAAATGCTTATTGATGTAGAGTTTTTTGCTACCACAGAAGATTTTCTGAGTGATTTTGCAGATGGAGATATTCGTTTTGGTAATGAAGCTATTCTAATAAAAGGAGCAAGAAGATTTGAGTTTGAAAAAATTGTAGATGCTTTAGAGTTAAAAGTACATGGAACAAAACTAGAAATCAATCTTAATAATTTAGCACATAATTTAGACTATTTTCGTTCACTTATTTCTCCCAGAACGAGAGTTATGGCAATGGTAAAAGCCTTTGGATATGGAAGTGGAAAAAACTTCGAAATTGCTCATTTGCTACAATATCATAGAGTAGATTATTTGGCTGTGGCGTATGTAGACGAAGGAATTTCGCTGCGAAATGAAGGAATAAGAACGCCAATTATGGTTATGAATCCTTCAGTAGATAGTTTTGAAAAAATGTATATTCATAAACTTGAACCTGAAATTTATAGTGTTGCAACCCTAAAAAGATATGCAGAATATGCAAAAGAAAAAACGTATGAGCTTAATCTAGCAGAGTTTGGAGCAGATGTAAAAGATGTATTCAAAATCCATTTAAAATTAGATACAGGAATGACTCGTTTGGGCTTTTCGACAAATGATTTGCCTATTTTGTTAGATTTGATTCAGTCTGTTGGCGAATCCTTAGAAGTAGCAAGTGTATTTACACATTTAGCAGCAGCAGATGATGAACAAATGGACGATTTTTCACTCCAACAAATCAAAGAATTTGAGGAATGGGCTGCCGAATTAGAGAAACAATTAGGCTATTCTTTCCTTCGTCATGCTGTCAATTCAGCAGGGATTATTCGCTTCAAAAATGCACATTTCGAAATGGTGCGTTTGGGTTTAGGATTATATGGAGTGGATGCTTCCAAAAAAGCACAAGAATATTTATTGCCTATTAGTTCATTGAAAGCAACCATTTCGCAAATAAAAGTAGTTCATCCCGAACAAAGTATTGGCTATTCAAGAAAAGGAAAAGTAGAGCGTATCTCCAAAATTGCTACTATTGCCATTGGTTATGCTGATGGATATGATAGGCGTTTTGGAAATGGAGTAGGAAAGGTTTATTTGCATGGAGAACTTGCACCTACGATTGGAAATATTTGTATGGATATGTGTATGGTAGATGTAACTGATATTGAAGATGCAAAAGAGGGCGATGAAGTCATTATTTTTGGAGAGTATCCAACTGTAACCGACCTTGCCAATACTATTGGGACAATTCCGTATGAGATTTTGACCAATGTAAGTGAGCGAGTAAAACGAATTTTTTATGCTGATTAAGAAGTCAGTAATCAGTTAATTTCAGAATGCAAATTATTTCAAAGATGAAAAAATATCTTATTCTATTCATTTTCTTAATCTTTAATTTCAATTTAATGGCACAAAATCTAACTCTTGAAGAAGCTAAAGAAATAGCTCATCAACTCTATAAAATTGAACTTTTATCTCAAAAGGGAGAAGAAAAATTACTTCAAGAGTTAGAGAAAAATCATACAGAAACTAAAAAAGATAGTGTTGAGCAAAGTTTTGTTTTGAGATTTTTGTATAATGCTTTTGATATGGAATTATACTACAGAACAGGGATGTTTACGAAAGAGCAATATTTTTTTTATCAAGGAGAAGCAGACAAAATTTCTAAAAACAAAGAGCTATCAGAGGAAAAAAAGAGTAAGGCAAAGAAAAAAATAGAAGAATATTATGAAGTTGTTTAAGAATTAGTTTTTCTTTTGTGTCTATCTCTGATAAATATCAAAGTAAAAGCTAAATAATGTAGGCTTTGCCAAGTATGAATTTTAGTTTCATATCGTATCAATATTGCCTTAAAAGCATCTAACCAAGCATTAGTTCTTTCTATTGCAAAACGTAAATCATACATTTTTTCATCTTTAAATGGTTGATTATCAATATCTTTTCGGTTTCTTTTATTAAAATCTATGTTATCCACAATGTCCATATGCGAGCAAAAAGAACGAAATGAATTTGTATCAAAAGCAGCATCTGCATTAAGAAAAATTCCTTCTTGTCTGATATTTGCCTTGTTCAAATCTACTATCATAGTTTGCATATTTTTTTCAAGTTCAAAAGCATCGTGATGATTTCCACCTTGAGGCACAGACATCGCTACTGGAATTCCATTTTTATCGGTCAGAAATAGCGAGTTTGTTGTCTTACATCTTTTTCTGCTTGAATAAGCTACTCCTTCTCCTCCTTGTTTAGCTGGCGAATGACTACCATCCAAATGACAAATAGAAAGGTCTATATCAGAACGATTCTTAGATAAATAATGTGTCCATAAATTCTTCCAGCTTTCCAACTTTGACCATTTATTATAGTGGTAATAGACTGTATTCCAGCTAATTGAGGTTCTGCCAAAAAATTGTTTGATAGGTAATTTCTCCATTGAGTACCTGTTTTAAGACGATAAATAATAGCTTTAACAATGCGCCAAAGAGCTACTTTAGGCTTACGACCTTTTTTAAATTGAGTTAAATAGGGTAAAATATTTTCTGTTATAGTTTTTTTTGATAAGTTTACGTACATAGAGGTAAAGAGTTAGAAATTGCAAATGTGAAGATTTACAATGATAACTATTTTACCTCTTTTTTGAAAAAATAATTACCTATTCTTAAACAGCTTCTATGTCAATATAGAAAGACGAGAAATAGAGAAAGCTATAGAAGATGAGGAAGAAGAAATCAAAGAATATGATTCTTTAGGAGGTTATGTAATTTACCCTCCACTTTACGTAGATGAAGAAAATACAAATATTATCCATAAAAATAGAAGTACATTTGGAAAAACAACAACTCGCACTTTAAACGATCTTTTCAAAATCGGTCTTATCGATAAAATAATTTTTGACGACTTATCTCAACAAATAAATAAGGAGAATATAAGAAGGGGAGAAGGTGAAATAATAAGGTTGATTTTAGAAAGAATCTAATTTTATAAAAATGAATCCACACCAAAACATCCTACAAAGTATAAAATATTATGTTAATTTGAGTATTAGAATAAGAAACTTTTGTAGCAATAAAGAAGTAGGGTAAGGAAAATGATAGTTTAAATCCTCGTTGACGGCTGCATTTGAGTCTCAACGACGGTTAAAATAGAATTAGCTATTATAAACAAAAAAATGACATTACTTCCAAAGAAGCAATGTCATTTTTTATTCCCTATTCTTCACTAATTTAACTCTAAACTGTTTCTTCTACTACTTTTGCTACCTGTACGTTCATAAGTAATTTTACTTCCTCACTTACTACTACTCCACCTGCTTCAGTTACGCCATTCCAAGTCAAACCAAAATCTTTACGATTGATTTTTCCTTTTAGCTCAAAACCTGCTTTTGTGTTTCCATACATATCATTTGCTGTTCCACCATATTCTACATCTAATGTAACTGGTTTTGTTGTGCCTTTAATAGTCAAGTTTCCTTTTAACTCATACTCATCTCCTGATTTTTTCTCAAAAGAAGTAGATTCGAAAATAAGTTTTGGAAATTTCTCTGCGCCAAAAAAATCGTCAGACTTTAAATGTCCGTCACGCTGTCCATTTCCTGTTGTGATACTGTCTATGCTTGCCTCAAAAGAAATTTTTGCATCTGTCAAGTCATCTTTAGTAGCTTCTAGTTTTCCTGAAAACTCTTGAAAAGAACCTGTTACGGTAGAGATTACAAGGTGTTTTACTTTAAACTGAATTTCAGTGTGCATTGGGTCAATATTCCAAGTAGCCATAATAAAAAGTGTTTGTCTGAAAGTGATTAAAAAAATGATGGAACAAATAATAACAGAAAAAATAGAAATTTTGAAGTTATCTATTCTGTTATTTGGTTGCTCTTGATTAGTTATACGCAAAGATAAAAAAATAGTTGTACGTACAATCATTTATTTTCAATAAAAATCACATAAAATCAAAAAAAACCTAATTATTACGCCAAAAAGACATTTAATTTAATTGTTTAGACAACTAAATTAAGACCTAAATACAAAAAAAAAGCCTTTGTTTTATGATTTCTCATCAAAACAAAGGCTTTAAAAATCTTAATTGTTTTTCCTTTATGATTCTTTTATTTAATCTTGTTTTACAAGTTGTAGTTCGGCAACAAGTCTTATATCATCAGACACTATGACTGCACCTTCTTCTGTTGTAACACTCCAAACTAATCCAAACTCTTGACGGTTTACTTTTCCATTAAGCTCAAAGCCTGCTTTAGTTTGTCCATACATATCTACTGCTGTTCCACCATATTCTACCTTTAAAGAAATTGGTTTTGTTATTCCTTTTATAGTCAAATCTCCTTCCATATTATATGAATCATCAGAGCCATTTTTCTTAAAAGAAGTAGATTTGAAAGTAATAGTTGGATATTTTTCTGCTTCAAAAAAATCATTAGAGCGCAGATGCTCATCACGCTGTTCTACACCAGTATCGATACTATCTACTTTAGCTTCAAAAGAAATTGTTGAATCTTCAAAATTGGTTTTGTCATCAGATACTTTCTCCATTTTTCCAGAAAACTCTAAAAATGAGCCTGTAACAGTAGAGATTACCATGTGTTTGGCTTTAAATTGAATTTCGGAGTGCATTGGGTCTATTGTCCAAGTTGACATAAAAATAAAAATTTAGTTAAAAAAATGATTTACAGAACCTATAACAAAGAAGTTTAAAAAATGTTGTTGCTATAAATTTATTTTTTCAACTTCTATTTTTTACTTTTATAAATATGCAAAACAGAAAATCATTTATCATTAAAGCCTTAATTTTAGTTATTATCTGTGAGGTTATTGGTATCGTTGCAGGACTTGCTACAGCAGAAGGTGTAACAAGTTGGTTTCAGACCATCGAAAAGCCCTTTTTCAACCCTCCAAGTTGGCTTTTTGCCCCTGTTTGGACTCTTTTATATTTTTTGATGGGCATTTCGGCTGCGCTTGTTTGGCATAAAGGAACAGATAATGGAAAAGAACAAATTTTTGACATGAGTGATAATAAAGTGCGTATTGCATTAGGTCTGTTTGCAGTTCAGCTTATCCTAAATTTTTGTTGGTCATTTATCTTTTTCAAACATCATCTACTCTTTTTTGCTTTTATAGAAATAATTACGCTTCTCACTTTTATTATTCTCACCACAATACATTTTTATAGAATTCATAAAATAGCAGGTCTTTTAATGATTCCCTACATTTTGTGGGTGAGTTTTGCTAGTGTTCTGAATTTTTCGCTTTGGTGGCTCAACAAATAATTATTTATTTTCTCTCAAATCCTTTTACAAAATCATCTTGATAGAAAATAGAATAGTTCAAACTATCTGTTTTAGACAATGGAAATTCTTTTTCATTAGGTAAAATAATAATTTGATATTCTGTTTTTGGATTTGGTAAAACCTCAACTTTTGTATCTAAATCTCTGAAATAATACCTTAGAAAGACATTATAAGTATCTTCTAAAACCAATACAGAGCTTGGTTTTAGATTATAAATAGTTTTGGCTAAAGGCTCTGTAAACTGATAAACATTCGTTCTGATATTCCAATGATAATATTGTCCATACATTCTAAAAGCACTATAAAGAATAGCTAGAGAAATAAATATAATTTGAAGAGACTTTTTATAAAATAGTTTAGTAAGGTATTTTTCTGTCAGAATTCCTATACAAAAACAAAGCATCAAAATTTCAGCTACTTGTCTGTACAAAAAAACTCTTTCAAAAGGCAATACTTTCTGAATAAATACAATCAGATAAGGAGAATAAGCAATACACCAAAAGTAAATAACTACTTTTCTAAACTCTTTCTTGTCAAAAAATAAAATTAGAGAAATTATTAAAGCCAAAATACCAACAATTCCATGTACATCCCATAAATAAAAAGGCAAACTTTGTAACCATTTTTGAAGATGTAAAGGAGCAACCCAAGAATTAGAAACAATGGCTGAGAGTCCATTAAAAATAAGAATTGGAGAATACAGAATCAGAATAATTATTCCTGAAATAAAAGACACTATAACACTTTCTATTCGGATTTTATTTGTTCCAATAATCCACAAGCCAAGCAAAGAGCCAAACCAAACATAAACAAAAATAGGAATGGTATAACAACCCAAAATAATAGATACAGACCATAAAAACCAGCATTTTTTAGATTGAGTTGTTGGTGTCGTCGTCACTAAAACACCAAAAATGGCTTTATTCTGATTTGAAATAATTTTGAAAACAGCAAAGCAAGACCACAAAAAAAATAAAACTATCCAAGCATAACCTCGTCCATGGGTTGCATAAAAGAAAAAACCTCCACTCAAGGCAATCAAACCAAAGGCAAACCAAGCTATCGTTTTTTGATTTTTTCTATAAAAAAATAACCAAATTGTCCACAAAGAAAAAATGGCTGAAAATGTAGCAGGAAGTTTAAGACAAATAAAATCAGAAAAAAAAGAAGGAATAATCTTGTTAAGAAAAGCCGAAAAAATCAGAAAAGCAACGTGGTTATTTGGAGCAGGATAATAAGTAGCACAAACCAAAATACCTCTATCTACAAAGAAGGTATAAGAAAAAACTTCATCATTTTGCCAACCATAAATCCACCAAAAAATGATATAAATAGGCAAAGAAATAAATAAAACTACTCTTTCAAGAATAGAAATTTGACTCCAAATAGATTTTACTTTCTTTGAAATTGATTCTATTTCAATGTAAATTCTATTCTTAGAGAGAATAAAATACTTTTTTATCCATTTCCACTTCCAAAAAATGAAAGCAAAAAAAAGTGTATAAAGTCCTCCGAAAACTATTTTTAAAATAAAAAAACGACTTTCTGTTAGTAAATTCTGACGAAAAAAATCAATTCTATCAGTCTTGTTATAGAAATATAAGAGGTCATAAGTGAAAGTAGTATAATCTAACTTGAATAGAAAAAACACAGCTATTGCAGCCAACACTATAAGACTAAAAGATAATTTTATAAAATTAGTTTTCAATACTGATTTATTAAAAATTAGAATTTTTCCACACTATACCTTTCACAAATTAAGATTTATACAGAAATTTAGTTTCTAATTTAATCGACATTATTTTCTTCCACTCTAATTTCCTGCACTTTTTGAAGTTGTTTTTCAATGGCACGAGAACGCACATTTGCTTGGTCTAATGTATTACTCGCCTCTCCTAATTTCTTCTGAATTTTTTCTAACGCATTTCCAAAATTAGAAAATTCATTTTTTATGCTGCCCAAAAGCTGCCAAACTTCACTACTTCGCTGTTCAATCGCTAAAGTACGGAATCCCATTTGCAGACTATTCAGAATAGCCGATAATGTCGTCGGACTGGTAATGGTAACTTTATAATCTCTCTGAACTTGCTCAAAAAGTCCATCGCAACGCATCACTTCGGCATACAAACTCTCAAAAGGCAAAAACATAATCGCAAAATCGGTAGTGTGAGGAGGAACAATATATTTTTGTTGAATATCTTTTGCTGATGATTTTATTCTGTTTATCATCAATTTCCGTTTTTCTTCTATGAGTTTTGGGTCTGCCAAATCATAAGCATCCATCAAAGAATGATAATCTTCAACGGGAAATTTGGCATCAATCGGAATCAAAACAACCTGATTTTTATCTTTTGCGTGTGGAATTTTCAAAACAAACTCTACAATCGCATTACTATTCGGATTTGGTTTTACATTTTTGGCGTACTGTTCGTTACTCAAAATCTGCTCTAAAATAGCTTCTAACTGAAATTCTCCAAAAATCCCTCTTGTTTTTACATTATTCAAAATCTTTTTCAAATCGCCTACACCATTTGCCAGTTGTTGCATTTCACCTAATCCTTTATGAACAAGTTCTAGCCTTTCGCTCACAATTTTGAAAGATTCTCCCAAACGTTTTTCTAAAGTAGATTGTAGTTTTTCATCAACTACATTTTTTATTTCGTCTAGTTTCTGTGTGTTTTGTGTTTGCAACTCATTCACTTTGAATTCTAAAGTTTTTCGTATATTTTCTAAGTTTGAAGTTGTTGTTTCATTGATTTTACTTTCAAACTGTAATATTGTTTGTAGTGATTCTTGTCTGTTGCTGTCTAATTGTGTTTTGAAATGGCGAAAAGCCTCTGCTATTTGACGAATTGTTTTTTCTAATTGGTCTTGATTTTTTTCAGAAACTTGTCCTAAAGTCTCTCTAAATTGCTCAAAAGTTTGATTACTTTCTGTGCGATTTTCTTTTGATTGTTGAGCAAGTTCTTGACGATTGAAAACAAACTGTTGTTCTATTTTTTGTAAATCTCGTTCTATAAATTGCAGATTTTCAAGGAGTTTGTTTCCGTTTGTATTCTCCTTATTTTGTATCAATCTTATTAACAAAAAAATTACAACTCCTATTCCTATCAAAATCAGCCACAGTAAAGCATTTTCCATATTATCTTAGACTATTTTTATTTGAAAGCTAAAGCATTCAGTACATTTTTGCACCTTAAAAGGTACACTACATTTATTTTTTGCTCATTTTATTAGATAAATTTCAAAAATCAATATATTACTTTTACAGAACCCATAAAAGTATTTCCATGCAAAGTAATTGTAAAAGCAATGGCTTTGTTTTCTGCTTGTTCATTTCCTAAAAATTTATTGACTTGACTCATAAAGCCATTTTTTTTATCTTTTATAGAATACTCTCCCAAAATAAGATTTGTATTTTTCTGAACTGTTCCACCATTAGGAATATAAATTTTGATTTCATTGAGCGCACCTTTTATAAAAATATCAATATGCTTTCCTGCTAAATCTTGGTTTCTCAAATCTAATGTGGTATTACTAAAAATGCTATCCACATCTATTCTAAAACGCTGTCCTTCAAAACGACAATTTCTAAAATCTATTTTTTGTGTTCCAAAAACAGCTTGAAAATGAACAGATTGCTCTGTTAAAACTGGTACTAACTCCTTATCAGTGGTAAAAATAGCTTTTATACTTCTAGCAGGAAAAAGATTTGCTAAATCTGACCTAGAACGAGTAGTTGAATGGGTAGAAGATGAAAAAGCAGCAGGTGGAAAGTCTGATTTTTGTGTTGTGAGAGAAGTAGGGAATAATTTGTTCTTTATTTCTTTAGGAAAATCAAAAACAATAACTTCTAGCTCCTCAATACATTTTGCATTTAGAGCTTCTTTTACTCGGTTTTCATACTCTTCATCATCCAAATTTTGTTCTGCAAAAGCAGTATTCAAGACATCTATAAGTTCTTCTCTTTTTGCAGGTAATCCGTAGGTAGTTTTCATGATTTTTGTAAGTTCGAAGTCGTTGGTGGAGACAACAGCAAGAATAATATGTAGAATAAAACTGCAAATTACTTTTTCTATTCTAAAAAACAAATAACTGTTTCAAGCGTCGACGCTTGAAACAGTTATATAAATTATTCTATTCCATATTCAGCCATCATATAAGTAAGGCTTGCCATGGCAGCAGCTCCCAATAAAAATTCTCTTTCATGAACAGCTTCAAAAACATCTGTTTTGGCATGGTGATGGTCAAAATAACGCTGAGAATCAGGTTCTAAACCAATCAAAAGCGTTCCAGAATCTCCTAAAGGACGAATATCTGTTCCACCATAACCATACTCTACTTTATGCAAATTATACGGCTCAAATAAAGGAATCCATTTTTGAATAATTGCTAAACGAATAGAATCTTGAACTCTAAAACCTCGTGGTGTAAATCCTCCACTATCTGATTCTAAAGCAGCAATGTGATTTTCATTATTTTCTTTTGCTATTTCTGCATATTTTTTTGCTCCTCTTGCTCCATTTTCTTCATTCATAAACAAAACACAACGAATTGTTCTTTTAGGTCTAGTTTCTATTTTTTGAATTAACCTCAAAACTTCAACCGATTGCAAACAGCCTGTTCCGTCATCGTGTGCTCCTTCTCCCAAATCCCAAGAATCCAAATGTCCTCCAACTGTAATTATTTCTTCTGGCTTTTCTCTTCCTCTCAGCTCTCCAACTACATTATAAGAAAGAACATCAGGCAACGTTTGGCAATTGAGTTGCAATTCCATTTCTACTGATTTATTTTCTTTTTTAGCTTTAACTAATAAGTTTTCTAAATAATTAGCCGAAATTGTGCTTAGTGCTGCTGCTGGAATTTTTTTTCCATCTTCTTCATAAACCATCACACCTGTATGTGGATGATTGTCATTTGCTAAAGTAAGCGAACGTAACAAAAATGCCTTTGCACCAACTTTTGCAGCATAATTCGCACCACGAACACGCACAGAAGAACAAGCTCCATACGCCGAACCAGTACTTATAAATTTTGCATCCATTGGCTGAGTTACAAAAATGATTTTACCTTCATATTTTTTAGCTTCTTTTTTAGATAAATTTTCTAAGTCAGCTAAAGAATTAACTGCTACAATTTCTGTTTTTAATCTTCCATCTGTCCCAACAGAACC
This sequence comes from Bernardetia sp. Wsw4-3y2, assembly GCF_037126295.1. NCBI lineage: Bacteria > Pseudomonadati > Bacteroidota > Cytophagia > Cytophagales > Bernardetiaceae > Bernardetia > Bernardetia sp. Wsw4-3y2. The sequence goes on along the minus strand of NZ_CP147017.1, from coordinate 2,460,294 downwards.
ACCCAAAGCTGTAATATCAAGAACTTTTTGGTTGATTTTATTCTTGTCATTACTTACAATCTGACAAAATTCTTTTTCGCCTCTTTCCCAATGAGGAACCATGACAGGCTGTAAATAAACACTATCTAAGTTCATAGAATCCAAAACTCGCTGCATATATTCAACAGCTTTTTGGGCATTTTCCGAACCACTAAGGCGTGCGCCAATATCTTTACACAAATAACGAAGTTGAGCATAAGCAGGCGAACCGACTAAAGCATCATCATGAATAGAGCGCAAAACTGTTTCAGGTGCAGGAATTTCAGTTTTTATTTTATCAGAATCAGTGATTACATAATTTGGTGGAGCTTCAGCAGTCGTACAAGAAAAGAGAAATAGTCCATTACATAAAATGAGAATAACAAACGAGAGAATAGTTTTTTTCATAGAGAAAGTATAGAAATAAAATTCTATTTTTTTAGGTGTAAAATAAGCTAGAGGTATAATTTCCTGATTTTTTTGATACTTCAAATTTTACACAAAAAATACTCATAAAAAAAGAATTCTATGAGTATCATCGTTTTTGTAACTAAAATTAACAGAAATATTTTTTCTCTGAAATAAATTTAAAACTTCTCAAAGCTGCAAAATAAAAAATTTTGTTTGGTATCAAAAGGTGTAGTATGGTCTTCTTGCAAACAAGAAATTTTCCTAAAATTCTTTTCAAATTGAGCTGTCAAACTTTCTTCATTGTATTGCGAGACATCCAAACCACTACATTTTTTAGCTCCTTCTTTCGAAAAAGTAGCTATAACTAGACTTTTATTTACGTGCTTTTCTACTATTTCAGCATATTTTTTGATATGATTTGGGTCAGTCAAAAAGTGAAAAGTGGCTCTATCGTGCCAAAGGTCAAAATTTGTTTTGGGTTCAAACTCTGTAATATTACTTACTATCCAAGTTACATAGTTTGCTTTTTCTCCAAACTTTTCCTCCACTCGTTTTTTTGCTTTTTTTAGTGCGATGGAAGAAATATCCAAAACAGTAATATCTCTAAATCCATCTTCTAATAAAAAATCTACAAGCAGGCTTTCACCACCACCAATATCAATAATTTTGGCTGTCTTTTCTAAATTAAAGGAAGCGATAAAATCAAGCGAAGTTTGGGGTTTTGCTTGTGTCCAGCTTACTTCTTGTGGTGTTTTGGTTTCATAAACGTTTTCCCAATGTTGTTTTTTTGAAGTCATGTTGATGAATTGTTTTTTTGTTTTTTATAAACGCAGAGTTCACAGAGCAACACAGAGATAAATACAAATATATTTTGAATTATTTATAATTCTGTCTTTACTTCTAATTTCTGAAATCTAATTTCTCAATTTATTTTATTCTACAACAATAATATTCTCTTCTTTAATGATAGGCAAATTTTGCATTCTCAAAAATAATTGTCCTGTCAAGATTACATCTTTTGTACAGTAAACAGCAATTCTATTCAAATCATTTTCATTATAATAAACGCCGTTTACTTCACTTCCATCAATATCATCTTTACTTGTTGCTAGTCCAAAGACAGCAGCCAAAAGTGAAAGAGAAGTAAAATTTTTGTAGTCGCCAAACTTCCACATGTGCATTGTATCAATATGATTTATTTCCCAAGGTTTTTTACCTGAAATATCCAAAGCATAAGGAATATCAAGACCATTGATAAGCATTCGACGACAGAGATACGGAAAATCAAACTCTTTTCCGTTGTGCGCCACAAACTGCAAATTCTTTCCAAACTTATCTACTACTTTTATAAAGTCTTCTAAAAGCTGTTTTTCATTATTAGAAGCCAATGATTTTACTCTAAAAACTTGTTCTTCTTCTCCTGTATCATCTTTTTGAACAGTAAAAAAACCAATTCCAATAACTACTATTTTTCCAAACTCGGCATAAATTCCAGCTTTTTCTTCAAATGCTTCTTTGGCTGTGTCATCTGGTGAAACTCGTGCAGCTTTTTTCTCCCAAAGAGATTGTAATACTTCTGGAAGTTCTTCGAAAGTAGCGTGAGAGGCAACCGTTTCGATATCGATGACCATCAAGTTGGATAAATTAGTTGTTTTGTTCATAGTTTTAGAAGGGAATGAATTAGTAGTAATTTTAGCTTCTTTTTTAGAGTGATATAAATTTCAGTTTTCAGCTAAAAAATGAGTTTTTGTTCTAGCTGATAAAAATACTGTATTTAATTCAAACTAAACACATTTGGAGGATTTAAAGCAATTCCTTTTCCTATTTTGTATTTCTAATTTGATTTTTCTTAAATTTAGCATTTCATATTGATTTAGAAAAATAAAATAACTATTCGTTGTTGATGTTTTGATACAGAAGCACCAACAAAATGCCAAATAATATCATATTCTCAAACAACGTCTATACTTTAAAATAGACACATCAAATTTAAAACTCAATTTAATTTTGGATACAATTATAGAAAATATTCTTCAAGTTAAAATAATAAATAAATCATCAAATCCACTTCCTTTCTATCAAACTCAAAGCAGCGCAGGAATGGATTTGTATGCCAATATAGAAACTTCTATTGAATTAGATTCTTTAGAAAGACAACTAATCCCAACAGGAATTTTTATAGAGTTGCCTGTAGGTTTTGAAGCGCAAATTCGTCCTCGTAGTGGTCTTGCTTTCAAACATGGAATTTCGATTGTCAATTCCCCAGGAACTATTGATGCTGATTATAGAGGAGAAATAAAAGTTTTGTTAGTCAATCTTTCCAAAGAAAAATTTACTATCCAAAAAGGAGAACGCATTGCTCAAATGGTTGTTGCAAAACACGAGCGTGTAAACTGGCAAGAAGTACAAACCATTGAAGAGCTTTCTCAAACAGAAAGAGGAAGTGGTGGTTATGGAAGCACAGGAAAATAATCAGTTACCAGTTAATTTCGAATAAATTTAGAAGATAGAAGTAAATACTAATTACAAGTAACTATGAAATTGTATTTTGTATTTTCTTTTATCTCTCTTAACTCTGTGGTTTAAAAATGTATTCGCATTTTCATTCTCTGTGTACTTTGTAACTCTGTGTTTAATAAAAGTATTTAAAACAACATAAACCAAAAAATATAGTGAAAATAATCATTCCAATGGCAGGACGTGGTTCTCGTCTTCGTCCTCATACACTTACTGTTCCCAAACCTTTAGTTCCTGTTGTGGGAAAACCAATTGTAGAGCGTTTGGTAGAAGATTTGGCTCGTAGTTCTAAAGAAAAAATTGAAGAAATTGCTTTTATTATTGGTGACTTTGGTGATGAAGCTGAAAAAGAACTTCTCAAAGTAGCTGAAAATGTAGGCTCAAAAGGCAAAATTTATCATCAAGATGCTCCTCTAGGAACTGCACATGCCATTATGTGTGCAAAAGAATCTTTAGAAGGAAATGTTATTGTAGCTTTTGCAGATACACTTTTTAAAGCTGATTTTTCTATCAATACAGAAAATGATGGTGTTATTTGGGTACAAAAAGTAGCTGACCCTTCGGCTTATGGTGTTGTTCAATTAGATGAAAATGATGTTATCAATAATTTTGTAGAAAAGCCAAAAGAATTTGTATCTGATTTGGCAATTATTGGTATTTATTACTTTAGAGATGGCAAATATTTGCGCTCAGAATTGCAATATGTCATCGATAATGAAATCAAAGACAAAGGCGAATATCAGCTCACGACAGCATTAGAAAACATGCGCCAAAAAGGAACAAAATTTCGTACTGGACAGGTAGAAGAATGGTTAGATTGTGGAAATAAAGATGCTGTTGTTTTTACCAATCAACGTTATTTAGAGTATTTGACAGACCGAAAAACAGAAACTTTAATTTCTCCAAGTGCAAAAGTGGAAAACTCTATTGTTATAGAGCCTGTTTTTTTGGCAGAAGGTGTTCATTTGAAAAATAGTGTAGTTGGTCCTCATGTTTCTATTGGAAAAAATACACATATTCATAATAGTAGAGTACAAAATTCTGTTATTCAATCAGATACACTTGTCGAAAATGCTCTTTTAGAAAATACAATGTTAGGTAATTTTGTAAAATACAACGGAAAAGCCGAAAATGTGAGCTTAGGAGATTATTCGGAAGTGAAAAAGTGATTCCTTATTCTATTAAAGTAAATTAAAAATAGTGTCTATGGCATAGTTTCGCTTATATAAATCGTATAAGAAGCTATGCCTTTTCTATTTTAAGAAAAAAATTGCTGCTATTTTTGTAAATTGATACATGCCTCTAAAATTATGAGTTGCTTCACATCTGATTTAATTGAAAGCAACATACTAAACACAATTAAAAAATATATGAAAAGTGATATACAATTTATAAAGCCTCATTCCATCAAAAGGATAGTTATGTTTCTGTTTTTTTGTGTCTTGGTATGCTCTTTTTCAGATGCGAATGCACAACGCAGAAATAAAAAAGAAGGAAAGAAAGACAAAAAAGAAGAATCAAAATTAATTCAAAAAGAACCTATAGACGGTAAGGTAGACAACAACTTATTAGCCGAACAAGCATTCTTTGAGGGAATGAAAGAGTTTATAAAAGAAGAATATAAAAGGGCAATTCCTCATTTTGAAGAGTCTTTAAAATATAATTCAGACAATCCAACAGCACATTATCAAATTTCGCTTTGTTATTACAGAATGAATAACTTGCAAGATGCGCTCATGTATGCCATGGAAGCCGAAAAAATGGAAGATAAAAATTTTTATTTTCTCTCACACCTTGCTACTATTCAGTTAGATATGCGAATGCTTGATGCAGCAGAAAGAACCTACAAACAAATTCTTTCAAAAATTGGAGGTGATGAAATCACTTATCTCAACCTAGCTGCTCTTTATATTGAAATGAATGAATATAAAAAGGCTATTCAAGTGTATGATAAAATGGAAAAGGAGTTAGGGCTGAATCAAAATGTAATTCGTCAGAAACAAATCTTGTATTTACAGATGCAAGACACAGAATCAGCACTTAATGAAGGTAAAAAGTTAATACTTGAATTTCCTGATGTAATTGAGTTTCGTTTGGCTCAAATAGAATTACTATTAAATCAAAAACGCTATGCTGATGCAGAATTATTATTAAATGGAATTATAGAAGAACAAGAAGAATTTCCTGCTCAAGTTCATTTAATGCTGGCTCAAGTGTATCATCATCAAGAGAAAGCTGAAAAAGAAGTAGAAAATCTCAAAAAAGCATTTCAATCAAAAGAAATACCTTTAGATTCAAAATTGAATTTATTGATGGGATTGTATCAAAATGCAAATCCAAGTACAGAAAAAGGTCAAAAAACAATTGAAATGAGTAGCGAGCTTGCTCAAACACTTACTGAAATACATCCAAAAGAATCATCTTCTTTTGGTGTTTTGGGAGATTTTTTATTAAAGCAAAAAAAATATAAAGAGGCTTTTGAAGCCTACACAATAGCTCTCAAAAATGATCCCAATAATTATTCACTTTGGGAACGAACCACTCAACTGGCTTTGGAATCTAGAAATTATGAATATGCCATTTCTACAAGTGAAGATGCTTTAGAATACTTTCCAAACCAACCTAACTTATGGTTTCTCAATGGTCTTGCTTATATGTCTAGCACAAAGAATGAACAAGCAATTGCATCTTTAGAGCAAGGTAAACGAATGGTTTTTAATAACCCTGAACTATTAAGTCAATTTGAATCTCAATTAGCCGATATTTACTACAAAAATGAGGAGTATCAAAAGGCTGATGAAACCTATGAAAAGGCACTAAAACAAAATCCAAACAATGCACATGCTTTAAACAACTATGCTTATTATCTGTCTTTGAGAGAAGAAAAAATGGAACGTGCAGCCGAATTAGGAGCAAGACTAGTCAAACTTTATCCTAATAATCCTACTTATTTGGATACCTATGGTTGGGTTTTGTTTGTCAAAAAAGACTATAAAGAAGCCGAAAAATATTTATCTTTAGCTGCCAAGACTACACAGAGTTCGACCATCATCGAACATTATGGTGATGTACTTTTACAATTAGATAAAAAACAAGAAGCTATCATAGAATGGAAAAAAGCATTTGCCCTAGATTCTAGTAATGAAAAGCTCAAAGAGAAAATAGAACGCTATTCCAAAACTGGAAATTAGTAGAAATTAATTGTACAAAATGATTCTCAGAATCAAAAAATTATGAAGATAACCTATTATCTCACTTTTATTGCTGCCAATGCTCTCATTGCTTTAGGTTTGGGATATTTATTCTTTAAACCTTCAAATGATTATTGGCAAGGACTTTTACTTGCTGGCGCATTTAATGCTTTTCTATGTTGGAAATCCTATCAACAAATGAAAGCAGAAGATAAAAACTCTGAATGAAGGTATAATAAATAGAAATACTAATGACTTTTAGTTATTGATTTATCGAAATTTCTTGCTATTTCTCATTATTTATAGTTGAGAATATTGAGAGTTACATCTTTTTTTGTATTTTTGAAATGTTAGAATTTATTCTATTCATTAAGATTTTTAAGTTACATTGTTTATAAAGGGCAATTTTCCCTAAACTCCCATGACAAGCCAAGAAAAAAAAGCATATATCTTACTCAAATGCGTGATTTTTCATTATCACGGACTTGATGAAGAAGAAAAGAAAATTTTGCAGGAAACAGCAGATGCGCTCAATGCTCATCAAGAACTAGCGTGGGCAAATGAGTTTATTGGTGAAGATTATTACAACGCCTTCGAACGTGCTAGAGGAGAGTTGCAACCTACAATGTTAGAATTGGAAAAACCAAAGCGATTAGAATATCTTTCAAAAGTTTGGAATGCCAACATGACAAAAGGATATATTTCTGAAATGGAAGCCATGGCAATGATAAAACTAGCCAAAGATTGGGATATAGAAACTGAGCTTATAGAGTCTATTAAAAAGTAAAAATTAGATATTAGTCAATTGAAATTACTTGATAGTATGAGTAAAACTAGTGGCTACGATAAGTTTGAACTCAAATGGAGTATTTCCACAAAAAGAAAACGAAGCAAAGACGGAAGTGATTATTGGCATTTTTTGAGATATAAAGAAGAAATAGAGAGCTTTGAAGAATTCTTTAATCTGCTACAAAGGAGAGATAAATATATCACAGCAAATTACATTATAAATGGGAATGATTTTACACAATATCTCAATATTTACTCCTATCATTATAGGTTAGATCAACCTACTTCTAATTACAACCTCCTTACTTTTGCCTTTAATAATTCAAAATTAGAACAAGGAGAAAATATAAAGGATAAAATTAATCTTCCTTTCCAAAAATTTGCTCTCAAACAAATACTAGGAGAGAATATAGCATATAAAGATGTAGCAGCTCTATACTCTAGAAAAAATATTTCTGAAGAAGAGTTTGAAAACATTATACAAAATACACTAAAAGCAGAAAATGAAGATATTACATTTTATTGCTGTTGTGTTTGTGCTGACAGAGAATGTGGTTATTGTTCTATGCAAATTATAAAAGAGAAAGAAAGTGTTAGATGGGAAATACCTATAAACTATCACAGACCTTATATTTTTGAAAGACAAGAATATGAAAATGCTTTTGCAGATTTTAAAGAGTTTGTAGATAGCATTTAAAAAATTGATTCTTTATGTTTTTTAGCATAACTAAGCTGTATCATTTTGAATGCCGTTGTTAGTATTTTAGCGAAGCGACACCAACAACCAAATAACTTAATTGATTCTTCATACTTTTTAGCATCATTAAACTAAGCTGTATCATTTTTTCTGAATTTAAGGTTTATACATAGCCAATCTTTCAAGAAAAAGAAAATTTAAATAGCAATATTAAGGCAACTTTATGTTAAATTTTTCGTAAAAACTATATAATTAGTTACACAATAACCAATAACACAAAGGGAAACACCAAAGTCTAAAAACAGACTAAACAATTGAAAATCAATTATTTAAAGCAAAAATATAGATTTCCTATCGCTCTATAGAATAGATTATTAATTATTCTATTATCGTAAAATAATAGTCCGTTCATTAAGACAACATCCAAATTTAATATGCTTTTTTGAATAAATAGCATTATTTTATTGGATTGATTGAAATAAATCAATTACCTTTGTGTTCGTAAAAAAGTACATGCAAAAATTTACACATCACTAAAACATATTATTTATTATGGAAAATAACCAAATGTTACGCTATTCTGCTGAGGAACTCAAAGAATTTGAAGCTATTCTTAATTCAAAATTAGCTAAATCTAAAGATGAATTAGAGTATCTAAAAAAGTCTATCATGAGAGAAGATGCAGCTGAAAATAGAACTAGTGCAGGAAATTTAGAAGATGGAGCAAGTTCAATGGAAAAAGAACAACTCAATCAATTAGCTGCTAGAGCACAAAAATTTATTGCAGACCTAGAACGTGCACTTTTCAGAATCAAAAATGGAACGTATGGAGTTTGTAAAGATACGGGCAAACTTATCTCAAAAGAACGTTTGCGTGCTGTTCCTCACACACAGCAATCTATGGAAGCAAAAATGAACCGAGTTTAATATATTTATAATTGGTTTTATACTGAAAATAATCCGTTCTTTGTACTATAAAATATACTGAAATACCGTTATTGATAATTTATTTTATCGATGACGGTATTTATTTTTCAATAAATTTCACGCCTTTGTTGGTGTTTTAGCACAGCGACACCAACAAACAAAAAATAAAAATATGTTTGTTGTCGTTCGTATAAAAACCATAGAAAGTATTGCAGAAATAGCCTATTATGAGCTTGCAGAGTTGGGGTTTGATGCCATTATGGAAGAAGAAAGTATGTATTCTGAAAATGCTGTTCTTAATCCAAATAAAAAAACAGTTTGGATTACTTCCGTTGCAGAAGAAAACTATGATGGAAATGCTGTAAGAGAAATTTTAAAAAATTATGAATCTCAAAACCTGCTTACTTACTCTATTGAAAAAGAAGAAAAACAAAATTGGAATAAGAAATGGGAAGAAAATTTTCAGCCAATTCGTTTAGAATATGATGATTCTAAAGGTAAACAAGAAAAAAAATGTATCATAAGAGCTGATTTTCACGAAGCAGAACCTGATTTTGAACACGAAATAATTGTTACTCCAAAAATGTCTTTCGGAACAGGACACCACCAAACAACACGTTTGATGTTAGGTCATCAATTTGAAATAAATCATAAAGATAAAGTTGTGTTAGATGCAGGCTCAGGAACAGGAATTTTAGCGATTATGGCAGCTAAATTAGGAGCAAAAGAAGTGTATGCTTGTGATGTAGAAGATTGGTCAGTAGAAAACTCCTTAGAAAACGCAGAAAGAAATAATCTAAAAATAGATTCTAGGCATGGAACTGCAAAAGTATTTCAAGGAAAGAAATTTGATATATTACTTGCCAATATTAATAAAAATGTTCTTTTGGAAGAGATGCCTTTGTATTCAGAGCTTTTAGAAGAAACAGGAACATTAGTTTTGAGTGGTTTTCATAACAACGATATAAAAGACATCCAGCAACGAGCAGAAGAGTTTGGTTGGCTTGTCACAAAACAAACAGAAGAAACTCCTTGGTGTAGCCTTCGTTTGATTAAGAATTCTTCTGAACTTTAATCACTAAACAATTAATAATCAGCAAGTTATTTTGTATATTTAATAGGATTGTATAAAGTTTTTATAGTATTATCTTAACTTTTTTTAATTAAAAATTGATAATGGCTTAAAGTGTGTAATTGTCTTCATTAAATTACTTATACACTTATCAAAAACTACTACTATGCAAAAATTCATTTCTATATCAATCATTAGTTCTTTTCTATTTGTACTACTTTTTAGTTTTTCAATTCATCAAGTAGAAGCTCAAACAACACTCTACAACTGGGATAGTTATGGGGTTCAGTTTTCTATTCCAAGTACACATGAAATCAAACAAAGTAGTGGAACAGCTTTCGAATCAGGCGACAATCTGACTTGGTTAGAAATGTATCCTTTCAAAGATTATTCGGCAACCTCTAAAGGTATGGTTCAAAAGATTGCCAATGAAAAAGGTTATCGTGCTATTTCAGAGGGTGCATATAAAAGTGGTGGATATGATGGATATTGGATTCGTTGTTCGACAGCAAGACACCCAACTTGGCTTTTTTGGGTTATTGGCTTTATAGACCCAGAAAGTGACACTAATTTTTATGCTATAATTTGGTGGAAGAAAGACAATCAAAGAGCTTATGATTTAGCTTACAATATGTCATATAGCTTCAAAAGAATGAAATAAATTTAGAAAAATAAAGACAAAACAAATTTATTTAGGTAGTAATCTGGATTAGTTTATCTAATTCAGATTACTACCTTTTTGATTTTGTAAGCAAAATTAAATCTACTCTATTTTTCTCAAAAACAAATAATATCCCACCAAGAAAATTATAAAATGACTAAAAATAGAAATTAAAATCCATAAAAAATTAGGCTCTTGTATTGCTCTATATGTCCAGTAAAAAGGAAAAACACTGAAAATATGTTTCCATGAAGAATCAATAAAAAAAGCTAAAGCAGGAAGAACAGAGAAAAAATTTATCGCCTTAATAAAAGTAATTCCTTCAATTTTATTGTTTGCAAACGTAACTATAAAAAGCAGAGCAACAAGAGATGTTTGAGAGCAAAAAATACTATAAAGCAGCTTTTCTGATAAAGAATAATTCTGAATATCTAAAACTAGGAAAGTCAAGAAAGCAAAACAAAATGCCCAAAAACCAGCCAATAAAAGGCGATAAGCCATAAATAAAGATATAGAAAAGGGCATCACACGAATTACTGTAAAAACATTTTCATCTTTTTCATCAAGCATCACAAAGGCAATAATATAACCTCCCAATAGGGCTGATGTGGTAGCTAAAATAGCCAGTAAAAGAGAATAATAATTTGGAAGCAAAGGAAGTAATTCATTTAGAGCAGACAAACTAGCTTTCAAACCAAAAATCATTAAAAGTGGCAAAACAAGCATCATCAAAAGAGTTTTATCTCTTAAAATATTGATTACATCGTTTTTCAATAAATGAAGAAAAGTAATGGGTTTCATAGTTTATTATTTTGATAATTTTCTCAATTCTGAATCAAATATTTATCATAAAATTTTAGAGCAAGTAAGTAAAAACCAATCGTACTAAATGGCAAATAAATAAGGGCATAAATCCATTGCCAAAACAAAATACACTCAAAAGCAGCTTGAAAAAGTAATAAACAGGCTTGAAATGGAAAAATATAAAGAAAAATTGAATCAGTAATTTCAAAAAAATTTAAGAGTGGCAACATCAAAGGCGAAATCAAAAATGGAAACGTAAATAAATATTGATTAATCGTTTTGATACGAACAACTCCCAAAAAACCAATCAAAAGAAATTGAGCTGAAGAAAGTAAAACAGCCAAACTCAAAATAAAAAAGTTAAATTCTTTTTGACTTGTAAAAGCCATTATCAAACTAGACAAAAGTGCAATTCCTGTAAGAGAAATAATTTTAGCCAGTAAATATTCTGACTTTTTAATAGGTGTAATTACTACAGCTTCTATAGTTTTTGAGCCTTTTTCAAAAAGTATCAAAACACCAATAAATAAAAACCCTAACATCGTAGGATCAGTGCTGATAAGTAAAATGATAAATTTAGTAGGAAATTCATCAAAAAAAACAAAAATCAAACTATAAATAAGTGTAATAATTCCCATGACAGTAAGTATATGCTGACGAGCTTGTAAAATCAGTTTCCACAGTGTTATTTTGAGTATTTTTTTCATAATAGTATGACAGCCTTTCAGTCTGTCTTTAATTTGCTTACACAATTTTAAATCAGTTTTTTGCCTGTAACTTCAATAAAAATATCTTCCAAAGTAGCCTCTTGAGAGTGCATTGATTGAATATAATTTTGCTGAATTAGCTTTTGAAATCCTTCATTTTGTCCTAGGTTTTCTAACTCAAAAAGCTCATTTTGTCTTTCTGATTTGTCATTTTGAGAATATTCTACTTTTAATATCCGTTTTCCATATTTTTCCTTCAAGTTTTTTGGAGAATCTATAAGTGGAATTTTTCCATCTACCATAAATGCCACTCTATCACAAAGTTGCTCAGCATCGTTCATGTGATGTGTTGTGAGAATAATCGTTTTGCCTTCTTTTTTTAGATTTAAGATAATATCTTTTATAATTTTTCCATTGACAGGGTCAAGTCCAGAAGTAGGCTCATCTAAAAACAAAATAGGTGGATTGTGAATCAACGCACGCACAAAATTGAGTCGCATTTTCATTCCCTTCGAAAAGTCTTGAACTTTCTTTTTTGCATCTTTTCCTAGTCCAACACTTTCTAAAAGCTGCATTAATTTTTGATTGATATTTTGTTTATCAAGTTCATAAAATGAAGCAAAAAATTGTAAGTTCTCTAAAGCTGAAAGTTTTGAGTAGTGATTAGGAAGTTCAAAACCAACACCTATTTGATTGTAATACTCGTTTTTCCATTCTCTAAGCTCCTTATCTGGATTGTAAGTTTGACTTTGAGTTTTTATAAAAATATTTCCTTCATAATTTTTTAATAGTTTGGTCAGAATTTTTTGAGTAGTGCTTTTTCCTGCACCACTTGGTCCTAGAAAACCAAAAATTTCGCCTTCCACTACTTCAAAACTAACCTCTTTTACAGTCGGTTTTTCAGCTTTAGGATAAGAATAAGTAAGGTTTTGAACTATAATCATTGTTTGTATAAATTTAAACCGAACAGTCGGTAGGTAAAACTTAAAAATAAAAACCTCGTTGACGGCAACGCCTCAACGACGGTTAGCTGTTAGATTATCAAACTTTAATTAATTGATAAAACTGCTCAAAAAGTTGATTTACTTCTGCATAACTTTTGGCATTCAAATCGGATAAAATAAGTGTATGAAGTTCGAATCCATCAAGCATAAAATAGAATTGTTTGGAAAGTAAAACAGCATCTAAATTTGGCTTGACTTCATTTTTTGATTGAGCAATCTGTATTATTTTTTGATAGATGATTAATTCTTTATCCAAAAGAGCTAGAGAACGTTTTTTATGATGTTCAAAAAGCTGCATTGCTTCCAAAAGAACATTCAAATAATTAGCATTGAAAGTAAGAGATAGTTCTTCTGCTACTTTTCTTACAACTTGTTGTTTTTGAGTTAAATAATTTTGAATATTCTCTAAAAAAGTTTGATTTTCAGAAGGTTCAAAATCAATAACAGGTGAAGCAAGTGCAAAAAAGTATTTATCAATAGCTGCATCAAATAATTCTTCTTTACTTTTAAAATAATGATAAAATGCTCCTTTTGATACTTTAGAAGCCTTTACAAGTTCGGTAAGTGTAGCATTTTTGTACCCTTTTTCTAAAAAGACACGAAATGAAATAGCTAAAATAGCCTCTTTTGTAGAATTTTTTGTCATAGATTTATTGGTATAGTTTAACAACAGTATTTATTTTTTCCATCTTCATAAAGATTATTAAATTCTATCCAGAAATTCTGCCACAAAACTTTGTCTGATTCATCAAAGAATTTTCTTTTGGGTTGCTTTTCAAAAAAACTAAGCACTTCTTCTGCAATTTTTAGTATAATAACAGCAAATTCTTTTTTTGGAATTCTAGTTTTTAAACCTGAATATTTAATTATTGAATTTTCAGATGTTCCATATTGTTTCACAATATTTTCTATGATTATCTCATCCTTATCATGAATTAAGTCTAAGTAAATCCCAATTGGACAACTTACCATTCCTAATTCTCCACAGTGCAATATTAAATCAAAGTTTTCTTTCATTAAATGATTTGATTCTATACACCTTAACAAATTTAATGTTGATGTACTGATTGTCCACTCTAAATCATCATCTTTTGTTAAAATTTTCTCATTTCCAATTTTTAGTTCAAATTGACCATGACTGCATAAATCCATTTCGTTATTAGTGTCCGAAATCCAATTTTGGGAAATAATTTTGATTGAAAAGCTACTCATAATATTCCTGTTAATTTAACTATAAACGAGCTTGAAAACGTCGTTGAGAATTTTTATTTAGAAGCCACTTTTATTTCAAAAAACACCAAAATTAATATTACAAGTATCTCAAAGATAAAATAACTTATTCCTAAAACAGTCAAGTCTTCATAGTGAAACAGCATTAAAAATGGCATCACAGTACAATATAAAATATTTGCTGTAATGATGACTTTCAAAAATGATTGCCAGTTTTTGTCCGTTTTTCCTAACTTATCAAATAAGAAAAAGTAACAAGAAAGAGAATAAAAAGCATAAAATGCAACAATAATTGATAAAATGTAAAGAATATTTTTAGGCATTCCGAAATAATCACTCAACCAAAAACCTATTCCAAATAAGGAAAAAGAAGTAACTAAAGCTCCTATTCCATCAATCAAGAAAATGACTTTTGGATTTGATTTTACCTTTTCTATTGCTGTTTGTATGTTCATTAATTTTCTATTTGAAATAAATAAACCGACTGTTTGGTATGTATTACGTAAAAGTAGTAAAAAATGTTTTGAAATAGCCTGTTTTATGGAATAATTATTTTTTTGCCTAAAAATTTGGGTTCTTTTCCTGTTAGATAATCTACAAATACTTTCACACGAGCAAGTTTTTCTCTAATTTGTGTTTTGATTCCGTACTTTATATTTACATCTTTTGCATTGAAACCAATAACTTCCATTCCCTCCAAATGTGCCAAATAAATAGCTCTTTGATTATGGAATTTTTGAGAAATAACAGTAAATGAACTTTGTCCAAAAATTTCTCTCGCCCTTACAACAGAATCTAACGTTCGGAAACCTGCAAAATCCATAAAAATTCTATCCTTTGGAATTCCTTTTGCAATCAGGGCATTTTTCATGTCTTCAGGTTCGTTGTACTCCTTTGTACTATTATCGCCACTCACAATAATATATTTTATCTTGCCAGACCTATAAAGTGAAACTGTTGCTTCAATTCTATACTTGAAATAATTGTTTATATATCCATTTGGTAAAATTTTTCTTGTTCCCAAAACAACACCTACTTTTCGTGTGGGAATCATTGTTACATTTTCAAAAAGGCTACTTTCTGTTTTGGAAACAACCAGATAATCAGCTATAATTATACTTCCTATTACTCCCAAAATGAGAAGAAAAGAAATGAGCATTATTTTTTTGAGATATTTTTTAATCTTTTTCATAGTTTTATATAAGCGTAAACTATAAAAAAAACAGATACATAATTTTATATATCTGTTTTCTTGTTTTATATGAAATACAGAACCGTCGTTGAGGCTCAAATGTAGCCATCAACAAGGGTTTGAAATTAGTCTTTCAAAATATGTCTTGAAATTACAATTTTCTGAATTTCAGTAGTTCCTTCATAGATTTCTGTAATTTTTGCATCACGAAGCATTCTTTCTACGTGGTATTCTTTTACATAACCATATCCACCGTGAATCTGAATAGCATCAGAAGTTACTTCCATAGCAATTTTGGAAGCGTATAATTTTGCCATTGCACCAGAAAGAGAATAATCTCCACCTGCATCTTTTATTTGTGCAGCCTTTAAACAAAGCAAACGAGCAGCCTCTACTTTTGTAGCCATATCAGCTAATTTAAAAGCAATTGCTTGGTGTTTGTGGATTTCTTTACCAAATGTTTTTCTTTCTTTTGAGTATTTCAAGGCTAATTCTAAAGCACCACCAGCAATTCCTACAGCTTGTGCAGCAATGCCAATACGTCCACCATTCAAAGTAGCCATAGCAATATTGAAACCTTGTCCGTCAGAACCTAAACGATTTTCTTTAGGAATTTTTACATCTGTAAACATCAAAGAATGTGTATCAGAACCACGAATTCCCATTTTGTCTTCTTTTTTACCAACTACAAAACCGTCCATCCCACGCTCAACAATTACACAGTTAATTCCTTTGTGTTTTTTATCTACATCAGTTTGAGCCATTACTAAATAAATAGAAGCTGTTTTACCATTCGTAATCCAGTTTTTTGTTCCATTTAACAAATAATGGTCACCTTTATCTTCTGCTGTTGTGCGCTGTGAAGTAGCATCACTACCTGCTTCTGGTTCAGAAAGACAGAAAGCTCCGATTTTCTCTCCTGATGCAAGTGGCTTTAAGAATTTTTGTTTTTGCTCTTCTGTTCCGTATTTTTCCAATGCCCAACAAACAAGTGAGTTGTTTACAGACATACAAACAGAAGCCGAAGCATCTACTTTTGAAATTTCTTCAATAGCCAAAATATAAGAAACAGTATCCATTCCACTTCCTCCATACTCTGGACTTACCATCATTCCCATAAAACCAAGTTCACCCATTTGTTTGACTTGTTCAGTAGGAAATTTTTGTTCGTTATCACGTTCAATAACGCCATCCCAAAGCTGAGTTTGTGCAAAATCTCTTGCTGCTTTTTGTACTTCTGCTTGTTCTTCAGTAAGTTCGAAACCTAGAACTTGTGGAGTATCTGCTACTAATGCCATATATTTTTTATTTTTTTGAATTAAATTTTGATTCTTATATTCTTGATAATCAGACAAAAATACAAATTTTCAATATAACTTGAAAGTTTGTCTTTATGATTTTTAAAGCCTTTTGTCAACTAATTTTGTTTATAATTTTTTATAAAACTTATTGTTTATCAAAAGTAATATTCAGTTTTACAATCAGGGTTATCGGAATTGGAAACCCTGTTATTTGTTCTGTTATCTCTTCAGGGAGAGCAACATTTGTATTATTTTGAATAGCTAGTTTTGAGTTATTAAGAGTAGTCACTTCAAATGTTTGTAAATTAGCAAGTGTTTGAGCATCTACAAATTCTGTCAAATCTCCTTCTGCCAAACCACTAAAAGTAAGTGTCTGCCCATTTTCTGAAAGTGTCCAGTTTCCTTGTTGTTGATTATCATCTTCTCCTACTAGAAAAGTTCCATTTTCATTAAAAATAATTGTTTGTCCCTCTAAACCTTCTGTTGGATTAAAATCGTTTGTCAGTTCTGGAGGTAAAGTTCCAAAAGTAGATGATATATCAGAATCTACTTCCGTTATTACCCATGTTTTACCAACTAAATTCTCCTTTGCTGTCGGTTCTTTTTCATCGTCTTTTTTACACGCAGATAAAAGAGCAAAAAACAAAACAAAGACGAAAAATAAATTTATTTTTTTCATTTGATTTTTAATAATAGTAATTGAATATTTATTTTTTAGTTTCAGCAACTACTCCAGACTCGTAAGCAATAGCTGTTTTATCTAATTTGATACGAACTCCTTTGTCTATTTCTACTGTTACAGTTGCTTCGCTTACATCAATTATTTTTCCGTGTAAACCACCTGTCGTAACTATTTTCATTTCTCTAGCTAAAGACTCTAAAAATGTT
This sequence comes from Bernardetia sp. Wsw4-3y2, assembly GCF_037126295.1. NCBI lineage: Bacteria > Pseudomonadati > Bacteroidota > Cytophagia > Cytophagales > Bernardetiaceae > Bernardetia > Bernardetia sp. Wsw4-3y2. The sequence continues at coordinate 2,442,885 of NZ_CP147017.1, read as the reverse complement.
TTTTGTTTTTTGCGTTGTTGTTGTTGTGGACGTAACAAAAAGAAATAAAAGACAGCTACCATACCGACAATCATTAAAATATTGGCGATGTCCATTCCACCAGTTGGCATTTGTACTAACATAGATTTGTTTTTGAGTAATGAATATTAATTTTTGATTAATTACAAAATTACTAAAAAAATCAGTCATTCAATTTCAATGGTTGTATCATTACCACTTTTTCATATTCTTTAAAGTTTAAATTTAATTATTTTTACTAAAGCAGTTTGCTGAATTTCATTTTGCTATATGGTAGTTTGCGCAAAAGTAAATGCCTGTGTTTCTATATATATCGTTTGCTAAACTATTTTTCACAAAAAAACACCTAATCAGATAATTGATAGGTGTTTTTGAATATTTTTAAATCAGATTCTTATCTTTTGTAAAGTTTCCAACTTGTACTATGGTCACTTGCATAAACGATAATATAGTCTTGATTACGGTAATAATCTACGTCATACGTATCTCCTTTACCATCTTTCACTGTATAAAGAAAACCTCCTTCGTGAGTATCTTCTAAGTCATGGAAATCAATAATATCAAATTTATGCCATTCTCCTTTACTAGAAAAGAAAACTTCCATTACTTGAGTATTGGCACTATTAGTTTTGAGTTGTACAGAAAATACATCACCATCATAAGTGAAATATTTTTGAGCTGCTGCTTCTGATTGGATAGCGAAAAATAAGGTCGCTGCAAACATGAAAGAAAAAAGAGTTTTCATACTTTTTAAATTTAAGATTGTAGTAATATTAGTAAATTAAGCACATGAAATTATTTACAAACAGTGTGCTATTTTAGTCCTTTTTTTTAATTTATTTAAAAAAACATAATTTTTTCATAAAAAACCCTCTTAAAATTAAATTCTTCAAAATAAATATAAATCAAAATTTAAAACTATAAAAACACACTATTTCATAATTTTATACAAACAAAAAAGCACCTACCAAATTAGTGATAGATGCTTTCAAATTTATTTTTGATACAAATAACTTATCTTCTGTAAAGCGTCCATTGAGTTTCATAATCATTAGAATATACAATAATGTAGTCTTGAGAACGGTAATAATCTACATGATACTTATCGCCTTTTCCATCTTTTACTGTATAGAGAAATCCACCTTCACCTGTACTTTCTAAATCTTGAAAATCAATGATATTAAATTTATGCCATTCTCCTTTATCAGAAAAACTCACTTCCATTACTTGTGTATTTGCACTATTAGCTTTTAGAAGTACAGAGAATGTACCTCCATCATAAGTAAAGTATTGTTGAGCTGAAGCATTTGATTGCAAAGCGAAAAATAACATCGTCGCAAACATGAAAGAAAAAATAGTTTTCATAAGTGTCTGAATTAAATAAGTTTGAGTAATTAAGAGTATGCTTTTAGTAAGCATAAAATCTATTTGACAAAATTGATGCGCTATTTTTATTTATTTCAAAAAAAAACAAAAAACAATGGTTTAGTTATACAAGTACCTTTTATAGTTATATTTATTTTAAAAAAAGTGATATTTTAGTTTTATATAAATTGATTTTCATCAAATTAATGTACATGAAATCATATTTTTCTCAAAAATTTTAAAGTTTTTATACTTAAAATATTATTCGGTTTACATTTTTCCTATTTTTGTAGATTAATCTATAGTAATTCAAATTGCCACTTGTTAAACTGATTTTTCAGTTCTAAAAATATATCTATGTCGACTTCTATAAAAACATCACAAGATTTCAAACGAACTACTGTTACGGCTGCTCTTCCGTATGCCAACGGTGGACTTCATATCGGACACATTGCAGGCGCATATTTGCCAGCAGATACATATGTGCGTTATCTCCGAATGAAAAATCATGATGTTGTTTTTGTATGTGGAAGTGATGAACATGGTGCAGCAATTACGCTTAGAGCCAAAAAAGAAGGAATTACACCAAAAGAAATTATTGATAAATACGATACTCTTCTCAAAAACTCATTTAAAGATTTTGGGATAGAATTTGATATTTATCATCGCACATCGACTGAAGTACATAAAGAAACAGCCCAAGAATTTTTTACGACTCTTTACCAAAAGGATGTTTTCACAAAACAGACCAACGAACAGTTTTATGATGAAAAATTTGAGCAGTTTTTGGCTGATAGATATATTGTAGGAACATGTCCGAATTGTCAGAATGATAATGCCTTTGGAGACCAATGTGAAAAATGTGGTTCTACATTGAGTCCTACAGAATTAATCAATCCAAAATCAGCATTGAGTGGCGAAAAACCTGTCTTGAAATCTACTTCTCATTGGTTTTTGCCTTTACAAAATTATGATACTTGGCTTAGAGAATGGATTTTGGAAGACAAAAAAGACCTTTGGCGTACAAGTGTTTATGGTCAATGTAAGTCTTGGATAGAGCAGGGTTTGCACGAGCGTTCGATGACAAGAGATTTAGATTGGGGAATTCCTGTTCCTCTTCCAGACGCAGAAGGAAAAGTGCTTTATGTTTGGCTTGATGCTCCTATTGGTTATGTTTCGGCAACCAAACAGTGGGCAAAAAATCAAGGAGAAGAGAATAAATGGGAGAAATATTGGTTAAAGCAACAAGACGAATCTGAAAACTCTCGTCTTATTCATTTTATAGGAAAAGATAATATTGTTTTTCACTGTCTGATTTTTCCTATCATTCTGAAAGAACATGGTGATTATATTTTACCTGAAAATGTTCCTGCCAACAACTTTTTGAATTTGGAAGGCGATAAAATTTCTACATCAAGAGAATGGGCTGTTTGGCTCAATGAATATGTAGAAGAATTTCCTACCAAAAAAGATGAGCTGCGTTATGTTTTGACTTCTATTGCTCCAGAAACAAAAGACAGTGAGTTTACATGGGCAGTTTATCAATCGAGAATTAATAATGAACTTGTAGATACACTTGGAAATTTTGTTAATCGTACTGTGGTTTTGATAAATAAATATTATGAAGGAACTGTTCCAAGTATAGATTTATCAACTGAACAAAATCTAACTGATTTTGATAAAGAAACTTTAGAAGGGATAAAAATTCAGACTCAAAAAGTAAGTCAGAATTTAGAGGGCTTTAATTTTAGAGAAGGATTATATGAAGTAATGGAACTGGCACGAATTGGAAATAAATATCTTGCCACAACAGAGCCTTGGAAACTTCAAAAAACAGAACCACAACGAGTAGAACAAATTATGAAAATTAGTGCAGAACTAACAGCTAATTTATCTATTTTGATGCGTCCGTTTTTACCTGAAACTTCTGATAAAATTGCTCAAATGTTGAACTTAAAACTAGAAAATGAAAACGGTTCAATTTGGAATTTAGCAGGAAAACTTGACTTAATAAAAGGAAAAATAAATAAAGCAACTCTACTTTTTGAAAAAATAGAAGACGAATTGGTAGAAAGTCAAGTCAAAAAATTAGAAGATAATAAGGCTAGAAAAATGCAAGAATTAAAAGAACAGAAAGAAGAAAATGCTGAAGTAAGTCCGATTGCAGAAATTCAACCTGAAATTCAGTTTGATGATTTTTCTAAAATTGATATTCGTGTTGCAACCATCAAAAATGCAGAACCAATAAAAAAAGCAGATAAACTTTTGAAAATCACTTTGGAAGTAGGTGAGCAAGAGGTAACTGTAGCTAGTGGAATTGCAGAACATTTTTCACCAGAAGAAATAATTGGAAAACAAGTGTGTTGGCTTGCCAATCTTGCACCACGAAAAATGAGAGGAATAGTTTCTCAAGGAATGATTCTTTTAGCCGAAAATGAAAAAGGAAAACTTGTCTTTGTAAGTCCTGAAAAAATGGTCAATACAGGAGCGCAAGTTAAATAGTTGTTGTAAATAGAATTCTTTTATCAAATCCTTTATTTTTTCTTTTCCAAGACTGAATAAAGGATTTTTTTTTGCTAACTAAAATCAAAAAATCTAATAAAAATAGCTATATTTGAAATAAGCTAATTTATTTTCAAGAAAAATTTGAATTAGTCTAACTTTTTTATTTGATTTACAGTTTACTAATAGCTTAACTCTTGGAAGAAAACGAACGAAATTGCATTGAATTTCCATTAGATTTATTTTTTAATGAAGATGATTGGCAAATAATTAGTCCACAATGGGAAATTAAACTTTATCTTGATGAAGAAAATATGATGAAAATAGTTGATTTTTTGACTACTGAAGAAGCAGCAAGAAAAAAACTCAACAATATTTTTAACATTATTTTTTCAGGCACATATAGAGACAAACTATATCGAAAAGAGATAATTGACGATGCTACTAAAGATATTACAGCTATGAAATTTATTTTCAAGAGTAATAAGGGAGGTAAACTTAATGCTCGTATTTATTGTAAAGAATTTTTTGAAGATGACAGACCTAAATTCAAAAAAATTGTGATGTTATTTTTTCTGAGACATAAAGACGAACAAAAAATACCAACCAAAACTAAACGTAAAATTACACAAATGAATGAGTTCATATATTTGTTTAATAATAATGATGAAGATAATCAAGAATAGAAAAATCTAAAATTATATAACAAAATGACACCACAAGAAAAAAAAGACCTTTTAAGGAAATTAGTAACTGACAAATTACGTCCTCAAAACGAGACTGAAAAAATTGAGTTTGCAGCTTCACAAATACATCATTTACTTATTCAAAGAATAATTGAACGTATGGAGGCAGTAAAAATGACTCAATCTGATCTTGCAAAAAGAATGAACGTTTCAAAAGGATTTATATCTCAACTTTGGACAGGAGACAAACTCATCAACCTTAAACAACTGGCTCAAATTATACAAATTTTGGATAGCCATATTTCGGTGGAAATTGAACTAAAAAATAAACCAAAACTGTCTTTTCGCTCTTTTCCTTTGTCTCCTCCCAAAAATGTAAACTATGCAGATAATAACTCTAAAAATATAGCTGCCTAACAAAGAATTATAATTTAATACTAATTATGTACACTGCTAAAAAATCTCCTTTTCGCCTAAAAAAATTTGTGGTTACACATTTAGAAGTTGGATTTATCTCTAAAACAGAAAAATCAAATCAAAAATCATCTCTAAAAATTGATTTTGATATTCTTCAAGCCGAACAGAATACAAATATTTTTAAGATTCTATTTCATCTTTCTTATAATGAAGAAAAAGAACAAGGCATTTTTTATGAAATAGAAACAACAACTACTTTTCGTTTCACACAACGCAATCTTGAAGAAAATTATATTTCAGGAAGTTTATATTATTCAGGGCTTCCCATGTCAATTTCATTTATTCGTGCTTATTTGGCTCAAATTACAAGTTCTTTTCCATCTGGAAAACATTTATTAGAATCTATCGATTTGCACGATTTGATACAAAGTAAACAAACTCATAATGTAGAAAATTAGAAATAAAAATTGTATCCAAAATCCTTTATTTTTTCTTTTCTAAGACTGAATAAAGGATTTTTTTGATATTTTCTGAATTAAAAACAATGAATTAGAGTTTTGATAAAAAACTAATTTATTCTAAAACTTCAGAAAATGAGCCATATCAATAACTACAAAACAATTCGTGCTACTTTTGATAAAGACACAATCATTGTCTATCAAGCCTTCAATGATAACATTGCTAATCAAGCGATTGAATTACAAAAGTTTGGAAACGAGTTTTCATTTCATAGAATGACCTGGATAAAACCTTCTTTTTTATGGCTCATGGAACGCAGTAACTGGGCAAACAAACCCAATCAAGAAAGAATATTAGAAATTCATCTAAAAAGAGATTTTTGGGATAAATGTCTTGAAGTAGCTGTAGATACAGATGCTAGTAAGTCGGAAGGAAATATAAAAGATGCTCAAATTTTGGTTCAATGGGATCCAGAGCGAACATTACGAGGAGCAAAATTAAATATTCGTAGCATTCAAATTGGAGTAAGTCGAAACATGATAAACGAATATAATGAGAATATTGAAAAAATTGTCGATTTGACAGAGAAAGTCAAAAAAATGTATCTTTTAAACAGCAATGGAAAATTTGATAAATCAACTCAACTTTTATCAAAAGTAAAGGAATATATAGTATTATAAATTTCTCTTCAGTAGAGAATCTTTTTATTGTTGTTTAGATAAAAATAGTAAAAACGACTATTGCAGAGTTTTTGAAATGGTTAGAAAGTTGTCAACTTATGTATAAAAAATGTATAGCAAACTTTCCAGTGTGTTCAAAAAAACAATAACCAAATTTATCTATTTTTTACTTTAATTGAGTGGAATAATTACTTTGCTATTGGCTTTTACTCTTAAATTTCTTTGTTCTGATGTTCTAGCCATTCTTCCAGCTTTTACAATAGCAGGAAACCATTCTTCATCAAGATTTTTCAATGTTTCTTCGATTTGATTTTTGGCTTCTTTCGTTCCTGTAAATTTTATATTTTCTACTTTTCCATTTAATAAAACAACAAAAGAAACAGTATCTTTTGAAACATTTGTTTTACTAAACCTCGCTTCCAAATCACTTTTAATTTTCTGCTTGACAAATTCTATACTTTCAATGCTATTCTTAAATCTCCTATGATTATAGATAGCCGAATTTGTCATACTATCCACTATAAACGGACTCCAATTAGGGTAATGTACCATTTTTTCATCTCTATATGAATATTTTAGCTCGTGGTCAGAAAATCTTGCTTTTTTCTCACATAAAGCCCAAGAAATTACAGGTTCTAAAGATTTATCTTGATATTGCTTGATAGCAAAAAAACCTGCATAAAGCTTTAGTTTTTGTGTTTCATTTTTAAAATGATTATTCCAAGTTATATCAATTTCTACTATGCTAGATGGGAAAACATCTGTGGACAGAGTAGAAAGCAGATAATTATTTCCTTCTAAAAACTTATTTTTTATAAAAATCTTTTCTATTTTTCGTATATACGTTTCTTCATCAGTAGATACAGTTTCCCCCAAAGAAAGAATGTAAGGAAAGAATTTTATAATCCAACCCGAACTATAATCAGCTCCATAACCTTCCATGTTTTTATAGATGTCTTTCCAAAAAATGATATTTGTTTTATCATCAAAGACATTTATAAATTCTTGAATAATAGGTTCTAGTTCTATGCGCCAATATTTCAGACCTAATTTGTCTAATTCTTTTAGTCTTGAATAAATCAATTCCCAATCTTCTTTTTTACCTGTAATTGTAATGTATGGAATACCACAACCACTCTCTCCTACATATTCAAAGGCTTTTTTATAAGAGTTAAGTAGTGTTACTTGATATGCTGTAGTTTGAGTTTTGGTAGTTGTAGAAAATTTAGGAACAAAAAAAGAATAAAAATCTGAATTGGTATATTTTGTAGTTTCATTAGATAAAGAAGAAACTAAGTCTTGCCAATGTCTTCCGTCATACTCTAAACTATCATTTCTGATTACTAACTTCTTAGGTTTATTTTTCTTGAAGATAACTTTCTCTAAAGAATCAAACTTTTCATTAATATGAATAGAAGCACCTTGTGTAATGGCAAGCCAAATAATATCAGGCGAAAGAACCAAAGGGCGATGTTCATCAAAAGATTTATGGATAGTTTGTAGCAAAACATTATTATAACTGTTTACTAATTGAGCATTTTTATGCTCTTTTGGCATAAACAGAATTTTTCTGTTTAATTTATTTTCAAAAATATCTTTTCCTTTATTTGTGAGTAAAAATTTTCTAGCTATGTGAACATTATCTACATCAAACCTTTTGCTATTTGGAATTTGAAATGAAGTATCACCTAATTCTAACTCTTCAAGTTCGCTTTCGTTCTGACTGTTTTTCTGTGGTATATTTTCTAAATAATCTTCAATACTCATCTGAGTAGCTAAATTTAGACTGTCTAATTTCTTTACCTTATTTAGACTATCCAATATATTTTGGTCATTATGTTGCTCAACTATTTTTGTCTCAGAATTGCAGCACATGAGAAACAATAGAAATGAATAAAGTATATAGATTATATTTTTCATTTTTTCAAAGATTAGGTTCTGCTTTCTTTATATTTTTGGTAAAATATTCTATAAAACAAAAATAACATTTCTAAATCAAAAAAATGCGATTCTATCCTTATTAAATATTTCATCATTTTTAAGAGTTCTCTTTGTTTAATTTCTAAAAATAACTCTTACCTTTGCAGCTCAATTATCAAGAATCTCTTTTCTTTACTTCAACTTGAGTTTAGAAAAGGATAGCAACCTGCATGCGTAAGCAAGGTGCTGCAATCGATAAGCCGATATACTTTTTTTTATAAAATTTATACCTTCGGAAAAAAAACGCCTTAGTAATCTAACTAATTCAATAAGGTGGTTATCTGACTGCTTTTTATGCTTTTTTCTCTACCAAAACAGAGTAAAAGAGATTATTGATAATTTTTACAATTAACCAATAATTTCTATGAAAAAAGTAAGTTCTACTCCTCGTTTTTTAGATTCTTCAAATTCAACGTCTTCTAATTCTCTTTCTGAAAATTTTATACCTACTTCAAACTGGATTGCACTTATTCCTTTATTTGTTTTTGTAGGTACATTTTTAGGCGCAGGAATTTATTTCAATGATTTTTATGCTCTTCCTTCTCCTATTGCTGTTTGTTTAGGCATTTTTGTAGCCTTTGTTTTGCTCAGAATTCCTTTCAAGGAAAACATGGATACCTTTTTAAGAGGTTGTGGCGATGAAAAAATCTTGACCATGTGTATCATTTACCTTTTAGCAGGTGCATTTTCAACAATCACAAAAGCAACTGGAAGTGTTGATGCTGTCGTCAATTTAGGAATCAATTATATTTCTCCGAGTTATTATCCTGTCGGAATATTTTTGATAGCAGCTTTTTTGTCGTTGTCAGCAGGTACTTCTGTGGGTGCAATTGTAGCATTGGGTTCGGTTACGATGGCTCTAGCAGAACAAAGTGGGATTTCTGTTTCAATTATGGGTGCTGCTTTATTGACAGGAGCAATGTTTGGAGATAATCTTTCTGTTATTTCTGATACAACTATTGCAGCTACCCAATCTTTAGGTTGTGAGATGAAAGACAAGATGAGAACTAATTTTAAAGTTGCTTTTCCTGCTGCTTTAGTAACAGTTATTATTCTGACTGTGTATGGATTTTCTTTAGAAATAGATTCGACTTCCACTTTTGTTTCTAAATCTGTTTCTTGGATTTTGATAATTCCTTATGTTGTAGTTATTGTTTTATCTTTGGTAGGAATGAATGTCTTTGTTGTTTTATTTTTAGGTGTTGTTCTTTCTGGACTGATGGGATTATACTTGAATAGTTTTGATATAATTGGATTTAGTAAAACAACCTACAAAGGTTTTGAAGGAATGAGCGAAATATTTTATCTTTCTTTACTTACTGGTGGACTAGCTGCAATGGTAGAAAAAGGGGGAGGAATACAGTTTATTTTAGAGAAAATCAGTAAATTCATCAAAAATCAACATACAGCTTTAATTGGAGTGGCTACTTTAGTAAGTGCCGTTAATTTTTGTATTGCAAACAATACAGTTTCTATTTTGATTTCTGGAAAAATAGCCAAATCATTAAATGATAATTATGAAATAGAGCCAAGAATAACAGCTTCTTTATTAGATATTTTTGCTTGTATTGTTCAAGGACTTTTGCCTTATGGAGCACAGGTTTTACTTTTAATTAGTTTGAGCGATGGACAAATAAATTATCTTGACCTTCTTACTCAAGCGTGGTATTTACATATTTTATTTATTTTTTCGTTGGGTTTACTTTTTTATAAAAGTAATAATCCAATTAAAGCATAATTCAAATAAATGTAAAAACCCTAAGGGTCTTAAAGACTCTTAGGGTTTAAATAGCTCTTAATCTCTCAAAATAGTAAGCCAGTTTTTATAAGTCTTGTTTCTGTATTTGATTAAGAAATAATACTGACCTGATGAAGCATTTTTTCCGTCCCATTCAAAATTACGGTCTTTACTTTCGAAGAGTAATGTTCCCCAACGGTTATAAATTTCTACACCTTGGAATTGGTCATTACAATCATCTGCTGGAAGATTTGGAATATAGAATGTATCATTTTTTCCGTCATTATTTGGTGTAAAGACATTAGCAGGTGTAAAATCAAGATTTACAGTTGCATCTTCTACAATAATTGTCAGAATTTTTGGAGTAGAAGCACGCAGCCCACAACGAGTAGTATCTGAAGCTGTAAAGATCACTTTAAATTCTTTACTAAACTCTCCATCTAGTACATCACAGCTTGGAGTCCAAGAAAAATCACTTTGAAGAGTAGGAAAACCTTCTTTATTTTCATACTGCATTCCCAAATCTGAAAGTATAAAACCAACACCACGAGCAGAAAGCGAAAGTCTATCTCCATCAACATCATTAGCAAGTGAAGGAATAATTATTTCCTGTCCTATTTCTGTACGAATAACATACTCATTTGGATTAGATGTAGAATCTACATTTTGTAACTCTAAAGTAGGAGGCGTGTTTGTTGGATCAACAGTCAAATCAAAACGAACTTTGATAGTATCTGTATAAATAATATCACAGTTGGCAATATCTGTAACAATAAACTCAGCAAAATAAGAAGTATCTGCATTCTGAAAACCAAGATTTGAGCAGGAAGGCTGCCATGTAAACTCGCTTGTAAGAGTTGGCAAACCAAATACATTTTCAAAATTCATATTCAAATCAGCAAAATTAAATCCGATTCCATTTCCTTCTAAAGACAGGACATTATTATCAATATCTTCTCCTGTTACATTAAAACGAACAAATTCATCTACACGAACGGGACGAATATATAAATTTTGAGTAGCATCAAAAGTTAGATTTGCAGAAATTTCAGGTGCATTATTTGGTTTTCTATCATATAATAGAATCAACTTTACTCTAACTGTATCACCTAAAGACTCCTGACAATCATTGAAATCTTTAATAATAAAATCAATCAAAAACTCTCTTCTAGGATTTTGGGCAGGATTATCTCCCAAATATTCACATAGCGTTTGCCAATCAAATGTACTTTGAATAGGAGCAAAACCACTAACCTCTGGGAAAGTCATATTAAAATCTGAAAGCTCAAAACCCACTCCTTGTGCATACAAAAGAACACTATCATTTTGAGCATCAAGTCCCAAAACATCAAAAGAAATAGCCTCTCCTACAAAAACAGTGTCCACAAAAACCTGTTCAATAATATCAAAAGTAGTTATTTCTGGTCTTGCTTCTGGTGCAGTATTATTTGGGTCTGGAGGAAGAACAACTAGTTTTACATCAATCTCTTCACTTAATGAATTTTCGCATTCACTAAAATCCTTTACTCTGAATTTCAAATTTATTGGAATACCTATTGGAATATTAGTTTGTTCACAGCTTGTATTCCATACAAAATCAGTTGTCAGTATTGGTCTTCCCTCTACTGGTGTAAACTGCATCTGATAGTCTGCAAAATTAAATCCTACACCATTTCCTGTAATCTGAATACTATCACCATTTGGGTCATTACCTGTAAGAGTAAATCTATAAGAATCTCCTAAAGTAAGGGTATCACAATATGCCATACGTATAGAATCGTAGACAATAGAGGCACGAATAGTAGGTTTTATATTTGGACGAGGAAGCAAAACAACACGCACTGTTATTTGGTCGGTAGAATCTGCAAGTCCACAAGCATCATAGTCGGTTACATTGAAGTCCATTATAAACGTTTGTGGATTAAGTGGATTATCTAAATCTTCACAACTTGTCTGCCATAAAAAATCCGAATTTATGCTTCCAAATCCTTGTAAAGGAGAATAATTAATATTTCTTCCATTGCGAGTAAAATTTTGAGGAACAAAAGCAATACTCATACTATCTCCATCAGGGTCAGTAGCAAGTGTATTGAAATCAATTATGTCCCCTACAAAAACACTATCATAAACATATTGATTTGTGAGAGCATCAAAAACAAGATTTGTATTAATAATTGGTGCACGGTTTTGAGTAGTATCTGCTAACACTTTGATTTTCAAACAGGTTTCTACTGACTGAACATTGTCACATTTACGAGTATCTGTTGTAGTAAAGCTAACATCAAATGTTTTTTCAGTTTCATTAGGAGCTAGAACATTACAATTGGGATTCCAAAGAACTTGCCCTCTCAAAATAGGGTTTCCTTGTGTTGCTCCTGTAAAACTAGCTCCTGCTGGCAGACCTGTTACAGCAATATTCAATGGGTCTCCATTTGGATCGTTAGCAGTTGTATTAATTGTTAATTGCTGACCTACCATTACTTCTTTTATATAACAATTTGTAATTGGGTCAAAAGTAGCATCAGTAACAAAAGTAGGAGGGTTATTTGGAGGGTTGCGAATAAGTACATTTACACGAACTGTATCCAAAAGAGGAACAGCACAGCTATTATCTAAGACAATAAAGTCCATGATATAAGGTTTTGTAAGATCATTTGGATCAAGAGGACATTCAGGAAAACAAACATTCAATGAAAGTTCATCACCTTGTCCACTGATATTTCCACCATTTTGTAATAAAATTCCACTTGCATCTGTAAAGTTAATTGGTTTTACTTGTGCCGTAATTACCGTATTTGGGTCAGAATCTGTAACGAAAAGACTTCCACATTTATCTTCATTTGCGTCAAGAATAATTGTAGTTCCTTCTACATAACGATTAGGTTTTGCATTAGCTTTGAAAGCTACATTTGGCTTTGTGGCTGTCGGACAATCAAGCACTAAAAGTTGATAATCTCTTCTTACTTCTCCTATTTTTATTCCATTTCTATACTCTTCTACTGCAATTGCAAATACAAAAAGTCCTGTTTGAGAAGCTGTAAGCGAAAGAATTCCATCTTGACCTATTCGCAATGGCACACTGCCTGGTACCATATTAGTTAGGCTTATTCCTGATGTGAATTGTACAGTTGAATAAGGAGCAGAACTTGGTGTTGTGGGACGTGGGTCATTAAATGTACTACTGCCATTTATTGGCACAGTAAGACGATAACGCAACTCATCTCCATCTGGATCTGTACCACTAAAATCAAAGAAAAAAGGCTGATTTACACACACATAGTCACTAAGTGGTGGAAAAATCTGAGGTTCAGAATTGATAAATGGTCTTCCTGTCCTGTCTATTAAAGCAGGAAACTCTAAATACATAGTTAGTCCTGCGGTTTCAGGAGAAATAATATTACTGATAATGTTATTTCTACAACAACGTTCCCAGACCATATAATACCCTTCTTGTTCATTAAAGTTATTTCTATTAAGTGAAATTTCCCGTGCATAATAGATTCGTCTAACCAAAAGATTACCAATAGCACAATCTGGATTAGTGTAAGGAACAGGAGAGTCAGAAATTAAAGGAATATCTAGTTGTAAAACTAATCTGTTATCTTTTTTAGAAAAAACACCTATAGTTGCTGTATTCCCAATTGCACCTGGGTTTCCATTTACAGCATCAAAATATTTTACCATCCCGATACGATAAACATCTCCTCTAACATGAACAAACTCTAACTCTCCCCCTACAATATGTGTAGCAGAAGCTGAAAAATTTACTAAAAGAAATAAAGTAAATAAAAACGACAAAAAAACTATTCGTTTTTTGGATAAGATAGTATAAATCAAATTTTTCAAAATTTTATAAGTTCTAGTTATGATAATATGCTCAATTAATATCAGAAGGAAATATTTTTATTTATTTTTTCATAAAAATACAATAAAAAAACCTTAACAAGACTAGCTTATAAGGTTTTTAACAATTTGAAAATATATTTTATAGTATTTTTGAAGCAAATCCTAATAAAAGTTAAGATTTAAAAACACTATAAATAAGATAAATTCCTCCAATAATTACAGCAAAAGTAAATGCAGTAGACAAAACTCCAATTAGCATTGCACCTACAAATTTGATAGCAACAATAGCTACAACTACTAAAACGGCTACTTTGACGGCTTTCATGATATTCATAATTTCTTTAATTTAGTTAGTATGTGAAAAGGTAAAAATAATGTTAGTTTAAAGTATTTTTTCTTAAAATCTATTTGTGAATTTAAACAGATTTGAGTTTGAATTCAAGATACAAAAAATGAATGATTTACCGAAATCGTTCAGGATGTACGTTGTTTAGTTTGTTATACGTGGAAACTACCAAAAAGGATAAGATAAATTTGTTTTTTGTTTTAATGTCGTTTTTATTTCAATTTTTATGACTTTCTAATTTAATTGCTTTTCATCAAAAAATCTCACTTTATTCTAAAATAACTCAAACAAAACCCTTCTCATCTTAGATATGATATAGAATGCCTAATAAAATTCATTTTTTCATCTACTATTTTTTTTACTTTCAATTTTTACAATTATGCCAGCAATGCAAACAACAAATGAATATCTAGAATTGCCTTATGAGGTAGAAATTCTACAACAAAACGAAATTGCTAATCTTTATTGGATTCCAAAAGCGAATACAATGGTATGTGAAGCAGTTCACGAATATATGCCACAAGAGGATTTTAAAATTTTATTTACAGAGATATCAAATTATGTAGCCAAATATCGCCCACAAAACTTTGTTTTTGACAAAAGAGCTTTAAAAGCATTTCATCAGCCTTCTATGGAATGGTATTTCACAGAATGGAAAACAGACATGTCAAAACTTTATGGTTTGAAAAAGCATCGTAAACTTCTTCCATCTATTACTTGGTTTGCTCTTGCTGTAAAAGCTGGGCGAGCAGAGTTAGCAAAAAAACATCCAAATGGAGAATTTCACAACCTTGATATTCAATATAAAAATTCTGTTTTAGAAGCAATTAACTCATAAACTTGGTATGAGTAAAATCTTACAAAATCACAAAAAGTCTTAATTTAAGTTTTGAATTTAAGGCTTTTTTATTTATCTGAAATTAGAGAATTCTATATATTTTGCTTTTGCTTTTTTTTCTGTGCTTTTTGCTCATTTTTAAATTTTCGTTTCTCTCTGTATTTTTTAATTCTTCTTACTGCCATTTCTACTTGCTTCTCTAAATGAATTTTTTCTCTTCTGTTTTTCTGAATCTTCTTTTGTAAAGCTCTCAGTTGTGTTTCGGGGTTTGGGTACATTATTCTTTGTACCATATCAGCCAAAACCAAAGCCTCTCTCACTTTTGTAATTACCCCCTTAAAACGATAAGCTCTAGCAACTTGATTCACTCTTGCTAGTCCTTGAATAGCTCTAAAAGTTCGTAAAAAGGAAACTAAGGGCAACAAAATAATAAACAAATCAATCCAATTGGCTTTACAATAATCCAGTTTATCACGAGTAACTGAAAACATTAAGATAAATTCGAAAGTAAAAGCAATCCAAATAAAAGCCTGTACAGCTTCTAAATACAAACTAATATCAGGCACACGAGCAGCTACCTGTTCACCAACTGTTTTATTCAAATCAATAAACAGAATAGGAATAATCAGAAGAGCAATTCCAATCATGGGCATACTAAACTTTGTCTTCAATTCCTCTAAAAGTATGTCATTGCATTTACTCCACCTCCAAAATGGAATCCAGAGCCAATCATTATCCGACAAACGCCTTGCTCCCATGCGTAAAGGCATAAGAGGAATTGCAATAGCTCTAAAAATAAGTTGATTAATAGAAACCTTTAGTCCTTCTTTATTTTTGAGATGGATAACATAAAGCAATTCAGCCAAGGGAACTACCATTAAAATTCCATACAAAATAGTCATCTGCCATAATACCCATGGTGTAACTAGTTCTCTTGCTTGAGGAGAAAAGCTAAACATAATAATAAAACCCATTAACATGAGCATCAGAATACTAAACCAAAACATCAGAGGAGCAAAACGATTTTCAAAAATCTGTAATTTACTTATAGCTGGAAGCTCTTGACGTATTAAAAGAGGTTCATCTTTCTGTTTATAAATTGCCAAAACCTCATCAATCATTTTACTATACTCATCTACACCTTCTTGTGTTTCTTGTTCATTGATATTTTCATCATCAAAAAAAACACGCAAACGTAAAAGTTCAGAAGGATTATCTATAGCATTGATTCTTTCTATTAATTCTTCTTTGGTTGGTAAATGATTGGCTTTATTTGTATTTAATGACATTTCTTTTTGTTTTCTGTTTGGGTAAAGATACAAAAAAACGTAAAATAGCTATTCACTATTTATTTTCATAAAAGACAGTGTTACCAAATTCTTAATTTTAGACTTTAAAAGTTATCTTTGTAGAATAGATAGTATAAATAATACTTATTCAACCAGTAATTATAAACTGAAACAAACTTTACAAATATGAATCATATTGCAGTCATTGGTGCAGGAACTATGGGCAACGGAATTGCTCACGTTTTTGCTCAAAACAATTATCAAGTATCTTTTATTGATATTTCTGAGAATGCTCTTACAAAAGGCTTACATACAATAGGAAAAAATCTTGATCGTCAGGTAAATAAAGGCATCTTGACAGAAGAAGAAAAAATAGCTACTCTGAAAAGAATTACTACTTTTACAAGTATTGAAGAAGGCGTAAAAGGTGTAGATTTGGTAGTAGAGGCAGCCACAGAAAACATGGAAATCAAACTCAAGATATTTGAGAATTTGGATAAAGTATGTGATGAAAAAACTATTTTGGCGACAAATACTTCATCTATTTCTATTACTCGTATTGCTGGTGCAACACAAAGACCAGAAAAAGTAATCGGAATGCACTTTATGAATCCTGTTCCTGTCATGAAACTTGTTGAGGTTATTCGTGGCTATTCTACTTCTGACGAAATCACAGATAGAATTATGGAAATGTCTAAAAACTTAGGCAAAATTCCTGTTGAGGTAAGTGATTACCCAGGTTTTGTATCGAATCGTATCTTGATGCCAATGATAAATGAAGCAATTTATGCACTTTATGAAGGTGTTGCAGGTGTAGAAGAAATTGATACCGTTATGAAATTGGGAATGTCTCACCCTATGGGACCTCTTCAATTGGCTGATTTTATTGGTCTTGATGTGTGTCGTTCTATTTTGGAAGTATTATTTGAAGGTTTTGGAAATCCAAAATATGCTCCTTGTCCACTTTTAGTAAATATGGTAAATGCAGGACATAAAGGCGCAAAATCAGGTACTGGTTTTTACGATTGGTCAAATGGAATGAAAGATTTGAAAGTAGCTAATCGTTTCAAAAAGAAAACAAATAAGACTTCACAAGAAGCGTAGATATATATTTCATGTCGTTGGTGGAGACACCAACAACGGCAGAATTCAATGAATTTATTTTCATAAAAATTAAAGAGGCTGTCCGAAAAGTACGGATAGCCTTTTTTTTATGGTTAATTTTTTTTATTTTCGAGGTATATATACTTTTATACTAACGTTATATAGCCTATGGCAAAAGTAGTTTTCAAAAACCAAAGTGGTAAGCAGCCCGAACTTTTTCCTGTCAATATATTTGACAAAATTCCAGCTCACCATCCTGTTCGTTTAGTTGAAAAGGTGGTTGATTCATTGGATATTAGCGATTTGATTTCTCAATACAAAGGTGGAGGTTGTTCAGCTTATCATCCAAGAATGCTCGTTAAAGTGCTATTCTATTCTTATTTATCCAATATTTATTCTTGTCGTAAAATAGCTAAAGCTCTTGGGGAGAATATTCATTTTATGTATTTATCAGGCAATTCTACACCAGATTTTAGAACAATTAATGACTTTAGAGGTAAAATTTTGAAGGCACACATTCATCGTTTATTTGGAGAAGTTGTTAAAATGTTGGTTGAAATGGGTTATGTAAGTCTTGATGTTCAATATATTGATGGAACAAAAATAGAGGCTTGTTCTAATCGTTATACTTTTGTTTGGCGTGGTAGTATTGAAAAAAATAAAGAAAAGTTAGAAACTAAAGTAAATAAAATTTTATCTGATATTGAAAGTAGTATTCAATCAGATAATCAAGAAGAAAATAAAGAAGAAGTATCTACTCCATTAGATTCAGAATTATTAAAAGAAAAACTCGCTCAAATCAATAAAAAACTAAAAGAACCGAGTAAACAACAGGCAAGAGAACTAAAAAAAATGCAAGATGAATATCTTCCTAGATTAAGTAAATATGAAGAGTCTCTGAAAATTTTAGGTTGTAGAAACTCGTATAGTAAAACAGATACGGATGCTACTTTTATGCGGATGAAAGAAGATCACATGAAAAATGGACAACTCAAACCTACTTATAATGCTCAAGTGTCCACAGAAAATCAATTTATTACCCACGTTTCTATTCATCAAACGGCAGGAGATACCACCACTTTATCCTCTCATTTAGAAGGATTTGAAAATCAGTACAATAAACAAAGTAAAGAAGTAGTAGCTGATGCAGGTTATGGAAGTGAAGAAAATTATGAATTACTTGAAAAAAAAGAAATTACTGCCTACGTTAAGTACAATTATTTCCATAAAGAGCAAAAAAGGAAAATGAAAAATAATCCTTTTTTAGTTCAGAATTTATTTTACAACAAAGAATTAGATTTTTATGTCTGTCCGATGGGGCAAAGAATGAAGAAAATAAGAGATGGAAAACGTACTTCAAGTAATGGATACGAATCGCAAGTATCTTATTATCAAGCAAAAAGGTGTCAAGATTGTCCTCTTCGCAATTTATGTCATAAAGCTGAAGGCAATAGAATAATACAAGTGAATCATCGTTTAAACCAACTAAAAGAGAAAGCTAGAAATTTACTAACTAGTGAGAAAGGATTAGAGCAGCGCAGTAAACGCCCTATAGAAGTAGAAGCTGTTTTTGGGCATCTCAAATATAATAATAAGTTTAATCGATTTACTTTTAAGGGATTAGCAAAAGTAGAAATGGAGTTTCTATTGATGGCTCTTGGGCATAATTTTAGAAAAATGGTGGCAAAAACTGCCGATAAGCTAAAAAATACTTTCAATTCTAAAAAATCATCTTTTTGCACCTTTTTTTATACTCAAAAAAATCACCAAAAGACAAAATTTGTTTGCATCATCAAAAAAATCAACCAAAAAGAAGAATTACAAAAAATAGCTGCATAAAAAGAGGCTGACCTTTTCGGACAGCCTCTTTTTCTATACAATTTTCCTAGTAATTATTTTTATTATCTCTAACTTCTGAAATCTAACTTCTAACTTTATTCAAAAGTCTGTTTATTCATAGGATAAAGATTGAATGTTCCAATTCCTTTGGCTACTATTTTTCCTGTTTTTTTATTTTTTATATCACAAACTGTATGTACCAAACGGTTTCCTGTGTGTTCTAGGTTTGCTTCTGCGATAAGCTCGTCGTGAAGTTTGACAGGAAGAAAATAATTAATTTTGAACTCTACTGTTGCACATAATTTTCCTTGTGAAAAAGCATAACTCAATGCAGAACCTCCAAGAGTTGCATCCATCAATCCAGCAATTACTCCTCCATGACAATGATTAGGCGCACTTTGATGTTTTTCTAAAACTTTCATTTCAGAAATGGCATGACCTACCTCATCTATTTTTAAAGTCATTCCATTATCTTTTGCAAAATAATTGAATTGATTGTAAAGTTCTATAAGCTGGGTATGATTTTTATTCTCTGTAAAAAAAATCTTTTTTTCTTCTTTTGTATTTTCCATAGCTGAATAATTATAAATTATTTAGTAGTTGATTCTTAATAAAAACTGTGTTATTTTTAAACAACTTCTCAATATAGTAAATATAATTTTATTGAGTAAAAATTAGCTGGATGACAATAACATAATTTAAAAAACTTAAAAAATGCCAAAAATAAACCGAATCTTCAATCCTGATTTAGAATTTATAATTGACAGAGAAAATGAGTTTGAAAATTATTATGAAGGAAACCCTCTTCTTAATGGCGTTTTTTGTAATGAAGGAGCAACCCAAAATGAAGAAACTTCTTTAGCAACCGTTTTGAAATGGCAACTTCAAACTAACCCACAAAAACAAGAAAAGAAAAAGGAAAATTTTAAGCTAGAAACAATTCAAAATAACTCATTTTTTGAAGAAAACAAAGATTGTATTGTTTGGCTCGGACACGCTTGTTTTTTTATTCGTTTGAATGGAATTAATTTTCTGACAGACCTTTGTTTGGAAAGTATGCCTTTTGTGCCTCGTAAATCTTCACTTCCTTGCCAAATTTCAGAAATAAAAAATATTGATTATTTACTTCTTTCTCATAATCACAGAGATCATTTAGATATTCCTTCTCTCAAAAAACTTCTTCCTCAAAATCCAAATATGGAGTTTCTTGTTCCTTTAGAAACGGCTGATTTTCTGCATAGGCAAGTTTCAAAAGACTTAAAAATTCAAGAAGCAGGTTGGTATCAACAGTTCAAAACAAAAGAAAAAATCAAAGTTAATTTCTTGCCATCCAAACATTGGTGTAGAAGAGGTTTGTTTGATTTTAATGAAATGCTTTGGGGTGGCTTTTGGCTAGAAACAGGACTAGAAAAGACAAACACGAATCACAAATTATTCTTTGTTGGCGATACAGCTTATGCTCCTCATTTCAAACGAATAGAAAAAAATTTGGGAGCTGCCGATACTGTAATTATGCCAATAGGTGCATACAAACCTCCTTTTATGATGCAAAATGCACATATAAATCCAGAAGAAGCTGTAAAAGCATTTCAAGAAACAAAAGGAAAAACACTAATTCCGATGCACTACGGAACATTTGATTTGGCAGACGAACCACTAGGAGAACCTATAAAATGGCTCATCTCAGAAATGGAAAAACAAGGACTTTCAGAAAAATTGAATGCTCCAAAAATTGGGGAAGTAGTTTATTTGTAGATTTTTGTAACTTGAATGAAGTTTATTAAAAATGAAATTACAGAAATTATAAAAATGGAAAAATTAATAGTAAAGAATTTTAAAGCCATAGAATATGCCGAAATAGAAGTAAACGACCTTACTTTTTTTATCGGACAACAAGCTAGTGGAAAAAGTACACTCGCTAAGTTGGTTTATTTTTTTAAGACTTTGGGGAAATATTTGACTGATGAAATGTTATCAAGCAATTTTGGGCGAGAAGATTTATTTTTAGATACTACTAACTTTTGTTATGCTCAATTTTACTCTTTTTTTAGTGAGTCGTCAGTTTTAGAACAGAAAGATTTTTTCATCCGATATGAATACAAAGAAGATATTTTTTTTGAAATAAAAGCAACTTCTAGTGGTTGTTGGATGGAGGGTATACCAATTTCAGAATTACTGAAACGTAGCATAAAAGAATACAATGAGCTAGTTAGTGAACATATTTTTGCTAGTGAACAAGAAATTAACTTATTAACAAACCAAATAACGAAAGAAATAAAAACATTTATTCCATATTCTTCAAATAATGTTTACTTTCCTGCTGGAAGGAGTTTTTTTGCATTAGTAAACAAGCAGAGCATTGAATTAGGTAAAGAATTTAAAGACAATTATAGAGATTATTTGAAGAATTACAAAATCTATATAGGGTTTGACACTCATAATGAAAATGATTTAATTAATTATACATTCATCAACTTCTGTACTTACCTAAAAAAAATTGTGCTTAGTATTTCACAAAATGAGAATTTAATATCATCAAAACAGAATGATATTATAAATGGAAAATATATTCAATTTGGAGATGAAGAATTTATAGAGATTTCAGAAAATATAAAAATCCACTTATCAAATAGTTCATCAGGACAACAAGAATCTATCCGTCTTATTCAAGATATAAACTACCTTTCTATTTCTAAGAAGGAGGCTTTTAGAGTGTACGAAGAACCCGAAGCCCATTTATTTCCTGCTTCTCAGAAAGCATTAATGGAAATGATTGTGATTTTATTAAATTCTAATACAAATGTTCAGTTACTTATTTCTACGCACACCCCCTATTTATTAGCCGTTTTGAATGTTTTGATGAAGGCAAAGGAATTAGAAAAACAGTTAGGAGAAAATGATTTGACTTTAGATGCTTTAGTCCCAAAAGAAGAGCGTTTAGATGTTAGTCGTGTGCGAGTGTATAGTGCAAAACAAACAGAAAATGGAAGGTTTATTTTTGAGAATGTAGTGAATCCAAATACTCAAAGCATTAATGCAGAAATAATTGACGAAGTTTCAGAGAAAATTGAAATTACGTATGACCAACTTTTAGATTTGCAAAGTAACCTTTCTAACTCTGTATCTGAATGAAAAAAATAACATCTAAAAAGTGGGTAAGTGAAGCTAATAAAAAGGAAAACTCTAATGAGATAACCATCAAATTATTCAATAAAAACGAATGCTTATCTTTCTTTGAAGAGAATACTTTTTTTGAAAAATCAGAAAATGGCAAAACGATAATTTTTCAATCAAAGCAAACTAAAAACACAACACAAACAAATCGTCTGATTTGCATAGATTTTGAAAAACTATTTGATAGTGTTGATAGTAATTTGAGCCAAAAATGTGATTATGTTTTTATCAACTACTATAATCAGCAGTATTATTTTGTAGAGCTAAAAGGGAATGCAGAACGAATCTCAAAACCTTACGAACAGATAAAAATAAGTATAGACCTCTTCAAACAGAGAATGAATATTAATAAAAGCTCTATTATTGGGATAATTGTGGGAGGAAAAGTAGAGAGAAAATCAAGTACAAAAGAGAAAAATGTCAAACTCATAAAGACCAATGTGTTTAGAAATAACTTTATTAGCGAATTAGGTAAAGATTTATTTCACGCTCAAAATAAAGCTGCAGTTAGTTCTCCACTTTCTTCTAAAGATGATTTTATTGGTTCATAAACCTACTCCACCAAAGGCAATTCAATAAAAAAGGTAGTTCCAAAATAAGGTTCTGTTTCAAACCAAATTTTTCCTCCTGCGTGTTCTATTCCACGTTTTGCAACAGAAAGACCAATTCCAGAACCTGTGGATTTTGTTGTGAAATTAGGAATAAAGAGTTTTTTAGCTGTTTCTTCATCAATTCCTTTTCCATTATCACGAATATAAATAAGTATCGTTTTTGGTGATTTTTGATTTGTTTTTTCCAAGACGACGTTGATATGAGGGTCTTTTTCTTGAACGGCTTGTATTCCATTCAAAATTAGATTTGTCAAGATTCGTCCCATCAGTTTTGCATCTCCATTTACATAAAATTCTCCTTGGTCAATGATGGCATCCAGACGAACACTTCCATCATTTTTGTATAAAATCAATGTTTCTTGAAGCACCATAGAAACATCAAAACGCTCTGTTTTTGGAATAGGCATCTTTGCAAAAGCCGAAAATGAAGTGGCAATATCACTCAATGTATCGACTTGAATAAGCAAACTTTTGATAGAACGCTCAGCAGGAGATTCTTCATTAGCCAAAACTCGCTGCAAGTGCTGCAAAGTTAGTTTCATAGGTGTCAGAGGATTTTTTATTTCATGAGCCACCTGTTTTGCCATTTCTCGCCAAGCCGACTCTTTTTCACTAGCTGCAAGAGCTGCTCTACTTTCCTCTAACTTAACTAGCATTTTGTTATACTCTCCCACCAAAAGACCAATTTCATCATCTGATTTGTAATCTAAAGGCTTATTATCTCCACTGAGTGTAATTCTTTTCAAGCGAGAAGTAACCAAACTTAAAGGCTTTGTCAAATCCCGAGAAGCAAAAAAGGAAAGCACAACCAAAAGCAAAAATATTCCTGTAAAAACATTGAGCATCGTCGAAACAACTTCCAAAATCTGCTCATCAGCATAGCGTTGAGATTCGAAAAAGGGAACATCTACAACCCCTACAATCTCGCCAGTAGCAGGAGAAGTTACGACTACATAAGCCGAATTATAATTCAGTTTTCCAATCGATTCACTGAGTATTGCTTTGCTTTGTTTCTGTTCTACCAAAAGTGCCATTGCCTTCGGATTAATGAGCGACGAAACCAGTCCATTATCATAAATTGTAGGTTGAGAAGAAGCCAAAAGCACCCCTTCTCTATCAAAAACGTTAATTTCTGTTTGTGTCAGACGAGCAATTTCTTGAAGAGATTCTAATAACTCATCTTTAGTAAGTTCTTTATAAACTACATAATCACTAAGTTTAGCAGAAAAATTTTGGGCTACATTTTCAGCTTTTTGAAAATAGGTTTCGATAGTTTGATTCTTATTTTCCGAATTCAAAATACTTACAATCAAGATACTTAAAAGAATAGTGGGCAAGAAAAAAGCAAGATTAAGATAAAGCTGAATTCTTCCTGTCAGATTAAAAGTAAAAGGTTGTTGTCTAAAATAAAGTCGATAAACTGCCAAAAGTAAAAGCATCGTTAAGACAATACAAATAAATTGCATTGAAAAATTTGTCAAAACTGATTTTAAAGGATATTTTACTGAAGAAATAACAACAAATTTATTTTCGCTTCCTCTTATGAGAAGGTGTTTATAAGAGGAGGTAGAAAATGTAGTTAAAGAATCAAAATTAGCTAAAAAATCTTTTGAGTAAACAAAATTTCCTTGGGTATAAACAGGTTTTCCCTCCTTAAAAATGGCATAACTCCACGCATTTCTACCTCCCCAACGATTATAATTTGAATACGGATTATCTGACAAAAGATTTGGATACACACTATTAGAAACTATCTTTTTGAGCTGTAACTCTATCACAATTTTTCCAATCTTGACTCCACTTCTACTAATTTCACTAAAGGCAAAATAGCGTTTCGTATTGGTAGATAAGTCGTGAACCAAAAAAATATCTTCATATTCTGTCGCATAACTTGACTGTGCATATCTTGAATACATTTCATCATAAGTCATGGTATTTTCATAAGGCATTCCGTTTCCATTAAACAAATGAACCTTTATATCATATTTATCAAAATAATAATCTAAATAAAACTTTCTTATTTTGCGTGAAATAATATCCTTTGTAGTAAAAGAAGTCATCAATCTATTTTTGATAATGGGGTCGTAGGGTAACGATTCGACAACATCATTTAATAAAAACTCTCCTTGTAAGTCATTTTTTACTAAAAGTTGGTCAGCAAAATTTTCTTTGGCTGATTTTTCTCTAGTTTGTTCGAAGCAATAGATAATATAACTACTCATTATTGAAGTAGTAATTGCTCCTAAAAAAATATAAATGAAGATTTGATAGGTAAAAGAACGTTCTGAGCGAGGCAATTCTACAAAAATAACTACCAAAAGATAAATGGTATGAATTAGTGCAATCCAAGCGTCTGACATATTTGCATGAACACTAAAAGCATAAATAGCACTAACCACCCAACCCACCAAAATACCTACACTTACAAGGAAGACAAGTTTTTTCCCTTGTAAATGTAACCATTCTATAAATCTGACTAAAATATGAATAAGCAAAAAATAAGTTGTTGCTGTCAAAATCCCTATAAAAAGAGCGGTAATTTTGAGTAATGAAAAATCTAATTCTCTAGTAAAATCTAAAGAAATTTGAGGAGAATGAATATAGAGATTTCGAATATTTAGAAAATGATAAAAAGCAATTCCAAAAGAAATAGAAATGGCTATCACAACACCAAAACGTTTGCGTTTACGATTTCCAATGCTTCGCATATGAGAGAGTTCACTAAAATGAACAAACAAAAAACTACTAATAATAAAAATACAAATTACATTCAGAAGTAAATCTCCTAACGAAGGAGCAACCATAGAAGAGGCATAATAACGAGCATTGAAAAGAATGGTAGGCAAAACACTGTTTGGCAGTTCTAAAAAAAGCATTAGGAAACGAATTCCGACAAATGTACTCAAAAGTGTAAAAAAGGCATACCAGACTTGTCCTTCCTGTAAAAAATAGAGCATCGAAATTCTTGCTTGTAAGAAAACAAAAACGCACGCAATAATCATAAAAAAAAGCACTGTGTAGTTTTGTGAAGATTGCCAACTATAATCTGACGGAAAAATAAGCGCAAAAAGCAAATTACTTCCTTTTCCATAAATACGATATGAGGAACTCTCTGGAGTAAGTTGCAAACTAATGTCTGGTGTAGCAAAAAGTTTTGGATTGACTCCTAAAGTTAGAAATTGATTATAAATTTTATATTCAGAAGCCAAAGGAATCAAAACGACTCCTGTCATATTATCATACTTTGTAACAATGAGTTTTTGTTTTATCAGAAACAGACCTTTTGGTGTTTCAAGTGTATATTCTGAATAGTTATTTTTGAGTTGGTCATAGGAAAGCAAATAGGTATTATCTGTCCAAAAAAGAAGTTCACTATTTCTAAAGATATAAATTGGATATTTTCCTGTATTAGAAGTAATGAGGGAGAAGTCTAATTTTTTATAATTCTGAATGACAGCTTCTTCCAATTCTGTGAGTTCTTTTTCTGCTACTTCTAACTCTTTATCTACTTTTTTTCGGACTTCTTGGGTGTATTCGTTGTAGTCTTTTGTATTTACCAAAAAATATCGAAAGCCCAAACCTGCCAACAATGCAGCCAAAGCAATAAATAAAAAGGAATAAGAAACAGATTTTGACATTTTTGAAGGTAGAAGAAAATGACAGGAAGTATAAACTTAAATAGATTCTCAAATTTTGAACCTTAAATTTTTATTGGTGGATTTTAACTAAACATATTATTTTTTTGTGTCATAAAGATTTGATTGGTTTGCCTTAGGAATATAAAATGAATAAATTTACACTTTGAAAAATTCACGCATTAATAAACTGTTCAATTAAAAAACTACCTTTTGTGATTTTTTACTAAATATATATTTTCAAAAATATGCTATGAATTATAAATTGGACAGGGTTTCAACCCTGTTTTTATAGATAGCTAAAAATGTAAATTTATTTTTTTAGTCTTCCTTAGTTTACTTTATTTCTAAAACATTCCATATTCCCCAAAAAACATCATTACTATTTTCTTTCTCAGAATCTGTATTTGCAATAAATATTCTACCTACTTTTTTTTCTGAGTCAAAATACATAAGTGTATTTGTACCTGGGTCTCCTCCAGTATGTCCAATGGCATTGTAAGCTAGTTCTTTATCTAAGAAAAAGCCTACATTAAAGTTTTCTTTTCCTTTAAAATTTTCTTTTTTTAATTGAGATTTAAAAAACTCTTCATAATTATCTTTATTGAGAAGTTTTCCATTTCCATCATATCCTTTTATCAAGTCTATCAAAAATTTACTCAAATCGGTACTTGATGTAATCAGTCCTCCGTCTGGATAAGAAAGAATGGTATAATACGGCAATTCTTGATTATCAAAATAAAGTTTAGAATAATTAGAACTATCTACTTCTTCAAATAACCAACTGGTAGCACTCATTCCTAAAGGTTCAAAAATATGTTCTTTTGTAAACTCGTGAAATGGCTTTTTGGCGACTGATTCTATGACCAATGCACAAAGAGCTGCTCCAATATTGCTGTATTCATAAATTTCATTTGGTTTTCTATTTGCATAAGTGGCTGTATCATAAAGCTCATTTCCTTTTACTAATATCTTAGCTAAATATTCTTCTAAAGGAATCCAATTGTTTGATGGATTTTGATAATATAATTCATATTTCTCTTTTAAACTTTCATCAATTGCAATATTATTTCTATTGACATAACACGTCTTCATGTAAATATCTGTATCTACAATAGAACTTGTATGTGTAGCTAAATGCCGAACAGTAATAAGTTCATCAGGAAAATTGGGATTAATGACCTCAAAAGGTAGATAATCATTAATTGGTGCATCTAAATCAAGCAAATTCATTTCTTGAGCCTTCAAAAGAGAAATTCCGATAAATACTTTGGAAATAGAAGCTATATTGATTATTGTATTTTCTGTGTATTCTTTCTTATTTTTTATATCTGCATAACCAAAACCACGATTATAGAGTATTCCTGAAGTATCTACTATGCTTACTGAAAAGCCATTAAAAACTCCTAAATTATGAAGACTATCTAATTCTTTATTTATATTTGGTTTTAAAGAATTGATTTTAGAAACAGTAGTTTTTTGTTCTGTTTCTGCTACTTGCTTTGGGTTATCTTGACAAGAAGAAATAATAATTACTAATGACAAGATCAAAAATAGTGATTTCATTTTTTTGTGCTTTTAGAGTATTTTATTTCTTGAAAGATAGTAAAACAGAATCTCTAAAAAAAATCTTAATAAAGTAATATAAAAATGAATATTAGCTTCGATTTAGACAGCACACTTATTCCTCATGGAAATGAATTTGAAGCAGAAAAAAGAAACTTTTTTATCAAGTTTTTAGGAGTTGAACCTATTCGGATAGGAACAGCAAAAGTGATTTCTGACTTACAAAAACAAGGTCATACCATTCATATTTATACCACTTCTTTTAGAAGTCAAATCAAAATTCGTTTGATGCTTTTTTATTATGGAATAAAAGTCGGGAAAATAATAAATCAATCTCAAAATCAGCGTACACTAAAAAAAAGAAATATAAATGCTTCAAAATATCCTCCTGCATTTGGTTTTGACCTACATATAGATGATTTGAAAGGTGTAAAAATGGAAGGAGAAAGGTTAAATTTCAAGACAATTATTATAAAACCTAATGATAAGAACTGGATTGAAATAATACAAAAAGGAATTACTTTTGAACAATAATCTTTTGATATGTCTGTCCTTTTTCTGTGCTAAAAACAAGAATATATAATCCATTAGCAAAACGAGAAATATCGATTTCATTTTGATTGGATTGAATATTTTTTTCTATCAAAGTTTGTCCTTTTGTGTTATACAAAATTAATTTTCCTTTTTCTTGTGTCTGAATTGTCAGCATATTATTTGCAGGATTTGGATAAATTTTTAGAAATAAATCTGTATTTTTTTTATCCTCATCAATTCCAGAAATAATTTCTCCATCAGGTGAAAGCCATTGCAAACCTCCTCCAATTGTTCCAATCAGAATTTGAGAACCAAAAGCAACAGGAAAAACAGTATTTCCAAAATATAAAGTAGAATTTTGAGCATTCAACCAACTAGAAGGAAAATCAGATGGCAAATTTTGAGTCGAAAGTGAAAGAGGAATTAAATCAAAATTGGCTTCCTGATTTTTAAAATCTTGTATCAAAAAAAGTCCTTTTTCTGGTTCAGACAATAGCAAATCTTGTGAAGTTTGTCCATTTTCATTTCTTTCATACAGTGCAAAACTTCCTCTCGTAAAATTCTGATTGCCAAAATTTGGATTTTCTAAACTAAAGCTACCATCATCTTGCTGTAAAAATGATTTTATTCCTCCTCTATCTTGCAAAATAAGTAAGTCTATTTTATCATCATTATTTAGTTCTGCCAATAAAACTTCATCATTTTTACCTAAGTTTATCCCTGTCAAAGTAATTTCTTTTAAATCACTCAATGAAAAACTAATCGTATTATTTCCTTTATTTTCTATCCAAAAAACACCTGCTTTTTTAGTAATGACATCAAAAGCTATAAAAAGCAAATCAGCTTCATTATCTCCATTAAAATCAGAAATAATTGGCTTTAAAAATTGAAACTGTAGCGTTGAAGAACTTGCAAAATTCAAAAAATCATCATTTCTATATTGAAATTTCGGACTTTGATTACTTCCAATATTTTCTAAAAAATGTAATCTTGCTTTATATGAAGTGGAAGGAAATAAATGTCCACGTTCTCCCAAAATCATATCCAAATCGCCATCATTATCAGCATCTATAAAAGCAGGACGAGCATTTTCACCTATGTCAAAAAATTTATCTTGTAAAAAGTTTTTTTGTATAAACTCAAAATTTGGATTTTCTATTGAACCTGTATTTTGATAAAGCCAAGCTGAATTTTCATAATCAATTAAATCTCCCTCATTCAAATATAAATTTGGGGCAGCAATCAAATCAGGTGTTCCATCAAAGGTAACATCTTCATAAAAAACGGCTGCAAAAGTAGGAATATCAATCGGTTTTTGAGTAGGAAAACGAGTTTTGGGATTTCTTAAAATAGCTTCTGTATTCGTTCCTTCATTAAACAAAGCTGTTATATAATTACAAGCCACATCGCCAACCAATAAATCAAGAGAAGGATTATTATCTAAATTCAGAATCAAAAGTGAAGAACCAGCATGTTCGGGTTTTTCTACTCTACAAGCATTTGCACCAAAAATATAATTTTCACAAACACATTCTTCAAAGTCACCCCATTTTATAGTTTCTTTCTTAAAAATAAGACTATCTGAAATGGAATAATTTTCTTGACTCAAATTTTTATGCCATTCGACAGTCGTTCCAATAGCAGGACGAAAATTTAGAATATCCAAATCGCCATCATTATCCAAGTCTACAATGGCAGGAATATCTGTAACATCAATACCTAGATTTAATGGATTTCCCGAAATACCTGTACTGTAAAGTATTTTTTTAGCAATTTTGAAAGTCAATTTTCCAGTTTCATTTTTGGTATTTTGATAAACAACAACTCCCAAATTAGTAGAAGTAAAAATATCTTTCTGACCATCATTGTTATAATCACGAAGTAAAACCCAGTTTCTTAGCTTTGGAAAAAGTTGTGTGTATTGAGGTGCAAAACTCCATTCTTTTTGTCCTTGTGGATTTATTTTTTGAAGAAAAATAAGAACTTGATTTGTCGTTCTATCAAAAATAAAAAGGTCTTCTAAGTCGTCATTATCTACTTTAATAGTCGAAAATTGTGGTGCATTGAATCCACCAGTTAAAGCTAATTTTTGACCGTCTTTTATGATTTCGATATTTGTATCAAAACTGACTGGGAAAGTTTGAGATGTTTGTCCAAAAATCAAATAAGGACACAAAAAAAGGAATAAGAAGATTAGATTTTTCATAGTTGGTTGATATTCTTTATATTTTGTAGGAAAAAGGCTTGCATTTTCTTTTAAAACTGTTTTAATTTATTTTCCAGTCAAAAATTTTGTCAGTAATTGCTAAATTTTAAACGATTTTTTGATATATTTTATTCAAATAAAAAAGGACTTTCACAAAATACTATTTTTGTAAAAGTCCCAATTCATTAAAATGTTTTTTAAAAAATACTAGAATAGTAAAAGGCGTGCCTTTTCTCTAAATCTGATATTTCTATTTCCATTTTACTTCATCAAAAATAATAACAGCTTGTTCTTGATTTTCGCCTAATTTTGAAAGACTTAAAGTATCTTCTTTGAAAGTTCCCCAATCTTTAAGTGTTTGAGCCATTTCTACATCTGTACGAACAGGATATTCCATTTCCTCTCTTACATAAACTTCTTGTGCTTCTTTGCTTGTCAAAAACTCAATCAATTTAATTGCATTTTCTTTGTTAGGCGCATACTTGGTTACTGCTGCACCACTTACATTGATGTGTGTTCCTCTTCCATCTTGATTTGGAAAAATAACAGCTACTTTTTGTGCTGCTTTTACATTGTCTTCATCTGTGTCATTGAGCATTTGAGCATAGTAATAAGTATTTGTTACTGCTAAAGTTCCTTCGCCTGCTGCAATGGCTTTGATTTGGTCACGATCACCACCTTTTGGCTCTCTTGCCATATTTGCTACAACTCCTGTTGCCCATTTTTTTGCAGTTTCTTCATCAGAATTTGCAATAATAGAAGCTAGAAGAGATTGATTATACACATTTTCTGAAGAACGAATCAATAATTTTCCTTTTGCTTTTGACTCAGCAAGACTCTCATAGGTAGCAAAATTTTCAGGTTTTACTTTTTCTTTGTCATAAACAATTACTCTAGCACGTTTTGTAATTCCGAACCACTCATTATCTGCATCTCTCAAATGAATAGGAATATTTGAAAACAAAACTTCAGATTCAATTGGCTGTAAAAGTCCTTTTGATTTTGCTCTGTGTAAACGCCCAGCATCAACAGTAATCAAAACATCAGCAGGAGAATTTTGTCCTTCCATTTCCAATTTATTGATAAGCTCATCAGCCGAAGCCTTCACTACATTTACTTTTATGCCTGTTTGCTTTTCAAATTCTTCAAAAAGTTGTTTATCAGATTCGTAATGACGATGCGAATAAACATTTACTTCTTTTGAGTTCTCCACTACGGCAGTAGAGTCAGAAGTAGTTTCTGTATTGTCTTTTTTCTTGTCATTACAGGCAAAAAATGAAATAGATACAAAAAATAAAATAATACTAACAAAAATACGATTCATAATTTTTTAGTTAAATGTCATTGGTAGAAACACCAACAACAGCGATAATTTTTGTAAAAAGAAATAAGACGTAAAGCCTTATTTAGAATGATTTTAAACAACAAAGGTAGTAAATCAAATTACATTTACTAGAATTCGATTATTTTTTTACAAAAATTAGTAAAAATACGTAGGTCACTGAGTAAAATTATTTATACATTATTGAAATCTGTCTGACATTTTCGATAGATTTATTTTTCAGAATGGAAAAATGACCTTTTCATTTTGAAAAAATAAATATTTATCAAAACAATTTCAAAAAACTAAAATACCCTATTATGGCTTATAAACAGCTATTTTCAATTAGTTCAAGTTATTTCTAACTAATTTTTGGCATTGGCAAGCCTATTGAAATATATAAGTCAAATAAGCAAAACAAAATAAGTGATTTTCAAAGTAACTGATTTGTAAAACTGAAAAGTCTAACAAAAAATTTTTAGCAGTAACTTTATTTTTTAAGAATCATTTATTAGGAAAGTCAAAATTGAATAGTATGTGTGTTGTCAATCAGCAATGATTATTTTTAGCAACTCCTTATTTTTTAACTATTCAGTTATACTTTTATAAGAAACAAGAAGAATCCCTTTTCATTTTTTGAAAAAAGGGATTTTTTGTTTTGTTAAAACTATTTACTCCAAACAAGGAC
Organism: Bernardetia sp. Wsw4-3y2; assembly: GCF_037126295.1. Taxonomy (NCBI): domain Bacteria; kingdom Pseudomonadati; phylum Bacteroidota; class Cytophagia; order Cytophagales; family Bernardetiaceae; genus Bernardetia; species Bernardetia sp. Wsw4-3y2. The sequence continues at coordinate 2,410,043 of NZ_CP147017.1, read as the reverse complement.
ACATATATTTGTATTCTATCTCTCCAACAATCAATCTTGTATCTTCTACATAATAAACATTTTCACTCAGTCCATTCCACAAGCGCAGGTCACTAATATTTACATTATAATTTCTGACAATATCATAAATGTATGTTCGTTTTTTAATATTTTGATAATGTTTTCTTATTTCAAATTTTTCTGGTATTCCTTTTTCATAGCTTTTCTTTATGGCTACTTTCAAATATTCGCCTGTATAAAGAGATTGCTTTCTAAACGAACTGAAATCAGAATAATCTAACTTATTCCATTTTGCCAAACATGGCGCACAGATTTGATATAAATTTAAAATATATTCTATATTTTCTCCTTCTCCAATTTGATGATAAATATAGGCTGTGTCTTTAGGTCTTTCAAAAATGGCTTTTCGTTCTTCTGTTGTATTTGTAGTAGTAGTAACTTTATTGGTATAAAGAGTATCACTAAAATGCTCTCCTACAACATTATACTCATATTTTTGAGCAAAAGAGGTTTGAAAAAGAGCTAAAAATACTATTGATAAAATAAATAATTTCATAATTGATAAACTAAAAGTGAGTAGTAATTTTCTTTTAGAAAGCTATCAAATTCTGAATTAAAAAACAATTTATCTTAATTTTGACTTGCTTTAAAGTTGATAAACAAAAGCTATTCATTCACTTTGCCTATTTTTGTGAACTAATTATCCATTGTCAATTATCCATTTATACAAATGTCTTCACTTTTATCCTTTCAAGCACATTTAGAACAATATCGTCAGAAAAAATATTATGCGCTATCTCTTTCTGTTTTGGGTGGTGTTTTGATGGCTTTAGGTTGGTATTTTCCTTTTTCGCCCTTGCTTTTTGTAGGACTTATTCCACTTATCGAACTCATAGAATTTTATTTTAAGAAAAATGAAATTCAAAAAAAGCAAAAACAAAAAACTACTAATATTACGATAAAAAAGCGCAACTATTTTACTCGGCTTTGTTTCTTTATTTGGGTTTACTTTGTCTTATGGAATGCTGGCGTTTATTGGTGGCTTTGGAATGCGCTGAGTGTAGGAGTAATAGGTATTTTTTTATTAAATGCTTTTTTACAACTTTTGCCTATCATTGCCTATATTTTTACAAGACGTTTTTCAGTTGGTTTTATCAATTACTTATCATTTGTTTCGTGTTGGTTATTCTTTGAATATGTTCATCTAAATTGGGTTTTGTCGTATCCGTGGATGAATATTGGCAATGCCTTTGGTGAAGTGCCTATGTGGGTGCAATGGTACGAATATACAGGTACTTTTGGAGGAACACTTTGGGTACTTTTGGCTAATATTTTAGCATATCATGTTTTCATAAAATCAGATATAAAAGTAGGAGCTTTTTTGGTTTGGGTATTAGTTCCGATAGGTATTTCTTATGGAATTTATATGAGTTATGATGAATTAGAAAATAATTTGAAATCTGTAGAAATAGCTGTTATTCAACCTAATTTGGATTGTTATTCTGAAAAATTCTCTCATAATCCAAAAACAGGCGAACCTTCTACCAACCATATTCCCTTCGAAAATCAAATCCAACGTTATATTGATTTAGCCAAAAGTGTGATTACAGATTCTACTAAATATATTATTTTACCTGAAACAGCTTTTCATAAAAACTCTACTGAATATAATTATACATCTCAGCAAGATTTAAAACCTATTTTTGATTTTTGTAGAAAAAATAATTTGATTCTCATTTCAGGTGCAGATACATATAAGTTTTATACAGAAAATGATCCTGTTCCCAAAACAGCACGAAAGTCTAATGGAGGTGATTCGTATTATGATATGTATAATTCAGCTATTCAGTTTGTTCCTTTTACTCAAGATTCTGTTTCATTTTATCATAAATCAAAATTGGTAATTGGTGCAGAAACTAATCCTATCAAAATGGTTTTACCAAATCAAAGTGCCTCTTTGCTTTTTGTAGATATAATGGGAACTTTAGGAACGCAGGATTATAGAAGTGTTTTTGTTTCCCCAACGACAGAGGCAAAAGTAGCTCCTGTGATTTGTTGGGAAGCTGTGTATGGAGAATTTTGTACAGAATACACTCAAAATGGCGCAAATGTAATTGTTGTACCAACTAATGAAGGTTGGTGGGGAAATACGCCTGCACCTCGTCAGCTTTGGGCATTGTCGGCTTTGCGTGCCATCGAAACACGACGTAGTGTAGCACGAGCAGCCAACACAGGAATTTCAGGATTTATAGACCAAACAGGAAAAGACATTTCTAGAAGTGAATATGGAGAACAAGCAACCTTAAAACACAAAGTAAAACTAAACGAAGAGATTACTTTTTACACGCTGCACGGAGATTATTTAGGAAGACTTGCTGGTTTTTTGGCAATTTTATTTTTTATATCTGCTATTGTTAGGAAACTTAGAAACCCAAAGAAATGATGAATTGTGAGTTATTAATTATAATTAGAAAAAAATGAATTTAAAATCGTGGATAGAAGCAGCAAGATTACGAACTTTACCATTAGCACTAGCCAGTATGTTAATGGGTTGTTTTTTGGCTGCCATAAATGGATACTTTGATGTAAAAATTGCATCTCTAATTATTCTGACAGCTCTTTTATTACAAATCCTGTCAAATTATGCCAATGATTATGGAGATAGCATTCACGGTGCAGACCACAAAGACCGAGTAGGACCAAAAAGAACTGTTCAAGCTGGAAAAATCACTTCTTCACAGATGCGAAATGCAGTTATTTTATTTTCTGTTTTATCGTTTGTGAGTGGTGTTTTGCTCCTTATTGTGGCGATAGATTTTCAAAAGGAAAGTAGCTGGAAAACACTCGGTCTCTTTTTAGGATTAGGAATTTTTTGTATTGCTGGAGCAATTCTTTATACAGCAGGAAAAAAACCGTATGGCTATATGGGTTTGGGAGATATTGCTGTTTTGATATTTTTTGGTTGGATAGCAGGTGGAGGAACGTATTTTTTACAAGCACAAGCCTATTTTCAAAGCTCAACAAACTTTCAAACTATTTCTTGGGATATTTTTCTTCCTGCTACAAGTTGTGGACTTTTCGCTGTTGGTGTTTTGAATTTGAATAATATTAGAGATATAAAATCTGATATTTTGGCTGGAAAAAACTCTATTCCTGTCCGAATTGGTAAAGAAAAAGCAAGTATTTATCACGCTTCTGTTTTGATTTTAGCTTGGGTTTGTGCGCTCATTTTTTTAGCTCTCAATTATCAAAAGCCTTTAAATCTTTTGTTTTTGATTACACTTCCTTTATTTATCCGAAATATCGTTCAAGTTTTCAAAAGAAACGATATGGAACTTGACCCACTTTTAAAACAACTTGCACTTTCTACACTATTTTTTGTAGTGTTTTTTGGTATTAGTTTTTTAATATAAATTATTATTTTTAGTGTATTTTTTTGTTGTATTTTAAAAAAAGCTACTTGAAAAACATTCAATAAAAAAAATAATTTACTTGATTTATTATATTTTATAATCAACTGATATTCAGTAACTTTGCAACAATTTAATTGTATCTACTAAAAAAGTATTTATTTCGAAAGATATTTTTGCATTAAAGTTGTTATAGTAGTAGACAAATATTATGTTATTCAACCAGTTTCTCATATTAAGCTATAATTCAATGAATTCATTATACAGGTTCAAACAAACTTATTTACTAAGTCTGTTTGGCATTTTTTTATCTTTTTCACTCTATGCCCAAACAGGTCCTGGAGGAGTTGGAACTAATACAGGAGCAGCACCTTTACAACTGTGGCAACGTGCTGATGCTATTATACCTGTTCCTGCTGATGGTACAGCGACTAATTTTATAGATGCTTCTGGTCATGCAAGACATTCAACAAACTCAAATGGAGGAGGCAATGGAGTACGTGCATTGTACCAATCTAATGTAGCCAATACATTTCCTATCGTACGTTTCAATGGATTAAATACAACTGCTGGTTCACAGTATGATGACGCTTATTCATATGCTGCACGTACTGTCTTTGTTGTATATAGGGCTTCTTCTACAACTCAAGATAATGGTGATTTGGCTCAAGTTTGGGGAGACTATAATCCTTCACAAACTCAAATAGCATTAGATGCACGTGCTGGCACTAACTTACGAGGTTTTAGTTTTGATGGGGCTGGTGGCACACAAGCTAGATATGCAATCAATGGAGCAAATTTTACTGGTTTTGCAGCAAATTCAAATACTCAACAATGGACATACAATCAATTTCAAGTTCTATCAGTAGAGTTTCAGAATACTCAAGCTATGACAAATCAACGGATTAGTACATTAGCTAGTAATTTTACCACAGACCATCGTTTTGGAGGAGATTTAGCTGAAGTTATTGTTTATGATAGGGTTTTAAATCCTGCTGAAAGAATTGTAGTTCAAAATTACCTTTCTTCAAAATATCAAGGTGCAGCACTTACTCAAAACGATTTTTATTCTCATGATGCCACTACTGCACAACCCTTTTTTCACAATGTAGTTGGAGTAGGAAAAGAAATAGGTACAAATGTACACCTTGCTTCTAAATCTTCATTTGTAGAAATCAATGCTGTAAATACTATTAATCCTAATTCTTACCTTTTTATGGGGCATGATAATGGAGCTATTGGTAGTTATACAGCCACAAATTCTCCTGCTGGTTATGAGCGAGTAGCAAGAACGTGGCGTGCTGATGTAACAGGAACAATAGGAACAGTTACTTTTAGAATAGATGCCTCTCAATTACCTGGGGGAACAGCCTGCCAATTAAACATACTCACAGACGGAGATAACAACTTTTCAAGTGGAGCTACCATTACGCCACTTACACAAGTAGGAACTTCTTCTATTTATCAAGCTACTTTAGCTATTCCTGATAATGTCTATTTTACTGTAGCACAAGCAATCGGAGCAACAATAACACTTACAGCTACAGCCAATGGAAACTCTGGAGAAGTAGATTTAGTATGGACAAATCCTGCATTAGCTAATTTCCAAGAATATAGAGTTTATGGAGGACTTTCTAATAATCCTACTACTTTATTAGCTACTATTCCTAGTCAAGCAACTTTATCTACTACACTTACAGGACTGACAAACTGTAGTTTGTATTATTTTAGATTAGTACCTGTTACTCTTACTGATGTAGAATCTCCTTGTGAAGGAACAGATACAGCTCGTCCTACGAATGGAGTTGCACCTACTGCCATGAATCTCACAGCTGCCACTCCTGTAACTTCTCCTTCTACAAACGGACAAGTTACACTTACTTTTGATGCTAGTGGAGACCCGACTATAAGGCAAATTAGAGTGTATAGATACAGAAGTGGAGATCCAGTTCCTGCTACGCCAAGTGTTACATTTACTTCAGGTATCACTCCTACTACTACACAAGTTATTGTTGCAGGTATATTATATGCTAATTCGCCATTTGCTACTTGTTATAGAATTACTCAAGTAAATCAGTGTGGAGAAGAAAGTCTAATTTCTGGAGAACAGTGTGCCACCATTACTGTACAACCTGAAATTTGTAATAATAGCTTGGATGATGATGGAGATGGAAATATAGATTGTGGAGATCCAGACTGTGCAGGAATAGATGGCTGTCCTGGTTGTATCTTTCAGATTACAGACCCTGGGGAATTTCAATTATTCCAGTATAAAGTAATACCTGTAAATGGTAACAATATTGGTTACCAAACACCTATTTTTGGAGATGTAGATAATGATGGAGAAAGAGAAATTGTAGTGTTGGGAGATGACGGAATTATTAGTGTCTTAAATCCTCGTAATGATGCTCTTCCTGATGTAGAATATGAGCAAACAGGACTCAGAAGACCAGATGGAGCAACTAGTTTGCTTACTATGGCTGATGTAGATGGCGATGGTTATATAGAGTTTTTCTATGTCAGAAATGATGCTAACTCTTCAGTAGTTTGTTATCAATACAATTACACCCTACCAGCTTTTGAGCTGCAATGGGAAAGTATAAACAACCCTGTAGGAGAACGATTTTCTAATACTGACAGAGCAAATATAAACCTTGCAGATTTTAATGAAGATGGTACACCAGAAGTATATGTAGGAGGTACTATTTTTAATGCAGTTACAGGAGAATGGTTAGGCTATGTAGGAGCAGGAAACCCAGATGGAGATCCAAGAGATACAGGGCAACCTATTTTTCAGATTTCAAATGCTGCTGATGTACTTCCTGATGCTGCTTGTGCAGACTGTGCAGGTTTGGAGTTACTAGCAGGAAATGTAGTTTATTCTGTAAATATTGCGACAAAAACAATCGCAATACAACGTACTTCTCCTATTCCACTTACAGGTGGCTTTAAAGATGCTACCATGTCAGTTGCAGATATGGATAATGATGGAGATATAGACGCTGTAGTATCTGGTTATGGTAGAGTATATGTATGGGATATTCAAGATACAAATCCTGCTACAACTTTACTTTCAAATGTTTTTGATTTGAGAGCCTATACAGGAGCATCTACTATAAATGGAGTGCAAGGAGTGGGAGGCACAAGTCCTTTTTCTGGTATTGCAACTATAAATGACTTTGATAATGACGGAAAAAATGAATTTGGACTAACTAAAGAATTTGGTGTAGTAATGTTCAATGATATAGATACAGCAGCTCTCAATGGTGGAAATTTGCAACCTATGTGGACATTACCAACGACAGATGAATCAGGCACAACAGGACTTTCTTCTTTTGATTTCTTAGGAACAGGATTTGCAAATCTAGTATATAGAGATGAAACTAAAGTACGTATATTCCAAGGAGCTAGTGGTACAGTTTACTTTGATTCCGATGTGGCTGGCTTTCCTTCTTGTATAAGTGGTACAGGAATGGAAATCCCTACTATTGGTGATGTAAATGATGATGGACAAACAGAAATTGTGGCATCTTGTAATGGACGTGTTATAATCTATCAATCTTCTAATATTCCTTGGTTACCTTCTCGGGATGTTTGGAATCAAGTAAATTATAATATTACAAATATTGATGGAGATTTGACTGTTCCTGCTACCATCACAACACCAAATTATTTGACAGTAGCTCCTCCTCTAAATAACTACATGGCGCAGCGTCCACTTAGTAACTCTACAACGCCATTTATTCCTGCTGCTGATATTGTAGCTTTAGTAGATGTAGATGATGGTGCAATTGACTTAGGAAACTGTCCTGCTGAAGTAACTTTTACTATTGATATAGAAAATCAAGGAGATGCAGATGTTGTAGTACAGTATCCAATTACTTTTTATAGTGGTGATCCTCAAGGCTCTTCTTGGAGTAATCTAAGCACTTTTGCAATCAATGATGGTTTGGCAGTGGGAGAACAGAAAGAGTATACTTATTCTTTTCCTTTAACTAGCGACCCTGCACAAGTATATGTCGTTCTGAATGACAATGGAGGTAGTACCCCAGGTGCGCCAGTAGTATTGCCAAATACTTCTGTTGCTGAATGTGAGTACAACAATAACTTCTTAGGACCATATACTATTTCTAGTTGCTTTGATCCTCTACCTATTGAACTTATTCGTTTTGGTGGAGAAGATGAAGGAGATAAAGTACAATTAGATTGGGCAACAGCATCAGAAAAAGATAATGCCTATTTTGAAGTTCAGCGTAGTTTTGATGGACAAGATTTTGTAACTATTGATGTTATTCAAGGACAAAAATTTTCTACTCAAACAAGAGAATATCAAACCTATGACTATGAAAACTGGACTGGAACAGCTTATTACAGACTCAAACAAGTAGATATAGATGGAACTCCAACACTAAGTAATACGATTGTCTTCAAAAGAGATAATAATTTAGAAATCAATATTTATCCAAATCCAATATCTTCTGGACAAGATTTACATATTGAAGGACTAAATGGAGAATGGAATGCCATTTTGTATGATATGGCAGGAAGAACTATTAAAAATTGGACTATCAGTTTTGATAAACAGGTCTATACTACACCATTTCCAATGATAGGAAAGGGAATGTATATTCTTCAATTAGAACCTTTAAATAATCAAGAACAAGGCAAAATAATTGAAAAACTAGTAGGAGAATAATAATTTATCTTCAACTATTATTTTCAAACCTTCATCAAAATAAAAACTTGATGAAGGTTTTTTTGTAGCAGTCAGTTTCCAAGCTGTCAGAAATAACAATTTTATTCCAAAATTTCAGTAAATTTGAATAAAAAGAAATTCAAAGGTTACAAGAAATTAACTGGTAACTGCTTACTGATAACTCATAACTGAACATGTGTGGAATAACAGGAATTTTTGCCTTTAATGAAATTGGTCGTTTTTCGTTGGTGCGTTTGCAGGAAGCAACTGAAAGACTAGAACATCGTGGACAAGATGCACAACGTTTGTACAATGATTTTTTTGTTGGTTTGGGACATCGTCGTTTGTCTATTTTAGATTTGTCTTCGGCCGCCAATCAACCAATGAGTAGTAAAGACGAGCGTTATACGATTGTTTTTAATGGAGAAATTTATAATTTCAAAGAGTTAAGAAAAGAATATTTGAGTGATTTAGACAATGTTGATTTTGAGACAGAAAGTGATACAGAAGTATTACTTCAACTTTATATTCGTTTTAAAGAAAAATGCCTTGAAAAACTCAATGGTTTTTTTGCCTTTGCAGTTTATGACAATCAAGAACAGTCTATTTTTATAGCTCGTGATAGAATTGGAATAAAACCACTTTTGTATTATCACGATGAAGATAAATTTGTCTTTTCTTCTGAAATGTCGTCTTTAATGGCATATCGTTTTCCTAAAAAGCTAGATTTTGCAAGTCTGCGCTTGTATTTTTCGCTGCATTATATTCCTGCTCCTCATACTATTTTTGAAAATGTCTTGAAACTTCCTGCTGGACATTATCTCAAAATCAAGAAAAAAGAAGTTATTTTAGAAAAATACTACGAAATTCCGAATAACTACGAAACTCAAAACTATAATTCTATTTCGTATGATAACGCACAAAAAGAATTAGTAAATTTATTAGAAGAATCAGTAAAAAAACGTTTGATTTCGGATGTTCCGATTGGTTCTTTTTTGAGTGGTGGAACAGATTCTTCGGCTATTGTTGCGCTGGCTACTCGCCATACAAAACATCTCAATACATTTTCGATTGGCTACAAAGACGAACCTCTTTTTGATGAAACGAGTTACGCCAATTTGGTTGCAAAAAAATTTAATACCAATCATACCGTTTTTACACTTTCGAATACTGATATTTTTGAGGCTGTTTTTGATATGCTTCCTTTTTTGAGTGAACCTTTTGCAGACTCTTCGGCTATTCCGTTTTATGTTTTGAGCAAACACACCAAACAAACGGCTTCTGTGGCTCTTTCTGGTGATGGTGGCGATGAGCTTTTTGCAGGTTACAATAAATATTTAGGAGAATATAAAGTCAGAAATGCAGGTTGGAAAGAAAATCTGATAAAAGGAAATTTAGGACTTTTAGAAAAGCTACCAAAATCAAGAAATTCGTTTTGGGGAAATAAATTCAGACAATTACATCGTTTTGCAAAAGCGGCACAATTATCAAAGCAAGAACGTTATTGGTTTTTGAGTAGTTTTATTGATGAACAAAACGTCCAAAATATTTTTCAATCTGATGTTTTTGACTTATCAAATGAAGATAACAAATTCCAAAATCGAAAAAATAATTACACAAAATTCATTTCTGAAAGCAAAAAAGGCGATATAAACGAAATGCTATATGCTGATATGAATTTACTTTTGCCAAATGATATGCTTCATAAAGCTGACCAGTTTTCGATGGCTCATGCTTTAGAGGTTCGTGTTCCTTTTCTTGACCATAATCTTGTGAACTTTGCTTTTCAGATTGAAGAACAATACAAAATCAATCCAAAAATTAAGAAACGAATTGTTCAAGATGCGTTCAAAAACATTCTTCCTGCCGAACTCTATAATCGTTCAAAACATGGTTTTGATGTTCCTTTAGCAAAAGGCTTTCAAACACTTTTAAAGCCACTTGTAGAGCAAAGTTTGGATAGAGATTTTATACAAGAACAAGGCATTTTTAGCCCTGCTTATACTGAAAATCTAAAACAAAAAGTCAAACAAGGAACAGATTACGACCAAAATCATGTTTGGGCATTTATTGTTTTTCAAGAGTGGTGGAAAAAAAATGATATACAGAAATTTATTGAAGAAGAAGAATTTTAAAAAGTATCACAGACTTCCTAGTCTGTGTATAAAATTGTTTTCAACAGACTAGGAAGTCAAAAAATTAATAAAAACCAAAAATGACACTCAACCAAACCTTACGCACACTTTTTGAAAGAGATATACAAAGAGTGAAACTAGAAATTGAGAGCTACAAAAACGAACAAAACCTGTGGAAATTAGATGGCGAAATCCTCAATTCTGCTGGAAATCTTTGTTTGCATCTTATCGGAAATCTAAATCATTTTATTGGTGCAGAAATCGGAAAAACAGGTTATATCCGACAAAGAGAATTAGAGTTTTCTCAAAAAAACATTCCTAAAAAAGAGTTAGTTGAAAAATTAGAAGAGGTTATCAAAATAGTTGATACTTCAATAAAATCTTTGGGTGAAGAAGGATTACATGCAGAAACTGCTGTTCCAAAATTCATAGAAAAACAAACCAACGCTTTTTTGCTTTTACACTTACACGCTCATCTCAACTACCATTTAGGACAAATCAATTATCATAGAAGGTTATTAGACAAATAAAAACTGTATAACAGACTTCCCAGTCTGCGTAAAAAACTTTGATTCTCTCTTTATTTTTGATATTTTTAGTTACACCATTAATTAATAATAGTATGTTATCACAATTAGATTCAAGAAAATATTGGTTAGTACATCAAATTCTGTTGCTTCAAGATGAAAATCTTTTGGAAAAAGTAGAGCTTTTTTGGAAAAATCAAATCAAAACACATTCTATCTTAAAGCCTATGCGTAAAAAACTGCGTATTGAAGATTTAATAGAAGAGCAAAATTACAAAGGTTTTGATTATCAAAATTATACTAGATTATCAAAAGAGTTAAATATTACTGAACCTATCGAACAATTATTAGCAGATATATGAATTACGTACTAGACACAAATATTATTTTGCTTTCTATGCGAAGTGAAGAGTTTAAAGAGTATATTTATCAAGATTTTTTGAAAGATAACACAGCAATTATATGTGTAGTTACAGAAGGAGAAATCTATTCTTTAGCTACTAGAAATGGTTGGGGAGAAAGAAAAATAAAGTTATTAGATGAATTGCTAGAAAATTATATAGTTGCAGATATTCATTCAAAAGATGTTACAAAGATGTATGCTCAAATAGATGCTTTTAGTCAAGGTAGATTAAAAACAATGCAAAGTAATTTTTCAGCTCGCAATATGGGCAAGAATGATATTTGGATAGCTGCTGTTTCAACTATATTAGATGCCATACTTATTACTACTGATAATGATTTTGACCATTTAGATCCCAATTTTTTGAAATGTATCAAAGTTAAATCCGATTTATAAGATTCTATTATCCCAACAGACTAGGAAGTCTGTTATACTGAATATCAAATGAAATTTTATATTTTATTAATCCTGTCAATTCTGTGTTTTTTTTCTTGTAACAGAAAATCTGTTGTTGATAATGAAAAAACTTATTTTACGGAAGGGCAGAAAAAACTAAAAGAAAATATTGCGACTAATAAATCTTTTAATTTTAACGATTATAATGATGTGCAACTTGATTCTATTTTTCGTTTGTCTTTAGATTCTATGATAGATTTTTTGAATGTTACAGAGTTTGAAAAAGATACGGTTGTAGAAAATTATTTTACAAATGCGATGTTTGTACAAGCACAAGCTGAATTTCCAGAATTTGTAATTTTAGATAGTAAGTATTTAGATTTAATGGATTCGATAGATTTTTGGGAATGTCCAACATACATTTATGTAAAAAAGGATAATAAATTAGAACTCTCTACTACAATAGTTACAAGCTCTAGAAGTTGGTTTGGTGCAGAAATTTATAGACGAGATATGGATTTTGATGGTAAATTAGATTTGATTATTTCACGTCCTTTTTATATGGCTAGTAGAGATATTGCAACTTACCATATTTTTATTAAACAAGATTTGAATAAAAATACAACAGCTTTTTCGACAAGAGAAGAAAAACTATTGGTTAATAATGGCAATAAAACTGTAACTTCATTTACTCACGGAGGTGCTTATGGAATTTATGCAAAAACTATAAATAAATGGAAAGGGGATAATTTAGTTGAAATAAGGAGATTACAACGAACTTATGGAACAGAAACAGAAGATGACTTTGTAGAAGAATTCACAATCAAAAATGGCAAAGAAGTAAAAATCAAAAGTCAAAAAATGTCATTTGAAGAAGCAGAAAAATACTTTGAAGAATATCAATAAAATGTATAACAGACTTCCTAATCTGTTAAAAATATATTACACCAACAGACTGGGAAGTCTGTCATACATAACTTTATACAAAATGAAATTTAAACTAACCTTATTTACAGTTTTATTAGCAATTATTTGTAGTCTCAATATCACTACTGTTTTTGCTCAAAATACAGAAACCTATTATGATGATATGTCTTTCAAAACGGAAGATTTTATCTATGATCCCTATATCAAAACGGTTCGGCTTTATCCAAATCAACAACCTTCACAGGCTGCTCAATTAGAGCAGCCAATTATACCACTTTCACAGCAAACCCCTTTACTTCTCACTTTTGATGAGTTGGCAAGTGATGCACGAGTATATAAAGCTAAAATTATTCGTTGTGAATCGGATTGGACAGAAAGTACACTTCCAGATATGGAATATTTGAGTGTTTATAATGATTTTTTAATACGTGATTATGATTTTTCTATCAATACGAAAGTGCCTTTCGTGCATTATAAATTTCAAATCCCAAAAGTAAAAATTTCAGGGAATTATGTAGTAAAAGTATTTTATCAAGATGAAGAAAACCTAATTCTGACAAAACGATTTATGGTTTTTGAGGAAAAAACAAGTATTGGTTTTGAGCAAATTCCATCTGTGGGTGGAGAAAATTCTCTTATCTATCAACAGTTCAAACTTTCAGTAAATTATACAGGTGTGAAAGGTGTAGTAAACCCAAATACACAATTTGAAGTAGTTGTAAGGCAAAATTATCGTTGGGGAAATGCGATTTATGACTTGAAACCTACTTTTGTAAAAGACTTTCAAAAAACATTAGAGTTTAGTTCTCTAACCGAATCTCAGCGTTTTTTGGGGAGTAATGAATTTAGATTATTTGATATTCGAACACAAAGAAAATTTGGTTGGGGAGTAGATAGTGTGCGTTATCAAAAAAATAGCGACCATGTTTTTCTTCAAAAAGAAAAATCAAGAGCAAATCTAGCTTACGGAACTCGCTTAGAAGATTTCAATGGACAATTTTATATAGAAAACAGCCAAAGAGCAGAGCAATCTGAAACAGAAGCTGATTATGCGTATGTAAATTTTGTATTGAAATCTCAAAAATTAGATAACGATGTGTATATAATTGGAGGCTTGACAGATTGGAGAATAAATCCACTCTTCAAGATGAATTACGTGAATAAAGGTGGATATTATACAGCAGAAGTTTTATTGAAACAAGGAATTTATAATTATTTCTACACAACTACAAATGATAAAAAAGAAATAGATTATTCACCTTTAGAAAACAATTATAGACAAACTGAAAACGCCTATGATGTTTTTATTTATTACCGTCCGATGAGTAGCAGAACAGATTATTTGGTGGGGTATCGTAAGATTTGAGAAATCAAATAAAAAATTGCTTCTACTTACAAAATCTATTATCTTACACAAAAATTAACCAATAATATAACTATAAAACAAAAAAATAATTTATATACTTAACTTAATATAGCTATGGAAAACGAAAAACCAACCTACGCACATCCTATGATGCGTGAAGATGCACTCAAAGGAAAAACTTTTGTTATTACAGGTGGTGGAACAGGTTTAGGTCGTTCGATGGGAACATATTTTTTAAAATTAGGAGCTAACCTTGTCATTACAAGCCGTAAATTAGATGTTTTGGAAGCAACAGCTAAGGAAATGGAAGAAGAAACAGGTGGAACTGTACTTCCTTTAGCGTGTGATGTACGTGATTACGACCAAATCGAAAAAATGCTTAAAGATTCTGTTGAAAGATTTGGAAGTATTGATGGTCTTTTGAATAATGCAGCAGGAAATTTTATCAGTCCAACAGAAAGATTATCGCATCGTGCTTATGATACAATTGTTGATATTGTTTTGAAAGGAACGTATTATTGTACCCTTGCTTTCGGAAAATACTGGATTGAATCAGGAAAGGCTGATAATTATGCTAACCCTAAGACAGTTTTGAGTATCGTAACTACGTATGCTGAGACAGGTTCGGGTTATGTTGTTCCTTCAGCTACTTCTAAAGCTGGTGTAGTGGCTCTTACTAAGTCTTTGGCTGTAGAATGGGCAAAATATGGCATTCGTTTCAATGGTATTGCTCCAGGGGCATTTCCAACTAAAGGAGCTTGGGAACGCTTGATGCCAAAAAATTTACAAGACAAATTTGATATTAAAAAGCGTGTTCCTGCCAAACGAGTAGGTGACCATCAAGAGTTGGCTAATCTTGCTGCTTATCTTATCTCTGATTATTCATCTTATATCAATGGTCAGATTATTACGATTGATGGAGGCGAAGTAGCACAAGGTTCGGGACAGTTTTCTATGTTAGAACACGTTCCTCAAGAAATGTGGGATATGGTAGAACAAATGACTCGTAGCGCAAAAAGTAGTTAATTAAATCAATTACGAATTATTAAAATTACGAATTACGAATAAGAAATATCATTCGTAATTCGTAATTGAAAATTAAAAAAACATGCAAATCAAAAAAGACGATAGCCTTTTACTTTTCATTGATGTACAAGAAAAATTATTTCCTCATATAGACAAGCATTTTGAATTAGAAAAAAAACTCAATCAACTTGTTGAAGGAATGCAGGTTTTAGATATTCCAATTATTGTTACAGAACAATACACAAAAGGACTCGGAAAAACCATCGAATCTATTTCTAAGAAACTAAACGATATTCCTACTTTCGAAAAAATGACTTTTAGTTGTATGCGAAATCTAGAACTGGCAGCAGCTATCGAACAAAGTGGAAAAAGAACAATCATTTTAGCAGGAATAGAAGCCCATATTTGTGTACTTCAAACAGCTTTAGACTTGTGTGCAGAAGGATTTGATGTTGCTTTGGTTCTGGATGCAGTAGGTTCTAGAAGTGAAGAAAATAAAAGTATTTCTGTTTTGAGATTACAAAATAAAGTAGCTTTTACAAGTGTAGAATCTGTGCTTTTTGAGCTTTGTGAAGCAGCAGGAACGGAGCAATTTAAGGCTATTTCTAAGATTATTAAATAGCCTGTTTTGTTGTCTTTGGTGGAGACACCAACAATGGCAGGAAATAAAATTATAATTCAAACAGACTAGGAAGTCTGTTATACAATTTTTTATCCCAAAACATGAAACTAGATGTTTTAGCTTTTCATATATATCCATATGAAGGAACTCAGTATTTTGAGAAAGATTTGATTGTAAAAAATAAAGTAATTGAATTATTTGATTATTGCCAAATTCTACAAGCATCAATTTCTGATAAAGGCTGGGAGTTTTTATTCAAAAATTATAGTCTAAAAGAACTCATTGAAATAGATAAAGAAAGTGGTTGGTTTGATGATAATGATGAAGGCGAATCTTTAAAATCATTATTTTATCATTCTCTTTTAAGTGGTTTTAATCCTTTAAAAATGCAGTACGGAACTTATTTTGAGTCTACTAATGTTTTTCAAAGTTTAGAAGGAAATACTGGCGAAATTGATTGGGAGAAAGTTTATAATCTTAAAGATGAATTATAAACGTATTTACTTTTATCTCAAAACCTCCAATTCACTTTTCTCAAAACGCCCCGAATCCTTCAAATAACCAATAAGAAAAGTACGAAATTCTGTATCAAAATCAGCTTTATCAAAATTTTCTACTAAAACAGTTTTATCTTCTTCAAACTCTCTATTTTTCCTCAAAAAATCGGGTACATTATGCTGCACAGAAAAACGTAAAAAACGAATTTCTGTATTTTGAGAATCCTCGTTTATAGCTTCTGCAAACAAGTCAAAACTCTTATTAACTTGTGCTAACTTTGTATAAGGATTCCAAGAAAATTGAGCCATCATAGACTCACAAGCAGCACAATAAGCCAATAAAAGTGCAGAGGGATTTTCTATTTCTTGTAATTGTTTTAAAAGTCTTTCAATTTTGCGTTCATTTCCTATCGCTTCAAAGTATTTTTTGCGTGCTTCTATTTCATTCATTATAAAAGTAATAAATAGTGAAAGTTTTTTATTAATCTATTTGTAGGTATAAAAAGTTTGAAAATCAGTTTTATTTTAACCTATTGGTGTTTTAGTGAATCGACACTAATAAAAACGCCTTTTACTTCATTTGATGTTTTTCATAATATTCATCAGCAGGAAGATTTGAGTTTGAAGCAGCAGCCACAGCTAATTCATCACAACGCTCATTTTCTGGAATTCCTGCGTGTCCTTTTACCCATTGAAAAGTTACTTGATGTTTTCTATAAATCTCTAAAAAACGTTTCCAAAGGTCTGCATTTAGGCGTGGTTCTCCTTTATTAATAAAGTTTTTTTTCTCCCACCCCAATACCCATTTTTTTTCTACTGCATCCACTACATATTTCGAATCAGAATAAACTTTTACTTTCATGTTTGGCTTTTTTAGAGCTTCTAAGCCGATAATGACAGCCAAAAGTTCCATTCTGTTATTGGTTGTACAGCGAAAACCTGCTGAAAATTCTTTTCGTAATCCTAGCGATTTAGCCATCAAAACTGTTCCATATCCTCCTCGCCCTGGGTTTCCTTGTGCTGCTCCGTCGGTGTACATTTCTATCATTTTGGTAGTGATTAGTGGTTAATTTTTAGTGATTAATGAATACAAGATATATTTTGATTAGCAAAAGTAGATAATTCTTTAAAAACTAAAACTTATCTTCAATGTTAATTCCAAATACATTTATTTTTTAAACTCTATTTTATGGAATTAATTAGACATTATATTCATTACGTAGCCATTTCTATTGAGGTTTTGGGGATTTTGACGATTATTTTAGGAATTTTTTATGCCTTTTTTCTTGCTCTGACCAAAACCAATCAAGATAAATATACACTTGTCAGACAAAAAATTGGAAAGGCTATTTTATTAGGTTTAGAAATTTTGGTTGCTGCTGATATTATTTCTACTATTGTAACCGAACCTACTCTAAATCAAGTTCTTACTTTAGGATTAATTGTTTTGATTCGTACTTTTTTAAGCCTTTCTTTGCAAGTAGAACTAGAAGGTCGTTTCCCTTGGCAACGTAAAGACATAGAAAAAGAAATTTCTGAAATTGAATCTAATTGAATAAAAACATTTTATTATTAAATCATTTCATCGTAAAAAAATGCTTGCTAATAGAATTTGGAGAGATTTAAAGCTATAAAAATGATTCGTTACATAAAATTGCTCGAAAATTGTATAATAAAAGTTATAAATCAACTACAAACACTCTAAAAAAATACAGAAGAAATTTTTCTAACCCACTAGATTTTGACAAATAGCATAATTAGTACTACAATGATTGATACAATGAAATTTCTTTTTTGTAAAACCATACCTGCAATTTTGCTAGTCATTTCTTGTATAGCGTGTAATACAGAGGAAACAAAATATGCAGAAGACATGAATACTACAATGGCTTCTGATACACTTTTAACACCATCTACATCTAATAATTATACTACAAAAGAGATTGATAGCGTTTCCTTTGCTGCTTATAACGATTCTGTTGAAACCATTCTTAGTAATTTACAGGTAAGTGAAGCACAAGCTCAAGAGCTTTCTGAGTCAATGAGTGAAATGATAGAAGAAGCAAAAAGCCTTCAAAAAAATAATCCAAATCAAGAAGGAAATAGAGGTTTGGAAAGTTTCAAAAAAGATTTACCAAAAGATTTGAGCACTTATTTATATATGAAAGTTGATTCTTTTCCTCAAAAATTATTGCCCAATAATACAAAAAATCTGTATATAGGAGCTGCTTCAGAAAATGAAGAACAATATTTATATGGACTTAGTAATGAAGGTAATCTTAAAAAATTAGCAAAACTTCCAACTGATTTTTTATTTAATCCCTACAAAAAAACAGAGTCGTATTACAGAGACGGAAAGATTTTTATTTGTTCAGAACAGAGTTATAAAGCAACTGTTATTTGTGGAATCTTTAATTTTGATTTAGCTAAAAATATGCTCAATTTTGAAGACCAAACAGCCACTGATTTCTCAGTCGAATCTATTTCAAAAGCCCAAAAAGCAGTAGAAAAAGGTAATATTATCGAAGCTGTAAATTTTTACGAACAAGTTGCCTATCCTCATAATTACATGCAGGTAGAAACTGAAACTATTCATCTACTCAAAAAAACCTATTCGGTTTTGCAAAGACTAGAAAAACAACAAAAATATGATTCTGCAACACTTGTTTTAGAAAGTATTTTTGAGTTTTGGGGAACAGAATTTTTATTGAATATTGAAACTCCACAGCAATTACAAGAGCTTTTTAAAAGTAATAACTTTGAGCTTTCTCAAAAGGAATACATTCAAATTTTAGAAAAATATGGAAGCCTTCTTCTTCAATCCAAAAAATATCTTGATGCTGTAGAAATAAATAAGAAATTGACTCAAATCACACCTACTTCTGCTCTCGCTTATCTTCAACTTGGAAATGCCTATTACAACTTGGAACGCTTACAAGACAGCCAAAATGCCTATAAAAAATATAAAGAAATTATAGCCAAAACAGGACAAGAAGCTGACAAAAAAACACTAGAACAAATTGAAAAGCGATTGAATGAAAGATAGATTGCGAGGTTGTTGGTATCGCTTCGCTAAAATAATCACAACGACATCTATTTAAGAATGAAGAGCGATAAATTTATCCACATTATCATCAGTCAATAATTCTACATTTTGAGTAATTTTTTCAATCTCCCAATTCCACCACTGTATCTTTAATAATGCCTCAATTTGAGCATCTGAAAATCGTTTTCGAATTACTTTTGCAGGGTTTCCTCCAACAATACTATAGGGTTCTACATCGCTAGTTACAGTTGAATTAGCTGCTATAATTGCTCCATTGCCTACTTTTACTCCTGCCATAATAGTTACATTGTAACCAATCCAAACATCATTCTGAATTTCTAAATCTCCTTTGTAAGGATATTTTTTTCCTTCCATTGCACCTGTCCAATCTTTTCCAAAAATAGCAAAAGGATAAGAAGTAACTGCTTTTGTGAGATGATTTGCACCATTCATAATAAATTTTGCATCTGAAGCAATCATACAAAACTTTCCAATGATGAGTTTGTCACCACTAAAATCAAATAAGTATTTTACATTATTTTACATTATTTTCAAAATTTTTGACATCTTCAAAATCATCATAATAGGTATAATCACCCACAATTATATTTGGATTTTTGATGATATTCTTTAAAAAGCAAAGTCTTTCGTAGCCCTCTAAAGGAAAAACAGCGTTTTTATTTGGTATATTTGATTTCATTTGATAAAGTATAGTTGTGTTACAATGTTAAAAAAATAATCTGAAATGTTCAAAAAAAGAATTCTAGTTATTATTCCTTTTCTATTTTTCTGCGCTAGTTTTTTAAGTCTTTTTCCTTTTTGGTTAGGCGATTTGTTTTCTCATTTTAGAATGTTGTGGACGGTTTTAAGTTTCATCCTTTTAGTGGCGTGTGGTATTTTTGTTATTCAAAAAAAGATTGACATGCTATTTTTAGTATTTCCTTTTGCTGCTCTGCTAATCAATTGGTACAACTCTCCTCAGTTTTCGTACAATTCTTATTCACTTTGGAAAAACTTTCAAACCTATGAATATTTGTATTCGGGAAGTCCTACTGATATCGAATATTCTGAAAATCTGAAACGAGAAATAAAAAATGATACAACTGTAAAAAGTTTACTTTTAATGAATGTGCTTAGTTCAAATAGGAATTATGAAGAAGTAAAGGAAACAATAAAAAATACTGATGCAGATTTTGTTGTAATTATAGAATTAAATCAGAAATGGAAAGAAGAGTTAAATGAAATAGAACAGAACTATTTTGCTCACTATTCGCAACTAAGAGAAGATAATTTTGGAATGGGAATTTATTCAAAAACTTCCTTTGTAGAATCTATTTTATTGGATTCGGTTCACAATCAAAAAAAAGCAAAACAAGCAAACTCATATTCAATGACTAATCCTAATATTAACTATTACATTAGTAACCAAAAACTGAAAGAACCTTGTATTTATGTCCAAGATGTCAATCAAACTGCAATTTTGATAGCTCATTCTTTTCCTCCAATTAGTCCAGAAGCATATGATAGAAGAAATAATTATTTAAGGGAAATTTCGTCTGTAGCTGCTAAAAAAGAGAAAACTCTTTTAGTAGGAGATTTTAATTGCTCTCCCTTCTCTGCTGACTATAAGAAATTTCTAAAAAATTCAGGGCTAAAAGATTCCCAAGAAAACTTTGGTTTTCAACCCACTTGGAATAGTTCTTTTCCTTTTTTGATGCAAACTCAATTGGATCACGTTTGGCATTCTGAGGATATTGAGATTTTGCACAGACAAACACTTCCAATTGAAGGTTCTGACCACAAAGCTGTATTGGTTCTTTTTAGATAAGGTTTATCAAATCGTAACATTTTCGTAATAAACGGACAAATATAGAAATCGTAATTTTGCATTTTGTTTCTACTCTAGTTTTATCAAAAAACTAAAACAACTTGATTGATACACAGTTTTTTTTGTAATTTGTAACTGCTCTAGCTAATCTTTATAAAAAGATGTGTTTTTAGTGTAAAAAAGCCTTTCCAATCCCGATTGAAGAATAATCTAAGAAGATAATAAATATGATTTCGCCAGAAAAAATAGAAGAAGTAATCGAACAAAGTCAGTACCTAAGTCGTGATTTGAGTTGGGTACAATTTAATTATAGAGTTTTAGACCAAGTAACGGCACAGCGTCGTACAATTTTGGAGAAATTCAAATTTTTGGCGATTACAGCTTCTAACCTAGATGAATTTTTTATGATTCGGGTAGGTAGTTTGTATAATTACATGGATTATAACAAACAACGCCTTGACTATTCGGGATTACGTGAACTTCCATTTCGTCAAAAATTATTACACGAAAGTCAGGAATTTGTCCAAAAACAATATCAATATTTACACGATTTACTTCCAAAATGTGGTGAGAATAATTTTAGAATTATTGATGGAGAAGAGATTTTGCAAGAAGAAGAGGAAGCAGTAGCTGCTTATTTTCAGCATACTATTTTTCCAATGCTTACGCCAATGGTGTATGACAACTACCATACTTTTCCAATTCTGATGAACAAATTATTGGTCTTTGGTGTCGTTACCAATATTAAAGGAGCAAGCAAAGCAAGCAGAAAAGTATCATTTATTCAAATTCCTCAAAATCTTCCTCGTTTTTTCGAAATGCACCGAGGCGAAACAGTTATCTTTTTACCAATTGAAGAAATTATCAGAAAATACGTCTATAAATTTTTTAGAAATGTAGATATTTTGGGTGTGAGTTTACTTCGCATTACTAGAAATGGCGATTTTACGCTTGATGAAAGTGATGATATGGAAGTAGATTTTGTACAGGAAGTAAAACAAAAACTCAAAACAAGAAAAACAGGACGAGTAGTTCGTTTGGAAATAGAAAAAAATTATTCAACGTGGATGCTTAGTCTTTTGAAATCTCGTTGGGATATTGAAGAAGATAATGTTTTTGAAGTAGAAAAACTCATTGATCTTACTTGCCTTTGGCAAATTGTAGGACATAAAGATTTATCAGAA
The DNA here is from genome assembly GCF_037126295.1 of Bernardetia sp. Wsw4-3y2. Classification (NCBI taxonomy): domain Bacteria; kingdom Pseudomonadati; phylum Bacteroidota; class Cytophagia; order Cytophagales; family Bernardetiaceae; genus Bernardetia; species Bernardetia sp. Wsw4-3y2. Next base: position 2,387,980 of record NZ_CP147017.1, on the reverse strand, counting down.
TTCCTGCCTTTACCTCACGAACCTGTCAAGCCATTGGCATTTTTACGTCAAGAAGAAAATACACAGAAAAAACGACATGATGACAGCATTTTTGATAGAATAAAGAAAGAGGATATTGTTCTTCATCACCCTTACAACAGTATGGAACCTGTTTTGGAAATGATAGAAGAAGCTGCTGAAGATCCAAATGTGTTGGCAATCAAAACGACAATTTATAGACTAGCAAAAGATTCAAGAATTACATCCGCTCTTTTACGTGCTGCTGAAAATGGAAAGCACGTTTCTGTGCTTTTTGAAGTTACAGCTCGTTTTGATGAAGAAAATAATATTAGAGAAGCGAAGAAATTACAGCAAGCAGGTTGTTTTGTGATTTATGGAGTTACACAGCTCAAAACACATACAAAAATTATGTTAGTTGTCAGAAAAGAAGGACAAAATGTAGTGCGTTATGTGCATATGTCTAGTGGAAACTACAACGAATCTACTGCCAAACTTTACACAGATATTGGACTTTTGACAACCAATGAAATCTATGCAAGAGACGTGTCAGAGTTTTTCAATGCTATTACAGGACACTCTGACCCAGACCGTTACGAACAACTTCTGACTGCGCCTAACTTTATGCGTCATCAACTTATTGCACTCATTCAGAATGAGACTAGAAATGCTTTAGATGGGCTTCCAGCAGGAATTTGTATTAAAATCAATTCATTACAAGACCGAGCATTTATTGATGCACTTTATGAGGCTTCACAAGCAGGTGTTCCTGTTGAGTTAATTGTAAGAGGAATATGTTGTTTGAGACCAAAACGAACAGGACTAAGCGAAAACATTAATGTTCGTTCGATTGTAGGTGACTTTTTAGAGCATTCACGTATTTTCTATTTCCATAATAATGGAGACCCTAAAATCTATAGCGGTAGTGCTGATGCTATGGTGCGTAGTTTTGATAGAAGAATTGAGTCTCTGTTTTTATTATTAAATCCAAATGCCATTCAACAAGCTATTAATTTACTTTCTTACAATCTGAAAGATACAATGAATAGCTACATTTTGCATGAAGACAGCAATTATTACAAATACGAGCGTTCAGAAGATGAGCCTGTTTTTAATCAACATGATGAGTTTTTCTTGATTACACCTGAATCTGTTAGTCAAGCAAATTTGTATGAAGAGTTTTTGAAACCTAATCAAAAATTGATTACTGCTCAAAGTCAGATTGAAATCAATAATTCATTAGAAAATGAGAACAAAAGTTAGAAATAATAATCATATTTTAATTTTATAACGAAAAAATCAAGATTGATTTTTATCCCAGTCAATTAAAATAGGCTGATTTGTAAGTTTGTAACGTATATCTAAAACACTAGCATTTATAAATAGGGTATCAGAATTATTTGATTTTCCGTATGCTTCATGAATATGCCCAAAAGCATGAATTTTGGGCTTTATTTTTTCTACAAATTTGATAAGTTCTTCACAACCCACTTGCAAACCTTGTATCGTTTGGTCTAAAATTCCATAAGCAGGTCCGTGTGTAAGCAAAATATCTGTATCAGATGGAATTTGCTCCCAGTATTTTCTAATTTTTTCCCCTCTATCACAGTTGAAAGCCCAATCATAAAAACGAGGAGTAATGGGCGAACCCCAAATTTTGATTCCTTCTATTTCCACAGAAGAATTATTGAGATAAATACAATTTGTAGGAACAAGAGATTCGGCTAAAGTAGGATTCATTTCAAACAAAAAATCATGATTTCCTGCTATAAAAATTTTGTAGGTATAATCTTGAATTTCAAACCAGTTCAAAAAATCTATTACTTCATCTTCTTTTCCTCTTTTGCTAATATCGCCTGTATGAATCAGCATCGTACTTTCTGTATCTGCTACATCTAATTTTGGCAGTTTAAGGCTTTTATGTTGTCCATGTGTGTCTGAAATAAAAAGGATTTGCATAGTTTTTATGAAATTTAAAAAATTGAATTAATCTTCCCTTGAAGGAAATTGTGCTTTCTTTAATAAATCGCCTACTTCTGACAAAACGGTCAGTCTTCCTCCATACGTTTCTTCTAAAAGAGCTTTTGTAAGTGTTGTTTTTGTTTGTCCACTAGCTATCAAACGCATATTGAGAAGTACCACCCAATCAAAATATTCGGCTGCTGATTGCAAATCGTGATGAACAACAATAACTGTTTTGCCTGCTTCTCTCATTTCTCTCAAAAGGGTAATAATAGCTGACTCAGTAGCTGCATCTACTCCCACAAAAGGCTCATCCATCAAATACAAATCTGCTTCTTGTGCCAAAGCTCTAGCCAAAAAAACTCGTTGCTGTTGTCCTCCAGAAAGTTGTGAAATTTGGCGAGAAGCAAAAGCACTCATTCCGACCTGTTCCAAAGATTGCAAAGCAATTTCCTTATCTTTTTTAGATGGGCGACGCATCAATCCCATTTTGCCATAACGTCCCATCAAGACTACCTCAAAAACAGAAATTGGAAAATCCCAGTCGACAGATTCTCGTTGAGGAACATAACTTATTTTGTCTCTTACCTCATCAAGATTTTTGTCCATAAGTTTTACATAACCACTACTCAATGGCAAAAGTCCCATGACAGCTTTTATGAGTGTCGATTTTCCTGCTCCATTAGGACCAATTATTCCTACTAAAGAACCTTTTGGGATGCTCAAATCGATGTCCCAAAGAACAGGCTTGCGCTCATAGCTAACTGTAAGGTCGTGTATTTCTAAAACTGGATTTTCTACTTGTGTTATCAATTTCTTTAATTATTAATGGTCAGTGATTAATTATAAATGAATTTCAATCTAATTTCTATAGTCTAATATTTTCCAAAAAACCAATTTCCTAACGCATTTTCATCATTACTTTCATAAAATTCTCTCCAATAATTTGTTATTTGTTCTTCTGTTAAATATCCTTTTTTATTTATATCTAATTTCTCAAATGTTTGTTGAGCAAGCTCTTTATCAATTCCATAAGCTCCAAAAAATTTTTCAAAAACAGATACATCTATCTTAAAATCTTCTTTTTTATTTTGGTCTGCAAAAAGACGAATTACATAACAAGTAATAGGTAAAATATCTTCTTCATACGAGTCTTTTTCTATCAATGAATTGCAATAGGCGACCCATTCATCTATACTAATTTGTTCGTTTTTATCACTATCAGCAAAAAAAAGCATCTTTTTCCAACGATTTTGATAGAGATAGTTGAGTCCACGATAGGTTTCTGACTGCCGAGAAAAAGGAACAACTTCAGCTAGTTTATTTAAAATCAAAGTAAAATCATTTCTTTCGACAGTTCCATCATTATTCATATCAAAAACTTCAAACATGCGTCTAGCTTTTCGTTCTTGAAGTGGAGTAAGTGTGTTCATTTAATAGTAGGATTAAGGATTTGGTAGGATAAAAATGATAAGGCAAGTTACTTAAAAAATAAAATTCTGTTCAATAAAATTATAAATTCTCTAGCAGTCTATCAAGAAATATTTCATTTCTTATCAGCAAGGAAAGTATAAAAAAACACAAAATCCTCAAAAAAAACGTTAGGAATTAAAACACCTAGTTGTACTTTCCAACTTTTTACCTATTTTTTTCGTAAATTATACCATACATTGTTAAGCAAAGTGGCAAGCATACAGTTTTAAACTTTATAAATTAAATACATGAAAAATTCAGCCTTAGACAAAGATTATACTTCTTTATCATCCAAAAATTCTCAAGCTGCTCAACACAGTTCACTTACAGGACTTTTAATCGCTGCTGTTATTACAGTAGTTCTTTTTAATGTTCCTTATGGACAATATATAAGTTATCCTTTTTTAATTTTGGGTACTTGGTTTCACGAAATGGGACACGGACTTATGGGTCTTATTTGGGGTGGGAAATTTTCTCACTTAGACATGTTTCCAAATGGTTCGGGAGTAGCTTATACAGCTACTTCTGGTATAATGTCTAGGGCTTGGGTAGCTGCTGCTGGACTTATGTCACCTCCTATTGTTGGTGCTATTTTGATTATGGCTGGTCGTACTCAAAAAGGTGCAAAAATAGCTATGAGTATTTTGGGGGCAGTTCTGCTTTTATCTGTTGTTATTTGGGTTCGCTCTATTTTTGGAGTTGTTGCTGTGGGGCTTTGGGGAGCTGTTATTATGGCTTGTGCTTTCAAATTACCTCACTCATATAAACCTTTTGTAGTTCAGTTTTTGGGAGTACAGGCTTGGGCAAGTGCTTTTGTAAGTTTAGATTATATGTTTAGTGACAATGCTGGCTCATTGGGCGTTTCAGATACACAAGCTATTGCAAATCTTCTTATTTTACCTTACTGGTTTTGGGGTGGAGCAATTGCAGCTTTTGCTATTGTGATGCTTTTGGTAAGTCTGAAAGTTGCCTTTAAGAAATAAATTTTTAGGTAAAAAAGCCGTTTTGTTATTCTTTTGTGGAATAATAAAACGGCTTTTTTATTGAAAATATCTATTTCTCTAAGAATAAAATTCTGATATTGTATTGATTACTCTTTGTATTTCTTTTTCTTTCAATTCGTAATAAAATGGAAGACGAACCAAACAGTTTGCATATTTATCACAGTTTGGAAGTTCTCTTCCATCGTGTTTGTCTCCATAAAAAGGAGATTTGTGTAAAGATAAATAATGAAAAACAGCATATATATCATTTTGTTTTAACTTTGAAATTAGTGCAGAACGTTCTTCAATATTCTTGCAAACTAAATAAAACATATGTGCATTATTGGTCGCATAGTTAGGAATTTGAGGAATTTTGACTACTCCTTTTTTATCTAACTCTTTCAACCCTTCATAATATTTATTCCAAATATCAGTTCTACGCTTTTGAATATCTTCCAAATTTTCTAACTGTGCATACAAAAAAGCTGCAATAATATCAGAAGGCAAAAAGGAAGAACCAATATCTACCCAACCATATTTATCTATCTCTCCTCTGAAAAAAGCAGAACGATTTGTTCCTTTTTCTCTAATAATTTCAGCTCGCTTGATAAATCTATCATCATTGATGACTAACATTCCACCTTCTCCTGAAATAATATTTTTAGTTTCATGAAAAGAAAAAGCAGCTAAATGTCCGATACTTCCAAGAGGTTTTGTATTATAAAAACTATCTACAGCCTGCGCTGCATCTTCAATAACAAAAAGATTGTGTTTGTTTGCAATTGACATTATTTTGTCCATATCACAAGCCATTCCTGCATAATGAACAACTACAATTGCTTTTGTTTTTTCAGTAATGAGTTCTTCTATTTTATCAGCATCAATATTTGGTGTGTCTTTTTCACTATCTGCAAAAACAATTTTTGCACCACGCAAAACAAAGGCATTTGAAGTAGAAACAAATGTATAAGAAGGCATAATAACCTCATCTCCTTCTTTCAAATCAATAAGCAGAGCTGCCATTTCTAGTGCGTCTGTACAAGAGGTGGTCAGTAAACACTTTTTGAAGCCATATTTTTCTTCAAAAAATTGATGGCTTTTTTTAGTAAACATACCATCTCCAGAGATTTTCTTACTTTCGACAGATTGACGAATATACTCCGTTTCTTTACCTGTCATATAAGGTTTATTGAAAGTTATAGGGTTCATAATTAAATGAGTAAGATAAAGATATTACAGACAAATAAATTTACTGATGCTATTTATGTAAACTTATAAACTTTATTTCAAAAAAGACACAAAATAGATTTGTTTTTTAGTTCTCTCCACTTTTTACTTTAGAAAATTTATGTTTGAAACTTAAAAAGTATTTTTCAAAATAAGTATACGACAAATAACTTATTCCAATAGTTAGAAAAATAATTGAAGAATAAACCAAAATATTATATAAAACTAAATTTTGAATACCTAATGAGTTTATTAAACCAAAACATAAAAACATTATGATAGGATGATACATATAGATACCGTAAGAAATTTTACCCAAAAAATTCAAAATTGTTTTTTGATTTTCTAATACTCCTTTTGCTGTAATTACATGAAGTATTATTCCTCCAAATAATACAGGAAGTCCGTGATGCAGAATACGAATAGGATAAAAAAGTAATATACCTGTTGAGATATAGAGTCCAAAGACAATAATTTTATAGCTGAATAGTTTAAGAACAATTTCTTTATGATAATAAAATAGATAGGCAAATAAAGCTCCTACACACATAAAATGCACAGGAAATGTTTCAAAATAAATTAGTAGATATTGAAATAGTTTGAAATCAAATATAGGATAATGGTTTACTAAATAATTTAAAAGTTTTACTCCTAATGGTCTAAAGACAATAATACTTATGGCAACATAGATTATATTTTTCTTAAATACTTTCAATAAAATAGGCCAAAAAAGATAAAATTGTTCTTCTACACTAACCGACCAAGTTTGAGATGCTCCTGCTATATAATATCCAGATGATAGAGCAATATGAGAAAAGAACACTAAAAAAAGACCTAATTTGAAATAAAAAGAATCAGAAATGATATTTATTCTATTCATATAACTTGTTTCGCCATTTAAGAAGGGAAGCAAATCGGGAAGCAGAGGTACAATAAAAAAAGATAAAAAAACAATCATATAATAAAGAGGCCAAATACGAAGCACTCTTCGTACGTAAAAATCTTTTACATTTATCTTATCGTATCTTTCTTGCTCTGCAAATAATAAATAAGTAATTAAAAAACCACTCAAAACAAAGAATAAATAAACTCCATTTTTACCTATTGTAGATATAAAATAAGAAAAATAAGTAATATCCAAGAGGGATGGCAAATCTCCCATTCGTTTATAAAGTTCAATATGATGAAAAACAACTGCTAATGCTGCAATAGCCCTAAGTTCATTTAGTCCTTTAAAAAAAATTCGTCCTTCTTTATTATTATCCATTATTTTTATTGTTGTTTTATGATTTTATTTTTTTAGCAGGTACTCCTACATACAGACCTTTATCTGTAATGGATTTAGTAACAACAGAACCTGCTCCAATTTGTGTATCTTGACAAACAGAAATATTATCTATAATAGTACTATTAATTCCTATAAAACATCTCTTTTCTATTTTGATAAACCCTGCTAAAGCTGCCGAAGGAGCAACAAAACAACATATTTCTATTTCAGTATCATGGGCAATACAAACAGCTGTATTAAGTAAAACACCATTACCTATCTTACAACCAGCATCCACAGTCACATGAGGCAAAATAACAACTCCTTTACCTATTTTTACACTAGAATCTACATAGGCAGAAGGATGAATAATAGAAGCTAATGGAATTTTTTTTGAAATTAAATCTTTTAGCAATTTTTCTTTAAAATCAAGATGTTTATAGCCTATGGCAATACTAATTTCATCAAACTTATTTACTTTAAAATCATTTTCTATGTCAGAAATTTTACCTAAAAGAATAAATTTATTGTCAGCACTTTGCTGTGTCTGAAAGTCATCATAAAAACCGATAATCTCAAAATCACAGGATTTAGCATGATGTGCAATAAGTTGTCCTAAGTCTCCTGCTCCAATAATGGCTAACTTTATTTTCATTTTTCTTCTAAATTAGTAACTGTTTTGACTGAGTAAAGAGGTCTTTGTTTGACTTGCTTATATATCTTACCTACATAAACTCCAACAATTCCTACCATTATTAATTGAACTCCAAATCCAATGAGCATAGAGACCATAATAGAAGCCCACCCCATTTGAAAGTCAATAAGAAGAAGTTTGGCAATGACAATAAAAAAAGCTGCAAAGAACCCTAAAACAACCATGTAAGAACCTATACGAATGATATTTTTGAGAGGAAGGTCTGAAAAATCTAAAATAGCATCAAAGGCTAGGTTGAGTTTTCGGCTAAAGTTAAATTTACTGACTCCTGCAAAGCGTTCTCTTTGTTCGATGGTAATTGTAGTTTGTTTCATTCCAACATGCATAAACATTCCTTCTATAAATCTGCTAGACTCATTGTATTTTAAAAACTGATTTGTAAAGCGACGATTAAAAATACGCATAACAGCTAAACCTCTAGGTAGATTAAGCCCTGTAAAATGTTCTAAAATCCACCAAAAAAGTTTAGAAAAAATCACATTTATAATATTGTCTTTTTTCTCCTTACGTACACCAAACACCAAATCATATCCCTCTTCAATTTTTCTTATAAAGTTAGGGATTTCTATAGGAGGGTCTTGTAAATCTGGATCCATCATTAGCAAATAATCTCCCTTAGCATAGGTTATTCCTGCCGTAAGTGCTGCTTGTTTGCCATGATTGTATGAAAATTCTACTAATTTGAGGTTTGTATTATTTAGAGCTTGTGTTTTTATCAATTCTACTGTATTATCTTTACTTCCATCATCAACAAAAATGATTTCGTAATTGATAGCATGTTCTTTTAATACTTTTGTAGTTTCGTAAATAAATTGTTCAATACATTCTTGTTCGAAATATACAGGAACAACTAGAGAAAGCAATTTGTCTTTTAACATAATCTAAAAATGAATCAATCTAAAAATGTAGAAAGTTGATGTAATGAATTAATTTTGGGTTCTTTATAATAAGGAAATACATTTTCTCTGTCTACTAAAATAGCTTCTATACCTAATTTGCGTGCAGGTTCTGTATCTAATTTTATCGAATCTCCTACATAAAGAATTTCATTAGGAGAACATTCTAATTTCTCTATTGCTTTTTTATAAAAATCTAAAGAGGGCTTTTTTAATCCTTCTTTTTGTGAACCATAAATTGCAAAAAAATCGCAATTAAAGTAAGATTTTAATTTTGACTCTAAAGATATATCCCAATTTGAAATAATACCTGTTGGTATAGTAATTTGATTGAGAAAATCTGTATCATCAAACGGTTGCCATTCCATATAGGTACAGGCAGCAAAAATATCTTCTAAGAGTTTGAAGTTTGGTAAAATGCCTACAGCATACAGTAACTCTGTATTGAAATGATGATAAAATTCTTTAGATGTTTTGTCAGGAAAAATAATAGTTTCACTAAGAAGTTTATGAATACGTTTCAGATAATGAATATCTATTTCATAGCCGTGTTCTACTAATACTTGATGTATTTTTGCAAATAGTTGAGGTTTTTGAAGTAGTGTATTAGCAACATCAAAAAATATATAATTGTAAGGCATTTTTTAATAAATAAAATGGTCTGTTTGATTGTTTTTAGGTTCTTTCAGTTCTGAATTTGGATAAATAATATCCATCAAAATACGTATTGCACTTCCTTTTGTAATTTTGGGAACAGTCGGTTCTTTATCAAAAACATATTCTTCTAGTATGTATTCTATGTCTTTAAATCCAAATTGTGAGCGTATAGAATTTGTTCCTGATATTCTTCCATTGATTTCGAAAGGCATAATTTTTCCTTCTTCAGTAACAATAGCTTGAATATTACAAGAACCTACAATTTTTAAATGAAGCATCATTTTTTTAATGATTTTCTCTAATTCTGAATCATATTTTTGTATCACTTCACAAAAAGCAGTTGCTCCACTTTGCAATTCTCTTTCAAAGGTAATAAATCCATGCAATTTTTGTTGGCGAGTAACATAGAAGGCACAAGTAATTTCTTTTCCTGTCCATAACTCTTGAACCATATAGTCATCACTAAAATCTTTTATATTCTTAGGATTAATATGTATTCCTCTTGAACCTCTTCCTTCTTTTGGCTTGAGTATATAGGATTGAAAAGCGTTTTTTGGATAGGTAGAAGGTAAATAGGAATGAGCAAAAGGAATTTGATGTTTGGCGAAAAACTCCCATGTTTTGTATTTATCTAAAAAAACTTCATTTGTTTCTGTAGGAGAAACAGCCATTTTAGGTAATTTATGAGCATTTTTACTCAAATAATAAACTTCATAATCTGTACTGGGAAAAACAACGTCTATCTTTTCAGTCTCACAAATAGCAATAATTGAAGGAATATAATTTTCATCATAAGCATATTCTATTTCATAGGTTTTATCACAAAGATGATTTCCAGCCGAAATGGGTATTACGTTTATACCTATAATACGAAAATTAAATTGCTCATTTTCTTTTGCATAAGCCTGTATATTTCTCAAAATGCCTTGTCCAACATTTCCTCCTATTCCAGTAACTAGTATACTAATTGTCCTTTTCATCAACTATAAGATTCTTTATTTGAGTTTCTAGATTATTTTTTGGTATAAAGTTAAGTTTTTCTGCTAAACAATAAAAGAGGCTAATAAAAATACCTTATCAGTCTGATAAGGTATTTTTATTACTTTTTTTTATAGAGATTCTATATCTGGAAGATCGATAAAATATTTACCATCTATCCATTTTGCTTCACTTACATCTTGCCATGGTTGTGCCATTTGGGTCTTAAGAAAGTCTTTTTCCCATTCCATCGGAATATCGATTTTTTTAACTTTGACTTTGAATGTAGCATCCTCTAAGTCAATATCATTTTTCACAGCATAAAATTCTGTAAAGCGTTTTATACCATTAGAAAGAGCTGTAGAATCTACTTGAGGACCGACCATACCAAAACCAATATATGTCCAATTTCTCCCTACATTATACCAAGAAGCTTGTCCTTGAGGGTTAGTAATAGGTAGCCAAGTTTCTGATCCATTTTTTTCAATATAAGTTATTGCTATAATATGATTATATCCTGTATAATGAAAATCAAGAAATACACTATGACTAACTATACCAAAGAAACCTTGACTTATTAAAGGACTTATGTTTGAAGAGATTTTAGCAAAAACCTTGTTTGGAAAAGAAACTGTCCAACCATTATTGATTACAACCTTTTTGACAAGTGGAGAACGATAGATTACTCCCAACTGTAAACTCATAATTAGCACAAAATAGGTAATAATAGCATAAATATGTATTTTTTTGAATAGTGGAATCTGTAAATTATCTCTAATTTGCTGTTCTGTTGTTTGTCCAAATATTCTATTCAAAAAAGCCTTATAAGATGTATTAATTTTTTTGATAAAATGTAAAGGTATTAATAATATATATAAAGCTATCATAGTTAAGGCAAACCCAGGAATTGGAAAAGTAATAAAAATACCTATATGTAAACCTAAACCCACAATAAAAATAGGTAACCGAGCTTTCTTATTCCAAAATATAAATATAAATATGAACTCTAAAAATAACGTTAAATAGCTCAAAAAAACTATTATATATTTTTGGTTCATTAACCAGTTTAAATCTAAAAATGTAAATTGGGGCAAGGATGCAGGTTTCCATACTCCCAATCCAGTAGTCCAAGTTACAGAAGCTAATTTATGAAAAATTGAATCAAAATATATAAAACCTATACCCACCAAAACAATAGAAAAATAATTAAGGACTGAAATATCACTAATGAAAACAGGTTGATTTTTTATTTTACTTTTATAAGCTTTAATAAAGCTATCTACTGATAGAGTTTCAGATGATGAAGTAAAAATCAATAAAAAACTAACTCCTATGTATATATAATCTGCATGATAACTAGCTATTAAAGATGTTCCAAAGATAAGTACACAACAAACATAACTAACTATAGCCACATAGCGTGTAAATAAACCTATGACAAGAAAAAGAAGACTAAAACACCAAATCCATAACAAACCATCAAAAATAAATATCTTACCAACAGTCATTTGATTTATAAAAATCAAATATTTAAAATTAAATATTTGTACTACTTCTCCCAAAAGAATAAATCCAAAAAATATACGGAAAAGAGCCAATCCAGTAGGATCTATTTTCTTATCATATAGCTTCTCAAAAAGGTTATATATCTTTTTCATATGATAACTAATAAAGTGGTTATTCAAATAATCTTAATACTTCTTGCGATTCAGGAGTTTCATTAGGAGAATATTTTCCTATGACAGTTCCTTCATTGAGCATCCAAAGTGCAGGATTTGAGCGAGCTATTGTCTTGATAACAGTTGCATCAATATAATAAAAAGGAAAATTAATATTCTGACTCGTTTTAAAAGAACTGATAGCTTCTTGGGTGTCAGAAGTAAGAATGGCTACTTTTATATTTGCATTCTTAGCTGTAGTTTCATTAATCAACTTCTTAATTTCCTCAAACTTATCAAAGTTTCCTTTTGCTACATTCTGAACCAAAATAAAAATACGTTTTTCTGTTAAAGATTCTTGTGTAAAATCTCCTTCGTCATTCCAAAGACTATAATCTGTAATTTTAGGTTTACTTTCAGCTTCATTCAAAAGTTCATTACTCACATATTTATAAGCAGGGTCAGTTGGATATTCTTCCATACGAAACTCTTGCCCATCCTTTTCCATTACATAAATATAACGAGCAGGTTCTTTAGATTTCATTTGTTCAGAAATATTCTTACCTACTGCATAGGCTCTAAAATCAATAGGAGCTTCATATTCAATAGCATAATAAGTCAAAAAACCTGAAAGAAGTGTTATCGAACTCAAAACTACAAAAGTGAGAAAGTTAGATTTATTAGTTAATTTCTTTACCTGAACTAATAGAATTGTAATCAAGACAAACAGAACTACATCTTTTGTAAAAGACTCCCAAGGCGTTAGAGGAAGAAAATCACCAAAACAACCACAGTCAGTTACTTTATTAAAATAAGCTGAATAAAAAGTCAGAAAGGTAAAAAAGGTAATCATCAAGAATAAAAGCCAAACCGTAATTTTTCGTTTGAAACCAATCAAAAGAGCTGTCCCCAATACTATCTCAGAAACTACAAAAATGACAGCCAAAATAGTTGCATTTTGATTAAGGAAATGAAAAAAACCGTGCAAAGAAGGCACATCAGTTGCAAAAACTTCAAAGTATTCACCTAGTTTGATAGCTGTTCCGATAGGATCAATAGCTTTTACAGCTCCTGAAAAAATAAATAATGCACCTACAATAAAACAAATGATTTGGTTGAGGAATTTCATAGCGTTTTTTGATTTTTCTTTACTGTTGTTGATATTTTACCAACAACATGTTTTATTTTTGTTCTTGTAATTTTTTATCTGCATTTTGTTCTTGCATATTGATCGAATTGCCTGCTTGGTTTTGGTTTTGTTCCATCATCAAAATGAGAGCAAAAACAGAATAGTTTATCATATCCTTATATCCTGCATCAATACCTTCTGAAACCAATGTTTTGCCTTGATTATCTTCAATGCGTTTGATACGAAGCAATTTCATCAAAATAATATCTGTAATACTGGTAATTCGCATAACACGCCAAGCCTCTCCATAATCGTGATTTTTACGATTTAAGAGCTGTTGTGAAACTTCCGAATGTTTTTGATAATATTCTGTTACTTCTCTAAGTGGAATTTCCAAGCGAGCATCACTTCGAAGCTGAATTTGAATCAAAGCCATCAACGAATAATTTATTATTCCAATAAACTCTGAAGCAATATCATCACCTACCATTTGTGAACCTTTATCTTGAATAGTTCGGATGCGTTGTGCTTTGATATAGATTTGATCTGTAATACTTGGAAGACGCAAAATACGCCACGAAGTACCATAATCTTTATTTTTTTGGTCGAATAGTTGCCTACACGTAACCATTATTTGGCGATATTGAGCTAGTGTTTTTTCAGTCAAGGCTTTTTATATTTTTAATGACTAGTTTTGATTCTATCCACAAAAATACATAATCTAGTTTATTTATTCGAATTTATAAAGATTACTCTGTTTTATTTTCTTGTTTACTTTTTCCAATAAAAATAATCATCAACTTTTTTTCTAGCCAACTGTGTAAAGGTACAATTGGAAATGCAATAATTAAGTTTGCAATGAGTTTTATTAGAATATTTCCTGCAGATAATACTTCTATTTTTGGCTCTAACAAAAGAAGAATAAACTCAAAGAGAAGTAACAAAACGAAAAACAAACCTGCTTTAAGCACATTTTCAGAAGCATTTAATGTTTTGAGAAGATATAAAAATCCAATAATTACTATGAGAATAATTGTTATTCCTGTATAGATAAGCATATTTTGTCTTTCTATTTTTTCCTTTAATAGTTGGCTTTTCTTTTCTTCCTCTTCTTTCTCTTGGGCTACTTTTCTTTCTATTTCAAAATTTCCCTGTAAACGAGCAGCATCCTTTTGACTTTCTAAATTATTTATGGAGTCTGTATATATTTGTTGCTGACGTTCGTGAAATAATGCTTTTTCATACTCTTTAACTGCCTCATTGTATGTAGTTGCTAATCTATGATACTGTAAAGCTATGTTTATATCATAATTATTTTCTAAAAAATAAGCTATTTGATTTAATACATCTCTTGCTTGCTCATTTTTATTTTGTAGTAAGTACAATTCAGTTTGAATCAATAGGAGACTATTTTTTGTAATCTTTTCTTTTACTATTTCTATTGTTTCTAAGCCTTTTTGCACATAGTATTCAGCAGAATCGTAATTTCCTAAATACATGTAATCTGTTGCTATATTCTCACATACCATTGCAATGCTACTATAATCTTGTAGTTTTTCATAGATTTGTTTTGCTTGATAATTATAATCCAAAGAAGTTTTATATTCTTCTCTGTCACTATAAGCAGCTCCCAAATTTTGTAGAACCCAAGAAGCTCTCAACAAATCTCCATCTTCTTTATACAGTTTTAATGATTTTTCATAGTAAGGGAAAGCAACCTCATATTGTCCTTGTATATCATAAATTGCACCTACCACAAGATATACCCAAGCACGAGTTTGTAATGTAGTAATTTTGGCAGAATCTAATAATTTAGCAGATTGAATACCATAATCAAAGGCTTTATCAATTTGTCCTCGTAACTGATAAAACCAGCTTAGATGAGAAAGTGAAACTATTTCTCCTTCTGTGTAATTTATTTCCAAAGATTTTTGATAGGCTTTTTGAGCATACTCTCCATACTTTTCTGTATCAACCATAAAATAAGCCCAACCTATCTTATTGAGTAAATCAATTTTTTCTTCTTCTGTATTTGTCTTTTTTAGCTCTATTGAAAGGCTATCTATTGTTTTTGTTTGACTATATAAATAAAACGGAAATAAAACAAATAAAAATAATAATAAAAAATGTTTCATCAGTGTTGGGTTTAAAACTTACCTTTTCACTCTACAAGAAAGCAAAGTAATATCATCAGGATAAGGAGTATTTCCTTTAAAAAGATGAAGTTTATCAAATAAGCGTTCATGAAGCTCTTGATGTGAATGGTCAAAATTTTCTTTTACTCCTTCTAATAGATTCTCTTCTCCAAATTCTTCTCCATCTTCGGCTGCCGTTTCAGTAAATCCGTCTGTATAACAGAAAATTAAAAAATCATCTAATCCATTTAGATTTGCCACAGAAAGAAAAGGAAGTTTGTCAAATGTACCTAAAATGGTTGTTCCTTCTTCTAAGTGCTGAACTTGATGAGCATTGAGCATCAAAATAGGTGCATTATGACCAGCATTGATATAAACTGCCGTTTTTTGACTCTTATTATATAGAAAAAAGAAAGCTGTAATAAAATGTCCACCACCTGAATTTTGAATAATTAAATGATTGAGTTCTTCTACAATTTTTTTCAAATCTGTTGTTTGACGTGCCATTGTACGAAGGGCTGCTTGAAAATTTGACATCAGAATAGCAGCAGGAAAACCTTTTCCAGAAACATCAGCTACGCAAAGTAAAAATTCATTTTCATTAATTTGAATATAATCATAATAATCTCCTCCTACATTGTGGTGAGGATAATAGCTTGCCACCACACTAAACTTTTCTTCATTAGGTAAATGCTTTGGTAGAAGTAATGATTGTACTTCACTAGCAATTTCTAATTGACGATTAAATGCTTCCTGCACTTTTTGTTTTCTAGCCATCTTTTTATTCTCCACAGCAACAATAATAATATCACTGAGTGCTTGAATAAAAGGCAGATCCAAATCTTCTTCTAATAAATTATCATAAGCTCTTCCTAAGAAAAGATACGCCAAAACTTCATCTTTATGATGAATTGGAATAATAAAGCAAAATTCATTAAAAGGAGCTAAATGATTAAATTCATTAGTAGCTGAAACTTTATGAATATCTAAAATTTCATTAGGCAAAAGTACATCTCTATAATTTGCCAGCGTACCAAAACTTTCTTTATTAAACCACTTATTTCTATTTGCATCTACTTCTGTATCTTCATCCAAAACATACAAAGTCATTTTCGAAATATAGGGATAAGAACGGAGTGTAAACATAAAGGTACGGTACAAATCCTGTTCAGCAATATTTCCATTGATAGACTTTATAATATCGATAAGTGAATCCAACTCAATTTTTTTGAGTTCTAATGCGTTTACTGTTTCAGTAGTTTTTTCTGACATAATTAATATAGAAAGAGTAATATACTCTACTTGTATTGGTTAATACTTTTGTTTGTATTTTTTAATACTCGTTGTTTATAGTGGTTAAATTTGATAGGCAATTTACAAAAAAGGAATGTATTTTACAGCATTGTTTTTTATCTTGTTTGGTTGAGTTATTTCCACTCTTGTTTTCTATTCATATCTATGCCTTCTAATTTACTATTTTTAAAATCATTTTATAAAAATTTAGCTTCTAACTCTAAAGCTCGCTTCCTAACAGGGTTTTTGATTATTCTTATTTTTCAAATTTGGAGTACCTATAAAGGAGAAGGAGTAGCCAAAACACACGATTCACTTCAATATCTCAAAACGGCTGAAAACTTAATTTTACAAAACGATTTTATTCAGACCAATTCTCAACCTTATATTGCTTGGGCTTTAGGATTTCCTTTTTTACTGATTCTTTTTAAAGATTCTATTTTTCTTAATCTACTTTGTATCTTGACAACTTATGTCTTTTATTTTGATTTAACTCATAAATTATTTCAAAAACCCTGTATAAAATGGTGGCTTATTGTAGCTTTTGTTTCTGCTACTCCTCTTTATCTTATTCATCATTTTGTTTGGTCAGAACCTCCATTTTTACTTTCTTTGATAGGCTGTATTTGGGCGTTTTATTATTTAGTTGATAATCTGAATAATAAAATCCCTACCAAAGCCATCTATTTATTCTGCTTTTTTGGTTTTCTTTTTTGTGCTATGCGAAATGCAGGACTTTATTTTGTGATTGGGATAAATAGTGGAATAATTTTATTTTATCTGATTCCATTTACACTTAAAAACAACAAAGGGTTTGTAAATTCTATTTTATGGAAAAATCCGTATTTCAAACCTCTACTTTATTTTTCCTTATCTTCTATTTTACCTATTTTTTTGTGGTGGTTTCATGCCAAAATCAAGACACAAGGAAATTTTGATACGATTTATAACCTTGCCCTACGGACGTTTTCAGAAGAATGCATAAATTATGGAGATATTTTGAGTCGTTGGTTTCTTCCTCCTTCTATTACTTTAGAAATTCGAATTTCTATTCTTTCGTTACTAATAGTATTATTTCTTATTTATTTTATTAGAAAAGTAAAATTAGAAACTGACAAAAAATCAAAATTCATTCTATTTATTCTTTGGGTAACATTTGTTTATCTAATCGGAATGCTTTTCAGTAGGGCAGGAATGAAAATAGATGCAGAGCGTTTTTTGGCTATTGTTTATCCTTTTTTGTGTATTTTAATAGGTTTTATTCTTAATTTATCTTTGGATAAAATGAGAATCAATAATATCTTAAAATATGGAATTGCTTTTTTGTGGCTCGTTTATCCCTTCTTACGAACATTAAAAAACATTGTTTTTTGGAATTGATTTTTTGTAAGAAGAAGTTGTTTTAAAATAATAATGAATTTTAAGAACTATAAATAGATTTGAAGTAACTTATACTACAATTGTGGCGTACTTATTAATAGGCTCTTTACACATTTATTTTGCAAAAAAAGAAGAATGCAATATTCATTTTTGAAAAAAAATTGCTATATTAAGTATTGAAATAAAACAAGAATAAAATTGATTCAATCAAGATATATTTTTAAGAAAAAAATAGAATATTACGTATTTGTTGATGTATCTACACTAACAAAGACAGAAATTATGAGTTTTAAGATAAAACAAGCCCTTTTCCTTAAAAATCTCCTAAACTAATTTTAGCCAATAGCTAATGCAAGACTTAGGTAACAGAAAAATTATAGTATGAAAGATTTTATAAATGATTTTAAACCCTCTAACACAAATCAGAGGAAACCTTATGTTCCAGATTATAACTCACCTTACACATCTACTTATGCAAAGGATGCTGTTTATGAGTTGGATACAATGCGTCCAATGAGCAATATTTTTATAGGAAAGCTCGTCATGGGACTTACGTTTGCATATAGCATGATTTGGATGCCTCTTTTTTTCAAAATTTTATTATGCTTTGTAGCTGTTTCTATTCTAATACCACTTGTTAAAGAATACTGGACAAAACAAATAAAAGCTATTCGTTTGACTAATAAATATTTAGAAATCCGAAGAGGAGCAAATAATGATTCTATACGAGTAGATTTGAAAGATATTAAAAAAATTGAACTCATAGAAAGACAAAAACATCGTAAATATAGACGCAGAAGTGGAGAAGTAGCTACAATTCTTTTTGAACGTCCAAATACACGAACACAAGATTTTCACCCAGAGACAAAATGTGTAGTTACTGATACAAGAGGAAACAGAGTGGAAATTGAATATCGTTTCTTTTTAGAAGGTGATTTTGAAGAGTTTTTAGGTGTTTTGGAAGACACCTATTCAAAAATCTATAATAAGCATATCACAACAAAAGATAAAGACAAAAAAATTGCTCCTATTTCATTTCAAGAAGCTAGTAAAACAAAGGAAAATCCTTTCAAAGAACAAAAAAATGAACCTCCTTATGATGAAAATATTGCTAGATTAGATGATTTGATTACCAAAAATAATTCTATGTTAGAAAATGGAATTATGCTTACTGAAAAACTAGAAGAAAGCTTAGATGAGATTTATAAATCAATTTATTATATTAGAAGTGCTTTTGATATTGCCAAAATGCCTAATGCTATCATTATTTATGAATTTAAGAATGCAAATAATTTGACTTCTTATATTTTAGAAAATGATTTTTATAAAGAATTAGATGAAGAAAATATAGAAATGGGTTTGCAACTTATAGAGACAGCAGAAAAAAATATTAGGGTTGCTCAAATGCGTATCAATAGCTTCAAAAAAATTAA
The DNA here is from genome assembly GCF_037126295.1 of Bernardetia sp. Wsw4-3y2. NCBI lineage: Bacteria > Pseudomonadati > Bacteroidota > Cytophagia > Cytophagales > Bernardetiaceae > Bernardetia > Bernardetia sp. Wsw4-3y2. The sequence goes on along the minus strand of NZ_CP147017.1, from coordinate 2,368,797 downwards.
TAAGCGTTTGAGAAATATTAAATTTCAAAAAGAACGTCGCTTACAATTGCAAGGAATTATGCACCGTCTGAATGACTTACAAGAACAAAACACAAATCAAGATATAGAACAAAAAACAAATCCGATTCAAACAGACGAAGATATTGATTTACATTTATTGGACGAGTTGGAAGATTTGTCCTATCAAGTAGATTCTGCTGATGACCTGCAAAAAGCAATGTCTTTAAATGAACATATTTCACTTTTCGATGAGGAAAATAAGAAAAATGATTAGTAGGAAAACAGAAACTTCAAGTTTATAATTTCATATAACCGTATTCTATCTATTGTAGAAATACGGTTTTTGTTATATTAGAAAAAAAAACATTATCTAATCAGAAATAATATCATACAATGACTAAAATTTTTATAGCCTTCTTAACATTGGTAAGTTTACAACTCTACCAACAAACCAAAATCGAATATTTAAAAGAAAATAGATTTGATTTAACAGAGAATTTTGAGTTTCCACAAAAGGATTTTAAAATAATTGGATTTGGAGCTTATCATGGAAGTGCTAAAACTGAAGATGTTGAAATAGAACTTTTAAAATCTCTGACCAAAGATAAATCCATTAAATACTACCTTGCTGAAACAGATTTTAGTATTGCACATTATTTCAATGAATATTTGAAAAATGGAGATACAGTTTTGTTGAAAGACTTAGTGACTTTATATGGAATGCGTGTGCCACAAGAAAGAACTATTGAAGTATATGAAAAGTGGAAAAAATTAAAAAAACTAAATGATCAACTTCCATTAAAAGACAAATTAAATGTTGTAGGAATTGATATACAGGTAAATTATAAATATGTTTCGAAGCATATTTTAGAATTAATAAATGACCTTGATAATGAACTGAAGGCTATTCAAGATATTCGTCAAATGGTAAAAAAAGATACTACTTTTTATGAATTGGGTGATTTGAGTTATTCCTACAAGATTTTAAAAACCTTTGTAGACGATTATGAGAATAATAAAAGTCAATATCAAAAGTATATTAGTAAAATTGCTGAATTTGAACACATTATCAGAAATCTAAAAATATCATTTAATTTTTCCAAAGAATATAGAGAAAGGGATAATGTTATGTATCAAAATTATCTTTCTTTAGATTCTATTTATGATTTTAAAAATAATCCTCAATATGTAAGAATGGGTTTCTCACACCTAAAAAAATCAAAAGAAGGAGAATCTGGTTATTCTTATTTCTTTACTAGACTGATTGAGAACAAAATATATGAGAAAGATAATGTTTTATCAATAATTGGATACTTGACAGATAGTAAAGTAGTTTGGGATGAGCTGTATGATGATAATGATAATTACACAGGATATACTGTCGAAGCAGGTTTTGGAATTGGCGATTATGAAAAAGAGTTTTTTAGAGGAATTCAAAACTTGAAAGATAGTAAAATATCTGATAAAACCCTATTTCGTTTAAATAAAGATGACTCTCCTTATAAAGCAAATGAGCCTGATTTAATAGAGGTTATAATGGAAGATGAACCATCTAATGGAGAAGCTGTCAAAGGAATGTCAACTTTAGATTTTTTAGATTATGCTGTTTTAATTTCTGATTCTAAGGAGAGCATTCCAATATTTGAAATGAAGTAAAATCTACTCAATTACTCATAGAAAAAGTAATTGTGAGGCTTAACTTCAGATACAAAACCAAATCGATTTACCAAAAACTTTCTAATGGATAAAACAATACTTAATCACTATTTCCATTCTTTATTTCCTATTCAAGAGGAAGTGGTAAAGAAGATAACAGAAACTTTTACTCATTTTAGATTAGATAAAAATTCTATATTACTGGACATAGATACAGTTAGTACAAAGACCTATTTTTTAGAACAAGGTTACATGCGCTCCTATATCCTAAATGAAGATAATGAAGAGATAACTACACATATTTATTCTGCTCCATGTTTTGTGAATGATTTTTTGTCATTTTTTAAGCAGCAGCCAACGAATCAAATTTATCAAACTTTGTCAGAATGTTCATTTTGGGAAACAAGTATTGAAAATGTTCAATCAAACTTTCATACTATTCCTGATTTTAGAGAATTTAGTAGGCTTTTATTTGTCATTAATTATCATAAACTCAATGATAGACTCATAGAAACAGTAAGCCAAAAAGCAGAAACACGCTATCTAAACCTTTTAAAAGAGCAACCTCATATTTTTCAAAATGTCCCTCTCAAAATAATTGCTTCCTATTTAGGCATTACAGATAGTAGCCTAAGTAGAATTAGAAAAGAAATTAGCAAAACATAATTTCTTGTCATTTATCAAGTAATCATTCCAAATTATAGTAGGAAATTTGACAAAATAGAAATTTTAAAAAAAACAAGCAAAACATGAATATTGTAATAATTGGTCTTGGTGGTGTGGGTGGTTATTTTGGGTTCAAAATTAACCAAGTCAACGAAATTAATAAAAAACATCAAATAGCATTTGTGGCAAGAGCTGAAACATATCAAAATATTAAAGAGAAAGGGCTTAAACTAATTTCTCCTGAACATACAAATAGTCTAACCATTCCTGATGCCATTTATCAAGATATAACAGAAGTACAGAATCCAAACTTAATTTTAATTTGTGTCAAGGAATATGATTTAGAAAATGTTTGTACTCAGCTTAGTAATGTCATTACAAAAGACACTATTATATTACCCATGATGAATGGAGTAGATATTTATGATAGAATAAGGAAAATACTACCAAATACTATTATTCTACCTTCTTGTGTTTATGTTGCTTCACATATCAAAGAGAAAGGTAGTATAGAACATAAAGGAATAGCTGGTAAATTAATTTTTGGTAGAGACCCTGAACATTTTTCTGAAGATATTAATTGGGTAGAAACAATAATCAAAAATAGTGGAATAAAATACGAATTTAAAGATAATTCCTTAGTGGATATTTGGACTAAGTTTATTTTTATTGCAAGTTTTGGTTTGGTAACAGCTAAATACAATTCATCTATTGGAGCTATTTGTACTAATGAAATCCAAAGAAAAGAAGCTGCTGAAATAATGGAAGAAATTAGGTGGATTGCGAATCAAAAAGAAATTCCTTTGCCAAATGATATTGTTGATATAACTTTTGAAAAAGCATCTTCATTTCCACCAACAACACCAACATCTTTACAGTTAGATATAAATTCTGGAAAAGAAAATAGTGAATTAGAGTTATTTGCTGGTGCGATTTTAAAGTATGCAGCTAATTTTAATAGAGAATGTCCTTTTACTCAAAAAATATATGCTGAAATAAAAGCTAAACAGACTCTCAACTACTAAACAAAAAAGCATTTGTTCAAAAATATCCTAAAAATGAAACCTCAAGTATTCCCAAAATCATTAACTCAAGAAATCACAAAAAATACAGGAAGACGTTTTGCCATAAGTGACATTCATGGTTGTGGCAAAACGTTTATTTATTTGGTAGAAGATATTCTAAACCTTAAAAAAGACGACCAACTTTTTATTTTAGGAGATTTGATTGATAGAGGAAAAAATTCTATTCTTTTAATAAATTATATTATTGAAAAGCAAAAAGAAGGGTATGCAATTTTTGTTTTGATAGGGAATCACGAACAAATGCTTTTAGAGTTTTATCAGAAAAATAATAATGAACTCTCAAAGAAAACACTAGCTCATAATTATTTAGGAGAACTAGTCAATAAGGAAAGAGAAATCAAACCAAAATACGCTGAGTTTTTTAATAAAATGTTTTTTTATATTGAGTTAGAAAACTGTTTTTTAGTGCATGCAGGTTTTGATGTAAATTATGAACCTATCAATGGAGAAAATCTTTTTACAAATGCACATGCTATGCTTTGGGTAAGAAAATTTAAAGGAAATCTATACAAAACCAAGCAGAAACCTGTCGTTCATGGTCATGTTGTTCATAATTTGGAGGAGATAAAAGAAAATTTAGAACTAGCAAACGAAAACAAAACAGCTATTGTTCCAATTGATAACGGTTGTGTCTATGTAAGTCTAGGAAAATATCAAAAATATAAGGGAGCAGTAGGAAACCTTTGTGCAGTAGAATTAAATACATGGGAGCTTTTTTATACGCCTTTTCGTGATAGAGATTAATTACTCAGCCTTACAACTTTGACAAAAAAAGTTATTTAAATATCATTAATAGTAAAACAAGAAAAAACCAATTCAAATAATTCTTTGAATTGGCTTTTAGCTTAAATAGAATTTGATTTCAAAATTGATTATTCAATATTTTGAACATCTAAAATCAAACGAGCTTGCATTCCTTGCATTAATTTTAATTCATTATAATAATGATAAAATTTATAAAACTCACCCATTTCTTCTTTTATAGCTCTTTGTTTAGCCTCTTGACCTTGATTTAGAATTTGCTCTAAAAATGTTTTTTCTTCAGGATAATAACGAACTTGATAATCGTCACCCAAACCTGCACTAGTTGCAGCAATTTTGATAGCATCATCCAAATCTCCTAAAACATCAACTAAGCCACGCTGTTTGGCATCAACTCCAGTCCAAACACGTCCTTCTGCATATTCTCTTAATTTTTCTACTGGCATCTTACGTCCTTGTGCAGCCTTTGTTGTGAAATCAATATAACCACGATTTACAGAGTTTTGGATAATAGAATCTTCTGCTGATGAAGGCTGACGAGTAGGATAACCCAAATCTGCAAACTCTGCTGTCTTTACACCATCAAATGTAATTCCGATTTTGTTTTCTGCAAACTGGTCTATTCCGAAAAGCATTCCAAAAATTCCTATCGAACCTGTAATTGTATTCGGATGTGCCACAATGGTATCACAAGCCATTGCCATATAATATCCACCTGAAGCAGCTACATCAGACATAGAAGCAATAATAGGTTTTTCTTTCTTGGTAAGCATTACTTCACGCCACATAATATCAGAAGCTAATGCACTTCCTCCACCCGAATTGATACGTAAAACTACAGCTTTCACTCGTTTATCCTTACGAGCTTTGCGAATAGCTGCTGCAATGGCATCTCCTCCAATTTGTCCTTGCCCTCCATTTCCATCAACAATGTTTCCTTCTCCTACAATAATAGCAATACGTTTGTCTGTGTCGCCTTTATTTTCTTTATTTATTGTTTTGATGTATTTAGGTAGAGAAACAAAAGAAATTTTCTCTTTGTCATCATCTTCATTTTCTTCTATTCCTAAAGCAGTTTTGATTTTGTCTTCTACTTGGTCGTAATAAAGTGTATCATTAACAAGTTTGTAATTAACTGCATCTCCCGCTTCTCTGATAAGCATTTTATTACTAATTTCTCTTAGTTCTTCTGCTGACATTTTACGACCACTTTTTGTGTTTGTAGTAGCTACATTATTCAAATAAGTATCATACAAAGAATTTAGATATACACTTGTTTGTTCACGATTTGCTTCACTCATTTCTTCTAAAATAAATGGCTCAACAGCAGATTTGAATGTTCCTACTTTATAGATTCTTGGTTCGATATCTAGTTTTTCAAGCATTTTTTTGAAGAAAGGAATTTGAGAGAAAAATCCATTCATTTCTAAAGCTCCTTGAGGATAAAGATAAACTTGATCAGCTGTAGAAGCTAAATAATATCCTTTTTCACCATAATATTTACTGTACGCATAAATAAATTTGTTAGAAGTCTTGAAATCTTCTAAAGCTGCATGAATCTCTTCCAACATAGCAAAACCAACAGGAACATCTGTTACTTCTAAATAAACACCTTTGATATTATCATCTGTTTTAGCTTTTTTGAGAGCTGCTTTTATACTTACTAAACTTAGTGGTGTAGAACTTCCTTGTAATTCTGCCATCAAATCAGCAAAAGGATCATCTTTACTATATTCTGCAATTGTTTGGTTCAAAGAGATTTTTAAAACACTGTTGTTATCAATTTTGACTTCATTATTACTTGTTAAACCAGCAATTAAGAATAAAAATCCCATTACTAAAAAGAAAATTCCGATGCCAAACGCACAAGCAAAGGCAACTTTTATAAATCCTAATATTTGCTGACCAATAGATGGACGGTTGGCATTTCTCTGACGGGCTGCTGCTTGTCTTCTCTGACTAGCTTGATTTTGACTTTGTTTTTTCTCAGAATTTATATTTTCTGATGGATTGCCTAATTTAGACAAATTAGAATTCTCTGGATTTAGTGGGTCGGTTGGCTCACTCATAAATTTATTATTTGTTATAGCGTTATTTTGAATTAATTTATATTAAAACTAAGTAATTACTGCTCTGTTCAGAATAGGTAGCCAAAAGCATTTCTTTATTACATTTTTGGTTAAAAAATCTATAATTCTTATTTTTTTGGGAGTTTTGCTTGTTTTGAATAAAAATAGATTCTACCTTCGTCTTTACATTTACAGAACAAATAAGAATAATACAATTTTTTCAAAATGAAAATCCAACCCTTTCAAAATGAAAAAATAAGTCATTCTGAAAAAAAGCTGTAAAATAGAAAAAATGCGTTTTTGAACTCTAAACGCCTATTTGATATTATTTTTCAAAATAAATAGTAAAAAATTCAAGTTGGCAAATAGATTGAACTATGTTTAATACAATTCCAATAAAAGATTGGAAATAAAAGACTTTCGCTTCACAAAGATTTTGATTAGTAGTTTATAAATAGATAAACCATCTAAAAATTTTAACAAAAACTTTATTTTTTGAGGCAACAGACAAAGAAAATAGTAGTAGAATAACAGGACGTTTGCGATAGAAAAATCTATCAATTTTTAGCAGCGACTTATCTTTTCAGTTATTCAGCTAGATTTTCTAATAGTTAAGTAGTAAAGTAAGTAAGTGGACAGAAAAAACTCCTTTCAATCGAAAGGAGTTTTTTTATTGATTTTGGTAAAGAACTCTAAACATATTTGTTTTTTGAGGAATTATATAGCAAAATGTAGTTTGCTTTTTTGAGAACCAGTCAAATCAAATTTAGCAATCGTTTGGTAATTTTCCTTCTTTCCACTCACTAAAGGTTACATAATTATTCCACTCAACTTCACAACTGTTATAATTAAAAGTCCATTCAATCCAAAAATCGCCTTCTTTAAAACCTCCACTAAATTTAATTTTTTTAGCTGTTTCGTCTATTATACTCTCACCAATTGCCTGCCATAATTTTACAATATCTTTTGGAGCTTCAATCGATTTTGTTATTCCTTCTTTACTAAAATAACCTGTAAATTCTTCATTTGAAATTCCTTTTATACTCAATTTAGTTGCACCTAATACTATACCTTCATTAATATTATTTTCTGCAAAATTATCCAAACTTGCCCAATCAAAAGCCAGTTCAATATTTTGTCCTATGCGTTTTAGGTTTGTAAAATAAGAATCATGCAAAGACAGTCTATTTAAATTTGAGTATAGTTTCAATTTAATTGCTTTTTGAATTATAATTATGGATTAGTTTCTGAGTGTTTGCTTATCAATCAATAACAAGCAAATCTAACAGAATAAACGTTATCACGGTTGTTTACAGGTCTAATAATTAGGAAGTTATAGAAAAACAAACCAGTCTTATTTTTCCATAGCGCAGGGTTTGCAAACCCTGCGCTATGGAAAAATGAACATTACTAATTTAACCGTGATAACGTTTAATATACAAAGAAGTAAAATTATTTTTTCTTAGTAATTCAGAATTCCGAAAAATCTATAAAGTTTTGTACCTTTGAAGCATAAGAAAAGGTGATTTATTCAAAAATTTTCCTTTTCGTTTTAATCGTATCTTAAAATTGTATTTGTAATACTATTTTTTATAAAAAATATATAATAAAATGACAAAAGTAACCGTAGTAGGCGCAGGAAACGTAGGCGCAACTTGTGCAGATGTATTAGCAACTCGTGAAATATGTCAAGAAGTAGTTTTAGTAGATATCAAAGAAGGTTTTGCTGAAGGCAAAGCATTAGATATTTGGCAAAAAGCTCCAATTAATGTTTATGACACTCGTACAGTAGGTGTTACAGGTGATTATGCTCGTACAGCAAATTCTGATGTTGTTGTTATTACTTCTGGTTTACCTCGTAAACCAGGTATGACTCGTGATGACTTAATTGCTACAAATGCAAAAATTGTAAACGAAGTTACTTCAAAAGTAATTGAGCATTCTCCAAATGCAATCATTATTATCGTTTCAAATCCTTTGGACGTAATGACGTATGCTGCTCACTTAGCTTCTAAAAAAGACCGTCGTCAAGTAATGGGAATGGCTGGTATCTTGGATACAGCTCGTTACCGTGCATTTTTGGCTGAAGCTTTAGATATTTCTCCAAAAGAAATTCAAGCTATTTTGATGGGTGGACACGGTGATACAATGGTTCCACTTCCTCGTTATACAACTGTTGCTGGTATTCCTGTAACTGAACTTATTGATGCAGATAAATTAGACGCAATCGTAGAACGTACTAAAAAAGGTGGTGGAGAACTCGTTAAATTGATGGGAACTTCTGCTTGGTATGCTCCAGGTGCTGCTGCTGCTCAAATGGTAGAAGCTATTGTTAAAAATCAGCGCAGAGTATTCCCTGTTTGTGTGAAATTAGAAGGAGAATATGGTATCAATGATTGTTACTTAGGAGTTCCTGTAATTTTGGGTAAAAATGGTATCGAAAAAATTATCGAACTTGACCTTAACGACGACGAAAAAGCACTTTTAGAAACTTCTCGTCAGCACGTTAAAGAAGTAATGGATACTTTTGACAACATGAATGCAACTGTATAAAGAAAGAATAAAAAATTATAAGTGGTAAATTGATTTCAATTTGTTTACTTTAATAACATTCTATTTATAAAAAAGTCCATAATTTATTTTGTGGACTTTTTTTGTTATTTTTATTTTTGAAATTCAAGCGTCCTCGCTGAATCAGAATAGATTTTATAAATTATAAATATCTAGTTTAAGCGTCCTCGCTTGAACTACTTTTTCTATAAAAATGCAAAAGAAAATAATTATTACAGGAGGTTGTGGCTACATTGGCTCGCACACCGTTGTCGAATGCTTAGAAAATTACACAAAAGAAAATGGCTATGAGCAAGATTATCAAATTATTTCTATTGATAGTCACTTGAATTCTTCTTCTTCTGTCATTAAAAATATTGAAAGTCTAACAGGTAGAAAAATAAAAAACTATGATGTAGATTTGTGTGATTACGAAAAGACAAAAGAAATTTTTGAAAAGGAAGTAGGTATTAATTCTGAGTCAAATTCTCAAATCATTGGAATTATTCATTTTGCAGCTTTAAAATCTGTTCCTGATTCTGTGGCTGACCCTGTTTTTTATTATCAAAACAATCTAAACTCTTTACTCAATATTTTGAAGCTAAGTAAAGAATATAAAGTAGAGAATTTTATTTTTTCTTCTTCGTGTTCAGTTTATGGAAATACAACAGAATTACCTGTTTCTGAAAATACAGCTTTTGGAAGTGCAGAATCTCCTTATGCTTACACCAAACAGGTAGGCGAAAGAATGATAATTGATTTTGCCAAAACATCTAAAAGTCAAAAATTTGTTTTGCTTCGTTATTTCAATCCAGTTGGAGCGCATGTTTCGGCACAAATTGGAGAAGACCCAAAAAACCCACCAACTTCGCTTGTTCCAATTATTACACTAACGGCAGCAGGAAAAAGAGATAAAATGTTAGTTCATGGAAGTGATTACGAAACTAGAGATGGTTCTTGTATTAGAGATTATATCCACGTTTCAGATATTGCAGAAGCTCACCGTTTGGCGATTGATTTTTTAGTTAAGAATAATTTAGATAATAAAAAAATAAATCAAGTAGAGATATTCAATCTAGGAACAGGAAATGGAGTAACCGTTTTAGAAGCCATAAAAGCCTTTGAAAAAGTAAGTAACAAAAAACTCAATTATGAATTAGGAGGACGAAGAGAAGGCGACGTAGTAGAGATTTATGCAGATAATGCAAAAGCAAAAACTCTTTTAGGCTGGATTCCTAAATATGGAATTGAAGAAATGATGCTTTCAGCTTGGAAATGGCAAGAGAAGATTTTGTAAAAATAAAAACTAAGTTTTTATTTTCTATTTTGGAGGTCGTTGGTGAGACAACAGCAAAACTCGTTTGAATGGAGTTTTAAACTTTTTTCAAAACCCACAACCAAAGTTGTGGGCAATCTTTCTGACTACTTTCGTATTTTGTCTAATAAAATTATCAATTCTATATCGCTATTATCATTTTTTGTCAATTCTTCTTATTTTATGTCATTTTTAGCCTTTTTTGGCACTTTTGCTTTACCCAATAAAAATAGCCTTTTACCTTAAAGTATATTTGTGTTTATCGAAAACGAAAGCAGTTTGGCACTTCTACGTAATTTCTTGCGTGGATTTTGAATAGTATCTATCAATTCTGAGTAACTCTAAAGCAGCAAACTTAAATTTAAGAATGTAGTAAGACTTACAAGAATCTCTCAAAGAAATTTATACTATAAAGACCAACTAGCTACACGATTTTCAATTATGATAAACTATATATTCTATAAATCCGAAGAACTATTCTATCAGCTATTTTCAAATAATAGTCGTTATCGCAAGACTGCTGAAGCAATGAATGCAGAGAACTATTATGAATTGCAAGCTGTTTTAGAATCACATCTGCGTAGAGGATATGGATATGCAGAATTTCAAAATTGGAATGATGCCGTCAGAGAATTTGAAAAAGTATTGGGCATTCATCCTAATCATACAGAAGCTCTTTTTGGATTAGCTGTTTCATTTTATAATCGTTGGTTGGATTATGGAAAAGCAACTGACAAATATCGTGCAGCAGGCTTAGCTCGTCGTTGTGTAGATAACGAACCTCAACATTATAAAGCCATGCAACTCTTGAGTCAAATTTATAAAGGAGCTGCCTTTGAAGAGGCAATGAAAAAACGCTCTTGGCACACTAACATTATGATGGGGCTTGTTGGCGTAATGTTTCTTTCTAGTGGATATTTAGGATATAGTTATTTAGAGCAAAATTCTAATCAAACTCCATTTGCAGATGAACTACTAACTCTAAACAATATTACTAATAATACAGCCAATTTAGCATTTGATAATGAGAATGCTCCTATGCAAGCAGAAGGTTCATTAAAATCAATTACTATTTTGGAAGATGAGGGACTTCATTTGCCAGTAGAATGGATAGTAAACCCAAAATTTGAAGGTCTAAAGTTAGAAGTAGAACAGTCTAAATTCAAAAACTTTAATGGTTCATATTCCTATAATTTATTAGCTGATTTGTATGTTTCTAGTGGTGCAATTTCTAGTCTCAAACTCAAAATTGAGCTTTTAGATAGAGATGGAAATGCCATCGCACAAGATGTAGTACAAGCCATAGAAACCTTTGACCCAATTGCTAGAAAAGGAGAATCAATTCCGTTTCGTTATTTGGAATACAGAGAAGAATTTGTAGAAAATGCAACACTCGTACGAGTACGGGTAGAAAAAGTAGAATATCAAGCAAATACAGAAATGAATACTGTTCCCGTAAATTTGGAATGGAATAATATGAGCAATTTTAATCCTAACATTTTGCTTTCTGAAAGAGTAAGTAACTTGCAAGAAGCAGATGAAAATGGTACAACTGGAGCTTTTCAACACTTTGAATGGGAAATCCAGAATGCAACCGAAAAAGGACAAGTAAAATTATTACAAGCAGAAATTAAATGGATAGGACATCAGGGACAAACATTAGACAGCAGAACAACTTATTTAATAAATTCTTCTGAGCCAAGTTTGAAAGCAAATCAGATTCGTAGCATTGGAAGAGCCTACCGTTTGGAAGGAATAAATAAAGAAGATATTGCTCGTTACTCAGTAACAATAAAAGAAATTGAAGATTAAGTAATGATGTCATTGGTGAGGACACCAACAACGGCATACTAATCAAACAAAAGACATTCAAGATTAAGGATAGGATAGGATTGAAAATGGCGTAGGAATTTTTCCTACGCTATTTTTGTGTTTTTAAATTCCAACTTACAGAATCAAAACAGTAGTTTGCAGCATAAAAAATCATAATTCAAAATGGAAGAATCAACTAGAAAGTTAAAAAGTCTGTATCTTACCTCTTTATTTTAAGACTTTCAAAACTTACTTTAGTTACTTGTCGTTACTCAAGTTTTAACCTCAACGCTACCTTTATTTTTTGCTTATGCGCTCCAATTATTCTACCTACCAATTAGATTTTTCTAAAACCAATCAGTTTTCTGGACTATTTTTAGACTACATTTCTCAGAAAGAAGAGCTAAAAGAGTTTTATGGAAATTTACCTCAACTAGAATACTTTGAAAAACAGATTGATTTAAAGATACAGAATAATTCATTTACTATTGAAAAACGAAATATTTTAGTAAATGCTTTGCATAATCAGTATGCTAATACAGAAAATCCACCAACAGAAACTATAAATTTACTCCAAAGAGAAACAACTTTTACAGTTACTACAGGTCACCAACTCAATATTTATACAGGCACACTTTATTTTCATTACAAAATTCAGACAGTGATTAATGCCTGTAAAATTTTGAAGGAAAAATATCCACAATATGATTTTGTACCCATTTATTGGATGGCGACTGAAGACCACGACTTAGAAGAAATTGCTTCTTTCAATATGTTTGGAAAAAAATATACGTGGCAAACTGAACAACAAGGAGCAGTTGGAAGAATGAACACAAAAGATTTAAATGATTTGGGTTTTAAGGAAGAAAAAGCAAAAGAGCTAGGAAAATTTTATAAAACAGCAGAAAGTAAAAACGAAAATCTAGCACACGCCACACGAAATATTGTGCATTCGTTTTATAAGAAAGATGATTTAGTGATTTTAGATGGCGATGATGTAGCTTTGAAAAGACTATTTATTCCGATTATTAAAAATGAATTGGGAACTCAAAAAAGTCATTTAAAAATTGAAGAAAGTAGCAAAAAATTAGATAAACTAGGTTATAAAACACAAGTTACACCACGAGAAATCAATCTTTTTTATTTAGAAGATAATTTGAGAGAACGAATAGTAAAAAATGAAAACTCTCAGAATAATGAAACTTCTTTTGAAATTCTCAATACAGATATTAGTTTTTCAGAAACTCAAATGATGAATTTGGTAGAATCAAATCCTGAAAAGTTTAGTCCTAATGTTGCACTTCGTCCTGTTTATCAAGAAATTATTTTACCAAATCTTTCCTACACAGGAGGATCTGGTGAGCTGGCATATTGGTTGCAACTCAAATCTATGTTTGAGTATTTTGAGGTAGATTTTCCAATTCTTTTACCTCGTAATTTTGTCTTATTTATTCCCAAAGTCATTCATCAGAAAATGACTAAAACAAATCTTTCTTTGGAAGATATTTTTAATCCTTTTGATAATCTAAGAATTGATTATGCTACTAAAAATGCTCAGAACGATGTTTTATTAGAAGACGAAAGAAAGAGTTTAGAACAAATTTTTGATAAAATAGAATCTAAATCTATAAAGTCTATAAATACGACAGATAATTCTCTTCAAAAATCTATTGCAGGTGAAAAACATAAAGCCTTAAAGCGAATGGAACACATATCTAAAAAGCTGCGAAAAGCAGAAGAAAGAAAATTATCAGATTCTATCAATCAAATAAAATCAGTAAAAGAAAATTTGTTTCCAAAAGGTAGCTTGCAAGAGCGTCATGATAACTTTTTGAGTTTTATAATAAATGACCCAGCATTTTTAGATAAAGTACAAGCAGTTTTGAATCCTTTTGATTTACGGTTTTTAGTGCTTGTAGAAAAAGATATTTGATTATCTGAATTTAATGATAAAATCAAAATCTGTATTCAAACCTCAAATTACCAAAGTAATTTCTAGGCAAACCTGAGTAATAAAAACGTGGTTCACTGTTTCCAAAACCTGTTGCATTAATTAAGATAGCTGATGCATACTTTTTATTCAATAGATTATCAACTCCTACACTTGCCTTTATAAAAATTGTGTTGAGCAAGCTGATTTGATAATCTACTTTCAGATTTAATAGATTATAGGCTTCTGAATATAATAAATTTGCATCATTCATAGGCATTTTTCCAACATGTTGATAAATGAAATGAAAAGCGAAACTTTTATTCTGTTTGAGAGAAAAACCTGCATAGAGTTGTTTTTCAGGAACTCCTGTAAGCTGATTTCCAGAAAAATCTTTTTCTTCATCTACAAAATCTACAAACTCGTGAAAATTAAGTGTTCCATTGGCAAAAGTTTGAAACAACCAATTTTGATTTAGTTTTAAAGTATAATCTGAACTTAGCTCTAAACCTTTGTGCGAAGTTTTTCCTGCATTTCTACCAATATATTGGTCTTCATTAATTCGTTTGGCAACCAAAAGACCATTAATTTGAAGTAAATATGCTGAAAGATTAAAATGTAGATTATTGTTTTTTAGAAAAAACAAATCTGTTCCTATTTCATAGTTCCACCCTTTTTCTGCTGTAATTTTTGGGTTTACAAGTCCGTTTGGTGTGAGTGTTTCCTCTAAACTAGGATAATTAAAACCTCTACTCACATTGGTATAAATACTTTTTTGAGGTGAAAAAGAATAGGTAAAACTAATATTTGGAGCAAGGATAGGTTCAAATTTTCTATTTATATCCGAATTATCCAACTCATTTTGATAATCGTAATAAGTATGATTAAGATTGAGTCCAAACTGTGAAGATAATTTTTCAGAAAGCTGTAAAGTTGTTGTCGCAAAAACAGAATAATTCCATCGTTTTTCCATGTTTTTACTCAAATTGTTTCCTTCTAAACTTCCATTTCCATTATTCTGTTGATATAAATTTTCGTATGTTTTCCAGTCATAATTATCATAATAAATTTCTGTTCCTGTGCTTATTTCTGCATCAAAAAAAGAAGGAAGAGAAATTGCAAAAAGTGTTCTTGTGCCTAAACCATCTGTATTTTCTGTCAGAATATTAAATGGACGAGGCTCATAATTTTCATTCTTACTATAAAAAACGCTTGTTGTATTACTAAAATTAGAATTGAAACGATGTGTCAAAGTGATGGCAGAAAACAACTGTTTTTGGTCTTCGTAACCTTTTGCTTCTTTCCATGTAAAAGCAGCTTTTTCAGGATTTTCTTCAAAATCTGTTTTGGAAATAGAGCTTGGAATCTGTCCAAAATAATCTACATAATTAAATAGGAGACTAATTTCTGTCTTTTTGGAAAGATAAAAAGTAGGTAACAAGAAATAATTTTTTCTATCAAAATTACTGTTTTCTCTATATCCTTTTTGTTCAAAACGGTCATAATCAAAATGTAAACTAAACTTTTCACCTCCATAATTTCCTCCTATATTATTTTTCATTAGTCCAAAAGAACCCAAAGTGAGGCTATTGACAATGGAAGAACTTCCTTGTTTTGGAGTTTTAGAATTTAGTAAAATTGTTCCACCCAAATTTGTTCCGTATTGTGTCGCTTTTGCACCTTTTACAATCTCTACACTTTCCAAGTCTTCAGGATTAAAGATATTAATCACTGTTTCACTCACACCATTTGTAATTGGAATTCCATTAAAGTAAGCACGAATTTTATTCGTTCCATAAAGCGTTCTTGAACCTACTCCACGAATCGTAATTCGGTTAGTATTTATTGCTCCTTGCTGAATAAAAACCCCTGCTGTCTGATTCATTATGTTTACCAAATCTTTAGGAGAATGTCTATCAAAATTTTCTTGTTTTAGTTGAGTTGTAGGAATAATTACCTCGCTACTTTTGAGATAATTGGATGAAATAATGACGCTTTCTAAAGTTTTATCTAAAGAATCTGTATCATTTTGATTTTTTGTTGTTTGTCCAAAAACATTGTTTTGGAAAATGACTAAAGTAAAAAAGATAGCAATTAGAAATTTAATTGCTATCTGTAAATTTAAAAATTTCATTGTTTAATTCATTTGTCGCTCAGAGAAATATTATATCTAGTCGTCATTGAGATTTATGCAATCTATTTTCTATTCTGAATAAGAAACTTTCCAAATAACTCCACCTGTATCATCATTAACCAACAAATCTCCATTTGGCGTTACAGTAGTTGCAACAGGGCGACCAAAAACGGTTGCTTTTTCTCTGTCATCAATAAATCCTGTCAAGAAATCTTCGGCTTGTCCACTCGGTTTTCCATTTTCGAAAGGAATAAAAACCACTTTATACCCTGCCATTTCCGAACGATTCCAAGAACCATGTTGCCCTATAAACGCTCCCTTGTGATACTTTTTAGGAAACTTAGTATTATCATAAAAACCCAAACCCAAAGAAGCAGTATGCGAACCCACAGGAACATCAGGCATAACTGATTTTTCAACTAATTCTGTTTCTAGTCCAGACATACGAGGGTCTTCTATTTGTCCATAATACGAATACGGCCAACCATAAAAAGCTCCTTTTTTTACACTTGTAACATAATCAGGCACTAAATTATCGCCTAGCATATCACGCTCATTAACGGCTGTCCAAAGCTCTCCACTTACAGGATTCCAATCCATTCCAACAGGATTACGTAAGCCATTAGCATAGATAATTTCATTTTTTCCATCTAAATCTACCTCTAAAATATTCGCTCTTCGAATCTCTTCCTTCATTCCATACTCTCCAACATTAGAAGCCGAACCAACTGAAATATAAATTTTGTCTTGTGCTTTATTGGTAATAATGTTTCTTGTCCAATGATGATTGTAACCACCAGCAGGAAGTTCTACTATTTTTGTTCCTTTCACATCTTTTAGAGAAGTTTGTCCTTCTTTGTATGGATATTTCCAAAGTCCGTCTGTAGTTGTTACATAAAAATTATCTCCAATAATGAGCATTCCGAAAGGTTGATTTAGATTTTCTATGAAAACTTCACGCATATCAATTTTCCCATCATTATCTGTATCTCTCAAAAGAGTAATTCGATTGGCACTCTTTACTGTGTTTGCTTCTGATACAAAATAATCTCCATTTGGAGCAATATACGTCCAACGAGGATTATCCAAATTATCAGCAAATTTTGTAACTGTAAAACCAGCAGGAGCTTTTGGTGTTTTGTCTTCCCACTTGCTAAGTCCATATCGTTTGGCAACTGATTCGGTGGCATAAGGTGCAGGAATTTCCAAATTACCAACAGCTGTTTCTACTGTCGAAGGAGTGTAATTTCCTTTGGCTTTCTCATTTTCTATAGCTTTTTGATTTTTAGATTTTACGTTTTCAGCTTCAAGAGCATCATTGATGAGTTCGAAGTCAGTTACTACTTCAACTTCTGATGCTTCTGTTTTATTTTGAGGAGTAGATTTGCAAGCTGTTAGTAGGAAAAAAGCTACAAAAAAGAGGGAAAAATATAAATTAAGTTTTTTCATAGTTCTGATAAATTGAAATAAAAATAAGAGTTTAAAAAATAGTTTTTTGTTTAGAATCAAACTGTCAAGACACTTCTGAGGTATCAGACAGTTTATAGCAGGTTTATTTAATTGTCTGACTCTTTAAAGTTTACTGACAATTTTTAACAAAAGATTTTTACTCTTCAATAAATTCTATTAAAGGAGTAATAAACTTTTCAAAACTTTCAATATGAGGTAAATGCCCAATATTTTTGATTTCGACAAGTTTTGAGTTTGGGATTTTCTGTTTTGTTTTTTTGCCTAACTCTTCATATAAGCCCATTGTTTTACGAACTTGTTCATCTACCAAAGGTTTTCCTAAAGCTGATCTGTCTCGTGTTCCAATTATCAAAAGAGTAGGACATTTGATGTTTTCAAATTCATATAAAACAGGCTGCGTAAAAATCATATCATAAGTAAGAGCTGCATTCCAAGCAATTTTTTGATATTCCGAATTGAGTGTCCAGCCTGCCAATAGGTTTACCCATTTATCATATTCGGGTTTCCATTTTCCATCATAATAACTTTCTAATTGATACTTTTTGATGTCTTGAGCTGTCTTTTTGAGTTCGCTTTGATACCACCATTCTATATTTTGATAAGGAACTTTAAGTTTCCAATCTTCTAATCCAATTGGATTTTCCAAAACTAATTTTTGTGTAATTTCAGGATACATCAGCACAAAACGAGTAGCCAACATTCCACCCATTGAATGTCCCAAAACAATAGTTTTCTTGATATTCAAACTATCTAAGAGTTTTTTTGTATTCTGTGCAAGGGTTTGAAAAGTATATTGGAAATTATCTGGTTTAGATGATTTTCCGAAGCCAATTTGGTCAGGAATGATTACTCTAAATCCTTTTTTGGTAAGTTCTTTTGTTGTTTGTTCCCAATATGCACCATTAAAATTTTTACCATGAAGAAGCAAAATTGTTTTACTCTCACTTTCTTTATACTCTGTTGGCTTTACATCCATATAAGCCATTTTTAGTTCTTGTTTTTGGCTATTAATTGTAATATAATTTACCTCAAAAGGATATTGATAATTAGAAAGCATTATATCCAACCAAGTGAGTTCTGCCAAGTCATTGGGTACTTTATCAGAATCAGTAACTTCATTTTGAGCAAAAGCAGAAATAGAAAATAAATATAAGAACAGAAAAAATGTAAAAAATTGAATTTTCATTAGGTTAAAAAATTAGATAAAAAAAAGTTATTTCAAATCATTAATTCTAACCTTAAAACCTTCTTAATTGTTAGGTTATTCTTAAATTAGAAGAATGACTTGATATATGAGGTTTTGAACAGTTTATATTTTATATAAAAATTAGATTCCTTTTTTGATAAAAATTTAAGCAAAACAACAAATTATAGTATTAAACTCTAAAAAATTGCTATTTTTGTTAGTTACTCATTCTATACTATAAAGACATTTTATATAAGCCAATATTTTAGATATTTATTTTTTATGGCAGATAATTCATTTAAAAAATCCATTTTCGATAATCAAAATTCTTCTCTAGAATCAGAAGAAAAAATACTAGAAGATGGAGACACGCAAAGCTCTACTTTTTCATTTTCTCAAAAAATGAAAGATACTTTCTCGGCTTCAAATCCAGAAAAACAAAACTCAACATTCATCAATTTGCTTTCTGCAATTGGTATTTGGGTTTTTGTTGTACTTTTAGCTGTTTCTTTTATATCTTTCATTTATACAGGAGAAGCTGACCAAAGTCTTGTTTTGGGATTCTTTTCAGATACACCTACTGAAGAAACACCTAAAAACTGGTTAGGAATGTTTGGAGCTGTGCTTTCTCATTTTCTGATTGAGCGTTGGTTTGGAATTGGTGCATTCTTACTTTTGGTTATTGGTGCAACTTCTGGACTTGTCTTGACAAAAAAATATGAATTAAATAAATGGAAAGAATTATCGATTAGTCTGTTTTTTGTAATTTTCGTAATGAGTTCTATTTTGGGTTATTTGGTCTATATGACCGAAACTCAAACAGCTTGGGCATTTCTTTGTGGTGGAATTGGTTATGCTATTTCTGCACTTTTTGGACAGATTTTTACACCTGTTTTCATTATTGCTGCCTTAGTTGGCTTTGGTTATTTCTTTGGAAAAGACCGTTTGAATATAGAATTATATACGAATTTTTCAGATAAAAAAGACAGAAATAAATCTAAGGAACAACAAACTCAAAACCCTGTTCCCTCAGCTGCTGTTGATGCTTTTAAAGAAATTGAGGCAAGTAAAACACAAACTACTGTACAAGAGAATGATGAAAAACCTAGAGATGAAAAACCAAGTAAAGAGGAAACTAACCCAAATACAGTAATTTCTCCACTAGTAAAAATTGAAGACAAAACACAAAAACAACCTAGTGTAAAGATTATAAAAGACAAAAAAGAAAGCAATCAGCCTAAAAAAACATCTTTCTTTGATAAAATATTTGGTCAAAATTCTGAAATAGATAAACAAGAAGAATCAAAACAAAAGGAAAAGAAAGAAGCAAATCCATTTGAGAGTACTACTAAAATAAAGGATAACCTTAATAGACAACTTCCTCAAAAAGAAATTAAAAACGAGCAGTTTGGAAAAGAAATCCAGAAAGAAGAACCTGCAACTGATTTGAGAAGCGAAATTGAAAAGGCTAGAGAAGAGGCAAACTCTAAAAATAAATATAATAAGAAAGACGGAAAGAAAGAAGAAGACCCAAAAGACAAAGATGGTTTCTTTATTCCATCAGCTAGAGATTTTGGAATTAATAGTGAAGATAAAGACAATAAAGAAGAGCAAGAAGAAGAAAACCCTTTTGCTATTCATATTCCATCTACCAAAACAACAAGCCAAGAACTTCCAAAAGAAGACACAACAGAAAAAGTAGAAAACACTATACAAAATACAGAAAAAGAGCAACAGAAAAATCAAAACGTCGAAGAGCAGGAAGAAGAAAAACAAGACGAACTAGATTTGGATTTGCCAATGCCTCCATCTGTAAGCCGAGTAAGAGATTTGTATGGTGAAAATGTCGAAGAGTTGATAGAAGAAGAAAATGGGAAACCTCTTTATACAGGAATTACACCTTACAATCCGAATGATGAACTTCCAAAATATGCAACTCCTCCAACCGATTTATTAGATAATCCAGTTGTAAAAAAACATCAAATTGATAAAGAAGAACTTACTGAAACTAAGTTAAGAATTGAACAAACTCTCAAAAATTTCAAAATTGATATAAAAAGGATTCACGCAGAAGTAGGACCAACTGTTACACTTTACGAAATTGTGCCAGCACCAGGGGTAAAAATTGCACAAATCCGAAATCTAGGAGATGATATTGCGCTTAATCTTTCAGCTTTAGGTATTCGTATTATTGCGCCAATGCCAGGGAAGGGAACTATTGGAATTGAAGTTCCAAATAAAGATAGAGAAATTGTACCTCTCCGAACGCTTTTAGAACACGAATCTTTTAAGCATTCAAGAAAAGAATTGCCTTTAGTTTTGGGAAGAGATATTTCAAATCAAATTTTTATTGCTGACCTTACCAAAATGCCTCACCTTTTGATTGGAGGAGCAACAGGGCAAGGAAAATCAGTTGGTATAAATGTAATTTTGACTTCGCTTATCTATAAAAAACACCCAAGTGAACTCAAATTTGTGATGATTGACCCTAAAAAGGTAGAATTTTCACTCTTCTCAAAACTAGAAAAGCATTATCTTGCTCATCTTCCAAATGCTGAGCCGATTGTTACAGATTCTGTTGATGCTGTCAAAACTTTAGAAGCTCTTTGTAGAGAAATGGATAATCGCTATGACCTTTTGAAAGATGGTGATTGTAGAAATGTAAAAGAGTATAATCAAAAATTCAAAACTCATCAACTTTTAGATGAGCAACATCGCTATTTGCCTTATATTGTTTTGGTAATTGATGAACTTGCCGATTTGATGATTATTGCAGGAAAAGCAGCCGAAAAACCAATTGCAAGACTAGCCCAAATGGCTCGTGCAATCGGAATTCATTTGGTTGTCGCTACGCAGCGTCCGTCTGTAAATGTTGTTACAGGTATTATTAAAGCCAATTTTCCTGCTCGTATGGCATTTCGTGTTACTTCAAAAATTGATTCTAGAATTATTTTGGATACAGGAGGAGCAGAACAGCTTGTCGGACAAGGTGATATGCTTCTTTCAAATGGTTCGGATATTTTACGTTTGCAATGTGCCTTTGTAGATACGCCCGAGGTAGAGCGAATTTGTAAACACATTCAAGATCAAAAAGGTTTTTTTGCTGCTTATCCACTTCCAGAAGAAACTAATTTTGATGTAGGAGAAGATGAATATTTGGCTGGCGATGAGCTTTTTTAAAAAATCAAAATTCAGTAAATTCAATGTAGTGTTTCAAAAGTTTCGTTTTTTGTGTGTTCAACTCCCTAGAGTTGAACGAAATGCTTCCTCAGAACGTGATTTATTTGCTTGAATCACGCTTCTGAGGAAGCGAAACATTCAGTTCTGAGGAACTGAATGCACAACAAAATACAATAAAATTTTTGAAACAGTGTATTCAATATTGTGTAACATAAATTATTTTGTATTTCTTTGTAAAACAGGATCAAAACCCTGTTCAATTTATGATTCTGCCATTGTCAGTAAAACGCAAACAAACGCATTTTACACTGTATTAAATTATTTTATATAAATAACTTTTGCTTTCAACTATCAGTAAAATGAAAAGATTACTTTTTTCTTCTGCATTATTAGACCTTACAGTAAGTCGTCTTTGTGAACAACTTATAGAAAACTATTCCGATTTTTCTGATACTGTTCTTTTGGGAATTCAGCCACGAGGAACACTCTTTGCAGAGCGCATTCATCAGCGTTTAGAAAGTCGTTTGAATAAAAAAATTCCTTTTGGAAAGCTAGATGTTACTTTTTATAGAGATGATTTTAGAAGAAGAAACGAGCCTTTGAGAGCCAATATGACAGAAGTTCCTTTTGTAATAGAAGATAAAAAAGTCATTTTGATAGATGATGTTCTTTACACAGGAAGAACAATTAGTGCAGCTATGAGCGCAATGGCAGCATTTGGAAGACCAAAAAAAGTAGATTTGTTAGTATTGATTGATAGAAAATATACGAGAGATTTGCCAATTGCTCCCAACTACACAGGCAAAACTGTAAATACTATTTTATCTGAACACATAGACGTAGAATGGACACAAGAAGGAGCAAAAGAGGATAAAATTTGGCTCATTTCTTAATTAATTCAAACAGATGCAACAGACTTCCTAGTCTGTGTAACTAGTAAAATGCTATTTATTCAGACTAGAAAGTCTGAAATACTTGTAACCCACAAATTGAATTAAAAAATAAAGAATCTACTTTTTACAATTCGGAGAAGTGAAGAAAGTAACATTTTGATTTGTTCTACATCTAAAATTTTGTTTTGTACTTAGCTTGTTATTGTTTTTGAAATAGAATTTGATTATTATGCACACTCAAATACTATTCAATTTATGATTTTTGATACAAACCCAGATTTATACGAACGTTTTATGCATGCTGATGCCATTATTAAAGAAAATAAGATTGGCGAAGCTGTAAAAGAATTACAACAAATTCTTAGAGAAGACCCTACTTTTGGAAGGGCCTATAATCATTTAGGTTGGGTCTATCACAACAAATACCAAGACTTAAAAAATGCTGAAGAGTGCTATAAATTAGCCTTGCAATATTCGCCTGATTATCCTCCTGTTTATTATAATTATGCTGTTTTGCTTTCTTCTACAAAAGCATTTGATGAGCTAAAAAAATTACTAAACAGAGCCTCAGAATTTGAAGGAATCAACTTGGGAACAATTCATAATGAATATGGAATTATGCACGAAATAGAGGCACACTATTCAAAGGCTATTGAGTCGTATAATGAAAGTATAAAATATCTTTTTGATACGCATCAAATCGAACAGCGTTTGGCTTCTATTGAAAGATGTAAACGAAAAAGTGGAATCTTTGGTGGTTCACACGTTTCGGATAGGTAATAAAAGTAAGTCCAAATTTATAATTAACAATTTATAATTAATCATTAGAAAAATTATGGCATTAGAAGATAATAATCCTGCAAACGGGGGAAGTGGTGCAGTTGTTCCGACCAACACAAGTATTAATAGTGTTGAGAAAACAAATGTAAGTACGTTCCAAGATTTCATTAAATACGTCGAAGAGCGTGTAGTAGACTTGACAAACCTAGAAATCAAGACAATTGTAGGCGATTTTGATGTAGATGTAAACGAAAAGGTTTCTTTAAAAAGAGATCACGATTACAAGCTCATGAATAGCCGTATCAATTTGATTGATGGAGATATTACAACACATATTAGTAAAGAGTTGGTAAGCGATGAATACGAATGGATGCGTAATTTCCATGCTCATAAAGAAGAAAAAGGACACGAAATTATTCAAGGAAACATACAAGCAATTGCTTCTTTGATTGACCTTTTTAGAGAACTCAATCGTTCAGAAAAATAAGTAAATACTATTTCTTTCTTATTTGTTTATTAGTTTTATACTATTGAGTTAATTATTTATAAGGTTAAAGCGTTTTGTAATTTTTATGAAAAAGGATTTTATTACCAATTTGGCAAATGACCTTTTACGATTAGAGGTAAACACTATCGTAAAAGACCAATTACTGTGTGACAAACCTCGTTCGCACCGTTGGGAACTTTATGATATTGCTAGTGGATATCGTGAGCTACTTACTTCTTATACTGTTTCTCCTATCAATCCAGAAATTGGAGAAAGTAAAGACAGTCAAGAAATGCGAAAAGAATTTAAAAACTTGAATGCTGGTTTGGATTCTTTTTTAGAAATTCAGCATTTTGCAGAAGTAAAACGAGATGAGTTTAAGCAAGAATTAGAGCGTGTTCACCTTACCGATTTAGAAACAGATATACTCAACGAAAGAGTAATGCTTTGTGAACGTATTGTAAGACAAAGCCAACAAATGATTGATATTTTTTTAGATTTACAAAATGAATCTAATGATCCTATTGAAAGTGATAATGACTTTCCTGTTATGCGTCTGAATCATTTGGAAGATTTGAAACTCAATCCTAGTCAGATTTCTATCATCAGAAAGGCAAATGAAATTGGAACTCAGCGAGTGTTGCTTCAAACAGTTGTTCAAGTAGAAGGAGATATTACTTCTTATATCACAACACGCTTTTTACACTTTCCAGAACGAGAACAAAAGATGATTAAAGAAGTACATGAATCTTCAATAATGACTTCTATCCGAATGTGGCAATATCTATTTCAAGCTGTTTCTAGGCTTGCAGGAACTGTATTTACAAGTGTAACAGGAAAGCAAGTCAATACAGGAAGTGCTGCTGATACTCTGACGAGTAAACCAAAGCGAATAGGATAATCAGTAAGTAGTAACCAGTTAATTTTAATTTATAAACAAACTGTCAAAACTGTATTCTCGCTGTTCTACTTAACTCTGTGTTAAAAAATCTTTTTTAATTTTTAATTTGTAATTGATTCGTGTGGAAAATAATCCTAAAAAACTTCTGGGTTAAATTTAAAAGATGGCTAGACATTCGTTTAGGTTATATTTCTGCTGCGCCACGTCTTATTTTATATTTGATTGAAATTATACGATATGGAGCTTATACGATTGATACAGAATTTGAATATGTTTTGGAAGATGGAGTAAGTACCGAAAAATTCCTTCTTCGAACACTCATAGAACTAGATGGCGATGTTACTAATTTTGTTCCTGACCCAACAAAATATAAGGAAGAATCATGGTTTTGTTGTTTCGAAGATGCTTTTAAGTTGCATTCAGAAAACATCAAGTTTTTCTTTACCAAGCTAGAAGAAAGTGCTACTTTTTGGGCATTTATGACTACACTTCCTTTTCTTATTGCTGTCAATTATCGTTTATTAGAAGATATTTGGCTATTCATCACAACAGGAAATTTTTCTAAAGAACTACAAGACCAAGTTTTGGAAATCGGTCTTTTTGTAGCTTCTGCTATTCTTTTACCTCAACTTATTAGACTCCTTATTCCTCGTCTTTTAGCTCTTGTTTTAAAACGAATTGAAAGGTATTTAACAGAAGAAGAGAAAAAATAATTTGTGATTATTTTTTTACAATTTATTTTAAATTAATCATTTCCAATGCTTAACAAAAGCAGTTCTCCACATAAAAAAGCGAATGGAACAATATAAAGGAGCTAAAATAAATCCTGCAATTGAGCCAAAAAAGATTACTAAGAAAATAAGTAGTTTAGTCAGAATTTGAATACCTACAGCTTTTATAGTAGGAATTTGTCTTTTTAGAGGTGCAAAAACGTACAAGTTAGCACCCAAAACAGCAATAGCAATTCCTAAAATTGGAATAAAACCTAATGCTATACTCAAAGGAAACCAAAGTGCATAGCGTTTTTGTACAAACATAATATAGGCTTTTCTATTTTCAGAACTATTCAAAATATGTTCTTTTCTACACGTAGGACACACTTTTTTATTTGTCTTTACTGCACAATATCCACAGCGTTCTTGAGTAAGAAGACTAAGCATTTGTTTTTTTCTAGCTTTCGCATCATTATTTATTTGCTCTTCTTTTTTCTGTCCTAAAAACCCTATTTTATAAATTTCTTTTTGTGGAGTATGGCAGTTACTACACTCTAAAGCAAAAGGAGGATTTTTATGCTGACACGAAAAACACGTAATTTTTTGTTTTTCTTCATTGGATTTGATTTTTCGTTGCCATAAATAAAGAATACCTACAATAATTCCAAAGAAAATAACAGCTCCTATTCCTGTCGCCAAAAGTAAAAGAAAACCAAAGAAAACAAATGTATCTTCAATACTAGAAAATATAAAATTGAGAAAAAGATCACCATCTCCATCAATTTCTAAAAGCCATTGTTGTATGGATGCTCTCAAAATTGTAAGTCCATAAACAGCACCTGCTGTAAAGGAAATCATTACATAATCTCCCATTCCTGCTTGATAAATTCCTTGCATAATTGCCTCCGAATCATTATCAACAACACCTAAAAGCATTATTGAATAAATAATTGGTTTCAAAAAAGGTTCTGCTTGTAACCAAAGAACTTTTATATCTGTATTCTTATCTGCCAAAATCTCTAAAACTGCCAAAATACCAAGGACAATAATTACAGGAGTTTGTGTAATAAAAAGTTCTGCCGAAGGGGCATCTACCTCTGTAAAAGGAAAAATATTCGGAAATCTAAAAAGCAATGAAGTCAGAAAAGCAGGTAAAAAGGCACGAGAAGCAAAAAGTGGAATTGTTCCGACGGCATGCAAAATAATAGCTAATGACATAATAGTAAAATAAGAAGTTAGACTTTAGGAATAAAAGAGTTTTCTGAAATAAGAATAGAGTTGTTATATACGTATATTTCAGAATTTTATTAAACAATAAATAGGATTTTATTGTTATAAAAGAGTATTTTAATCAATATAAAGATATTGATTACCATTTTTTAACCTTAATTTTTATAGTTATGAATCGCAACGAAATTTTAGAACTCGCCTCACAAGAATCCAAACATTGTGTTAGTATTTATATTCCTACTCATCAGAAAGGACACGAAGTAAAAGAAGGATACTACAAAATTAATCTAAAAAACCAAATCAAGGAAGCAGAACAACAACTGCAACGAAAAGGTCTTTTAGAAAACGAAATTACAACATTTTTAAAACCTGTTCAAAATCTTTTAGAAGATAGTAATTTTTGGTCAAATCAAAAACAAGGATTAGCTATTTTTGTCGGAGATAATTTTTTTAAGACTATTTCTTTGCCTTATGAAGTAGAGGCGCATACAACCGTAAACGGACGCATGCACATAAAAGAGCTTATTAAAGATATAGAAGACAACGATAAGATGTATTATATTTTACGTCTTTCTCAGCATCAACCTGCTGCTTTTATGGTTTCGAATGGTGCAATTTCGCCTATTGCTTGTGATATGCCACAAGATATTAAAGAAGTCACCAAATTTTATGATGTCGAAAAAGAAGTTCAGGGTCGCCCTTACACAGGAAATGCAACTCATGCAAATGCACCAATAGAAGACCGAGAAAAAGAGTTTGTTCTTGAGTTTTTTAGAAGAATAGATGAAGCCATTCGTCCTGCTATCAATACGGGTGGAAGTTTTGTTCCTTTGGTTTTGGTAGGCGATGAGCGTATGCATGCCATTTATGAAGAAGCTAATACATATCCAAACTTGATTGCACATCAGTTTAACAAAAACTTTGATAATCATTCAGAAAAAGAAATTTTAGAAGCTGTAAATCCTACTATTTCACTTCGTTTCTCAGAAGACAGAAATAAGAAAATGGAACAATACAACTCTAAAGCAAAACCAACAGTTTCAGAAATTGCTGATGTGGTAGAAGCTGCTTATGAAGGTCGTGTAGATACACTTTTTGTAGGAAAAGGACACCGTTGGGGAGAATTTGATAAAGAAAATTATAAAGTAAGAACCAATCAAGGTAGTGAATGTCTTTATAATGAAGCTGCATTTTATACACTCAAAAATGGAGGAGAAGTCTTTGTAGATGATGCCGAAAAAGTAATGGGTGGAAAAGAAGAAATTGCAGCTATTTTAAGAAACTAAATTTATATTTTTTCTAAAGAGTACGCTACAAGAAAACCAATTTCACTTTTGATGAAATTGGTTTTTTTTGTTAAAAAGAAAATAAATCATGAGAATTATCACTTTCCATCCACCTACCATCTTGAAATACAGCTCCACTTGTATCATCAAACCATATGCTCATTTCATCTGTTTCTTTATCATAGACAACAAAATAAACAAAATCATCTAAATATAACTTTGAAGACGCATTTTCTAAACCTTCTATTTCAAATAATAAACTATCAAATTGATGAGCGTTATAATCATCTTCATTATAAACAAATGACTTGGCTGTAAAATCATATTGGCTACTTTCATCATAATGTGTAGCTGTTACAAAATCAACACTTTTAAAACCTCTAAAGATGCGTAAAATTTCGTTTCGCTCCATTTCCTTTGTTCGGTAATAATTTTGACAAGAACTAAAAGCCAAAATAAAGAAAAGTAAAATTATATTTTTCATAAGAAATTTGCCTTTAACTGGTAACTGTAAAAATCACTCCCAAAGTTTATATAACTCTAATTCTACCTGCCTTCTGAAAAAAATTTTTGTTGTTTCTTCAAATGATTTGGTAAGGTCAGACACATAAAAAATATCTTCTTTAATAGAATAAAGATTCAATAAATTATTTTGTTCTAAGAAAATTCGAACTTCTTCAGCTACAATAAAAGAACCATCTATAATTTCCACTTTTTGAGAAAAATTATCTTGAAAGAATAAATCAATATCTTTTTTAATGAGTGGATAATGCGTACAACCCAAAATCAGACCTTCAATATTTTGTAAAGATTCATCTGATAGATATTCTGCAATAACTGATTTACTAATCGTATTATTAAAAAAACCTTCTTCAATCATAGAAGCCAAAAGAGGTGTTGCAACGGATGAAAGATTAATATTTTTATCTGCTTTATCTATTTTTTGAAGGTAGGCATTTGAATTTATAGTTTGACGAGTGCCAATAAGACCAATATTTTTTCCCTCAAAATGGTCAGCCACATAATTTACAACAGGCTGAATAACGTCAATTACCTTTGCTTTAGTTGCTGTATATTCTTTTATAAGTTCGAAAGCTGCCGAAGAAGCCGAATTACACGCAAACAAAATCACCTTACAATGATGTTTTAAAAGAAAATCAACAGCTTTGATAGAATAAGCCTGTAAAGCTGCCGTAGATTTTTCGCCATAAGGCAAATGTGCTGTATCTCCAAAATAAATAATTTGTTCGTGTGGCAAAAGCTCTTTTACAGCATAGGCAACTGTAAGTCCACCAATTCCACTATCAAAAATTCCTATTGGATTAGTATTTTTGGTTTCTTGAAGATAGGTTTTTAGAGTGTTTTGTTCGTCTTTATTTGACATTGATTTATGTAAATCTGCTTACTTAATAATTTTGAATGAGGAATGTAAAAGTACGACTATTTTACAAAAACTCTAAGATTATTAAAGACTCTTAGGGCTTAAATTTCACTAAAAAGCATCTTCTAAGTGCAAAATTTCTTTTAAAATATCCTTTTCAAAGAGTATTGAAATTATATCAAACTGAATAAATCCCTTAAATCCATAAGTAGATTCTTGATTGTTTTCTTCTTCCAATTTCTCTAAAAATAATTCGGCTGTTTGGGAGATTTTTGAGGCTTGGGCTTCACTTACAAACTCTTCTGGATTGCCAAAATTATCATTTTTTCTTGTCTTTACTTCTACAAAATGAATGACATTTCCTTTTTTTACAATAATGTCAATTTCGCCATTACTTCCTATACCGTTTCCTTTGCCAGCTCTATAATTTGTAGCTAGTTTTTCAAATCCATTTTCTATTAAAAATTGTAATGCTAACTCTTCGCCTTTTTTACCTGTGTTTTGTTTTTGAGTGAGTTTAGGTTTTTCTTTCATAAAATTATCTTTTTCTGACATCCATGGAATTAAAACTTATCCTTTCAGGAATTTTGCCTTGACAAGGACGATATGCTAAAAGTGTAACCGAATGACGTGGATAAATTGCTGTTTGTATTCTGCCCTGCAATTGCATTTTGCTTTCTCCTTCACAACCAAAAGAAGGTGTAAAACTTACCTTTACCTCATATGTATTTGTGTTTCGAAGTCTAACAAGTGTATTATAACGAGTATCGTACATCGAACTTCTATGCTGAATATAAAACTCTACTCCACCTTCTTTTTGAAACAAAACCCAACGATTTATAGGAATTGGGTCTTTTGAAAATACAGTAAAAGAGCTAGACAGAAATAAAATTGATAGAAGAAAAAAAAGAAGTAAAGTAAAATTTAATTTCATGAGTTGTTCTTGAAGTGGTAGTATTTTTATATAAATCTTATCCTTTATTATAAATTATTCAAGATAAAATAAAATTAAGATTAGATTTGTTAATTACTTGATTATCAGTAATTATAAAGTAGATAAAATTGCAAAAAATAAGCCTAACTCAAAAACTGTAATTTAATTAGCATAAAAAATAAAATGGGTTCAAGCATTGAGACTTAAACCCATTTTTCTAATTTATTTTATATATCTAAAATCTGTTCCACCTTTCAAACTAATTACACTTTGGTAAATAAGATCAATAACTGCTTCTACATCTTTTTTAGAAGCTGTTTCTACTGTTGTGTGCATATATTTCAAGGGAATAGAAATAAGCGCAGAAGCTGTCCCTTTTCCAGAATATGCAAACGCATCTGTATCTGTTCCTGTGGCACGACTTGATGCCAAACGTTGGAATGGCACTTTATTTTCTTCAGCAGCTTTAACAATATGCTTTAAAAGATTGTTCTGAACAGCAGGTGCATAAGTAAGAACTGCACCACGCCCACAACGAATATCACTTTGTTTGATTTTGTTATACATTGGAGAAGCAGTATCATGACAAACATCTGTAACAATCGCTACATCTGCTTCAATAGTACGAGAAATCATTGTTGCTCCATTTAGACCTACTTCTTCTTGAACAGCATTTACGATATATAAACCAAAATCTAGCTTATCTTTATTTTTATGAATTCTGCGTGCTACTTCTGCAATCATAAAACCACCAATACGATTATCTAAAGCTCGTCCAGTCCAAAATTTATCATTTAAGTCAATAAGTTCATCTTCAAAAGTAGCTACACAGCCTACATGAACGCCTAGCTCTTCGACTTCTGTTTTGCTTGTTGCACCTACATCTAAAAAAATATTATCTATTTCTGGAAGTGTATCTGCTTTTCCACGCTCACGAACATGGATTGCAGGCCAACCAAAGACACCTTTTACAATTCCTTTGTCTGTATAAATATTTACACGTTTTGAAGGCGCAATGATAGCATCAGAACCTCCATTTTGTTTGACATAGATATAGCCATCATCAGTAATATAATGAACAGTCCAAGCAATTTCATCAGCATGTGCTTCAATGACGACTTTATATTTTGCTTCTGGATTAATTACAGCCACAGCAGTTCCGTATGTATCAGTAAAATAAGAATCAGTATAAGGCTTGATATAATCTAACCAAATTTTTTGTCCACTTTGCTCATAGCCTGTTGGAGAAGAATTATTGAGGTAATTGAAGAGAAAATCACGACTTTTTTTATTCATTTTTGCCATTTTGTTTTTTTAGGAATGTTTTAGTTATGTTTAATTTACTACTACACTTTTGAAAGTGTGTTCTATGGTAGAATATAAATACCAATATAGCAAATCTAATGACTATGAAAAAAGTTTTTTTGATACCCTGTTTTAGTTTTAAAATCTATAAGTAGCTTCAATGGGTTCAATCTTTTAGAGAAAAAGCATTAATTTTATTCTAGATGCCTGTCAAAATATTTATCTTAAATGAATAGATAAGCTACATTAAATTTACTGTATTTTGTCTAGTTTTAATTTATTAGATGAAGGTTGTTTTGTGGAAAAATATAAAAACTCTTCTCCATCTAAAGCTCTTTTGTCTATAAAATGTAATCCAATTTTTGATAGAATTTTCTGAGAAGCCAAATTTTCTTCTGTTGTGAAGGCTACTATTTCTTTTAGATAAAGTTTATCTTGTCCGTATTCTAAAATAGCTTTTGCTGCTTCACTTACATATCCTTTACCTTCATGATTTGGTAAAATAGCATATCCAATGTCTGGAAACTCTAAGTACTCACGTTTCAAAAATCCAATAGCTCCAATTGCTTGATTAGTTTCTCTTAAATTCATTTTATAGAATCCATAGCCATTTTTTCTGTAGTTATCTATCAAAGATTCTTGAACATATTTAGTCGCATCTTCTAATGACTTGATGTTTCTATCTCCAATAAATTCTATCCAATTTGGACTATTTAATAACCGAAGAAAAAAAGGTGCATCACTCAAATTAGCTTCTTCGATAATCAATCTTTCTGTTTCTAAGATTTTCATGTTTTCTTGTAATTAGTATTTTATATTGATTTTCAATCAAAGTTAAGTACAAAATATTATATTAATCCATTTTAACCAAATAATAACAAATAACACTCAAAAATAGCACTTTTAAAGAGTTTATTTCATAAATAAAAATTATCTTTTGTTATTTAATACATTTACCAAATATGATGTAACCTTTAAAAAAAAGTCTTTTTTAACTTGTATAGTTTATTATAATTGTACTTTAATAAAAAAATTTATTCTTTTTACTAAAGCAATTTCAATAGTGATAATAACAAATCAGTTCTTTAAAATATAATTTTTCTAAGAAAGCAAAGTATTTTATAAACAGCTGTTTTTCAGCACATTAAGGTTTTGTACTTTTGTAAAATAATTTAAGCAGCCACAATTTTTTTTTCTTAAAATTTTTCCTCTATGAAAACTTCTATTCTAACACAAAAATCCACAAAAAATACCATAACAATACCAACTTCTATTATACCAGAAAAAATGAATTTGCGTATTCGTGTTTTGCATGCTGTAGACTATCCTGAAATTGCACAAAAATTTTATGAAGGACAACAAGAGGTTCTTGAAGAATTTAATGTAGATAAATCAGCCATTAGTTCGATAAAAGAATCTTGGTGGGAAAACTCAGGTTCTTATATATTTGTAGTAGAAGATGTAGTAACTGGAGAAATTGGAGCTGGGATGCGACTTGATGTAGTAGATCCAACTCACCCTATTCCTCTAGAACAAGCATTAGCTGATGTAGAGCCTGAGCTTGTTACTCGTATTCATAAGCATAATTATATACTTGCCGAAACTTGTGGATGGTGGGTAAGAAAATCATTTAGTGAAAGAAACTTACCTCATCTTCTAATGCGAGCTGCCATTAGTGTTGCAGAAAAATTAAGAATTAAGATAATATTAGGTTTCTTTAATCAATACACAAGAAAAACAATAGAAGTAATGGGTTTTCGCCCAGTAAATAATTTAGGAGAAAATGCTACATTTAATTATCCTAATGAAAAATATCAATCTACTGTAATGGAATTTTACTTAGAAGAATTAAATAATTTACCTCAAGAAGAAGTAGAAATGATCAATTGGTTAAAGCATCACCCTGTACAAAAATTCCATGATGAATTTAAAGGGAGAGTAACTAATTTTCAATATGATTTAAGAATTATGTAGATTGTTTGATAATTAAAATTTAAACCTTTAGATATATTTAATCTAAAGGTTTTTTTTATCTTATTTTTATATAAAATTTATGAGAGATTCTTTGAAAAAAATCTTTTCTGATACAGGTATTAAAGTAACTATTAAAACAGAAAATTTACAAACTAACATCACAGAGTTTGAATCTAAACCTTTATTTGGAATAGTATACCCCAAAAACAAACTAGAAGTAGAAAAGATTATACATTTAGCTAATAAGCACAAAATTGTACTCTATCCTTATAGCTCTGGAATGAATTGGGGGCAAGGCTCTAAAGTTCCTACCTCTGATAATTCGCTACTAGTTGACTTATCATCTTTAAATTCCATTATAGAAATTAATGAAAAGCATAAATATGCTATTATAGAAGCTGGTGTAACCCAACAACAATTATCTAATGCTCTAAAAACTACAAAATTAAAAATTCCTGTTACAGGTTCTGCTGCAAAGTCTAGTATTGTTGGGAATATGCTAGAAAGAGGAGCTACTTTTTTCGGACACAGAAATAAACTGTTGATGGGCGTAGAAGTACTATTGGGAAATGAAAGTACAGTAAGAACAGGTTTATGGCATTTCTATCAGGAAAACAAAGAACCAATAATTTATCATGCACAAGGATTAGGAGCAGACCTAAACGGTCTATTTACACAGTCTAATTTTGGTATTGTAACTAAAATAGTGATTCGTCTTTTACCTAAAAAAGAAGGCTTTTTGCTACATGCAGAAGCTAAAGAAGAAAACATAATTCCTTTAGTAGACACTCTCTACTCATTATGGGAAGATAAAATTACTCAAGATGGAGTATTGATAACTAATAAAAATGATCCTCGCACAACTATAAAAGGAAACTATTCCTATACAGGGGATTGGTTTGCAGTAAGTTCTATTACAGGAGCAACTCCTTCTATTACTACAGCTTTAATTGAAGAAGTAAAACAAAGACTATCTCCTTATTGCTATCACATTGATTTTTTACCTACCAATAGTGAAGATACAGATAAACACCCTTATTTTTCTATTCTAAACAAGCTCTATCATGGAGAGCCTACAAATTATAGTTTACAAACCATGGCACAAATGCAAAATGTAGAAATTGAAAGTGAACAAGAATTAGATACAAATAAAAACATTATAGGTTTCTCAGTCGCTCTACCAGCAGTTCCATTTGATGGAGAACAGGTATGGAAAGTAATGCAAACAGTAAAAAAAATATCTGATACATTAGGTGTCGAACCTTTTCATAACTTTGCAAGTATAAACGATAAAGTTTTTGAAGGGTTTTATCGAATTTATTTTGATAGAAATGATACAAATGCTATATTAACAGCTCATAAGTGGAATAAACAGGTTCATCTAGCTTTAAAAGAAATAGAAATATTTCCATATAGAATGAATATTGAACGAATGTCTTATTTCACTAATGCTTCTGATGATACTTTTTGGCAGACCATAAAAAATATAAAACAAGTATTAGATCCTAATCAAATTATTGCATTAGGTAGATACTCGCCTATTTAATACTAAAAAACATGTATAAATTATTTTCCTTACTATTCTTATATTTGATTATAGTTAACTCTTCTTTTGGACAGAATAATGTAATTATCTACGAACAAGAAAATGAATTAAAGAGCATAGGAAACAATATATTTTATTTGGAAGATACTACAAGTCAATTCATTGATATACCTAGTAGTATATTGTCTAAAAAAGATTCATTTATAAAGAATGAAGGAGATGTATTAAATTTTGCAAATACACAATCAGCATTTTGGTTTAGATTCGAAATCCAAAAAGAAGTAGATAAAGATATTTATCTAGAAATTCATAATCCCATGTTGGATTCTTTAGTACTTTTTGAAAAAGTTGGAGAAAAACTAAAACAAGTAGGTATCTCAGGAGCAGCTTTCCCATTATCATTCCGAAAAATAAAATATACGCTTCCCAATTTCTTATTGCCTATCAATAAAGGAGAAAAAAGACAATTCTATCTTTATACTAAAAGTAACTTTCCTACACAAACTTCTCTTTCAATAGGAACTTCAAAATCTTTATTTGAAAATCAACATCCCTATGATATAGCAATAGGTATATATATAGGTATCATGTTAGTAATGGGATTATATAATTTATTTTTATCTACTTCTACCAAATCTATTCTTTATTTATATTATGTAGTGTATGTATTTGGAATGGGATTATTATATTCCATGTTTAAGGGCTACTATTTTGAGTTCTTGTGGAGTTCTATGCCTATTTTTAACTTTTATATTCCTGTGGTTTCTTCCACAGCAATAATTTTTATGTTACTCTTTGCAAGAACTTTTTTAGAGTTAAAAAATAATAATCCTATATTAGATAAAATTTTTTATGTATTAGTAGGATTATCTGTAATAAGTGTAATACTAGGTTTAATAGGCATATACGATATAAGTGCTAAAATTGGACAACTTACAGTAGTTTTAATAGCTATTTATCTTTTAGGAACAAGTATATACTTACTTATAAAAGGATACAAGCCTGCTCGTTTCTTCTTAGTAGCTTGGTTTGCTTATTTAATAGGATTGATTGTATTTATTTTACAACTTAATGCAGTTATTCCTAATACTTGGTTTACAGATAATTCTGTTCTTTTTGGCTCTGCCATAGAAGTAGTATTATTATCTTTTGCACTTGCAGATAGAATAAACGTCTATAAAAAACAAAAAGAAGAAGCACAAAAAGAAGCCTTAGAAAAGACAAAAGAAAATGAGAAATTAGTAGTAGAACAAAATAAAGTTTTAGCTATAAAAGTCAAAGAAGCTACTGAGGAATTGAGTATTTCGAATGAAGAACTCAACTCTACTAATGAAGAACTCAATGCAATGCTAGAAACTGTACAGAAACAAAAAGATACCATTGAAGAGCGTTCGGCAGAAATTGAGTCTATCAATGAAGAAATAAAAGCCACTAATGAAGAGCTAAATTCTACTAATGAAGAACTTTACTCAACAGTGGAAACGGTAAAACAGCAAAATAAACTGATTGCAGATGCTAACCGAAGTATTACAGATAGTTTGCGTTATGCACAGACTATTCAAGATGCAATCTTACCTTTTGAGGAACGTATGGATAGTCACTTAAAAGATTATTTTACATTTTATCGTCCAAAAGATATTGTTTCTGGTGATTTTTATTGGCTAACAGATCTCAAAGGAAAAGTTTATTTAGCTGTTGCAGACTGTACAGGACACGGTGTACCAGGGGCATTTATGTCTATGATTGGTTCGGCTGCTCTTGATGCTCTCGTTGATAGAAATGAATTAGAAGCTCCTGATGATATTTTGGCAGAACTTCATCTCACTATTCAAAAAGCTCTAAAACAAGAAAATAGCACAAATGACGATGGAATGGATGTCGGTTTGTGTGTACTAGAATATTTGACAAATGGAAGGTGTAAAATTCTTTTCTCTGGGGCAAAACGACCATTATATTACTACAAAAAATCTACTCAAGAACTTATAGAAATAAGAGGAACACGCCAAAGTATTGGAGGATACTCAAAGAAAGAAAGAAGAGATTTTGAGGTAAACGAACTTATTTTGGAAGAGGGAGATTGTTTTTACTTGTCTAGTGATGGATATGCAGACCAAAATGATAAAAATGATTTGAAATTTGGTTCTCATAAACTAAAACAACTCATTCACGATGTAGCTCATCTACCTATGAAAGAACAAGGAAATATCATTAAACAAAAATTTGATCAGCACAAAGGCAAAGAAGCACAACGTGATGATATTGCTATTATTGGTGTACGTATTTCATAAAAATCTGTTCTTATAAATACTCATTGAATAGTGAATCCTGTAAAGGTTCACTATTTTTTTTAAACACAAACTAAACATTACGAGTTAATTTTCTTGATACATAATTTTATAGTTGTTTTCTTTACATACTGTTTGAGTCCTCAAAAAACTCTACCTATTCTATTTCATATTTTTATATTAAAACTCCTTATTTCCAATTGAAGTCTATCCATTTTTTGCTTATCTTTCTCATTTCCTTTTTATTTATTTCTTTTAGTTTTGCCCAAAAACGAGGAGAATATATGTATCCTATCAATCCAAATACAACAAATTCGCTATCAGGTGGAATGGCAGAACTTCGTTCAAATCATTTTCACATGGGAATTGATGTAAGAACTAATAATCAAATTGGTTTGCCTGTCCATGCAGCAGCTGATGGATATGTAGCTCGGGTAAAAGTAAAAGGTTCAGGCTACGGAAATGCCATTTATATCAAACATAAAAATGGAACAACTACACTTTATGGTCATTTGAGTGAATTTAATAAAGAAATTGCAGCTTATGTCAGAAAAATTCAATATCAACGAGAGAGTTTTGAAGTAGATTTATATCTTTCGCCCTCTCAATTTCCAGTCAAAAAAGGAGAAATTATAGCTCTTTCTGGAAATAGCGGTTCATCTGGAGGTCCTCATGTACACTTCGAAATTCGTGATGCAGGCGAGCGAGCTTTGAACCCTTTAGATTATGGCTTTGATGAAATTAAAGACAATATCGCACCAATTATGGATAGAGTAGCTTTTATTCCATTAGAAAAGAATGCAATGATAAGAGGAGAGTATAATAGAGAAATTGTGGGAGCTTATTCAACAGGAAAAAACAAATATGGTTTACGAGTTCCTAAAATGACAGCTTACGGATTGATAGGATTAGAAATTGATGCAAAAGACAAAGCTGATGAAGTTTACTTTAGTTATGGAATGGATGAAATTGAAGTTTTTGTAAATGAAAAACAGACTTTTAAGGTTCATTTTGATAGAATTTCGTTTGCCAATCAAAGGCACATGAATAATTATATGAATTATGAATACTATGTCAAGACAAGAAAAAGATACAGAAAATGTTATGTACCTGATGGTGGAGAACATTTACATTTTTACGCAGCTTCCAAAAATAAAGGCAAATTATTTATAGAAGATGGCAAAACCTATCAAGTCAGAATCCGAATGACTGATGCCTATGGCAATGAATCAAATACAGAATTTGAAATTGTGGGTGATAAAAATCAAAAAGCAGTCAAAAATTATCCTGTAAAACTCAATGATTATAAGATTGAAGATAATTATATGATTTTTAATGCACTGACTTCTGATAAACAACAAGAAGCAGAAGTTTGTGTATCCCATTTAGCTTATAAAATCAAACCTCAATTTGAAGTAGGAAGCACAGGAACATTTTTTTGGGATTTGAGAACAGGCTTACCTGATTCTTTGGTATTGCCAAATGGAACAACCATTTATCCAAATATAAAAGCACAAGTTCCTTCAAATACTAATTTTTCTTTCTATCATAAAGATTTTGATATTTACTTTCCAAGTGGAGCATTATACGACACTACTTATTTAGCTTTTCAAACAAAAGAAAATTATCTCAATACAGAAGATTTTGTGATTGACCATTCTGATTTGGCTCTTCAAAAATATATTACTGTCAAATTAAAACCTAAAAATCCTTCTTCTATCAAAAATAAATCAAAAGTTCATGCCTATGCTGTTTATGGAAGAAGTTTGGGCTTTGCTGGTGGAAAGTGGAAAGGCGATATTTTTGAGTTCAAAACTCGTAATTTAGGAACATTTCGCTTAGTAGAAGATGACGATAAGCCAAATATTAGAATTACTCGTAAGAATTCGAAGAGTATAATTTGCAAAATTTCTGATAGTCGTTCTGGAATAGACTCTTTTCGTGCAACAATTGATGGAAAGTGGCTTTTAATGAATTTTGATGCAAAAACAGCTTCACTGACTTCTGAAATGTCTGACCAAATGGAAAACTTGAAAGGCGAATTTATATTGACAGTTACTGATAATGCAGGAAATAAAGAGGTTTATACAACTACAATTTACTAGAAAATCATTATTTTGTCTTTCTCAAAAAAACATTCACATCCTAATTTGTTTTAATAGAATAGAATCATACGTATTTTTTAGAAACAACTCTTTAATCAGAAAAATAAAATGGGAAAAACAGCCGTAATTGCAGGAAGTACAGGACTTATCGGACAACAGCTTATCAAACACCTTTCAGAAGATAATCGATATGATAAAATTTTGGCTCTCACTCGTAAAGCGAAAGTATCCGATTTGCCAAAGGTAGAATATGTAGTTGTAGATTTTGATCATTTACCTATTTATCAAAAAGAAATTCAAGGTGATGATGCCTTTTGTGCATTAGGAACAACACGTCAAAAAGCAGGAAGCAAAGAAGCATTTTACAAGGTTGATTACACCTATATTTGGGAATTTGGGCGTATAATGGCACAAAATCAAGCTCAATCTTTTACTTTAGTCTCATCAATGGGAGCAGATAAAGATTCTTTTTTTTATTATAATGAAGTAAAAGGAAAAATTGAAGATTCTATTTCTCAATTAGATTTTGAAAAAATAACGATTGTTCGTCCTTCACTTTTATTAGGAGATAGAGAAGAGGAACGCTTGGGAGAAGGAATTGCACAAACTTTTTCTAAACTTTTTAGTCCAATTATTCCAGCAAAATACGATGGAATTGAGGCTTCACAAGTTGCAAAAGCAATGATAAAAGCTGCCAATGATGGAAAGAACGAATTAGAAATTATTGAGAATGATGAATTGCAGAAGATGTGATTTTGTTTTTTATAGACGAAGTAATTACCCACGAATAAATTCGTGGGTTTTATTTGGTTATCAGCTTATTGTTTTAGGTTTGTAATATCCATCTCTTTTTTTGTCTATACTTCCTCCATCATATCCACAAATTCCAGCTCTAGGTGAATTGACTATTTTAGTTTTTGCATAATCATCAAAATCCTCACACTCTTTAGCATGTTCCTTAGAACATTTTTTACAAAAATATCCATCTTTATAATCATAATCGATATCAACTAAACAAATTTCTCTTGCATATTCTTTCTTACACATTGTACAAACAATAGGTAAAGGTTCATTACGAGAGATTAATTTGATTTTTTTCTTCTGTTTTGGCAAAATATATTCATTTACAAATTTGACTTTCAAATAAGTAGTCGAACCAAAATCATATTCATAGTCCATAATCAGTCCCTTTTCATATATATCTGAGAGAGGAGTCTTCATGGATTGTGAATCATAATCAGCATCCATTATACTAATACCTGATTTTGTTCTAAAACTACTCATATGTCCACAACACTCTACCCAAATATCTCTCAAGAAAACATCTAAGGTAGTAAAGCTAACTTTACTTTCTATAATTACTACCAAAAACATTTCATCTGCTGTTATAGAAATTTGATAATAAGTATCTGTACTTTTTGTATCATAATTTATCTCTTTTTCCATCTTTTTAAGATGAGAGGATATATGCTTTGTTATTCCTTGTTTGCTTACTATTTCATTGCAGTAGAAGCAAACGCCTTCTGATTTTAATGCCATAATTTTATTTCTTGTAGTGAAAATACTATTCGCACCTTGAAAAGTACGTTACATTTTTTATATCTTCTCACGCTAAAGCGTAAGCTACAAAATCACTTCTTTTTCAAAAGTCTTTGTATTTACTCTCAAAATTTGATGATTATTTGTATCGGAAATATATAAATAATTTCCAATTAAAAGAATATCATTTGGCTCTGAAAGTCCACTTATTAACGTTTTAACTCTATTTTTTTCTAAGTCTAAAACTTTTATTTTTCCATTATAGGTATCAGCAATATAAACTTCATTTTTTGTGTAAAAAACTCCTATTGGATGCTGTAAAACTGCTTTTTGTGCTGTTCCATCTGTATCTCCAAAATCAAAAAGTCCTGAACCTACAAGCGTTCTGACTTCTTTTTTCTGTAAATCTACCTGACGAATTGCACTAGCTTCTGCATCAGCTACATACAAGAAATTCTCAAACTGTGTAAGTCCACTTGGTTGATTAAAGGCTACCTTTTTAAAATCATCACCATCTGTGAGCTGTTCTCTTCCACTTCCTGCAAAACGTTCAGTTTTGTAATCCTGCAAGTTCATTTTCAAAATTTGATGATTTCCTGCATTAGCGATATACATTATATTTGGGTATTTTTTATCAATAAGCAAATCCCAAGGAGAATTCGGATTTACATTTTCTCCCCATTTTTTGTCTCCAAAATAATAACTTGTTTCACCTGTTCCACTGATGGTCTTGACTATTTTATCTATTAAATCAGCTTCTTTGATTACATTATTTTTTGTGTCAGCAATATATAATTTTTCTCCATTTTGAGAAAGAGCCAGTCCATGAGGTTCATAAAAAGTAGCTTCTTCAAAATTTCCATCTGTGTTTCCTTTTTTACCATTTCCAATAGTTTCTAAAACTTTGCCTTTCAAATTTATTTTCAAAACCCTATTATTTCCACTATCAGCAATCCAAAAAATAGGTTCATTTTCATTGCTATCATTTTCTGCTGTTGCTTCTATTATTTTTGAAGGAAACATAAGTTCTTTTTCCTCTACTTGAGCAAGCTGAAATTCAAATTTTTGCGTATTTAGTTCTGCTTTGTGTTTTTCTTTTAAAGCTAATATTTGATTGCGAGCATCTTCATAAAATGATTCTCCTGCACGTTGCCAAACAACTTTTCCAGTCGGCGAAATAAGTGTAACAGTAGGCCAAGCACGAATTCCATAGTTCTGCCAAACTTTCATATCTGCATCATTAACAACAGGATGATGAACTCCAAATTTTAAGGCAGCTTGACGAATGCGTTGTGTAGATTGTTCTGCACTAAATTTTGCTGAATGAATACCAATAACGACAAGTTGATTTTCAAATTCTTTTTCTAATTTCTCAAGGTCTGGAATAATATGTTGGCAATTGATACAACCAAATGTCCAAAAATCTAATAAAACTATTTTTCCTTTAAAGTCTGCTAATTTATACGATTTTTCAGTATTTACCCAGCCAAATTCTGTATCAATTTCGGGGGCAGTAGTCGGAGGAACAACCATATATTTTGGATTAATTTTGATTACTTTTTTTTCTGATTTGTCTTTATTGAGTTCATTTGCCGAACTAGATTTTTCATTGCAAGATGTAAAGGAAAAAATGAGTAAAAGAGAAAAAAGTAAGATTTTTATGCCGTTGGATGGAACACCAACCACGGCGAGTTTATAATTTTTCATTGAATTGGTGTTTTGGTATATTAAAAGGAATTAGGATTTTATTTTATAAAAAAAGGAAAAGGCAAGCCTTTTCCCTACAAATTTGAAATACAATTATTCATTTCTGAGTAAACGAACACACATTTTATAATTTCTCTGCAATTTCCATTGGGTTTACTCTTGAATTATAAAACTGAACTGTTTTTCCGTCTTCACTCACAATATATTTACAGAAATTCCAAGAAGGCTCTTCACCTGCTTTTTCTACTAACCACGTATATAATGGCGCACGGTCATCTCCTGTAACAGAAATTTTTGAGAACATATCAAAATCTGCATTGAACTTTGTCGAACAAAATTCTTTAATCTCTTCATTTGACCCTGGTTCTTGTCCCCCAAAATTGTTAGCAGGAAAACCCAAAACTGTTACTTTGTCACTGTATTTTTCTTTTACGTTTTGTAAATCTTCATATTGAGGAGTAAAACCACATTTTGAAGCTACATTAACAATCATTAATTTTTTACCTTGGTATTGTGATAAATCAACTTCGTTTCCGTCGATATCTTTTACTTTAAATTCATAAATTGTTTTTGCTGAAGTTGGATTTGTAGTCGTCATATCTGATGCATTTGAGGTTTTTGGAGAATTATTGCAGCTTGCTAAAAATAAAATTAGTGAGCTTAAAAGGAATAAATTAGAAAATAGAATTTTCATATCTTTAAAATTGGGTGGAATAAATGAATATGGTTTAACTGCTAAACGTTTGAATAGATTTGAATGTTTATTTTTCAAGATGAGATTTAGAAAATATAACACATAAAAAAACCATCCTTCATCAAAAAGAATGGTTCTACTTTAAACTCTAATAATTTGTATTTTCAATTATAAATTTAATGAGGCAAACGCTCTCTCAAAAATCCATACGTCCAAGTTCCGAAAATAGCACTCAGAAGTGTAATCAAAACCACTGTTGCACCTGTACCTATTTGAGCAAACAAAGGACCTGGACATGCGCCTGTCATTGCCCAACCCAAGCCAAAAATAAGTCCTCCATAGATTTGCCCTTTGTTAAATACTTTATCTTTAAAGACTATTTTCTCGCCTGATAAAGTCTTTATATTAAATTTTTTGATGATAAAAACAGAAAGCATTCCTACCAAAATAGCTGTTCCGATAACACCATACATATGGAAAGATTCTAAACGAAA
This sequence comes from Bernardetia sp. Wsw4-3y2, assembly GCF_037126295.1. NCBI lineage: Bacteria > Pseudomonadati > Bacteroidota > Cytophagia > Cytophagales > Bernardetiaceae > Bernardetia > Bernardetia sp. Wsw4-3y2. The sequence continues at coordinate 2,324,728 of NZ_CP147017.1, read as the reverse complement.
CATTTCTTGTATTCTGAACCAACTAATTATTTCAGCTTTCACAAAGACAATTCCGAAGGCAATACCAACAAGTAAATATTTAAAATTATGATACCATTTTTCTGTTTTATCACTTTCATTGACACAAATAGCATCCTTTCGGCGAGTTGTGTCTGCTATCGTTTTCTGAAATGGCAGTGTTTGATTTTTCATTCGTATTATTTTTATCAGATAAGAAATACTTTTTGTAAAGATTGTAAAGGGATATAAATAAACACATTTTTTATAATGATAAAATTAAAGGCAAAATCCAGTTTGCCATAATGAATCCTCCTATCATAAAACAACAAGTGGCTACAAAAGAAGGAAATTGAAAGGTAGACATTCCCATAATGGCATGTCCACTTGTGCACCCACCTGCATACCGAGTTCCGAAGCCTACCAAAAAACCTCCTACTACCATCAATAAAAATCCTTTAAGTGTAAAAAAACTATCCCAATTCATAATATCTAAAGGAACAAGGTTTGAATAATCTATAATCCCGTAAGTAGTTAAATCTGCTTGTAAAGTTGCTGCAATCTGAACATCATTTGGATTTGATAAAAAATTGGCTGCAATCATTCCACCTAAAAGAATTCCTACTACAAAAAACAAATTCCATATTTCTTTTTTCCATTCATATTGAAAAAATGGAATTTTGGCAGGAATACACATCGCACAAACATGGCGCAACGAAGAACTAATTCCAAAAGATTTATTACCTATTATTAAAAGTGTAGGCACAGTTAAGCCTACCAAAATACCTGCCACGTACCAAGACCATGGCTGTGTTATAAATTCTATCATTTTTTATTTTTTATATAAACCTATAAGGTTTTCAAAAACCTTATAGGTTTGGCATCTGAGAAAAAATCTATTTAGAAAGTGTTTTGCTCTGACACACAAAATTTGAAGTAGGGATAGCTTCTTGTTTTTGGATTTGTCCAAAACCACCTTCAATTTCTGTAAAATTACGGTAACCTCTTGCTTGCAAAATACTAGCAGCAATCATAGAGCGATAACCACCTGCACAGTGCATAAAGAAATGTTCATCTGGATTTATATCTCTTACCCACTCATTAATAAAATCTAACGGTTTATTATACGCTTCTTCTACGTGTTGGGCTGCATATTCACTCTCTTTTCTGACATCAACAACTTTGCTTGTTTCTTTATCAAATTTTTGAGCAAACTCTTCAGGAGAAATTCTATCAATTGTATCAATTTCTTTTCCTGCTGCTTTCCATTCTGCAAAACTACCTTTGAGGTAACCTAAAACATTATCAAAGCCTACTCTGCTAAGTCTAATAATTGTTTCTTCTTCTCTTCCTTCGTCTGTGATGAGCAAAATAGGTTGTTGTACATCCATAATCATCGCACCTACCCAAGGCGCAAAACCTCCATCAATTCCGATATTGATAGATTGTGGTACAAAACCTTGATAAAACTCTTTTGGGTTACGTGTATCCAAAATAAGCGCACCACTTTCCTCAGCTGCTACTTCAAAAGCATTTGGTTCTAATGCCTGTTTGCCTTTTTTCATAACATCATCCAAACTATCATAGCCTTTTTTGTTCATAGCTACGTTCATTCCAAAATATCCTGGAGGAGGCAAAAGCCCGTCTGTAACTTCATTTACAAACTCTTGCTCTGTCATGTCTGCACGAAGGGCATAATTGAGTTTTTTCTGCTCTCCGATAGTAGAAACTGTTTCTTTACTCATATTCTTTCCACACGCACTACCTGCGCCATGTGCAGGATAAACGATAGTTTCGTCTGGCAAAGTCATGATTTTATCTCTTAACGAATGAAAAAGAGTTGCTGCTAATTGCTCTTGTGTCATGTGAGCTGCTTTTTGAGCCAAATCTGGGCGACCTACATCGCCAATAAAAAGTGTATCACCTGAGAAAATAGCATGTTCTTTTCCATTTTCATCTAAAAGCAAATAGGTTGTACTTTCCATCGTATGCCCTGGTGTATGAAGAGCTTTGATAGTAATATTTCCTACTTTGAATGTCTGTCCGTCTTCTGCAATAATTGCATCAAATTCGGGTTGTGCTGTTGCACCATAAACGATTGGTGCACCTGTCTTTTTAGATAAATCTAAATGTCCTGAAACAAAGTCTGCATGAAAATGTGTTTCGAAAACATACTTAAGTTTGACATCATCTTTTGCTAAGCGATCAAGATAGGGTTGCACTTCACGAAGTGGGTCAATAATCGCAGCTTCGCCATTAGAAGTAATATAATATGCACCTTGTGCTAAACAGCCTGTATAAATTTGTTCTATGTTCATAATTTTGGATTTTTTTCTAAAAAATGGTCTTTAGAAATGATAAGTTTAAAAAAATTCGTGTAAAGTAATTGATTATACGTTTGTTTTTCATTCTAAGATACTACAAAATTAAGCTATTAGTTGTTTGGGTACAGTTACTTTTGTTACAGAAGTTTTTTTTTAGTCTAAATTTTAGCATAAATATTCTTTTATACATTGAAAGACCTAGCAATACACCCTTAACAAACTGAAAAACAAACACTTAAGCAACAAGCTATTGTTAGAGTTGTTTTGAGTTACTAAAAAATTACTATTTAACTCCTTTATCTTTACAGTAATTAATTATTGTAAAAACAGCAAACAATGAAAGTAAGTGTAATAAAAAAATTATTCAATTTAATTACTTAAATTTTAATTTAAGCTATATTTTGTAGAATTAAGAACAAAAAAAAAGCATTATAAAAAATATAATGCTTTTTTGTATCTATGAAAAATCTAAAATTAAATCTTTATTACTTAATATGATTGTGGTCTTCTTCGTCTGAACCACCACCGAGTGATTGTCCATCATGAGAAGAAAGTTCTACTAATTGTTGATATTCTGTTGGCGACAAATCATTAAAGAAGTAATTAATTGGATTTACTGGCTTACCATTATAGCGTACTTCATAGTGCAAGTGAGGTGCTACTGAAAGTCCTGTGCTTCCTACTTTTCCTAATAACTGTCCACGTTTTATTTTTTGTCCTTTTTTACAATCAAAAGCTGAAAGGTGAGCATATCTTGTGATATATCCATAACCGTGATCTACTTCTACCAATCTTCCGTATCCACTAGACCAATCTGCTTTAATAACTACACCATCTCCTGTTGCATGTACAGCTGTTCCTGTTCTTGCACTAAGGTCACAACCTGCATGCATTTTACGAACTTTATAGATAGGGTGTGTACGCATTCCATAACCAGATGCAAAACTTGTTTGGTCTTTTTTGGAAAGAGGCTGAATAGCTGGAATAGAAGCCATCATATCATTTTTGTTTTGAGCTAATTTCATAAGCTCATCATACGATTTGGTTTGGATATACATTTGTTTTTTCAAATTATCCAACTTCTCGTGTGTATTTACAATAAGTGTTTCATTTACTAGATTATCATCTAATAAATGTTTATACTTTTCTGCTCCTCCTGTACCACCTTTTCGCATTTCCATTGGAATAGGTTCTACTTCAAACATCGAACGATAGAGTTTATTGTCTCGCTGTTGAAGGTGTGAGAGCATATCAGTTGCCTGACTAATTTCTTTATTAAGAACTGTATATTTTGTAAGAAGTTCCTGTTTTTCTTCTTTTAATTGTGCCACTTCCTTTGAAGGGAACATTTGAGTATAAAATGTCGCAAAACCGACTGCTAATACTGCTGAAACTACTAAGAGTCCAAGGATATTGAAGGCTATATCTGCTTTAGACGCTTTTACTTTTTCGTAACGACACGTTTCGGTATCGTAATAATATTTTACTTTTGCCATATAATTAGTGTTTGTTTCTAATCTTTGTCAGAAAAAATAACTAATAATCAAGTTTGTTTGGGTTCAAAACCTACTTCAATACTTGGGTTAAAATTTATTTAAAGAACATTTATTAAACTGTCTTTAAGTTAAATTAGAATATATTTAATATACTTTTCTTTATTAACTAACTACATCTGTTTTAATAAATTGAATATTTTTTAAAGGAATGATAAGTAATTGATAATCATAACATTTGTGTGTATCCAACTAAAGATTAGTAATGCAAAGAAGCAAAAAAAATAGAAAAGTTCCAAGAAACCTAAAACTTTTTTCGATTAAATACCGTATTGTAGCATAAAATTAAAAAAAATCCTTTTGTTATGGACTAATAATAGTTTTTTTTGTGTTTAGAAAAGAATTTCATTTTGTCTCCAAAAAACTATACGATTTTCAGTAAATAGTTATTATTAACCCTGTTAATATCTTGCCAAAATATCTTTTAAAAATACTATTATATCAAAATATTATTTTCTCACAAACTTTTCGTTCATATCTAGGAAGACGCAAACACTATTCACTCACCGTTTTATAATTTCACTAAATTGTAGAAAGAGCCATTTTTTTTAAAATCTGAAAATAGAATAATTATAAAAAAGAAAGTAGTTTTGTGTGTTTTCTAAAAATCAAAAGGATCTATATTAAATGAGCTATAAATTATATTAATAATTCTAAATTCACAATTCTCAAACAATGAACTCAAAATTAAATTTCGTTTCCTTTTTACTTATTTTCTTTTCTTTGATTGCCTGTACTAGCAATTCAGATAATAAAGATAATACCCAAGTTGTAGCAGAAAATAAAGAACCAAAAGATTCTACTTTAGTGCTAGATGAAGAGCAAAAAAAGACGATAACAAACTTAGAACTTTTGCAGGGAAAGTGGCAAAGTACGGATGACGAAACAAACTTTCTAAAGTTTGAAAATAATCATAGAATGGAAATCGCTGAAGGAATGACTCAATGGAGTGATGAAATTTTCACTTTATCTGATAAATGCACCAATGAATCTGATAAAAGTAAAGATTTGAAGCCTGAAAAAGACCTTTATATTACTTCTGAAAGTTCGGATATGTGTTGGTATATTATAGACCTTAATGAAGAAATTTTGACAATTGCTTATATGGCTCGTGGAAATACACTGGCTTACAAAAGAGTGAAATAAATGAATACATATTTGCTTCCTAATGACTTATTTGAAAATGCAAATAAAACAGAAGACAAAACCTGTATTTATGACTATGTGATAAATAATTCTCTTACGAGAAATAAAATTACGCTTAATCAGAATGTGTTTAGTTTTTTGCAAGATGGAACAAAAGAAGTTGTGCATTTTGACAAACAAACAACAATCAAAAATAATCAATTTCTTCTCATTAAATCAGGTAAATGTTTGATGACTGAAAAATTATCACAAGCCAATCAATATAGAAGTTTGTTGTTTTTCTTTGATGATAATTGGCTTATTGATTTTATAGAAAAACACAAAATCAAAATTCAATCAAGCAGCGAAACAAATCCGTTTTTGGTATTTGATTATGATAATTATATCAAAAATTTTGTGTTTAGTGTCCTACAACTCAATCAACAACCTTTAGCTTTACAAAAACAGGTTTTAACTATCAAACTAGAAGAAATTTTCCTTTATTTAATTCATAAAAATAGAACAGATTTTCTCTATAAGTTTTTAAACAGCAATGTTTACGGTAGAGAACATTTTACATCAGTCATTGAAAATAATATTTATACAAACTTGAGTGTAGAAGAATTAGCTTTTTTATGTAACAAAAGCGTTTCAGCTTTCAAGAGAAAATTTAAGAAAATATACAATGATAGTCCAATAAAATGGTTTAGAGAGCGAAGGTTAAAACACGCTGCATTTTTGTTAGAACACAAAAAACTTCGTTCTAGTGATATTTATATGCAAATTGGTTATGAAAATTTATCTTCTTTCATACAAGCCTACAAAAAACAATTTGGCAAAACTCCCAAACAACACTTTATATAAAATGGACGTTTAGCGATACTTTTAGAACGTCTATCTCTACCTCATCAGCAAGGCAATACTGTAACTTTGTATTTTAATCTTAGTAAATCTAAACCTCAAATAAAATGCAAAAAGTAACATTATTCTTATTTTTCCTTCTTATCTCTACACTTTCTTTTGCTCAAGAAACTTTTACTCTTAGCAGTACAGACATAGGAGGACAAGCCACAAAGACAGAAGAATTTAATGGATTTGGCTGTACAGGAGAAAACCAATCCCCTCAATTATCTTGGTCAAATGCTCCTGAAGGAACAAAAAGTTTTGCCATTACAGTATATGATCCAGATGCACCAACGGGAAGTGGGTGGTGGCATTGGGTAGTTTTTGATATTCCTGCTAACATAAATGAACTAGTAACAGGTGCAGGAAATTTGAAAGCTAATCTCACTCCAAAAGGAGCTATTCAGAGCGTGACAAATTATGGTGTAGCTGGATATGGTGGTCCTTGTCCTCCAGAAAATCACGGTTTGCACCAATACATAGTTACTGTTTATGCACTCAAGACAGATAAATTAGGCTTGGATGCTACTACAAACCCTGCAACTGTGGGATATTATTTGTGGAACAATACTATTGCAAAAGCAAGTTTGGTATTTTACTATCAAAGATAGTTTTTGATAATATGTATGGTGTAGCAAAACCTCATTTCTCTTTATTTATTGAAGAAGAATGAGGTTTTCAAAAACATATTTATCTTTGTTGTTGGTCATCATAATAGCATTCCGAAAACTAAATACCAGCCACAACACCTAAAAAATGCATCATTCACATAGACTCACTGAACATCATCAAGACTTTCTAAACCAAAATAGAACTGACCCCATCACAGGCGAAAAAATAGAAGAAGGGCATACAGTTGTGGTTTGTGCTGCATGTAAATCTGCTTTTTTTATAGAGAGTTGGGAATACTTAGGAAATTCTCACTGTGACCAATCTGAAACTCTCAAATCTTTGCCTTTACCTCAAACTCTTTATCTTAAAGCGAATGATAAATATACACAAGAACTACTAAGTTTTGGCTTTGCTGATAGTCCTATGTTTATGAGTAATAATAGTGGAGGTTGCTTTTTATCTATTGTATTAGGATTTGCATCTATAATAGCAAGTAGTTTTATAGGAGAAATTTTTGGTGGAGCTATAGGGTTTCTTTCTTTTATGCTCTGTTTTATGGCTTGTATAACTTTTGGAATAATCAGTATTATTCCAAAAAATAGAAATATATCTATAAAAGAAATGGAAAATATAGAATCCAAACTGACTATTTATATAGATTATAAATCAAAAGGATTAGTTATACAACATATCAAACAAAAAGTCTTAAAAAGTTTTTTTGCCTTTGAAGACATAACAGAGTTTAAGTATCATATTATTTATCATCCTAATACAGATATTGATGCACTTTATTGTCAGTTGCAAATAAGAATCACAACGAGAAGTGTATCAAAAAATTATTTTGCGACTATTCATAGAGATACTATACCTGAATGGAGTGATTTTATTTCAAAACTACCTACTGATTTGAGAATTATTAATACGCCTTTTGTTTATGAGTTGAGGTGATTTTGTGTGAATGAAAAACTTGTTTTCTTTATTTTTATGGAGAAAGATGAGGTTTTTTGAATTTTTTATTATATTTATCTGTTTCCTTAAAAAAGAAAATTTAAAATAATAGTGAGTAATTTTAAATAAATAATTATTTTCTAATAAAACAGATATGGAAAATTATATATTAATAAATGTAGGAATTAAAAATACGAAAGAAGCTAACCTATGGCTACGTGCAGCTTGGAGTATGATTAGAAAAGAGTTCGGTAGATGTAGTTGGTTTTATATGCCAAATATAAAAACTGAACAGAAGCTGATACACTTAGGAAAATTTCAAGTAGAAAAAAATATTGAAGGTTCAATAGAAGTTTATATTACTTACAAACAAAGAGGAGGAATCAGTAATGTTATTTTTCAGAATTATACCTCAGACCTTTCTAGTTTAAAAAAATGTTTAAATTCTGTTAAGTCTAAACATAGAATAGAATTAGCAGAACAAGAATTTTCTGTAAAAATAGATCTTCCTTTTCCTATTTTAAATTATATAGGAGAGTGTGTTAGAATCCAACCTATTAATAAAACTCAATCTGAAATAGTTATTAAAATACAATGTTATGATACTATTGATGGGCAATTTATCGCCAAACAGAAATATAATATCATAATTGACTTGTTAGCAAGTATTTTTTGGAGAAAAATATCTATTTCAGATATAAATAGAGAGAAAGAAACTGTAAAATTAAAATATCCTAGCAATACATATAGTGATATTTTTGAATTTTCTATATTCGATGAATACTACGTAAAAGATAATATATATTTTTTACCTAAAAAATTATTTAGAATAATTAATGAAATTGTAACTAATGATGAATACAATTTTAATCTATCTAACTTAATAAAGGCTGTAAGAGTATATCATTCAGCATTAAAAGTTAAGTATTTAGAAAGACTAAGAGATATAGATTTATCGATCTACGAGATAACTGTTACTCACTACATGTCTGTTTTAGAAATTTTATCTATGGAAGAAGGAGATTCTAAACATTGTAAAGAATGTCACCAAGAAGTATATAGTATTAGTAAAAGAGTAAGGTTTTTTCTAAATAAAGTATTTCCCAATGAAGACCATAGAAAAAAAAGTTTGAACGCCTTATACAACTCAAGGTCTGAGTTTTTGCATTCTGGAAAATACATAAACAATGACACTTATGTAAACGCAATAATCCCACAGTTAAGTAATGGTACTGAATTGCTAGAGTATCAGAATTTTCATGACAATGGCTTTATTAAACACAGTATAGGAATGTGCATCGAATTCTATATAAAAAACCTCATTAATCCTTCCTAAAAAAGGAAAAGAAAAATGAGGTTTTCATATTTGATGTTTAACAAACGGTTCGCTTTGAGCGAACCGTTCGTTTTTTTTAATTACCTTCAAAAACAGAATTTACAAATTTAATCTGTCCATCTTCCAAAACTACACCAACAGGCGCATCTTTGGTAACTCTTCCTGCCAAAATCTCCTTTGAAAGTTCGTTTAAGATTTCTCGTTGAACAACTCTTTTGAGTGGTCTTGCTCCAAATTGTGGATCATAACCAATCTTTCCAATATAATCTAGGGCTTCTTTCGAAACTTCTAAAGTGATTCCGTTTTCGTCTAATCGCTTCTGAACTTGCTTTAATTGTAAATCTACAATCTGACGAATTTCTAATCTTGAAAGAGGTTTGAAAATTAAGACTTCATCAATACGATTCAAAAATTCTGGGCGCATAGAAGCTCTTAAAAGCTCTGTAACCTGTATTTTTGTATCTTCGTAAAGCTGTTCTACTTGCTCATCAGTTTTTTCGGAAGCTAAAGCAAAATTATTTTGAATAATCTGCGAACCTGTATTTGAAGTCATGATGACAATCGTATTTTTGAAATTAGCAATTCTACCTTTATTATCAGTCAGTCTTCCATCATCTAAAACTTGTAACAAAATATTGAAAACGTCAGGGTGTGCTTTCTCAATTTCATCTAAAAGAATGACACTATACGGTTTTCTTCTGACAGCTTCGGTAAGCTGCCCACCTTCATCATAACCCACATACCCTGGAGGCGCACCAATCAAACGGCTTACACTATGGCGTTCTTGGTATTCCGACATATCAATTCTGACCATTGCATCATCGTCATTAAACAAGTATTCGGCTAATGCTTTGGCAAGTTCTGTTTTTCCTACGCCTGTTGTTCCCAAAAATATAAACGAACCTATCGGACGATTTGGGTCTTGAACGCCTGCACGACTTCTACGCACAGCATCAGAAACAGCTTGAATTGCTTCGGTTTGTCCTGCTACTCGTCTTCCTAACTCAGCTTCTAAGTTTAATAGTTTTTCCTTATCGCCTTGCAGCATTTTAGTTACTGGAATACCTGTCCATTTTGAAACCACTTCAGCAATATTTTCAGCCGTTACAATTTCTTTGAGCATTGATTCTTCTGTTTCTTGCTGCTCGTGTTTTTTCTGTAATTCTTCTAATTTCTGTTCTGCATCTGTAATTTTTCCATAACGAATTTCGGCTACTTTTCCATAATCTCCTGCTCGTTCGGCTTGTTCAGCTTGTATTCTAAGATTTTCTAGTTCTTTTTTGGTTTCTCTTATTCCATCTATTGCACCTTTTTCAGATTCCCAACGTCCCATGAGTGCATCTTGTGTAGTGCGAAGGTCTGCAATTTCTCTTGAAAGTAATGTATTTTTTTCTTTGTCACCTTCTCTTCTTATTGCTTCTCTTTCAATTTCAAGTTGCATTACTTTTCTACGAATCTCATCTAATTCTTGAGGCATAGAATTCATTTCTATTCTCAATTTTGCTGCTGCTTCATCCATTAAATCAATTGCTTTATCTGGTAATTGACGGTCTGGAATATAACGATGAGAAAGTTGTGCTGCTGCAATCAAAGCATCGTCTTTTATCTGAACCCCATGATGCAATTCATATTTTTCCTTGATTCCACGCAAAATAGAAATAGCATCTTGTACGCTTGGTTCATCTACTGTAACGGTTTGAAAACGGCGTTCTAGAGCTTTGTCTTTCTCAATATATTTTTGATATTCTTTGAGTGTTGTCGCTCCGATTGCACGAAGTTCGCCACGAGCCAAAGCAGGCTTTAATAAATTGGCTGCGTCCATTGCCGAATCTCCCCCTGCACCTGCACCAATAAGTGTATGAATTTCATCAATAAATAAAATGATTTCTCCGTCAGAATCTGTAACTTCTTTGATGACAGATTTTAAACGCTCTTCGAACTCTCCTTTATATTTTGCTCCTGCAACGAGCATTCCCAAATCCAAAGAAGCAATTACAACTGACTTCAAATTTTCTGGAACATCGCCATCAACAACACGCTGTGCCAAGCCTTCAATAATTGCCGTTTTTCCTACCCCTGGTTCTCCAATAAGCATCGGATTATTTTTGGTTCTTCTTGAAAGAATTTGTAGAACTCTACGAATTTCATCATCACGACCAATAACTGGGTCTATTTTTCCTTTTCGTGCAAGTTCTGTCAAATTATTAGAATAACGCTCTAAAGAACGATATTTTGATTCTGCATTTGGGTCAGTTACCTTTCGTCCTCCACGAAGTTCTTTGATTGCTCTTACCAAATTATCTTCATTGAAACCAACTTCACGCATGAGGTCAGCCGTTTTGTCTTTTCCTTTCAAAAGTCCTAAAAGAATATGTTCAACGGCTATAAATTCATCTTTGAATGTTTTGAGATAATTTTCAGCTTCACGAATGGCAGCATGAGAATCGTTAGATAAATATGGGTCTGCACCACTTGATTTTGGATAAGAAACCATGTATTCGTCCAAAACTTGATTGAGAAGAGTTACATTGACTTCTAATTTATTGACCAAAAACTTTGTCATATTTTCATCAGCGTCTAAAGCAGCTTTCAAAATATGACCTGTCTGAATGATTTGTTGTTGCGAACTTGTCGCAATTGTTGAGGCTTTCTGAACTACGTCTTGTGCCTTTATAGTGAATTTATTAAAGTTCATAATTGAATGTTTTTAGTAGTTTTAAGTATTTGTTTTCTGATTGAATACATCGCACCTTAAAAGGTACGATACATTTTTTGTAAGCTAAAGTGTACGCTACATATATATTACATTCTTATCAAAAGCTATACAAATATCTCAAAACTGACTTTTTGGCTAGTTGTATTCAATTTAAAACTTCAATAGTAGAAATTTGTTTTTAAATAGTGTCACATTGACACTTACATTGTTTTCAAAAACTAATACTTTCTTATTTTCTATGTCATATTGTCGTTTTTTCGAAAAGAAAAAACCCACATTCAAAGAATATAGGTTTTTTTATGCACTTATGAAAAACTATTACCGTCCGTAGTAACGAACAGTATTAGGTTAAAATTGTTTAAGGAAGAACAAAAAAAAGGTGTTTTTTTGAAAAAAAAATTAATCAAAACAAAGTTTTATACTTTTTCATCTTGTTCTAGGTTGAACAAATCATTCAAAACATCGACTAATGTTTCTGCTTCTCCACGCTTACAAGCTGCTTTAAGTTGAATGACAGGAAGTTTAATTATTTTTTGCATTATTCCTTTTGTTATCATTTCTATTTTTTCTATTTCTTTTTCGTCTAAGTTTTTCAAATGACGATTTATTTCTTCTTTTCTGATTTGCTCTAACGCATTTTTCAGACGATGAATAGTAGGCGAAACTATCATTTCTTTACTCCAATCTTCAAATCCTTGTATTGCTTCATCGATGATAGATTGGACATGTGGAATAGCTGATTTTCTACGTTCTATTACCTCTGCTGTACGATTTTGTATTTGATCGATGTTATATACCATAACATGAGCAATCTGTTCTACCTCTGGCTCAATACTTCTAGGAACAGACAAGTCAATGAAATATTTGAAACGAATATCTTGTACTTCTTCTACTAATTTCTTTGTCAAAATTGGTTCATTGGCAGCCACTGAACAAATTATAACATCTGCTTTTTTGACCTCTTCTTTTAGGTTTTCTATTCTTGCTACTTCAAATCCCTCTGCATTTGCAAACTCCTTTGCTTTTTCGAAAGTACGATTCATAACTGTTACAGTATGATAATCAGTGGCATCTAGGTTTCGAACTACATCTCCTCCAATTTCTCCTACTCCAATAACCAAAATTTTTGGTTGAAGAACCGTTTGTGCAAGTTCAGAGGTCATTTCTGCTGCTGCATAGGCTACAGAAGCAGCTCCATCTCTAAAACTTGTCTCTTGTGCCACACGCTTGTTTGTAAAGAAAATAGTATGCAAAAGACGATGTAAAAATGGACTTGCAAGGTTCAAGTCTGCGCTATATTGATAGGATTTTTTTACTTGATTACTAATTTGAATATCTCCAATTACTTGTGATTCTAATCCCATTGAAACCGAAAAAAGATGTTGTACAGCTTCTTTATGCTCTTCAATAGATTGGAAATAAGGAAAGTAGCTTTCAGAATCTGAAAGTCCCTTTTGAGTAATAAGTAATGCAATTAGCTTTTGAGAGAGTGGCTTAGAAGATGAAAAAGGACAGGCTTTAGGAATATTTGAAGTTGCATTTGCAACACTATTTTCTGGTAAACTATAATAAATTTCTGTCCTATTACAGGTAGAAAGCACAAAAAGCTCACTCAAAGCAAACATCTCAGAAGCCTTTTGCAAAAAGCTATGGCACTCTGTTTCACTCAAAGATAATTTTTCACGTACTTCGACAGGAGCAGTTTTATAATTTATGGTTAAAGCCTTGAAATTCAGTTGCATAGTAGGTGTTATTTTTATTCTATACTACAAAATTACTACGCAAAGAACTATAAGTAAAATCATTTGTTCTTTTTGCACCTTATTTAGAATTAATACAAATAAATGACATAGCTAATTCCTAAAAATATATTCATTTTTTATAGAAAGATACACAATGTACTAAAAAATAGCATCGTTATTGATTTAATATTAATTACTACTGATTATACCTACTATTTTTAGTCAGTAGATTGTTAATTGCTTATATTTGTGAATCTTAAAACTATTTATGATATAGAGTTTTAAACAAATTTAGAGTTTTGCCTATCCAAAAGTTAGATAAAAATTATTTTAATTTACATATTTAATAATTTCTTACAATGAAGTTAAATAAATTTACTCATTTCTTTTTTTTCAAGAAAACATTTTTGTTGATGTGTATTCTTGTTTTTGCAGGTTCTTTCTTGTGTTTAGCACAAAATGAAACGAAAAAGGAGGAAAAAAAACCTGTTAAGATTGCCAAATATTTCTATAAAAAATTGGATGGACAGCTTGGTGACCAACGTATAGAGTTTGATTTGATGCGTTTTGGTTCTACCTTAGAAGGACATTTTTATTTTTTAGATAAGGAAGAAAAAGGAACTATCAGAGGAACAATTTCTGAAACGGGGCGTGTCTCCTTAGAAGAAATTGAAGGAAATACAGCAGAAGGTGAGCCAAATGTAGTTGGTTTTTTTGATGGAAAATTTATGTCTCCTACAGAAATTGCAGGTACTTGGCATTCGTTTGATGGTGAGCAGTATAATACATTTACTGTAAAAGAAAATTATCCAGAAAAATCATCTAGTTTTTGGGTGGTTCACGAAGGCAGAAGTTATAGTGGTACAGCTACTGTTGATTTGGTGTATATAGTAATGGGAGAAGAAAAGCATAAAGCAACTGCCGAAAAAATCAATGCTTTTATTAATAGTCATATCTTAAATTATGACCATCCTAAAAGTGCTAAAAAACAGTTTGGTGACCATAGTGAATTTTTAGATGATTTTGTAAATCGTTATAAAAAGGCAAGTGAAGAAGCTCAAAAAGCAGAAGGACAAATGCCAATATGGGATAATCATCATCAAATTATCTTAGATTATAATAACCATAATATTATAGTTTTGGAGTTTATAGAAAGTGTTTTTGAAGGTGGTGCTTATGCCCATGAAAAAGTGAACTTTGTGAATTTTGACTTGGGAACAGGCAACCATATAAAATTAGAAGAGCTTTTTGAGAAAGATTTTATGCCAAAACTCACAAAAATAGCAGAAAATATTTTTCGTAATAAATATGGCTTTAAAGATATTAAAGACTTCTCAAAAGAAGGAATCAATTTTAAGGACAATAAATTTACTTTAAATGATAATTATGCGCTTAGCAAAGGTGGAATTACATTTCGTTTTAATGAAGATGAAATCGGAGTACATTCAATGGGTGCTTTTGAGATTTTTATTCCTTATTCAACAATCACTGACCTAATAAAAAAAGATAGTCCATTACAAGAAATTATGGAAAATCATTATTAAAATAAATTGAGAGGTTAAAAGCTAGATTTTAGAAGTAATGCCAAAGGTAACTTCTAAAATCTAGCTTTTAAATAAAATCTATTTGGCATAGGCTTGTGTACGATACATTAAACGAGGATAATTTCCATATCCACCCAAACTACGGTGCATGGTTGAAGTATTATCCCACATCAAGAGGTCATTTGGACTCCATTTGTGTGCATAAACATATTCATTTTTTTCTACTTCTGCCATTAATTCTTTTAAAAGCTCTTGACCTTCTTCTCTACTTAGTCCTTCAATATCAGAAGCCGTACACCCAAAATACAAACATAGTAATTTAGTTTCTGGATGTAAATAAGCAATATTATGATACGCATCTGGTGGAAGTTCAGACTCTTTTGCACCTTCGAAATCGGGAATATTTTTAGGTGAAACCCAAACACGAAGATTCTTTATTTTATCTTTTAATTCTTGGCTAAGTCCATTATATGCCAATCTTAAATCTGCAAAACCTGTTTCTCCTCCCGATGGTGGCACTTTTTCAGCATACAAACAACTGAAAACATAGTTTTTTGGTGCTTGCCAAAAATCGCCATCACTATGCCAATATTCTGCACCTGAATAGTTTTGTAATAACTCTCCATTAGGCAAAATATTTGAAATACGTGTAACCTCTGGATATTCTTTATGAAAATTATTAAAACGAAGTCCGTCAGGAAGTTCGACTGGCTCACCAAAACGTTTTGTCCAAGCTACCAATTCATCTAAAGAAAGGTGTTGGTTTTTGATAAGAATAACACCATTTTGAGGAACTGCTTTACGTATTTCTTCAAATTCTTCATTACTAAGATTTTTGACATCTATATTTTCAAAAACTCTACAAGGAAGTGTATAATTAGGGAAAGCATCCGAACTTTTTACTGTCGGTCTTTCATTTGTTGTTTCTAGATTTGTATTCATTATGAATTAGATTTTAAGTGTAATAAGTGTAAATAGATAAAGCAAAATACAAAATTTCAGTTGAAAAAAGTAATTTGATTAAATTATGAATTGTGTTTTTTTGAAATCTGTACGTTCTACACAACTAAGAAACAAATAACATTTTTTTGCTCTTCTTATATTTAATATTCCCTATACTTGATAGAGAAAGTTTCTCAACAACCTTCTCTCTGAATAGAAAAGGAAAGTCAAATTTTATCTAATTTTTCACCTGCTTTTCTATCTTCTTCTAAGAATATTTAACTTTGAAGAAAGCTCATCACTACTTCAAAAAACTCTTTTGGAGTTTGTGCATGTACCCAATGCCCAGCTTCTTCAATAGTATGTATATGAGCATTTGGAAAATATTTTGTAATCATAGTAATATCTTTCTCTTGAATATAACGAGACTGTCCTCCATTTATAAACAACACAGGTTTTTCATTATAATCTACTGACGAATCTACATTTTTATTCTTAGTCACTGCACCTCCTATTTTTAGTATAGATTTTTCTAAGATAGGTAAGTTCATTTTCCACTCATATCCTTCTTTTGTACGAGCCAAGTTTTTGAGCAAAAACATTCGAACCCCTTCTTCATCTATATATTGTCCTAACTTTTCATCAGCATCGTTTCTACTTTCTAAGTTTTCTATATCAATTGCCTTTAATCCATTCAAAATAGCTTCATGATGCGAAACATTATACTTTCTAGGAGCAATATCGACGACTACCATTTTTTCAAAAGCTGTAGGATAGGTTAAAGCATATTGCATTACAACCTTTCCTCCCATCGAATGTCCAATAAGAAGTGGGTTTTTGAGTTGATGTTCTTCTATAAAATTATGTAAATCATCTGCCAAGACAATATAATTCATTTTATCATCGTGTGGTGAGCGTCCATGATTTCGTTGGTCTATTAAAAATACTCGGTATGTTTCTGAAAACTGACGACCTAAAGTAAGCCAATTATCAAGTGAGCCAAATACGCCATGTAAAATAAGCAAAGGTGGTGCATTTACATTTCCTAATTCTTTATAATTGAGTTTCATATTTTATTTGATGGTTTTACAATTAATTTGATATTTTTTATACATAAGTGAAATCACTCATTTTTGACCCCACTAATCAGACAAAGATAATGCTTTATCAACTACTGTATTTAATCTGTCCTTATGAATTGTTTTTTTGAGTGTAAAATTGAAAAAATAAAATTGACTCTTCTGACTTTTTAGCAAAACATTGTGTGTTCAGTTCCTCAGAACTGAAAAAAATGCTTCCTCAGAAGCGTGATTTAAGCAATATCACGCTTCTGAGGAAGCGTTTCATGCGTTTTTGAGAACGGTGTAACCCTCAGCGAAGCTAAAACGAACGCACACCCTTTTATAATTTCGCTAAATTGTCGGAAGAGCCATAAAATTTGTAAAACGAGGATAAAAAAATGAGAGAAATCTTGTTTTGCTTTTTCACTCATTTTTTTAAGTTCCACTCTTAAAAGTTATCTTAAGATAACGTGAACTTGGGATTAGAAATGAGTTGATAAATAGTTTAGAAGTATTTAAGAAACAAAATAAATAAAATAGAGTTAGATTGTAACCATTGCTTATGTTCTCATGAGTGATTTTTTATAAGAAATAGTTATGGCTAAAAAAAAACAAAAACCACTAAAAAGAACGCCTTTAAAACGTACACCACTAAAGAAAAAAGAATATAATCCAGATGACTATAAAAATGCAGATGGTTCTAAGAAAGAATACAAACCCAAAACCTACAAAAAAAGAGAGTACAAAGTAAAAGATTATAGAGAACTCAAAAAACGAGAACCAAAACCCTTTGTACAACTCACACCCAAAGAAGCCTTTTTAAAACTAGCTGCCTTTTGTGCCTATCAAGAAAGATGTTATCAAGAAATTTATGCAAAATTAGAAGAATGGAAAATGGATGAAGGTGACCATTATGCCATCGTGACACTTTTGGAAGAAGAAAATTTTTTGAATGAAAAACGATTTGCAGAATCGTATGTGAGAGGAAAATTTAGCTATAAAAAATGGGGAAAAAGAAAAATAAGATATGGACTCTTGCAAAAAGATATTTCTGAAAACATGATTCAAGATGCTTTTCATTCAGAAATTGATAACCAAGAATATTTCTCAACTCTAGCCGAACTTTTAGAAAAAAAATGGTCAGACTTACTAGAAAAAGAAGATGATAATTTTAAAAGAAAACACAAGGCTACTAACTATGCTCTTCAAAAAGGATATGAAAATGAGCTTATTAGAGAGATTTTGGAGGATATAAGTAGAAATAACGAATAATAAAACAAAAAATCCCTTTTTTCAAAAAATGAAAAGGGATTCTTCTTGTTTCTTATAAAAGTATAACTAAATAGTTAAAAAATAAGGAGTTGCTAAAAATAATCATTACTGATTGACAACACACATACTATTCAATTTTGACTTTCTAAATAAATGATTCTTAAAAAATAAAGTTACTGCTAAAAATTTTTTGTTAGACTTTTCAGTTTTACAAATCAGTTACTTTGAAAATCACTTATTTTGTTTTGCTTTCTTGACTTATATATTTCAATAGGCTTGCCAATGCCAAAAGTTAGTTGAAAATAACTTGAAATAATTGAAAAACACTGTTTAAAGCTCATAAAAGGCAATTTTAACTTTTTAATGATTAATGAGCAATCCTTATTTTTTTTCATAATGGAAAGTTTTTTTTCTATTTTGAAAAAAAAAGAATTAAATAATCATTCCAGCAGCTACTGTAGCATTTGTCTGTAAATCTATCAAAATCAAACTTCCTGTTCGCTTGTTTTTGGAATAGCTATCATAAAAAATTGGTTTTGCTGTTCTTATTCTGATTCTTCCAATATCATTCAAGCCAATAGTTAAATCATTTTTAGTTCTGTGAAGTGTATTAATGTCAATTTTATAAACTACTTCTTTCAGAATAGCTTTTACTTCTTGAGTTGTGTGTCTTAGTAAATATTTTCCATTGGGTTGTAATTTCTGTTCATTGAGCCAACAAATCATTACTTCTAAATCTTGTCCTATTGTTGGTTTGTTGTCTGCCTTTACAAGCATATCGCCTCTACTAATATCAATATCATCTTCCAAAAGCATTGTTATATTTTGGGGAGGGAATGTTTTTTCTTGTTCTCCATCAAAAGAATCTAGTTTTTTTATAGTCGTTGAGAATCCAGAAGGCAAAACAGTAACTTTATCACCTTTCTTAAAGACACCTCCCAAAACTTCGCCTGCATAACCTCTATAATCATGTAAATCCTCTTCTTTAGATTGTGGACGAATAACGTGCTGAACAGCAAAACGAGAATTTATAAAATCCCATGTGTTTCCGATATAAGCATTTTCTAAGTGATACAAAAAACTTGTTCCCTTATACCATTTCATATTCTCTGATTTCTCAACCACATTATCGCCTTTCAATGCACTTATTGGAATAAAACTAACTTCCGAAATACGTGTTTTTCGTACAAAACTCAAATATTCGGCTTTTATTTGTTCATAGATTTTTTCATCATATTCTACCAAATCCATTTTATTGACACAAACTACCAAATTTTTGATTCCCAAAAGTTCGGCAATGAAAGTATGACGACGAGTTTGCTCTACAATTCCCTGTCTTGCGTCAATCAAAATAACTAAAAGTTGTGCCGTCGAAGCACCTGTTACCATATTGCGAGTATACTGAATATGCCCTGGACAATCGGCTAAAATAAATTTTCGTGATGGTGTAGCAAAATAACGATAAGCAACATCAATTGTAATTCCTTGTTCACGTTCAGCACGCAAGCCATCAGTAAGCAAAGCAAGATTTACATGTTCTTCTCCTCTTCTTTTACTAGCAGCTTCAATGGCTGTCAGTTGGTCTTCAAAAATACTTTTTGTATCATATAAAAGCCTTCCAATAAGTGTGCTTTTTCCGTCGTCGACGCTTCCTGCTGTGGCAAAACGCAATAAATCCATCTTTTTACTTTTGTTTGTTTTGAGTTGATATGGCAAAGTTATGAAAAGGAATTTTAAAATACAGTTTTCCATTTCTCCCAAAAAATCACTACATTCAATAAAAGAAAAAGTCATTTTTGAATTTTAATAAAAAAACAATGAAATTACCTGTTCGATTTTTGGCTATTGCATATATTCTAGCCATTCTTGTTTATTCTTATATGAGTTTTCCTGTTCTGAATTATGGATTTTCAGAACTTCCTACGGTACTTATATTTTTTAGTATTCCATTTTTTAGTATGTATTTTGGGAAGAAATTTGTTGCTACAAAAGATAAGTCTATTCTCAAAGTGATTATGGGAATTGGTGCAGTAGCAGCTTTGTATGCAATTGTTTGGGCTTCGTTTGTTTCGTGGTCAATTTTTAGAGCTGAGGATTACAGAAATTTGATAGGAGAAATAGCAATAGGAGAAAGTTTTGCTAGTGAAGTTGCGCCTGTTTCTACGGATAATATTCGTGTAGTTGATGAGCAAGTAGCACAACGATTAGGTGATAAAGTAATGGGAGAAAAGGCTTCTTTGGGTAGTCAGGCTTATTTAGGAGAGTTTCATATTCAGAAGGTAAAAGACAAACTCTACTGGGTTGCTCCTCTTTTGCACTCTGGTTTTTTGAAGTGGCTTACAAATACAGAAGGAACTCCAGGTTATGTAATGGTTTCGGCAACTAATGAGCGTGATGTAAAACTAGTTCAAGAAGTAAATGGCAAACAAGTAAATTTAAAATATCAAACGGCTGCTTTTGCGTTTGATGATTTGCACAGGCATGTTTACTTTAATGGTTATATGACAAAAGGTTTAGCAGATTTTACGTTTGAAATTGATGATGAAGGAAATCCGTTTTGGGTACTTACTCAATATGAAAAAATAGTTGGTTTTTTGGGTAGTGATGCTGTTGGAGTTGTGGTTGTAAATGCTCAAAGTGGAGATATACAAAACTATTCTATAGCTGATGCGCCTCTTTGGATTGACCGTATCCAACCAGAAGATTTTATTGAAACACAATTAGATGACTGGGGAGAGTTTGTACACGGCTATTTCAATTTTGCCAACAAAGACAAACTTACTACAACCCCTGGAATGTCGCTAGTTTATGGAGAAGATAATCGTTCCTATTGGTACACAGGTCTGACTTCTGTAGGTGCAGATGAAGGAACAGTAGGTTTTGTTTTGGTAGATACTCGTACAAAAGAAGCAAAATGGTATCGCCAAACAGGAGCAACAGAATGGGCTGCACAGCGTTCAGCAGAAGGAAAAGTACAGGAAAAAGGCTATTATAGTTCATTTCCAATAACTTATAACATCAATGGAGTTCCTACTTATGTGATGTCTTTGAAGGATAATTCTGGACTGATAAAAATGATGGCATTAGTTTCTGTTCAAGATTATACAATTGTGGGAGCTGCTGATAATTTGCAGGAAGCTCTTCGTGAATATAAAAGCTCATTGAATAGTGTAGGAAATTCTATTCGTCCGACAAGTGAAAGCAAACTCAACGAAATAAAAGGGCGTGTTTTGCGTGTTGCAGAAGATGTAAACGGTGGAACAACTTTTTATTATTTACTTTTAAATAATGAACCTAACAAACTTTTTGTAGCTTCTTCGTCTGTTTCTCAAGAGTTGCCTATTACACAAGCTGGCGATTCGGTAACTGTTTTTTATGATGAAGCTATGCAATCAGTTGTAGATATTATGTCGTTTGATAACCTTGAAATTGGTTTGAAAAATGATAAAAAGTAACTAATCTTTTAAGAAAAATAATTTCTAAAAAAACAGTTCTAGCCAAGTGTTAGAACTGTTTTTTGTTTCCGAATAGAAAGTAGCGTAATTTTATAGTTTCTATCAAACTTCATTTTCAAAAAATACCTCTATGCGTTTACATCGTAATTTAGTTTTGGCAGTCATTGACTCACTGTCTCAAATTTTTAATCAAGGTAAATATGCTGATAAAGTCGTGGCTACTACATTAAAACAAGACAAACGTTGGGGAGCAAGAGATAGAAATTTTGTGGCAGAAACCATTTATGAAATTGTCAGATGGAAACGTTTGTATGCAAAACTAGCAGGGTTAGAAAAGCAATATGATAATGATGATTATTCTACTCAAAATCTATTTCAACTTTTTTCTATTTGGGCAATCTTAAATGAAATTGAATTACCAACTTGGGAAGAAGTTGAAGGAATAAATCAAGAGAAAATAAATGAGATAAAACAAAATTTAGGTCAGCTTCAAAAAATTAGAAAGTATAAAGAATCTATTCCAGATTGGTTAGATAATTTGGGAGAAACAGAATTAGGAAATGAAACTTGGACAAAGGAAATTGCTGCGCTGAATAATCAAGCTCCTGTTGTTTTGCGTGTCAATACATTGAAAACAAGCATCGCCAAACTTCAAAAACAACTTTCAGAACAAAACATTGAAACTAAGAAAATTACTCAAAATAATACGGATTATCCAGATGCACTTCAGTTAGTGCAGCGAAAAAGTATTGTCAGAAATTCTTTGTATAAAGACGGATTTTTCGAAATCCAAGATGCTTCTTCACAGCTTATTGCTTATTTTTTGGATGTAAAACAAGGAATGCAAATCATTGATACTTGTGCAGGTGCAGGAGGAAAATCTCTTCATATTGCTTCTCTTTTAAAAAATAAAGGACAAATAACAGCAATGGATATTTATGAAAACAAACTCATTGAACTACGAAAAAGAGCCAACCGAGCAGACGTTCATAACATCAAAACACACACTATAAAAAGGCAAGATAATAAAGTAGATTACAATCAATTTAGTCAGTTTCATAATTCGGCTGATAGAGTTTTGATAGATGCACCTTGTAGTGGTTTGGGTGTTTTGAGTAGAAATCCTGATGCAAAATGGAAACTTAGTCTTGCCTTTTTGGAAGAGATAAAACAGACTCAGCAAAACATTCTACAAGAATATTCTAAAATGACTAAAAAAGGAGGAAAACTAGTTTATGCAACATGTTCTATCTTACCTTCTGAAAATCAAAAACAAGTAGAAATATTTTTGAATAGTGAAAATGGAAAGGATTTTAAATTTATTGAAGACAAAAAAATACTTTCTCATCAAACAGGTTTTGATGGATTTTATATGGCTTTGTTGGAAAGAATATGATTTAGTGTAACTTAACAGGATTAAAAACAAATTAATTATCGTATATTGAAACACTAACTTAAACAAAAAATAAGATGACAGATAAAATTCTAAAAGCAAAACATTGGCAATTATTTTTCCTTTTGGTGGGTGTGCCTGTTGGTTTATTCCTTACAATAGGAGTAATTATATCATCCATAATAAAAGGAGGAACGCCACCAGAACCAGAAGATTTTTTTAAGCTAATCAGTATAGCAAAGTTTTTTCCATTAGTAATGGTACTTTTCATTTCATTGATTTTCAGTTGGTTTTGGTCGGTTGCGATTGGATTACAAAACAATATGCCAAACAGCATAGAAATGAAAACTACAAAATTTAAAATCTTTTCTTCTATTCCTTTACTTTATATTAGTGGGTTTTGTATTTTTATGTTTATTGCACTTGGTAAAATAAAACCACAGGACTTACCTCAATTACCTATGGAATGGCTAACGCCAATTCTCTTTATTTTACATATTTTGTCTTTCTTTGGAATATTTTATTCTATGTATTTTGCTGCAAAGACACTCAAAACTGCTGAATTACAAAGAGAAGTAACTTTTAAAGATTTTGCTAGTGAGTTTTTTATGTTTTGGTTTTTTCCTATTGGAGTTTGGATATTACAACCTAGAATTAATGAAATGGCTGAGAAAAATGATGTTGAGAGCAATGTTTAAAATAGAGAAATATTATATCTTATTTGTGATTACCTCCCTAAACTAAATGAGTAAAATATAAATTCATTCTGACTTACTGTTTCTGAACGTAAAGTGTATTCTTCATCATTTTCATCTTCAAGTCCTTCTAATATAAATCCTAGATGTACTCCAGATTCTAGTTCTAGTCTGACAGATTTTGATTCATATTGATTAGTTTTTTTGCTAAAATTAATTCTTTCTACGTTTAGATATTCAATGACACTGAGAAGATTGATTTTATCTGATTTTTCTAAAAACCATTTCTTAATTTCAAGATATTCTCCTCCATTTAGGTCATTTTCATCTAAATATTTTGAATGAAATAGTATCAGCTTTTCTTCATGAAAGATTAGCTCCACATTTCCATACCTCCAAATATCGTTCTGATATATTTTATCATCTTTCCCAGTAAAGAAATCAGGATCAGGAAAATTATTTATTATCCATTCTTTAGTTTTACCAATTTTGAGATAATCAAATTTACCTGTTTTCAGAAACTCTTTAAAATCTATTACTATTTTGTTGTTTAAATTCATTTTATCTTTGGTATTAATTAATCAGAGGATTTAGAAAAAGGTTTCCAAGCTTCAAAAAACGCCATAAATAAGGTAGCAATTCCTATTATAATCATTCCCAAAAACACAAAAATATAAGAATAATGTCCTTCTGTATATCCATATAAAAATTTATCTTTCTCCTCACTATAAATAAGTTTAATAATTTCTCCCTTTTTGTAATCATTACTTCCTCCTTTCACATAATAGGTTTCTCCTTGAAATAAAACATCCATTGAGTGAATTTTATTTACATAACTTTTAGACAGGACTTTGACTTTTACTTCTCTGCCACTTTTTTTTATATCCTTTAAATCCATATAATCTTGAATAGAAAAATAGGAAATAAAGCCTCCAAATAGTATTGCAAAAATTCCAGTAATTACATTTATTTTATTCAATCGTCTGATAAAACTCATCTTTTACAGTTTTATGTAAAAAAACGCATTTACCCAAAAGCAAATGCGTTTCAAATTTTTAATAAATATTCTATCTAATAAACCTTATCACGGTTTATATTAAGGTAGTTCAGACTTCCAGTCTGAACATCAGAAACAGTATTTTATCAAATTCAACAGTCTGGCAGACTGTTATACAAAAAATAACCTTGATAACCTTTAATCCTAGTCTTTCTTCACAATTCCAGCTGTAAGAGTAGCTTCACAAACTAATTTACCTGCTACATAGGCTTGTCCTTTCATTTTGGCAATTCCTCTACGAATAGGCGCAACAAGTTCACATTTGAAAATAATTGTATCACCAGGTAAAACTTTCTGACGGAAACGACAATTATCAATTCCGATAAAATAAGACCAGTAATTATTTGGATCTTCGACTGTATTCAAGACCAAAATACCTCCCGTTTGTGCCATGGCTTCTATTTGCAAAACACCAGGCATTACTGGGTTTTCTGGAAAGTGTCCTTGAAAAAATGGTTCATTCATTGTTACATTTTTTACTCCAATAACCGAAGTTTCATCTAAATAGATGATTTTATCGACGAGCATAAACGGATAACGATGAGGAAGAATTTTAGATATTTGATTTACATCTAAAACTGGAGGTGTTTTTGGATCGTATTTTGGAATCTGAACGCCTGATGCTTTCTGAATTCTTTTCTTTATTTTTTTAGCAAAAGCAACATTTGCAGCATGCCCTGGGCGAGCAGCCAAAATTTGAGCTTTTAACGGACGACCAACTAAAGCCAAATCGCCAACTAAATCTAATAGTTTGTGTCTTGCAGGTTCGTTTTTATAACGAAGTTCTACATTATTCAATGTTCCTTCTTTCTTAACTTCTATTTTATCTTTATTGAACATTTTTGCAAGACGAGCCATTTCTTCGTCCGACAAAACTCTATCTACAATTACAATGGCATTATCAAAATTGCCTCCTTGTATAAGATTATTGTTATAAAGTGTCTCTAATTCGTGTAAGAAACAAAAAGTACGACAACTTGCAATTTCCTTTTCAAACTCTGAAATATCATTTAAAGCTGCATACTGACTTCCCAAAACAGGCGAATTATAGTCTACCATTACAGTAAGACGATAATTATCTAATGGAAGAGCTGCAATTTCTATATTTTTATCAGCATCAGAATAATGAATGCTTGTATCTATTTCAAAGAAGTTACGAGGTACATTTTGTTCTTCTAGTCCTGCTTCTTTCAAATGATTAATAAAATCGATAGAGCTTCCATCCATAATTGGAGGTTCAGGACCATCCAATTCAATCATTACATTATCGATTTCCAAGCCGACAAGAGCAGCCAATGTATGTTCCACAGTGTTTACTCGTGCTTCTCCTTTTTCGATAGTTGTTCCTCTTGACACATCAACTACAAAATCTACGTCTGCATCTACGACAGGTCTTCCTTCTATATCTATTCTACAAAATTTTATTCCATGATTTGGTTTGGCAGGTAAAAAAGTCATGGTAGATTTTACGCCTGTATGCAGACCGATTCCTGAAACGGTAACGGATTTTTGTATAGTGTGTTGATTGGTTTTCATATATATAAAGACAGATTTAAAAGCAAGTTATTGAGCCAGTTATGACCTTATTATCAATTTCTAATACAGATTAAGAGAAATAACGAAATAGGCTTAGTTTATTAGTTTTACAAAGGTAAAAACTTCTTTTGAATAATGGATTATTGATAATGGTTAATTGTAAATGATAGAGTATAAATGAATATAATTCTTTTTCTAGTAAATAGCATTTTTCTTTTCATAGAAGTTTCAGTAATTCCTGTATCACTTACAATTTACAACCTATCACTTATCACTAACCATTCACTTTCCTATCCAACTCATCTACTTTTTTCTTCAAAGAAGCTAAGTTTTTAATGACGACAAAGTTTTTGATTTGTTGTCCGTGTTCGTTGGCAGGCGAACCCAAAAGGTTTCCTCCTTTTTTGGTATAGGTTTTCGAAACACCACTTTGTGCAGCAATGGTTACTTTATCAGCAATTTTGATATGTCCGACTACTCCAACTTGTCCAGCTAAAATACAGCTTTCTCCAATTTCAGAAGAACCAGAAACACCACTTTGTGCAGCAATAACAGTATTTTTTCCTACCTGAACATTATGAGCAATCTGAACCAAATTGTCAATCTTGACACCTTGTTTTATCAAAGTAGAACCCATTGTAGCGCAATCAATAGCAGCATTTGCACCAATACTGACATTATCTTCCAAAACTACATTTCCAATTTGAGGAATAGCTTGGTACGAACCATCTTTTTGAGGCGCAAAACCAAAACCATCACTTCCGATGACTGCGCCCGAATGAATAATGCAATTTTTACCAATTTTAGTGTTTGAATAGATTTTTACGCCTGCATAAATAACAGTATCATCATCTATTTTACAATTATCTCCAATATAAGAGTTAGGATAAATCTTTACATTATTTCCTATTTTGGTATTCTCACCTACATAACTAAATGCACCCAAATAAACATCTTCGCCCAAATCACTTGTGCTAGACTGAAAAGAAGGCTTTTCGATTCCTACTTTTTTCATCAATGTCATTTGTTGATAAGCTGTAAGGAGTTTTCCAAATGCTGTATAAGCATCAGGAACACGAATAAGTGTAGTAGAAATAGGTTCTTTTGCTTCAAAATTTTCACTTACCAAAACAGCCGTTGCTTTGGTTTCATAAATGAAGTTTTCGTATTTTGGATTTGCCAAAAAAGCAATCGCACCTGCTGTACCTTCTTGTATTTTGGCAACTGTATTAATTTTTGCCTTCTCATCTCCTTCCACTTTTCCACCTACCAAATTGGCGATAGCCTGTGTAGTTAGTTCCATTTGTTATGTATTATTTCCCTACTTTCTATTAAACCCTAAGGGTCTTCAAGACCCTTAGGGTTTTGAATTGTTATGTATTTATTGGTTATATTTT
This sequence comes from Bernardetia sp. Wsw4-3y2, assembly GCF_037126295.1. Lineage (NCBI taxonomy): Bacteria > Pseudomonadati > Bacteroidota > Cytophagia > Cytophagales > Bernardetiaceae > Bernardetia > Bernardetia sp. Wsw4-3y2. The sequence goes on along the minus strand of NZ_CP147017.1, from coordinate 2,297,120 downwards.
CTTTGCCTTTTGCCAGTAATTTTCCATTTCAGCTAAGGTCATTTCTTCTAATTTTTTTCCGTCTTTATGTGCTTCTGTTTCCAAAAACTCAAAACGACCTATAAATTTTCTGTTTGTTTTTTCAAGTGCATTTTCAGGATTTATACCCAAAAAACGAGCATAGTTAATCATTGAAAAGAGCAAATCGCCAAATTCTTGTTCGGCTTCTTCTTGATTGGTTACTTTATGAATAGTTTCATCAGAAGTATCAATATGTTCGAATAATTCACTTTCTTCTTCCTTGACTTTCTCCCAAACATCAACTGCTTTATCCCAATCAAAACCCACTCCACGAGCTTTTTCTTGAATTCGGATTGCTTTTACAAGCGCAGGCATAGATTTAGGAACACCTTCAAAAAGACTTTTATTTTTTTGTTCAGAATTTGATACAGAATCAGACTTATCTAAACTACTTTTTTCTTGTAATTTGATTCTTTCCCAATTTAGTTTTACTTCTTCCTCTGTTTCTGCAATAATATTGCTATAAATGTGAGGATGGCGATGAATAAGTTTTTCACAAACAGAATTTAAAACATCTGTAATATCAAAATCATTAGTTTCAGAAGCAATTTTGGAATAAAAAACCAAATGTAGCATCAAATCGCCTAGTTCTTTTTTGATTTCTGTTTTGTCTTTCTTATTTTTTTGTGATAAAATGGCATCAGAAAGCTCATAGACTTCTTCAATTGTAAGGTATCGAAGCGATTCTAGTGTCTGTTTTTTGTCCCAAGGACAGTTTTCTCTAAGGTCTTCCATCACAAAAAGCAATCTTTGAAAAGCCTTTGTAGGTTCAGTTTGGGTTTCTTTTACCCGAGCAAGAAGAGATTCTGATTTAGTTTTTTGCAAGAGATATATTCAAAAGTAACTAAAATTACTAATCATCAAAAAAGAAACATGTATTTTCTTTCAAGTTATTTAATTCGTAATTTTTAATTTGTAATTCGTAATTGATTTGTACAAATTTCTTAAAAAAAACTGGATTGACAAAAGATAGCTAATTATTACTTATCTTTCAGAATAATTCTTAGAAAGAAACTAAAAGAAATGGCTACAATTTGCAAAATACAATTTTTAAACAAATCTTTGTCTTATGTTGTATTCAAATTTTAATTAGAAAGTTTTTATACCAAAATCATTCATGTAGAAGTTTGATTTATCAAACCCTCAAAAAACGTAATTTATCATTAATATGACTGCTGATAATCAAGAGCTTAGAGCTAAAATAGAACAGGTTTATACAGAAATGGGAAAAGTTGTCGTGGGACAGCGTTATATGGTCAATCGTCTTTTGATTGGACTTTTCACACAAGGACACGTACTTTTAGAAGGTGTACCAGGTCTTGCCAAAACTTTGACTGTCAATACACTAGCAAAAGTATTGGATTTAGGTTTCCAACGTATTCAGTTTACACCAGACCTTTTGCCTGCTGACCTTATCGGAACAATGATTTATAATCAAACAAGAGGAGAATTTGAGGTAAAAAAAGGACCTATTTTTTCAAATATTATTCTTGCTGATGAAATCAACCGTTCTCCTGCCAAAGTACAGGCTGCACTTTTGGAGGCGATGCAAGAAAGGCAAGTGACGATTGGAGAAACTACTTTTAAGTTGGATAAGCCATTTTTGGTATTGGCAACACAAAACCCAGTCGACCAAGAAGGAACATATCCACTTCCAGAAGCACAAGTCGATCGTTTCATGATGAAGGTTTTTATTACTTATCCTGATAAAAAATCAGAATTAGAAATTATGCGTCGTATGGCAAATACGAATTATAAAGAAGAAGTAAATCCAGTTCTGTCTAGTGATGAAGTTTTTGCTATTCGTGAAGCCATCAATCAAGTAAAAATGAACGAGCAGCTTGAAGAATATGTAGTAGAACTAATTTTTGCAAGTCGTTTTCCTAAAGATTATGGCTTGAAAGAAGAAGCAAAATATGTTCAGTTTGGTGTTTCACCTCGTGCAGGTATTGCTCTTAATCGTGCTGCAAAAGCAATGGCATTTATGGAAGGAAGAGATTATGTTATTCCAGAAGACATCAAAGAAGTAATCTATGATATTTTCGGACACCGTATTATCCTTAATTTTGAAGCCGAAGCAGAAGGAATAACAACAAGAAACATTATTGATGGAATCTTGCAGAAAGTAGCTATTAATAAAGTGTAATTTATTGCAAATTATGCATTTGTGTGAGTTTTTAAAAAGCACGAAAGAGGCTGTCCGAAAAGTACGGATAGCCTTTTTTTTATGGTTAATTTTTTTTATTTTCGAGGTATATATACTTTTATACTAACGTTATATAGCCTATGGCAAAAGTAGTTTTCAAAAACCAAAGTGGTAAGCAGCCCGAACTTTTTCCTGTCAATATATTTGACAAAATTCCAGCTCACCATCCTGTTCGTTTAGTTGAAAAGGTGGTTGATTCATTGGATATTAGCGATTTGATTTCTCAATACAAAGGTGGAGGTTGTTCAGCTTATCATCCAAGAATGCTCGTTAAAGTGCTATTCTATTCTTATTTATCCAATATTTATTCTTGTCGTAAAATAGCTAAAGCTCTTGGGGAGAATATTCATTTTATGTATTTATCAGGCAATTCTACACCAGATTTTAGAACAATTAATGACTTTAGAGGTAAAATTTTGAAGGCACACATTCATCGTTTATTTGGAGAAGTTGTTAAAATGTTGGTTGAAATGGGTTATGTAAGTCTTGATGTTCAATATATTGATGGAACAAAAATAGAGGCTTGTTCTAATCGTTATACTTTTGTTTGGCGTGGTAGTATTGAAAAAAATAAAGAAAAGTTAGAAACTAAAGTAAATAAAATTTTATCTGATATTGAAAGTAGTATTCAATCAGATAATCAAGAAGAAAATAAAGAAGAAGTATCTACTCCATTAGATTCAGAATTATTAAAAGAAAAACTCGCTCAAATCAATAAAAAACTAAAAGAACCGAGTAAACAACAGGCAAGAGAACTAAAAAAAATGCAAGATGAATATCTTCCTAGATTAAGTAAATATGAAGAGTCTCTGAAAATTTTAGGTTGTAGAAACTCGTATAGTAAAACAGATACGGATGCTACTTTTATGCGGATGAAAGAAGATCACATGAAAAATGGACAACTCAAACCTACTTATAATGCTCAAGTGTCCACAGAAAATCAATTTATTACCCACGTTTCTATTCATCAAACGGCAGGAGATACCACCACTTTATCCTCTCATTTAGAAGGATTTGAAAATCAGTACAATAAACAAAGTAAAGAAGTAGTAGCTGATGCAGGTTATGGAAGTGAAGAAAATTATGAATTACTTGAAAAAAAAGAAATTACTGCCTACGTTAAGTACAATTATTTCCATAAAGAGCAAAAAAGGAAAATGAAAAATAATCCTTTTTTAGTTCAGAATTTATTTTACAACAAAGAATTAGATTTTTATGTCTGTCCGATGGGGCAAAGAATGAAGAAAATAAGAGATGGAAAACGTACTTCAAGTAATGGATACGAATCGCAAGTATCTTATTATCAAGCAAAAAGGTGTCAAGATTGTCCTCTTCGCAATTTATGTCATAAAGCTGAAGGCAATAGAATAATACAAGTGAATCATCGTTTAAACCAACTAAAAGAGAAAGCTAGAAATTTACTAACTAGTGAGAAAGGATTAGAGCAGCGCAGTAAACGCCCTATAGAAGTAGAAGCTGTTTTTGGGCATCTCAAATATAATAATAAGTTTAATCGATTTACTTTTAAGGGATTAGTAAAAGTAGAAATGGAGTTTCTATTGATGGCTCTTGGGCATAATTTTAGAAAAATGGTGGCAAAAACTGCCGATAAGCTAAAAAATACTTTCAATTCTAAAAAATCATCTTTTTGCACCTTTTTTTATACTCAAAAAAATCACCAAAAGACAAAATTTGTTTGCATCATCAAAAAAATCAACCAAAAAGAAGAATTACAAAAAATAGCTGCATAAAAAGAGGCTGACCTTTTCGGACAGCCTCTTTTGTATTTATATCAAAAATTAATTTACAGCTCTAATTTTACCTAATAGTACCTCTTTCATATTTCCTTTTGCTTCAATACTCAGCCAAATCAGATAAGGCGCAAAAACAACCATTCCAAGTATAGAGCAGACAATACCTAAAAGAACTCCTCCACCTGAAAAGTTATTTCGCCAAGCTGCCCATAGACCAGAGAGAACAAGATAAGTAGAAAAGTCTAAATTAAATTGTCCTGCCCAATCTACTTGTTTGATTTGTGATAGAAAAATATCAAACAGAATCCAACCATCATTTATTACAACAATAAGTGTATAAATAAAAATACTTATAAAAAGAAAGACTAAAAAAAACTGAAATACTCTCATACTTTTACTCATTATTTACTTTTGACAAAATTGTCAATACAAAATTGCTAAAGAAAAATAGAGAATTTTAGACGGTAACGTACAAAACAAAATATAACTTTTCTATTAAATGGAAGAAACGAACTTTTTTATTTTTATTAATGTTGGTTTCGCTTCAAACAGTCTAACTTAAACAACTCAACTTTCTCTACTTATACTTCTATGATAATCTACGGAACAGGTTCAAAACACCTCAAAACAAAACAACCAAAAGATACATGTTGTCCTTTGTGCAAATCAGAAGATTCTGTTTTAATGAGTGTATATTCTAGGCATGCCCATATTTTTTGGATTCCTTTATTTCCTTTTGGAAAAATGGTTGCTATGCAATGCCAAAATTGCCAAGAGGTTTTGGATAAAAAGAATGTACCTGAACATCTCAAAACTAAATCACAAGAACTAAAAAAAGAAACTACCACTCCAGCATGGCAATTTATAGGCTTACTTCTTATTGCTCTTCTAATTGGTGGTATAGCTTATTCAGATTACCAAAGCGAACAAAACTTTAAATCTTATTTAAAAGCTCCTCAAAAAAATGATGTTTATAAATACACTACTGAAGTAGGAATGTATAGCACATTCAAAGTAATTGAAGTATCAAAAGACAGCATTCTAGTAGTTCAGAATGAATATGAAGTAAACAAAGCATCAGGTATTAGTGATATAGACATAGATCCAAATTATGCAGAATCACTATATATGATGGCTAAAAAAGATATACAACAAATGTATGAAACAAATAAAATATATGATATTGATAGAGAATAATCAATACCAACTCTAAAACAGACAAACCCGTTATTTAAAAAAATAATGGGTTTGTCTGTTTTAAGATACAAATAAAAAAATTTTTAAATAGGAATTTCAATAAAAAAAGTAGTTCCAATTCCTTCTTGTGTTTCAAACCAAATTTTTCCATCATGTTTATCTATTATTTTTCGTGTAATATCTAAACCCAAGCCACTTCCTTCTCCTATCGGTTTGGTAGTAAAGAAAGCATCAAATACTCTATCTTGAATTTTTATTGGAATTCCACTTCCTGTATCTTGAATAGAAACCAAAACCATTTTATTGCCTTGTTTTTCGATAGTTTTGGTAGAAACAATCAATTCTCCTTTGCCTTTCATAGCTTGAATAGCATTATGAATAAGATTTGTCCATACTTGCATAAGCTCATCTGGATATCCTAAAAAAATAGGTACATAATCTAAGATTCGATTTATATCAATTCCCTGTTTAATTTGATTATGATATAATATTAGTGTAGTCTCTAAACTTTGATTGATATCAACATTTGATTTTTCTTCTGAATGATCTTGTCGTGCAAAATTTTTGAGAGCAAACACTGTTTTTGCAGCTCGTTTAGTGGCTTCCTTTATGGTTTGGTTGCTTCTGATAACTGTAGAAAGTTGATATGCAGTTTCGAAAACTTCTTCTTTATTTTGAGTTTGAAGTAATATTTTAATTAACTTTTTCTCTTCGTGCATGTTCAAATCAGCAATCAAATCAGCATATTCTTCTACATTCTCAAAACCTAGATTTTCTAATTCATCTATCAATTCATATTTTACAATTCGCTGTTCTCGTGTAGAAAGTAAATCCGTCTTTTGGGATGATTTTTCGACAAACTCATTAAATACAGCTACTGTATTATCATCTAATTTTTTGAGAAAATTAGATAGATTTGGAAGAGTTTCTAATAGAATATTTTCAATGCTATCAGCCGAAGAACGAATTGCTCCTAAAGGTGTGTTTATCTCGTGTGCAATATTTGCAATGAGCTGTCCTAAGCTGGCAAGTTTTTCGGACTGGATAAGTTGTTCTTGAGTAAATTGAAGTTCTTTATATGCGTTTTCTACTTCTGTTTTTTGTTTTTTTAGTTGTTCTTGAGTAGCTTTTAGTTCTTCTAAATTTCGCTTTAATTCTTCTTCAGATAATTGTAATACTTTGTTACTTTCTTGAATAGTCAATGTTTGTATTTGTATTTTTTTGCGTTGTTGCTCTCTGTCTTTAGATTTTTTGTAATATGAATGTCGGTCTCTATCTACTAAAAAAGCAAATACAAAAGCTAAGATGATAGCACTTACTAAGTCGTTGAGGCTATATTTTGAAATATCCTGCATAATATTAACCTCTAACAACAATAAAGTAATAAAGAAGCAAATTACAGATAAGGTCAGAGCAAGATAATACACATATATGCGAAGAGGAACAAACAAAGAAGCCACCAAAACCATACAATAACCTCCCATATAAGAAGGATTGCCTCTTGTAAGACCTGTAATAATAGCTGTACTGATAAGAGCATATGCTCCTAATACACTCATCAAATAAATAGCTTTTTTTCTAAAAAACGGAATCCAATACAATCCAAAAGCAATAAAACTAACTACAGATAAGCCTATTCGGAGATAAAAAATTCCATCTACATTTGGGTATAATTCTGCATCTAAAGGAATATAACCTATCCAAATAAAACTAAAAACTAAACTAACAAGTGGCAACAGCCTTGCACATTGGTAACTTTGTTCTTCAAAATAAGTATCTGGATATTGTCTATTATCATCTCCATAAACAATAAGACGCAATACTGTTTTTAGTTTATTCATGTTGTATTTGTAGTAATAGGAATTTCTACAAAAAAAAGTAGTCCTGACTCTGCCACCTACTTTACTTTCAAACTAGATATTTGTTTAAAATCTATTTTTTTTGTCAGTTCCATTAAAAAAGAGTTTTTCTAAGAATTAATTTCTGACAATCAAAAAGAGGAATTGATTGTCAGAAATTAAGTACTACAAATTAGTTAACTTTTTAGTATTTCATTCACTTTATCAATCAAATCTTGTTTGTTCCATGGCTTAGAAATAAAATATTTTAGATTGGAGTTTTTAAACGCATTTTGTACGGCTTCATTTTGAGCTTGTCCTGACAGCATAATTTGTCCTACTTTCGGAAAACGGTCTTTTATTTTTACTAAAAGCTCATCACCTTTCATTTTGGGCATCAGCCAGTCGCTAATAATTAGAAGAGTATCAATATCTCTTCCTCCCAAAAAGTCTATAAGCTCTAAAGCTTCTTCTCCACTTTCTGCTGTTTCTATGATAAACTGACCATCAAAACTTTGAGTAAGCTGCAATTTTAGACTCATCAATATCATTGGATCATCATCTACACAGAGAATTGCTTTGTTTTTTTTAGCTGCCATAATTTAAATTGTTAAATAAAATAAGTGAGTAATTATTATATTAATTAAGAGGAAGTTGAATGAAAAATGTTGTTCCGATTCCTTCTAAAGTTTCGAACCAAATTTTTCCATTGTGTTTTTCTACAATTTTTTTAGTAATATCTAGTCCTAGACCACTTCCTTGTCCTGCTCGTTTGGTAGTAAAGAAAGCATCAAAGACACGGTCTTGAACTGCTTTAGGAATACCTCCACCGTTATCTTGGATGGTTACTAAGACATTATCTTTCTCTATGCTTGACTGGATAAATAACCTACCACTATTTTTCATAGCTTGTAGAGCATTATGGATAATATTTGTCCAAACCTGTACAAGTTCATCAGGATAACCCATAAATTCAGGAATATCTCCTAAATCACGAGTGACATCAATACCATGTTTAATTTGATTGTGATAGAGAGTAAGTGTTGTTTCAAGACTTTCATTAATATTAACTACTGATTTTTGTCCTGTTTGGTCTTGACGAGCAAAGTTTTTGAGAGCAAAAACAATTTTTGCAGCTCTATCTGTTGCTGTTTTGACAGTTCGGTTACTTCTCACAATGGTAGAAAGCTGATAAGCTATTTGGAAAATTTCTTTTGCGTTTTCGTTTTTTAGAAAAGGAATAAATAATGCTTTTTCTTCATACATATTCATGTCGACAATTCTGTCTGCAAATTCATTTACATCATCTAGTTGAAATTCTTCAAATTCTTCTACCAAATTATATTTTATTGTGCGTTTTTCTCTACTAGAAAGTATATCAGATTTTTGAGAAGATAGCCTTACAAACTCATTAAAATTATGAAGAGTAGCATCATCTAACGTTTTCAAAAATTTTGGTAGAGTAGGCAATGTTTCTTGTAGAATATCTTCAATACTAATAGCCGAAGAACGAATTGCACCTAGAGGTGTATTAATTTCGTGGGCAATATTAGCAACAAGCTGTCCCAAACTTGCCATTTTTTCAGATTGAATAAGTTGGCTTTGAGTAGTTTGAAGTTCGTTAAAAGCACTTTCTATATTTTCTTTCTGCTGCGAAAGAAGTTGATTTTGTTCTTGTACAGCTATTTCAGTTTTTTTAATATAAGTGATATTACGAGTTACACACAAAATATCTTCTACTTCTTCTTGTTGGTTTAAAATAGGAGAAGCTATCAAACTAAACCACTCATCACCATGAAATAATTCAAGTTTGTACTCAGCAGTTGCTTTTTCCTTATTTTTAAGAGCTTTCTGTAAAGCTGTAATAATATGATGTAACGGTTTTTCAGGAAAGCCAACTTCTGTAATTTTCTTGTTTAGGAAATTTTCAGGCTCTAAGGCTAAATCTTTATCAGATGAAGCATAGTATTGCTTAAATACTAAATCACTATCTAATAAAAACACTAAATCACCTACATTTTCGATAAGATTTTGTAGTCTATTGTTAGTTGCTTTAATTTTATCTTCAAAGTCTTTTTGTTCATTATAATTTGAAGCTACTTTAATAATTTTTACTACCTGACCTTCTTTATTTTTGACTGGGCAATATGCACCATAGAGCCAAACCTCTTTTCCTTCTTTATTTTTTCGTTTAAAAACATCTGTAAAAGTTTCTCCTTTTTCAAGGGTTTGCCAAAGTTTTTCATATTTTTCTTTGTCTTCTGATGTATCTGGAATAAGCTCAGCATGTCTGTGTCCTTGTAATTCTTCAACAGAATACCCCAACCAATCAGCAAATAATTGATTTACTCGTTCTATTTTTCGGTCTGTATTCATTTCTACATAGCCAAGTGTTGTGCTTATAGCTATAAACTGAGCGTCAAGTTCTGAGAAAGCATTATTTATAAGTTCTTGTGTAGTTTGAAGTTCTTCATAATTTTGCTGCAACTCCTCTTCTGATGCTTGTAGTTCTTGATTTTTAGCTTGAATTTGCTGTTCTAATTCTTTGTATTGAGTTATTTCTTGCACAATTCCACTCCAAATAATACTTCCGTCTTCTTGCTTTTTAGGCTTTGAATTTCCTCTTATCCAATATTGTTTACCATTGATTACAGCACGCAAATCAGCTTTCCAATCGGTCATGTTTTGTGCAGACTCTCCCAAACTATGTTGAAAAAGTAATCTATCGTCCTCATGAATAGATGAAATAACAGAAGTTGCATCATTCATAATTACTTGAGGAGGTAATCCATACACTAACTCTGAACCTTTGCTCACAACAGGAAAAGACATATGCCCATTTTTTTCTAGTTTAAATTGATAAATCATAGCAGGAACACCATCAAAAATCTGTTCTAAACGTTGCGTTTGAAAATGCAATTCTTCTTGTGTGGTTTGAAGCTCTTCATAATTTTGTCTTAATTCTTCTTCAGAGGCTTGTAATTTATTATTTTGTTCTTTTATTTCTTGTTCTCTTTTTTGCTGTTCAGTTATATCTCTAGATACAGCTACCATAAATCCTTTATTATTGATTTCTGTATATTTTATAGAGACCTCAACAGGAAACTCTCTGTTTGTCTTCTTATCCAAATTTGTACTTTGCAAAATAAATGTATCGACAGCTTTCACTTCTTCTACATGTTTTTGCCAAGTTCCTTTCTCTTTAAAAGCTGACTCAATATCGGCTGTCGTATAATTTGTAATGTCTTTACCTAATAATCCAAGTCTACTCCTTCCTACATCATTCATATAAATAAAATTTCCCTCAGTAGAAGCCACTTGTACAGCATCAGACGTATTATTAATTAATGTTCTTAAAAGCTGATTATCTTCTTCTCTTTGCTTTGTTTCTGTAATATCTTGTACAGTACCTATAAGTTTTTCAGGGTTACCTATTTGGTCATATATAAGTTCTCCAACGGCTCTATAATATTTATATTCTTTAAAATTTGTTCCTTTCGAACGATAGCAAATATCATAATTTTCTATTTCACCTTTGACAGCTTGTTTTAATGTATTAACCACTGTATCAGCATCTTCTGGATGAGCAATTTCGATAACTTTTTGCACATCGTTTAATTGACTTTCTCCATAGATAAAAGGCAAATTATCAGAATGAGTGAGTTTTTGAGTAACCAAATCAATTTCGTAGCTTGCTAATCCTACTAACTTTTCAGCTCTATTCAATAGTTTTTGTTTTTCTTCTATTTCTCTTTGAATAACAAACATTTGGTCATTTGTACTCTGTAGTTCTTCTGAGTTTTGACGTAATTCTTCCTCTGATGAGCGTAATTCTTCATTTTGTGCTTGTGTCTCAAACTGTTTTTCCATCAGTTTAATGCTGTTTTCTCTAAAAATAACAGCCCACCAACCACAAACAAATCCCATCATGGAAGCGAGTCCAAAATGAAAGAACAATTGAAAAGTAGTGATATAAGGTACAGTTTCGCCTTCAATTGTACGCCCTGAAAAACCAATAAAATAATTACCTAGATTTATTCCATCTAAGAATCTCAAATCAGTCGCATTAGCTTGAAGAATAGCCAGTATGCTATGATGACCAATAGCAAGAAAGGTGTAAGGAATCATAATACGCCAATCTTGATAAATAATCAGAAGGGCAATATTAATGAAAAAGAAAAAATGAGCTTCTGCCATTCCGTGCATCTGTCCAATAAATTGCAGCATAAAAACTGCATAGACTACACTAATAATCATGCGAGCATGAAATTTATTATTTAAAACAAAACGAGCTATCGCATAAAGTCCTGCTATAATAATGCTGTTAGCAATTGTGAATGTCCATGTATCATACACAGGAGCAAGACATAAACCTAAAATAAAAAACATTACCACAAATCTATCTGATATTTTATCAGCCTTATTTTGTACATTGGATAAGTAGGTTTCCAACTCTAAGGTATAGATGGTTGGTTTTTTATCACGAGGATTTGTCAATGGTTTCATAGATTAAAAAATGAATTCTCTTAATTTTTTTAATTTTATTTAGTATTGTTTTACTTAAAATAGTCTTCTGGAAGCTCACAGCCATATGCTTTAGTAGCTAGTTCTCCAAAGTCAGGAGGATTTTTTCCTTCCAATAATGCACCTAGAGCTTGTTCAGCAAAATTTGTATCTCTATTATTACAATATCTACTAACATTATAATTTCCTTTATAGAATAATTTGCCTTCTGATGTAATAATGGCAGCTTGAGGGGTTGCATAAACTCCACAAGAAGAAGCAATCATATTTTTTTTATCTAAAATAGTAGGAATAGAAATATTATATTTTTCTGAAAAATCAATAAATTCCATATCGTATTCTGAATCATTAAAAATAATAGCATAAAAGTGTACTTGTTCTCCATATCTTTCAACAAGATAGTTAATATGAGCAATATTAAACTTCGAACAAGGACAAAAAGGACTAAAAAAGTGCAGAAAGATAGGTTTCTGTGTAGTCTCTTGTTTGTTATTTTTTTGAAATTCAGAAAATTGAAGTAAAACTTTTTGAGGAATTTGTTTGCCTACAAAAACATCTTGATAACCTTCAGGAATAGGAGTAGGGAGTAAATACTGCCATTCTTGCCACCAAAAAGAAGCAAAAACAGCACCTATAAGACCAAGACAGGTTGCCAATGCCAAACGTTGAAACCATTTGGTGTTTTTTATTTTTTGCATATTTGTTAACACTTAACAATGGGGAATAAATAGGAAGTAGATAACACTAATCCATGAGATACAATTATTTAATATAAGGGAATAAATACTTGTATATAAATCATTTAGCTACCTAATTGTTTGATAAGAAAACAGTTCAATTATGTAACCAAATTAACCATTTTTTAGAAAAAAACAAGTTTTTTAGATGTTTTATTCGATAAGCTATTTTATTGCAAAACTTGTTAATATATATATTCTTGTTATTATCCTATTTTTATTCCTACTACTAATTTGTTATTCCTAGTCTTCTTGTACTTACCAAAAATAAGTGTTTATTTTTCTTCTTTGAATTCTAACACTTCTATATAGTTTTTGCTTTTTGTTTAGAATGACGAGATAATTGATGCTTCTGTTGAATAGGGAAAATTTTAATTTATACAAAAAAACTACTTGCTTTTTTAAACTTTGACAGTCCTTTCAGAAGGCTGTCAATAGTTGAAAAAAATACATTTGTACGAAACTATTGTCAGAGTTATTTTGGATTACCAAAAAACTACTGACAAAGTTTTTATGAATATCATAATATACTACTAGCTATCAATTATGCTTTCAATAAATTTAATTCTGCTTTGTATATCCTCAATCCCTTCTGTTTCAACTTGCGTAATAAACGAAGTAAAATCTTGAGGAAAAGGACTATATTCTTCAATAGATTTCAAAGATAGTTGCTCTTGTTTTCTATTTAAATCTGCTTTTTTTGCTGTAGTTATTTTACTGCTCATAACCCAATTTACCGACAACCATTGATAAGAAATCCAACCTGAAAAGGTATAAGAATCATCATTTTCTTTTATAAAAAAAGTAGAACCATTATATAAATGCCAATAATTGTCCTGCTTTTCATTTAATATCTTAATAGCTTCTTTTAACTGAAAATGTAATTTAAAAGAAGTTATGGAGTTTTGTTTTTCAAGGATAAAATCTGATATTTCTTTTAAATCATGAGGTTTATTACTTGTAGCAATCTTACAACCTGCATGTTTTGCATAGTATCTATATAAATTAGCTTTCTCTGTTCTCCAGTCAACTCCAAATATATCTTCAAAATCTATTAAACGCTTATCTACAAGTTTGGTATAATTATCTTTGTCTATATATTTAGATAAGACATCATAAGCATAATCGTGTGTTTGTGTACGAACATTGTTACATTCTCTACAAATAATTTTTTTGAATTTAAGTAAATCTGATTTATAAGATTCTACAGAGTGTTTTTCATTTCCTCGTATGTAAAACATAGCTTTGTCGTTCTTATAATGTTTTCCATATTTTCTCATGTCTGATGATTTAAATTTATGCTCATCAGACAAATCTTCACTTCCACATATCCAGCAATTTTTCATTTTTTATTGAAGTATAAGAGTTCTCTAAAAATAAATGTTATAAGTTACAAAAGATATTTTTCAGGTATCTCTTGGTAATTATATATTACATCCTTCTCCTTAATTATTTGCTTTATTAATCTATCTTCCTGATTAGCTTTTGAAGAATCTAGTATTGGATATATTGTATGAATGTCTAGTTCTTCATTTATTATGACTGTATAAAGTTGATTTTCGTGATATATTACTTTTTTACCTTTCTCAAAGTCACCAGCATCAATAATATTAGCTATATCATTGATTAATGTAAATAGTTTACTTGCTGATTTCGAAGTTTCATCATACAAATCATCAGCAAAAGTAGTCCCATCTCTCTCATTTGTTTTTACTATCTTAAAATGCCTAAATAAAATATGAAAAACAGTAGCATTAGTTAGTTTCAGATTGATATCCTCTAAGGCTGTAAATTCTTCAAATAAACTTATCATAATATCATATTTTTCGTCAAAACTCTTTAGAGATAATAATACTGGCTCTTCACTATCAAATATTTTACCCTTTTTTAGTGCTGAATTTAACTCAATTAAAACTTCTGTTGGAGAACCTATATATGGAGAAAGGTTCATTAAGTCAGATTTGAAATTTTCATATATAAAATGATGAAATTCTTCCTCAGAAATAGGCTCTTTTTCTATTTTTTGACGAAAATCATTCATTCTAATAAATTCAACAAGATTTCTACGATTAACTGATAGACAATCCATCATATCTGTATTGTTAGATAACTCTTTTGAAATATCATTATAAGTTGTTTCTATCAATTTCTTATCTTCAAAGTATTTTTTCCAATATAGATTACTGTTTATCTCCTTTTCTGCCATTATAGTTAAAAATTGGAGGTGATAGTTTATAATTTCAGAATCGCTCATATATTATTCTATTTAAATAAAAAAAAGAGGCTGTCCGAAAAGTACGGACAGCCTTTTTTTTATGGTTAATTTTTTTTATTTTCGAGGTATATATACTTGGTTGTCTGACAATTTTTGTGTTTTAGTTTGAAATAGCTAATGCTCTCCATCTTAGATGCTCAAAGTTAGGCATTCCGAATGCGACTCTTCTTATACTTCTAATTAGATTATTTAATCCCTCTGTTACAGCATTTGATAATGAATTTTTGACATAATTGGCTACATATTCCATTGTACTATTTAAAGTATTTGTAAACGATTTAAAGATGTTTTTCAGCTCCTCATTCATACTTCCTACCCATTCCTCTATTTTTTGTAGTACTATTTCTATTTTTTGGTTATTATCAAGAATATGATGAAACTGTTCTCTTTTCCAATAGACTTCTTTTAACAAGGGACAATCTTCAAAACAAAGTTGTAAGTTAATTAATTCC
This sequence comes from Bernardetia sp. Wsw4-3y2, assembly GCF_037126295.1. Taxonomy (NCBI): domain Bacteria; kingdom Pseudomonadati; phylum Bacteroidota; class Cytophagia; order Cytophagales; family Bernardetiaceae; genus Bernardetia; species Bernardetia sp. Wsw4-3y2. The sequence continues at coordinate 2,282,077 of NZ_CP147017.1, read as the reverse complement.
TTGTCTGATAAGTTATGATATTGTTTATATAAAATCCACTTTAAACGGCGATAATTTAGGTTATCAGTTTCTGACTTTCTGAGCAGTTTACGAAATTTATCAACACAACTATTGAGTAAGTTAGTCACATGAAATCTATCTAAAACGATAGTTGCACTAGGAAAACAGTGTTGAGCTACACTAATATAACCTCTCCAATAATCACAAGAAACATCTGTAATTTGCTCACAGAAGGAACTACCTAACGACTCAAAATGAGCAATCAAATCTTCTTTTTTGCGACTTTTTAGTATATCTACTAGTGTTCCTCTATCTAAATCTGTTAAAACACATAGATAATCTTTCTTACCTTTTCTATGGCTTTGTTCATCAATTCCTAAACGTTTTACTTGAGCATAACGTTGGGCTAAATCAACTCGTTCTTTACAAAGAGACAAAACTGTACGCTCAACCGTTTTAGGATGAACATTTAAAATGACTGCACTTTCTGAATAGCTTTGTTTCCGAGCCACCATAAACATAAAATCTTCTTGACGATGAGTATGAGATTTATTCGCATCTGCAAAATCAAGTGACTCAGTAAAATAACTAGTACAGGTTTTACAGTAAAATTGACGTATTTTTATGGATAAATAAACCTCTCTTGAAATTAAATTTAAATCACGAACAATGCGTTTATAACTCTGATGAACTTGAGAACTAACTTGACCACAAGTAGGACAAATACAAGAACTCGTTGATAATTTACAAGAAATAGTAACTTTGTCTTTTGTCAATTCAACAGCTTCTACTTTTACAGAAGACAAATTGAGTAAGTGTTCATATAATTCTAAATTTTCCATTGCTAAATATAAATACTTTTTGTGTTTCCACAAAAATTGTCAGACAACCATATACTTTTATACTAACGTTATATAGCCTATGGCAAAAGTAGTTTTCAAAAACCAAAGTGGTAAGCAGCCCGAACTTTTTCCTGTCAATATATTTGACAAAATTCCAGCTCACCATCCTGTTCGTTTAGTTGAAAAGGTGGTTGATTCATTGGATATTAGCGATTTGATTTCTCAATACAAAGGTGGAGGTTGTTCAGCTTATCATCCAAGAATGCTCGTTAAAGTGCTATTCTATTCTTATTTATCCAATATTTATTCTTGTCGTAAAATAGCTAAAGCTCTTGGGGAGAATATTCATTTTATGTATTTATCAGGCAATTCTACACCAGATTTTAGAACAATTAATGACTTTAGAGGTAAAATTTTGAAGGCACACATTCATCGTTTATTTGGAGAAGTTGTTAAAATGTTGGTTGAAATGGGTTATGTAAGTCTTGATGTTCAATATATTGATGGAACAAAAATAGAGGCTTGTTCTAATCGTTATACTTTTGTTTGGCGTGGTAGTATTGAAAAAAATAAAGAAAAGTTAGAAACTAAAGTAAATAAAATTTTATCTGATATTGAAAGTAGTATTCAATCAGATAATCAAGAAGAAAATAAAGAAGAAGTATCTACTCCATTAGATTCAGAATTATTAAAAGAAAAACTCGCTCAAATCAATAAAAAACTAAAAGAACCGAGTAAACAACAGGCAAGAGAACTAAAAAAAATGCAAGATGAATATCTTCCTAGATTAAGTAAATATGAAGAGTCTCTGAAAATTTTAGGTTGTAGAAACTCGTATAGTAAAACAGATACGGATGCTACTTTTATGCGGATGAAAGAAGATCACATGAAAAATGGACAACTCAAACCTACTTATAATGCTCAAGTGTCCACAGAAAATCAATTTATTACCCACGTTTCTATTCATCAAACGGCAGGAGATACCACCACTTTATCCTCTCATTTAGAAGGATTTGAAAATCAGTACAATAAACAAAGTAAAGAAGTAGTAGCTGATGCAGGTTATGGAAGTGAAGAAAATTATGAATTACTTGAAAAAAAAGAAATTACTGCCTACGTTAAGTACAATTATTTCCATAAAGAGCAAAAAAGGAAAATGAAAAATAATCCTTTTTTAGTTCAGAATTTATTTTACAACAAAGAATTAGATTTTTATGTCTGTCCGATGGGGCAAAGAATGAAGAAAATAAGAGATGGAAAACGTACTTCAAGTAATGGATACGAATCGCAAGTATCTTATTATCAAGCAAAAAGGTGTCAAGATTGTCCTCTTCGCAATTTATGTCATAAAGCTGAAGGCAATAGAATAATACAAGTGAATCATCGTTTAAACCAACTAAAAGAGAAAGCTAGAAATTTACTAACTAGTGAGAAAGGATTAGAGCAGCGCAGTAAACGCCCTATAGAAGTAGAAGCTGTTTTTGGGCATCTCAAATATAATAATAAGTTTAATCGATTTACTTTTAAGGGATTAGCAAAAGTAGAAATGGAGTTTCTATTGATGGCTCTTGGGCATAATTTTAGAAAAATGGTGGCAAAAACTGCCGATAAGCTAAAAAATACTTTCAATTCTAAAAAATCATCTTTTTGCACCTTTTTTTATACTCAAAAAAATCACCAAAAGACAAAATTTGTTTGCATCATCAAAAAAATCAACCAAAAAGAAGAATTACAAAAAATAGCTGCATAAAAAGAGGCTGACCTTTTCGGACAGCCTCGTTTAGACATTACAACTGCTTAAATGATTTTGCAATTTCAACCATTTGTTTTTCAAATAAGGCTCTCTGATTTTTGGCAGTCCATTGAGCAATCTGATAATAATTGTCTTTTCCTTTTATGATTGTAAAGCTATAATAAACAGCAATTTTATCTTGTGTTTGTCCTTGAATGGTAAAGTTTTTGGCAGCTAAACCATTAATTTCCCAATCTTCGATTTCAGTACGTGCGCTGATAGTTATGGTTTCACCAATAGAATGATTTATAATATCTGTATAACCTTTTAGATTTGGTGGATAGACTTCTTCTGCATTATTATCTATTATCTTTTTAGTAAACTCTTTACGATCTTCTTCTATTACAATGACAAAGAGTTCTTTATCAAGATTTTGATATTGAAGTGAAGCATTAGGATTTAGAGAATCGGTTGTACTCAAGAAGTCAGGCAATTCTAAAGAATAGTCGGTGTTGATTTCTATAATTTTGTTCATAATTTAGTATTTTTAGGTTTTATAGAAGCAAAGTTAGTCATTTTAAAATCTCATCATTAGAATTTTTGAAATGACTTTATAGTTTTATTTTTTATCAAAAAGCTATACAAAAAGTAATAATAAAGTCAGAATAACTCCTGCTAAGGTAAAATACAAGCCTTTCTTGAAAACACTTGTCTTAGGTAAAAACATAAAGAATGAAGAAAATGAAAAGAATAGTAGCGCAATTCCAAAAAAGATATTAAGAAAAAACAATGAATCCCCAGATTTTGATTTGTGTAAATGTGTCATTTTATCCAAAATAAAAGGTAGTTCTTTTACTTTATAGTCAGCAATTCCAGTTTCTTTATCATATACTCCATTTTGAAAATAGATTTTATTACCTTCTTCTTTAGTAACCTTTAGTCTCCTCATTTCTAACAATTTACCTAACTCATCTGAAGAAGCATTTACTTTTATTTGCGTTGTAACTTCTCTTTCTTGTTTGAACGCATCCGAATCTCTAAAAATCAAAATAATTCCACTAAGCGCATACACACTCATAATCCCAACTAGAAAAAAGCCTAAATAGCGATGAATAATTCGTATCTTTAAAGACATAGAGTTTTTATTTGCCATTGTTTTTTTGATTGATTTTTATAAAAATAGTTTTGTAGTCTATAAAAATACATTTATTTAGAATGATTATAAACAAAATCAAAAGTAATAAATCTTTTGGGTTTTGCTACCACTCATATTGCTTTTTAAGTTATATTCTATTTTAACCACATGGCATTCTGTGTGAAACAGAGTTTTTTTTTATTAGTTTGAGTATAAAATGGTAGGCAAATCAAAAAAAGCACTTGTTTTTTACAAAAAAAAACTCACTCATTTGAAATAAGTGAGGAAATACTATTAAGAAAAGTGTCTTTTATTAACGTAATTTAAAGCGTTTGCTATCTCTTACTTGACTTACTGTATTCTTGATACGAGTAATATCTTCCATAGAAGCTCCTGCTGTAAGAATATCCAAATCTGCACTTGAGACAATTACTTCTACATTTTCCAAACGTTGGCGCAGTTCATCATTTTCTTGCATTATCATATCAAGTTGTTGTTGTTCTTGTTGGCTAAGACGACGAGCAACTTCTAGTTTTTTTACTTTATAGAAATAATTTGTGACAATGGCACTTGTAGCAATTCCAAATGTACTACCAAATATAATTAATAGCTCTAGCATAAATGTTGGATTAAAGTTGATTTTAATGTTATCCTAATGTACGAAAAAAAACTAAATCAAGTTATATGAAAAAAAGCTATTCACTCAAATTTGAATGAATAGCTTTATCAGATTTATTAAAATAGTTTTAATTTATACTTTTTGCTAAAACTACTTTACTTTTTTTTCCATTGCAATAGACTAGTTTCAATGCTTGCTTTACGAGCGTCATAAAAACCACCACCATTTTTTGCACCCATTTCTTGTGCTTTTTTGGCATGTGCAATAGCTTCTTTATATTTTCCTTGTTTTGCTTTTACTTGTGCCATAATCCACTGAGGAAAGAAATGTTGTTCATTTAATTTTGTAGACAGAGTAGCCCAAGTAGCTGCTTTTGCTATATCCAAATCATTCTGAACATAATATTCAGCAGCCGAAGCATAATCATACCATGCTCTACCATAAATGCCCATTCCTTTATCAATAGAAGCAACAGCATTTGCTTTTGTATCTGTCGTAATCTTTACAGCAATACTCAATTTTTCCCAACGCATTACTAAATGTGCTTCCATATCTGACTGAGGCAAAATCATATAAGATAAATATTCACGCATATCCGTTTCTTTTGGAGTTACTTCTACACGAATTACATCATCTTCTTCTAAATAAGAAAACACGCCATTGCCTTTAGAATCTTTATTTAAAATAACAGTCCATTTTTTTTCATTTGGAATGGTAATAATTGTATAAGAACCAGCCTCTACTTTTTGTCCTTCTACCATAACATCAGTACTGAAAGTAACTTTTGTAGGTGAGTTTGCACCTGTACGCCACATTTCGCCATAAGGAATAAGTTTTCCCCAAATCTCACGATCACGAACAGCAGGAGAAGAGTAATCTACTGAGATTTTGGTAACCCCAATTACTTGTGAAACCGAAGCTGCTGGACTAGGGACAGGCATTTCTACTTGAGCACAAGATTGTTGAATGGCAAGCAAGAAAAGTGCAATGATAATGGGAACGATTAAGAGCGTATGTAAATGTTTCATAAAAAAGAGAGAAATAATAAAAAATAGTGAATAGTAAATATTGTCTTTAAAATTACCCAAAATTTACGTAAAAAATTGATTCAAAGATAAAACAATTCTTTATTTATGAAATGATTTAGTTTTTTTTACGAAAAAGTAGTTGTCTTGTTGCCAAACTCTTTTAATTTTGTGCCTTTGATTATGAAAAACAAGACTTTAGAAATAAAATAAAAAAGAATTTATGGAATGGTTGGAAGCTCTCATTTTAGGTATTTTGCAAGGATTAACAGAATTTTTGCCTGTCAGTAGTAGTGGACATTTAGAATTAGGAAAAGCTCTTTTGAGAATAGAACCCTCTGATGATCTTCTTTTTTCTATCATCTTGCATGCTGCAACAGCTCTTAGTACAGTTGTTATTTTTAGAAAAGAAATTGGTTTTATTTTGAAAGGAATGCTCAAGTTCAAATGGAATGATGAATGGGAATTTGCTGTAAAAATGGTTATTTCGATGATTCCTGTCGGAATAATTGGTGTGTTTTTTAAGAAATGGGTAGAGTCTTTCTTTGTAGGAAATATTCCTTTTGTGGGTGGCATGTTGATGATTACAGGAGTTTTGTTACTCATTACTCGCCTAAAGCAAGAGAATAGTGTTCCTACAAGTGGACAACAATCTATTTTAGACGATGAAACAACTCCAAAAGAAACGCATAGCCAAACGGCTGCTCTCAATCAAAATATTTCTTATTTACAGGCTTTTATTATCGGACTTGCACAAGCAATAGCTGTTTTACCAGGAATTTCTCGTTCGGGTGCTACCATTGCAACAGCTCTTTTGATTGGAGTTCCACGTAGTGAAGCTGCTCGTTTTTCGTTTTTGATGGTTCTTGCACCTATTTTTGGAGCTACACTTTTAGAAGTAAAAGATTATTTTGAAAGTCCAAATCCTGCTTCTTTAGATATTTCTTTTCTCTCCATTGGATTTATTACAGCTTTCATAGTCGGACTGATTGCTTGTTATTGGATGGTAGAGCTAGTTAAGAAACGTAAACTTATTTATTTTGCTATATACTGTTTGATTGTTGGTTTGATTGCGTTTTTTATATAATATTTTTCTAAGGAATAAGAAGTAAATAAACTACTATTTTCAAATATTCAATTAACTGGTAATCAATAAATTAAATTCGTAATTGTTCCTAAAGTTATTATTAGCTAAAAATGTAAATTTATTTTTTTAGTCTTCCTTTGCTATCCTCATCTTAGCAAACAGACAAATCAAGAAAACTATATTCTATAAAAATATCTTTACACAAACAAAAGCAAAAAAAATATATTCTTTTTTGTTGGAATAATTCTGAAATAGCTATAAAAGTGTTATTTCCAGTCAAATAATGAACAGATTTTTAATTTTGCTTTTAAAAACTCTTAACTTGCCTACTTGTTATATCATTTTCAACTAACAAACCCTAAGGGTCGCTGAAGACTCTTAGGGTTTCGAAACTAACTAATCAACTATGTTATTCCGAAATTTTAAAACTGTTTTATCAGTATTGCTCTTTATGAGTATTTGTTTTGCTGGTTTTTCTCAAAAAATCAATTATAAAATAGAATTTCCTGCTCCACAAACGCATTACACAAGCGTTACGATTGAGGTAAATGAAATTCCGAAAGACAAAGAAACAATTGACTTTGTGATGCCTGTTTGGGCTCCAGGGTCGTACCTGATTCGTGAGTTTGCAAAAGGTGTAGAGAGTGTAAAGTCTGATTCTGATATTGAAAAAACATCAAAAAATGTATGGAAAGTCCAAACAAATGGCAAATCAAGTGTCAAGATTATGTATGATGTCTATGGTTTTGAGCATTCTGTAAGAACGAGTTTTATTGATGCTTCTCACGCTGCACTTATTCCAACAAGTATTTTTATGTATGTGGACGGAATGAAAAATGAACCTGCCATTTTAGAAGTTGAAAAGCCGAGTGATTGGAAAACTATCTCTACTTCGTTAAAGAACAAAGATGGAAAAGAAAATATTTTTGAAATTCCTAATTATGATATTTTGGCAGATTCTCCTATCGAAATAGGCAATCAAGATATTTTAGAGTTTGAGGCAGCAGGTGTAAAACATTCTGTAATTATGTATGGAAAAGGAAACTACAACAAAGACCAAATCACAAAAGATATGGCGAAAGTAGTAGAAGAAGCAACAAAAGTTTGGGGCGAAAATCCAGCAGAAGACTATAAGTTTATTGTTCATAATTCAAGATATGGAGGAGGAGGATTAGAACATCTCAACTCTACAAGTTTGGTTGTCGATAGAATGTCGTATGGAACAGAGAAAGGTCATTTACAGTTTTTAGGTTTAGTTGCTCACGAATATTTTCATCTTTGGAATGTAAAGCGTTTGCGTCCTTTTGCACTTACTAATTACGATTACACACAAGAACAGCATACCAATTTGTTATGGATTTTTGAAGGTTTTACTTCGTATTATGATGAATTGCTACTTACTAGAGCAGGTTTTGTAGATGATAATTATTATCTCAATACACTTTCAGGGAATATTTCTTCAGCAGAAAACAAAAAGGGAAGACACGTTCAGCCAGTTACAGAAGCAAGTTTTGATGCGTGGATAAAAGCCTACCGTCCAAATGAAAATTCTGGAAATACTACTGTTTCATATTATGGACAAGGAAGTGTTTATGCTGCTATGTTAGATTTAATGATTATTGAAGCAACTGATGCAGATAAAAATTTGGATGATGTAATGCGTTATTTATACAATGAATATTACAAAAACCAAAAAAGAGGTTACACAGATGAAGAGTTTCAGGCAGCAGTTGCAAAAATTGCAGGAAAACCTTTTAAATCGTTTTTTGATAATGTAGTTTATGGAACACAGATGCCAGATTATGCAACTTATTTGGGTTATGCTGGTCTTAAACTAATGGTTTCTGAAAATACAAGGAAGGCTACTCTAGGAATCAGAACTTCTGAAAGTGGTGGAAATCTAAAAGTAAGAAGTACAGAAAGAGATGGCGCAGCTTACAAACAAGGGTTAAATGTAGATGATGAAATTATTGCAGCCGATAATTTTAGAGTAACTTCAAATGGGGAACTTTCAGAAGTTTTGCAATATAAAAATGTAGGTGATGAAGTAACTTTGCTTATTGCTCGTGATGGACTTTTGCAAACGCTTACTATAAAATTAGAAGCTGATGACACAAAAGGCTACAGAATTGATAAAATAGATAAACCTTCTAAAACACAGGAGAAAATCTATAAAAAATGGTTTGAGAAAAAGTAAAAAATAGCTTTTCAATCTTTTTTAAAAGCAAAAAACCAATCTTTAAATAGCTTTAGAGATTGGTTTTTTTGTTAGTTTGATTTTAGATGTTTAATCACAATCGTATTCAAAATACGATTTGAATCTAATCTTATCACCATCATATACAGAGTAATAAGACTCTAATAATCCTCTCTCATCATATTCAAATATAGTCATAGTTATGTAAGGGTTTCTGCCATTTTCGCTAATATAAGTGATTTTATTTATGGAGCAACCAGATCCACAGCCTAAATACAAATACTCATCTATCTGACCTCTAGTTACTTGAAATATATTATCAGATATATATTTGGTGTTTCCTCCTAACTTACAATTATTGTAATCATATTTCCTAGTTTCCCATAAATTTCCATGGCGATCATACAATAAAACTAAAGTAGGCTGACCAAAAGAATTATACTCTTGTACTATAAACTCTTCTTTGTATCCTAATTCTACTGCGTAGTATGTCGTCCCCTTGATTCTTCCTTTTGAATCATATTTGATAATGGTTTCGAACTTACTATTGTTGCGATAGCTGCTTCCCTTAATATTCGTTTTTTGTCCATTATTATTATAAGTAACTATACTCTCATACGAGAGTTCATTTTGGTAATAATCCTTAGAACCAATATGACGGTTATTATTATCATAAGACATTTCTGTATAATATTCTATATCTTGTCTCAAAAATTTATCTAAAAATTTTTCTCCATTTATAACTTTATATTGCCATATTATACTATTGTCACTACTATCAGTTACAGTTCTAACACTAGAAATATAACATTTGGGTACATCACAATTTCCTTCTACTCCTAGATTTTCATTTTCATCGTCTTCATTGCAGCCATTAGACAATAACACAAGACACAATAAAAGCAGAGATAATAATTTAGTAATTTTCATTTTTGTATAAAGATTAAAATAATTTTGATTTTTATTAAAAGGAATGCAAAGGTAAGGTTTATATTTTTAAAAGTGAGTTTATACCCTCAAATAAAACAGACAATTGAAAACTAAATTTGTATTCAATTCGTTCCAATAAAAAAAATAGCTAAAAAATTTACATCAAAAATATAGAATTATGGAAGGTTATCGCTTCGGAAAATATACACCACCCAAATCAAAAAAAAATAGTGGCTTTGATAAATTATTAGATATTTTTCTTCAACTTTTATCAATGGCAGGAGGAGATGTCGGAAAAGCAATGTCTTGGCTTACTGATTTGGACAGACAGCACTCACTTACTTCAGAAGGTTATGGAATAGGAGATTTTTTTGAGGATTTGAAGGAAAAAGGCTACTTAGAAGAAAATGCAGCCACTGGAGAAATAAAGGTTACACCAAAAAGTGACCAAACTATCCGAAGAAGTGCATTAGAAGAAATATTTGGAAAACTCAAAAAATCTAAAGGAGGAAATCACAGAACGAAGTTTCACGGAAATAGTGGCGATGTTTCGGCAGACGAACGTCCGTATCGTTTTGGAGATGATTTAGACCAAATTTCTTATACAGAATCTATCCGAAATGCTCAAATAAATGGTGGGATTGGAGAGTTTAGAATGACAGAAAACGACCTTACTATCAGAGAAAAGGAATATTTAGCACAAACTTCAACCGTTTTGATGATTGATATTTCGCACTCTATGATTTTGTATGGAGAAGACAGAATTACACCAGCCAAAAAAGTAGCGATGGCACTTGCCGAACTTATCACAACCAAATATCCAAAAGATACATTAGATATTATAGTTTTTGGAAATGATGCTTGGCAGATTGAAGTCAAAGATTTGCCTTATTTGGAAGTAGGTCCTTATCATACCAATACAGTTGCAGGTTTGGAACTAGCAATGGGAATTTTGCGTCGTAGAAAAAATCCAAACAAACAGATTTTTATGATTACAGATGGAAAGCCAACATGTATAAAACAAGGTTTAAAATACTACAAAAATAGCTTTGGACTGGATTCAAAAATCTTAAATAAAACATTGAATTTGGCAGCACAATGTAAAAAACTCAAAACGCCAATTACGACTTTTATGATTGCTTCTGATCCTTATTTACAGCGTTTTGTAAAAGAATTTACAGCTACAAATGGTGGAAATGCCTATTATTCGGGTCTGCAAGGACTAGGGCAATTAGTTTTTGAAGATTTTAAAAGGAATCGTAGAAAGCAGTTTTAATAGTAAAAAATTCAAACTTTGACAGACCTTTCAGAAGGCTGTCAATAGTTTAGAAAACGAATAGTTTTTATATAAAAATGATACTTTCAAAAAAGTATCATTTTTTTTTAGTTTCATTTCAATTTAGCTTTTTCGATAAAAAAAGCTGATTATCAGACAAATAACTTTATTTTTTCTGTTAAAACATTCTTAAAAATCAGTAGTGTAAAATTAACACTAATATAATAGGCTTTGTTACCTCTTTTTTGTAATTTTAAGTCTGATTTTTGCTTTATTATGCAATAATTACTTTCCTCTAAACAAAAAGACTTCATATAACTATGAGTAACAATACTTCTACTACAACAATTGATCGATTACTAACTACTAAACAGAAAGCATTAAAAATTAACCTTGATGCAAGTATTTATGGCTCATTTGCCGAAATTGGAGCAGGACAAGAAGTAGCTGCACAATTTTTTAAGGCAGGAGCAGCTTCTGGAACAATTGCCAAAACTATGTCAGCGTATGACATGGCTTTTAGTGATGCTATTTATGGAGCAGAGGAAAGTGGACGTTATGTTTGTGAATCTCGTCTGATAAAAATGATTTCACACGAATATGAACTTGTAGAAGAGCGTTTGAGAGAACACCGTCCTGATACATGCTTTTTTGCTTTATCGAATACGATTGAAGTTTTGAATTATAATAAAACCAATCGTGGACATGGTTGGATTGGACTTCGCTTTCAATTAAGACCAAACACACCTCCCAATGAAGTAATTATTCATATTAATTTATTAGATAATCATAAGTTTTTACAAGAACAAGTTGTTGGAATTATTGGTGTTAATCTGATGTATGCTTGTTTTTATCATTCCCATACTCCTGACTTGATGCTTACTTCGCTGATGGATAATCTTTCTAGAGATAGAGTAGAGATTGATATGTTTAGAATGACTGGTGCAGATTTCGAACATGTAGATAATCGTTTGATGAGTTTGAAATTAGTAAAAAATGGAATGAGTAATGCAGCTATGTTTGGTGCAAATGGAAATGTTTTGCAACCTTCAGAAGCTCTTTACAAGAAAAATATTTTAGCTCTTCGTGGTCGTTTTCGTCCACCTACCCACGTAAATGTGGACATGTTAGATAAAGGTTTGGATATGTTTAAAGATGAACCTGATGTAGCTAATAAAGATGTGTTGGTCTTGGTAGAACTTACTCTTGCCAACCTTCGTGCAGAAGGAACAATTAGTGATGAAGATTTCTTGGATAGAGTAGATATTCTTTGTTCGATGGGAAAGACAGTAATTATTTCTAATTACCAAGAATATTATCGTTTGGTAGAATATTTATCCCTCTTTACTCGTGGTAAAAAAATCGGAATTATTCTTGGTATTTATTCACTTGCTGATGTTTTTGAAGATGAATTTTATACAAATTTGAATGGTGGAATTTTGGAAGCCTTCGGAAAGCTATTTGGCTCAAATGTAAAAATGTATGTTTATCCTTCACGTATTCCAGGAACAGATAAAATTTTGGGTTGTGAAGACTTTGAGGTTTCTCCTAAACAGACATTTTTGTACAAGTATTTATTAGAAACTCAAAAACTAGCTACTATTCAGAATATTAATACTGAAAACTTGCATATTTTCTCTGATAACGTATTAGAAATGATAAAATCAGGAAAAGAAGGTTGGGAATCAATGGTTCCTAAAATTGTAGAAAAAGCAATCAAAGATAAATGTTTGTTTGATTATCCTTGTCCGACTGATAAACTTTCAGAAGCTGAAAAAGAACGCAAACAAGCCACTTTGGAAAGAGAACAAAAAGAAAGACAAAAAGTAATTGATAATAATTTATAAAGATTTGAATAAAAAAACGCCTTATAAATCAAAAATTATAAGGCGTTTTTGATTTTAGAGCAATTCCATTTTACTCTACAATTTTCTCTACATAATTTGAATTCATAAGAGAAAGTGCGCCCATATATTTAAGTCTGAAAGCAACCACATCTCCAATTTTATAATTATTTGGATTCGTTTTTAGGTCAATAACAAGCATATCTGAGCTTGCTCCTACAAGTTCAATTGTTTCATCTTTGGGAATTAAAAACTCGGGACGGATATCAAGCAAACCTACATCGATGATACAACGATAAGACATCTTTCCATAATCCTCTTCATTGATTTGAAACATTTCACCACTTGGATTTTCTGCCAAAACACCTGTCGGAATAAGAGGTTTTTTAGTGATTTCTACAATTTCAGCAAAAAACTCTAAAATATCAGTTTCCATCCCTTCAATATAACCATTTGAAAAAATATCATTTCCCCAATAAAGAGCTTCTCCAATTCTAAAATGGTTTACTCCCTTTGGAAGCTGTTTTCTCAATAAGAGAGGAAGTGTTACAGTTGTTCCTGCCGAAACCCAAGGGATTTGTCTACCAAATGTAAGTTCAATGATTTTTTTATAAAGAGAAAGTTGAATAAGTTTGTCCTCTGAAGGCAAAACACCGTGCAAACAATTTAGATTTGTTCCCAAACCAATAACACGAATATTTGGAAGTTTGAAAATTTGAGCATAAAACTCAACGACATCATCAGGCATGACTCCTTCACGAAGGTCACCCATTTCTATCATAATAATAATTTTGTGAAGTTTGTCTTGTCGTTGAGCTTCTTTTGAAAGCATTTCTATGGTATCAAGTTCTGTATTCAAACTCACATCAGCATAAGAAATAATATCTTTAATACTTCTTTTTGCAGCAGGTTTTATATAGACAGTCTGAATATCAGGCTTTAATTCTTTGAGTTTTCTGAGATTACTAATTCGTGAATCGTGTACTTCTATAACCCCCAAGTTTACTATTTCTTGAAGGTATTTTTCTGTTCCACAAAATAGTTTTGTTACCACACCCCATTCTACACCTTCTTCTTTGAATAGTTTGTTTAAAAATGCGTGATTGTGTTCTAACTTTTTCTTGTAAAGTTTTACGTAAGCCATAATTTGTTTTTTTATACTGGATTATCAATAATATGAAATAAATTTTTCATATTTATTCTAATCCTTCAATACGAAATAAAATCTACTCATTAATCAAAACAAGTAGTTTAATCGTTTTACTAAAAGTAAACAAAAAGTAGGCTATATTGTTTTTATGGGGGAATTTGTCAGGTTTCTACATCTAATCCATTAACCAAAATAGTAAAGAAACTAATATAGAAACAACAATAAAAAGATAAAACTGTACTTTTCCATTTTGCAAACTCTTCAACTGTTTGCCTGTATAGTTTATTAAAAAGACTATAAAATGAGTCATAAAGTCCACTATATATTTGTCTGTCCAAGCCAAAAAATAACCACTAACCACAGTAATTTTTGAAAAAGTATCAACAAATGAATCTAATTTTCTATCCAAGAGAGAGAGAATTGCTGCTATGCCTACCCAAAGGTTAGCAAACTTTTGAGTAGTAACCACAGATTGTTTTTGTGCTGTTAAGTAAGCTACTTGAGTCATTGGCTTCCAAAAACAAAGAATAAAAAATTTATCTTGCCATAAAAAATAATTTTTAATACTGGCTATAAATTCTATTTGATTTAATCTTTTATTTATTTTTTTAGAGAATCCTAATATCAGTCCTATAACAGTCAGAAAGATAGCCAAAATAGGAAGCCAAATTTTAAAATGATGAGGAGCATGGGAAAATAATTTTGGCAGTTGTTTGAGCCAATAACTTTCATCAGGTTTGAGAGGATGAAGCGAAAAGGTAAACCAAAAACTTCCTACAAAAAGGAGTATCAAAGGCAAATACCAAAACCATTTTTTAGATGTAGAAATTATTCTTTTATTTGAATTATCGTTATCCTCATCATTAAAAAAAAGTGGTTGAAGTTGTCTTCCTCCATAAAATGCTGTTAGAAAAGTAGCTATAAACAACCCTATTCCTACAAAAAAATGATTTGATAACGTTTCTTTCAAAATCCATTCTTTAGATAAAAAACCTGAAGTGAGAGGAAAACCAACCAATGCAGCTAATGCAAAAATATAGATGACAGAAAATAAAGGTAATTTTTTATAATTAGTATTTCCCATTTCTGACATTTCTTTTGTTCCATTTTTTTCTATCAAAAAACCAGCTCCCAAAAATAGAGTTGCCTTAAAAAAAGCATGTGTAAAAAGATGTAAAAGAGCAGCCTGCCAAGCTCCTACACTAACTGCAATTGCCATAAAACCGAGCTGAGAAACTGTCGAAGCTGCTAATTCTTTCTTTAAATTAGTAGTAAAATAAGCTGCTAGAGCTGAAAAAATAGTAGAAAAAAGAGCTATCCAAACTAAAAACTCGGCAATGATTTTGACTTCCTCAAAGACAAATTCCATTCGTATCAAAAGATAAATTCCTGCTGCAACCATTGTAGCAGCGTGCAGAAGCGCAGAAATGGAAGTTGGTGCTTCCATAGCATCAAAAAGCCAAGTAGAAAAAGGAAATTGTCCAGACTTGACCAAAGCAGCTAACAAAATTCCTATCGAAATAAGAAGTTTTGAAGAAGAAGGAAGTGTAACAAAAATATTCTTTAAATCAGAAATAGACAGCGAATACTCAAACAGTAAAGCTATTGCAATAAGTAAACCTACATCACCAATACGATTGATTAAAAATGCCTTTGTAGATGCACGAGAAGAGCTTTTTGTTTTGTCAAAATCAATTAAAAGAAAAGAAGCAAGTCCGATAAGTTCCCAAAACACAAAGAATAAAACAAGATTATCTTGTGCTAAAAGTAGTTGCATGGCAAAGACAAAAAGTCCTAAAACTCCATAATAAAATGTCTTTTTATTTTTTATATAAGCCAAAGAATAAATATGAACAGCAAAAACAATAAGACTAATTACAAACTGAAAAAAGGCTGTTAGAGAATCTATCTTTATCAAAATATTTATTTCTCTTGTTCCTGTATTTGCCCATACAAAAGAATTTTCAATGATTTTTTCTGTATTAAAAATCTCAAAAAGCTGCGTGCTTGTAGCTAACAACGCAAAAAAAGAAAAAATAAGAGCAGCATATTCTACCTTCTTTTTTGAGTAGTCTGTTTCTTTTTTAGCAGAAAAGAAGATGGAACTCAGTAAAGAAAATAGGAAACTAAAAAGTGGAAAAAGATAAACTAGAAAATAAATAGAATTCATATCACAAAAATAATCAAATCTACAATCAAAAAAACTTTAAACCTTACTGAATTATGAAAACAAGAATATTTTGGATTACTAAAAACTTGGCAATTATGCCAAAACCAAATTCAGATAACTTTTTAGAAGAAGATATTATCCATTTTTCCAACCAAAAACTAAACATTTTAGTCAGTTTGCTGACAAGAGAAGAAAGTTTTGATTTGGGATTACAAAATGAAAAATCTATCTGTGAAAAATATGCTATTGATTTTATTTCGCTCCCAATTATTGATAGAAGTGTTCCCACTGAAAAACAAACTGCTCAGATTAGAGAATTAGCAAAAAAATTAGTAGAAAGAATCAATAATATTCTTGATAAAAACGAAAAAATAATTATCCATTGTAGAGCAGGAATTGGACGTGCTGGAATGCTTTGTTCAGCTATTTTGATAGAACAAGGAGTTTCTAATTTGAAAGCTATCGAAAAAATAAGTGATGCTAGAGGATTGAGAATTCCAGATACAGAGGAACAAAAAAACTGGATAATGAAGTATTGAATAATGTCTATTTAACTAAAAACTTGCCTCTTTTTATTACCTCACTATCTGTTTGAAGAACCCAATAATAAATTCCTTTCTCAAAATTTTGCTCTAAAGTAAAAGGAGTTGTAAGATTTTCAAATTTTGTTGTTTCTTTCCTTGAGTTGATGACTTCCAAATAAATTTCTTCCTCGCTTGTTCCACTCCATTCAAAAATTAAATTTTGAGTATAATTTTCGACATCAGTATTGGGAGATTTCAAATTAATTGAACTACGAGTATTTTGATTGAGTTTATTTTCTAATTCGGCTATTGGCTGAAAAGCAAGTAAATTTTCTGTTTCTGAAATTGTTTGTTGTTGTTGGGAAGTAGTAGTTCTATCTTTTTCAGTTGTCGAATTTTGTGCTATTATTTCTTTATTTTTAGAAGAAAAAAGAGAATTATCTTCTGATTTATCTAATGCATCAGCTGGATTAGTTTCTACTTCAACAAGTGTAGGAACACTTATTTCTGCTTGTAATGCTTTTTCATTTTGCTCATCAATAAGACTAGTGGCTACTACAAAAACACTTGTTCCAATAGCTATTGCCCCAAAGAACACAGCAGCTATCTTATAAATCGATGGCTGATTAGATTGAGCAACTTTACGTTCCCAACTTTGTTGTTGTTCTGTTTTCTGTTCTTTGATTTTCTCAAGTTCTTGGCGAAGTTGATTTCTCCGATAAATACGTTCTTGTTTCATATAATCAACGTCATTTTTTTGGTCTAATAAAGAAGAAATATTTTGCTCTTGTTTTTTTTTCAAAAGTTCCACGAGCTTTTTATGTTTATACAATTCTTCTTGCAAAACAGGGTCATTTTCCAGTCTTTTATTAAATTTTTCTAATTGTTTAGGCGAGAATTTACCTTTCAGAAAATCTGAAATAAGTTGCAAACGCTCTAATTCTTGGTTGATATTTCCCATTATTTATACAACTATTCATACAAACAGAGTTTTTAGTTTACTTAACTATTTTAATTCCCAATTATTTGCATACAATTTACTTCTAGCTTTAGATGAATTGCATTTTTATTCATAAATACTTACCTGCTTCAAAGAAACTATTTACTTTTAAAGATACAAATTATAAAGATAAATAGAGTTATTTTTACACAAAAAAAACTGAATTTAATCTCATTATTTCCATTAAAAATTAAATTTTTATTCTTTTCAGAGGTTTTAAAATGATTGGGAGGGTTTGTATGATTTTTTTTTAGTGTTAATAATAGCAATATCTTATCCAATTATTATTTTCTAAATATTTTTTAGACATTCCAAAATTTGTATTTCTGAAATAGAAATATCAAAAGTTGCTTTTCCAATTTCTTCTAATGCACAAGTCAAAATTGTATTTTGAGCATTTTTTTTATCTTGTTTTGCCCACTCCGTTATTTTTTGTGCTGTATTTTCTGTTTGAATAGCTTTTCTAAAATCGATAATTGTATCTTCAAAAATAGAATTGATATAATTTCTGATTGCTACAAAATCATTTTCTGAAATAAATGTTTGATGTGGATATAATTCTTTACACAGATAAGCTGAAAAGTAACTTTCTGCTATCATGCCTAGTGCAATAGCTTCTCCATGCAGAAAAACAGGTTTGGTAATAGTACCTTTTTTACTCTCTTTTATATTTTCCTCTATAAAATAAGATTCAATAGCATGTCCGATTGTATGACCAAAATTGAGAATTTTGCGTAATCCTTTTTCAGTTGGATCAGCTTCTGTTACTTTAGCTTTTAGAGCAACCGAGTGAGCTACAATTTTATCTATCAATTCATTTTTTATATCAATTTCGCTTTGATTTTCAAAACTATTCTTAATTATATCTTTATCGTCTAAAAGTTTTTGCCATGCCTTTTTATCTGCAATAAGTGTATGTTTTATTACTTCTGCGAAACCTGATCGCATTTCATTTTGAGGTAATGTTTTTAAAAAAGGACTATGAATCCAAACTTTTGAAGGCGTTTGAAAAATTCCGATATGATTTTTAAAACCATTAAAATCGATTCCTAACTTTCCTCCTACACTAGCGTCTACTTGTGATAAAAGTGTGGTAGGAATCTGAATAAAATCAATTCCTCGTTTGTAAGTAGAAGCACAAAAACCTCCCATATCTCCAATTACTCCACCACCTAAATTAATCAAAATAGCTTTTCTATCAAAATGATTTTGGGTAAGTTCGTACCAAATATGTGTACAGGTTTCTAGTGTTTTATTGGTTTCTCCTGATGGGATTTCTATCAATAAAGGTTTTTGAAGTTTAGCCTTTTCAAAGACTTTATCTAAAATAGGATAGCAATCTCTTTTCGTATTTTCATCTACCAAAACAGCTACTTGCTTGTTTTGAAGCAATGAAATTATTTTTTCTAAAGGCTCAAAGGTAATATAAGTGGGCAGGGAATTAGTTTGCTTTATCATTTCTAGTTATCTTATTCAGTTTTTGATAAAAACAGAAATTTGTAATTGTAGTTTCATTAATTACAAATTAACCATTAATAATTGACAACTAGAAGTCCAGATAGTTATTTTTTAATCATTATTTCTGCTCTAATTCTTCAATACGTTTTTGTAGAACTTCTTTTTCTGAGTTATGTCTAGCAATTAACTTTTCTAACATATTTTTTTGAGCTTGCAACGCATATTCAGAACGTCTTTTTTCAGCATTTCTACTCTCTTCTATTTTTGTAGTTTGTTCTTTTACTTTTGCTTCGTTAGCTTTGAGTTGAGAAATATCTGCCAAAACAAGTACATAACGATCAATTGTTCCAGAATTATTAAAAAGAGCCACACCGATAGCCTGAATCCAAATTTCTTCTCCTGTTCGATTAAGCATTGTTGTTTCAGCTTTCCAAATTGTACCTTGTGCCATTGTATTAAACCCTTGTTGAAGCTCGCCTTCTTGTGCAAAAATTCCAAAGGCAGAACGCTCTAAAAGAGTTGATTTGGAATACCCTAAAACATCAATAGCCAAATTATTTATGCTCGTAATATTCTTTTTGTAATCTAACTCTAACAAGTAAAAGCTAGATTGGATAAGTTCGTTTCTATATTGTAATTCTTTCTGAACCCTTCCCATTTCTTCTTGGGTAGCTTGAAGTTCTTCCATATTTTGACGCATTTCCTCTTCCTGCGCTCGTAATTGTTGTGTCATTTGTTCAGATTCTTGAAGCAAACGCTGACCTGTGACATTACTTTGTAAAATAGAAAGCGTAGCTGCAACTGTTTCTCCTATTGTCTCTAAAAATTCAATTTGATACGATTCAAATTGCTTAAAAGACGCTATCTCTATCATTCCATATACTTGTTTGTTGAGAAGCATAGGAATAATCAAAATAGAACGAGGATTTGCTTTACCAAGACCAGAAGTAACAGTAACATACTCCTTAGGCACATCTGTAAGGTGCATTGTTTGTCCTTCCTGCCATGCTTGTCCTGTCAAACCTTCGCCTAATTGAATGGTACTATCCAAAAAGCGTTTTTTATCCCACGCATAATATGCCATTAGTCGCAATTGTTCATGTCTTCCTTCCATTTCTTTCAAGAAAAAACCTCCTTGATTTGCTTCTAAATAGCGCACTAAAGCTGTAATGAGTTCGTCTGTAATTTCTTCAAATGAACGATTACTATTTCTTAGAATATCTGAAATAAGCATTGTACCTTCATTTTTCCATCGTCTTTCTTTTGCGCTGTCTTCTGTTTCTCTCAGATTATTACGCATTTTGAGCAAGGAATTCCCCAAAATATCTCTTTCAGAAAGGGGCGTAAAATCAGATTGATAATGACCTTGACCAATTTCTTTCGCAAAATCTGATGTATCTTTTAATCCAAGTATAAGCGTTTGTAATGCAATTTCCATTTCTCCAATTTCATCTACTTGAGCATTTTCTTTATCATCTTTATACTTTTCAAAACGTGGCAAAACTCCTTCACTCAATTTTTTTATACTATCTTTTACTACTTTTATACGTGAGATAATACTTTGAGCCAAGAAAAATGCCAATGAAAAGCCTAAAATAATAGCAATTATACTTACAAAAATAGCCTCATTTCGAAGTGTAACAGAAGCACGATTAACGGCATCTTGTGTTTGTTGTCCTGCTATTTTTTTGTTTTCTATTAAGACTTCTAAATCTAATTTTATCTGCTCAAAGATAGCATTCAATCCCTGCATTTGGAGTTGAAAACCTGCTTCTTGTACTAAAAGATTTTTTTCAGTTGCATTTTTATTGTTTAATATGGAAATAATACGCTGTTCGATACTGTGCATGCTGTCTACTGCAATAAAGGTATTATTCAAAATTTCAAAAGAGGTTTCTTCATCATTTTGCCAACCTTCTGAAAGTGAAATGAGTTTATCTTTGACAGCAGGATA
This sequence comes from Bernardetia sp. Wsw4-3y2, assembly GCF_037126295.1. Classification (NCBI taxonomy): domain Bacteria; kingdom Pseudomonadati; phylum Bacteroidota; class Cytophagia; order Cytophagales; family Bernardetiaceae; genus Bernardetia; species Bernardetia sp. Wsw4-3y2. The sequence goes on along the minus strand of NZ_CP147017.1, from coordinate 2,261,134 downwards.
AGTTTTACTTTGGAGTTTGCGAAGAGAGTTTTTGGCTGCATCGTTTTGACTTTCACTCTGAAAATAAACATAACTTGTAATGAGTCGCATAGAATTATTGGCAAGACTGCGAAGCTCTTTCAGATTTTCAACAGAAGGCTGAACTACTTCTGTATATTCGTCTATCTGTGCTACATTTTGATTGAGCTGTACAATCAGCGTAACTGCCCCTACAATAAAGAGCAGAAGGAGAATAGAAAATCCTCCAAAAATGCGTTGCCAAATAGTAAGACGAAAATTATTCATTAATCTGATTAATACGTTTTTTTGTTTTTATTTCTTGAATGAATGACAAAATACGAATAATTTTTTTGAATAGAAATAGTTATTTTTAAATTCTTTTTATGAAATTATAAGGATTTGAACATAAAACAGTTGGTAAAGAACAATGTTCTTCATCTAAAGAATTATCTACTTTCTTACTTACCTTCAACTACTTAACCTACATGAATCAATTTTTCAAAACTATCTTTCGTAGAAAACGAACTTATATTTTTCTATTCTTAATAATAGGTTTACAATTAATTTCTAGCTGTATGCAATTCCGAATTAGTGATCGAAAAGTAAGAAAAGAATTTAAAGATCAAAAATTCAAACCTACCTTTGACTATGTAGAGTTCGAAGAGCGCAAGATTCATTATGCCAAAATTGGAAATGATTCACTTCCCACATTATTTTTTATACATGGTTCTCCAGGAGATTGGAGTGCATTTTTAGATTATTTCAAAGATTCTACTTTACTTTCTCGTACAAATATGGTTGCCTTGGATAGAACAGGATATGGAAAATCTGATTTTGGAAACTATGAGAAAAACCTAAAAGAACAAGCTCGTTTTTATAAAGGAGTTTTAGAAAAATATCAAGATTCTACCAAACAAAAGCCTATTTTAATTTCTCATTCTTATGGTGGTGCTGTTATTCTTCAAATGGCTATTGACTATCCTGATATGATGAGTGGCATAGTAAGTTTAGCAGGTCTTTCTTCGGCAGAACTAACTGTTCCTCGTTGGTATAATGGTGCTGCAAAGTCTGTTTTTGTGCGTTGGTGGCTTCCTGCTGCACTTACAGTTTCAAATAAGGAAATGTTACACCTACAAGAAGATTTGAAAGCGATTGAGAAGGATATTGATAAAATAAAAGTTCCACTATTAGTTTTGCACGGACAAAAAGATAAAATTGTTCCTTATGGACATGCTCTTTTTTTAAAAGAAAAATTAGCAAACAATCCTTCTTTTGAACTTAACACTCTTCCAGAAGCAAATCATTTTATTCCTTGGACACATCAGGATACCGTCAGGACGCTGATTTTGAAAATGCTAGATGAAACGAAAAAATAGTAGTTCATTCATTATTATAAAATTAATGGATATATCAACACTAACAAAGAACAACTGCTTTTTTATTTACGCTTTATAATTTGAAATTAAATAAAACTTTAACTTTTTTAAAGTACAATCTTTTTTCAATCTATCTTGAAATTGAGTAACTTGTATAGTTATTATAACTCCCAAACCTATAAGGTTTTGAAAACCTTATAGGTTTAAATGAACAGAATAAAAAAATGAAAACATCAATAGAGGCATTATATGCCAATATCCAATCCTATAAAAGAAAATATTACAAAAACCTCCTTCTAAAAGGTTCTCTACTTGCTATTTCGGCATTTTTGGGAGCGTTTGCTATTGTGAGTATTTTGGAATATTTCGGTAATTTTAGTTCTACTTTTAGAGCTGTTTTGTTTTATAGTTTTATTTCGGTCAGTATTTTTTCCCTTGTTTATTGGGTAATTATTCCGATTTATCAACTTTTTACGCTAGACAAACAACTTCCTCACAACGAAGCTGCCAAGCAAATTGGGCGATATTTTCCACAAGTTCAAGACCGTTTATTAAACGTTTTGCAACTGCATTCTACAAGTTCGAATGCTCAAAGTTCAGATTTGTATCAAGCCAGTATCGAACAAAAAGCCTCACAGTTTGCACCTATTTCTTTTGCTGATGCCATTAAGTACGAGCAAAACCGTCGTTATCTTCGTTTTTTATTTATTCCTATTGTTCTGATTGCTGCTTTTTTGATTTGGGATTTGGATTTTTATAAAGCAAGTGCCGTTCGTTTGGTCAATTATGAACAAGATTTTGCGCCTAAAGTACCGTTTCAGTTTTCTGTCGATACAAAACAACTTATTGCTTTTAAAGGCGAAGATTTGAATTTTGATGTAAATTTGAGTGGAGAGGCTTTTCCAAATGAAGTATTTTTGATTACAGAAAATGGTCGTAAAATTAAATTAGACAAAAATTCGGCTTCTTCATATTCCTATCAATTTACAAATATTCAACGTCCGTTTGAGTTTTCATTGGAAGGCGAAGGTTATACTTCAAAGATGTATGAAATTATTGTTCGTGAGCGTCCACAGCTTCGCAATTTTGTAGCTTATCTCAATTATCCAAACTATACAGGGAAAAAAGATGAACGTCTGGAAAATACAGGAAATCTTATCGTTCCAGCAGGAACACAAATTGAATGGCGTTTTCAGACACAAGAAACTGAAAAGCTAAATTTCGTTTCGATTATCTCAGACGATTCTACCAACGTAAAAACAGCTAAAAAAGCAGATGATGGATTTTTACTTCAAACTACAGCTTTGAAATCCGAAGCCTTTGAAATAGAATTGGAAAATAAATACAGCAAAAACAAAGAAAAGATTAGTTATTTATTGACAGTTATTCAAGATGAATTTCCGAAGGTTTCGCTCAATCAATTTCAAGATTCGGTGATGTACGATTATTTGATGTTGGGAGGAAATATTTCTGATGATTATGGAATTACGAATTTGCGTTTTAACTATCGTGTTACCTCAGGGACAAACTCAAGTAAGAAAACAAGTGAATATAAATCATTGCCTCTTAAATTCAATCCAAATGCGATTAATCAACAATATTTCCATCAAGTAGAATTAACGCCTCTGAATCTTCAAGCAGGAGATGAATTGGAGTATTTTGTACAAGTTTGGGATAATGATGGTGTAAAAGGTAGAAAAAGTAGCAAAACAGGAAGTTATCGTTTCAAGATTCCGAAAGAATCTGAAATGCGTGAATCGGTTTCAGAAACAAGCAAAAGTGCAGAATCTCAAATCGATAAAACGCTAGAAGAAGCACAAGATTTGAATAAAAAATTAAAGAAACTTGCCGAAGATTTAAAAGGTAAAAAGAATCTAAATTGGCAACAGCAAAAAGATTTGGAAAAACTTTTAGAGCAAAAAAAGCAATTAGAAGAAGACATTAAAAAAATGCAAGAGCAAAACAAAAAGCTCAATGAACAGCAAGAAAAATTTACAGAACAAGATGAACGAATTGCTGAAAAATCAAAGAAATTGCAGGAATTGATGGACGAACTTATGGACGAAAAAACAAAGGAATTGTACGACAAACTACAAGAACTTTTGCAAGAACAATCGAATAGTGAAGAAATAAAAGAAGTTTTAGAAAAACTCCAAAACAAAGAAATGAATCTTGAAAAGGAGTTGGATAGAACGCTTGAAATGTTCAAAAAATTGGAAGTCGACAAGAAAATGCAAGACATTGCAGAACAGCTTGAAGATCTTGCCAAAGAACAAAAAGATCTCGCTAAAGAAACCAAAGAGCAGCAAGAAAAAGAAGAAAAACAAAGCAAAAAAGACGCTGAGAAAGATGCCGAAAAAGACGCTGCCAAAAACGAGGAAATCAAAGAAGAGCAGAAAGAACTCAATGAAAAATTTGAGGAAATGAAAGAGCAGCTAGAGGAATTGGACAAAATGAATGAAGAACTCAAAACTCCAAAAGACTTAGAAGACACCAAGAAAAAAGAAGAAGAAGTTTCGAAAGACCAAGAGCAAAGTAGTGAGCAATTAGAGCAAAAAGAAAAGAAAAAAGCAGCTCAATCTCAAGAAAATGCTGGTGAAAAAATGGAAGAAATGGCGAAGCAGATGCAACAAATGACTTCTTCTGCAGAAATGGAACAAGCACAAGAAGATTACGACGATTTGCGTCAGCTTTTGGAAAATCTTTTGAAACTTTCGTTTGAACAGGAAGAAATTATGAATGGTTTTAATGAAATTGACCAGCGAGACCCAAAATATATTACGCTTAGTCAAGATCAATTAAAACTAAAAGATGACGCAGAGATTGTTGAGGATAGTCTTCGTGCGTTGGCTTCTCGTGTCTTTCAGATTGAGAGTTTCGTTATGCGTGAACTTACTGATATGAACGATTATATGGCACAGGTTACGCAAGAGGTAAAAGACCGTAAAAATCCTCGTATGCTTGCTAGTCGTCAGCAATCTGTCATGACTTCGATTAATAATTTGGCGTTGATGCTCAATGATGTTTTGGAACAAATGCAACAATCTATGTCACAGATGGGAATGGGAAAGCCAAAGTCAGGTAAACCAAATGGAAGTCCGTCAATGAGTGAAATGCAACAATCTATCAATCAACAAATCGAAAACCTAAAGAAAAGTGGAAAATCGGGAAGGCAGCTTTCTGAAGGTCTTGCCAAAATTGCAGCACAACAAGAAGCCTTACGCAGAGCCTTACAAAAAGCCATGCAACAAGGAAAAGGCAAAGACGGCAAGGAAGGAAAAGAAGGTAAAGAAGGAGGTCAGAAAGGACAAAATGGAATGCAAGACGGTGAAGGCGAAGGTGGCGAAAACGGCAATCAAGACGGAGGTTCGCAAGGAAACGGTGGCAATATGTCCAAAATGATAAAAGACATGGAAAAAACCGAAGAAGATCTAGTAAACAAACGCCTAACCCAAGAACTCATCGAACGCCAAAAGCAAATTATGACACGTCTTTTAGAATCTGAAAAAGCCGAAAGAGAACGTGATTTAGACGAAAAAAGAGAAGCCGAACAAGCAAAAGTAAACAAACGAAGAGTTCCTCCACAGTTTGAGGAATATTTCAAGCAAAAGGAACAACAAATCGAACTTTTAAAAACGATTCCTCCTGCGCTTAGTCCGTATTACAAGCAGCAAGTGAATGAGTATTTTAAGAAGTTGGAGGAGTAAAGTAAAAACGCTAATTCAGTTTTAACTGGATTAGCGTTTTGTAATTAAGTTTATTCTCTGTATAAGGCAGTTACTTCTTCTTGACTTAGCGCACGTTCATAGATTCTTAAATCATCTATCACTCCTATAAAATTTCGATTCTCTCTTTGATAAGGCATTTTTCCTAATGAACTTGTTTAAGAATGGTGATTTATTTTTTTAAAAAGAGGTCAAAATAGTTATACTTGTAAATCATCACATTTTCAATCTAACTATTTTTCCCTCTATGTACGTAAACTTATCAAAAAAATTTATAACCGAAAATATTTTACCTTATTTACATCAATTTACAAAAGGTCGTCGTATAAAAGTAGCTCTTTGGCGTATTATCCAAGCCATTGTGTATCGCTTAAAATCAGGGAGTCAATGGCGAGAACTTCCTATGAAACAATTTTTCGGAAACTTATCAATTATCTGGAATACAGTATATTACCATTATAATAAATGGTCAAAATTAGGAAGTTGGAAGAAATTATGGATCAAGTATTTAGAAGATTATCGTGGAGAATTAGATTTTTCTATTTGTCAGCTAGACGGCAGCCACACTTCAGCTAAACGAGGAGGAGAAGGTATTGGATATTCCAAAAGAAAAGCAGGAAAAACAACCAATGCACTTTTTCTAACGGATAAAAATGGTATTCCAGTAGCGATGTCTGTTCCAAGAGCAGGCAATCATCACGATGCTTTTGAACTTGAAAAAAATATGCAATCTATGATAGATGATTTGAATGCTTCTCAAATTAGAGAAGGAGGAATTTTTCTCAATGCTGATGCAGCCTTTGATACACAAGCCTTTCGTTCTTTTTGTAATCATTTAGATATTGTAGATAATATAGATTTTAATAAAAGAAATAAAAAAGACCTTGATAATCAACCATTTAAAGATGAAGAAATGTATGAATTGAGATTCGTTATTGAAAGAACTAATGCGTGGTTAGATGCTTTCAAAGCCTTAATTATGAGGTACGAAACTAAAATTCATACGTGGCAAAGTTTACACTATTTAGCCTTTACTTTAATATTTGCCAGAACTAGAAAAAAACATTCGGTTGTCTGACAATTTTTGTGTTTTAGTTTGAAATAGCTAATGCTCTCCATCTTAGATGCTCAAAGTTAGGCATTCCGAATGCGACTCTTCTTATACTTCTAATTAGATTATTTAATCCCTCTGTTACAGCATTTGATAATGAATTTTTGACATAATTGGCTACATATTCCATTGTACTATTTAAAGTATTTGTAAACGATTTAAAGATGTTTTTCAGCTCCTCATTCATACTTCCTACCCATTCCTCTATTTTTTGTAGTACTATTTCTATTTTTTGGTTATTATCAAGAATATGATGAAACTGTTCTCTTTTCCAATAGACTTCTTTTAACAAGGGACAATCTTCAAAACAAAGTTGTAAGTTAATTAATTCCTTGTCTGATAAGTTATGATATTGTTTATATAAAATCCACTTTAAACGGCGATAATTTAGGTTATCAGTTTCTGACTTTCTGAGCAGTTTACGAAATTTATCAACACAACTATTGAGTAAGTTAGTCACATGAAATCTATCTAAAACGATAGTTGCACTAGGAAAACAGTGTTGAGCTACACTAATATAACCTCTCCAATAATCACAAGAAACATCTGTAATTTGCTCACAGAAGGAACTACCTAACGACTCAAAATGAGCAATCAAATCTTCTTTTTTGCGACTTTTTAGTATATCTACTAGTGTTCCTCTATCTAAATCTGTTAAAACACATAGATAATCTTTCTTACCTTTTCTATGGCTTTGTTCATCAATTCCTAAACGTTTTACTTGAGCATAACGTTGGGCTAAATCAACTCGTTCTTTACAAAGAGACAAAACTGTACGCTCAACCGTTTTAGGATGAACATTTAAAATGACTGCACTTTCTGAATAGCTTTGTTTCCGAGCCACCATAAACATAAAATCTTCTTGACGATGAGTATGAGATTTATTCGCATCTGCAAAATCAAGTGACTCAGTAAAATAACTAGTACAGGTTTTACAGTAAAATTGACGTATTTTTATGGATAAATAAACCTCTCTTGAAATTAAATTTAAATCACGAACAATGCGTTTATAACTCTGATGAACTTGAGAACTAACTTGACCACAAGTAGGACAAATACAAGAACTCGTTGATAATTTACAAGAAATAGTAACTTTGTCTTTTGTCAATTCAACAGCTTCTACTTTTACAGAAGACAAATTGAGTAAGTGTTCATATAATTCTAAATTTTCCATTGCTAAATATAAATACTTTTTGTGTTTCCACAAAAATTGTCAGACAACCAAACATTCTTAAACAACTTCAATGTAAAATTACTAGCTGATAACAATTCAGAACTATACCCAAGACTAATAATTTCATTTTTTTGAAGTGTTCCATTGAGATAAATGCTAATGTTTCTTTTATTTTCTTCAACAGCATACCATGTTACTACAATATTATAATAATTACCTATCCACTCTCCTACATCTTCTTGTCTAATGGAATGACGAAAGTCGGTTCTTGGATAATTTTCTAAATTAACTGTTAGGTTTTTATTAGAAAGATAAATCTCGACATCTGGCGCAGCAAGATTACCTCCAATTCCAGGACTACTAAAGATGTAGTGGTAATTTGCTCCATCTTTGACTTCACTAGGTTTAAACCAAATGCTTACAGTTCCATCATCATATACATGATTTCTACGAGAAAATGGACGTGGAACTTCAATCGAACTTTCCTCTGAAAATAAATAAGCACTATTTGCGTTTCCTTTTCTATCATTAGTAAGTTCTGTTCTACTAATTACTCCTACTTTTCCATTTCCACTTTCATCATTAGCATTACCATTAAAAGGATAGTAAGCATGCAAACCTTCTATTGGGGTAGTTGGAGTTGGTTCTACATAACCATTAACTTCAATTCTAAACTCGGTTTCCCACTTGCTATATAATGTTGCTAAAGCTGATTCTGTAACATTAACTCCACCCTCTACTATTTTAGCTGCTCTAAATATAGAATTAACAGAAGAAAGACTCTTTTGTAAAGTTTCTTGAGAAAAATTACCACTAAGATTGAAATTTTGTTTTATTAAATCGTAGAATAATTTAACATTTTCCCTATCTCCCATAAAATCAGTCGTAAAAAGCATTATGCTTTTTAGTATGTCTTCTGTACTATTATTTATTGTTGCATTCGTTATGTCTTGATGAAAACCTGTATCTCTTGCTAATCCTAATGTCCATTTTTCTATTATTTTACTCAAAGGGTCATCACTAGGTCGCCCTCTAAATTCAGATCCTTTTGGTAAATTTTTAATCCCTGTAACTATTGAAGTTATAGGTATAGCATAATCAAATACTGCTGTGAGCGAAACTGCTCTTGTTCCTCTCCCAAAAGACTGACTAGTAATTGAAGGAAATGAATTTTCAGCTAGTCCTAATCCATAACATTTTAAATAAATTAGTTCTGCATCTTCCTTGTTTACTTTAAATGTAGAGCTTTCTTGAGTAATTTGGTCAGAGAAAGTTAATAAACCTTCTATCCAAGAGAAACTACCAGAGGTTACATATTGAAAATCTAGCCATCTAACTTCCCCTTCTGTTTGAGATATTTGCGTGTTTGTTAATTGTCCATTCTTATATTTTTCTGCATAAACTGCTACATAGCGTTTTCTATAATTTTTAATTTTAAATGTTATCTCTTTGTCAGTTTCATTTACTTCTATTACTTCTAGTCCATCTTGTTCTATAAAGTAGTTTTGATTTAACTGAACTAAAGTTTCCACTAAAACCCTTTTATAGCTTGGTAAGTCATCCGTATTTATATTAGGCGATAAATTATTAATAGCTCCTCTTTTCTGTATTGTTTCTACTTCTCTAACTAAACTAGGAAATGATTGAGAACTTTTAATCTTTTCAATAATTACATTTGCAGTAGAAGGGTTTTCTGTTATTAGTAATTTATGTAAAAACATTAGTGATATAGCAGTAGATTCTGCATTTATACTTACAGATTCATCTTCTTTTACATCTACAGAAAGCGTATAGTACAATGGCTGTCCATTATTTAGAACAGTATGTAATTGTACAGAGTTTTTGAAAGTATTAATATGACAACTTAAAAATGTATTTTCTTCGTATCTTCCATTTCTTGAACCTACATCAGAAACATCTCCTTGATAGAATCCTGATACTATTTCTAAAGCACCTATCTTTTCCTCAGGTATTTGATCTGATATTTCTACATTTCCTATGGCTAAAACCATTTCTAAGTCTTTTACGACTTGTTGCTCCTCCTCTTTTTTACAGGAAAAAATGAAAGAGCAAAGCATCAAAATTAAGAATGCTTTTTTCATAATTATTTTAATTTTAAATAAGATACAGTAAGTAATAAATTGACATAAAAACAAATTTAATATTTTAAATAAAATGATTTTATTGTAAAATATACCACGCCGTTGTTGGTCTTTAGTTTCTGCTTGCCGTTACGTTGACCAACAACAGAAATACGCACGAGCTTAGGCAAAATGATTGCTCTCTTGTTGTTTGAATTAAATACTCTTTTTTTTAGAGAAGATTAATAGATTTGTAGTAGTGTTTGTTGTTGGTCGTCACAACAGCAAGCCGAAGTTAAAGACACAACAACGGCATTTTTTTTATTCTTTTGGGATTATGAAAGACCAACAAGAACACAGTTGAATGAAAAATTTATACTAATCAAAAAACTATTTCAACAATCTTATATTATGGATAATAAGACAAAACCGTTCATCTTCTTAGCTGCCTTTTTTACGATATTATTTATGTTATTTCCGATGCTATTTCTTGACATACCTTTTGGGTCTGGTATGAAAGGTATTATATTCAGTACTGCTTTTGCTATTGTAGGAGGTCTTTTAGTCATTGCTTTACCCTACTTTTTTAAAGGTTTGAGTGATGTATCTTGGAAGTCTGTATCAATAATCTGCTTAATTTCTATTTCTGTTTATTTTGGATTGGCTCTTTTGTTTAAGCAAACAAATAACGAAAATGTATCTGAAACGGTAGATTTTTACGAAAAATTAAAAGGTAGTTGGAAAAGTCAAGTAGATAGTGACGCAGTAGTAATATTAAAATTTATATCAAACGAGCTACTTACAGTAAATGTTGAAACAGTAGATGAAGACACTGCTAATTATGATTATTCTGTCTTTGAATGTAATTACTCTTTTCTGAACGAAAAAGAAATATATGCAGTAGATTCTACTGGTGAATATGAGCTAAATATAAAAATTGTAAATGATTCTACAATTATAGTAGAAGAGGAGGAAGGTAATGTGACCTTCAAAAAAGAAAGTCCTGCTATTCGGTAAATTTAAGTTATTGGTTAGTTATAGGTAAATAATATGCAATACATAGAAAAAATAAAAGACAAAGAATATTTTGTAACAGAACTAAACTCTTCTAAATTTAAAAGCTATAAAAATTTGATAGAAGAATTTAGTCTTGCTTTTTCTATTCCTTCTATTGTTTCAAACCTTGATGCCTTAGATGATTATTTGACTCATTTGGAGTGGATAGAACAGAAAAACTACAAACTCATTATCAAGAATATGAATAAAGTAGAAAAGAACAAAAACGACTATAAACAGTTTTTCTCTATAATTGAAGGTTTAGAAAATCATTGGAAGACCAAAGAGAATGATTTTATTGTAGAATATGTAGGTAATTCTTAACCACATATCAATTCATAATTTAAAAGAAAATGCTGCCAGAAATAGAAATAGATTATCTAACTGAAGATGAAGACGAAAAAGAACTTTGTCGTTGTTATTGGCTTCTAAATACAGAAGAGCAAGAGCTTTTTGATGCAAAAGAAAAATTTCGTTATACACTTGCCGAACTCTCGTTGAATTTTCGTTTAAAGCCTCGCCAAATTCATAATAAAGTAGCAAAATACAGTCGTGCTTATATCAAAAAATCAAAGTGTGATTTATGTGGAATGCCAAATCACTTTCTAAATCGTAGGAATGATTATTATGCCAATAGAAAAGTATATGAATATCAGCCTTGGGAAAATCCTGTGCCTTATTTGTGCGACAACTGCAAAGATGCCTTAGAAAAAAGACAAACCCAAAAAGCAAAAGCAAAAAATCCATTACAGTTTTCAGGAAAAGTAAAATCTATATTTCCCACTTCACAGCATTTGCAGTTTTTTAAGCACCTTCGAAGAGAAGAACACTTTGTTTATCCTCAAATTGCTATTTCTGTTTTCTTAGAAGAAAATCACTCTGAAATAGTAGAAGGATTTGAAAATTTAGAAAATGAAATAATCAATTTTTTAGTTTGTGATGGACAAGGAAATCCCAAAAAAGCAATTGATTTTGTAGTGGTTAATCAAAAAAATAATAGAGAACTAACAGAAGGACAAAAAGAAATATTCTATCAAAAAGAAAGTCTATTTGATAGAATAGGACTAGAATACAAAATTGAATTTTCTTAAAAAATTAGTTCTTCTATTTCTTATTTATACGTTCTAAAAATGCTCGCACACCTGTTTTGAGGTTTTTTACGCTGCCTTTCATTCCCTCTACATTTACATAAACTGTGTTATGATCCTGTGCAATTTCGTTCTCTGGACGAGTTTTAGTGTAGTAATAAGCTGCTATTGACTTTCTACTTTGTCCGTCAGGAGTGTTCAGTGAATGAGGATGTCCATGAAAAGAAATTTCATTGGTTTCAAAAATCACACAGCGATTAAAACGAGGTTCTACATTTTCTATCTGGACTTTTTTATCCATATCCCAAAGCTCTAAATATCCTTCGTATTCTCTTTTCCAATCCTTGTTCATGTAGATAATAATATTCATTCTACGATGATAATTCGTTTCAGGATGATAATTAAAATCAACGTGTACATCCAAGAAAGCTCCTTTTGTAGATTGATGAAGTCCACCACCAAAAAGTTTTGGATCAGCTTGTAAGTCTTCTATTCCTGTAATTTTTTCTATTATTTGAAGTAACTTATCACTATTAAGTTCTTCAAAAACTTGTTTGATAATAGGCTGATTATCAAACTCTGTCATCACAAATTTATTATTCTGATTGATATAGGTCGTATATTTCCAATTTGGATCTTCCTCAAAATTACCAGTTGGGTCTACTTGTTTTACTTTCGGATAACTTTGATGTATTTTTTCAGCAGCTTCTGGGCTAAAAAAGTCTTCAAAGACAATATAACGAAAGGCTTTTTTTTCGTCATTCCAACTTTTATTAAGTTCTTCTTTTCTATCTTCTAATTTTTGATAATTGATGAAGTTTTCCATAATTGAATTAAAAATTATTTTAAAATATTTATTCTATTTGTTTTTTATTCTTGCCAAAATTTTATCTCCACCAGCCTCCAAAACTTCTTGAGCAAGCTGAATAGCTAGTTTTTGTCCTTCATTTTTATGAATTTTACCTGACTTACGAATAATTTTTTTACCACTAAGACTAATCAACCCTGCATCAATTTGAAGCATATCACCTTCTAATTTTGCCAAAACAAAAGAAGGAATACTACAGCCACCATCTAAATGCTTGAGATAAGCACGTTCGGCAAGCAAACAATATTCAGTTTGTTCGTCATTAATAATCCTTCGAATATCTTCTCTCAGTTGATTGCTTATTTTGCTAGAAACCTCAATTGTCATTGAGCCTTGTCCTGCTTGTGGTGTAAACTCATTTAATGGTAAATGATCAACAATATAGTCTTCAAAACCCATTCTGTGTACACCTGCATACGCCAAAAGAAGAGCATCACATTGTCCTTCTTCCAGTTTTCTCATGCGTGTTTGAAGATTTCCACGCATATTTGTAGTTCTGATATTTGGATAATAATGTTTGAGCATTGCTATCCTACGTGTAGAAGAAGTACCTACAAGCCATTTATCAGCAGCATCTAGCCTAAAATCTGAATTATAACTTACCACTACATCATGCGCTTTCTCTCGCTCAGTGTATGCTATCAATTCTAATCCATCTGGAAGTGTCGAAGCCATATCTTTTGCACTATGGACAGCCAAGTCTACCTTACCTGTATGTAGCATTTCTTCAAGTTCTTCCGTAAAAACGCCTTTGCTTCCAATTTTGGAAATTGCTTTGTGCAAAATTTTATCTCCTTTGGTTTCGATAGCAATTATTTCAGTAGCCAAGCCATGGGATTCAAGCAAACGTTGTACATGCTCTGCCTGCCACATAGCAAGCTGACTGTTTCGTGTTCCGATTTTGATAGTTTTTTTAGCCAATTTTTTTGCGCTTAGATAGTGAGCGATAAATTGAAAGTAGTATTTAATAGAATAGGAAAATAACTCTCTTTATCAAATTTTTCTACAAAAAAGTTACATAAAACGCAACTTTAGTGCTTAGTCAGAAATATTCAAAAAAAAATGATTATCATGCAAGTTTTTTGAGTTTTTTTTTGTATAAAACTCACTTTTTTTTAAAAAAACGTATACTTTCTATCAAATGTTTGCCATTTTTTACTAAATACTTGATTAAAAGGATATTATTTTGAATATAATCTTTTTATAGAACCATAGCAACTATTCCAAAGCAAGTACCAAACCCTATCAAAAAACCACTCCAAACTTCATTCGGTGTATGAGCTTTTAGATACAACCTTGAACTCATTACCATTCCAGTAAGGAAAAATAAAATGACAATAGGCAATAAGAGTGCAAGCGATGTATTTGCTGCTTGGAAACCAAATAGAAATCCCAAAAGCCCACTAATTCCGATGGTATGAACACTTGTTTTGTGAAAAAGTGTAACAAGTGTAGTCAAACACATAGAGAGTGCAACACCACCAGTCAGTAAAACTACTTGAATTTCATAACTTACTTTTTGTATCATCAGATAAGCCAAAAGCGTATAAAAAATAGTAGTAAACATAAACGGAACAGCTCTTTCTTTTCTATTTTCCATATTCAGAGAAGAAATAAAACCTGTGTAACGTAGAGTCAGCAAGAAAAAAGCAGGCACAACAAAAGTACCTAAGAAAATAAGGCTTAAAAACAGTATTTGTCGTTGTCCAAAAGGTTCACTGCTTAGAAGAAAGAAAAAAAGCAAATACCCCACAACTGGCATTAGTGCAGGATGAAAAATATAAGAAATGAGTTTACAAATTTTTTGAATCATATATCAAAAATACGAATGTTTTGATTTGAATGTTTATTTCTGAATGAAAAAACCGTTTTACTTTATCAAAAAAGCAAAACGGTTTTTATCAAAATCTGTATATATAAAAATTATTGCGTAATAATTTCTTTAATATCTTGCATAATTTTTTGTGCTAAATGTTCGGCTGTTGCTTCTGATTGTGACTCAGAATAGATACGAATAATTGGCTCTGTATTCGATTTACGAAGATGAACCCACTCACTATCAAACTGAATTTTGACACCATCAATTGTATTGACTGGATAGTTTTTATATTTATCCAAAATCTCTTCTAAAACATTATCAACACTTATTTCAGGAGTAAGTTCGATTTTATTTTTCGAAATATGATAACTTGGATATTTCGAACGAAGCATTTTTGTAGTTCCTTTAAACTTTGCTAGTTGAGTCAAAAATAAAGCAACTCCGACAAGTGCATCACGTCCATAATGTAACTCAGGATAGATAATTCCTCCATTTCCTTCTCCTCCAATAACAGCGTTACACTCTTTCATTTTCTCTACTACATTTACCTCTCCAACAGCAGCAGCAAAATATTGCCCTCCTGCTTTTAAAGTTACGTCTTTGAGTGCTTGTGTAGAAGAAAGATTAGAAACTGTATTTTTTGTCTGTCCTTCTTCTTGATGTTGCAAAACATAATCAGAAATAGCAACAAGTGTATACTCTTCGCCAAATGGAGTTCCATCTTCACAAATTAGTGCTAATCTATCTACATCTGGATCAACTACAATTCCTAAATTATAATTTCCACTTTTTATAGTAGAACAAATATGAGTTAGGTTTTCAGGAAGTGGCTCTGGGTTATGCTGAAAAATTCCTGTTGGTTCGCAGAAAAACTTATCTACTTGTGTTACTCCTAAGGCTTCTAAAAGCATTGGAATAGCAATTCCACCACTAGAGTTTACACCATCAACAGCTATTTTGAAATCTTTTGCTTTTATTGCCTCTACATCAACTAAAGGAAGTGCTACTATTTTTTCAATATGTTTTTGAATGTAACTATCATCAGTAGTATAACTTCCCAAATCAGAAACTTTTACAAATTCAAAATCATCATTTTCAGCAAATTTTAAAATTTCCTCTCCTTCTTTTGCTGAAATAAACTCCCCTTTTTGATTCAAAAGTTTGAGTGCATTCCAATTCCCTGGGTTATGACTTGCAGTAAGAATAATTCCACCACTTGCATTTTCCATAGGAACAGCCATTTCAACAGTTGGTGTTGTAGAAAGACCTAAGTCTATCACATCAAATCCCATTGATTGTAAAGTAGAGCTAACAAGCTGCGAGACGAGCTGTCCAGAAACTCGTGCATCACGTCCAATTATTATTTTTTGGTTTTGTGGTGTAGTTTCTACTTCTTCAGATATATTTTGAGTTGCACTAACACTAACCCATTTTCCATAAGCAGCAGCAAATTTTACTACATCAACTGGAGAAAGACCTTCGCCTACTTTTCCACCAATTGTTCCACGTATTCCAGATATTGATTTTATTAAACTCAAAATTTCAGTATTTTATATTTAGCTAGTTTTCAGACTTGCAAAAGTAGTGAGCAAAAAGCAATTTTCATAGTAAAAAAACATCTTTATTTTTTTTAAAAACTTGTTTTTGGCAGATATACATTTCAAGAAATAAATTTTAGTCAAATAACTCTTTTATATTCTTGAATTGAACTTCTTTATCAAAACTATATTGAGCTGATCTTCTTCCATTTTCTCCAAAGATTTGTCTTTCTTTAGAAGAGAGCTTTCTCAAGTGTTGTATTTTAAATTCAATTACCATTTTATCAGCAATTGATTTCATTTTATCTTCTAAGGTACGAGTATCTACAAACAAATGTTCAAAACCAGACAATGAAATATTAGATGTTTGTGTAGATATTGTAATTCCTAAATTATATTTTTTAATTAAATAGGCACTCTCTCCACTTCCAAACAATAAAATAGGCAATCCTGCTGCCATAGCTTCATATATTTTTGAAGGAACAGTTCCTAAAATTTGTTTTTTCTGAATGATAATAGCTGCATCATAATCAGCTAATTTTTGGGCAATTTCTTTTGAAGGGATGGCATCATAAAGAAATACAGTTTGTTTTTTACCAGTATTGAGAAATTTAGTTTGGATAAATTTTTCTATCAAATCTCGTTCATTTCCATTTCCATACAAATGCAACTGAGCATTTACTTTTTCAAAATCTATATTTTCTATCACTTCCAAAATTCCTTGTGCAACACCCAAAAGTCCTGCATAAACCAATTTTATAGGTTCTCTTCCTTTTATTTTATAATCTTCTTTTACCTTAAATGATTGAGAATGTACACCATTTCTGTATAAAAAAACAGGCATAGAAGGCGCTATTTCTTTAACATAATCTACTATTTCATCAGATTGACCAATAATAAAATCCATTTTTTTATAGATAAATGCTTCAAAATTCAAAAGTAGATTGTATATTGTATGCCCTTTTATTTTGTCTAAATTAATTCTACCCAAATCTAAAAGCACACGAGGATAAAGGTCGGAAAGGTTTAGGATAAGTGAAGGAGAATATCCTTTTTGGGCATTTAGCTTTATTAGTTGCGATAAAAGCCAAACTGTAAAAACAGGTAAAAGAGGAGGACTCTGAACTAGAATAATACTAGGATGCTGTTTTTTGAGTGATGGAAATGCAAAAAACCAACTCAAAGCTAAAGTTAGCATGCTAAAAAGACGAACAAAAGACGAAGAAGAATTGGAAGGGTAAAAAGAAAAACGAATCACTTTTATTCCATTTATATTCTCTCTATGAATGATTTTTTTTGAAAGAAGATTTCTATAATCTGAAAAAATATTTCCTGTTGGATAATTGGGAAATGTTGTATAAACAGTAACTTGATTACCTTCTTTTTGTAAACGTTCTGCCAAGTGCTGAATACGGGAGGCACATGCTCCGAGTTCAGGGGAATAATTGGGCGAAAAAATGGCTATTTGCTTCAAAAAAAGTAAGGATTATAATATTCTAAACTCAAACCCTAATAAGGGTCTTGAAGACCCTTAGGGTTTAGACACTACAAATTTACGCAAGTTTTTAGAACAAAAAACTAACCTAGTTGCTTTCTACTTTCCCATTAATCATATCAAAATTATTAAACATATATTTTTTATGTCAAAAACACATCAAATACAAATTCAGATTACTGTTTTCGAAACTGAAAATGACCTTTCAAAAGAAGATTTATTTTTATTAAATGAAGCTAGAGAAGCCACAAAAAGGGCTTATGCTCCTTATTCTAAGTTTTCAGTTGGTGCAGCTATTCAATTACAAAATGGAGAAATAGTATTGGGAAGCAATCAAGAAAATGCTGCTTATCCTTCTGGACTTTGTGCTGAAAGAACAGCTATTTTTTCAGCTTCTACACAATTTCCTAATGAAGTAATAGAAACAATTGCTATTGCAGCCAAACCACAACAAGCGACAGATTTTATTGCTATTTCACCTTGTGGTTCGTGTCGTCAAGTGATGTCTGAGTATGAAAATAAACAAGTAAAACCTATTCGGATGATTATGCAAGGAGAGAGTAAATCTATCTACATAATAAGTTCGATTGCAGATTTATTACCTCTAAAATTTACTAAAGAAAGTTTGTTTTTAGAAAACTAAAATAGTTTAAAACAAAAAGTAAAAAAGTTTAAGTTAGTAGTTTTTTTAAAAAAAAATGGACAAAAAAAAATAAAAAATTAGATTTAAACATGTAGAAATTTAATGTTCGTCGAAAACTTTAAAGTTAGCTTTAAGAGACAAATTTATTAGCATAAGATTTGACTATAAATTAGTTTATTTTTATGTAATTCTTTCCCTTATATATTCTCTTATTTCTTCAAGCCGAACATCATGAAAAATCTATATATTTTTATCTTCTTTTTTTTCTTGCTTTCTGCTATTTTTAAACCTATTAGTAGTTATGCACAAATAGATACACGTTTTTGGTTTGCTGCTCCCGATATTACTTCTGGACACGGAGACAATCCTATTTATTTACGTTTTTCTACTTTAGATAAACCTGCTACAGTCGTTATCAGTATGCCCAGAGATGCTTCATTTCCCACACAGGTAGTGAACTTAGCTGCTTTTGCTACAGGTGAAGTCAATCTTACAACATGGATAAATTTAATAGAAACACCTCGCATGACGGTTGCTGCGACTGGAAATACAGATGCAAATAGAAATTATAATAATAAATTTCCTAGTGGAATTTTAGTAGAATCGACATCAAAAATAACAGCTTATTATGAAGTTGGATATGGTAGTAATCCAGATATTTTTGCGTTAAAAGGAAAGAATGGATTAGGTACAGATTTTTGGATACCTATGCAAACAGCTTGGGCGCATCAAGGACTTACTCCAAATGGACATTCAGGCTTTGTAATTGTTGCTACTGAAGATAATACTTCTATTACTATTACTACTACAAGACCTACTCGTACCTTTAGTGCTACAGGGGCATCAGGGGCGACAGCAGTAGCAGGTACTCGTACCATTATACTTAATAGAGGAGAAACATTCAATGTAGCTTCCCAACAGCCCACAGTAGGTAATACGCCAGCAGGCTCTCATATAACCTCTACCAAACCTATTGCAGTTACTCTCTTCCACGACTCTATTAAAACTGGAGCTTCAACTGGGTGTTATGATTTAGCAGGCGATCAACTTGTTCCTACAAATATTATTGGAAAAGAGTATATTGTTATGCGAGGTTCTTTGGGAGTAGGAGGAACTGCACAACCTGAGAAAGTATATGTTTTGGCAACTCAAGCAGGTACTGTGCTTACAATAAATAGAGGGGGAACAGCTATTGGAGGTATTCCAATTTTAGCAGCAGGAGCGCAGTATGTTTTTGATATGGATTTTACTACTCATCCAAGTGCTTATATTAGTTCGAATAAGCCTGTATATGTACTTCATATGTCGGGTTATGGATGTGAAACTGGAGCAGCTATTTTACCCCCTATTAACTGTACAGGTTCTCGTTTGGTGCAAGTAAAACGTTCAACAGCAGATAATTTCACCCTTACTCTTTTAGTCAAAACAGGTGGAGAAGCTAATTTTTCTTTAAATGGAGGAGCTGTAAACACAGCAATTCCAGCAAGTGCTTTTACTAACGTAGCAGGTGCAACAGGTTGGAAATCAGCTCGCATCACCCTAACAACTGCTCAAGTAGCAAGTTTAGGAGTTGCTTCTATTACTAATACAAGCACTCTTTTTCATTTGGGAGTAACAAATGGAGCTGCAACTAGTGGTTGTCGGTATGGTTATTTTTCTGCCTTTAACTCTCTCAATTTAGGTCCTGATATTAGTATTTTTTATGGTTCGAATACTACTTTAGATGCTGAAACGTATGGAGCTATTGGTTATTTGTGGTATCCAACCTTAGAAACTACACCCCAAATCACAGTAGACGTACGAAGAACAAAAGATTATATTGTAAGAGTAGATTTGGGGCAGTGTTTTGTTTATGATACAATTTGTGTAGGAACAGTAGAATATGTTTGGGTAGGTGATGACCTTACAAAACCTGGGGAATATGGGGCTTTTTCTAATTGGAGTGCGCCTTGTGGACAAACAGGAATTCCAGATTGTAGCCAAGATATTGTTATTCCTGCTTTAGTAAATGGAGTAGCTCCAGTATCTTTTCCGATTGTAAAAGCGAATCGTTCATGTAGAAACATCATCATAGAAAATGGTGCAAATATAACTATTAATCCAGGACAACGTTTAGATGTTTGTGGAGATATGGTGCATTCAGGAACTCTTTTTATGCCTTTGGGTTCTACTCTACAATTTATTGGTCTGCAACCACAAACCTATACACGAACAGCTACAGGACAAGGAAATTTTGAGAATTTACGCATCAATAACCAAACTAACTCCCTTGATGTTCCACGAGTAAAAGTATCTGATGCAGGAACTCAAAATATGGTTATTAGTAAAACAGGTTCACTTAATTTCATAAGAGGAATATTACAAACAGAAGGAAATAAAGAAGTGGTAGTTCATAATCCAAATCCAAATTCAATACTAGGGTTTGTTGCAACTAACAGTTCGAATGACCGTTTTGTAGGAGGAAAATTAAGAAGAGCCATAAACACAATGGGGATATATGATTTTCCTGTTGGATTAGCTGTTGAAAATTTGGGTAATGCTATAATAGCAACTAATAAAAGAGCAAGCATTGTAAATACTATTGCCACCAATTGGGTAATACCTACTGCAACAGCTGATAAATTTTGTCAGTTAAATCCATTTCCTAACAATCATATTATTCATCTAACAGATAATTCATCTGCTGTAACTGATGCTGTTAATGCAAGACATTTACAATTTCCTGCTGATGTAGCTATTTTGGGAGACAATCCACGTACTTTAGAGGCTTGGGTTTCCATAAACCCAAGTCCAAGTAATGGAGCAATTTTTTATATGGGTACAGACAAGCCCAAACAACTCTTTGCACTTCGTAAAAACGGAACAACTAATCAGTTTAGAATAGATTTAGGAGGAGGAATTGTAAAAGATTTTACGTATAATGGATTGATTAGTACAGCGACAACTACTTATAATTGGCATCACTTTGCCATGACATACAATGGCTCAGAAATAGTAGTGTATATAGATGGAAATGAAGTTTCTACAGCTAGTTATAATGTCACTAACTTAAATACTACTCTTACGGCTGCAACAAATAACAAATTTTATGTAGGTAGATATAGAAGCGATGCAGGAAGTAATTGGTATTTATCTGGAAAATACGACAATATACGTATTTGGAATGTAGCTAGAGCGCAAGCAGAAATAGCTTCTAACTATTGTGTGCGTTATGAATGTACAATACCACCAGAACTTATAGGAAATTATGACTTAGAAGATGGCTTTGGAATTGCAGACCATAAAACTAGAACCTGTACTATTTCTCCTCTACAATATGAGAGAGCAAAAGTAGAGTTTCAAAATCCAATTACAGATACAAAATACATACTGAGTTATTTTAATCAATATGGAAGTACGCCTAATTCGCCTACTGAATATCGCTGTCAAGCTACCTTTGGAAGTTGTCCTGTTTTAGACCATGGTTTTTGGACACTTTCTGCGTATGCCGATTCTACTTTGACTACTAAAGTTACTGGAAATGGAAGTTATAGACTAACTCTCTATAATAATGCCTATACCAATGCAGGTACTTGTGGAAGTACAAAAACAGCAATTATGAAGCGTTCTATCAGTACAGATCCTTGGTCAATTCCAAATTTTCCAGCTCTTTGTTATGATAATTCCGTTGTTTCGACATCGATGGAATGGATGTCTGGATTCTCTGATTTTGGTGTTCCGATGACCTTAGACTTAGTTATTTTACCAATAGAATTACTTTCTCTTACTGCAAAACCATTACTTCCTAGTTCTATTTTGATAGAGTGGAAAACAGTAAATGAAATAGATAACAAAGGTTTTGAAGTTTGGCGTTCAACTGATAACAAAAAATTTGTAAAAATAGGATGGATGGCTCAAAACAAGTCAAATATATATTCTTTTGAAGATGACGAAGTCAAGACAAATCAAATCTATTATTATTACCTCAATCAAATTGATAATAATGGAAAAGTAAAAGCAAGTCCTGTAGTAAGTGCCAAAATTGATGGAAGTATAGAGGGAGGAATAAAAATTTATCCAAACCCTACAGATAATGACTTTACAATTGATTTGAATGAAATTTATCTAGCAAATACAACCTATAAAATAGAAATTTATAATAGTATAGGAATGCTCTTAAAAACAAAAACAAGCATCAATTCATCTAAAATCAATATGTCTTTAGAAGGATTAGCAAAAGGAATGTACTTAGTAAAAGTAACTACACCTACTCGTACCAAATTTGTAAAAGTAGAAAAAGAGTAATTATCCTGTTGTTGGTGTCACTTCGCTAAAATCCCAACAACGGCTTTTCTATCTAAAAGTGAAATATCCTTTATCAAAAAAATGATGAAGGATATTTTTTTATGTCAAGTTTAATTCAAATCTAAAATAGAATGCGTAGAAACTTCCAAATGATACGCATTCAGACCTGTCAAGAGTGCGCCTTCAATATGTTGTGGACTATCATCTATAAAAAGTGTCTTTTGAGGATTCAAGTTATTTTCTTGAATTACAAAATCAAAAATTTCTCTGTTTGGTTTTCGCATTCTGACCAAATGAGAAAAATAAGCCTTTTCGAAAAGCGACTCTAGTCCTTCCATTTGATGAGATTCTAAAACAATTTTATCGAAAGCTGTTTTATGAATTTCATTTGTATTACTCAACAAAAAAATACGTTTTTCTTTTCCAATTTTTTGTAAAAGCTCTATTCTTTCTTTGGGAATATCCAAAAGCATAGCATTCCAAGCAGTAATAATTTCTTGATGAGAAATTTCTTTAGAAGATAAATTTTTCATAGATTCTACAAACTGTTCTTCAGAAATATCTCCTGTTTCCAATCTATTAAAAATCTCTGTCTGTCCTTGCTTTGAATACATTTCTGAAAAATCAGTTCCAAAAAGTCTTTTAAATTCTTCTTCTGTTTTTTTATAATTCAGATTAATGATTACTCCTCCCAAATCAAAAATAATAGCTTCGTAATCATCTAGTTTTGGTAGTTTTGGAATTTTTACCGACATAATTTTTTAAAGTTGATTTTGAAAAAATAAATTCACAAACAAAATTAGACATAAAAAAAAGGTTTTAAAAAATAATCAAGTGAATAATCTTGAGTAGTTTTTTAAAACCTTTCTAATTTTCTTAAAATGTGGGCCCAATAGGATTCGAACCTATGACCCTCTGCGTGTAAGGCAGATGCTCTGAACCAGCTGAGCTATAGGCCCATTTTAATTTTCTCAATAGTATAGAATAAATAAAAATAACTTTCTAAAAAATGTGGGCCCAATAGGATTCGAACCTATGACCCTCTGCGTGTAAGGCAGATGCTCTGAACCAGCTGAGCTATAGGCCCATTTTTTAGCTTTTGCTATTTTCTCTTTATTTTTAGATAAACTTGTCTTTACTTTTAAGACTTGTTTACCCGAATTGAGAATGCAAAGGTAGCCACAAAACTAATATGAGTCAAGTATTTTATTAAAAAAAATGATTTATTTTTGAATTATTTTTCACAAATCTCATAACTTGTTCATTATCAGTGTTTAATATCATTTTTATTTTCTTATTTTTTTCTCTTTAGAGTTTTTACTTATTTTTAATCGTCTTTAATTTTCAGAAATACTGTTCTTGCTAAACGAATTTAGTAATTTTGAAGAATTATTCAGCTACAACTTTTTATTCTGACATTATTCGATTAGTTAATATATGAAATTCAATCATTTCGTTTGCCCTTTTACTTATCTGTTGGCTTCTATTACGTTTATTTTTTTCTTAGCTGCATGTGCAAGCCAAAGTATGCCCACAGGAGGCTTGAAGGATATTACACCTCCAAAACTTATTTCTACGTATCCAAATGACCAATCGACTAATTTTAATGGCGATATGATTATTTTGGATTTTGATGAAGATATTACAACACAAAAGTTACAAGAAGAGTTACAAATTTCGCCTTTTATAGAGGGTACATATAAATCAACTGTCAAAAGAAATCGTCTGACTTTAAAGTTTGATAAACCTTTTGCAGAAAATACAACTTATACATTTTCTTTTGGAAAAGGAGTAGTTGATTTTAATGAAAAAAATGTTCCTAAAAATATCAAACTTGCTTTCAGCACAGGAGATAAAATAGATTCTTTACTCATTACAGGAACAGTTTCAAGTCTTATGAGAGGAAATAAGCTAGAAAACGCCATGGTAGGACTATATGCCTATAATGATAGTGAAGCAGATTCTTTTGATATTGATAACCGTCGTCCTCTTTATTTTTCTTTGACTGATTCGATGGGAAGATATGCTATTGAAAATATAAAAGCTGGAAAGTATAAAGTTTATGCTTTGGTAGAACCTAAGGACAAAAGAGATTACATTTATAACAAAAATACTGAATTGATTGGGTTTTATGAAGAGCCTTTGCAAATAAAATCAAGCTATTCAGGAGTTGATTTTAAAGTAATACGCTATGATATTTTACCTTTTAAATTGTCAGGTGCAAGGCAACGAGCACAGTATTTTGAAATCAAATTTAATAAGAATGTAGCTGATTATACCATTGAATATCAAGATGAAGGAAAAGACGCTGATTATGATACCTTATTTTATCCTGTTTTACAAGACGAATATATCAATTTTTATAATCGAAATATGAATACAGAAGATTCTATTTCTGCTCTCATGTCTTTTACAGATTCGATTGGAAATAGAATTGATACAACTCTGACTGTTCAGTTTGGCACAGTTAGAAAACCTCGTGAATCACCTTTTACTTTCCGAGAAGATCCTCCCTCAAACACTCCTATTATTCCTACAGAAGGACTTAATTTGAGATTTCTATTTAGTAAGCCTATCCTAACTATGCAGTATGATAGTATTGTAATAGGTTTTAAGGGAGATAGCACAGGAAACCGAACCACAGCAGCAGATTGGAAGTTTAATAAAAACAGAACTGAAATTTCATTTATCAAATCAATAGAACTTTCTACTGAAAAAGAAAAAGCATTTCAATTACAAATTCGTTCAAATACTTTTGTTTCAGTAGAAAATGATACCCTAAAAGACAATAAAAATTTAGAATATACGCAGGGAAAATTATCTGATTATGGTGTAATTAGTGGCGAAGTTTTAGGTAAATATGACAATTTTATCATTGAAGTAATTGATGCTAAAGGAAATGTAGAACAGACACTTCAAAACATAAGAAAATATAGGTTTGAAAATTTATTACCTGGAAAAAAGACTATACGAGTGCTTGTTGATACAAATGCAAATGGAAAATGGGATAACGGAGATTTTAAAGAACGTACTATACCTGAACCTGTTCTAACCCTAACAAGAGAATTAGAACTCAAGGCGAACTGGGAACTGGAAGATATAAATATAGATTTGGGTTACTAATTTAATTTCAATCAAAAAAAACAGACTTAAAGTAAAGTTTAAGTCTGTTTTTTATTTTTATTAATAGGTGCTTTTATCATCAAAATCATCAATGAGAAGTTCTTTTGTCTTTTTTAAGATATTTGCAAAAAATCCTCCTGCTACTTTCTCAGGTTGTTTTTTTACTTCTTGTCCTTGGCTATTAATTTCATAACCTGTTGTTGGTGTTTGGCTTATCTGATCATAATTTCTTTGATAAACATCTCTGTCATCTAATGTTCTAAAACCTGCCAAAACTAAGCCTACACCTGTTGCATACATTGGGTTTTTGACAGAATCAGACTGACTTCTTCCTAAATATTCGTTTGGATAACCAATACGAACATCTAAGCCTGTTTTGTACTCAAAAAGTTCTTTCAAATACTGTAAAAGCGAACCTCCACCAGTAAGAACAATTCCACCAGCCAATCGATTTTTGTAACCCGAACGAACGATTTCACTATAAACAAGTTCTACAATTTCTTCCATTCTCGCCTCAATAATATAAGACAGATTTTTGATAGAAATTTCTTTTGAAGAACGATTGCGAAGTCCTGGGATAGAAACTACTTCATTATCAGGTGCATCTTTAGCCAAACAACGACCAAATTTTACTTTTAATAATTCTGCTTGATTTTGCATTACAGCACAACCTTGTTTGATATCCGAAGTAATAATGTTTCCACCAAATGGAATAACGGAAGTATGACGAATAATTCCATCAATAAAAATAGCCAAATCAGTAGTTCCTCCACCAATATCAACAATAGCAACCCCCGCTTCTTTTTCTTCTTCACTCAAAACAGAAAGTGCAGATGCCAACGGTTCAAGAATCAGATTTTCAATTTCTAAACCTGCTCGCTGAACACATTTTTTGATGTTTCGAATCGCATTTGTTTGAGCTGTAATGATATGAAAATCAGCTTCTAGCTTTACGCCAGCCATTCCGACAGGGTCTTTTATATTTGGCTCATAATCAACAGTATAATGTTGAGGCATAACATGAATAATATCTGTTCCTGCTTCAGTTACGATGCGATACATATCATTTGTAAGACGATTTACATCAGAAGGAGTAATTTCACCATCTTTTGAACTTCTTGTAATTCCTCCATGATGCACCGAACTTTTGATATGCTTTCCTGCAATTCCTACGTTTACGATACGCAAATTTACGCCTGAATTACGTTCAGCTTCTTCCACAGCTTGCGTAATGGCTGCAACCGTTTTATTAATGTTGCTAATAATTCCTTCTTTTACACCTTCGGAAACAGCTTGTCCTACGCCTAATACTTCTAGTTTGTCGTATTCATTCATTCTGCCTACGATAACACAAATTTTTGTTGTTCCGATGTCTAATCCTGCTACTATTCTTTGATTTTGCATACGTCTTTATATAAAAATGAATGTCTTGTTTTTATGAAAACGATTGACATCATTAATTGATTTTATATTTTAAAGTTTATTTACAGACAATCTGATTGTCGTATCTAACACTTACCATTTGATAACTTCCCCATCCTTTTATTGGAATAATTTTATCATAAAACGTTTTCAAACGAGTAAGTTTATCTTCCATATTTCTAGCTGAGCCTAACTCAATGAGCTGTTCGCCCACTTGTGGATAAGCTATCAAATTTCCTTTACTATCTCTTTCTAGTTGTGTAATCTGAGCTTTCCAAAATGTTCTTTTATCTATTTCTTTGAGAGCGTTTATAAATAATTTTCCATCTGGAGTTCTCCAAAAAGCAGTATCCAAAAGCTCTGTATCATTACTTTTCTGACTAGAAAGTAACATAACTCGTGCTGTGAAATTAGTAGAAAGAGGAATTAGTTTTCCTGATTCGGTAATATAAGCACCATTTGCTGAGTTTTTGTTCAAAATTCGTGCAAGTGGTTTGAGTTCTTCTACTTCTATATGTAAAATTCCTTTTGAATCTACGGCTACTTGACAACTGGCTACAAAGTTATTAGTTTTTATGGAGTTTTCAATTTTTTCGGTATCTATCTCTTTAACTTTGAGGTTGTTTACATCAATTTTTGCATCCTGACGAACCAATTTTAATATTTCTACTTCTGTCAAAAAATGAGAAGTATCTTGAGGATTTTGTGCTGCATTGCGTACCAAAATATGGACACTATCTATCATTTGCCCACGTTGATATACTTCTGTTGCTGCAATAGTAACAAGAATAACTAAAACAAATAAGATTATTTTTACAGATATTTTCATGATTTTAAATATAACATAAATTTTCTACAACTCCACTTAAACCTATAAGGTTTTGAAAACTGTATAGGTTTGTATATTAATCAAATAAAGCTATCGTATTTCTATCAAAAAAGCAAAAAACCTTATTCTTTTTCAGAATAAGGTTTTTGTCTGATTAATAAAAATCAATTTTAATCTTAGTTTTGAGCAGCTTTTTCAGCAGCTATTGCTTCTGCTTCTAATTTAGCATTTGCAGCTTCTAACTGTTCTGCTGTCATTTTTACGCCTAATTTATTCAAAACCAAAAGAGTTACGTCAATTTTATCAGCAGAAAACAAAAAGTTATCTTGTCCCATTCCGTCTTGACTACTCAAAATAAATGTATAGCCATTCTCTTTTCCTACTTCTTCAATAGCAGTTTTTACTTTTTGAAGGATTGGAGTTTGTAATGCAGATTGCATCTTTTGAAGCTCTTGAGTGTATAGATCACGCTCTTGTGCAATTTCTTGTTGCATTTTTTGTAAGTCTCTTGCACGAGTTTCTAAAAGAACAGGAATTGCATTTGGGTCTTGACGATCAACTTCAAACTTTTTTACTTTAGCTTCAAACTCTTTTTGTTTCTCCATAAGCGTATTTGTAAGAGCAGTTTCAGTCTTTTTGAGTGAGTCTTGCGCTTTCATATAAGCAGGAACGTGAGGCAAAATCAAATAAGCACTTGTATAACCAATTTTTATATCTTGTGCTTGCACTGAAGCAACGAACACAAATAAAGTGAGTAAAAGGAATATCTTTTTCATCGTTTGTTTTATGATAAATGAATTATATAGATTTTATGATTTTCCTCTATTATTAGTAGGCTTTCATAAAAATAATTCTGCAAAGGTAAGTAATTAATTAAATTTAATTGTTGTGAGAATTCAGAAGTTGATTAAAGTCCTAATTTTTTGACAACTAGGTCAGTAATGTCTGTTCCTTCTGCTGAATACAAAATATAGGCAGTATTTGTACCATCTAATTCATTCAAAATAAGAACATAGTTATTTTCCTTTCCTACTTCTTTAATCGCTTCACGGATTTTGGCATAGATAGGAAAAAGTAAGTCATTTTGTTTTTTATTAAAACGCTCTTCTGCTTGCTTCTGTTGATCTTCAAATTTTGCAAACAACTCTTGAAGTTCTTGTTGTGCAGCAGCTTGTTGTTGTTCGTTTGTTACCGTTTTTTTCAATTCTTCTTGTCTTGCCTGTAATTTTTGATATTCTCCTTGCAAATTTTTCTGAATTACTTTTTGTAATCCTTCTAATTCTGAACTAGAGGCTTTGTATTCAGGCATCATACTAGCTACCGAATCTACTTGTACATAACCAATTTTAAGGTTTTGAGCTGTTGCTTGTGTATTTTGGAATACTACAAAAGCAAATAAAAGACTTAGAGATAAAATTATTTTTCTCATAATTTTGATATAATTTGTTTTAAGTGAGTTTGAAGGGAAATTTATTTTTATTGTTGTAATTACTTGTTTATCCTTTATCAATAGAAATATTAGGGTCTTGTATTCCTAATTCTTCTAAGACAAAATCAGTAAAGTTATAAGTATCGTCATAGAAAAGCATGTGTAAGTCACTTGCTTTATCAAACATAAAATGAAGCTTCTTTTGTAAGGAAACAATACGAACAGCCTCCATTATTTTGTCTTGAATTGGACGAATAAGTTCACGTCTTTTCTTAAAAAGCATTCCGTTTGCACCAAAGATACTTTCTCGGTAAGCAATCAAATCGCCTTCTTTTTTCTGAACTTCTTTTTGTTTTTCGACATACATTTCTTCTGTCAGAAGCACTCTTTCAGCTTCCAATTTTGTGCGACTATCCAATATTTCTTGTTCTTTCTTGGCTAGTTCGGCTTTCCATTGCTTTGTCATTTCTTCAAGCTCTGTATTGGCTTGTGAATATTCGGGCAAACGCTCTAATATTTTTTGAGAATCAATAAAACCAAAACGCTGTGCAGAAGCTGTATTAAAGCTACTCAAAGCAAATAATCCTACTAAAAAAAGAGTAGAAAAAGTAAAAGCGATATTTTTTTTAAAAGGGATTTTCATCATATATAAGTATAAAATTCAAAATCATTGCCAAGTTTTTTACAGTTACCAGTAATCAGTTAATAGTAACCAGTTAATACGTATATTTTAACAATTACTAAGATAAATTGACTGTTTTAGTTTATAGTCATTAGAAATTGACTGGTCACTGTTTATTGATTCTTGTTGTTTTTAAGATAGCAAATAGCATTTTAGAAATTTCTTCTGCATCGATTATCATACTTTCGAATATTTTGATGTCTATATAGCCTGTATCTTTCAAAAGATTGAGCCAATATTTAGTTTCTAAACATTCTTTATAAGCAATACTCATTTTTGCAGAAAAATCATTATCAGAAATTGCACCGTTTGCCTCTGCTATATTTGCACCTATGGAAGTTCCACATCGAACGAGTTGATTTGATAAGTTATATTCTCGCTTATCATTCTGTAAAAACTGAAATGCTTTTACAATACGAATAGCAAAAAGATACGCCTTATCATAAACCAAACTCTTGCCTTTTTCCATAAGCTCTTTTTTTCATTTAATAATTCAATTCCAAAAGTAATTAATTCTGTATTAGAAATTGACTGGTTACTGATAATTGGTAACTGATTACTGGTAACTGTTTAACGAATCATTTGTCCAATAGTAAAGTGGAATTGCGCTCCATTTGCATTTGGATTTCCAGGTATTTGGTCAAAACCATACGCCCAGTCAATACCTAAGAGACCAAAAGCAGGCATAAAGATACGTGCGCCAACTCCTGCCGAACGTTTCAAATCAAAAGGTTGAAAAGTCTTAAAGCTACTCCAGTTGTTTCCACCTTCTGCAAAAGCAAGTACAAAAATAGAAGCAGCTTGATTAAGAGTAACAGGATAACGCAGTTCCATTACAAATTTATTATAAGCTACACCACCTTCACTTCTAGAATCACTCGGAACAACTGAATTATCTTCATAACCTCTCAGTCCTACAATATCAGAACCTAAAAGTAAGTTACCAAATCCTAAACCAGAACCACCTAAAATAAAGCGTTCGAAAGGACTAATAGGAACTTTTTTATTATATGAACCAATAAAGCCCATGTGTGACCTTGCACTAAATACCAAATCACCCACAATTGGTGTGTACCACGAATTATCAAACATCCATTTGTGATATTCTACAAATTTAAAAATTTCTGAATCTTCTGCTGTTTCATAATTTATATTTCTAAAGGAAGAAAAAGGAGGTGTAAGTCCTACACTAAGTGAAATACTTGCTCCATTACGAGGATAAATTGGACTATCTACACTTGAACGTGACAGAGTAGTATTGAAAACTATACTATTAAAACTACCATCAGTAATATTTCTAAAATTAGCTCTTGTATAGTTATTTAGACCATAACGCAGATACGCCAATGAATTACTAAGTGTAAAATAGTTATCAGGAACTCTTAAACGACGACCTAATGCAAGTGTAATACCTGAAACTTGAAAGTTACCTGTGCTTTCTCTAGTAAGACTACTAATCTGATTCTGAACTGAATGTTGTAAGCTAACAGAGAATGAGTTTGGTTTTTTACCTCCTAACCAAGGTTCTGTAAAAGAGAATGAATAAGTTTGAAACTGACGTCCACTTGCTTGAAAACGTAAAGAAACTTGTTGTCCATCTCCTTGTGGAAGTGGTGACCACGAACTAAAGTCTAATAAACGACTAGAAGAAAAGTTGTTAAAGGTAAGTCCTAGTGTTCCGATAAAGCCAATTGCTCCACCTCCCCAACCACCAGAAAGTTCGATTTGGTCATTTGGTTTTTCTTCTACTGAATAATGAATATCTACAGTTCCGTCGGCTACATTTGGAATTGGGTTGATTCCGATTGTTTCTGCATCAAAATAGCCTAACTGAGAAAGTTGTTGTTGTGTACGAAGAAGTGCTGAACGACTAAATTTCTGACCTGGTAATGTATAAACTTCTCTCAGAATAACATGATCTCTTGTACGAGTGTTTCCTGTAACAATTACTTTGCTGATTGTAGCTTGGTCGCCTTCATAGATTCTCATTTCAATATCAATTGAATCATTATCTACTCTAACTTCAATTGGTTGAACATTGAAGAATAAATAACCATCATCCATGTAAAGAGAAGTAATATCCAAACCTGTAGGATTATAAGACATACGTTTTTGTAAATCTTCTGGGTTATAAACATCTCCTTTACGAACACCTAGAACAGAATTTAAAAGAGTATCAGAATGAATATAATTGCCTGACCAAGTAATGTTTCTGTAGTGGTACTTATTTCCTTCATTGACAGTCATTTTTATTTTTACTCCGTCTTCTACTGTTTTGACAGTATCTGAAATAATATAAGCATCTCTATATCCTTCTTTATTATAATAAGCAATAAGGCTTTTCTTATCATTTTTGAATTCACTAGGAATAAATTTGGAAGACCTAAATATATTCAAAGGTGAATATTCTTTTGTTTTCTTGAGTTTACGTTTGAGCTTTTTATCTGTAATTGCTGCATTTCCTTCAATTTCAATGTCTTGTATTCTTACTTTTTTGCCTTTGTTTACATCAATCTCTAAACGAACACTGTTTGCTAAAGTAGTATCTTTTTTCTGAACAATATTAACTTCTACATTTCTAAATCCTTTTTGAATGTAATGTTGTTTGATAGCTACTTCTGTATTTTTGAGAATAACATTATTGACAATACGTCCACGAACAAGTGTTACTTTGTCTTTTAATGTGCTTTTTTGACCTTTAGGTATTCCTGTAAACTCAAAGCGAGAAAGTCTAGGTCTTTCTGTTAAGATAAGTTTTAAAAATACTTTTTCAGCTTCAATTTTGTCTACTTCTATACTAACATCTCCTAAAAGTCCTTGTTTCCAAAGTTTGCGAATAGCAAGTCCAATATCTTCTCCTGGAAGTTTTATTTTATCTCCAATACGCAACCCTGTAAGTGAAATAAGTGCATTTGGGTCAAGATAACTAGCTCCTTTTACACTAATTCCTCCAATGGTATATTCTTTTGGGTTAGCATAATCAAAATCTTTTGTAGAGGTAGTTTCAAATCCTCCCAAACCT
Source organism: Bernardetia sp. Wsw4-3y2 (assembly GCF_037126295.1). Lineage (NCBI taxonomy): Bacteria > Pseudomonadati > Bacteroidota > Cytophagia > Cytophagales > Bernardetiaceae > Bernardetia > Bernardetia sp. Wsw4-3y2. Next base: position 2,228,369 of record NZ_CP147017.1, on the reverse strand, counting down.
TTAAAAGGAGTTGTTTGAGCAAAAACAGATACAGAACTGTTCAAAAATAAAGAAGAGATAAGAAGAAAAAAAACAAAACTAATTGAGTATTTATTTTTTATAGAATGCAATGAATTATATGAATACATAAAGTCGTATGAAGATAGTGAATGAGTAGAATAGCGTAGCTTTTTCATAAATGTAGTTACTACAAACTTTTTATTTTTTAGAGCTAATTTGATATTTGACTATTATTATTTATTGTGTTATTTTTATGTGTTTGATTTGTCTTCGAATTGTTCGCTTGTCTTGCCGAAACGTCTTTCTCTATTTTGATAACTGAGGAGCGTTTCAAATAAATGTATTTTTCTGAAATCAGGCCAAAGAACATCTAGAAAAGCAAGTTCAGAATAGGCAAGTTGCCAAAGTAAGAAATTACTAATTCTCATCTCACCACTTGTACGAATAAGAAGTTCTGGATCAGGAATAGAAGCTGTATAAAGATGATTTGCAATTAAATCCTCATCTATTTGACTTGATTTAATTTCTCCTTGTTCTATTTTCTTAGCAATTTTTTGAATAGCCGTTTTCATTTCTGTACGTCCACTATAACTCAAAGCAAGTGTCAAAACTAGTCTATCATTGTGTGCTGTTTTGGCAATAGATTCATCAAGCTGAATTTGGCATTTATTAGGAAGAGATTCTAGTTCACCTATTGCTCCCAATTTCACACCTTTTTCACTCAACTCTTTTACTTCACTTCGCAATGTTGAAACTAAAAGCTGCATCAATCCGTTTATTTCATCTTCAGGACGCTGCCAGTTTTCAGTAGAAAATGTGTAGAGAGTTAGGTATTTTACGCCCATTTCCACACAGCCTTCTATTGCTTCTCTGACTGCTTTGACAGCATTTTTGTGTCCAAATATTCTAGAAAAACCTCTTTGTTTTGCCCATCTTCCGTTTCCATCCATGATAAGAGCAACGTGAGAAGGCATACGATTTTTATCCAATAATTCTTGTACTTCTTCTTTTGTACGAGAAGATATTGGAACAAATGCTGTAAAGTTTTCTATCTTTTTTGAAGTGTTTTCTTTTTTAGCTGATTTCATAGTTTAACTTCCCTTTTTGCTTTCCTTTTGGTTATTATAACCACTTTTAAATGTCTAGTTACAGATTACTTTTGTAACAAAACTATACTACTTGTAGTTTAGTCAGATTTAAGACATTATAATTTGGGGCGCAAGTTACAAAAAGATTCACCAAATTCAGTTTTCTATTTTCTCAAAACCTTCAAAAAGGCATATTAATTAGTAAAATTATTGAAGTTCTTGACTAAGAAGACAAAAACTTACCTAATTGTTAGAAAGACGAGAGCAAGTAAAGAAGTGTGGCAATTGGAATAAATTTACTGTCTTAAAAAATGTAAATAGATAAAACGAAGAGTTAGGATAAATTATTACTTTCGAAATATATTTCTGTAGATAAGGTATGATTTATACACATTATTACTTTATTTTAATTCCTACCACCACTACATCATCTGTTTGTGAAGTTTGGTATTTCCATGTTTCAAAGGCAGATTTTATTTCTTTATGTATTTGACTCATTGATTCAGAAGGATTTTCGTTTAGAAGTTGACGAAAACGTTTACTTCCAAATTTTTTATCATTTTTTCCTCCAAACTGATCAGGGTAGCCATCAGAGAATAAGTAAAAATGACTCCCTTTTTGATATTCTAAAGTATTGAGTGTAAATATTTTTTCTTTCTTTCTTCTCTCTCCTCCTAGTGCAGCACGACTTCCTTTAATCACTTGAATAGTTTCATCCATAGGACTTCTATAATAAAGAGGACGATTTGCACCTGCGTAATATAATTTTTTATCTGATTCATTCACAACTAAAATAGATGCATCCATTCCTTCTCTTACTTTTATACTTCTATCTGAAGATGAAGAGGATGTAAATGCTTCTGTAATGCCTTCATTAAGAGCTTCTAAAATTTCGTTAGGCATTACAATTTTTTCTTTTTCTATTATTCTTTCTAACAAAAAGTAACCTACAATTGTCATGATTGCTCCTGGTACGCCGTGCCCTGTACAATCTGCTGCAATTATTATTTTATACTCTTTGTTTTCTAGAGTAACACTTCTGAACCAATAAAAATCACCACTAATAATATCTTTTGCCTTATAGAAAATAAATACTTCATCAAAAGCAGCTTGCAAGTTTGAGAGGTCTGGAAGAAGAGCAAGTTGCAACCTTTCAGCAGTACGAACACTTGCTTGTATATCAGAAAAAAGTTTTTCTACTTGTACACGTTGGTCTTTTATTTTATCACTTTGCGCTTGTAGCTCGTGCGAATACTGTGTAACAATTTGATTTTGTTGTAATAATTCTTCATTATATGTTTCTACATCTTGTCTTACTTCAGTTACTTCATCAAGATTACGTCCTGCAAATCCAAAAGCTATTCCTAAAAAAATAGGCGCACTATCTATTATAAAATGAAGTGGATTTAGATGATGAATACTTACAAAACTCTCAGCACTAAAAGGCAAGCCTTTGAGAAATAAGGTATCAAAGAGTAAGGAAAAAACAGGAAAACAAAAGCCGAATGCTATACCAAATAAAGAATATTTAAAAGTATACGATTTTCTAGAATATACAGGCATTTAATAGTAAAAGGGATAAATTAATTTTAGCAGACGAGGTGCTTAAACATTTACTTAGAAGAATTTAATCCTAAATTCTAAAACAAATAGATTTAACAATATACGTTTTTTTTTTGAAAAACCTTTATATAAAAACTGAATAATTCTATGTTTTAATTAAACTATTTTACCAACCTATTTTTTATTTTTTCAAAGGAGTATAACTTCTACTAAACCATTTGTAATCTCAACTTTTTCCTCTTTACATTCATTGCAATCTTGGCAATCTTTAAAAAGAAATCTTCCATACCCTTTTGCAAAAAGTCTATTTTCATCTATTCCTTTTTCTCTTAAAAACTGTTTTAGTTGTCTAGCTCTTCTTTCAGTAAGTGCTAAATTATATCTTTCGCTCCCTCTACAAATTGAATAAGCTGCAATCTCTATTTTCAATTCTTGATGTTTCTTTAAAAAGAAATATAAACTATCTACTATTTCTATACTTCTCTTTTGATAAGTTTCTCCAGTTCCATATATCAAATCCAAAGTTTTAGTTTGTCCTTTGTAAAATTTTTCATCGTCATAACTAAATGAAGCAGGGTGCGTTTGATTTGATGAACTAAGAATTAATCCAAAGAATAAAATTATAAATGGTATTTTCATAAGGTAAAATTAATTTATTTTGCAAAAATTATGATTCAATAACTATGAAGTTAACAGACGAACATTTCCAATTTTTGAAAAAATTTATTTTGCAGTATTATCCTGCAAGTGATGAATCTATTGCATTACTTGAGTCTAATGCAAATATTGAATATATACATAAAAAAGATTTTTTGCTTACTATTGGACAAACAGCCAAAACACTTTATCTGTTGTACAGTGGAAGTATTATAGCTTATTTTATTTGCGAAGACGGAAAAGCCTATCATAAAAACATCTTTTTAGAGGGAAATTTTGTGGGTTCGACAGTATCAATGCTCACCAATAAACCTTCTGAATTTAGCTTAGAAGCAATTGAGAATTGTACAGTAATTAGCTTTGATTATAATGAATATAGAAAATTGATAGCAAAAGATATTGACCTAAAAAACTTTTACATTGCATATCTTGAAAAAAACTGGGTAATAGATAAAGAAAAACGTGAAATTGATATAATAACAAAAGATGCCAAAACAAGGTATTTAGAGTTTTTGGAACAACATCCCAATATTGAAAAAAGAGTTCCTCTTCATTATATAGCCTCAAATCTTGGAATTACTCCCACACAACTCAGTCGTATTCGAAATGAGTTAAAAAAATAATTTCCTCTCAACCTATGTAAAGGCAAAGCATAAATCTATCGCTTAATTTTGGGATATGAAATTATTACTCTTATATCTATTAGCCTTTACAGGTGGTGTTTTTTTAGCCATTCAAGCTGGTTTCAATTCTCAACTAGGCAGTTTATTAAAGCAACCTGTTTTAGCTGTGATTGCTACCTCAATAAGTAGTGCTTTTTTTGGAAGTCTATTTATTTTTTCTATGACAAAAGATAGGATAACATTTAATCTAATTTATCAAATACCTTGGTATTTATGGTTTATTGGTGGACTTTTTAGCTTCGTTGGGATTTCCTTGTATTTTTATACAATTCCTAGATTAGGTGTTTCTAAAATGATTGTTGCTGGACTTTGTGGACAACTTCTTTTCTCTTTACTTGCTGGGCATTTTGGGTGGCTCAATCTACCATTAGAACCTATCACAACCAAAAGAATAATAGGCATTTTAGTGATAATAACTGGAATTGTTTTAATTAACGACAAATAATAATGAATACAATACAAGCAAATATCACTAACCTAACTTCTCTTTGGACAACAACAAGCAGTATTTTTAAAACCTATGATGTTCAGCATAACATTAGTTATGGTTATATCCAAAATTCTCAATGGCCCAATAAAATTTGGTTAAATAATGACGCTGAACTTAAATCAGAAGATTTATCTAAAATATCAGAGTTGATAAATCTTAACTCATCAATGCTTATATTTTCTTATTTTGATACAAATGGAGATAAGAACAATGATTTGATTACAAGGAATGGTTTTATAAAAAGAGGAGTTCAGTATGGAATGAATTTATACCTCAATGATTTATTTGAAGTATTAACACCATTGATATTGAAAAAAGTAACTAATTCTGTAGATGCAAAAACTTGGTCTACCACATTTGAGCAATGTTTTGGTTATCTTATAAGCGAGAAAACTATTAACAAAACCTATCACAAAATAAATTATTTTACTGTTTACTCTCAAGACGAGTTGGTAGGCACAGTGTTATTACATTTTACAGAAAAGGTAGTTGGAATACACAGTTTAGGAATATTGCCTACTAAGAGAGGAAAAGGATTTGCAAATCAAATTATGTCTCAAGTTCTTAATGAATCTATTCGTTTAGGAATGGATTTGGCAACTTTGCAAGCCTCCTCAATGGCAAAAAAAATGTACCAAAGAATAGGTTTCTCAGAAGATTTTTTGGTGCAACATTATCAATTAGAAAAATAATAAAGGCTACAAATCAAAACTAGCACACAGAATGCTTTATCTGTGTGCTAGAAAATTAGATAAAAATCAAAAATTATCCTCCTATTCTAAAGATAGGGTATTTTAAATGTGTTTTTTCATAATGTATAGAATGTTGATAAATAAACTCTAATTGCAAATATGCACTTTTTGCCAACTCTTCATCGTTTGCTTTTTTATCTTCTAGCTCTTTTCTCAGGGCAGGATTTTCTTCCAAAATTTGAGCTGCAATATCTTCAAAAACATAAGGCGAAAAATGTTCTTTTTGCTGCAAGATTCCATCAAAGAAATTCCATGCAAAAAATGAATCTTTCCCTTGTGGCTCTAACATTTCGAAAATATATCGATTAGCTGCTTGATTCATTTTGACCAAGACATATTTTTGTTCTGGATAGCGTAGAGCTTCTCCAAATGTCATTATCTCTTTCGAAAGCTCAACATCATAATGCACATAATGACTTTCATAAGCTGATTGAGAGGTTTTATATTCTTTGATAGAATAAACACCTACTTTATGGTCTTTGTGCTGCTCGTTGATTAAAGTATCTATTTCTACTTCATTCCATTTCAAACGCTCCAAAACTTCGGTATAAGCAAGTGGAATCAAATATCCCTTCGGTACATCAATTTTTAAAGAGGGTTTAAAAGCATCATAATAGTTTACTTCTTTCTCATAAGGTTTTGAAGTATCGTATTTCATTCTATCCAAACCTGAAACTTTACTTTTTTCTGTTGAAGATTCATAGCCTTTAAAATTTAATATTCGATGTCTTTCTTTGTCCAATTCCCAATTTAAAACAAATTCTTTCTGCGTTTTGACTTCTTTTTGGTCTTCTGCCTTTATTTTTTGAAGTTCTGTTCCATTAGTTTGAACGTATTTTAAAAGTTCTTCCATAAAAATAGAAGTTGCTTTTACTCGTTTGTTGTAAGGCTTCAACATGTGCGTTTCGGTCAGCATTGAAAAGGTTTGAAAAAGAGCTGCATAGCCAGTCGAATAACGAGGTGAATCCATAAAACCTTCCCACCCATTTATAGGGTCATAACCAAAAACATTTACATACGGAGTCATTTCTTCATTACGACTAATCATCGCTTTTTCTAAAGCTGGGGTGAAATTTTTATTCAAAAACTCTCCCATTTTTCCTCCTAATTTATCAGCTTGAGTGGCTAAGTGTGTCATTGTATATTGATAATCTGCCCCATTCGAAACATGATTTTCAAGATAAACTAAAGGCTGCCACTTTTGAAACATTTTGGTAAAACTCTCTGCATTTTTGGAATCACATTTTACAAAATCACGATTTAAGTCTAAATTTTTGACATTGCCACGAAAACCATATTCTTCTGCTCCATTTTGATTGGCTCTTGTTGTTGAGTTTCTTGTTAATGCACCACTCACATTATAAAATGGAATAGCTACCAAAACGATATTCTTATACTGATTTCTAACTTCTTCTTTTGTACACAAATCTCTCAAAAGTAGTAGAGTTGCATCAATTCCATCTGATTCTCCTGGATGAATTCCATTATTTATAAAAACAACAAACTTAGTTGATTTCTCTGCTTCTGAAAGTGGACTAAATTTTCCATTTACCTCAAAAATAATTTCGTGCAAAGGTTCACCACTATCAGTCATTCCAAACGCATTGACTTGCAAAAATTGAGGATAAGCAGCTGATAATTCATTCAAAAATTCAATTCCCTCTTTATAAGTAACTGTCTGATTTTTATTTGTGTCAAAAGGAATGGAAAAGTCATTCTTCGCTGAAGATATTGTTTTTTGAGCCATAGAACAAGATGAAAATAGAAACGTAGAGAATACTAAAGTAGAAAAGAGTAAAGGTATTTTTTTCATAAAAACAGAAATGAAGGGTAAAAAATGAAATTAAGTCTTCAAATTACAGTTTTTTGGAGAATAGAAAGCATTTTTTAAAGTTCTTTTTATAAAAATTAATATCAAAAACTGAATATTTTAATTTGTAGCTCTCATTCCCCACCCTAAATTTCAAAAAAGTAGTATTTAAATAAATTATAATTATAGCAATAATTAACTGTATTTTTTACACAATTGGGGGGTATAAATAGCATCAATCATTTTTACCATTTTGAAAAATGATTTGTAACAATTTTTAAAATTCATATTTAATATTAAAATAATACATTTTTATTTAAATTAAAAAAAACAAAAAAGGATGAGAAATGATAGATTACTCTAAAACACTACATTAGGATAGGAAAATTTTATCAAAAAAAAACCTTAGCCGTTCCGTTGGCTAAGGTTTTTCTTGCTTTTGCACAAAAGGAGAGGGAAATATTCTCTTTTGTTAAGTCTTTTGTAGTTCTCTAAGTAGGTGACAATTAAATGTCTTTTTTTATATAAATGAAAGTGAATAAATAGAATTAATACAACTATTCAATCAACTTTGTAAGTTTTCTGTTAAAATGGGATTATCCCATTTCTATTTCTTCTCCATTGGCATTATAAAAATGATGCTGTGTGAGAGCTAAAGAAGAATCTTTTACTAATGTTACCCATTTGTAATATTTAAAAAACCATTTCATACGTTCGGAAATAAATCCTGCTGTAAAAAAAGCATATAAATAAGGATGTAAAGCAATAGTAACTTTCTTCTCATTTTGTTTGCCTAAGATATAGTCTAGCTTGTGTGTAATAGCTTCAGCTACACCAATAGATGCCGAAATTTTGCCTGTTCCGTTACACGAAGGACAAATTTCTCTAGTTGCAATGTTTAGTTCGGGACGCACACGCTGACGTGTAATTTGCATCAATCCAAACTTAGAAAGTGGTAAAATAGTAAATTTGGAACGATCGGTTTGCATGACTTTTTTCATGTGGTCATACAAGGCACGACGATTCTCTAATTTTCGCATATCTATAAAGTCAATCACAATAATTCCTCCCATATCACGAAGTTGCAACTGACGTGCAACCTCTGCTCCAGCCTCCATATTGACTTTAAGTGCAGTAGTTTCTTGGTCGTTTTCTGAGGACGATTTGTTACCACTATTTACATCTACAACGTGCAGAGCTTCTGTATGTTCGATAACCAAATATCCACCACTTGGCAAACTTACTGTTTTTCCAAATAGCAATTTGAGTTGTCTTTCGATACCAAAGGTTTCAAAAATTTTGCCTCTTCCGTTATACATCTTTACGATGCGTTCTTTATCAGGGGCAATTTTATGAATATATTCCTTTATAGTATCAAATGTACTTGCGTCATCTACTGTAATGCTATCAAAACTCTCATTTAAGAGGTCTCTGAGCATAGAAGTTGCTTTGCTAATTTCTCCAATTACTTTATCTCTAGGCTTTGCCTTAGCAAGATTTGCCATTCCTCCACGCCATTTATCAGAAAGTGTACTCATGTCTCTGTCGAGTTCTGCTACATCTTTTCCTTCTGCAACTGTCCGTACAATTACTCCAAAACCTTCTGGTTTGATAGAATCTATAAGACGTTGAAGACGACGGCGTTCGGTTTTGCTAGTAATTTTACGAGAAATAAGAACACGTTCATCAAAAGGAACTAACACCAAATATCTACCAGCTAATGAAAGCTGACACGACAAACGAGGTCCTTTTGTTGAAATTGGTTCTTTAACTACTTGTACCAAAACAAGCTGATTTGGCTTCAAAACATCACCCATTTTACCGAGTTTATCTATTGGCTTTTCAAGCTGGAAGTTGGTAAACTTGTAGTCTTGCTGTCCGTTTTTTGGATTATTACTACGTACTTGCTTCGTATATTTTATCAAAGAACTTACATTTGGACCTAAATCCAAATAATGCAAAAACGCATCTTTTTCATATCCAATGTCTATGAAAGCTGCATTCATGCCTGGAACAATACGTCTTACTGTTCCTAAATACATATCTCCTACTGAAAACTGATGATTTCCCTCATCGTGATGAAACTCTACTAAGTTTCTATCTTGCAAAAGCGCAATTCGCCCTCCTTCAGGAGTGGCATTAATTACTAATTCGTTACTCACATTCGTAATTCGATTAGTTGAATAATTTATCTAAACTAACCTGCGCTTTAACTCGGTTAGGAAGATTCTTTGCTTCGTTTATGGCTAGGCATAAAGAATGCAAATTTTGTAGCAGACAATCCAATACAGTTGTTTTGCTTGTCTTAAATAGTATTGATAAGAGTTTAATAATCTATCTCAAAAATACATCAGAAAGTGTTTGCTACATTTTGCCACAAACGCTTTTCAATACCAAAAGCAGAAACTTTCAGAAACAGATAGAATCTGTTTATTAAAGTGTCTGCTTTTGTAAAGAGTGTCAATTATTTTTTCTTATGACGATTTTTACGAAGACGTTTTTTACGTTTGTGAGTAGCAATCTTGTGTCTTTTACGTTTTTTTCCGCAAGGCATAATGTTTTGATTTAAATGATTAAAATTTTATAAAAATGATTTTGAAATATAATTACTAATAAATGACTGTATTAGAAAAAACACAATCCAATTTATTATATAAGTCAAATAAAGTATAAGGTTGATTTAGTGAATTTTGCCGTTTTTCAAAAGAATTGAAATCTAAATCACAAAAGGCTTTTTTTGAGTAAAAATTTGAAACAAAATATACTCAAAAATTGTAAGGAAACCAATTTTAATTGATTTTAATTACTCTACACCTAATTTTGGCAAATATACCATAAATAGTGCAAAAATCATACAATTAATAAAAAAATAGTAAGTTTTACACAATTTGTCAGTTTATTTCACGTTTAGAGTCCTTTTAAATACTCTTTAGCTGCTTCTTTCAAAGCTGGGTCAGTTGCATTATCAAAGACAAACTCTAATTGTTTTCTAGCTTTTTCTTTTGCTCCTGTTTCTTTGTAGCTTACTCCCAAATACAAATGAGCCGAGACATCATCGGACTTGAGTTCTACTAATCTCTCAAAACGAGTAACAGCTTTGTCATACTGCCCAGACTGTACAGAAAGTAATCCTAAATTCTCAATCGCCTTGGTATGATTTGGGTCTTGCTCTACAATTTCTCTAAGCATTGCAATTCCCTTCATCGGATTAGGAGTTGTTACATAGGTCATTGCAAGTTGTGCCTTTGCATCTGTATTTTTTGGATTTTCCTTCAAAACTAACTCATAATACTTCCTTGCTTTTTCAGAGGCTGCACTTGCTTTTGTTGGATCAATAGCAAAAACAGAGGCTTCATAATAGGCATCAGCAGCAGCAAGATTATGCCCCAAAGTTGGATTTTCTTCTGCTTCAATAGCCAAATAATAGGCAGCACTATCAAATAAACTAATTTTTTTGAGATTTTCAATAAAGTTCTCTAAGGCTTGATGTTTATCGTTATGACTTACATTTTTCGTATTAGAAACTTCAAAATAAAGAGTACGAGCTGAGTTTAATAATTCTTTATCTTCTTCTGAAACAGTCATCATGTGCTGTGCAGTAGCATTTTGAGTTTCTTCATTTGATTCTGAATTACTATGGTCATGTCCGTCGTCTTCACTATGTCCATCAGGAATAGTATTTTCCTGACTAAATTCTTGATTGAGAGAAGAAGAAGCCGAAACAACACCTTTATCACGATTTGCAGAAGTATCAGAATCATTTTTTACAACCCCTTTGGGTAAAAAAGCCAAAAGAGCTGTTAGTCCAACTCCTGCTGCGATAAGTGAATACTGTTTGATTTGCATAACTTGAAAACAATGGTAAATGATTAATGATGAATGGTAAATTATGAAGACAATACATTAAATATATTTTTATTAAAATAGGTTTTATTAAAAAATATACTTCAATATTAAACTATGACTTAATGAAATTTCATAATTTACCATTTATAATTCATAATTGCAATTTAAGCTGTTGCTTTCATTCTTCTATCAGATTCTTCTAATTCTACTTCTGCAAGTAGTTTTTCGCTAGTTTTTACAGCTTCTACAAATGTTTTGGCTGGTTTGAAACTAGGAACAAAGTGAGGTTCGATAACCATTGGTTTTTTGGCTGCAATATCACGAGCTACTTTTCTAGCTCTTTTTTTATTGACAAAACTTCCGAATCCACGAACATAAATGTTCTCTCCCTCTGCCATGTTGTCTTTTACTACATTAAAAAATTCTTCTACGATATTTTGAACGTCGAATTTATCTTTTTCGGTGCGGTTAGCAATTTCTGCAATAAGATCTGCTTTAGTCACTGTGGTTGTTTTTTTTAGGTTAAAAGAATGAATTTTAAATAAAATTGATGCTGAGTTTGATGTATCAAAACCAGTTTATCAAAAATAAAATTCAATAAGTATGATAACAAAAATCAAAATAATAGATAGAATATTCTATCTAACTCTAATTTTTATATAGAATTTGGTAAAATATTTAGTAAAATAGCTTACTAACTAAACTATTTGTATAAACACTTTCCCAATTATATTCAATTGATATTTAGTTGTTTGTGTTCCAAATAAGGATAAAATAGCAAAATCAAATAAGTAAGAAAAATCTATATATAACCAAACAAACTATTGTAAAAAATATCAAACTCAGAATATAAAATCATGTAATAAGATTTCTGCGTATATTCTAATTTTAAAATTCTATTTCACAGTCCATTTTTGACTATTATTTTTTTATCTTTTTTGAGGTTATAGTTTAATAAATTAACTTTTATTTGATAATATACCAAAACTAATCACTTCATTGTCAGATTGTTGTCAATCCTTTTGGGAGTGCAAAGGTACTTTTGTAATTTGTATTTAGCAAGTAAAATTCTATTAAAAATTTGATTTTATAGTAAGGTCACTTCTTGAATTAAATTATTTTCAAGAGAAATCCTGTTGTTTATCTATTTTTTTTACAAGTTTTGAATCATTTTTAGCTGCAAAAATAGTTTGAAAGTCATCTTTCTAATTCCCAAACGCTAAATTACTGAAAATGAATGAATTAGCAAGTTTTTTTTATTAAAAAATAATATAACAGGAGTTGTTGTTTCTAGTTTATTTAAAATTGAATGAAACAAAATGATAATTGATAGTATTACTATAAACTTTTTAGTAAATGTAGAGTTATGAGTTTCTAAAGGTTCATCTCATAAAAAAAGGTTTGATTATGAAAAATACTGTCAAGAAAATAATGTGGATAACTGGAATATTATTTATTTTTTTATTGGTCTTAGCCACTAACCTAATAGATAGAGACCATATTAAAGGCATCAGAGGTTCTGTTTCTACCATGTATAAAGATAGATTGATTGTAAAAAACTTGATTTATAACATTTCTAACCTTACACAAGAAAAAAGGATTGCTTTTTTACTTTCAGATTCTAATTTTTATTCTACAAAAAATGCTGCTATAAACGACTCTATTTATACTTTAATTGATAAATTTTCAAAGACTCAACTTACTTCAAACGAAACACATTACTTAGAAAGGTTGTATAACAATTTTAAAGATGTGGAAATATTAGAAAACCAATCCTTAAATAATAAAGATATTTTGCAAGATAAAGAGTGGAGAAATACCATGGAAACAAAGTTATTACGACTCAGAAATAACCTTAACTATTTATCTGATATACAAATTAATGAAGGAAAAAGAGAGTTAGCTAGAGTAAACAGAGCCTTTAATACAATAGATTTATTTACCAATATAGAAATTGCTTTTCTTGTTCTAATTGGTATTATTACTCTTTTAATTGTACTTTATCCTACAAAACAAGAAAAACAATAGTTTGATTAGAGTTTAATTTTTTGTTAGAAATTCTTTCAAATCATCAAATTTAGAAGACAGAGAAACAACTTCTTTATCTTTCCTCAATACTTCTTCCAAAAAAGGAGGCATTTCTAATTCGACATCCAAAATGGTTTGTTTAACTACTTCATAGTACTTGGCTGGATGAGCTGTAGCAAGAAAAATTCCTACTTCACTTTCTGGTGTAAGATAGTTTTTGAGTGCAGCATAAGCAACTGTAGAATGAGGATCTGCCAAATAATTATAACCTTCATAAAGATCCTTGAGGGTATTTTTTGTTCTTCGGTCAGTTAGTCTATAGCCTGCAATATCTGCCGAAAAGCGAGTATAAGAATGATTGTATAGAGTCAGTAAACGTCTAAAATTAACTGGATTGCCTGTATCCATCGAACTAGAAATAGTACGAACAGCAGGACGAGGTTCAAAACTTCCATTGAGTAAATACTGTGGAACAACATCATTTATATTCGTTGCAGCAATAAAACGACTGATTCGAAGCCCCATTTTTTTTGCAATAATTCCTGCTGTTATGTTTCCAAAGTTACCACTTGGGACTGAAAAAATAGCTGTTCGTTTTTCGCCTTTCAACTGAGCAACAGCCCAAAAATAATATACACATTGTGGTAAAAGACGAGCAATATTATAAGAATTAGCGGTTGTAAGTTGTATTTTTTTATTGAGTTCTTTATTTGCAATGGCTTCTTTAACAAGCCTTTGACAATCTTCAAAAGTTCCATCAATTTCCAAAGCTATAATATTTTTGCCCCATGTATTGAGTTGTTTTTCTTGCAATAAACTCAATTTGTTTTTTGGATAAAGAATACAAAGTTTTATACCTTCTTTTTCGAAAAATGCACTTGCTGCTGCACTTCCTGTATCGCCTGTTGTGGCTACTAAAACAGTTATTTCTTCTTTATCTTTGTTTTTTGCTAGAAAATAACTCATTAATTCTGCCATAAAACGCATTCCTATATCTTTGAAAGAAAGGGTGCTGCCATGAAAAAGCTCTAATGAATACACTTCTTTTTCATAAATTTCTACTAATGGAATTTCAAAATCAAATGTCTTTTCAATTATTTCTTCTAAATCTTGTTCAGGGATTTCATTTCCAAATAAATTCAAACAGATTTTCAAACAAATCTCTTTAAAAGAAAAAGTATGAAGATTCAATAAAAATTCTTTTGGTAAAAGATTTATTGTTTCAGGCATCAAAAGACCTCCATTTGAGCTAAAAGTTTGGAATAAGGCTTCACTTAGTGAACCGACCTGTGCATCTCCGTTTGTACTAGAATAATTCATTAAAAGTAATCAAGAAAGGGCTAAAGAATAAGATTTTGATAAAAATAAAAAATCATTTTGCCAAAACCTATATTATCATTTATTTTTTAGTTAATTCCTTTTCTATCCACCTTAAAACCCATCAATAAAATATCATCTACCTGATTTTCTTCTCCTTCCTTCATCCAGTTCTCAATAGTAGACGTAAATATTTCTTTTTGTTTTGAGAAAGGTTGAGCATACTGCTCTAAAGCTATTTTTTTAAGATTTTTCTTCATAAACTTTCGTCCTGCTTTTCCTCCAAATTGATCTTGATATCCATCTGAGCCTGTGTAAAACACTGTTGGTTTTGAAATATCAATTATTTGTTTGGAATATTGTCTGTCTTTTCCATAATGATTACTACCTATTGGTTTTTTGTCAGCTTTCAGTTCTATCAACTCATTATCTTGAATAAAATAAATAGAATTCATAGCTCCTGCAAATTCAGCAATTGGAATAGAATCATAGATAACCAAAACACTTACATCCATTCCATCAGAGCTTTTTCCTTCTTCTTGTTGTAGCGATTTAAAGATATAATCGTGTAAATGGTTGAGAATTTTGTCAGCTCTGAAAATGCCTTCCTGAAAAACAATAGAATTAAGTCCTGTAACACCAAGCATAGACATAAATGCCCCTGGCACTCCGTGTCCAGTACAGTCTGCTGTTACAATGATAGCACAGTCTTCTAATTTTTCAAACCAATAAAAATCGCCTGATACTATATCACGTGGTTTGTTAAGTATAAAAAACTCATCCTTAAAATAACCTTTAATTTTTTTATCGATGGGTAAAAGTGCATTTTGAATACGACTAGCATACAAAATACTTGACCTTACTTCTGTATTTTGCTTTTCTATAAGTCTGTTTTTATCTCGTACTACTTCAAGAATAGTTGCAAGCTCTTCTTTTTGTTGAAATAACTCTTCATTACTTGCTGCTATCTCATCTTGTTGTTCTGTGAGTTGTAGATTTTTTTCTTCTACTATTCTCATGGCTTGATTTTTTCCAGTTTCAAAAATTAAGTTGCATAAGAATATTACCAATACAAATCCAGAAAGAGCCATAGCATCAAAAGGTATAATCCAATCTTTATTAAAAGCAATATCGAATTGATGACCTTGATATTGAGGAATTGCAAAAGCATATACAACTAAAATCATGATTACTGTCCAAAACCAAGCAGACTTTTTATCTAATAATAACAGAGCCATCACAGGAGTAATAGCCAACCATGGAGTTACAGCAGAAAATAATCCTCCAGAGTAATAAATGAGTATACATGTAGCTATAGAGGACGTTATCATAAAAAAATGAGCTAACAAACCTATTTTATCTGGCATTCTCAAGACAAATGGAGCAACTAAATAAGCGAAACCCAATACAAGTGTAATATAAAATCCAGCATCAAACTTGATAATTAAACTAATCAATGTATAGGAAAACGCAAATAATACAACAACTAAATAACTATTTAAAACTAGAGTTGCTCTAGTTTTATCCACTTTACTATTTAGATAACAAGAATTTATATATAATTGGTGTATTGTATTTAGTAATTTCATTTTTTATTATTTGTTTTTTCTTCGTTTCTTATATAGTAATAAAGTATAGCATAAATCAAGAATAAAAATAATAACTCCTAGTGAAACCAAAAGATAATTTCCCTGCCAATGTATAGCGGCAAAAACACCAACGAAAGCAGTTCCAAACATTTTTGTCCAAGCTACTGTGTAAGAAAAATTATTTAGATACTTACTATCTACATTTAAAATAACATAGTTATATAATACTGATATTACGATATTAATTACAAAAGCTGATAATGCACCTACAATATCATCATATTTTAAGTACATCATAAAGTAGAGAATAGCAAACCAACTAATAAAATTAAATGATAAAATCAACTTAAAATATTTTTTGACTGCTGGAGTAAACACTAGCTTATCTCCATATCTGTAAGCTCCATATAAAATGTAAAGGTCTAGGAAAAACCAACCAGCATAGGCAATATTATAAAATTTACCCATATCTGTAAGGAATATAAAACTTTTTAAAAATTCCCAAGATATATTTGCACATACTACCCAAGCAGGAATTTCACAAAATTTATTTTTATATATGTTGTATATCGTAACTGCATATACCACAAACCATAAAGCACAACCCAAAGCAAAAATAATTTGCTCAGATATAGTATAATCGACAAGATTAAACCACTCATTCATAAAATTAATTGTTTATAAAATCCCCAAAATATCTTTAAAGCTTACCCAAGCTATGTTCAACCAATTTACAATATTGTATGGAAAAGGTAGTTTTCCATCTTTTTCTACTTTCCAAGGAAGTCCTTTTCGAAAACGAGTAAGGTCATACCAACGATAAACGTGTAAAATATCTGGCTCGTGTAAATCCCAAATTTCACAATACTTGCCAGAATAATTTTCATAATTTAGAATTGCATTGACTGCTCTTCGTGCAGCTTCATTTGCTCCTTCCATAGTTGCAAGGTCAGTATTTGTTCTTACATAATCCGAAGCTAAGAAAAAATTAGGAATATTGGTGTAAGCATCTGGGCGAAGTATCCAAGTATTTATCTTATTTACAAGTAAAGGTTCTTCATTTGTGGTTGCCATATTTTTCTGAAACCCAATATCTCTATCAAGATAATAATCTTCCAGCATGTCATCCGTCAAAACTTCCTGTCCGTCTACATTAAGACTTCGTTTGAGTTCTGCCCAAACTTCATCTTTTACCTCATCTTTAGAAATACATTGACTTGCTTGTTTACCATTAAGACCTTCTGTAAACCAATCTGAAATATCTACTGAAAAAACACCTCTGACCTTTCCATTACCTCTGTCTTCAATAGTATAATTTGTCCAAAACTGAAGTTGAGAAATAGAAGTTAATGCCCAAGGCGAATCAGTATAAATAGTATGTCCTTTATTAAGTTTTACGTCTTTATTTAAATAAAATTGAATTCCTGTCATCCAAGAAACATCATTTGTAAGACTTTGGATACCTTTTAAAACAGGATCTGCCTCTAGTATTTCTTCTGTCAGAAGCTCATTCATTCTTTCAACAGGAACACAAGAAATAAAATAATCTGCTAAAACCTGTTTTTCATTTCCTTCTTTATCTTTTACAGTAGCTGAATTTATTTTTCCATTTACACATGAAATATGAGTTACTTCGTGATGATGAAAATAATTTACTCCTTTTTCTAACAAATAATCTCTCCAAGGATAAAGCCATGCTTCATTGGTAGGTTTATTCAAAACTCTATCAGCATGTGCCTTAGGGCTTCCCATCAAGAATAATAATTGCAGTAGAATATCTCCACCTGTTTTTGTACTTACTTCTTTTGCTTTAGCAGCTACCAAAGTACGTGTAAGTCCTCCTACAAAATAAGTTTGATAGGCTTCACTTTGGTTATCAGCATCTGTATATTCCCACCAAGAAATGCGTTCGTAATCACTTTTTCGACGTTGATAGGAACTTGTAGCTAATCTCCATAATTTTTCAGCAAAAAATTCGGCATCTTGATGTGTAAGTCCTGTAACTTGTGGAGCTTCTACAAAATCGTGAAGAATTATTTTTAAGTCTTTAAGAGATTTGGGGAAATTCACAAGGGTAACCAAAGGAGGTTTATCAAAACTAGCCATCATAGCTGTTTCTGAAAAAACTAAATTATCAAAACAAGTTTGTTTTTTTCCATCTGCATCTATGAAAGGTGTTCTTTGCATAGTATCAACAATATGGCGATAAAATCCAGGAAAAAAACGAAAACCATGTTCACCAGGAAGAGGTTTTAAATAAGGGTCTTGCTCTTCTCCAAAATAATCCACACTACGAGCTTTTCCACCTACATAATGAGGTTGTTTTTCATAGACTTCTACTTCAAAGCCTCGTTCAATAAGCTCATGTGCTGCACTCATTCCAGCAACACCACCTCCTAGAATAGCTACTTTTTTAGCCATTGTAATAGAATTATTTTAATAATAGTTAAGTAAATTTTATAGTGTAAGAAAGGAATTTTTTACAAAAAAAGCAAGTTTTTTTATTTCCAATTCATTTTTCCTAAAACTTTCAACTCAATAAATTACTATTTTTTTTCATAATTTTCTTGTTAAAATGTATTTTCTATTCTAGAAAGAAAAATAAGATTTTGTCATCACATTTTTTCAAAACAATAAAAATAAATAAAGAGTTAGCAAGACATTAAAAAAAATAAAAACTATTCTTAAAATTATATGCCTAGTAAAAAACAAATTTCTATCTTTTGGTTTCGTAGAGATTTACGTCTTGATGATAATGCAGGATTGTATCACGCCTTGCGCTCAGAATTTGAAGTCTTGCCTCTTTTTATTTATGATACAGAAATTTTGGAGCAGTTAGAAGATAAAGATGATGCTCGTCTGACAATGATTTTTAGGTATTTAGATAAGATAAAAGAAGAATTAGAAAGTAAGAAAATAGGCAGTTCGTTGTGCATAAAAATAGGAAAACCCATAGAGATTTATAAAGAATTAACCGAAGTCTATGATATAAAAGAAGTTTATACCAATCACGATTATGAACCTTATGCACAAATTAGAGATGAGAACATAAATGAGTTTTTAGCAGAGGAAAACATTAAATTCAAGACTTTTAAAGATCAAGTTATTTTTGAAAAAAATGAAGTTTTGAAAGATGATGGAACTCCTTATGTTGTCTATACACCATATAGTAAAAAATGGAAAGATGCTTTAAAACCTTATTATCTCAAAAGTTATCCCACAGAAAAGTATTTTGATAATTTCCTTAAAATAAATGCCTCAGAAGTATTTGATTTTCCTACTTTGAAAGAAGTAGGCTTTGAAGAGAATAAAAATCCTCATATTCCCTCAGATGATTTTCCTAAAGATATAATCAAAAATTATGAAGAAACAAGAGATTTTCCAGCAAAAGAAGGAACAAGTAGATTGAGTCCACATTTGCGTTTCGGAACAATTAGCATCCGAAAACTAGCACGACTAGCCAAACAAACCAATGAAAAATATTTTAATGAACTAATATGGAGAGAATTTTATATGACTATTCTGTATCATTACCCAAAAGTAGTTGATACAGCTTTTCGTTCGAAATATGATAGAATTCCGTGGCGAAATAATGAGACTGAATTTGAAAAGTGGTGTGAGGGAAAAACAGGTTATCCATTAGTAGATGCAGGAATGCGACAGCTCAATGAAACAGGTTTTATGCACAATCGTGTCAGAATGGTGGTAGCTAGTTTTCTGACAAAACATTTGCTTATTGACTGGCGATGGGGAGAGGCTTATTTTGCTAGAAAATTATTAGATTATGAGCTTTCTTCGAATAATGGAGGTTGGCAATGGGCTGCAGGAAGTGGTGTAGATGCTGCACCTTATTTCCGTGTTTTTAATCCTGAATCACAACTCAAAAAATTTGATAAAAATCAAAAATATATTCGCACTTGGATAAAAGAATATGACACCAAAAATTATCCAAAACCAATTGTAGAACATAAGATGGCACGAGAACGAGTTTTAGAAACCTATAAAAAGGCTTTAAATGATTGAAATAGAAGCATTATTAGTTTGTTTATTTTATCACTAAATTGCTCAAATTATACTAGTATCAAAGTTACTTTAAATAAAATAACTTCTGCATTAACACTAAAAACATGAAAATTCTTCACACAGCAGATTGGCATTTAGGAAAAAAATTAGGTGATTTTCCTCGTTTGGAAGAACAAAAAATCATTTTAGATGAGCTTTGTCAGATTGCTGATGCTCAAAATGTTGATGCAGTTTTAATAGCAGGAGATTTATTTGATATTCCTTTGCCTTCTAATGATGCTAATCAGTTATTTTTAAAAACACTTCAACGTCTTTCAAAGAATGGTTCTCGTCCTGTGATTGCTATTGCAGGAAATCACGATTCGGCTCAATATATTGCTAATTTTAGTGTTTGGGGAAGTGAATTAGGAATTTTTCTTTTAGGTTATCCAAATGATAAACTTCCAAAAATAAAGCTAGAAAATGGATTAGAGATTTTGAGAAGTGAAGAAGGTTTTTTAGAATTGATGATGCCTTCATGGGAATGTCCGTTGCGTCTTTTGCTTACTCCTTATGCAAATGAACTACGTTTGAAAACATATTTTAGCTTAGATAATCAAGAGCAAGAATTAAGAGATTTTCTACAAAATCTTTGGCAACAACAAGCTGACAGTTATCTTGATAAAGATGGAATCAATATCTTGATGGGACATTTATTTGTCATGCAAAAAGGCGAGCCACAGCCAAAAGAATCTGATGACGAAAAGTCCATTTTGGTAGGTTCTGCACAACCCATTTATACAGAAAATTTCCCTAAAACTGTTCAATATGTCGCTTTAGGACATTTACATCGTTATCATTCTACTCAAAAAGAGCCTTTTCCTGTGGTTTATAGTGGTAGTCTGTTGGCATATAGTTTTTCAGAAGCCTTTCAGAAAAAATATGTGGTTTTATTAGACGCTAAACCTGCAAAAGAAGAAGAAATAATAAAATATGAAAAAATAGAACTAACGGGTTGTAAAGAACTCAAACGAAAAACTTTTTCAGAAGTAGATAGAGCAATAGAATGGCTCAATGAAGACCAAGCTAGTACAAAACCATCTCTTATAGAACTTACTATCGAAACAGACAATTTTCTTTCTGCTGCTGATGCACAGCTTTTATATGCTGCTCATAAAGGGATTGTAGGAACAATTATTCCAAAGGTAAAGGGAAGAAATACTAATTCTGAAACTCAAATGGATTATTCAAGAAACATTGGTGATTTGTTCGTAGATTTTTTTAAAAAGCAGAATAACGGACAAGAACCTAATCAAGAAATTATGCAGCTTTTTGAAGAGGTTAGAAATGGAGAAATTAAGGAATAAAAAATCAAATATTCAGACATAAAGATTTTGTCCAACAAAAAAGCATATTCTAAAAAAAATAGAATATGCTTTTTTATTTGATTACAAAATTGAATCAATTATTTTTATTTGTAAGGCGCACCACTTGTTTTACTTTCAGCACCTTCTACATTTCCTTTGAAAGAAATAGTAGTTTGTCCACCTTCAATGTTTGCTTTTACGGTAGCTGTTTTGTTTTGCGCTCCTACTTTGCCAGAAGAATTAAAGCTAAGAGAGATTGTTCCTTCTTCACCTGGTGCAACTGGGTCTTTTGTAAAATCGGAAGCCGTACAACCACAAGAAGGCTGAACACCTGTAAGAATAAGAGGAGTTTCTCCTACATTTTTGAATTTAAAAATATGTTCTACTACTTCTCCTTCTTTGATATTTCCAAAATCGTGAACAGTTTCTTCAAACTCAATAGCAGCCAAATTTGCAGCTACTTCTGTTGTTGTTTCTGCTGTTACATTTGCAGTAGAAGCATCATCAGTTATTGTATTTGTAATTTCTGCATTTGCATTTGTTTCATCTGTGCTTGCTTCACTTGATTTTTCTCCAGAACAAGCTACAAAAAAACTACTCATTCCTAAAATAAGAAATGTTCCGATAATTTTGTTCATTTTCATATATGATTGATTTTTTGATGGAATAATTTTGATTAACAAATAGTTTTACAAAGATACTACAAATTATTTTGCTTAAGATAAAATTTAAAGCACAAATAAAATTTTGTATTTTTTAATGGTAAAATATCTTTTAACCCTACTTTTGAGTACGAATTTGAGAAATAAGTGCATCAATTTCAGAACGTAAATCCTCTGTGCGTTCTCTTACTTCTTCAATTACCTTTTTGCCTTCTTCTTGTGCATCTTTCGAAAACACACTTTCATTAGTAGAATTTATTTTATCTAAAAGAGAGTTTACTCTATCACGAGTACGATAAAGACGATAATTGAGACGACTACGAGTATTTTTTCCTTTGTCTGGAGCATATAAAATCCCAAAAAATGTTCCAATAGCTGCTGCACCCACTACGCCAGCAAGCAATCCGATGTGAGATGGTTTCATAATAATGTTATTTTTGTCAGTAATTGAGAATAAAATGAAACTCAATTACCTTTACCTTAATTTAAGTTTGTGTTTTAGTAAGCCTTGTTATTTGAATCTACTAACGCATTTTTTGATGTATTAGTTTGACAAAAAACAGATTTTGGTTTTAAGAAAACGTATTTTTCAATTTTTATTGATTATCCAAAAGTCCACGTCCACTTTTCTTAATTTTTCCTTCATTAACCAAATATTCAGAAAGTGTATCCAAAATACCATTTACAAACTCTTTACTTTTGGGAGTGCTATAGTTTTTGGCTAACTCTACATATTCGTTTATAGAAACCTTTACAGGAATACTTGGACAATGTATCATTTCACTAATTGCCATTTTCAAAATCAATGTATCTGTCATGGCAACTCTATTGATATCCCAGTTTTTGAGTCGTTCACTAATAAGTTGTTCGTTCTGTAAGCTCTCATTAACTGTATTCTGAAAAAGTTCTTCAAAAAATTCTTTGTCGTCTTCCCAGTTACGTGAAAGCAAATACAATTCCACAGGTGTATTATTTACAACATTCTCTTCTTCTATATTTTTGACCGTTTTGAGAAGCATATTACGAAGAACACTACGATTTTCTGACCAATAAATATCATTTTCGTCGAAAAAGCCATCCAAAACCTCATTTTGCATAATAAAATCTCTTGTAAGACTTATCATAAATTCTTTATCTTCTAAAAAAGTAGGTTGTTTGATAGCTAGATATTTTTTATAAAACTCTTCTTCTCTAAGAAGTTTAAACCAATGTTTTATGTTTTCTGTTGCCCAGTTTGAGCCTATCAATAGCTCTTGTAGTTCTTTATGCCCTATTAAATGTTTTATTAGAGCATTATTTGTAAAATGAAGTTCTGATTCAAAGACTACTTCTTTAGAATACTGTCTTGCCTTACGAGAATTGTAATCGGCTTCTGAATGGTCAGCCAAAGACATAAGAAGTTTGAGTAGTTTGAGATAATCGTCATGAATTCCTTCTGTTTTCCTTACCATTTCTTGTTTTTGGAAACGTCTTTCCTTTTGGATTTGGGTATTATACATGCGCATAGCTTCACTAACAGCCAAATCTACATCTCCATGTTCACTTTTAGCTTCCAAAGTTTCGTTTTGATAATTTGCTTCGAAAAGTTCTTTACCTAATTTTCTTTTTTGAGCTACTTCTTCGGCTGTCGGAATGACCATCGAATTAAGATTGGGTTCAAATTTTTGATGGATATAGTCCAAAGCTAATTGATAATTGGAACGTTGAGCTTGCTCTAAAGCATACAAAGCCTGCATAGCTTTCAGGCGTAGAATACGACGATTTAACATTTTTGTATATGGAAAGTATCAAAAGGAGTGAAGAAAAAGAATAGCCATTTGCTATTCCTATCATTTGTCTAAGTTCATTTTTCTCTGTTTATTCATTTATACCGTTGTTGTTGTATTAATTCCCAACGGTATAAATAATATATTAGCGTACAAAAGTACGAAAAATGTTTGAGTAGAGATAACCTAGTCAGGATATTTTATCAGGATATTCTTATTTTACTCAATTAATTATGTTTTTTATTGAACAGGAATAGTCTGATTGATGATTGGCAAAATAGCATTGTGCAAATAAGTTCCTTTCAAAAATGCGAACAATGAACCACGAGTAGTAGAAATAGCAGTTTCATTAAGATCTAAAATAAAATCTGTTGGTAGATTGAGTTTTTTATTTGCTGCATCTACATGATTTGATAATCCTTCTATTTTATAAACCGTATTGGTTTTAAACTTAGCAAGAACATTTTCTTTTCCATTTGTATAAATAGAAATATTAGTAACCACAATAAGAATTTCATCATCTGTATTCCAACGATGTTCTAAATTAACATCAAATTGAAAAATAATTTCTTTTGGTAAATTCTGAGTAGGTGCAATAAGATTAGCTTCTAAAACGTCTAGGGCTACGATTCTGTATTCCATAATAAATGAGTTTTTGGTTAATTTATAAAAATATACTGCACAAAACTACTTGTTTTATGTTTCCTATAAAAATAGCAGCAAATAAAATTCTGATTTATTGAATATTTTTAATGAATAAATTCTTTATAGAGAATAAAAAAAGCAATCACTAAGACCATATAACCAAAAATTTGTTTGAGCTTTGCAGCAGGAACATATTTACAAAAATGAGTTCCTAAAAGAATTCCTACAATAGTAAAACTTGTAAAGGGAAGAAGAAAAGCCCAGTCAATTTCATGGTGTTGCCAATCTCCCAAAAAACCTAAAAGTGAATTAATCGCAATAATAAAAAGAGATGTTGCAATGGCTTCTTTCATCGGAATACGAGCTAAAAAAACAAGTGAAGGAACAATCAAAAATCCACCTCCTGCACCCACCAAACCAGCAATCAGTCCCACTAAAGTAGCATCCAAAATCAAAACTGGAATATTTAAGGCTTTATTCGAAACAGCTTTTGGAATGTGATTTTGTTCTTGTTGCCTTGCACCCTTTCGAATCATTATGGTGGAAGAAATCAACATTACAATAGCAAAGAAAACTACAATTGCTGCATTTTTGGTAAGAATAAAAAGATCAAAAGTCAGAAAGGGATCAGGCAAAGCAGGAACAATGTATGCCCGAGTCAGATAAACCATAACCAAAGAAGGAGCACCAAAAACAAGAGCTATTTTCAGATTAACTAAATTTTGTTGAAAATATCTATATGCACCTACAAGTGCAGCAGCACCTACCACAAAAAGTGAATATCCTGTTGCAATAACAGCTTCAATATTTAAAACATAAACAAAAATAGGAACAGCCAAGATAGAACCACCACCACCTAACAATCCCATCGTAAAACCGACTACAATAGCAATCAAAAAACCTAAAAACTCTTCCATTTTATATTATTCTTGTTTTTTATTGTTTTTTTTAAAGAAAAAAATCTATTTTTATTTATTTATGAGAATACAATTTGAATAGCTCAAATTCAAGCCCAAAAATTGTTAAAAACAAGAAAAACTTAACTTTCTAAAAAGGAATACTAAAATCATCTTTTGGAGGAAGAATGGTATATGGACTTTGTGCTGCACGAGTGTCTTTGTATTTCTGCCAATCAAATGTTTTTAAAAAATAAGCTGCTGCTTTTGCACCACGAACAAAAAGATCTAATTTGTCATCATCAGAAAGCGTAAAATCTATCCAATTATGACTTCCAATATCTATCCAAGTGATAAGCTGACGATAATCTGGGTTTCGAAGAATAAAATTATAATCTGCAATTTGTCGCATTGACTCTACAATTGCTCTAGTAAAAATAAATGGATTTGAAATATCATTTGGGCGATGCCTTTCAGTTCCTAGTTTTACTCCAAAAGAAGGCAGTCTTGGCACATGAGATTTATGAAAGACATCAGCAGGGAAATTTGAAATAATTCCACCATCTACAAAAAAGACTTCTTTTGGAATATCTCCTCTATAAGCAACTCTACTTTTCCAGTTTTCTTGTGCCTTTTTTCCATTTGGAATATCTGTAACTTTAAAAGGAGTAAAAAAGAAAGGAATAGACATAGAAGCACGTACAAAGTTAGTAGGGTTTATCAGATGACTATTTTTCCAGTAAAGCGAACGCATAGCAGGAAAAATAACCTTTGATTCGGTTGTAATGTCAGTCGCAATAATAGAAATAGATGCTTTTACTCCTTCAATAGTGTGATTGACACCTTGGCGAATACGTAACGATTTTGGTAAATCAGCAACAGCTTTCTCTAAATGTTTTGAGGTATAAATTCCTTCTTTTCCTAGGGCTTCTGTAAACCAATAGTAAAAATGCGTCCCTGGGTTTAGTCCCCAATCTTCCCATAATTTACTAAATGCTTTTACGCCTGTCCATATTAACTTACTCCAATGAATCTCTCCATTATTTTCACTAATTGCAATAGCAAATTCTCGTGCATTTTCATCGCCATCAATAAAATCAATAAAATTTTTGTTGGCAATTAGTTCTATCATTTTGTCAGTTTTGAGTTTGGTTCTATCACCAAGAGAAGCTATATAAATTGTATTTATTGCTCCTACAGAAGTTCCTGCATAACCCAAAAAACGGATTCCCATTTGTTCCAAAACGTGTACATAGCCAATCAAAGCAATTCCCAAAACTCCACCTCCTTCTTGTACCAAATCTACATATTGATGTCCTTCATCATCCAAAACATCTGAGAAAATCTTGCGATGAACACCCTTTTTTTTGAGTTGTTTGATAAGATTGGTAATAATGTCGTGCTGAGTAAAATCTTCGGCTGTCATGTTTTTTATAAGGAATACTGAAAAGACACATAAAATAATAATCCAAAATGAGACGACTATTTTGAAAGTAAAAAGGATTCTAAAACTACAAATAAAATTAGATTTTGTTTACTTTAGGCAAATACAAGACGTTCTCATTCACAAAAATTTAAAAAAACATAACTTTTATTTTTTATTTATGTATTTTAATCTAGAAAAGCATCATTTTTTAGAACTCGCCGTACTGGCTAGTGTATTTTATTTTTTAATCTTAACCCAATAATTGTCTATGTATCACAAATCAATAATCTTTAGTATTTTATTATTTTTTATTTCCTCTACTTTTATGATAGGATTTTCTCAAACAAATAATGATAAGGGACAACGAGTAGCCGTTTTTAAAAATGGAACTGGCTTTTTCTTTAACCCAATGAGTCTGAAAGCTGAAAAAGACGGAGAACAGAAAGGAAAATTTATTATCAAATCTTTACCTCAAGCTCTTTTCGGAACGTTTTGGTTTTATACCAATGGAAAACCTATTAGTAGTCTAAAAAGCTATGAAAGCGAAGAAAGTACAGAGAGTAAAAAATCAACTAGCCTTCCTGAAATGTTGTATGGAAATGTAGGTCAAACTGTGGAATTGACTTTAAAAGGCAATACTGAAAATCAAACTGAAATTGTCGGCAAAATTCAAGATGTAAACTTACAAACTGGAATGATTTTCTTAGAAACAACAAAACCAAAAGTAGGTTTTATGGCAATTTCTATGAATGAAATAAAATCAATTTCATTTACAAAAAAACCAAATATAGACTATTCTCCTACTGAAAAACAGCGAATTATTGAAGTAGAAATTGATAACGCTTCTTCACAAGAAAATGTAGAAATGGCATATTTACAACGTGGAATTGGTTGGTTGCCTTCTTATTTGGTTCATTTAAAAGATGATAAAAAGGCACAGATTGTCTTACGTGCCGAACTGGTAAACGATGCAGAAGACATCAAAGATGCTACACTTAGTTTAGTGGTTGGAGTTCCAAATTTTAAGTATGATAAATTGGTTTCTCCTTTTGTTTCTAATCAAAGCTTAGAATCATTTCTGAATCAGCTTAATGGTTCTGGCAATAATTTATATAGGAGACAACAAGGAGCAATGTCAAATATGATTACTACTCAATCTATGAACTATGAATCGATGGATATGGATGTTGTTGGAGGTGGAGGAAATACAGACGAAATAGAAACGCAGTCTCAAGAAGATTTATTTTTCTATACTAGAAAAGGTGTTTCGCTGCCAAAAGGTGGACGAGCTTTATATTCTCTATTCAATGAAGAAGTAGATTATAAACATATTTACGAAGTAGAATTACCTCAAAACAATGGTTATAATGTAGTTTATAAACAAGAAAATGAACAAAAAAACGATGTTTATCATTCTTTAGAACTCAAAAATACAACTGGTTTTCCTTGGACAACAGGAACGGCAATGGTTACACAACCTAGAAAAACAAAAGAAGGAACTGTAAGTACGACAGCAGAGCCACAAGTTTTGAGTCAAGACATGCTAAAATACACAGCCAAAACTTCAAAAACAATGTTGCGCCTGACAGTTGCACCTGATATTATGGTAAAAGACAACGAACAAGAAACAGACAGAGAAACTGATATTAAGAAAAAGAAAATTGTCTATGATTTGGTTACAGCAACAGCAACCATTGAAGTCAAGAATTATAAAGACAAGGAAATAAATCTGAAAGTAAGTCGTACAATTATTGGTGAAATGCTAAAAACAGATTCAGATTGGGAAACCAAAAAACGTCCCAATTATTACGCTATCAATCCTGTAAATGATGTCACTTGGGAATTGAAACTAGCTAAAGGAGAATCAAAAACGATTACCTATTCGTATCAGTTTTATGTGAGGAAGTAGTCTTTATTATTGCAAAATTAGAAAGGGAAAAGCTCAATCTTTTCCCTTTTTTTTGTAAACTAGGTTTGTGAATATGTATTCTATTCTGACTTCATACCTCTAATTTTATTTCTACATTTCCCCTTCTTTCAAATAATGAATTTTCTCTTTTTTGAATTTTGGACAATTTACAGCATCATTATTAAAAGGCGTAAAAGTAATTCCAATAAAACCTAAAATCGCATTATTTCTATATTCATCATTATCGTTAAAGAATTTTTCAGGTGTCAAATATTCTGTCAGAAGATATTGTATTCCCACACGCAAACGCCAACGAGGATTGAATTTGTAACCAACAAACAGTTCATTATTAAGCGTTCCTCTAACTTTAGGAAGTTGAACTAAAGAACGAACTTCTGCCTCTGTAGAAAGTGTATCTTTAGTTAAAGAATTAATAAGAAAAGCATTTTTTTTACTTCCAAAACCAAAACCGACCAAATCGGTACTTGCTCCAATTTCCCATCTATCATTTATGTCATAACTCATATAAAAACCCAAATTAGCACTTCCTAAAAATGGTTTTTCTACCAAAAGAGAATCTCTATATGAATTACCTGAACTATCTTTATACTTTTCGGAACAATAAGGAACACTATCTGTAAGTCCCAAAACCAAATTGACCCGAACTCCTGCTCCAATACGAAAACGCTGTGACTCTCCAAAGCCATACATAGCAGCATAACCCAAAGAACCAGCACCAAGTTGTTCTCCTGCTCCTAAAGCAAGTGTAAAACGATGCTGCCAATGAGAAATAGTTTTTTCTTTCTTCACTTTTACCATTTGTCCAAACGATAAGTTTGTACAAATAAAAAGCATCAAAAAGCAACTAAGAAGAGAAAATACTAATTTTGAAGGTAATTTTTGCATAAGTGATTAATGTATAACAGACTTCCCAGTCTGTTGAATAAATAGAACTTTTTTCGAACAGACTGGGAAGTCTGTTATACATATACTACATCAAAAAGCAATGATTTTTTCAATCTGTAAATCTATCAAATCATTATATTTGGCATACTCATTATCATTGACAATTTCATCATTTTGGAAATGTTTGTCAATAAATGGCATTCTAGCACGCAGTGGCAAAACAGTTGCTCCCAAATAACCAAAAATATCAGCTAAATGACTTGTTGCCAAAACTGCACCTTGCGAACCCGAAGAAAGACCAACTAGAGCGACCATCTTATCTTTTACTCCATTAGGAAATTCTAATCCATCTAAAAATGATTTGATAACACCAGGGAAAGAACCATTGTACTCTGGAGTAACAACAATTAGTTTTGTAGAATCTTTTAGAGGAGAAATAAGCCTATTGAAACCTTCATTTTTTCCTGTATTTTCATAAAGAGCCGAAAAAGTAAAATCATGAGGAAGTTCTTTCAAGTCAATTATAGTAGCATGAACACCTTTTTCTTTGAGTTTTCTTTGATATAGAAGAGCCATTTGATAAGTTACAGAGTCTTTTCTATTTGTTCCAGAGATAATAGTTGTCATTTATTTTTTGGTTGTGGATATAAATTTTAAAGTCTAATTATATTTAATTCATTGTTTTACTGAACGACTAAAGTATTGTGCAGACGTACATAACCAGTCTGATTGTCTATTGTTACTTTATACCAAGAATCTTCTTTATCCAAAATTTGATAGCGATTTCCTTTCTTGACCACCTTCAAAACAGGAGAAGCAGCCGATGGATTTTCAACAAAAGTAGTATAATCATTCTGAATAATACCTAAAGTACGCTGTGTAGCAAAATTATGAAGTAAAAGCAGAATAACAACAACAGAAAAACCAACAGCTAATGGAGGCACAATCGTTCTTTCTTGTCGTACTCTACTAATAAGCCAAATAGCCATAATAAAAATAATAACTCCAAAAAATGAAATAATATACCAACGATACGAATCATAAAGTGACAAAAAATAGGTTTTATCTGTATATTGATACCCTTCTAACTGATGAGTTTGGGCAAGCTCTTCTAGTTTTCTCAAAACTTGCTTATCAGGACTAACTCTGTAATGAAGATTGAGATAATAAAGAGCTTTAGGATAATTATTTTTACTTTCTTCTACAAAAGCCATCCTCAAAAGCATTTGAGGACTAAATTCTTTGCCCTTATTTAATAAATGTTCGTAGAGCAGAAGAGCTTCTACATAAGCTCCAGAATTAAATAAAGAATCACCTTGTTTGAGAAATTTTTCATTTTGAGCCTGACTTCTAAAAGAAATACTAATAAATCCTACTAAAAGACAAAAAACAAAAATGCCTTTATAGAAAAACTGAATACTTTTGCTTTTTTTTGTATTATTATTTTGCATCATAAAATTATTGTATTACCTTTGCAACGCATTTGAGGGAAACGCCTCTCAATTTTTATTGAATTTTAAATGGTTTTTGAGATGATTTAGGAACAAATATAAGTTGAAATAATTCAGTTTAAAAATAGTTTAAAGATATTTTGAACTATTTATAATTTCAATCTGTTGTTCGTTCAACTATCAAAACAAAAATTTATTCGTTTTCAAATTCATTAAAGATTTGTAAATCTGATTCCGTAGCTCAGCTGGTAGAGCACAACACTTTTAATGTTGGGGTCCTGGGTTCGAACCCCAGCGGGATCACTTATCGTAAAAACTGATTTTATTTTAGATTGCTTTTAAAGTGAAATTAGTTTTTGCTCACGTGGTGGAATTGGTAGACACGCCATCTTGAGGGGGTGGTGCACTATGTGTGTGAGCGTTCGAATCGCTCCGTGAGCACGTAAAGATTTAGTAATTAAGTTGATAATTTGTTTTGATTCCGTAGCTCAGCTGGTAGAGCACAACACTTTTAATGTTGGGGTCCTGGGTTCGAACCCCAGCGGGATCACTCTAATTAGTAAAGCCATACAATTTTGTTGTATGGCTTTTTTTATGTTCTTTTCTGAAATAAATTTATCAAAAATGGCTACCTTTAGTTTTTGTTTTGCCTTTTTACTCTATCAAAAAATATAGTTTTATGTCTTCTCCTAACTATTCACATTTTTTACGTGCTATATTCTCATCTTTTTTATTTCTATCATTAATCGGAATAGGAATATTGAGTTTTGTTTCTTGTAATGGAACTTCTACTACTGAAAAGCCTATAAAAAACACAAATACAGTTCAAGAAAAACCTCTTTTACCTGTTCCTAATTTCAATCAAGACTCTGCTTATCATTTCATAGAAGAACAAGTAGCTTTTGGCGCACGTTTTCCAAATAGTGAAGCACACCAAGAAACAGGAGATTATATTATAAATAAACTCAAGGGATTTGATAAAATAAATGTTCAGGTTCAGAACTTTACAGCTACTTCTTTTGATGGTAAAATGCTCTCAGGTCGTAATATTATTGCTTCATTTAATCCAAGTGTTAAAAAACGTGTTTTGCTGGCAGCTCACTGGGACACTCGTCCTTTTGCAGACCAAGACGACGAACGTAAAGACGAGCCTATTTTAGGAGCAAATGATGGAGGAAGTGGAGTAGGTATTTTATTGGAGATTGCTCGTACTTTATCTGTTTCTACCGAACAACCACAAGTAGGAATTGATATGATTTTCTTTGATTTAGAAGATTATGGAAACAATACACAAGATTCATACTGTTTGGGTTCTCAACATTGGGGCAA
This sequence comes from Bernardetia sp. Wsw4-3y2, assembly GCF_037126295.1. Lineage (NCBI taxonomy): Bacteria > Pseudomonadati > Bacteroidota > Cytophagia > Cytophagales > Bernardetiaceae > Bernardetia > Bernardetia sp. Wsw4-3y2. The sequence continues at coordinate 2,196,187 of NZ_CP147017.1, read as the reverse complement.
AAATAGAATGCCTGCAAATTATACAGCCTATTACGGAATTTTATTGGATATGGCGGGCGCAAAAAATGCAAAATTTGCTCAAGAAGGATATTCTAGGCAAACAGCACCATCTGTGGTGAAAAATGTTTGGAATATGGCACACCGAATTGGGTATGGTGGATTTTTTCCTTTTCAAGAAGCTCCTGCCATTACAGATGACCACGTTTATGTCAATCAATTAGCACAAATTCCGATGATTGATATTATTGAATACTCAACAGAAGGAAAAGGATATTTTGGAACTTATTGGCATACACATGATGATAATATGGATGTTATTGGAAAAGAAACTCTAAAAGCTGTCGGGCAAACAGTAACTCATGTTATCTATAATGAGGAAAATAAAGTACAGTAGTATTTATGTTTTGAAGCTAAAAAAATTAAGAAACACGTTTCTACTTTTGTATATAGTTACTCTACTTTATTAGAATCAAAGTTTTTTGTACTTTTGCTAAACTATTACCGTCCAACAGAAAGCAGGTAATCAATTTGATTGATTATCTGTTTTTTTATTAGATTTTTTTTAAAACTGGCTAATCAAACCAAAGTGAATTTTTGAGTTAATCACTGAAACAGCCTGTGTCTTTGAATTTCCCATCGCATAAATAAAATAGAAAATACCTGTTTTGGTAGCAAAACTAATTCCTGCACCTGCCGAAGTAGGTAAATCTAAGTACACCTCATTCCGACGAGTGTGCGCACGAACAACTGCTTGCTCTGCAAAAGCCATCAAATACGAACGCTCTTCGAAATAAAAATGCCATTCTGCTCCTAACAGTCCATACCGAGAAACAAAAAAACTATTTGGATCGAAGCCACGAAGATTTTGTAATCCTCCCACTCTTAAAAGTTCATTCAAAAATAAATTTTTACTTTCTATAAACTGAATCTGTGTTTTGAGTCGAAGAGAAGATAGTTTATTAACTTTGAAAAATAGATTCATTTCTGATATAAACTTTAATTGAGGGCTTTTAAAATCATTTTCTGCATTTGGGTTTTGTGTATCTGATATTCTGCTTCTACTAAGTGAATCTGTAAATGTCTTATTTCCTGTCGATATTTCAGTAATAATTTGAAAGCCTTTTCGTGGAAAGTAAACATCATCTAAGGTATTGTAAGAATGTGAAATTCCATAGTGCCAAAAACGACTGTCTGCTGTCGGCACGTTGGCTGTATCTGCATTTCTGATAATTCCTGTACGTGTAGTTGTAAGAAGAGAAGTAAAAAAACCTATTTTGCCAAACTTTGCACTCGGATAAGCTATGTTAGCACGTCTTTCGACAATACTAAAAGTAGAATCTTCTTTGATAAAATTAAATATTCCACCAATCTCAAGATTAGTCTTTAAAAAATTAGGATGCTGATAATTTGCATATAGAGTTTGAGATTCTGGGCGAATTCTTTGCCATTCAAAAGCAATTGTTTTTCCTGCTCCAAACGGATTGATAAGATTTAATTTTACTTGCCCTGTCAGAAGTAAATTAGAACCCTTTGAACTTGAAGAACTTGCTGCTGACTGACTTTTGGGTAAAAAACCAATTACACCATCAAACTGACTGCTTTTTACTCTTTTTAAAGGAAGTCTTAAATAAGCTCTATCGTATCTAAATTCTACCTTTGGTTTGCCATTTAGTTTTAGATAAGGCATTGTTTTGAGCAATCGAACTGCATTTTTGACATTATTTTCTTGATAGATTTTGCCTTGTTGAATATGTAAATAATTCATCAAAAAATCTTTTTTTATTTTTGCATCTCCATCAATAATTAATGAATCAAACTGAATAAATGAACCACTTTGATAAGTCAGATTTGCAGAAAAATAAAGACGTTTTTCAGTTTCGATAATCTCGGCACTATCTAAATTTGTTCTTGCCATTGGACAACCATTATTTTCGGCATAAGTAAGGATAGCTTCTTGTAATTTTTTTATATCTTGAGTTTTTACAGGAACATTTGTATCATTTTTTGAAAGTTTTTTTAGAAAATCCTTTTTTTCAAAATCTGAAATAACATTTCTTTTTATTAAATTAGGAATTGAGTTGGTCTTTAATTCCTTCCAAAAAGATTGCTTGCCCAAATCAATAATAAATTCTATTCTCTTTTTAGAATTTGATTTATCAAGGCTATCAATAGCAAAGGGAAGTAGTTTTGCATTCCAATATCCTTCATTGTGTAGATTTTGAATTAGATTGGTAGACAATGCTTTTAGCTCTGAAAGTGATTTTAATGTTTTAGGAATACTAACAGCAGGTAATTTTTTTTCAAAAGAATTTTGATAAGAAACAACAAGCTCAACCTGAGCAGCTACTTTTCCTACACTAAAGATTACTAAAAAAATAAATAAAGTAATAGAAAACTTTAAATCTGTAAAACAAGTATTCATAAGATTAGGATAATTTGACTGTCTGAAGGTTGGATTCGTCAGTGAGATACCGACATTGCATTTTTTGGAAACCAAGTTTGTTTGTGTATCAGTAAAGCAATAACAAAATAAAATTTGGTAAGTTATTCACTTAGTGAAATTAAAAAAAATAAAATGAAGCAGACATAAATATATGAAAGAACAAAATGAAGATTCGGTAAACAAAAAATTAGATGAAAAGGAATTAAAAGCTCTAATTTCTCTTTTAGAAGATGACGATGCTCAAATTTTAGAACACGTAGAAAACAAAATCTTGTCTATCGGACAATCAATTATTCCTCTCTTAGAAGACTCTTGGACGAGCAGTTTTAATCCAACATTACAACGTAGAATAGAAGATATTTTACATACATTGCAGTTTGATATTTTGAAAGAAAAGCTGCAAAAATGGTACGAAAATGAGCAAGACGATTTATTAAAAGGATTGTGGATTTTGGCAACCTATCAATATCCAGATTTGCGTTTTGATGAACTTCAACTAAAGATAGAACAACTTTATTTTGAAACATGGGTGGCTTTCCAAAATGTAGAACATCCAATTGACCAAGTAAGAAGATTGAATAGTGTTTTTTTTGAAAAACTAGCTTTTAAAGCCAATGTAAATAATTTTCATTCAGTTAATAATTCGATGATAAATCAAGTTTTGGAATCAAAAAAAGGAAACCCTCTTAGTTTGGCAACTGTATATATGTTGATTGCTCAAAAACTCAAACTTCCTATTTTTGGTGTAAACCTTCCCAATTTGTTTGTCTTGATTTATAAAAGTGATGAACTAGATTTTTATATCAATGTATTTAATAGAGGAGTTATTTTTTCGAAACAAGATATTGATAATTACCTCAAACAACTCAAACTTCCCAAAAGTGATGTTTTTTACTCTCCTTGTGACAATTTAGCCATTCTTCGTAGAATGATTCATAATTTGATGCAATCTTTCGAACACGCAGCGCAAGGTGAAAAAATTCCAGAACTGATAGAACTATTGGGCATTTTGGGAGAGGTTGTAAGCAATAGAGAATAAAACAATCTTGTAAGCTGACTATAACAAACTGAAATTCAATCAATTAAAACTTTTTGTTTCACAAAACATTATCTATATTAAAACATAGTTTTTATAAAGAAATACGTATTTTTGCAAAATAAATCTAATGTATTCTTTAAGAGTGCAAAAATATACTACAGAATTTAATCTGTATCCTTATAAGAAAAAGAAATCAATTCAAAAATATAAAAATAAGAATGAACACAACTATCGAACACAATAAAACACAAAAAAACGGACAATACACACCGTCTGAAAAATCTAGCATTACTCCAAAAAATGTAAACGACGAATTCGTTTCTCCAGATTTTTATGCTTTAGATTCACTTCTTACTGAAGAACAAAAATTGATTCGTGATTCAGTTCGTGAATTTATCAAAAAAGATATTTCTCCTATCATTGAAGAATGTGCAGACAAGCATATTTTCCCAAACTGGTTAGTACCTAAATTTGGTGAAATGGGTTGTTTTGGACCTTCTATTCCTACTGAGTATGGAGGAGGTGGAATGGATTATATTTCGTATGGTTTGATTATGCAAGAAGTAGAACGTGGCGATTCAGGAATGCGTTCGATGGCTTCTGTACAATCTTCACTTGTTATGTATCCAATTTATAAATTTGGAAATGAAGAACAACGCAAAAAATACTTACCAAAATTAGCTACTGGCGAATGGCTAGGCTGTTTTGGACTTACAGAACCAAATCATGGTTCTAATCCTTCTGGAATGCTTACAAACATAAAAGACATGGGAGACCATTATCTTTTGAATGGCTCAAAAATGTGGATTACAAATTCTCCTGAGGCTGATATTGCTGTTGTTTGGGCAAAAAATGAAGAAGGACGTATCAAAGGTGTAATTGTGGAAAAAGGAATGGAAGGTTTTTCTGCTCCAGTTATTAAAGACAAATGGTCTCTTCGTGCAAGTGTTACAGGCGAACTTGTTTTTGATAATGTAAAAATTCCTAAAGAAAATTTATTACCAAATAAAGATGGTTTGGGCGCACCAATGATGTGTCTGGATTCGGCTCGTTATGGCATTTCTTGGGGTGCTTTGGGTGCTGCAATGGATTGTTATGATACAGCTCGTCGTTATGCTGGAGAGCGTATTCAATTTGGCAAACCTATCGCTTCTTTCCAATTGATTCAGAAAAAATTAGCTGAAATGCTTACCGAAATCACTAAAGCACAGCTTTTGAGTTGGAGATTAGGAACTTTAATGAATGAAGGAAAAGCAACAACAGCACAAATTTCGATGGCAAAACGTAATAATGTAGAAATTGCTATCAATATTGCTAGAGAAGCTCGTCAGATTTTGGGTGGAATGGGAATTACAGGAGAATATCCAATTATGCGCCACATGGCAAACCTTGAATCTGTCTTGACTTATGAAGGAACACACGATATTCATTTGCTTATCTTAGGAAGAGAAATTACTGGAATTCCTGCATTTGAATAAAGGTAATTAGGTTGTTGGTGAGAATACAACAATAGCAATTTATTCAAGATTATATAAAAAAACCTATTTGATAGAAAATTATCAAATAGGTTTTTGTTTTTATGCCAAAACAGCATTTGTATTTTGAATTTTACTAACCGAATCAAACATATTTTTGGCTAAACTAGAAAGCGTATTTTGCTCTTCTCTAAAAACCATCCATTCATATAAAAATTCTTTTCCAACAATATGCGCTCCTACTCTACATTTGGCTTGACTAAGCAAAAGTATTCTTTCAAAAAGAGCTACATTATGATTACTGATACAGAAAAGATAATCAAATTCTGCTGAGATAAATTTTTGTACTGCCACTACATCCATATTTCCACTCCAATCCATTTGCTCTGGATGAACCAAAAAAAAGCGATACGAAACTTGTAGTTCTTCTTTTACTTTTTTGGTTTGAAATAAAATAACTTCTACTTTTTTATTGTCTTTTTGAAGTTTTTCTATTATTGGACTGATTTGTTTTGCATCTTCTGCACTTTCTATTTGCAATAAAATGCCAAAACTCTTTGCCTCTTCATAAGGCAACGTTTGATGCTTGGAAGTCGAAGGACGGACTTTTCTATTCTTACGACTAACCAAATAGTTTTTTATGGGGTAAAGTAAATTATTCATTTTCATAATAGGCTGGTGAATATTGTAAAATTACTATTTAAAAATATATTTTCTCTTTTTCGATAGAAAACACATAGTTAATTAACTTCATTTAGTAATAAAATGTTGTTTTTCAAGCATTTTACTTTTTTAAAACTCATACAAACGCTGCCCAATATTCAAACGTAGCCCTACTGAAAAAACTGTCGAACTCAAATCTCTAGCTACAATTGCAGATGTTTTGTTTCTCTGAATGACATCAGCATCTAAAAAAAGATTGTGATAAAGCTGATAAGTTGCTGTCAGACGACCAAACAAAATGCTTGTTTCTACGCCTTGTCCAATTGTATTTCCATATTCATTGGTATCATCTACATCTTCATTTGAGATAAGAAGATTACCTCCCCAGTTACTGCCATTCGAATCTTCTCCAGTTTTGGCATAAATAAATTTACCTGTAAGATTAAGTCTTGGAATAGGTTGATAACGCAAAATTCCCAAAAACTCCATAAAATTAGCTCCTAAAGGATGTGCAAGAGGTTGTCTGTAATTCACGAAATTAGAAAGCTGCTCATCAGAAGAGTGTGTGTAGGTATAAGGACGTACAATATTTGTTTCCATCTGCAAGTCCAAATTCTTGATATTTGCTACATCGATATAATTCAAGCCCAACTGAATACCATATTTATTTCCCCACCATCCATTATTATCTATCAATTCTCCTACCTTCAACTCATCCAATACAAACTGTCCATAAAGTTGAAAATCTTTTAAAGCAAGCCATTTAAAATCTGCGCCAACAAGTGCATTATCTATACTTCCAATTCCTTGTTCAACAGCACGATAAAAAATAAAAGGATTTAGATATGTCAAATCAAAAGTATCATTCTGTCCTTGGTCTTTTCGCCCATAAGCTACACTTTCAAAAATACCTAAATTAAATTTCTTAGAAAAATCTATACTCAAATGATGATAAATAACGTATTTTTTAGGATATAATGAATTTGCACGCTGCACATCAGCCACCATTTGTGTATAAAGATTGGTATAATTGATTTTCCAAAACTTAGTTTGAAGTTTCAAAAATAAATGAGGTGCTGCAAAATCTGATAAAACAAGCGAACGATAGCCATTTCCAATAAAATTTTTATCCTGTCCAAACTGTACATCCACTACTTTTGCTACATTAAAAGTAATATAACCTGTTGCTCTCAAAAAATCTACACCATTTTCTTTAAATGGTTTTGCAAAGGCTTCATTCGGAACTACAAAATTTTCTAAAGAACGATCAGGACTAAGTGAATCAATTAAGTTCTGTACATAACGGGGAAAAATAGCCTGTGTTTCGGTTACAGAAGCATAAAAACCAATACGACGAGCCACCACACCATGTACTTCTGCACCTCTAGTGTTTAAAGTAAGCATTTCATCTCTTGTATTATCCTTTCCAACTCCTAAATGTAAAATTGGATTGGCACGAATGACAAAATCAAACTGCCCTTTTTCCAATTTCATATCATAATTATCATTCAGAAATGAAAGAAAATCAGGTTTTCTTTTATAGAAATATTTCAAAATTCCTTTCTGTTTTACACTATCTTTTTTAGTAAACTCATAGTTATCAGTAAGTAAATAATTGATATTGAATTTATCAGATTGAGATAGAAATTTTGTACTATCATTTGCCAACGAGTCAGCAAAAAGTGCAATGTTATAGCGAGAAATTGGAAGTGTTGAGCTATGAAAAGGCTGAAAAAATTTACCTCGTTTTATTTCATAGCGTTTCAAAAGGTGATAATAATCTGTTTGATAAGGAACAAAACTAGAAGTGTTTGTTTGTGCAAAACTAGATTGAGCAGTAAAAACTAAACAACTCAATGTTATAATAAGAAAAAAGGGATAATAAATCTTCATTAGGTAATTACTTTTTTATAAGATTCTATTTACAATGTTTTTTAATTAATTCTTCTACTTCATTTTGGTCAGATTCATTTCCAAATTCTTTGTAACCTAAACTTTTAGCTTTTTGTAGAGATTCACAAGCTTTTTCTAAGTTATTAGTAGCAAAATAGTAATAAAATAAATTTTTGTAGGTATAAGGATTATTTTCTTTTAAATATAAAGAAGACATAATCATTTTTTTTCCTTCCTCATGTTTTTTGAGTCTAATCAAAGCAAGACCTGCATTATTGTATGCATAAGCTGATTTAGGATTTATTTCAAGGGCTTTTCGTGCTGCTTTGAGGGCTTTTTTATTTTTTGATATTTGTAAATATTCATAAGAGAGGGTTGTCTGAACTTCAAAGAGCATATTGTTGTATTTTAGGCTTTTCTTCAATTCTGAAATGGCTTTTTTGCTATTTCCTTGATTTGAATATATACGAGCATAGAGAAAATGAACTTTACTCAAAAAACGATTAGGTTTGTATTTTTTTAATAAATTATATGATACATCTAAATAAGTAAGTGCTTTTTGATAGTCACTTTCATTAAAACTCTTGAGAGCAAGTTCACGATATAAAACTCCATCAATTATTTGTTTCAAATCTTCTTTTGGTACTTCTGCTATTGCTTTATAATCTATATCTTTTGATGAACTATTTGTTTTTTCATCAATACTTTGAGGTTGAGCAAAGCAAGTTGAAAGAGAAAAACTAAATAATAAAATGAATATAAATTTCATAAGAAGACTTTTTTGAGAGAAATAATTGAAATAATATGGTTTGATTATTAGAGTGTTAGCAAAAGAATATTACTTTTTATATATCAAAAATCCAGAAATAGGCAGCAAGTCATTTTCGTATTCTTCGAAACGAACAGTTTTAGATATTTTTTTTAATTGATTTTCAAAGATAGATTTTTCTGCCGAATCTTTATCCAAATTTGAAAAAAATTGAGGAACAGAATTTTTGATTTGCAGAGGATAAAGGGAAATAGTATTTATTTTTTGACTTTGAATTTCAAAACCAACTAAAATACACCTATCTCTAAATTCTCCTTCTTGGTCAAAAACAAAATTGCCTAAGCTATAAAAAACAGGTTTTTGGTTTACAAACTCTATGCTTTGTGTTACGTGTGGGTGATGCCCAATAATAGCATCTGCACCTGCTAGAGTGAGCAAATGAGCTTCTTTCCGTTGCTCTGCTTTTGGCGAAAATTTATATTCTGTTCCCCAATGCAGCGAAATAATAATAATTGTTTGAGGTTCTTTTGCTCGTAATTCTTTTATTTTTTGTACTAATTCTTGTGTTGATAACTGGCAAATAGAAGGCTTATCTTCCATTCGAAACCAATTTTCTAAAGGAACTCTGACAATTGAAAAAATTGCAACTTTTTGATTATTTCTTTCTATAAAAACAGGCTCACAACTTTCAGAATGTGTTTCTCCATATCCAATTCCTATAATTCCAGCTTTTTTGAGAGAATTAAACGTGTTTGAAAGTCCTTTTCTATGATGGTCGTTGGTGTGATTGTTTGCTAAAAACAAATGTGTAAAACCTGCTTTTTTGAGAGAATCTGCATAAGTAGTAGGCGCACGAAAACTAAAACGCTTAGGAATAGGCGAAATTTCATCTGTCAGTGGACATTCCAAATTTGCCGAAATAAAATCATATTCAGAAAAAACAGATTGCACACTATCGAAGAGCGAAACAATTCCTTTTTTTTCTATTTCTATTTGCACTCCTCTATCCAATAAAATATCTCCACCAAAAAGTAACCTTATTGGTTTATTTTTATCAGAATTCTGACAAGAAAAACAGAGAAATAGACCTAAAAATAAAATTACAAAGTATTTATGTAAAAAGTATTTGAAAAAGATATTTAGCTTTGCTGCTTTATCAGGTTTCATTTCTCGATTTTCTCTATGAACTCTGTGTTTCAAAAATCATTTTTTCTTTTTATAAAGAATCGCAAAGATTTCGAACATAAAACCAGCAAAAGTGACAATAGGTCCTAGTGTAAGTCCTAAAAATCCGAAGCCATGTTTTGCATCTTCCATTGCCATAATGGTAAAGCCTAGTGTAATAATAACTACTCCAGCAATCATCATGATATAATTGATTTTTTCGAAAGCAAAAGCAGGGTTTTGTATATTTTCTACCTTATGAATAGGTTTTTTGTTAGGGTCAGGTTTTTGATATTCCATAATATAAATTTAGAATTAAGATTTTAGAAATTAGAATTGAAATTCAGAATAAAGTAGTGATAAGAAATTTTATTTACTTCTAAAATCTAACTTCTAAATTCTGACTTTCTTTTTGCAGCTTCCAATGTATTAAATAAAAGAGCTGTTACTGTCATAGGACCTACTCCACCTGGCACAGGCGTAATAAATGAACATTTTTCAGCTACTTCATCAAATTTTACATCTCCCTTGAGTGAAAAACCTGATTTTTTGCTTGCATCTGGAACTCGTGTTGTTCCTACATCAATGACAATTGCTCCTTTTTTTACCATATCTTCTGTTACAAATTCAGGTTTTCCAATGGCTGCAATGATAATATCTGCTTGTAGTGAAATTTCTTTTAAATTCTTGGTTCTGCTATGTGTAAGTGTAACGGTACAGTTTCCTACTTTTTCATTTCTTGCTAATAAAATGCTCATAGGCGAACCTACAATATTACTTCTTCCAATTACAACAGCATGTTTTCCTGAAGTTTCAATATTATATTGTTCCAAAAGTTTTACAATTCCGAAAGGTGTTGCAGGTAAATAACACGGTAAACCCAAAACCATTTTACCAATATTAGAAGGATGAAAACCATCAACATCTTTTTCTGGCGAAATTGCTAACGTTATTTTATCAGCATCAATATGATTGGGTAGAGGAAGTTGAACAATAAATCCATCAATATCTTCATTTTGATTAAACTCTTCTACAATTTTTAATAACTCTCCTTCTGTAATAGTAGCAGGAAGATGTTTGAGAGTAGAAGCAAAACCAATTTGTTCACATGATTTGACTTTACTATTTACATAGGTCTGACTTGCTCCATCTTCGCCTACCAAAATAGCTGCAAGATGTGGCGTTTTGAATCCTTTTTCTTTACGCTGTGCTACTTCAATAGCTAATTCTTTTTTGAGTAATTCGGCAGTATTTTTTCCGTCTATTAATTGCATGTAGTTTTGTAGAAATTTCTTCTTAGATAAGAATGAGTATAAAATACATTTTGATGCTTACAAAGGTAATTAATTCAAACTCAATTAAGAAGTTATGATTTTAGATTTAATCTTTTTTGATAAGTAAATAATTGGGCATAATTAGCGAGTGATTTTTATGATTACTATGATAATTACAGGATAATACATTAATACTTTTTTTTAAAATTTAAAACAACAGAAAGTATTTTTATTGTATTTATTTTGCATTTTATCATACAAATCACTTGCTAATCAGTTCTAGTAATTTTTAATTTTCTTTGACTAATTACATAAAACCTAACTAAAAATTTTAGAACTAATCCTCAAATTTCTCATACTATTTTTGTCCAAATATTCTGATTATTTCTTAATTGATTGAGTGTCTTGGCTTCATAACGCCAATGTTTGTTTGTCGTTATTTCAAAATCATCACAGACATACTTTGCAACTGACTTAGAAAAGTCTTGATATAAAAAAGAACTTTCTAATCTAATTACAAATCCCTCTACTTGCCTGTTTTTCTGATTTCTATATTCTTCAAACTTTTCTAAAATGGCTTTTTTATCATAAATTCCTTCATAAATAATGGTAGGATAAGAAATTCCAATTTTATCAAAAATGGCTTTTGTTGCGTGCCAAGATAAAGAATAATTTGATTCCTGATTTTGATTTTCTTGATTTTCTATCCAAATAGAATATCCTAAAAAAACACTTTCCAAATCTTGATAAGAAACAGTATGTTTGTAAAACATATTTTCACCACAAATTCGCCAATTATGAAACTGATTTAATTGAGGGATAATAAAATTTTGAAATCGTTCTAACCAACGATGAGATTCATCTTTCACACTATCTATCGAACGAGCATGCAAATGATTGGTGTAGATAGTTGTGTTTTCTCCATCCATTTTTTCTAGTACAACAATGTACTTTCCTTCAAAATCAGAGTCATCAATCAAAACTTTGTCGTCTGAACCACGTTTTGGAGAATAAGGCAAATGAAATGTACGAGGATATTTATAATAGCTTATTTGTTTTATTTGAGATTCCATTTTATATTTTTGTTTGCTTAGGTATAATTTGAGAAAACAAATTTTGTTTTATGCCTTTGATTTGCTAGTTTTCCTATATTTTTGACTAAAACAATACGTTTTTTTGAATCGTTCCTCTTTACACTTATAAATCATACAAATTTTTAGGAATTTGAAATATACTTTGTTCATCTATTCTTCTTAATACATTAAATCTTGGGAATTCGTCGTACTCTGAAAGACATTTTTAAAGCTATTTATAAATCTATTCCACTTATACGTACTTGGAATTGGTCTCGTCTTTTTCTGTGTATTATTATTTCCTGTTTTATATGGAGTTTTCAAGCTCTCAATAAAGATAATTATCATTCTACAATAAATTTTCCTTTAGTAATTAATTACGAGCGTCAAGATGTAGTTGCTTTAGAAGAGCCTCCCAAATTTATCTCTGTTCAAGTAAGTGGAAGTGGTTGGCGATTGCTTCAAAAAACACTTGGTTTTGGAATAACTCCTCTTCAAATAGAAATAGAAGACCCAACACAAGTAAAATATTTTACTGCCAAATCTTTAATGCCTGATATTGTACAACAACTTAGTGATGTACGAGTGGATTTTATTGCAGAAGATTCGATTCATCTCAACTATGATAGTACAATAAGTAAGCAAGTTTTACTTTTTATCGATAGTTCAAAAATTCCTTTAGCTAAAAATCATCGTATTGCTTCTCATATTTTTCTTGACCCAGATTCTCTAACAATTAGTGGTGCAGCATCTTTTGTGCGTGCCGAACCAGATAGTTTTGAGATTTTTTTAAATGAAAATACACTTGATGAAAATTATGATGAAATGATTGATATTTCTTATGAACCTCCTAGAAAAGTAAGTTTTTATCCACAAGGTGTACAAGTAAAATTTGATGTTGATTTGTATTTCAAAAAAACAATTACAGTTCCTGTAAAGCCTCTTAACTTCCCACAAGATTCTTCAGCATATCTTGCTCGTCAATTAGCTGTTGTTGAATATGATGTTAGAAGAACCAATGAAATGCTTACTATTCCTGATAGCTTATCTATTTTAGCAGATTACAAGAATAGAAATATGAATGATTCGACAATAGAACCTACTTTTCAGCCTCCTAGTTTTATGGAAAATGTAAAAATTATCCCTGAAAAATTGATTCTTATTTTTCCTAAAAAATTAAGTGATAAAAGAAAAAACAGATATAGAAGTGAATAAAATTTAAGAAATACTCTGAATCATTCACACGTTAAGATTCAATAAAAGAAGGATAAAAAAACTAAATTAAATTAAATTCATAACTTTAAAGTGATGATTGCTCGTTATGTTCGTAAATTGAGCTTTCAAATAAACGTATGTTAATGTATTCATTTGTTTCTGTATAAATTATGAAAAAAATTTTCCCCTCTTCGTTTCTAACTCTACTCTTTGTAGTTAGTATTTTTCTTTTCTCTTCTTGCTCAAATGTTTCTGCTCAGATAGAACAGCATTCGCAGTGGAAAACTTATACTCAGCCTAGTGATTTATCAAATGTCAAGGTAGGCGAAACAATAAAACTTTATTTTGAAGTAGATATTGAAAAAGACTGGTATGTATATTCTTCTGACTTTGATAAAAATTTAGGTCCAATAGTAACTGAAGTAGCTTTTGAAAAAAGTGATGCTTTTGAAGTAATTGGAGGTTTGAAAGCTGTAAGTCCTAAGAAAAAATACGATGACCTTTGGGGAGGAGAATATACATATTTTGTCAAAAAAGGTAAGTTTTATCAAGTTATAAAGATTTTGAAGCCTACTGCAACTATCAAAACTACCTTAACTTATCAAGAATGTTCAGAAGTTTCAGGAAAATGTATCATGCAAGAACCTGAATTTGAATTCAATATAAAAGCTCAAGCAACACAAACAGAAAAAGTAGAAGAAAAAAAAGAGGATAAAAACGATAATCAAACACCAACTACTGCACAAAATGACAAGGTTGATGAAAATAAAAACGATGATACAAATACTGAAATTTCAAATGTAGTCGAAATAACAAGCAATGATAGTTCACTCCTTGAAAATCTTACCAAAACAGAAACCACCCAGACAGAAACTGTAACATTAGACAAAACAAAAAACTACATTCCAGCAGGTGACCCTTTTAAAGAATTGCCAGAAGTTACGACAGATTTGAGTGGAGAGAGTGAGAGTTTGTGGGGATTTATGATAGCTGCTTTTTTGAGTGGTTTGGTAGCTCTTCTTACACCTTGTGTTTTTCCTATGATTCCAATGACAGTTTCTTTTTTTACGACACGAAGTAAAAATCGTTTTGAAGGAATTGCTCGTGCGATGTTTTATGGTTTTTCTATTATTGGACTTTATACACTAATTGGTTTTATTGTATCTCGTTTTTTAGGAGATGATGCAGCAAATATTTTGGCTACACATTGGATTCCTAATGTTTTGTTTTTTACAGTCTTTATAGTTTTTGCCATTTCATTTTTTGGGGCTTTTGATATTGTTCTTCCTACCAAAATGGTAAATAGTATAGACAAACAAGCTGATAAAGGAGGTTATGTAGGAATATTTTTTATGGCTCTTACGCTTGTGGTAGTTTCTTTTTCCTGTACAGGACCTATTGCAGGAAGTATTTTGGTAATGTCAGCACAAGGAGAAGTTATCAAACCTGTCTTGGGAATGTTTGCATTTTCTTTAGCTTTTGCGCTTCCTTTTACGCTTTTCGCTATTTTTCCTTCTTTGCTCTCTAGTCTTCCTAAATCTGGAGGTTGGTTGAATACTGTTAAAGTAGTTTTAGGTTTTATAGAGTTAGCTTTAGCGTTTAAGTTTTTGAGTGTAGCTGACCAAGTTTACCACTGGGGAATTCTTGACCGTCCGATTTATATTGTAATTTGGATGTCGACAGCTTTCTTTTTGGGTCTTTATCTTTTAGGAAAAATTCGTTTGCCACATGATAGTGTTATTGAAAAATTAGGAGTTGGAAGACTTTTGATGGCGATTGCTTCTTTTGCTTTCTTTTTATACTTAATGCCTGGTCTTTTTGGTGCGCCACTTAGTCCACTTTCGGGATATTTGCCACCACAAAGCACCAACGAATTTGATTTGGTTGCGCTTATTAGAGGAGAAGAAAGTACATCAGTAAATAGCAAAGCAAAGTATTCAGATATTTTACATTTGCCACATGGCTTAGAAGGTCATTTTGAGTATTTTGAAGCTATAGAAGCAGCTAAACAAGCTAATCAACCTCTTTTTATAGACTTTACAGGACACGGCTGTGTAAATTGTAGAGAAATGGAAGCATCAGTTTGGAATCAGCCAGAGATTTTACCATTATTCAAAAATGAACTTACAGTTGTTGCCCTTTATGTAGATGAACGTCAAGAACTAACAGAAGAAGAAAAATATACCTCTGATAGAAATGGAAAAGAAGTAACCACAGTAGGAAAACGAAATTCAGATTTTCAGATTCGTCGTTTTGGACAAAATGCTCAACCTAATTATTTTATAATTAATCCTTACACACATCAGCCATTAGTAAAACCTGTTGGAAAAGTTAGCACACAAGAGTTTCAAGCATTTTTGAAAAAAGGAATTAAAGAATTTCAAAAACAGCGTTTGAATAATGGATTGTAGAAAAATAGGATTTTGAGAAAAAACTTGTAATGCTGTTCTAGGACTAGACACTACCAAAATAAAAAAAGAGGCTGTCCGAAAAGGTCAGCCTCTTTTTATGCAGCTATTTTTTGTAATTCTTCTTTTTGGTTGATTTTTTTGATGATGCAAACAAATTTTGTCTTTTGGTGATTTTTTTGAGTATAAAAAAAGGTGCAAAAAGATGATTTTTTAGAATTGAAAGTATTTTTTAGCTTATCGGCAGTTTTTGCCACCATTTTTCTAAAATTATGCCCAAGAGCCATCAATAGAAACTCCATTTCTACTTTTGCTAATCCCTTAAAAGTAAATCGATTAAACTTATTATTATATTTGAGATGCCCAAAAACAGCTTCTACTTCTATAGGGCGTTTACTGCGCTGCTCTAATCCTTTCTCACTAGTTAGTAAATTTCTAGCTTTCTCTTTTAGTTGGTTTAAACGATGATTCACTTGTATTATTCTATTGCCTTCAGCTTTATGACATAAATTGCGAAGAGGACAATCTTGACACCTTTTTGCTTGATAATAAGATACTTGCGATTCGTATCCATTACTTGAAGTACGTTTTCCATCTCTTATTTTCTTCATTCTTTGCCCCATCGGACAGACATAAAAATCTAATTCTTTGTTGTAAAATAAATTCTGAACTAAAAAAGGATTATTTTTCATTTTCCTTTTTTGCTCTTTATGGAAATAATTGTACTTAACGTAGGCAGTAATTTCTTTTTTTTCAAGTAATTCATAATTTTCTTCACTTCCATAACCTGCATCAGCTACTACTTCTTTACTTTGTTTATTGTACTGATTTTCAAATCCTTCTAAATGAGAGGATAAAGTGGTGGTATCTCCTGCCGTTTGATGAATAGAAACGTGGGTAATAAATTGATTTTCTGTGGACACTTGAGCATTATAAGTAGGTTTGAGTTGTCCATTTTTCATGTGATCTTCTTTCATCCGCATAAAAGTAGCATCCGTATCTGTTTTACTATACGAGTTTCTACAACCTAAAATTTTCAGAGACTCTTCATATTTACTTAATCTAGGAAGATATTCATCTTGCATTTTTTTTAGTTCTCTTGCCTGTTGTTTACTCGGTTCTTTTAGTTTTTTATTGATTTGAGCGAGTTTTTCTTTTAATAATTCTGAATCTAATGGAGTAGATACTTCTTCTTTATTTTCTTCTTGATTATCTGATTGAATACTACTTTCAATATCAGATAAAATTTTATTTACTTTAGTTTCTAACTTTTCTTTATTTTTTTCAATACTACCACGCCAAACAAAAGTATAACGATTAGAACAAGCCTCTATTTTTGTTCCATCAATATATTGAACATCAAGACTTACATAACCCATTTCAACCAACATTTTAACAACTTCTCCAAATAAACGATGAATGTGTGCCTTCAAAATTTTACCTCTAAAGTCATTAATTGTTCTAAAATCTGGTGTAGAATTGCCTGATAAATACATAAAATGAATATTCTCCCCAAGAGCTTTAGCTATTTTACGACAAGAATAAATATTGGATAAATAAGAATAGAATAGCACTTTAACGAGCATTCTTGGATGATAAGCTGAACAACCTCCACCTTTGTATTGAGAAATCAAATCGCTAATATCCAATGAATCAACCACCTTTTCAACTAAACGAACAGGATGGTGAGCTGGAATTTTGTCAAATATATTGACAGGAAAAAGTTCGGGCTGCTTACCACTTTGGTTTTTGAAAACTACTTTTGCCATAGGCTATATAACGTTAGTATAAAAGTATATATACCTCGAAAATAAAAAAAATTAACCATAAAAAAAAGGCTATCCGTACTTTTCGGACAGCCTCTTTTTTATTATCTTGTGGACCATATTGCACCACGGTAAAAATTATAAAAGCCTGATTAAGTGAGGTTTTAGCACGTAGCTAAAACAGTCGTGTATAAACTAGTGTATAATAATTAAGCAATACTACGATAAATAGTGTCTTTTTCTGCATCATTATTATTCACAAGCTCACTTTCTATACACGCCTTATCCTTTCCCAATTCAATAGTCATTCTATCAAATACTTTTTTTTGAAACTCTATGAAGTCAGTTTTTAACTGGCTTATTTCATTTTGCAGAGTATCAACTTTTTGTTGAGCTTCTAAATATTTTACTTTCCAATAATCATCTTTTGTTTCTACTACTTCTTTTTTTACTTCTGGTAATTCAACACCCTCAAGTTCTGTAAAAAAATATGACAACTCAACATTAAAAATTTCGCATAGGCGAATAAGCAAAGCTGTTTCTATTGTGTCTCTTTCAAATAGTCTTTGCAAAGTAGGACGGCTTATATTTAACTCTAAAGCCACTTTTGTTTGACTAATATCAGAGTTGTCAATTAACTTTTTGATTTTTTTTCCTAACATAACATTCTGATTTACAATATTTTAAGTGATTTTTTTGGTAATTGTAAAAATTATTTACGTAAAATATTTTTACAGTAAAGTATTTTTACATATATTTGTTACATAGATACAAACGAATGACACAAATTTACACAATTTTGTAACGTTTTTCAGTATGTCGTATCTATTTTTTTTACAATTAATCTATTAATTATGGCACAAGCAACCGAGAAAGAAGAAAAACTCACTACAATTTCGGCACGAAATGTAACGAGAAAAACAAAAAGAGACTTTTTGAAAGTTCTCAAAAAAGAAAAAGTAGGAGGGCAATCAGATTTTATAAACTGGTGTGTCGATTTGGCAAACTCTCCACTTAGTAAAGAATTTTTTGAAGCTCTTAGAAATCTAAACGCACGATTAGAAAATGGCGAAATACACACAGGAACAAGAGGCTAAACTTTCTATTCTGACAAGAGAGTACAAGAGATTGACAAAGGCAATGGAAAGACATCCTGAGGACAGGAAAATGTACAAGGAACAGAGAGACAAAGTAGTAAAGCAAAAGGCTGCTATTAGAAACGAAAACTAAATTATTCACTCACTCAGTTAGATTTTGTTTATATGAAATTTTGGAAATTAAAAACAACAGATAAATATGTAGCTGAATTTGATAGATACATTATTTTAGTTGATTCGGATTCTGTACAGAAAACAGAAGATAAAGACATTTTAGATGACTACAAAAAAGAAATATCTAGTAGTACGTTTTTAGAGAAATACAGAAGTACATTATTAGAATATGAAAAATGTATATTCTTTAATCTTTAAACTAAATTATTCACTCACTCAATTTTTATTTATTCAAATTATGGCAAATTCAGAATTAGACCACGCAAAAGAAGTTCAAAAATTAATAAGCTATTATGAGCAGGAACACAATATAAATATTGTTGCTCAAATTGGCATTGAAAGTAAAGATTCTATTAAACATGTATTTACAGCTGTAGGGAATGCAAAGTTTATTATAAACTGTTTTATGATGTTTAAAGATAGAGAGAAAAGGTTTATTGAAGAAGAACTTCTTAAACAATTTTAATTATTCACTCACTCAATTTTATTCACTTATGGAAAAAGAAGTTAAGAGTCTTAGAAAACAGCAAAATATTCTTTTACATCTTATGAAGCATCATTTTGATTTATACATGGGATACACAGCAAAGTACCTTTCTATAAAATGGGAAATTATAAGACTAGAAAGAGAAAGAAAAGAAGAAAAGTAATTTATTCACTCGGTTAAATTTCAATCAAATGGATAGAACTAATTAAACAAAACTCACAATCTAAATTTAAAAACTAATGAATGATGCAAAATATTACAGAGAAAAATATACTAATAATGTTTTCTACTGCAAACAACTTGGAACTATAATAAGAATACAGACAGGTAAATACGCTTGTATTGAAATAGTAAATGATACCTTTCTTAATAGTAAGCCATTCGAAGAAGTAACAGAAAAACACTATAAAACTTTCTTAAGGACAGCTTTTGAACAACTTACCGAAGCTCATGAAGCTATAAACGAGATTGAGGAAAAAGGAGCTTTTGCAGGAACGCCCCCAAGTCTACGCTCAACAATGGAATTACAACCCTATTGTAATGAATTTTGTAATAAACTGATAGAAGAAACAGAAAAGATTGAAAAGGCTTTAGAGTGGCAAAGAAAACTAGCTGAAATTTGTATCGATTTGTTCCAACAAAGAAGAAATATTTTTACTGTTTTGGACGACTTCTATACCAACTTTGACAATTTAGATGATGATTGTGATAAGAAGGAAATAGAAACGGTTGTGAGGATTCTAATTAACAGAATAAAGCAAAATAAAAAAATAGCAAATGAAAACGAAAAACAAGATTTAGTAAGTGAAACGTTAGGTGATTTACCTTTCTAACAAAGCCAAACACGCCCTAGACACCTAGAAAACCCTATTTATTTAGTGAAGTAATAGACTTACTGTAAAAAGTAAGGTTGTAAATTAATGCCTAATTTTTAAGAAAAATGCCAAATAAGAAAAAAGACAGCATCAAAAAAAATGCTTCTGAATTACAAAAAGAATTGCAACAATTATCAGATTTTTTATTCAAAGATGAAAATATGAATCTGATTGAAAAATTAGAATTAGAACACTATTTAAGTATCGATTCTATGATATGTAGTTCTTTAGATTTAATAGAAACAATCAATCAAAAACTAGACTAAATGGAATTATTACACGAAGCCCACGCAATTTTAAACTACTTCTATGTTTTTCTAAAAAACACGGATTTACTAACGATAAGCATTTTAGATGCTATCAAAGTATTAATAGCTTTTTTTGTTTTTATCAAAATAGGAAAAGCACTTTCTAACCTATTTACTCCAAGGAAAAAATGACATTATTAGATATATTTTTCATAACCGTTTTCACTTTGGGAACGGTCTATTTACTCAGACTAAAAAAACAATACGATGCAAAAAACTAAAATAGAAGTTCCTCAGATTGTTAGAAAATATCTAGGTCAAGACTTAATAGACTTTCTGACAAATTATATAATAATATCTCTAAAAGAGAGAGAATATACAGTAAGAAGTATCAAAATAGTAATTATAGATATTTCAAATCTTGTATTTGAAGTAGTCATTTTTGCAGCAAAAAAATGCCATGTCGAAGAGATGCTATACCGTAAAAACGGATCATTCTTAGATATAAAATTAAAGTCTGTTCGTAGTGCTGATGATTTGTTAATAGGACAATTGACAACTCAAATAAGTAAAGGAAGATTGGAAAATCTATATTTTGATTATATCAAATTTCCTCCATTTAAAAAATATTTCAAAACACCTACTAAAAAGTATTACAAATGAAAACAGAACAGATAATATACAAAGACGGTAAGGCAAACACAAGCATCAGGACTTTAGCAGAATACTTGCCGAATATTCTACTTATAAAAGCATTTGTTTTGAGAGTAGCAATATTTGCACTAATAAGCACTTACCTAGTTTCTCAATTCTTAGAAGTCAGTACTTTATTAGGTATTTTAGTTTTTGTAATTGTACTGATTTTAGAAAGTACATTTACTATGTTTAGTGTGGTAACAGCTCGTTTTTTTAATGCAAAAATGAATTATCATGGCGCATTTTTTTTGACAGTTTCTATAATTGGTTTAGCCTTTACTATCCTAAAAGGTGTCGATTATGTAGCTAGTTTGAAACTAGAAACAAAACTAGAAACAACATTAAACGGACTACTTTTTTTTACTTCTCTTTTGGCTTTTGTATGTTCAGAAGCAGGCGCATTTATGATGTTTAAGTTTCCAAACGAAACAAAAAATGAACAGCAGAAACAAGAAACAGAAACAAATGAGAAACAAGAAACAGCAGAAACAGAACAGAAACAGGCTGTTTCAGAGGAGCAAAAAGAGTACACATACACGCCAAAAGAATTAAATAGAATTTCTGAAAAGGAATGTTACGACGAAAAAGGGGAGGTTTACGACCTCACAACATCAAAAAAATACTTCCATATCTACAAAAACAGAACAGGCGAAAACAACGAAAAACAAGCCTTTTTCTATAATTACATTATTTGGTTTTTGGAAAGTGAAAGAAACGATGTAACAGAAGTAAACCCAAATGAAAAGCCTGAAGAATATTTTGAAACCTCAATCACACCGAAACAGCAACCGAAACAGAACGGACATAAAATAAATGGTGTGAAACAACCCTCTTTAAATTTTTAATTATGAAAAAACAACAGATAACAGAAGAAAGAACTTTATCAAAATTTGATATTCTTTCAATTATTGCCTTTGTCTTTTTTCTTGTTTTGCTTCCTATTTCTGTAACAAATTACAGAATCTATTTAGAGAATAGAAACAAAGAAACAGCAGCAGAAACAGAAACAGAAAAACCAAAACAGCCGAAAAAGTCAAAAACAGAGTTCATATTATTTCACTATAAACAGTCTGAAAGTTATGAATAAGAATGCAAAATACAGGAGTGAAAAGGAAAGAGCAGAATTCTTTAAATATCAATGTTTTCTTTTGCATAAAGAAAATATAGCATTGAAAGAAGAAAATACAAGGCTCAAAAAACAGCTACAGGAAGAAGCGAAAACAACGAACGAACCACAACCCCAGTAAATCAAATCAAAATTATTTATTCATTCAGGACCTACCAAGGTTTTTAATTTTGGTAGGGCTGTAAAATACTGTCTATTATGAAAGATGAAAAAGATAAAAAGGAAGTTTTGACAGAGTACGAAAAAGAAATGCAAGAACTTTATAAGTTCAATAAAATGCCTGAAATCGTATCTATTAAAATCTATCTAAATAAAACGTATGATTTTCGTTACAACATAATAAACAACGAAATTCAGATAAAGAAAAAGAACACAGAAGAAAGCGAATTTGAAGATGTCGCATTTGCAGACTTATTTTGTGAATTGCTAGAAAAAGGTTTTAAAATTACAGACCAGTTACTCACTGTTATTTTACAAAGTTCATTTGTTGAAAAGGTAGATTTTTTTGAAAAATATTTTGAGGATTTAGAGTGGAACGGTAACGACGAAATACAAAAACTAGCTAGTTACGTAAATGTAAAAGAACATGACAAAGAACGCTTTTACACACAGTTTAGAAAGTTTTTAGTTAGGAGCGTTGCTTGTAGTCTTGATGCAGGTTATTTTAACAAGCAATGTTTGACTATAATAGGAAAGCAGAACGACGGTAAGAGTACATTTTGTGAGTTTCTAGCACCTCCATTTTTAGCCGAGTTTCTGCAGCGTGGTTTAAATGGAGATGGTAAAGACCAACAAATTACACTTACAAACAATTTTATAATCAATCTTGACGAACTAGCCACTTTTGGAAAGTTTGAGCTAAACAGTTTAAAAAGTATGTTTTCTCAGGCTTACGTAAAAGTGCGCCCACCTTTCGGCAAAAAAGCAATAAGAGCGCAAAGGAGAGCTAATTTTGTAGCCAGTACAAACGAAAAAGATTTTCTAACAGATCCAACAGGTAGCGTAAGATGGCTATGTTTTGAGATTGATAGTATCAACTTTGCATATTCTAAAGAAGTAGATATAAATCAAGTTTGGGCGCAAGCATACAGTTATTATAAAAAACAAGGAGCGCAAAAGTTTGAAATGACAAGAGAGGAAATACAAGAAAACGAGAGAGCAAATAAACAATTCTCTAATAACAGTATAGAAGAGGATTTACTACAAAAGTATTTTACACCAAGCACAAAGACAGAACCAACAGCCGAATTTTTTACAGCTACAGATTTTCTAACAACTCTACACGAGTTAGAGCCAACTATCAGGCTTAAAAAAGTTCCAGTAGGAAAAGCAGCAATTTCTTTAAATTTCGAAAGAACAAAAAAAGCAGGTATCTATGGCTATTATGCTACTCGTAGATTTGGAACAGAAACCGAGCAGGAAGAACAGGAGCAAAAGCCACTAACCAAAGAAGAGAAAAAAGAACTATCAAAAAAGAACGGACAAAAACAGAAATACGGACAAAAGGAATTTGACATTAACAAAGTGCCATACACAACAAAAACGACATTTTAATATGAATAATTTACTAATTTCCTTTAGTGGAGGTCGTACAAGCGCACTAATGACAAAGTTGATTTTGTCTTTGCCTACCTATCAAGATTTTAATATAGTTACAGTTTTTGCAAACACAGGAAAGGAAAAAGAAGAAACTTTATTATTTGTAGAAAAATGTAATAAAGAATTTAACTTAAATTTATTTTGGTTAGAAGCAAAAGTAAATCCTATTAAGGGAAAAGGCACGAGCTACATAATTACAGACTTTGAAAAGGCAAGCAGAAAAGGCGAACCATTCGAAGCTGTAATAAAGAAATACGGTTTGCCTTCAAAATTAGTAAGGCATTGTACAAGAGAATTAAAACAAACAACTATCAATAAATTTGCAAAAGACTATTTTAAAGGCGAACCCTATAAAACAGCCATAGGGATAAGAGCAGATGAAAGTCACAGGATAAAACAAGATTCTAATTTTATATATCCTTTGTTTGATTTTGGAATAACAGAAAAACAAGTTAGGCAATTTTGGGAGCTGCAAAGTTTTGATTTAGAATTAAAAGATTATGAGGGGAATTGTGATTTGTGTTTTTTAAAAAGTAAACGTAAACGAATGACAATTTTAAAAGAAAATCCTTTGCTTTCTGAATGGTGGTATAAAATGGAAAACAAATATCAAAACGGTTATCAAACTAAATTTGATGCTCTTAATGATTTATCAATTTTAGAATTAAAAGAACTATCAAAAACTAAATTTAGAAAGGTTTTAGATAAACACGACAGCGCAAACCCTCAATTATTCGAATTAGATTTTGATATTGAATTTGACTGTTTTTGCAAAAATACTTAAATCATCTTACCCACTTACCCATCAACTTACCCAAACTTTGAAAAACAAACAAAAGGATTTTATCATAAAATCTTTTTTTTGTACAACGTTTTAGAATTCTTTGTAAAAACTTAATTCCTTCTTACCTACCTACCCAAATAAAAAAAAATACTCTTATAGCTTATTAGAGTAGATTATTAAAAAAAAATAATTAAAAAGATAGGGTAAGTAAGGGTAACTTAGGGTAAGAAGCTAAAAAATAGGGTAGGTAGGTAAGTAGAAAAGGAGGTTTTAGTTTTAAATAAATTATTTAGCTTTTAGCGAAAAGAAAAAAATCAAATCAAAATGACAACAGGCACAGCAAAAAACATTCTTTGCATAGATATTTTAAAAAAAGTAAATGCAGTTTACAGTCATAGTACTAACAAAGATTATTATTATTTTGCGCCAACACGAAGCGAAAAAACAGCATCTTTTGGAGTACATAAAACAAAGAATCTGTTTTATGATTACGCAGAACAAACAGGAGGTAATAGTATATCTTTAGTAATGCTTATTCAGAATTGTAGCTTTAATAAAGCTATGATTTGGTTAAAAGAAAATTTTAGTTATTACGAACCAAGCCAAGCTCCAATAAAATCAAATCAAAATTTTTCTTTTCGCCAAAAATCAAATCAGACTTATACAATTAAAAAAACACAGGATTTACAAAACCTCGCTTTATTGGATTATGTAAAAAGCAGAAAGATAAATTTAGACTTTGCTAAAAAATATTGTAAAGAAATTTATTATCAAGTCAGTAATAAAAATCTTTTTGGAGTAGCATTTGGAAACGATGCACAAGGATTTGAAGTAAGCAGAAAAAAATACAACGAAAAAGACAGATACAATAAAATTTGTATTGGAACAAAAGACATAACTACTATACTGCATTCTGAAAACAAAACAGATTTTTCAATCTTTGAAGGATTTTTTGATTTTTTGGCAGCGTGTACATACTTTAAAACAGATATAAAAACTAGTGTAATAGTCCTTAACTCTGTAAGTAATTACGATAATTGTATAAATAAATTACGAGAAGAGAACTCTAAAAAATTGTATCTATTCCTAGACAATGACAGAGCAGGAACAGAAACAAAAGAGAAGTTTTTAAGTATAGAAAGTATTGAAATTATAGACTGTTCACACGTTTATAAAGGAGCTAAAGACTTCAACGAATTCATAGGCTATACATAGTAGCTTTATAGGTAGGTTTTTCTAAGGTTTCAACAAGGTATAATACAAGGTTATAAGCTGCAAAGGCACTTTTGCAGTTTTTACTTCTATCAAAAAAAAGGTTTTTATAAGGTTTTTGCAAGGTTTTTTATTTTTTCATCATCACTCAACTTTACAATTATGAAAGAAATACCGTTTAATAATTTAAATATTTTAGAAGAAAAAGTATTACTTAGATTTGAATTAGACTCAGATTTGTATTTAGATAAATTGAAATTCTTAAGTAAATGCAATGAGAAAGTAAGCAAAACTAAAATAGAAGTTCCTCATGAATTTTTAATTGATACTTATTCTATTGTACTAAAATCAAAAAAAATAAGAATAATTGTTTACTCTCTATAATAAAAAAACGCTTTATAAATACATCTATAAAGCGTTTTTTTTCGTATCTTTATATAATGTAACAGCTTAATTTACTTATACTTATATGGAGAAAATACACTTTATCACAGCAAAAGATGTTTCAATATTATTCGACTGTAAAATATCTCAGGCACATGTGAAAATACAGTTAGTAAAACAGAATTTAAAATTGAGGATAAACAGAAAAATAACTTTAATTGAACTATGTGAAGCATACGATTTAGATTATATAAGAGCTAAAAACACACTTCTTTTTTGATTATTAATTATGAAAAGTAATGATTACTAATGAAAAACTATCTTTTCTGAAAATGTAGTTTTTTTTTGTTCGTAAGTTTGAAATATATAAAGCAGCCAAAAGGTTTGTAAAATTCATTTCTAACTTAAATTTACGAAAGTGAAAAACTATCTATTTTCAATTTTATTCATACTAGTTAGCTTTATAGCTTTTTCTAGTTTTGAATATTCTTCTATAACAGAAGACAACCAACAAACAACAGTTTGTACAACAGTAGAAGACAAAGAAACGCCAGTTTCTAACCTTGTTTTCTCTAATCCTTATTATAATCTGTACCCAAATTATGACAGTCGATCATACTTTGATGCCAAGATTTTACATAATAATAAGACCAGTTTATTTTCTTTTTCCCAAAAAATAGCAAACCGAAAACCTACAACGATAGACTTTTCGACAGATGCCAAAAACTCTATCAGGAGTAGGACAGAGAAAATACAACATACATAACTATACAGGCGCAATGCCACTAAGAACAAATAAAAAAAGCTATCTGATTTAGATAGATAGCTTTTTTTTCTTCACAAAGACAATGAAAAAGCCAAAAAAACTATTTACTCTATTTATCAGGATTAGGCAAGTAGTAAAAGCTATTCGATTTATTCAATCAAAATTCAGAAAAAAACAAAAGTTTGCAATTATGCAGGATAACGAAAATTTAGGAACAGTTCAATTAGTAGCCTTTTTTGGAAATGTTGGAACATTTGCGAATACGGTAGGAACAGCATTGGAAGACAAAAAAGTAAGTGTTCAAGAGGGTTTTACAATTGCATTTGGTTTAATGCCTTTTCTTCAAACAAATATATCTCAAACTTTCGAAGAGTTGAAAGACTTACATGAAAATGAAGTACAGGAGGTTAGCAACGCATTTGCAAAACGTTTTGATATTTCAAACGAGAAAGCTGAGGCATTTATCGAATTGTGCGTAAATGCCATTCTAGCAAACACGGCTATTTTTGTAGCAGGAAAAGATATTTTAGGACGTTAAAAGGGTAGTAGAGTGAGTAAATAAAAAAAACTAGCTAATTTATTTTAGCTAGTCTTTTTCAAAAAATTGACACGATAAAATGGCAAAAAAGAAAAAAAAGAAACTCTCTAAAAAACAGAGAAATAAAAGGATAGCAATAGGAGCAGGCGCAACGGTAACAGTTGGGATTTTGGGTTTTTTAGGCTATAAGTATTACTCTAATATAAAAAACTATTTTAAAGGCTTAAATGCAAATGGTGAAAAACTATCCTCTGTTAAAGAATTTGCAGAACTCGGACTTTCCGACAGAGAGGAAAAAGAAGTAATACAAAATGCAAGAATAGCAGTACAGAGCCTAGAAAATGCAAAAGCAGCAGGAAATACAAAACAAGCCGAAAAAATACAGCAGGATATTCAGAATATGGCAGACAGAACGTATGCAGGACAAAGAGCAGAAACAGCGTGTTTTGAGGATAAATATAAAGACTTCTATGTCTGTAAATATAATTTAAGTTTTTTAGAAAAAGCTAAAACAGGAGTTTACACAGCAGATGAAGAACAGCCTTTGCTGATTTGGAAAAACGGAGACATAGCTAAAAAATGGAAACAAGAAGGACGTTGGTAATAAAAAAAAATACAAGATGTTAAAAACGATAGCAGGAATAGGCACAGGGTTATTTACTACAGTAGCAGCCGTTTACGGTATAAATTTATATTCTCTAGTAAATAATATAGAGTTTGCTTTCTTAGGAATACAAAGAATAGTAGGAGGTTCGCAATTAGGTAATATACTAGCACCAAAATTTCTTATTGCTACACAAATTACAAACCCTTCTAAGATTACAGTTTATTTAAAAGCGATGTTCCTTACAGTTTCTGTAGAAACACAGCCTAATAAATTCGTAGAAATTGGCACTATAAACCAACCAAATTTAAATTTAGAAATACAAGGAAAACAAAACACTACATTAGGAGTCGAATTTGGAACAGATATAACACTTATAATTGGTTTAGTAGCACGTGGAGCAGTTGCAATATACAGGGCATTAACAAGTGGAAATATTCCAAAACTACGATTTACAGGAAATGTACTTGTAAATAAAATAAGAAAAAAAATAGACATCATACACGAATTTTAAGAGAAATGAGCGACCAAATAAAAGGAATTCCTATTGGCACATGGATAACTATTTTACTTCTTGTTCTTTCGGTTGGTGTTAATTATGGTGTTCTACAAAGCAATCTAAGAGTAATTGAAACGCAAATAGAGAACTTTAAAAAAGTAAGTGAAAAGGAAAGTAACAAGCAAGAAATAATACTTCGTAATATAGGAGAGCAACAAAGGTTAATAGATGCAAATGCTAACGAAATAAGGCATTTAAGAGAACTCAGAGCTTTAGAAAAAAAATAGAAACAAAATGAATAAAGGATACGCAGAATACAACGCTAAAAGAGATTTATATATCCCTTCTTATCGACAATTATCGAATTATTCGCATTTGATTAATATGTCTAAAAACGGTTTTTATGTACATTCTGCAAGCGATTTGCCTAAAACTCTAGCACGTGTAGCACAGATAGTCGAAAACGATAATAGGCAAGTTTCAAAACTAGCTCAACACCTGAAAGCAGATACTCACATACAGAGTGCGTACAACGTTTGGCACTTTCTGAAAATGAATATTAATTACAGAAAAGACACTTTAGGATTAGAAGAAATACGAGACTGTGAAAGAAGTTACTACGATAGACGTATTGGAATAGACTGTGAAGATTTTACAGTCTTTGCAGCATCTTTAATGCTGCAAATGGGTTATAAAGCAAGTATGTATGTCGTAGATTATGATAATAAAAATAACGAATACGATCACATTTTTGCAGTAACAGGCGAATACATAATCGACCCAGTTTGGTCGATTTTCAATGAAGAACCAACAAGTAAAAAAATAGAAGAAAAAACATTAAAATATGAATTTTACACCAATAGAGCAAGATAAAGGCTTAGGAGCAGTAACTGAAACAGGAACGCCCCCACAAGGAGCAGCAACAACAACAGCAGTAGTAACAACCCAAGAAAAGGAAAATAAAAGTCTTTGGGAAAAGATTAAAAACTCTAAGATTCTTACTACTGTAGCCAATACAGCAGCACAAAATTTAGTGAGTGGAGGTAATGGAGTAAATCCAGACGTTTACACAAATCTAAATCCAGTAGTACAAAATAAAAGTTGGTTTGAAAAAGACACTATTATTACAAGCGTGCCAAATTGGGTGACAGCTACAGGAGGTACATTATTAATAGTGGGTACAGTGTGGGTAGTTACAAAAGAAGAGGACACACCAAAAAAACGAAAAAGAAGATAATATGCAATTTGTACCAATACAGCAAAACAGAGGTTTAGGAGCTTTTGAAATACCAGGTCTCAAAGAATCTATGGAGCAATATTTTAAAGACAATCCGATAAACATAGACTATAACAAATGGATAAACAATTTAACGCCAGAAGAAAAGGCGCAAATTGATGAAAGAGCTAAGGAGATTGAAAAAGAAATGATAGCAGGTACTTATACTTCTTCTACTTACAATCCAGTAAAGCAGCCAGTTACAACAACAACACAACAGCCAAAAACGACAAATACAACTACTAATACTACTACTACTGTAAAACAAAGTAATACAAGTAATACGGTAGCAACACCAAAAACAGCCGAGGAAAAAAAATGGATTCCCGGGCTAGATAATTGGGTAACAGGAAGCTTGGTAGGTGTAGCAGCTATTACAATTGTAACTACTGTTATTATTGTAACAAAAAAAGATAAGCCAAAAAAGAAAAAGAAAAAATAGAATATTATGCGATTTGTACCAATACAGCAAAAAACAGGATTAGGGTTTACTTGGGATTTTTCAAGCATAAATTTAGGTTCTGGAGCTACAGGGGTAAACCCAAATGTAGATTATTTAAATTTAGATTGGGGATTGTTTGATGATAAAAAAAGACTAGAGAGAGAAGCCGAAGCTGCAAAGTTTAATAAAACTATTCTTACACAAGATGAAGAAGATAGAAAAAGACTTGCAAAAGCTCAACATGATTCAATTTTACAATTAATAGCTAAAACAAAAAGTACAGGTACACAATTCGAAAAAGACTATTATTTACCACAGTATGAAGAACAATTAGAATGTTATAGCAAAAACCTACAGGGTTTTGATTTAACTGAATGTATAACAGCAGCATACACAAAGCATCAAAACCTAAGAAATAAAATTAAAAGAGATGCAGGCTTGCAACACGAATCACAATATTCTGAAATTTATAACGAAAAAGCAGCAGAAGAAAACAAAGCAAATAAAAAAATATACATAATTGGAGGTATCCTTATAGGCACGGCAGTAATAGGAACTACAATTTATTTAGTAAACAAAGACTAAAAAAAAGATACAATAATATGCAATTCACACCAGTAAAAAGAAAAAACGGTTTAGGAGCAATAAGCCAATACACAGGCATTAAAAGAGTTTTAGAGGTAGCAATACAACAGGGTTTTTTACCGAATTCTTTTAGTGCCCTTCTTTCAAACTTTGTCTATCATGGACAACCTTTTTTAGATGCGTACAGAAAAGCAGAAGGGTTTATTTATCCTTCTAAAATTGGAGACTTGCCAAATGTAAACTGTGATTGTTTCGCTTGTAAAGATTTGTGTAATACTATTAAAGATTATAATAATTTACGTGGTAAAATTGCAGTTTTAGGGCAAGAAGAAGGAGCAATACAAAATGTACACAATGCTTTTATTGCAGCTTTCCTTTGGTTAGCAGCAAACGAATTACAAGGAACAGAATTAGCACAAGCAGAAAAATTACTAAGTCCTCTTATGCAAAATGTACCAGTAGAATTACAAAGTAAAATATTAGGAATTCCAGACACGAACATAAAATACATGCAAACAGAATATTTAGAGAAACCACCAGCCCCAACGGTTTTTATGGACGAAATGCCACAAAAGCCAGTTGGAGATGTCACAGATTTTAGAGGCTCAGAACCTTATCACAGAACAAGCACAGATAATGGTATGATGTACACAACAGGCGCACAAAGTCCATTACCTCAAAACTCTTCTGCTTCTACACAAAACTATTATGTAGTAGGCGAAGCAAAAACACCGAATCCAGAAGGTAATAATTATTGGTGGTATGTTGGAGCAGGTGGGTTAGTAATTGGTGGTATTATTACAACAGTTGTATTATTAAAACCAAAAAAGAAAAAATCTAAAAAACGAAGATAATGAGATTTACACCAATACAGCAAGAAACAGGCTTGCAGGGTGGTATTATCGACATATCTGATGTTTGTTTAACAAAAGACTGTAGAGAAAGAAAACAAGAAACAGAGATTTTAAAACAGCAAATTTTAGCAAACGCCTTGCAAACTACTGCAAACTCATTTATTGATGATACCAGTAACACATTAAAAACAGTACAATATGTAGCCATTGCCATTGGTGGAGCTGCAACAATAGGAATTTTATATTATGCTTTTCGTCCCATACCAAATACAACAAAATCAAAGTCAAAACGGACTAGGTAACATCTTCGACAAGGCAGGCTATTTTCTTAGGAATAATTCGAATGTATTTTCAGGTATTCCAGTTGTCGGGCAATTGGCAACGATTGGCGCAAGAATAAGCCAAAACAATGTAGATAGAAACAATCTAGCAAAACAAGAAGAGCAACAAAGACAATTACAACAAGAAGCAATAAAAAGAAGCATACAAACAAAACCTTCTTTTTTCGCTGAAAACAAAGAAATTATTATTGCTAGTGTCGTAGGTGTAACACTTATTACAGCAGTAATTATAGCAACAAAAAAAGACAACAAAACTAAATCAAAATCAAAACAATCAAAATAATTTTATATGTGTAAATCAAATTTTTTAGACAAAGCATATGTTTTCTTATCACAAGAAATAGCAGCAAAAAGAGTAGAAGATGAAGCTGCAAAAGCTGCAAATTCTGGACTGACAGAGTTAGTTCCATATTCTCCAGCTTTTCGCAGAATGGTAACAGGCGAATTAAACGAACTAATCGAAAGTGATGACGATTACAAAATCGGTAGACATCCTTTGCAAGGGGATACTCTAAAGACAAAAGAAGTCTTTATTGTTGGAGGTATTACAATCGGAACAGCAAACAACGCTACAGAAGTAGACCCTGAAACATTGTCTTATGTAACACCGACAGCACTAGCGTTTTTACATGGAGAGGTTGTTCTATCTGTAGCTGATAAAGTTGTTTTTGCTATGGGTATTAAAGACATTGTAAGAGAACAGGAAAAAAGCGAAACAGGCATTTTTGATTTGCGTGGAGTTATGAAACTTATCAACCCAAAAGAAAGCATTCAAATTACTGTTCGTACACCAAAAACAGTGGCTTTACCAGCAGACAGTAACTATATCGAAGTTACTCTACACGGAATCAAAACTCAAGTAAAATAATTTAGACTATGCGTGAAACAAGAAAACAAACTGTTACTATCACGCTTGCATCAGGAGCAACTGAAGGCACAATTGTCGAAGGTCAAATAAACCTCGACAAAGCCTTCGATAGAGTTGTTGGAGTGTGTGTCTATGAAAATTTTAATCCTTCTGTTCCTTATCAAATAATCTTAAAAGATGAAAAGGGAAATGTAAATGATTATGTAAACTCTTTAGACTATCAAGCAAAGCAAAGTAGTAACCACCCAGCCGAAAAATATGCACCTATTAATCTGAATGTAGATGATTCTAATATTCTGACTATTCGTGCGAAAATGTTAGGAGCAACAACAACAAATCTAAGTTTTGATTTTGTCGTACTCTTAGCCAAAGACAAACCAACAAACTGTTAAACTAATAATTAAAACGATTTTAAAAAATGCAAGTAGAGCAAACAACACTAGAAAATGTAATTGACATTATCGAAAATGAAGGTTACCCAAATGTAAAATTGTTTTTACAATATTTTGGTAAAGATTTTTCTATACTCAATTTTTTAGGAGACCATACAGCAGAAGAAGCAAAGCAGGCAGTTTTAAAAAGAGCAGCAGCCTACCCAAACGGCGCAGATTTTAAAATCGTTTTATCTCAATCAAAAACAGCTAATTCATCTAGTGTTCTCGTGTTTTTCTTTTCTACCAAAAACACCAACCAAAATACACCCACACACCAGCCACAGCCACAGGCGCAATATGTAGGTTTAGGAAGTGTCGACAATGTAGGCCTGGGAGCAGTAGAATTAGAAAGAAAAAAACGAGATGCAGACATTGAAGCACTAAAAGGAGAGTTTGCACTTCTATTAGAAAAAAACAGTTTAAAGGATCAAAGGAACAAATTCAAGGAAGAAAAAAGAGAATTTGAAAATCAACAAAGGTTCGCTTTAGCCAAAAAATTTGGTGAAGGTTTGGGAGCAGTAGCAATTCAATACGCACAAAATCACCCAGTTTTGTCAGGACTTTTGGGGCAATTAGGAACAACACAACCGACAGGACTAGGAGCAGCAACAGAAGAAGAAGAAAGTTATGATCCAAAGGAAAGTTTATTTGAAGATTTACAAGATGGTAGCATAACAATACAAGACATACAGGAAGTTTTAAATAACCTACAAAATCAAAATCAAAATGTCAATTCTGAACAAGAAGAAGAAGAAACCAACGAAGACTAAACAAGCAATAACAGAGAATACACTTGACGAACTTCTACAAACACAATTACAGTATTTGACCGAAGAAGATGCAAAGGTATTTATCAAAATGCTTAATAGTAATGTAGCTAGAGAAAGAGCATTACAGGAGCTTCACAAGAATCAATATTTATTTATTTAAAAAAACATATATCAATTATGGCGAAGAAAAAACTTAAACTTTTAGATTTACCAAAAAAACCGACTAAAAGTGCAACACCAGCGCAAAAACTTAAATTCTTAGAAAAAGAAAAAGAAGTAAATGCAGAAAACGACAGAAGAATAAAAGCTGATTTGGCTAGACAAAAAGCCGAAAAAGAATTACAAGCAAAGGTTGAAAAAGCCATAAATGCTAGAAAAAAACGTAAATAAAAATGGAAGATTTAAGCGAATTTTACGATATATTCAAAGTAAAAAAACCTAAGAAATACGAGAGTACAGGAGTAGGAAGTGTCGATAATTCGCTTAATACCTCTTCTATTTCGAAAGAAAAAAAGAACGAAGCCAAAAGGGAGCAGTACGCACAAAAAAGAGATAAACGAGTTGAAAGTCAAATTTCTGAATGTGGTGCATACTATCGTTTAATTTCTCGTATCAAAGTAGATGAAAAACGTTTTCAGAACAGAGAAAATGCTTTTTCTGAATTGTCAGCCCAACAGGTAGCCGAAAACTTCAACAAAAATTATTTTGATCCGATTGTAATTTGGGAAGACCCAACAGACAAAGAATATTATGTACTTTCAGGTCACAGCAGATATGAAGGTCTAATAAGAAGGGGAGAACTTAAAATACTTTGTAGAGAGTTTGTAGGTACAGAATCCGAAGCAATAAACTACTCTAGAGTTATAGCCAATAGAGCAAACAACAAAGAATCTTTAGTAGAAGATTTAGAGGCGTTTCGAATAGCTAGAGATGGAAACGAAAACATCAAACCTAGTAGCAAAAAGGACTTACAGCAGTCTTTTGATGATATTAATAAACTTGATGCTTATACCTATTTGAACCCTAAAGGAATGTTTATCGATGCTCTTAAATTAGATGCAGAAGGAAACGAAAACTTTAAGAAAATCAAAACTTTTAGTTTGTGGGTTGGAGAACTTAGGAAAGTTTACGACCAAATTACAAATACTCATGAAGTTGATATTTTTAATTTCTTGTATGGAGATGATGAACGTTTCAAAATCAAAAAAGATGATTTTATAAAATTGGTTCAAGAGCGTTTGGCAAAAGGACAGGATAGACTTTTTCCTGAGTGTTCGCTTGAAGGTTGTGAACCTATTAAGGATTATGAATTTCTTCCAGCACGACAGCGAAACATCACACGAGATTTAATAGATTTACAAAGTGAATTAGACGAACTAAATGAAAGGCGTGCGTCTAAAAACTGGGTTCGTAGAATCTACACAACCGAGGAAGGTTTGAGATTAGAAGAAGAAGCAAAAAAGAAAAAGGAGCAACTAAAAGCAAAACAAAGGGAACTAAGAGCAGCCGAAAAAGACGAAAAAGAAGGCGTAAAATTCGGCTTATTTGGAGTACATAAAAACCAAAAAAGAAAAAAAAGACGATGAAAAATTTTACAACACTTTTACTAGTTTCTATTGGAACAGCTGCAGTAGCAAAGGGCGTGTATGATATAATAGAACTTATTGCATTAACAAAAGAGCTAAAAACAAAAGAGTTAGAAGCACTTCGAAGAGGGCAGTATTCTGTACAAGTCGATGAAGTTACAGGGCAACGAACTATTTACTTTTACCAACATTCGAATTAAACATGGCTAATAGATTATTAAAATTTCTTTTCGTTCATTGCTCAGCAACAAAGCCGAAACACGGACACACGCACAAAGACATAATTACATGGCACGAGAAAGAATGGGGAAAGGGTGCAATAGGTTACAGAACTGTTATTGAATTAGACGGGAAACCCGTAAAGCTAAAAGCAGCAAATATAAATAATATTGTTGAACAAATAGAAATAACATGGGGCGTTAAAGGCTTCAATTCTGAATCTCATCATATTTGTTATATCGGTGGTATTGATAATAATACAGGAATGCCAGCAGATACACGTAATCAAGCACAAAAAGATACAATGGAAGAAATTATAAAATTCTACATTGAGAAAATGAGTAATGATATACTTATCGCTCCTCACTATTCGGAAGCTGTAAAGGCGTGCCCTAGTTTTCATTTACCTGACTGGTTAGAATCAATAAATATTCCTAGTAAGAACATTTATTATAAAGACAAATATAACATAGGACACTATCATAAAACAGGCGTTTGGATCTAAAAATATTATGGCAAAAAAGAAAAAAACAAAACAAGACAAAACACTCTCAAAAATTGGTGTAGGTTTTGGTGTTGCAGGTGGTTTACTTCTAACTTGGTACGGTATAAACCGTTATCAAATTTGGTTAGATAATCGTAAAATGTTAGACGGTGCAACTACAGCAATTACAGGAGGTAATGGAAATAATACAGGTATTCCAGTTTCTCAAAATGTAATTTGCAAAGGAGACAAAAAGCCTGAGGTACGTATCTTACAATCTTATTTAAAATTCGTAAAAGGTCAAGATTTGGGAGCTTACGGAGTTGATGGCGATTGGGGAACATCTACCCAAAAAGCTGTAGATAATGTATTCTCAAATAAACCTATTTGTTTTAACCAAGCAGCCGTCGATACTTTTAGAATAGCTTACCAAGGAATGTAAAATTATGGAACAAACACTAGGACAAAAATTTGTGAAATATACTCTTACGGGTTCTTTGGGTGTACTTACTTTACTTCTCACAGGAAAGGAACTTTCAAAAAGCCTAAAGAAAGCAAAGGCAAAAGGTTTAAAGTTAAGCACAGACAAGCATGTACGTTGGGCTAGTAGATTATACACAGCTTTACACAATACTAATTTTTTAGGTTTTCCAGATGAAGATGAAGAGGGAATTTATGCAATAGCTATCGAAATGTGTGAAAATGATTTTGAAATAGTATCTAAAGCATATTTAAGAACATTTGAAGAAGATTTATTTACACAATTAACATCTAAGTTAAGTAGTTCAGAATATAATATTTTTCTCAACAAACTAGCTATTTGCTAAAAAATCATGACAAGACAGGAATACATAAAATACATAGCCAACAGCGCAATAAGAGCCGTATCAGGAACAAAACTTTTTCCTTCTGTATTGATAGCTCAAGCAACTTTGGAAAGTGGAAACGGTAACTCTTCTTTGTCAAAACAGCCGTATAATAATCATTTTGGAATAAAAGCAGGAAGTACATGGAAAGGAAAGAAAGCAAGCTTTAGGACCAGGGAAGTAATTAATAATGTATCTGTTTATGTAAATGCTTATTTCCGTGTTTACGATTCTATTACAGAAAGTTTAAAAGATAGAAATTCTTTATTACTTAATAATAGTAGATACAAAAAAGTATTGCAAGCCAATACTGCAGAACAGCAAACTAGAGAATTGCAACAGGCAGGATATGCCACTGATCCAAATTACTCTACTGTTCTTATTCAAATAATAGTAGATAACAATCTAAAAAAGTACGACAGGATAGCAAAAATAAACAAAGTATTGCCTTTTGCTGCAATTCTATTTTTAGGAGCAGGCGCAACGGCATTTTATAAATTTCATAAATCTTAACTCAAACATGAGAATTTTAAAAACAATCGACAGTAGTAGTTGCCAAGACAGAAAACAAACTGTACAAAATCTACAAGAAGATATATTATACAGTATAGATTCTTTTGCAGCAGTTTTAATAAATCCTACAACAGATAAGGATTTAACAGTATTTACAGAACATGACGAAGAAATTATAAAACTTCTACCAGGGCAAACATTTAACCTAGTAAAAGAATCTACATCAAAAACATACGGAAAAATTAAAGTGTCTATTACAGATACAACAGAAACCACAACACCAACACCAACAACAACACCAACATTGGAAACAAAAACAGGAACATTTGCAGTAAGTGATATATCAATCCCACAAGTAGTCGATTTATCTGCACATTTTACAGCGAACGGAAGTTATATTACAAGGCTTAATTTAGTAAGCGCAGGCGAGAAATTTGACGAGCAATTAGGGTATGAAAACTTTGACGGCACAAGATTAAAAGAAGCTGATAGAGTTTTTACATTCGGACCTTTTAGAGCGATAGGAACATACGAATATGTAATTATACGAGTAGATACAGACACAGTAGCAGCATAAAAAAGAAAAGATTTAACAGCTACCAAAAAAGACATGCTATTTTAGTGTGTCTTTTTTTGTGTCTTATATTACACGAAATTATTTAACCAGGTGAACCTTGGTAACAGCTGAGAGCGCAGGAAGTAAAACACACTTTAAAATACATTCAAGGCAGATTAAGAAAATTAAGGGTTTTCTTATCTGTCTTTTTTTTGTGCTTTTATTTGGGAAATAGTACACCATAAAAACAAGGGGATTGTTTTGTTTATTCTGCTATGTATTTTATCAAAGTAGCTTTCGAACCATCATCAGCTATAATAACAGCGTCAAAGTCTCCAATACGGTTTCGATCTTCTTTTTTACGTATTCTAGTTATTAGTTTGTCAACTGTTGCCCTTATAGAGTATTCTCTACTAGGATTGTTTTCACTTGCAACAACTTCGTAATCGTCCAAGGGTTCGGACATTATGTAAACTGGTATTCCTTGTACTTTATCGACTCTAGCATTATAATCTTTTTTTGTTGCAAAAGAGAAAGCTAAAAGAAAAACTACTGTAATTCCTAATAAAAATATAGATACATTTTTCATATAAAATTTAGTTTATTTGAGTAAATAATTAAGTTACGAATATAGAAATTTATTTTATTCTTTCTTTCCAAATACTTGATTAATTTCTCTAGCTATACGAGTTTGACGTATCTCTACATAAGAGTTTTCAGTTATTTGTGTGTTAGAATGTCCGTACATTTTAGATATAGATTCGTTGCTTATACCTAATTCAGATAAATAATTACCGAAGGACTTTCGACCATTGTGACTTGAAATGTCCTTTTTTATTTTGGCTAAAGTACAAATACATGCTATTGCTAAATTATAATTTCCGTTCTCAAATTTTGGAATCTTATAATTATACTTTTCTAAAATTTTCTTTGCTTCTGGAAGAACAGGAATAATACATGGTTTTAATTTTCGTTTTTTGGTTTTCTTTCTTTTAATCAAAATCCATTCTTTCCATTCCAGTTTTGGAGTTTCAAAAATAGTATCTTTTGTTATTCGTGTCAATTCTGCAAAAGCAACACCAGTATAACACTGTAGTAGAAAGCCGTCTTTTGCCTTTTGTACGTGTGGAGCTTGTTTACTAATATCTACATCAGCAAATCTTTTTATTTCCTTAGCAGTCAGATAAACCAAATCAACAGGAAGCCTTTTAATAGAATGTTCGACAGGAACAGAAACAATATATTTTTTTTTCTTTCCAAACTTAAAAACTTCTCTTAATTGTGAAAGGACCTTTTCAGCGTGATTATGCCCTCCCTTGTATTTTTTAATATAACTTTCTAATTCCATAGCTATACCATCATTCCAAGAGTTCGCATTTAGATATTTTGTCTTTGTAAAAGTTACAAAATCTCTAATATTATTTAGTTTTGATTTGTAAGATTTGAAAGTTGAGTATTCTAAATCTGTACCTACTCTACTTTCTAAATAGTCTTGCCACTCTTGAATAAGAACCAAAAACGAAGTATAAGCCGTTTCTTTATTTTTCCAAACTTCATTGAATAATTGCCTTAATGTATGTGGATTGTGTTTTTGAAGTATTAAAAGCTCTTCATGTCTTTGCTCAAATAAAGCTCTTAATTCTGTAATACGTGCATTGTCAGCCGTATTATTTTTTGTCCGTTCTTTTTGTTTATCCCAGTTTTCAGGTGTACAACGCATTCCAGTTACAAACTCTACTCTTTTTTGATTTGTACTTGATAGCTTACAAGTAATAGAATTATTTCGAATAAAGAACCAAATCTTTAAGCGCATTTTTTTTAAACATAAATAATTTTAAGATTTAATGAAATAAATAAAAAATGTACACTAGTGATAATAAGTGTATCATATAGTGTACATCTTGAATAAAATTACTTCATTCTATAAAAAAAGGCTATACATATTAAAATATATAGCCTTTTCAGTTTCTAAAACCTTACTTAATCTCTTTATTTATCCTATTTGTGGACCATATTGGATTCGAACCAATGACCCCTACCTTGTCGAGGTAGTGCTCTAAACCAACTGAGCTAATAGTCCTTTTTGCTCTACTTTTCACTTCTTAACAACCTTTACAATAAAGAGTGTTAATTATCTGCAAATATACACACATAGCTAGTAACTTTGCAAACACTTAGACTACTTATTTTCTTAAAAGAAAAGTGGTTTTATTTCTATAGTCTGTCTAACACCTGATTATAAACTAGTTATAAGGCAATTCTCATTTTTTTTATTTCCTTATTTTACCAAATTTTTAATCAATAATTTATTTTTTACTTTCTGCTATTTGTAGTTGAAGGTTTTATACAAAACTCTACTTCCTTGGAGTTCTCATAAAATGTTATGAAAAACAAAGTTTTACTCTCTCTTGCTGCTGCAATTATTTTTTTAGGTGGAGGCTATGGTCTTTATGTATGGCTTGGTAGTATGCAACAAGAACCACCCAAAAGAGCAGCCAAACCACAAGCCATAGCTGTCAAAATCCAAAATGCAAATCCTTCTACTATAGAAGCCGAAATAGTTACATTCGGTAGAGTAGAATCGGAGCAACCTGTTGATATTGTAGCTGAAGTTTCAGGCAAAATTCGTGAAAGTGTTCATTTACAAGTAGGGCAATCTGTCAGAAAAGGACAAGTTTTGTTTACACTTGGTAAAGAAACATTTGAATTAGGACTTCAATCACAAAAAAGTAATTTTATGCGAGAAGTTGCAATGATTTTACCAGACATGAAAATTGACTATCCAAATCGTTATCAAGCTTGGAGTAGTTATTTTGCTAGTTTGGAAGTAGATAAATCATTACCAAAACTTCCTTCTTATGAATCCGAAAAAGAAAAAACATTCCTTGCTACAAAAGGAATACTGACAAGTTATTATAACATAAAAGCGCAAGAAGCTACTTTAGATAAATATGTTGTAACTGCTCCTTTTTCAGGTTCAATTAGTGAAGTCTATTTACAAAACGGTTCGGTAGCTCCTCCAAACGGTAAAGTATTGCGTTTGGCTCAAAATAGTCAATTAGAACTCAAAGTTCCTGTAGATACTAGAGATGTACATTGGCTCAAAATAGGAACGAAAGTAGGAGTAGCCACAGAAGATGATAGCCAACAATGGATAGGAACAATTGCACGTATAGGCGATATTGTCAATCCAGCCACCCAATCTTTAGATGTGTATGTAAAAATTCAGAATGGAAAAAATCCGATTTATGCAGGAATGTATTTGCGTGCAACTATGCAAGGAGGAACAATCCAAAATGCTATTGAAGTACCAAGAAGAGCTGTTTTTAATGATAATGAAATTTATACAGTCAAAAATGATTCTGTTTTGCATCTTCAAACTGTTCAAATAAAGAAATCCAATAAAGAAACATTGATTATTTCAGGTATAAATGAAGGTGAAAAAGTAGTAACTGAGCCTTTAATAAATGCTTATGATGAAATGATTGTCAAAATTTTGAAGGAAAATACAGGAAGCACTGACGCAAAATTATCTGTTAAATAAAAACATAAATCCTAAAGGTCTTTGAAGCCCCTTAGGGTTTTAATGATAAATACTATGAAAAAACTTGTAGAATATTTTGTAAAATATCCAATTTGGGCAAATGCCATCATTTTTACCATGGTAATATTTGGTGCAGTTTCGTATGGTTGGGTCATGAAACGTTCCTTTTTTCCTGAAACTGACCCTACTACAATTACAGTAGGTGTAGTTATGCCAGGAGCATCACCCGAAGAAATGGAAGAAGGCGTAACTATCAAAATTGAGGAATCCTTAAAAGGAATTGAAGGAATTAAAGAAATTACTTCTACTTCCTCTGAAAACAATGCAAATATTGTCGTTCAGTTGGAGCGTGGTGTCGATGCTGATGAAGCACTTGCTGAAGTAAAAAATGCTGTAGATAGAATCAACTCTTTTCCAACCAGCGCAGATCGACCTTTGGTTTTCAAAGTAAAGCCACGAAGCAGAACCATGTACTTGGGTTTGAGAGCAAGAGAAGGAAAAGATTTAGATTTGTTTCTCTTAAAAAAATATGCTGAACAAATTGAAGATGAAATGTTGGCATCAGGAGTTATTTCTCAGCTTAATATTAGTGGTTATCCTGATATAGAAATTTCTATTGAAGTTCCAGAGGCTACACTTTTACGTTATAATTTACGTTTTGAGCAAATTGCAGCAGCAGTTAGATCAAATAACCGTGATATTTCGGCAGGTGCAATCAAATCTAAAGAAGAAGAAATTCTAATCCGTTCAAGAGCCAAAGAAAAAATGGCTGAAAAAATTGGAAATATTGTTCTTCGTGCTAATACAGATGGAAGTAATCTTCGTTTGAGAGATATTGCTACTATCAAACAACAGTTTGCAGATGTTCCGAATGCCTTACACATCAATGGAGAAAGAGCTGTTTCACTAGAAATTACAAAACTTAAAGAAGAAGATTTAGAAGAAATCTCAATTTATGCGAATAATTATGTCACAGAATTTAATAAAAAACATTCTGATGTTGAATTAGTCGTTTCGTTTGATTTCTTTGATTTGCTTTCGCAACGTCTTCAAATGCTAATCGATAATGGAATCATGGGACTTGTTTTGGTTCTGATTTGTCTAGGACTTTTTCTTAGTCTTCGTCTTTCCTTTTGGGTAGCTATGGGTATTCCAATTTCATTTGCAGGAATGTTTGTTATTGCTGCCTTAATGGGAATTACGATTAATATGATTTCCCTTTTCGGAATGATACTCGTTGTCGGTATTTTGGTAGATGATGGTATTGTGATTGGAGAAAATATTTTTACGCACTTTGAGATGGGCAAGTCGCCTATGCGAGCAACTGTTGATGGTACTTTTGAGGTAATGCCTTCTGTTTTTACGTCTGTCCTTACAACAATTGTAGCCTTTTTGCCTATTGCTATTGGTATTGAAGGATTTGATTTTCTTCAAGAAATGGGACTGATTGTAGTTCTTTGTTTGGGCGTTTCGCTGATTGAAGCCTTTTTTGTTTTGCCTTCTCACCTTACTCATAAAGATATGGGAGATACAAAAAGTGAAGGAAAATTTAGAGGAACACTAAATAAAGGCATTGATTTTTTACGTCATAAAGTTTATGGAACTGCACTTGCCCACGTTTTACGCTTTCGTTATGTGTATGTTTTTGTTCCTGTTGTTTTTGTGATGCTTGTTCTAGGACTGATAAACGGGCAATTTATAAAAGTAGTTTTCTTTCCAAATATTCCTTTTGATAGTTTTGATGCCAGTATTGCCTTCAAAGCAGGAACACCAAAAGAAAAAGTTATTTCTTATTTAGAACGCTTCGAAAAGGCTACTTGGGATGTAAACGAAGAACTCAAAAAAGAATATAATGATGAAAAAGATTTTATCAATTATACCTTTAGAAATTTGGGCAGAACTTCTGATGGAAGTGAAAACGGTTCGCATGCAGGACATGTTTCTATTTCGCTTTTGGATATGGATGATAGAGAAATTACCAGTAATGAAATTTCAAACCGAGTAAAAGAAAAAATAGGTAAGATTCCAGAAGCTGAAACCTTTACTGTTGCAGGAAGAAACCGTTTTGGAAAACCTATTTCAGTTCGTTTATTATCCAAAAATAATGAAGCCTTAGACCAAGCTACCGAAGAACTTAAAAGGGAGCTTGAAAATTTTTCAGAACTAAAAGAAGTTACAGATAATCAGCGAGTAGGGCGAAGAGAACTACAATTAGAACTCAAACCGAAAGCCTATTTCCTAGGACTTACACACGCAGATATTACTAACCAAATCCGACAAGGTTTTTTTGGAGAAGAAATACAACGTCTTCAAAAAGGAACTGATGAGGTACGTGTGTGGGTGCGTTATCCAGAAGCTAGTAGAGAAACTTTAGGGCAACTTGAAACTATGCGTATCAAAATGGCTGATGGAAAAGAAATTCCATTGTCAGAAGTTGCTTCTTATACCATTGATAGAGGAATTGTAGATATCAAACACTTCAATGGCTCAAGGGAAATTGCTGTAG
This sequence comes from Bernardetia sp. Wsw4-3y2, assembly GCF_037126295.1. Lineage (NCBI taxonomy): Bacteria > Pseudomonadati > Bacteroidota > Cytophagia > Cytophagales > Bernardetiaceae > Bernardetia > Bernardetia sp. Wsw4-3y2. The sequence goes on along the minus strand of NZ_CP147017.1, from coordinate 2,152,072 downwards.
AAGCAGAATTAGCTGATCCAAATGGTTCACCTGTTAGTATTATCCAAAAACTAACAGATTCTACATTTGTAGATATGAAAAGTAAATATCCAAGTCTTTCTTTTGAATTTGGTGGACAACAGCAACGCAGTAGTCAGTCACAAGAATCGTTGAAGTTTGCACTTCCAATTATGCTTTTTGTAATTATTCTTTTGATTACACTTACTTTTCGTTCGCTGAGTCAGTCGCTTTTAGTAATGTGTTTGATTCCTTTGGGACTGTTTTGTGCTGTCTTTGGTCATTTCTTTGCTGATAAGCCTGTTTCACTACTAAGTTTGTGGGGAATTTTGGCACTTTCAGGCGTTATTATCAATGATGCTGTGGTTTTGGTCAGTAAATTCAATTCCAATTTACAAGAAGGAATGACAATGCCTGATGCCATTTATAATGCAGGAATCTCTCGTTTTAGAGCAATTTTACTTACAACTATCACGACTGTTGCAGGACTTGCACCACTTATCATGGAAACAAGTTTTCAAGCTCAATTCTTGATTCCGATGGCTGTTTCGGTGGCTTATGGAGTTGGTTTTGGTACGTTCTTGATTCTACTTATTTTCCCTGTTATTCTGCTTGTTGTAAATGATATGCGTAGAATGATTGTTTATTCTAAGCGTTGGGTTAAACACACTTGGAAAGGATATAAAGGAGAAGTTCTTTATCCCACTTCCGAAGAAGTAGAACCTGCCAATCGTGAAATGATACGCTTGAAGATTATGAAGGAAATGGAGTAATTTTTATGTGTCGTTTGTGCAGACACCATGTCCGTTAAGTTAAGAAAACTGTACTCTATTTTTCCCATTATCAACGTCCATTTTGGCTTCGCCGACTTAAAAGTTCTTCGAAAATACACGATTGCTAAGGGAGAAAAGTGCTGATTTTGTTTATTTTACCTTAGCAATCGTCAGTTATCGAAGATAACAAGACGTTGATAATGGTAGAATAAACAATAGCTTGACGGCTATGGGGGAGACACAAACAAAGGCTAGATAATTTTATCATGAATAACAAAAAAATTGCCTTACTTTTATTATAGAAGTAAGGCAATTTTTTGTGGAAATTTTTAGCAACCACAATAACCAGAAATTGTCAAAATCTTATTTTTGTTTTCTATAATACTTATGTAACAACCTGCTCCTTGATCACTCGGCTCAATAGATATAATTTTTGTTTTTTTATCAAATGTAATTGTATGAGGTATTGTATTTTCATCATAATATTCTTGATAATATAAAACAATAGCAAAAAAGTAAGCTTCTCTTAAAGATAAATTTGGAATCATCATATCCCAATCCATTCCTCCTTCACCACAACTATTTTGTTTATATTGTATATCTTTTTTGCTCCCAAATTTTTGTTGAAAAGCACAATCGTATTCATCTTCTCCATCATACTTTTGCCTTTTTATTTCATATCTATCATGATTTTTAAAATTACTTTGTAGATAATATAAATCACCAGATAAATAATCATTCTCTTGTGTTCCTCTATAATCCAAAACAGGCACAGGAAATTTAGTCAAGTACCCATCAAAAACATATCCTTCTAAATTATTCAAACTATCAATCTGACTGATTACTTTTACTTTTTGCATCCGTCCTTTTATCTCAAAATATTTTGTTTCTTGAACTGTTAGTTCATCAGAAATTGTATCTTGATTTAATAAAACTATTTTAGTGGCGTAGGGAAGTTTAGCTAATTTATTACAGGTCAGATTTGCACTATCTCTCAAATAAATTCCGTGAGAAGCCATAATATTGAAAGTGTCTTTTTCAATTACATATTCTGTTTTTTTACTTGTTGTAATGGAATTTTTAGGAATAGAAAAGCTAGTTAAGGCTAAAAAGCTAAAGACTAAAATGAGTAGTAAATAATTGGTTTTCATATCGTTGTGAGTTTTGACTGATTTTAATAAATTGGTTCTTACTTAACACGCCCAACATTCATATTCAATAACTAATTCATTCGTATTATTTTTAAAAATAGAATAATAACATCCCACTCCTGAGAGAGGTTCTATAATAAAGCTATTATTATTTTTATCAAAAATTACTACATCTCCTTCATTATATTCGTTGTTTTCACTAAAGAATAATACTAGAGAGAAAAAATAGGCTTCTCGTATTGACAAATTAGGAATTATTATTTTATGTATAGGAACATCGACAGTTGTAGATTCATTGTATTCATAAGTTATATTTTCGCCATACCTTTTCTTCCATTTAATAATCCAATCTTCATTTTCCTTATGTCTTTCAATAGCATATTTTTCAGACTCCTTAAAGTTACCTTTCAAATAATTTAATTCAGAACTCAAATAATCATTTTCCTTTGTTCCTCTATAATCCAAAACAGGTACTGGAAATTTAGTCAAATACCCATCAAAAACATAGCCTTCCAAATCATTCAAGCTATCAATCTGACTGATTACTTTCACTTTTTGCATTCGTCCTTTTATCTCAAAATATTTTGTTTCTTGAACTGTTAGTTCATCAGAAATTGTATCTTGATTTAATAAAACTATTTTAGTGGCGTAGGGAAGTTTAGCTAATTTATTACAAGTTAAGTTTGCACTATCTCTCAAATAAATTCCGTGAGAAGCCATAATATTGAAAGTGTCTTTTTCAATTACAGATTCTGTTTTTTTGCTTGTTGAAATGGAATTTTTAGGAATAGAAAAGCTAGTCAAGGCTAGAAAACTAAAGGCTATAAGAAGTGATAATAAATAATTGGTTTTCATTTTTGATGATTCAAGTTGTAAGTTATTTTTTATCAGTACGACTAAAGTACTGGTTTCGTTAAAAAAATCGAATAAAAAAACCTTTCCTAAAAAGAAAAGGTATTTTTTGTCCACTTACTTACTTTACTTACTACTTAAACTGTTCAGAAAATCGAACGACGATTTCATTCCTCAAAAGAAAGTGTAAAAATTGTCAGTTGCTAAAAATTTGTTTATTTAATAAATAAACGCTAACTAACGACTTTCTTTCTTGATTTTCCAGAATTTTAGTTTGCTATGATTTTAGTATGAAACCAAAACAAACACTCACAAAAAATAAGATTTTGATAAAAATGGTGTAATTGCCAATAAAGAGAAGCTACAAACAAAAATCTTGGTGAGTAAATATCTTTTCATTCTACATCTTTTTGTAGAAGTTATTATCTATATTTCAATCTGTTTGCCAAGCCAAATTAATTATGCTATTTTTTTGATTTTTTCTATGAATTAATATAAAAACGTTTATTTAAGCAAATAGAGCTAGTTTTTTAAAGAAGATTTTTTTTTCTTAGTTTTTTAGATTCTATTTTTATAGTCAATTCCTTTCCAAAATGAAAAGGTGTTTTTTTCATTGTGAAAATTAGATAGAATAAGTCTAATTAAAACTACATATCAAATTTGCCAAGTTGTCTTAAAAGTGCATTAAAATCTTTTGGGTATTCTGTTATTGCTTTTATAACTTCTCCATTCATTCCATTAAAAGCTAATTCTTTTGCATGAAGAGCTACACGCTGCATCAGAGGAAGTTCTTCTTCCCATTTTTTAAGATTGAATTTTTTACGCTTGATTTCTGACAAGAATAAATCTTTTCCTCCATACGCTTTATCAGCCACCAAAGGCGCACCTATAGTCTGTGCATGCACACGAATTTGATGCAAACGCCCAGTAATCGGACGACATTCCAAAAGTGTATAATGACGGAAAGCCTCTAAAGTAGTAAAAAATGTAAGTGAATGCTTTCCTTGTTTGTAGTTAACAGCTGAAAGTCCATTTTTCATTTTGTGTAAAGGAACTTCAACAGCTTGCTCTTGAAAATCATGCACTCCCACAGCAATAGCATGATAAACTTTTTCTACCTGACGTTCTTGAAATTGAATAGAAAGATGACGATAGGCTTCAAAGTGTTTTGCTATTGCAACAGCTCCACTTGTTTCCTTGTCCAAACGGTGTCCCAATTTTGCTTCTGGTAGTTCTGCTCTGACAATCTGTAAAAGATTCATCGCATTTCCTAAGCGTTCATCTAAAGAAGACAAAAAAGGAGGTTTATCAACAATTAAATAATCGTCGTTTTCAAAAATAACAAGGTCAGAAAGTTTATAGCGTTTCATAAAATACTCTACAGAATAAAGAAAGTCAAAAAATAAAGACTACAAAATTACGTATTTATTTGATTCAATTACGAATTACAAATTAAAAATTACGATTTGTTGAGTATTCTAGTTATAAATGAAATGTTTTTGTTTTTTTGGTATTGCTAAGAATTTCGTAGATTGTGTATTTATTGTTTTTAATTAAAAGATAAAAATTTGCCTTGTATTAGATGTTATCACAGTTAATGTTTATGTCCCTATGTTGTACTCTCATATTGTGTAATGCAACTGCAATTCTAAATATTCGTTCTCTCACCTTAAAAATTTTGAATCTAATTTTGTTCTGTATAGTTTTCAGTCATTTTACACCTATAAATGTGTGTTCTACTGTCATTCTTAAAATTATATCACTTTTTTAGTTTTTGTCTAGTAGTATGTATTTTCACAATAAAAAACGAACCACCTCTTTTTTTGAGATAGTTCGTTTTTTGAGATAGTTCGTTTTTTATTATTTACTTTATACCTGTACTGACACTTTAAAATGTCTGCCAGTTTACTTTTATTTAAGCATCAGCTTTTGCGTCATGAAATTGCTCTTCTTCTGTCGAACCTTTCAAGGCAGCAGTAGATAAACCTTCGCCTACGATAGCTTGAGCTACTTGATCAAAATAACCAGCACCTACAAAACGTTGGTGTTTAGTTCCAGTATAGCCTTTTTCTTCGTAATCAAATTCTTTGTCTTGAAGACGAGAATAAGCAGCCATTCCTTCAGTTTTGTATTTTAATGCAAGTTCGAACATTCCCATGTTTAAGCTATGGAAACCTGCAAGTGTTACGAATTGGAATTTGTAACCCATTTCTCCTAATTGCTGTTGGAAACTAGCAATTGTGTCTTTATCTAAATTAGCTGTCCAGTTGAAAGAAGGCGAACAGTTATACGCCAATAATTTACCTGGGAATTTTTCATGAATTTTTTCAGCAAAATAACGAGCTTCCTCTACATCTGGCTTACCAGTTTCACACCAAACTACATCAGCATACGGTGCATACGCCAATCCACGAGCAACAGCAGCTTCAATTCCACCTTTCAAAACAAAAAATCCTTCTGAAGTACGAGGCTCATCAGAAATAAATGGAGCATCAGTTTCGTCAATATCACTTGTAATCAAAAATGAACCATTTGCATCTGTACGAGCAATCAGAACAGTAGGAACGTCCAAAACATCAGCAGCCAAACGAGCAGCTTTCAATTTTTGAACAGCTTCTTTAGTAGGAACTAATACTTTTCCTCCCATGTGTCCACATTTTTTAGCAGAAGAAAGTTGATCTTCAAAGTGAACACCTGCTGCACCTGCTTCAATCATTGCTTTCATAAGTTCAAAAGCATTCAAAACACCCCCAAAACCAGCTTCTGCATCAGCTACAATTGGAGCTAACCAATGAATTGGTTCTTGCCCTTCTGCATTTTCAATTTGATCGGCACGTAAAAGAGCGTTATTGATACGAGTTACCATTTTTGGAACACTATCAGCAGGGTACAAACTTTGGTCTGGATACATTTGTCCAGCATTGTTTCCATCTGCTGCTACCTGCCAGCCACTCATATAAATAGCTTTCAAACCAGCTTTTACTTGCTGTACAGCTTGGTTTCCTGTAATTGCACCTAATGAATTTACATAAGGTTCATTGTGCATAAGATTCCACAAACGCTCTGCGCCCATACGTCCTAATGTATGTTCTACTTTTACTGAACCACGTAATTTAGCTACATCTTCTCCTGTATAATCTCTAGTAATTCCTTTCCAACGAGCTGATGTTTTCCATTCGTTTTCTAATTCTGACACGCTTCTGTGAGCAAATTTGTTCGAAGTTCCGTTTGTCTTAGACATAATATTTCAGTTATCAGTTTTTCAGTTATCAGTTATCAATTACTCATAATCAGTAAATCACAATCTAATAACAGGTTTTAAATTATTTTTTTATGTTAGAAATACAGTTTGGCGTGTGTTTGTGCTTGTCGATTTATTGTGTGTCCAGTTAAGGATTTTGGTTTTTCTTTTTACTAGACCCTAAGGGTTTCTGAAAACCCTTAGGGTCTAAAACTTTATATTAAATGATATGCTTCTGTTGTCAAAAAGTCTTTGTATTCTTTTGTGAAAACCAATCCTTCCATAAGCTCTTTTGCTTTTGGAAATTTTGAGTTTTCGAAGTCAAAGTTTGGATATTGAGCAGCTTCATCTTTTATAGATTGATACTCTTCTTCCATACATTTTCTCAAATATTCTTCTGTAATTGGCTTACTGCTATCTCCATCCAATACAGCATTTGGATTGTTGAGCCATTGCCAAAGTTGTGTTCTTGAAATTTCGGCTGTTGCTGCGTCTTCCATTAAATTAAAAATAGCTGCTGCACCAACTCCATCTAGCCAAGAAGCGATATAACGAATGCCTACATTGAAGTTCATTCTGACACCTGCATCAGTAATTTTTCCCCCTTCAATATCAAAGTTGGTAAGATTTTTTGCAGTTTCTTCTACATTTACATCTTCTCTCAAACGGTCTTTTTGGTTGGGTTTGTCTCCAAATTTAGCATCAAAAACATCTTTTGCTACTTTTACCAAATCTGGGTGCGCTACCCAAGAACCATCAAAACCATCATTGGCTTCACGTTCTTTGTCTTTCCTTACTTTTTCGAAGGCTTGTTTGTTGATTTCCTCGTCGTGTCGTGTCGGAATAAAAGCAGACATTCCACCAATAGCGTGCGCTCCTCTTGTATGACACCCTTTTACCAAAAGTTCAGTGTAAGCTCTCATAAATGGAACTGTCATTGTAATTTGTCCACGGTCAGGAAGTGGATTTTTGACTACATTTCTGAATTTTTTGATAGCAGAGAAAATATAATCCCAACGTCCTGCATTGATTCCTGCCATGTGGTCTTTGAGTTCGTATAAGATTTCCTCAATCTCAAAAGAAGCCATAATAGTTTCTAAAAGAACAGTTGCTTTAAACGTTCCGATAGGAATATCAAGATAATTTTCAGCAAAAACAAAAGCCTCATTCCAAAGACGAGCCTCTAAATGAGATTCTATTTTTGGAAGGTAAAAATAAGCTCCCGAACCACGATTCATAAGTTCTTTTGCATTGTGGAAAACATATAAACCAAAGTCAAAAAGACCTCCAGAAATAGGTTTTCCTTCAATCAATAAATTCTTTTCATTAAGATGCCAACCACGAGGACGAACCAGCAAAACAGCCGTTTCTTTATTCAATTCATAGTGTTTATTTTTCTTTTCATCGTGGAAAGTAATTGTTTTGCGAATAGCATCATAACAATTTATCTGACCTTGAACAGCATTTTCCCAAGTAGGTGAATTTGAATCTTCAAAGTCTGCCATAAAAATATTTGCACCCGAATTAAGTGCATTTATCATCATTTTTCTTTCAACAGGTCCTGTAATTTCTACTCTTCTATCTTGTAAGTCTTTCGGAATTGGAGCAACTTTCCACGTTTTGTCTTCTCTGATATGCTTCGTTTCGGCTAAGAAAGTAGGCATTATTCCATTATTGATTTGCTCTTGTCTTTTATTTCTTTTTTCTAATAATTCGTGGCGACGAGCATCAAATTTTTGGTGTAACTCTGCCAAAAAAATAAGGGCATCATCAGTAAGTATTTTCTTAAATTCAGGCGTAACTTCTCCTTTCACTTCTAGATTCACTAGAAGTTCAGATTTTGTGTTAGACATAATTGATTGTGTTGATTTTTTGAATGAAATATATTTATTTCTATGATAGAATTTCTTGTGATAAGATTTACTAAAAACAAAGCGACAAAAAAATAGTGAAGTTTGGAAACCAAACAACAAGGTAGCTTTTGGAAAGAATTTATATCTAAATAGATAACCAGTCTTTTTATGTTTTTTAAATCTAAAACGTGTATCACAAAACGGATGATTAGCGATTAATTAGCAATAAATCAGAATTTATTAAATTCGATTCAATAAAATTAAAACTAGAACTAGACTAGAACACTAAGACCCTAAATCGAATTTCTTATCTATTTATAGTAAGAATAGAGCGATTTTTTTTACAGTAAAGCTAATTTAGAAAAGGATTAACTTTGTTAAGAAAAAGTTAACTACTTATTATGTTTTCTAAAATTGTTATGCGTGCAGCGTATTTATTGGTATTTTGTTCAAATAAAGTCAATTATTTGGATAAAAGCAAATTTGAGTATAAAAAAATTATGTATTTATTCTAATAAGTAATTTTTGATTTGGCTATAAACAAGGTTTCAAAAAAGTAAGAGACAAAATATTGATTAATTATGCCACAAAAAAACTCCTTATTCATTTTTAGACAAATAAGGAGTTTTGAATAAACGTTATCACAGTTGTTTACAGGTCTAATAATTAGCAAGTTATAGAAAAACAAATCAGTCTTATTTTTCCATAACGCAGGGTTTGCAAACCCTGCGCTATGGAAAAATGAACATTACTAATTTAATTGTGATAACGTTTAGAGCCTGTTCGAGTTTTTATTTTTTCTTTCTTCTAGCCCCTTTATTTATGAGGTTTAAAATCATAGCTAAATACACAAATGCTTTAGCAGAATCTACAGTTTTCTCATAATCTACTTTTAGTCTTCTGTTTTGATTAAGCCAAGCAAAAGTTCTTTCTACTACCCACCTTTTGGGTTGAGGTACAAATGCTTTATCCTCTTTTTTTTCTCTTCTTGGACTATTGACAATCTCAATTTGTACTCCTGTTTGACTAAATATTTCAGCAGCCAAACTAGCACTTCTATAGCCTGCATCAGCAAGAATTTTAAAGAATTTTCTTCCTCTAAATTGAGCTAAATAAGCTAGATAAGCAAGTTGATTCACGTCAGCTTCATTGGCTGGACTAATCTCTAATTCTAGTAAATTTCCTTGCGTATCTACCAGTATATGCCGTTTACGTCCTTTTTTGAGCTTGTAACCATCTACACCTATAGCTTCCCCTCCATATACACTTTGTACACTTTGAGAGTCTATAGAACCCAAAGAGGGTTTAGCATTTCTACCTTGAGCCAACCGTTCTCTTGTGACCAACTTGTCCAAAAGTTTTTTGTACCAACCCATCTTCTGCCATTTGCTAAAGTAGTCATACAAACTACTCCAAGGAATACCATAACTACTGGGAAGTAAACGCCAACTACTGCCAGAACGAGTGATGTAAAATAGTCCTGAAAAGATATTATACAAACTGTGTTTGCGTTTTCTTTCCAAGTACGAAAAAGGTATAAATTTTTTCATATATTGCCAAAGAGCATCAGATAAATATTCATTAGTAAACATAGTCATTGATATTTTAATTAGTAACTGAAAATCAATAACTTAACTAATAAAAAAATCTGATGTTCTTTTTTATGTATCTAAACTCGAACAGGCTCTTAATATATATTTATTAAAAAAGATATTAATCAAATCTAGAACGAACAAACCATCTATCACTAATAGAAATTCCTAAACCAAATTTTACATATTGTTCTTTTATAGTGTTCAAACTTCCACGCTGACCGATTGCTCCATACATATTAAGTGAAGAGAAGTTATTCTTGACAGGAAGTGAAAAGCCAATACTTACACTCATATCTTCAATTGATTCATTATTGACAACTAATGGTGTTTGAGAATAAGAAAACCCTGCTCGGTAAGTTGTTCGGGCTAGATAATTAGAGTTACGAACATTAGGTGTAATTTCTCCTCCTACACTAACTTTATAACTATTCTGCAAACGATTATTTCCTACAATAGAAGAGCTATTTGAGATGCTCCAATCTTGCATACTATAATCTATACCAAAACTATAAGCTGTATTTTGAGTTCCTGATGCAGCTTCTAGATAACCACGTTGTAAGCTAATACCAAACGTAATAGCATCAGGAATTTGAATAGCTTCTTTCTTTTCTGAAAAAAGTGTATCTCCATCGATAACTATATCACTAAAATTTTTGCGTTCGAAGGCTCTGAAATGAGTTGCTTCAAAGTCAGCAGCTCCATCATAACTTACTCCTACATTAATCTGTGAATTATCAAAAACAGGAATAAAATAGTGTACTCCCAAACGATACGTAAAATCACCATAATTATAACGGTCACTGAGTTGAGCTATAAAACCACCTCTAAAGTCATCTAAGGAAGCAGTAGAAGTATTACTGACTGCTCCAAAATTATAATTGATTTGTGCACCTACAGAAAGATTTTGAATAATTTTATATCCTGTACTCAAAAATACTTGTGAAACACCTCCTGAGCCTGCATAATCATATTTTACAAAAGTAGGAGTATTTTGTAAAAGTTCATAACTAACAGCATTATAATTGACAGAAGAAAAGGGTTGAAAGCCAATATTGATAGCCATATTTTTATAAACAGGAAAAATAAGTGATAGATAACCCAAATTTCCACCAAAATCATTTGTCTGAATAGTATTTGTTCTTAAATCTTTGTATTCTCCGATTCCAGCAGCTTCAAAAACAGTAAGTTTATGATAACTCAAAAGAGCTGGGTTTTGAAGGTTTGAATATTTTACTGTCGGAAGACTCACCCCTACTCCTCCCATTCCAAGATTGGAAATAGAACGCTGTGAAGAAATTTCTCCTAATCCAATTCGTGAAAAAGGATTATTTGCTGTTTGAGCAAAAACTGAAAAAGATACAGAAAAATAGGTAAACAAGATAAAAATTACTACCAAAACAGGAGTAAATAACCTTGAACTAGAACGGAGATAAAAATTAGTTGTCTTCATTATTTTTTATAAACTGGAAAATTCGTTGTAATCCTATCAAAACCAAATTTGATTCGATAGTCCATTTTGGGTAAGTGTGAGAATTATTTGGAAAACGTATTAAATATTCCTCCCACCATTTTTTTAAAATTTGAGCATCGCCACCACAGACGACAATATTTAGCTCTTTATTTGTGTTGTTTTCATTAGTATTTATTTGATTCTTTTTTATAGAAACTTGATTCTGATAAAAATCAATAATACCCTTTATTTCAGAAATAAGTCCAAACTGAACCCCACTCTGCATTGCTTCCTGTGTTGTTTGTCCTATAGGTGTAGGCAATATTTCATTTGGTTCAAACAAAGGTAGTTTTGCTGTAAAATGATTCAGAGCCTTAAAACGCATCTGCAAACCTAATGAAATGCTTCCTCCTTCAAAAATTCCTTCTGACTGATTTGTATCAATAAAATCAAAGGTAATACAAGTTCCTGCATCAATTACTAAAGTAGGCTGTTTGATAACTTGTTTTTGTAAAAAAAAAGCACCAATTACAGCAGCCAAACGATCTTTACCTAAAGTTTTAGGGGTTTTATAATTATTTTGAATGGGCAAAGGCGTATTTTCATCTAATAGCATAACTGATACTACGACGCTAACTCCTTTACTATCTGTTGCAATTTCTTTTATTTCTGAATTTGATTTTATGATTAATTTAGAATTATCAAGATGAGTAGAAATTAATTTTCTTTTTAAATTTTCCACAAAAGAAAGTTCAATCTCTTCATTTTTTCTAACAGAACTTATCATTATACCTTCTAAAGAAGTAGAAAACGAATTTCTAATTTCATTTATCCAATTCTCTAAGTCAGTAGTAGAAAGAGAATAACGCACTTCTAAAAGCACTTCACTTTCGAAGAGTGCTGCTTTGAGCGACGTATTTCCAAAATCTACTGCCAAAAGAAGCATAAAATCATTTTGTATAAAAAAACCTCATTCGTAAATCAAATAAGGTCGCAAATTTCGCTTTTTTGTAGCGAAATAGAAAATATATAAAGAAATTAAAACAATAAATCATTTTTTTTCTAAGAAAACCACCTCATGAGCTTCTTGTATATCAGGAAATTCTAAACGCTGGTACATCTCCCAAATCTTTTTAGTAGGCACAATCTCTTTTTCTTCTCTTGCTTTATTATCTTTTACAATCTGATTAATATTTTTATGAAGAAACACAATCTTGATTTTGGGTTTGTAAGGAAGCCAAATTGAAATCAAACTACTTCGAACTTGTTTTGTCAGATTGGTAGCATTCCAAATAAAAGATTGTTTTTTTCGGCAATATTCTCGGCTTCGTTCTTTGGCTGCTTGAATGATTTTACCCTGATTATCAGTTGGTTTTACTTTTAGTTCTCTTCTCAAATTATCCATTGCAACGATAGGCAAATCTTCATTCATTTCTACTATGAAGCTATCCTTTCCACTAGCAGGAAGTCCACAAAGCATCGTTATTTCAAAATCATAACTGGCATAAAGCTGTGTGTTTGGAAAATTATCTTCTTTTCTAAAATATTCAAATCTATCATAATCTGAATAAAAAGTATAAGGCACATCAAAACACTCATTTTCTGCTCCCAATTCTTTAAAAACTTCTAAGCGATATGCCCACTCTTCCCAGTCTTTACAAATACGTCCTCCTAAATCAGCTTTTCCAAAAGTATACAACCATTTATTATTTGATAAAATACTGGTCAAAATCATACTCTTTTGAGGATTATCTTTTGAGTATGCCCAAAATGGATAACCGTGATAAAAAATAGTTTGATAGACTTTATAGATTGTATCAAAATCATAGTTTTCTTTATCTAAAATCTGTCTTGTTAGTTGTGCACCTTTTCGTGCATGGCTTGGGTGACTAATACCTCCATCAGCTTCATGTGTAAGTGTATGAGGTTTGCAAATGTCATGAAAAATAACTGTCAAGAGCAAAATATCTTGTTCTTCTTTAGAAAATGTATTCCATTCTTCTGTCTTTAATATAGAATCCAAAACCATTTGAGTATGTGTAAAAACATCTCCTTCTGCATGTTTTATTGGGTCTTGTATGGTATTTTTCATATCCTCAAAAAAAGGATTATATTTTTTCACTAATTCAAAGTCTTCTAGTTTCATTACTTCTATTTTTTATTTGATATTCAATTGAGACAATACTCAAAACACACAAAAGTTGATTTAAGTGTCCTTGCTTGAACAACTTTCATGAAAAAATAGTGCATTTTATATGAAAAATTTCTCAGTCCTCTGACAAAAGATTTTGAAACGAGATAAAAAAAAGCCATAATTGAGTTTCTTACAAAATTTTTCTCACAAATTTTTCTCAATTATGGCAAAAGCAAAGTATGCTTCTAGTGGTAAAGTTACAAAATTAGTTACTGTTTTATCTTCTCATTTAACAGAGTTTCATTTTGCACGAGTTCAATTTATAGGTCTTTTTGTAATAGCTGTTATAAAAGTAGGATTAGGAGGGTTGATTCAAATTGCTACAGCTTTTGAACGGAATGTAGAGTGCAGCTCCTCTTTACGTCGTATTGAACGCTTTTTAAATCACTATAACCTTGATTTTAAGGCAATTACTCTTTTAATTGTTTCTTTACAAGGTATTGATAAGTGGAAGGATATTGTTTTATGTCTTGACCGTTCCAATTGGAAAGTGGGTAAAAAAAATATAAATATTTTGTTACTTTCAGCAGCTTATAAAAATGTTTCAGTGCCTCTTATTTGGTCTGTTTTTCCAAAAAAAGGAAACTCTTCTACTGAAGAACGCATCGAATTAATAGAACGTTTTTTATCTATTTTTCCTAACCTATCTATTTCTTCTATTGTAGCAGATAGAGAGTTTGTAGGTCAAAAATGGTTTACTTATTTATCAGGAAAAAACTTTGATTTTGTAATGCGACTAAAGTCTAATTTTAAAGCGACTAGAAAAGGTAAAACAAAGTCAATTGCAGCCTGGTGTAGAGGACTGGCTATTTCAGAAACGTATCATTTAGAGGGTGTTTTTATAGTCAATGGTGTAGAAGTATATTTATCTGTAAGTAGAACACAAAAAGGATATATTTATCTAGCTTCACCTGTTTTTTTAGAAAACGCTTTTGAAATTTATAAACAACGTTGGGAAATAGAAACGCTGTTTAAAGCACTAAAAACACAAGGTTTTAAGCTAGAAAATACAAAATTGACAGAACCAGAGAAAATAGCTAAATTACTTGCTCTTTGTTCTATTGCATTTGTTTGGTGTTACAAAGTAGGGGAGTGGAAACATAAAAAAACGAAAATAAGAGTCTGTTCAAATGGATATAATGAATACTCTTTTTTCCGATATGGATTACTAGAAATCAAAAAAATACTCAATAATCCAATGAGTAAAGAAACTAAATTCAATCAGAAAATTAAAGTTTTGTCAATGGAGTGAGGAAAAATTTATACTTTTGAAACATTCAAAAAAAAATATCTTATACAACATATTTTATTATTATTCTTTAATAATGATTTTTATTAATAAAATACATAAGAAGCAGAAAACACAGAAAGAAATTTCAGAATATTTTTTACGTCCAAGATATATAACAATAGATAAAAATTGCCTAACAGAGAGCAACTATTTTATTTACTCCTCCTCTACTACTTCGGTACGCTGCAATTTAAAAGTAAACTGTGTTCCTTCTCCCATTTTACTTTTAACACTAATTTTAGAATCGTGCTTTTCAATAATATGTTTTACAATGGCAAGTCCTAAACCTGTTCCTCCTTCTTGTTTCGAACGGCTTTTTTCTATTCTATAAAAACGCTCAAAAATACGAACTAAATGTTCAGGTTCGATTCCATTTCCATCATCTTTAATAGATATTTTTAGATTTTTGGTGGTTTGAGTGAGCATAACTGTTACCGTTCCGTTTTCTTTTCCATATTTGATGGCATTAATAATTAAGTTTATCAAAACCTGTCGGATACGATTATAATCAGCATATACATAAACACCTTCTTCGTACTGACTGACTAGTTTTAGTGTAACTCCACGCCTTTCAGCCTTATTTTCAAGCTGTTCGAAAACTTCCAAAACTTGGTCTTGCATTTCATATTCTTCCAAACGCATCGTAATGTCGCCTGATTCTATTTGGGAAAGAGTCAATAAATCTTCCACCAAAGCAGCTAAAGCCTTTAAACTACGGGCAGCTTTACCCAAAAAAGCATCACGTACATTTTCATCATCTACTGCACCATCAATAAGAGTAAGAATAAAACCTTGTGCCGAAAAAATAGGTGTTTTAAGTTCATGTGAAACATCTGCAATAAACTCTCTTCGAAAAACTTCCATTCTACGAAGCTCATCAATTTCTTTTTGTTTCTGTCCTGCATACGCTGTAATTTCTTGATTTACTCTGCGAATAGGATTTGCAGAAGGAAGAAGGTCAGAAGAAGGAGGAACAAATTTGAAATCTTTCTTTTTTATCTTTGATAGCTTACTATATACATTATTTATTTCCTTGAAAATAAGAAACTCAAAAGCAATATAGATTAAGATGAAAGAAGATGAAAATGAAACTAAAAAACAAACTGATAAAGCCACCGAATTAACACTAGGAATTAGCGATAAAAAAGCACTCGTTACACTACTTACCAATAAAGAAAGTATAATGGCTACAGCTCTTGAGCTTACCAAAGAACGTTTGATAGCATTCATCAGACTTTCATAAATGCTCTTATTTTTTTTTCCTTCTAGCAAGGTTTTACTTTTTATTATCATGTAGTTATGATAAATTCTTAAATACATTGATTTTCTGCCTTTGTTGATATTTTAGAGAAACGAGACCAACAAAAGTAAATTTCTACATTTCATCAATTGACATAAATTTATATCCGACTCCTTTTACAGTTTTGATATAATTATCTCCAATTTTTTCTCTGATTCTACGGATATGAACATCAACAGTACGAGCCAAAACATACACATCTTGTCCCCAAATATTTTTCAATAAATCTTCACGATTATATACTTTATTTGGACTTTGAGCTAAGAAATAAATTAGTTCAAACTCTTTTTTAGGAAGTGCAATCAGTTCACCATCTTTCTGTAAGGTATAACTTGTTTTATCAATATACAAATCCGAAATTTCAATTACTTCATGAGATTGTGTCTGCTGCTTTTTAAACTCTCTACGAAAAAGCGCATTAATACGGCTCATAAGCGCACGAGGCTTGATAGGTTTGTTCAAATAATCATCTGCTCCAACATCAAAAGCTGCTACTTCTGAATATTCTTCAGCACGAGCCGTCAAGAAAATGATATAAGAATCTATCATATCAGGCATTTCACGAAGCAAACGACAAGTTTCTACCCCATCCATTTTGGGCATCATGATGTCCAAAAGAATGAGTTCAGGTTTAAAAAACTCAGCTTTTTTTATAGCTTCTTCGCCATTGGAAGCGACCTCTACTTCATATCCTTCACGTTCCAAATTGTATTTGAGCAAATCCAAAATATCGGGTTCATCATCTACGACAAGTACACGGTTGTTATTCTGCATGAGAATGGGGTATTTTTTTGATTGATAGAAGTAAAAATAGCATGTGTAAACTTTTATACGTCTTAAGGTGTGTATAAAACTATACAAAAATGCCTCTATTCTTTTAGTTTTGCAAAAATAAAGTTAATTAGGCAGTTTTCTATCAACAAATAAATAAACTTATTATGAATTTTTGAAATATTTGTTTTTGATAGATTAACATCAGAGAAATATAGACACAAAAAAAACCATTTTAGAAACTAATCTAAAATGGTTGATGTCAATTTAATGACTTAGTAGCGAGAACAGGACTCGAACCTGTGACCTCCGGGTTATGAGCCCGACGAGCTACCAACTGCTCTATCTCGCGCCGTAATTGGTACAACCAAGATTTATTTACCCTGATTGTTTTACAAAGGTACGAAAATATTTTTAATCTGCAAGTATTTATCTAAAAAAAAGTAATTATTTTCTATAAACAACCTAAATTATAGGTTTTTATCAATTTAGTTGTCCTTTTTTTGAGCAAAAAACAACAATTATACTATATTATTCTATAAAAAAAGCGAACTTTGTAGTATGAAAGAACTTGACTTAGATGCCATTTTAAATGCTGGCAAAGAATCTGAAAATCATAAAGCTGGTTTTGTAGCGTTGGTAGGAAAACCAAATAGTGGCAAATCTACACTTATGAATACTGTATTAGGAGAAAAATTAGCTATTGTAACTCCCAAAGCACAAACTACTCGCCATCGTATTATGGGGATTTTGAATAGTGAAGACTATCAAATTGTGTTTTCAGATACACCAGGGATTATTTCTCCAAAATATGAGCTTCATGAAAAAATGATGCGTTTTGTAGAAAAATCATTAGAAGATGCTGATGTAATTTTGCTTGTAACTTCCCTTGATGAGAGTCATGATGAAGAAAATGCTATCGAAAAACTTCGTAAAGCATTAGATAAAAAGAAAATCCCTCTCATTGTTCTACTAAATAAAGCTGATTTAGTTGATCAAGATATCATTGATGAAAAAATTGCTCGTTGGAAAGAGGTATTAAATCCACAAGAAATTTTGCCTATTTCTGCCTTAATTGGTTTTAATGTAAATGAAGTATTAGAACTTATCTTAAAATACCTTCCAAAACATCCTGCTTATTACGACAAAGAAATGCTGACAGATCGTCCAGAACGTTTTTTTGCAGGAGAGATTATACGAGAAAAAATATTTTTGCATTATGATCAAGAAATTCCTTATTCTACTGAAGTAGGCATTTTAGAGTTTAAAGACGAACCAAAAATTCTTCGCATCAATGCAGAAATACATGTTGAAAGAAAATCTCAAAAAGGTATTTTGATAGGTAAAAATGGAAGTGCACTCAAAATAATTGGACAAGCAGCACGATTAGACATGGAAGCCTTCTTTGGTAAAAAAGTATTTTTAGAACTTTATGTCAGAGTAAGTGAAAACTGGCGTAAAAAATCTGATAAATTGGGTTGGTTTGGCTATAAATAGTCAGTAACTAGTTATGTAGTTATCCTTAGTCAGTCAATTTCACTGAATTTCACTTCATAATTTTTAATTTTTAATTAGCTTCGCTGATTATTTCATAATTCGTAATTTATATATAATGAAAGATTCAAATTTCCGTATTCCAACTGTTCATTCTGATAAAAATATTAAAGTAGAAATGTCTGGTTCATTAGCTTCTATTAAAGAAAGTGAACGTCAACTCTCTAAATTTATAATTGATGAAAAAATATACTTTGTTCTTACTCAAAGCGATATTGAAAAGCTAGAAGATGATAGTTTGGTTATAAAAGGATATGCTGTTTGGGTTTTTGAAAATGAAGCTAAAGAAGAAAACTATGTGGGTAAAATGGTAAATATAGGAGGAAAAGAACCTGAAATGGAAGCTAAAGAAGAACACCAGAAATATGTTTTTGTAGTTTTAGATATAATTAGAGAATGGTTAAAGAAGTAATTAGCTATGCTAACTTTCAGTTGTAAATGATAAATATAAATTGTAAATGTCTAGAAATACTTTTAGTTTCTTATTGATTATAGTGGTTTTCTGCTTTTTATCGGCTTGTCAGTCTGATACGAAGCAGTTTGTCGAAACATTACCTCCTCTTCCAGATTCTGTTACAACAATTATTTCTAATCAAGTTCAGTTTCTTAATAAGCAAATTGAACGAAGTGAAAATACAGACAACAAAGAAAATACAGCTCATTATTACTATAAACGAGCTTCTTTGTATCTATCTTCTGGAAAAGAAAATATTGCGTTAGAGGATATTGAAAAGGCAATTTCTTTGGATAGCACAAAAAGTAAATATTATTTTGCATTGGCACAGGCTTATCAACAAAGAAACGAACCTCAAAAAGTTCTTAGTGCTGCTCAAAAGGCGATTGATTTGGGTTTTACAGACTTAGAATTATATCGCTTGTATGCCTATTCTGCATTTAATCAAAAAAAATGGTCTGAATCTTTGACTGCCTTTGAGAAAATTGCAAACCGAACAGGAGAGAAAATAGAAACACTCTATTATCAGGGAATGATTTGGAATAAGAAAAGTGATACTACAAAAGCAATTTCATTTTTAAGAAAAGCAATTGAAAAAGATAGCACCTATCTGCCTGCGTACATAGAAATCATCAAAACTTATAATGCATCAGAACTTCCAAAAAATGCATGGAAAGAAGCACAAGTTGCTTTTCAAAAGACAAGTTATACTGCTTCAAATAAGAAAGACAATAAACTAGATAATAAAATTCGTTCTCAACTTTCTCTTCAATATGGAAATACTTGGCTGAACCTAAACAAGCGAGATAGTTCTATTGTATGGTATAGAAAGGCAATTCGACAAGATTCTACATTAGATGAAGCTTCTTTACAAGTCGGTATTTATATGTTTGAAAAAAAATATTATCCTCAAGCAGAATATTATTTCAAAAAAGTAATAAAACAAAAACCACTACAAAGTACAGCTAATTATTTGTTAGGTTTTTTATATGAATACAAGCTCTTCGAACCTCAAGATAAATTAGAACGCTTCGAACTAGCAGAAACCTATTTTAAAAATGCCTACAAAACAGATAGTTTAAAAACTGACTATAGAGAATCGTTAAATAGAATTGAAAAAAAAATAGAGAGAGAAAAATATAAACTTACTCCAGAATATGCTGAACAAATGAGAAAAATCAGATTGAAAGAGCAGCAAAGACAAGATTCTATTGGAAGGCTAATTTTATCTAATCCTATTTTTTAAAATAAGAATTTGACGTAATTGTAATAAAACTTAATTAGTGTGTACTTATTAGTTGTAAGAAAAATTTATTTTTATTTCTCAACTAACTATTTATTATTATGCAAGTAGCTATTCGTTATGGTTTAATTTTAGGCGTTATAAATATTTTATTAGCTGTCTTTGGTTATATAATGGGCGTAGAATTTTCAATGAGTTATTATGCTATTATTTCAGGTGTATTCTCTATTGCAGCAATTATTTTTGTTTGTGTTCGCATTAAAAAGGAAAATGAAGGAATAATAAAATATTTTGATGCTGCCAAAATGGTTTTTGTAGCTTTAATGTTGAGTTATATTATTGGTTCTTCATACAATTATGTATTCAATAACTTTGTTGCTCCAGAATATACAGAGCAAATAGCAAAAGCTTCATTAGATAAAGCAGAAAGTATGTTAGAAAGTATGGGGATGGGAGAAAGCGAAATAGATAAAGCGATGAAAGAAGCTCGTAAAAGTTCAAGTGAAGCACTCGAAAATCCTTTAATGCCATTTCTTCAAAGTATTATGGTAGGCGCAGTTGTGCTTTTTGTAATTGCTTTACTTGCTGCTATTTTTGTCCAAAGAAAACCTATAGAAGGAGAGTTTCTATATGATGATGAAATAGTAGATAATAATTCTGAAAAGGATAGTTGGTAATTTTAAACTAGCTTGATACAAAATAGCCTACTTATTTTTATTAAAATTGGTAGGCTATTTTTTTATGTTTCAAAACCATCCAAAAACTAAAGAAGGAAAGATTCCTAAAAGAACAATAAAGAAAATCAAGATAGAAGCAATTACTTTTTGAGAAGTAGAAATATCTTGTAAGTTGATATTTTTAAGGTTATGATGTAACCAAAAATCACCTAAGAACATTTTTTTATATGTCCAAAGAAAATAACTAGCTGTCAAAATTAATGTTATTGCAGACAAAATACCCAACCAAATTGGTAAATAATCTGAAGAAAATACGCCTAAAAAAACGGTTAGTTCAGCTATAAAACTAGAAAAAGTAGGCAGTCCCAAACCTGCAAAAAAAGCAATTCCTACAAAAGCTGTATAACGTGGTAGCTTATGAAAAAGTCCACTATAATTAGTAATAGTAAGGTCATTTGTCTGTTCATAGAGAACACCTACCAAAAGAAAAAGCAAAGGCGAAATAACTCCATGACTGAGCATTTGATACATCGCTCCATTAGTTCCTTCTGCATTAATAGCTGCAAAACCCAAAAGAACAAAACCCATGTGGGAAATGGAAGAGTAAGCAATCATTCTTTTTAGATGAGTCTGTCCAAGAGCTAAAAAAGCTCCATATAGCATTGAAAAAACGCCCCAAGCTCCTATCCAAAATGAATAATCTATTGCTACATCAGTAAAAACAGAAAAAGGAAGACGCAAAAGTCCATATCCTCCTACTTTTAAAAGAACTCCTGCCAAAACCATTGAAATAGGTGTTGAGGCTTCAACATGGGCAATCGGTAGCCAAGTATGAAGAGGTGCAATTGGTAATTTGATAGCAAAACCAATAAGAAGCAAGAAGAAAACAATAGCACGAGTAGTATTTCCTTCATAAGAAAAGAGAGCAGATTGAGGAAGAAAATAGTTTGCATCTTTGAAAGCAAGCATATCAAAGGAATGCACAATTTGAGTAGAATTTTGAGTAATGAGAGTAGAATTTTTGAGTTTTAAAACTACTTCATCCGTAGAAATGCCTAGTTCTAAAGCTGTTTTTTGTATATCTATTCCAGAATTTACAATGATAATTCCTGCCACTAAAATCAAGACAGAACCAATTAATGTATAAATAAAGAACTTAATAGCTGCATATTCTTTGCGTTTTCCTCCCCAAATTCCTATCAAAAAATACATAGGAAGTAACATAAACTCAAAACAGATAAAGAAAAGTAAAAAGTCTAATGAGAGAAAACTTCCCATTACAGCAGAAGAAAGCAACAGATACAAGAAAAAATAGAGACGAGGACGAGCAAGTACTTTTTTAGAGAAAATAGAAACCAAGCTTCCTACCCACAAAACAAGTGCAGAAAGAGCAATTAAGAGAACATTTTTAGCATCTATTCCTAAAAAATAATCAGCATGCAAAATTCCAAATTTCCCCACACTGACATGCCACCATGTATATTTTTCTGACAAAAGCAAATTTTGTTCATCAAAAACAGACATATCTAAATTAGTCTTGGCAATGAAAAGCATTATTGCTACCAAAATAAGTTCGATAGAAAGAATACCTACTCCAATCCATTTATAAAAATGAGATTTGTTTTCTTTGAAAGGAATTAAACAAAAAGCAGCTCCCAAAAGTGGAAACCAAAAAATGAGAGACAGAATAAAATTATCCATTATAAATAGTTATAGCTACACGTATATTGAACTACAAATTTACTATTTTTCTTGTTCCGTTCTATTAAAGGTTTTTTCTAATTTCTCTTTTGCTCTTTTTTGCGCTTCTGGTGTTGTAATTATATAGACTGTTTTTCCATTTTCTACGAAAACAACTTGGTCAAAATTCTTTTTTTCAATCAAAGCCATTCCTACAAAAGGAGAATTAGCTTTTACATCTGAATATTCATCTTCATAAAGCCAAATAATTTCATTTTGTGCATAAGTGATATGCTGTGTATTGATTTGAGTAGGTTTTTTTTCATATTTCACCACAGCTACAACAATCTGCTGAGAAAAATCAATATCATCTTTTATGCTTCCAAATGACGTTTCAAAGTCTGTTTTGTTTGTAAAATACATAAAACGAGTAGTGTCAGCAGTAGGATTATACTCTTTATTTTGGTATTCATATCCTCTTAAATCTGAATATTTCAATCTTTCTAAATCATCATACGAAGTAAAAGAAACACAACTGGATAAAAAAGTAGAGACGATAAAAAGGCAAAAAATAGAAATAGTAAAAAATAGATTCTTCATATAGTATAAATGGGATACAAACTTTTGATTGAATTACTTAAAAATCAATAACCAAATAGAAAGAAGTTAGTTAGTTTTTTTTGATTAAATTTCAATAATTCTTGAAATCAGAATCTGTTACTAGCCTCTTTTTAAAATAATTTATTTATTCTTCTTCATCTCATTTACCAAATCCTTAGTAGTTTTTCGGCTTCCATCATGACTCCAACCTGGGGGCTTTATTAGATAATTAATTCTATGTTTCCACGAAATAGGCTTTTTAATATCTGCCCAAATCTTCTCATACTCATGGGAAGCGATACGAATTGGATTATAAGTTTCCAAGTTTTGAACAAGTCCGTAGATTGGTTTTTCTTCATCTTCTATTATAAATGTTCCAAAAAGTCTATCCCAAATAATAAAAATTCCTGCATGATTTTTATCTAAATATTTGACATTAGTAGCATGATGAACTCTATGATGAGAAGGTGTATTCATAAAATATTCTAAGAAACCAAGTCTTCCAACTGCCTCTGTATGTAGAAAGAATTGATAAATAAGACTTATAGACATCATTACAAACATCATAACAGGATGAAAACCAAGTAAAGGCAGCCATAACCAAAAGATATATTTATAAAACATTTCTGTCCAACTCTGACGCAGCGCAACAGCTAAATTATAGCTTTGTGCTGAATGGTGGTTTGAATGAGCAGCCCACAAAATACGAACTTGATGGCTTAATCTGTGATGCCAATAAAAAGAAAAATCATCAGCAAAGACAAGCAGAATCCAAACCCACCAAACATTAGGCAGCGTAAAGAGACGGAAATTATCATAAATCCACATATAAATTCCGATATAAAAAATCTTGGCTAAAAGACTCAAAAACACAGAACCAATTCCCATAACAATTGAAGCCCAAGCATCTTTTTTATTGTACCATTCTTTTTTTTGCGCTAAATCAATTCCTAATTCTAAAAGAATAAGAAATATAAAAAAAGGCGCAAAATAGGTAATCGGGTCGCTTTGGCTTATTTTATCAAAAGAATCTTTTATATGTTCGTAATTCCAAATCATTATTTACTTTATCAATTATTTTATAAATATCTTTATATAATACAAAATTACAAAGTATTTAATGAATCAGAAAATTTGCCTACTTTTCAATCAACTTTTTTCTAAGCAAATTCAAAACTGCATTTGTACTCAGTTGAATATTTAAGTTTCTGTTTTTGGTTAGTTGATAGGTTTTGGCTACTGTTTCATTTTCATCAGAATAAGCAATCCAAACTGTTCCCACTGGTTTTTCAGGCGTTCCTCCACCTGTTCCTGCTACTCCTGTTGTAGCAATTCCAATTTTTGTTCCTAGTGTTCTTCTGATTCCTTCAGCCATCTCTAAAGCTGTTTGTTCACTTACTGAACCATATTTTATGATGGTATCTAATTTTACGCCTAAAATCTTTATTTTTACATCATTTGAGTAGGCAATTATTCCACCCTCAAAAAAAGCAGATGCACCTTCGTGCTGAGTAAATGTACGGGCTACATAACCACCTGTGCAGCTTTCTGCAATTCCTAGAGTAAGATTCTTTTCTTTTAATAAATCAGCTACTTTTCCCTCTATTGTTTCATCATCAAAACCATAAACATATTTTTCTATGAGAGGAATTACTTTTTTAACTTGATTATTTAATTCTTCATCAATTTTTTCTTTGTCATCTCCTTCACTTGTCAATCTCAAAGTTACTTTTCCCAAATGTGGAAGGTACGCCAAACGAACATGAGAAGGCAAATCATTTTCCCAATCTTCAATAGTTTGTGCTAAAATAGACTCAGGAACTCCAATTGTCTGTACTTTTTTGTGTACAATAAAAGGAGGTTTGAAAAAATCTAATAAACGAGGAATTACCTCATTGCTCATTATATTTTCAGTTTCATAAGGCACACCAGGCATTGAAACGAAAATACAACCATTTTTTTCAAACCACATTCCAGGAGCTGTTCCATACATATTATGAATGACAGTGCAATTTGTCGGAACGTCTGCTTGTGATTTATTCAAATCAGTCATCATTCTTCCTCTACTAGAAAATAAATTTTCGATATGCTTTAAAACAACTTCATCTCTTCGCATTCCTACATTAAAATATTCTGCAAATGTTTTTTTTGTGATGTCATCTTTTGTAGGCCCAAGTCCTCCAGTAATCAAAACTATTTTAGCTACTTTTGACATTTCTTCGAAAGTATCCAAAATTGCCTGTCTCTCATCAGCGATAGAAATGTGTTTGATAACTTTAAAACCAACATCAGTTAGCATTTTGGAAAGAGAATAAGCGTTTGTATTGAGAGTTTGTCCGTAGAGAAGTTCGTCGCCAATAGCAACAATATAAGCTGGAATCATTTTATTTTTTATGATATAACAGACTTTCTAATCTGTTTTTGTATTAGTAAGTAGGAATAGAAATTTTAGACTTGAACAGACTAGGAAGTCTGTTATCCTTTAGTAATTACACAGAAGTTTTCATCGCTTCAAAACGCCTTTCTAGTTCTGCCAAATCTACAAAACCTCTAGCAAATAAATAATATTCTTCGTCTTTTTGAATAATGAGAGTAGGAAAACCACTTACTCCAAAATCTTGCGATAACTGAAAATCTTTTTGAGCTAATTTTTCATAGTCTGAATGATTCATTTTTTCTACAAAATCAGTTTTATCCAAACCATATTTTGTTGCCAATTCGCCGTATTTTGAATAGTCTTTTGGTTCTATGCCATCAAAATAAATAAGACTTTGAAGTTCTTCTGCAAAATGAAGAACTTTCTCATTCTTTTCTCCTGCTAGTTGTGGATTTTCTTGAGTTTCTTTTTTGAAAACAGAAAGGGCAATGGATGGAGGAATAGAAGTAAAAATGGCACTTCCTTCTTCCAAAATATCCTTTAAAAATTTCTCTCCAAATTTTACACCTGTCCGGTTTTCTACGTCTTTATAAGCCGTTTTGATGTAAGGAGCAACTTCTCCAATTGCACCAATACGTTCTCCTGTAATCATTCCACCAGAAATAACATCAATGGTTTCAAAGTCGTTTTTGTGGTTTTGATAAAAATCACGCATCGCAGGTGCAAAACCATAACACCAGCCACAAAGGGCATCATAAATATAGATTAGTTTCATAACCTTTAAAGCAAATTTTGAAGAAAAATGTTTAAAAACGAATGGTTCGATATAAGTGAACTGTTTGTTAATTTTTAGAAATCTAAGAAATCACAAAAGGCTGAGGCGAAAAGCAAAGAGCAAAAATAATAAAAGTAATTACTCCCAAAATCATTCTACCTTTTGTAAGTGGTGTAACTTGGTTTTGTGTAGGTGGATGTGAAAGTCCTAAAATTCGTCCTAAGAGAAAACCAAAAGCCAACCAACCATAGTAACCATGAACTTCTGGAAAAATACTTACAAGCACAAACTGAAAGGCGTAAATTCCTAGCGCAAAGACAACAGCAGTAATCGGTTTTTCTGTATTTTTTAGAAAAATAATAAACAAGAAAAAGAGATAAAAAATACTGTAGAGAGCAATATCTTCGATAGGGTCTTGAGGCGAAATAAGCCCTAGTCCTGCATAGGTCAAGAAAAGTGTAAACATTCCCATAGATATTTTTTTATGCCATTTTTGACCAAACATAGCATACAAAACATGTCCTCCATCAAGCTGACCAATCGGCATCAAATTTAAAGCTGTAAAAAACAAAGCTAAATAACCTGCCAATAAAAAAGGATAATGAAAAATTTCTCTATTATTTGGCACCCATTCAGGATTTGGAGCAACATAATTTTTGAAAAATTCAAATAACAAATTTGTTCCCAATTCCATATTTGCACCTTCTGGAATAGATTTATACACTTGAGAAGCATAATCTAAACCATATTTTTGCCAAGATGGATGTGCTACTTCAATTACATATTCAGGAGAAGGAAGATTCAAAAAACCATAAAAAAGTACGACTAAAGCAATTATAAAACCTGCCAAAGGACCTGCTACACCCACATCAAAAAGTGACTTTTGAGAGGTAAAAGGAGATTCAATTTTAATAAATGCACCCATTGTTCCGATAGTAGAAGGCATTCCCAAAAAACCAAGCCACATCGGAATATAAAAAGGCAAAGAAGCCCGAATATTATGATATTTAGCAGCAAAATAATGTCCGAATTCATGCACTGTTAATATTCCCAAAAAAGGAATAGAATAAGCCAAACCAGCCACAAAGCCATCAAAACCGAGTCCTCCACTTCCAATGCCTGCAAATCCATCTGCATCAAAGAGAAGAGCAATAAAACTTTTTTCTCCAAAAATCCATTCTGCTCCAGCCAAAGTAGTTGCAATGAAAGTAATCACAAATAACAAAATATGTAACCAATATTTAGGCTTTTTCTTCTTATATAGAACTTCTTCATACAAAAATGGATTTGAAGCATCATCTGCATCTGAATAGTTTGAAAAAGAAGGATAAGGCAAATTTTTGTTTTCTTCTTGCATATTTTTATTATAATACGTTTTTGCAGACTTATAATTTTGATTAAGCTGTTCTATCTATTATTTTACTCAAATTTTAATTAAACGCTCTAATTTATAAAGTTACGAGTAATAAAGACTATTTCTATAAAGAAAATCACTTTTAAATATTTTTTTTATTTATCTAAACTCAAAATAAGAAAAACAGTTTAATTTTTGAAATGTAGTACTACATAAGATAGCTTAAAAATTATTAGAATAAAAAAAATCACTACAAAAATAAATTTCATAGTGATTTCAAGATTATTATTTTTTTATAATAGTTTAGGCTTCTGCATCTGCCCCTTCTGCTTCTTGTATCTCAGCTTCTATTTTTCCGATTGCTTGATCAATAAGCCAAATTCCTTGACCTTCTTCACCAATAATATCAAAAAGCTCTACAGCACGACGAGAAATTACCTCTTCTTCACGCTGTTCATTGACAAACCATTGTAAAAACTGAAAAGTAGCAAAGTCTTTTGCTTTCAAACAGGCATCTACAAGGTCATTAATTGCTAAAGTTACTTTGATTTCGTGCTTTAAAGCTGTTTCGAAAACATCTCTTAACTTCTCAAAATCATAACGCATATCTGTAATTTCGGGTGCTAGTGCATGTCCACCTGCATTATTTAGATAATTGAAAAATTTCATCATGTGCATGCGTTCTTCTTCTGCATGATTGTAAAGATATTTAGCCGAATTGACATATCCTTCTTTATCACACCAAGAAGCAGCAGCTAAATAAGCCCAAGAAGAACGAGCTTCTAACTTAATTTGCTCATTGATAAGGTTTTGCATTTCTTGTGTAACTGATGTTTTCATCGTTACAAACGGTTTTTGAATTCCATTTTTTGACATATTTTTTTTGTATTTTTGTTAATTATAATTCATAAATTTTAAAAGTAGGCAACATATCACATTTTCTCCTACTCTATCTCTATAACGAAAGCAATGAAACAAAAGATTTGTTTTTGAAAAACGAATACAAATATGGAATTAGAATTAGTCAAAATAAAGATTAGACAAATTAACCTCCAATCCATATCAATTTATATAAAACAAAACCTTGTTTTTTCAGAAGCTACTAAATGTTTTTTTAATAGTTAAAAAATATTTTCAAAACATTTTTAGAATAGGTACGTTTATATAATTGTAAATCAAGTCATACTTTTGGCTTGATTTATTTATTTTTTAAACTGTATTTCAAATTTTTTAAACTGTATTATACTATGAAAACGAACAAAATCTTAATGTTCTTCGTGCTTGCTTTTATGGCTATTTCTTTTACTTCTTGTGATGAAGATGATGTAATTAATTATGCTGATGACCTTCCAGGAACATATAACAATCTGTTATTAGGTGATATTAATGTAGAAGGAGCAGTTAATGTAATTACACTCTCAAATAAAGGTGACAGCGAAGTGCTTACAAAAAATATTGTTGTGGAAATTACAGATAAAACAACTGAAACAAATGGAGGAGTAGAAACAGTGCGTTATTCTACTAATAATAATGATGTAGATATTACTCGTGTTGAAAATACAATTTCTATCAAAGTTACAGGTAGCGAATATGTACAAAATCTCACAAATATTTATATTGGAACAAAAACAGTACAATAATCTGTTCTGAAAAATATAACTTCAAGAGCCTAGCAATTTTATAAAAAATGCTAGGCTTTTTTTTGTCCTTATTTTTTCTTTTGTGTTAAAAAAAAGAAAAGTTATTTGAACATTTTTTTAAGCAACGAATTTGTTTGCAAATTGTATCAGACTAAAGACAAAACAGATTTTAAACCTTAATCAAACTAACATGAAAAGAGTTTTTCTTACTTTTATTTCCTGTGCATTGCTTTCAAATACAGCTTTTTCACAGGATATTGAATTAGAATTTACGACAGCTCAAGACCGTATCAATTCTCAAAATAAAATTAATTCATCAACCTCTTGGCTCAAAAATATTCCTATAAAATCAATAGGACCAACAATTATGAGTGGAAGGGTTGTCGATATTGAAGTAAACCCTAATAACCCAAATGAGTTTTTGGCTGCTTTTGCTTCTGGTGGACTTTGGCATACCAATACAAACGGAACTTCTTTTACTCCTTTGTTTCAAAATGAAAAAGTAATGTCTATTGGAGATATTGCTGTTTCGTGGGAAGATTCTACCATCTGGATAGGGACTGGAGAAAATAACTCTTCTCGTTCTTCATATTCTGGAGATGGAATGTATGTTTCGTATAACATGGGCAAAACGTGGGAACACAAAAATGATACAGAATTAAATGAAACGCAGCATATTGGTAGAATAGTTTTGCATCCAACTGATAAAAATACACTTTTCGTTGCTGCGCTCGGTCATCTATATTCGAAAAATAAAGAAAGAGGAATCTATAAAACAACTGATGGAGGCAAAACGTGGAAAAAAACACTTTTCATTGACGAAAATACAGGTGCAGTTGATTTAATAATTGACCCTACAAATCCGAATACACTTTATACAGCTACTTGGCAAAGACATAGAGCAGCGTGGGATTTTGAAGAAGCAGGTGCAGGAAGTGGAATTTATCGTTCTGATGATGGTGGCGAAAACTGGACAAAAATAACGACAAAAGGAAGTGGTTTTCCTATTTCAGAGGGAGTTGGAAGAATTGGTTTAGCTATTTCAAAAGCAAATCCTGATTGGGTTTATGCCTGTTTGGACAATCAAAACAGAAAGCCAAAAGATGAAACAAAAAAAGAGAATAATAAACTAACTCTTACCAAAGATGCTATTTTAGCAATGAAAAGTGAAGATTTTTTGAAAGTTTCTGATGCAGAAATAACTGAATATTTGAAAGAAAATCACTTTCCAAAAAAATATGATGTAGCTTTTGTAAAAGAACAAATCAAACAAGGCAAAATAGAGCCAAAAGCATTAGTAGAGTTTTTGGGAGATGCTAATTCTCGTTTGTTTGACACACCCGTAAAAGGTTTAGAATTATATTTATCAAAAGACAAAGGCAAAACATGGCAAAAAACACACGAAGGGAGTATCGATGAAGTTGTTTATTCGTATGGTTATTATTTTGGACAAGTACGAGTTTCACAAAATAATCCTCAAAAACTCTACATTGTCGGCGTTCCAATCTTGACAAGTGATGATGGAGGTAAAAACTGGAAAAGCATCAATGGTGATAACGTCCACGCAGATCATCACGCCTTATGGATTAATCCAAAACAAGAAGGACATTTAATAAATGGAAACGATGGAGGAATAAATATTTCGTATAACGACGGCAAAACATGGTCAAAATCAAACTCTATTCCTGTTGGTCAGTTTTATAGTGTAGCAACAGACAGAGCAGAACCGTATAATGTGTATGGAGGTTTGCAAGATAATGGTGTTTGGACAGCTTCACATCAATACGAATATTCAGATTCATGGCAACAAGAAGGTAATTACCCTTACAAACGACTTTTAGGAGGTGACGGAATGCAAGTTGAGATTGATTTTAGAGATAATAATACTGTCTATACCTGTTATCAATTTGGAAATTGTTATAAAATCGATAAAACAACGTTAGCATCTGACTACATTACACCTTCACATGAACTAGGACAAAAACCATTTCGTTTCAACTGGCAAACTCCATTACACCTTTCAAAACATCAGCAAAATATTTTGTATATGGGTTCGAATCGTGTACACCGTTCGTTTGACCAAGGAAAAACATGGGAAACTATTTCAGAGGACTTAACAAGAGGAGCAAATCCAAAAGAAGCAAAAACTGGTGATGTAGCTTACAATACACTTACTTCTATTGATGAATCTGCTTTGCGTTTTGGTCTTTTGTATGTTGGTTCTGATGATGGAATGGTTCATGTGAGCAAAGATGCAGGATATAGTTGGGAAAATATTTCACAGAATTATTTGAAACAGTTTCCTCAGTATAAAAACTTTTGGGTAAGTCGTGTACAGGCTTCAAAACACAAAATGGAACGAGTTTACATTAGCTTGAATGGATACCGTTTTGATAATTTTGAATCAATTATTTTTGTTTCGAATGACTTTGGTAAAACTTGGACACGCATTGGAACAGATTTACCTTTAGAATCTGTAAATGTTATTAGAGAAGATTTTAAAGAAGAAAATTTACTTTTTGTTGGAACAGACCATAATTTGTATACTTCTCTTGATGCTGGAAAGTCATTTATGACTTTAGGAAAAGATTTTCCTCGTGTGGCAGTTCATGATTTATCAGTTCAGCCTGTGGCAAATCATTTGGTTGTAGGAACTCATGGACGTTCGCTTTATGTGGTGGATATTGCACCTCTACAAAGTCTTGTAAAAATGGATAAAGAAAAATCATTTTTCTTAGACAAAGAAAAAATTACTTTCAATAAAAACTGGGGCAAAACTTATTGGAGTAAGTGGTTTGGGAATTATGAACCAAATGAGGAAGAGCAAAAATTTATTTTCTTTACTACTCAAAAATCAAATGTAGAACTTCGCATTTTAGATAAGAACAATGTAGTTCTGCATTCTGAAAAACTAGAAGCAAATAAAGGTTTGAATTATTGGAAATATGATTTGACAATAAATGAAGAAGCTGCAAAAAAATTATCAAAATCCCTTTCTACAAAAGAAAAACCTTTTGTTGTCTCTAAATCAGATAATGAAAAGTATTATTTGCCTATCTCTACTTACAAAATAGCTTTAGTAGAAAATGGAAAAACTACTCAGCTTCCTTTTGAGATTGTAGAGAAAAAATAAAACTATTGTATCACATTCAAAATAAACTCCACAAAAAAAGACTTTTCTTTATTTATAAAAATAAAGAAAAGTCTTTTTTTATAATCTATTTTCCTAAGAATACATTAGGAAAAATTTAAATTATCTAGGTACAAGAGTAAACTGTACAACTGGCTCTGGTTTGCCATCAGCAGCAGCTTCATTGTAACGAATAACAAGCTGGGTAGAAGAAGCACTTACTAAAGTAGCAGTAGAACCACTAAAAACAATTGAAGTAGGATTCTCATTGTCTGGAGCTAATGTCCAGTTACCAGAAGTGTTTGGTGCAAAGTTATAAGCCAAACCACCTGTAGTAATGCTATATGTAGTAGGAGCATCAGCATTTTGATTCAATGTAAGTGTAAAGCCATCAATATCCTCAGTAACAGCATCACCATTTACTGTAAGTGTGCTAATTTTCCAAGATTGAGAGATTTGAGCTACTAAAGATTCTGCATCATCAGTGTCATCACCACATGTACATTTTACAAGAAACAAAGAACAAAATAATACTACTAAAAGAAAAGGGTTACGAAATACGTTCATAAATTCAGGATTTAAAGAGTTGAGATTGAGTTAAAATTTAAAATCAAATTTAAGTTAAGATTAAAGCAAGGTTTAGTCGTTAATTTTAATTTTCGATTATATATTTCTAATGACAATTTTCATTCAAAATTAATAATCATTAAAGATAATGCGAATTTTTGAATTTCTAAAAAAAAGCAAGTAAAAAAACAGAAACTTAATACAAAAATACAATTTTTTACAAGTTTACGGCTTTAAGTTCTGAATATCAATGATTTGTGAACAAAAATAATATTCAGATTCTTGATTTGATGCAATAATAAGTGTTTTTTTGCCAAAAACTGTATTTATTTCTTGCAAATACCACTCACTATTTTGTTTATCAAGGTTAGAAGTAGGCTCATCTAAAAACACTATTTTGGCATCAGAATAGATTGCTAAGGCTAATTTTAGTTTTTGTTTCATTCCTGAAGAGAAAAAACGAATTGTTTTACTCTTCGTGTTAGAAAAACCTAATTTTTCAATTATTTCTTCTATCTCTATATCAAAAGATTTAAAAGACTGATGAAATTTTAATTGTTCTAAAAGTGTAAACTCTTCTATCAATTCAGTATAAGGAGCAGCCCAAGAAATATGAGACTGCCAATCTTCTTTTTGGATTATTTTTTTATCTGTCTTGGAATCAAAAGAATAAACTAAGTTTCCCTCTGATAAAGGCAAATATCCAACAAGCGTTTTGATAAGAGTTGATTTACCACTCCCATTACTCCCTACGATAGCTGTAGGTTGTTTGCTGCAAAAATGACAAGAAAGTTTTCGAAAAATCCATTCTCTTTCGAATCTTTTTCCTATATTTTCTGCAGAAATAACAATGGTGTTTTCTTTTTCTAAGGACGTAGTCAAAATACTTTTTTTATGATAATTTCTTATATCCTTCTGCACCTTGTAAAAGATTTCTGACATTTTTAAAGCCTTTAGAAATCAAGAAGTTTTTAGCTGTTGCACTGCGTCCTCCAGATTTACAATGTACAATGACTTCTTTTTCTTTCCAGTCTTGCAATTCTTCTAAACGTGTAGGCAGCTCTCCCAAAGGAATAAGTTTGCCATCAAGATTATATTCATCATATTCAAACTCTTCTCTGACATCTAAAAGCTGTATTTGTTTTCCTTCGTCTTTCAGAGTTTTTAGCTCTTGTGGTGTAATATCGTTCATCTAGTAAAGTAATAATTAGAATTGATTATATATTACAAAGTTACGCAATTTGTATAAAACTTTATGTTCTTTAACTCAAAAAAACTGAGCTTTTATTGTTTTGTAATCTTGAATTGATATAAAGTTCATAATTTTGATTAGAATTAGAATCAAAATTCTATCTCAATAGGAATATCTTTTCTTATCCATTTCTCACCTTCTTTTTCATAATACGAATAGTCTTTATAAGGAACATAATAGACATTTGCTTCAAATGAAATTAGTTTGAAATAAGATTGATACTTAATTTGATTAGAGTTTTTATCAACTCCATAAGAATACGAATTTGATTGAACAACTAATTGATTATCAGTTACTAAATTGCAATAATCAAGATAAACAGGAAGTTTAGTCTCAATATTAAGTTTAGAAAAAGCATACAATAAGTGTGTATTAAAATTTACTTTTGAAATGTAAAACTCTTCTTCTCCTTTCATTTTTAAATATTCATATTTATAACTTGTTGCTTCTAATTTAGAAAAAGAATCTTTTTGATTTAGCTTTTCAATTTCTACAAGTTGATTTTCGATAAAAGGCGTTTTATTCTTAGAGTCAGTTTGAGAAATTTCTATTTTATGATAAGGTAGCACGAAACTTTTTATACTACTTTCAGTGTGTTTAAACACACTTTAACTATCAGAGTAAATTCAATTTATAAAGTTAAAAACTAGCTTGACTTGCTTTAAACGAGTACGTTTTTTTTTCGTGCGTTTGCCCTAACAAACTCTTGATCTTCTTTCTATTTCTTTGTCAAGTAATTTAGAGCCTGTTCGATTTTTTATTTTTTATTTCTTCTAGCTCCTTTATTTATTGAGATTCAAAATCATAGCTAAATAAATAAAAGCCTTCGCAGATTGTATGGTTTTCTCATAATCAACCTTTAATCTTCGGTTTTGATTGAGCCAAGCAAAAGTTCTTTCCACTACCCATCTTTTGGGCTGAGGACTGAACGATTTATCTTCTTTATCTTTTCTTCTTGGGCTATTGACAACCTCAATTTGCACACCCGTTTGACTAAATATTTCACTAGCTAAGCTAGTGCTTCTATAGCCTGCATCGGCAAGAATTTTAAAAAACTTTCGTCCTCTAAATTGCGCCAAGTAAGCCAAATAGGATAGCTGATTTACGTCAGCTTCATTCGCTGGACTAATCTCTATTTCTAATAAATTTCCTTGCATATCTACTAGAATATGGCGTTTTCGCCCTTTTTTTAGCTTATAACCATCTATGCCTATTGCCTCACCTCCATAAATGCTTTGTACACTTTGAGAATCTACACAACCCAAAGAGGGTTTAGCATCTCTACCTTTTGCGAGTCGTTCTCTTTTCACTAGTTTGTCCAATAATTCCTTATACCAACCCAGCTTCTGCCACTTGCTAAAGTAATCATACAAACTACTCCAAGGAATACCATAACTGCTAGGGAGTAGACGCCAACTACTTCCTGAACGTGTCAGATAAAAAAGATCTGAAAATAAATTATACAAGCTGTGTTTACGCTTTCTTTTCAAATACGAAGAAGGTATAAATTTTTTCATATATTGCCAAAGAGCATCAGATAAATATTCAGTAGTAAACATAAGAATTGATATTTTAATTAGTAACTGAAAATCAATTACTTAACTAAGAAAAAAATCTGATGTTCTTTTTATTTAACTAAAATCGAACAGGCTCTTATCAACATTGAATTTAAAGTTACTATTTGTTTTTCAAATTTTTATATAAAAATGTCTCTTCATTATCTTTTATAGCTATTTTTTGTATTAGCTTTTCTTTACAAGGATGTACGAAATCTACTAATACAGAAAATACACAAAAATCTGATCAAATCTCTACTCAAGATAGTACAGAACTGACAACACATATAATTGGGTAGAAACAGCTGACCCAGCAGTTGGTGGTTTTGAACCTATTCAAACAAATCTGACAGATACTATTTATTCAGGTATAGATATGGAAGCGCAAAAAAATAGTATCAAACGACTAGAAAAAAGTGGCTTTTTTGCAAAAGAGTTTTTAGAAAATTATGAAAAACTATCAGCTACAATGGATGAAAAACTCAAAAATGAGAGTGCTGTTTGGCAAGTTGGTGATTTATCTCCTTTTATTGATAGTGGTGTAAATGCCTTGTGTAACTGTCAAGATTATCCAGAAAAATACTGGGAAAAACTCCTTCTTTCTAAATTTGAAAAACAAGGAGAAGAAACAGCTTTTATTTGGACTTTAGACAATGGCTTCATTTATAAGGTTAGAGCAAAAAAAGAAAACGAAATTTGGAAAATCAGTTATTTAGAAGGTTTTGACAAGAAAAATTCTGAAGTAGAAGTAATTGAATAAATAAACTAAATCAGTTTAGATATTTTAACATAACCTTTAAACAAATCAATGCGTTAGAATTTTGGAACAAACGTTCTATTATTATTCAACATATTTTTTATTCATTGATTTTTCATAAATTTTATAGACATTATGCTTTTTGATTCATTCAAACTTGGAAATATAACTCTTCAAAATCGTGTTGTTATGGCACCTCTTACTCGCTCAAGAGCAACTGACAATATTCCAAACGATTTGATGGCAACTTATTATGCTCAGCGTTCTAGTGCTGGTTTACTTATTACAGAAGGAGTTAGTCCTTCGCCAAATGGTTTGGGCTACCCACGTATTCCTGGTGCTTTTTCCGATGCTCAAACTAAGGGTTGGAAAAAAGTAGCTGAAGAGGTTCATAAAGGAGGAGCAAAAATTTTCATGCAATTGATGCACACAGGTAGAGTTTCACACCCTCTTAATATGGCAAAAGATGCGAAAGTATTGAGCACAACTACAACTCCAGTAGAAGGTGAGATGTATACTGATAAGGAAGGTTTGAAATCGTACCCAGCAGCAAAACTAATGACTGAAAGTGAAATCAAAAACACGATTCAGGAATATGTAGATAGTGCAAAGAATGCTATAAAGGCAGATTTTGATGGTGTCGAATTACATGGTGCAAATGGTTATTTAATAGAACAGTTTTTAAATCCTCTTGTAAATTCTTTAGACAATAGTTATAATGGAAACAATGAAGCAAGAGCAAAATTTGCATTAGAAATAGCAAAAGCAACTATTGCAGAAATTGGAGCAGAAAAAGTAGGTATTCGTCTTTCTCCTTATGGAGTTTATAATAGTACAGGAGTTTTTGAAGGTGTCGAAGAGTTTTATGAGTATTTGGCAAAAGAATTAGGTAAACTTAACCTTGCTTATATTCATATTGTAGATCATTCTTCAGTAGGTGCGCCTGAGGTTACTCTTTCTGTAAAACAAAAAATTAGAGACGCTTTTGGAGGAACAATCATTATCAGTGGTGGTTATGATAAAGAAAGAGCTGAAAAAGATTTGAAAGATGGTTTGGGACATTTAGTAGCTTTTGGTCGTTCATTTATTTCTAATCCTGATTTAGTAGAAAGAATGAAAGAAGATGCTCATCTTAACGACCCAAATCCAGATACATTCTATACATCAGGAGCAGAAGGATATACAGATTATCCGACTTTAAAAGAAGAAACTCAAAAAGCGTAATTTAGTTTTCTCACTAAAAAATTCACAAATCCTTTTCTAATTTATTTAGAGAAGGATTTTTGTTTGTAAATTGGTCATTATTCAAAAAACAGAATCAAAACAGAAAATGAAAATAGGAATTATTTCAGACACACATTCATATTTAGACCCACAAGTAAAAAATTATTTTAAAGATTGCGACCAGCTTTGGCATGCAGGAGATATTGGAAGCATAGAAGTTGCAGATGAATTAGAAGCCTTCAAGCCTACTATTTTTGTCTACGGAAACATTGACGACCAAAAAATGAGAGTTCGTTATCCCAAAAATCAGATTTTTGATTGTGAAGGACTGAAAGTTTTTATGACACATATTGGAGGTTATCCACCAAATTATAAATCAGAAGTGAAAAAAGAATTAGACGAAATAAAACCTAGAATTTTTGTGTGTGGACATTCGCATATTTTAAAAATAATGCCTGATGCTAAAAGAAATTTAATACATTTTAATTCGGGTGCAGCAGGAAAACACGGCTTTCATTATATAAGAACACTTATTCGATTAGAAATAAACAAAGCCAAAATCACAAATGTAGAAGTAATAGAACTAGGAAAACGAGGAACAATTACAGAGGAAGATAACTTATAATTTTATCTACTAGCACTTCTCAAGTCAATCCAACCTCTTCGAACCCACTCTTTAGCAATTTCTTTGATTGAAAGAGGATTTGCAAGGCATTTTGCATTTTTGTCTTGTTCTCCATTACTACTCACAAAACAGATTGCTTTACAAGAAAAACAAATTTTCAAAACTGAAATAGGAACTCCATCTTTATAAAAAACTAAAATATCTCTATATATAGCTCCACAACGGGTTACTGAATAACTTTCACAGCTCGTTGTAGGAAAAATTTGTACTAATTGTTGAATATCTAATACATCTGTCAAAACAGCTCTTTTTTCAAAATAACTTTCTAAGAGTGGTACAGGATTATCAAAAGGAAACTCATCATTCCTAAAATATAATTCTAAGTTTTGGCTTACAGGTTTTGTACTATCAATCTTTTCAGCGTCTTCTTTTGCTATTGCTCCATAATACCATTGAACAGAATCTACTTTTTGTTTTGGAAAGTAATCTTTATAAGAAAAACTATCTTGTGCATTAGAAAAATGAATTACTCCAATAGTTAGAGTAAAAAAGAGATATAGTCTTGTAAGACAACGAATAAGTAAGTTTTGTTTTAACATACACAAAGGTAATTATATTTTTTAATTTCACGTCTGTATGTTGTTAAAATATGTATGTTTTTTTTGAATTTTGATTAAAAAAGCCTCCTTTAAATGAAATTTATTTAAAAGAGGCTTAATAAAATAATACATCAAGGTTTAATTAATATCCAAATCAGAAATCTGTTTTTGAATTTTTGCTTGAAGTCCTTCTTTTACTTTTTCATAATCCTCTGTTCTATCTAAATCATCTTTTACAGAAAAATAGAATTTGATTTTTGGTTCTGTTCCCGAAGGTCGCATACTTATTTTACTTCCATCTTCTGTATAAAAAGCAAGTACATTAGATTTTGGTAAATCTGTTTCCATTGGATTAGAAGTTCCTTTCTGAACATCTAAAATAGTTTGATTTTGATAGTCATAGACAGATAACAAATCACTTCCCGCTAATTTTTTTGGAGGATTTTTTCTAAATGTTTTCATCATTTCTTCTATCTGTGAAGCTCCTTGTTGTCCTTTTTTAGTAATAGAAACAAGTTCTTCCAAATAAAAACCATATTCTTTATAGATTTCAATCAGCCATTCGAAAAGAGAAAAACCTTTATCTTTTGCATAAGCAGCCAAAAGTGCAATACTTGCACACGAAGCAACTCCATCTTTATCACGAACTTCATCACCAATCAGATAACCATAACTTTCTTCTCCTCCTAAAATAAACTCTTCCTTACTACCTGCTTGTTTTTTGCTTTCAATAAGTGCAGCAATATGTTTGAAACCTGTCAAAGTATCGTAGATATTTACGCCATATTTTTGTGTAATTTCTTTTATCAATTCTGTCGTAACAATGGTTTTGATTACCATTTGATTGCCATTTAATTTTTCTGCATTTTTCCAGGCTTCCAAATTATAGGCTACCAATAAAGCAAGGGTTTGATTTCCATTCATTAATACAAAGTCGCCTTCCTTATTTTTTACAGCAATTCCTACACGGTCAGCATCTGGGTCAGTTGCCATCACAACATCAGCATTTACTTCTTTTGCTTTTTTGAGTGCTAAAGTCATTGCTTCAGCTTCTTCTGGGTTTGGATAAACTACTGTTGGGAAATTTCCGTCTGCTAGAGCTTGTTCTTCTACTACATGAATATTTTCAAATCTCAATTTTCTCAATGCCTTTGGTACAAGTGTAATTCCTGTTCCGTGAATTGGTGTATAAACGATTGATAAATCTTTTTGACGTTTTACAATTTCTCTTGTTTTTTTATCAGCTAAAGGTTCTAGTATTTGATACAAATATTCTTTATCAATTTCTACTCCTATGCTTCTTATCAAATCTGGTTTTCCTTCAAATTTTATTTCATCTACACTTTTTATCGCCTGTACTTCTGTGATAATGTTTTTGTCGTGAGGTGCAACTACTTGTCCACCATCTTCCCAATAGGCTTTATAACCGTTGTATTCCTTTGGGTTGTGTGAAGCTGTCAAGACAACACCACTTTTGCAACCCAAATGACGAATGGCAAAAGAAAGCTCTGGAGTAGGACGCAGTGCAGTAAATAAATATACTTTTATATCATTGGCAGAAAAAACATCGGCTACAATTTGAGCAAATTCAGGTGAATTATTACGACTATCATAAGCAATAGCTACACTAAT
Organism: Bernardetia sp. Wsw4-3y2; assembly: GCF_037126295.1. Taxonomy (NCBI): domain Bacteria; kingdom Pseudomonadati; phylum Bacteroidota; class Cytophagia; order Cytophagales; family Bernardetiaceae; genus Bernardetia; species Bernardetia sp. Wsw4-3y2. The sequence goes on along the minus strand of NZ_CP147017.1, from coordinate 2,111,908 downwards.
ATCTCCTTCTTTTTTATTTGGAAATGATTTTTTGAGGTAATTTGAAAGTCCTTGAGTAGCTGCACCGACTGTATAACGGTTCATTCGGTTCGTGCCAACTCCCATAAGTCCACGAAGTCCACCTGTTCCAAATTCTAAATCTTTATAGAAAGCGTCTGCAAGGTCTGTTTCAGATAGTTTTTTGATAGCTTCCTTAGTTTCATTGTCATAATTTCCGTCTAACCAATGATTAACTTTTTGTTGAATAGTTGTTTCTAGCATAAAAAATAGTTTCTATGTTGTTGGTGTCGCTACGCTAAAACACCAATAACGGCAAGGTTTTAAATATTATTTATTAACTTCAAAAATACGTAAATGAATTTTGATTTATAATGATAGTAAAGATAATTATTCTTCAAGATATGAGCGAAAATTAGGATATTCTTCATAGAACTTATCTTCTATTGTAATACCTTTTACCATTTCACTAAAGTGAATATTAAGATCTTTAGCTTCGCCTGTCCATTTATTTATAACAATCCTTGAAAAACCTCCCACCAAAATATTCTTTGCATTCATAGGAGTACCATAACCAAATGTCCATCCGAAAGTATGTTCTTCAAGGTAACCTCCAACTACTTTTTGTTTGCACATTCTACTTAGACTTTCTAAGTATTTATCTTGTATAATTTCTGCTTCTTTTATTGTAATCATAATTTATTTATCATATAACACTACCTTATCTATTTCTGGATACAACTTAACTTTTAATTACTAAATAATACAGAAATGAATTTTGATTTGTGAGAATGATTTAGTTTTCATAATCTAAAATCTTACGAGTTTCTACCTCTCTAGTTTTGACAGGAATTACAAAACGAAGCGAAAATGCATGACGATTGAGGTTACTAATTACTTTATCTAAACCTTGTGGAACAAAGAGAAATTGATAAGAATAAGTAAGATGTAAAGCATTTCCTATTTTACCAGCATTACCACTTCCAAATAAAGTTCTAGGAGAAACTCCCATCAAAATACGTGCACCCGGATTTATTTTATCACCATCTGAGTGAACAGTAAGTGCACCTCCTAAGGCTACCCAAGATTGAGTCCAACCTGTAAGAGCCAATCCATAGTAGTTTTTCCAAGGAGAAGTTTGAATAGAATCAATTGTGCCTAATGAGTTTTCTCGCAATTCAAACTCTTCTTTAAATGAATTATTAAAAGGAGCAATTTCTCCAGAGAGAGAAACAGCAAAAAAAGTTTTTTTCCAGTTCCATTTTGCTTTAGCAATTCCAATTTCTAAAACAGGACTTTTGTAATACTGAATTCCTCCAACAATTCCCCAACCTATAGTTTCTTGAAAAAGAGAACGAGAATCATAAAACTGACTCACATCATTTGCTTTACACTCTGCATAAACTTCTAAATATGTATTTCGCTGAGTAATATCCAAAATAGCCATACTATCAAAACTACTTGTAGAATTTGATTGTGATGAAATACCATAAATTTCATATCTTCTAAGCACTTTACCATTTGGTTTCTTCAATACAAAAGTAGAATCATTTTCGGTTTGCCAAGTTCCTTTTTCTGTTCTATCAAAAGCAGAAAAATTATAACTTTTGTCTTCCTTTAGTTCTAAAAATTCTTTTTCGCAATCTCTAACACTGAAGAGTGTGTCTGATTCATCAATATAAACTTCTATGTAATGAGCTAATCCCCATTTTTTACCTATAATATTTTTCATCTTATTTTCTAATTTCCCTTCTAGTTTTTCAGTTGTATCTTGAGCAGCCACAAAAGAAAAAGAGCAAATAGTAATCACAAAAACAGCAAAAAATAAAGTGAATTTAATTTTCATTTTAAAAATAATAAATACAGATTGAAGAAATAGAAAAAAATAAAGTTTTGATAGAGCAAAAATACTACTCTAATTTAGAATCTGCTCAAAAATTAGAATCTTTCTTTTGTAGTTTTACAAAAAAGCTCTCTTTTTGTAAGAAAAGAAGAAAATTATCTCCTAAAAAAAATAACAGCAACAAAAATTTACAAAAAATCGCTTTAAAAACACTTTTAGTTCTGTGTCGTTAAATGAAAATAGTACTGAGATATTCTAAAATATCTATATTTATTTTTTGGGGAAAGCATCAAATTATTTTTTATTTTTATTATTTTTCAATATTTCATCATGAAACTAACACATTCTATCAAAAACATTCTATTTACAGGTATTAGTCTTTGTTTTTTGGGAGCTTCTAGTTGTCTTTTTGCTCAAAATACAATTACTTCTTTTTCTACTAATAATTTAAACTCTGAGTTTTCAAATGCTATTGTTCAAAACTCTTCTTTTACTAACTTTTCTTCAAAAGATATAAAAGAAACAGATATGGCAATTTCTCCTTGGGAAAAACGAATTGGTATTACTGGAGCTTTTGGGGAAGCCACAACAAGTCTGACTTTGGGTTTTTCTCATGTATATGGGTTTGGCTCTTCTCGCCGTTTCAAATTAGGTTATGGTGTGCGCTTATCTTCTTTTTTTGGTTCAGATAGACAATTTACGGCAGCTCCACCAGATTTAGCATCAGAAGAAAATCCTCAATCTTTTTTTGTTGAGAGTAGTCAATCCAATGCAATCAACTTAGGACTTTATACTGATTATTCTATTACAGAAAATATCCTTATAGGTTTTAATATTGACATAGTAGGTCTTAGTTTTGGAGGAGAAAAAGATGGAATTGTTGTAGATCCTACCATAACTAGCTCTGCTATTTCTGATACAGGAAAGCCAACAGGTTTCAATTTACTTTTGGTAGGTGATAATGATAAGGGAACGCTCAACTCTGAATTTTGGATTGGATATAAAATCGCTTCAAATGTAATGGTAAGAGGAGCATTTTCATACCTTTTTGCAGAATATACAACAAATGGAAAGTATCAAGATGATAATGATAGATTTAGATATAAGGCTGCACAAGGTGCTGTTGGAATTAGTTATAGTTTTTAGTAGAGTTTTAGTAAAAGTTTATCTTATCAAAATTCCCTTTATTTTTTACAGATAAAGGGAATTTTTTATGAATGAGAAAGACTAAAAAAATAAACTTACATTTTTAGCTATACTATAAAAACAGGGTTTTAACCCTGTTTAGTAATGTCTCAATTTTTCAAAGTGTAAATTTATTTTATATTCCTTAGAAAGAAAGCCTTTAGATTTATTTTCAGATTTTAATAATCGTCGCCTTCGCCTTCTTCTTCTTCTATTTTTTGTTGTAATGGTGTTCCTTTAATGTACAATTTCTTAAGACTTTGTCTTTTGAGTTGTTCGGCAACTTCCATATTATCTAATTTTGTATCTATTAGAATAAGTTCTTGAAGATTTTTACAAGTTTTGATGGGTGTCAAATCTTGTACTTCTGTTTTTTGGGCATCTAATATTTCCAAATTTGGCTTATTTTCTAATCCTTCTAAAGTCTTTATTTGTGTTTCTCCACAAAATAATTTTTCTAGTTTTACTAATTCTGAAAGAGGCTTTAAAGTTTTGATTTGAGTCTGATAAATATACAAATCTTTTAAATTCACTAAATTTTCAATTCCTTTTAAAGAACTTAACTGTGTTTCCCCTGCTTCTAAAAGCTCTAGCTGTGTAGCATTTTTGAGAGAAGAAATACTTTTGATTCTAGTCTTATTGAGAAATATTTTTTTCAAATGAAAAAACTCTTCCAAAACATCAATTTTTTCAACTTCTGTTTCTGAAACAGAAAGAATTTCTAAATTCTTAGCATTCTTGAGAGGTTCTATATCTGTAACTTTGCTATCATTTAATTGAACTTCGGTAAGCTGTGTCATATTCGAAAGCGCAGAAATACTACTTACTTTTGTGTTGCCCAAACCAATTACACGAAGGTTTATAAGATTTTTGAGAGCAGAAATATCTTCTACTTGTGTCCAATTTAGATAAAGTTCTTCCAAATTTACCAGTTTTGATAAAGGAGAAATATCATCTACAGGAGTTCTCCAAGCCAAAATTGATTTTAGATTTTTGAGCTTTGATAAAGCAGAAAAATCTTTGATTCCAGTTGCTGTAAAACTTACTTTTTCTAAGTTTTCAAGATTTTTGAGAGCAGAAATATCTTTTACTTTTGTATAAGCCAAATACACACGTTCTAGACTAGAGATAGAACTCAAAGGCGAAATATCAGTAACTCCAGTGGCAGAAAGCGATAATTTTTTAAGATTTTTAAGAGCAGAAAGAGAATTGACCGAAGTAATTCCTGCACATTTTTGCACCCAAATTTCCTCTAGGTTTTCTAGTTTGGAAATAGGAGAAAGATCTGAAACTAAAGTTCGTTCTGCATCTATTTTACGCAAATTTTTGGCATTTTTCAATGGCTCTAAAGAACTCACAGGACAGTACGAAAAATTAACTTCTTCTAAAAAAGGCAAATCTTTCAACGGATTGATGTCTAAAATAAGTTTGTTGTAATATTCTTGTGTTCCTGCACAATCTATTTTTTTAAGATTATAGATTTTTTCTAAATTTTGAGCTGTCGGAACGCTGTCTATTTCGTGATTGTACCTAAAATAAAGCTGCCAACCTTCGTTCAAATCATTCCACCATTTTTGATTGATATTGTTTTGTTGGGCGAAAGCTGAAAGAGAAAGAGATATAAAAACAGAGACTAGAACAAGAAAACGAAGGTTTTTCATAATTTTTTTAGAAGAGTAGTTTTTTTATTAATTCAAGCATCAACACTTAAATTAGGTAACGACAAAAATCTGATTTTGATATATTTTTTATCAAATAGAAAATTGATGCCAAAATCTATTTTTCAGTAAAATCAAATATGAAATGCTTTAAAATTCCAATTTCAATATGTTCTGACTCATAATAAAAATCATGTAAATCAGATTTTTTGAAATTTAAAAACTCTGCATCTCGTTTGTCTTTCTTTAGTAGAGAGTTAATTCCTTCTACTGTAAGTTCTAGATTTCCTTTTAACAAATAACCCACTAAACAACCATTTTCATATTTCTTTGATGTGAAATTATCTATTCCTGTATTTATATATCTACGTTTGAGTTGTGAACCTTTTAAGCCCTTCTGCTCAATATTTTTAGCTTCAATAAAATAAATATGTTCAAATGTAGAAACAAAATTTGAAAATCTTAAATCTATTCTAGCTAATTTTGCAGAAAAACCTTTCGTTTTTTGAGTATCATTTTTAGGTAAATGGTGTTCGACATTCGTATGTATTTGCCATTCTAATCTAAGTGGATTCTCATTAATGTAACGATTTAGTTCAGCAGTAATATCATTTTCCTCTAAATCTATCTTTACAGAATTATTCTTTATGGCAGATTTATAGGCTGAAACAAATAACTTTAAACACTTTATTTCAAAACTATCCTTAAATTTCTTGCGAATACTTTTTTGTACGGACATAGTAATTTAGTTATCTGTTAGAATTTCAAGAATTAGTTCAGAAGCATCTTCTAAAGCCATTGACTTTGTCCAAAAACGTCTTTGATTTGGTCGTATTATATAAACATCGTTACCTGTTTTGTAATTGAGTTTTTTTCTAAAATAGATACTAGGAGAGTTTGCTTCCCACAAATATTTATCAAATTGTTTAAGTTCATTTGTTAGTTGTTCTTCTGATTGAAAAACTTCTTTTTTTGTATCTTCAAAAGAAATTTTTATCATCATTAAAGGAGAAAATCTATTAACTTTATATATCGTTGCATTAGCAAATAACTCATCTCCTTCAAGAAAATTATTTATTTCATTACAAAAAATAGTCGCATATTCAGATGTCTCTAAAATAGGTAATAAGCTCTTCGATTTTTCTCTCTTATGAAATAAATCCATAGAAGTTTCTAAAAAATCTTTTATAATAATAGTTTCTTTATAAGATAATTTATATAATTTATATATTAGTTTGTTTAGTTTTTTTTCAAAATTTTCATCTTGAGAATAAATATCATTTTCTTTTATATCATTTTCTATTTCTTTATGAATTTTCACTAAATTATTATATAATTCTATATTTTTATCCAAAGGAAAATCATATATTTCATTAGGCTTAATTCTTTCTCTTTCTATCCCCCATGAACTAGATGTTAAAAGTAAAAAATAAGTAGCTAATTCAGAATTCAGTAATGCAGATAAAACTCTGAGATGACTTGAGTTCTTAGAATGAAAACCTAGTACAGAGCTATTAAATGTAACACTTGAATCTATATAGCTAAAACATAACTTATTATCTTTAAAACCTTCTTTTGTTAATACCATAGGACCATTATAGACTTTAGTTGCTCCAACTCTTCTAAACACATTTATAGTGGTAAGCTCTGAAATTTCTTTTTTGTGATAATAAGATAAATATTTATTTATTGTATTTTCATCTTTTAACAAATCAATAATATTTGTAAAGTTGCTTTTTTCAGTAAAAAATCGATTTATTTTTTCTGGTCTAATAAATTTTAATTTTGCTATATCATAATTAACAATAGGGTTTTGAGTTGAGTCATTTATTGGTTGTAATCCAACACCAAAAATAATATCATTATCTCTAGTAAAATCATTAATATTGTAATTAAGAGATTTTAATTTATTTATTAGATTATAGTCATTTGTTCCTCCCCACATTGCAATTTTCCAAATTTTGGTATTTGAATTTTGACATTCTTCTCTAGGTAAATATTTTACATCTGTACTATCAAGACTTATTCCTTCAATAATATTTGTTTTAATAAATGTTTTAGGTGCATAATAGGTAATTCTATCTGACGGCTTTTTTGGAGTTTCTTTTCTGTAAAATAGAATACTAATTGGTACAGTAACTGACTCAAAAAGTTGTCCCCCAAAGTTTTTTGGAGCATTTCTCAAAATAGAAAAATTATAAATTTTTTCTACATAACATTCATTAAAAATCCATTTCCTGAAATTTTGATATTTACTTCCTGTGTTTGTTAAAACTTTGGTATTAAAAATAAGTGCAATTTCTCCATCAGGAGCAAACTTAATTGCTTTGTGTAAAAAACTTAATACCATTTCTGGCGCAAAATTATGTTCAACATTATAGCTTTTGATAGAGGGAAGTAATTCTTTTGTTCCAAAGGGAGGATTACCTACAACTAAATCAAATTCTATGTTTTCAATTTCTTCATTTATTGAAATTGTGTCTCTACAATACAGATTTTTTCCTTGTTTTTTTATTGACTTTTCCTTTAAATCATTAATCAAATAAGGAAGTTTGTAGTTTTTGTTCTGCCAAATTGTTTTAGGGTTAAGATTATCAACTAAAGCCAAGTATAAACTGAAAGCTGCTACTTTTATTGATTGTGAGTTTATTTCAATTCCAAATATATTATCAGTAAGCAGTTTTGATAAAATTTTAAAATCAGTAAGTTTTGTATTATGATTATTTTCATATCGCTTTACCAAACGTTTAAAACTTTCGACCAAAAAAATTCCAGAACCACAAGAAGGATCTAATACTTTTACATTAAACTTTTCTTCTTTGTTATTTATTGGTAATTTTTCATTCAATATAAGTTCTACTAAAGAAGGAGGTGTATAAAAAGTACCAGTTTGTTTTTTTGATTCTTTATCGATTTCAGAAAGAAATTTTTCATAAATTTCACTTAATAATTCTATCTGAATAATACTAAAATCAAACAATCTCCAATCTTCAAAAAGTTTAATCTGTGAAGTATTATCATTTCCACTAATAAAACATTTTTTTATTAATTGCAGTTGCTCTACTGTAATATCTTCTTTGTCTTCTAAAGTAAATACATTTCCATTAAAATGTTCTTCTAATTTACTAAATAAGTTATATGTATCTTCTACATTATCAAGAATATCAAAATAAGATTCTGCTCCCTTTCTAATTTTGGAATAAAAAATTTTGTCAGTTGCTCCTCTATCTTCAAGATATAAGAGAAAAAGAGAACGCATAATAATTTTATGAATAAAATCAATAGTTAATCCTTGACTTTGAAGTTGCTTTGCTGTATTTATTAGACTTTCAACTAAATATTTATCAACTCTTCTTTGTAAGTTTATCTTTTTTCTAATCTTGGCAGCTTCTTCTATTGTCCAAATTGTACCTGTATCAATAGCTATGGAAGAAAATAAATTATTTAACTCTTGTAAATCTTTTTTATCAGAAAATTCATAAGATTCTAATTCAATTTTCTTTACTTCTTTTTTAAAATCAAAGTCTTCTTTTTCAATCAGTAATGGTTTTTCTGCACAATTATAAATTTTAATCTCTGTTTCTGAATAAACATAGAGAAAAAGAACTTTCTTATAATTCCATATTTTCTGTTGAATTTTTGCTATTTTTTTGAATGTATCTTCATCAAAACGATCTGTTTTTTTTATAAAAACAGCAGGGTAACTAATATTCTTTTCATCAGTACAGAAATAGACAGCATCAATATCAAAATCTTTTACTTGCGTTAGGACACTATTTTGACTTTCAGATACTTCTTTAGTATCTGTAAAAACAGAGATTGCTCTGTTTAAGCCTAATTGTTCTAAATTATTATTCGTTTCCATTTTATGTTTAGCTGTTTATCTTCATTTTCAAATAAAGAATTTTGTATCAAAAATACAAATAAAATTGCTAATATTATTAGAAAAGGCAATTATTTTTTTATTTGACATTTCGTTTTATCTTGTTTTTTGGAATAATCTTAGAAATTTAAGATATAAAATATAGAAATAAAAATTTATAGTTTTCTTTTCTACCCCTCCCACTTTCCTATCTAAAAAAAAAATTACATATTGCATACGATTCTACTTCTGTTTACAAACAAAAAATAAAATAAAGAAATCTATGTCTAAAGTAAAATATGATTGGTTATTAGGAATATTCATTTTGTGTTTTTCTTTGTATTCTTGTGGTGGAGCGTGTCCGAATGACGATGTAGATTATGATAATGTAAGTGATGTAATAGATAATTGTGTTTCTAGTGAGCCTGTCGAAAATTCAGATTTGATAGACCCTTGTACGGGTTGCAAAAGAGATACACTCAAAATTACGTCTAGCAAAATTGATAACTTAAATGTCTATTTAGAAATTTCTGGAAGTATGAAAGGCTATATGCCGAAGCAAACAGGTAGAAGTACAGGTTTTCAGAAAGAAATGGCAAGTCTTTTTTCGTGGTTTGTAACGAGTGTAGAATCAAAATCTAAAAACTTTTATGGCATAAAAGACGACCAAACGACATTAGAATTTGAATCGAAAGATGATGTAGCCTCAAAAATTTCAAGAGCAGATTTTGATTTTGGAAAAACGACAACCCTTCCCGATTTAGTAGAAAAAATCATCAAAAAAAATAGTCAAGAAGACGTTAGTATTATCGTTTCTGACTTTTTATATTCTCCTCCCAATGTTCTGAATTTGGAAGGAACACTCAATGTCAGACTACGAGAAATGTTTTTGAAACGTCCAGAAATGGCTCTTTCTGTTTATGCCTTCAAATCAGATTATTCAGGAAAATTTTATACAGTAAGTAATCAAGTTGTTGAAAACTGCTGTTCTGATAAACGTCCGTATTATGTTTGGGTGTTAGGAAAGCAGTCTTTAGTAGAACAGATTGATAAATTGATTAGTGAAAAAGTAAAGTTTTCGGAAGAGCTGCATATCGGCAAAAAATATGAAACTGTTCAAGGAGAAATATTAGCACAATCGGGTAGAAATCCAGAGTCATTGTGGCAACGAAAATCAAATTGTACAAGCATTATTGCAGAAGCAAAATATATTTCTGAAGAAGAAAAACTGGTTTATACGATTGGACTGAATCTGAGTAAGTTACCCAAACAACAGCAAGATTTAGAATACTTGAAAGCGAATTTATCAGTTCGTTCGTCCAACTCAAAGAGTAACATAAACAAAGTTTATACGTATAAAGAGTTTGAGCCAAAAGTGGCAAAAGAAGATGTTGTTCTTGCAAAAAAATATACGCATTTTGTAGAAATAGAAACTTATTCAGTAGATATTCCTTGTAAAGCAAGTCTAAATTTAGAACTCAAAAACAGCTTGCCTACTTGGATAAACGATTGGAATACAGAATCTGACGAAACAGATGCAGAGCGAAATGAAAGAACGGTACTTCTCAAAAGAGTTATATCAGGAATTCAAGAAGCACACGATAATGAAACGTTGTTTTCTTATCCGTATATTATTACTGCGAGTGCTTTATAAAAAACTTAAACCGTCAACGACGGCTTGAAATAGTCTAAAAAATAACAACCAACTACCTAGATTTTATGAGAGATTTTTTGATGTTTATTTATGAGAAGTTTTTGAGAAGTGTCGCTCAAATTCCATCGAATACTGTAGCCACTTGGCGAAACGATGTTTTTCCTCTTACTCTTTGGCTTCTTTTGGCAATTACTATTGTGATGGCTATTCTTTTCTATTTTTTCTACAATCGTTTGTATTCTTCTTACAATAGTTTTGGTAGTTGGTTCAGAACATTTCTACTCAATGGATTTCTTACTGGAGTAGTTGCTTTTGTTATTGCTTATTCAGCTTTTTCAAAAGCCTTCAAACCTGTCTTGACACTTTCACTTTGGTATGCTGTCATCAATTTATTGTATGGTTTTCTTTTGTTTTTTGTACTTTCTATGATTTTTAAATGGTTTTCTACCAATGGACGAAAAACGCCTTTTTAGTAAACTTATATTTCCTCAATAACGGCTTTATGCCTCGTTGACGGTTAAAAACTAGAGTAAAAAAAATTCAAAAGCTATAAAAAACACAAAGAAAATGAGCAGCAAAAACAATCTTTTTATATTCGGAATTGGTGGAACAGGAACACGAGTAGTCAAATCTTTGATTATGCTTCTTTCGGCAGGCGTAAAAATAAATGCTGAAAAAGTAATTCCTATTCTGATTGACCCACACGAAACGAGTGATGAGTACAGAAAAGTAAAAATGATGTTGGAACAATATGAAAAAAACTTCCAACACGCCAAAACGACAAATTCTTCGTTTTTCTCTACCGAAATATTGCCTTTAGGAAAACTACATAGTGAAACGATAAATGATGCCGAAAAAATAGACAATTCTTTTGGTCTTAATTTTAGTAAATATGCCAAAAATACCTTTGAGGAATTTATCGGTTATAATAAAGATATGTCTAATCAAGACCAAAGTTTTGTGTCGTTGTTCTTTTCAGAAAAAGACCGAAAAAGTGAAATGGCTGTCGGTTTTAGAGGAAATCCAAGTATGGGAAGTGTGATTTTGAACAAACTAGAAGATTCAGAAGAATTTAAGTTTTTCAAACGAGTTTTCAATACTGGCGATAAGATTTTTTTAGTTAGTTCTATTTTTGGTGGAACAGGCGCATCAGGTTTTCCTCTGCTTCTCAAAAACCTACAAAGTGCTGGGGATAATATTCAGAAGGCTGTAAAAGGTGCTGTTAGTGTGATGCCTTATTTTAAGCTCAATGAAAATAAGGATAGTTTCATTGATTCGAACTCGTTTATTACCAAAACAAAAGCTGCCTTATCCTTTTATGAAAATCAGTTAAAAGGAATTGATGAACTGTATTACATTGCTGATAGTCAATTAGCAATGCACAACAATGATGAAAAAACACAAGAAAATGCAGCACATTTAGTAGAAATGATGGCAGCAATGGGAATAATTAATTTTTCATCTATGCAAAAAGGATATGATACAAATGTAGCTTCTACGTATAGAGATAGTCATTTTCATGAATGTTCTGTTGAGCTAGATAATAAAGAACTCTCTTTGTATAATCTTGATGAAGAAACACTCCGAATTATTCATAAGCCGATTATTAAGTTTTTATTTCTAACTTATGTTTATAATAATTTGGGTAGAAATGCAGATTCTCAACCTTGGTTTAAAGAAACACTTGGAAGTGAATTTGATGATGCCTTTAAAAAAGGAAATGGAGAATTCGAACCATTAGTAAAATTTTTGATAGATTATAATGCGTGGCTTAGAGAATTAGGTGTAAAAGAAAGAAAATTTCTTCCTTTTAATGTAGATACAGATATGAACGAGTGGGTAGTTGACCATGGAAAAATTGTCAAGAAAAGTTTTGCTACCAAATTATTTAACACTCGTCTTTCTGATGATAGAATAAATGTAATTATGAATGATGAAGTAAGAAACCTAAAAACTGACCAAAAAGGATTTGAAAAGATGTTGGAATTGATGGATAGAGCAACTGATTCTATTTATACGAAATATTTTAAAATATAATTTCAACTAAACCTATAAGGTTTTCAGAAACCTTATAGGTTTGAGCATAAAAAAACACTCATTATGGCACAACCTCAAAATAACAGTCGTCATTTACTCACATTACGCAAAGAAAGAAGTACCGACAAAAAAGGCTGGCATACTACCGAAATTTATAATTCTTCACGTATAGAAGAAATAGACGACCCTAATGGCTCAAAAGTAGCGATTCCACCCAGTTCGATTCCTACACCTTTTGCACAAATGCACCTTTACGATATTGCTTTCAAAATGGTAAATCGTTTGGGACACGAAGGAAGCACAATTTATCATCAACTGGTTTCGGAATGTCTTGATGCCATAGATTTAATTTATAATCTTAGAGAACATTTACAAGCTGATAAAGACGGACATTTTTCGCTTGTAGAATGGAATTTGGATGAAAGAATAAAAGCTCTCAAAAATTCTGATAATGATGGACACCGACTTTTAGGAAAAACAATAGACCTTTTTACTGGCGAACTTTCTCCTTTTGGAAAAAATAATCAAGGAGAGCGCAAAACGCCTAGTTTTTATATTCTGACTTACGATTCTACGCCAATTATTGCTACTTCGCCTCTTACTTTTGCTTTCGTTTCGAAGACAGCCGAAGAAGAAGAAAAGCATTTTTTAGACTTAATTAGTCCTATCAAAACGTTAGATGGTAGAGCGATGTTTACAGGTTTGAAACCGTTGCATCAGCGTCCGATGGAGTTTCAAATGTATGTGCATCGTCTTTTCTATTTGCATAAAGGACTTCTCAATCAAATGGACAACCTACACGAATACATGCGTGTACAAAGAGAAAAATTCCATAACACAAAAGGCGACGAGATAAAAGATATTTATGACGAAAACTCTAAAATGGGAGCTTTCGAAATGGATTATAAAGATGTTGTTATTGGTGGAAAAACGCCACGTATAGAAAGAGTTGCATGGAAAAGTTGTGCGCCAATTATCACAGATGGCGATTTGGATAGTAGTTATTTGATAAAACCAAGTATTTCAAAAGAAAAAACGGCTCGTTTGGAAATTGGCGAAGGAAGTAATGTCAAAAAAGTATTGCCTTTGGTTTTACAAGAAGGTTTTGATAATCCAAACTTTAGTTATTTCAAAGGAAAAGAATGGAACAACAAAACAAAAGTAGAATTTTCATTACCAAAAAATAATTGGGCTGATCGGAATTTGCCACAAATAGGTTATAATTATCCGTATTTGGTAACAACAGATTTATTAGCTGAAGATTTGATTAGAATGCCTTATCTTATCAATCCTGATACTTTTGTTGTTCCTGAAAATCATATTCATGCTCATAATGTAGATTTCCTTTTGCCTGTAACAGATTTGTATTTTAAGTTTTTTGATGAAGCAACGCTCATTGAGAATTTAGCGATTGAGGAAGTAGAATCCGAACAAGGAAATATAAAAGTAACGTTGAAAGTTCCTATAAAAGGAAGTAAAAATGTTTCCTCTGCCTTTATTACCTTTACTCGTTTTTATGATTATGGAAACCCAAGAAATGCGAATAATGGAAAAATAATCAATTTGGTAGATGATGGAAAAGATGAAACTATGGATGATATTCCGTCGCCTTTTTCTATCTCTATTTATCCTTTTGTTCGTACTGGCGATGCTGAGTATGACACAATGTATAAAATAATGTTGCTTTCTTCGCAGCTTGATAATGTAGAAGAATATGATTTGTTGGCATATAATGAAGAAAATGCAATTTCTACAAGTGATAGTGCGATTGAAAAAATAAGTAGATTCGAACGAAAAGTAGAAGGTTCTCATTTGTCGGTTTATTCTGTTTCAGGAACTTGTTTTGATGCTTTAGAAATAATTACTCCCTATCAAGGCAAAACAGGCGAAAAAGCAAGAGGTTGGATTGTACCACGTTGGAAAAAACCACCACACAGAGGAACAAATCCAAAACCATTTACAGTAGCCGTAGATTTTGGAACAACAAATACATTTGTAGCCTTTACAGATGATGATGCTATGGCAGCAGGAAAAATAAAAACCTATCCATTTTTCATAGGAGAAGAAGACATGCAAGCCGTTACACTCAACAAACCAACAGCAGATAAAAAACATGTCATGTTGGAAAGATATAGTTTTGATGATAATGCAATCGGACTTGCAACGACATTTTTTCAAGACAGAATGTTTATGCCAAATCTAATTGGAAATCCTCCAGCACAAGAAGCATTGTATCAAAACTGGCGAAATGCTTTTCCTATCCGAACAGCTCTTATTCATTCCAACGATGTAAAATTCGATGTTTTACTTAATTCGTCTATCGGATTTTTGTATGAAAAAGACAATTTAGACATAGCAAGACACGGACAAGAAGTAACGACTAACTTAAAATGGTCTGCCGAAAACTCAAAATTAGTAGAAGTATTTATCGAACAGATACTTTACATGATTCGGAATAAAGTAATTTTGAATGGTGGCGATTTATCAAGAACTCGTTTAGTTTGGTTTAAGCCATTGAGTTTACCAAAAACATTAACAGATAAACTGACTAAAGTTTGGAACGAAAACAGTAGAAAAATTTTAGGTAAAAATGTTACAATTCGTTTGGTAAATGAATCCGAAGCACCTTATTTTTATTATCGTGCAACTGGAAAAATAGACAAAAGTAGTTCTGTTGTTTCGATAGATATTGGTGGAGGTTCGACTGATATTGCACTTGTTTCGAATGGTGGAAAAAAACGTTTAGCAACTTCTGCATTTTTTGGAGCAAATACACTTTGGGAAGGAAGAGACAGCAAAGATTCTAATCAAACAACAGAAGGAGGAATTGTGGCAAAATATCGTCCTTGGTTTAAAGAGCGAATTTCTCTTACCAAAAAAGGAATTAGTCAAGCAGCAGGTTCACGAATTGAAATGATTTTTAATGAAATTATGGATAGTGGACGTTTTGATTCTGGCGACAAATCTAGTTTTATGTTTTCAGCAGACCACATCAATTTTGCTGAAAAACTAAGCGAAGATAAAGATATGTTATTGCTTTTCTTGTTACATTATTCGGCTTGTATTTATCATGCTGTTCAGCTTTTGGCTGTTAGTGGAATGCCTTATCCAAAAGATTTTTGTTTTAGTGGAACAGGTTCAAAATATCTCAATCTTTTAGACCATAGCGAAGACAAAAATGGATTGCAGAAGTTTACCGAAATTTTTGCTCAAAAAACCTACGAGAAATACAAAGAATTAGGAATTAATGCAAAACCACAAACAGAAAATAGTTTTGATGTAGAAGAAGAGGAAGAAAATGTCTTTGCAGGTTTTGGAGAATTAGAAGGAGGTCTTCCATCTTCAGATTCAGAAGAAACAGGCGAAATTGGAGGAAATATCAATCTTCACATGACCAAAGAACCAAAAGAAGCTACTTGTTTTGGTGGAATTCATAGTTTTTCAGATTCCTATAAAGATTTAGGTTTGGGGCAGAATATAAATACTGTCTTTTTGGGAGAAATAGATGCAACAGCAGACGAACTATTACCTCAAAAAAATCTAACTTACGAGGAATTAATAGATGAAAATGGCAGACCAACGAAAGAAGGAAATCAGATGGCAATTAGAGTAAGTAAAAATTTAGACCAATTTTTAGAACTCTTCTTAGATATGAACAAAAATCCTCAAACTCGTTTTGAAGATTTTAATATTGAAACCAATTTGGCAGCTTTCGAACAGGGTTTTAAAGCTATCAAATCAAAAGAACTTGCCAAAGGAATGATATATGAGCGTAGCAATGCTTCGGGTGGTTATACGCCTGTACGTGAGTCGTTTTTCTTTTATCCTTTGCGTATTATTATTAGAGATTTGGCTCTTGCCATGGCGAAAAATACGACTGTAAATATGTAATTTATAAATAAAATCGAACGGTTCGCTCAAAGCGAACCGTTTGGTAAATACAAAACAACAACTTCCATGAAACCCTTTTACATTTTTTTATCTCTAATTGGAATATTTTTTTTGAGTAACAACACTGCATTTGCTCAAACCCAAAAAACAAACAAAGAAGTAGTTCATAAAGCTATCGATAAGATGAATTATGAATTTGCTATTGCTGTTTTGAAGAGAATAAAAAAAGGCGACCCAAATTCTGTCATTGAAGTAAATCAAAAAGTAAATGATACTACTTTTGCAAGAGTCAGAGCATTAGAACCCAACATAAAAGCAAATTCTATTAAAAGAATGTTTAGTAAGGAAAAATTGAGTGATAATGTTACAGGCTATATTTATGAAATAGATTATATAAAATTTAGCTCAAAATATTATCCTACCAATGATGTCCTTTCTGCTGTACAATCCCTAGAAAAAATTGTAGATAAAATTATAACTAGAACTAAAGATTTTGGAGATGAACAAAAAGCATTTACGCTAAAAGATGAGGAAATAAAAGCCTTAAAAGAAAGACTGAATAAAATTAAAAATTCGGCAATTAGTCAGTTAAATACAGAAAAACCAACAGACGCAGAAAATCAAACAGATTCAATAAAAGCAGATACGACCAAACAAAATTCAACACTAGAAACAAAAGTAGTTGAAGATTCAACGCAAACAGCTTCATCTGAGATTATGTATTATAGAATCAATCAAGATGAAGAAAAAGAACTTGTTGGAACAAATGAAACATCAGAAGGCGAAAAGACTACTTATAAATTTGGCTTAGACATAAAAAAAACGGATTCTATTCATATTCGTATAAAAAATAATCCTACCTTAGATACTACATTTTTAGTAGCAAATGCCAATACTTCACTTATTTTAGAAGAAAAAGACAACCGTTATATTATTGATTTGAATATTGCAACAACACAAGAAGACGATTATATGATGTGGATTATATTTGGGGTAATAGCTATTTCAATTATTGCTTTTGTGATGTATAAGCAATATGAAAAAAATAAGCCAACTGTTCCTAGAGAAGCTAAAAAAGATATTGTAAAAAAAGACCCTTTGAGTAGAGATAATGTTGTAGTTAATACAGTTTCTTCAACAAATCAAAAAATAGAGAATAAAGAAGAAAAGACACAAATAATCCAAAATCAAATCAAGGAAGAAAAAAACCGATTGACAGCCATTCTGACTAACTCTAAACTATCTGATGAGCAAAAACTCAAAGAAGCTAGAAGCAAAAATATAATATTAGAAATAGCTAATAATGCAGAAATAAAAGAATTGATGAGAGTAATAGGGGAATTATCAACTAAAACTAAAGTCGAAAATACAGAAAAAGAGTCAATAAAAAACCAAGAAACTACAAGCACTCCAAAAGTAGAAACACAACCTAAAAATAACATAACTTCGCAAGAACCTTTATATGTTTCTTTGTCAGATATTGGAGAGAATGGAATAAGTTCAGAACGCACAAAAGGGATGAGTAACAGTATTTTTGTAATTCGTCCGTATAATGACAAAAATAATGAAGCAAAAAAAGCAGATTTGATGCTTCATTCAGATATAAAAGATATGGCTTTTGAGTCTATTTTTCGTTCTATTGAAAAGCTAGACCATGTTATGGAACATTCAACATTTAGTGAGAGTGCAAAAAAAATAACGCAAGAAGAAAAAGGAGAATTGATAAAAGAAGATAATGTTTGGAAAGTGAAAAAGCGTTTGAAGGTGAAATTTTCATAAGTTGTTTAAAATACCTCAACGACGATGAAATCTCGTTGACGGTTTCAAAAAGTTATTCTATAAAAAAAATCAAAAAAGATAAATCTCATGGACGATAACGAAATCGCAAAATTTAAAGAACAATTACGCCTTCGTAAATTGGGTGTAGCGATGTACGAACTACAAACTACTTTAGGACAAAAAATAAGTGCAGAAGAAAAAATACAAAGAGCAAATAACTATTACAAAACACTTGATAATGGAATAAAGAATGAAGGAGCTATTCTAAATTTGATGTATAGAATTACAGGACAGAAAATAGAACCCAAAGAATATACACCACCAGTAAATCAACAACCTGTACCGATTAGAAAAAATCAAGCTATCATCAATCAACAATTACAGACTAATGAAGTAGAAAATACAGCACAAACAAAACCACAAACTCAGAATCAAAATATATCAGCACCTACACAAATAACAACTTTTCCAATTACGAGTTATCTTTCAATAAGAGATGTAGAAGAACAAGACGACGAGAAACTTTTAAAACAAGGCAGAGAAAAACCTGTCAGTAATAGTATTTTTGTCATTAATCAGATTTCTAGTACCGAAGCAACTTTAGAAACATATAAGGAAATGAAGACAAATTTTTTCAACTCTTTTTATCGTTCTCTGTCTGGTTTTGTTTTTGCTTTTGAAGTTATCGGCTCTCCATCTTTTGAAGATAATGCTGTCGAAACAGTAGAAAAAGGAAAGCTAATCAAAGAAGGCGAATATTGGAAAATAGAACAAAAAGCCAAAATACAATTTAAGAAAGAAGAAGAGTAATGTTTGACAGACCCCAAGAAAGAAGTCCTAGAAATACAGGAAGAGTTAATAACACAACAGAAAATCCAGCTCCAGTAGAATCTAGAAATAATTATTTGTACGCATTGGTTGGTATTGTGGTGATTACTTTATTGATAGCAGGAGGAATTTTTGTTTTTAATTTAGGAAAAAAATCAAGCTCAAACTCAGAACCTTATTCTAATTCAGAAAATGACACAGTTATAGAAAATATAGCTACGTCTTCCACAAAAATTGAATCAATTCCCTTTCAAGAGCTAGTGGGAGAATATACAGGAAGTATCAATAATAAAATAATTACAATTAAGATTTTTTTGGAGGGAACAAAAAAAAGATATACTTATTCAGAAAACAAACGACTTTCCTATATGCTTTCTCATTTTGAAGCTACTAATGAAATGAGTTTTCATAAACCCAAAGAAGGTTTGGCAGAATTTAGAGCTTTCAAAGAAGGAAACACAATTGTTTTGCGTTCTCCAAAAGTTGAATTACTAAAAACAAAATAATTCAAATGCCTATAATAAGAAGTAAACGCCAAGCTGGTGAAACCATTGAAGAATTTTATGCAAATGAAGATGTGGGGATGGCTTTTGTAATGACAGGAAAAGTAATGTTAAAACTGATAAAGTTCATCAATGACAATATTACTGAAACCAAATTATCTGTTTTCTCATCTCACTATAAAATGTGTATTCAAGCGAAAGATTCTGAGCGATTAGAAGAATTTATTACTATTAATGCTTCTCCATTTCTAGAGAATTATCATTTCCACTACAAGTTACCTATTGAAAAAAGTCCTTGGAAAGATGCTTGGGTTTCAGGAACAGCTCAAGGAGTAGAAGAAGGCTTAATTTTTCTAATAAAATCAATGATAGGAACAGAGAAATGGAAAGGCAATAAAGAGCTAGAAAAGTTAGCTAAGAAATATAATATCTATAATAAGGATTGAAATTTTTCATGAAGCTCCAAAACCTGCTTAATCAAAGGATGAGAAGCATCATTATAAATCACAAAATCGGCACGCTTTAGTTTTTCACTTTCGGGCATTTGTTTGGAAATAATATCTTTTACTTGTTCTTCTGTTCGGTGGGAATCTCTTTTCAAAACTCGTTTTATACGTTCTTCCAATGGTGCATGAACTACAATAATAGCATCCAAAACCTTGTATGAATCTGACTCAAACATCAGAGCTGCTTCTTTCAATAAATAAGGACTTTTGTCTTTATGTTCATTGTACCAAGTCTGATAATCTCTTCCTACGGCTGGATGAACAATAGAATTAAGGATTTCTACTTTTGAATTATCATTACTATTATCTGGTTGATTTGAAAAAACTGTTTTTACTAAAAAATCTCTATTAACTTCATTTTCACTTAAATAAACTTCTTCTCCAAAGGCTTCTTTGAGTTCTTGTTTTAAGATATTATCAGTTATCATTACTGATTTTGCACGGCTGTCAGCATCATAAACAGCTATTCCTAGCGTTTCGAAGATTTTACAAACAGTGCTTTTTCCTGTTCCTATTCCTCCAGTTATTCCTAATTGAAGAATTTCATTTTTCTTTACTATTTGTTTTTTCATTTTAATCTATAATACAAAATACTTATAAATGATTTTTGTTAAGGATTAGTAGGGTTTACAGGATTTTGAATACAGATAAATGCATTTCTACAATTAATAAGGTCGAAGTATTCTACCATAATTTTCTATTGTTCTTGAGGTAGCCGTAAAAGAAAGCCCCCAATTAGACTCTGTACTAATCATAATCGATTCTACCATAGGCGCAACAATCGGCTTACTACTTCTCCATTCTAAAATAAAATTTGCTCCTACGCCTCCTCTATCATCATAAAGCGCAATAACGTGATTTTTTGTTTCCAAACTATTTACTTTTATAGGCAGTTCGGAGGCTTTTATTTCCTTCAAAATATTTCCTTCTGTATCGTAATATTCCAAACGAGTAATATAAAATTCGCCATCAAGATTTACATTTCTGATGCTTAGTGTAGAAGAAAGTCGCTCTGTTCTATGGTGTCCGATGCTATAAATTTCTGAATAAACAGGAACGTATAAAAGCTGTCCAAAAGCTAAAGAATCTTTGAGTTCTTGGGGAGGAAAAGTGTTTGAACTAAGCGAATTTTTATTTTTTGCATTAGTAAGTTTTATCAAACTCTTTGAGTTGAGTTCTTTTATATAGTTTACATCTGCATCTGTATATGTTTTTTCATTGTCTGATTGAGAAATAAACTCTTTCGAACCTGATTCACATGAAGAAAGTAGAAATAGATTGAAAAAACCTATAGAAAGAATACAAAGAATTGATAAAAAGGATGAGTTTTTTTTGAGCATTTTAATAGAAAAATTTATATATAAAAACGAAATTTTTGATAAAATTTTATTTGACAATTGAAATTCAACTTACCATTAACCCTTAATAAGTTATCACTAAATTATCATTCATCAATAAGGTCTTCTTTGATTTTTGAAATTAAAGCATACACTTCTCGTTGTGGTAAGTAATAATACTGTAAGGCTTGTGTAAAAAGCTCCAAATTAGTTTCTAGTTCATCAGTTACGATAACATCAGCCCCTGCTTTTTCAATGGCTGCAACATCTTTAGCACGTTTATTTCTTACCAAAACACCTACTTCTGGATTAAGATATTTTATTTTATGAGTAAGTACCTTCGTAATTTCTAAATCAGTCAGAGTAATTACGACAATACGAGCTTTTTCAAAACGAACCTGATGCTGAACTTCTTCATTCATTGCATCTCCAAATAAAATATTTTTTCTATATAAGCTATCTTTTTTTACTTTTTTAGGGTCAGTTTCAATGACTATAAATGGAATATTTGATAGTTTAGCAGCTTTTGCGATTGTTTTTCCATTGTAGCCAAAACCTATTATTATAATATGGTCTTCTAAGTTTTTATCTTTAAACTCTTGTAAAAATTCAGGTAGCTTTACTCTTTTTGTAGCCCAACGGTTTATTATTTTTGGTTTGGGTAATTTATAAATCAAGAAATGAGAGATTGGTTTAGAGTTTAATATCAAAATAGGTGCAAATGCCATTGTCAAAACAGAAGTAGAAAGAAAATACTGATACAGTTCAATAGGCATCAATCCGATTTCTGTTCCAGACTTTGCAAGAACAAATGCAAATTCTCCTATCTGACAAATAGAAAGACCAACAAGCATAGCCGTTTTAGCTGTTACTTTCAAAGATTTAGCAGCCCAGAAAGCTAAAAAAGCCTGAATAGCAATACTCATTACTGTAAGTAAAAGAATTTCTATAAGATTGTGCCATAAGAAATTAATATCCATCAACATTCCAATAGAAATAAAGAAGATACTTGTAAAAATCTCTTTAAAAGGCAAAATATAACCTGTTGCATCGTGTGAATATTCTGACTCCGACATTACTAATCCAGCCAAAAAAGCACCCAAAGCAAGTGACAGACCAGCCAAAGAAGTAAGATAAGCCACCGAAAAACAAATTACGACAATAGTAGAAATAAAAAGCTCTTTACTCTTGGTCATGACAACCAAATTAAGAAAAGGTTTTAAGACAAACTTTGAAACCAAAACTAAAAATGCAAGTACACCAGCTGTTTTGGCAATCATCAGAAATACTTCTTGTAGTACATTATCTGCTTGTCCTGCTAAAATAGGCATCATGAGCATCATTGGTACAACAGCAATATCTTGAAAAATCAAGATAGCAAGAATAATCTGACCATGTGGACTTCCCATTTCCCCACGCATTTGCAAGAGTTTCAAAACAATTGCTGTACTACTCAGTGTAGAAAGAAAACCGTAAAAAATAGCAATTGGCAAGTAGTCATACGTTCCAAAATAGGTAATTGCACCAAAAACAACTGTTGTAAGAACAAGTTGAAGAGAGCCAGCTAAAAAAACAGCCTTCCTAATACGCAAAAGATTGGGTAGAGAAAACTCCATTCCAATAGTAAAAAGAAGTAAAATAACTCCAATTTCTGCCAAAATATCGATGTGTTCTTGACTTGTAACCAGTTTCAAAACATAAGGACCTGCAATAACACCTGTTACCAAAAAACCTACAATACTTGGCAAGCGCATTTTATATAGCACTAAAATAACAGGAATGGCTAAAGCCAAAATAACAACTACATCTGTTAGGATAGGGGGAATATTGAGAAGCATTTCATAAAATTTATAAAAAATTAATAGGATATTTTTAAAGCACTGCAAGTGAAGTTCAACTGATTCTAAAGATAATAAATTCTAACAAAGCAAAAAACTAGAATTAATTTTGTTTATCATCTTTTTTATTTTAATAATTGCAATTCACAAAAAAAGGGTTTACCTTTGCAATTCTATTCAAAAGAGTAAAAGGTTGAAAATGAGCCTTCTCAGCAAATTATATTTTTATTTAAAATTCTTTTTAGAGATTATTAAATAAAAAAGTAGGCAAGAAATGCTTTTAGAAATGATGCAACTTCTGAAAAAATAATTTTTGTCTTAGTTCATTTTGCATTCGTTTTCAAAAAAATATTTACTTCTTTTAAATTAAAATTTAAAAATACAACTCGTATTTCATTTATATTTACAACTTAGAGAAACAAAAGCAATTTATCATATATATATAGACTTTTGTTTTACTATAAATTTTATTCATTATGGCACGAGTGTGTGATATCACTGGCAAAAAAACGCAGACAGGAAACAATGTTTCTCATGCAAACAACAAAACCAAACGTTGTTTTTATCCAAACTTGCAGAAAAAACGTTTTTATATTGCTGAAGAAGATCGTTTCGTTACTTTGAAAGTTTCTACTTCTGCAATCCGTACTATCAGTAAAAACGGTATCCTTCCTACAATGCGTAAAGCAGTAGCAAAAGGACATTTGCACAAAAGTTTTTTAAAGCCTGCTCAAGAAGCATAGGCTTAACAATTTGATTTGCTTATTTTTTTTAATATATTAATTAAAAAATAAAAATTTAATAAGGTAAACAATCGTAAATAGATTTTTATAAGTCTGATACAATTGTAATTCTTACTTATTTTTAAGCATCTTAATTAGAATATAACTTTACATCTCTACTTTTGAAATTTTATTTTTATAAAACTCAGAAGTTAATTTTATTATTATCATGGCTAAGAAAGGCAACCGAGTACAAGTGATTTTGGAATGTATGGAACACAAAACATCTGGCGTTCCAGGTACTTCTCGTTACATCACTACAAAAAATCGCAAAAATGTAACTGAGCGTTTGGAGTTGAAAAAATACAACCCAATCCTTAAAAAACATACAATGCACAGAGAGATTAAGTAATTTTTTATTATCTTATCTTTCATTCAAATTAGATTTTAATCATATTAGATAGTCAGACTATTTAGTATTCTCACTCATTTAAGTTTAACTATTATGGCTAAGAAAGTAGTAGCAACCCTAAAAAAAGAAGGTACTCAAAAATATGCTAAAGTAATCCGTACTATCCGTTCGGAAAAAACTGGAGCTTATACATTTAAGGAAGAAATCGTTCCTGAACAAATGGTACAAGAAGTATTGAACCGTAAAAGCTAAATTTTATTTTTTATAAATAAAATA
Organism: Bernardetia sp. Wsw4-3y2; assembly: GCF_037126295.1. Classification (NCBI taxonomy): domain Bacteria; kingdom Pseudomonadati; phylum Bacteroidota; class Cytophagia; order Cytophagales; family Bernardetiaceae; genus Bernardetia; species Bernardetia sp. Wsw4-3y2. The sequence goes on along the minus strand of NZ_CP147017.1, from coordinate 2,087,580 downwards.
GCATTTAAGTTTATTAATACTTCAATAGTTCTTACAAATGGTATTTCTCAAAGCAAAAGACTAAAAAGTCCCATTACAGTAATGTTTTTAGGGACTTTTTTTCATTTACTACTTCAAGTATCTGTATTTTAAACTAGTAAACAAAAAATACTAAGTTAAGAATACCTAAAGTCTGAATACAAATCTGTATTTTTGCATTTCAAACAATCTAAAACTTTAAGCTCTTATGGTTTAAGTTTTCAAAGTTACTTCTCTTCTCCACCTATTTTCGAACAACAGTATGTCTATTTTCAAGAAATTTTTTACTAAAGAACAAAAACAAACGCTAGACAAAGGTCTTGAAAAATCAAAAACTAACTTTTTTGATAAAATTGGAAAAGCCATTGCAGGCAAATCAAAGGTCGATGACGACGTTTTAGATGAACTAGAAAATATTTTGGTTGCTTCAGATGTAGGTGTCGATACAACTGTAAAGATTATCAATCGTATCGAAAAGCGTGTTGCAGAAGACAAATATACCACTACATCAGAACTTGATAGAATATTAAGAGAAGAAATAGCTGCACTTTTAGCTGAAAATAATTCTTCTGATGTTGAAAATTATGACCTTCCAAGTAATATAAAACCTTATGTTTTATTAGTTGTTGGAGTAAATGGTGTAGGAAAAACTACAACAATTGGAAAACTAGCTGCTAAATACAAAGCATCTGGTAAAAAAGTATTATTAGGTGCTGCTGATACATTCCGTGCTGCTGCCGTTGACCAACTTATTGAATGGGGACGCAGAGTAGATGTTCCTGTTATTTCAAAGGGAATGAATGTCCACCCTGCAACTGTCGCTTACGAAACGGTAGAAGAAGGAATTAGACAAGGTGCAGACATCGTAATCATAGACACAGCAGGACGTTTGCAAACAAAGGTAAACTTGATGAATGAGCTAACAAAAGTGCATAAAGTAATCAAAAAACACATTCCAGATGCACCACATGAAGTAATGTTAGTTTTGGATGGAAGCACAGGACAAAACGCATTTATGCAAGCAAAAGAATTTACAAGAGCTACTGAAGTTAGTTCTTTAGCTATCACAAAATTAGATGGAACAGCAAAAGGAGGCGTAGTAATTGGAATTTCAGATCAATTCAAAATTCCTGTAAAATATATTGGTGTAGGTGAAAAAGTAGAAGATTTACAGATTTTCAATAAAAAAGAATTTGTAGAGTCATTCTTTACAAGAGGATAATTCTAGTTTATTTATATCAAAACTAATTAAAGAGTTTCTTAAAAAACCACTTAGAGAATCAGAAAATGATTTTTTAAGTGGTTTTTTGTATATTTATTTTTCAATCAAAAAATCTAAAAATGAAAAAATATAGCATTTCAGAAAAAATTATTAAAAAGTCATTTTATTTATCTGTTTGGATAATAGAAAAAATATGTGATACAGAAAAACTAAAGTCTAAAATCGCAGAACTAGAAAAACTAGAACAAGGAACTTTAGGAAAAGAAATTGCTAAAAATTTGAAAGAGAATAATCTAAATTTAGTACCTAATTTCGAAAGTCATGACTTAAAACACTCTCTTTTGGATTTTAAAATGACTCCATTAGATGAGATAAGAATGCAAGCATTTATGATAGGTAATGGTAACTGGTCTTTAGTTAGTATTCTGATATTTCTTTATGGTGTCATTCTCTTACCTAATAAATGGAATATATTTTTACAAGATTTTAGAAAAGGTCAGCAAGCAATACCAATCAAAGAATGGAGTATTGATGAGTTTGCAGATAAACAAATCAATGAGCTTCGTCAAAGTTTATTTAATCCAAAAACAAAAAAAGTATATAGTATGAAAAAGTGGAGAGTAAGAGAAATTAGCCAATATGGAAGTTTTGCTATAATTGCAGCAGGAATTTTTGGAATGTTATTTTGTCTTCCGTATTTATGGTCTGCTAATATTGCAGATTTAGTGGGAGCAGGTTTTCCTTTTGTAGCAGGGGCAATATTAGTAGTTGGAGGATTGATAAACCTTTCTATTTTATCACAAAAAATAGAACTAGAAAATAGTATTCCTAAGAAATAAAACATTCATATTTGTAAAACTAAAAAACCACCTAAAAAAACTAATTTTTTAGGTGGTTTCAAAATATAATCTGCCGTTGTTGGTGAGAACACCGACGATATTATTACATCAAATTAACTTCCACAAACCAAACAATCTTCGTCGTCTAGTGAACAAGCTGCTCCTCCTAGTCCGTCTTTTAATTGTTCTTCTTGTGCTTGTCCGTTTTGGCGTTTATGGATTCTAGCAAGTGCTAAATTTGATTGTTCTTCCATATCTCCAGCTCCAGCCATTTCTAACATTTCTTCGTTGCTTTGAGCAACTATTTTTTCAGCCTTTGCTTTTGTTGCACTTGCACCTTTGTTTATTTCTAAAGCATCTTTATCTACTGTAAACTTAATTGCATCAGCAGCAGCTTTTGTACGAAGGTAATACATACCTGTTTTCAAACCTCGTTTCCAAGCGTGGAAGTGCATAGAAGTCAATTTTCCGAAAGTAGGATTTTGAATATGAACATTCAAACTCTGACTCTGACAAATATAAGCTCCTCTATCAGCCGACATGTCAATAATTGTACGCTGACTAATTTCCCAAACCGTTTTGTAAATATCTTTTAATTCTTGAGGAATACGCTTGATACTCTGAACCGAACCATTTGCAGAAATAAGTTCATTTTTCATTTCATCATCCCACATATCAATTTCAATCAAATCTTTCAAAAGATGTTTGTTTACCACAACAAATTCCCCAGAAAGCACACGACGAACATAAATATTAGATGTATAAGGTTCAAAACATTCGTTATTTCCCAAAATCTGAGAAGTAGAAGCTGTTGGCATTGGTGCAAGTAAAAGCGAGTTTCTAGCTCCATGTTTTACTACTTCGCTACGCAATTCTTCCCAGTTCCAACGTCCATTATGATAATCTTCATCTACATTCCATAAATCAAATTGGAATTGTCCTTTTGATAATGGCGAACCTTCAAAAGTTTCATAAGCTCCTTCTGTGATAGCTAAATCTTTAGAAGCAGTCATGGCAGCAAAATAAATGGTTTCAAATATTTCTTTATTCAATTTTGCAGCTTCTTCCGACTCAAAAGGCATACGAAGTAAAATAAACGCATCCGCTAAACCTTGTACACCCAATCCGATTGGACGGTGACGCATGTTTGATTTACGAGCTTCTTCGATTGGATAATAATTTCTATCAATAATTCTGTTCAAATTGACAGTTGCTTGATAGGTTACATCATAAAGTATTTCATGATTGAATTCTAATTTGCCTTCTTTATTTTCGATAACGAATTTTGGAAGAGCAATAGAAGCCAAATTACAAACTGCCACTTCATCAGGTGCAGTATATTCCATAATTTCAGTACAAAGATTTGAAGATTTGATTGTACCCAAATTCTTTTGATTTGACTTATTATTTGCGTGGTCTTTATAAAGCATATACGGAGTTCCCGTTTCAATTTGTGCTTCTAAAATAGCAAACCAAAGTTCTTGCGCTCTGATTGTCTTTCTTGCTTTTCCTTCTAATTCATATTTTGTATATAAATCTTCAAATTCTTTTCCATAACAATCTGCTAACCCTCGTGCTTCATTCGGACAGAAAAGCGACCATTCGCCATCATCCTGTACACGTTGCATAAATAAATCTGAAATCCATAAAGCATAAAACAAATCTCTTGCTCTAGCTTCTTCTTTACCATGATTTTTCTTCAAATCTAAAAACTCAAAAATATCAGCATGCCAAGGTTCTAAATAAACAGCAAAAGCTCCTTTGCGTTTGTTTCCTCCTTGGTCAATATAACGAGCTGTATCGTTGAATACTTTCAACATCGGAACAATTCCGTTTGAATAGCCATTTGTACCACGAATATATGAACCTGTCGCACGTACATTATGAACACTTACACCAATTCCACCAGCCGATTGAGAAATTTTAGCACACTGCTTTAATGTGTCATAAATTCCATCTACACTATCACCTTGTATTTCTAATAAGAAACAAGAAGACATCTGAGGTTTTGGAGTTCCTGCATTAAAAAGTGTTGGTGTAGCGTGTGTAAACCAACGCTCAGCCATCAAATGATATGTTTTGATAGCTGCATCAATATCAGTCCCATGAATGCCTACAGAGACACGCATAATCATTTGTTGAGGACGCTCAGTTACTTTACCATCAAGACGCAAAAGGTATGAACGTTCTAAAGTTTTGAAGCCAAAGTAGTCATACTCATAATCTCTACCATAATCAATAGCTTGATTCAAAACATGTGCATATTTACGAACTACTTGTACAACCTCATCAGAAATAAGACCTGCTGGCTCATTTGTCTTTGGGTTTACATAATTATAAAGCTCTTCAATTGTTTCTGAAAAAGCATCTTTAGTTTCTTTATGAAGATTTGAAATAGCAATTCTTGAAGCTAAAATCGCATAGTCTGGATGAACAGTTGCCATAGTGGCTGCTGTTTCGGCTGCAAGTTCGTCGAGTTCTACGGTAGTAACATTATCATAAAGTCCTGCCAAAACTTTATAAGTAATTTCTTGAGGTTTTATATAACGATTATCCAAATTATCACAAAGCCTTTCAATTCTGGCTGTGATTTTTTGCATAATCACTTCTTCTTTCCTGCCGTCTCGCTTGATTACGTACATATATATATTTTTTTGAAATAAATTAATTTTGATGGAGAACGTATTTTCTAGTTTCTTTTAAACTCATTTTTCTAACTGATTCTGAATGAGTTATCATTTTAAAAATACGCTATCGGATTTTGGTACAAAAATACGCATCTTATTTCAGAACTGAATTATTTAGATTCAATCTAAGAAAGATTACTTTGTTGGTAACGAAGAAAAAATATTTTTGTTAGGAAGAGATTTGTGTATCGGTCTTTATAAAAGCAACGAACAATAAATTGTTTTTAGTGAAATTTTCCCAATAAAAATAGCCTTCTGTTACAAATTTCTGACAAACATTAATTTACAATTTTTGATTTGCAAAGACAAAAACCAATAAAAATTTAACATAGAAATTTGTTGATAACTTTTTATATATCAAAAAAGCCTTATTCAAAACCGAAATATACGGATTGAATAAGGCTTTAATTATTTATAAAATTAACAATTTAGATTGCAATAAATTGTGTAAAAAGAAAATATAAAGCAGCTATAAAAATAGCGATTAAAAGTCCTGCAAAAACATAAAAGCTAGTGTAATTGTATTTCTGTTTTGCTGGCTTTGGCTTCTTGTTATGCTTTTGGATTTCTTTGTCTAAAGCAAAAATTTTCTCTTTGTGATGATTCTGATGATTTCTAATCTCCAAAATACGTAACTGAATTCCTTCTAATTCCTTTTCAAAATCAAAGAAGTGTTTTTCGTGCTTTGCTTTTTGGAAGTAAAGATTTTCAAGAACTTCTTTTGTGGTTCTGAATTTAGGTTGATTTTGGATTTTCTGATTTTTGGTAAATAAAGCAGTCATAATAATAGTAGTTAAGATTGATAGGATTTAATTAAAAGCTAATTTTATTCCTTCCCATTTTTTTGAAGGTTTTAGATTAAATTAACTACCTCTTAACCCAACTATATATTTATTAATTCCATAATTATCAGTTATTTATCTATTATCATCTTATTTGTATTAATTCTGAATATACTTTTTATTTGACTTAAATGGAACTTTTTTAAAATTTTATTTCGTAAAAAGGTTGTTTTTCTTCTTGTGGTTGTTTAGTTAAACTAATAGTAGATTCTATAAATTTCAACTCATTTATTTTGTAATACGAACAACAAGATATGATATTTGCTTTCGTTTTTTGGGTTTTCAAAACAAAACTTCCTATATACATATCTTTAATCCATAGTTTAAATAGCTTATCAGTAATATACCCTTCTTCATCAACTCCTACAATTAAATAAGGAGGATTATCATACCAAGTTGTTTCTCTTACTGTTGCATTTACCTTATTATTAAAACTATCAGTTAAATAAAAATCTCCTATAAGTGTATCATATTTAATTAAAATATTTTCTCCTGTTATTTTATCTATGGGTCTGAGATAAAAAGCCTCTGTCGTTTCCCAACATTCATCTCCACAAGCACAACAACTTGTACATAAAAATAGAATCAAAATATTCAGAATTATTTTGTAGGACATAATAGAATTAAGTTTAAGGTTCGATAACATTTATTCCTTTCTCCACGAAATTCGAATACAAGTTGCTGCAATTACATCAGAAATAAAAAGTGAAATAATTTTCAAATCCATCTCAAAAAAATTTTTTTTCTTCTCAATTTCAAAACTTATTCACACACTAATTAATAAGAAATTCTTTTTTTAAAAACCCCCTACTATTACTATTATAGTGTTGATAAGTTGATAAGTCTAGTTATCAACACGTTATCCACAGAAAAATAGAGGTTATCCACACTTTTTTAAAAGTTATCAACCTGTTAATTTACTGATAATCAGTTTATTATGTGGTTTATCCACAGTATCAACATTTGATAAGCACTTTTTATACACATTGTGGATAACCTGTTGATAACCATAAACTTACTGTTGGTAACGTTATCAACATCTGTTAGTAACTACTTCTTAACATGAGTTACACACAATCGATAGGCGAGTTATGCACAGATATTCACACAAATTGTGTATAAGTGTCGAAAAAGTGAATAACTTTCGTTTTTACAAGAAAAAAGGAGTTGAAAGTGTTGAAAACAAAGAAGTTATTCACATTTTATTGTGGATATGTTGATAAGTCTGCAAATAAGATTAGTTTTTAAAAATAACAAGTGAAAAAAACTAAAAATATATTTCAAAATGTGGATAACTTTTGTTAAAATGTGGATAACTCTAAAAAATATCGAATAAAGTTTGGATTTCTAATGTTAATAACGTGTTAAATCAGAAAAAAGGAGAAAATAAGGCTAACAATGTGGATAACTTTATTCAAAATGTGGATAACTCTAAAAAATGTGAATAAAATTTGGTTTTTGGAGGTAAAAACAAACAAAAAACCATTCCTCCTTGCGAAGAAATGGTTTTTTATAAATTTCATAAAAAATAACTCTATACTTTGAATAACAAAGTTTAAGTTGTTTTCTAATTTGGTCAAATCAAGGAAAAATTCCTGATTCCATATAAGCAATTGCAATTTTATCAATCGAAGTAATAAAGGCTGCGTTACGCAAACTCTTTACATCTTTATAGGTTTTGAAAGTTTCTCTTACTTGATGGTATGAAGTAATCATAGTTTCCTCTAATGCAGAGTTTACTAAATCACGCTCATCAGCACCACGCATAATCATTTTACGAAGATCATCACCAACTCCTTTTCCTGTCGCAGCTTCAATCGCTTGAACAATACGAGTATTTTCCATTTGGTCATAACGTTTAGTTATTTTACCAAAAGAAACACGAGAAAGATTTTTTAGCCATTCCAAATAAGAAACAGTAACACCACCAGCATTTAAGTAAAAATCAGGCAAAATCATTTTGCCTTTAGCTAATAAAATTGCTTCTGCTTCTCTAGTAATAGGACCATTTGCACCTTCTCCAATTACCTTTGCTTTTATTCTTGGTGCATTTTCTTCTGTGATTTGGTTTTCTAATGCAGCAGGAATCAAAATATCACATTCAAACTCCATAAGTTGATTGCTTGGTTTGACTTCTTGTGCTTTTGGGTAACCCATAAGAGAACCTGTTTCTTTACGATGACGGAACAAATCTTCCACATCAAAACCATCTTTGTTATATACTCCACCTTCGTACTCAGCAATTCCGACTATGATTGCACCTTCTTGTTGTGCATAAAGTGCTGCATGATAACCAACATTACCAAAACCTTGTACGATAACTGTTTTTCCTGCTAATCCAGGTTCTAAACCTAAATCCTTCATATCCTCAGCAATACTCATTGCTTCACGAATACCATAAATTACTCCTAAACCTGTTGCTTCAGTACGCCCACGGATTCCGTGCATAGAAAGAGGCTTACCTGTTACACAACCAAGGGCATTAATCCCTGGGCGAAGAAGTGCATACGTATCTGCAATCCAAGCCATTTCTCTTGCTCCTGTTCCGTAATCTGGTGCAGGAACGTCAATAGAAGGCCCTATCATTTCTTTTTTTACAAGCTCTGTTGTATAACGGCGTGTAATTGTTTCTAGTTGGCGAGCAGTATATTTTTTAGGATTGATTTTTACTCCTCCTTTAGCTCCACCAAAAGGAACATTTACGAGTGCACACTTAAAAGACATAAGTGTTGCCAGTGCTTTTACTTCATCTGCGTTTACAGCTTCAGCAAAACGAATACCTCCTTTTACAGGAAGTTTGTGATGAGAATGCTGAACTCTCCAAGCCTTAATTACTTGATAGTCTCCATTATCTAAATGAAGTGGAAAACTCATTTCATATACACTATTTGGAACAATAATTTGTTCAAGCAATCCTTTTGGGTGCTTTGTTAGTGCTGCAGCGTTATTTAGAGAGCCAACAACATCCTTATAGAATTTTGCGCCTTGTTCTAAATGTTCTCTATCTTTATCTGTCATATCGAACGTGTGGGTTAGGTGTGTTTGAATTTGTATTTATATATTTTGGCTTAAAGTTACTTCATTTTTTTATTCCAAAAAATACAAATCTTATTCTTTAGAAACAATTTTTTTTCGATAAAAATAAATTATTGTCTATTGAGCTTTTAGCCTTTGTTTATTCTCCTTTATAGAATAGGAAACTTTAAATTGCGATATTTGAAACCTAAATTATTTGCCAAAAAATCATTATTGAAATGAAAACTATAAAATCATTTTTACTTCTTGCTATTTTATCATTCTTTTTATTTTCGTGTCAGAACAACTCTGAAAAAATGAAAGATGAATTTGCTAAAAAATTTGAAGGAAGTTGGAAACTTTTTCGCCTAACAGGTAAACGTGGAGTAGCTGATTCTGTTATAAAAAAATTTCCTGTAACATTAAATGTAGAAGATACAGCTTTTTTGTTTCGCCAAGCCACACAATATGGAGGAACAACGTACAGAAACTGGATTTTTGAAGATTCTATTTTGCTTTTACCTTATTCTAATCCTTCAAGAAAAGAAGATACTTTGAAATTCAAAGTTTTAGGGTTAAATTTAGAACAATTGATTTTACAACGAAGAGATAGTCTACTTATAGAATTTGATACACTTTATTTTGAGAAGTATTGATTTGACTAGAATAAATTTTTATTTCAATAAGACTTATTTCTAAAAAAATAAAACTTTTTTAAGTTTTTATGAGCTAGTTTGTACGTTGTTTTTTGTATGTAGTAGTGAAGGCACTAATTGACTAAGTACTTACCTGAGTTTAATTATTGTTTTCACTTTTATTTTAAATCACTACTACTCTAATCAATTTAATCAAACTAAACATGAAAACTTATTTTTTAATTGCAATTCTAAGTCTTATTTTTTCATTTTCTACACTTGAAGCAATGGCTCAAAACCAAACAGTAGAAAAGACAAAAGAAAAAGCAAAAAACAAAACAAATAATCGTATCGATAACAAAATCGATAATAAACTTGATGAAGGTTTGGATGCCATTGAAGGACTTTTCAAACGCAAGAAAAAGAAGAAGAAAAAAGAGGAAGAAAAGAACGACAATAACTCTGAAAACAATTCGAATCAATCCACAGAAACACAAAATAATACGGGTTCAGGATTTTTGGATAATCTTCTTGGAGGAGGAAATGGAGAAAAAATAGATATAAAATCAAGCTATAATTTCAATTCTAATTTTGTGATGCGTATGCAGATGTACAAAAAGAATGGAAAAGAAGATGGTGATATGTTTATACGCTACTACAACTCTGCTGACCCTAATTATATGGCAATGGAAGTGATGGAATCGACTAAAGATGGAAAAATCAAATCTTTAGAATCAAAAGTAATTGTTGATGGTTCGCAGCAAGCTATGATAACAATTATGGAAGACCAAAAACAAGCTATTGCGATGAAAATGCCAAATATTGAAAATTATGAGCAGGCACAAGAACAAGAACAAAATCCTGATCAGGCAATGAAAGATGTCAAAATTACTCGTACAGGACGTACAAAAAACATTTTGGGTTATACATGTTCGGAAACCATTATGGAAAGTAATGATATGAAAGCTACTTCTTGGACAACCAAACAAGTCAAATTATCTCAATTCAAAGCCTTTGCAGGAATGATGATTCAAAATAAAAAAGATAAAAACCAACTTATGGCTGTTCCATTAGAGTTTACGATGGAAATGGAATCAATAGATAAAAAAACAGGAGAAAAAACAAAAATGACTGTTACAGAGGTAAATGAAAACCAAAACTCCACAATTGATATGAGTAGCTATAAGGTTATGGATATGTCTGGACTTATGAAAGGTGGAAACTAAAATAGTAAAAGTAAAAAACCAAATTTATCTCTTTCTGATAGAGTAGTTTGTATCAAAGTGGGCTTAGGCTTTGCTTTAGCTCACTTTTTTTCACAGACACTTCTCAGAATTAGTAACCAAATATAAACTACTTATTAAAAAAATATTCAAATGAAAACTCAAATTTTAATATACTCTGTTTTATCATTTTTCATTCTTACTTTCGTTTCTTGTAATCCTAAAAAGTATGTAGAAGACAAAATCAATGAAACTATTGCTGAAAAAATGGTTGGTGCTGCTATAGGAACAGATGTAGAAACCTCTAATATATCAGATACAGAAAAAGCTACAGGTCAATTAGACTTGACTATAGATGGAAAGCATCTGAATAGTAAAATCAATCAACCTGTTTTTCAAATTGCTTCTGGAGCTGGTAAGGAAAGTGAGAAAGTTGTGATAGCTACTATGTTATCTATGCAAACACAAGATGGAAAAGAAAGTGGTTTACAGTTTGGTATTTCTGGAAACAAAAACCAATTTAAAACCTCAATGGTAATTAATTTTGAAGATGTTGGAAAAGATGATAAAGTCAGTCCAACACTACAAATTATAACTACTGGTAAAGCTACTGATACTAATCCAATGGGTATGCAAATAATTGTAGTAAAAACAGGAACTCTTAAAGTTCTTTCTTTTTCTGACGAAGAAGTAAAATTTGAAATAGATGCAATGGGAGGACCTAATACAGCCGAAACCCATGAAGGAAAAAATCTAGTTCCAATAAAAGGTACAATAACTTGCAAATATCCTGTTATGACATTTATGGGAGTAAAGAAAGACGAAATTTTCTAAGTTTTTTAATATCATTTTATTTTTTAATAAAGCCGTCGGTAAAGTAATCGCTTTTACGACGGTTTTTTCGATTCAAACTTTAACTTTTTACCAATTATGAAATTTATTTTCTGTAGTCTTATTTTTTTATGTTTTGCTTATACAGGATTTCCACAAAATGTACAAACACCTATTAAAGATTAGGGTAAACGCACGAAAAAAAACTTATCTTTATTGGTTTATTTTCTATTTTCTATTTAATGCAAGACTCTATTAATTTTTTGTTTTCTGATATTAAAGATTTCAGACAACCTTGGAAAGTTCTACATAAACTTTGTGATATACTTTTTATAGCTCTTTGCGCCTTGATATCTAATGGTAAAGACTTCGAAGATATGGAATCTTTGGGAAAAGAATGCTTTGAATGGCTCTTACAATTTATAGAACTTCCTAACGGTATTCCTTCTCACGATACTTTCAACAGGGTTTTTCAACTTTTAGATCCCTCTGTTTTGATAGAAATTTTGAAGAATGATGGTTTTGATTTTATCCATAGTTTAGTAGGTACACATATCAATATTGATGGTAAAAAAGTAAAAGGCTATTCGCCTAAAAGTAAAGGTAATGAGGGACTTTATATTGTTAGTGCTTGGGTAAATGAACATAAATTATGCGTAGGTCAGACCAAAGTAGCAGAAAAAAGTAATGAAAAGACCTCTATACCTATTCTACTTAACTCAATAGATATAACGGGTAGTACGATTACTATAGATGCTATGGGAACACAAGAAAATATAGCGCATCAGATAATAGATAAAGGAGGAGATTATATTTTAGCCTTGTAAAAGAACCAAAAAAAGCTATTTGAAGAAGTAAATGATGAATTTGTTTGGTCAAAAGTAGCACCAGAACAGACCGATATAACAGAAGATACTCTACACGGAAGGACTGAGATTAGAAAATGTAGTATTATGAAAGCTGATCAGCTATTAGAAACTAATTTTTTGGAAAAGTGGAAAGGGTTAAAAACACTTGTTAGAATAGAATATGAGCATATAGAAAAAAATATAACTATCTGCAAAACAAGATATTACATAAGTAGCAAAATAAATACGGCAGCTTATTTTAATCAGTAGGTTAGAGGACATTGGGGAATAGAAAATCAGCTACATTGGCACTTAGATGTAACATTTCAAGAAGATAAAAATAGAAGCAGAACAGCTCATTCACAAGTGAATCTAAATATTTTAAGAAAAATAGCTTTAAATAAAGTAAAGCGTTCGGATGAAAAATTAAGTCTAAAAAAAAGAAGATTTAAAGCAAGCTTAAATAAAGACTACTTAGAAAAACTGATTTTCTCATAAATCTTTCGTGCGTTTACCCTAAGAGTTTGCCAGAATAAGCCATACTTTATTATTTACAACAATTCTCATATTACTATTTTGAGGAAATACGTTTTTTCGTTATGTTACATCTTAATTATAGATAGAGTATTCAAACTAGAAAAAACATGCTTCAAAAAGCTAAATATCATTTGTCTAAAGATCCTTTATTTGTTCCTATATTAGAGAACATAGAAATTAATACATTTAAAGACTTTGAGAATGAAACTGTCAAAAGTGAAGTAAATGTTATGGCTGCTCTTATAAAAGCTATTGTTTCTCAACAACTTTCTGTAAAAGCTGCAAACACCATATACAAACGTTTTCTAGATTTATTTGATGGAGTTTCACCAAATGCAACTATTTTATTAGAAACTGATGCCGAAATTCTAAAGTCAGTAGGATTATCGAAACAGAAAATGACTTATATAAGAGAGGTAGCTTTATTTTCTCAGAATAACGACATATCTATAGAACTTATCAATCAAAAGAACAATGAAGAAGTAATAAAGTACCTCACACAAATAAAAGGAGTAGGAAGATGGACAGTTGAAATGTTATTAATGTTTACTTTATGGCGTCCAGATGTTTTTCCTGTGGCAGATTTAGGAATCCAACAAGCGATGCAAAAACTTCTAAAAACAGATGAAAAAGGAAAAGAGTTAATAAAGGTAATGCATTTGCATTCTGAAAAATGGAAACCATATCGAACTTTTGCAGCAATGTATCTATGGAAATGGAAAGATAGTGTTAATTTGTAAGCAATTTTACTATATAATAAACCTTATCATAGTTTGAATTTATAGTAGTTCAGATATCTTGTCTGAACATAAAAAGCAGTGTTTTATCCTATTCAACAGTCTGTAAGACTGGTCTACAAAAACAACCTTGATAGTCTTTAATAAGTAAATCTATTTCTAATTACATACAACTTGTTTATAATCAACAGCTTGTCTTCTTTGGAAATTTAGGTAAACAAATTAAAGCCTAAAAAAGTTTCAAAAAGTCTTATTTTTTTATAGAAATAGTTTGCAGAATTAAAAAAGGTTCTTACCTTTGCACTCCCAAACGAGGGAAAAGAGACAAATATAGTTAAGGATTTAAAGCGAAAAAAAAACTTTAAAGATTTTAGAAATAAAATTTGATAGTTTAAAAATTAAGTTTTACCTTTGCATTCCCTTTCAGAAATGCTGAAAGAAAAAGGTGGTAAAAAGATAAAGAGTTGAAATAAAAAGAATAAATAAAATATAAATTTTAGTTTGTTTTTAAAATAAAGATTCTTACCTTTGTGCTTCCAAAAAAAACAACAACGAATGTTTAAGTTATTTAATAAATATAAATATTCGTTTTAAGTAGAGGTTTTAAAGCAAAAAAAAACTTTAAATATTTTAGAAATAAAATTTGATAGTTTAAAAATTAAGTTTTACCTTTGCATTCCCTTTCAGAAATGCTGAAAGAAAAAGGTAGTAAAAAGATAAAGAGTTGAAATAAAAAGAATAAATAAAATATAAATTTTAGTTTGTTTTTAAAATAAAGATTCTTACCTTTGTGCTTCCAAAAAAAAACAACAACGAATGTTTAAGTTATTTAATAAATATAAATATTCGTTTTAAGTAGAGGTTTTAAAGCAAAAAAAAACTTTAAATATTTTAGAAATAAAATTTGGTAGTTTAAAAATTAAGTTTTACCTTTGCATTCCCTTTCAGAAACGCTGAAAGAAAAAGTAAGTAAAAAGATAAAGAGTTGAAATAAAAAGAATAGATAAAATGTAAATTTTAGTTTGTTTTTAAAATAAAGATTCTTACCTTTGTACTTCCAAAAAAAAACAACGAATGTTTAAGTTATTTAATATTAAGTATTCGTTTTAAGCAGAGGTTTTAAAACAAAAAAAACTTTAAAGATTTTAGAAATAAAATTTGGTAGTTTAAAAATTAAGTTTTACCTTTGCATTCCCTTACGGAAGGAGCTAATGAAAACAAATTAAAAACGTTTTTATTCTTTTCAAAATAACTAAAAAATAATTAAAATTTTATTTGGAAGTTAAGAAAAAAAGCTCGTATCTTTGTAAGACCTTTCAGAAACAAAATGAAAAAGTTAATCAAAATGTAACGAAAGATTAATTTGAATTTGACAAATGAAGTCATAATTCACAACTACTAAAGTAATTCAATTTATTGTTTTGCATTTGGTAACAAGTTCCTTGACATGCAGGAAAGATGAACAAAACAGGAAAATTTAAGTATCAATTAATTTATAGCAATATTAATTAATTATCATAAAAAAAACTTTCTGTCAATTCTTAAAACAAAAGTAATACGGAATTAATAATCAAAAAGAATAACCGTATATGTTACATATACAAAATCAACTTTGATTCTTAATTATAAAACAACAGCTTAATAAC